>NZ_CP071325.1:0-3515384 GCF_017329545.1 Photobacterium ganghwense
TTGTCATCTTCGCTATGGTTGCAGTGCCTTCAACGCCTTCAGGAAGAACTCCCTGCAACAGAATTCAGTATGTGGGTTCGACCGCTTCAAGCCGAGTTGAACGACAACACGTTGACCTTGTTCGCACCGAATCGATTTGTCCTGGATTGGGTGCGGGATAAGTACCTCAACAATATTAACCGCTTGCTTAACGAGTTTTGCGGTAATGATGTGCCGATCCTGCGATTTGAGGTTGGCAGCCGACCTGTCACGGCACCGCCGCCGCAACCGGCGGTGATACCCGCCAGCCTGCAGCCCGCTCCGGGCATTATTGATGAACCGCCTTCCCGTCGCTGGGAGCCTGCGCCGTCACCGGTGCAGCCGGAATCGCAGGCCGGGTACCGCTCGAACGTCAACCCGAAGCACAACTTCAACAATTTCGTGGAAGGTAAGTCGAACCAGCTGGGTCTGGCTGCCTGCCGCCAAGTGGCGGACAATCCGGGCGCGGCGTACAACCCGTTGTTCCTGTACGGCGGAACCGGCCTGGGTAAAACCCACTTGTTGCATGCGGTGGGTAACGCGATCGCGGATCGCAAGCCGAACGCCAAAGTGGTGTACATGCACTCGGAACGTTTCGTGCAGGACATGGTAAAAGCGCTGCAGAACAATGCCATCGAAGAATTCAAACGTTACTACCGCAGCGTCGATGCGCTGCTGATCGATGACATTCAGTTCTTCGCCAACAAAGAGCGCTCACAAGAAGAATTTTTCCACACCTTTAACGCTTTGCTGGAAGGCAACCAGCAAATCATTCTGACTTCGGACCGCTACCCGCGAGAAATTAACGGGGTAGAGGATCGCCTCAAGTCCCGTTTTGGCTGGGGCCTGACGGTGGCGATTGAGCCGCCGGAGCTGGAAACCCGGGTCGCGATCCTGATGAAAAAAGCGGAAGACCACAATATCCGTCTGGCCGACGAAGTGGCCTTCTTTATTGCCAAGCGCCTGCGCTCAAACGTGCGTGAGCTGGAAGGGGCGCTGAATCGGGTAATTGCCAACGCCAACTTTACCGGCCGTGCGATTACCATTGATTTTGTCCGTGAAGCGCTGCGCGATTTGCTGGCGCTGCAGGAAAAACTGGTCACGATCGATAACATTCAGAAGACCGTGGCTGAATACTATAAGATTAAGATGGCTGATATGCTGTCCAAGCGCCGGTCACGCTCGGTGGCTCGCCCGCGCCAGATGGCGATGGCGCTGGCTAAGGAGCTGACCAACCACAGCCTGCCGGAAATCGGCGATGCCTTTGGCGGTCGTGACCACACGACGGTGCTACACGCGTGCCGCAAGATTGAGCAGCTGCGTGAAGAAAGCCATGACATCAAAGAAGATTATTCCAACCTAATTAGAACATTGTCATCTTAATATGAAGTTTACCGTTGCACGCGAACAATTACTGAAGCCGCTCCAGCAGGTGTCTGGGGCGCTGGGAAGCCGTCCGTCACTGCCGATTCTCGGCAATATTCTGCTGGTGGTGGAGCAGGGTTGCCTGTCTATGACCGGGACCGATCTGGAAGTGGAAATGATCGCCCGCCTGCCGCTGGAAGGTGACTTCGAACCGGGAGCGGTGACTGTGCCGTCTCGTAAGTTCCTGGATATCTGCCGCGGTCTGCCGGATCAGGCCAGCATCAGTGTGACCCTGGAAGGTGATCGGGTGATCATCCGGTCCGGTCGCAGCCGCTACACCCTGTCCATTCTGCCGGCGGCGGACTTCCCGAACATTGAAGACTGGCAAAGTGAAGTGGAATTGGCACTGCCACAGGGGCAAATGCGCCACCTGATCGACAGCACCCAGTTTTCCATGGCCCACCAGGATGTCCGTTACTACCTAAATGGGATGCTGTTTGAGACCGATGGCTCGCACCTGCGTTCCGTGGCGACCGACGGTCACCGGATGGCGGTGTGTGCGATCGACCTGGCGGATACGCTGCCAGCTAAACAAATCATTGTGCCGCGCAAAGGCGTGATGGAGCTGATGCGTCTGCTCGATACTCCTGATGCGGACGTCCGCATTCAGATCGGCCATTCCAACATCCGGGCGGAAGTGAATAACTTTATCTTCACCTCGAAGCTGGTGGATGGTCGCTTCCCTGACTATCGCCGGGTGCTGCCGCAAAATACCACCAAAACCCTGGAAGCCAATTGTGATGAACTGCGTAAGGCGTTCTCGCGAGCGGCGATTCTGTCGAACGAAAAATTCCGTGGTGTGCGCCTGAACCTGGCCAACGGTGAAATGCGGATCACCGCAAATAACCCAGAACAGGAAGAAGCGGAAGAATTTCTGGATGTCGACTACCAGGGAGAGCCACTGGAAATCGGCTTTAACGTCAGTTATGTGCTGGACGTTTTAAATACCCTGAAGTGTGAACAGGTGCGCTGGTCGCTGACCGATGCCAATGCCAGTGCTTTGCTGGAAGACTGCGCCAATGGCGATGCCATGTATGTGGTGATGCCAATCAGGCTGTAAGGTATGCCATTAACACGTCTTATCGTAAAAGACTTCCGTAATATTGAAGCCTGCGACCTGTCGTTGTCGCCAGGCTTTAATTTTCTGGTCGGTGCTAACGGCAGTGGGAAAACCAGCGTGCTGGAGGCCATCCATTTTCTTGGCCATGGCCGTTCTTTTCGTAGTCACCTGACCGGGCGTGTGATCCGCCATGAGCAGGCCGAATTGTTTGTCCATGGTAGGTTGCAGTCGGCTTCTCTCAAAATGGAACTGCCGGTCGGCATCAATAAAAAACGCGACGGTACCACTGAGCTGAAAATCGGTGGAGAGAGCGGGCAAAAGCTGGCTCAGCTGGCGCAAATCCTGCCGCTGCAGCTCATTACCCCGGAAGGGTTTGAGCTGCTGATTGGTGGGCCTAAGTTTCGGCGATCGTTTATCGACTGGGGCGTGTTTCACGTGGAACCTCAGTTTTATCACGCTTGGAGCCGGGTGCGCCGATTAACCAAACAGCGCAATGCCTTGTTGAAAACGGCCGCCAGTTACCGCGAGCTCAGCTACTGGGATCAGGAACTGGCTCAGCTGGCGGAAGACATCGACCGCTGGCGTGATGCGTATTTACAGGCAGTCAAAGCCAAAGCGGCCGAAATTTGTCAGGGCTTCTTGCCGGAATTTGATATCCAGCTCGGGTACTACCGCGGCTGGGAAAAAGACACCCCGTATGCTGAGCTGCTGCGCCGCAATTTTGAGCGTGACGGACAGTTGGGGTATACCGCAAGCGGACCGCACAAAGCGGACTTGCGGATCAAAGTGGCCGGTACGCCGGTCGAAGATGTACTGTCCCGCGGTCAGCTGAAATTAATGGTCTGTGCCCTGCGCCTTGCCCAGGGATTACACCTGACCGAAGCCACCGGGAAGCAGTGCATTTATTTAATTGACGATTTTGCTTCCGAACTGGACAGCCAGCGGCGCACGCTGCTGGCACAACGGTTAAAGGAAACCGGTGCCCAGGTGTTCATCAGTGCGATCAGCGGTGACCAAATCGCGGAAATGCATGATGAAAATGGCAAGATGTTTCATGTGGAACACGGTAAAATAACCGCAGGATAATCAAAGCGAGAGTAACTCAATGTCCAACAACTACGATTCATCAAGTATCAAGGTACTGAAGGGCCTTGATGCGGTACGTAAGCGCCCAGGGATGTACATTGGTGATACCGATGACGGCACGGGCTTGCACCACATGGTCTTTGAGGTGGTCGATAACTCTATCGATGAAGCTCTTGCTGGCCATTGTGAAGATATCATCGTAACTATCCATGAAGACGGCTCGGTGTCTGTAAGCGATGATGGTCGTGGTATTCCGACAGAACTGCACCCTGAAGAAGGGGTTTCTGCGGCAGAAGTCATCATGACGGTTCTGCACGCCGGCGGTAAGTTTGACGACAACTCCTACAAAGTTTCCGGCGGTCTGCACGGGGTGGGTGTGTCGGTAGTGAACGCCCTGTCTGAAAAAGTGGAACTGACCATTCACCGCGGCGGCCATATCCATCAGCAGATTTACCACCATGGTGAACCTCAGGCACCTCTGGCTGTGATTGGTGATTCTGACCGCACCGGTACCCGTATTCGTTTCTGGCCGAGTGCGGCCACGTTTAGCAACATCGAATTCCACTACGAGATCCTGGCGAAGCGTCTGCGCGAACTGTCGTTCCTGAACTCCGGGGTTTCTATCCGACTGATTGATGAGCGCGAAGAAAACAAGCAAGACCACTTCATGTATGAAGGCGGGATTAAAGCGTTCGTTGAGCACCTGAACCGTAACAAGACTCCAATTCACCCGAAAGTGTTCCACTTTGAGTTCACTCGTGAAGACGGTATCGGGGTTGAAGTGGCGATGCAGTGGAACGATGGTTTCCAGGAAAACATTTACTGCTTTACCAACAACATTCCGCAGCGTGACGGCGGTACACACCTGGCGGGTTTCCGTGGCGCGCTGACCCGTACCCTGAACCTTTTCATGGAAAAAGAAGGGTATTCGAAGAAAGCGAAAACCGCGACCTCGGGTGACGATGCCCGTGAAGGCCTGACGGCCGTGGTCTCGGTGAAAGTGCCGGATCCTAAGTTCTCCAGCCAGACCAAAGACAAGCTGGTATCGAGTGAAGTGAAACCGGCCGTTGAGTCGGCGATGGGTGAAAAGCTGAGTGAATTCCTACTGGAAAACCCAAGTGATGCCAAAACGGTTTGTAGCAAGATTATCGAAGCGTCACGAGCCCGTGAAGCGGCTCGTAAAGCGCGCGAAATGACGCGTCGTAAAGGCGCTCTGGATCTGGCGGGTCTGCCGGGCAAACTGGCTGACTGTCAGGAAAAAGATCCTGCGCTGTCTGAACTCTACATAGTGGAGGGTGACTCGGCGGGCGGTTCTGCCAAGCAGGGTCGTAACCGTAAGAATCAGGCGATTCTGCCGCTGAAAGGTAAAATCCTGAACGTGGAAAAAGCCCGTTTTGACAAGATGCTGTCTTCGCAGGAAGTGGCTACGCTGATCACGGCCATGGGCTGTGGTATCGGCCGCGACGAATACAACCCGGATAAACTGCGTTACCACAGCATCATCATCATGACCGATGCCGACGTTGACGGCTCGCACATCCGTACGCTGCTGTTGACCTTCTTCTACCGTCAGATGCCAGAACTGATCGAGCGTGGTCATATCTACATTGCTCAGCCACCACTGTACAAAGTGAAGAAAGGCAAACAAGAGCAGTACATCCAGGATGATGACAACATGACGCAGTACCAGATCACTCTGGCACTGGATAACGCGCAGCTGTTTACCGCAGAAGGGGCGCCGGCGATCATGGGTCAGGCGTTGGAAACGCTGGTGCAGCAATACAATAGTGCCGGTAAGATGATTGACCGCATGAGCCGTCGCTATCCGAAACTGATGCTGAATGAGTTCCTGTATCAGCCGCGTCTGACGGCGGACATGCTGGCGGATCAGTCTCAGGTAGAAGGCTGGACGAACACGCTGGTGGCCGCGCTGCAGCAAAAACAAACCGGTGAAAGTCACTTCTCGTTTGAGGTGGTGAAGGACGACGAGCACAACGTATGGTTGCCGAAAGTGATCGTGCGTACTCACGGTGTGGAATACGACTACCTGCTGAGTGTTGATCTGCTGAACTCGAAAGAGTATGCGAAACTGGCGGATCTGTCGGAAGCATTGGACGGCCTGCTGGATGACTCTGCCTACGTTCAACGTGGCGAGCGTAAACAGCCGGTTGACAGTTTCAGTGAAGCACTGGACTGGATGATCAAAGAATCTCGCCGTGGCCTGAGCATTCAGCGCTATAAAGGTCTGGGTGAAATGAACCCGGATCAGCTGTGGGAAACCACCATGGATCCAGAATCGCGCCGTATGATGCAGGTAACTGTTCAGGATGCAGTTGCTGCTGACGAACTGTTTACCACGCTGATGGGTGATCAGGTTGAGCCGCGTCGTAACTTTATCGAAGCGAACGCCCTGAACGCCAACCTGGACGTGTAATTACGCCGAGATAGTACCTGCCCAAGTGGCAGAATGTCAGATAGGGTGTTGGAAAACGCCGCTCGAAAGAGCGGCGTTTTTTTATGACCTCGATTATAGGCTGCCGTAGCCGTTATCCTGGCGGAGGCTTTTCTTTTGGATCGTGGTTAGTCTGGAGTATGAACTGGGCAGGCTCGCTGCTCCCAGATCACGTTTGAGTAAAGATGCGGGCTCTCCTTGCTAAACCGTAGTGGGTATTTTCTGATTTTGGGCAAATTTGTTGTCGGGGATGGGAGACTTTTACTTGCTGGGTGCTGCAGTTTTGGGGGAACCAGACGGCTAGTTGCCTGGTTAGGACAAAAACGGCTGACTGCGAATAAACCGCTGAGCAAAAAAATTGCTATCGGGGTCTTGAATCGGATTTGGCCGACCTTATATCTAGTAGTGAAGCAGAGCAAGGTGCCAGAGTTTGGGCCTGCATACGCTTGTCCGGTAGGAAAGCAGCTTCACTGACCTTAACCGTAATCATATTGCTTCAAAGAAGGATAGGTATTATGCGTACACTTGATTTTACTCCTCTATATCGTTCTGCCATTGGTTTTGATCGTCTGTTTAATCAGATGGAGCAGAACCTGAACAACAGCAATGGTGGCTACCCGCCATACAACATTGAGCAGCGTGGCGATAACCAGTACCGCATTACGATGGCGGTCGCGGGGTTTGCTGAGTCGCAGCTGGATATCACTCAGCACGAGAACAAACTGATTGTGCGCGGTACTCGCCCTGAGTCCGAGCACGACGAGCGCCAGTACCTGTATCAGGGGATCGCAGAACGCGACTTTGAGCGCAAGTTCCAGTTGGCAGACTATGTCAAAGTGATTGGGGCTAATATGGAGAACGGGCTACTGCATATTGATCTTGAACGTGAGATCCCAGAAGAGCAGAAGCCACGTAAGATCACCATCAATGGCACGCCGCTACTGGAAAGTGAGTAACGCCGCTAGCTAAACGCAGCAACGATAAGAGAGAAGGTCAGCCATCGGCTGGCCTTTTTGTTTGGCTGGATTCTAGTAATTGCAGTAGGAGAAGCGGTTCCCGTTTTGGTTTCACGTGAAACCAAGAAAGCTGCCTAATGGCAGCTTTCTGAGGGAGAGCGATAATAACAATGCTCGCGGCGGACCAAGGTTGGTGACTTGGTAAAGACCGATTACCCATCTAGATGCGATGCTGCTATGTCCCTAAACGGGGAGTGCACTCCAGGAGTCATAGCTTGTAGGCTATCAATCAGCGGGTTTGCCTTCCCGGTAGGCGCGAGCAACTTCTTCGGCAATGATAGCAATGCCGCGTTGCATCACGTCGTCTTCCTGCACATAGTTCATGCGCAGGCATTCATGACCATGCTGCCAGTCTTCTTCCAATCCGATAAAGAAGTATTCGCCCGGGACAATCAACACTCCGCGATCCTTGAGGCGTTGGTACAGTTCCATGGTGCTGATAGGGAGATCGTTAAACCACAACCACAGGAACATGGCCCCTTCAGGTTTGTGAATTCGAAAGCGCGGATCGGTAATGGCTTGTTGCAGCAGTGCGACCGCGTGCTGTGATTTACGCTGGTAAAACGGTTTAATCACAGTTTCGCTCAGCGTCAGCAAGTCGTTCTGTTCAATCATCCGATAAGCCAGGGCGGGCCCGACACTGCCAGGGGCCAGGCTGAGCACGCCGTTCATGTTGGTAATGGCTGTCGCGATTTCTTCGCGGGCAACGACAATCCCACAGCGGACACCCGGCAAGCCGAGCTTGGACAGGCTCATGCACAGCACCGTGTTGTCGTTCCAGAAAGGGGTGACATCTTCAAAAATGATATCCGGGAACGGCATGCCGTAGGCGTTATCAATAATCAGTGGGATACCGTGTTCACGCGCCAGTGCATCCAGGTGGGCAATTTCTTCGTCGGTCAACACATTGCCGGTTGGGTTGGTCGGGCGCGACGCACAGATCGCCCCAATGCTGTCATCCACCACCAGGTTTTTGAAGTCGACATGGTACTTAAACAGGCCATCTTCCAGTAGGGTGATTTCCGGGCGGTAGGAGATAAACATCTCTTCACTTAACCCCGCATCCCCATAGCCAATGTATTCCGGTGCCAGCGGCAGCAGAATTTTTTTGCGGGTCCCATCGCTGAATGTGCCTGCCAGAAGGTTGAACAAATTGAAGAAGGCGCTCTGGCTGCCGTTGGTCAGGGCGATATTGCGTGCGGTTATCGGCCAGCCGAATCGCTCACGCAACAGATCGGCCAGGGCATTGATGAACGTGTTTTTGCCTTGCGGACCATCGTAGTTCGTCATGGCCTGGGTCAGTTCGCCACTGGCGGCCATTTGCTGGCAAAGCTGATTGAAGTAGGTGAGCATTTCGGGAATCTGCGCCGGATTCCCGCCACCCAGCATGATGGCATCGGGATTGCGTAATCCGTCGTTCAAATCATCCATTAGTTGGGTGATCCCAGAGTAGCGGGCGAACTTGTCACCGAATGTTGAAAACTCCATCTTATTACTTCCGATTCTCAGTCTATCTAAGGTTGACTTTTATTTATTCGATATGGTTATGGATTATGTTGTGTACTCCGTCAACATACCTGAATGCTGGAGGTAGGGAAAGTCTGAATTGCGGCGTTCTTTTCCCTTTACACCCAGTGAAGAATTCCGCGGTTTAATCCGGTGTGGCGGAGAATCTGTGGTCGTGATTTTTGGCATTCTGGTTCTGTTGCCATGCCTCTGCCTCTGCCTCTGCCTCTGCCTCTGCCTCTGTGTGTTTCACATGAAACATTTCTCTGCTTGGGAGGGGTGAGTAAGGTCGGTTGGGCTGGCGGTTGGAGGTATATACTGTTGGCTGCAATGGCTCATTTATCACTGGCAATTGGCTGTAGATGCAGGTTCACCAGAGACGGCAGATGCAGGTTCCACGTGAAACCACTTACCGTCAGACTCAGTCATGCCCGAGGG
This sequence comes from Photobacterium ganghwense, assembly GCF_017329545.1. Classification (NCBI taxonomy): domain Bacteria; kingdom Pseudomonadati; phylum Pseudomonadota; class Gammaproteobacteria; order Vibrionales; family Vibrionaceae; genus Photobacterium; species Photobacterium ganghwense. Next base: position 9,002 of record NZ_CP071325.1, read on the forward strand.
GCGGAATCAGTAGCGTCGGCATCAGGGGGGAGTTCAGGGGAAGTAAGTAGCGGAATTGCCAAGAGTTACTCAGGCTATATAGTGGAATAGTGGAGCAGAAGAAAAACCCCGGCACTGCCGGGGTTTGGACTAACTTATTTCTGAAGCAGTGAAATATCAGCCACTTTCAGGAATTCGTTACGCAGCAGGTTCAGCATGGTCAGACGGTTCACTTTTAGCTTCTCGTCATCAGCCATGACCATGACGTTGTCGAAGAACGCATCAACCGCTTCACGCAGGGTGGCCAGTTCAGACAGTGCCAACTGGTAATCGCCTTCCGCAAAGATTGGCGCCAGAGCCGCGATTTTCGCTTCCACTTTTTCGGCCAGAGCTTTCTCGGCATCTTCAACCAGCAGACCGGTATCAATCGCGTCAGACAGCGCTCCGTCAAATTTCGCCAGGATATTACCCACACGCTTGTTCGCGGCAGCCAGCGACTCCGCGGCATCCAGTGATCGGAAGTGGCTCACGGCTTTCACGCGTTTGTCGAAATCAGCAGGCTGGGTTGGGCGACGGGTCAGAACCGCTTGGATCACGTCAACGCTGTGGCCTTCATCCTGATACCAGGCGCGGAAACGGCCCAGCATGAATTCCAGTACTTCAGCTTCAACCTCACGGTTGCTGACTTTGCCGTCCAGCAATTCGTGCGCTTTGGCGATCAGGTCAACCAGATCCAGGTTGTAACCACGCTCAACAATGATGCGTAGCACACCCAGTGCTGCACGACGCAGGGCAAATGGGTCACTGCCTTTTGGCGCCTGACCGATACCAAAGATACCTACCAGCGTATCCAGTTTGTCGGCCATCGCAACAGCTGCAGAGACGTCAGTGCTTGGCAGGCTGTCACCGGCAAAGCGTGGCATGTACTGCTCGTTCAGTGCCAGTGCGACATCTTCCAGTTCACCGTCGTGGCGTGCGTAGTGCATGCCCATAACACCTTGGGTGTCGGTAAACTCAAAGACCATGGAGGTCATCAGGTCACATTTAGACAGCAGACCGGCACGCTCAGCGTGCTCCACATCGGCACCAATTTGCGCCGCAATGTAACCTGCCAGGGCTGTGATGCGATCGGTTTTGTCGCGCAGGGTACCCAGTTGTTTCTGGAACAGGACATTGTCCAGTTCTGACAGACGTTCAACCAGCGGACGTTTGCGGTCAGTGTTGAAGAAGAACTCGGCATCTGCCAAGCGCGGACGAACCACTTTCTCATTACCTTCAACGATTTGACGTGGATCTTTGGAAATGATGTTCGATACGAAGATGAACTTAGGCAGTAGCTTGCCGTTCTGATCGTAAATCGGGAAGTACTTCTGGTCACCTTTCATGGTGTAAACCAGTGCTTCAGCCGGCACTTTCAGGAATTCTTCTTCGAATGATGCAGTCATAACGACTGGCCATTCAACCAGCGACGTTACTTCTTCCAGCAGGTCATCTTCCAGATCGGCAATGCCGCCCACTTCGGCTGCGGCTTTTTGCGCATCGGCCAGAATCAGGGCTTTACGGGTTTCGTAGTCGGCCATAACCATACCGCGTTCCTGCAAAATTGCAGGGTACTGATCAGCGTGGTCGATAGTGAACTCAGCTTCACCCATGAAGCGGTGACCGCGAATCACGCGATCGGCGGTAACGCCCAGTACTGTGCCGGAGATCAGCTCGTCACCCAGCAGCATCGTCAGGGTTTTCACCGGACGGATGAATTGTGTTTCTTTGTCACCCCAGCGCATTGGCTTAGGGATAGGCAGTTTAGCCAGGGCATTTGCCACCAGTTCAGGGAGCAGATTTTGTGCCGGTTGGCCTTTAACGGCTTCTTTGTACAGCAGCCATTCGCCTTTGTCTGTGGCCAGACGCTCAGCCTGGTCAACGGTGATACCGTTACCGCGAGCCCAGCCCATTGCTGCTTTGGTTGGGTTACCGTTAGCATCGAATGCGGCCGCGACGGCTGGGCCACGTTTTTCTACCACTTTGTCAGGCTGCGCCGGTGCCATGGCCTGCACTTTCAGTGCCAGACGACGTGGAGCTGCGAACCACTCGATACCCTGATGGGTCAAATCGGCGGTGTTCAGCTCTGCGGCAAAGTTTTCAGCAAAAGCTTCGGCCAGAGTACGCAGCGCTTTTGGTGGCAGCTCTTCGGTACCCAGTTCAATCAGAAAATTCTTTTCGCTCATGCCGTTCCCTTATAGATTGGTTTTGCACATCGGGAAGCCCAGAGCTTCACGGGAAGCGTAATAAGCTTCAGCAACTTGTTTAGTCAGGTTGCGAATACGCAGGATGTAACGCTGGCGCTCAGTAACAGAGATCGCTTTGCGGGCATCTAGCAGGTTAAAGGCATGGCCGGCTTTCAGAATACGCTCGTAAGCAGGCAGCGGCAGGGGCTTCTCCAGCTCCAGCAGCGATTGACATTCTTTTTCGCATTGGTCGAAGAAAGTGAACAGGAAGTCAACGTCCGCGTGCTCGAAGTTGTACGTGGATTGTTCCACTTCGTTCTGGTGGAAGATGTCACCGTACGTCACTTTACCTAGCGGGCCGTCGGTCCAGACCAGGTCATACACAGAGTCAACGCCCTGAATGTACATTGCCAGACGCTCAATACCGTAAGTGATTTCACCCGTCACCGGTTTGCATTCAAGTCCACCAACCTGCTGGAAGTAAGTGAACTGGGTCACTTCCATGCCGTTCAGCCAGACTTCCCAACCCAGACCCCAAGCACCCAGCGTCGGGTTTTCCCAGTTGTCTTCCACAAAGCGGATATCGTGGATTTGAGTATCGATGCCCAGCGCTTCCAGTGAACCCAGGTACAGTTCCTGAATGTTGTCCGGTGATGGCTTGATGATCACCTGGAACTGGTAGTAGTGCTGAAGGCGGTTCGGGTTTTCACCGTAACGGCCGTCAGTCGGGCGACGGGAAGGTTGCACATACGCTGCTGCAATAGGTTCCGGACCCAGAGCACGTAGACATGTCATCGGGTGCGAGGTACCGGCACCGACTTCCATGTCCAGCGGTTGTACGATAGTACAGCCTTGCTGGCCCCAGTAATCCTGCAGCGCGAGGATCATGCCCTGAAAGGTTTTAATATCATATTTCTGCATTGTCAGCTTCGCGTGATTGATGGATTAATAGATGTTAAGTAACAATCCAGTATACCTCGCCAGCCCGCTTGCTAGTAGGGTTCGTGCATGTTTTTTGGGCATGTTTACGGCTAATTGCCAAAATTTGTGTGGGTAACGGGTGTGGCGTTAAAGAAATAGCACTATTTTGACAATGTTCTGAATATTTTGTCTTAATGACAGTATAAAATTACCTGAGAGGGAAATTGGCTACATCGTTCTGCCAAGACAGTGAGATCGGCGGAGCCGAGAGTGAATGAGATTTTTACTATGGAACTGAAAATGACCAATAAAAATAAATGGGTTCGCAATCTGGTGATGGCGACGGCCGCTGCGCTGGTAGCGACGGGCTGTTCGACCGTGAATCCATATACGGGTGAAGAGCAAACAGCGAAAGCAACAACCGGTTCACTGATCGGTGCGGTGGCTGGTGCTGCGATCGGTGTTGCTTCTTCCAGTAAGAGCGACCGTGGTAAGGGTGCCCTGATTGGTGCTGCTTCTGGTGCTGCCCTGGGCGGTGGTATCGGTTACTACATGGATGTTCAGGAAGCGGAACTGCGTAAGAAACTGCGTGCGTCAGGCGTGAGCGTGACTCGTGACGGTGACAACATTGTGCTGAACATGCCAAACGCCATTACTTTTGGTTTTGATCAGACCGATCTGAGCTCTCAGGCAAAACAAGCACTATCGAGCGTAGCGGTTGTGGTGAAAGAGTATGAGAAAACTCGCCTGAACGTTTACGGCTTTACTGATAGCAAGGGTACGGATTCGTACAACCTGCGTTTGTCTCAGGTTCGTGCGAGCGAAGTGAGCAACCAGCTGATGCGTGAAGGTGTGGCGAGCAGCCGTATTATCACCAAAGGTATGGGTGAAGCGCATCCAATCGCGTCAAACTCGACTGAGCAGGGCCGCGCGGAAAACCGCCGTGTTGAGATCGTTCTGTCTCCAATGTCTTAATGGCATGGTCTTAATAGCATGGTGAGATTGTTCACCATCTAATTGCTAACTTATCAGTTAATTCCCAAAAGGAGCCATCATGGCTCCTTTTTCTTGGCTGCGATTCGGCCATTGGGCCAGGGGGCAGTGTCGGTTTTGTGCTTGATCCAGAGCGCAAAGCTGGCTAGAATTCACGCTCCTTTGGGGAGTAGCCTCTTGTTCTGTACAAGACAAACGTCAACATAATTGAAGCAAAATCTTCATGGCGTTTGTGACCCACGCAATCCTACTTGTGGGTTTGGCGAGACCATTGGTAAATCGGCATGAACCGGGGTGGGGCGTGCTTGTTTACCTATGGTTTAAAATAATTACCCTCGCCCCAAAGAGCATGTCATGAGCATTTTAGCTGTTTCCATTACTACCGTTGCCTTGGCCGAAATTGGGGATAAAACCCAGCTGTTGTCCTTGCTGCTGGCCAGTCGTTATCGTAAACCGGTGCCGATTATTCTGGCGATTTTCTTTGCCACCATTGCCAATCATGCCCTGGCGGCGTGGCTGGGTGTGGTCGTCGCTGATTACCTCAGCCCTGACGTACTGAAGTGGGTACTGGTGGTCAGTTTTGTCGCGATGGCAGGGTGGATTCTGATCCCCGACAAGCTCGACGATGACGAGAAAATTTCCGGCCGCGGCCCGTTTATTGCCAGCTTTATTGCCTTCTTTGTAGCGGAAATCGGTGACAAAACTCAGGTGGCGACCACGATGCTGGGCGCGAAGTACTCCGACGGTTTGCTGTTGGTTGTCCTGGGTACCACCATCGGGATGTTGCTTGCTAATGTACCGGTTGTCCTGATTGGTAAACTCTCGGCGGATCGTATGCCGCTGAAAACTATCCGTATCATTACCGCTGTGTTGTTCCTCGGCTTGGCGGTGGTGGCCGGCATCGGACTGTAAGCGGGTGGCGGCGGGGCGCGCAGAGGCCAGAAAGGTTTCACGTGAAACCTTTCTGCAGCACGGTTGCGGATCGCCCCAAGAGGGCTTGCATTTTACTGCAGTGTTGCAATTAACATTTTGAAATATAAATGTTTAATGAAAGTTCGATGACGTTGGCAGGATTTGTGAGCCTGAGTGTAGTGCAGGAAAATTGCTCGTGCTAAGGTGATACCAGTACCGGAAAGCGTGCTCTAAGGAGGAGATATGGAACGTTTTCTCGCAATCTCACCACGCAGCCAGTTTTGGCTGTTTAATGTCGCACTGGCACTGAATATCCTTGGGATGGTGCTGACTGATATGTGGTTACCGATGGTGGTGGGTGCCATCATCACGACTTATCTGTCGGTGGATGCGCTGGTGCGGTTACGTTACGTCCTGCCGATGAAAAAGGAAATTCGCGAGCTGCGCCATGAGTTAGAGAAAGCCCGCCGTCAATTGCGCGAGAATGACACGGAGCGTGAGTGGCAGGAGCCGTAATGCAGTACCGTGTTGTGCATCCCTAACGGACGAATAAGCAAAAGGCAGCTCATTGAGCTGCCTTTTTTAGTTAGTCCCTTTCTTAATCAGATACCGGTAGGGAACCGTATCTGTCTCGGCGGCGATCAGAGTGTGATCCATAAACCGGCAGAAGCTCGGAATATCGCGCGTCGTTGACGGGTCATCAGCGATCACCAGCAGGGTATCGCCATCCGCCATTTTTCTTACCGTTTTCCGCACCATCATTACGGGTTCCGGACAGCGGAGTCCTTCTGCTTCCAGGCAATGTGTCGGGTTATCAAAAATCGTAGTCATAGTGTCGACATCTTGTTGCGAAGCCTTCGATCATACTTACGGGCAAGAATTAATCAATAAGGGTTGGCAAATCGAAATAAAACGTGTAACTTATTTAACAAGTCGTTAACGTTTTATCTTCTAATGGATTAGGAGGGATGACTATGCTTACGTCGATGGATCGCCTCACCATTTACAGTGTGTTGTGCTTTATCACTTTTTGTACCCTGATATTGCGTACACCGAACGACTCCAGTTTTTTTGCGCTGGCTGGTTTGATTGCCGCCGCGCTGGGCCTTTGGTTCGAGCTTATTCATTCTCCTGAGCTCGAAGAAGAGGAAAGCTGACAGCTAACTTTGCACATCTACTACACTCCCCCAGTTTTCTTGGGCTTCCCCGCTTTTATAGCGGGATTTTTTTTATTGGGCGCGGGATAATATGCTTTCCTTGGGCATAGACACAGGTAAGGCATGGAACTCGAAGACATCTATCGCCGCGATCTGAATCTGCTGGTAGCGCTGCGGGTGCTGCTGGAAGAAGGCAGCGTCAGTAAAGCTGCTGTTCGGCTCAATCTGAGCCAGTCAGCCATGAGCCGAGTACTGGGACGCTTGCGCGATCTACTGAATGACCCCTTATTCACCCGTCAGGGACAGCATCTGTTGCCGACTCAGCGGGCGCTGGAAATCAATGAAGCGCTGAATGCACCACTGGAAGCCATGCGTAACCTGCTTAGTCCAAGTGATTTCCGGCCGCAGGCGTGTGAGCAGCGGTTTGTGATTGCCACCACTGACTATGCGATGCAAACCATTCTGCCGTTTGCCCTGCCGCGCATTTATCAGGAAGCCCCCCACATTTCCCTGGAGTTTGCCCCGCTGCAGCATGATCACTTGTTGACCCAGCTGACCACCGATGGGTGTGACATGGCGATCTGTCGCCCGACCGGGCCGGTTGCTCCACTGCAAGCGGAGCACCTTGGCCGGGTCAGTGTGTTTTGCATGATGTCCCGTCAGCATCCGTTGGCGGCACACCCACTCACGCTGGCGGATTACCTGGCGTATCCGCATGCCATGATAGCGATCAGCGACGGGGTGAAAGCGCTGATCGATGATGCTTTGCTGGGACAGCCGGAAAGAAAATTGGTGTTGCGGGCCTATCATCTTGAAGCAGCTCTGGCGATTGTGGATACCATGCCACTGATCATTACCGTCCCGGCTGATTTGGCGTACCTGGTGGCAGCGCAGCATGATCTGGTGGTCAAGCCGTTGCCATTTACGTTTAAGCCGTTTGACTATTCACTGATCTGGCATCCGCGCTGTGAATATTCAGCGTCGCAGATCTGGCTGCGCCAACTGATCCGCGAAGAGTGCGGCAGGTTGATTGATAAACGGATTCACGACATGGGTTTACTGGGTGAAAGTGAGCGCTTGACGTGAGGTTAGCGATGAGACGGTGATCTGTGGTCGTGAGGGATGGAGGTGATTGCCGGTTATTATCTCTTCATCTTCATCGCCATAGTCGTGCTATAAAAAAGGCCAGCATGATGGCTGGCCAAGGTAGTCATTCGGGTCTTGTCGTTTGTGATCGGATCGCGTCAGCCTGTTAGTGTTTACACTGTGAGTGCTTACACTGATGATGGCTACCGCTACAGTTTGATCACCACCCGACCGGTGATTTGTCCGCGGGTGATCGCCTCGGCGCACTCTGGCACCTCTTCCAGGTTCACTTCGCGGCAGGCCTGGGCGTAGAAACTCGCTGGCAGCAGTTCGCTCAAACGCTGCCACGCCGCCATGCGTTTTTCATACGGACACATCACGGAATCGATGCCCAGCAGTTTGACGTTACGCAGAATAAACGGCATGACTGTGGTCGGCAGGTCAAATCCGCCCGCCAGCCCACACGCAGCCACGGCACCATCGTAGTCAACCTGCGCCAGGACTTTAGCCAGCACTTTACTGCCGACGGTATCGACCGCGCCGACCCAGAGTTGTTTTTCCAGTGGACGCGCCGGTTCTTCCAGCTCATGGCGTTCAGTGATCCGGCTGGCACCCAGTGATTTCAGCCAATCCCCGTTTTCTGCTGCACGACCGGTCACGGCTGCCACCTGATAGCCAAGTTGAGCCAGTAGCGTGACCGCGACTGAGCCCACACCGCCGCTGGCTCCCGTTACCAGCACTTCACCGGCTTGCGGTTTGACCCCGGCATCGACCAGTGCCTGGACACACAACATCGCTGTCAGACCGGCGGTGCCGATCATCATCGATTGCTTGCCGTCCAGCGCCGCAGGCAGTGGTACCAGCCAATCGGCGTTGAGGCGCGCTTTCTGGGCCATGCCGCCCCAGTGGCCTTCACCTACGCCCCAGCCGGTCAGCACGACTTTATCTCCAGGCTGGTAACGCTCGTCGCTGGACTCACACACTGTACCGGTAAGATCGATACCCGGCACCATAGGAAACTGGCGGACAATTTTGCCTTTCCCGGTAATGGCCAGGCCATCTTTGTAGTTCAGGGAGGAGTAATCGACATCAATGAGCACATTGCCTTCCGGCAGCTGGCTGTCATCCAGTTGTTCAATCGTTGCAAGGGTCTGCTTGTCGTGTTGGTTGAGTACCAAGGCCTTAAACATAGGGAAGCTCCGAATTCGTCAGGCGTCTTTAATTGGTTTTGAGTGTAGACGCCAAATAACCATGAATAAAATGAAACTTAATCATCTGATATATGCGGTGACTGCATAGTTAACAGAGATCAAAAAAAGCCCGCAAAAGCGGGCTTCATCAGGCGAAAAGGCTTATTCCACTCGTTCAAAGACCGTGGCGATCCCCTGACCGAGCCCGATACACATGGTCGCCAGGCCGAATTTCGCATCCTGATGTTCCATCAGGTTGATCAGCGTAGTCGAGATACGCGAGCCGGAACAGCCAAGCGGGTGACCTAGCGCGATCGCACCACCGTTCAGGTTCACTTTCTCATCGACCTTCTCCAGCAGACCCAGATCTTTGGCGCAAGGCAGTGACTGCGCCGCAAAGGCTTCATTCAGTTCAACCAGATCGATATCGTCGATTGTCAGGCCTGCGCGCTGCAGGGCTTTCTGCGTCGCCGGAACCGGGCCGTAACCCATGATCGACGGATCGCAGCCGGCAATCGCCATGGACTTGATGCGGGCACGAATGGTCAGACCCAGCGCGCGGGCTTTGCTCTCGCTCATGACCAGCATGGCCGAGGCACCGTCAGACAGGGCGGAAGATGTCCCGGCGGTCACGGTGCCGTTAACCGGATCAAACACCGGACGCAGGGCAGCCAGCGACTCAATGGTTGTTTCGGGGCGGATCACTTCGTCGTGAGCCAGCAGCGTCAGGCGGCCATCGGCATCATGGCCTTCCGTTGGCAGGATTTCGTTGGTAAAGCGGCCTTCCAGCGTCGCAGCATGGGCTCGCTGGTGGGAGCGGGCAGCGAACGCATCCTGCATTTCGCGGCTGATGCCGTGCATGCGGCCAAGCATTTCCGCGGTCAGCCCCATCATACCGGCAGCTTTGGCCACCGACTTTGACAGACCCGGGTGGAAATCGACGCCGTGGTTCATTGGGACGTGACCCATATGTTCCACACCACCAATCAGGCAAATGTCCGCATCGCCGACCATGATGGCGCGTGCCGCATCATGCAGTGCCTGCATGGACGAGCCACACAGGCGGTTGACCGTGGTGGCGCCCACGGTGTGCGGGATGCCGGCCAGCAGCGCGGCATTACGGCCAATGTTGAAACCTTGCTCCAGCGTTTGTTGAACACAGCCCCAGTAAATGTCTTCGATGGCCGCTGGATCCACCTGCGGGTTACGGGCCAGCAGGCCTTTCATCAGGTGCGCAGACAGATCTTCGGCGCGGACATGGCGGAACGCACCGCCTTTTGAACGGCCCATTGGGGTACGGAGACAGTCGACAATTACAACGTTATTCATTTATTAATCCTCATCCTTAAGCCGTGATCACGCGTTGGTTGGTACTGGGTAGTAAGTTTCACCTTTGCCCGCTTTTTCGCGCAGGCCAGCCGGTACCTCATACAGGGCACCCAGATGAGCAAAACGATCTGCCATCGCCACGTAGTTCGCCAGACCCACAGTATCCAGGTAACGGAACACACCGCCGCGGAACGGAGGGAAACCAAGACCATATACCAGCGCCATATCGGCTTCTGCCGGGCTGGCAATAATGTCTTCTTCCAGACAGCGAACGACTTCGTTGATCATCGGTACCATCATGCGGGCGATGATAGCCTCGGCATCCAGCTCCACATTGCCACTGACCACCGGTGCCAGTAGCCTGGCCACGTCGGCATCCACTGTTTTCTTAGGCTTGCCTTTACGGTCAACCGTGTAGGCGTAGAAGCCTTTGCCATTTTTCTGGCCGAAGCGCTGGGTTTCGTACATTACATCCACAGCGTCTTTGAAGTCTTTGCCCATACGATCAGGGAACCCTTCTGCCATGACGGCTTGCGCATGGTGCGCGGTGTCGATACCCACCACATCCAGCAGGTAAGCCGGGCCCATCGGCCAGCCGAATTGCTTCTCCATCACTTTGTCGATTTGCGTGAAGTCGGCACCGTCACGCAGCAGCAGGCTGAAACCCGCAAAGTAAGGGAACAGCACACGGTTGACGAAGAACCCCGGGCAGTCGTTGACCACAATCGGGGATTTACCCATCTTCGCGGCATACGCGACGACGCGGTTAATGGTCTCTTCCGATGTGTGCTCGCCACGGATAATTTCAACCAGCGGCATGCGGTGAACCGGGTTGAAGAAATGCATTCCGCAGAATTTTTCCGGGCGCTTCAGGCTTTTCGCCAGTTGGTTGATCGGGATGGTAGAGGTATTCGAGGTAATCACGGCATCGTCACCGACCAGCGCTTCCACTTCGCTCAATACAGCAGCTTTGATTTTCGGGTTTTCCACGACCGCTTCCACAACCACATCTACGTCTTCGGCACCGGCGTAGTGGAGGGTTGGTGTGATGCTGCTCAGGACGCGGGCCATGCCCAGGCCGTCAAGGTAGCCGCGTTCCATCTGCTTGTTAAGCAGTTTGGCCGCTTCTCCCATCCCCAGCTCCAGTGACGGGTCAGCAATATCTTTCATGATTACCGGCACACCTTTCAGTGCTGACTGGTAGGCAATACCGCCACCCATGATGCCGGCACCCAGTACCATGCCTTTAGCTGCTGGTTTACCGGCTTTGGCTGCTTGTTTGGCCTGGCCTTTGATGTACTGGTCGTTCAGGAAGATGCCGACCAATGCTTTGGCTACGTCGGTTTTCGCCAGGGTTACAAAGTGTTTGTTTTCGATAGCCAGCGCTTCATCACGGCTGCAGCGGGCAGCTTCTTCGATGGTTTTGACGGCTGTCATGGGGGCCGGATAGTGTGGGCCGGCAATTTGCGCCACCATGCCTTTGGCCATGGTAAAGCTCATGGTGGCTTCGATCTTGTTCAGTGCCAGCGGGGCTTTTTTCTGGGCACGGCGGTGTTGCCAGTCCAGCTTACCGGCAATGGCCTCTTTCAGCATGGCCAGTGCTGCATCACGCAGCTGCGCCGGTTCGACCACACCGTCCACCAGGCCCAATTTCAGGGCATCCAGGGCTTTTTTGTCTTTACCGGCAGTAATGATTTCCATGGCGGAGTCCGCCCCCAACAGACGAGGTAGTCGGACAGTGCCGCCAAATCCAGGCATGATGCCCAGCTTGATTTCCGGCAGGCCAACGCGGGCCGTGCTGTCTGCCAGGCGGAAGTCGGTGGACAGCACGCATTCGCAGCCACCACCCAAAGCATGACCATTGATCGCCGACAGTGTCGGCACCGGCAGGTCTTCTAATTTGTTGAAGATATCATTGGCATGGGTCACCCATTGAGACAATTCTTCAGCCGGTTTGGCAAACAGGCCGAGGAACTCGGTAATGTCAGCGCCGACAATGAAAGCGGATTTAGCCGATGTCAGTAGCAGTCCTTTCAGCTCGGTTTGGTGATACAGGACATTCAGTGCTTCGTTCAGGCTCTCTAGGGTTTTCAGGTCGAATTTATTGACACTGCCAGGGGCATTGAAGTTGAGTTCCGCGATGCCATCTTCCAGATAGCTAACGGATAGGGTTTCACCTTGGTAAATCATGTTCTATCTCCGTGAAGTTCGGTCTGAGCCGAATTGATTTAACTAGTTAGACCTGCCAGTAGGTTAAAGAATAGTCTGAACCCCTTGCTCAACAATTACAACACTCAATTTAAACATTTGTTTAACTTTCTTGATCTATACCCAAGAGGGATAGGGTATGTAAATGCAAAATATTGCTTTTTTGGAAGGTGATTTATTCTGTTTTTCAGTCAATTAGATGGTTTTGGGAGAAAGCTCTAAAGCTGAAAGATGAAGACTGGCAGGCTGAAAAGTATCGATCGTAAATGAGATATTCGTAGCACGGGGCTGCGGATTTATTCCATCGAAGGATCGATAGATATGAAGAATAAGCGGACATTTTTGTCTGTGGCGCTGGCGGCGGCATTATTGCCGGTGACAGGGCAAGCAGCCATGATGAAGAAGCCTGAACCGGTATGGGTGCCGGATATGGATTTCAGCTGGGTACCCGATTTACCACCCGGTGACCCGTTGTTCAGTCAGCAGTGGCATTTACGCAATACCGGCCAGAATGCTTTTGCTAAGACCGCCGGGACACCCGGTCAGGACATGAACCTGTGGCTGACTCATCTGCTGGGGATTCATGGTGTCGGGGTGAATGTCGCTGTTATTGATGACGGCCTGGAGATCCACCATCCGGATCTGGCTGCCAATATTCGTCCCGGCTCCTGGGATGTGGTGAACAATGACAACGATCCCAGCCCGGAAGATCCGTCCGACAATCACGGTACTGCGGTAGCCGGTTTAACGGCAGCGGTGGGCTGGAATGCGATCGGGGGCCGAGGAGTGGCTCCCCGGGCCGGATTGAAAGGGTTTAACTGGCTGAAAAACCAGTCTCAGGAAGGATGGCTGATGTCACACGGGGCGGCCGCCAATACCCAAGACACCCGGGTATTCAACCAGAGTTACGGCTATTCCACCATTTTCCCCATTGCTTATGATTTGACGGACCCTGAGTTTGCCCTCGAAGAGCAAGTGTATGAGCAGGTGACCCGCGATGCCCATCAGGGGCGCGGCAGTCTATTCGTGAAGTCGGCCGGTAACAGCTACCGTTATTTCTATGGCTGGATTGGCGAGGGGCTGGGCGGTGCTTATGTTCTACCGGGTGACTTTTTCGATAAATCCCGGGTCGGTCCGGCTAATGCCGGGCTGCCGATGCAGGACAGTAACCTGACGCCGACCAATGCCAACTACTGGAACCTGGTCGTTTCGGCCCTCAATGCCGACGGCGGTTTGTCTTCCTACAGCAGTGTGGGAGCCAACGTCTTCGTTTCTGCCCCGGGTGGGGAATACGGTGATGAAAAACCAGCCATGATTACCACCGACTTGTCGGGCTGTGAAGCCGGCAGCAATGTCACTGGTGATACCAGTAACGGCTTGCACGGTGGCCATGAGCTTGACCCGAACTGTGACTTTATAGGCACCATGAACGGGACGTCATCTGCGGCACCGAATACATCGGGTGCGGTCGCGTTGATCATGTCGGCCAATCCGGCGCTGAGCTGGCGGGACATCCGCCATATCCTGGCGTCGACAGCGACCAAAACCGATCCGGCTAACTCGGGGGTTTCGCTCAGTTTTACCCAGACATCGGGAGATGTAGCCACCTATGACGCGATACCGGGCTGGCAAACCAATGCGGCCGGATACGATTTCCATAATTTTTATGGCTTTGGCCGGGTCAACATTGATGCGGCTGTAATGATGGCGATGCACTACCGCAAGCATTTACCGCCATTGCAGATTACTGACTGGGCAACGACTCAGGCAGATGCCGTCATTCCGGATGCGAAGATTGACGGGGTGACCAGTACGTTTAATCAGCGCAAGAACTTTGTGGTCGAGAGCGTCCAGGTCAAACTGGATCTTGATCATGAGCGCCTGAATGATCTGGCGATCGAGCTGGTCTCGCCGTCCGGTACCCGCAGTGTCCTATTGTCACCACGTACCGGTCTGGTAAGCCAGTCGCTGGACAAATCCATTACCGGGTTTGAGCAGCAGTTGCTGCTGACCCACCATTTCTACGGTGAGAAAGCGAAAGGCAACTGGCAGCTGGTGGTACGGGATACCAGCCAGGACAGCAGTAGCTGGGTGGCGTATTTTGATCCGTCGAACGCCTTCCCAATCAGTTTCCCGAATAACAGTGCCGATGGGGTGCTGAAGGCATGGGATATTCGTTTCTTCGGTCACAAGGGCAATAAGGGGAAAAAACAATGAAGAAATTGCATTGGCAGTTCGGACTGCTGGCGGCACTGGTGATGGGTGCCGGTTCTGTAATGGCTGAACAGCTTCCCCCGTTACCGGCTGACGCGCAGGCGAGTTTGCATGCTGCGGGCGAAGTGGAAATGAACGGTAAGCGCTACACCAAACTGGCGCCGACGGCTGCGGCTCCTGGCATGCTTCGTGCCGCTCCGACAGTGAGCGAGGGTCTGTTTGTCGGGGATCGATTGCTGGCGGATGGGTCAACCCTGGGGCCGGTAGAGGTCAGCGGGGGAATTTTTGTCCGTCTCGCGCCGGGTGTCAGCGCGCAGCAATTTGCGGCGGATAATCAGCTGGACGTGGTGTTCACCGGGACAGACATTGTATTGTTTAAAGCCGCGGCGGGGGGGGATTTGCTCCCTCTGCTGGCGGAGCTGGAGCGCGATCCCCGTGTCAGCCAGGCAAAACTGGAGCTGGTAGGGCAGCGTAATCGCCCGCAATAATCGGTCGAAGTTTAACTGGGCCAAAGCAGCAAAGGGAGGCGTAAGCCTCCCTTTTGTTATCTGGGTTGTTGCTGGCATTGCCGTTTGTGCTCTCAGTGTAGGTCGCGTCAGGGGAAAAAGTCACAAGTTGTGAGCCGGGAGCCGTAATCTGGTTGGCGAGGCCGTGGGCAGGATGTGTTATTCTGTGTGGTTCACGTAATTTGACGAGCAGCATGGCAGAAGCATGACAGCATCACAGCCCTATCTCATTCCGGCCCAGGGGGTAGTGTTTGAGGAAGAAATCAAAAAAAGCCGCTTTATTACCTATCTGGCGCACACGCCTACGGTTGAAGCGGCTAAAGCCTTTGTCCAGCAGATAAAGGAAAAGCACCATGATGCCCGTCATAACTGCTGGGCGTTTGTCGCTGGCCGGCCGGAAGATTCCATGAAGTGGGGCTTCAGTGATGATGGCGAGCCCTCCGGGACTGCCGGTAAACCGATTCTGGCCCAGCTGACCGGTTCCGGTGTGGGAGAGATCACGGCTGTGGTCACCCGTTACTACGGGGGGATTCGGTTGGGGACCGGTGGTCTGGTCAAAGCGTATGGCGGCGGTGTGCAGCAAGCGCTAACTGTGCTGCAAACCAAAGAAAAGATAATAACTTCAGAATTAACAGTAAGCTGCGCGTATAATCAGTTGTCATTGGTGGAAACCCTGATGGCAGAGTACGATGCGCAGCAAATTGATGCGGTCTATGCCGATGGGGTGACCCTCACTATAGTGCTGGATCGGCGTCAGGTTGACACCTTTTGTGCCAAGCTGACCAACCGTAGTGGCGGTCAGGTTGAAGCCAGCCCGCGCTCGGCTGAAGCCCCGTAAACCCTGTTTATCAATAGCATAGATGAGAGCCGAACCAGGCCATGCAATTTCGCTCTATTATTAGGATTGTCGGGCTGCTGCTCGCATTATTCAGTGTCACCATGCTGGCACCGGCCATTGTTGCCCTTATTTACCGCGATGGGGCCGGTTTTCCCTTTGTTGTCACCTTCTTCTTACTGCTGGCTGGTGGGGCCCTGCTGTGGCTGCCTAACCGCCGTTATCGCCGGGAATTAAAAGCCCGGGATGGTTTCCTGATCGTCGTGTTGTTCTGGACCGTTATCGGCAGCGCCGGGGCGGTGCCTTTTATCTTGTCCAAAACCCCAGACCTCTCCGTGACCGATTCTTTTTTTGAATCTTTTTCGGCCCTGACCACGACCGGGGCAACAGTAATTGTCGGGTTAGACCATCTGCCTAAAGCCATCCTGTTTTACCGTCAGCTGCTGCAATGGTTCGGTGGTATGGGGATCATCGTCCTGGCAGTGGCCATCTTGCCGGTACTGGGGATCGGGGGCATGCAGCTGTACCGGGCGGAAATTCCGGGACCGGTCAAAGACAGCAAGATGACTCCTCGAATCGCTGAAACCGCCAAAACGCTCTGGTATATCTACCTGACGTTAACGGTCACCTGTGCCGTGGCGTTCTGGCTGGCGGGAATGTCAGTCTTTGATGCAATCTCTCATAGCTTCTCGACCATCGCGATTGGTGGATTTTCTACTCACGATGCCAGCATGGGCTACTTTAACAGTTCCACCATCAATATGATCACCGTGGTGTTTCTGTTGATATCGGCCTGTAACTTCTCGCTGCACTTTGCCGCATTTGCTCATGGCGGGATAAATCTGCGTGCCTACGCGCGGGATCCGGAGTTTCGGGCCTTTCTGGTTTCGCAGCTGATCCTGTTGGCGATCTGTTATTCCATGCTGTTAAAGCATCATTCGTATGAGTCGTACTTTGATGCTTTTGATCAGGCGCTGTTCCAGACCGTGTCCATCTCAACGACAGCCGGTTTTACCACAACCGGTTTCTCCGAGTGGCCACTGTTCCTGCCGGTGTTGCTCTTGTTTTCCTCCTTCGTCGGAGGCTGTGCAGGTTCGACCGGAGGGGGCATTAAAGTGATTCGTATGCTGCTGTTATTGCTGCAGGGGATTCGAGAGCTGAAGCGCCTGGTGCACCCACGCGCGGTATACACCATCAAAGTCGGGAACAAGGCATTGCCACAGCGAGTTGTCGATGCGGTATGGGGATTTTTCTCGGCTTATGCGCTGGTCTTTGTCATTTGTATGCTGGCCCTGATTGCGACTGGCATGGATGAGCTAACGGCATTCTCGGCTGTGGCAGCAACGCTGAATAATCTCGGGCCGGGGCTGGGCGAAGTCGCGGTGCATTTCGGGGAAGTGAACGACACCGCAAAGTGGGTGTTGATTGTGGCCATGTTGTTTGGTCGTCTTGAAGTCTTTACGTTACTGGTGCTGTTTACGCCGACGTTTTGGCGTAACTAATCACTGATAGCAGGGGTAGTAAGGAGGAAAGGTGGAAAAAGTATTACTGCTTCATTCCAGCAGTGATGGGCAAACCATCAAAATCATGCGTCACATTGAAGCTTCGCTGGGCGAGGGATATCAGTGTGAGCTGGTGGATTTAAATCAGTTACCTGACGTTGAATTTTCCCGGTATGACCGAGCTCTGATTGGCGCCTCGATCCGCTATGGTCATCTTAATAAAGCGCTGTATCAGTTTATTGCCAAGCATCAGTCAGCACTGGCGCAACACAAAGTCGGCTTTTTCTGCGTGAACCTGACGGCACGTAAAGAAGGCAAGAATACGCCGGAAACCAGCGTCTATATAAAGAAGTTCCTACAAAAATCCGCCTGGCGGCCTGAACTGATGGGCGTGTTTGCCGGTGCTTTGCGTTATCCGCGCTACAAGTGGTTCGATCGGGTCATGATTCAGTTCATCATGCGTCTGACGGGGGGAGAGACCGATACCTCGAAAGAGGTTGAATATACTGATTGGCAAAAAGTCGCGGCTTTTGCAGGTCAGTTCAAGGCGCTGTAATACGCTCTCCTAGTGGTTTTGCGTGTTTTTTGTGCGAACGCTTCGGTAGGGCATTTTTTTTTCAAAAAAAGCCCTTGCCAAGCCGATCGAACTCTCTATAATGCGACCTCACTGACACGGAGCGCGGCGAAATAAGCCAGCGACGTGAAAGAAAAGTTCTTTAACAATTTGACCATGCAATCTGTGTGGGCACTCGTGAACTGATAGTCAAAAAGATTTATCGATGAACTGAGTGACCAATTCAAAATGACTTCGGTTATTTTGGCACAGTCAATTTAATTCAGTATTCATCGAGCCAAAACTTTAATTGAAGAGTTTGATCATGGCTCAGATTGAACGCTGGCGGCAGGCCTAACACATGCAAGTCGAGCGGCAGCGACAACATTGACCCTTCGGGGGATTTGTTGGGCGGCGAGCGGCGGACGGGTGAGTAATGCCTGGGAACATGCCTTAGTGTGGGGGATAACCATTGGAAACGATGGCTAATACCGCATAATCTCTTCGGAGCAAAGAGGGGGACCTTCGGGCCTCTCGCGCTAAGATTGGCCCAGGTGGGATTAGCTAGTAGGTGGGGTAACGGCTCACCTAGGCGACGATCCCTAGCTGGTCTGAGAGGATGATCAGCCACACTGGAACTGAGACACGGTCCAGACTCCTACGGGAGGCAGCAGTGGGGAATATTGCACAATGGGGGAAACCCTGATGCAGCCATGCCGCGTGTGTGAAGAAGGCCTTCGGGTTGTAAAGCACTTTCAGCAGTGAGGAAGGCGGTATCGTTAACAGCGGTATTGTTTGACGTTAGCTGCAGAAGAAGCACCGGCTAACTCCGTGCCAGCAGCCGCGGTAATACGGAGGGTGCGAGCGTTAATCGGAATTACTGGGCGTAAAGCGCATGCAGGCGGCTTGTTAAGCCAGATGTGAAAGCCCGGGGCTCAACCTCGGAATCGCATTTGGAACTGGCAGGCTAGAGTCTTGTAGAGGGGGGTAGAATTTCAGGTGTAGCGGTGAAATGCGTAGAGATCTGAAGGAATACCGGTGGCGAAGGCGGCCCCCTGGACAAAGACTGACGCTCAGATGCGAAAGCGTGGGGAGCAAACAGGATTAGATACCCTGGTAGTCCACGCCGTAAACGATGTCTACTTGGAGGTTGGTGTCTTGAACACTGGCTTTCGGAGCTAACGCGTTAAGTAGACCGCCTGGGGAGTACGGTCGCAAGATTAAAACTCAAATGAATTGACGGGGGCCCGCACAAGCGGTGGAGCATGTGGTTTAATTCGATGCAACGCGAAGAACCTTACCTACTCTTGACATCCACGGAATCCTGCAGAGATGCGGGAGTGCCTTCGGGAACCGTGAGACAGGTGCTGCATGGCTGTCGTCAGCTCGTGTTGTGAAATGTTGGGTTAAGTCCCGCAACGAGCGCAACCCTTATCCTTGTTTGCCAGCACTTCGGGTGGGAACTCCAGGGAGACTGCCGGTGATAAACCGGAGGAAGGTGGGGACGACGTCAAGTCATCATGGCCCTTACGAGTAGGGCTACACACGTGCTACAATGGCATATACAGAGGGCAGCAAGACCGCGAGGTGGAGCGAATCCCACAAAGTATGTCGTAGTCCGGATTGGAGTCTGCAACTCGACTCCATGAAGTCGGAATCGCTAGTAATCGTGGATCAGAATGCCACGGTGAATACGTTCCCGGGCCTTGTACACACCGCCCGTCACACCATGGGAGTGGGCTGCACCAGAAGTAGATAGCTTAACCTTCGGGAGGGCGTTTACCACGGTGTGGTTCATGACTGGGGTGAAGTCGTAACAAGGTAGCCCTAGGGGAACCTGGGGCTGGATCACCTCCTTACCTAAAGACTGCGCTTTGCGTAGTGTCCACACAGATTGCTTGGTCGAAATGTAGAGAACATGTGTTCGGGTACCCAAACCCGAAACAAAAGTCCCATTCGTCTAGAGGCCTAGGACACCGCCCTTTCACGGCGGTAACAGGGGTTCGACTCCCCTATGGGACGCCACGGGTCGTTAGCTCAGTTGGTAGAGCAGTTGACTTTTAATCAATTGGTCGCAGGTTCGAATCCTGCACGACCCACCATCTTCTCCTCGGAAGATGTAAAACATCGGAGGGCGATTAGCTCAGTTGGGAGAGCACCTCCCTTACAAGGAGGGGGTCACTGGTTCGAGCCCGGTATCGCCCACCATCTTTCTTTAGAAAGACTGAAATTAGAGGGGCTATAGCTCAGCTGGGAGAGCGCTTGCATGCATGCAAGAGGTCGGCGTTCGATCCCGCTAGCTCCACCACTCTCTAAACACACTTACGAGTGTTGTTAGAAAGTGTCTATTCTTCGGGATAACAACACATGCTCTTTAACAATCTGGAAAGCTGACTAGTAATTCGATTCAGATGAATCGAAATTATTGTTTCTCGAAAGAGAAACGAGTTCTCAAGCAATACACATTCAAGTGTCTTGTGTAAGAAGAGTCCGGCAAAACAAACTAACCATCTTAACTCAGATGGAAAAACCTTGGTTGTTTGAACATACGAAACCTCTTGGGGTTGTATGGTTAAGTGACTAAGCGTACACGGTGGATGCCTGGGCAGTCAGAGGCGATGAAGGACGTACTAACTTGCGATAAGCGTAGATGAGGCAGTAAGAGCCACTTGAGTCTGCGATTTCCGAATGGGGAAACCCAGCTGCATAAGCAGTTATCATCAAGTGAATACATAGCTTGGTGAGGCGAACCGGGGGAACTGAAACATCTAAGTACCCCGAGGAAGAGAAATCAACCGAGATTCCGGCAGTAGCGGCGAGCGAAACCGGATTAGCCCTTAAGTGGTTTGGTGTCAGGTGAATGAGCTGGAAAGCTCAGCGATACAGGGTGACAGCCCCGTAGCCGACAACACCTTATCAGTGAAAACGAGTAGGACGGGACACGTGTTATCTTGTCTGAAGATGGGGGGACCATCCTCCAAGGCTAAATACTCCTGACTGACCGATAGTGAACCAGTACCGTGAGGGAAAGGCGAAAAGAACCCCTGTGAGGGGAGTGAAATAGAACCTGAAACCGTGTACGTACAAGCAGTAGGAGCAGGCTTTGTCCTGTGACTGCGTACCTTTTGTATAATGGGTCAGCGACTTAATTTCAGTAGCAAGGTTAACCGTATAGGGGAGCCGTAGGGAAACCGAGTCTTAACTGGGCGTGCAGTTGCTGGGATTAGACCCGAAACCGAGTGATCTAGCCATGGGCAGGTTGAAGGTGCGGTAACACGCACTGGAGGACCGAACCGACTAATGTTGAAAAATTAGCGGATGACTTGTGGCTAGGGGTGAAAGGCCAATCAAACTCGGAGATAGCTGGTTCTCCCCGAAAGCTATTTAGGTAGCGCCTCGGACGAATACTACTGGGGGTAGAGCACTGTTAAGGCTAGGGGGTCATCCCGACTTACCAACCCTTTGCAAACTCCGAATACCAGTAAGTACTATCCGGGAGACACACGGCGGGTGCTAACGTCCGTCGTGGAGAGGGAAACAACCCAGACCGCCAGCTAAGGTCCCAAAGTTATCGCTAAGTGGGAAACGATGTGGGAAGGCTCAGACAGCCAGGATGTTGGCTTAGAAGCAGCCATCATTTAAAGAAAGCGTAATAGCTCACTGGTCGAGTCGGCCTGCGCGGAAGATTTAACGGGGCTAAGCGATACACCGAAGCTGCGGCAATGCGCATTAGCGTATTGGGTAGGGGAGCGTTCTGTAAGCCGCTGAAGGTGTCCTGTAAGGGGCGCTGGAGGTATCAGAAGTGCGAATGCTGACATGAGTAACGATAAAGGGGGTGAAAAACCTCCTCGCCGGAAGACCAAGGGTTCCTGTCCAACGTTAATCGGGGCAGGGTGAGTCGACCCCTAAGGCGAGGCCGAAAGGCGTAGTCGATGGGAAACGGGTTAATATTCCCGTACTTCTTGCTATTGCGATGGGGGGACGGAGAAGGCTAGGTGGGCCTGGCGACGGTTGTCCAGGTTCAAGGGTGTAGGCTGATGGTTTAGGCAAATCCGGACCATCTTAAGGCTGAGACCCGATGTCGAGGCACCACGGTGCTGAAGTCATTGATGCCATGCTTCCGGGAAAAGCCTCTAAGCTTCAGATAGCAAGAAATCGTACCCCAAACCGACACAGGTGGTCGGGTAGAGAATACCAAGGCGCTTGAGAGAACTCGGGTGAAGGAACTAGGCAAAATGGTACCGTAACTTCGGGAGAAGGTACGCTGCCGGCGGTGAAGAGACTTGCTCTTGGAGCTGCTGGCAGTCGCAGATACCAGGTGGCTGCAACTGTTTATTAAAAACACAGCACTGTGCAAAATCGAAAGATGACGTATACGGTGTGACGCCTGCCCGGTGCCGGAAGGTTAATTGATGGGGTTATCCTTAGGGAGAAGCTCTTGATCGAAGCCCCGGTAAACGGCGGCCGTAACTATAACGGTCCTAAGGTAGCGAAATTCCTTGTCGGGTAAGTTCCGACCTGCACGAATGGCGTAATGATGGCCACGCTGTCTCCACCCGAGACTCAGTGAAATTGAAATCGCAGTGAAGATGCTGCGTACCCGCGGCTAGACGGAAAGACCCCGTGAACCTTTACTACAGCTTGGCACTGAACATTGACCCTACATGTGTAGGATAGGTGGGAGGCTTCGAAGCAGGTACGCCAGTATCTGTGGAGCCGTCCTTGAAATACCACCCTTGTAGTGTTGATGTTCTAACGTCGCCCCCTCATCGGGGGTGCGGACAGTGCCTGGTGGGTAGTTTGACTGGGGCGGTCTCCTCCCAAAGCGTAACGGAGGAGCACGAAGGTGGGCTAATCACGGTCGGACATCGTGAGGTTAGTGCAATGGCATAAGCCCGCTTGACTGCGAGAATGACGGTTCGAGCAGGTGCGAAAGCAGGTCATAGTGATCCGGTGGTTCTGAATGGAAGGGCCATCGCTCAACGGATAAAAGGTACTCCGGGGATAACAGGCTGATACCGCCCAAGAGTTCATATCGACGGCGGTGTTTGGCACCTCGATGTCGGCTCATCACATCCTGGGGCTGAAGTCGGTCCCAAGGGTATGGCTGTTCGCCATTTAAAGTGGTACGCGAGCTGGGTTTAGAACGTCGTGAGACAGTTCGGTCCCTATCTGCCGTGGGCGTTGGATGATTGAGAGGGGCTGCTCCTAGTACGAGAGGACCGGAGTGGACGAACCTCTGGTGTTCGGGTTGTGTCGCCAGACGCATTGCCCGGTAGCTAAGTTCGGAATCGATAACCGCTGAAAGCATCTAAGCGGGAAGCGAGCCTCAAGATGAGTCATCCCCAGAGCTTTAAGCTCTCTGAAGGGTTGTTCGAGACTAGAACGTTGATAGGCAGGGTGTGTAAGCGCTGTGAGGCGTTGAGCTAACCTGTACTAATTGCCCGTGCGGCTTAACCATACAACACCCAAGGGGTTTTACGGACTCCACGAGCACTTGAATGGTGTGCTTGAACTTTAGTCAGTTTTTTCCAAGATTGTGATTTGCGGCCTGCGGGCGGTGAATCAAAGAATTTGCCTGGCGACCATAGCGCTGTGGACCCACCTGATCCCATGCCGAACTCAGACGTGAAACGCAGCAGCGCCGATGGTAGTGTGGGGCCTCCCCATGTGAGAGTAGGACATCGCCAGGCACCTATTCCAGAAAGCCCGTTGGGTCACAACGGGCTTTTCTTTCGCTCTCACCGATGGTGATCAGTGAGCGGAGTCAACATAAGGTTTTTACTTTCTCGACGGTTGGCAAAAAAGGTGAGAAAGTTTTATCTTGACTTAAAAACTGGAACGCGTAGTATACGCGTCCTGACTTGCTGAAGCGCACTCGCGCTAACGCATTGAAAGTCAACGTTCTTTAACAATTTGACCATGCAATCTGTGTGGGCACTCGTGAACTGATAGTCAAAAAGATTTATCGATGAACTGAGTGACCAATTCAAAATAGCTTCGGTTATTTTGGCACAGTCAATTTAATTCAGTATTCATCGAGCCAAAACTTTAATTGAAGAGTTTGATCATGGCTCAGATTGAACGCTGGCGGCAGGCCTAACACATGCAAGTCGAGCGGCAGCGACAACATTGACCCTTCGGGGGATTTGTTGGGCGGCGAGCGGCGGACGGGTGAGTAATGCCTGGGAACATGCCTTAGTGTGGGGGATAACCATTGGAAACGATGGCTAATACCGCATAATCTCTACGGAGCAAAGAGGGGGACCTTCGGGCCTCTCGCGCTAAGATTGGCCCAGGTGGGATTAGCTAGTAGGTGGGGTAACGGCTCACCTAGGCGACGATCCCTAGCTGGTCTGAGAGGATGATCAGCCACACTGGAACTGAGACACGGTCCAGACTCCTACGGGAGGCAGCAGTGGGGAATATTGCACAATGGGGGAAACCCTGATGCAGCCATGCCGCGTGTGTGAAGAAGGCCTTCGGGTTGTAAAGCACTTTCAGCAGTGAGGAAGGCGGTATCGTTAATAGCGGTATCGTTTGACGTTAGCTGCAGAAGAAGCACCGGCTAACTCCGTGCCAGCAGCCGCGGTAATACGGAGGGTGCGAGCGTTAATCGGAATTACTGGGCGTAAAGCGCATGCAGGCGGCTTGTTAAGCCAGATGTGAAAGCCCGGGGCTCAACCTCGGAATCGCATTTGGAACTGGCAGGCTAGAGTCTTGTAGAGGGGGGTAGAATTTCAGGTGTAGCGGTGAAATGCGTAGAGATCTGAAGGAATACCGGTGGCGAAGGCGGCCCCCTGGACAAAGACTGACGCTCAGATGCGAAAGCGTGGGGAGCAAACAGGATTAGATACCCTGGTAGTCCACGCCGTAAACGATGTCTACTTGGAGGTTGGTGTCTTGAACACTGGCTTTCGGAGCTAACGCGTTAAGTAGACCGCCTGGGGAGTACGGTCGCAAGATTAAAACTCAAATGAATTGACGGGGGCCCGCACAAGCGGTGGAGCATGTGGTTTAATTCGATGCAACGCGAAGAACCTTACCTACTCTTGACATCCACGGAATCCTGCAGAGATGCGGGAGTGCCTTCGGGAACCGTGAGACAGGTGCTGCATGGCTGTCGTCAGCTCGTGTTGTGAAATGTTGGGTTAAGTCCCGCAACGAGCGCAACCCTTATCCTTGTTTGCCAGCACTTCGGGTGGGAACTCCAGGGAGACTGCCGGTGATAAACCGGAGGAAGGTGGGGACGACGTCAAGTCATCATGGCCCTTACGAGTAGGGCTACACACGTGCTACAATGGCATATACAGAGGGCAGCAAGACCGCGAGGTGGAGCGAATCCCACAAAGTATGTCGTAGTCCGGATTGGAGTCTGCAACTCGACTCCATGAAGTCGGAATCGCTAGTAATCGTGGATCAGAATGCCACGGTGAATACGTTCCCGGGCCTTGTACACACCGCCCGTCACACCATGGGAGTGGGCTGCACCAGAAGTAGATAGCTTAACCTTCGGGAGGGCGTTTACCACGGTGTGGTTCATGACTGGGGTGAAGTCGTAACAAGGTAGCCCTAGGGGAACCTGGGGCTGGATCACCTCCTTACCTAAAGACTGCGCTTTGCGTAGTGTCCACACAGATTGCTTGGTTAAAATGTGAAGAGCGAAACGATGCTGGGTCTGTAGCTCAGGTGGTTAGAGCGCACCCCTGATAAGGGTGAGGTCGGTGGTTCAAGTCCACTCAGACCCACCACTTCCTGCCCAAAGGAAGCTGGTGAGGCATCGGAAACGTTGGGGCTATAGCTCAGCTGGGAGAGCGCCTGCCTTGCACGCAGGAGGTCAGCAGTTCGATCCTGCTTAGCTCCACCACTCTTTAAGGGTTTTCCCTGAGAATCTTTAAACAGTGGCGTTATCTCGTTGGAGATAACGACACATGCTCTTTAACAATCTGGAAAGCTGACTAGTAATTCGATTCAGATGAATCGAAATTATTGTTTCTCGAAAGAGAAACGAGTTCTCAAGCAATACACATTCAAGTGTCTTGTGTAAGAAGAGTCCGGCAAAACAAACTAACCATCTTAACTCAGATGGAAAAACCTTGGTTGTTTGAACATACGAAACCTCTTGGGGTTGTATGGTTAAGTGACTAAGCGTACACGGTGGATGCCTGGGCAGTCAGAGGCGATGAAGGACGTACTAACTTGCGATAAGCGTAGATGAGGCAGTAAGAGCCACTTGAGTCTACGATTTCCGAATGGGGAAACCCAGCTGCATAAGCAGTTATCATCAAGTGAATACATAGCTTGGTGAGGCGAACCGGGGGAACTGAAACATCTAAGTACCCCGAGGAAGAGAAATCAACCGAGATTCCGGCAGTAGCGGCGAGCGAAACCGGATTAGCCCTTAAGCGCTTTAGGTGTCAGGCGAATGAGCTGGAAAGCTCAGCGATACAGGGTGACAGCCCCGTAGCCGACAACACATTTGGCGTGAAAACGAGTAGGACGGGACACGTGTTATCTTGTCTGAAGATGGGGGGACCATCCTCCAAGGCTAAATACTCCTGACTGACCGATAGTGAACCAGTACCGTGAGGGAAAGGCGAAAAGAACCCCTGTGAGGGGAGTGAAATAGAACCTGAAACCGTGTACGTACAAGCAGTAGGAGCAGGCTTCGTCCTGTGACTGCGTACCTTTTGTATAATGGGTCAGCGACTTAATTTCAGTAGCAAGGTTAACCGTATAGGGGAGCCGTAGGGAAACCGAGTCTTAACTGGGCGTGCAGTTGCTGGGATTAGACCCGAAACCGAGTGATCTAGCCATGGGCAGGTTGAAGGTGCGGTAACACGCACTGGAGGACCGAACCGACTAATGTTGAAAAATTAGCGGATGACTTGTGGCTAGGGGTGAAAGGCCAATCAAACTCGGAGATAGCTGGTTCTCCCCGAAAGCTATTTAGGTAGCGCCTCGGACGAATACTACTGGGGGTAGAGCACTGTTAAGGCTAGGGGGTCATCCCGACTTACCAACCCTTTGCAAACTCCGAATACCAGTAAGTACTATCCGGGAGACACACGGCGGGTGCTAACGTCCGTCGTGGAGAGGGAAACAACCCAGACCGCCAGCTAAGGTCCCAAAGTTATCGCTAAGTGGGAAACGATGTGGGAAGGCTCAGACAGCCAGGATGTTGGCTTAGAAGCAGCCATCATTTAAAGAAAGCGTAATAGCTCACTGGTCGAGTCGGCCTGCGCGGAAGATTTAACGGGGCTAAGCGATACACCGAAGCTGCGGCAATGCGCATTAGCGTATTGGGTAGGGGAGCGTTCTGTAAGCCGCTGAAGGTGTCCTGTAAGGGGCGCTGGAGGTATCAGAAGTGCGAATGCTGACATGAGTAACGATAAAGGGGGTGAAAAACCTCCTCGCCGGAAGACCAAGGGTTCCTGTCCAACGTTAATCGGGGCAGGGTGAGTCGACCCCTAAGGCGAGGCCGAAAGGCGTAGTCGATGGGAAACGGGTTAATATTCCCGTACTTCTTGCTATTGCGATGGGGGGACGGAGAAGGCTAGGTGGGCCTGGCGACGGTTGTCCAGGTTCAAGGGTGTAGGCTGATGGTTTAGGCAAATCCGGACCATCTCAAGGCTGAGACCCGATGTCGAGGCACCACGGTGCTGAAGTCATTGATGCCATGCTTCCGGGAAAAGCCTCTAAGCTTCAGATAGCAAGAAATCGTACCCCAAACCGACACAGGTGGTCGGGTAGAGAATACCAAGGCGCTTGAGAGAACTCGGGTGAAGGAACTAGGCAAAATGGTACCGTAACTTCGGGAGAAGGTACGCTGCCGGCGGTGAAGAGACTTGCTCTTGGAGCTGCTGGCAGTCGCAGATACCAGGTGGCTGCAACTGTTTATTAAAAACACAGCACTGTGCAAAATCGAAAGATGACGTATACGGTGTGACGCCTGCCCGGTGCCGGAAGGTTAATTGATGGGGTTATCCTTAGGGAGAAGCTCTTGATCGAAGCCCCGGTAAACGGCGGCCGTAACTATAACGGTCCTAAGGTAGCGAAATTCCTTGTCGGGTAAGTTCCGACCTGCACGAATGGCGTAATGATGGCCACGCTGTCTCCACCCGAGACTCAGTGAAATTGAAATCGCAGTGAAGATGCTGCGTACCCGCGGCTAGACGGAAAGACCCCGTGAACCTTTACTACAGCTTGGCACTGAACATTGACCCTACATGTGTAGGATAGGTGGGAGGCTTCGAAGCAGGTACGCCAGTATCTGTGGAGCCGTCCTTGAAATACCACCCTTGTAGTGTTGATGTTCTAACGTCGCCCCCTCATCGGGGGTGCGGACAGTGCCTGGTGGGTAGTTTGACTGGGGCGGTCTCCTCCCAAAGCGTAACGGAGGAGCACGAAGGTGGGCTAATCACGGTCGGACATCGTGAGGTTAGTGCAATGGCATAAGCCCGCTTGACTGCGAGAATGACGGTTCGAGCAGGTGCGAAAGCAGGTCATAGTGATCCGGTGGTTCTGAATGGAAGGGCCATCGCTCAACGGATAAAAGGTACTCCGGGGATAACAGGCTGATACCGCCCAAGAGTTCATATCGACGGCGGTGTTTGGCACCTCGATGTCGGCTCATCACATCCTGGGGCTGAAGTCGGTCCCAAGGGTATGGCTGTTCGCCATTTAAAGTGGTACGCGAGCTGGGTTTAGAACGTCGTGAGACAGTTCGGTCCCTATCTGCCGTGGGCGTTGGATGATTGAGAGGGGCTGCTCCTAGTACGAGAGGACCGGAGTGGACGAACCTCTGGTGTTCGGGTTGTGTCGCCAGACGCATTGCCCGGTAGCTAAGTTCGGAATCGATAACCGCTGAAAGCATCTAAGCGGGAAGCGAGCCTCAAGATGAGTCATCCCCAGAGCTTTAAGCTCTCTGAAGGGTTGTTCGAGACTAGAACGTTGATAGGCAGGGTGTGTAAGCGCTGTGAGGCGTTGAGCTAACCTGTACTAATTGCCCGTGCGGCTTAACCATACAACACCCAAGGGGTTTTACGGACTCCACGAGCACTTGAATGGTGTGCTTGAACTTTCGTCAGTTTTTTCCAAGATTGTGATTTGCGGCCTGCGGGCGGCGAATCAAAGAATTTGCCTGGCGACCATAGCGCTGTGGACCCACCTGATCCCATGCCGAACTCAGACGTGAAACGCAGCAGCGCCGATGGTAGTGTGGGGCCTCCCCATGTGAGAGTAGGACATCGCCAGGCACCCAATTTAGGTTAGCGTTATGAACGAAACGTTAATCCTGAGTGGAGCGGTAGTTCAGTTGGTTAGAATACCGGCCTGTCACGCCGGGGGTCGCGGGTTCGAGTCCCGTCCGCTCCGCCACTTATTCAGACAAAGTTAAGTCTTAAAAATAACTACAGGGGTGTAGCTCCAATTGGCAGAGCAGCGGATTCCAAATCCGCGTGTTGGGAGTTCGAATCTCTCCACCCCTGCCACTTTTGAAGCCTCAGCAGAAATGCTGGGGCTTTTTTGCATTTGAAATTTGAAAAACTATTCAGCAGATATTCTCCTATGCTTCTTCTCTTCAGTCTGTCTTTGTTTTTGTCTTTGTACTCAGAGAGTGTCTCAAGGAATGATGCCGGCTTGGCGTAGCGCGATGAGAGACAGTGCAAAGTGCGTAGGATGAAGGAATAATTGAGTAGATAGACGAGCGGAGAGTTGTGCTCATCATCAAATCTGTGAGCAATACCGAAACAATCAGCATTGACCTCTGGCGTTGAGTCGATAGAATAATTTCGTAAACAATATTAGGGGTGTAGCTCCAATTGGCAGAGCAGCGGATTCCAAATCCGCGTGTTGGGAGTTCGAATCTCTCCACCCCTGCCATCTTTATAAGGCCTCAGTCTATGCGTCACGAACGCGAGACTGGGGCTTTTTTACGTCTGTAGTTTCCAAGGTTCAACGGCATCACCGAGGTATAATGGTATGACAGAAGCCGCGGATAGATGACTGGATGGGTAACTGTGGTCAGGGGTAAAGCTTGTCTTGTCTGGCGCGTAAACAAACCTCAGTCAGGGACTGAGGTTGTTGGGATGGATGCTGGAAAAGGTAACGGATTCACTCAGCTTTTCAGTATGAGTTGATAGCCGATAAAGCAGGCGGCTAGGCTGACAGCCACATTGAGCAGGATGTTAATTCCTACTTTGAGAAACTCACCTTGTTGCAACAAGACAACGTTATCCATGGAAAACGTGGAAAATGTCGTCAGGGCGCCCAGAAAGCCTAAACCAATCAATGGGCGGGCCGGGATCGCTTCTAGCCAGCCTTGATTGATGGCTGACATCAACACTCCCATGATCAGAGAGCCAATTACGTTGACGGCTAGTGTGCCATAGGGAAATCCTCGCCCTAATAAGGCCACACACAGCTCAGAGATAAGGTAGCGGGAGCAAGCGCCAAATGCGCCGCCTAAGGCGATCAGTCCCAAAAAAAGTAATTGACTCATAGATATCACAACGGCAGATGAAGAGTGGCCATACTAATACCACGAACACAGGGCAGCAAGGATCACCTTTGTGTCGGGGAAAATCTGCAATCATTGATTGAAGTGATTTGGATTGCATTCAGAGTCTTAAAGGGCTGACATCGAAATGGGTTAACGGAGGAGGGAGCGATGGCACTGTATCAGACAATATTACTGGCGGTAGATCCGGATAACCGTGATGCGCATACCTTGATGGTCAAAGCCGGGGTAATTGCGCAGCAGAACCATGCTGAATTGCACGTGGCGTTTGTCGAGCCGGGGTTGGGGAATGTGAGCTTTCTGGATGCTGAGCTGGGTCTTGAGGAAGCGCACAGGGACTTACAGGCAACCCGTATTCAGCAGTTGTCTGCACTTTCTCAGGCATCGCCGTATAAGGTGCGTGCGTTGCATATTGCCGATGGTGATGTCGCCAAACACCTGGTAGAGCTGGTCACGCAAATTGGTGCCAATTTAGTACTGATTGGTGCACATAAACCCGGTATTCAGTGGTATGGCAATATCAGCCAGATACTGTCGCAGCAGTCGCGCTGTGATGTTCTGATTTGTCAGGCAACGGTCTGACCTGTCACAGACTGAGTGAAATAGACGGAAGGCTGCTTGCTGCCTGTACAATTAGCTCTTATACTCGATGATAACTTGTCGGAGTGCCAATAGGCTGAGACCGCATTGCGGGATCCGTAGAACCTGATCAGGCTAATACCTGCGAAGGGAACAAGAGAAAATCTTCTGTATTGCTGCATCCGCAGCTGCTGTTCCAGATGATGCTGCACACCCTACGTGTAGCCTCTTGTTTACGCACCCATCCGATAAGCAACTTCCCCATTTACGGACATCAAGGAAATTGCTATGTCGAATCGCAAACAAGCGAGACTGGAAGCGAAACAATTTATCGATTCACTGACCACCCAAGCTTATCCCAATTCCCAAAAGGTTTATGTCACTGGTAGTCGCGAGGACATTCGTGTTCCGATGCGGGAAATTACCCTGGCTGACAGCCTGGTTGGCGGTAGCAAAGACGCCCCGATTTTTGAGCCCAATGAGCCTGTCCGGGTCTATGACACCTCCGGTTTCTATACCGATCCTAACTACGCGATTGATATCTATGCCGGTCTGCCAAAGCTGCGTGAGCAGTGGATTGCAGAGCGCGGTGATACTGAACTGCTGGATGAACTGAGCTCGGCGTACTCGAAGGAGCGATTGGCGGATGACACGCTGGATGAGCTGCGCTTTGGTGAGCGTGCCCGCATCCGCCGTGCCAAAGCCGGCGCGAATGTTACCCAGCTGCACTACGCCCGTCAGGGAATGATTACCCCGGAGATGGAATTTATCGCCATCCGGGAAAACATGGGGCGAGCGGAATATCGCGATGCGGTACTGACCCAGCAACACCCGGGACAAAACTTCGGGGCCAACCTGCCGGAAGATATCACCCCTGAGTTTGTTCGTCAGGAAGTGGCAGAAGGGCGTGCGATCATCCCTTCGAACATCAACCACCCGGAATCCGAGCCTATGATCATCGGCCGTAATTTCCTGGTGAAAGTGAATGCCAATATCGGTAACTCCTCGGTCAGTTCCTCGATTGAAGAGGAAGTGGAAAAGCTGGTCTGGTCGACCCGCTGGGGCGGCGATACCGTGATGGATCTGTCTACCGGCCGTAATATCCACGAAACCCGTGAGTGGATCATCCGTAACAGCCCGGTGCCAATCGGTACCGTGCCGATGTATCAGGCGCTGGAAAAAGTGAACGGTATTGCCGAGAACCTGAACTGGGAAGTGTTCCGCGATACGCTGCTGGAACAGGCCGAGCAGGGGGTCGATTACTTTACGATTCACGCCGGAGTCTTGCTGCGTTATGTCCCGATGACCGCCAAACGTGTGACCGGCATCGTTTCCCGTGGTGGCTCCATCATGGCCAAGTGGTGTCTGGCACACCACAAAGAAAGCTTCCTGTATGAACACTTCCGCGAAATTTGTGAAATCTGTGCCCAGTACGATATCGCTCTGTCACTGGGAGATGGCCTGCGTCCGGGCTCGGTAGCGGATGCCAACGATGAGGCCCAGTTCAGCGAACTGCGTACGCTGGGCGAGCTGACCAAGATTGCCTGGGAATACGATGTACAGGTGATGATTGAAGGGCCGGGGCATGTGCCGATGCACATGATCAAAGAAAACATGGAAGAGCAGCTCAAGCACTGCCACGAAGCGCCTTTCTATACCCTTGGCCCGCTGACCACCGATATTGCGCCGGGCTACGACCACATTACTTCCGGGATCGGCGCGGCGATGATTGGCTGGTACGGCTGTGCCATGCTGTGTTATGTGACGCCGAAAGAGCACCTGGGGCTGCCGAACAAGGAAGACGTAAAGGTGGGTCTGATCACGTACAAGCTGTGCGCCCATGCGGCAGACTTAGCCAAAGGTCACCCTGGCGCTCAGGTGCGGGACAACGCATTGTCGAAAGCCCGTTTTGAGTTCCGCTGGGAAGATCAGTTTAATCTGGCTTTAGACCCGGAAACGGCGCGCGCCTACCACGATGAAACCCTCCCTCAGGAGTCCGGCAAAATTGCTCACTTCTGCTCAATGTGCGGGCCGAAATTCTGCTCCATGAAGATCTCTCAGGAAGTCCGTGAGTATGCCAGCGGTCTCGAGCAGGAGGCCGCGTTGACGATCAAACTGCTGGATGATCCGTTGGAAGGGATGCAGCAGAAAGCGCAGGAGTTCCGTGTCCGGGGAAGCGAGCTCTACCATCCCCTTGAAGAGGAAAGCTAATGAACGCATTGTGTTTACCCGATCACCTGACCCCCTTGTTGATGCATCTTGAGCCGCTGCTGGCGGCGGCCGACAAGTATCAGTTAGGGGAGCCCGTCAGTGTGGGCTGGAGTGAGTCGGCAGTGGTAGACATGGAGGTCGGCGGGTGTACGTTCGCGGTGGCGTTTAACCCCGCCGAACCTGTCGCAATGGGATATGACGTGCGCGATCAATGGATCGCGCCATATCCTGCCGTGGCTGACATGCAGCGGAAAGTGGCTGCCACTCCTAACCTGGTGGTGTGTGGTTTGCCGACGGACAGCGGTTGTGTCGATATGTGGCATCACAACGGCGAGGCCCGTGCGGTTTACTGCCACCATGCCGGGGCCAGTGAGCCGCAACGAGCAATGCTGCTGACTGCGCTGGCACTGGATTATCCGCTGGAAGATGCCGTGACACTGGCGCGGGCACATGCCCGGGGGTATCTCGAAACCCATGCCAATGGCTATGGTAAGGTCAGCTGGCCGGTGGCCAGAGCGTTGTTTCCGCGTCCGCTGACGGCGAACCACCCGGAAGTACAAGCGCTGGGCTGGACAAGTACAGAAGTCGCGGTGGCACCGTTTGCACCTATGAACCGCGAACAGATGGCGTTGTATCCGGTCGTGGATACGGCCCAGTGGGTAGAAACACTGCTGGCACTGGACGTCAAGCTAACCCAGCTACGGATCAAAGACCCGACAGCCCCAGATCTGGCTGAGCAGGTTGACCGCGTGATTCAGGCCGGTGAGCAGCATCAGGCTCAGGTGTTTATTAACGACTACTGGCAACTGGCGATTGCGCATCGGGCGTACGGGGTACACCTCGGCCAGGAAGATTTGGAAACCGCGGATTTGGCTGCTATCCAGCAGGCCGGATTACGGCTGGGCCTGTCGACCCACGGTTATTACGAAATTTTGCGGGCGGCAGAGTTTGCGCCCAGCTATATCGCCCTGGGGCATATCTTCCCGACCACCACCAAAGAGATGCCATCAAAGCCCCAAGGGCTGAGTCGTCTGGCGCTGTATCAGAAACTGATTGGTGAAGCGTTCCCGACGGTGGCTATTGGCGGCATTGATCTGGAACGGGCGGAACGCGTCTGGCGTACCGGGATCACCAGTGTCGCGGTCGTGCGCGCCGTGACGCAGGCGGCGGATCCGGCGCAGGCGGTGGCGGCGTTCAACCAGATCCTCACGCCGCGGCCCTCACAACAGGACTGACTATGCTAAGCGATCAGGAATTCTTGCGTTACAACCGTCAGATCATGCTGCCGGAAATCGGTGAGGCCGGGCAGGCGAAGCTCAGTCAGGCGCAGGTACTGCTGGTTGGGGCCGGTGGACTGGGCTCGGCGGCGGCTTTGTATCTGGCCAGTGCGGGCATTGGTCATCTGGTGATTGCCGATGATGACGAGGTGGAAAGCTCGAACCTTCAGCGTCAGGTGATTTACCGTGACAGCGATGCCGGGCTGGCGAAAGCCGAACAGGCCGCCGATCAATTGCGGGCGCTGAATCCTCACATTCGGGTACGTCCGGTTAAGGCCAGACTGGCCGGTCAGCGGCTCGCGATGGAAGTCGCCCTGGCCGATGTGGTGCTGGATTGCTCTGACAACCTGGAGACCCGCCACGCGGTTAATCAGGCATGCCTGGAGGCTCGCAAGCCCCTGATTGCCGGAGCGGCCATCCGCTGGCAGGGGCAACTGATGGCGTTTGATTTTCGCGCCGGTCAGGGGCCGTGCTATCACTGCCTGTTTCCCCGCCGTCCCGGTGCTACGGATCAGCCGCAGAACTGCAGCAATAGCGGTATTGCCGGGCCGGTGGTTGGCACGATCGGCACCTTACAGGCGCTGGAGACAATCAAGTTGCTAGCCGGTGCCGGTGACATGGGGTTTGCGACCCTCAAGCAGTTCGATGGCCTGAACATGACGTGGCAATCCTTTCGCTTAGCGCATGATCACAGGTGCCCGGTTTGCGGCACAGGAGAGAACAACGAATGACAACGACAACCGCGATTCAAATCCGGGTCAATGATAAGCCGGTCGAGATCCCGGCAGATGACACCACCTTATCAGCGCTGCTTACCCAGCTGGCAATGCCGCTGGACGCCACCGCGGTGGCACTGAACGATGAGATCGTGGCCCGCAGTGCCTGGGATGCCACGGTACTTAGTGCAGGGGATCGTATTGCCCTGTTTCAAGCGATAGCAGGAGGCTGAATGCTTAAGATTGCCGATAAAACCTTTTCATCCCGGTTGTTTACCGGTACCGGTAAGTACGCTAACCGGACAGTGATGGCCGAATCCCTGATTGCTTCGGGTTCCGAGCTGGTGACCATGGCGCTGAAACGGGTCGATATTGATAACCGCGACGATGATATCCTGGCGCCGATTCAGGCGGCCGGGCTTAGCCTGCTACCAAATACCTCCGGAGCCAAGAATGCCAAAGAAGCGGTCTTTGCGGCCAAGCTGGCGCGTGAGGCGTTAGGCACTAACTGGCTGAAATTGGAAATCCACCCGGATCCGAAATACTTGATGCCGGACCCGATTGAAACCCTGGCGGCAGCGGAAATACTGGTGCGCGAAGGCTTTATCGTGTTGCCGTACTGCCATGCAGATCCGGTGCTGTGTAAGCGGCTGGAAGAAGTCGGTTGTGCCGCCGTGATGCCGCTGGGCGCGCCGATCGGTTCCAACAAGGGATTAGCGTCACGGGATTTTCTGGAAATTATCATCGATCAGGCCCGGGTGCCGGTGGTGGTGGATGCCGGGATTGGGGCACCCTCGCATGCTGCTGAAGCGATGGAAATGGGGGCTGATGCCGTGCTGGTGAATACCGCGATTGCGGCGGCGGCCGATCCCATTGCGATGGGGCGTGCGTTCCGGCTGGCGGTGGAGAGTGGCCGGATGGCGTACGAAGCCGGTCTGGCCGGGACAGTAAACCATGCCATCGCCTCCAGTCCGCTGACCGCGTTTCTCGACCAGCCGGTACTGACGACGGCCTTCGATCCGACAGCCTAAGGGGGCGCCATGAGCTATGTGGATGTATGGCAGCAGCTGGACTGGGATGATGTCCGGCTGTCGATTTACAGCAAAACTGCAACGGATGTGGAGCGGGCACTGCGTAAGCCAAAGCGGGATCTGGAAGATTTCAAAGCCCTGATCTCCCCGGCGGCAGAGCCGTATCTGGAGCAGATGGCGCAGCAATCGGCAGCGCTGACCCGCAAGCGGTTCGGGCGTACCATCTCGTTTTATGTCCCGTTGTATTTGTCGAATCTGTGCGCCAATTCCTGCACGTATTGCGGGTTTTCGATGGATAACCGGATCAAGCGACGTACCCTGAATCTGGCTGAGATAGAGCGCGAGTGTGAGGCAATCAAAGCCTTGAACTTCGACAATATCCTGCTGGTGACCGGCGAGCATGAACGTAAGGTCGGGATGGACTATTTCCGTGAGGCGCTGCCGCGCATCAAGTCCCATTTCAGTTATCTGTCGATGGAAGTGCAGCCGCTGGATCAGGCGGACTATGCTGAACTGAAAACGCTCGGTCTGGATGCGGTCATGGTGTATCAGGAAACCTACAGCGCACCGACCTATGCCCAGCACCATCTGCGCGGTAACAAGATGGATTTTCGCTACCGGCTGGAAACACCGGACCGGCTGGCCCGTGCCGGTATCGACAAGATTGGCATCGGCGCTTTGATCGGGCTGGAAGAGTGGCGGACGGACTGCTTTTTTGTGGCCAGTCATCTGGATTACCTGGAGCAGACCTACTGGCAGACCCGCTATTCAATTTCGTTCCCGCGGCTGCGGCCGTGTACCGGCGGGCTGCAACCGAAATCGGTGATGTCGGATCGCCAGCTGGTTCAGCTGATTTGTGCTTACCGCCTGTTTAACCCTGAGGTGGAACTGTCGCTGTCAACGCGCGAGTCGCCGCTGTTTCGGGATAACGTGCTGCCGCTGGGGATCACCAGCATGTCTGCCGGGTCAAAAACCCAGCCGGGCGGTTATGCCGATGATGAACCGGAGCTGGAGCAGTTTGCGATCAGCGATGAGCGGGCGGTGGCAGAGGTCGCCAGTGCGGTGAAACACCATGGTTTTGAGGTGGTGTGGAAAGACTGGCACCCGGCCTATTCTGGCTGACGTGTCGGTGAGCGCCAAAGACAAAAACGCCTGCATCATGCAGGCGTTTTGCTTTCCGGGCGACGGCGCTATTGCTTTGACGCCGCGCTTGCTTCGTGAGCTTAACGGCTCAGCGGTGCCGTGGCCT
The DNA here is from genome assembly GCF_017329545.1 of Photobacterium ganghwense. Taxonomy (NCBI): domain Bacteria; kingdom Pseudomonadati; phylum Pseudomonadota; class Gammaproteobacteria; order Vibrionales; family Vibrionaceae; genus Photobacterium; species Photobacterium ganghwense. The sequence continues at coordinate 46,195 of NZ_CP071325.1, forward strand.
GCTGCAGCCAGGCCAGATCGTCACCTTGCAGAGACGGGCTGATCACGGCAAACACCGTTTGATGGTAGCGGTTCAGCCATGCCAGCTCGGTGTCTGTCAGTAGGGACAAGTCAACCAGACGGCGGTCAATCGGGGCACGGGTCAGCGACTCGAAACCCAGCATGGTCATGTCACCAGCGGTTTCCACTTCAACCACCAGTTCCAGGTTCTCAATTCGGATCCCGAAGGCGTCAGCGCGGTAGTAGCCCGGCTCATTTGACAGCACCATACCCGGCAGCAGAGCGGTTGGGTTGTAGGCCTTGGCAATCCGCTGTGGCCCTTCGTGGACACTCAGGAAGTGGCCGACGCCGTGGCCGGTTCCGTGGTCGAAGTCAAAGCCGTGCGCCCACAGGTGCTGGCGAGCCAGTGCGTCCAGCTGCGAGCCGGTGGTGCCTTTCGGGAAGCGGGCAGAGGCAAGGGCAATGTGACCTTTCAGGACCAGCGTGAAGGTGCGCTTCACTTCGGCATCCGGCTCACCAACCGCAATTGTTCGGGTGATGTCGGTGGTGCCGTCCGGGTACTGGCCGCCTGAATCCACCAGGTAAACATTGTCCATCTCCAGCACGCTTGGCGCTGGCTGATTGGTGTGGTTGTAGTGGCACATCGCGGCATTGCCGCCAGCTGCCGAAATGGTATCGAAGCTGACATCGGTACAGCTGCTGTCTTCACAGCGGAACGTCCACAGCTGGTCGGCCAGGGTGCCTTCGTCCAGCGGGTTACCCTGAGCAACCTGACGGTCAACCCAGGCCAGGAATTTCGAGACCGCAACACCATCACGGATATGGCAGGCTTTCATACCGGCGATTTCGGTCGGGTTTTTCGCCGCTTTTGGCAGCAGGCACGGGTCGGCCGCCGCGATCAGCGTGGCTCCGGCACTCTGTAGGGTTTGGCTGGCCCAGGCATTGCTGGTGGCCGGATCCACCAGGACGGTTTTACCGCCAAGCTGGGTCAGGCTGGCTTCCAGATGCGCCGGATCCTGTACGCGGACACCGGTGCCGACATGGGCACTGAAGTCTTCCGGCAGGCGGGCCGGGTCAATGAAGAAGTCGACACTCTGATCGGCATGCAGGATCGCGGTGGACAACAGTACCGGCAGGCTTGGGATATCGCTGCCGCGGATGTTCAGCAGCCACGCAATACTGTCAAGCTGGGTCAGTAGCACAGCATCGGCTTTCTGCTTGGTCAGCGCGGCGGCGATTTGAGCGCGTTTGTCGGCGCTGCTGACCCCGACAAAATCCAGACTCATCAGTTTGGCATTGGACAGGGTCGGTGCCGGACGGTCATGCCACAATACATCGATCGGGTTTTCTGCAATCACGGTCAGTTCCAGCTCGCCCTGCACCTGCTCGCGGGTGCGGCTCAGCCAGGCACTGCTGTGCAGGCGCGGGTCGATCGCTATTTTGCTGCCGGTCGCCAGATTATCCAGCGCCCACTGAACCGGTGGCTCGTCAATCAGGTGGCGGTACTCGTAAACCTCGCCCGGCACCTGCTTGCGCACCTGAACGACGTAGCGGCCATCCACAAACATGGCGGCCTTGTCGCGGCTGATCACGGCCATACCGGCAGAGCCTGTGAAGCCGGTTGCCCACAGCAGGCGTTCATTGTGTGCCGGAATGTATTCGCCCAGGTATTCGTCTTCGTGGGGAATAAGAATCGCGTCGAGCTGGTTGTCGATCAGCCATTGGCGGATCTGCGCGACACGTTGCGAAATAGCTGCTTGCATGTGTGTATTTCCTTTCTAAGGGTCACCGTCCCTGTGACGGCATGAGGCCAGCCTGAATAGCTAACGCGGCTGAAAATGCCACGGCAGCGTTAACTGTGCAGGCTGTGATCACAATACGTTAACGCGTTTGCGATATGGCTGCAATTAGCCGACAGGCAAATCACGACAACGGCTGATAATAATCTGGCGTAACCAGCTGTGGCCGTGGTCTTTCTCCTGATGTTGATGCCAGAACAGGGTGTAGGCCATAGGAGGAAGCTCTGTCGGCAGCGGGATCACCACCAGGTCGAGCTGGGAGGCAATGTAGTGGGCGAAATGGCTGGGCGCGGTAAAGACAAAGTCGGTCTGGCTGCACAGGCACGCTGCGCTGTTGAAGTCCGGTACATACATGGCGATGTCGCGGGCAATACCGCGCTCGGCCAGCTTGTAATCCAGCAGCCAGCGGTCGTTACCGATGCAGCGTACCTGAATATGGCGCTGGGTCAGGTAGGTGGCTTCGTCCCAGGTTTGGGTCAGTGCCGGATGGCCTTTGCGGACGATGCAGCATTGGCGGTCGCGGCACAGCTCCTGAAACACTATCCCTTTGGGCGGCATCAAAGTGAGCATGGCGTCGGAGGGATTGAGATCTTTCCCAGTGATGCCGAAATCAATTTCACCGGCCTGGAGCTTGTCGAACGTGTTGGGCTCCCAGGCCTGGGTATCGATCGTCAGGTTCGGGCCTTCCGAGAAAATGTCACCGAGGAACTGGGGCAAAAACAGCGGGTAGGCACTTTCCACCAGTGCCATGGTGAAGTGGCGGTCACTGGTCTGCGGGGTAAAGGTCGGCGGTGCGGTTAGCTGATCGATTTCGTGCAGCAGGTGCTCCAGCATCGGCTGCAGGGCACGAGCGCGCGGGGTTGGCACCAGGCCGTGGGCTGAACGGGTGAACAGTGGGTCATCAAACTGTTCACGCAGCCGGTTCAGGCTTTTGCTGACCGCTGACTGGCTCAGGCACAAGCGTTTGGCGGCATAGGTGACACTGCCTTCTTCGAGCAGGACATGCAGGCACACCAGCAGATTCAGATCCATCCGGGCGAGTTTTTCAAAAGACACATTCACCTCCGCGTGAACAAGTGATATTCCATAAGGGAAATTAGGTGTTGAATATATACCATTTCAATTCATATCTCGAACCACGTAGACTTCCGCCATCACCCAATAGGATAGCTACATGAATACGAATACTTCTGCCGATACCCGCTTGGTCGCCCTGATGGTGATCCTGGTATTGTTTAGCCCGTTAGCCATTGATATTTACTTACCGGCTCTGCCTGTGATGGCCGATAACTTTGCCGTTGATTCGGCACGGGTGCAGGATACTGTGACCTGGTTTATGTTCAGCCTTGGCCTGGGCCAGCTGTTGGCCGGCCCGCTGGCAGACCGCATCGGGCGCCGTCCGATCGCGCTGGGCGGGATCGCCATTTACGGCATGAGTGCCGGGCTGGCGTATGTGGCGCAGACACTGGATCTGCTGCTGGTGGCACGTCTGCTACAAGGCTTTGGTGCCTGTGCAACGTCGGTGGCGGCGTTTGCTGCTGTGCGTGACAGTTTCGGGCCGGAGAAAAGTGGCCGGATGATCAGCTACCTCAACGGCGCGATCTGTTTTATTCCGGCACTGGCACCGCTGCTGGGTACCTGGCTGACGCACCAGTTCGGCTGGCGCTCCAACTTCAGTTTCATGGCTGGTTTTGCCGTGGTGGCCGGGGCGCTGGTACTGACGTTGTTCCGCGAAACCCGTCCGGCCAATACCGATGTCTCAGGGGCGATGCTGAGCTGGTCGCGCTACCAGTCGGTGCTGCGTGAGCCGACCTTCCTGTACCACAGTACCATGTGCATGCTGGCGATGGCCGTGATTCTGGCCTACGTCACCTCGGCACCGGTCTGGCTGATGACTGAGCTGGGTGAAGATATGGGGCAGTTTACCCTGTGGTTCGGGGTGAATGCGGCGCTGAATATTCTCGCTTGTATGGTGGCACCGAAATATATCGACCGCTTCGGTTCGCGCCGGACCCTGAGCACCGGGCTGGCAATGCTGGTGATTGCCGGGATGGCGATGCTGATGCTAAGCCATATCCGTGAAGCCTGGGCGTTTATGGTGCCGATTTTCATGTCTTCGTTCGGCTTTGCCTTTGTGCTGGGCTCGGCGGCCGGTAAAGCACTGGCTCCGTTCGGCGACCGCGCCGGGACGGCGGCGGCATTACTGGGACTGTTTCAGATGAGCGGCGCCGGGGCCATGGTCAGCCTGACCCAGCGTCTGGATTTGTCACCACCGGATTTGATGGTGCTGCAGATGTTCCTGCTGGTACCGGGACTGCTGATTTTGTGGTCACGACTGGGTAAACGCTGGCATGCTCCTGCTGCCGCGTAAGCTGGTCTTACGCCGCATCCTGCGCTGAATGATGATACCAAGCGTGAACACGTACTCTCGCACAATAATTAGACGCCATCCCTTTTAAGGCGCTCGGGTCTCGACAACCCTTACCTCTGTTGCCTGCCACTGTGTGGCAGGCTTTTTTTTTGCCGCGGTTACCGTACTACCGCCCGTGCCGTTGTGGCTTGGCCAGTGAGAGGGTGATGTGATGCCGGCGCAGGGATACCGAGAAAAAGAGTCGGGCGGTTAACTGGCGGGTTGCTCGGCTTTCTGTGTTTTGCCTTTCCATTGCTGACAGAGCAGGCCGATGATAATCATGACCAGACCCAGCAAGGTCGAGGAATGGATCTCTTCGCCGATGATCGTAGCCAGCAGCATCAGGGAAATAAATGGCGCGATGAAAATCAGGTTACTGATCCGTGCGGTGTTGCGGGTCATCTTCAGGGCATTGATCCACAGGACAAAGGTGATCCCCATTTCAAACAGCCCGACATAACTGACGGCGGCCCAGCCTTGCCAGGGGGCGGAAGGCCAACCCTGCAGGTACAGGCTGGCACCGACGGAAAACGGCAGGGAGATCAGAAAGCCCAGCAGTACACTGATCACCGGATCGGCCTGATTTTTCGTGTTGAGGATCCAGTACATGGCCCACAGCAGGGTCGAGACCAGCGCCAGCGCAACGCCGGTCGGATTGTCAAACTCCAGCGCCAGCACATCCCCTTTGGTGGCAATCACGACGACCCCGGCATAGCCGAGCAGACAGGCTACCCAATCCTGCTTGCGGATCTTGTGGCCGAGGAATACGGCCGCCATCAACGTCAGGGTAATGGCCCAGCTGTAGTTCAGGGGCTGGGCCAGCGAGGCTGGCAACAGGTCGTAGGCCTGAAACAGAATCAGGTAATAGGCGAGGGGGTTGATGAGCCCCAGCGCAAGGTAATACAGCGGGCGGGAGCGTAAGGTGCGCCCCACCAGATGCAACTTGTTCTGATACGCCGCAATTGCCGTCAGAGCCAGGACCGAGACCGTGCTCGCGGCGGCCAGCATTTGCAGCGGAGTGAAAGATTGCAGGGTGATTTTGAAGGCCGTCGCGACGGTCGACCAGAGCAGCACGGCCGTCAGACCGTACCCGAGTGCGTAACGTTCGTTCATTGTGTATCCGTATTCCAAATAGCCAGCCATGGCTGCGCCCGTTGCAGGGGCAGCGGAAGTCCTCAGTCTATTTCATTGCCGCGGGCGGGTCGATGACCGGAAGGGAGGAAGGTCTGGTTTTTCTGCCTGAATACCGGCTTAGCGGGGTTTTGCTGGACATTTATCCAGTGTCATCTTAGCCTTGTGGCAGTGATTTCAGGGGCCAGAGCCCCTTCAACCATCAGGAACAAGCAACATGATAAACGAGTGGTTGTCCGGCTATGGACTGGCCATGGTGGCAGGTGTGTCCGGCTCGGTGCTGGCCGGGGCGATCTCTGCCTGGGTCGTCCGCAATCGCTGGCAGCAGGAGCTGCAGCTCCTGCGTCAGCAGGCCGAATCAGAACTGCGGCTGGCCCAGCACCGGGAGCAGCAGCTCAGCGGCCAGGTAGCAGAACAAACCCGGGATCTGGACGAGATGGATCTCGAACGGGATCGCCTGACGAACGAGCTGCGCCAGATGCACGGCCGGCTGGCGGCGGCGCTGGAAAAAATGCGCTACTTTGAAGCCCTCAAGAACGAAAAACAGTATCTGGCGGAGCAGCTGGACAATGCCCGGATGGCCAACGCCGGGCTGGAAGCCGATCTGCGCGAGCAGGAAGCGCGCCATATGGAAGAGCATAAGGCCGCGGCGGAAAAAATTGCCCTGCTGGAAAATGCCGAAGAGCGGCTGCGGATTCAGTTCGAAAGTCTGGCCAACCGGGTGTTCGAGCAGAAAACCCAGCGCGTGGACGAGCAGAACCGGCTCAGCATGGAAAGCCTGCTGAGTCCGTTGCGCGAGCAGCTGGAAGGGTTTCGCAAGCAGGTCAACGACAACTTCAGTCAGGAAGCGCGGGAGCGCCATACCCTGGTGCATGAAATCAACAACCTCAAGCAGCTGAACGAGCAGATGGCGCGGGAAGCGGTGAACCTGACCCAGGCCCTGAAGGGCGATAACAAGGCCCAGGGCAACTGGGGTGAGGTGGTACTGGCACGGGTACTGACCGAGTCCGGCCTGCGTGAGGGTCACGAGTACCAGACACAGGTGAGCCTGGAAAGTGAATCCGGTAAGCGCTTTCAGCCGGATGTGGTGGTGCACCTGCCGCAGGATAAAGACGTGGTCATTGATGCCAAGATGTCGCTGGTGGCTTATGAACGCTACTATCACGCTGACACGGTGGCCGAACAGGAACTGGCGCTCAGCGAGCATGTGGCTTCGGTACGCAGTCATATCCGCGGCCTGAGCCGCAAGGATTACCATCAGCTGCACGGGGTGAAAACCCTGGATTACGTGCTGATGTTTGTCCCGGTGGAGCCGGCGTTCCAGGCCGCGGTGGCCGCGGATCCGAGCCTGATTCGGGACGCCATGGAGCAGAACATTATGCTGGTCAGCCCGACCACCTTGCTGGTGGCGCTGCGGACAATCAACAACCTGTGGCGCAACGAGCGTCAGAACCAGAATGCCAAGCAGATCGCCGAGCGTGCCAGCAAGCTGTATGACAAGCTGCGCCTGTTTGTGAATGACATGGAAGCGGTCGGCGCGTCGCTGGAAAAAGCCAGCCAGAGTTATCAGGGGGCGATGAGCAAGCTGGTGACCGGGCGGGGTAACGTGATTCGCCAGGCGGAAGGATTTCGCCAGCTTGGGGTGGAAGTTAAACGGGATATCTCACCGCTACTGGTTGAGCGTTCCCAGCTTGGTGCGGCTGATGACGAACCTACATTGGATGGGGTCGCCGTGCCGCCGCGCTCCCGTCTGACCGCAAATGAATGAGTCTAGTGCTTTGAGCAAACCTCCACCATCAAGTACACTAGGGCCTGTTTTTCTGAGAACGCCTGCTGCCGAAGCGGCCGTGAGATCAACAGGCTTTTGCGTTTCATACAAGTAACCATGACGGATTTAGCATGACGGACACCACACAAGAAACGACCCATTTTGGCTACCGGACTGTAGCCAAGGAAGATAAAGCAGAGCTGGTGGCTGAGGTATTCCACTCAGTCGCGGCGAAGTACGACATTATGAATGACCTGATGTCGATGGGCATCCACCGCGTCTGGAAGCGATTCACGATCGATTGCAGTGGTGTACGCCGTGGTCACAAAGTGCTGGATCTGGGCGGTGGTACCGGGGACCTGACGGCGAAGTTCTCCCGCATTGTGGGCGAAGACGGCCAGGTGATCCTGGCAGACATCAACAACTCGATGCTGAAAGTCGGCCGCAGTAAGCTGCGCGATATGGGCGTGGTGGGCAACGTCGGTTATGTGCAGGCTAACGCCGAGGAACTGCCGTTCCCGGATGATTTCTTCGACTGTATCACTATCAGCTTCTGTCTGCGTAACGTCACGGACAAGGACAAGGCGCTGCGTTCGATGTTCCGCGTGCTGAAGCCGGGCGGTCGCCTGCTGGTGCTGGAATTTTCCAAGCCGGTGTTTGAGCCGCTGTCGAAAATTTATGATGCGTACTCGTTCCACCTGCTGCCGAAAATGGGTGAGATGATTGCCAACGATGCCGAGAGCTACCGTTACCTGGCGGAATCTATCCGTATGCACCCGGATCAGGACACCCTGAAAGGGATGATGGAAGCCGCCGGCTTTGAACAAGCGACTTACCACAACCTGACAGGGGGCATTGTTGCCCTGCACCGTGGTTACAAATTCTGAGGTTCCCATGCCGTTAGATGCGTTGGTCACCGGAGCGATTGAAACCTCGCTCAATGCCCTGCTCAAAGATAATGACGAAAATCAGCGTCGCCTGACCCGCTTGCGCGGCAAAGTGATCGGTGTGACCGTCAACGAATTCGGCAAGCAGCTGTATTTTATCTTCAGCCAGCAAATTGATGTGCTGGCGGTGTTCGAAGGCGATGTTGATTGTCAGCTGGCCTTCAATCTGTCGGTGCTGCCGGAGCTGCGTCAGCAGGCAAACCTGACACAGCTGATCAAAGCCGACAAGCTGGCACTGGATGGCGACATTCAGCTGGCTCAGCAATTCTCTACATTACTCAGCGGGTTAAAACCGGATATTGAAGAAATATTATCGCAATATACCGGTGATATAGTGGCCCACACTTTGGTGAGCGGTATGAAACGTAGCGCTAATCTGGTCCGGCATGGACTGGCGCGTCGCCAGCGCGATCTCGCCGAAGTGATCACGGAAGAATGGCGACTGGCTCCCCAGGCTTTGGAAATTGCCCATTTTGCTGATCAGGTTGATGATCTGAAAACCGATGTGGCCCGCTGCGAGGCGCGCCTGAATCGTCTGTTGGAGCGTCACCCGGCATGATGGGATTTTCTGAACTGAAACGGCTTTATCAGATCACCTCCGTACAGCTGCGCTACGGCCTCGATGAACTGCTGCCGGACGATCCCCGTCTCAAGCTGCCCAAAGCTGCGCGCCAATCCTTGTTCTGGATTAAAAACCAGCACCCGGAGAAACCGCTGGGTGAGCGACTGCGCCTTGCGCTGCAGTCACTGGGGCCTGTCTGGATTAAGTTTGGTCAGATGATGTCGACCCGACGTGATCTGTTCCCGCCGCATATCGCCGACCAACTGGCGTTGCTGCAGGATCAGGTGGCGCCGTTTGACGGCAGGCTGGCCAAGCAACAGATGGAAGCCGCTCTTGGCGGGCCGCTCGAAAACTGGTTCTTTGATTTCGATGAAACCCCGCTGGCCTCGGCCTCTATCGCCCAGGTCCATACGGCGCGGTTGAAGGAAAATGGCCGGGAAGTGGTACTGAAGGTGATCCGACCGGACATCCTGCCGGTGATTCAGGCGGATATTAAGCTGATGTACCGGATGGCCCGGATTCTGTCTCGCATCCTGCCGGAGGCGCGCCGCCTGCGGCCGGTCGAAGTGGTCCGCGAGTACGAGAAAACCTTGCTCGATGAGCTGAACCTGATGCGCGAAGCCGCGAACGGGATCCAGCTGCGACGCAACTTTGAAGACAGCGATATGCTGTACGTGCCGGAAGTCTTTACCGATCTGAGCCGCGAAAATCTGCTGGTCATGGAGCGGATTTACGGGATTCAGGTGTCGGATGTCAGTGCCCTGATTGCCAACGGCACCGACATGAAAGTGCTGTCGGAAAACGCGGTGACGATTTTCTTCACTCAGGTGTTCCGAGACAGCTTCTTCCATGCCGATATGCACCCGGGTAATATTTTTGTCTCGCGGGAAAATCCGGACAATCCGCAGTGGATTGCCCTCGATTGTGGCATTGTCGGCACCCTGAACCGGGATGACAAACGCTACCTGGCAGAAAACCTGCTGGCGTTTTTCAACCGGGATTACCGCAAGGTGGCGGAGCTGCATGTGGATTCCGGCTGGGTACCGCAAGATACCAATGTCGATGAGTTCGAATTTGCAATTCGCACGGTGTGTGAACCGATTTTTGAAAAACCGCTGGCGGAAATTTCGTTCGGTCACGTACTGTTGAACCTGTTCAACACCGCGCGCCGCTTCAATATGGAAGTGCAGCCGCAGTTGGTGTTGCTGCAGAAAACCCTGCTGTACGTGGAAGGGTTGGGGCGTCAGCTGTATCCGCAGCTTGATTTGTGGGATACCGCCAAGCCGTTCCTGGAAGACTGGATGTCGCGTCAGGTCGGGCCGCAGGCCGTGATCGAAGGGGTCAAAAACCGGGCGCCGTTCTGGGCGGAAAAGTTACCCGAATTGCCGGAATTACTTTACGACAGTTTGCGCCAGGGCAATGCTTTGAACCAGCGAATCGATAAACTCTATGATCACTTCATGGAAAGTCGACGCTATCAGAGCCAGGCAAGGTTCCATTTTGGCATTGGTGCAACTCTGGTTGTATGTTCTGCCATACTTTTTAGTAATCATGTTGAAACCTATCCGGCGGTCAGTGCTGTAATGGGCGTCACGTTTTGGTTACTGGGGTGGCGTGCTTGCCGTAAATAGACGGTAAAGTATGCGGCCATTAAAGAAAACGTTTGGTTATCAACCACAATAAGCTGAGGTAAAACAAGCATGGGTGGTATTAGTATCTGGCAACTGCTGATTATTGCACTGATCATTGTGCTTCTGTTCGGAACCAAAAAACTGCGTTCACTGGGTGGTGACCTGGGCTCAGCGGTGAAAGGGTTCAAGAAAGCGATTAGCGACGATGAATCTGTTGCCAAGAAAGACGCGGACGCTGACTTTGAACAGAAAAAACTGGCAGAGCAGCAAGGTGATCAGGCTCAGAAGAGCCAGAAAGACAAAGAGCAGGTTTAACGCGTGTTTGATATCGGGTTCTGGGAACTGATACTGATCTCCGTCGTGGGATTGGTTGTACTGGGGCCGGAACGCCTACCCGTCGCGATCCGTACGGTATCGCGCTGGGTTGGCGCTGCTCGTAATATGGCGAACTCGGTGAAGGATGAACTGTCACAGGAGCTCAAGCTCCAGGAACTGCAGGAAAACCTGAAAAAAGCTGAGCAGATGGGGATGAAAGATCTCTCGCCAGAGCTGAGGGACTCCGTCGAAGAGCTGAAGAAAGCCGCTTCTGACGTGCAGCGTCCCTACGCACCGAAAAACGAGGAGCAGCATTCGGCGACGACCTCTCAAAAGCAGGATTAATATACTTCACTATGTCTAGCGTTGACGAAACGCAGCCGTTATTCAGCCACCTTCTGGAGCTGCGTAACCGCCTGCTGCGTTCTATCCTGAGCGTTATTGTGGTGTTTCTTGGCCTGGTGTGGTTTGCCAACGATATCTATGCTTTCCTGTCGGCCCCGCTGGTAGAACGTCTGCCAGAGGGAGCCTCAATGATTGCAACGGATGTGGCATCCCCCTTCTTTACGCCAATTAAACTTACCCTGGTAACGTCAGTCTTTATTGCGGTACCGTTGATTCTGTACCAGGTCTGGGCGTTTGTGGCGCCGGGTCTGTACAAGCATGAGCGCCGCCTGATTATGCCGTTGCTGTTTTCCAGCTCGGTATTGTTTTACGCCGGTGTCGCGTTTGCGTATTTCGTTGTCTTCCCGTTGGTGTTTGGGTTTTTTACCAGTATCGCACCGGAAGGAGTACAGGTCGCGACCGATATCTCCAGCTACCTCGACTTTGTGCTGGCCCTGTTTATGGCGTTTGGCATCGCGTTTGAAATTCCGGTTGCCATCATATTGTTGTGCTGGACCGGGGCGACGGATCCGCAAAGCTTGCGCAGCAAGCGCCCGTACATCATTGTGGCGGCGTTTGTGGTGGGCATGTTGCTGACTCCGCCAGACATCATTTCGCAGACGCTGCTGGCCATCCCGATGTGCTTGCTGTTTGAAGTGGGTCTGTTCTTCTCGCGGTTTTACGTGAGAAGTGAAGATGAAGTGTCGTCTGAGGACTAACCGCGCAATTCGGGCTGAGCCTTTTCTGTGAGCATAAAAAAAACCGGCCTTAATGGCCGGTTTTTTTATTGATGGTCAGTGCGAAACGTCAGTGAAAAATAGCATACAGAGAATAGGCTAAAAACACCGCGCCGAACTGACCAAGCTGCATCAGACTTATTGCTTCTGCATGGCAACCATCGAGATGATGTCGCCTTTGCTATTTAAGGTGCTGCGGTACAGGACGCCCTGATCCCAGTTTTTACCAGCCGGTGCATATTCCCATCGGTTGATCTTCGTGTTCTGGCAGGTGTCGTTTTGTAACTCGTCATCGTCACACCAGCGGATCGTCGTGTTCAGCTGAGACAGGGTCGCCTTGCTGTCATTGTTGGCCCCGTTAGTCTTAAACCACCAGTAGTCCATTGCAGCCAGCTCGTCATAGGTGGCGAATTCGTCAAGCGTTTCTGTTTCGCATTTCCCAACGAACTCTTCACCTTTCACGGTGACACCTTTATCGTCGAAGGTAAACGTTGAGATCACTTTATCGACACAACCCGGGCGGCTGGCAACGGCTTTCCAGGTGCCGCGGAAGTCGACGTAACGCTCGGCATCCGCATTGTCTACCAGGTAGGCAAAGCTGACGGCGGTTTCTTTACGGCCTTTGTGCTCGCCGCTTAGTACTTCTTCGTTGCTGACAACGGTGTAGACACCTGTCACCGCATTGTAGCTGGTGTACATGGTCTCTTTCTGAATATCCGAGCCGTCCTGCTCATCGCTGTCATCGAACTGGGTGATTTCGAAACCTGTCATGGCTGACTCAGTACAGTTCTTGTCGGCCAGGCAAGTGAACAGTCGACCGTGTTTTTTCAGCTCATCCCAGCTGAAGGTTTCATCGGCCAGTGTGGTTTCAGACGGATCCTGCAGCGAATAGCTGAATGCTGAGCCTAGCTGGAACTGGCTGTTCATTTCAACTGGCTTACCGTTACAGGTTGCGTAACCTGCTTCGCTGTCATCTTCGCTGACAAAAACACTGTTGATGCCTTCGGCATCCAGGCAGCTCAGGTAGGCCTGGGCATAGCTATCGCTCAGCGTTGAATCATTGGCGCCTTTCAATACCGTTAGGTGTTGTTCGTCAAGACGCAGCGTCATGGCGCTCAGCCCTTGAGTGGCTTTGAACAGTTCGTCGCCCAGCAGTTGGTCAGCGTGGACGTACAGACGCTCTTGAACGTTGGCATTTTTAGCTGCCAGGGTAACGTCAATCGTGCGTAGGTACTTACCAGAGCCTTTCTGCCAGTCAGCCAGAGTAGTGGTGCTGCCCAGTTCAATATCTTTCAGAGAAGCCTGCAGGTGAGCCAGTGCAGCTGATTCATCGACCCACTGGGTGATTTCCAGTGATTCCTTCAGCGGTTGTGCGGAATCCATGTCGCCCAGGTCAACTTGCTTCAGAGCGGTGAGGGTGGCCTCTGAAGGCGCTTTAATGCTCTCTGGCAGGGTGATGGCACCGTCCTCGGCGTTATCCATGCTTTGCAGCATACGCGCCAGGTTCAGGGCTTTCTGGTAGTTACCGCCAGTTACTTCAAACGGAGAAACGACAGCACGGGCTGAAACGCTGCCCAGACGCAGGCCGTTTTCGCCGCCAAGGTAGAATGTGACGGTATCGCCTTCAGTCAGGGAGAAGGTACCGTCAGCATCGGTCAAACCCCGTTTGCCGCTTGGTTGCGCGACGTAGTACAGGCCTTCAACCGGCGCATCAATGAATTTCCCTTGCGTTAAAGGTTGTTCAGTCTGGCCGGAATTACCATTATTGCCGCCATTGTCAGTGCTTGAGTTACTCGATGAACCACCGCCACAGCCTGAAAGTGTGAGGGCTGCAACCAGAGAGGCGGTCAGCATGGAGTACTTGAATTGCATACTTTGTTCCTTGTAATGCTATGAGTTAAAAGACTTATTAGTTATTTTTTATGTGCCGGCGTGCCACCGACGGGGGGAAGTTATAAGGTTTGTTGAGAGTATTATCAATCTTTAAATGCGTAAAGTGGCTTATCACTATGATGCATTTAACACTTTGCACCTAAAAGCAGAATGGTGTTGGTGGATGAGGGGCGGATATCAAACACAAAAAAAGCCAGCACCGGGGTGCTGGCTTGAGAATGCTGCGGGGAACCGCGGTTAGAAAATCAGGTGTGCTACCAGTGCGATCACTGGCAGAGTCACCAGGGTGCGCAGGATGAAGATCATGAACAGTTCCCACGGCTTCACCGGGATTTTACTGCCGATCAGCAAGGCACCGATTTCTGACATGTAAATCAGCTGAGTAACCGACATGGCGGCAATCACAAAGCGGGTCAGGTCGCTCTCAATGCCTGACGCCAGGATGGACGGCAGGAACATATCAGCAAAACCCACCACGATGGTTTCAGAGGCTGCTGCCGCTTCCGGGATTTGCAGCAGTTCTAGGAACGGAATGAACGGCTTGCCCAGAATGCTGAATACCGGCGTGTTTTCTGCAATGATCAGCGCGGTTGTCCCGATCGCCATGACTACCGGCAGAACCCCAAAAATCATGTCTACGGCGTTTTTCGCCCCTTCGGCCAACACGCTGCGCATGCTGGTGACCTGGCTGGCTTTCTCCAGTGCCTGCTCCAGACCATAACCAATGATGGTTTTCCCTTCCGGCACGGCTTCAATGTCTTCTTTCAGTGTTTCACCGTCGATGTAACGGTCTTTCTTCCAGGACAGCGGCGGCAGGCGTGGGACGATCACTGCAGCAACAAAACCTGCCAGACAAACGGTCAGGTAGAAAGGTACGAACATGTGCTCAAGGTTAACCTGAGCAATGACCACCAGACTGAAAGTGATGGAAACCGCGGTAAAGGTGGTGCCGATCACGGCTGCTTCACGCTCGGTATAAATTTTGCTTTCGTACTGCTTGCTGGTCATCAGGACACCGACACTGCCGTCGCCCAGCCAGGAAGCAAAACAGTTCACCGCAGAACGGCCCGGCAGGTTAAACAGCGGACGCATGATGCGGGTCAGCAGCGTGCCGGCAAATTCCAGCAGACCAAAGTTCAGCAGCAGCGGCAGCAGCAGCCCGGCAAACAGAAATACTGAGAACAGGACCGGCAGCAGATCGTTCAGTACCAGACCGCCGGTATTGGCGTGATGGATCATTTCCGGACCCACACCGAAGTAGGTCATCAGGACGAAGATCGCCCCCAGTTGCTGCACGGCGAACCATGGCAGGCTCGGATTGAACAGGGCGCTGAGGAAGCTGTTTTCCACTACGGCTTTAGGTTTCAGCAGCTTGGTGGCTACTGTCGCCACAGCAGTAAGAGTGATAACAAAAGTGACGATAGTGGTCAGCATTCCCTCGAACAGGGCCTGTACCGATTTGGCCAGTACGGCGATCGGGATCGTCAGGGTGTCCTGGTAGTTAATCGGTGCCATGAAGAGAAAGACACCCAGTAGAGACGGCAGAAGGAACATCGTCCAGGTAGCCTTCTTGACCGGTTGTGTTATGACTTGATCCTGCATCTTTGACCTTTAAGTAATTGTTTTCTGTAAAAAGCAATTAAGTGCTTCAGTGTCATTGGAATAAGTATTCACTGATTATCCATAATCAGAAGTTCGAAGATTACAGTTTTTTGCTAAAAAATGAAATACTTTACGGTATTTTTTGTGTTTTTATTCATATTATATCGAGGGGTAGGGAATATTTAGTGAAGTGTGTTGTTGCGAGGTGATCAGCTAAGTGCCCGAAAACACTGGCTCTAACGGCCATAGAGCCAGTGGTGTTAAAGAATAAATACTCAATGTTAAGAGATAGTTAACGCATTTTTGGTCGTTGCGTGGTGGGTCGTCACGCTGTAGGTTTTTGCCTTAATATCCGAAAGGAAATGCCAGGTGGTGTTAATTGCGTCGTGACGGATGTCCAGGCGCATGAAGCCGCGCTGCTTCAGGTTGGTCCATTGCAGAGCCGTCACCAGGTTCGGCAACATGAGCTCCATCTGGTTAATGACGGCATCGTCCAGCCCGAGGTAGGTTTCCATCCCCGGCGAGCTGACCGAGTGCGTGGCAAACTCTACCCCGACCGTGTCACCGCTGTGGTTTTTCAGCTCGCTGCACCAGGCGTTATGGGTGTCACCCGCCAGGCAGACAAGCTGCTTGCCCAGCTGCTGCGCCACACTGTAGAGCCATTCCCGTTCCATATAGAAGCCGTCCCATGCATCGAGGTTGTAAGGCAGCAACAGGGGATCGGACGCCGGATCCGTCAGGTAAGCCTGAATGGCCTGATTGAGCGCCTGCATCGCCGCCGGTTTGCTATCTGCCGGAGCCTGATACATGGCCAGCAGGGCCGTCATCACGGTGCTCGGCAGCTCCATTTTCGCCATCAGGATCTGCTGACCAAGCAGGCTCCATTTGCCACTGTGACTGGCCATCTGGTTTAGCAGCCACTGTTTCTGGTCAGTGCCCAGCAACTGACGATCGGCCGCTCTGGCCTGCATCAGCAACCCGGTGATGGCGTCCGGGGTGAACGATTCAAGGGCAAAGTAATCCAACGGCTGATCGCGGGCAACCACGCGGGTATCGAGCATGTAGAGATCCAGCAGGTCACCGAAGCGGAAGTCACGGTAGATAATCACGCTGGAGGCCGGGTTTTCGCGCACCGGCATCCATTCGAGCCAGGCAGCGGCAGCGGCTGCGCGGCGTTCAGCAAACACGCCTTCGTCCAGCTGGTGGTTTTCGGCACCGTCGCGCCAGGTATCGTTGGCAATCTCATGATCGTCCCAGACCGCAATCATCGGCAGCGCAGCATGCATGGCCTGCAGATCCGGATCGCTGCGGTATTGGGCGTAGCGAGCGCGGTAGTCATTCATGGTCAGGCATTCCGTGCCGCCGCTCGGCAGCCGTCCCAGGGCTTCGGCATCTTCGGTTGCATAGCCACCGGTACCGTATTCGTAGATGTAATCGCCGAGGTGGAGCACGGCATCCAGAGGGGCTTGCTGGTGCTGGTTCAGGATTTCGCGGTAGGCGTGGAAGTACCCGGCCGGGTAGTTGGCGCAGGAGACGACCGCCAGTGCTGCTTGCTCCAGGTGTCCGGTGGCCAGGGTTTTGGTCTCACCGACCGGGCTGACGGTATCCTGGCTGCGGAACCGGTAGAAGTAGTGGGTCGCCGGGGCGAGCTGGTCAGCATCGATCTTGACCGTGAAGTCGCGTGACATGTCGGTGAGGGTTTCTCCGGCGCGGATAATCTGGCTGAACCCACGGTCGGTGGCCACTTCCCACTGTACGGTCAGTTGGCGGGCATCGGTGGTTAAGCGGGTCCAGAGAATCACCGCTTCTGCGGTCGGGTCGCCACTGGCAACGCCGTGGTTGAAGGCGATGGAGGCGGTGCTGCCATCGGGAGTGTCATCGCTGCCACAACCGATCAGGGTTGTGGCCACCGCTCCGGACGACAGAGTTTTGATAAAGCCTCGGCGCGACAAAGACATAGCATTTCCTTTTACTGAATGTTCGGGCTGATAAAAATGGAGTAATTATTCTGGTCAAACCAGTGCGGGGAGACTCACACGCCGAGATGACACTTTCGTGTCAGGCGGGTGATCATTCGTTGACGCGGGAGAAGATGGTAGGGAAACGGGCAAGTGGCACAATGCCGTCGGCCACCCCCTGACCCAACACAGAAAGGCCTGGTAAAAAAAGGCCAGCCTGAGTGGCTGGCCTGAAAGCTTAGCGGTGATTGTGTGCAATCACGCGGTTAGCGCATAGTAACAAACTCTTCGGAGCCGGTCGGGTGGATAGCCACGACGCTGTCGAAGTCGGCTTTGGTTGCGCCCATTTTCATTGCCACGCCGAAGCCCTGAATCATCTCGTCTACGGTGTAGCCGATACCGTGCAGGCCAACGACTTTCTCGTCAGCGCCCGCGCACACCAGTTTCATTTTGCATGGCTGGCGGTTGGTGGTCACTGCGGTGTACATCGCTGTGAAGGTCGAGGTGTACACCTTCACGTTGTCTTCGCCGTATTGCGCGATGGCTTCTGGCTCGGTCAGGCCGATAGTGCCGATTGGCGGGTGGCTGAAGACGACGGTCGGCACCAGCTTGTAATCCATCTTCGCGTCAGGCTTGTTGTTGAACAGGCGCTCAGACAGCTGGCGGCCCGCTTTCACGGCGACCGGCGTCAGTTCGATGCCGCCTTCCATGATGTCGCCGACACAGTAGATGCCGTCAACGTTGGTGCGCTGGTACTCATCAACCTTGATGTAGCCGCGTTCGTTGGTGGCGACACCGGTCGCTGCCAGGTTAATCGCATCGGTCGCCGGGTGACGGCCAATCGCCCAGATCAGCAGATCGGTGTTATGGGACTCGCCGTTTTCAAAATGCAGGGTCAGGCTGCCGTCGGCTTCCTTTACCACTTCTTTCGGTACGGAATGGGTGTGCAGCGTCGGGCCTTCTTTGTCCATCACTTCCACCAGGGTGTCGATGATCATCGGGTCAAAGCTGCGCAGCGGCGATTCTTTACGGACGAACAGGTGGGTGTCGGTGCCCAGTGCGTGCAGTACGCCGGCAATTTCAACCGCGATGTAACCGGCGCCGATCACGGCGGTACGTTTTGGCTGGGCGTCCAGCTCGAAGAAACCGTTGGAGTCGATACCGTACTCGGCACCTGGAATGTTCGGAATGGTCGGACGGCCGCCCACGGCGATCAGGATGTGATCTGCGGTGTAGTGTTCGCCGTTCACTTCGATGGTTTTGCTGTCGACGAACGTGGCGAAGCCGTTGATCACTTCAATCTGGTTTTTGCCCAGCACGTTGTCGTAGGCGGTGTGGATACGGCCGATGTAAGCTTCGCGGCTTTCTACCAGTTTGCTCCAGTCGAAGTTTTTCACGTCGACGTCAAAGCCGTAGTCTTTTGCGTACAGGTGCATGGCTTCGGCAATTTGGGCACCGTGCCACATTACTTTTTTCGGCACACAGCCGACGTTAACACAGGTACCACCGAGGGCTTTGGCTTCAACCAGTGCGACTTTGGCACCATACATTGCTGCACGGTTTGCTGAGGCAATACCGCCGCTGCCGCCGCCGATACAAATGTAATCAAAATGCTTTGCCATGACTTTCTCCGCTAGGACTTTACGATTTATTAGCTCGACAGTGTAATAAAGAAAGCAGGGAGATACGAGAGGCGGGAAGGGAGAATGTCGGGACGGAACTGGCAAGACACATGGCCGCCCGGTGACAGGCAGCCATGGAGGAAGGTATTACTCTGGGACAATCCAGTCCACTTTGTAGAAGCCGTGCGTCGGGGCAATGGCCTCCTGCAGCCACGGCAGGATCGCTTGCATCTGTGATTCCAGCTTCCACGGCGGGTTAATCACGATCATTCCGGAGGCAGTCATGCCGCGCTCGTCGGTATCCGGCTCTACTCCCAGCTCGATTTGCAGGATTTTGCGGATGCCGAGATTTTCCAGCCCTTGGAGCATCTTGTCGATGTTCTCGCGGTACACCACCGGATACCAGATCGCGTACGTACCGGTTGCCCAGCGCTTGTAGCTCTCCTGAATCGCTTTCACCACGTCCATGTACTCGTGCTTGAGCTCATAGGGTGGATCGATCAGCACCACGCCACGACGCTCTTTCGGCGGCAGGCTAGCCTTCAGGCGGGCAAACGCATCTTCTTTGTAGATACGGACCTGGCGATCGCCGCGGAATTCCTGCAGTAGCAGCGGGAAGTCGCTCGGGTGCAGCTCGGTCAGCACCATGCGGTCCTGCTCACGCAGCTGAGCGCGGGCCACTTTCGGCGAGCCCGGGTAGTAGCGCAAGGTGTCGCCGTCGTTCAGGGCTTTGATCGCGTCGATGTAGCTGGCGATGTCGGCCGGGATGTCGTCACGCTGCCAGATGCGGGCAATGCCTTGCTTGTATTCGCCGGTTTTCTCGCTGCGCTCGTCCTGCAGATCGTAACGGCCCACGCCAGAGTGGGTATCGTGGTAAACGAACGGCTTATCCTTTTGCTTCAGGGCATCCAGGATCAGGCTTTGAACAATGTGTTTCACCACATCAGCGTGGTTGCCGGCGTGGAAACTGTGGCGGTAGCTCAGCATGGCTGGGATCTCGACAGAAAAAAGTGATGAATAAGGCCCGTATTATGGCGATTTGCCAGCGAATAGCCAGTATCCGCCGCAGACTTTCACGGCTGTGATGTTAAATTCAGGTTAAAATGATAGAATTGGTCGGATGACTGACGTGACCAAGGGATTGAATTTACACGTCGGAAGACGCATCTATTACAGGACAATCGATTGAAGGAAATGCGTATGTCTAACCCATTACTTACGATGACGGATTTGCCTCCGTTTTCACTCATTAAACCTGAACATGTTAAACCGGCCGTTGAGCAGGCGATTGCCGACTGCCGGGCGGCAGTGGAAACCGTGCTGGCAAACGACGCAGCCCCGAGCTGGGACATCATTTGTGCGCCGCTGGCGGAGTCTGATGACCGTCTGAGCCGTATCTGGTCGCCAATCGGCCACCTCAATGGGGTACAGAACAGTAATGAACTGCGTGAGGCATATGAAAGCTGTCTGCCGCTGCTGTCTGACTACAGCACTTGGCTGGGCCAACACAAAGGGTTGTATGAAGCCTATAAGGCCATCAAAGCAGACGAGAGCTTTGACAGCCTGAGCCCGGCGCAGCAGAAATCAATCACCGACGCGCTGCGTGAGTTTGAACTGTCCGGTATCGGCCTGCCGGCCAAAGAGCAGCACCGTTTCGGCGAGATCAGCAAACGTCTGTCTGAGCTGGCTTCGACCTTCAGCAACAATGTGCTGGATGCCACCATGGGCTGGAGCAAGCTGATCACCGATGAGGCCGAGCTGGCCGGATTGCCGGAATCGGCACTGCAGGCTGCCCAGGCGGCTGCCCAAGCCAAAGAGCAAGACGGCTACCTGTTCACCCTCGACATTCCGTCTTACCTGCCGGTGATGACCTACTGCGAAAACCGTGCCCTGCGTCAGGAAATGTACGAGGTGTTTGTGACCCGTGCGTCTGATCGCGGCCCGAATGCCGGTAAGTGGGACAACAGCGAAATCATTGCGGAGAAGCTGAAGCTGAGCCATGAAATCGCGCGTCTGCTGGGCTTTAACACGTACAGCGAAAAATCGCTGGCGACCAAAATGGCGGAAACCACTGAGCAGGTGCTGGGCTTCCTGAACGATCTGGCGAGCCGTGCCAAGCCGCAGGGCGAGCGCGAAGTGGCAGAGCTGCGCGAGTTTGCCAAGACCGAGTTCGGGGCTGACGAGCTTGAGCCGTGGGACTTTGGTTTCTACGCAGAAAAACTGAAGCAGCACCGCTACAGCATTTCTGATGAGCAACTGCGCCCGTACTTCCCGGAGCACAAAGTGGTGTCAGGTCTGTTTGAAGTCCTTAAGCGTGTGTTCGGGATGGACGTCAAAGAGCGTGAAGGTGTGGATACCTGGCACGAGTCGGTCAAGTTTTACGACATCTTTGACAGTAAGGGTGATCTGCGCGGCAGCTTCTACCTGGATCTGTATGCCCGTGAAAACAAACGCGGCGGCGCCTGGATGGATGAATGTATTGTCCGTCGTACCCGCGCTGACGGCAGCCTGCAGCATCCGGTCGCTTACCTGACCTGTAACTTCAACAAACCGGTCGGCGGCAAGCCGGCGCTGTTTACCCACGATGAAGTGGTGACTCTGTTCCACGAAACCGGTCACGGCATCCACCACATGCTGACACAGGTTGATGTCCCGGCAGTCTCCGGCATCAACGGGGTGCCATGGGATGCGGTAGAGCTGCCAAGCCAGTTCCTGGAAAACTGGTGCTGGGAAGAAGAGGCACTGGCCTTCATTTCCGGTCACTACGAAACCGGCGAGCCGCTGCCAAAAGAAATGCTGGAAAAAATGCTGGCAGCCAAGAACTTCCAGTCGGCGATGGGCCTGCTACGTCAGTTGGAATTCGGCCTGTTCGATTTCACGCTGTACACGGAGTACGACCCGGAAATCGGCGCCAAAGTGCAGGACACCCTACACAGCATCAAATCGCGTGTGTCGGTGGTGCCGAGTCCGGAATGGGGCCGTTTCCCGCACAGCTTCAGCCATATCTTCGCCGGGGGCTACAGTGCCGGTTACTACAGCTACCTGTGGGCCGAAGTGCTGTCTGCCGATGCGTACTCGCGCTTTGAGGAGGAAGGTATTTTCAACGCCGACACCGGTGCCAGCTTCCTGGATTGCATTCTGGAGCGTGGCGGCAGTGAAGAGCCGATGGCGTTGTTCAAGCGTTTCCGTGGCCGCGAGCCGCAGATTGATGCGCTGCTGCGTCATTCCGGCATCACCGGGTAAGTACGGGTTGGCCTGGCCATGATCACTTGGCCGGGTTTACCGGGTTCTGCGGTGAAATCGCCGGGCCATAACCGCCACACCGGCAACAGCTAATAAAAAAGCACCCAAAGAGGGTGCTTTTTTTGTGTCTCTTTTTTGCCCGGAAGCAGGGGTTAGTCGCTGGCAATAATGGTCAGCGGCCAGCCCATGTCGCTCTGACGGTTGGCTTCCTGCTGCAGCTCCGTATCGGTCAGCGGGTTGGCTGCCAGCCAGTGGGCCGGCAGGGTCAGCGTCAGCTTGTTGTCCTCGGCGCTGAGTGCAAAAGGCGGCTGGTGGTCAGTATCCCGGCGATGGCACAGAATCACCGCCAGACGCAGCAGACGCAACAGACGGGTTGCCGTCGGGGCAGACACGGCATGTTGCTCCGGCAGGCTGGTCAGTTGCTCGCGGAAGCGGCGCAGCAGCTCGGCGATCAGGTGCTTCTGGGCACGGGTAAAGCCCGGTAAATCACTGTGGTGGATCAGGTACGCCGCGTGTTCGCCACTCTGCTTGAATTCAATCATGGTGCCGATTTCATGCAGCGCGGCACCGGCGTTGAGTAGGTAGTAAGCCTGCGGCTCAACCTGCCAGATCGGGTCACAGGCTGTCAGCAGCGACAGCGCGGTTTGCGCCACGTTGTCGGCATGCTCGGTATCCAGTTGGAACCGAACCTGCAGGCTGCACAGGGTCCGTTCCCGCACATCATGGTGATGACGCATCTGGCTCATCATGTCGTACACCATGCCTTCACGCAGTGCGCCGCCGGCCAGGGTCATCGACTCGATACCCAGGGACTCGAAAATGGCGATCAGGATCGACAGCCCGCTCGGGAACACCAGAGCGCGCTCCAGGGTCAGGCCCTCAATATCCAGATCTTCCAGTCGCTCGTACTGCATCGCCTGGCGCTGCAAGCGCTTGAGCTTTTGCAGGGTGATGATTTCGTCCATCCCCTGCGCCAGCATGATTTCCTGCAGAGCCTGCACGGTGCCGCTGGCCCCGACACAGGTTTCCCAGCCCAGTTCCTGGTACGGCTCGATGATCGGCGCAATGGCACCTTTCGCTGCCGCAATGGCAGCATCGAAGTTGGCGGCCGTCAGAGCACGGTCTTTGAAGTAGCGCTCCAGCCAAGTCACACAGCCGATTTTCAGGCTGGTCAGGGCGTTGTTGTCAAAGCCCTCGCCGATGATGACTTCTGTGCTGGCGCCGCCGATATCGACAACCAGGCGTTTGCCGCTGCCACCGGAGGTGTGGGCGACTCCCTGATAGATGATGCGGGCTTCTTCTTCACCGGGAATGATGTTCACCGGGTAACCTAGAATGTGTTCTGCCCTGGAAAGAAACGTGTCGGAGTTTACGGCAGTACGCAAGGCGGCAGTGCCGACAATGCGGATATTGCCGGCAGGAATATCCTGCAGGCGTTCAGCAAACAGGCTGAGGCAGTCCCACCCCCGTTGCATGGCGTCTTCACTGAGCTCGTTATTGCTGTTCAGACCCGCGGCCAGGCGGACTTTGCGCTTAATTTTTGCCAGAGTCTGCACGGTGCCGGCCACTTCCCGGACAATCCACATATGGAAGCTGTTGGATCCGAGGTCGATAGCGGCATATAGGGGAGATACTGTTCTTTCCATGGGCATATCAATCAATTACTGCTGTTTGGCAGCCGGTGCACGGCGTCGGTTACGTTGGCGCGGTTGTCCCTGACGGGATGAACTGCCGCGACGGCCGCTGTTCTGGCGAGGCTGACGCTGAATAGCCAGTGGGGCCGGCAGGTCGTCCAGCAGGGCATCTGCATTGTACTTCGACAGCGGGATCGCATGTTCGATGTACGTTTCAATCGCCGGCAGGTTAATCGCGTACTCTTCACAGGCGAAGCTGATCGAATGACCGCTGGCACCGGCACGACCGGTACGGCCGATACGGTGTACGTAATCTTCGGCATCGTCAGGCAAGTCGTAGTTAAAGACGTGCGTTACCTGTGGGATGTGCAGGCCACGTGCCGCCACATCGGTAGCAACCAGGATATCCACTTCACCTTGGGTGAATTGCTCCAGAATACGGACGCGTTTTTTCTGCGGTACATCACCGGTCAGCAGGCCGACGCGATGGTTATCCGCCGCCAGGTGTGCCCAGATATCTTCACAGCGGTGCTTAGTGTTCGCAAACACGATAGCGCGATCCGGCCATTCTTCCTCGATCAGCGTCTGCAGCAGGCGCATCTTGTCTTTATTTGACGGGTAGAACAGTTCTTCCTGGATGCGGTGACCGGTTTTCTGCTCCGGCTCAACAATCACACTTTCCGGGTTGTTCATGTGCTCGAACGCCAACTCTTTCACTCGGTATGAAAGGGTCGCGGAGAACAGCATGTTCAGACGCTCCTGCGGCACCGGCATGCGGCGGAACAGGAAACGGATATCTTTGATAAAGCCCAGATCGAACATACGGTCCGCTTCATCCAGCACCACAGCCTGGATAGAACGCAGATCGATCACGCGCTGCTTGTAAAAGTCGATGATACGACCACAAGTACCGATCAGGATATCGACACCTTCTTCCAGGATTTTCTGCTGCTTCTCGTAAGCTTCACCCCCGTAGGCCAGACCAGCGGTCAGCCCGGTGCTTTCGATTAACGGCTTGGCATCATTGTAAATTTGGATGGCCAGCTCGCGTGTAGGTGCCATAATGATGGCACGGGGGTGGTTCTGTTTGCGGTCCTCTTTTGCTGGTGTCAGCAATAGGTGGTTAAAAGTCGCAGTCAGGAAAGCCAGGGTTTTCCCTGTGCCTGTTTGAGCCTGACCAGCAATGTCACGGCCGGAGAGCACTACCGGCAATGCCAGCGCCTGGATAGGCGTACAATGATGAAAGCCTTTGGCCTCCAATCCTTGTAATACCCGAGGTTCTAACCCCAGGTCGGCAAATTTTTGCTCTGTGATGTGAGTCGTCTTCATTCGTATAGAATATCAGCTTAGGGTTGCAATACGAAACGGATTCCATTCAAATAGAGCACCGATTTGCTGGTTAAAATCAAATCAGCTAAGAAAATCAACCATTGGAGTGGAAGATGAGCGACAAGATTGTGCAGCTGACAGACGCGAGTTTCGAAAGCGATGTGATTAAGGCTGCTGGCCCGGTACTAGTCGATTTTTGGGCTGAATGGTGTGGTCCTTGTAAAATGATTGCCCCAATCCTTGATGAAATCGCCGACGAGTACGAAGGTAAGCTGACGATTGGTAAACTAAACATCGACCAGAATGCAGCCACCCCGCCAAAGTTTGGTATCCGTGGTATCCCGACACTGCTGCTGTTCAAAGACGGTAGCGTTGCGGCCACTAAAGTGGGTGCACTTTCTAAGAGCCAGCTGAAAGAGTTCCTGGACGCGAACCTGTAAGCCGCTCTTATCTCGAACCATGCACAACAATTTCTCAGTTGTGCATGGTTTGGCAACCGTCTATGCTAGACGGATGAGGTCTTTAGTGCTAACTTATTGCACGTTAATTTTAATATCGTTCATTCCTTGACCAGCCTCATTGGTCGACTTTATCTCATTAACATAGAACCCCAATTTTGACTGACAAGAAACCCACCACTATGAATCTTACTGAATTGAAGAACCAACCTATTTCCCAGTTGGTTGCGCTTGGCGAAAGCTTAGGACTGGAAAATCTGGCGCGTTTGAGAAAACAGGACATCATCTTCGCGATTCTCAAACAGCACGCAAAAAGTGGTGAGGACATTTTTGGCGATGGTGTTCTAGAAATTCTTCAAGATGGCTTCGGCTTCCTCCGCTCTGCAGACAGTTCTTACCTCGCCGGCCCAGACGACATTTACGTTTCTCCAAGTCAAATCCGCCGTTTCAACCTTCGCACTGGTGACACCATTTCAGGCAAAATCCGTCCGCCGAAAGACGGTGAGCGTTACTTTGCCCTGCTGAAGGTAAACGAAGTTAACTACGACAAGCCGGACAACGCCCGTAACAAGATCCTGTTTGAAAACCTGACGCCGCTGCACGCGAACGAGCGCATGCGTATGGAGCGTGGTAACGGTTCTACTGAAGATATCACGGCCCGTGTACTGGATCTGGCTTCGCCAATCGGTAAAGGTCAGCGTGGCCTGATCGTGGCACCGCCGAAAGCCGGTAAAACCATGCTGCTGCAGAACATTGCTCAGAGCATTGCGTACAACCACCCAGAGTGTGAGTTGATGGTGCTGCTGATCGACGAACGTCCGGAAGAAGTGACCGAGATGCAGCGTCTGGTGAAAGGCGAAGTAGTTGCCTCGACGTTTGATGAGCCAGCGTCTCGTCACGTTCAGGTTGCTGAGATGGTGATCGAGAAGGCCAAGCGTCTGGTTGAGCACAAAAAAGACGTGGTGATCCTGCTGGATTCCATTACTCGTCTGGCGCGTGCTTACAACACCGTGATCCCATCATCCGGTAAAGTACTGACTGGTGGTGTGGATGCTAACGCCCTGCACCGTCCGAAGCGTTTCTTCGGTGCGGCCCGTAACGTGGAAGAGGGCGGCAGCCTGACTATCATCGCGACGGCACTGGTTGATACCGGTTCGAAGATGGACGAAGTGATTTACGAAGAATTCAAAGGTACAGGTAACATGGAACTGCACCTGTCTCGTAAGATTGCAGAGAAGCGTGTCTTCCCGGCGATTGACTTCAACCGTTCAGGTACCCGTCGTGAAGAGCTGCTGGCGAAGCCGGACGAGCTACAGAAGATGTGGATCCTGCGTAAGATTGTTCACCCGATGAGTGAAACCGACAGCATGGAATTCCTGATTGATAAGCTGTCGATGACCAAGACGAACGACGAGTTCTTTGACGCTATGCGTCGCCAGTAATTCGCGGCTCGAGTCACAGTTTGAGAAACGCCACCCTGTGTGGCGTTTTTTATTACCTTGAGTTTACGGCATAATGTTTTTGAGCATTGTTCAATTGTAGGCTTCAGGCTGGTTTCCAGCTTGGAAACTCCATATACTGTGCGTGTTATCAATATCTAGCTCGTTCGCCAGGAAGGCGGAGGGTTTTTACAATGTTTCCTGAACACCAAGGAGGTGGCATGCGACTAGGACGGTGCATGTTGATAGGATTACTGGCCGCAGTGATGGCAACCACTGCTGCCGCGCAGGAAGTGACGGAGCAGGAAGTTCGTCAGGTTCTTGATTCCCCGCAGGTTCAGCATCAGGTCTCGGTGCTGGCCAAGCTTTATGACGCCAGTGATTTTACAACGCTGGAGTCTCAACTACAGGCATTCTCCGGGCTGGAGCAGGAAGCGGTGCGTACCGGGCTGGTGACGTATGCCGTCGAATCCGGTGCTCTCGATCAGGCCAAGGCCGACTGGCTTCAGCGCCAGGCGGAGCGGACGCCTGCCTACCAGGTGGTGGAGCAGGGTGACGGCTATCTGGTGACCCAGAGTGCGTTCCATTATGGCGCCAAGGCGAAAAGTCTGGTGCGCAAGTGGCAGCACATTCAGCTGGCCGCGGCCATGGTGAAGCAGGCTGAAGCCGGTGAACTGGTCCTGTCTGAATGGATGGCCGGCGAGTTGGCGTCGCAGACCGTACGCCGCGATATTTTCCTGGAACAACTTCCCAATCTGTCAGCGCAGGCTGTCGCCAAACTGGCCGCGCAGTTTACCAGTGACAGTAAGCTGTTGTGGCTGCCGGATAATGCGGTGATCGCCGCGCTGGCGGCGGCTTCCCGTGATAACAGTGTCTACCACCTGCTGTGGCGCCGCCGCAGCGATCAGTTTAGCCTGGCGGAGCTGAATCGCCTGGCGGAGCTGGCTCCGGCCACACACGCAATAGAGCAGCTTAAGGCTGCCACCATCAATCCGTCACTCAAGCGTCAGGCTTACCGAGCGCTGATTACACAGCACCCCATTCCGGTGTCCGCCCGCGACTTTCTGGCTGCCAAGCTGGATGAAGTGGAAGACGGCGAGCTGGTGGCGATCGAACTCGCCCGCATGGGGTATCTGGACTGGCTGCGCCAGCTGGCCGAAGTCAGCCGCAGCAAAGTGATGCAGAATAACTTCCGGGCGGCGATGGCGCAGCAGCCCTGATTGCGTCAATGACTTGAATTATCGCTGATTTGGCGTTAACAACTCGTTATAATGAGTGAAAATGATTTGCGGTACCCGGCGGCTGGCGACAGTGCCGGGTACCTTTCTATTTTCAATCTTGGGTAACAGTTAACTGATGAAATTCAAGGATCTGCGCGAGTTTATTGCTTACCTGGAGCAAGTAGGCCAGTTAAAGCGTATCAAGCAGCCCGTCGACCCGGATCAGGAAATCACAGAAATCTGTGATCGCACCCTGCGTGCCGGAGGCCCGGCTCTCTTGTTTGAAAACCCGATCGGCTATGACATTCCGGTGCTGGCTAACCTGTTTGGTACACCGGAGCGGGTCGCAATGGGTATGGGGCGTCAGGATGTGCACGAGCTGCGAGAAGTCGGCAAGCTGCTGGCATACCTGAAAGAGCCTGAGCCGCCGCGTGGTTTCCGCGATGCGATCGACAAGCTGCCGGTGTTCAGACAGGTACTGAACATGCCAGCCAAGCGGCTGCGTAAAGCGCCGTGTCAGGATATCGTGTGGCAGGGAGAGCAGGTTGACCTGGATAAAATTCCGGTCATGAGCTGCTGGCCGGGCGATGTCGCGCCGCTGCTCACTTGGGGCCTGACCATTACCCGCGGCCCGAACAAAAAACGCCAGAATCTCGGCATCTACCGTCAGCAAAAGCTGGGCAAGAACAAGGTCATTATGCGCTGGCTGGCGCACCGAGGCGGTGCGTTGGATCTGCGTGACTGGATGGAAACCCATCCGGGGCAGCCATTCCCGGTGTCGGTTGCGTTCGGGGCAGACCCGGCAACCATTCTGGGCGCGGTCACGCCAGTTCCCGACACGCTGTCTGAGTATGCGTTTGCCGGCTTGCTGCGTGGCAGCAAGACCGAAGTCGTGAAAAGTATCAGTAACGATCTGGAAGTGCCAGCCAGTGCGGAAATCGTGCTGGAAGGCTACATTGATCCGAACGAGTTCGCGGACGAAGGCCCGTACGGTGACCACACCGGTTACTACAATGAGGTTGAACGCCACCATGTGTTCACCGTCACGCACGTGACCATGCGACAGGACCCTATCTATCACAGCACCTACACCGGCCGCCCGCCGGATGAACCGGCTGTGCTGGGGGTCGCGCTCAATGAAGTCTTTGTTCCTATCCTTAAGAAGCAGTTCCCGGAAATTGAAGATTTCTACCTGCCGCCGGAAGGGTGTTCTTACCGGATGGCCGTGGTAACCATGAAGAAACAGTATCCTGGTCATGCCAAACGCGTCATGATGGGGGTCTGGTCGTTCCTGCGCCAGTTTATGTACACCAAGTTCGTGATTGTCTGTGACGATGACGTCAATGCCCGCGACTGGAACAGCGTGATCCGGGCCATGACGACCCGAATGGAACCGCTGCGTGATACGGTGATGATTGATAATACGCCGATTGACTCGCTGGACTTTGCTTCGCCAGTGGTCGGGCTGGGGTCGAAAATGGGGCTGGATGCCACGGTGAAGTGGGATGCAGAAGTGGCCACGCAACCGACTGCGGCCTGCACCCTGACACCACAGTTTGATGGTGATACGCTGGTCCGGGCGGTGCGGGAGCAGTTCCCGGAAATCGTAGACTGCTATCTGCCGCCGGAAGCCGACGCAGGCGGAATGGCGATTGTGACCATGCAGAAAACCGAGCCCGGCCAGGCGCGCCGCGTGATGGCGGGGATCTGGTCACTGCTGGACGCGCAGGCCAATACCAAGTTCATTATTGTCTGCGATGACGATGTGAATGCGCGCGACTGGAATGATGTGATTTGGGCGGTGACCACCCGAATGGATCCGAGCCGGGATACCTGGCTGGTTGAGAAGTCGCCAGCAGCAGAGGGAGCAGGCTCTCGCATGGGATTGGACGCCACCAACAAGCTGGAGGGGGAAACCGACCGCGAGTGGGGCACCCCGATTACCAAGAATACGGCGGTAGTTGCCCGGGTTGATGCCATCTGGGATGCGCTCGGTATTCTGAACTAACGTTATACGACGACCCGGCCAGAGAGGCCGGGAATGAGAGAAATCATGTACCAAGTACGCCTGTTGCCTCATGAGATGACCTTTACGGCCGAACACGGCCAGACCGTTCTCGAGGCAGCGCTCAACGCAGGTATTGCTTTCCCCAATCGCTGCCAGGTCGGCGCATGTGCCATGTGTATGTGCCGTAAACTGGCCGGTGAGATTCGTTACCAGCTCGAACCGATGCTCACAGAGAAAGAGCAGGCAGAGGGCTGGATTTTTGCCTGTCAGGCGATGGCGGAAAGCGACTTGGTGCTCGATCTGGATTAGAGGAAGAAAATGTCCATCAAATGTGAAGTAAAGTCAGTGGAATCACTGGCCTGTTATACCTACCGTATCTTGTTGCGCCCGGCGCAGCCTGTGGCTTTCAAGGCGGGTCAGTACCTGCTTGCAGTGATGGGCGAGAAGGACAAGCGTCCGTTTTCTATCGCTAACAGTCCATGCCGTGAAAACGAATTGGAACTGCACATCGGTGCGGCCGAGCACAACCCTTACGCGTTGGAAGTCGTGGAGCACATGAAAGCGGCATTGGCCTCTGGTGACAGCATTGAGATCGAAGCGCCACACGGCGAAGCTTGGTTGCGTGAAGACAGCGAGAAGCCACTGTTGCTGATCGCCGGGGGAACCGGTTTCTCATACGTGCGCAGTATTCTGGAGCGCCTGCTGAGCCGTGGTACCAAACAACCGATCTTTCTGTACTGGGGCGGCCGTGATGAGTGCCAGCTGTATGCCGATGCCGAGTTGCAGGCACTGGCGGGGCAGCACGCGAACCTGACCTATGTACCGGTTGTGGAAACGGCACCGGCAGGCTGGAGCGGCAAAGTGGGCAACGTGCTGGAAGCCGTGAGCACCGATTTTGTCAGCCTGGCAGCCTATGACATCTACATTTGTGGACGTTTTGAAATGGCCGGCGCAGCCCGTGAGCTGTTCACGGCCGAAAGAGGCGCGGAGCGCGAGCGGATGTTTGCTGATGCGTACTCTTTTATCTAAGTGCGCCACTTCTGAGCGGAACGAAAAACGGGGCTGAGTGCCCCGTTTTTTGTGGTTGTCGGTCAGGCTCGGGCCCGCTCAACTTGGCGTTTGACCCAAGTCTCATTGAACCACAGTGACGCCATAATAATGATGCCGCCAATGATCAGGCGCGGGTAATCGACGTCGCGGTTCCAGATCACGATGTTGACGATCAGACCCGCCGGTACCAGAGCATTGTTCATGATCGCCAGCGCCCCGGCGTTGACCAGTGTCGCGCCTTTGTTCCAGATGAAATAGCCCAGACCGGAAGCGATGGTGCCCAGATACAGCAGGATGCCCCACTGGGTGCTCGTGGTCGGCAGTTTCTCGGTATTGCCAAACAGCAGGAACATTGGCAGCGCGACACAGACCGCCCCCAGGTAGAACAAACCAAAGACGGTATGCTGCGGCAGATCGGCACGTTCTTGCTCCATGATCCGCTTGTAACCAATCTGGCCGATGGCAAAACAGAGGTTGGCCCCCTGGACAATCAGGAAGCCGAGCACAAAGTCTTCGTTAATCCCTTCAAACTTGATCACTGCGGCACCCAGCACCGCAATGGCCGCTGTCAGCAGGTACCAGGCCGAAAAACGGCGGTGCAGCAGATCGTAGATCAGGGTGACGTAGATTGGGGTAAAAATGGTAAACAGCAGTACCTCAGGAACGCTGAGATACAGGAAGGACTGGTAGTAGAAGCAGTACATCAGGCCCAGCTGAAAGGCACCGACGACCATCAGCTTGATGGCCAGCGCCCGGTGCAGGTGGCGGGTACGCAAAAACGGCAGAAACACCAGAGCAGCCAGTACCACCCGGGTCAGTACCGAGAACCAGGCATCCACCTGGCCCGCCAGGTATACCCCGATCAGGCTGAACGAAAACGCCCAGAGCAGGGTGACAGCAGAAAGATATCCCATAATAAAAGTGTTGAGGTCCAGAATTAAGAGAGCGCCAGTGTAGCGAAAAATCGCCAGGGGAAATACAGGCAGCGGGTAGGGATAAAGCAGGTCAGAGCTTTCACAAACAAAACGGCCCGGTGATCGCACCGGGCCGGAAACACGTACTTCTGACTGAGCTTATTTGAGCGGAATCATCAGCATATCCACCGGAGAACGGTTGATCAGCTGCTTAGCTGAGCTGAGGATTTTGCTCCAGAAGTCCTGATGGTGACCGCAGACGACCAGTTCGATGTGCAGGTCATCGATGGCGTGGCAGATTTCATCACTTAGATCGCCGCTGCCGACCAGAGTATGAGCGACCGGGTAGTTGGCTTTTGCGGCCAGCGCCTGAAGCTGTTTCTGGGCATCGTCAGCCATGCGGTGCTGGGCTTCTGACAGGTTGATATCAATCAGGCCGGTGTACAGCTCGGCGTAGTTAACGTCAATGTGAATGAGTGACAGTTTTGCCTCCAGAGCTTCGGCCAGTTTGGCGGCCTTAGTGACAAGAACGGCACTGTCTTCAGATAAGTCAATGGCTACCAGAATATGTTTGTAAGCCATAGCATGCACTCCTTAACCTTGGGGTTTTATCTCATGCTAGCACTGCCCGCGGGGAAAAAATATTACCCGGATCGCAACTTGGCAAAGTGTTAAAATTGTTTCATATTGAGTGGCGAGTTTGTTGAATTTCATGTACTTTTTGAAACGCAACGTCGGATTTTACGTCGTAATGTCCATAATCGTCGCTAATCGCCTGTTGAGTTGCATTCTCAGTGTTGCATTGTGACAATGGGAGACAAGCGATTTCATACCAGTTGACGAGATTGGTATACACTAGAATAGAAGGAGTAACGCGATGTTAGCTCAAGCGATGGTTGAAAAACTCAACGAGCAGATTAATCTGGAGTTCTTTTCTTCCAACCTGTACCTGCAAATGAGTGCATGGTGCGAAGATAAAGGCTTTGAGGGTGCCGCAGAGTTTCTGCGTGCTCATGCTCGAGAAGAAATGGAGCACATGCAGCGTCTGTTTACGTATGTCAGCGAAACAGGCTCAATGCCTATCCTGGGGGCAATTGATGCGCCAAATCACGAGTACTCATCGTTAGGAGATGTGTTCCGTCAGACTTACGAGCACGAGCGCTATATCACAGAACAAATCAACAAGCTTGCTCATGTTGCGTTTACTACCCAGGACTATTCAACTTTTAACTTCTTGCAGTGGTATGTTGCAGAACAGCACGAAGAAGAAAAACTGTTCAAAGGTGTCCTGGATAAGATTGAACTGGTCGGCGAAGACGGCAAGGCACTGTTCTTTATTGATAAAGATCTGTCCGCAATGGCCAAAGCTGAATCGGCTTCGATCATGGATACACAGGCTGGCTAACAGGCCGGGGGCGCGCCTTTATTGTGCGCCCCAACCACAGGTCAGCCGCTGAGTCACATTGTTCGGGGGTTGTTATGATCAGTGGTGATGCACTTATTCTCGCTCTTTTTCTGGTCGCGGTCGTCAATGTTTCCCGGTACATCAGTACCTTGCGCACCCTGTTGGCGGTGATGCGCGAGTGCGACCCACTTCTCTATCAGCAGGTTGACGGGCGGGGCTTTTTCTCCTCGCAGGGCAACGTGTCCAAGCAAATCAGGCTGTTTCACTATATTCGCAGTCACCAATACCAGAACCACCACGACCCCATTTTTATGGAAAAGTGCGTTAAGGTCCGGAAACTGTTCATTCTGGCCAGTACCTACCTGATGCTGTTTTTCATCTCCATTTTTGTCGTGGCGTTTATGGGACTCTAGTTTTCTGGTGATAATCCTCTCACTTATGCCGTTAGAAGCTGTTTTATGTTGCTAACTCAAAGGGTTGGCGGTAGTTTGTCGCCCTTTAATCAGTAATGCGAAACAGGATTCATGAACCGAGTATATGCGTGGTGGCATGCCCTCGAGCGGGGAAGCAGCCAAGACTGGATGACCAATGTTGGCCTCTTACTGTTACTGAGTGCTTGCCTCTGGGCGGCATGGCTGCTGGTGACCCGCCATTTATTACGGGCTGCCGGAAAAACCCGGCTGGTGTGGGATGATGCGCTGATCCATGCCGTGCGCCGACCGGTGAGCTGGCTGATTTGGCTCTGGCCGGCAGCATTTTCCCTCGGGGTCATGATTGATAACCTGACCGACTACCCGACCGCTTTTCTCTCGGTGGTGCGGCATCTGATGCTGGTCTGGACCTTCATCTGGGTGCTGCTGCGCCTGATCACCAATGCGGAAGATGCCATCAGTGCCAACGCCAAAGATGCCACGACCATCAATGCGATCTCGAAAATTCTACGTCTGACGGTGCTGGTGGTGGGTGGCCTGGTCATGATGCAGAACCTGGGCCTGAGCTTGTCTGGGGTGCTGACTTTTGGCGGAGTGGGCGGTCTGATTGTCGGGATGGCAGCCAAGGATCTGCTGGCCAACTTTTTCGGCGCCATCATGATTTACTTCGATCAGCCGTTTAAACTGGGCGACTGGATCCGTAGCCCGGACCGCCAGATTGAAGGCACGGTCGAAAAAATCGGCTTTCGCATGACGGTGATCCGGACTTTCGACCAGCGCCCGCTGTACGTGCCGAATGCCGTTTTCAGCTCCATTGTGGTGGAAAACCCTTCCCGTATGCTCAACCGCCGGATTAAACAGAAGATCAGCCTGCGCTACCGGGATGTCGATCGCATTCAGTCGGTGGTGGACAGTATCAAAGCCATGTTGGTGGCGCACCCGGATATCGAAACCACGCATCGCACCCTGATTGTGAATCTGGATCACTACGGCGCCTCCTCGCTGGATATTCTGATTTACACTTTTACCAAAACGACAAACTGGGTGGCGTATCAGGAAATTCAGCAGGATGTCATGCTTAAGGTGGCGGCGATTGTGCAGCAGCATGGTGCTGAATTTGCCTTCCCGACCTCGACGCTTCACCTGGCCCAATCACCGGAGCGCCGGCTGGAAAGTGTCAGGATGGAGCAGGCAGCGGGATAATCCATTGCTATTCCCCCTGCCAGACAGGTAAAATTTGCGCTCCTGGTGGGGGGAGCCTGCCAGTTGCCATTACAGGGATGCCGGCCATCAGGCTGCGGCGTCCCTTTTTTATGGTGTAAGGCAGGCTGCGGGCAAGCAGCCACAGGTAGCGTAACGAATAAGCGACAGCGGTGAAGTCATGGCAGAAAAGTTTGATGTGGTAATTATTGGGGCAGGGGCTGCCGGGCTGATGTGTGCCGCCGAAGCCGGTAAGCGCGGGCGCTCGGTACTGGTGGTGGATCACGGTAAAAAGCCGGGGCGAAAAATCCTGATCTCCGGAGGTGGACGCTGCAACTTTACCAATTACGACGTGGCGGCGAACAACTATGTCTGTCGCAATCCCCACTTTGTGAAATCGGCGTTGTCGCAATACACCCAGTGGGATTTCATCGCCATGGTGGCCAAACATGATATCGCCTATGAAGAACGCGATCATGGCCAGTTGTTCTGCGAAGACTCGGCCAAAGACATTGTGAAGATGCTGCTGGCGGAATGCGACCTGCCGACAGTACAGCAGCGTTACCAGATAGATGTGCACCATATCGAGAAAACGGAGACCGGCTTTCGCCTGATGCTGAATACCGAAGCGGTAGAGTGCCAGTCACTGGTGATCGCCACTGGCGGTCTGTCGATGCCTAAGCTGGGTGCTACACCGTTTGGCTACCAGGTGGCAGAGCAGTTCGGCCTGAACATGGTGCCGACCACTGCCGGCCTGGTGCCGTTTACCCTGCATAAAGAAGACAAAGAAGCCTTTGCCGAACTGTCCGGCATCGCTGTTCCGGTGGTCGTGGAGGCCGAAAACGGCACCACGTTCCGTGAAAACCTGCTGTTTACCCACCGTGGTTTATCCGGGCCGGTGATCCTGCAGATATCGTCTTACTGGCTGCCGGGCCAGAAGGTCACGATCGACCTGCTGCCGGATTTGGACGTGGCTGAGACCCTGACCGCCATGCGTGACAAGCACCCGAACCAGAGCCTGAAAAACTCGCTGTCCCGTCTGTTGCCCAAACGCCTGATTGAAGCTTTGATTGAGCGAGGAGATCTGACGGATAAGCCGCTGAAACAGCTGAACTCGAAGGAGCTGGCGGCGCTGGTGAGCTATTTCCATCAGTGGGCGATCGCACCGAACGGCACCGAAGGGTACCGCACCGCCGAGGTGACGCTGGGCGGGGTCGACACTGACGGGCTGTCTTCCAAAACCATGGAAGCCAAGCAGGTGCCGGGGCTGTATTTTGTCGGTGAGGTGATGGATGTGTCCGGCTGGCTGGGCGGTTATAACTTCCAGTGGGCCTGGAGTTCCGGTTTTGTTGCCGGGCAGCACGTTTAACCATTCAGCACATTTCACTAATGACTTCCGATGGGTGGAGTAACACCGCTAGATTAAGTGTGGTTTGCCCCTCATGATCTGTGCCATTAAGAACCTGAGTGCCTCAGACTGGACGTCCCCGAAAGTGCAAAAACTCTTATAGAGTGGACGTCGCCTAGAACTTTAGTTGCCTAGAGTTTTAGTTGCTTAGAGTGCGTTGCCTGGGATTCAAGCCGCTGATGCCGCCACATGGCACAGCGGCTTTTTTACATCATGTGTTTAGTTGACATTATGTGCCTAGGCGCATTCGGCGAAGGCTGCTCACCGGGCTGTCGGGCTGAAATTCAGCAAAAATCAGAGAGATTTAGATTTCTTTCCTCAGGATTTAGATATAAATCCCTATAATTCATCCGGCTTTTTCGGGCAACCTGGCCCTTATGAACTGGAGTATGTCTACTGATGAAAAAACGCGTTTACCAGGCTGTCGCCTTATCCATTCTGGCGACCACACTGACTGGCTGTATTGGCCAGATGGGTACCTCGCAGCTGGTGACCAAAGCTAACCTGAGTGCGGTGGATAACCGTTATGGCCGTGCGGGTCTGTTTGTTCTGCTGAGCCCGGTATACGGGATTGCCGCAACCGCGGACCTGTTTATCTTCAACACAGTGGAATTCTGGACCGGCAAAAACCCGATTACCGGTAAATCCCCGGCGGTGGCGGATACCCCGGTGAATGCGATTTTCAAGGTCAATAGTCAGCTGGATTCTTCTCTTACCACGGTGCCACTGGCCAGCGTGCAGAACAGCGATATTGAAGCGGCGCAGTTCCGTCAGCTTGACGATCATACGCTGGAAATGCACGTCGCTTACCGCAATGGTGAGCAAGCGACGTTGCGTGGTGAGCGTAATGGCGAGAAGGTCGACTTCTACCTGGATGATGCCTTTATCACCGCCGTCGGCATTGACGAGCTGGCGCAGTACGCGCGCAATCAGGCCTGAGTCCACCTTGATTGGCAGGCTGACGCCTGCCGGGATAATCAGCCCTAACTGAACCTGACAAAACCGGGAGCCGCTGTGCTCCCGGTTTTTTGTATCGGCGGACAGGAACGACGGACAGAGCCAGATAGGCGCAGCTGACACGCGTTGTGGTGATCCGTGCCGTTCAGGTCTCTGTGGGACGTAATCCCTGCCACAGCAACTGGAATGCCCAGTGCTGATAGTCGGGATCGGTGGCCAGCTCAGGTTGATCGACAAACAGCCGGGCAGTCGACAGAAAGTGGTGATGGCAGAAGTTGAGCAGCAATGGCAACGGCACCGGTGCCAGCATACCCTGCTGTTGGGCGTCGGTGAGCAGTTCGGCCAGAAACGGCATGGTTTCGAGCATCAGGGCATGGTGGCGGGCCATCGAATAGGCCGGGTCATGGCTGAGCTGCTGCATCAGGCAGAGCTGGCGCGGGTGCAACTTGGCCCAGTTCAGAGAGCGCTGCCAGCACTGCTGCAGTTGGTCGGCTGCCGTGCCTGTCAGCGGGGTGGCTGTGAGAGCCTGCGCCAGGTTGGTTTTGGCATCGAGGTACAGCTGATCCACTAGGGCTTGCTTGGTGGCAAAGTGATGGAATAGGGTGCCGTTGGCGACCCCGGCGGCTTTGGCAATGCTGGCAGTGCTGGTGGCCTGAATGCCCTGAGCGACAAACAAGCTCAGGGCGGTATCCAGCAGGTTCGCCAGACGCCGGGGGCGGGCCGGTGACGATACGTGGTTCATCCCTTCCTCCTCGCTAGCGCAGGAAAAAGGCGAGCAGCAGTTTTTGCCACCAGCGGCCATAGGGTGGTTTGATCAGCCCGGTGGTGTGGAACTTGCCTTGGGTCAGCACCGTTTTAGCTTTCGACAGGGTCAGGAACCCTTCCTGACCGTGGTAATGCCCCATACCGGATGGCCCGATCCCGCCAAATGGCGCATCGTCTGCAGCCACATGCAAAATGGTTTCGTTAATGGCCATGCCACCGGAGTGGGTGTGCCGGCTGACAGTTTGCTGGGTGGTCGGATCCAGACTCATCAGGTACAGCGCCAGTGGTCGGGGGCGCTGGCGGATATAGTCGAGGGCCTGGTCGATATCCTCGTAGGGGATGACCGGCAGCAGCGGGCCGAAGATCTCTTCCTGCATCAGCGTGGCGCTCTCAGGCACTTTGGTCAGCAGGTGAGGGATCAGGCGATGGCGGCTGTCATCTCTGGCCTGTGCGTGGCAGGCGTGCACTTCGGCACCCAGCGCGGCGGCTTCGTCCAGCCAGTGGCACAGGCGCTGATACTGGCGCTCGTTCACAACGGAGGCGAAATGCGGGTTGGTGGTCCCTCCCGGGTAACGACGGTTGAATTCGGCGGTAAAGGCGTCGATAAACGCGTCTTCCTGGCCGCGCGGCAGCAACACATAGTCCGGGGCGACACAAATTTGCCCGGCGTTCATGCATTTGCCGAACAGCAGGCGTTCGACTGCCAACGCCATGGGCATATCCGGCGCGATCAGTACCGGCGATTTGCCACCCAGTTCGAGGGTGACCGGGGTCAAATTGGCCGCTGCGGCCTGCATTACGTGGTGCCCGACCGTGGTGGAGCCGGTAAACAGCAGGTGGTCGAACGGCAGGCGGGTGAAGTGCGCCGCGGCATCGGCTTCTCCTTCAAACACCGCAACCTGATCCGGGGCAAAAACACCTGCCAGCAAGGTGCGCAGGACCCGGTTGGTGGCCGGGGTAAACTCGCTCAGCTTGATCATGGCCCGGTTACCGGCGGCGATGGCGGTGATGAGCGGGCCCAGGCTCAGCATCACGGGGAAGTTCCACGGCACCACAATGCCGACCACCCCGAGTGGCTGGTACTGCACCTCGACATTGGCCGGAGCCAGCAACAGCCCGGCATGACGTCGCGAGGGTTTCATCCAGCGCTTGAGGTGCTTGACGGTGTAATTAATTTGGTTGATGCACGGCAGGATGTCGGCTACCAGAGTGTCCTGCGGATGGCGCTGGCCGTAGTCGGTATTCAGGGCATCGCACAATGCGTGGCGGTGCTGCTTGATGGCATTTTTCAGGACCCGCAATTGTGCCCTGCGTTGCGCCAGCTCAGGCATCGGGTTGGCGTGGTATGCCGCCTGTTGTGTTGCCAGGGTGGTGTCCATTTCCCGGCAAAGGGCCGGTTGCAGGTGCAGGGTTTCTGCCGCGGTCATGTCGTCGCCTCCGTCTGAATACTTAAAAACCGACTAATCAGTCGGTTTTTAAGTATAGAAGAAGCGGTCAGGATTTGTTGTGAGCGGGCGGCTTTTTCTGATGGCCGCTCTGTTCGGCGTGGAAAATGTCGATAAAGGTCGCGAAATATTCCTGCAACCGGTCGGCATCCGGGGCAAATCCCAGTTCTTGCAGCACGGCAATACCAGCTTCGCAGGTACACAAGTTACCGGGCTGCTGATTACGACGCAGCGCATAGGCTGAGTCAGCCTGAGGGACCAGTGCCAGGCGAGGCAGGGCCGCCAGCCACGGGCTGCGGCGCACCATCTTGCGGGCTTCCTGCCAGGTTGCATCGAGAATAATGATCAGCGGGGTTTTGCCGGGCTGGGCCTGAAAAGGGGAAGCCGGGGTGGTGTCATCACCGGGAAATAGCAGCCATGGCTGGTAGCGTGGATCGGCTATCTGCTCGAGCAGAGCTTGCGGCGGATTTACCCGGTCCCAGATCAAACGCTGGCAATCGGGCAGTGTACGTGTCATCAGTTGGCCGGTATTGGTGGTTTTGCCCAGTTCATTAGGGTGGGTCAGCAGCACAAACGGTACGGTGCAGCCCAGGGTTGGTTCAGCATGGCAAATGCAGTTAAAACGCAGTCCGCAGCGGGGACAGGCAGTCGGGTGGGTCATCAGCGAGGTCTTCCGGGCTTTCAGGTGTGCCGAGTGTGGCACACCTGAGAGCGGAAGCAAAGGTGGTGTCAGTGTGCAGGGTTATTGCGGTGCGGGCTGCTTACGCAGAGTCAGGCCGCTGTCACCGAGGAAGTAGGTTTCCCCATTGATGGTCTCCTCGTTTGCGGAAAGTTGTTCGCCGTCGCGTACAAATACCCGCTCGCTGATCAGGCGGCGGCCCTGGTACTGGGCCATGGTGACCTTCACTTTGCCTTCACCGGCCTGCTGCCAGAAGCCGCGCTCCTGCAGGCCCGGCTCACCGCTCGGGTAAGTGTAACGGGTGACGGCCGAATGGTCCGGCTTCAGCTCCAGTGTGGTGGTCAGGGTCGGTTTCTCTCCCAGATACGTGGTGCCCTGATAAGTGCCGCTCCAGGTGAGGGTCACATCGCGGGCACCGAGGGTCGCACACCCCTGATACTTGCGGCCTTTCCAGCTCAGGGTGGACTGCCAGCCATACAGGCTGTCGCTCATGGTGTCATTGCACTGGGCCTGATTCATGGTCAGTTTGCTGTCGGTGCCCTGATAAACCTGATGTCCAGAACGGATATCCCGGCTGGTGATCGCTTGCTGCTCGGTGGCCTGTCCCGGTTGGGTCAGGCTGATGCGATCGGCCTGAACCTCGGCCATCCAGAACGGCTCGTTGCCAAAGGCGCGGGTGGTCTGCGGCCGTTGCTGGCAGCCGTCTGCCACTTCGGCGGACAGCAGGTTGAGTTGTTTCACCACAAATCGGGCATCAAAATCGGCTTCCCGGCCTTCATCGGCTGCCGGCTCCAGATAACCAATAAACTCACCATACAGCGGCGGCTGGCCATAACGGGAGGCCAGGGCGTCAGCGGCCGGCAGGTTTTTGTCCGGCAGGGTCAGCCAGTACTGCTGCTGGCTGTTACATGGCTGGATATAGCGATTGTCCGCACTCAGCACCACTTGCCCCCGTAGCATGAAGGCCTGCACCTGCGCCGGAGTCTGTACCTCGGTGTCCGGTGTGGTGTCGGCTGGCTCTTCAGGCTTGTCCGGGCTACCGGCACAACCGGCCAGCAGGGCGGTCAGCAGAAGTGATGGGGCAAAGGCATTGGCTGGACGTATCATCGGGTTCCCTCGTTGTGATAGGCTGGGCGTGAGTCAATTTACAAAAAAAGAGTATCAGGATGGCGTATTGGTTATTTAAGACAGAGCCGGACACTTTTTCCATAGACACCCTGAAACAACAGAAAGTTTCCTGCTGGGAAGGGGTACGTAATTACCAGGCCCGAAATATGATGCGCGATGAGATAAAAGTCGGCGATCAGGTCTTTATCTATCACTCATCGTGCAAGGATGTCGGGGTGGTCGGTATCGCGACGGTGATCCGGGAAGCGTATCCGGACCATTTCCAGTTTGACCCTGAAAGTCCGTACTTTGATCCTAAGTCAGCGCCCGAAAACCCGCGTTGGGTGATGGTCGATATTGAATACCAGCGTCACCTGCGGCTGGTGTCACTCAAGCGGATGAAAGCCAATCCGGCCCTGGCGGAACTGCCTTTGGTACAGCGCGGCAGCCGCCTGAGCATTATGCCGGTGACGGATGTCCAGTGGCACGAAATCTTGCAGATGACCGGGCAGTTTTAAGACGCGCGCCTGGTTTTTGGGGATGCGTCAGCGTCTGCCTTGGTTTCAATCTCAGGTTTACTTGCATCCTCGGGCTGAGGTGCGAATCCCAGGGACAAAAAAGCTGCCTCTCAGTGGGCAGCTTTGTTCATGGTCGTTATGCATTAGCAGGTCAGCAAGGCTGGTTGAGTAACACCAGCGCATGACTGACCTGAGTTCGCCAGCGAAGACCTATTTGATCAGCAGTTCAGCCAGATAGTGGGCTACGGCCTCGTCATCACAGGCTCCGATGATGTCATGCTCCGGCAGGGCACGCTTCACTTTCTCATGCGCGGTGCCCATGATCAGCCCTTTACCGGCCATACTCAGCATTTCAATGTCGTTCATGCCGTCACCAAACGCGATGCAGTCTGCCAGCGTGTGGCCCTTTTCTTTGGCGACCGCTTCCAGCGCGTGACCTTTTGACACTTTAGCATCCATGATTTCCAGACACCAAGGGGTCGAAAACGCCACGTTTACGCGCTCGCCAAACAGGTCATTGAAGGTGTTTTCCCACTCGACCAGTTTGTCGTGATCGCGATCGTCACGGGTGAAGAAGATCTTTGCCAGCCCCTGGAGCGGTGGGTTATCGACATCAAACAGCTTGTAGCTGAAGGTGTCGTGGAATTTCTTCAATTCCTCGTCTTCGACGTTCAGCAGCCAGTCATCGTTGCGGTACAGGTGGATTTTCAGCGCCGGATCCTGTTTCGCCAGAGCGATGATGTCGCTGGCCACGTCTTCGGCCACGTCTTGTTTGAAGATAACCTCACCCTGGCAGTTGTGCACCCGGGCGCCGTTGGAGGTGATCATGTATGCCGGAATGCCCAGCTGCTCACGCATCCCGGCAACATCGATGTGGTGGCGGCCGGTGGCAAAGATGAAATCCTTCCCGAGCTGGTGCAGCTGGTTCAGGGTGGCTTTGGTAAATGGCGCAATCTTGTGATCCGGGGTCAGCAGGGTGCCGTCGAGATCAGAAGCAATAATCTTGTACATGAAACCTCTCGTGGTCAAAACCGCGGGCCAAAACCTCAGGTTTTGGGGAAACTGGTTGGATTTTAAACCAGTTCGCCCCAGAGAAAAGAGGTTAATTTATGCCGGGGAGATTTCCGCTTTCCGAAAATGGCTGATCGCAGCGGCCAGCACCGGCTGGCGGTACTTGTCAGATTCAAACAACAGCTCATGGCGGGCACCGTGGATCACTTTCAGTTCGCAGTCCCGGCTGGCACGGTGCATGGCCTCGCAAAAGCGGCCGTGGGCACGGTTATCAATGATGGTGTCATCGCTGGCCTGCAGCAGCAGAACCGGGGCGGTGATATTGCCGGCCTCGAACATGCAGCGTTTGGCTGCTGCCATCCCCTGCCAGACCCAGCGCGCACTCGGCCCGCCCAGGCGCAGTTCCTGCCTGTGTTCATAAAGGTCCCGGAACCATTGGTAACGTACTTCACTCTGGCACAGCGCGTTATCAGCAAAAGGTTTCGGATAGTAAGGCAGCTGTCCCGGCGCGTAGTCCGGCTGGCGTTTGATGTGCTCGACCATACGCGCCAGCGGTGAGGCGATCGGGCGCATCCAGTTTTTGAGGTGAATGCCGTGCATCGGCGCGCTCAGCACCGCGCTATCGACCACGTCGGGGTGCCGGGCAAGATACAGGCTGGCAATGGTGCCGCCCATGGAATGGGCCAGCATGAAATGTTGCTGATAGCCACGCGGCAGGATGACCTGCTGGATGAAGGTGTCGAGATCGGCGACATAGTCGTCAAAGTGTTCGACGTGACCCAGTTGGGTGTCTTCCGTCAGGCGATCGGACACGCCCTGGCCTCGGTGATCGAGGGCAAACACATCGTAGCCCTGACGGACCAGATCGTAGAACACTTCCTGATATTTCCAGTAGCTTTCTACCCGGCCGTTGACCACGATGATCGCTTTGTCGGCGTTGTGCCCGGTCAGGGCGGCCCAGCCGATATTCAGCTCGGCAGCACCCTGAAACATGCCTTCCTGGCGTTGCTGCCACAACTCGGCAACAGGTCCGGCCATCGTGGCCGCAAAATGGGATTCCTGGGAAAAATCGAAATACAACGGTGGCTTGCTTGTCATGTGCCTTCTCGTTTGTCCGCAATTGACTCCAGTATAACGGATTGTCCGACCAGCCTGTACTTGGTATCAGTTGCTTCCTGCCCGCATCACCTGTTAATTTGTAGTACTTTTCATCCATTCCTGCGCGGCGGCCGCTAAGGCCGGAGTGCCCATATTTGTCAGGAGTCTTAACGTGAGTGTCGATATCTGGTTGGCCTACCTCGCAACGGCCATAGTGTTCAGTCTGGCCCCGGGTTCCGGGACGGTCAATTCGATCAGCAACGGGATGGTGTACGGCTGGCGTAAGTCACTGGCCTCGATCCTGGGCCTGCAAATCGGACTCAGCGTGCATATTGCTCTGGTTGGAGTGGGTCTCGGGGCGTTGCTGGCACAGTCGGCGACCGCGTTCACGGCGATTAAATGGGTCGGTGCGGCGTACCTGGTCTGGCTCGGTATTCAGAAGTGGCGGGATCGTAGTTCCATGGCGGTCACTACCGGCCATGAGCATGTGACCAGTGGGCAACTGTGCCGACAGGCGATTTTGGTGAACCTGACCAACCCGAAAACCGTGGTGTTTCTGGTGGCGTTGTTCCCGCAGTTTCTGGTGCCGACTGAGCCACAGGGACCGCAGTTGCTGGTGCTGGGCATAACCACGGTGCTGGTGGATATGGTGGTGATGCTGACATATGTCACCCTGGCCTCGCGCCTGGCTGGTTACATTCGTTCTGACCGGGTGATGGCAACCCTGAACCGGGTGTTCGGCTCGA
Organism: Photobacterium ganghwense; assembly: GCF_017329545.1. Classification (NCBI taxonomy): domain Bacteria; kingdom Pseudomonadati; phylum Pseudomonadota; class Gammaproteobacteria; order Vibrionales; family Vibrionaceae; genus Photobacterium; species Photobacterium ganghwense. The sequence continues at coordinate 91,018 of NZ_CP071325.1, forward strand.
TGTTTATCGGCTGCGGTGCTCTGCTGGCCACCGCCAAAGCTTGAGCAAGGCACGGGTAATAGGGGACTGACTTGAGAGCCGGGGATGGTGGTATACTCCACGGCTTTGTCGATCCAGAGCGTCGGAGGCACGCCCCGCTACCATGTACTCTTATGTTGCCCGTCAGCCTATCTTTAACCGCCAGCAGAAAACGGCTGGCTATGAGCTGTTGTTTCGCGACGGGGAAAGCAATGCATTTCCCGATATTGAAGAGAACAACGCGACCTGCCGCCTGCTGGTGGAAAACTTTCTGTCCGGTCATTCCAGCCTGGCCGCACTGGGCCAGCGTTGTTTTATCAATTTTCCGCAAAAGAGCCTGCTGCGCCTGCAGCCGTTGATGCTGCCGAAAAAGCAGGTGGTGATTGAGGTACTGGAAAGCTGCGAGCCGAATGATCAACTGCTGGAGGCTATTCGCCAGCTCAGCCAACAGGGCTACCTGATCGCCTTGGATGATTTTGACCTGGATCCCCGCTGGCAGCGCTTTTTTCCGTATGTGCATATTCTCAAACTCGATCTGATGAAAATCGGGGTCGAGGCGGCCTGCGCGTACCTTGCCGACCATCGTCACCACAAGCTGATGTTCCTGGCGGAAAAAGTCGAAACCCATGAAGAGTTCATGCAGACCTATGAAGCCGGTTTCCATTTCTTTCAGGGCTACTATTTCAGTCGGCCGGAGCTGGTGAAACAGCGCCTGATCAAACCTGAGCGAATGGTGACCCTGCGGCTGTTGCAGGAAGTGTGTCGCCCGCAGATTGATGTCGATCGGGTGGAGCAGATTGTCGCCTCGGATGTGTCCCTGTCTTATTTGCTGCTGCGCTTTGTCAACACTGCCGAGCGACGTACCACCGTGCCGATCAATGGGTTTCGGCAGGCGTTGATCTATCTGGGCGAAGAGCGACTTAAGGTGTTTGTGAGCGTGGTGGCGACCGCGCGGGCTGCCCGGCACAAACCCAGTGAGTTGTATGCGTTATCGCTGCAACGGGCGAAGATGTGTGAGCTGCTGGCCGCCGAGGGTGAGGGGCCGATTGATAGCCGGATCGCCTTTATGACCGGGCTGCTTTCCCTGCTGGACGGGCTGCTGGATCAGCCGCTGGCAACACTGCTGCAACAGTTACCGCTGGAAGCTGCGGTGACAACCGCGTTGCTGGCACGACAGGGGAAGTTGGGGATATTGCTGGAACTGGTCACGGCGTATGAGCGTGCCGACTGGGACAGCGTCCGGCATGCCAGCCAGACTCTGGCTCTGAGTGCCGAGCGGATCGGGGACAGTTATCAGCAGGCGGTGAGCTGGGCGGAAAGTTATCTCGCGGCTCTGCCGGGCTAAGTGTTTGCCGCCACTGTCGCCGAGCGAGGGCAGATAAAGTCATGGTGCTAAACAGCAATAAGCCGGGCAATGCCCGGCTTATTTCATCATGGTGTATCAGTCGCTACCCAGTAGCGGCCTGTTAGCCACCGATGTTGTAGTAGGTGGCAGCACCCGGGCCTACCGGGATACCCAGAATGAATACCCACACGTAGAACATCAGGCTCCAACCCACGATGAATACCATCGAGTATGGCAGCATGGTCGCGATCAGCGTACCCAGACCCAGATTCTTCTGGTAACGGGTCGCGACGGCCAGGATCATCCCGAAGTAGCTCATCATCGGTGTGATGATGTTCGTCACTGAGTCACCGATACGGTATGCCGCCTGAATGGTTTCCGGCGCGTAGCCAACCAGCATCAGCATCGGGACAAAAATCGGCGCTGTTACCGCCCACTGTGCAGACGCTGAACCAATCATCAGGTTGATAAAGCCACACATCAGGATGAAGGCGAAGAACAGCATCGGGCCTGTCAGACCGATTGATTGCAGCATATCTGCACCGGCAACCGCAAACACCTGGCCGAAGTTCGTCCACTTAAAGAAGGCAACGAACTGCGCGGCAAAGAACACCAGCACAATGTACATGCCCATGGTGGACATCGACTTGGACATTGCATTGATCACATCGCGGTCACTGTTCATGGTGCCCACGACTTTACCGTACACGAAACCCGGAATGGCGAAGAACACGAAGATAAACGCCACAATACCTTTCAGGAACGGTGAACCTGAAATCAGACCGGTTTCCGGGTTACGCAGGATACCGTCTGCCGGCACGATGGTCAGAGCCAGCAGCGCAGATACTACCAGGGCAGCCAGACCCGCGGCTTTCAGAGCTTTCTTCTCCAGCGCGGTCAGTTTACCCATTTTGTCCTGGTCCAGATCATCACTGGCGTCTTCCGGGTTGTATTTGCCCAGCTTCGGCTCAACGATTTTCTCTGTCACGAACGCACCCATGATAGTGATGGCGAACGTTGACGCGAACATGAAGTACCAGTTCACCTCAGGACCGACCGTGTAGGTCGGGTCGATCATTTGTGCTGCGGTTTCAGTAATGCCTGACAGCAGCGGGTCAACGGTACCCAGCAGCAGGTTGGCACTGTAACCACCTGACACACCGGCAAAAGCCGCCGCCAGACCAGCCAGCGGATGACGGCCCAGAGAATGGAACAGCATGGCTGCCAGTGGAATCAATACCACATAGCCCAGCTCAGACGCGGTATTGGAAATAATACCAGCGAAGACCACCACCAGTGTCACCATGCGGCGTGATGCACCCATCACCAGGCCACGCATTGCGGCAGACAGCAGACCGGAATATTCAGCAATCGCGACACCCAGCATCGCAACCAGCACGGTGCCCAGCGGGGCAAAGCCGGTAAAGTTAGCGACCAGGTTGGCGACGATTTTCTGCAGGCCTTCAGCGTTAAGCAGGCTCACGACATGAATGACGCCATCCGCGGCACGTCCTGGCGCCCCTTCCGGGCGAGGATCGGCAACCGACATTTCAAAATAACCGGCGATACCGGAAGCAACCAGAATTGCGACACAAAATAGAGCGAAAAGGGTAATAGGGTGTGGCAACAGGTTACCCAGCCACTCGACGGTGTCGAGGAAACGAGTAAACCACGTTTTTTTAGGTTTTTGCATTTGATGTGAAGCAGACGTGTGCATCACTACCTCCATTTATCATTGAACCCATCAATGGGTATACCTCTCTCACGGGTCGGGGAGGTTACGCTATTGTTAATGCAACAAACAAGAAATAATTGTGTCCAAATGTGTCAGTTGCTGTTTTTTTGTCTATATAAAGTTAAATTTTTGATATTTTATCCTTATTTTATAAATTCAGTTTGCCTTCGCAATGTCCAGCCCCTATGAATTCGGTTGTTTATTGGCCGGATGTTAACCTTTTTCAAGTCCCTAACATTTCAGTGCCTTAGAGACAGTGGTACTTTATGGGTGTGTCATAGTTCACATCTTTCAACATTTTTTCATACTGAACAGTTTTCATTTAACGCCCTGCTAACATATTTCCGGCTGTTTTCCCGGCAAGATAGAGAGCAAAGGCACATCGGTAGGAAAAAACCACGTGGTCGGCGGCAGGAATTTGCGCTCAGGTGCTGGGATATCGACAGCGGTGATTGACTGGGGTGTGACTGCTATAGTCAAAACACATGGCCGCAATAACTGGTCGTGACCATTGCGGTGACGAGGAGGAGTGGGTGAGGGAAAAAATTCGGTTTTTTGATGTATTGCGCTGCGTTGCCGCACTCGCCGTGGTGGCGATTCATGTTCTGGGGCCTTATCGCGAGCAACTGGGAGAGATTGCCGACAGCGCGTGGATGACCGCCATCACCGTCAACAGTTTCAGTCGCTGGGCTGTGCCCGTCTTTATTATGATTACTGGCGCGCTGATGCTCAGTGATACCCGACCATTTGAGCTCTCTTATTATGTGCGGCGACGGCTGGGCAAGGTCCTGCTGCCGTTTCTGGTCTGGTCGGTCTTTTACGCGCTATTGTCTGGGCTGACGTTCGATGGGTATGACAGTGTTGTTGCATGGGATACCCTCAAAGCGCTGCCGGTTCATGAAACTTACTACCATCTGGGCTTCTTCTATTACTTTATTCCGCTGTATTTTGTGGTGCCCTTTTTCCGCTACCTGGTCCAGCATAATGACCGCCTGGCCGTGATTGCGATGACCAGTCTGTGGCTGGGTATTACTGCGTTGTTTTTGTTTAAGATTGACGGGCCGTGGAGCCAGGAGCTGGTGCTTTACAGCGGGTATTTGCTGCTGGGGTACTGCCTGTTTCAGTACCGTTGGCCGCCGGTAGGATGGTTAGTGGTGCTGGGGTGCGTTGCTCTGGTGCTCACGGCTTACATGGTGATCAGCCACAGTTTTGCCAATGGGGAATATACGGTGGGGCGTTGGCTGTCGTATAAAACCCTCAACACGGCGTTGATTGCTGCCATGGTGTTTGCCTTGGGACGGCTGGTTGCGGAGCGGATGAGTGAAGGCTGGCTGGATCGGATAGCGTTTATGAGCCGGTACAGTCTCGGTATCTATTTGTTGCATCCGATCTTTCTGTGGCCGGTCAGGGCGTATGACTGGTACTTTTTCCCGCCGGTGATCATGATTCCCCTGCTGACACTGATCATCACTGCACTGGCGCTGGCGGCGAGCTGGTTGCTGGCCCGCAGTCCGAAAACGGCTTGGCTGGTCCCTTAGGGGACAGCCAGGGCAGGGCATCCCATCATGGCATGGCGGTAAAAACCGAATCAGGGACTCAGTCGCGCTGTAACGTAAAATGCAGAAAAGTCAGCCCTTTATAGGTCATGGTACCGCGGTCTCCGGGATTGAGGGCATGATAGTAATGCACGCCAACCATGAATTCCCGCTTGGGGCCGCCTTGGGTCGGCTGAACGTAAATCCAGTATTCTTCCTGCTCGTCTCCGGGCTGGGCACCAATGATCGGCACACTCTGCTTATCCAGTACGGTGACTTCAATGCTGCGCTCCGGGGCGTGGGCGCCGAGCGTATGGCGGCGGTACGACAAAATGAAATAGCCGACGGCGATGATCAGCAGGGCAATTAGGCCCACAATGACCGAAACAGGCATCCAGAATCTCCATGATAGCGGTGGGATATCCTGCATTATTCCCGATGTTGTCGTAGGCGAGTATGGCATGGCGGGCAAAGCGTGATCCGCGCCGAAATGTTCATGGCATCAGGCTGTTGGGGAAGGTGTTTGGAAACCTGTGATCCCAAGCTCGCGGGGGAAGAAAACGCGCCCGCCAGGCTTTGTTTTACCGCCAACTCGCGGTAAGTTAAAGCCAGACAGTAAGAGGAAGTGTCTCATATGGCAAATATAGAGTTAGTAGTGACGCGCTCACGGCGAATCGAGCGGTTGCTGCGTGAGCATTATCATGCGGAAGGGAAAGGGCTGCATCAGCTGATTAACAGCTGTGAAGAACGCTTGCCGCATGAAATTGTGCCCAAGCTGCGCTTTATTGCCTCGGTTCGCAATAAGACCGTACATGAAGATGGTTATCAGCTGGATGATAAAAAAGGATTTATCGCGGCGTGCAAGGCGTGTGAAAAAGAGTTGACGCCTCGCAGCGGGCGCTTTGTCTGGAGCGTTGCAGTGTTACTGGTGTTAGGGGTGACGGCGCTGGCGTTGTGGTTCTATTCATTGCATTGGCATCATATTGATTTGACGCCGTGATGGTTGATGATCGGCTTGCGTGATGAGGCAAGCTTGTACAGCGACAGAGCAAGGCTCTGCCTCCGGTTCAAATAAAAAAAGGTGCCTTCAGGCACCTTTTTTTATGAAAATTTTCTGCTTAATAAATCACAGGCAGCGTCATTAAACCGACAACCACTGCGATCATCATAAGGCCTTGTTTTTGAGAAGAGGTGAACATGGTAAGGCTCCTTTTTGCTGCTAAGTGAATTTGTATGACTTAGATTAACATCCATTTTATCGATTTCACAAGTGAAATTGTCATATTGTTGTCATAAAAATAATTTATGTAGCCAGGCTTTGGTCTTTATTTGCTAACAAAACGGTGTGTTTTAAGGTGTTTAAAAAACAAACCAAGTGAGGGTGGTGTTTTTAAACTAATATAAGCAATTGATTTTAATTGGGTTGTTGTTTGTTTTTTACCGTATGCTGACAGGTTGAATGGGCTTTTTATTAAAAACGTCAGGATATGGCAGCTAGGTTTGTCAGGGCTGGGTTAGCGATCTTAATTTTAAGCTTTGTGAGAAAAGTTGAAGCTGGAAAGGTAGACGCTGTATGTATTCTCGCATCTTTGCCAGTAAATTATGCTGGCTAATGGCAACAGGGGAGAGTTTGTCAGGTTAACGTTAGCTGAGCGTGCCTGAGAGACTTTTCTTTGGAGGTTTTTTCTTAACAATATGAAAATAATAGAAATTATATTTGATTTTGATGTGTATGGACACTGTTCAAAAGTCCATTTCTCGGTGATGAAAAATCGTTAACACGTCGCGAATTGTTGCAAACAACAGGCAAACGTTTGCTAATTCAGCTTGTTATCAAATGGCAAGAAAATGAAAAAAGATGTCCAGTAAGAAGTGTGATAAATATGATTCGGAGCTAGTTATTGACCCTCGCCGCTAGACAATCCCCTTTCAGCTCCTAAACTGTGCCATGCCGTTGACAGGCCCGATGATTTAAAAACATACAACTATAATGACGGTGACTTTATGTGGGTGTGGTTAGCCATTGCTCTTTCAGCGCTTGCGCACATTACTGCTTCATATTACGGCCCTCGCTGGCAGTTTTATTTGTTTAAGCCCTTCACTATTTGCTTGCTTGGCGTTGTAGCTTGGCAATCCGGCGACGGCAGTTTCTACCATGGTGCGATCATGGCCGGACTGATGCTGTCGCTGGTCGGGGATATCTTCCTGATGTTGCCCAAAGATCGCTTTGTGCCCGGTTTGCTCAGTTTTCTTCTGGCGCACTGTGTTTACGCGGCTGGCTTCTGGAGCCAGCTCGATGGCGGTATGGTGTGGTGGTTGCCCGCGATGCTGGCGGCTGCGGGTGTGATCGTGTTTCTGCTTTTACTGCCATCACTGGGTACCTTGATTGTGCCGGTTGCCGTCTATATCGCGGTGATTGTGATGATGAGCTGGGCGGCCGGGGAATACTGGCTGACAACGCGCAGTTTGCCGGCGATGCTGGCTTTGCTGGGGGCGTTGATCTTCATCTTTTCCGACATCTGCCTGGCCATCAACCGTTTTCGCGGCGAGTTCCGTTCGGCGACAACCATGGTGATGACCAGCTATTTTCTGGCGCAGTCGCTGTTTGTCGCGACCTTGATGGTCTGATCCTGCCTTCTCATCATCTATCCTCTTCTTAGCATCCTTTTCTTAGCAGCCTTGCCCGCTGGATGAGTTCATTCGGTGGGCAGGGCTGGTTGAATCAACGCGTCAGCTTGACCGGTCTGCTCTCGGTAGAGAGGAGGAAACGATGGACGACATCTGGTGTGAAGTGTACCGCGCGGCCAATGTCCTGGAGGCTCACAGCCTGAAAGGGATGCTGGAAAGTTCGCGTATTCCGGTCCGGTTGCAGGGCGAAAGCCTGAGCGCCGCGGCCGGAGAGCTGCCGGCCGATGTGCTGGAAGTGGGCATTTGGGTGCCGCAGTCATGCCTGATCCCGGCTGCCCGTTTATTGTCTGCCTACGAACAGGCCGAGCAGCCCGGTTGGTGCTGCCCCAGGTGCGGCGAGCAAAACGGGGCTCAGTTCGAACTCTGCTGGCAGTGCGGGCACGACAGAGATGCCTGAGACGGATAAATCAAAAACATTCATTTAAAATGCAATTAATTGTTGTGGGTCAAACAGCCCTTGCTCACCCGGTTTTACAATCAGGCCAGTTCTTACTTTCGGGAGAGTTCCATGACCACCATTCATGCCCATGAAGTCCTGCATCTGTTGCTGGATACCGAGACACCTTACACCGAGGAAACCCTGGCTCAGACCGTGCGGAACAAATACGGTGCTGACGTGCGCTTTTACACCTGTAGCCAGCAGGATCTGACGCTGGATGCCTTACTGGCATTCTTGCTGGAACGCCGTAAGGTTCTGCGTGACGGGGAGTTTTTGACGGCCAACCGCGAGCGCATGTGCAATCACTGATCAGATAATTTTGTGAGTGAGGTGGCAAATTTATCGCCACCTTATTGTTCGTTTGTTATACTCTCCGTCCATCGTTCAGCTTTCTGGCTGATCGTTCTGCGTTCTCTTTATTTCTTTCATTAAACACGCTGTCTGAGGTCTGCTCTGTGGAAATTATTTCTGCGGCGGTGATGCTGTTTCTGATCATGGATCCGCTCGGTAACTTGCCGGTGATGTTGTCGATTTTGCGACACATCGACCCGAAAAGACGACGCTTCATCCTGATCCGTGAATTGCTAATTGCTCTGTTTATTTTGCTGCTGTTCCTGTTCGGGGGACAGAAGATGCTGAACTTTCTTCACGTCTCTACCGAGACGGTCAGTATCTCTGGCGGGATAATTCTGTTTTTGATCGCGATTCGGATGATCTTCCCGCAACCGGGTGGGGTCACCGGGCTGGCGGCGGGCGAAGAGCCGTTTATTGTGCCGATGGCAATTCCGATGATTGCCGGACCGTCGGTCCTGGCGTCGCTGCTGTTGCTGTCGAACCAGGAGCCGGGCCGAACCTTTGACTGGGTCATTGCCGTATTACTGGCCTGGGGAGCCTCGTTTATCATTCTGATGTTCTACGAGGTATTCAACCGGGTGCTGGGCGAGCGGGGGCTAAAAGCGGTCGAGCGCCTGATGGGCTTACTGCTGATTATGATTTCGACCCAGATGTTCCTGAACGGGATCCGCGAGTTTTTCACACTGTAAGCTCGTCTGAGCCGCGTACCGGACGGACAAAAAAAGCGAGGCGGCGGCCTCGCTTTTTTTATGCTTTTCGCCGTGTCAGATCACACGGAGCTCGCGCGTGCATGGTCACGAGGCGCTGACAAGCGGTAATCACATCATGTGCTTGCGGCGGATATCCAGCAGCGCAAAGATACCGAAGATGAGGATCGACCATTTTTCCCAGCGCGACATCGAGATTTTATCGCCGAACGCCCCGAGGAAAATCAGCATCTGCAGGCCATGCATCATCAGCAGGAAGCCAGTCATAATATAGAGGGCCATCGCGGCCACACCCGGGAACGGGTAAAAAATGTTCACCAGCAAAACCAGCCAGACGAAACCAATGGCAGCCTTTGCCAGTAAAATCAGTGCTTTCATGCTTCCTCTCTCACAAATAAACGGTAACAGACCTGACCGGCCGTTTTTTCTCGGTGCAAATGCCAGTTTGTCGGAGTCGGCAGTTCACCCAGCTCTTTTTCTGCTTCAATATAAATCATGGCGTGGGGAGCCAGCCATTGTTGTTGCTCGAGCAGCGAAATGACGTCGCTCAGGAGATCTTTGCGAAATGGTGGGTCGATAAAGACCACATCGTACGGCGTTCCCGGCTGCTTGAGGTGGGTCAGGCTGTCGGTCTGCACCACTTTGGCATTGTCGGCGCCCAGTGACTGGCGGTTTTTCTCCAGTTGTTCGGCGGCTTTTTTATCCAGCTCCAGCATGGTGACCAGTTCGGCCCCGCGGGACAGGGCCTCGAAACTCAGGCTGCCGCTGCCGGTGAACAGATCCAGACAGCGGGCATCCGGGATATCCGGTGCCAGCCAGTTAAACACCGTTTCTTTGACACGATCGGTCGTCGGGCGCAGCCCCTCAACATTATGCACGGGGAGTTTCCGGCCCCGCCAGCGTCCGCTGATGATCCGCACGAAGCCATCGCGGCGGGAAGTGGGCGACTTTTGCCCTGATTGTTGTCTGCGTCTCGTCATAGATTTCTTCGACCGTTGAGAAAATGTTAGTATACCCAAACCCTTTCGCTGTGTGCGCGCAAACGAGCGCCCGCGAACAGGGACAGGGTGAATCAGACCCTGATACGTAGGCCGCAAATTGTACCAATCAAGCGCTAGGATTTGCCAATGGCAGAAAAGAAGAAACGCGGATTATTTTCGTGGCTGGGTTTTGGCTCTGAAGAGCAGACCGAGCAAACAGCACAGCAACAGGAACACCCGTCACACGACGAGGCAGCAAAACAGGCACCTGAAGATTCAGTCGAAGCGAAGATTGTCGCTGAACCTGAGAGCGGGACAACAAACGCGGACGCTGACAACGCGGTAGCGCACGACCATCCGGCCGAGCCGGACGCCGAAGCGGAGAAGCCACGGGAAGCCGCGGCGGCTGAGGCCGTTGCCGAACAACCGAAGCCGGAGCCGGAAATCGAAGCGGTCGCTGAGCCAGAGGCGGCAGAGTACGCCCCGAAAGCCAGCCCCGATGCCAACGCAGCGCTTGCCGCAGAAGCCGACACCACGGTCGAGGCTGAGTTGCAGGGCGAGCCAGTTGCTGAGACGGCTGCTGAGACTGCGGCCGAGCCGGCTCCAGTGGTACTGGAACAGGAGAAGCCAAAGAGTGAAGGCTTTTTTGCCCGCCTGATGCGCGGCCTGAAGAAAACCAAAACCAATTTCGGTTCGGGGTTCTTTGGCCTATTCCGCGGTAAAAAGATTGATGACGACCTGTTTGAAGAGCTCGAAGAGCAGCTGCTGGTCGCGGATGTCGGCATGGACACCACGCTCAAAATTATCGAAAACCTGACCGACAAAGCTGATCGCAAAGATCTGAAAGACGGTGAGGCGCTGTACGGCCTGCTGAAAGAAGAGCTGGCCGACATGCTGACCAAGGTTGAGCAGCCGCTGGTGATTGATACCACCAAAAAGCCGTATGTCATCTTGATGGTCGGCGTGAACGGGGTCGGTAAAACCACGACCATCGGTAAACTGGCCAAGCAGTTCCAGAGCCAGGGCAAGTCAGTGATGTTGGCGGCGGGCGATACGTTCCGTGCCGCGGCAGTGGAGCAGCTGCAGGTTTGGGGTGAGCGAAACAATGTGCCGGTGGTGGCCCAGCATACCGGGGCTGACAGTGCCTCGGTCATCTATGACGCCATCGAATCGGCCCGCGCCAAGCAGGTGGATGTGGTGATTGCCGACACGGCAGGCCGTCTGCAGAACAAAGGCAACCTGATGGAAGAGCTGCGCAAGATTGTCCGGGTGATGAAGAAAGTCGATCCGCACGCGCCGCACGAAATCATGCTGACCGTGGATGCCGGTACCGGCCAGAATGCGATCAGTCAGGCGAAGCTGTTCAGTGAAGTGGCACCGGTCACCGGGATTACCCTGACCAAGCTGGACGGAACTGCCAAGGGCGGGGTGATTTTCGCCATTGCCGACCAGTTCAATATTCCAATCCGCTACATTGGTATCGGGGAAGGGATTGAGGATCTGCGTCCGTTTGCCGCAGACGAATTTATTGAAGCGCTATTTAGTGACGAGGAATAAATTGTGATCCGGTTTCAGCAGGTAAGTAAAGCTTATCGGGGCGGACGTCAGGCCCTGCAAAAGGTCGATTTTCATCTACAGCCCGCAGAGATGGCGTTTTTGACCGGGCATTCCGGTGCAGGTAAGAGTACCCTGCTGAAACTGATTTGCGCCATTGAACGGCCGAGTGATGGCAAAATTATGTTTAACGGGCACGACATTACGCGGCTCGATAACAAGCAAATCCCGTTTTTGCGCCGCAATATCGGGATCATTTTCCAGGATCACAAACTGCTGATGGACCGCAGTATTTACGACAATGTCGCGATGCCGCTGCGGGTAGAGCAGGTCAGTGAAAATGATATCAAGCGTCGGGTTTCTGCCGCGCTGGATAAAGTCGGCTTGCTGGACAAGGCACGCTGTCTGCCGGTTCAGCTCTCCGGGGGGGAGCAACAGCGGGTGGGCATCGCCCGGGCGATTGTGAACAAACCGCTGATGCTGCTGGCCGATGAGCCAACCGGTAACCTTGATGCTGCGTTGTCACAGCAAATCATGAACTTGTTTGAAGAATTCAACCGGGTCGGCGTGACGGTACTGATGGCAACCCACGATACTTCGCTGCTGTCGACCCGCAACTATCGCCGCCTGGATTTGTATCAGGGACAGCTGAGGGAGATTCCGTATGGCGCGTAATACCACCGGTTTTTTTGCTGTCCACAAGCAGCAATGTAAGCAGGCACTTACTGATATGATGCGTCGCCCGTTGGGGAACTTCCTGACCCTGGCTGTGTTGGCTTTCGCCTTGACGCTGCCAACCACGTTTTACCTGTTCGCCAAGAATCTGGTATTGGTGGGTCAGGCATGGCAAAACCCGACGCAGCTCACCCTGTATCTGTCGCCGGCCAGCAAAGGCACAGCGGCGGAAAATTTGCGGGATGAACTGGCAAAGTGGCCGGAAATCGCTTCCGTAGACTATATTTCTCCCCAGCAAGGGATGGAAGAGTTTCGCCAGCAGGCTGGCTTTGAACAGGCACTGAGTCTGCTCGATGATAACCCACTACCTGGGGTACTGGTGGTGGAGCCGGGGGCGCAGTGGCAACAGCCAGAACAGGCGACGCAGCTGGCTTCCCGTCTGCGGTCGCAGGCCATGATCGATGAAGTGCGACTGGACAGTGACTGGTTACAGCGGCTGGTGGCTATCAAGCAGTTAGTGGTGACTCTGGCGATGGTGATCTCCGGTCTGATGTTGATGGCTGTGTTCCTGATTGTCGGCAACACGCTGCGGCTGCAGGTGCTGAACCAGCGCGATGAAGTGCAAGTCATGAAACTGGTTGGGGCGACCGACAGCTTTATTTTACGGCCGTTTCTCTATACCGGGGTCTGGTACGGAGTGATTGGCGGCGCGGTAGCGTGCCTGCTGACATTGGTGATTACCCTGCTGCTGGATTCGGCGGTCACCTCGCTCGCGGGGCTATACGACAGTCGCTTTCGTCTGGTCGGCCTGGGCTGGGATGAAAGTCTGATTCTGCTGATGCTGGCAGCGTTCCTTGGCCTGCTGGCTGCCCGCTTGTCGGCCGCGCGGCACCTGAAAGAAATTGAACCTGTCTGACATTTTTCGGTCTATAAACTGGGTTAATTGGGCTGCTGACTTGCAATAGTGATCAATTTCTGGGCATTATTGCGTGTTAAAGCTATTTCTCATTGGTAACACACGAGGTTTATTGGATGACACAAGAGATGACATCAATGGCTCTGGTTTCTGCAGATAGTCTGGAAAGTTACGTCCAGAGCGTCAACAGCTATCCAATGCTGACGGCTGAGCAGGAGCGTGAGTTAGCTGAGCGTCTTCACTTTGATGGTGACCTTAACGCCGCGAAGGCGTTAGTTATGTCGCATCTGCGTTTTGTTGTTCATATTGCGCGTGGCTACTCAGGCTATGGCCTGCCAATGGCGGATCTGGTTCAGGAAGGCAACGTCGGCCTGATGAAGGCTGTAAAACGTTTCAACCCGGAAGTGGGTGTGCGTCTGGTGTCGTTTGCCGTGCACTGGATCAAAGCGGAAATCCACGAATATGTGCTGCGTAACTGGCGTATTGTTAAAGTCGCCACCACCAAGGCGCAGCGCAAGCTGTTCTTCAACCTGCGCAAGGCGAAAAAGCGCCTGGGCTGGTTCAATAATGAAGAAGTGAACATGGTTGCTGAGCAGCTGGGGGTTGACGCCAGCGAAGTTCGTGAGATGGAATCCCGCCTTGCCGCTCAGGATGCAGCGTTTGAAATGCCAACCGAAGATGACGATCGCGATACGGCCTACAGTGCGCCGGTTTACTACCTGGAAGACAAGTCTTCAGATCTGGCTCGCAGCTTTGAAGACAACAACTGGGAAGCGCATGCGAACAATCGTCTGTCGACGGCCCTGGCGAGCCTGGATGAGCGCAGCCAGCACATTGTCCGTGCCCGTTGGCTGGATGATAACAAAGCGACTCTGCAGGAACTGGCTGAGCATTACGGCGTTTCTGCCGAGCGGATCCGCCAGCTGGAAAAAAATGCGATGCGGAAACTGAAAGAAGCCGTGGGCGAATTTGCCTGAGGATCCGCAAAAAACTATCCACAAAATGTGAGTCACAAAAACCAGCCTCAGGCTGGTTTTTTTATGCCTGAAATCTGGAAGATAGGTCACAGAAAGCTTCCAGGCAGGAATAATTTTCACAAAGTTACCCACAGCTTTTGAGCGGATCCGATCTACATATAGTGGATCCTTTTTTGCCAAAACACATTATCAACGCTATTCACAGTCTTTTCCACAGCTGGTGGTAAAGTGTACGATAGCCGGGTGGGCGAAGTGAATGGGGTATCCTCAACCCTTGTGATTGCTGGGGTGGAGCACGGCGGATGCTCCGTAATTACCCTTATTTTTTCGATGGGGTTGTGAGTAACTTGGTGAGGTACAATAGCCGCAGCCGGGTGAGGGGGATGGCGGGATCCCAAACCGGACGATCATCACACTAATTGCGTGACGCGAAGATCCTGCCATCTGATCGTCAATGATAGAGAGACAGTGAACCTTATGGATCAGTTTGAACATATTTCAGTCGAGCAGGCTTTCGAGCTTCTGAATCAGTCTGACAGCAATGCCGTTCTGGTGGATATTCGTGATCCGCAGTCTTTTGCCCTGGCCCATCCGGAGGGCGCATTTCACCTGACAAATGATACAATGGTTGAGTTTATGAACCAGGTGGATGTTGAGCAGCCGGTGATTGTGATGTGCTACCACGGGATCAGTAGCCAGGGCGCTGCTCAGTACCTGATCCACCAGGGTTTTGACTGTGTGTACAGCCTCGACGGCGGTTTTGAAGCGTGGCGTCGCCAGTCATATCCGTGTGTGCAGACTGCGTAACGGCGTCATCCGGCCGGCGTAGTATCTGCCCGCGCCGGGGCTTGAACCGGCGCGCCAACTTTGGAGAGTGAGATGCATCGCTTAGCCGGAATCAACAATCCCCGCCAGGCTCAGGCCTTTATTGATTATATGGCCTCCCGCGGTATTACCCTGCTGCTGGCCCCCGAGCCGGAAGGGCAGTTTGCCATCTGGCTGGAAGACAGCCAGCATTTGGTTGAGGCAGAGGCCGAGCTGAATCTGTTTCTGGCCAATCCTTATGATAAAAAATACCTCGGTGCCTCCTGGGATGTTGCCGAAACGCGGACCGCGCGGTTTGATTACCGCAGTCCCAGCCTGGTAAAGCTGATCAAATCTCAGGCAGGGCCCTTTACGCTGACGGTGATGGTCGCTTCTATCGGGATTTATATTCTGTGGCTGCTGGGGATGCAGGCACCGCTGTTTTCGCTGATGCATTTCCCGCTGATGCAGGGCGATGAGTGGCAGGTATGGCGCTTTTTCTCCCATGCCCTGATTCATTTTTCCATCCTGCACATTGTGTTTAACTGCCTGTGGTGGTGGATTCTCGGCGGCCAGCTGGAACTGCACAGCGGCAGCAGTAAGCTGATTCAGATTTTCCTGATTTCGGCCTTGGTTTCCGGTTTTGCCCAGTTCTGGTTTCATGGTCCGAATTTCGGCGGGCTGTCCGGGGTGGTGTATGCCCTGATGGGTTACCTGTGGTGGCTGGGCTGGCTGGCACCGGAGCGGGGATTATCGATGCCGCGCTCTTACGTCACTTTCATGCTGGTGTGGCTGGTGCTGGGCTTTGCCGATATGTTCGGCATGTCCATTGCCAATATGGCTCACCTGTTCGGCTTGTTCAGTGGCTGTGCGTTGGCCCTGTTTGATGCCAAGCTGGGGCGCTCGCACGCGCAGTAGCCCCGGATTTTTGCCCCGTCCCAACTAAGGTGAACACCGTCGGTGTTCACCTTTTTTGTTGAAAGCGCAATCAGTGTCATAAAGCGAGAAGAAAATGCTCGTTTTGGTCGGATGTCACGAAGAATAAACCCTCGTATTTGATTTCATTCACATTTTACAACCTTCATTAGAGCAATAATTTGCCTGATTTGAGCGTTATTGAGTATTTTCGCTCACCTTTGTACTCGTTTGTACCCATACCATCGCTAAAACAAGACAATAAGGATCAACTTATGTTTGGGATTTTTAAACCGGCTTTGCATCAGGCGCGATTGCCTGACGCTCAGGTCGACCCCGTATACAAACGCATGCGCTGGCAGCTGTTTGCCGGGATTTTCATTGGTTACGCCGGCTATTACCTTGTCCGCAAAAATTTCAGCCTGGCCATGCCGTACCTGATTGAAGAATATGGCTACAGCCGTGGTGACCTGGGTGTTGCTCTGGCGGCGGTATCTATTGCTTACGGTCTGTCAAAATTCCTGATGGGTAACGTTTCTGACCGTTCGAATCCGCGTTACTTCCTGGCGGCGGGTTTGACGATGTCAGCCATTGTCATGCTGTGCTTTGGCTTTATGCCTTGGGCGACCGGCAGTATCGCGGCGATGTTTATCCTGTTGTTCCTTAACGGTTGGTTCCAGGGGATGGGTTGGCCGGCCTGTGGGCGGACGATGGTGCACTGGTGGTCGCGCAAAGAGCGGGGCGAAATCGTATCGGTCTGGAACGTGGCTCACAACGTGGGTGGTGGCCTGATCGGTCCGATGTTCCTGCTGGGCCTGTGGGCGTTCAACGATGACTGGAGATCGGCGTTTTACGTACCGGCCTTTTTCGCCTTGCTGGTGGCGGCTTTCTCACTGTTGGTAATGCGTGATACGCCGCAATCATGTGGTCTGCCGGCGATCGAAGAGTACAAGAATGATTATCCGGACTCGTACGACGTTTCTCACGAAAAAGAGATGACGGCCAAAGAGATCTTCTTCAAATACGTCTTCAATAACAAACTGCTGTGGTTCATCGCAGTGGCAAACGCCTTCGTTTACCTGATCCGCTACGGCGTGCTGGACTGGGCACCGGTCTACCTCAACGAAGTGAAGCACTTCACCGTGGATAAGTCTTCTTGGGCTTACTTCCTGTATGAGTGGGCGGGTATCCCGGGTACGCTGCTGTGTGGCTGGATGTCGGATAAATTCTTCAAAGGCCGTCGTGCCCCTGCCGGTATCCTGTTCATGGCGCTGGTGACCGTTGCGGTACTGGTGTACTGGTTCAACCCGGCGGGTAACCCGGCGGTTGATATGGCAGCGCTGGTGGCAATCGGCTTCCTGATTTACGGTCCGGTTATGCTGATTGGTCTGTACGCTCTAGAACTGGCTCCGAAGAAAGCGGCAGGTACAGCAGCAGGTCTGACTGGTCTGTTCGGTTATCTGGGTGGAGCCGTCGCGGCGAACGCGATTCTGGGCTACACCGTAGACCACTTCGGCTGGGATGGCGGCTTCATCGTACTGACCGCTTCTTGTGGCCTGTCTATTTTCTTCCTGACCTTGGCGCTGATTGGCGAAAGCCGTCTGCACCGTGAGCGTCTGGCAGAGCAAAACGCGTGATTGCGATCGCCATCATTGGCATCTTGATGGCACCCTAGGTAATATGGCAAGGCTCCGCAGTCGCGGGGCCTTGTTTTTTTCCACGCTGAACAGCATAGCGCCCGACCGGAGTGAGATTCTGTTTGGTAAAAGGAGCCGCGTCAGCAGTGAAGCAAAGCAAACGTCATCAGGAAATCATCGATCTTGTGAAAAACCAGGGCTACGTCAGTACCGACGACCTGGTTGAGAGATTCAGTGTCAGCCCACAGACTATCCGTCGGGATCTGAACGAGCTGGCTGCCGAAAATAAAATCCGTCGTCACCACGGTGGCGCCACCATCCCTTCCAGTTCGGTGAACACCTCCTACAGCACACGTAAAGTGATGCAGTTGAATGAAAAAGACAATATCGCTCAGGCGATGGTCCAGCATATTCCGGACGGAGCGACCCTGTTTATTGATATCGGAACCACGCCGGAAGCGGTGGCACGGGCCTTGTTGAACCACAATGATCTGCGGGTTGTGACCAACAACCTGAACGTGGCCAGCATCCTGACCGGTAAAGATGACTTCCGGGTCATTCTGGCCGGCGGTGAAGTCCGTAACCGCGATGGCGGGATTGTCGGCGAAGCCACACTGGATTTCATTTCCCAGTTCCGTCTTGATTTCGGCATCCTGGGGATCAGCGGCATCGACTTTGACGGTTCGCTGCTTGATTTTGATTACCACGAAGTGCGCGTTAAGCAGGCGATCATTGAGAACAGCCGCTGCGTCATGCTGGGGGCGGACCACACGAAATTTGGCCGCAACGCCATGGTTAACCTGGGCGATATCAGTCAGGTTGATATGCTGTTTACCGATCAGCCGCCACCGGCAGATCTGGCGAAACGGTTAGAAGAGCATGAAATTCATGTCGAAGTCGTGAGCTGATTTTTTCGCTGACTGCGCAAAGGAAAACGGGCTGCCCATTGGCAGCCCGTTTTTTTTCGTAAAAATGCCGTCATGATCATGAATCTGTCATTTATCGAAAACAACAATGATGATCTCGGTCAAACGATCCGCTATTATGTTCGTTATCGAACATTAACGCGCGAATTTGAACTTTTCAGTATTCGGATTGCTCTCCCTAGAGGTGGTGACATGGCAGCAACAACAGAAGTAATGGACCTGATCGTCGTGGGTGGCGGCATTAACGGGGCCGGTATCGCCGCAGATGCGGCAGGACGTGGCCTGAATGTCGGGTTGTATGAAGCGCAGGATTTTGCGTCGGCAACCTCGTCTGCCAGTTCAAAGCTGATCCACGGCGGCCTGCGCTACCTGGAGCATTACGAGTTTCGTCTGGTCGGCGAAGCACTGGCCGAGCGTGAAGTGCTGCTGCGAAAAATTCCGCACATTGCCCGTCCGATGCGCTTTCGCCTGCCACACCGCCCGCATCTGCGCCCGGCGTGGATGATTCGTGCCGGCCTGTTTCTGTATGACCATCTGGGCAAACGTACCACGCTGCCGGCCAGCTGCGGCCTGAAGTTCGGTGCCGAATCTGTTCTGGTACCGGAAATTACTAAAGGCTTTGAGTATTCTGACTGCTGGGTGGACGATGCGCGTCTGGTAATCCTCAATGCGATGGAAGTGGCTGAGCGCGGCGGGGAAGTCCGTAACCGCTGTAAAGTCGAAAAAGCCGTGCGTGAAGACAATATCTGGCGGGTGACCATTCGTGATCAGGTGAGTGGCGATACGTTCGAACGTTGTGCCCGCGCCTTGGTAAACGCTGCAGGCCCTTGGGTGAAAACCTTCTATGATCAGAGCCTGGAAGCGCGTTCACCACGTAATATCCGCCTGATTAAGGGATCGCACATTGTGGTTCCGCGCGTGCATCAGCAGGAGCAGGCTTACATCCTGCAAAACGAAGATAACCGGATTGTGTTTGTGATCCCTTATCTGGACCGTTTCTCTATCATCGGCACCACCGATGTAGAGTACAACGGCGATCCGCGAGAGGTGGCCATTGATGACAACGAAATCGGCTATCTGCTGAACGTGTATAACAACCACTTCAAACACAAGCTGAATCGTGACGACGTGGTCTGGACCTACAGCGGCGTCCGTCCGTTGTGTGATGATGAATCTGACTCTCCGCAGGCGATCACCCGCGACTATACGCTGGAGTTGGAGCAAGAAGGGAACGAAGCGCCGCTGCTGTCTATTTTCGGTGGCAAGCTGACGACGTACCGTAAGCTGGCAGAGTCGGCGATGGTGAAACTGGCACCGTTCTTCCCGCAAATGGGTCAGCCCTGGACGGCATCAGCCTGCCTGCCGGGTGGCGAAGCCGGGTTTGACGGCGTGGCACGGGCTCAGGCTCTGCGTCAGCAGTACCCATGGTTGTCGGCACTGGCGGCAACCCGTCTGGTGACCAATTATGGTACCCGCGTGGTTCATATCTTTGAGGGCGTAAGCAGCGAAGCCGAGATGGGACAGCATTTTGGTGAAGGATTCTACGCCCGTGAGCTGGACTACCTGATGCGCAGTGAATTCGTCCAGCACGCTGAAGATGCCCTGTGGCGACGCAGCAAGCTGGGCCTGTACCTCAGCAGCGAGCAGCAACAGGCTGTGGCGGATTACATCGCCAGCCATGCGGCAGCCAAAGCGGCCTAACCGCGGTTGATATCAGGACGGATGGGCTCAGAGCCAGATTCGTCCCCGAGTAAAAAAGGCGCCTCAGGCGCCTTTTTGTTTGTCGTCATTGGTCTTTGAATCAGCGATCAGCTGCCGATTCCACTGGCCGACATTACTGGTACAGGTACTTGGTAAACAGTAGTTCCGTCAACAGTTTCTTGTTGGTTTCCATGATCAGCAGCTCATTGACGCGGTTCAGGCATGCTTGGCGAATTGCCTCTCGTCCGGCCAGCGATTTGATTTTGGCCTCCGGCTGCTGGCCGATAATGCTGATAATGGCATCGCGAATCAGCGGGGCGTGATGCTCCACTTCTTTAATATTGGCCGGATCGGCCACCATCAAATCCACCTGCAAGCGCAGATAGCCAATCTTTTTTCCCTGGGTGACGTAATTGGTCGTAATGTCCGGTTCCAGGGTGTAATAGGAATATTGCGGGGTAATCTCAGCCGCTTCCTCAGCGAAGGCCGAGGGCATAAACAGCGGGGAAGTCAGCAGGAGCAGGCATCCGGCGCAAAGGGTTTTTAGTTTTGATGACATGGCGTTATCGCTATTTTCAGGCGTTGGTTTGGGATCTTTCGATCGTAACGATATTCGTACCGGTTACAGCTTGCTACAATAGTGTTTCTTCATGGTAATCAATTAACCTGGAACTACCAAGCCCCGCACGGGAAGATTGGCTGGTTTTTATTGGAAAAATGTCGCAATTCAAGCAGTTGTATAAACCCTTACTGGCCAGCGCCCGGTGGCTGGCACCGGCAGACGCCAACATTGAGGGCACTGAGTTTGGGCATTGGCTGCTGGAGCCGGACTCATTGTCGCGGCGTTTCGAGCGCCATTGTGAGCAGTTTACGGTGTCGCTGGTGGAGCAGGCACCGATCGGTCGTGAACAGTTAACCCCCGACGAGTGTGCGCTGGTTGGCGATAAGGCTTGCCTGGTACGTAAGGTTGTCCTTAAAGGGGACGGTGTTCCGTGGGTGTTTGCCCGTACCTTGATCCCGGAATCCACTTTGACCGGGCAAGAGCAAGATTTAGCGCAGTTGGGTGAAATGCCACTCGGTTTTCGGGTGTTCACCGATCAAAGCGCCCGCAGAGATGCCCTGGAAGTGGCAAATGTGGGGACGGAGGCTGAGCCTATCTGGGCTCGTCGTTCTCGACTCTGGATCAACGATAAACCGCTATTGGTCGCGGAGCTGTTTTTGCAGGAAGCACCGATTTATAAGGAGACCGTACCGTGGAAATGACCAAAGCCAGAGCCTATTGGCAGTTGGCGCGTTTTGACCGTCCGATTGGTAGCCTATTGCTGCTGTGGCCGACGCTCTGGGCCCTGTTTCTGGCCGCTGACGGCATGCCGAATTTGCATGTGACGCTGGTGTTTGTGCTGGGCGTGATTTTTATGCGCGCGGCCGGTTGTGTCATTAACGATTATGCCGATCGTAATTTTGATGGTCATGTCAAACGCACGGCGCAACGCCCGTTGCCGTCCGGCGCGCTGTCGGAGCGCGAGGCGCTGGGGCTGTTTGGTCTGCTGGTGCTGGTTTCTTTTCTGCTGGTGCTGACCATGAATTCCCTGACCATTATGTTGTCGGTGGTGGGGCTGTTGCTGGCGGCGGCTTATCCGTTTATGAAGCGCTATACCCATTTGCCGCAGCTGGTGCTGGGAATGGCGTTCGGCTGGTCAATTCCGATGGCGTATGCGGCGCAGTCTGGTGAATTGACACCGCTGGCCTGGGTGCTGTTTGTCGCCAATATTCTCTGGACGATTGCGTACGATACCCAGTATGCGATGGTTGACCGGGATGACGATCTGAACATTGGGATCAAGTCGACGGCGATCCTGTTTGGCCGGTTCGACAAAATGATTATCGGTGTGCTGCAGCTAGGCACTTTGCTGCTGTTGATCGCGGTGGGTGTCATGCAGAACCTGTCGCAGAGCTATTACTGGTTCCTGCTGCTGGCCTCGGCCCTGTTTGTGTACCAGCAAATGCTGATCCGTGAGCGTGAGCGTGAACCGTGTTTCAAAGCGTTCCTGAACAACAACTATGTCGGCATGCTCATCTGGCTCGGCATCGTGATCAGTGTCTGCCTGTAACGCAGCGGCTATAACAACACATCAGTAAGCGCCTTCGGGCGCTTTTTTTGTCTGCGGCAAATGCAGCCAGCCTGGGCGGTTAAAAACGGTCGGGTGAGGAGTGCTCTTTTTCTGTGCCACCGGTCGTAACGGGCACGCTGAAAAAACCAACGCTTGTGGTATCCGCAAGCTTTAGGGCAGCCATAGGCCAATTGCCCGTAAACCTGTGCATGGGATCTCTTCGGGAGATAATCGACCTGTTTACATACATCAGTATGTACACTTAACCAATTGAAATTAAATGTGAATTAGAGAACGTGATCAGCTCGGCAAGCTTTTGGGATATGGGAGCCTAAAAGCTGTACAGTCGTTCAGTTCAGCTGAGTAGATGATTCGGTGTGCGGACGATGAGATCGGTATGGCGATGGCTCAAGTTAAATGAAGGCCATATGGCAGGGGCTTGAATAAACAAAGGCTGCCGAAGCAGCCCTTTCATTTTAATGTGACGTTCTACGTATAGGTCTGGATGGCGCGATGTCCGGTACCGAACATCGCGGTCATTGGCTTAGAGTGTCAGCAGGTTCAGGCACCAGGAGCGGCTTCTTCGATGTCGATACGCTCTTCGCGGTTCATCACGGCCTGAATGGTCAGCTTCACTTCCGGTGACACCAGATTGGTCAGCAGACCGGCGAGCTGGTCAACCGGCTGACTTACCACATGGCAGTCTTCGTTGAGGTAGCCTTCCGCACGCAGGGTTTTAACCAGGGTCGAGAATACCCCTTTGTCGAAAAATTCCGGTGCATTGATACCGTGCAGACGGCTCAGGCGCTGTGCCATCATCTGACTTTGTTGTTCCAGATCGCTCTTCATCAGTTCCGGCTCTGAATTCAGCAGCGTCAGGGCGATGGCATAGCGCTGCAGGGTTTCAGAGATGGTACGGGCCAGCAGATGCAGCGGGCCGATCCGGCTGTTATTGAGGGTAATGACCTCACCGTCACGCAGGATCAGGCGCTGGCGAGCCAGCTCATCCAGCAGTGATTCCACCACGGTTGCCAGCTCTTCCTGCTGATAGCGCAGGAACAATTCGGCTTTCAGGAACGGATACAGTTGCTCAACCTGAGCCAGAATCTCGCGGGTGGTCAGGCGCCCGTGATAAATCACGATATTGGCGATCAGCGACGGCATCGCAAACAGGTGAATGATATTGTTGCGGTAATAGGTCATCAGGATCGCCTGCGGGCGGTCCAGAGACACCATTTCACCCAGGCTGTCGCGTTCGACCACGAATTTGTCCATTTCCATGGCGTGTTTCACCATGGCCTTGGCATCTTCATCCGGAACGGTGAACTGCTCGGAATACGGCACATTGCGCAGCAACTGCAGGTAGCAGTCGATCTGCTGCTCCAGATCTTCGCGGCTCAGGGCGCGCTGACGGGAAGCTAGCAGAGCTACGCCGCAAAGGGTCAGGGCATTGGTGGCTGCCGCATCGTTGATGTGCGTCATCATCTTCACCGCCAGATCGTTCACCACCGGGTTCAGCCATTGCGGGCGCTGTGGTTCAATCGGATCGATACTCTTGTGCCAGTCCGGGACGTGCTCGTTCAGGTAGTGGTTCAGCGGAATCGGCTCACCAAAGTTCACGTAGCCCTGGCCCAGATTACGCAGTTTACGCAGCGTACGCAGAACCTGGCCGACGTTTTCTTTCTCTTTGCGCTTGCCACGTAGCTCTTTGGCGTAAGTGGCCACTTCCATGACGTGTTCATAACCGATGTAGACCGGCACCAGTGTGACTGGGCGATTGAGACCGCGCAGCATGGCCTGAATGGTCATTGACAACATACCGGTTTTGGCCGGCAGCAGTCGGCCAGTTCGGGAACGACCGCCTTCGCTGAAGTATTCAACCGAGTACCCTTTGGCAAACAGCTCAGCCAGATACTCACGGAAGACCGTGGAGTACAGGCGATTTCCCTTGAAGCTGCGGCGGATGAAAAATGCGCCGCCGCGACGGAAAATCGGGCCTGCCGGGAAGAAATTCAGGTTAATCCCGGCGGCAATGTGCGGTGGTACCAGGCCTTCCTGATACAGCACGTAAGACAGCAGCAGGTAGTCCATGTGGCTGCGGTGACACGGTACATAAACGATCTCATGGCCGTCCTGCGCCAGTTTACGTACTTGCTTGGCATTGTGGACGTTCAGGCCCTGGTAGAGGCGGTTCCACAGCCAGCCGAGGAAACGGTCGCCGCGTTTGATCAGGGAATAAGAGAAATCCGCCGCAATCTCTTCCATCATGTCGATGGCTTCCTTGCGCACTTTCTCAATTGGTACATCCCGGCTGGCGGCTTCTTCGGCGACTACTTTTTCAATCGCTTTGGAGGCCAGCAGACGTTTGAACAGCGCCTGACGATCCGGCAGTTTCGGCCCCGAGGCGGCCAGTTGCTGGCGGGAGAAATGGATACGCGCGACCCGCGCCAGCTTGTTGGCGATAGAATCGTCGGTGCCGTGGTTGTCTGCCATGTAACGCAGCGAAACCGGCGGGCTCAGGCGCACCATACAGTCGCGGCCATGCCCCAGCACGGTAAAGAATTTTTCCGGCCCGTTAAGCGGACGCAGAATCGGCTTCTGGTTATCCTCTTTACCCGGTTTCCGGCCCCACAGGATAGACGCCGGCACGACCTGAATGTCGAGCTCGCTGTCCTGTTTATGCTGTTCCAGCAGTGCGGTGAACTGTTCCAGCGATTCCTGAGGCAATTCGCTGTTCGAGCCAAAGACACTCGGGGCGTCAGAAATATAGACATAACGACTGAACTGTTTACCGGCAATGTCCAGCGGTTCAAGCGGATCCGGGAGCCCCAGCTCCAGTGTGCTGCGGCGCAGGGTCATTAAATCGGTGTTGGAACGGAACGGCAGGATGTAGACAATCGGACGTTCCGGGTCGAGCTCCAGATCCGCCACCGGATTGGATGGAATAGAGTGGGTTTTAACCAGCAGAGAAAGCGGCAAATCCAGTATCTTTTGGTAGATTTTCTGCCAACTTGACATATCTTCTTACTCGTCTCGAATTCTTAATGCGCCGCAAGGATAGCAGAAAAAGAGCCGCTAATAGCAGCGAAATAGCACATACTTGCGGTTAAATGACATTTTTATTGTATTTTTAACCGCTTACTTGTTTCAATTTTCCTATCTTTAATTCCGGACATTTCGTACGGCCGAGCTTTTCATCCAAGTGTAGGTGAGGGGGTGGGACGGGGCTGGCGTTTTCTCACCATAATTGCTGTTTTCATAAACAATTACCTTTTCAAGCGTGTTAACACTGGATATACTCACAGTGAACTGTATAAAAAGACAGGGTGAATGATGAAGCCGTTAACGCCGCGCCAACAAGAAGTCTTTGATTTGATCAAAGCAAAAATTGAAGATACTGGAATGCCGCCTACACGCGCTGAAATAGCCCGTGAGCTAGGCTTCCGCTCGGCTAATGCTGCCGAGGAACACCTTAAAGCTCTGGCCCGCAAGCAGGTCATTGAGATCATTCCCGGTGCCTCCCGCGGGATCCGTCTGATACAGCATGAATCTGGTCAGCAGGAGCAGGGTTTGCCCCTGATTGGCCAAGTGGCCGCCGGTGAACCGATCCTGGCTCAGGAGCATGTCGAAACCCATTACGATGTGGATCCATCGTTGTTCAAACCGCGTGCAGACTTTCTGCTGCGTGTGAACGGGATGAGTATGAAAGACATCGGCATTATGGACGGTGACCTGTTGGCGGTGCATAAAACCCAGGATGTCCGCGACGGTCAGGTCGTAGTAGCCCGCGTTGATGATGACGTCACCGTGAAACGCCTGGAACGCAAAGGCTCGCAAGTGCTGCTGCATGCTGAAAACGAAGAGTTTGCGCCTATCGTGGTAGATTTGAGCAACCAGCACCTGACGATTGAAGGTCTGGCAGTCGGCGTGATTCGCAGCAGCGACTGGATGTAAATTTTCCGGCTTTTCTTACCGTATAAATTTACACCAAAAAGCTTTACAAGTGTTAATGATAGTCATTATCATCTGTTCATGTTATGAAGGAGATGATAATGACCAATTCTGCCCGTTACGACATCCCGCCTGATCTGCTGCAGCCTCTTTGGCTTCGTAGTCGTGAAAGCATGGCAGATGATTGTCTGCTTTATGATCCCATGGCGGCTGTTGCCTGCAGCCAGTGCCATCTCAAACCGGACTGCCTGACCGGTAATGTGTCAGAACAACAGCTGCTTCATGCCAGTCTTGCGCTGCAGTGTGACCGGCAGGTTCAGCATTTCTTGCGCCGCCACCCGAACGGCACCATCATTAATATCGCCGGGGGGCTGGATACCCGATTCTACCGCATTGATAACGGCCGTTGTCGTTGGTTTGATGTCGATGCCAATGAGCATCTGTTGTGGCGCCAGCGCCTGTTTCACCGCAGCGAGCGCTACCGCATGTTACCTGGCTCTATTCAGGATCTCAGTTGGTTGCATTCGCTGCCGCCGCTGATGTCAACCCCGGTTATGCTGCTGTGTGACCAGGCGTTATTGCAGTGTACCGCCGCTGAACTTTCCCGTTTCCTGCAGTCTCTGGCCTGCCATTTTGGTCGGGCGGAGCTGTGTCTGGTCATGGCCGGGGATCGCTGCCACTGGCCGGTAGCCAAAAAAATGGGCGTGGCCCAACCTTATCGGCATGGCTTTCGCAATGCCCTGAGGCAGGTGCTGCAATGGCTGCCGTGGGCCGAACCGGTCGGGCAGTACAGCCCACTGGATAATGCCTGTTCGCGTTGGAGCCACTGGCAACGCTGGCTGGCGAGAACGCCGGGTATGAAATTCAGAATTGTGCCTGTTCTGGTACATATCCGCCTATAAGCCCTCCTAATCGCCGCATTTGGCCACACCTTCATCAATAGTGCTCCGTCGCGCTTATTCCGGCGGGCGACAGATTTTTCCTATCATTTTATTGCGCATTTTTCCTGATCCTGTCCTAAGTTAATTGTAAACAAACTGTTAACTCTTTTATTGCGCTTGAGCCTGCCTGGTTGTTCAGGTGGGCCTGTTACCGAATCATTTTCGTATTGCCATCCGGTGCAGAGTCCGCCCCGGTGTTGTGGCGAGCGGGATTAGGAAGGAGGGAACCGGGTGATGATTCGCCATCTGATGTGCTGTCTGAGTGTTTTGCTGGCTGTGCCGGTACACGCTGATACCCAACCCATGCGCCTGAACATGACACCGGGGGTTACCGAGGTCAGTCAGCGGGTGTTCGATCTCCATATGACCATTTTTTACATCTGCGTTGCCATCGGTTTGGTGGTATTTGGCGTGATGTTCTGGTCTATCATCCATCACCGCCGGTCGAAAGGGGCGCAGGCGGCTTCGTTCCATGAAAGTACCAAGGTCGAAATCGTCTGGACGGTGATCCCGTTCATCATCCTTATCATCATGGCCATTCCGGCTACCCGAACTCTGCTGGCGATGGAAGATACCTCGCAGCCGGATCTAACGGTGCAGATTACTGGCTCACAATGGAAATGGCATTACAGCTATTTCGACGAAGATGTCGGTTTTTATTCTCTTCTGGCCACGACATCGGCCCAAATTGCTAACGAACGTGACAAGCGTGAAAATTACCTGCTGGAAGTGGATCGACCGTTGATTTTGCCGATTGGCAAGAAAATCCGTTTTCTGATCACGTCCCAGGACGTCATCCATTCCTGGTGGGTGCCGGATTTTGCGGTCAAGAAAGATGCGAACCCCGGCTTTATCAATGAAGCCTGGACGCGCATTGATCAACCGGGCATTTACCGCGGGCAGTGTGCGGAATTGTGCGGCAAAGATCATGGCTTCATGCCGATTGTGGTGATTGCCAAACCGCAGGATGAATTTGATGAGTGGCTGCAGGCCACCAAAGTTGCCCAGCAGCAGGCCCGCGAAGAAGAACAGCGTCTGCTGGCGATGGAAATGGATATGGATGAGCTGATGACGCTCGGAGAGCAGGTTTACAACACCCGCTGCGCCATGTGTCACCAGGTGAATGGCCAGGGGTTGCCCGGCGCTTTCCCGGCGTTGGCCGGACAGGGTATCGCCGTGGACCCGTCAGCCAAGCTGGAACATATAAGCGTCGTGGTGCATGGCCGTCCCGGCACGGCCATGCAGGCATTCGGGCCGCAGCTCAGCCTGAAAGAGCTGGCTTCAGTCATTACCTACGAGCGTAATGCCTGGGGGAACAATACCGGGGATACGGTTCAGGCCGCCGAAGTGCAGGCTGTGATCGATGGCAAAGAGCTATAGGGGAGAGTGACGATGACGGACATGTTGCGCGAGCAAACCGGAGTCGAAAGTACCGCGACCGAGCATGAGCATCACGACCATCCTCAGTCCGGTCTGAAACGCTGGCTGCTGACCACGAACCATAAAGACATCGGCTCCCTCTACCTGATGTTCAGCTTTGCCATGTTCCTGATTGGCGGGGCGATGGCCATGGTGATCCGGGCGGAGCTGTTCCAGCCTGGCTTGCAGCTGGTGGAACCGAACTTTTTTAACCAGATGACGACCGTTCATGGCCTGATCATGGTTTTTGGTGCCGTCATGCCGGCATTTACCGGACTGGCAAACTGGATGATTCCTATGATGATCGGGGCGCCGGATATGGCCCTGCCACGGATGAATAACTGGAGTTTCTGGATTCTGCCGTTTGCCTTCACTCTGCTGCTGACGTCGCTGTTTATGGAAGGGGGCGGCCCGAACTTCGGCTGGACTTTTTATGCGCCGCTGTCGACCACGTTCAGTCCGGAAAGTACCGGTTTGTTCGTGTTTGCCATCCATATCATGGGGATCAGCTCCATCATGGGGGCAATCAACGTCATTGTCACCATCGTTAACCTGCGCGCGCCGGGCATGACCTACATGAAGATGCCGCTGTTTGTCTGGACCTGGCTGATCACCGCGTTTCTGCTGATTGCCGTGATGCCAGTATTGGCCGGGGCTGTCACCATGGTACTAACTGACAAGTACTTCGGCACGAGTTTCTTTGATGCGGCTGGCGGGGGCGATCCGGTGATGTTCCAGCACATTTTCTGGTTCTTCGGTCACCCTGAAGTGTACATTATGATTTTGCCGAGTTTCGGCATTATTTCGGCGATAGTCCCTGCCTTTTCCCGTAAGAAACTGTTTGGTTACAGTTCCATGGTTTACGCCACTGCGTCGATTGCCGGGCTCAGTTTTCTGGTCTGGGCGCACCATATGTTCACCACCGGGATGCCGGTCGCGGCGGAACTGTTCTTCATGTATTGCACCATGTTGATTTCGGTGCCGACCGGGGTCAAGGTCTTTAACTGGGTGGCCACCATGTGGCGCGGTTCGCTGAGTTTTGAAGTGCCGATGCTGTTTGCCATCGCCTTTATCGTGCTGTTTACCATCGGTGGTTTCTCCGGCCTGATGCTGGCGATCACCCCGGCAGACTTCCAGTACCACGATACCTATTTTGTGGTGGCGCATTTCCACTATGTGCTCGTGTCGGGCGCGATCTTCTCCATCATGGCGGCGGCGTACTACTGGCTCCCCAAATGGACCGGGCACATGTTCAACGAAAAACTCGCCAAGTGGCATTTCTGGTGCTCGGTGGTGTCGGTCAACATCCTGTTCTTCCCGATGCACTTTCTGGGACTGGCTGGTATGCCGCGCCGGATCCCCGACTATGCCCTCCAGTTTGCGGATGTGAATGCCGTGGTCAGTATCGGCGGCTTTATGTTTGGCCTGTCGCAGCTGATATTCCTGGCGGTCGTGATTAAGTGCGTCCGCGGCGGAGAGAAAGCGGCGGCCAAACCGTGGGACGGGGCGGAAGGGCTGGAATGGACGGTGCCGTCACCGGCGCCGCACCACACCTTCTCGACGCCACCGCGTATCGATTAATCAGGCTGATGAAGGGGGCATGTCATGGACAAGACACCGACACCCGAATCTGACAAATCTGGTGCGACCCAGCGTGATGTGAACAAGCCGGGTGCGAACAGACAGCCGGACCGTCAGAAACGCTCGTTCTGGTCTCTGGTCGCGATGGCAGTAGGCATGTTTGGTTTTGCCTTTGCACTGGTGCCACTTTACAACGTGTTCTGCGATATCACCGGCATCAACGGGAAAACCGCCGACACCCCGACAGCTGCCAGTGAACGGGTGGATACCAGCCGTCAGGTTACGGTGGAGTTTGTCGCGTATATCCATCCGGGGATGCGCTGGACATTCGAGCCGGAAGTCCGGCGGATGGTGGTCTATCCCGGCGAAACGCACACGGTGAGTTTCAAAGCCCATAACCTGACTGCGGTGGAAACCGTGGGGCAGGCCGTGCCGTCGGTCAGCCCGGGGCTGGGCGCACAGTACTTCAACAAAATTGAATGCTTCTGCTTTAACCGCCAGCCGCTCGGGGCAGGGGCAACAGCCAGCCTGCCACTGGTGTTTTATGTGGATCCGGCGTTGCCGGAGGATATTAACACCCTGACCCTGGCGTACACCCTGTTTAATGCCAAGCCGGAAGCGGCGGCCCAAACGCAATGAGGTGAAAGATGGCGAACCCTTACTCTGAGCATGAGCAGTCGGCAACCCCGGGGAGCGAACCCTATTACGTACCGGCTGCGAGCATCTGGCCGATTGTCGGGGCGGTGGCCCTGTTCCTGATTGCTATGGGGGCCGGGGCGACAGTCGGCGGCCTGTTCAACGGTCAGGGCCCCTGGATCCTGATGTCGGGCGTTGGACTGCTGTTAATCATGCTGTTCGGCTGGTTCCGCGATGTGATTACCGAATCCATGCGGGGGCTGTACAGCAGCCAGATGGACCGTTCGTTCCGCCAGGGCATGAGCTGGTTTATTTTCTCGGAAGTGATGTTCTTTGCGGCCTTCTTCGGGGCGCTGTTTTATGCCCGGATGATTGCTGTTCCCTGGCTCGGCGGGGCGGGGAACAACGCCATGACCCATGCGGTGCTGTGGCCGGATTTCATTGCCCAGTGGCCACTGCTGATGACCCCGGGCGGTACTGAAACCCAGGCAATGGGAGCATGGGGGCTGCCGCTGTATAACACCATGATCCTGCTGACCTCATCCGTGACGGTGCATATCGCGCACACGGCGCTGGAGCAGGATAACCGCCCGCGTCTGACGTTGTTTCTGTTGCTGACCGTTCTGCTGGGGGCACTGTTTGTTTACCTGCAGGGGGTCGAGTACGCCCATGCCTATGAAGAGATGAACCTGACGCTGGATGCCGGGGTGTATGGCAATACCTTCTTCCTGCTGACCGGGTTTCACGGCATGCACGTGACCCTCGGTACTCTCATTCTGTTCATTGTCTGGCTGCGTATCCTGCGGGGGCATTTTAGTGCGGAGCGGCATTTTGCGTTTCAGGCCGGTGCCTGGTACTGGCACTTTGTGGATGTGGTTTGGCTGTGCCTGTTTGTGTTTGTCTACATTCTCTGACCGAAGCGTGATATTGCTCAGTAAGGGCGGGGATTGGGGGTGATCACCCCGCTCGCCAGTGCCAGCAGCAGGAGCGCAAACAGGATCACTGACAGCAGAATGCGTCGGCCAAGGTAGCGGGACATCGGGTATGCCTGCTTACCTTTGAGCATCACGGGTAGTGCTCTGAACAAGTTGAAGATGATAAAAATCAGCAGGCAAACGATCAGGGCTTTCAGCAACATAGGCCACCTCGGCGGGATAGGGGTCAGTCATGCGAAGGATCGGGTTCATATTGTTTACTGTGGCGGTACTGGTGACGTTGGTCAAGTTGGGTTTGTGGCAAATGTCGCGGGCACAGGAAAAAGAGCAGCTGAACCATGTCCTCCAGTTTCGCAGTGAGCAGATGTATTACAGCATTGCTAGTCTGCCGGCAGACCCTCGCTGGTACAGCCTGACCCTGCGCGGCCAGTTTGATCACAGCCGGGCTGTGCTGCTGGATAATCAGATGTACAGAGGCCAGCCCGGCTATCACGTGCTGTATCCCTTTATGTCGGAAAACAGCTGGGTGATGGTCAATCTGGGCTGGATTGCTGCGCCGCCATATCGCGATCAGATCCCGGTGCTGCCGGAGCTGCACGGGGAAGTCCGGATCAGTGGCATTATCGCCCCGCCGTCAACGTTACTGGAGCTGGCGCCGGAGCAACTGGGGGAGGGGTTTCCCCTGCGGGTCCAGAATATCAACCTAGCAGCACTGAGAGAGCGGACGGGATTGCCGCTGCCGCCCTGGGTGTTACAGATTGATCCGGACAGTCCGGTGGCGCTGGAGCAGACCTGGATTCCGGTCGTGACCGGTCCGCAGAAGCATTATGCCTATGCCCTGCAATGGTTCCTGATGGCGCTGGCGGTATCCGGGCTGGCGGTGTGGTGGTTAAGACGGAGTAAGGTATGAGTAAACACGGAACGTTGTTGCTGCTCCTGGGGGTGTTTGTGTTGCCGGTGGGCATTGCCAAACTGGTGCTGGACATGGACTGGTATCACGGCGGGGTAACCAACCGGGGGGATTTGCTGGAACAGCCACTGACCTCGGACTGGCTTGGCGAGCGCCATCGCTGGCAGCTGATTTACCTGCTGCCGGACCACTGTGATGACTACTGTCAGGGGGCGTTGTTTAACCTGCGTCAGGTTCCTCAGGCGGTCGGAGCGGATCACTCCCGCCTCGACAGTGTGTTACTGGTGCAGGGCGATGGGCTTGCCGCTCAGCCAGCTGCTATTCGGGCGCAGGCGACGGGCGTGACAGCCCGTCAGGTGCCTGATTATATTGTCGCGAAGCTGAAAGCGCAGGCGCACGGAACCCGGGCGATCTATATCGCTGATCCCATGGGGAACGTCATGATGGCCTATCCGCTGGTCAAAGGACAAACCGCTGTGCTGGCGCAGGGAAAAGACGTCCTGCGCGATCTCAAGCGATTGCTCAAGCTCTCTAAAATCGGCTAAGGAGGCGGCGATGCAACGGAACGGATTCAGACTGTTGGTGCTGGCGGCATTGATACTGTCAGTGTGTGTGATTGGTCTGGGGGCGTACACCCGCCTGACCGAAGCCGGGCTGGGCTGCCCGGACTGGCCCGGTTGTTACGGTTTTGCCGGGGTACCGAAAACCGATGTCCACCAGGAACTGGCTGCCGCCCGCTATCCCCATGCCCCGTTGGAAGTTCACAAAGCCTGGAATGAAATGCTGCACCGCTATGTTGCCGGTACGCTGGGCATCATGATCCTGGCGATTAATGTGCTGGCCTGGCGGCGGCTGGAGCGTCCCCGGGGGTTACCGGCCTGCCTGCTGGTGACCGTGGTTTTTCAGGCTATGCTCGGGATGTGGACCGTAACCCTTTCGCTGATGCCGGTGGTGGTGATGGGCCACCTGCTCGGAGGCTTTACCACGGCTTCGTTGCTGTTGGTGCTGTGGCTGCGATTGCGGCCGTTACCGATGCCCCGTTCGCCGTCGCGATCCCAGCTGCGTCCATCATCGCCGTTTGCGTCATCAACGGCCTCTGCTGGGGCATTGTCGCTGTTTGCTCTGCTCGGGCTGGCCGTCGTCATCGGCCAGATTGCGCTCGGCGGCTGGACTGCCGCCAATTATGCCGCTGTGGTGTGTACCCAGTTGCCGCTGTGTGAAGTGGACTGGCAACAGAGCTTCGACAGCAGCGCGTTTTCACTGATTCAGCCGGTGCACGACAGCTATCAGTACGGGGTGCTGGA
Source organism: Photobacterium ganghwense (assembly GCF_017329545.1). Lineage (NCBI taxonomy): Bacteria > Pseudomonadati > Pseudomonadota > Gammaproteobacteria > Vibrionales > Vibrionaceae > Photobacterium > Photobacterium ganghwense. The sequence continues at coordinate 124,712 of NZ_CP071325.1, forward strand.
TTATCAGCAGCGGGTCACGATTCACGTTACCCACCGGATTGGTGCCGCTGTTACCACACTGGTGCTGTTACTGCTGGCCTGGCAACTGTGGCGGCACTCGGCGTTGCGCCAGCTGGCACTGTTGATGCTGGGGGTGTTGTGCGGCCAGGTTGCGCTGGGCATTACCAATGTTGTGGCCAGCCTGCCGCTGGGTGTGGCGGTGGCGCATAACCTGACCGGGATGGCGTTGTTACTGGTGCTGGTGGCCGTCAATGTGCAGGTGTTCTGGCTGCGCCGCCCGACTCGGCACTGGCAGGGCTCTGCCGCCCGGTTGCACTGAATGTGTTGTTTGATGATGTCCCAAGGAAAGGCAAAGGAGGGCAAATATGGCCAAAGCTGAGATTGTTGCCAAACGCAGTACCCGAACCTGGAGTGGACATCGGGTCTGGCAGGATTATCTGACCATGACCAAGCCTAAAGTGGTGGCGATGCTGCTGCTCACGGCTCTGGTCGGGATGTGTCTGGCTGTACCGGGAATTCCGCCGGTCAAAGCGGTGACGCTTGGGTTGTTGGGAATTGGGCTGCAATCGGCCGCAGCGGCGGCTTTTAATCACGTGCTCGATCGGCATTTCGATGCCAAGATGGCGCGTACCTACCACCGGCCGCTGGCGAAAGGCCGGGTGGAGACCCACAAAGCGGTGCTGTTCGCCACGGCGTTGATGGTTGCGGGCTTTGCTGTCCTGTGGCAGCTCAACGCCTTGACGGCCTGGCTGACGTTTGCCAGTCTGGTCGGCTATGCTCTGATTTACACCGTATGGCTGAAGCATGCCACTCCCCAGAATATCGTGATCGGCGGACTGGCCGGGGCGGCGCCGCCGCTGTTGGGCTGGACCGCCGTCACCGGCCAGTTTGATCCTCATGCGCTGCTGCTGGTGATGCTGGTGTTTACCTGGACACCGCCGCACTTCTGGGCGCTGGCCATTCACCGCCGCGATGATTACGCCAAGGCCGGGATCCCGATGCTGCCGGTCACGCACGGCATCGCGTTTACCAAAACCATGGTGTTGCTGTATACCGTGATACTGGCGCTGGTGGGGCTGCTACCCTGGCTGACGGGCATGAGCGGCTGGCTGTATCTGGCCGGCAGCAGTGTGCTCAATGCCGGCTTTATTGGGTATGCCCTGAAGCTGAAATTTGCGGATCAGCCCGGCCATGCCTGGGCGACCTTCAAATATTCTATCTGGCACCTGCTGGCCCTGTTTGTGGTGTTGTTGGCCGACCACTGGCTGATCAGTCTGCTGGCGCGCTAGTCGCTGTGTGCCTGTTCGAGCGCTTTCTGCTGCACATCAGTTTTGCTGAGGGCAGGATGTGCTTGCCATTCCTAAACGCCAAGGCTTCCGCTGACTGAGGCCTTGGCTGTTTCATCTTGTTTTTCCAGGATTGCTCTCCCTGGATTCCTTTACCGTCCGGGTTTCCTCGTATCCCCCTATCATTGGGGCTTGCCGCGGGTGATCACTGCTGGTAAGCACTTAGCTGATCAGTGGCATAGAGAAGCGTGTGCATGACGGCGCTGACATGCCGGGGTGGCATGCGTTTCAGGCTGAACTCAGTATAATGTGCAGTCTGAATCTAAGGGTCGAGGTGATTGTGCTCAACGCGTTGCGAGATATGTCTTTACACCGCCAGGTTTTTGCCCTGGCGCTTCCTATGGTGTTGTCCAACATCACAGTGCCCCTGCTGGGGCTGGTGGATGCGGCGGTGATTGGTCACCTCGATCAGGCCTGGTATCTGGGCGGTGTCGCGGTCGGCAGCACCATGATTAACGTGACTTTCTGGCTGTTGGGCTTCCTGCGGATGGCGACCACCGGGCTGAGTGCCCAGGCGTACGGTGCATCGGATAAGTCGGCACAGGCCGCTGTGTTCCTGCAAGGACTGGCACTGGCCTGGCTACTGGCACTGGTGCTGATTATTTTCCATAACCCGGTGGCCGATCTGGTGTTCCAGTTCAGTGATGCCAGTGCCGAGGTCAAACAGTACGCGGCGCAGTATTTCTCGATCAGGATCTGGGGCGCGCCGGCTGCGCTGGCCAACTTTGTCATCATGGGTTGGCTGCTCGGCAGCCAGAATGCGCGTCTGCCGATGTGGCTGCTGATCGTCACCAACGTGGTCAATATCGTGCTTGATGTACTGTTCGTGGTCGGACTGAACTGGAAAGTGCAGGGGGCGGCGCTGGCGTCGGTGATGGCCGATTACAGCGGGCTGGCGCTGGGGCTGTGGTTTGTGTCCCGGCAATGGCTGGCGCAGGCCCTGCCGCCGTGGCGCGAAAAACTGGGGACGATCCGCGAAGGCACGGGGCGTCTGCTCAAGCTGAACCGGGACATTTTTTTACGCAGCTTGTGCCTGCAGCTGGCCTTTACGTTTATGACGTTTCAGGGCGCAACCCTGGGGGATGATATCGTCGCGGCCAATGCGGTGCTGATGAGCTTTCTGATGCTGGTTTCTTACGCGATGGATGGCTTTGCTTATGCGATGGAAGCGATGGTTGGTAAGGCGATCGGTGCCCGGAACCGACAGGAACTGGGACGCACGCTGGTGGGCACCACTTTCTGGAGCCTGGTGATCTCGCTGCTGCTGACGCTGGTGTTTGCGTTCGGGGGCGGTGCGATTATCGCCCTGATATCTGACATCCCGGCCGTGCAGCAGGAAGCCGCGCTTTACCTGCCGTGGCTGGCGGCGGTGCCGCTGGTGTCGATGTGGTGTTTCCTGCTCGACGGCATCTTTATCGGGGCGACCCGGGGCCGGGAAATGCGCAACAGTATGGTGGTCGCCACCAGCAGCTTTTTTGCGTTCTGGTGGTTGCTGTCCGACTGGGGGAACCATGCGCTGTGGGCGGCGATGCTCGGTTTCTTGGCGATGCGCGGCATTGGCCTGGCTGTAATATTTGCTTACCAATGGCAAAAAAATATTTTTCTGGAACCTTTTAGTGCAAACAAATAGTTAGCTACCACATGTCAAATCCGTTCAATAATTCGGCAAAAAATGCTACCCATGGGCGGGAGTTCATGGTTAAAATGCGAACAATCTTTGCTGTTTAGGAGGATGGATGAGGAAAGCGGTCATTGGACTTTTTTTGACGATTCTGATGCTAGGCTGGGTGGCTCCTGCTTCTGCCAGCATCCAGGGCAAAACCTATAATGTCACCGCCACAGCTTACAATTCAGTGCGCGCACAAACCCAAGGTAACCCGACAGTTGCCGCCTGGGGTGACCGACTTAAACCGGGCATGAAGGCGATTGCGATTTCCCGGGACTTGCTGGGACGGGGTTTTAAGCGAGGCACGAAAGTGAAAATCTCCGGGTTACCGGGTGAGTATGTGGTACTGGACAAGATGGGGCGCCGCTGGCAAAACAAGATTGATATCTACATGGGTAAAGATATCCATGCTGCCAGAAACTGGGGACGTCGAAAGGTCACTATCACAGTGGTGGAAGTGTAGGAACCAGCCACAACCTGAAAAAATAACTGCTCTGCATGCACAATGATACATGATAAAGAACAGCTACTTTTTCAGATTGATGACACAAAAAAGCGAGAGCTCAGGCTCTCGCTTTTTTTATCTAACAATACTTACTCGTGTAAGGCGGAGTAAGATTGCTTAGTAGTAAGAGTGCTCGCCACGGGCGTGCTCAGTGATGTCACGCACGCCGGTCAGTTCGCCTTCGAACTGCGCCAGCAGCTCTTTCTCGATCCCTTCTTTCAGGGTCACGTCAACCATTGAACAGCCGTTACAGCCGCCACCGAACTGCAGAATGGCAACGCCATCTTCCGTAATTTCAGACAGGGACACATTACCGCCGTGGCCAGCCAGCTGCGGGTTCACCTGGGTCTGGATCACGTAATCCACGCGCTCCATCAGTGAAGCATCATCCGACACTTTGCGGATTTTGGCATTGGGCGCTTTCAGGGTCAGCTGAGAGCCCATTTTGTCAGCGACAAAATCGATCTCGGCATCTTCCAGGAATGGCAGGCTCAGCTCATCGATATACGCCGAGAACATACCGAATTTGATTTCGGTGTCTGACGCTTCGATTGCTTCCGGCGGACAGTAGGATACGCCGCACTCAGCACTTTGCGTACCAGGGTTAACCACGAACACGCGGATGTTAGTGCCTTCCGGCTGTTGGGCCAGAAGTTTAACGAAGTGCTCTTGAGCACTTTCAGAAATAGTAATCATAGACACGACGTAATACCTGACTTAATTAGTAAGATTAATTCTATTCTACTCCTTGCTGCTCTTTCTATCACCCCCTAATCGACGTAACTATGATTTCGCCACATAAAACCGTGACTTTGCAGGTTATTTCCCTGCGGGGGTATAGCACAGGCAGTAGATGTCCACACGTTCGACGCCTTCAGCCAGCAGCAGGCGAGTGAGAACCGACAGTGTACTGCCGGTGGTGACCACATCATCCACTAGGGCAACATGGGATGGCAAGGGGCTTGATGGCCGGAAAATGGGCTTTCGTAGGCGAAAAGCATCCCGCAAGTTAGTCTGACGCTGGGCTTTGTTCAGCTGGTGCTGTGCTGGGGTATGCCGTGTCCGCCGCAATAGGCCAGGCTGACACCGGCTGCCGGTGGCCTCCGCAATCGCCGTGGCGAGCAGAGTACTCTGGTTGAAACTTCGGGTCAGCTGACGCCTGGGGTGCAGCGGAACCGGCAACAGCAGAGGGGCTGGCTCGGGGATCGCCTGCGCCAGCAAGGTGCCTAACGGGCGGGCCAACCAGAACTGATGGCCGAATTTGAACTTATGTACCAGCTGGCGCAGTGGAAACCGATATTCGCCCAGCCGGTAACAGCGTTGCCACGGTGGTGGACGGGTCAGGCAGCGACCGCAATACTCAGTCATGGTGAGGGTGGTTGCACCGCAACCGTGGCAGTATGGGGTGCGCGGAAAGCGAGCCAGGCACGGCTGACACCAGTGCTGATCCGGCGTGTCGACTGGCAGCCGGCACAACATACAGCGGTGATGACGGTGCAGAAAGTTGGTGATTTGAAATAATGGCGATACCATCTTGACCATCCCGTGGCGCAACAGAGAAAGGAAGTTTACATGACAGCCAAGCTACACTGGCATACGCAGGGCCAAGGTTCCGATCTGGTTCTCATTCATGGTTGGGGCATGAACGGTGCTGTCTGGCAGCAGATCCTGCCGCAACTGGCTGAGCACTGCCGGGTGCATGTGGTGGATCTGCCCGGCTACGGACACAGCCATGCGCTGCTTGCCGAGCAGATTGAGGAAATGACCGATATGGTGCTGGCCTCGGCCCCCGAGCAGGCCACCTGGCTGGGCTGGTCGTTAGGCGGTCTGGTCGCCAAACAAGCGGCGTTGCGCGCGCCTGAGCGAGTCTCGCGGCTGGTGACGGTGGCCAGCTCCCCCCGGTTTTCCGCCCGGGAAACCTGGCGCGGGATCAAACCGGATGTGCTGGCTGATTTTCGTCGTCAGCTGGATGACGACTTCCATACCACGGTTGAGCGGTTTATGGCGCTGCAGGCGATGGGCAGTCCGACGGCGAGGCAGGATATCAAACGCCTGAAAGAAGCCGTGCTGTCTCGTCCTGCGCCGAATCCGCAGGCGTTGGCCAATGGCCTGAAAATTCTGGCAGAGGTGGACTTGCGTGATCAGCTGGCCGATTTGCAGCAACCCTGGCTGCGGTTGTATGGCCGACTGGACGGGCTTGTTCCGGCAAAAGTCGCCCGCGACCTGGACACGCTGGCCCCGCAATCTCAGCGGGAAATCTTCGCGTCGGCGTCACATGCTCCGTTTATTTCCCATCCTGAGGCATTTCTTGAGGTGCTCACCGACTTTTTATTCGCTAACCACTGATAAGCTGCAACAATGCCGGTGATTCACTGCATTTTTTCGCGTGATGGCCGATAACGGGTAACAAGCGGTTGCTCTTGGTCCCGGAGCGGCCATAATGATAGATGTAACGATAATAAACACAGCCACTTACTTGCGGTTGGCCTGAGTGGGCTGACCGGTGGCATCGTCTAATCACTGGATGGCGGCGCGGTGCTGAAGTGCCGCCCGGCCGTTAATGCCCGGAGCATTGCACCCCGATGATCGTCTCCCCTGTCCAAGTCGGCGCCCCTACGGTCGCGCCGTCTGTGAATCCGCCGACCGAGCAGGTTGCACGGGACAACCGGGTGCGCGAAAAAATTGTGCCGCCGACCAGCATGGCGGCTGCCGGGCAGGAAAAGCCGGTAACCAGTGAAGAAAAGCAGATGAAAAAGCCGTCCTGGGATCCGAGTGAACACCCGGATTACTCAGACTTGCCCGGTTCTGAGCAGCATTACGGCTACCGCGACGAACTGGAGCAGCTGGTGAAAGTGCTGTCGGCAGACCGCTATATGGCGGACAGCAAAGACCTGGGGTATGCCATGCACATCAAATTGCCGCGGGAATTGCTGGAGGCGCTGGCGTTGATCAGCCAGGCGGAACGCACCAAGGGCGTGGTGGCCCATAAATACGCGCAGGCGACGTTGCCCAATCCACCGACGGAGTATCTGGTAAAGATATAGCGACGCAGGCATCCCGCCACTGATGTCTCTGAGTGGGTCAGCGGATGAGCCGCCGACGGACGAAAAAATAAAAAAGAGCCGACAGTCATGCCGGCTCTTTTGTCGTTTATTGTCGCAGTAAATGGCTGCCGGTAATGGCGTTACTTCTTCTTGGCGTTCGCAAAGGCCGCTGCAAAAGCACCGCCCATGGCGCCATTCGTCGCATTGCCCGCCGCATTGCCTGATGCATTGTGCTGGCCGTTGCCTTGCGACGAACGGGGCGGGTTCTGGCGGGGTGACTGGCCTTGCGGTTTACGGGCCGGTTTTTCCTGCCCCGGCTCATCGCTGAGGCGCATCGACATGCCGATCCGCTTGCGCTGCAGATCCACTTCCATCACCTTAACCTTGACGATGTCACCGGCTTTCACCACTTCGCGCGGATCCGCCACGAATTTGTCGGACAGCGCCGAGATGTGCACCAGACCATCCTGATGGACACCGACATCGACAAACGCACCGAAGTTGGTCACGTTAGTGATCACGCCTTCCAGTACCATGCCCGGGATCAGGTCTTTGACTTCATGCACGCCTTCGGCAAATGTCGCGGTCTTGAACTCCGGACGCGGGTCACGGCCCGGTTTGTCCAGCTCGCGAATGATGTCAGTGACGGTCGGCAGACCAAACTGCTCATCGGTGTAATCGGCCGGTTTCAGGCTCTTGAGGAAGTCACTGTTGCCAATAATGGCATCCAGTGCCTTGTCGTTCGCGGCGGCGATATTTTTCACCACGGCGTAAGATTCCGGGTGAACCGCCGAGCTGTCGAGCGGGTTCTTACCGTTCATGATGCGCAGGAAGCCGGCACACTGCTCAAACGCTTTAGGGCCCAGACGGGCGACTTTTTTCAGCGTGGTGCGGGACTCAAACCGGCCATTTTCATCACGGTAATTGACGATGTTCTGTGCGATCGTGCCGTTCAGGCCTGCCACGCGGGTCAGCAGCGCCGGGGACGCCGTATTCACGTCAACGCCAACGGCGTTTACACAGTCTTCCACCACCGCATCCAGACGCTTAGCAAGCATGCTCTGGCTGACATCGTGCTGGTATTGGCCCACCCCGATGGATTTCGGATCGATTTTCACCAGCTCGGCCAGCGGGTCTTGCAGACGGCGGCCAATCGACACCGCACCACGCAGGGACACATCCAGGTTCGGGAATTCGTTGGCGGCCAGCTCCGATGCAGAGTACACCGAAGCCCCCGCTTCGCTCACCATCACGCTCTGGATCTTCAGGTTGTTGTCTTTCAGCAGGGTCGCGACAAAGCTGTCGGTTTCACGTGAAGCGGTGCCGTTACCAATCGCGATCAAATCCACGTTGTGCTTGGCGATCAGGGCCAGCACCGTTGCCGCCGACTGGGCCACCTGACGCTGTGGCTGGTGGGGATAAATGGTCGCGGTATCGAGCAGCTTACCGGTCTGATCGACCACCGCCACTTTACAGCCGGTCCGCAGACCCGGGTCCAGGGCCAGGGTGATGCGCGGGCCCGCCGGAGCAGCCATCAGCAAGTCTTTCAGGTTATCGGCAAATACCTGCATCGCGCCGTCTTCGGCTTTCTCGCGCAGTGCCGCCATCAGCTCGGTTTCCAGGTGCATCAGGATTTTGATGCGCCATGCCCAGCTGATTACCTGTTTGCGCCAGTTGTCTGCCGGCTGGGTACCTGGCTTCACGCCATAATGATCGGCAATGATGACTTCACAGTAAGAGCCGCGCACCCCTTCTTCCTGATTCGGATCGGCGTTCAGGGCCAGTTGCAGCACGCCTTCGTTGCGGCCGCGGAACAGCGCCAGTGCGCGGTGGGACGGGATGTTTTTCAGCGGCTCATTGTATTCAAAGTAATCTTTAAATTTCGCGCCTTCGTGCTCTTTGCCTGCCACTACGCGGGAGGTCAGTTCGGCCTGGCCCTGCAGGTGACGGCGGATTTTTTCCAGCAGCGCCGCGTCTTCCGCGAAACGCTCCATCAGAATAGCGCGGGCACCATCCAGGACGGCTTTACTGTCGGCAAAGCCTTTATCGGCATCAATGAATGCTTCAGCAGCGGTTTCCGGCGTCTGGCTCGGATCTGCCCACAGGCTGTCGGCCAGCGGTTCCAGACCCGCTTCAATGGCGATTTGCCCTTTGGTACGGCGCTTGGGTTTGTAAGGCAGATAAAGGTCTTCAAGGCGGGTTTTGCTGTCAGCGGCACGTAGCTCGGCTTCCAGCTCCGGAGTCAGCTTACCCTGCTCGCCGATAGATTTCAGAATCACCTGGCGGCGGTCTTTCATTTCGCGCAGGTAGCCCAGGCGGGATTCCAGATTACGCAGCTGGGTGTCGTCCAGCCCACCGGTGACTTCCTTACGGTAACGGGCGATAAAAGGCACGGTGTTACCGTCATCGAGCAAGGCAATCGCCGCATTCACCTGTTCCTGGCGAACACTTAGTTCCTGGGCAATCGTCTGGTTGATCGTGTAGCTCATCCGTTGTTTCTCATGTTGTCGTTTAAGGTCCCATTCTACGGGTGAACGGGGCACAGGCAAGGTGTTGCATGTAAGAAGCGTGTCAGTACGTGACGTCAGTGCCGGGTTTACTGATAGCGGATGCTGTTGACGAACCACTCTTTTTTGCCGGTCGGGGTAGTGACTTCGAATTCGTCATCGACTTCTTTCTTGAGCAGGGCCCGGGCCATCGGGGAGTCAATCGAGATGTAGTCATTGCGGCCGTAAATCTCGTCCGGTCCGACGATGCGGAAGGCTTTGACTTCACCGGCCTCGTTCTCAATTTCCACCCAGGCACCAAAGAACACTTTGCCGTCCTGCTGCGGGGAATAGTCCACCACCTGAACCAGCTCCAGTCGCTTGCGCAGGTAGCATACCCGGCGGTCGATTTCACGCAGGCGTTTTTTGTTGTACTGGTAGTCTGCGTTCTCTGAGCGGTCACCCAGACTGGCCGCCCAGGTCACTTTTTTGGTGACTTCCGGACGTTCTTCTTTCCACAGAAAATCCAGCTCTTGCTTGAGTTTGTTGTAGCCCTCACGGGTGATCAGGTTGGTTTTCATTACCGGCCATGCTCCTGTTGGTTCGCGGCGATGCGGTTGACCTTCAATGCTCTGATCTTCCGTCGCTTGCCCGGGAAGATCAAGGTTCCTGATTCTGAGTTCGTTAGTTTTGGATAGTTCCTTGAATTTCAGGTAGTTTAGGTGGCAGGCATGTCCGGCTGAGCTTGACCATACTAAGTAAAGTGTTGAGCGAGGTTTGCCGGACATAAACGGTAACAATTTTGCGGGTATTTTCGCGGCAAAATTCAGCGAGTCGCAGGGAGGCTCGAGTACACTATGCCCGTGCCTACCGATGTAAGTAAGGTGAGATATGCAGGAAAATTACAAGATTCTGGTTGTTGATGATGATATGCGCCTGCGTGCGCTGCTGGAGCGTTACCTGTCTGAGCAGGGCTTTCAGGTGCGAAGCGTGGCCAACGGCGAGCAGATGGACCGCCTGTTATCACGTGAAACGTTCCACCTGATGGTGCTGGATTTGATGTTGCCGGGCGAGGATGGCCTGTCGATCTGCCGCCGTCTGCGTAATGCCAACAATATGCTGCCGATCCTGATGCTGACCGCCAAGGGCGATGAGGTTGACCGTATCGTGGGGCTGGAAGTGGGCGCGGATGACTACCTGCCGAAGCCGTTTAATCCGCGTGAGCTGCTGGCCCGTATCCGTGCAGTACTGCGTCGCCAGACGGTCGAAGCACCGGGTGCACCGAGTGCTGACAGCAAGATTATCGAATTTGGTGAGTTCCGCCTCAACCTGGGAACTCGTGAAATGTTCCGTGGTGACGAAGCGATGCCGCTGACCTCCGGGGAGTTTGCCGTGCTGAAGGCGCTGGTGACCAATGCCCGTGAACCGATGTCCCGCGATAAGCTGATGAACATGGCCCGCGGCCGTGAATATTCGGCGATGGAGCGCTCGATTGACGTCCAGATTTCCCGTCTGCGCCGGATGATCGAGGAAGACCCGAGCCGTCCGCGTTATATCCAGACCGTTTGGGGGCTGGGGTATGTGTTTGTACCGGACGGCAATGAGGCGTAAGCCATGCGATTGTCGCCGCGCAGTACCTTTACCCGGACGCTAATCCTGCTGGCTGGCCTGTTAATTGCCAGCCAGATTTTTTCTTACCTGGCCGTGCTGAATTATGCGCTGTTGCCCAGCTTGCAGCAGTTCAACCGCATTCTCGCCTATGAAGTGCGGTTGATGCTCAAAGAAGACGTTGAGCTGGCTGACGGCCATACGTTTCATCTGGATACGCCGTTGCGCCGGCAACTGCTGGAACAGCTGGGGGTAACCCTGCACGCCGAAGACGGCAGTGATCCGATTGCTGATGGTGAGCTGCAGGAATTCGAGCAGGCCACGGTCATCGAATACCTCAGCGAGGAAATGAGCAACGAGCTGGAATCACCGACTGAGGTGCGGCTGGTGCTCGGGGCTGACAGCTATGTGCTGTGGCTGAAAAGCGATTCGATTCCCGGCTACCTGATGCGGATTCCGCTGTCGGAGTTGCAGGAAGATGACTTTTCACCACTGTTTAACTACAGCCTGATCATTGCCTTTATGGTGATTGCTGGCGGCTGGCTGTTTATCCGTATTCAGAACCGCCCGCTGGTGGCACTGGAGCAGGCGGCGCTGCAGGTTGCCCGCGGTGAGTCGCCGCCGGTACTGCCGGAGCGGGGAGCCTCAGAAATCCGTGCTGTGACCAAAGCCTTCAACCGGATGGCGGAAGGCATCAAGCAGCTGGAAGATGACCGGGCGTTGTTGCTGGCCGGGGTCAGCCATGACTTGCGTACCCCGTTGACCCGAATTCGTCTGGCGACGGAGATGATGTCGCCGGAAGACGGTTATCTGGCTGAAAGCATGATTAAAGACACGGAAGAGTGTAATGCGATCATCAGTCAGTTTATGGAGTACCTCAAATCGACCCAGAAACTGTCTGAGGCTGAAGCGCTGGATCTGAACGGATTGTTGTGTGAAGTGGCCGAAGCGGAAGGCGGTTATGAGCGTCAGATTGAGCTCGCGCTGGACGCGATTCCCGGTGTGGTGCTTGGCAATGGCGTGTCGATTAAGCGCCTGGTGGCCAACCTGGTGGTCAATGCGCTGCGTTATGGCAATGGCTGGGTCAAAATTTCCAGTGGTGCCACTGCGGATCGTACCTGTGCCTGGTTCTGCGTCGAAGATGACGGGCCGGGGATTGAGCCGGATCAGGTGGCCAAGATGTTCCAGCCGCTGACCCGGGGCGATACCGCACGCGGTAATGAAACGGAAGGGACCGGACTGGGGCTGGCGATCGTCAAGCGAATTGTCGACCAGCACGAAGGCAGCATTCAGGTCAGTAACCGCAGTGAAGGCGGATTACGGATTCAGATTGGTTTGCCGCTGGTGATGAAAAAGCACTGATTGCCAGAACCAGAACCAGAACCAGAACCAGAACGAAACGCCAGCCGGGTGTGAAACCGACACTCTGGCCCATAAAAAAGCGAGCCCCGTTGGGGCTCGCTTTTTTTGTCTCCAGTGTTATCTGCAGGCGTTGCCAGCGTCAGGCTCTTTTCAGTTCTTGCGCTCAGTGCTTTTCTTCCGGCAAAACCAGATTCAGCACAATCGCGGTGATACCACCGGCAGCCATCCCGGAAGACAGGATGCTCTTAACGATATCCGGCATGAACTGTAGGATTTCCGGCTTCTGGGCGATCCCCAGACCCATGGAGAACGACAGCGCCATGATCAGGATGGCACGGCGGTCCAGCTCGCAGCGTGAAATGATGCGCACGCCAGAGGCCGCGATGGTGCCGAACATCACGATGGTGGCGCCGCCCAGTACCGGTTCCGGGATCAGCTGCACCAGATTGGCAACGCCCGGCAGCAGACCCAGCAGGATAAGCATGCCAGCCACAAAGTAACCGATATAGCGGCTGGCTACGCCAGTCAGCTGGATAATGCCGTTGTTCTGGCTGAATGTGGAGTTCGGGAAGCTGTTCAGCACTGCAGCCAGGGCGGAGTTGATGCCGTCTGCCAGTACGCCGCCTTTGATGCGTTTGAGGTACACCGGCCCGGCAACCGGCTGCTCAGAGGTTTCTGATGTCGCTGTTATATCCCCGATGGCTTCCAGTGAGGTGATGGCAAAGACAATCACCAGCGGGATCAGCAGTCCCCAGTCAAAGCCCAGGCCGTACTGCATTGGCATTGGAATGGCCACCAGATCGGTTTCAGCCATACGGCTGGTATCGACCATCCCGCTCATCCAGGCCAGCAAGGTACCGGCAGCCATGGCGAGCACAATGGATGAAACGCGCAGGTATGGGTTTTTCACCCGGTTGAGCAGCACAATCAGACCCAGAACGGTCCCGGCCAGCATCAGGTTATCCAGGCTGCCGAAGCTGCCACTTTCAATTGCGGCATAGCCGCCGCCCATTGAGGTCAGGCCAATCTGAATCAGGGTCAGGCCAATCAGGGTCACGACAATGCCGGACACCAGCGGGGTGATAATACGCTGGGCATACTGCAGCACCCGCGAGATGAATACTTCGGTCAGCGAGGCCAGCAGAATCGTACCGAAAATGGCGGCCATCATGGTCGGGATATCTGCGCCACCGGCTTTCAGTGCCAGGCCGGCACCGATAATCGGACCGAGAAAGTTGAAGCTGGTGCCCTGGATGGACAACAGGCCGGAACCGACCGGACCAAAGGTGCGGATCTGGATAAACGAGGCAATCCCCGAGGCGAACAATGACATGCTGACGATGGTGTTAGTATCGCTGGCCGGCAGCCCGAGTGCCTGACAGATGATCAGCGACGGGGTGATCACCGCCACAAACATGGCCAGCAGGTGCTGGGTTGCGGCAAACAGAGTTTGGGGAAGCGGCGGACGGTCTTCCAGTCGATAAATCAGATCAGATTTACGCGGCGTCTCAATAGCGCTGTGTTGGCGTGTCATGGCCCTTGGGTTCCTGTGCTGGGTTGCTGTTTTCCCGCCGGTAACGCTGAATGGGTTACCCGCTGTGTGGTTCGGATACTTTCTGTGATTGCTGTTAGTCAGAACCGAAATCCCACAGGGAATCAGAGGATGAATAAAAGTTGGCCGCTATTGTAGAGATCTCTCACTAAAAAGCAAACGTTTGCGCAGTTGCCAAAGGAAACGGCGAACAGAAATGGCGGAACAAAAATGTAAAAGTGAAGTGCAACAGCGTTGTGCAGAAGGAAAGGGCGGCAAGGATTAACGTTGGACACGGTCAGACGGTGGCAGTGCCAGTTGTCAGCGATTAGCGACTGTGCTGGGTGGCTATGATTGATGACTATGAATGGAAGCCGTGCTCGGGGACAGGGTTTGGGGGCACTGGTCGGAAGGGGGAACGGGTGCCGGGGCAAGCCAGGCACCAGCTATGATCAGGCGTTGGAGTAATTTTCCCGTTGTCCCAGCCAGCGGTCGATAATGGCCTTGGCATTCTCCGGGTAATGGTCGTGCAGGTAACGCGCCAGCCGCTGAACCTCGGGGATCAGATGCTGATCGCGGACTAAGTCGGCGACTTTAAAGTCGGCAATGCCGGTCTGTTTAGTTCCCAGCAGTTCACCGGGGCCACGGATTTCCAGATCGCGCTGGGCAATCACAAAGCCATCACTGCTTTCCCGCAGGACGCCGAGGCGCTTCTGGGCGGTTTTTGACAGCGGAGCATGGTAGAGCAGCACACAATGGCTGGCGACGCTCCCCGGCCGACCCGTCCCCGGAGCTGGTGGAGCTGAGCCAGACCGAGCCGTTCGGGGTTTTCGATGATCATCAAGCTGGCGTTGGGGACATCGACGCCGACCTCAATCACCGTGGTAGCCACCAACAAGTGCAGCTCACCGTCTTTAAAGCGCTGCATCACGGCTTGCTTCTCGGCTGGTTTCATCCGGCCGTGCACCAGCCCGATGTTGAGTTCCGGCAACTGGGCCGTCAGCTCATCGGCGGTGTCGGACGCCGCCTGGGCTTCGAGCACTTCTGACTCGTCGATCAGGGTACAGACCCAGTAAGCCTGACGCCCTTCACTGAGGCAGGCGCCCCGAATCCGGTTGATGATGTCGGCGCGGCGTGAATCGGGCAGGGCGACGGTCTGGATCGGGGTACGTCCTGGCGGCAGTTCGTCAATGACCGAGGTTTCCAGATCGGCGTAGGCCGTCATGGCGAGAGTACGCGGAATCGGGGTCGCGGTCATGATTAACTGGTGGGGATAACGGCCCTGGTGGGCCCCTTTTTCCCGTAGTTCCAGCCGCTGGTGCACGCCGAAGCGGTGTTGCTCATCGATGATCACCAGTGCCAGGTTGTGAAACTGGACCTGCTCCTGGAACAGGGCGTGGGTGCCGACCACCATTTTGGCCTCGCCGCTTTCAATCCGGGTAAGCTCGCTGTCGCGGGCCTTGCCTTTGAGCTTGCCCGCCAGCCAGCCCACCTCAATCCCTAACGGATTGAGCCAGCTGGCAAAGTTAATCGCGTGCTGCTCGGCCAGCAGCTCGGTCGGGGCCATCAGTGCGACCTGAAAACCGTGCTCGATTGCCCGCAGGGCAGCCAAGGCTGCGACCAGGGTTTTGCCAGAGCCGACATCCCCCTGAACCAGACGCATCATCGGGTGAGGTTGGGCCATATCCCGCTCAATGTCCGCCACGACCCGCTGTTGAGCACCGGTCGGGCTGAACGGCAGTCCGGCCAGCAGTTGTTGCTTCAGGGTATCTTGCGTGGCTAATGGCCAGGCAGCATGGCGCTGGCTTTTCTGGCGCACCGCCAGCATCGACAGGTTCTGGGCCAGCAGCTCTTCGAGGATCAGCCGCCGCTGGGCCGGGTGTTTTCCCTCTTCCAGTTGGTCAAGCGAGACATCCGGTGTCGGACGGTGCATCACATGGAGTGCCTGCGCCAGAGTCATCTGGCGGTCGTACAGCCCTTCCGGCAGCAACTCGCGTACCGCAGCTTTGTCGAGCAGGCCCAGAGCCTGATCGGTCAGGCTGCGCAGGGTCAGTTGGCGTAGGCCGTCGGTAGTGGGATAGACCGGGGTGAGGGTCTCTTCCACACTCAGCTCGGTAGGCTCGGAGAAGACCCGGTAATCCGGATGAATGATTTCCAGTCCGTACTTGCCGCGTTTGATTTCGCCGTAAGCTTTCACCTGCTTGCCGTCAGCCAGGCTGTTTTTCATCGCGGCATTGAAATTGAAAAAACGCAGGGTGGCGGAGCCGGTCTGGTCGCTGATTTTCACCGTCAGCATTTTGCGTTTGCCGAAGGTGATGTTGCTGTTCAGCACCTCGCCCTGGATTGTCAGGTACTGGCCGGGCATGGCACTGGCAATCGGCCAGATCCGGGTACGGTCCTCATAGCGGAGCGGCAGGTGAAACAGCAGGTCCTGCACCGTGCGCAGACCTATCTTGTCCAATTTTTCGGCCATTTTTGCCCCGACACCGGAAAGTTCAGTCAGGGCGATAGTATCTAATAGTTGTCCGCTCATCGCTGGGTCCGTCTCAGATCATTGGCGTTTTTTGCGTTTCGGTTCAATCGCCTGAATTTTCTGCCACCAGGCTTCATCGGCCACAATCTGGCCGTCTTCATCCAGGGGCGGGTATGGCATGCCTTTGCGTTGTGCCACCTTGGCCAGCACCGGGTGACCCCGTTCAAACAGAATGCGGTGTACCACGTCGTCAGGCAACAGGGTGGTGTCGCGATCATACATCCCGGCCTGCTGGCGCTGGCGCTGGGCTTCATACAGGATGAGTGCGCTGGCGACCGATACGTTCAGTGACTGTACCATACCTACCATCGGGATGATGATATCCTGATCGGCAAGCGCCAGGGCTTCCGAGGTGATCCCATTTTTTTCGCCGCCGAGAATAATGGCGGTCGGTTTGGTGTAATCCACCTCACGAAAGTCGATGGCGGTGTCAGACAGGTGGGTGGCCAGCACCTGCATGCCCTGGTCTTTGAGGGCAGCAATGGCATCGACCATGGTGTCATGCGTTTCCAGCTCAACCCAGTTGCGGGCACCGGCTGAGGTGTGGCTCAGTACGCGCATGTTTTCTTGCGGCCACACGGCGTGCACCTTATGGACCCCGACGGCGTCGGCGGTGCGGATGATGGCGGAAACGTTATTGGGTTTGTGGACTTCTTCCATGCACACCGTGAGATCCGGTTGGCGGGTGGCAAGGACTGTCTGGATGCGTTGGAAGCGATCTGGTGTCATGGTATTGGTGTCTGTTTAAAGAAAACGCCCGGAAACGGGCGTTTTACAGTTTATCGGGTTCACAGAACCGGCTCAGTTTTTCTGTCGCGAGACGCGGACCACGTTCGGCATGACCCGGATCCGGCGCATGATATTGGCCAGGTGGATACGCCCCTTGGTCGTCAGGCGCACCGTAATGGTGTACAGGCGGCCGTCTTTCTCTTCGGTCGACAGTCCCTGAATGTTAGAACCGGTCGCGGCAATGGTGTTGGTCAGATCCGCCAGGGCACCCTGATGGTTCTGCATGTCCACTTTCAGGATGGTGACAAACTCCTGTTCGAACTCGTCACTCCACTCAACCGGCATGTATTTGTCCGGCTCTCTCTGATAACCACGGATGTTGGCACACTCTTCACGGTGAATCACCAGCCCTTTACCTGGGCTGACATGCGCCATGATCGGGTCGCCGTGAATCGGGTGACAGCAGTTGGCAAAGGTCAGCAGAATACCGTCGGCCCCGCGGATTGGCAGGCGCTTGTTGTTCGCCCCACCGCTGACAGCCGGGTCACCGGCTTCTGACGGCTCTTCGACATTGCCCAGCAGGCGGCGGGCAATCACGACGCTCATCAGTTTACCCAGACCAATTTCGGCCAGCAGTTCTTCGCGGTTGTCCAGACGTAGATCGGTCAGTACCTTGTGCAGGTTTTCTGGCTCAATCTGATCAATGTTCAGCGCGCCCAGCGCGTGATTGAGCAAGCGACGGCCGAGAATAATGGACTCTTCCCGGCGCATGGTTTTCAGCACCTGACGAATCTTGGTGCGGGCCCGAGAGGTCACTACATAGTTGAGCCAGGCAGCGTTCGGGCGGGCTCCCGGTGCGCTGATGATTTCTACGGTCTGGCCGTTTTTCAGCGGTTTGCTCAGTGGATATGGCTGACGCTCAACCCGGGCACCGACACAGGCGTTACCGACATCGGTATGCACGGCATAGGCGAAATCGACCGCTGTGGCACCAACCGGCAGTTCAACGATCCGGCCTTTCGGGGTGAAAACGTAAATCTCATCCGGAAACAGATCGGATTTTACGTTCTCGATAAATTCAAAGGAGCTGCCGGCGCTTTGCTGCAGTTCGAGCAGGCTTTGCATCCAGCGCTGGGCTTTGACCTGCGCAGTGGTGCCGGAGCTTTCGCCGTCTTTGTACGCCCAGTGGGCGGCGACCCCTTTGTCGGCCATCTGATCCATATCTTCGGTACGGATCTGCACTTCCACCGGCACCCCGTGCGGGCCCACCAGTGAGGTGTGAAGCGACTGGTAGCCGTTGGCTTTCGGGATGGCGATGTAGTCTTTCATCCGGCTCGGACGCGGCTTGTACAGGTTATGCACCTGACCCAGTACGCGATAGCAGGTATCGAGATCTTTCACCAGCACCCGGAAGGCATAGATGTCCATGATGGAGTGGAAGCGCTGCTCCTTGTTCTTCATCTTGTTGTAGATGGAGTACAGGTTCTTCTCGCGTCCCAGCACCTTGCCATCGATCCTCGCGTCTTCGAGGCGACCCTCGATTTCGGCGTGAATCTTGTTGATCATTTCTTTACGGTTGCCACGCGCGGCTGCCACGACTTCTTTCAGCACGCGGTAGCGGTTCGGGTACAGGGCTTCGAAACCCAGCTCTTCCAGCTCGGTTTTGATGTTGTGAATACCCAGGCGGTGTGCCAGCGGAGAGAAAATCTCCAGGGTTTCGCGGGCAATGCGGCGACGTTTGTCAGGGCGCAGGGCACCCAGGGTACGCATGTTGTGCGTCCGGTCGGCCAGCTTGATCAGGATAACGCGGATGTCATGGGCCATGGCCATGATCATCTTGCGGAAGTTCTCGGCCTGCGCTTCTTTGCGGTCGCGGAACTTCAGTTTGTCCAGCTTGGAGACGCCATCCACCAGTTCGGCCACGGTACAGCCAAAACGGCTGGCGAGGTCTTCTTTGGTGACATCGGTGTCTTCAATCACATCATGGAGAAGGGCGGCCATCAGGGTTTCGTAGTCCAGGCGCATTTCGGCCAGGATACGAGCGACAGCAATAGGGTGGATGATGTAAGGTTCGCCGCTGGAGCGGGTTTGCCCTTCGTGGGCATCACGCGCAACGAGATAGGCCTGCCTGAGAGCCTCAATCTGAGTCTCAGGCAGGTATTCAGTTACGACTTCTTTCAGGCTATCAAAAAGATACAATGCGCCCGGTTCCCTGAATTAACGGTTGTCGCCGGCAATAGCGCTAACTGCGGCTAGCTCTGCTGCTTCCTGCTCTTGAATTTCCTGACGCTCACGGGCATCCAGGATATCTTTAGTGATCAGGCCTTCTTCGATTTCACGCAGTGCGATCACTGTGTACTTGTCGTTTTCTTCCGGAACCAGTGGATCCTTACCGCCAGTTTGCATCTGACGAGCGCGGCGTGCCGCAATTTGAATGAGATCGAAACGGTTGCCAATTTTATCAACAGCGTCTTGAACGGTTACGCGTGCCATGGAGGACTCCAGTGGTAATTAAGTAAAGATGGAAAATTGTACAAAAATAGTTACTGTTCTGCCAATAGGGCATTGAGCATGCTGTTATATTTAGCAGCTTGCTTATCCTGCTTCAATCTTTCAGCACGGATAATGGCTTTAAAATCCATCAAGGCAACGTCGAAATCATCGTTAACGATCACATAATCGTATTCGTTGTAGTGCGAGATTTCAGAACGGGCTTCCTGCATCCGGCGCTCAATAATGGCAGCACTATCCTGGCCACGGGCATTCAGGCGACGCTCCAGCTCTTCTTTCGAAGGCGGCAGGATAAACAGGCTTTTTGCTGCTGGCATTTGCTTACGGATCTGACGGGCACCCTGCCAGTCGATGTCCAGGAATACGTCGATTCCCTTGTTCAGCTGCTCTTCAATCCAGAGACGGGAAGTGCCATAGAAGTTGCCAAACACTTCGGCATGCTCCAGAAACGCACCTTGCTCGGCCAGCTCGGTAAATTCTTCTACGCTAACGAAATTGTAATGAACACCGTGGTTTTCCCCTGGGCGCATGCCACGCGTGGTGTGCGACACGGATACTTTCATGTCATAGGTCGGGTTGGTTTCCAGCAGAGCGTTGATCAAACTGGATTTGCCTGCACCACTCGGCGCCGACACGATGTAAAGAGTACCTTTGCTCATTGCCTGTTTTCACTCAGTGATAGAAGGGCGCGCAGATTATCATGAACTGCGGCTAATTGAAATTGGCGGGCTGCTTGAAAAATCATCTTTTTCTGATCTGAACCGCTTCTTATTAATCCTAGATGGCTTTTGCCAAAAAAGGGGAGGTGGCGGGCTGCGGCATGGCAGCCCGGTGTCCGGTGAAGGGCGCGTATGGTGAAGAGGACGAGCCTCCTTCTGCTGATACGACGGTGCGTAAGGCCTGCTGGTGATACCTGTGTTCACCTGGCGCTACAGCGGCACGGTGTCGGCAGACCCGGTCGGAGACGACGCGGCAGCACCCGAGCGGTCAAGCCGCAAGGTCAGTAACCCGAGCGCAGCAATGGCGACCCCGACCCACATGGGGGCGTGGAGGCTGAAGCCCCATTCCAGAACCTGCCCGCTGGCAAAGCTGCCGAACATGATTCCGAGGGTGATCACCGAGGCGTGCACGGTGTTGACCAGCGGCCGCTCGCCGTTCGGGACCTGCATCACCCGGCTGACCATCGCCGGGTTCATGCTGATTCCGGTCAGGCCGAGTCCGAGTATGGCGATGACGGCTGCCCAGGGCTGATGGATCAACAGGGCCAGCAGGGTCAGAAACAGACTCTGCAGTACCAAGCCGCCAGCGAGGATGCGCAGGTTACGTTTGCCGGCCAGCCGGGCAACGAGGTGATTGCCCATCAGCATGGCGATCCCGTAGGCAAACAGCAGCAAGGTGACGCTGTGGTGGGTAAAACCGGCCAGCTGGGTCAGGATGGGGACGAAATAGCTGAACGCGGCATAGGTCGTACCAATGACACAGAAACTGGTAGTAAAGACGGCCCAGAGTTGGCGGTTGCCAAACGCCGCCAGCTCCTGCCGCAGGCCGATTTTGGGGGCGGCGGGTAAGACGGGGAGCAGTACGGCAGTGCCCAGCGCCGCCAGCATGGTCAGAACGACCACGAGCCAGAAACTGGCGCGCCAGCCGTAGTATTCGCCGACCAGACTCGCCAGCGGCAGGCCCAGAATGGTCCCGACCATGATCCCGGCCAGCACGATGGCGACGGCGCGGATGCCCAGCTCGGGCACCACCAGGCGGTGGCAGGTGCCCAGTGCGGTACCGAAGAAGGCACCGGACACAGCACCGGTGATCAGCCGGGAGACGATCAGCTGCGGATAGCTCTGCGCCAGCGCCCCCAGCACTTCGCCGATGATAAAAAGCGCAAACAGCAGGTAGAGGATTTTCTTCGGTGGTTGGGTTCCCAACCCGAGGGTGAGCAGCGGGCCCCCGAGGGCCATGGCGGCGGCATAGAGAGAGACCAGATAGCCGACCTGAGAGAGGCTGATATCCAGATCCCGGGCCATTTGCGGCATCATGCCGAGTACCTGCAGTTCGCAGTTGATCATGGCGAAAATGCCCAGAGCCAGGACATAAACGGAAACCGGCATGTTCGGCTTGGCAGAGGTGTGCATAAGCGATCCTTGTGATGAAGTTGATGTCACTTGCGTCAGTATCACTTATGCAATAAGTTTGATTAACCCTCTCACTCTCCTTTCAGTAATGAATAAAATCATGGATCTCAATGCTATCCGCCAGTTTCTCAAGGTCGCCGAGTGCCTGAGCTTTACCGATGCGGCGGCCCAGCTCGGGGTAACCCAATCCGGGGTCTCGCGTGCGGTCAGTCGGCTGGAGCAGCAGCTCGGGGTGCGTCTGCTGCACCGCAATACCCGCCGCCTGAGCCTGACTCCGGACGGCATCGTGTTTTATGAGCGCAGTGCACCGCTGCTGGGTGATTTGGAGGCACTCGGCCAGGA
Organism: Photobacterium ganghwense; assembly: GCF_017329545.1. Taxonomy (NCBI): domain Bacteria; kingdom Pseudomonadati; phylum Pseudomonadota; class Gammaproteobacteria; order Vibrionales; family Vibrionaceae; genus Photobacterium; species Photobacterium ganghwense. The sequence goes on from NZ_CP071325.1 coordinate 146,507, forward strand.
ACTGCAGGATCGCCGCAGTTCACCATCTGGGGTGCTGAAGGTCAGTGCGCCGTCGGCGTTTGGTCGGGTGGTGCTGATGCCGATCCTGGCGCGGCTGCTGGCAGTGCATCCGCAACTCAATATTGAAGTGGTGATGAGCGATCGCATTGTCGATTTGGTGGAAGAAGGGTTTGATGCCGTGCTGCGCACGGGGGAGATCCGGGACCAGCGCCTGATTGCCCGACCGTTGGCTCCGCTAACCTGGCAGACGGTCGCTTCGCCGGACTATCTGGCCCGTCACGGCATGCCGGCGCATCCGGATGATCTGGCGGCGCATAATTGCCTGCAGGTGCGCAACCCGCATACCGGGCGCCCGGTGCGTTGGCGTTTCACTGAAGCAGATCAAGAGAAAATGTTGGATGTGGACGGTAATCTGGTGTTCGACCACGGCGATCCGCTGCTTGATGCCGCGCGGCTCGGGGTCGGAGTGGTGCAGGTGATGACATTCTTTGCCCGTGAGGCGATCGCCCGCGGCGAGCTGCAACCTGTCCTGACCGAGTTTAATCCCCCGGCTTACCCGTTGTCGCTGGTTCATCAGCCCTCAAAGCTGCATTCGGCTAAACTGCGGGTGTTCAAGGATGCCTTGCTGGCGGAGTGGGGCGAGGCCGGTGTCGAAGCGTATTCAGAAGGCAGCAACAGCCCGCAAATAAACAAGCCCTGAAGGTTCAGGGCTTGGGGCATCGGGTTGCGCGTCGATAAGCGGGGGCTTATTCGATGTTTTGGATCTGCTCGCGCATCTGCTCGATCAGTACCTTCAGCTCGACGGCCGCGGCAGTGATTTCGGTATTGATGGATTTCGACGCCAGGGTGTTCGACTCGCGGTTGAACTCCTGCATCATGAAATCCAGACGACGGCCACAGGCTCCGCCTTTTTTCATGATTTTCTGCGTTTCTTTGACGTGCGAGTCCAGGCGGTCCAGCTCTTCGGCGACATCGCTCTTTTGGGCCAGCATGATCAGCTCTTGTTCGACGCGGTTGGCATCCAGCTCGACTTTGGCTTCTTCCAGGCGGTTCAGAATGCGTTCGCGCTGCCAGGTCAACACTTCCGGCATCATGCTGCGTACCTTGGCGGCTTCGGTGGAAATGGCCTCCAGACGCTGCTCGATCAGAGCCTGCATATTTGCCCCTTCGCTGGCACGGGCGGCAATGAAGTCGTCAATAGCGGCATCAAAACCGCTCAGCAGGTCCTGATTGATGATATCCAGATCCTGCTCCGGCGCTTCCATGACACCAGGCCAGTTCAGGACCTGGAACGGACCGATATTGCCTTCGCCGGCAGCATTCTTCACCCATTTGGCCGCCTTGATAACCTGATGCGCTAGGTCTTCGTTGATGGTCAGCTCAGTGTTGGTGGCCGGGTTAACATCAAAACGCAGGCTGCACTCAACCTTACCGCGGGCCAGACGCTTGCGAAAACGCTCGCGCAGTACCGGCTCCAGGCTGCGGAACTGCTCTGGCAGACGCAGGTATGTTTCGAGGTAACGTTGGTTAACAGAACGGATTTCCCATACGGCTGTACCCCAGTCGGCTTTGATTTCGCGACGGGCGTAGGCGGTCATGCTGTGAATCATTGGCTGATGGCCTCTAATGTAGAAAGAAGAAAACTGCTTCAGGACGGACAATCCGGAGGCTGTCGGTCCGGTGAATATGGTACGGCGCAGTGTTCGTGGTGCTTTGATTATACTGACCCCTGCGCATAAAAGAAATCTGACGGCCCGGTTCGTCCTCGGGCGATGCGGTCTCTGGGGCAGATTGCGAGGCCGTGCGGGGTTTCGCGTGCACTGGCAGCCAGATGTGGCTATAATCGCCGGTTAATATCAGCCAGAGGGAACCCCGATGCGTCCAAGCGGAAGAAATGCCAACCAGGTGCGTCCTATTACTATTACCCGTAACTTCACTGCCCATGCCGAAGGCTCAGTATTGGTGGAGTTTGGGAACACCAAAGTCATTTGTACCGCCAGTGTTGAAGAAAGCGTTCCGCGTTGGCTGAAAGGCAAAGGCCAGGGCTGGGTTACCGCCGAATACGGCATGCTGCCGCGCGCGACCCATTCCCGCAACCGTCGTGAAGCGGCCAGCGGCAAGCAGGGTGGCCGTACCATGGAAATTCAGCGTTTGATTGCCCGCAGCCTGCGTGCCGCCGTGGATCTGGAAAAGCTGGGCGAACAAATGGTGACGGTGGACTGTGATGTGATTCAGGCGGACGGTGGTACCCGCACGGCGTCGATCACCGGTGCCATGGTTGCGCTGGTGGATGCCATCAATTACATGCTGGCAAAAGGCCTGATCAAAGAAAACCCACTGAAAGGCATGGTGGCGGCGGTATCGGTAGGGATCTACAACGGTGAGCCGGTGTGCGATCTGGAGTACCTGGAAGACGTCGCAGCGGAAACGGACATGAACGTGGTCATGACGGAAGACGGCAAGATGATCGAAGTGCAGGGCACGGCGGAAGGCGAAGCGTTCAGTCATGAAGAATTACTGGCAATGCTGGCTCTGGCGAAAGAGGGCATTGCCGACATTATCAACGTGCAGAAGCAGGCGTTGAGCAGTTAATGATTTTGAGCGGTTCCTATTGGAGCCGCTTTTTTTTGGGCTACGTATCGCCCTGAACCCGTGCGGACGCGCACGGGCGTGAGTAAATAGTTATGACAAGGAGAAACCATGAAAGCATATCAGCGTCAGTTCATTGAATTTGCCCTGGAGAAAGGTGTTCTGAAATTCGGTGAGTTCACACTGAAATCTGGCCGTAAGAGCCCGTACTTCTTTAATGCGGGACTGTTTAATACCGGGCGTGATCTGGCTCGTCTAGGCCGTTTTTATGCTGAAGCTTTGGTGGATGCTGGTATTGAGTACGATGTGCTGTTTGGTCCGGCTTACAAAGGTATCCCAATTGCCACGACGACGGCGGTTGCGCTGGCGGATCAGCATGATATCGACACCCCATACTGCTTTAACCGTAAAGAAGCCAAAGATCACGGCGAAGGCGGTAACCTGGTGGGCAGTGCGCTGGAAGGCCGTATCATGCTGGTGGACGATGTGATTACCGCCGGGACGGCGATTCGTGAATCGATGGAAATCATCAAAGCGAATGGTGCGGATCTGGCCGGCGTGCTGGTTGCGATTGACCGTCAGGAAAAAGGGAAGAGCGAGCTGTCGGCAATTCAGGAAGTCGAGCGTGACTTTGGCTGCGCGGTCATCTCGATTGTGTCACTGGGTGATGTGGTGAGCTTCCTGGAAGAGCAGCCGGGTATGGAACAGCATCTGGAAGCGGTGAAAGCGTACCGTGCTGAATACGGCGTGTAAGCGTTACCGCCTGAGCGAATGCCGCAAAAAAGCGAGGGTATCCCTCGCTTTTTTTATTGGGTAGTCCGGTAACTGCCGGTTCGACAGTGGCCGTTAGCCCAGCTGGGCGCTCAGCAGGCGCCAGTAGTCGTCGAAATTAGAGGTCGGCTTGTGCTTAAAACTGGAACGAACAAAACGATTTAGACTGCCTTCCACCTGGCCCAACAGCTGTGCGGCCAGAATATTCTCATCAACCGGAAACCCTTTCCCCTCACGCAGCTTACGCTCACGCAGGATTTGACGCAGCTGCGTTTCAATCCGCTCAAACAGCTGGTTGATGCGGGACTGGAGACGGTCTTGTTCGAACATCAGGGCGTGGCCGGTCATGATGCGGGTCAGGCCTGGATTGCGCTCGGCAAATCCCAGGATCAGCTGCAGCACCATGCGCAGGCGGTTCAGGGTATCTTTTTCGTCATCAAGGATGCGGTTAATGCGGGTGGTGATCGAATCTTCAATAAACTCAATCAGACCCTCGAACATGCGCGCTTTACTCGGGAAGTGGCGGTAGAGTGCCGCTTCCGAAACACCCACCTGGGCGGCCAGCTTGGCGGTCGTAATACGTTGACTACCTTGAGCAGACTCCAGCATTTGCGCCAGGGCCTGCAAAATCTCTTCGCGGCGGTTGTTTTTCTTGTTGCCAGCCATGAATAACCGTTCCTTTTCAAAATGAGACTGTCACCGGACAGCGTGAAACCCGCCTATCTTAGCTGTGGAGTGGGATTGTGAAAAGCGTTGCGGGTAGATACTGTTTTCTATATCGACAAAAAAAGCCCAACCTTAAGGAATGGGCTTTATATTTGATCTTATTCGCTTAATTCGTCTGCATTTTCAGCACTATGACGGCGGGCTGGAAACGGTCAGGCCGACTCGTGGGTGCGGTACAGTGCCACAATTTCGGCCATCAGCTGCTGGCCTAATTCGGCTTTGCTGCACAGTGGCAGGGCTTTATCACCGTTCGGCCAGTACAGGTGCAGGGCGTTTTGATCGCTGTTGAAGCCTTGGTCCTGCTGAGAAACATCATTGGCGCAGATCAGATCCAGGTTTTTACGCTGAAGTTTATCCTGGGCGTACTGGGCCACATCCTGCGTTTCGGCGGCAAAGCCGACAGTAAATGGACGCTGTGTGGTCAGGGCCGCCACGTTGGCGATGATGTCCGGGTTTTTCACCAGCCGCAGCACCATCTCGTCTTCACCATCCTGTTTTTTCATTTTTTGCCCGGCAGCCTCTACCGGGCGGAAATCTGCCACCGCGGCACACCCGATGAAAATCTGGCTGCCCGGTGCATGGGTCAGTGCAGCTGCGTGCATCTGCTCGGCGCTGCTGACATCAATGCGCTCAACCCCGGCCGGGGTGGCCAGGTTGGTCGGGCCGCTAATCAGGGTCACTCTGGCACCGCGCTTGGCGGCGGCGGCGGCAATGGCATAGCCCATTTTGCCGGAGCTGTGGTTGGTCAGGTAACGCACCGGGTCAATGGCTTCGCGGGTCGGACCGGCGGTGATGGTCAGGTGAAGATCCTGCCAGTCAGCCGGTTGGAAAAAGGTTTCAGTCAGTCCGACCAGCTGCATAGGCTCCAGCATGCGGCCGGGGCCGACATCGCCACAGGCTTGCTCACCGCTGGCCGGGCCCCAAATCTGGCAGCCACGGCGTTGCAGGGTGGCAATGTTTTCCTGCGTGGCGACGTGACGGTACATTTGCTGGTTCATGGCCGGGGCAACGGCAATCGGGGCATCGGTCGCCAGGCAGAGGGTGGTCAGCAGGTCATTACCCATGCCTGCCGCCATACGGGCGATTAGATCGGCTGTTGCCGGTGCCAGCAGCACCAGGTCAGCCCATTTGGCCAGCTCGATATGACCCATGGACGCCTCGGCGGCCGGATCCAGCAGGCTGTCAGAGATCGGCTTGCCGGACACCGCCTGCATGGTCAGGGGAGTAATAAACTCCTTGGCTGCCGGGGTCATGACAACGCGCACCTCTGCGCCGCGCTCGATCAGCCGACGGGTCAGTTCGGCACATTTGTACGCCGCAATCCCGCCGCTGATTCCAAGAAGAATATGTTTTCCTGCCAGTGTTTGCATGGTGTTGCCTGTCTCTCTGAACCTGTAAATCCGGCCCACAAGATAGCACCAAAGCCGGTGAGATTCACGGCTTGGGATCAAGCGCTGCGCATGAAATCAGGAAAATGTGGTAGCTCTCGCGGTCTGTTAATGTCAAAAGTGTTGATGACTTCATGGAATATTGTCATGAAATCCTTAGGGTTAAAGCATACCGCGTTTAAAACAGGATATTGATCAGATGGAGTTACGCTGTCGTAGCAAGCTGTTGCTGCTGGTTTTGTTGCCGCTCGTGATTGTGGCGGCCTTGATTAACGGGATTTACCTTTCGGAGCAAAAGTCTGACTTGGCGTCGCAAATTGACACCTACCGCAGCCAGATTACCGCAATGAAAAAGCAGGAGCTGCAAACGGCGCTGCAACTGGCGCGGACGGCCATTGCCGATCTGTATGAAGCCGATATCAACGGGAACAATATTCCGGCCGCGAAAGCCCGGCTGGTGGCGATGCGCTTTGGCGAAGATGGTTACTTCTTTGCTTATAACAGCCAGGGTATCAATACCCTGCATGCGGCCCAGCCGACGCTGGAAGGTAAAAACCTGATTGATGTGGTGGACGAAAACGGCGTGCGGGTGATTGCCGGTCTGATTGATGCCGCCAAACGCGGGGATGGTTTTCTGAATTTCAGCTGGCATAAGCCGTCGATAAATGCCACCGCGCCCAAGCTGGGGTATGCCGAGTATCTGGCAAAATGGGACTGGGTGCTGGCAACTGGGGTGTATGTCGATGACATTGAGGCCGAAGTCTCGGCATTTCAGGCGAGTGCTGCTGCCAGGTTCGAGCATCAGGTGTGGCTGTCAGTCAGCGTGACTCTGACCGTGGTAGTGCTGGTCGCGGCACTGGTGGCCTGGCTGACAGGGCGGGCGCTACAGCCACTTAGCCACATGCTGGTTGCCTTGCAGGGTATTGCGGCCGGAGGTGGCGATCTGACTGCTCGGTTGCAGGTGGAAAGCCGGGATGAGATTGGCGAACTGGCTGCCGCGTTTAACCAGTTTATGGCCAAGCTGCAACAGCTGATCGGTGAAGTTCAGCAGGTTGCAAGGCATGTCAGCGATGCTTCCGGTAGTCTGCAACAGCAGACCGAGCAGGCCGGATTACAGATGGATGAGCATCATCGCCAGACCGAGCTGGTCGTGACGGCGGTGACGGAACTGAGCGTGTCAGCGCGGGAAGTGGCGAACAACACGGTGAACACGGCGACCGCGACACAGGAAGCGACCGCCCAGACGGAGGCAGCCCAGCAGGAAGTAGATGCCGTGGTTAACCGTATCGATCAGCTGGCGGCGCATGTCGATAGTGCCTCTCAAGCCATGGCGCTGCTCAATACCCAGACCACGCGCATCAGCTCGGTGCTCACCGTGATTGGTGACATTGCCGCTCAGACCAATCTGCTGGCGCTGAATGCAGCCATTGAAGCCGCCCGCGCCGGAGAGCAAGGACGAGGGTTTGCGGTGGTAGCAGATGAGGTCCGCTCGCTGGCCGGACGGACTCAGCAAAGCACGGAAGAAATTAATCAGATGCTGGCAGAACTGCAGTCGGTCACCCGGGAAGCGGTGCAGGCGATGACGGTCAGTCAGCAGCAGAGTCAGGAAACTCTGGCGGAGTCGCAGCGTATTACGGCCAGTCTGGTGACCGTGACCGATGCGGTGAACAGCATTAATGCCATGGGGGTGCAAACCGCCACAGCGGCGGAAGAGCAAAGTGCGGTGTCGGAGGAAATTAACACGAACATGGTCGCCATTCAGCACATCCTGGATCAGATTGTCGGCGCGCTGGGGCATACCCGAACCACAACCACCGAGCTGGCCGCCGCCGGAGAGCAGATGCGCAGTCTGGTCGGGCAGTTCAAGGTGTAATGGCATCGGTTTGTTTCGCACTGCCGTGAAAGTGTCGTGAAGTTGCCGGTAAAGAGTGCGAACATTTTCCCATAAGTCGGTCGGCGCTCTTGCGGCCAGGTCCGTCAGGCTCTCTTCTGGGCAGAAAACCAGGAGAGAGCCTGATGTCACTAAAACTGTTACCGTCTGATTCCCGGCCGCGGGAAAAATTACTGGCCCGGGGCGCACAGGCATTATCTGATGCCGAATTGTTGGCCATTTTTCTGCGAACTGGTATTGCGGGCATGAATGCCATTGAACTGGCCTCCGACTTGCTTGAGAAATTTGGCTCACTGCGGGCCTTGCTGGCTGCCGATCAGCTCACCTTTTGTCAGTACAAAGGTCTAGGCCCGGCAAAATTTGCCCAGTTGCAGGCCGTGCTGGAAATGAGCCAGCGTCATTTTGAAGAAACCCTGAAGCGTGGCGATGCCCTGACCAGTCCGGATCATACTCGGCGATATTTAAGTCATTTATTGCGTGATCGGCATCGGGAAGCCTTTTTTGTCCTGTTTCTGGATAACCAGCATCGGGTTCTGAGCGGAGAAGTATTATTTGAGGGCACAATTGACGCTGCAAGCGTTTATCCGCGTGAAGTTGTAAAAAGATCACTAGAACTTAATGCAGCCGCGCTCATTTTAGCGCATAATCACCCATCGGGCGTAGCTGAGCCGAGTCAGGCAGATCGTCGAATTACCCGCCGCATATGTGATGCATTGGCGTTGGTAGATATTCGGGTTCTGGATCACTTTGTTATTGGAGACGGAGAAATTACGTCTTTCGCCGAAAGAGGTTGGCTATAAAATAGGCCAAAATCGATCAAAATGATGCGAAAGGATCTGCTCGGGACTTGAGCAACTGGTTTTGACTTAGTATAATGCGCGACCTTTGATAGCTATGGTTAGCGGAAATGAAGATTTCCGTTTGGTTAACCATGGTTGATATCGAGCTGAAACGATTTGGAGAAGACAGTAATGTCCCGTGTATGCCAAGTAACTGGTAAGCGTCCTGTAACGGGTAACAACCGTTCACACGCACGTAATGCCACCAAGCGTCGTTTTCTGCCGAACCTGCAAACTCATCGTTTCTGGGTAGAAAGCGAAAAACGCTTCGTTAAACTACGCCTTTCTGCGAAAGGCATGCGTATCATCGATAAGAAAGGCATCGACGCCGTTCTTTCTGATATGCGTGCTCGCGGCGAGAACGTTTAAGAGGATTTGAACAATGGCTAAAGGCATTCGTGAGAAGATCCGTCTAGTATCATCTGCTGGCACTGGTCACTTCTACACTACCGACAAAAACAAACGTAACATGCCAGGCAAATTTGAGATCAAGAAATTTGATCCAGTAGTTCGCCAGCACGTTATGTACAAAGAAGCGAAAATCAAGTAATTGATTTTTTGCCTCTTGGTAAAAAGCCCAGTTTATTGACTGGGTTTTTTTATGTCTGCAATTTGGCGCCCTGCCACCTTTCCTGCTTCTCTCATACACTGATACTCATGGTATGATTTCGCATCTGCATGTGAAGGAGTCGTGTTATGAGGCTGTCCCGCCGAGGCTGGAACAATGTCATCATCATCGGAGTGGTTTGTTTTATCGCGGTGATCCGTCTGCCGGAATTGCTGCAGCAGCGTTTTGCAACGAACGAACCAGAACCGATGGTTGCCAGCGGGCTGACGCGCTTACTGCCCGAGGACACCCCAATGACCCGTTTGAGCCTGCCGCAGGTTGCCCTGAGACAGAGCGAACTGGGTTGGCTGGCGGAACCGCCGGTATCTTTGCCAGCCGCGACATTGGCTGCCCACTGGCAGCGCCTGGAAGGGACCCCGGTTAACCGGGACATGATGGCTCAGTTGCAGCCTACGCTGCAGGCCCCGAGAACCGCGGAGATCTGGCTAGCCAGCCACGAAGAGCCGGTACGGGTGACGATTTACCAGTTACCGCAATTCTGGCTGCTCCAGAACTGGCAGGGGGAGTGGCTGGCCGTCTCGGTTGATGAGGCCTATTTATTTCCGCGTCACATGAATCCGTCTGAATAATCGGACCTGCGGACAACGCGGGGTCTGAACGAGAGAAAAAATGCCTGAATTACCGGAAGTTGAAGTCAGCCGGATGGGGATTGCCCCCCATGTGACCGGCCAGCGGGTAACTGATATCGTGATCCGCAATCCCCAATTGCGTTGGCCTGTCCCGGAGGCGATCCGCCAAATCGTTGGGCAGGAGATCCGGCGGGTCAGCCGCCGGGCGAAATACCTGATGCTGGAAACCGATGCCGGTTATGCCATTGTCCATTTGGGTATGTCGGGCAGCCTGCGGGTTTTGCCGGCAGGGATTCCGCCGGAGAAGCATGATCATGTGGATCTTTGTCTGGCCAGTGGAGAAGTACTGCGCTACAACGATCCCCGCCGATTTGGTGCCTGGTTGTGGCAGGACAAAGGCGGCGAGCACCCGGTGCTGGCCAAATTGGGACCTGAGCCATTAAGCGAGGCGTTTTGTGCACAATATTTGCAGGAAAAAGCCCGAGGCAAGCGGACCGCAATCAAGCAGTTCATCATGGATAACCATGTGGTGGTGGGCGTAGGGAATATTTACGCCAATGAATCCCTGTTCAGTGCCGGTATCCATCCGAAACGGGAAGCCGGAAAAGTTTCGGCCAAACGGTTGGCGGTGCTGGTGGCGGAAATTAAGGCCGTGCTGGCGTTTGCGATTGAGCAGGGTGGCACAACGCTGAAAGATTTCAAGAATGCGGACGGCAAACCTGGCTATTTTGCTCAGGAACTGCAGGTGTACGGCAAAGCCGGTCAGCCTTGCCCGCGCTGTGACAAGTTGCTCAGTGAAGTGAAGATTGGTCAGCGGACCACAGTATACTGCAGCGATTGTCAGAAATAAGCGCACCGTAAAGACAGGAACATCGCTTCCGGCCTGCGTGACATGGGATCCCGGTTGCATGCCTAGTGATAGGTTCGTCAGTCTGAGAGTGCTATGATCCTGTTATCCAATACGTTTTATGTGTGTCGGGAGACGCACGCTGAGAAGGGTGAAACGGATGAAAAAATATCTGGTTACCGGTGCGGCCGGTTTTATCGGCAGCGCCGTTGTTGAACGTCTATGCGCGATGGGCCATCAGGTCGTCGGGATTGATAACCTCAATGACTACTACGAGGTGTCGCTCAAGCATGATCGTCTGACCCGAATTCAGCATCCTGGCTTCACCTTTGTGGAGCTGGATCTGGCGAACCGTGACGGTATGGCCGCGCTGTTTGCAGAGCAAAAATTCGATCGGGTGATTCATTTGGCAGCACAGGCCGGGGTACGTTACTCGATTGATAATCCGATGGCCTATGCTGACAGCAACCTGGTTGGCCACCTGACGGTTCTGGAAGGCTGTCGTCATCACAAGATAGAACACTTGGTGTATGCCTCTTCCAGCTCGGTTTACGGCCTGAATCAGAAAATGCCGTTTAATACCGCTGACAGTGTCGACCACCCGATTTCCCTGTATGCGGCGACGAAAAAGTCCAACGAGCTGATGGCGCACACCTATTCCCACCTTTACGGTGTGCCGACGACTGGCCTGCGTTTCTTTACCGTGTACGGCCCGTGGGGGCGTCCGGATATGGCGCTGTTTAAATTCACCAAGGCGATTGTCGAGGGGAAAGCCATTGATGTGTATAACAATGGCGATATGCGTCGCGATTTCACCTACATCGATGACATTGTGGAAGGCATTATCCGGATTCAGGATGTGATTCCGCAATCCTCACCGGACTGGACGGTCGAAACCGGTTCTCCGGCAACCAGCTCGGCACCTTACCGTGTGTATAACATTGGTCATGGCAGTCCGGTGAAGCTGATGGATTTCATTGATGCGCTGGAGTCGGCACTGGATATGGACGCGAAGAAAAACTTCATGCCAATGCAGCCGGGCGATGTGTACGCCACCTATGCTGATACGGCGGATCTGTTTGACGTCACTGGTTATAAACCCCAGGTCTCGGTGCAGGAAGGTGTGCAGGCCTTTGTGGCTTGGTACCGTGAGTATTATCAGTGTTAAAACGGTAGTGTTAATGCAGTCGTGTTAATACGACTGCATGAATGTTGCGGCCTGAAAAGCGGTAAGTCGTGAAGGACGCAAAGTAATGCGAATAAAAAAGGAGGCTTGGCCTCCTTTTTTGATATTGCTGGGACTGGTTTTTTATTTTCCCTGTGCCTTGAACTTCTTCTCCAGCGCGTCGGCAATCACTGGGTCGACAAACTGGCTGACGTCGCCTTTGTGCAGCGCCACTTCTTTGACAATGGTGGAGGAGATGAAAGAATTTTCTTCTGACGGGGTCAGGAACACAGTTTCCAGTTCCGGCATCAGACGGCGGTTCATGTTCGCCAACTGGAATTCAAACTCAAAGTCAGACACAGCACGCAGGCCGCGAACCAGCACATTGGCCTGATATTCCTTGGCAAAATCAACCAGCAGGCCGGAGAAGCCGACGATGTCGACGTTGGTGAGGTGCGAAGTAATGGCTTTGGCCAGTGCCACGCGCTCCTCCAGTTCAAACAGTGGTTTTTTACTCGGGCTGTAGGCGATGCCGACGATCACATGATCAAACATCGCGGCGGCTCGCTCGATCAAATCCAGGTGACCATTGGTAATAGGGTCAAAGGTGCCAGGGTAGATAACTCGGGTTGTCATAATGAGTACCAGTCGCTGATGTTGAATTAAGAAATGAGAGTGTCGAGGGTCGCTGTCACCTGCGCCAGACTGATGTCTTTCATCAGCTGATCGCCTTTGACCCGGGTTCCCCACGGCAGGGCAGATACCGGTTTGCCGTGCTGCGCTTCGGCATGCTGGTCGTACACGCTGCAGACTGTGTTCAGACTGTTGTACGGGCCGGTGCGCTGGGGGTTACTGTGGGCGTACAATCCAATCACCGGGGTGCCCTGCGTGGTTGCCAGGTGAGCCGGACCGGTATCGGGGGCGACCACGACGGTGGCCTGTCCAAGCAGAGCCGTCAGCTGTTTCAAGCTGGTCTGGCCGATCAGGTTTTTGACCGGATGCTGGCAAAGCTGTTCGATGGCCTGACCCAGGGTGACTTCGCGCGGTGCCGGTGAACCGCATAGAATCACCTGCATACCTTTTTCATTCGCATAATCGGCCAGCTGGGCATAACGTTCGGTCAGCCAGTTGCGCTCGTCTTTACTGGCGGCCGGCGAGATGATCAGTGTCGGATGCTGGTTAATCTGCTGCCGGGCAAATGCTGTGTCCTCATCGGACAGTGGGATATTCCAGTGAGGCTGGTCAAACGGCACCCCCAGATAGCGGGCAAAGTCGGCGAAATTGTCCAACACATGGAAGCTGTTGGTGTCAGGCAAATGGCGGTTGGTAAACAGCCACTGGCCTTCTTTGGTGCGGTTTTTGCCAAATCCGACCCGGTAGCGGGCTTTGATCCCCAGTGACAGGGCACTTGCGCGCAGTGCCACCTGCATATGCAGCAGGGCATCAAATTGCTGACCTTTCAGGGCGGCCCAGACAGCTTTCATACCGGCCCATCCGGCTTTTTTGTCAAACACCACCACCTCAATGCCCGGTAAGTCGCCAATCAACTGAGCTTCGATTTTTCCGGTGACCCAGGTGATTTTGGTACTCGGCCAGTGAGCCTGAATCGCTTGTACGACAGCAATGGCATGGCAGACATCACCGATGGCGGACAAGCGAAGAATACATAAGGATTGTGGCGGAGTTGAAAATAACGCCATGACAGTTACCTGTTAGTGATTCAGAGAGGAAATTATGCAGTTCACGTAAGTGATTGTAAAATACTCTGTCGCCTCATGCCTGGAGAGAAAGTGTGCAAGTGATTACGAAAGACAATCAGCGGGTCTGGTTTGACCCGGATTTGTTACGGGAAGAGCCCCTTCGTTGCTTTGACCCGGCCTTCTGGCAACAGGCCGGACGGGTCACCGGCTCGGCACAGGGCCGGGGCACGACCTGGTTTGTCGAGGGCCAAGCACTGCCGATGGCCTTGCGCCACTATCGCCGGGGCGGCCTGTTCGGCAAGCTGGTGAAAGATGCCTACTGGTTTACAGGCTGGGACAATACCCGCGGCGCCGCAGAGTTTCGCCTGCTGGATAAACTGGCGCAGGGTGGCGTGAGGGTTCCGCGACCTGTGGCGGCGCGGGCAGTACGTAGCGGACTGACCTATCAGGCCGATTTGCTGGTGGAAAAAGTGGCTAACGCGCAGGATTTGGTCGCGATTCTCGCCGAGCAGGCTTTGCCAGAGTCGTGTTGGCGCGCGATTGGGGCCATGGTGCGTCAGATGCATGACCTGCAGGTGTGCCATACCGATCTCAACAGTCACAATATCCTGCTGGATGACCAGCAGCTGGTCTGGCTGATTGATTTTGATAAGTGCTATGAACAGCAGGGCGAGCAATGGAAAGAAGGGAATCTGTCCCGCTTGCACCGCTCGTTTGTCAAAGAGCAGGGCAAGCGGGGGATCCGGTTTGATGCCTCGTGCTGGCAGTGGCTGCTGGCCGGATACCGGAACGACTAATCTTTCAGCAGAGTGGCCAGTACCGTCAGGGTTTTGTTAACCGCGCCCTGATTCTGCCTGACGACATTCAGGGCGGCCTGGCTCATGCACTGGCGCTGTTCTGGGGCCGCCAGCAATACGGACAAACGCTCGCCCAAGTCCCGGGCGTCTTGGCAAACCTCGAGAGCTCCGGCGTCCCGTAATTGCTGGGTGATGTCGGCAAAGTTATAAAAACTCGGCCCGGTTAGGGTCGGTTTGCCCATTGCGGCGGGCTCCAGCATATTGTGGCCGCCGACGCGATCGCCGATCAGGCTCCCGCCCATGAAGGTGATATCGGCAGCCCCCAGAAACAACAGCATTTCTCCCATGGTGTCTGCCAGATAAACCTGAGTTTCCGGCGTAACCGCCTGGTCGCCGGTCCGGCGAACACAGCGTAATGACTGTGCCAGACAAAGCTGCTCAACCTGATCGAAGCGCTCGGGGTGGCGGGGCACCAGAATCAGCAGACTGTCGGGATGCTGGTGGCGAACCGCGGCAAAGGCTTCCAGCACCTGTTCATCCTCTCCCTTGTGGGTGCTGGCTGCGACCCATACCGGGCGAGCTGAACCCAGCACCGTCCGCAGCTGCTGTGCCTGCTTGCGAATGCTCTCATCAATATGAATATCAAACTTCACTGAGCCGGTAACTGTCAGTCGGCTGGCTGCAATGCCCAATCGGGCGAAGCGGTCGGCATCATCTTGATGCAGGCACAGGATATGGTCAAGATGACGTGCAATCAGTTTAAAGACCGGCTGGAAGCGCTGATAACGGGTGGCGGAGCGGGCGGACAGGCGCGCGTTCATCACGATCACCGGAATCCCGGCGCTGTGCACTGTCGCCAGGGTATTGGGCCATAGTTCGGTTTCCATGATCAGCATCGCGGAGGGGCGAACTGCGCGCAAAAAACCGCGGACGCACCAAGCAAAATCGATAGGCATATAGCGGTGTTCCACCAGATCCCCGAGTTTTTCGACTTGCTGGGCCCCGGTGCTGGTGGTGGTGGTAACGACAATGGGGGTGTCGGGGTAAGCCGCTTTAAGGGCTTTAATGACGGGGATCGCGGCAATGGACTCGCCCACACTGACGGCATGAACCCAGATCGGACGCTGACCCCGGACAGGCGGCGTGAAGCCAAAATGCTCTTTCCAGCGGGAACCAAAAGTCGGTTTACCGGGTTTCTTTTTATAAAGCCCGAACAACAGCACGGGAGAGGCTAGGCAGAGCAGCAGGGTATAAAGGGCGCGTATCAACATAATCAAAGGCCAGTGAACGATTTAGGGCTATTATAACGGCTTCTTTCGTCACGAACAGGCGGGGAAAACTCACTATCCACAGCATGATTCGGTTAGAATAACCGTCTTGTTTCATGTACAGACCGGCGACGGGAACCGAGCAGAGAGTTAGATGAAAAAACGTTACTTGATGTATATCGCCCAGAACTATTCGTATGCCATCTTACGGCCGCTGCAACACGCCATATTGGCACAGGGCGGGGAAGTGCGCTGGTTCCTGGAAGGCAATGAAGTCAATCCGGCTTTCCTCGCTCCTGACGAGCAGGTGCTGGCGACCATCGGCGATGTCAAAGCCTGGCAGCCGGATGCGGTGTTCGTCCCGGGCAATGTGGTGCCGAGTTTCGTTCCGGGGCTCAAGGTGGGTGTCTTTCATGGTTTCAATGCCGGAAAACTCAACCGCCGCGGTCGCGAGGATCATTTTGAGATACGTGGTTGTTTTGATCTGTACTGCACGCAGGGGCCGGATACCACCGAACGATTTGAACAGCTGGCCGCTGAGCACGGTTTTTTCCGAGTGGCGCAAACAGGCTGGCCGGCACTGGATCCGCTGTTTACCCCAGAGCCTAATAACCCTTACCTGGCACCGGCTGACCCGCGGCCGACGGTGCTGATGTGCTCGACGTTTTCCCGCAACCTGACATGTGCGCCGATACTGTTTGAGAAGATCAAACAGTTGTCGCAGACCGGTAAATGGCGCTGGCTGATTCAGTTCCACCCGAAAATGGATCAGGATATTGTCGATAAGTACAAAAGCCTGGCGGGCGAACACCTGCAGTTTGTCGAAACCGACAATGTGATTCCGTTGTTGCAGGCGGCAGACGTGATGTTGTGCGACACCTCATCGGTTCTGCTGATGTTCCTGTTGCAGCGTAAACCGGTTGTGACGTTCTGCAATCAGTCACCGGGGGAGTACCTGCTGGATGTCACTGAAGTGGATGCTGTCGAAGCGGCGCTTACCGAGGCTCTGCAACGCCCGGAAGCCCTGATGGCTGAGATTGAGCGCTATTGCCAACTGATTCACCCGTATTCTGACGGCGCATCCAGTGAGCGTGTACTGCAGGCCACCAACGCGATGATTGCAGACGGCCGGGCCGGGCTGAAATCCAAGCCGTTGAATTTGATGCGTCAATTCAAAATGCGAAAGAAACTCGGATACTGGAAGTGGTAAGCTCGGGGAATGTAGCCTGCAAGTAGCTGCCCGATACAGAACTTATTCAAAACATCGTTAACAGAAAGGCCCAATTTATGAGAAGGCATTCATTGTCAGTAATTGTGATCACGAAAAACGAAGCGGATCGCATCGAGCCGTGCCTGCAATCGGTCGTAGACATCGCCGATGAAATCATTGTGCTGGATAGTGGCTCAACCGATAACACAGTCGAAATTTGTCAGCGTTATACCGACAACGTGACGATCACTGACTGGCCGGGGTTTGGTAAGCAGAAACAGCGGGCGCTGGATAAAGCAACTGGCGACTGGGTTCTGTCTATTGATGCCGACGAAGCGCTGGATGAAACGATGAAATCGGCACTGATCGCGATGCTGGAGCAAGAGCAGATTGAGCACACGGCGTACCGTCTGCCTTGGGGTGTCACGTTGTACGGCAAAACCCTCAAATATGGCCGCAGCGCCCGTTCGGTTCTGCGTCTGTTTAAACGTGAAGGCGCAAGGTTTACCCTGGATGAGGTTCATGAAACTGTGGTGCCTGCACCGGGCTCGACCGGTGTCATGAAAGGCTTGTTGCTGCATTACACCCACCGCGATTACGGTCACGGTCTGGATAAAGCCGCTAAATATGCCTGGCTGGGGTCGCAGAAATACCATCGTAAAGGGAAAAAATCCCATGGCCTGGTACTTGCCCTGCTACGAGGGATGTGGACGTTTTTCCATATTTATATTCTGCGTCGTGGTTTCCTGGACGGCAGTGTGGGTTTCATCGTCGCCATGACGTATGCCCAGGTGAACTTCAATAAATATGTTGGGCTGTGGCTGCTTGAGCAAGAAAAGAACGCATGAAAGAGATGATACGAAAACTGCGAAAGTACTTGCAGCCGACACCTGTCATCTCTGAGCAGGATTATCAAAAGGGTCTTGAGGCGCTGTCTCATATTCAGCACCTGGAAATTCCAGCGGGTGATTTTACGAAGACCGTCTGGATGTACTGGGATTCAGGACTCGACAACGCCCCAGAGGTTGTGCAGCTTTCTTATAAAAGCTGGGTAACACAAAACCCTGATTATCAAGTTATTCTCCTGAATGAAGTGAATATCTCTGACATACTTGGCTTCAACTTTAATGATGTCTTCAATTGTTTCACGGTGGATCTTAAAGCTGCAGGCAAGAGTGATTTCCTGAGAATATTTTTATTGTATAAGTTTGGTGGTGTATGGGCTGATGCCACCTCATTTTGTTTAAAGCCGCTGGATCAGTGGCTTGATATGGAAAACACACCGTTTTTCTCCTTTCGCGAAAAGTATTCTGATGATCGTCAACTGGTCTCGTGGTTTTTAGCGGCGCGGCAGGGAGCGGTCATTCCGAAGCGGCTGCTTGAGGTGGCGATTGAGTATTTATACCAGCCGCACAGAAAACAGAAGCTCGAGATAAGAGGGCTAAATACAACTAGGAAACTTGCGGCTCGCCGGAATCTGATCAGCAAAGCCGGTAGTGGATATCCTTTGCTGGAACATTTGGAACGAAAAGGGTTTGCGCCTTATTTCTGGTTGTTTTATTTATTTAATGAAGTCGTTAGCTGTGACGACCAGGCAGAGACTTGGCAACAAATTCAACTGCTATCGAATAACTACGCTGAGCTTGATGATGACTTCTCACAGTACAGGAATGCATTCATTGCCAAGCAAACCTATCGGGACAAGTATGTGCAGGGAGAGCGTTACCAGGAAAGGATAACCTTCTTGAAGCAGGAAATATTATAGGATCTTGCTGTTTCGGTATCTCCAGTACGAAGAAAAACCGCCATTTTGGCGGTTTTTTTAGTGGGACCATTTATAAATCAGCTTGCTCAGCGGCAGTTTGAACAGCCGGCGCAACTCCAGTAACAACTGCTGTGCGGTATAGGTCAGCGGCTGGCGGGCATCACAATATTTGCGGTACAGGCGCAGCCAGTCGATATGACTGTATTCATTGGCCCGCTTCAGCTTCCTGATGGAAATTTTCCGCAGACCAATGCCGCTGTTCTCCGGATCGGCAATAATGATGTTGCTGGCCAGGAATGATTCCCAGAATGTGATGTCTTGCTGACGGCTGGTAAACCGGCTGGCCATTAGAGGTGTGCGTTCGGGTAACAAGGCCTTGAGCCAGATTTGGCAGTACACTTGCTCAGCTTCCAGTGCCGGCTCTCCGGCTGACCGGCGGGTAGCCTGCGCCATCAGTTCAGCCGCGAAGGGTTGCTGGGTAAATGGCGGTTGGTCCCAGATTTTCCGCAGATCGTCAGTGCGGCCATAATAGAAAAAGTCACTCGGGCTCATGATCACCCGTTGGCCGTGTGAGGTCCGTCGAAACAGGTTCGCGTTGATGACCACTTTTTCGGCAAACACGCGGTGTTCGGCCTGACTGCAAGGGAAGGCTTGCTGCAGTGCCACGAATTCGTTGCCGGTGAGGAAGTTGTCACTGCGCAGCTTCACAGCATAAGGGGTTGTCACGCGTGCTAGGCCTGCTTTGGTCGAGACGATCTGGCGATAGTAATTCACCGGGCAGAAGCCGTCACTGTTTTGCCCCGGGTCTTCACTGATCACCAGCAAGTCATAATCCAGACCCGACAGGTCCTGATCCGGCCAGGTCGACAGGATGACCGTCGCTCCCGGTAAATGGGTACGGATACTGTCCAGGCAGCGTTTGGTGATGCCTTCTTCGTGATGGGTCCGGCCTTTATAGTTTTGGACCGGTCCCTGAACCACAACGCTGATGTGTTGGAAATCCTGGCTCAACCTTGTCCCTCCAGAAATTGGTAGTACTCGTCCGGTACGCCACAGAAAATGACGTCATCGGTTGCAATCAAGTGGTAATGGATAGCGTGACCGTCCTGAATCAAGGTGTTATAGAGCGGGGCGATATAGAGCTCACCTTTGGCCCATTCAGCTTGAGGGCGGGCAAGATAGCGTTCATAGGCATCCGTAAACAGCACCGTTGAGGCAAAGTAATATAAACCGGTGCTGCACAGATCGGAGATCGGCTCTTTTTCGGTGGTGCGCACCACGCGGGTGGAGTCGGCCGATGCTGGTTGAGCAAATGACCAGTTATCACCACTGCCCTGAAACACTTCAAGGTAACCGTCCCACTGGGTCAACTCGGCTGGGAAAGTGAAGCCGGGACGGAAGGTGTCGATATTAAAGATGGTTATCGGGCCCTGATATTCGGGCAGCGATTGCAACCCGAGGTACACCGTTTCCGCCTGACCGCGGGTGGCTTCCTCCAGCACAAAAATGTGGGCTTCTTTGATACCCAGGCGTTTTACTTCCTGCTCGACGAATGCCCGGGTTCCGTACACATCGCGAATGATGAACAGAAATGACTCGGTGTCGAAGTAGTGTGAGAAGCTGTTAATGGCGTGAGCAAACAGTGTCTCTCCGTGGGCTTTGAGCATGTATTTTGGCTCGGTAAACCCAGCTTGGAAAAAACGGGAACTTAGGCCGGCCATGGGAATGACGATCATACTTCGGCGTCCTGAATCAGTTGGTAAAGGCGAAATGCATTGGCCATCAGCGCTTGCTGGCGGCGTAAATCGTCGGCATGCAGTGGCAGCATAGACAGAAACAGCTGGATCTGCATGGCGTACAGGGCTTTATCGGATAGCTGATACTTCTCTTTCATCAAGGTAATGAACAGCTGCTGAATGCTTTTAATGTGTTTAGGAATATCCAACCGGAAGGTGATCGCACGTTGTACCACGCTAACCTCATAGTAGCCGGCGATAATCCAGTCATACAGGCCGAGTACCGAGTGGCTCAGCTTGGCCAGATCGTAACGCACATCCCCGTACACGGTGAAGTCGCCATGTACATCCATGCCCCGTGGGTCGATGGTTTTTATTTTATCGCTGCGAAAGTCATACAAAATATTGCTAAAGCAGTAGTCGCCGTGCATGACACTTGGTGGCAATGATGCCGTTGGCAAATATTGCTCGCTGGCCGCCAGTAAATCGGCAAAGGAGGCGCTCAGGTTGTCGTTAAACGTCCACGGTGTTGCCATCTCGCAACCAACGGATTGGCAGTATTCAGTCAGCCGCTGACGTGTTTTTTCGCCGAACAATACCTCCAGAGACTGGATCGGCTGATGGTTGTCAGTGGCCGGGGTGTGTTGCTGGCAGGCGTCGATAAAGTCCAGGCAACTGCTGAGAATTTGCTTCCACACCAGCTCCGGCAGGGTGGAGAACACAAACAGCTCGTTCAGTGCGGTATGGTGCAGGTATTCCAGCTGGTAAGACACTGTCCCGTTTTGTGTCTGAGTACCGAGAAATTGAGGCAGATAGGTGCGAAGAATCGGCGGTACCTGTTCAAACCAATGAGCTTCTGCGGCTATTTTCTGGTTTTTTGTGCTGGACTTACGAATCCATTTGGGCGTGATTTCCAGATGATTAAAGGCCCGCTGGGTCGTGAACTTGGCTTTGGAGGTGTAGTAAGTATTCAGGTGACCAAAGTCGAGCCAGTTGGAAACGTGAACGCTGTTGAGGCCACATTCCTCGTGGTAATAGTTCAGGCTCTGGATGAAATCCCAGTGCGCCATCGTCAGTGCTTTGAGCAACCGCTGGGGCTGGCTGAATTTGAAATACCCGCAAACCACGTTGTTCTGATCCAGCAGATGGCGATGCTGTGGGGTGTCGAGCCAGTGGGAGTTATCATTGGTGACGATGGCCCAATCGTAGCTGTTTTCGACCTGGGAAATCGTAATGATATCTTCGCCGCCAGGCAGCTCGGAAAACAGGGTGTCTCCGAACAGGATACTGAGGCTACTTTTATGGTCATAATCAGCCAGTGTCAGGGCAGAGACCAGCGAGGCGCCCAGTGACAGGCCATCCGGGATGCGCAGCAGGGCGACACCGTGCTTGCTCAGCCAGGCTTCATCGTAAGTTTCGAGCTGATAGCTTTCCGGCAAGCTGAGGTAAATTTTCTTACCTTCCGGCGCACTGGCGACCTGATGCTGAAACAGACGGCGGTTACCCAGCGGCAGAAACGCCGGTGGAATGGTGCCGAACTCCGACTCTAGCTCCTGACTGACATAAGCAGCGGACATGATCAGAAACATGCTTTTTCCTTGTCGAGCAGGGCATTGATCTCCTCTACTGACAGAGAGGCAAATTCTGATGGGCGTACTGCACGGTCATCAATGTAGAAGCCGTCATGACCGCACCAGGGCTTGCCCACCAGAATCTCATCATAAGGTACCTGATGTTTGTCCAGCCAGGCTGTAATGATCGGTAGGGTGTGAATGTTAATCAGTCCTACATTCCCTTCGTAAGTGCGCATGTTGCGCGCCGTACTGATGGTGATCGTGTAGCCTTGCGCCTTGTAATTTTTCAGTTGCTCAATCACTGCCAGATTCGGCGCGACGTTCTCGTAATCATTGGTATCGGCCAGCGTTATCGTGCCGTCTAGATCAACAACCAGTTTTTTCATATCAGACTGTCCTACTTCGTTGGGTGCAGCAGCTTTTCAAAAAAGGCGATGTGATGGCGTACGGTTTCCATCGCATTGAATTCCGTATCCAGTTTCTTTTGTGCCGCGGCGCTGAATCGGGCAATTTTGTTTTTATCCGTAATCAGCTGGTTCATTGCCTGGCCCAGAGCCTGTGCATCGCCGGCCGGAACGATAAAACCGGTTTCACCGTCATCAACCAGCTCCGGCGAACCACCGGTGGTGGTGACAACAGAAGTGGTTCCGTTTGCCATGGCTTCAATAATGGTACGAGGCAGGCCTTCACCACTGACTGACGGCTGAACCTGGAAATCGGCCATGGCCATGATCGAGGGAACGTCTTTACGGTGGCCGACCAGGTGGATCCGGTCTGCCATAGGGCTTTGCCTGATTTCGTCAAAGTGAGGTTCGAAACCGCTGCCGACCAGCAACAGGTGGAAATTCGGGTTATCAATCTGGTGGGTGGCTTGTACCAGAACCGAAATCCCCTTGCTCGGGCGCACATGCGCGGCGCAGACGGCAATGATGTCATCGTCGGTCAGGCCAAATTCTTCACGCTGGGTCGGTGCAACACTGTACCAGTCCAGCTGGTGACCTTTATAAATGGTGACGATGTTGTCGCGGTTTTTCCAGACGCGCTGGCTGACATCGCGGCGCACGGCGTCAGATACACAAATGATACCGTCAACCCGTGGGTGAAGATGGGTCAGGTAAGCACTGGGATCGTGGCGATACAGGCCGCCTGTTGTGCCCCGGTAAGTCACCATTTTTGCGCGGGTACCGATGCAGGCAAACGCGGCATTGGGAATGGTTTTGGAGTTAAATCCGTAGCAGATGTCGTAGTCGCCATCTTTCAGTTCGCGATGCAGGGTTTTGATGGTCTTTGAACAAATTTTCTTGGTCGGGTAGCAGTCGATAACTTTTACCCCGTGCTCACGAAAACGGGACACATATTCGGCATCGCCCTGCGTGGCGACCGTTACCTGATGACCCTGGCGAACCATTTCAATAAACATTTCCGCTTCTGGACGAACGCTGTTCCATGCGTGATGGTAGGAGCTGGCAATCAAAATTTTCATAATTCAGGCTTTATTTTTGTTTGATTTTATACAGAGCGTTATGTGTTTCGCGCTTAAAGAGCTCGGTCAGATTAAACCACTCCCGTTTGCAGCGGGTCAGCAGACTGCGCGGTGGTTTCTGGCTGTCGTAACCGATGTCCGAATCGAAAATCGGGTCGTTGGTTAAACAGGCAGGGGCTGTGCCGTAGCAATCGACCTGGTTGATCCAGAAACGGTCCATATAAATATCGACCGCCATATACCAGCGATCGGAATGTGCCAGGAACTTCCGGGCTCCGGTCGGCGTCAGGTAATAACCGGTGGCACTCATATGCCCCTTGGTAAATTTGCACACAGACGTTGCGCCTAGCGAAACCAATGGGGTGAAGTTAAATGCTTTGCGCTTGTTATCAAACAGGCGGATACATTCAAATTTGGGATCAAGGGTCGGTATAGCCCGGACAAAGTCCGTCATTGGTGCCGGATAAAGCAGGGCATCATCCTCAATTACAATAATTGGCTTATTCAGCTCAACGCACTTTTGCCACAACAGGTAGTGGCTGGCATAGCAGCCGAGTTGCCCTTTGCTCAGCGATTTGCCGCGGTATAGCTGACTGAGAGGATCATCATAGTTGTCGAACAATGGGTGATGGCCTTCGCGGCCATTCACTGCGGAGAAAACGGAAAAGGGTAATCCGAGTTCGTCAAGCTGCCGAGAGATATTGTGACGGCGCTCAACGGAGGACTCCAGGTTGATGACAAAAATTTCGTACATATCGTTAGTGTTTTCTGCTAGATGTCGTTAAGCAGCTGACCAGAAAAATATACAACAGCAGCGGCTGTGGGTGGCTAAAAGGGACATCAGTTAACGATGCCGTGGCATAAAGAAGAACGATAGAGCTCAGCATATAGCGGTGCTGATGTGAGGCGCGTGAGAGGCCGATCAATGGCACTGATAACAATGCCAGTAGCAGTGCCACGCCAACCATGCCGCTCTTCACTAACCGATCCAGGAACTGATTGTGATAATGGGCAGGGTTTTGTTGCTTTAAGGTTTCGGATGCCTGCCCTTGTTGGTACAGTTCGTTGAACTTCTCGCGGTGATACCTGCCAAGCCCCAGTAACCAATTATCTTCAACAAGTTGTGGGACAATTGCCCACATCTGCAACCGTAATCCTGCTGATGTCGTGAAGTTACCAGACATGATCTGATTCACTTCATATTGTGTTTCATCAATTCGTGCTTCAACAACCGGTTTTAAGGCAAAACCGCCCATGATTAAGAGCAACAGGGCAACAAGACAGGATTTTTTTGTCAATAACAGGGAGCGGAAGTGCAGGATAATCATTAACGCGACGGTGACGAAATAACCCAGCCATACCCCCCGACTCTGACTGAAGAGGACTGCTGCAGTGCTAATAACAAAGGCGAGCACAGCGATGGTTGTATGACTCGCATTTTTGTTGCAAGAAAGGCTCAAAGCAATCAACCCAATTGCTGCGCTCATAGTCGCCTGAGGAATGGCATTGATAGGCCAAGCGCCACGGCCAATATCCAAATACTGGCCGTAGTAATACGCCATGTAGAAACACGAAATACCTCCCATCAGGCACAGCCAGCTTAAGAGGCGCTGCGAAATGAGTTCTCGAGGAAAACAAATCAGCATGACTGACGCCATCAACAGGGCACGAATTTCTCGGGAACTGATGCCGTGGTAGAAATGACTGAAAAGACCATAAGCGGTCAGTGCCAGTACCACCCATAAAACCCGGTTGTGACGGAGGTTGTCTCTGGTCGTCTGAAGTCCGTAGTAACTTATTGAGGTAATAGCGGAAATAACAACCAGTGCGACCATCGGCTTATCGCCATCGCCGACAACCAGTAAGCCGCTGAACAGCCAGATAACCGGCAGCAGGATAAGGGTGTTGAATATTGTACTTCTGTTCATTCTGCCCTGATCCTATTTCTTGACGTTATACGGGTTGGCTTCGCCATTTGGTCGCGTTTTTAACAGACGAAGAATCCACATATATTGTTCCGGGCGTTCGGTGACGTACTGCTCGATGCACTCGTTCATCAGACGGGCATCCTGCTCTTCGGTTTCCAGAGGAAACGGTGACAACGGCGGATAAATGTCGATTTCATACTGGCCGGTTTTGCTGTTGTATACAGAATAAAGCGGCACAATTTTCGAACGGCTTAATTTGGCCAGTCGGCCAAGACCCGAAATCGTTGCCTTGGTGGTGGCAAAGAAGTCAACAAACACACTGTGTTCGGGGCCGAGGTCTTCGTCGGGTAAGTAGTAGCCCAGATACCCTTCACGGATCGATTTGATAAAGGGCTTGATCCCACCACTGCGCTCATACACGCGACCGCCATACTGCACGCGTTGTTTGTGCATCAACCAGTCGGATACCTCATTCTTTTGCTTCTTGGCCATGGCCGATACCGGCAGGCCGCGGGATGCCAGCAGCACCGCAGGAATATCAATGGCCCAGGTGTGAGGTACCAGCAGGATAGCGCTTTCTCCCTGTTCTTTCAGGGTGGCCAGGTGCTCTTCACCGCGGATGATGGTGTGGCTTTCCAGCCAGGCGCGGCTGCGTACGCTCAGAGAGGCGAATCCCATCAGGAAGCTGCCTGCGGTGATGTAGCTTTCCATCAGCATGGCTTCCCGCTCAGCCTCGCTTTTGTCCGGAAAACACATCGCCAGGTTAACCCGCGCGCGTCGGTTGGACTTGCTGTCAAATTTCATCGCCAGCTTGGCAAAACCGGTCGCGATGGTGCGGCGAACACGGTGTGGCAACAGGCACAGCAGGGATGCAACAGCCACGGCCAGCCAGGTTCCCCAGTATTTTGGGTGCAGGAAATGCCAGTGAAACTCAGGGTTATAAGCTTGTTTGTCGTAATGATCTTTCATGGGCGATAAAATTTAACTGTTGATGATTGCCATGTATTCGGCCACGCCCTCGGCCACCGATTTGAATTCTTCCTTGTAACCGGCTGCGCGTAACTTGGTCAGATCTGCCTGGGTGAAGGCCTGATAACGGCCTTTCAGGTGATCCGGAAACGGAATTTCTTCCACCTGGCCCTTGCCGTGGAACGCGATGACGGCTTTAGCGACTTCGTTGAAAGACTCCGCTTTGCCGGTGCCGCAGTTATAGATGCCGGAAACGCCTTGCTGCCAGAACCAGAGGTTCACCTTGCACACATCACCGACATACACAAAATCACGTTTAAGGTGCTCTGAGCCTTCAAACAGCTTCGGATTATCACCTTGGTGGATTTGTGTATTCAGGTGGAAGGCGACGGAGGCCATACTGCCCTTGTGCTGCTCGCGGGGGCCGTAGACATTGAAGTAACGAAAGCCGGTAATTTGCGACAGCGATTCGCCGTTTGCTTCTGCATCCTGCCACAAGCGACGGACGTAATTGTCAAACAGCTGCTTGGAGTAGCCATAGACATTGAGCGCCCCTTCGTAGGCGCGCTCTTCAATAAAGTCATGGTCGCGGCCGCCGTAGGTCGCTGCGGACGAGGCATACAGGAAAGGAATCTGGCGCTCCAGGCAGTAGTGCAGCAGCTCTTTCGAATACTCGTAGTTATTGAGCATCATGTACTTGCCGTCCCACTCAGTGGTGGATGAGCAGGCACCCTGATGGAAGACCGCCTCAATAGGGCCAAAGTCATCACCGGCCATGATTTGCGTGATGAAATCTTCCTTGTCCATGTAGTCGGCGATATCAAGGTCGACCAGGTTGGCAAATTTGGTCCCGTCTTTGAGATTGTCCACAACAAGAATGTCGTTATGGCCTTGCTCGTTCAGGGTTTTCACTATGTTGCTGCCGATCATACCGGCGCCGCCAGTTACAATAATCATGGCTATTCCAGTCTTCAGTTTGGGCAAACGGTCGCATCACTGCCGCCGTTATGAATTATCTTTATGATAGTATTAGCAGATTGCCAACGTCATGGGCACAGAAGTGAGAAGCAAATGAAGACCCGCGATAGAATTATCCTGGCAGCACTAGAGCTTTTCAATGAAAGCGGTGAGCCAAACATAACCACGAACCACATAGCCGCTCATCTGGGGATCAGCCCCGGCAACCTGTATTATCATTTCCGTAATAAAGAAGAGATTATACACAGTATTTTTGATCAATACGCCCATGATCTCAGGATTCATTTCCAGCCACTTGATC
This sequence comes from Photobacterium ganghwense, assembly GCF_017329545.1. Taxonomy (NCBI): domain Bacteria; kingdom Pseudomonadati; phylum Pseudomonadota; class Gammaproteobacteria; order Vibrionales; family Vibrionaceae; genus Photobacterium; species Photobacterium ganghwense. Next base: position 173,629 of record NZ_CP071325.1, read on the forward strand.
TCCAACAGATCACGGCGGATAACCTGCTGGCGTATCTTGACTCTGTCTTCATGCTGATGTGGCGTTATCGCTTCTTTTACGCCAATTTGCCGGACATTTTGCGCCGGGATGCCGAGTTGCAGCAAAAATACCTGCTGGCGCAGGAAGGGCTGCATCAGAACATCATGGCGATGATGAAAAGTTTTCGGGCCGGCGACCTGCTGGCGCTGGATGATACCGAGTTGGGGGCGTTGGTAAACACGCTGAAACTGGTTGTGTCCAGCTGGATCTTTTACCAGAGTGCGCAGGCACCGGGTGCCGAGATCACTAAGAGCGTGATTTATCAGGGCGTGCTGCAGATTCTGGCAATTGTCCGTCCGCTGACGACAGACAAAGGGCGGGATTATGTCCGGGAGCTGGAAGCGCATTACTGTGAACAGGTAGAGCGCAATAGCTAACCGATACTCAGACATGCCCCCTAGGGACTAAGAATTGGGCGCTAGGGCGTGGTGCCGGACGGGGGCTGATCGGCCGCATACAAGGCAGAAAGCCGGACCAGAGTGATCCCTTCTGCCGCCAGCGTCGGTAACCGGTTTTGCAGCGTGGCTAACGTAACAGGGTGAGGGTGGCCAATGGCGATCACTGCCCCCTGCTGCTGTGCTTGATGGATCGCCCGTTGCAACTGCTGGCTGATGAACGTTTCTGTGGGTTGGTGGTCCAGAAAGATGTGCCGTTTCAACGCCGGCACCTGATAGGTGTGCGCGGCCGTCAGTGCGACTGAGTGAATCGTGGTCCGACTGTCCAGAAACGCCAGATGCTGATGAGCCAGCACCTCCATCACCCAGTTCATGGCTTGAGTGTTTTGGGTGAGGGCGCTGCCCATATGGTTGTTGACCGCGAAGGCGTCGGGGACTTTGCGCAGCGCCTGACGAAGCGTTTGCTGGAATTCGGCCTTGGCCATTCGGGAAGTCAGCGTGGTGCGTTCCAGTGGCGCGGCACGGCTTGGCTCCATCGGCATATGTAGCAGGACATCTCGTTGCTGACGGGTTGCTTCGTGGCTGGTGGCGGTTGCATAGGGGGTATCGGGGAGTACCGAAATGCTGATCTCGGCAGGCAAGGTTCGGAAAGTCAACGGAAGCGGCTGGTAGCCTAAGTCGTCAATCACGATCGCCAGCTGACCAGCCTGAATGGGCGCGGGGAGCAGTAAGCAAGAAGCCAGCAATAAGCTGACAGACAGCAGCAAGGCTGCCCTTTCTCCCCTGACTGTCCCTTCGCCGAAGAGACGCCCTGCCTTGAGTTGTCTGGCAAAGAGGTGCCTGACAAAAGAACCGGGACATTGCCGTGTCCCTAGCTGGGGGCGTTCAGAGATACTCAGCCACCGAGTCCACGGCGTCGGAACATCATGCTCGCAGTGGTGCGAGTGAAACAGGTGGTGCAAGTGTCGAATCCATGACATTACTGCAAGTTTCTCCTGTTTCGGTCGCGATTAAGGTTGCCCCAGCCAGCTCCTTGGGTTGGTCGGCGTACCTTTGCGACGAATTTCGAAGTAAAGGGAGGACTGCTCCTGCCCGCCACTATCGCCGACCAGTGCGATAGCTTCATTGGCCTGTACGTTATCGCCCACTTTTTTCAGCAGTGCCTGATTGTAACCATAGAAGCTCATGTCGCCTTTGCCATGATCGATCACCACCATTAGGCCGTAACCACGCAACCAGTCGGCAAACACCACCTTACCCGGGTAGATAGCCTTGACCTGGCTGCCAGCATTCTGGCCGATCACCATACCTTTCCAGCGTAGCTCACCTTGTTGCGGTGAACCATAGGCGTGGACGATTCGTCCGCTGACCGGCCACGGCAGCTTACCTTTGTGCTGGCTCAGGCCGTTCATAGGTGCCCGGCGGCGGGCGGCTTCAGCCGCGGCTTTGGCGCGGGCGATTTCTTTAATCAGGCGCTGCTCGTTCTCTTTCAGCTCGGCCAGGTAACGGTTGTCGGTGTTAATCTGCTGTTTGAGCTTGCTGACTGTGCTTTGACGCTGGCGTCGTTCCGACTCCAGCTTGGCCTGATGTTTTTTTAGCTCGTCGAGTTTGGTTTGCTGTGCTTCTTGCTGCTGGCGCAGGGTATGTTGCTTCAGCTGCAATTCGGTCGTGGTGGCAGCCAGCTCATCCAGCGCCTGAGTGCGCGCTTGGCTCAGTCGTTCGGCATAGACCGTATAGCGATCCAGTTTGTCACGGTTTTCCCCGCTTAATAGCAGCGCCAGCTGGCTGTGCTGTCCCTGACGGTACTGGGCATCCATCAGCGCTTTCAGCATTTCCTGCTGTCCCAGCTGCTGTTGTCTGAGTGAGGCCATCTGGGTTTGCAAGGTTCGCACAGACTGATTCAGTGACTGAATCTGGCTCTCGGCACGATGGATGGATTTTGCCGTTTCAGCAATGCCAACTTCCTGTTTACGTAAATCTTTCTGGAGTTGGTCGATGTGCTGACGCTGGCTGCTGACCTGTTGTTGTTGGCGTGAAATTTCTTGTTTGACGCCATCAAGCTGGTTCTGGTTTGCCTGGGCTGCCGGAGCGGCAAACGCCAGACATAACAAAGCACCAGTGCATAATGCACTGGCGCGGATGGATTGGTGAAGGTTACGAATGATCTCCCGCATAGCGGTGATTATTTCAGATCAAACAGCACCTGACCAGTCATCTCTGCAGGGATTTCCATGTCAGACAGCGCCAGCATGGTTGGGGCCAGATCTGACAGTTTCCCGCCATCTTTCAGAGTAATAGATTTGCTGCCCACGTAAACCAGAGGTACCGGCAGGCTGGTGTGCGCCGTATGGATGCCGCCGGTTTCCGGGTTCACCATCATTTCGGCGTTACCGTGGTCGGCAGTGATCAGCAGTTGGCCGTCCATTTCACGGATAGCGTCAACTACGCGGCCGATACAGGTATCTACGGCTTCACATGCTTTTACCGCAGCATCATAAACGCCAGTGTGGCCGACCATGTCACCGTTCGGGTAGTTACAGATAATGGTATCAAACTCACCGCTCTTGATTGCGGCAACCAGCTTATCAGTCAGCTCCGGCGCGCTCATTTCCGGCTGCAGGTCATAGGTGGCCACTTTTGGTGAAGCGACCAATTGACGAGATTCGCCGTCAAACTCATTTTCGACGCCGCCGTTAAAGAAAAACGTAACGTGCGCGTATTTTTCCGTTTCAGAAATACGCAGCTGTTTTTTGCCTTTCTTCGACAGCCACTCACCCAGGGTGTTGGTCAGGCTTTCTGGTGGGAAAGCAGCAGGCAGGTTAATGTCAGCCGCGTATTGAGTCAGCATGACAAAATCGGCCAGTGCCGGGAACTGCTTGCGCTCAAAGCCGGCGAAATCTACTTCGAATGTACGTGTGATCTGGCGGGCACGGTCAGCACGGTAGTTCATGAACAAGACGGCATCGCCATCCTGCATCGCAGCCACAGGTTGGCCTTCGGCACGGATTTCTGTCGCTTTGACGAACTCATCGTTTTCTTCGCGGGCATACGCCGCTTCCAGACCTTCAACGGCAGTGGCAGCGGTAAAGTCAGCATCCGCAGCAGTCAGCAGGTTGTAGGCTTTTTCAACACGTTCCCAGTTGTTGTCACGGTCCATCGCGTAGTAACGACCAACCAGAGACGCAATGCGGCCTTTACCCAGTTGGGCAAACAGGGCATCGAAACGCTCCAGAGAGGCTTGAGCGCTACGTGGCGGCGTGTCGCGGCCATCCAGGAAGCAGTGCAGGTAGATGTGCTCAGCACCGCGATTCGCGGCCATCTCCACGGCTGCGGCAATGTGGTCTTCGTGGCTGTGCACACCGCCTGGTGACATCAGGCCCATGATATGAACGGCTTTGCCAGCTTGAACGGCTTTATCAATCGCGGAAGTCAGCGCTGGGTTTTCGAAGAAATCGCCGTCAGCGATAGATTTGGTGATTCGGGTCAGATCCTGGTACACCACGCGACCGGCACCGATATTGGTGTGGCCCACTTCAGAGTTACCCATTTGACCGTCCGGCAGGCCAACATCCATCCCTGAGGCAGAGATCAGGGTGTGCGCTTCATTCGCCATCAGACCATCAAGAACCGGAGTTTTCGCGTTGGCAATCGCGTTGTCGGCGTTGTCTTCACGGTAACCCCAGCCATCCAGAATAACCAAAGCCAGAGGCTTCTTAGCAGACATATGCTGTCCCTCGTTAAAGTTAGAAATCTGAGTGTAAATTGGATCAATTACCTTAACCCTAAGGCACCGGCAGGATTAAGGTAATTGAACGCTTTAACCGTAATTTTACTACAGTTTCCTGCCCGAACTGTAGGGCAAGATCAAACAATGCTGTAAATGGTTTGTTATCTTCTTACGGAAATATATTCATTTCTGCCTCTTAGTGTAAGCCCTGGCGGGGAGTTTTTTTCATTTTTCTTGTTCCGGATACCGGGGGCGGAAAGATCGTTCAATACTTGTACCAGCGGCCGTAAAATCGAGTGAGCCGTAGCTCGTAATTACTGTCCCTGTCTGTACAACCGGGCTGGCGAAGGTATACTCAGGATCCTTATTTTTGTGGTGGTTAGCCTCCGGAAAGCAGGCTGATATTTAGGAACATAGAGCGTAAATCATGCAGCAATACATCGATTTTGTAACAAGTAATCCAATTCTGTCTCTGGTGTGGGTCGGTCTGATCGTAGCCATCATTGCGTCTTACGTAAAACAGAAGACTGCGGGCTACAAGTATGTGACGCCAAACGAGGCCACGGCGCTGATCAACCGTGAGAACGGGGTGTTTGTGGATATCCGCAGCCGAGATGAGTACCGCGGTGGTCATATTGCCGGGTCACTTCACATTCTGCCAAGCCAAATCAAAGAACAGAACTACGGCGAACTTGAAAATCACAAGAACGCCCCAATCATCGTGGTATGCAAAACAGGCCAGACCGCACAAGAAAGTGCCAACCTGTTGCACAAAGCCGGTTTTGACAACGTCAACCTGCTGAAAGATGGCCTGATTTCATGGAATGAAGCAAACCTGCCGCTGATTCGCAGCAAGGCCGGTAAAGGCAATAAATAAGTCTGTGGCCGGCAGCACGATGCTGCCTGTTACGATGAAATCAGATTTGTGCAGTTGTGATATAAGATCATGGTTGCGATATTGAATGGCTCACTGCGGTGAGTACAGAGAGAAAAAGGACTCTAACATGGCTGAAGCAGCAAACAACGAAGCACAGCAAAACTTCCAAATCCAGCGTATTTTCCTGAAAGATGTTTCTTTTGAAGCACCAAACTCTCCGCAAATGTTCCAGCAAGAGTGGAACCCGGACGTGAAACTGGATCTGGATACTCAGAGCCGTGAACTGGCAGAGGGCGTATTCGAAGTGGTACTGCGTCTGACTGTAACGGTGAAGAACGCTGAAGAAACAGCTTTCCTGTGTGAAGTACAGCAAGCCGGTATCTTCTCTGTGTCGGGTATGGAAGCGCCTCAGCTGGCTCACTGCCTGGGTGCATTCTGCCCGAACATCCTGTTCCCGTACGCTCGTGAAACTATCTCCAGCCTGGTGGTTAAAGGGACATTCCCACAACTGAACCTGGCGCCGGTAAACTTTGACGCACTGTTCATGAACTACCTGCAGAATCAGGCGCAGGCTCAGGGCGACGCTGAAAACACTGAAGCGTAATTTATCTGGGTGACCGTAATGAATCCTGGTAACGAACAAGCCATCACAATGACCGTTCTGGGCGCAGGCTCATACGGTACATCACTGGCGATTTCACTGGCGCGCAACGGCGCCAACGTGATCTTGTGGGGCCATGATCCGGCCCATATTGCGCAGCTGGAAATGGATCGATCCAACGAAGCCTTCCTGCCGGGAGTGGCTTTTCCGGAATCTCTGATCCTGTCTGCCGATCTGGAAGCGGCCGTGAAGGCCAGCCGTGATTTACTGGTCGTGGTGCCAAGCCATGTCTTTGGCGAGGTGCTGCATCAGGTGAAACCGCACCTGCGTTCGGACTCCCGTATCTGCTGGGCAACCAAAGGGCTGGAGCCGGAAACCGGTCGCCTGTTGCAGGACGTTGCGGTTGAGGCGCTGGGTGATCAAATCCCGCTTGCCGTGTTGTCAGGCCCGACGTTCGCCAAAGAGCTGGCGGCGGGTATGCCGACGGCGATTGCGGTGGCATCACCGGATGAAGCGTTTGTTCGTGACCTGCAGGAAAAAATTCACTGCAGCAAGACGTTCCGGGTATACAGCAACAGCGATTTTATCGGGATGCAGCTTGGCGGTGCCGTTAAAAACGTGATTGCGATCGGTGCCGGGATGTCTGACGGTATCGGTTTTGGTGCCAATGCCCGGACTGCGCTGATCACGCGGGGTCTGGCAGAGATGTGTCGTCTGGGTGCGGCGCTGGGTGCTCAGCCGGAAACCTTTATGGGCATGGCCGGCTTGGGTGATCTGGTCCTGACCTGTACCGACAACCAGTCGCGCAACCGCCGCTTTGGCCTGGCTCTGGGTCAGGGGAAAGATGTGGATACCGCGCAACAGGAAATCGGCCAAGTGGTGGAAGGCTACCGTAATACCAAGGAAGTCTGGGTTCTGGCTCAACGCATGGGCGTGGAAATGCCGATTACCGAGCAGATTTACAAGGTGCTGTATCAGGGCAAAGATGCCCGTGAAGCGGCTAAAGATCTGCTGGCGCGTGAGAAAAAAGACGAATAACGGTCAGGTTGAGCCACAGGCTTAACCGCGCTCCCAACCCTCAAGCAACGCGGGCTGTCATACCCGCGTTGTTTTTTTTTCTGGGGGGAGTAAAGTTATAAGATTGTAAGTACACGACCGGCCCCGGTTTTTGTCGGCCGGCCAGCAAGCCTATTCCAATTCGAAACGATACCGAGGACAACGTGAGGGAATGTCAACAACACGCCGTGTGGCAGTCAATCAAGCAGGAAGCACGGGAGCAGTCTGAACAAGAACCTATGCTGGCCAGCTTTTATCATGCCACGATCATTAAGCACGATAACTTGGCTGCTGCGCTGAGTTATATTCTGGCCAATAAACTGGCAACCCCGTCGATGCCGGCCATGGCGGTGCGTGAAGTGATTGAAGAGGCGTTCAGTAGCGACTGCGCAATCACAGAGTCAGCGGCCTGTGATATTCGTGCGGTGGTCGAGCGAGACCCGGCGGTTGAGCTATACTCGACGCCTCTGTTGTATCTGAAAGGCTTCCATGCCCTGCAAGGTTACCGGGTGGCAAACTGGTTGTGGAAGCAGAACCGGTTCGCGCTGGCGGTGTATCTGCAAAACCAGATCTCCGTGACCTGTCAGGTGGATGTGCACCCGGCGGCCCGTATTGGCCAGGGCATCATGTTCGACCACGCCACCGGGATCGTGATTGGTGAGACCGCGGTGATTGAGAATGATGTGTCGATTCTGCAAGATGTGACCCTGGGCGGTACTGGTAAAGAAAGCGGTGACCGACATCCGAAGATCCGGGAAGGGGTCATGATAGGTGCCGGTGCTAAAATTCTCGGCAATATTGTGGTGGGCGAAGGGGCCAAAATTGGCTCATGTTCGGTCGTACTGAATCCGGTACCGCCACATACCACCGTCGCTGGGGTACCGGCCAGAATTGTCGGCCGTCCGAGCAGTGAAAAGCCTTCTATGGATATGGATCAGCAGTTCAACGGTACCAGCCAGACGTTTATTGCCGGTGACGGCATCTGAGTGTCTGATAGGGGAATGCCCTGTTACTCACACCATAAAAACACTCATACCATAAAAAACGAGAGCTCAGGCTCTCGTTTTTTATGGTCGGCAGAAAGGGTCAGACTGCGCCTTTAAAACCCAGCTGGCGCCAGGCTTCATAGCCAATGATCGCTGCAGCATTGGACAGATTCAGGCTGCGGCTGTCCGGGTGCATCGGAATTCGCAGGCGTTGTTCCTGCGGCAGGCTGGCGATGAGTTCGGCAGGTAATCCCCGGGTTTCCGGGCCAAACAGCAGAATATCGCCTTCGGCAAACTGCGCATTGGTATGGTAGTTGGTGGTTTTAGTGGTGCAGGCGAAAATGCGACGGTCACCCACATGGGCCAGAAAGGCGTCGTAGTTTTTATGACGGAACACATGGGCCAGATCGTGGTAGTCCAGACCTGCGCGGCGCAGTTTTTTTTCTTCCAGATCAAACCCGAGTGGCTCAATGAGGTGGAGGTTGGCACCGCAGTTGGCGCACAGGCGGATGATATTGCCGGTATTAGGGGCAATTTCCGGTTCATACAGGGCGATATCAAACATGAGGCTGATTTCTCGTTATCCGGTTGACTGCAATTGCAGGGGGTTAAAGTTTCAGAAGACGTGTAGCGGACGCTAATGTAGCAGAAGCGACCGCAACGGGAAACGCAGGCACTGTAAATCGATATGGAACAAGCGGAAGAAAAAAGCGAGCCAACATGGCTCGCTTGGTATGGTCAACGGGGACGTTCACCTGGCTCAGGAGATGGCCAGCGGCAGGGTCAGGGTAACGCGCAGGCCGCCGAGCGGGCTGCGGCTGGCCGTGACTTTACCGCTGTGCTGGCGGATGGCGCTGTCGGTGATCGCCAGCCCCAGGCCGGTGCCGCCACTGCTGCGATCCCGAGCTGTCGACACTCGGTAAAACGGGCGGAATATATCGCCCAACTCGGCTTCCGGCACGCCATCGCCGTTGTCATCGACGGTCATGATTAACCGATCGTCGGTGTGGGTAAACTCGAGGCGGATTTGGTCATTACCGTATCGGATGGCGTTGCGAACCACGTTTTCCAGCGCACTGATCAGCAGGTTAGGGTTGCCTCGCAGCGGCCATGCCTGCAGCGGGGTATACTCCAGCTGCTTGCCACATTGCTCGGCCTCAAAGCGGGCATCTTCCAGCATTTCGAACCATAAGGCCTGGGCGTCGCACAGTTCGCGCTGATCATGGCTGTTGACCTGCATACGAGATAATTCCAGCAGTTCGCTGATCATTTTTTCCAGTCGCTCGGCCTCGGTATCAATCCGGGTCAGCTCTTTGCTTTCGCCCTGTTTGCGCTGGGCAAGCGCCGTGGCCATCCGTAACCGGGTCAGCGGAGAGCGCAGTTCATGCGAGATATCGGACAGCAGGCGCTGCTGCCCGCCAATCATCTGGTTAATGGCCTGCACCATCTGGTTAAAGCTGGCACCGGCCTGTTTGAATTCACTCGGGCCGGCTTCCAAGCGGGGATCGGCCTCAAACTCGCCGCGGGTCACCCGTTCTGCCGCCTGCTGCAGGCGGCGGGCCGGAATGGAAATCGCCCAGGCAAGCCAGAGCAGTAGCGGGGTACTGACCAGCATAGTTACCAGCAGGAGCTGGAACGGCTTGTCCAGAATTTGCAGGAAGAAGGGCGGTGGTTCCCGCCAGATCCGGCCGACATACATCAGCAGGGTGTCGTCGCGGTAGCTGATCGGGAAGGGACCGGCCATCATCCAGCGGCCGTACAGCTTTTGCCGCGGGGCATCCGGGCTGTCTGCCATGGTGATGAAGTTGCGCAGTGCCTTGTTTCGTCCGGTCGGCGCAATGATTTCGGTGTCCACCGTGGTGAAATACAGCTGGAATCCGCGGTGGCGCTGGTGATCGGTAAATCGCTGCAGCTTTTGCTCCAGTGCGGCATTGCCCTGATTCAGTTCGTCAGCGACGTCGGCAGCCAGGTCGTGGTAGCGCTGGAGCTGAGGTTCCGGAATCGTGTGCTGGGTACGGGGATCCAGATGCGGCAATAGCAACAGGGTCAGTACCACGATCAGCAGGGTAAGCCAGAAGACCGCGAAAATACGGCCATACAGGCTGGAGAAACGGGGCAGTTTCATTCGCTGTCCTCAACCAGCAGGTAGCCTTTGCCGCGCAAGGTTTTCAGCCAGGGTTTGCCATCCGAGCGCTCCGGCAGTTTCTTGCGCAGGTTCGATACGTGCATGTCAATGGCCCGGTCAAACGGAGCCAGGCGTTTGCCCAGCACTTCCAGGCTGAGTTCGTGCTTGGCGATGATTTTGCCCGGATGCTGAATGAAGTAGCTCAGTAATGCCAGTTCCGTACCGGTCATTTCAATGGGGGTGCCGTGGTAAAGCACTTCCTGACGTCCCGGGTACACTTCCAGTTCCTGATAACGCAGGCAGTCCGGGCCGGATTTGGCCAGTGGGCCGTTGCCCTGGGTACGGCGCAGGATCGCGCGCATCCGTGCCAGCAGCTCGCGGTCACTGAAGGGTTTCGGTAGGTAGTCGTCGGCCCCCAGTTCCAGCCCCAGCACCCGATCTATTTCCTCGCCCTTGGCGGTCAGCATTAGCACCGGTGTGGCGTGGTGCTCGCGCAGGCGGCGCAGCATTTCGGTGCCGTTGAGCACCGGCATCATGACATCCAACAGGATCAGATCGATACTGTCGTCGACCTTTGCCAGACCCTGTTCGCCGTTGTTGGCTTCAACAACATCAAATCCCTCCATTTCCAGAATATCGGTTAACAGAGAGGTCAGTTCGGTATCGTCATCAACAAGCAGAATTTTGGCCATAGCAACTACCTTACAAATAAGCGGTTGACGATAGTATCTCTAATATTAAAGGAGCACGCCAAGCGCAAGACCCCCGGCTTTACGCAGTTTTACGTTTCAAAGACAGCCCTTTACCTTGCAGGCGGTAAGCTACACCCATACCGATAACGCATTCGTTATTGCAAGAACAGAACGGAGATGAACGATGAAAGCGATGAAGAAAACTCTGGCCCTGGCTGTACTCCTTCCTCTGACAATGGCCTCTGCATCGGCCCTGGCGTACGGTGGCGGTATGCACCACCATGGCGGGAAAGGCGGCGACTGCGGGATGTATGATGGCAAACGTATGTTCAGCCAACTGGATCTGACGGCCGAGCAGCAAGAGAAGATGACCGCCATGCGCGATGCCAACCGTGAAGCCCGTCGCAGTGAAATGGCGAGCCACCGGACTGAAATGCAGGCCCAGCATCAGAAGATGCAGCAATTGGTACTGGCAGATAACTTCGATGAAGCGGCTGTGCGCGAGCTGGCAAAACAGATGTCTGAGCAGCAGGTTGAACACCGCGTCACCATGCTCAAGCAGCGCCATGAAATGTTTAAGCTACTGACTCCAGAGCAGAAAACCAAGTTCCAGCAGCTGCAGCAGGATCGTATGGCACAGTGCCAGGCTCGCTGGGCTGAAAAAGCGAAAAACTAACAGACTTATTTGGGTAGCCTTGCGCGAAAACCGTCTCTTTCGGGAGGCGGTTTTTTTATATCTTTGTTATTTAGATCAGGATGTGATTTCAGTCGCTTGCCCGATTTTTGTTATTAATTTTCATCACAAAACAGCTATACTGCGGGTAATGCCCAGTCTGTGCTGCCAATCAGGCGTGATTATCATGGAGGAATTCACATCGCCCGCGGTCGTCACCCTTGCGCACTACTGGAGGCCCTGATGTCAGGATATATACTGGTTATAGTATGTGAGTGAAGGCGTTGTCATGCGTTTGCCCTGCCACTCAACAGGGCCTGTATCACAGTGATAACCCCCGTGGTCGGAGAAAATATCGGCACCGGGGTGAAGTCGCAGGCTATCGTGATATGAATCAACAAATTTTTTTATCAAAATTGTAATACTCCTACATTAGTAGGAAAGTTACAGTTTTATGCGAGCATGAGCCCGGAGCGGGTTTATGGTGCCAAGCAGGGGAACCTTGGCAACTCGTACCGGATTTGAGTTTTCATTTCCCAAAGTCAGAGGGTAACCATGATTAAGAAGATTGGTGTATTGACCAGTGGTGGTGACGCACCTGGTATGAACGCGGCGATTCGCGGTGTTGTGCGTGCAGCATTGTCTGAAGGCCTGGAAGTTTATGGTGTTTATGACGGCTATCAGGGCCTGCATCAAAACCGCATTGAGAAACTGAACCGCTCAAGCGTGTCTGATGTGATCAACCGCGGCGGTACTTTCCTGGGCTCCGCGCGTTTTCCTGAGTTCAAAGATGAAAAAGTGCGTGCTCAGGCCATTGAAAACCTGAAAATTCACGGCATTGACGCGTTGGTTGTGATCGGTGGTGACGGCTCTTACATGGGCGCCAAGAAGCTGACTGAAATGGGTTATCCGTGTATCGGTCTGCCTGGCACGATCGATAATGACGTGGCCGGTACCGACTACACCATCGGCTACCTGACGGCGCTGAACACGGTCATTGATGCGATTGACCGCCTGCGTGACACGTCTTCCTCGCACCAGCGTATCTCTATCGTTGAAGTGATGGGCCGCCACTGTGGTGACCTGACGCTGATGTCGGCGATCGCGGGTGGTTGTGAGTACATCATTACGCCGGAAACGGGCCTGAACAAAGAGCAGCTGTTGGCGAAAATCAAAGAGGGTATTTACAAAGGCAAGAAACACGCCATTGTTGCCCTGACAGAGCTGATGACTGACGCGAACGAGCTGGCAAAATACATCGAAGATGAAACGGGCCGCGAAACCCGTGCGACAGTGTTGGGCCACATCCAGCGTGGCGGACAGCCGACAGCCTTTGACCGTATTCTGGCATCACGCATGGGCGCCTTTGCGGTTGAGCTGCTGATGCAGGGCCACGGTGGTCGTTGCGTGGGTATCCAGAATGAGCAAATGGTTCACCACGACATCATTGATGCGATCGAGAATATGAAACGCCCGGTTCGTACGGATCTGTACGCGCTGGCTGACAAACTGTTCTGATCGCCGTCGCGATTGTTGCAGAGTGAGAAAAAGCCGGTGTTTGCACCGGCTTTTTTGTGCCTGTTATTTCGGTTTTTGGGCTGCCTGCCGTTGTGCTGCTATCGTATTGGCTGTTTATGATGCGAAGCTCTGGGACGGGCAGTAAGTAACGGGCCGCTTTAATGAAAAATCCATGCATCAGTCGGCATACACAGAAACGCCAGCAACAAAAAAGCCGCCAAGTGGCGGCTTTTGTCATCTGACCGGGGATACCGGCAGAAGAAGATTATTTTTTCGCTTCAGCCGCCGCTTTTGCGATAGCCGCAAAGCTGGTTGCATCCAGAGCAGCACCGCCAACCAGCGCGCCGTCGATGTCAGGCTGGGCAAAGTAAGCGGCCGCGTTTTCTGGTTTCACAGAACCGCCGTACTGGATGACGACTTGTTTAGCCACATCTTCGCTTTTCTCTGCGATGTGCGCACGGATAGCTGCGTGAATGCGCTGAGCGTCATCCGCTGTTGCAGCTTTACCGGTACCGATGGCCCAGATTGGCTCGTATGCGATGATTGCGCCGTTCAGTGCGTCAACACCCAGGGTGTTGATCACTGCGTCGATTTGACGGGCACAGACAGCGACTGTTTCGCCGGCTTCGTTTTGCGCTTCAGATTCACCGATGCACAGTACTGGTGTCAGGCCGTGCTCTTTCAGGAATGCAAATTTCTTCGCGACGAACTCGTCAGATTCGCTGTGGTATTCACGGCGCTCAGAGTGGCCGATGATGATGTGGCTTGCGCCGAAGTCTTTTAGCATCTCTGGAGAGATATCACCGGTGAAGGCACCGCTGGCGTTCACGTCAACGTTCTGAGCACCCAGAATGATCTTGTTCTTGGCCTTGCCGATCAGTTGTTCAGCAAGATCCAGGTACATCACTGGTGGAGCAACGGCTACGTCAACACCTTCAACCCCTTCAAGAGCCGCATCAAGGCCCTTAATCAGGTTAGATACCATTTCCTTGCTACCGTTTAGCTTCCAGTTACCCATAACCACAGGATGGCGCATAGCTTTTCTCCAAGTCTATTTGCTGTAAAAAGAATACCTAAGAGCATAGTGATCTGAGGGCGTGGTGCTGGCTGGGCCGGCAACCCAGATGACTATGCTATTGGGTATTCGTGACCGCGGTGATGTTGCGTACTTAAACTGTAACTATATATCAGTTTGTGACAATAATTTACTGCTCTAAATCATTTCTGTGCTCGGTTGTACCTTTTTCCCTGATAAAAGGGAACCGTTACGCGGCATTTTTTTTCAGGCTGGTGAAATTAGCGGCACAATCCGGGCGCGGAGAGAGTGATCGGCCGGGCAAATCTGACGGTCAGGCTTGGCGAGCTGCGCCGCTTTTCGTTACTGTGGCGGGGCGAATGATTTCCCCGGCAGGGTGCCGGGGCTGATTACCTAGGAGGAAAGGATGCCAAATCTCGTCATGGAATACGCTGAACCTGTTGCTGAGCGGGTTAATGTTCCCGGTTTACTGGATGACCTGCATCAAGTGCTGTTGACCAGCGGGGTGTTTGAACCGGCCTCGGTCAAATCCCGCAGTTACTGCTGCCAGAACTGGCTGGTGGGCGAGGCCGCCAATGTGCCCACTTTTATTCATCTTGAACTCAGTCTGCTGTCCGGTCGCTCGCCGGAAACCAAAAGGACGATTTCCCGGGCGCTGATGGCGGTGCTGGAACAGCATGCCGGAGGGATCAACAGCCTGACGATTGATATCCGGGATATGGACCGTGAGTGTTTTCTTAAAGTCAGCGGATGATGTGTTTCCACAACGTTAGCTTGCCCAACGATAGCTTTCCTATCATTAACTTTCCCATCGTTAGCTTTCCCATCGAGAGTTTTTTCAATGAGAGCTTTCCGGGCGGTCGCTTTTCCAACAGCCACTGTCTCTGATATCTCAGCTCCGAAGACGGGCTGATTGTCTCCCTCCGCCTCCTGTTACCGTGTTTGCTTGGGCGTGGTGGCATCCGGTTGGCGGGGCGAGGCCGGAAAGGCACGAATATCAGCCTGTTGCTCGGTCAGGGTATCGGGTGCATTAAGCGCTTGGGCAAAGCGTTTGAGCTGCTGCTGCAATTCGCTCATTAGCAGAATATTGGTGTGGTTGGGGTTTTTGCCCCGGGCAATGACATGATTGATATGACTGAGTTGAGCGCGCAGCCGGGGTTGCATCTCTGCACTGGCATGGCGAATGATCTCTTCGCTCATGGACAGGCGCAGTGCTTCGAGGGCGTCCGGGTTGTCCTCGGCCATTTTTTTCAGTTCATCAAACGACGGTAAAGTCTGCATAAGGTCCCCTAACACTTTACAAGTGAAAAACTGTAAGTAGAAACAGCTGCATTGTTGTTATGCAATAAAGTTAGTTGTCAGGGAGGGGAGGAGTCTGCTTCATGATTGAGACACCGGGATCATTGGCGATCCCGGCGGAGAGTCGGATGACTGTGAGGCGTTTTGGGTTACCAGTAATGTTCCATGGTGATCTGGCCCGGTTTGCGGCGCAGATTTTTGGCAAACCCCAGCGCTTCAAGAGTGGCTTTGGTGTCACGCACCATTTCCGGGTTACCGCAGAGCATGATCTGGCTTTTTCCCGGGTTGAGCTTCAGCCCGATGTGGCGTTCCAGCATGCCGTCGGCGATCGCCTGCGGAATACGGCCGGTCAGTGCCAGCTGTGCCGGCTCGCGGCTGACAAAGGGCTGGACAATTAGCTGGTCCGGGTGTTTTTCCAGCAGGGTATTGATCTCCGCCTGATAGCTCAGATCGGCCGCGAAGCGTACCGCGTGGATCAGTATGACTTTGCGAAACCGTTTCCAGACCTCGGCTTCGCGCAGAATCGACAGATACGGGCCAATCGCAGTCCCGGTGGCCAGCAACCAGAGATGTTCGCCGTCCGGCACCTCATCAAGGGTAAAAAAGCCGGTCGCCCGGGCTGAAATCAGGACTTCATCACCGGCTTCCAGGGCATGGAGAGCGGGAGAAAGCTGGCCGTCCGCCACGCGGGTAGCATAAATTTCAATGTGCGGGCTCGACGGAGGATTAACGAAGGAGTAGGCACGCTGAACCCGTTTGCCGTCAATATCCAGCGCCAGTTTAGTAAACTGGCCGGCTTTGAAAGGTTCGATGTTGGCCGTCAGCACCAGGCTAAATAAGTCCTGGTTCCAATGGCGGTTAGTGATAACCTGAGCGGGGATCCAGTCAGCCATAATGTTCTCCTCGTTATGATTTTTTTATGCGATACGTACAGCGCCTCTCGCCAGCAATAATGTGTTCATTACGCTCTACCTGGATGTCCTTACCCAGTAGACGTTGGAAAATGGTGAGTTCGGACCGACAAAGGGACGGGCAGTGCTCGGCGGCATGACAGATAGGACAGTGATTCTCAATCAGGATAAAGTCCTCGCCATCCCGTTGAAGCTCTGCCATGTAGCCTTCCTGTTCCCTGAGTGTAGTCAGAATTTGCAGTTTTTCTTCTAAATTTTCGGCCTGTGCCAGCTCGGCCTGATATTGTTCAAAGGTTTGATTCTCCCGGCGTTCGACGACCTGATCGAGGCCGCTGCGGCCAAACAGTTCTTCGACAGAATCAAGCATTTGAATAATAAGATCGCCGTGACGGTCAGCAAATCGCTTGTGCCCTTTGGGTGTCAGGTGCCAGTGGCGGGTCGGCCGGCCCACTTTCACTTTGACATCCTCAAAGTCCACCAGGCCATCTTCTTCCAAGCCGAGCATGTGCTGTCGCACGCCCATGGTCGTGAGCTTGAACTCTTCAGCCAGCATTTTGGCCGTCACCGGTCCTTCTCGTTTCATCCGGTAAAGAATTCGATCAATGGTTTTCATAGCCACCCGTGTTAAAAAAGTGTTCCTAGTAATTATGTAGTCAGGCTGCTAAATAAAGCAACAACTTTACAAAGTGAGGCGGGGGAGGATCACGGGTAATAAGGAAGGAAAAGGGCGCACTTGTTGTGCGCCCGGGAGAAGCGGTTACAGGATGTGGTCTTTGATGGCCTCATCCTTGCGATCCAGGTAGTGGGTCGATTTGATGCGGCGGATCGTGCGGCATTTACCGCGGATCAGCAGAGTCTCGGTCGTCGCCATGTTGCCCTGACGGGTAATCCCTTCCAGCAGGTCGCCTTTGGTGATCCCGGTACCGGCAAAAATCACGTTATCGCTGCGTGCCATGTCATTCATGGTCAGGATAGTGTTCGGCTCAATGCCCATTTCGCGGCAACGGCTGATTTCTACTTCGCCCAGCTCGCGGTTTTCAGCCGTATCGCCTTTGACCTGATGACGCGGCAGCAGACGGCCATGCATGTCGCCGCCCAGCGCGCGGATCGCGGCGGCAGAAACTACGCCTTCCGGTGCGCCGCCAATGCAGTACATAAGGTCAACTTCGCTGTCAGGCATACAGGTCAGGATGGAAGCGGCTACATCACCGTCCGGCACGGCGTACACGCGTACACCCATCGCCTGCATCTCTGCAATCACTTGTTCGTGACGTGGCTTGGCCAGAGTGATGACCACTAGGCGATCCAGGGGTTTATCCAGCGCAGCGGCAACGGCTTTCAGGTTGTCAGTCAGGGATTTGCCCAGATCGATCACCCCTTTGGCGGCCGGACCGACAACCAGTTTTTCCATGTACATGTCAGGGGCTTTGAGGAATGACCCTTTTTCACCGGCCGCCAGAACGGCCAGGGCGTTGTTCTGGCCCATCGCGGTCATACGGGTGCCTTCGATAGGATCCACTGCGATATCAACGGCATCACCGCCAGTACCCACTTTTTCCCCGATGTAGAGCATAGGTGCTTCATCGATCTCACCTTCACCGATGACGATTTCACCGTCAATTTCAGTTTGGTTGAGCAGGGCACGCATCACTTCGACCGCTGCGCCGTCGGCCGCGTTTTTGTCGCCGCGGCCCAGCCATTTGTAGCCAGCCAGTGCAGCGCCTTCTGTGACGCGGGAAAATGCCATCGCCAAATCGCGTTTCATGGTTACTCCAGAAAAAGAAAATCAGTGGGCTAGAAAACTGGCGGCGATTTTATCACAGCTGGAAAGGAAACGTTTGCGTTTGCGCAAAAATGTGAAATTTGCAGCGGTTTACGC
This sequence comes from Photobacterium ganghwense, assembly GCF_017329545.1. Classification (NCBI taxonomy): domain Bacteria; kingdom Pseudomonadati; phylum Pseudomonadota; class Gammaproteobacteria; order Vibrionales; family Vibrionaceae; genus Photobacterium; species Photobacterium ganghwense. The sequence continues at coordinate 191,464 of NZ_CP071325.1, forward strand.
GCAGAATCGGATAGAAAGCGAAATGTTTGTTCGGGGCGCGCTGGGGATACGGCGTCGGGCTGGAGTGTTCTGGTGACGGTCGCAGGCATGAAAAAGGCCTGCATCGGCAGGCCTTGAAAGGGAACGAGTTTGAGGGGATTAGCAATCGTCTTCGTCGATGGCCCAGCCTTTGGCGCACTCCACCGCACGTTTCCAGCCGCGGTAGCGACGGTTACGTTTGTTCTCATCGGCACATGGGATGAACTTGCGATCCAGCACAGCTTTGTCTTTCAGCTCATCGATGTTGCCCCAGAATCCGACTGCCAGACCGGCCAAGTAGGCAGCACCCAGTGCGGTAACTTCGGTTACCACCGGACGGTGCACCTCTGTATTAAGGATGTCGGACTGGAACTGCATCAGGAAGTTGTTGGCGACCGCGCCACCGTCCACTCGCAGGCTCGCCAGTTGAATGCCGGAATCTGCCTGCATTGCGTCCAGGACATCGCGGGTCTGGTAGGCCACACTTTCCAGCGTTGCGCGGATAATATGGTTTGAGTTCACCCCGCGGGTCAGACCAACGATGGCACCACGCGCGTAAGGGTCCCAGTAAGGCGCACCCAGACCGGTGAAAGCCGGTACCACATACACGCCGTTGGCGCTGCCCACTTTCTCTGCAAAGTATTCGGAGTCTTTGGCATCGTCCAGCAGTTTGACTTCATCACGCAGCCACTGAATTGACGCCCCACCCATAAAGACGGCACCTTCCAGGGCGTAGGCCACTTCCCCTTTCGGGCCACAGGCCAGGGTTGTCAGCAGGCCGTTGTGTGAGGTGACTTTCTCGCTGCCGGTATTCATCAGCAGGAAGCAACCGGTGCCGTAGGTGTTTTTCGCCTGACCGGCGCTGACACACATCTGGCCAAACAGTGCTGCCTGCTGGTCACCGGCAATCCCGGCGATAGGAATACGGGTACCGCCTTTACCACCGATGTTGGTTTTTCCGTACACTTCAGATGAAGGCTTCACTTCCGGCATCATCGACAGTGGGATATCCAGCGCTTTCAGCAGTTTTTCATCCCACTCCAGGGTATTGATGTTGAACACCATGGTACGTGAGGCGTTGGTGTAATCCGTTACGTGAACACGACCCTGGGTCATTTTCCAGATCAGCCAGGTATCGACCGTACCGAACAGCAGGTTGCCGGCTTCTGCCTCTTCGCGGGCTCCTTCGACGTTGTCGAGGATCCACTTGATTTTGGTACCGGAGAAGTACGGGTCAACAACCAGGCCGGTGTTGTCACGGATGTACTCTTCCAGCCCTTCAGCTTTTAGTTTTTCGCAGATATCAGCGGTACGGCGGCACTGCCAGACGATGGCATTGTAAACCGGCTTACCTGTATTTTTGTCCCAGACAATGGTGGTTTCACGTTGGTTAGTGATACCAATCCCCGCCACCTGATCAGAGCTGATACCGGCTTTTGCCAGCGCTTCGACCAGTGTAGAGCTTTGTGTTGCGTAGATTTCAAGAGGGTCATGCTCAACCCATCCGGCTTTCGGATAGATTTGGGTAAATTCACGCTGCGCGGAACACACAATATTGGCGTTGTGGTCCAGCACTACGGCGCGCGAGCTGGTCGTCCCCTGATCTAGTGCAACAATGTACTTTTGCTCTGTTGTCATGACGGTTTCCTCTATTTTCATTTTATAAGGGTAGTAGAGTGTTTGTTATTCATACGTAGCTGCGGCATGGACGCCATTGACTACGCTTGTGCTGCGCTTTTGTCACCAGTCTCTTCACACTGGTTAGGCAGCGTGCAACGGTTACCAGGCAGATACACACCGATGGTTTTCGGGTATAGCCAGGCACCGGCACAGGCACCCAGAATTGGGGCTACGAAAGGCACGATAAAGTAAGGGATGTCTTTCCCGCCGGTCAGCGCTACGTCGCCCCAGCCAGCCAGGAAAGCAAAGAATTTAGGACCGAAATCGCGTGCCGGGTTCATGGCAAAACCGGTTAGCGGACCGAGAGAGCCGCCGATCACCGCAATCAGAATACCGATTAGCAGCGGGCCCATGGCACCGCGTGGCGCACCATTTTTCTCGTCACCGATGGCCAGGATGGCGAACATCAGCACGGCGGTGATTACAAATTCCACCGCAAAGGCTCCGCTGAAAGACAGGGCGGCATTCGGGTATGTCGAGAAGATACCGGCTGTTGCCAGACTGGCTTCGGTACCGCGCACAATGCCGTTGGCAGTTTCGAAGTTGGTAAACAGGTTGCCGTACAGGCTGTAAATCAACGCGGCGGTAAAGAAGGCACCAAGCATTTGTGCCGCAATGTACGGCAGGACTTTGCGTTTATCGAAACCGTGGAACATTGCCAGTGCGATGGTCACGGCTGGGTTGATGTGCGCGCCGGACACACCGGCGGTGCAGTAAATCGCAATTGCCACACCCAGACCCCACATAATACTGATTTCCCACTGGCCGAACTCTGCGCCAGTCAGTACCAGCGCCGCCACGCAGCCGACACCGAAAAAGATCAGTAATCCCGTGCCTATAAATTCGGCCAGGCACTCGCCGAGTAGAGTGTGTTGTTTCGGGGTAGTCATGGTTCAGTCCTTTTGTTATGTCGTAGGGGTATTGTTATGTTTGTTGTGGGCTAAATGTACTCGATCTCGCAGCGAAGAAAATTGGATTGCGCGAGAAATGTGCGTTCGAGCATAAAAACAATTCTATTTTTGCGAATGCGCGCAAACGATTGCTGGGGACTGGGGGTTTTTCCCTTTTCGAGCATTTTGGGGGTGATTAGATGAGGAGAAATAAAGTGATTTGTTTAAGTTGATGTTTATAAAATAAAAAATCCGACCTGTACAGGTCGGATGTGCCAGATTGGGCAAAGCCTTGGATAAATCCAAGAGAGATACGATCAGGACAGAAATTAGCACGCTCACCCTGCATTAAAATAGAGTTTGATCGCAGTTTTACCCATTTAGACGGCGTGTCCGAGCGATTTTTGCACGCATAGTTCATATGGTGGGAAGCTGGCGCGGCGGCCGGAAAAACGGGGTGGTCCGGGGGAGATCGGAGTGCGGGCGATCAGGAAAGCAAAAATCTCATCAAAATTGTGTAATTTTTGCCCGTTTGTTGAAAAGCGTGGTATTTGTAGATGTCATAAGCAGGACGCCTCGCTAGAATAGGTGGCATATGAACCGTAAATGTGCCTGTGTAAGGTTGTCTTAATGGTTAGGGCAAACCGATAGGCTGAAGACAGGTGGAAAAAATGTCTCTAGAAATGTTGGAAAAGCTGGAAGCCAAAGTTCAGATGGCTGTTGATACAATTTCTCTGCTACAAATGGAAATTGAAGAACTAAAAGAACAAAATGATAGCCTGGCTAACGAAGCACAGGCACTGCGCTCAGGTCGTGAAGATCTGGAGCAGGAAAACCACAAGTTGCGTGATGATCACCAGGCGTGGCAAGAGCGCGTACGCGCACTGCTGGGCAAAATGGAACACGTCGAGTAATCGATCCGGAATTCGCTTCCGCCGCTGGCGGGGGAAGCGCCCGATCAAAAACAGAGCCGTTGGGCTCTGTTTTTGTTAGTAAGGCATCTGTACCAGCAGCATTGCCGCGGGTTATTCGATGTCCAGAGGTTCCGGTGACAGGATGACCCCGGTGTTGTCCGCGTAGATGTGATCTTCCGGCAGGAAGGTGACGCCGCCGAAATTGACCGCCACATCCACTTCACCGATGCCTTGTTCGTCGGCACCGACCGGGATAGACGCCATCGCCTGAATGCCGATGTCGAGTTCATCCAGGTCATCCACATGGCGGACGCAGCCATACACGATTAACCCTTCCCATTCGTTGCCGGCAGCCAGCTGTGCCAGTTCCGCATCCACCAGGGCGCGGCGCAGTGAGCCGCCGCCATCAATCAGCAGCACCCGGCCTGCGCCAGGTTCTTCCAGCACCGTGCGGATCAGACCGCAGTCCTCGAAACACTTGATCGTGGTGATCTGGCCGCCAAACGAGCTACGGCCGCCATATGAACTGAACATAGGTTCGACAACGTCGACCTTGTCGAGGTAGATGTCGCAGAGTTCGGACGTATTGTATTCCATGGGCGCGCTTCTTCTTGTGGCAAATGAAAAGGGTCGCCGGGTTGCCTGCGGGCAACCAGGCATAATTTGTTGAAAGTATAATCAGTTAGCTGGTCAAGATACAAGACCGCCAGCGGTTATACCAGGAAATCACACGGCCGCGAGGACCACACCGGCGGCAAACAGCAAGTTGGTCAGCAAAGCGCACTTCACCATGGTTGCCATCATCGGGCGAAGTGCCGCCCCGTCAGCGGCGGTCAGTACCTGTTTACCATGCTTAAACAGCAACGGCGCACTCAGGATAAACAGCCAGCCGTACGGCGAATGGATTTCCAGGGCGGCAAACAGCGCCAGACACAGCACGCTGCCGACCAGCAGAAACAGGTGGTATTTACGGCCCCATTCCGGCCCCATTCGAACCGCCAGAGTCAGCTTGCCACAGGCCCGGTCGTTGTCGATATCGCGCAGGTTATTGATATTGAGCACGCCCACGGCCAATAAGCCACAAGCGGTTGCCGGCAGCATGATGATGGAGTCAATCTGTCCTGCCTGCAGATAATAGGTTCCGGCCACGCCCAGCCAGCCAAAGAACATCAGGACGGAAAGATCGCCAAGGCCGCGATAGCCGTACGGCTTGTTGCCGACGGTGTAGGCGATAGACGCGGCGATCGCCATCAGCCCGAGCAGCATAAAGCCGAACATGTCCTGTAGGTTATCGGTCGCGATCGCGATCAGGCTCAGGCCGCTGGCAATGGTCAGGCCGATATTCAGCAGCATGGCTTTGCGCATCGCGGCAGGGGTAACCAGCCCAGACTGGATAGCACGCTGTGGCCCCAGGCGTTGCTCGTTGTCGGTGCCTTTAACGGCATCGCCGTAGTCGTTGGCAAGGTTCGAGAGGATCTGCAACAGCAGCGCTGTCAGCAGAGCAAGACCGGCGATAAGGGCAGAGAAGCTGCCTTGCCAGCCCGCCACGGCACTGCCACAGACGATAGAGGCGACGGCCAGAGGCAGCGTTTTTGGCCGGCAAGCGTCCAGCCAGATTGCGAGTGAAGATGATTTCATAGTGAGCTTTCGTCAATCAACCGGTGAGTGATCCATTATGGCTGAACTGTGATTATGGGCAACTTTATCGGGAGATTGTTTGTTTAAAAACAAAAAAACGGTGCCTTATGGCACCGTTTGCAGAATCAGCCGGAAGAAACTTACAGGATGAAACGGCTCAGATCTTCATCATCGACCAGTTCACCCAGACGGGCTGTGACGTAAGCATCGTCAATCAACACTTTCTCACCGTTTCTTTCAGTCGCATCGAAAGACAGCTCTTCCATCAGGCGCTCCATCACGGTGTGCAGGCGACGGGCACCGATGTTCTCGGTACGCTCGTTAACCTGCCAGGCCGCTTCAGCCAGCTTGCTGATCCCGCTTTCATCGAACTCAATGTTCACGGATTCGGTCGCCATCAGGGCTTTGTACTGCTCGGTCAGCGAGGCATTCGGCTCAGTCAGGATGCGCTTGAAGTCATGGCTGGTCAGGGCTTCCAGCTCAACGCGAATTGGCAGACGGCCTTGCAGCTCTGGGATCAAATCTGACGGTTTGGCAACCTGGAACGCGCCTGAGGCGATGAACAGGATGTGGTCGGTACGAACCATGCCGTGCTTGGTTGAGACCGTGCTGCCTTCAACCAGTGGCAGCAGGTCACGCTGGACCCCTTCGCGAGACACATCAGGACCTGACGTTTCACCGCGCTTACAAATCTTGTCGATTTCATCCAGGAACACGATACCGTGGTTTTCCACCGCAAAGATGGCCTGATCTTTCAGCTCGTCATGGTTAACCAGCTTGGAGGCCTCATCTTCTGTTACCGCCTTCATCGCGTCCTTGATTTTCATCTTACGCTTTTTGGTGGTGTTGCCGGCCAGGTTCTGGAACATGCCCTGCAGCTGGTTGGTCATCTCTTCCATACCAGGAGGGGCCATGATCTCTACGCCCATTTGCGGCGCAGCGACATCGATTTCGATCTCTTTGTCATCCAGCTTGCCTTCACGCAGTTTTTTACGGAAAGACTGGCGGGTGGCAGAGTTGTTGTCGCTGGACTCGTTCTGGCCCCAGGCGTCACGGGCCGGTGGCAGCAGCACATCCAGAATGCGGTCTTCGGCCAGCTCTTCAGCGCGGAAACGTACTTTTTCCATCGCCTGCTGGTGGGTCATTTTGACCGCCACATCCGTCAGATCACGGATAATGGTTTCGACTTCTTTGCCGACGTAGCCGACTTCGGTGAACTTGGTGGCTTCTACTTTGATAAACGGCGCGTTAGCCAGCTTGGCCAGGCGGCGGGCAATTTCTGTTTTACCCACACCCGTCGGACCGATCATCAGGATATTTTTCGGGGTTACTTCAACGCGCAGCTCTTCCGGCAGCTGCATACGACGCCAGCGGTTACGCAGCGCGATCGCAACTGCACGCTTGGCTTTGTCCTGACCGATGATGTGGCGGTCAAGTTCATGGACGATTTCGCGAGGAGTCATTTCAGACATGGCCGCTTCCCTTATTTTGTGTCGAGCTCTTCGATGGTGTGGAAATGGTTGGTGAACACACAGATGTCACCCGCAATGTTCAGGGCCTTCTCGGCAATTTCGCGGGCGCCCAAATCGGTGTTTTCCAGCAGCGCAATGGCCGCGGCCTGGGCAAAGTTACCGCCTGAGCCAATGGCAATCAGGTCGTGCTCAGGCTGAACCACGTCACCGTTACCGGTGATGATCAGTGAGCCGGTTTCATCGGCTACCGCCAATAGGGCTTCCAGGCGGCGCAGCATACGATCTGTCCGCCAGTCTTTAGCCAGTTCCACCGCCGCTTTTTGCAGGTGGCCCTGGTGCATTTCCAGCTTACGCTCGAAACGTTCGAATAGAGTGAAGGCATCCGCTGTGCCGCCTGCAAAACCTGCAAGCACTTTGTTGTTATATAAACGGCGCACTTTGCGAGCGTTACCTTTCATAACTGTGTTGCCCAGGGAAACCTGGCCATCACCGGCGATAACGACTTTACCGTTTCGACGAACAGATACGATAGTTGTCACGGTGTTACCTCTTTGAGTCTTTCCGGCTGCTGCCGGTTTGGGTATACCTGACGATCTGGGGGTGGGGGACGGTGGTTTCAAGGGCGGAAAAAGAAAAGGATGCCGGGGCATCCTTTTTCTGTGCATGTTCTGCCGCACAGGGCAAACCTGATACAAGCAGGGAAAAACGGCTGGCCGGAGACACTGAGCCTAGTGCTCAGGACTCCCAGAACCAGATGGCACACGGCTCGATGCCGACCCGGCGCAGCTGGTTGCGATCGCTCTCGGCTTTACGCTTTTGCGGATACGGCCCCAGAATCACGCGGTACCAGGTACCTTTTTCACCCTGACTGATCTTTATCTGGCTAGTCAGCCCCTGGAACGCGATCATCGCTTTGCGCTCTTCGGCCTGACTTTGGCTGCGGTAAGCACCACACTGCATCAGATAAGGGCGGGTCGGGACCTGCTCTTTCTTCGCTTCGACCTGTATTTCTTTATTTTCCAGTTCTTCAATGTAGCGCCATTTTTCTTCCGGCTTCGGCGGCAGCGTTTTGGCCTCCGGAGTCGGTTTGGGCTGCACTACCGGTTTGGTGATCGGTTTTACTTCAGGTTTTACTTCCGGTTTTGGTGTCGGCTTTGGTTCAGGCGGTTTGGGCTTAGACGGGGCCGGAGGCGGCGTCTGCTGGGTTGCCTGAGAATGCGCGGGGGCTGGGGAGGTCGACAGGAAATAAAGTCCATAGCCCAACCCGGCCACCAAAATCAGGGCAATGGTGGCCCACTTCACTGGAAACCCGCTACTTGGCGGGGCTTTGCGACTGTTTCGTGCCGGTTTCTTGGGGGCACGACCGCGTTTAACGTAATCTTTTGTAGCCACGATGCTGCTGGTTTATTCGGATGGACAATGGGCCTATGTTACAAACTTGCGCCATAACTGACCAGACCCTGAACGCGTTATGATTCGAAGCCTTACAGCCAGGCGCAGAAGTTTTGTGAGCTTATGTGCAAAACATAAGCTCATATTGACAGCGATCAGGCGTTCGCTGGTGGGGCGGCGCTCTCGCGAATCACCAGTTTGGCATCCAGCAGGCGGGAGCCGGAGGCGATGTCTTTGCCTTTGAGAATATCCAGCAGCATCAGCATGGACTGACGGCCGATTTCATAGCGAGGCTGGGACACCGTCGTCAGAGGTGGATCGCAGTATTCCGCAAACTGAATATCATCGAAACCGACAATTGACAGATCCTGCGGAACCCGGAAACCGAGACGTTTGGCTTGCTGCATGGCACCAATGGCCATCACATCATTGTGGCACAGCAGAGCGGTCGGAGGCTCCGGCATCGACAGCAGGGCTGTTACCGCACGGGCGCCACCGGCAAAGGTGAAATCGCTCTTGACGGTGTAGGCCGGGTTCAGCTCCACTCCAGCACGGCGCATGGCCTGCTGGTAACCCTGATTACGGAACTGACACAAAGCGGCAGAATCCGGTCCGGCGATCTGAGCGATACGCTTATGGCCCATCTGGGTTAAGTAGTTCACCGCTTCAAACGCAGCGGTCAGGTTATCGATATGGACAGTTGGCAGCTCCAGCTCAGGGGCAAATTCGCAGGCCATCACCATTGGCGGCAGGTTTTTCTGTTCCGGTTTACTGACATCAAACGGCAGATCCGTGCCGAGTAGCAGCATCCCGTCAGCTTGTTTGGTAAAGACCAGATTAACAAATGAATTTTCCCGGGTTTTCTGCTGTCCGCTGTCGCCCAGCAGCACCAGGTAACCGTGTTCCATCGCCGCTTCTTCAATCCCGCGAATAATTTCCGTGAAATATGGGTCACAGATATCCGGGACAATGGTAACGATGGTTTTTGATTCGTTGCGACGTAAATTCCTAGCCAGTGAATTGGGTGAATAGCCAGCGTCCATGACAGCCTGTTCAACCTTTTTTCTTGTTGAGGCTGACACTTTTTCCGGGTTCATCAGGGCACGGGACACCGTGGCTGTAGACACACCGGCGAGCTGGGCAACATCCTTCATTGTCGCCATATTAGGGTTCCTCTCTATTATTTTTCTCTCTCATGCTGGAGGATCATGGCCAAACAGGGCTGATACCTGTACCAGCGAGCCTGTTATTGTAGGCTGTCTGCCGGGGATTAAACATGCTTAAAACACCATTAATTTCATCCAGCATGTGACGTGAGTCGCATTGTTCATTTTAAGTTAAATCCTGAGGTTCCACATCGATCGACCAGCGGATCTTCTTGCTCAGCGGCAACAGTCCAATCGCCGGTTTGGCCAGGGATAGCAGTTGCTGCAGGGCCTTTCGGCTGGGGGCCTGGATCAGCAGTTGCCAGCGATAGCGCCCGGCCCGGCGAGCCAACGGAGCCGGGTTAGGGCCCATGACCTGGGTATCTTGGTTAAAGACCGGGCTGGCTTCAAAGATTCCCCGGATCTGTTGCAGGAACTGCTCGACCTGATGATTCTCATGGGCTTCTGCGCGCAGCAGGGCCAGATAGGTATAAGGCGGCAGCCAGGCCTGTTTGCGCTCTTGTAGGGCACTGGTGGCAAACTGGTCATAGCCTTTGTACAGCAGCGCCTGCAGCAGGGCGTGTTCCGGGTGGTGGGTTTGCAGGATCACTTCGCCCGGCTTGCTGGCCCGCCCGGCGCGTCCGGCGACCTGGATAAACAGTTGGGCCAACCGCTCGCTGGCCCGAAAATCGTTACTGAACAGGGCACTGTCAACGTCAATCAGGGCGACCAGGGTGACGTCCGGAAAGTGGTGGCCTTTTGCCAGCATCTGGGTGCCAATCAAAATCTGGTATTCGTTGCGGCGGATGGCTTCCAGGTAATTTTCCAGGCTGCCTTTACGGCGGGTACTGTCTCGGTCAATCCGCACGGTTTTGTAGTCGGGAAACAGGGTGGCCAGTTGTTGCTCGAGCTGCTCGGTACCGACCCCGACCGCATGCAACTGGGTCGAGCCACAATTGCCGCACTGCGGCATCACCGGGCGCTGGGTGGCACAGTGGTGGCAGCGCAATTCGCCGCTTTGCTGGTGATAGGTGTAGTAGGCGTCGCAGCGTTTACATTCCGCCAGCCAGCCACACTCATGGCACATGACCGCCGGGGCATAGCCGCGCCGGTTGAGAAACAGCATGACCTGATTGCCGGCCGTGAGGTGTTTGCGCATCTGGGCGATCAGCGGAGCTGACAGCCCGGCTTCGAGATACAGTCCCTTAACGTCCAGCACCCCGTGTCGGGCTGACTGAGCGTGTCCGGCCCGGCGGGTCAGGTGAAGATGGTGGTATTTCCCGCTTTTGGCGTTGTGCAGGGTCTCAAGGGCCGGTGTTGCCGAGCCCAGAATAATGGGGATGTTGCCCTGGCTGGCCCGCATCACCGCCAGATCGCGGGCGTGATAGCGCAGGCTGTCCTGCTGCTTGTACGAGGCGTCGTGCTCTTCGTCGACAATAATGATGCCGAGGTTGGCAAACGGCGTGAACAGGGCAGAGCGGGTGCCGATAATGATCCCGGCCTGGTTATCCCGTCCGGCCAGCCACGCCGACAGGCGCTCGGTGTCGTTCAGGCCGGAGTGGATCGTTTCCAGCGGAACATTGAAACGTCGCTTGAAGCGGTTAATGGTCTGCGGGGTCAGGCCGATTTCCGGGACCAGGATCAGGGCCTGTTTCCCGGCCGCCAGGACCGGTTCGAGCAGATTCAGGTAGACCTCGGTTTTGCCTGAGCCGGTGACCCCTTCCAGCAGGTAGCAGGCAAAATCGGGATTGGCGTTCACCGACGCGATCGCCAGTGCCTGCTCCTCATTGAGCTTGGGTTTTTCTTCCGTCACGGCGAAATGCGCTGCCCAGTCGGCCGCAGCCGGTTGCTGTTCCGATGCGAAGATCCAGCCTTTTTCGCTCAGTGTTTTCAGGGTCGCCGCGGAGATGTCCTCGGCGAGCAAAGCATCATGGCTGACCTCGCCTTGGCGCAGGGCATTGAGGACCTGTACCTGACGCGGAGCCCGTGTCAGCGCACTGAGGGGCTGATCATAACCGGCCGGAGTCAGTTGCCAGACTTTCAGGCTGGCCGGGGACGCTTCGCGGCCTTTACGCAGCAGAGTCGGCATGGCGTTGGCGAGGGTGTCGCCGAGTGGGTACTGGTAGTACCGGCTGGCCCAGCAGAGCAGGTTAAACAGCGATGACGGCCACAGGGGCTCGCCATCCAGCACGCTGTTCAGTGGTTTGAGTTGGTCGACCGGCCACTCCGATTCCGTGCTGATCGCCATGACGATACCCACCAGATGCTGGCGTCCGAACGGCACTTTGACCCGCCCGCCGACCACCGGTGTCTGACCGGGTTTGATCAGGTAATCAAACTGTTTATCGAGGGGGACAGGAAGGGCCACTCGGGCAATGTTGGGCGTCATAATCAACCGCAAATCAGCATGTACTAAGATAGAGAAGTGTACCCTGCTAACACGGGTGCGGCAAAGCGGTGAAAAAAGGAGCGTATCTGTTGATTTGGAGGGCGTGATTGATTACTATACGCGGCCTGAATTTGGCGTATTGGCCATACCTATACGCTGTTTGTTATTAACGACGTGTGGTGCCCGGCTTAGGATCGGGAGAGCGACACGGCCTTAAATGTTTGAGGTTATCCCATGAAACAAGGTATTCACCCAGAATACACAGCTGTGAACGCTAAATGTTCTTGCGGCAACACTTTCGTATTCAACTCTACTCTAGGTAAAGACGCTCTGAACCTGGACGTATGCGACAAGTGTCACCCATTCTACACTGGTAAACAGCGTCAAGTGAGCACTGGTGGCCGTATCGACAAATTCAACAAGCGTTTTGGCGCTCTGTCTAGCAAGTAATTGCACGTTGAATTTCGAAAAAAGGGGATGCTTCGGCATCCCCTTTTTTATACCCATTGATCCTTCCTGAGCCTGTAACAGTCACATTCTGTTAGCGTTTCCTTCCCTGTAGTGACACAGAAATTACCCATTTTTACGGATACGGATCATAGCTCACAACAAACCTGACTAATCCGCTCAGGAATCCTTGGCTCGACCAGATGTTCGGTGCTAGGATTTTCTGCTGCTATCGCATATGATTTAGCGTTTCCAACGAACTGAACATTATTATTATTCAGGATCCTGAACATTATGTCTGAAGATTTTCGCCAACAAGCCCTCCATTACCACGCGTACCCTGTTCCCGGCAAAATTTCTGTTGAGCTGAGTAAACCAGCGAACACTGTTGAAGATCTGGCGCTGGCTTACAGCCCAGGCGTTGCTGAGCCAGTACGTGAAATTGCCCAGAATGCTGAGAATGTTTACAAGTACACCGGCAAAGGCAACATGGTTGCTGTTATTACTAACGGTACGGCCATTCTGGGTCTGGGTAACCTGGGTCCCCTGGCGTCTAAGCCAGTAATGGAAGGGAAAGCGCTGCTGTTCAAGCGTTTTGCTGGCCTGGACTCCATCGATATCGAAGTGAAACACCGTACTATCGACGAGTTCGTTGATACCGTAGCCAACATTGCTGACACCTTCGGTGGTATCAACCTAGAAGACATTAAAGCCCCAGACTGTTTTGAAATCGAAAAACGCCTGATTGAGCGTTGTAACGTACCGGTTTTCCACGATGATCAGCACGGTACCGCTATTGTTACTGCAGCCGGTATGCTGAATGCGCTGGAACTGCAGGGCAAAGACATCAGCGAGGTGGTGATTGTCTGTCTGGGTGCCGGTGCTGCTGCGGTAGCATGTATGGAACTGCTGATTAAGTGTGGCGCACAGCGTGAGAAGATCTACATGCTCGACCGCAAGGGCGTGATCCACACTCGTCGTGATGACATTAACGAATACAAACAACTGTTTGCCAACAACACTGACAAGCGTACGCTGGAAGACGTGATTGACGGCGCAGATATCTTTGTGGGCGTATCGGGTCCGGATCTACTGGCTCCTGAAGCACTGAAACTGATGGCTGACAAGCCGGTGGTCTTTGCGTGTTCAAACCCGGATCCGGAAATCAAACCGGAGCTGGCGCACGCAGTACGTGATGACCTGATCATGGGTACAGGCCGTTCTGACTACCCGAACCAGGTGAACAACGTGATTTGTTTCCCGTTCATCTTCCGTGGTGCACTGGACGTACGTGCCAGCGAAATCAACGATGAGATGAAACTGGCGGCAGTACACGCGATTCGTGAACTGGCGAAAGAGCCGGTACCGGCGGAAGTGGTGGCAGCGGCGGGTGCTCAGTCACTGGAGTTCGGTTCTGAGTACATCATTCCAAAACCAATGGATCCACGTCTGCTGCCGCGCGTTGCGAAAGCGGTGGCTCAGGCGGCAATTGACTCCGGCGTGGCACAGATCGCGATGCCAGTGGGTTACATGGAAGACAAGTAAGTCCATCTGCCTGAAACGAAAAAACCAGCCTGAGGGCTGGTTTTTTTATGGCTGCTGCCAGGGGAATCAGTCGCGAGTGGGCGCCGCGAGGGCACGGTTACTCGTTGATATCTTCGTACTTGATCCCTTTCTCATCCATGATGGCCTTGGCTTCCGCTGGCAGGTCATCCGGGCGATCTTTACGGATGTCATCATCGGTCGGCAACGGCTGGCCGGTGTAGGCATGCAGGAAGGCTTCGCACAGCAGTTCACTGTTGGTCGCATGACGTAAGTTATTAACCTGGCGACGGGTACGTTCATCGGTCAGGATTTTCAGAACCTTCAGTGGGATCGAAACTGTAATTTTCTTTACTTGTTCGTTTTTCTTACCGTGTTCCGCGTATGGACTGATGTATTCGCCATTCCACTCTGCCATTTTTAACCTTCTCAGCGATTTTAAATTGAAGTAATAGAACTAAGACGGATTTTAGCGGGATTTACTGCCATAAGCAAAGACATATGGACGTCTAGAAGTGTTGACGTCCTTTGTGATAGCCGCTATGTTGATGCGTAAAGTTTATTCAGCTGCAATCGCCCAACAAGGAAAGTAACTATGAGTGACAAGAAGCTTGCCACCGTCGCGGTTCGAACCGGCATTGAGTCCGACACCCAGTTTAATGCCGTGGTGCCACCCATCTATCTGACGTCCACCTATGGTTTCCCCCAGTTGGGCGAACTGCCTCAGTATGACTATTCGCGTTCCGGAAATCCAACCCGCAATATGCTGGCAGAAGTACTGGCGGAGCTAGAGGGCGGAGCCGGTGCCATTGTGACGAACTGCGGGACTGCGGCGATTAACTTGCTGGTGTCGGCCTTGCTGGGACCGGGCGATTTGGTTGTGGCACCGCATGACTGCTATGGCGGGACCTACCGCTTGTTCAATACCCGGGCGGAAAAGGGCGATTTTCAGGTCCGCTTCGTGGATCAGACCAACCCGCAGGCGGTGGCTGAGGCGCTGGCACTGAAACCTAAGCTGGTGTGGGTGGAAACGCCGTCCAACCCGCTACTGCGGATCGTGGATATTGCCGAGCTGTGCGCCGCTGCCGACAAAGTCGGGGCGCTGGTCGCGGTCGATAACACCTTCCTGTCACCTATCTTGCAGCAACCCTTGGCGCTGGGCGCCAATTTTGTTGTGCACTCCACCACCAAATACATCAACGGCCATTCTGATGTGCTGGGCGGGGTGCTGGTCGCCAAATCAGAAGAGCAGGCGGAGCACCTGGCATGGTGGGCCAACTGTATCGGCGCTACCGGCGCACCGTTTGATGCGTACCTGACGCTGCGCGGTCTGCGCACGTTGGCTCCACGGATGCGGATGCATGAGGAAAACAGCGCGCAGATTCTGGCATTTCTGCAAACCCAGCCATTGGTCGGACAGATTTATCATCCTAGCCAGCCGTCGCACCCGGGGCATGAGATTGCCCTCCAGCAGCAGAAAGGATTTGGCGCTATGCTGAGTTTTGAGATCGCAGGCTCTCAAGCACAGCTGGAAACCTTTGTCCGTGAGCTAACCTGCTTCTCGCTGGCGGAGTCTCTCGGCGGGACGGAGAGTCTGATTTGCCATCCGGCCAGCATGACCCACCGCGCCATGTCGGATGAAGCGCAGGCTGCGGCCGGGCTGAAGCCGTCATTGTTGCGGTTGTCTGTGGGGCTGGAAGACCCGGCAGATTTGATTGCAGATTTGGCGCAGGCCTTCCAGAAAGCGGCGGAGGTGGCAGCATGAGTGCAGGCAATCCGAGGCAATTGCACAAGTTTGGCGGCAGTAGCCTGGCCGATCCGGACTGTTATCGCCGGGTCGTCGAGATTCTACGGGAATACTCCGGTGACACCGATCTGGTGGTGGTGTCTGCGGCAGGAAAAACCACAAATAATTTAATCGAGTGGCTGACCTTGCTTGGCAAAGACGGCCGTCAGGCCCACGAAGCCCTGCAGGCTTTGCGTCAGTTCCAGCAACAACTGATTGAAAACCTGCTCAGCGGTGAGTTGGCAGATGAGCTGCTGACTCAGCTGCATCTGGAGCTGGGCGAGATCGCCCGTGTCGGGGAGCAGTTGCCGCTCAGTGAAGCGCAGTCAGCCTGGGTTCAAGGGCACGGTGAGCTCTGGTCGGCCCGGCTGATGGCCGCGCTGCTGAGTCAGCAGGGGCTGCCTGCCGTGAACCTGGACTCTCGCCTGTTCCTGCGCACAGAACGCTCGGCACAGCCGGAGGTCGACAGGGCCCAGTCATGGCCGCTGCTCAAGGCGCAACTGGCGCAGCATCAGCATAAGCGGGTGGTGATCACCGGGTTTATGGCGCGTAACGGCGCCGGGGAAACTGTGCTGCTCGGGCGTAACGGCTCGGATTATTCCGCTACCGTGATTGGCGCACTGGCTGAAGTCCAGCGGGTGACGATCTGGAGCGACGTCGCTGGGGTGTACAGTGCCGATCCACGTAAAGTCGGGGATGCCTGTCTGCTGCCGCTGCTGCGGCTCGATGAAGCCAGCGAACTGGCGCGGCTGGCAGCCCCGGTACTGCACAGCCGGACTCTGCAACCGGTGGCGCAGAGTGCCATTGATCTGACCCTGCGTTGCAGCCATCAGCCGGAATCCGGTTCAACCCGGGTTGAGCGGGTGCTGGCCTCCGGACGTGGCGCTAAAATCGTGACGTCACTGGATGACGTCTGTGTGATTGCGTTGTCGGTCCCGCGCTCACAAACCCTGGAGCCGGTGCTGGCGGAGGTCGACCGGTTGCTTCAGCGTGCCCAGTTGTTGCCGCTAGCCCGCAGTGTCGAAGCCGATAAAGGGCGCATTCAGCTGGCGTACACCACCGAAGTGGTCGGCAGCGTTCTGGCATTGCTGCAGGACAGCGGCATTGCGGCGGAAATCAAGCTGCGGGATGGATTCTCGATGGTGGCGGTGGTGGGGGCCGGAGTGGTGAACAATGCCGTGCACTGTTACGGCTTCTATCAGCAGCTCAAGCGCCAGCCGGTGGAATTTATTGCCGAGTCGGAGTCTGGCCTGAGTTTGGTGGGCGTGTTGCGCCAGACTGACCTCGACCGTTTGATCCAGCAGATTCACCAGCATTTGTTCCAGGCGCAGAAACAGATTGGTCTGGTGCTGTGCGGCAAGGGCAATATTGGCAGCCGCTGGCTGGAGTTGTTTGCCCGGGAGAAGGTGGCGCTGGAAAAGCGGCACGGGATGTCATTTACCCTGATTGGGGTGGTGGACAGCCGCCGCTACTGGATTGATACCCGCGGAATTAACCCCGAACAGGCGCTGACGGCCTATGAGGATGAAGCGGTGGAATCTGCCGCGTCTGGCGAATGGCTGAGTGTGCTGGCCAGCCACCCTTACGATGATGTGATTGTGCTGGATGTAACAGCCAGCAGCGAGTTGGCAGCGCGCTATCCGGCCGTTGCCGAGGCGGGCTTTCACCTGATTTCGGCCAACAAGGTCGCCGGGTCGGCTTCCGGCGAGCAGTATCACGCGGTACAGGATGCCTTTGCCAAAAGCAGCCGTTTCTGGCTTTACAACGCCACCGTTGGTGCCGGCTTGCCGGTGAACCACACCGTTCGAGACCTGTGTGACAGCGGCGACACCATTATTGCCCTGTCGGGGATTTTCTCCGGAACGCTGTCCTGGCTGTTCCAGCAGTATGACGGTTCCGTGCCGTTTTCTCAGCTGGTGGAGCAGGCGTGGCAGCAGGGGCTGACCGAGCCGGATCCACGCAGTGACCTTGACGGTAGTGATGTGATGCGCAAGCTGGTGATCCTGGCCCGGGAGTCTGGGTTGGTACTGGAGCCGGAGCAGGTCAGGGTGGAAACTCTGGTGCCGGAAGCTCTGGCTGAGCTTAGTCTGGACGGATTCTTTGAACAGGCTGCGGTACTGGATAACATCCTGGCGGAACGACTCAGTAAGGCGCAGAAGGAAGACAAGGTATTACGCTATATCGCCCGGCTGGATCGCCACGGTAAGGCCGTGGTCGGGGTCGAAGCGCTTTCTCGGGAGCATGCGTTGGCTAACCTGCTGCCGTGCGACAACATCTTTGCTATCGAAAGCCGCTGGTACCGTGATAACCCGCTGGTGATCCGGGGGCCGGGGGCCGGTCGTGACGTCACGGCCGGGGCGCTGCTGTCGGATATCAACCGGATGGCGACTATGCTTTAGGTGAGCGGGAGAAAGTGCGACCGAGACAGGTTATGCGGATCATGCTGCTTGTCAGGTTGCACTTGGTGCGATTCACTGACAATTTAATCAATGGCAGTAACGTGTGCTATCGATCGCGAAAATAACCGGAAAAGCCCGCAAATGCGGGCTTTTTTGCGTTTTTGGCCTGCTTGAAGATCCTGCAATTATCAGTTGAGAAATATTCATGATCATCGTGTTGACATTAAATTGGTTACAAGACATTCTGTAGACATATAGACGTCTAAATGGATATTTCAGGACGTTACGGTTAAGGGAAGGCCAAGGGGCCGAAAGAGGAAGGATTGGATTATGGGATATTCTTACGCAGGCCACTTGGATGCACTAAACCAGAATATTGCTGACCTGAATGGCAACATCAATGTGTCTTTTGAGTTTTTCCCGCCGAGCAGCGAGCAAATGGAGCAAACCTTGTGGCAATCCATTCATCGCCTGAAAACCCTGAAACCGAAGTTTGTGTCAGTGACCTACGGGGCTAACTCCGGCGAGCGGGACCGGACACACTCCATCATCAAAGACATTAAAGATCAGACCGGCCTCATTGCAGCGCCTCACCTGACCTGCATTGATGCCAGCCGCGATGAACTGCGGACCATCGCCCGCGATTACTGGAACAACGGTATTCGCCATATTGTCGCTCTGCGGGGTGATCTGCCGGAGAAAGGCATCAAGCCGGATATGTATGCGGTGGATCTGGTGGAACTGCTGCGCGCGGAAGCAGATTTCGATATCTCAGTGGCGGCTTACCCGGAAGTACATCCGGAAGCCAAAAGCGCACAGGCCGATCTGATTAACCTCAAGCGTAAAGTGGATGCCGGAGCAAGCCGGGCGATCACTCAGTTCTTCTTCGATGTGGAAAGCTACCTGCGTTTTCGCGACCGCTGTGTGGCGGCAGGGATTGATGTAGAGATTGTCCCGGGCATTCTGCCGGTGTCGAACATGAAGCAGGCCAAGCGCTTTGCCAGCACCAATAATGTGAAAATTCCGGGCTGGCTGGAGAAGCAGTACGAAGGGCTGGATGATGATCTGCTCAGCCGCCAGATGGTTGGGGCGAGCAATGCAATTGACATGGTGCGTGTCCTGAGCCGCGAAGGGGTAAAAGATTTCCACTTCTACACCCTGAACCGTGCAGAGCTGACCTACGCCATTTGCCATACTCTGGGTGTGCGGGCGGAAACGGCCTGATGTGACACCACATGGCTGACCGTTCGCCACTGGCGTTGTCCGGGGCGGGTAACCAGCCAGATAAGCATAAAAAAAGCCGCTGCATGTGCAGCGGCTTGTGTTTGTGGCGGGCTGCCGTCGGGCGGCTTTCGCGCGATATCGTATGAGCTTACAGGGCTACCGGGCTGTTAGGGGCATCCATGTCTTTCAGCTCGACCAGTACCTCTTCTGCCCAGTCGATCCATGCCTGACGATTATGGATAGCACGGCGCAGTGTCAGTCGGTCAAGACGGGACTGGCGATCCATGTTTTTGTAATCGGCGAAATGGACTTTTTCCAGCTCGGCATAGTGGTTCAGCAGCGTGTGTGATTCTTCAATCAGGCCTTCCAGCTGACGCTGCATCGGCTCAGAGTTGTGCACACTGCATACCACCAGTTTCGCAGAAAACTCATCGCGAATGGTTGGGTTACGTGCCGGCTCCTGGAACCACTCGAACAGCGCCTGGCGACCCAGATCCGTGATCGAGTACACCTTACGGTCCGGTTTGCCTTCCTGAGGTTCAAGCTTGCAAGTGACCTGATCGTTGCCGGCCATCTTGTTCAGCTCACGGTAAACCTGCTGGTGGCTGGCTTTCCAGAAATAGCCGATACTGTTGGAAAACTCTTTAGTAATATCGTAGCCCGTTGCGTCGCGGTTGCTCAGCACGGTCAAAATAACGTGTGGTAGTGACATCTCTTCTATCCGTTAAAATACAACAAAAAGATAAAACCAATCAGACCTTTTACCCTTCGCTCTATGGCGTATTTATAATCGTGTTGTTGCAGTGCCTGATCGGGATCACGTAGCATACACATCAATTGACGACATTTCGACATCAGAGCGTGATATCGCAAAATAAAGATGCAACCAATTGTGAGTCTTGTGACGATTGTCTACATATTGACAAGGTTAAGAGTAAAAATGCACTGCACACGGTTTTGCTTCACCTGTGTTCACTGCATAAACATTAGCTGATGTGCGATCACAGGACTTGTCTCAAAGATGAGTCACTGGGCAGATTGACGGGAAGAGCAAAAAGAAAAGGCCACATGACTGTGGCCTTTTTTGGATCTTCAGGGGCATTAACCGGTGTTACGCATCCCGGTTGCGATGCCGGCGATGGTAATCATCAAGGCTTCTTCCAGCATTGGTGAACCGCCGTCCTGCTGACGGGTCCGGTACAGCAGCTCAGCCTGCAACATGTTCAGCGGTTCCACGTAGATGTTACGCAGGCGGATAGACTCGGCCCCCCACGGGTTCTGCTCCATCAGGTGGGCGCTGTTTTCCACATTCAGCACCGCTTTAATATCACTTTGCAGCTGCCCGCGCAGTTTCTGACCCAATGGCCACAGTGACTTGTCGGTCAGACGCTGGTCGTAGTATTCCGCAATGCCGATATTGGTTTTGGTGAACACCATTTCCAGCATACCAAGACGGGTGGAGAAGAACGGCCATTCGCGGCACATTTCCTCCAGCTGAGGTGCGTGGCCTTGGTCGATGGCGTGCTGGATGGCTTCACCGGCACCCAGCCAGGCGGGTAGCAGCAGGCGGTTCTGGCTCCAGGCGAAAATCCATGGGATGGCGCGCAGGCTCTCGACGCCGCCTTGCGGGTTACGTTTCGCCGGACGGGAGCCCAGCGGCAGTTTACCCAGCTCCAGTTCCGGAGTGGCGGCGCGGAAGTAAGGCACAAAATCCGGTGTACCGCGCACCACGGCACGGTATGCCTCGCAGGAGACGTCCGACAGCATATCCATCACCTGGCGCCAGTTCTGTTTCGGCTCCGGTGGCGGCAGCAGGTTGGCTTCCAGGATTGCACTGGCGTACAGGCTCAGGCTGTTGATCGCCACTTCCGGCAGGCCGAGTTTAAAGCGAATCATTTCTCCCTGCTCCGTTACTCGCAGGCCGCCTTTCAGGCTGCGCGGCGGCTGGGACAGCAGGGCGGCATGTGCCGGTGCGCCGCCCCGGCCGAGAGAGCCGCCGCGACCGTGGAACAGGGTCAGGTCGACACCGGCTTCATCACACACGGCCACCAGTGCTTCCATTGCGCGGTACTGCGCCCAGCCCGCGGCCATTACCCCGGCGTCTTTTGCTGAGTCTGAATAGCCAATCATCACCATCTGGTGATTCTGGATAAAGCCGCGATACCAGTCGATGTGCATCAGTTGCTTGATCACGGCTTCGGCGTTGTTAAGGTCGTCGAGGGTTTCGAACAGCGGGCAGACATCCATCCGGAAGCGGCAACCGGCTTCCTGCAGCAGCAGGTGCACGGCCAGGACATCAGAGGCGGTACGGGCCATGGAAATTACATAGGCCCCCAGCGCTTCGCGCGGTTGTTCGGCAATCGCTTTGCAGGTCTCGATGACTTCGCGAACTTCAGCGGACGGCTCCCAGTCGCGTGGCAGGAGCGGGCGCTTGGACGACAGCTCGCGCACCAGGAAGGCGATCTTATCCTGCTCGTTCCACTGATCGTAATCACCCAGACCCAGATAGCGGGTCAGCTCGGAAATCACGTTGCTGTGACGGGT
Organism: Photobacterium ganghwense; assembly: GCF_017329545.1. Lineage (NCBI taxonomy): Bacteria > Pseudomonadati > Pseudomonadota > Gammaproteobacteria > Vibrionales > Vibrionaceae > Photobacterium > Photobacterium ganghwense. The sequence goes on from NZ_CP071325.1 coordinate 212,944, forward strand.
ACTTTCTTGACGGATATCAAGCCGTACCAGGTGGACACCGAAACATTTAATGCGGCGCAGCACATCCAGCAGCAGGCCGTCGGCAATAATGCCCATGCCACATTCGTGCAGCGACTGGTAACAGGCGTGCAGCGGGATCCACAGTTGATCGACATGGTCGATGATACCGGTGCTCGGTACATCCTGCCCTTTAATCCGGGCATCGAGTACGTCACGGGTGTTGGTCAGGCGGGTGCGCAGATCTTTGAGGATGGCACGGTACGGTTCGTGCTCCTCACCGGCCAGGGCGCGGACCGCGTCATTGCATTTGACCATCGACAGCTCGCTGACCAGCTCCTGGATATCCTGCAGATACAGATCGGCGGCTTTCCAGCGCGACAGCAGCAGGACTTCACGGGTCACGTCGGAGGTCACAAATGGGTTACCGTCGCGGTCTCCCCCCATCCAGGAGGAAAAAGTCACCGGGGCGGCATCAATCGGTAGCCCTTCGCCAAATTGCTCGGTCAGCTTTTCGTCGAATTGGCGCAGAAACTCGGGTACGGCCTGCCACAGGGAGTTTTCGACCACGGCAAAGCCCCATTTGGCCTCATCAAGCGGAGTCGGACGCTGCTGGCGGATGACATCTGAGTGCCAGGCCTGAGCAATCAGCTGCTCCAGGCGACGCTCAACCCGCTGGCGCTCACGAGGCGAGAGCTCGCTCAGTTCCAGCTTGGACAGGCAGTTGTTGATTTGCACCAGTTTGTGAATCATGGTGCGTCGGGCAATTTCAGTCGGGTGTGCGGTCAGTACCAGATCGATGTTGAGATCTCGTACCGCCTGAATGGTGTCAAACTGAGAAATGTCCTGGTTGCTGAGTTTGGCAAACAGGCCTTCCAGGGCGTCCGGTGTGCTGACATATTCCTCGCAGTGACGGGAGACCGTGTGGTACTGCTCGGCAATATTGGTCAGGTTCAGGAACTGGCTGAAGGCGCGGGCAACCGGGAGCAGCTCATCGTCAGGCAGGTTTTGCAGCTCTTCGATCAGCTTGGCGCGATCATCCTGATTTCCTGCGCGGGCAGATTTAGACAGTTTTCGAATGGCCTCGACTTTGTCGAGCAACTCTTCACCGTGCGCATCTTTAATGGTGGTGCCCAGCATGTGGCCAAGCATACTGACATTGCTACGCAGCGCGCTGTACTTTTCGTTCATATCGCATCCATCTCGTAAATTAATTACATCCAATTCATCCTGTATGAGGACAATCTAGCTGTGATCCCACTTTAAGGTCAACACGGATTGTATTTACCGGTAATAAAGCAACACTGCTTTGATATTTGTCATGCTATGCGACCTGTTTTGTAACAAATTTCCAAAAAAATGCCGTAATTGAGCACAAAGAACGCGTGCTGCTTATACGATCTGTGGTTTATCTGTCCACCTTGTCATTACGACAGAGCGATCTGCTGAAGCGAAAAGCTGGTGGCTTTGCGCTCCTGCCTGAATATCCCCTCGAAAACAGACTTTTTTTCTTTCAGCGGTTGACAGAGTAGGGAATTATAGGTAAACATACAAATGCAAAATAAATGAATACAAATTCCATTTGTATTTTTTCACGGACAACGTACTGAAGCAGCCACTTTCAGCCCAGTTAAGTAGGAAGTTGTTAACATGAGCCAAGCGAGCCTTCACAATCTGAATTCCCTCCGACGACGCTAAGTCTCATCGCTTGGTGCCATACCGTGCACCCCTCTATCTAGGTGGCAGCCCGTCTGCACATCGACCCGATATACATCATCACAAACGGATTAACTATGTTGAACACCCTGATTATTGGTGCCAGCGGCTATACCGGCGCAGAACTGGCAAAAATGGTGCACGTGCATCCTCATCTGGCACTCGCGGGTTTGTATGTCTCGGCGAACAGCGTAGATGCCCACAAACCAATCAGTGAACTGCATGGCCAGTTGAAAGGCATTGTTGATATGCCACTGCAGCCTCTGACGGATCCGGCAGAAATTGCGACTCAGGCGGACATTGTCCTGCTGGCAACAGCCCATGAAGTCAGCCACGACTTGGCGCCGGTTTTCCTGGCCGCCGGTTGTCAGGTGTTTGATCTGTCCGGTGCATTCCGGGTGCAGGGTGATGATTTTTATCCTCAGTATTACGGTTTCAGTCATCAACACCCGCAGTGGCTGGATCATGCGGTGTACGGCTTGGCCGAATGGAATGGCGCCGCTATTGCGCAGGCTCAGCTGATTGCGGTACCGGGTTGTTATCCGACAGCGTCGCAACTGGCGTTAAAGCCATTGATTGAACAAGGTCTGCTGGACGGCTCCATGCTGCCGGTGATCAATGCGGTTAGCGGTGTGTCCGGGGCTGGACGCAAAGCCAGCATGACTAACAGCTTTTGCGAAGTCAGCCTGCAGGCCTACGGGATTTTCTCCCACCGGCACCAGCCGGAAATTGCCAGTCACCTGGGACAGGACGTGATCTTCACGCCGCATCTGGGCAACTTTAAGCGCGGGATCCTGGCCACTATTACGGCCAAGCTGGCACCAGGGGTGACAGCGGCGCACGTAGCCGACGCGATGCAGAACGCTTACCCGACATCGGCAGACCCGCATGCAGTGCGTTTGCTCGGTGAGCAGGCGGCCAAACTGCAGAATGTTGTGAATACCTGCTTCTGCGATATTGGCTGGAAGATACAGCAAGAACACATCATTTTAACATCAGCAATCGATAATTTGCTGAAAGGTGCATCGTCGCAAGCGATGCAGTGCATAAATATTCGTAATGGTTTTCCGCAATTGACGGCATTGGTTTAGGAGAGTTGGCATGAATCAGGTTCCTTTGGTGATCAAACTCGGCGGGGCAGTGCTGTCTTGTGCTGAGACCCTGGAAAAGTTGTTTGGGGCTATCAGCCAGTATCAGGTAAAGGCACAGCGCCCGCTGGTGCTGGTACACGGTGGCGGGTCACTGGTTGATGACCTGATGACCAAGCTGCAGTTACCAACCGTGAAGAAGGAAGGGCTGCGGGTCACACCGGTTGAGCATATTCCGTATATCGCCGGCGCGCTGGCCGGAACGGCAAACAAGCTGCTGCAGGGACAGGCGCTGAAATGCGGTGTCGCGGCAGTGGGCCTGAGCCTGGCTGACGGCGGCCTGTGTCAGGTGACTGAGCTGGATCCTGAGTTGGGGGCTGTCGGTAAGGCGGCACCGGGCAACAGCCAGCTGATTCACACCATGCTGGCGGCCGGTTACGTACCTATCATCAGTTCGATCGGGCTCGACAGCCAGGGACTGCTGATGAATGTCAACGCGGATCAGGCCGCGGTGGCGGTGGCTGCAGCACTTGATGCTGAGCTGGTGCTGCTGTCTGACGTCAGCGGGGTACTGGACGGCAAGGGTCGCTTAATCAGCAAGTTGACTGAGAAGGAAGCGGAAGCCCTGATTGCCCAGGCGGTGATCACCGACGGCATGATTGTCAAAGTCCGGGCCGCGTTTGAGGCGGCCAATGCGCTGGGGCGGCCGATTGAAATCGCGACCTGGCGTTACCCAGATAAGCTGGCGGCCCTGTTTGACGGCCAGAGTATCGGCACCAAATTTACGCCTCAGGCGGCATAGCCTGACCTTTCTTTAGACACGGATTTTTTCAATACCCATTTTAGAGCCATACGCCTGAGCGGGATGACCGCCGAGCGGGCAAGCAGGAGAAGTATTATGAGCAAGGTAAATAAAGTTGTTTTAGCCTATTCCGGCGGTCTGGATACATCGGCCATCATTCCTTGGCTGAAAGAAAACTATGACTGTGAAGTGATTGCGTTCGTGGCCGATGTGGGTCAGGGCGAAGAAGAGCTGGTTGGCATCGAAGAGAAAGCGCTGGCATCTGGGGCATCTGCCTGCTACATCGCTGATCTTAAAGAAGAGATGGTGAAAGACTACATTTTCCCAAGCCTGAAAACTGGCGCGGTGTATGAAGGTAAATACCTGCTGGGTACCTCCATGGCGCGTCCGATCATTGCCAAAGCGCAGGTTGAGTGTGCACTGGAAGTGGGGGCTGACGCTTTGTGCCACGGCTGTACCGGTAAAGGTAACGATCAGGTGCGTTTTGAAAGTGCCTATGCCGCACTGGCGCCGCAGTTGACTGTGATTGCGCCTTGGCGTGAGTGGGATCTGCGTAGCCGTGAAGCGCTGCTGGCGTACCTGGCCGAGCGTAACATTCCGACCACGGCGACCCTGGAAAAAATCTACTCCCGTGATGCGAACGCCTGGCATATCTCAACCGAAGGTGGCGTACTGGAAGATACCTGGAATCAGCCAAATGAGCTGTGCTGGGTGTGGACCAAAGATCCTGAGCAAGCCCCGGATCAGCCGGAGCTGGTATCCCTGACGGTTGAAAAAGGTGAAGTAGTCGCGGTGGACGGTCAGGCGATGAGTCCATACCAGGCACTGGTAGCGCTGAACCAGAAAGGCGCGGAGCACGGCGTGGGTCGTATCGACATCGTTGAGAACCGTCTGGTCGGCATCAAGTCACGCGGCTGTTACGAAACCCCGGGAGGCACCATTATGATGGAAGCCCTACGTGCGGTAGAGCAGCTGGTACTGGATAAAGATGCGTTTGAGTTCCGTGAAACGCTGGGCCTGAAAGCCTCTCACCTGATCTACGACGGCCGTTGGTTTACCCCGCTGTGTAAATCTTTGTTGTCTGCGGCAGAAGAACTGGCGCAGGATGTGAGCGGTGAGGTTGTCGTGAAGCTGTATAAAGGTCAAGCTACCGTTGTGCAGAAGCGTTCGGTGAACAGTCTGTACTCGGAAGAGTTTGCGACCTTCGGGGAAGACGAAGTGTATGACCACAGCCATGCTGGTGGCTTCATCCGTCTGTACTCGCTGGCCAGCCGTATCCGTGCGCTCAATGCACAGAAAAAACAGTAATCGCAACCTGACACAATAACAAACGAGCAAGTCGAGCAAGCAGCAAAGGAGAAGTACCATGGCACTCTGGGGCGGACGGTTCAGCCAGGCAGCTGACACAAGATTTAAGCAATTCAACGACTCATTGCGTTTTGACTACCGCCTGGCGGAGCAGGACATCGTGGGTTCCATTGCCTGGTCAAAGGCGCTGCGCCAGGTGGATGTACTGACCGAAGAAGAGCAACAGCGACTGGAGTTGGCGCTCAACGAGCTGAAGCTGGCGGTGATGGAAGATCCGGCGCAGATTCTGCAGTCGGATGCCGAAGACATTCATAGCTGGGTTGAGCAGCAGCTGATCAACAAAGTGGGCGATCTGGGCAAGAAACTGCATACCGGCCGTTCCCGTAATGATCAGGTGGCGACAGACCTGAAGCTTTGGTGCCGTCAGCAAGGTCAGCAACTGCTGCTGATGCTCGACCAGCTGCAAAATCAGTTGGTCACGGTGGCACGCCAGCACCAGAACACGGTGCTGCCGGGTTATACCCACCTGCAGCGGGCGCAACCGGTGACGTTTGCGCACTGGAGCCTGGCGTACGTGGAAATGTTCGAGCGGGATTACTCCCGTCTGACTGACGCACTGGAGCGACTGGATACTTGTCCGCTTGGCTCCGGGGCACTGGCCGGTACCGCGTACCCGATTGACCGGGAACAGCTGGCGCACAGCCTGGGTTTCCATCGGGCGACCCGCAACAGCCTGGATTCGGTGTCTGACCGGGATCACGTGATGGAGCTGCTTTCGACGGCGTCAATTTCGATGCTGCACCTGTCGCGGATGGCAGAAGATCTGATTTTCTACAACTCTGGCGAGTCCAATTTCATTGAACTGGCGGATACGGTGACTTCCGGGTCGTCGCTGATGCCACAGAAGAAAAATCCGGATGCCCTGGAGCTGATCCGGGGCAAGTGCGGCCGGGTGTATGGTTCGATGGCCGGGATGATGATGACAGTCAAAGCCCTGCCACTGGCCTACAACAAAGACATGCAGGAAGACAAAGAAGGGCTGTTTGACGCGCTGGACACCTGGTATGAGTGCATGGAGATGGCCGCGCTGTGCTTTGATGGCATCAAAGTGAATCAGGAGCGGACGCTGGAAGCGGCGATGCAGGGTTACTCGAATGCCACCGAGCTGGCGGACTATTTGGTTGCCAAAGGCATCCCGTTCCGTGAAGCGCACCATATCGTCGGGGTCGCGGTTGTCGCGGCGATCGCGAAGGGATGTGCACTGGAAGAGCTGTCGCTGGAAGAAATGAAGGCATTTTCGGCTGTGATTGATGCGGATGTCTACCCGATCCTGACCATTGAATCCTGCCTTGAGAAGCGTTGTGCGCTGGGCGGGGTGGCCCCGAACCAGGTGGATTACGCTATCGGTCAGGCCGAGAAGCGGTTGGAAAAACGTTACACTCCGGGCGTTAAAGTGCGGGGCGCTCGTCTGACGGATCTGGATGCCATTGAAGGTATGGTGGCGTACTGGGCCGGACTGGGGGAAAACCTGCCCCGGATGCGTAACGAACTGGTGCGGGATATCGGCTCCTTCGCGGTGGCAGAGCATCATGGCACCGTCACCGGCTGTGCTTCGCTGTATGTCTATGACTCCGGGTTGGCAGAAATCCGCTCGCTGGGAGTGGAGGCCGGATGGCAACATCAGGGGCAGGGCAAGGCGATAGTCGAGCACCTGATTGAAAAAGCCGGCCAGATGGCGATTAAAAAGGTGTTTGTTCTGACTCGGGTGCCGGAGTTTTTCATGAAGCAGGGCTTTGTTCCAACGTCCAAAACACTGCTGCCGGAAAAAGTGATGAAAGACTGCGACCGTTGTCCGCGCCAGCATGCCTGTGATGAAGTGGCACTGGAAGTCCGACTGGATCAGGAGCAGATGATTCCGACCGTCAACGTGGCGTGAATAGCACTTTGATTGGTACTGTAAATAAACCACACCCGGTCTTTGTGCCGGGTGTTTTTTTAGTGCGGTTTGTGGGTATGGGTGATCAGCGGGTTTAACGCCAGCCCGTGAGCCGCGCATCTCTCGCCCTTTGGCCTATATTTTCTCATCGCTTACCACTCATTTCTCAACACTTATTCTTCACCCCTCATCGCTCACACTCATCTATCAACAGTCACAGCTGCGCCCGGAATTGCACTTGCTGGTCAGGATTCAGGGATGATCGTTGTCTGGTCGTGGCATTGGGGGTGTACGTGGAGAGGCGGCGAGCCGGGATGCCGCACGGTGTAGTTGGTGGGCCCGAACTCCGTGTGCCAGCAGCAACAGACTGAAACCGCTGGACGCGACCAGCAGAGTAATGGCATTCAGGGTATGCGGAGTCTCGCGGTACAGCAGCCACCAGGCCAGCCAGCTGAGCGGCGCCAGCACTGACAACTGCACCATGCACCGGCGACAGCGGCCCAGTTTCTGGAAAAACACGGATGAGCGGCACGGTTGGCAGGCCATGCTGAGTCCTTACAGTGGTAATCGGAAAGCAAAATCCTAGCACTTGGCAACGTGCTGGGAAAGCGATGTCGGGATGGCTGGGGGGATTGAGGCAGAACCCGGAACGAAAAAAGCCCTCCGTCAGGAGGGCGTGTCGGTAGTGCAAGAATATTGCAGGAGAGAGGGGGATTAACAGCCCGGACCGCAGTCCAGACAGTGCTTAATCATTTCAGGTCCCAGGTGCAGCTTGGCATTCAGGTCACGCAGAGCGGTACGAACTCCTTCCTCGATAACCGGATGGTAGAACGGCATGTCCAGCATCTGGGCAATGGTCATCTTGTTCTGGTGCGCCCAGGCCAGCAGGTGTGCCAGGTGCTCTGCGTTAGGACCCATCATTTCAGCGCCCAGGAAGCGGCCGGTACCGTGTTCACCGTACACATGTAGCATCCCTTTGTTGCGCAGCATGACGCGGGAGCGGCCCTGATTTTCAAATGAGACTTCACCGGTTTCGAAACAGCCGCAGTTACCTAGGCGGTTGCTGATTTCGCGGTATGTTTCGCCAACCATTGCAATTTGCGGGTCGGAGAACACGGCAGAGATTTTCGAGCGACGCAGACCGGCGCGGATATCCGGGAAGCGACCAGCGTTGTCACCGGCAATACGGCCTTGATCCGCTGCTTCATGCAGCAGGGGGAGCTGGTTGCTGGCATCGCCCGCGATGAAAATCGAAGCCACAGACGTTTGCAGGGTGTAGTAATCCGCCATCGGGACGCCGCGCTGATCCAGCTCCAGATCCGTGTTCTCAATCGCCAGTTTGTCAACGTTCGGACGGCGGCCGGTCGCTGCCAGCACATAGTCCACGGTGATGGTATCCAGGACGCCTTCTTTATTCAGGTACTGGATTTCCACGCTGTCGCCGATGCGCTTCATGCTTTCGACTTTAACGTCAGCGTCCAGATAAAACTCTTCATTAAAGGCTTTATCGGCGTAAGCCATGATTGCCGGATCAGTCAGTGGGCCTACCTGGCCACCCAGGCCAAACATCACGACTTCCACGCCCAGGCGTTTCAGTGCCTGGCCCAGCTCCAGACCAATGACGCCAGGCCCGAACACGGCCACTGACTGTGGCAGGTCATCCCACTCGAACACATCATCGTTGATGATCAGGCGATCGCCCAGTTCATTCCAGACTGCCGGGTAGGCAGGACGGGAGCCGGTGGCAATCACAATACGCTCGGCATGAATCAGGGTGTGGTCATCGACCTGTAGGGTATTGTTATCGATAAATTTGGCATAACCGGCAATTTTGTCTTCTGCCGGGATTTCATCCACCCCTTCCAGAACGAAGCCAACGAAACGGTCACGTTCACGCTTCACGCGGTCCATGACTTCACGACCATTGATGTGGATTTCACCTTGCGGGTAAACACCAAAAGCCGGGGCTTTTTCGATCTGGTGAACGCTTTCCGCTGCGGCAATCAGCAGTTTGGACGGCATACAGCCGACGCGGGCACAGGTGGTACCGTAAGGGCCGCCTTCAATCATGACGACATGCGGGGTGTGTGCTTTCGCCGCACGGTATGCGCCCAGTCCGGCAGTGCCTCCGCCGATAACAGCAACATCAACATTCAGGGTTTTCATAACATCTCTCCAATCAAATCTTGCCTGTCGGGCCCGTCGCGGCGGGCCCTGTTATTCTTTGTAGGGGGCGCGATTTAGCCCAGGTACGCTTCCAGCTCTTCGCTGCCGCCGATGTGTTTACCACCGATAAATACCTGAGGCACAGTGCTGCGGCCGGTGACTGCGCGCAGAGATACGGTAGTCGCATCTTTACCCAGAATCACTTCTTCAAACTGCAGGCCTTTATCGATCAGGTTCTGCTTAGCTTTGGCACAGAACGGACAACCTGGCTTGGTGAACACTGAAATGGACTCCTGCAGCTGGACGCTCGGGGCGATGTATTTCAGCATAGTATCTGCATCAGAGACTTTGAATGGGTCTCCCGGCTCTTGGTTCTCGATGAACATTTTTTCAATCACGCCGTTCTTCACCAGCATGCTGTAGCGCCATGAACGCGGCCCAAAGCCCAGCTCTTCTTTCTCAACCAGCATCCCCATGCCTTTCGAGAACTCACCGTTACCGTCCGGGATGAACGTGATGTTGTCTGCTTCCTGATCGGCTTTCCACGCGTTCATCACAAACGTATCGTTCACAGAGACACACAGAATGTCATCAACACCGTGCTCAGCAAACACCGATGCCAGCTCGTTGTAGCGTGGCAGGTGGCTGGATGAACACGTTGGCGTGAACGCACCCGGCAGGCTGAAAACAATCACGGTTTTGTTGGCAAACAGATCCTGAGTCGTGACATCTACCCACTGGTCGCCTTGGCGAGTGTGGAACGTGACTTGTGGGACTGCGTGACCTTCTTTTGCTACGAACATAATTCTTATCCTTTTGTTTCAATCAGTAATGAGTGGTTATTGCAACCGGAGACTTATGCATTTGCTTGCTCCCTGTTGATGTGATGATTATGTGTTTTTGCGCTTGATAGTTCTAATCGTTTGCTGCTATGGTTTTGATAGTTTTTGTCTATTGATTGGTGGTGAGCGATGAACATCCGCGATCTGGAATATCTGGTTGCGCTTTCAGAGCATAAGCATTTTCGTAAGGCGGCTGAGGCCTGCTTTGTCAGCCAGCCCACCCTGAGCGGTCAAATCCGCAAGCTGGAAGATGAGCTGGGGGTTATTCTGCTGGAGCGAACCAGTCGCAAGGTACTGTTTACGGATGCCGGACTCAGTCTGGTGGCGCAGGCACAAAAGGTTTTGCTGGAAATAAAGGTGCTGACCGAGCTGGCCAGCCAGCAGGGCGGGAGCATGACCGGACCGCTGCATATCGGGTTTATCCCGACGGTCGGACCGTACCTGTTGCCGCTGATTATTCCGCATATCAAGGCGCAGTTTCCGGAACTGGAGTTGTTCCTGCACGAAGCACAGACTCATCAGTTGGTGCAGCAGCTGGAAGAAGGCAAGCTAGACTGTATCGTGCTGGCGGCGGTGAAAGAGTCGGAACCCTTTATCGAACTGCCGTTGTATCACGAACCGATGGTGCTGGCAGTCCCGGAAGATCACCCGTGGGCCGGGCAGGAGAGCCTGACGATGGATAAGCTGAATGGTTCGACGCTGCTGATGCTGGGTGACGGGCACTGTTTGCGGGATCAGGCGATGGGCTTCTGCTTTGCCGCCGGAGCGGCGGAAGACGGCAGTTTCAAGGCGACCAGCCTGGAAACCCTGCGCAATATGGTGGCGGCCGGCAGCGGGATTACCCTGTTGCCTAAGCTTGCCACTCCGAGTGAACGGCAACGTGACGGGGTGTGCTACCTGCGGGCGGAAGATCCGGTGCCAAGCCGGTTGATCACACTGGCGTACCGGCCAGGGTCACCGCTCAAGGAGCGTTATGAGAAGCTGGCTGAGCTGATTCAGCAGCACATTGCCGCCAGCCATAATCTCTCCTGAGCCGCTGTGGTGCCCGCTGTGATGTCCGCTATGGTATATACGTAGTGTCTTGAGTTGTGATGCCTGAAGTTGTGATGTCTGTAGGCGCGGTATCTGTAGTGACAACCAGACATCACAACAGGCTAAGTGGTCGCCGGTAAACCATCGGTCGCAGCGGGTCACAGGTGGAAAGAATCAGAAGCCGAGAATAAAAAAGAGCGCCTTGCGGCGCTCTTTGTCGTTGCGAGATTCGCTTAGTACGAATCGGAGCTGGGTCAGAACAGCTCGTCAGAGGCGTCGGACTCGAAAATGCCTTCTGAGGCGGTATCGCTGACCATTTCTTTCGGCTCGGTGCCTTCTTCGAAGTACTCAAACATCGACGACGCATCATTGCGGTTGCTGAGCTTGCCGCTTTCACGGTCAATCCGAACCTGAACAATATCGTCCGGCAGCTCTTTGCGCTGCTCCGGCACGTCTTCCAGCGCCTTCTGCATGAATGCAATCCAGGCCGGCTGGGCGGTTTTCGCCCCTGCTTCGGTGCCTGAGGTCTGCTCTTTGCTCATGTTGTTGTTCCAGGCTACTTTACCCAGCTCACGGCTGTGCTTGTCAAAGCCCACCCAGACGGTAGCCACAATACCCGGCCCGAAGCCCGCGTACCATGCATCTTTTGAATCGTTGGTGGTACCGGTTTTACCGCCGATATCACGGCGTTTCAGTACCTGCCCACGCCAGCCGGTGCCGTTCCAGCCGCTGCCGTTGCGCCAGTCGCCGCCACCCCAGATGTTGCTTTCCAGCATTTCACGAACCAGGAAGGCGTTCTGCTCGGTGATCACCTGCGGTGCGAAGTGCGATGTTGGGTCTTCCGGGCTGGTGTAGCCATCGTCGTTGCTCAGGGTCTCTTCACTCAGCGCAATGCCTTGCAGCACAGCACTGGTTGGCGCCGGTGCGGAAGCGGTCTGGCTGACCTGCTCGCGGCGGCAGGATTTGTTACAGGCCAGGCTTGGTGCTGCTTCGTACACAACATTGCCATAGGCATCTTCCACCCGCTCGATAAAGTACGGCTGCACGTAGTAGCCTCCGTTGGCAAACACCGAGAAACCTTGTGCCATTTCCAGCGGGGTCAGGCTGCCGGCACCCAGCGCCAGCGGCTCCGCGCGAGGCAGATCTTTGCGTTTGAAACCGAAGCGGGTCAGGTAGCTGATGGTTTCATCCAGGCCAACACTTTGCAGCACGCGAACGGCCATCACGTTTTTCGACTGAGCCAGACCAATACGCAGGCGGGTCGGGCCGTTGTAGGTCGGTGGCGAGTTCTTCGGACGCCATGCGGTGCCCATGCTCTGATCCCAGCGGTTAATCGGCGCGTCGTTGACCAATGTGGCCAGCGTCATGCCGTTATCCAGACCGGCAGAATAGATGAACGGTTTGATGCTCGAGCCCACCTGCCGGACAGACTGTGTGGCACGGTTGAACTTGCTGTGCGTAAAGTTAAACCCGCCGACCATCGCTTTGACGGCTCCGTCCTGAGGCGATACCGCCACAAATGCTGTGTTGGCTTCCGGTACCTGACTCAGCACCCAATGCTCGTCTTTCGGCTGCACCCAGATCTGCTGACCGGCAGCCAGAATTTCCGTGGCCGAACGTGGCGCGCTGCCTTGGCGGTTGTCACTGATGAATTTACGTGCCCACTTCATACCGTCCCACTCGAGGGTATGCTGGGCACCGTCTTTGGCAATGACCGCCGCCGATTTGGCGTCGACCTGGGTCACGACCGCCGGCATGAGATCGCCGTAAGTCGGCTGCTTGGCCAGGTGATCAAGAATCTGGGTCTGGGTCCAGGCCTGCTCGCCCTGTTTCCACAGTGTGGCTTCCGCTCCCCGGTAACCGTGGCGCTGATCGTATTCCATCAGGTTGTTGATCGCTGCTTGCTGGGCGGCGACCTGCAGTTTCGGATCAACGGTGGTGTAAATGCGCATCCCGGAGGTGTAGGCATCTTCGCCGTAGCGGTTCACCATCCAGGCACGGGCCTGCTCGGCAAAGTATGGTGCACTTAGTTCGATTTCTGCCCCATGGTAGCGGGATTTAATCGGTTCATTGCGGGCCTGATCGTATTCCGACTGGCTGATATAGCCTTCCGCCAGCATCCGGCTCAGTACCACATTGCGGCGGTGAGTTGCTCGGTCCAGCGAGTAGATCGGGTTCATGGTCGACGGCGCTTTCGGCAGGCCGGCGATTGTTGCGATTTCACTCAGGGTCAGCTGGCCGACCTCTTTACCAAAGTAAACCTGTGCGGCAGCACCGACACCGTATGCACGGTAGCCGAGGTAAATCTTGTTGAGGTACAGCTCCAGGATCTCATCTTTGCTCAGCAGTTGCTCAATGTGTACGGCGATAAAAATCTCTTTCACCTTACGCATGATCTTCTTCTCGTTCGACAGGAAGAAGTTACGGGCAAGCTGCTGAGTAATGGTACTTGCCCCTTGCTTGGCACTGCCGGAAACCGCGACTACGAAGGCGGCCCGTGCGATACCGATTGGGTCAACACCCGGGTGCTCGTAATAACGGCTGTCTTCGGTCGCGATGACCGCATTGATCATCTGCTGCGGGATCTCATTAAGAGAAAGAGGGATGCGACGCTTTTCGCCAAATTGGGAAATGAGTTTACCGTCGTGACTGAAAACTTGCATAGGTGTTTGTAATTCAACATTTTTCAGTGTCGCAACATCCGGTAACTCTGGTTTTACATAGAGGTAAAAACCAAAAATTGTAGTGACTCCAAGAATTATGCAAATTATTGCAAGTATAAGTAATCGCTTTATGAACTTCACTTGAGATTTCCCGTTACACCAACATTTCAGCGTTCAATAACTTAGCACCAATAGTATAAAGATAACGCTCAAAAATTAACGCTATAACCTGGTGTTTAAATAAATAACTTAGTTTGCTTTTCCGCTTACAGGGAGCATAGCACGGTATGTTTCGAAACCCACTCACTATTGGGATTGATATTGGTCATCACAGCATTAAGGCTGTTGTTTTGCGACAGAAGAAGACCTCGCTGGAGCTGGCGGCTTTTGCCGAGGAGGTGCTGCCGACATCGGTGATCAATGAGCAGCATAGCGTGAATGCCCCGGGGTTGTTGTCAGCGATGCGTAAATTAAAAAAGCAGCTGCCGTTTGCTGCCCGTCACACGGTTTTGGCATTGCCGGACAGTGCCGTGATCAGCAAGGTGGTCCAGCTCGACAGTAACCTCAGCGATGAAGAGACGGTGTTTGCCATTGAGCAGGCCATGAGCGCGGCGTCACCGTTTCCGGTGGATGAGCTGCGGATGGACTTTTTCCCGGTCAACACGGACACCTTTGCCGTTGCCGGTCAGACCCGGCCGTATCAGGTCTTTGCCGCCCGGCGGGAAACCGTGGACAGCCGGGTTGATGCCCTGCGTAAAGTACGGCTTCAGCCCAAAGTGGTGGAGTTGCAGACCCATGCCCTGTTGTGGCTGGAGCAGTATCTGGCGGAACAGCTGGCTGTCGAAGGGCAGTGGGGAGTGGTGGATGTCGGTCAGCGGCGGACCGCATTTTGTGTCAACCCCGTTGGCGGCACAGCCTACCACCGCGAACTGGCATTCGGCTGTGAACAGTTTGCCCCTCGCAGTGATGAGCCCTCGCTGGAAGCCCTGTCGCCGGAGCAAATGGAAGTTTTTACTAAGCAGTTGGTCGACAATCTCAAACGGCAGTTGCAGCTGTATCAATCCACCCATCCCCGCGCAACGCTGCAGGGAATTTGGCTCAGTGGTGGCGGCCAGAGCTGGGTGGTTGCCGATATCGTAGAACGTATGCTGGGACTGGAAGTGCGCTGGATGCACCCGCTGGCTTCATTTAACCGAGGACCCAAAATGGATGCCGAAATTGAACAAGGCAGTCTGGGACAATATGCCGTTGCGGCTGGCCTGGCCATACGGGGAGGACAACCGACATGATAGCCAAGCTGAATTTACTGCCTTGGCGTGAAGAAAAGAAACGGCTTCATCGTCAGCGTTTTGTGGGCCTGCTGGCCGCCTCTGCGGTAGCGGCGGCATTCGTGGTCTTGAGCGCGGGCAGTTTCATTGAGCGCCAGCAATCTATCCAGCACGCTCGCAACGCGCAAATCCAGCAGGAAATTCAGGCTCTTGAACACAAGCTGGCCATGCTGCCGGAAATGGATCGTCAGCGCGAGGCCCTGGTGCAGCGGCTGGCGGTGATCACCGACATTCAGAAAGGGCGCAACCACGTCACCCGGCTGATGAGCCTGATGCCGGGTATCGTGCCGCAGGGCGTGTATCTGGATGGGGTGTCTATGACCGGCAGTCTGGTCAAACTGGGCGGCGCAGGGGATTCCAATGGTCGCCTGGCAACCCTGCTGTCCAATGGCGAAACCTCGGAGTGGGTTGAGGATATAACCATGCACTCGATTGTAACCAAAACAGAAAAACAGAAGGAGCAAACTAACTTTAATGCTTCTTTTATTTTGCTGTCGCCGCCTCAGCGCACTGAAGAGGGAGGACGAGATGGCTGATTGGCAGGATCTGGAACTGGATGAAATGCTGGAATGGCCATTGCCCGCGCAGGGCGTGGTGGTGTTCTTGGTGGCGTGCGTGGTCGCGGCGCTGGGTTACTGGTACTGGCTCATCCCGATGCAGGACGAGTTGGAAGGGTTGAAGCAGCAGGAGACCAGCTTGCGTCAGGATTTAATCCGGCGGGCCAACCAGGTGGCAGCCCTGCCGAAAGTGCAGGCGCAGGTTGAAGCGCTGCAGGCGCAATATCAGCAGGTTATTCGTCAGCTACCGGAAGAGCAGGAACTGGCCAGCCTACTGGCTGATGTGAATGACATTGGGGTGCGTAACGGGCTGTCTTTCCAGCGGATTGAGTGGGCTCCCCGGATTGATCATCCATTGTATATCGAATTGCCGATCAGCATCGAGCTGACCGGGGAATATGAAGACATCGGCAAGTTTGCCGAAGAGATTGCCAGCTTGTCGCGAATTGTGTCACTGAAAGATATTGATTTAAATAGAATTGAAGAACAGCAGGAATTGCTGAGGTTGAAAGTGTCGGCCACGACCTATCGCTTCAAAGCACCGGCCAAGGAGCGCGCATGAACTTGAAATGGAGTGTGTGCAGCCTGTGCCTGTTGCTGGTGGGGTGTCAGGCCAATGATGATTCGATCGCGCAGTTTATCAACCAAACCCATCAACAGGCACAGGCAACCGTTGAGCCTTTGCTGGAGCAGCCAACGTTTGTCGCAGAAGCATTTGTCATGACCAGTCCGCGTTCACCGTTTATTCGTCCTCGGCCAGAACAAAGCGACATGCTTGCAGGTGACGGCGCCTGTTGGCAGCCGGATGAGCGGACCAACCGCTCCGCGCTGGAAAGTTACCCGATTGAGCAGCTCAGTATGCGTGGAGTGATGGGAGATACCAAACAGTTGTGGGCATTGATATATACCCCTGAGGGCAAGCTGGTCAAAGTACGGGAAGGGCACTTCCTCGGGCTGAATCATGGCCGGGTATTGTCGGTGAGTCCGAAGAGCATCGATGTAGAAGAAGTATTACCGGATGGCGAAGGGTGCTGGCTGAAGCGGCCAATCAAACTCACCCTGGCGCAGCAAGCAGAAAAAGCAGTTTAAAAAGAGAAGTAGCAGGATATGGCAAGGAAGGCATTGCAAGTCAGTAAATGGGGATGGAGCAGAACGCTCCATTGGGGCGGGCTGATGTTATGGGCCCTGATGCAAAGTTCAGTCTCATTTGCTGCCGCAGAAAACCGAATTCAGGCAATCGACTTTACACGCAGTACGGCCGGGCACGGGGTCCTGAAAGTCGATCTGGCAAACGCCCGTTCTGTGGTCGATATGCGCCGGGCTGGCGAGAAGCTGTATGTTGATGTGCATGACACGGAGATTCCGGAGGACATGATTTATACCCTCGACGTGAAAGAGTTCGCGACCCGGGTACAAACCATCGAAACCTTCCGAACCGAGCGGGGGGTGCGTTTGGTGCTCTCAATGAACGGCACTTATGCCTATGACTACACCAGCAAGGATAAAGTGCTGACGGTGACCGTCGAGAAAGTGGCAAAACCAAGCTCAGCCAAGGCCGCGCCGTCATCGATTTCTTATAACAGCAAGCCCATCTCTATCAACTTCCAGGATGTGCCGGTGCGAAACGTGCTGCAGCTGATCGCTGAGTACAACGATTTCAACCTGGTGGTCTCGGATTCGGTGCAGGGCAACCTGACGCTGCGGTTGGACGACGTACCATGGAAGCAGGTGCTGGATATCATTTTGAAATCCAAAGGGCTGGACAAGCGTGAACAGGGCAGTGTGGTCATGATTGCCCCGAAAGAAGAGCTGGCGCGAGAAGAGCAGAAACAGCTGGAGTCGAAGCGTAAAGAAGAGGAACTGGCTTCACTGCGCTCGGAGATTATCCAGATTAACTATGCCAAGGCATCGGAGCTGGGCGAGCTGCTGCAGGGCAGCGGTGAAGGGGTGAGCATGTTGTCACCGCGTGGCTCGCTGCATATTGATGAACGAACTAACTCGCTGATCATTAATGATATTGCTGAAAGCTTGGCGAATATCCGCGATATCGTGACGGCGCTCGACATCCCAGTGCAGCAGGTCCAAATTGAAGCTCGTGTGGTCACGGTGAACGAAGGTGATATTGACGAGCTGGGGGTTCGCTGGGGGATGCTGAGTCGTAATGGCAACAATACGATCGGTAGCTCCATTGAAGGCAATTTGGTGTCGGAAGGGCTGCTTGATCTGGCGGATAACCGGGTGGATCAGGTCGGGGATTTCCTCAATGTTAATTTGGGAGCCACCAAAGCGGGGGCGTCAAGCATCGCTTTCCAGGTCGCCAAAATCGGCGATGTGTTACTGGATCTGGAATTATCGGCCCTGCAGGCGGAGCAGAAAGCGGAAATCATTTCCAGTCCGCGCCTGATGACCACCAATAAAAAAATGGCCTATATCGAGCAGGGAACCGAAATTCCGTACTTGGAAGCATCATCCAGCGGCGCGGTATCGGTGGGCTTTAAAAAGGCCGTGCTCAGTCTGATGGTGACCCCGCAGATTACTCCGGACGGCAAGCTGGTGCTGGATTTGGTCGTTACCCAGGATAAGAAGGGGGATGTCGTAAAAACCGGGACCGGCGAAGCGATTGCGATTGATACCCAGCGTATCGGGACCCAGGTTCTGGTTGAAAATGGCGAGACCGTTGTTTTGGGGGGAATCTACCAGCATTCGCTGACAAACATGGTGCGTAAAGTGCCATTGCTGGGGGATTTACCGGTATTAGGCGCCTTGTTCCGCCATAAGCTGGAAGAGCTGGGCAAGCGTGAATTGCTGATTTTTGTGACGCCAAAGATTATTAATCAATAGGTTACCCACATTGTTGACGGCGCCGCTACCTGGCTTAGCGGCGCCGCCTCGGAATTAATCCCCCTCTAGCTATTGCCAAAAGAGGCTTTGTCCTGAGATAATTTTCGGTCTTAATCACGAATTAAAAGTGAGGAAGTTGGCGCCTCGGGCTTCATTTTGAAATAAGCCTGCGGGCGGTGTCGTTTTATTAACCGCGCGTAAATATTGCTAAACATGGCTGAAAAACGAAATATTTTCCTGGTCGGCCCAATGGGTGCCGGCAAAAGTACTATCGGTAGACACCTTGCACAGCAACTGCACATGGAATTCTTCGATTCTGACACTGAAATCGAGCAACGTACCGGTGCAGACATCAGCTGGGTATTTGATGTAGAAGGTGAAGATGGTTTCCGTGCTCGTGAAGAGAGCGTAATTGACGATCTGTCTCAGAAGCAGGGTATTGTCCTGGCGACGGGGGGTGGTTCGGTCAAGAGTAAGGAGAGCCGTAATCGTCTGTCTGCTCGTGGTATTGTTGTGTACCTGGAGACGACTATCGAAAAACAGCTTGCTCGTACTCAGCGCGATAAAAAGCGTCCTCTGCTTCAGACAGATACACCACGTGAAGTGCTGGAAGCACTTGCAGAAGAGCGCAATCCATTGTATGAAGAAGTAGCTGACTATGTAGTACGCACTGATGATCAGAGTGCTAAAGTGGTCGCGAACGAAATCATTAAAATGCTAGATGAGCGCTAATTCAATATAGAGAGCTGGCCATGGAACGGATCAACGTCAACCTTGGTGACAGAAGTTACCCAATCTCCATCGGCGCCGAGTTATTTGATAACCCGGCGCTCTTTTCCTCTGCCATTCCGGCAGGCCGACGTGTTGTCGTGGTCAGCAATGAAACGGTAGCCCCGCTCTATGCCGAGCAGGTGATCGGGACTATCCGTTCACTTCCTTGCGAAGTGTCCCTGCTGCCTTTAGCAGACGGTGAGCAGTACAAGACCCTTGATACCCTGAACCAAATCATGACTTTCCTGCTGGAAGGCAACTACGGGCGCGATGTGATCATCGTGGCGCTGGGTGGCGGTGTGATTGGCGACGTGGTGGGCTTTGCCGCATCCTGCTATCACCGCGGGGTCGATTTCATTCAGGTGCCAACAACGCTGCTTTCCCAGGTTGATTCTTCGGTGGGAGGCAAAACCGCGGTGAACCACCCGCTGGGCAAAAACATGATCGGGGCGTTTTATCAGCCGAAAGCCGTAGTGATTGACACTCACTGCCTGCGTACTCTGCCGGAGCGGGAATTTGCTGCGGGGATGGCGGAAGTGATCAAATACGGCATCATCGCGGATGCTGAATTTTTTACTTGGCTGGAAGAGAACGTGGATCGCCTGCAGGCACTGGATACGGAAGCGCTGGGCTATGCCATTGCCCGTTGCTGCCAGATCAAAGCTGATGTCGTGGCTGCCGATGAGAAAGAATCCGGTGTGCGTGCCCTGCTGAATCTGGGCCATACTTTTGGCCATGCGATTGAAGCGGAAATGGGCTACGGTAACTGGCTCCATGGTGAAGCCGTGGCTGCCGGTACGGTTCAGGCTGCCCGTACGGCTCAGATCCAAGGACTGATGAGCGAGCAGGATGTCGAGCGTATTATCCGTCTGTTGGAGCGAGCGAACCTGCCGGTTTCTGGCCCGCAGGGGATGGATTTTGACGCGTACCGTAAACACATGATGCGTGACAAAAAAGTGCTGGCGGGACAGTTGCGTCTGATTCTGCCAACCGGTATTGGTCAGGCTGAGGTCGTCGCGGGAGTACCTGAAGACGTGCTTCGTCGCGCGATTCAGGCTGCGTAACGATTTTCTATGAGTGCTGCGCTGCACCTCTCATCGTTGGACCTGGACTCCCAGGTCCAGTTGCTTTCCCGCTTACAGTTTCTTACCCGATTCAGTTCCCATCTTGTTCAAGTCACCGGCCCTGAGGGGGCAGGTAAAACCTGGCTGTCACAGCGTTATCTGGAGCACTGGGCGGATGCCGCACATCAGGCTCTGCTGATTTGTCATTCGAACCAAACAGACAGTCAGCATCGTCATTTTATCCTGCAACAATTGGCACCCCGGGCGGTATTTAATGATCAGGATCCGTTGCAGGACAGTATCGAACGCATTCTGGGCCACAGCCCGCTGAATGCCCTGATTGTGGTGGATGATGCCCATTTGCTGAGTCCGGTGCTGGTTGCCGAGTTATGGGCCCTGGTTCAGCAGGCGGCGCAGTTGCCCGGTTGGCAGGTTAATGTGGTGTTATTCAGTGTGCCGGGGCGATTAAATAAATCCCTGAGCCAGGTGTCCCATGGTCAAGCTGGTGCGCCGCTGGAGCTGGAAATCAGCCCGTTGGCGGAACCGGAAGTACAGACGTTTGTCGAAGTCATGGTTGCCGATGAGCCGCTGGATGCCCAGGGGCGACGCTGGTACCGAGAACAGGCCGCCCGTTGCCTGCCGCTACCGGGCGAACTTATCAAGCTGGAAGCTGAAGGGAGTTGTGACATGGAAACACAAGATGCACGCCGTTTATCACCCACTGTTATGCTGGTAGCGCTGATTGTTCTGATTGCGGCTGGCACGGCCTGGGTATTCTGGCCAGCTTCGTCACCGGAATCGGAGCGTCAGGCGCTTCCGCTGGATAATGCTGTGATGGTGCCGTTGTCAGACACCCCAGCGACAGATCGTCCGGTTATCGAGGATGATAGTCAGAACCTGCCGCCGGAAGTGGCCTCTGAAGGGCTGACCGTCGGTCGCAGTGACGGGCAGCAACGTGTTGTCGTCCCGGCGGAGGTAGTGGATGCCATGCTGGATGAGCAGTCACTGGGTGGTTCCGGCGAGCAAGCCGTCGCCGACAACCAGGCCAGATTGCAGCCTGCATTGCCGGAAGGTGCAGTTGCGAGTCAGTCAACACAGGTCGCGTCACCGTCGGTACCGACAGCGACAACTTCAGAAGCTTCGGCGCCTGACCAGAATGTTTCCGATGCCAAGCCTGAAGCTAAGCAGGCGGCAGTCCGTCAGCCTGCCAGCCCGACAATCAAGGAACGCGGTCATCAACTGCGTGCCGTGCCGGCAACTCATTACGCCTTGCAATTGGCAGCCATGCACAGCATGACAGCGGCGAACCAGTTTTTGGCTGACTATCAGGTGGCGAATCTGGCGACTGTGTATCAGACCCGCCGCAGCGGAGAGACCTGGTATATCGTAGTAACGGGCAATTATCCGAATGTGGCAGCGGCCCGTCGTGCCGTACAGCAGTTGCCGGCTAAAGTGCAGGGCGTGCAGCCGTGGGTAAAATCTTACCGGCAAATTCATCAGGAGATGGATCGGGCAAATTAAGCGGCCCCGATTGGGAGATATTTCCCCTCCAGCGGTATCAGAAACCGTATGAAATGGTGTACAATCCGCCACCTTTCGAAACAAAGTCGGTATTGGTGGTTAGCTGAATGAAAAAGCATCGTGCATTCCTGAAATGGGCTGGGGGAAAATATTCTCTGGTTGAGGAGATAAAGCACCGCCTGCCGCCTGCACGTAAACTGGTTGAACCTTTTGTGGGCGCCGGCTCGGTTTTTCTTAATACTGACTACGAGCAGTACCTGCTGGCAGACATCAATCCCGATCTGATCAACCTGTACAATATCCTGAAAACCCAGCCTGAGCAGTACGTCAAAGACAGCAAAGCCCTGTTTACGCCGGAGTACAACAAAAAAGGGGCGTATCTGGAGATCCGCGCGACATTCAACGCGACCCGCGATCCTTACCTGCGTTCCCTGTATTTTCTGTATATGAACCGCCACGGTTTTAATGGGTTGTGCCGCTACAACAAGCAGGGCGGTTTCAATGTCCCGTTTGGTTCCTACAAACGTCCGTACTTTCCGGAAGAGGAAATGTTTATGTTTGCAGAGAAAGCCAAGCGCGCGATGTTTGTCTGCGAAGGCTACCAGCAGACTTTTTCTCGTGCCCGCAAAGGCAGCGTGATTTATTGTGATCCGCCGTATGCACCGCTGTCGACGACGGCGAACTTTACCTCGTATGCCGGTAATGGATTTAGTCTCGATGATCAGGCGGCCCTGGCCGATGTGGCTGAACGAGCCGCCACAGAGCGTCAGATCCCGGTCCTGATTTCCAATCACGACACCACGCTGACCCGTCGCCTGTATCACGGGGCTGACCTGTCCGTGGTCAAGGTCAAGCGCACCATTAGCCGTAATGGCAGTGGCCGCAACAAGGTCGATGAGTTGCTGGCCCTGTTTAAACCGACGACCGAAAGCTGACCCTTGCCTGAGGGGCCTGCTTTGTGTTCCTCATACCGACTTCCTCAAACTCAGCGTCATAGCGCCACGGTATCAGGCACTGACCCACTGACTGATCGCGACCAGAATTGCAACAAACAGCGCAATCGCCACCACTCCGGCCACAATAAACGGCAGGGGGTGGGGCTGATTGAAGTCGATCTCACGGTTGCGCTCTGACTGTATCCCAAACAGGGCACCGGCAATGCTCTTGCACAAATTCGGCGAGCGATGAGCCCTCGGTGGCTGGTCACGGGATGACGGCGGCTGGGTTTCTGCCTGGGTTGCTACCTGAGTGGGTTCGGTCGATTTCGTTTTTGTCATCGCTTCGTCCTTAGTTTTATTTCGTCCTTTTTTTGCCTCGTCCTTAGCATTCTTGCCTCCTGACTGACGTTCCCCTGAATGCGACCTCTTCTTTAGTGTAGTGCCTTGTGCAGATTGTTTCGGCGAATCCGGTAAGGCAATTGTGGTAAGACAACACTGCCCGGATCGGGTAGAATTGCGCCAATTTCCGATATCGTTTTCGTAAATACCGTATAGAGGCTGAACATGAAGGATTTTTTGATCGCTCCATCTATCTTGTCTGCTGACTTTGCCCGTCTGGGGGAAGATGTTGAGAAGGTGCTGGCAGCGGGTGCGGATGTTGTGCACTTTGATGTGATGGATAACCACTACGTGCCTAACCTGACGTTCGGTGCGCCGATCTGTAAAGCACTGCGTGATTACGGTATTACGGCCCCGATTGACGTTCACCTGATGGTGAAACCGGTTGACCGCATCATTCCGGACTTTGCCAAAGCCGGTGCGACCATGATCACCGTGCACGCCGAAGCGACAGAGCACCTGGATCGCACCCTGCAGCTGATCAAAGAGCACGGCTGTCAGGCCGGTGTGGTGTTTAACCCGGCGACTCCGCTGCACTACCTGGACTACATCATGGATAAAGTGGACATGATTCTGCTGATGTCGGTCAACCCGGGCTTTGGCGGCCAGTCTTTCATCCCGGCCACGCTGGACAAGCTGCGTGAGGTGCGTAAACGCATCGATGCGACTGGCCGTACTATTCGCCTGGAAATTGATGGCGGCGTCAAGGTCGAAAACATCCGTGAAATTGCTGAAGCGGGTGCCGACATGTTTGTGGCGGGCTCGGCGATTTTCGGCCAGCCAGATTACAAAGCCGTGATTGATGAAATGCGCGCCGAGCTGGCGAAGGTGGCTCGTTAATGACGCAGTTCAACGACATTAAGTTCATCGCATTTGATCTGGACGGTACGTTGCTTGACAGCGTTCCGGATCTGGCTGATGCGGCGGAAAAAACCATGCAGGCGCTGGGACGTCCTTCAGTGACCGCCGAGCAGGTTACGACCTGGATTGGCAACGGTGCCGATATTCTGATTGGCCGTTGCCTGAGCCAGTCTCTGGACATCGATCCCGAGTTGGATCCGGCCCTTCACCGGGACGCACGTCAGCTGTTTGATCGCTTCTACGAAGAGGGCGGTCATCAGAAAAGTGCCCTGTACCCGGGAGTTAAAGAGACCCTGGCTGCGTTTCATGCTGCCGGTGTCCCGATGGCCATCGTCACCAATAAACCGGCGCAGTTCGTGCCTCATCTGCTGGAAGAGCACGGTATTGCCGGCTTCTTTGTGGACGTCATTGGCGGCGATACCTTCCCGAAGAAAAAACCGGATCCGTTTGCCCTGCACTGGCTGATGGAAAAACATCAGCTGGCAGCCCGCGATATGCTGATGGTCGGTGACTCGCGCAATGACATTCTGGCAGCTAAAGCAGCCACATGTTATGTTGTCGGTCTGACATATGGTTACAACTACGGCCAGCCAATCAGTGCCAGTGATCCCGATATTGTGCTGGATCACTTTAGCCAGCTGGCAGAAGTGGTTACACTAGGCAGCTAGTACAGTCAGCTGCCCTGACTGATCCCCGTTTTGATTTTAACAGCGGCCTCTGGCCGCTGCTTACTTGAGTGACATAGGATAATCTCATCATGACCAAACCCATTGTATTGAGTGGCGTCCAGCCTTCAGGCGAATTGAGTATCGGTAACTATCTGGGTGCGCTGCGTCAGTGGGAACAGATGCAGGATGATTATGATTGCCAGTACTGTGTGGTTGACCTGCACGCGATTACTGTCCGTCAGGATCCGAACGAGCTGCGTGAAGCGACCCTGGATGCGCTGGCAGTGTGTCTGGCGGTCGGTGTTGATCCGAAGAAAAGTACGCTGTTTGTGCAGTCCCATGTACCTGAGCATGCACAACTTGGCTGGTTGCTGAACTGCTACACCCAGATGGGTGAGCTGAGCCGCATGACCCAGTTCAAAGACAAGTCGCAGCGCCACGCGAATGATGTCAATGTGGGTCTGTTTGACTACCCGGTGCTGATGGCGGCCGATATCCTGCTGTACGGTGCCAACCAAGTGCCGGTGGGCAGTGACCAGAAACAGCACTTGGAGTTGGCGCGTGATATCGCGGTGCGCTTCAACAACATCTATACGCCGGATAACCCGATTTTCACCGTGCCTGAGCCTTACATCCCAACGGTTAATGCCCGCGTGATGAGCCTGCAGGACGCGACCAAGAAAATGTCGAAATCGGATGATAACCGTAAGAACGTGATCACCCTGCTGGAAGACCCGAAATCGATCCTGAAGAAGATCAATAAGGCCCAGACCGACACAGAAACACCGCCGCGTATTGCGCATGACATCGAGAACAAGGCCGGTATTTCTAATCTGATGGGCCTGTACTCGGCCGCGACCGGGATGAGCTTTGCTGAGATTGAAGCAAAATACCAGGGCGTGGAAATGTACGGTCCGTTCAAGAAGGACGTGGGTGAAGCTGTTGTGGCGATGCTGGAGCCAATTCAGGCTGAGTACCAGCGTATTCGTGAAGATCGCGCATACCTGGATGCTGTGATGAAAGCCGGTGCTGAAAAAGCCTCTGCCCGAGCGGCGGTGACGCTGAAAAAAGCTTTCGAAGCCGTAGGCTTTGTCGCTCGCCCGTAAGAGGCGTGCGGCGTAAGCTGGCAAGTGGTAGTGTGTCAGCCGGTATTGTGAGTCAGCACCATGATTGTCAGTACCACGCTGATAAGTACCAGAGTTAAGAAGA
Source organism: Photobacterium ganghwense (assembly GCF_017329545.1). NCBI lineage: Bacteria > Pseudomonadati > Pseudomonadota > Gammaproteobacteria > Vibrionales > Vibrionaceae > Photobacterium > Photobacterium ganghwense. The sequence continues at coordinate 238,651 of NZ_CP071325.1, forward strand.
ACCGGCCACTGGCCGGTTTTTTTTGGCCAAACCTTGCCTTTCTCCCTCTCTGCTGCACAATAGGCGCCTGAATTTTTCAGGGAGCTGATGTACCCATGCTGTTGATGATCGACAATTACGATTCTTTTACCTACAACCTATACCAGTACTTCTGTGAGCTGGGGGCGGAAGTGAAAGTGGTGCGCAATGATGAAATCGACATCGCCGGGATTGAAGCACTGGCTCCGACGCACCTGGTGATCTCGCCGGGCCCCTGTACCCCGAATGAAGCCGGGATCTCGCTGGCGGCGATTCACCACTTCGCTGGTCAACTGCCGATTCTCGGGGTTTGCCTGGGGCACCAGTCGATTGCGCAGGTGTTTGGCGGCGATGTGGTCCGTGCCCGTCAGGTGATGCACGGTAAAACGTCCCCGGTGGTTCATACCAACCGCAGCGTGTTTGCTGGTCTTAACAACCCATTGACCGTCACCCGTTATCATTCCCTAGTGGTGAAAGCCGAGACTCTGCCGGATTGTTTTGAAATTACGGCCTGGACTGAACGTGACGGCCAACGGGATGAAATCATGGGAATTGCGCACAAATCACTGCCCATTGAAGGGGTTCAGTTTCATCCGGAAAGCATTCTGACCGAGCAGGGGCATCAGCTGCTGGCGAACTTTCTCAGTCGTAAGGTCTGATTATTTTTCCTAGGTAGCATTTTCTGCTGCCTGTTTCCCTTGATTTTCTCCCAAACAGGTTTTTTGTAGTTTTGTCGCACAAAAAACCTTGTTGTTCCCCGCCTCAAATGACGCCTCTGGCGCGATCCTTGTCACCTTTTTTAACATTTGCTTATTTTTTTCAACGCCAAGTGCGGAGAAAGATTATGCAAATATTGACCTCTGTCGCGATTTATTTCCTCGCAGGAAAAACACTTTTCCGCGCATAGGCCTTAATAAGTTTTCCCAAGTAGCGCATAAATATGTCTGAGCCAGAGGAATTGCCAGTCAAATAGCGGGAATAAAAAAATTTTCTGCTATTGGAATTGGTTAATAAAATGTAAATACTATGCTTAGGGCAAAAATGATAGAAGGAAAAGATAATGGCAAAGGAACACAACGTAGATCGTCAGCTATTTGATGAGGTCATGGTGCCTTGTTACGCGCCTATGCAGATGATTCCTGTTAAAGGTAAAGGTTCTCGTGTCTGGGACCAGGACGATCGCGAATATGTCGATTTTGCCGGCGGTATTGCGGTTAGCTGTCTGGGTCACTGTCACCCGGTAATGGTCAATGCCCTGAAGGAGCAGGCCGATAAGCTATGGCATTTGAGTAATGTCATGACCAATGAGCCGGCTCTGCGTTTGGCTAAGTTGCTGACTGAGCACAGCTTTGCCGAGAAAGTCTTTTTCGCCAACTCCGGCGCGGAAGCCAACGAAGCGGCGCTGAAACTGGCGCGTCGTTATGCGGCAGATAAATTCGGCCCGGAAAAATCTGAAATTATTTCATTCAAACAAGGTTTCCACGGTCGTACGTTCTTTACCGTCACCGTTGGTGGTCAGGCGGCATACTCTGACGGTTTCGGTCCGAAGCCGGGTGATGTAACGCACCTGCCATACAACGACCTGGAAGCGCTGGCGAGCCACATCTCTGATCGCACGTGTGCCGTGATGATGGAACCGCTGCAGGGTGAAGGTGGTATTGTGTCACCAACGCCGGAATTCATTCAGGGTGTTCGTGAACTGTGTGACAAACACAATGCGCTGCTGGTGTTTGATGAAGTGCAGACCGGTAACGGCCGTACTGGTGATTTCTACGCGTACCAGGGCCTGGGCGTCACGCCGGACATCCTGAGCACGGCAAAATCGCTGGGTGGCGGTTTCCCTATCGGTGCCATGCTGACGACTACCGAGCTGGCGCAACACATGAAGGTCGGGACACATGGTTCGACTTACGGTGGTAACCCACTGGCATGTGCAGTGGCAGAAGCGGTGGTGTCTGAAGTGACTAAACCGGAAGTCATGGCTGGCGTGAAACAGCGTGAGCAATGGTTCCGTGACGGTCTGGCTGTCATCAATGCCAAATACCCAATCTTCGCGGAAGTGCGTGGTAAAGGCCTGCTGCTGGGTGCGGCACTGACAGAAGAGTGGCAAGGTCGCGCACGTGATGTGCTGCTGGCTGCAGGTGAAGAAGGCCTGATGATTCTGGTCGCCGGTGCCAACGTTGTGCGCTTCACACCGTCTCTGGTGATTGACAAAGCGGACATCGATGAAGGCATGGCTCGTCTGGAACGCGCTATCGCGAAAATCTACAAGTAATTCTGTAACACGCGTGCAGTGGTTGGCAGGAGCCTGGCCACTGCCAACCCGGCTTCGGCCGGGTTCAATTCTAATACGGTTCGCAGCGTGAGCTGCAACTCGCATCAGGAGGGAATTCGATGCTGGTTATACGTCCTATTACTGCCGCAGATCTGCCGGCGCTTTTGCAGTGTGCTGAAGAATCTGGCCACGGGTTTACTTCCCTGCCAGTGAATGAAGAGATCCTGGCAAACCGGATCAAGCATTCTGAACAAAGCTTTGCCAGTGAGGTAACGCACCCGGGGCCTGAAGGCTACCTGATGGTGGCAGAAGATACGGAAACCGGTGAAGTAGCGGGAACGACAGCGATTGAAGCTGCAGTCGGTCTGGACAACCCGTTTTACACCTATCACCTCAGCACCGTGGTGCATTCCTCTCGTCGTCTGAATGTTCATAATGTGGTTAAAGTACTGACTTTTGGTAATGACTATACCGGGGTTAGTGAGCTGTGCACCTTGTTCCTGCGCCCTGACTGGCGTCAGGGGCTCAATGGTCGCCTATTGTCCAAGTGCCGCTTCTTGATGCTGGCACAGCACCCAGAGCGCTTTGATAAAACGGTTATTGCCGAAATGCGCGGGGTTTCAGATGAGGAAGGTCACTCACCATTCTGGGAATGGCTGAAAGAGCACTTCTTCTCAATCGATTTCACACTGGCAGATTACCTGACCGGGATCGGCAAGAAAGGCTTTATCGCCGACTTGATGCCGAAGCTGCCAATTTACGTCAATCTGCTGAGTCCGGAAGCTCAGGCCGTTATTGGTGAGGTACATGAAAAAACTCGCCCGGCGCTGCGTCTGCTGGAGCAGGAAGGCTTTACCTGCCGGGGTTACGTGGACATCTTTGATGCCGGCCCAACGGTAGAATGTGATATTCGCAATATTGAATCGGTTCGCCATTCTAAGGTCTGCCAGGTCGAAATCGGCCAGCCAAGCGGCGACACTGACTGTATCGTCAGTAACACTTCGTTCAGTAACTTCCGTGCCGCAGTCGATAAAGTCGACGTCATGGATGGCGTGGCGGTGATTTCTGCCGAAATGGCAGCAGCGCTTCAGGTACAACAGGGAGATCAGGTACGCCTGATTGTCCAGTAAGGAGAACAATGATGACTCAATGGATCGCAGGCCGCTGGGTAGCGGGTGAAGGGGAAGCGATGCAGTCGCTGGACCCGTTTACAGGTAACGTGGTCTGGGAAGGCCGCGCGGCAACGGGTGAGCAGGTTGAGCAGGCGGTAGCCAGTGCGCGTCAGGCGCTGCTGAGCTGGCGTCATACCCCGTTTGCGGAGCGTCAGGCGATTGTCGAGCGTTTTGCTGAGCTGGTAAAAGAGAATGCGGAAGCGATTGCAACCGTGATCGCCGAAGAAACCGGTAAACCGCTATGGGAAACCCGCACCGAAGCTGGTGCGATGGTCGGCAAAATTGCCATTTCCCTGCGTGCCTACCACGAGCGTACCGGTGAAAAACAAAAAGATGTGGCGGGGACACAGGCTGTCCTGCGTCACCGTCCGCTGGGTGTTATGGCCGTATTCGGTCCTTACAACTTCCCGGGTCACCTGCCAAACGGTCACATCGTACCGGCGCTGCTGGCGGGGAATACCGTGGTGTTCAAACCGTCTGACCTGACGCCGAAAATCGCGGAAGAGACCATGAAACTGTGGCAACAGGCGGGTCTGCCAGCTGGCGTGCTCAACCTGGTTCAGGGTGCGCGAGCAACGGGTGAAGCGCTGGCAGGATCAAACGGGATTGATGGTCTGCTGTTTACCGGCAGTGCCAATACCGGCCACTTGCTGCACCGTCAGTTTGCTGGTCAGCCGGGCAAAATGCTGGCGCTGGAAATGGGCGGCAACAACCCGATGGTGATCTCCTCCCAGTATGGTGAGCTGGATGCAACCGTCTACACTATTATTCAGTCAGCGTTTATCAGTGCCGGTCAGCGTTGTACCTGTGCCCGTCGCCTGTACCTGCCGAAAGGGGAAGCTGGCGATGCCGTGTTGGCTCGTCTGATTGAAGTTGCCGGCAACATTAAAGTGGGTGGCCAGTTCGATGAGCCGGCACCGTTTATGGGGCCGCAGATTTCGGTTCAGGCCGCAGACAACATTATCCGTGCTCAGGCTAACCTGATTGAACTGGGTGGCAAACCGCTGCTGGAAGCGACTCGCGGCCAGGGCGCCGTGGTGACGCCGGGTATCATCGAAGTCAGTGATATTGCCGTGCTGCCGGATGAAGAATATTTCGGTCCGCTGCTGCAAGTGGCTCGCTATGATGATCTGGAGCAGGCGGTTGAGCTGGCAAACAACACCCGTTACGGCCTGTCTGCTGGTCTGGTTTCTACCGACGACAGCGAGTGGCAATACTTCATTGACCATATCCGTGCCGGTGTCGTGAACCGTAACCGTCAGCTGACGGGCGCAAGCGGTGATGCACCGTTCGGTGGTCCGGGGGCTTCGGGCAACCTGCGTCCAAGTGCGTACTACGCGGCAGACTACTGTGCCTACCCAATGGCATCAATGGAAGGCGACCACACTGAAGTTCCGGCGCAACTATCACCGGGGATCAGCCTGTAAGTCCGGGCGCCTGAGTTCACTTTAGTTAAGAGGATGGCAAACACATGGAAAGGGTAGAGAAACTGTTTGAAGGGCTGTGGCAGGATTACATTCAGCGTTTGTGTCCGTCAGCGGCGCAGGTTCATGACCTGCTGACCGAAGACGAACCGCTGCTTAATGATCATATTGCGTTGCGTACCTTCAACCTGCCCAAAGTGGGACTGGATCGCCTGGCGGCGCCGTTTATCGCGATCGGCTACAAACCGTGCGGCAAGTATCATTTCGAAGCGAAGAAGCTGTATGCTGAGCACTTTGAGCACCCGAACCCGCGTGCACCGAAAGTGTTCATCAGTGAGTTGATGGTTGGACAATTCAGTTCTGAACTGCAGCAAGCGGTGCGTGAGCTGGTTAACCAAGTACCGGAAGAGGCGCTGAATGATCCTGCGTTCCTGTACGGCGGCCGTTTGTGGGAGCTGGATTTTGCGACCTACGACATGCTGTCAGCAGAAAGTGAGTATGCGGGTTGGGTGGCTGCGCACGGTTACGGGGCTAACCACTTTACGGTCAGCATCAACCAGCTTGAGCAGTTTACCGAAGTGGTTGAGGTGAACCAGCTGCTGCGTCACAACGGGTTTGTCATCAATGAGTCAGGCGGTGAAGTCAAAGGCAGCCCTGAAGTGCTGCTGGAACAGTCATCGACCATGGCTGATCGGGTTGATGTCGGCTTTACGGATGGTGTTCACTCGATTCCGGGTGGCTTCTATGAGTTCGCTAAGCGTTACCCAATGCCTGACGGTGAGTTGTACTCGGGCTTTGTAGAAGCATCTGCCGACAAGATCTTCGAAAGTACGAACATGTAAAACGCCCATTTATCACAGAATGGGTCACCAAGCCTTGAGGGTCTGACCTTCAAGGCTGCTCTCTGGTCAAGAGCGATAACCGATCAGAATCCCAATGAGATGCTTTCCCTTTGCCCCGCAGCGGTTGTTGCAGGGCTTTTTTCGTTCAGGCTCTGCTGTTTCGTACCACATGTTTGTGGGATGGTGTTTAGTGCCAATTATTCGGTGCTAGGTGTTTAGTGTCAGGTGTTGAGTACTTGGCGTTTAGTGCCAGCGCATGGCAGGCATCGGTTATCAGCGTCAGTGCTGGCAATCCAGCGGTGGCAACGGCAGGGCAGCCGGACAGCCGTCCTGTAAGGCTGTTTGCTCATGGTAATGGCGGTTGCCGCTAAAGCCGGTCAACTCGACGGTGGCAGGCAACGGGGCAATGATAGCCGGGCTCAATGAGGGCTGGTGCGGGGAAAAACGCTCGATATCCATATCTGTTATCCGTGTCAGGACCTTGCATCAGTTGCATAGGCGTCTCTCCTGAATGTAGCACTTGTCCGGCCGGAGGCAAGGGGGAAAAGGGTGAGCGTGTCGGCAACTCTCGGATGTATCGCGCCGCAACGCCGGGCGATCTCTCGCGCTGTACTGGGTGTCGCGAGCATTCAAGTCCCGCCAATGTTGCTGCTAATGCCAATGTTGCTAAGTACGGTTCCTGGCAACACGGTAATGAGCGAGGGGGACGTCGTGAGAGGGACTCTGAAGCTGGGGGTGCATAAAGGGATAAGGGCTAGTTGGTATGCTGGTCGCAGATAATAAAAAAGCCGCTGAGCGCGGCTTTTTTCACTGACGTTGCAGCGGCATCTTAGCGCGTACCGTAAACCACGATGGTTTTACCGTGCGCAGAGATCAGGTTCTGCTCTTCCAGCATCTTCAGAATACGGCCAACCGTTTCACGGGAACAGCCAACAATCTGCCCGATTTCCTGACGGGTGATCTTAATCTGCATGCCATCCGGGTGAGTCATTGCATCCGGCTGTTTTGCCAGGTTCAGAAGTGTCTGAGCAATGCGGCCTGTTACGTCCAGGAATGCCAGGTCGCCGACTTTCTGGCTGGTCACTTGCAGACGGCGAGCCATCTGTGCTGACAAGCGCATCAGAATATCAGGGTTAACCTGAATCAGCTGGCGGAATTTCTTGAATGAAATTTCTGCCACTTCGCATGGGGTCTTCGCGCGAACCCAAGCGGTACGCTCCTGGCCTTCTTCGAACAGGCCAAGCTCACCGATGAAGTCACCCTGGTTTAGGTATGACAGGATCATCTCCTTGCCTTCTTCATCCTTGATTAGGACAGCAACAGAACCCTTAACGATGTAGTAGAGTGTTTCCGCTTTTTCCCCTGCATGGATCAACGTACTTTTTGATGGGTACTTGTGGATGTGGCAATGGGAAAGAAACCACTCTAGAGTTGGATCTGTTTGAGGTTTACCTGGAACCATATTACTAACTTCCTCTGCGTTTGTTGCCCAACAACGACGTCCCTATAAGTTTGAGGCTGGGCCTAACAATAATTTGTTCGCCGTTTAGGATATTCAGTCAACCGCTGGGCTGCAAGCTCACGTGAATAATTAGTTCAGAGTTTATCTTTTTTCGGCGCGTATTTCTTGATATTGATCTATCGGAAAAGGCCATTTCGTGGTCATAAGTGTGCACATGATCACACAGTTGTCAGATAGTGCCAAAACACCCTATTTTAGAGAAGGAGAAAGCCATGCAATCACGAGTGAAATGGGTCGAGAATTTGACCTTTTTGGGTCAGTCAAATTCCGGTCACAGCGTGGTGATGGACGGAAACGGCGGAGAAAAAGCGCCAAGTCCGATGGAAATGGTTTTAATGGCTGCGGGTGGCTGCAGTTCGGTAGATGTGGTTGACGGCCTGAAATCTGCCGGGCAGAAAATCACGGCCTGCGAAGCGCAAATTACCTCAGTACGCCGTGATCAGGCCCCGCGTCTGTTTACTTCTGCCAACATTCATTTTGTGGTCGCCGGCCACGATCTGGATGAAGCGGTGGTCGCCAAAACCGTGGCCGATTCACTGGAAAAATACTGCTCGGTTTGCCTGATGCTGGGGGAAGGGGTAGAAATGACGCACTCTTATGAAGTGATCGCTCAGGATTAATCGGCTATCGTCAGTTAACTGACGAGAACGCCTGATATGTTAAATTGCCGCCCGCCCGGTGCAATGCACTGGGCGGGCGGTGTCTTGTCGGTACCGGGTGCGGCGCTGAGGCCGGTTCGTTCACGCTGCTCGCTAAGCCAAACTCAATAACACCTCGTCGCGATTAGCTGATCTTGCCGGTATCAATTAACTGCTGGATCAGTGGACGCATAATCAGCTCCATCGCAAAACTCATCTTACCGCCCGGCACCACCAGGGTGTTGTGGCGTGACATGAAAGAGCCCTGAATCATCGCCAGCAGGTAAGGAAAATCGACTTTCTTGATACCGCGGAAGCGGATCACTACAAAGCTCTCATCCAGGCTCGGGATCGCCTTGGCACTGAGCGGGTTCGAGGTGTCGACCGTCGGGACGCGCTGGAAGTTGATATGGGTGCGGGAGAACTGCGGCGTGATGTAGTTCAGGTAATCATCCATTGAGCGGACAATTGAATCCATCACGGCTTCCCGTGAATGGCCGCGATCGCGGGTGTCGCGCACGATCTTCTGGATCCATTCCAGGTTGACAATAGGCACCATGCCGATCAGCAGATCCACATGTTGGGCAACATTGGTGTCGCCATCCACAACCCCGCCGTGCAGTCCTTCATAGAACAGCACATCGGTGTTTTCCGGTAAATCCTGCCACGGGGTGAATGTCCCCGGCATTTGGTTGTAAGGCACCGCCTCATCGAAGGTGTGCAGATAGCGGCGGAATTTCCCGCTACTATCCTCGCCGTACTGGCGGAAAAAAGATTCCAGCAGGGGGAAATCATTCGCCTGCGGGCCGAAGTAGCTGATGTGGCGGCCCTGCTCTTTGGCTTTACGGATTTCCACATCCATCTCCGGTCGGGTGAAGCGGTGAAAACTGTCACCTTCCAGCCAGGCGGCGTTGATGTTCATCATATTGAACATCTTACGAAATGCTTCCGAGGTGGTGGAGGTACCCGCCCCTGAGGACCCTGTTACTGCAATAATGGGATGTTTTGCAGACATGACAAACCCTGTCGTTAACATTAACGGAAAGAGTTATTAACAGGGTGGCGCGGTCAGGTCAAGCCGGATTGTGAAAAATGCCGACCAGAAAACGGAACGCGTAGAGGCAGTTAGCCCAGGTGACGGCGCAATTTAATATCCACGGTTTCGTGCAGTTCGGAGTAGACAATCACGGCCTCACCCCGTTCCAGTTGCTGGCGAACCCGGCTGACTTTCTCATCCATGCTGAGCTCACGCTCACCGTAATCGGTCCCTTCACGCAGGACAAAATGCTCAATCAGGTTGTTGAGGGTTTCGGGATCAATCTCTTGCCAGGGAATAATCATAGGAAATACTCGGTAGTTGCGAAATCTGGCGAAATTATAGGGGGAATTTCGCCAGTTGTAGAGCGCTGGTGCTAGTCGTGGTCGGCGTCTGCTGGCAGGAAAGGGCTGAACCATTCCGGCACGGTGGTTTCCAGCCAGAAATCCGGTCGCCGCCAGCTGCCGGTCACAAACCCGACATGGCCGCCGTACGGGCAGAGATCGTACACGATGTGCGCCGGTAACGGCTGCGCCGGGATCACGGCCTCGGTCATGAAAGGATCATCTTTGGCGTGGATGATCCGCAGTGGCGTGGTGATGTCGGTCAGTTTGGTCAGGCCGCTGCAGCGCTGATAGTAGTCCTCGGCATCCGCGAAGCCGTGCAAGGGGGCGGTCACCATATCATCAAACTGGCGCAGGGTACGGATCTGCTCAGCCTGATCCGGTGACAGCGGCATCGCGCCGGGCAACACGGCCAGTTTTTGGCTCAGGGTCCGCTTCATCGAGCCCAGCAGGTATTGTTGATACACCCGGGAAAAACCCTGTTCGATCCGGGCGGAACAGGCCGCCAGATCGAGCGGTGGCGAGATGGCCTGAGCTGCCAGTAAGTCGGATGAGGTGCCGGTTTCGGCCAGATAGTTAACCAGCATGTTACCGCCCAGCGAAACCCCGACAGCAAAAAACGGCTGGCTTGGCAATTTTTCCCGCAGCCAGCGCAGGAAAAAACGGGCATCGCTGGTTTCCCCGGAGTGGTAGCTGCGGGGATGGCGGTTTATTTCCCCGCTGCAGCCGCGAAAGTGCATCATCACGCCCAGCCAGCCCTGATTGTGGGCGGCGTGCAGCAGGCCATTGGCATACGGGCTGCGAAAGCTGCCCTCCAGGCCATGAAACAGCACCATGACCGGTTGCTCAACCCGGCAGGTATCCGGTGCTGCGGTCCAGGCCAGGTCGAGAAAATCGCCGTCCGGCGTTTCTATCCGCTGCGTGACGGGGGTAAACAGAGGCTTGCGCCGCAGAAAGCGGGGCAGCAGGGTTTGCAGATGGGGGTTACGCAGCCCATTGGCCGGTTCAAACGGAGTCATGGGAAATCCTTCTAGACCTTTTGGGTAAGTGTACGCGCTCCTGACGCGAAAGATCATCTGCCCTCAGGCGCTGCTCCCCGCAGCTGGTTGAGCAGGGTATCCGGTAAGCCGAGCTTGCGGGCGTAGTTGGCCAGATTAGGCGGCTGAGGATTGAGCTGATTGGCTGCGGGGTGAGGGGCAGGGCAAGACCTTGCCAGCGCCGCCAGCAGATCGCGGTGCTGGCGTTTTTCCAGTGCCAGCTCAAAGTCGAGTAGCTTGCGGTAGGCGGTGGGCGCCAGCCCGGGTTTCAGCTCCCGGCGCAGTTGACGAAAATGGCTGAGCAGGGCGTCGGTATCAGTCAGGGCGGCCAACAAGGCCGGCAGAGCGTCTGCCGGCAGCGCCTGTGCCTGAGTGTCCAGCCAGTGCAGCAGCAAGGCCAGGTTCACATTGCCCTGATAGCTGTCCTGTAAGCACAGGCATGCCTGTTCCACACCGGGGCGGGCATAATGCGTCAGAGCAAATTCCCAGAAAGCCTGGGTTTGGTCTGTCAGCGTATCAGGGGCAGGGTTTGGCATCACGGTTGTCCGGTTTAACTGATTAACGGGCCTGAAATTCCGCTTCCATGACTTCCAGCTGCTCATGCAGTTCCATCCAGGCCATTTCCACGTCTTCCAGCTCGTTTTTGGCGCTGGCTTGCAGTTGCATTTGTTCGTTCAGCCGGGCTTTGTTGTCCGCTTCATAGATACTGCTGTCAGAGAGCTGGGCCTCGGCATTCGCCAGTTTCTCGCCCAGCGTCTCCATCTGTTTGTCCAGCTTCTCAATTTGCTTGCGCAGTGGGGCTGTCAGCTTACGAAACTCCGCTTCCAGGCGTTTTTGTTCTTTCCGGGAGGCGGCGCTGTTGTCTTTCGATGCATCCGGCTTAATGGCCTGTTGTTCGCGGCGCTCGGTACGCTGCAGCTCTGTCAGCCATTTGTGGTAGTCGTTCAGATCGCCATTGAACGGCTCAACCTTGCGGTCATGCACCAGATACAAATCGTCAGTGGTCGCGCGCAGCAGGTAGCGGTCGTGGCTGACGATGACCATGGCCCCTTCGTACGATTGCAGGGCCAGAGTCAGGGCCTGACGCATGTCGAGATCCAGGTGGTTGGTCGGTTCATCGAGCAGCAATAGGTTTGGTCGCTGCCAGACAATCAGAGCCAGTACCAGACGGGCCTTCTCACCGCCCGAGAACGGGCCGACGGGCTCCAGGGCCTTATCACCGATAAAACCGAAGCTGCCGAGGTAGTCCCGTAGTTGCTGCTCAGTGGCCTCTGGTGCCAAACGTACCATGTGCTGAACTGGGGTGTCGTCCATGTACAGGGTTTCCAGCTGATGCTGGGCGAAGTAGCCTATCTTTACCCCTTGCGAGTAGGTCAGCTCACCCGCTTTGGCCGGCAGCTCACCGGCCAGCATTTTAATCAGGGTCGATTTACCGGCACCGTTGCGCCCCAGCAGACCAATTCGGCTGCCCGGGACCAGATTGAGGCGGATGTGTTCGAGAATCAGTTTGTCGGCATACCCGGCTGATACCTGTTCCATCATCAGGATTGGGTTCGGCAGGGCGCTCGGCTCGCGAAACTCGAAGCTGAACGGGTTATCAAACTGGGCCGGCAGCACTTTTTCCATCCGCTCCAGCGCCTTGATCCGGCTCTGTGCCTGACGGGCCTTGCTGGCTTTATAGCGGAAACGGTCGATGTAGGACTGCATGTGGGCAATCTGTTTCTGCTGTTTCTGGAATGTGGCTTGTTGTTGCAGCAGTTTGTCTGCCCGCTGTGTTTCAAACGATGAGTAGTTACCGGTGTAGCTGTTCAGCCCCTGGTTCTCAATGTGAACAATGCGGTTCACGATTGGATCAAGAAAATCCCGGTCGTGGGAGATCAGCAGCAGCGTGCCGCGATAACCTTGCAGCCATTTTTCCAGCCACAGAACCGCATCAAGATCCAAGTGGTTGGTCGGTTCATCGAGCAGCAGCAGATCGGAGCGACACAGCAGCGCCTGCGCCAGGTTAAGTCGCATCCGCCAGCCACCGGAGAACTGGGTCAGGTTCCAGTCCATCTGGTCCTGGGAAAAACCCAGCCCGTCCAGCAGCTCCGAGGCGCGGGCCCGGATGCTGTAGCCGCCGATGGCATCCAGCTTGCCGTGCAGTTCGGCGACCCGGGTACCATTATTGGCTTGTTCGGCTGCCAGCAGGTCTGCTTCCAGTTGGCGGTATTCCCGGTCACCGTCGATCACGTATTCCAGGGCACTGCGCTCCAGTGCCGGGGTTTCCTGGGCAACCCAGGCCAGCTCCCAGCCTGCCGGGTACTGGCAGTTGCCGGCATCCACGCTCAGTTCATGCTTCAGCAGCGCAAACAGGGTCGACTTGCCGCAGCCGTTCTTGCCGACCAGGCCGACTTTGTCACCCGGGTGAATCGTGGCGGTGGCTTTATCGAGCAGGATTTTGCCGCCGCGCAGCAGTTGAATATCGGAAAACGTGATCATTGATTGTGCCGGGGAGGTCCCCGCTCCGAGAAACTTGATACCTGTAGAGAGATGTGCGGCAGTCTAACGCAAAGCCGCCGTAACTGCTAATCCGTTCCGGCGGGTGAACCGCGGCGATAAATCCCTGCTCATACGAGCGTTATTATGTATTATGTGAGTATCAGGTAAGGTGAACAGGGCAGGCAGCCTCAACCGGTTTGTCTGCCGACAAGGAGTGTTATGACCTCACACGGACCCCCGCGCGTTCTGGTAATTTATGCCCACCCCGATCCTCAGGCCTCTATCGCCAATCGTGACATGCTCCGGGCGATTGCCGATCTGCCACATGTGACGGTGCATGATCTGTATGCGGCCTACCCGGATTTTTTCATCGATGTCAGTCGTGAGCGGGCACTGGTGCAGCAGCATGATGTCATCGTGTTCCAGCATCCGCTGTATATGTATTCTTGTCCCGCGCTGCTCAAGGAATGGATGGATGTGATTCTGACCAAGGGGTTTGCCCACGGGGAAGGGGAGCAGACCCTGGGAAAGTACTGGCGGTCAGTGGTGACTACCGGCGGGGCGGCAGAAGCTTACACTCCGGATGGCTATAACCGCAGCTCGATAGATGACATTCTCCGTCCTTTTGAATTGTGTGCGGCCTTGTGCCGGATGGAGTGGATTCCCCCTCTGGTGCTGCACTGGGCAAGACGGGTGCCGGTGGCCGAGCGGGATGAGCATGCGCGCCTTTACCGGGCGTGGCTGAACGATCCGCTGGCTATGCTCAGGGAGGTGCGTGATGGCCAGTGATATTTTGTCCAGCAGCGTGGTTTTTCTGGCCGCGGCCGTGGTCGCTGTGCCGATTGCCCAGCGGCTGGGGCTGGGTTCCGTATTGGGTTATCTGCTGGCGGGGATCGCGATCGGCCCGTGGGGGCTGGGGCTGATCTCCGACGTAGACGCCATCCTGCACTTTTCCGAGTTTGGGGTGGTCCTGCTGCTGTTTCTGATTGGTCTGGAGCTGAACCCGAAAAAACTGTGGCAGATGCGTAAGCCCATTCTCGGGCTGGGGGGCAGCCAGGTGGTGCTGACCAGTTTGGTCATTGCCTCGCTATTGCTGCTCGCGCAGTCGTGGCTACCAGCCATGAGCTGGCGGGATGCACTGGTGGTCGGTATGGGGCTGGCCCTGTCTTCGACCGCGATTGCTTTGCGGGTTATTGAAGAGCAGAACTTGGGCGGCAGCGAAACCGGACAGGCCGGATTCGCGGTGCTGCTGTTTCAGGATATTGCCGTGATCCCGATGCTGGCGTTCCTGCCGGTACTGGCCGGTGGCGGCGGCGGCAGCTGGCTTGATGGTGTCTGGATGCTGGGCGGGATCACGCTGCTACTGGTCGGCGGTCATTTCTTGCTGCGCCCGCTGTTTCGCTGGGTAGTGCTCAGTAACGTCCGGGAACTGTTTAACGTGGCGGCGCTGTTGCTGGTCATCGGGATAGCACTCGGGATGCAGTCGCTCGGGCTGTCGATGGCACTGGGGACGTTTCTGGCCGGGGTTCTGCTGGCTGAAAGCGAATACCGGCATGAGCTGGAAATTGCGATTGAGCCGTTCAAAGGGTTGTTGCTCGGGCTGTTTTTTATTGCTGTCGGGATGGCGGTCAACCTTGGGTTGCTGTGGGAATACCCGCTTCAAATTGTGCTGGCGGTGGCGTTACTGATTTGCGTTAAAGGGCTGTTACTGTACGGACTGGCCCGGATTTTTGGGATCCGGGCTAAATCGCGCAGCCAGATGGCGGCGATTCTCAGTCAGGGCGGGGAATTTGCCTTCGTCCTGTTTACGGCTGCGCAAGGGGAAGGGCTGCTGGGGCATGAATTGACCTCATCGCTGCTGGTGGTGGTCAGCTTGTCGATGATGACCACGCCGCTGATTTTGGTGCTGCAGGACAAATGGTTTGCGCGCGGCTTTAAAGCCGCTGCCCCAGAGCAACCGCAGAGTGATGTGATTGACCGCGAGCCGCGGGTGATCATCACCGGATTTGGCCGTTTCGGCCAGGTGGTGGGGCGGCTGATGTTCGCCAATAAGATCAAGGTGACGATCCTGGAACGGGATCCCAGTCAGATCCAGTTTCTGCGTAAGTTCGGCTACAAGGTGTATTATGGCGATGCGACTCAGTTAGATTTGCTGCGTGCCGCCGGCGCGGACAAAGCGGAAGCCATCATCATCTGTACCGATGAACCGGATGAGGTGATGGAAGTGGTGGCGTTGTGCCAGCAATATTTCCCGCACCTGAAAATTCTCGCCCGTGCCCGCAGTCGGGTGGAAGCCCACCAGTTATTGAGTCACGGGGTCGAGCACTTTTCCCGGGAAACTTTTGCCGGTGCTCTTGATTTGGGGCGTCAGGCCCTCATATCACTGGGCATGCATCCCTACCAAGCCAAGCGGGCAGAAGCTCACTTCCGCAAGCTCGATACCACAGCGCTGCGGGATTTGCTGCCGCAGCATTCAGAAGATGTCCACCTGGCGACGCGGGCCAAAGAAGCCCGCAAGGAACTGGAAGAAATTTTTGACCGCGAAATGCGCGGTGAGCGGGAGCGGCATAACGGCTGGGACTGAGCCGTTCCCATTAACACCCCACCGAGCGGCCGGAAGGCGGGTGCGGGTTGAAGGCAAGGAGCGATAATAATGGCGAAAAAACGGTTTATCGCCGGTGCAGTTTGCCCGTCGTGCAATAAGCAGGACACATTGCGCTGGTGGCAGGAAAATGACGTCGAGCGGGTAGAGTGTGTCGAGTGTGGCCATACCGATGTTCGTGCGCCTAAATCGGTTGAGCAGAGCGAGCAACTGTCTGCCCAGACGAAACAGCAAGTTATTGGGATCTTCAAGCCGGAAGACTGAATCCGGCTAGGAAACCCCACAGAGAATATTGGCATCTGAGTGCCATTATCCGGTATCATGCGCACATCCCTTGATACCCAGTTCAAAATTGGAGTAAACATGAAAGTCGCTAAAGACGTGGTAGTAAGCCTGGCTTACCAAGTGAAAACAGAAGACGGTGTAGTAGTTGATCAGTCAACTGTTGACGCACCACTTGATTACCTGCACGGTCACAACAACCTGATCGTAGGTTTGGAGAAGGCACTTGAAGGCCGTGAAGCTGGCGACAAGTTTGAAGTGACTGTTGCTCCAGAAGAAGCGTACGGCGAGCACATGGACGTTATGGTTCAGCGTGTACCTGCAGACGTATTCCAAGGCGTTGACGAGATCACTGTCGGCATGCGCTTCCTGGCGGATACGGACCAGGGTCCAATCCCGGTAGAAGTGACTGAAGTTGACGGTGACTTCGTGGTGGTTGACGGTAACCACATGCTGGCTGGCCAGACACTGAGCTTCAACGTTGAAGTTGTTGCAGTACGTGCTGCAACTGAAGAAGAAATCTCACATGGCCACATCCATCAGGGTGGCGGTTGTTGTGGCGGCGGCAGCTGTGGCGATCACGACCATGATCATGACCACGATCACGAAGGTGGTTGCTGCTCACACTAAGTGCCCCGTCCCTGGCGGACCGCGTCGCTTAACCGCAAATAAAAAAGGAAGCCTCGGCTTCCTTTTTTGTTTTTATTGGGCATCAAACGGCAAGGCTCAGTAATGGGGCGGTGGTGTCTCTTCAGACTCCGAGGCCATCAGCGAAGGCTGCATGCCTTTCACCTTGCCGACCAGAAACTGCATCTGGGTATGGATTTTATCAATCAGGAACTGTTGGGCCGTCAGTGCCTGATTCAGCTCCTCAATGGTTTGATCCTGAAACGCCTGCTTCATTTCCAGCTCATCAATCCGGGCCTGGAGTTGGTCAATGTCTTTCATTTACTTCTCTTCCGTCGTCCACAACTGGGCGATACCTGCCGAGGTACCAGAGGTCACGTTGCCCTCAGGTGTAATGGCGACATCATACACCACTGCTGCCGGTGGTCGAGTATCTTGTTGGGCGGCGGCTTCCCAGCGTCCCAGGTTTTGACCGCTACGGGTATCCCACAATTCGACCCGGCGTGCCGGGGTGCCGGTCACCAGGCGGCTGCCATCATCGGAGAAACGGGCGCTCGACAGGTTCTGCTGCCGCAGCCGGACCGCCAGATCCGATTGTTTTTCGCCAGTGTGCAGATCCCAGATCGCAATGTCGTTGCCGCCGTCAGCCGTCATGGCCAGTTTGCCGTCCCGCTGCAGGGCCACCTGACTGATGCGGTGGGTATGCGGGAAGCGATAGACAATCTGGCCGCTTAGGGTATCCCACAGATAGGCATTATAGTCATTGCCGCCTGACAGGGCGAAGCGACCATTGGGCGATAGGGCGACCGCATTGACTTTTTCCCGGTGAGCCAGGAACTCCAGCCGTCTTCCGCTGCCCAAATCGACGTAAAGTGCTTTACCGTTCGACAGCGCCAGCAGGACATGCTGGCCGTTGTTGGCTATCGCGACATCGCGAATGGTACCGTCGGAAACCGACCACAGACCTTCCGACTGGCCCCAAGCGAGATCCCAGACGGCAAAGTTCTGCGCCGTGGCAGTAATGGCAAAGCGGCCATTGTCAGCAATGGCACTGCTCAGAACGGTATTGTGATATGGATCTTGAGAACCAAAATCTGCTAACTTTTTGTTTTGCTGTAAA
Organism: Photobacterium ganghwense; assembly: GCF_017329545.1. NCBI lineage: Bacteria > Pseudomonadati > Pseudomonadota > Gammaproteobacteria > Vibrionales > Vibrionaceae > Photobacterium > Photobacterium ganghwense. The sequence goes on from NZ_CP071325.1 coordinate 256,071, forward strand.
TCCCACAGCACGATACCTTGTATGGCTGAGTGATAAAGCGCAAACCGACCGTCACGACTCAGGCTGAAGCTGGTCGCGCCTTCATCGGCCAAAGACCAACGCTGCTGCTCTGCACCGGAAAAAAAACAACCGCTCAGAGTGAGAAGTGCCACAATGAAGATGGTTATGCATCTTTTTGTTTGCATTAAGGTCTGGTTCCGTTTGGCTTTGTTAAGTAAGCATATAAAGTGAGGTCGCAGGGGGCTGTTAGCCAATCTATTACACGGGCCTCACAAAAGCGTGATAAACACGCGGCATACTGAGACCAGCGCTGAACGTCGGTCCGTCTGCACTGTCGCTATAGTAATACAGTTTGACCGGAGACCATACCGGCCCCGGTCGCCCCGGCATGATACCGGACAATATTGAGAGGGAGATCGCTCCCGCACGAACCGTTTTTAGGGGACTTTCCAGCGCTAGGTGGAGAGCCGAGAGCAATACACCTTCCCTCAACACATGATGGAGAAATACATGAAACCTGTTCTAAAGATGTCTGTTTTGGCCGCAACTATTCTGCTCGCCGTCGGCTGTCAAGATGAAAAAACTGCGGAAACGAAACCGGCTGAGCCTGCAAAAGTAGAGCAGGTCGCAACAGAATCTGCTGCACCGGCCACCTTTGCCACGGAAGATGATAAAGCGGCTTACGCCATTGGCGCGTCACTGGCACAATACCTGGCGGCTAACCTGGATCAGCAAAAAGAGCTTGGCCTGTCGCTGAGCCGCGATCAGGTTCTGGCGGGTGTGACTGATGTGTTTGCCGGCAACAGCCGTCTGTCTCAGGAAGAAACACAGCAAGCGCTGCAGGATTTGGATCACCGCGTTTCTGAAATGGTTCAGCAGCAAGCCAAAGCGGAAGCGGATAAAAACCTGAAAGCCGGTGAAAAGTTCCGCGCAGAATTTGAGAAAAAAGACGGTGTAGTGAAAACAGAATCTGGCCTGCTGTACCACGTAGAGACAGCGGGTGAAGGCGACAAGCCAGCTGCGACTGACACCGTAAAAGTGCACTACAAAGGCACACTGACCGACGGTACCGAGTTTGACAGCTCTTACAAGCGTAATCAGCCTGCGACGTTCCCGCTGAATCAAGTGATTCCGGGCTGGACGGAAGGTGTTCAGCTGATGCCGGTTGGTTCGAAGTACACGTTCGTTATCCCGCCAGAGCTGGCATACGGTTCACAGGCCAACCCAAGCATTCCGGCAAATTCAACGTTGGTGTTTGAAGTGGAATTGCTGGATATCGTGAAAGCCGATGCCCCTGCGGCAGAAGTACAGGAAAGTGCGGCACAGTAACACGCCTGCACCATATTTAATGCGTCACTGGTAGCCAATCTGCTGGTGAACAATCCCAAAAACCCGGCTCAAGCCGGGTTTTTTGTGCATTACAGCAGGATTCGTGGCTATCAAGTATTCAGGCTCCTGTCATTATTCTGATAAACTTGCAAGCAAGATTTGAATTGTATGGTCCACTGCTGCATCAACCGGCAGGGCAGGACTAGCCCATTCTATTTATTTTCGTTTTCCCAGTCGGCAGCTGAAGCTAAATACAATGGGATTGAGCAAGGAAGAAGACGAGTGGTTTCTACAGACAACTTTGGCTCTGAGGTGATGGTCGAGAGTGACCTGATCGAGCCCCGTGCTTTCAGTGAGCATGATTACACGATTTTACGTTCTTACGAGGCGGTGGTAGATGGACTGGCCGCCCTGATCGGCCCGTTCTGTGAGATCGTGCTGCACTCGCTGGCGGATCTGAATACGTCAGCGATTAAGATTGCCAACGGTGAGAATACCGGCCGTAAAGTCGGCTCGCCGATCACAGACCTGGCACTGCGAATGCTGCGGGATATCGAAGGCTCGGAGCGCAATTTCTCCCGCGCCTACTTCACCCGGGCAAAAGGCGGTGCGCTGATGAAATCGATCACCATTGCCATTCGCAATGCGGATAACAGCATCATCGGTCTGCTGTGTATTAACGTCAATCTGGATGCGCCATTCTCGCAAATTCTGCAATCCTTCATGCCAACCGATGAAGCCAAGCAGGCCGCATCGACCGTGAACTTTGCCAGTGATGTGGATGAGCTGGTGGACCAGACCGTTGAGCGAACCATCGAAGAAATCAATGCGGATAAGAACGTGTCGAACAACGCGAAGAACCGTCAGATTGTGATGGAGCTGTTCGATAAAGGGATCTTTGATATCAAAGATGCCATTAACCGCGTGGCTGATCGTCTGAACATTTCCAAGCACACCGTGTATCTGTATATCCGCCAGCGTAAAACCGAGGATGGCGAAAAATGAGCCTGACCTACGTGCTGGTCGTGCAGGGGCCGGCGTACGGTACCCAGGCCGCCCGTTCGGCCTATCAGTTTGCCGAGGCCGTGTTGGCGAAAGGCCATAGCCTGTCCCGGATTTTTTTCTACCAGGACGGTGTGCACAATGGGTCGGCACTGACGGCACCGGCGTCGGATGAGTTCGATCTGGTTGCGGCCTGGCAACAGCTAGCCCGCAGCCATGGCGTTGAGCTGCAAACCTGCGTCGCGGCTGCCCTGCGACGCGGTATTGTGGGTCAGCAGGAAGCCACTCAAAACCAGCTACCGACAACCAATCTGGCGGAAGGTTTTGAACAGGCCGGACTGGGCGGCTTGGCTGAGGCCATGCTGACCGCCGATCGCGTGATTCAGTTTTAACGGAACAACACATGAAAACACTGGGTTTTGTATTTCGCACCGCCCCGCACGGCAGTGCCAGCGGGCGAGAAGGACTGGACGCTGTATTGGCCACTTCGGCTTACAGCGAAGATATCGCGGTCTTTTTCCACGCCGATGGTGTGATGCAGCTGCTGGCAAACCAGACGCCACAAGCGATCCTGTCCCGCGACTATATTGCGACGTTCAAAATGCTGGATCTCTATGACATTGAGCAGATTTATGTCTGCCGCCGTTCACTGGAAGAGCGGGGTGTGGAACCGTCCAGTCTGCTTATCGACGTCACGGTCTGTGAGCCGGAAGTCTTTTCTGCCCACTTGCATGCCTGCCAGCGCATTCTGACTTTCTGAGGCCACTATGCTCCATATCTTCACCAGCTCCCCGTTTCAGAGCCGTGCACTTGAACAAAGTCTGTCGACGATCGTCGCGGATGACGCTGTTCTGCTGATTCAAGATGCAGTTTTAGCCATAACGGCGAATTTTGACGCGCTGACCGTCCTGCGCGATCAGGGCATCACAATTTCTGTCCTGTTACCGGATCTGCACGCCAGAGGGTTGGTAGGTCGCCTGGGGGAGGGTTTTGAAGGCGTTGATTATCAAGGTTTTGTTTCGCTAACCGAAGCTCACGAAACCCAGATGAAATGGGACTAAAACCCGCTAAAAACGGGCGAAACAACCACCGAATTAGCCTGCCTAAGAAATGATCATTTGATTGATCGTTGGTTATATCTTGACACGTTTAGGCGCGATGCCTAAAATTTCGCGTCCTCCTGTTGTTGGGAGGCGGATTTTTCACATTTACGAAAGTAATATTTTCAGGAGCTATTTAATGGCAACTATTAACCAGTTGGTACGTAAGCCACGTGCTAAGCAAGTTGTAAAAAGCAACGTGCCTGCACTAGAAGCGTGCCCACAGAAGCGTGGTGTATGTACTCGTGTATACACTACTACTCCTAAGAAACCAAACTCAGCACTACGTAAAGTGTGCCGTGTTCGTCTGACTAACGGTTTCGAAGTTACTTCATACATCGGTGGTGAAGGCCACAACCTTCAAGAGCACTCAGTTGTTCTGATCCGTGGTGGTCGTGTTAAAGACCTTCCAGGTGTTCGTTACCACACCGTTCGTGGTGCACTTGACTGTGCTGGTGTTAACGACCGTAAACAAGGTCGTTCTAAGTACGGTGTGAAGCGTCCTAAGTCTTAATGGATTTCCGTTAAGTAAGGCCAAACACAAATTATTTTATTTTTGAAGAAACTGAAAAGTTTTGGATAACCTGAAGAAGACAACGGAGAAAATCCATGCCACGTCGTCGCGTAATCGGTCAGCGTAAGATCCTTCCAGATCCAAAGTTCAAATCTGAACTGCTGGCAAAATTCGTTAACATCCTAATGGTTGACGGTAAAAAATCTACTGCAGAAAAAATCGTTTACACTGCACTAGACACAATGGCTGAGCGTTCTGGTGAAGAACAGCTAGCTATCTTCGAAAAAGCTCTTGAAAATGTTCGTCCAGCGGTAGAAGTTAAGTCTCGCCGTGTGGGTGGTTCAACTTACCAGGTTCCAGTAGAAGTACGTCCAGTGCGTCGTAATGCTCTGGCAATGCGTTGGTTGGTTGAAGCTGCGCGTAAGCGTGGTGAAAAATCTATGGCTCAGCGTCTGGCAGCAGAAATGCTGGATGCAGCTGACAACAAAGGTTCTGCTGTTAAGAAACGTGAAGACGTTCACCGTATGGCAGAAGCGAACAAAGCGTTCGCACACTACCGCTGGTAATATACCCGGTAATACCGACCAGGCGCAGCAAGCATGGCTTGCTGCGCCTCACCCGTATTCTAAGGTACCCCTTAGTAAGAGGATACTGCCGTGGCTCGTAAAACGCCTATCGAGCGCTACCGCAACATCGGTATTTGTGCTCACGTTGACGCCGGTAAAACGACAACTACCGAGCGTATCCTGTTCTACACAGGCTTGTCTCACAAGATTGGTGAGGTTCACGACGGCGCAGCTACCATGGACTGGATGGAGCAGGAGCAGGAGCGTGGTATCACAATCACATCTGCTGCAACTACGACCTTCTGGCGTGGTATGGAAGCGCAATTCCCTGAGCACCGCATCAACATCATCGATACCCCTGGACACGTTGACTTTACCATTGAGGTAGAGCGTTCACTGCGTGTGCTTGACGGTGCGGTAGTGGTTTTCTGTGGTTCATCCGGTGTAGAGCCTCAGTCTGAAACCGTTTGGCGTCAGGCTGATAAATACCATGTACCTCGTATGGTATTCGTGAACAAGATGGACCGTGCTGGTGCTGACTTCCTGCGCGTGGTCGAGCAGATTAAAAACCGTCTTGGCGCAAACCCAGTGCCGATTCAATTGAATATTGGTGCTGAAGACGAATTCAAAGGCGTTATCGATCTGATCAAGATGAAGTCTATCAACTGGAATGAAAGCGATCAGGGTATGTCATTTACCTATGAAAGCATTCCGGCCGATATGCTTGAACTTGCAGAAGAATATCGTCAGAACCTGGTAGAAGCTGCCGCTGAAGCCTCTGAAGAACTGATGGACAAATACCTGGAAGAAGGTGAGCTGTCAGAAGCAGAGATTAAAGCTGGTCTGCGTCAGCGTACGCTGGCGAACGAAATCGTACTGGCTACTTGTGGTTCTGCATTTAAGAACAAAGGTGTTCAGGCTGTTCTGGATGCTGTTGTTGAATTCCTGCCTGCACCAACGGACGTGAAATCGATTCGTGGTGAAGATGAGCTCGGTAACGTAATTGAGCGTCATTCAAGCGATGACGAACCGTTCTCTGCGCTGGCATTCAAAATCGCTACTGACCCATTTGTTGGTAGCCTGACCTTCATGCGTGTTTACTCTGGGGTTGTGAATTCAGGTGATACTGTCTACAACTCTGTAAAAGAGAAACGCGAGCGTTTCGGTCGTATCGTACAGATGCACTCGAACAAGCGTGAAGAGATCAAAGAAATTCGCGCCGGCGATATCGCCGCTGCAATCGGTCTGAAAAATGTGACCACCGGTGACACACTGTGTGATCTTGACCATAAAGTAGTTCTAGAGCGTATGGAATTCCCAGAGCCGGTAATCCAGATTGCTGTAGAGCCTCGCTCCAAAGCTGACCAGGAAAGAATGGGTGTCGCGCTGGGTAAACTGGCTGCTGAAGATCCATCGTTCCGTGTTGAAACCGATGACGAATCTGGTCAGACACTGATTTCAGGTATGGGTGAACTGCACCTGGATATCATCGTTGATCGTATGAAGCGTGAGTTCAGCGTTGAATGTAACGTTGGTAAACCTCAGGTGGCGTACCGTGAAACTATCCGTGGTAAAACGGAAGTGGAAGGTAAATTTGTTCGCCAGTCTGGTGGTCGCGGTCAATATGGTCACGTATGGCTGAAAATCGAACCTTCAGAACCAAATGAAGGCTTCGTATTCGTGGATGAAGTTGTTGGTGGTGTGGTACCAAAAGAGTACATCGGTGCTGTTGCTAAAGGTATCGAAGAGCAGATGAATAACGGTGTGTTGGCGGGCTATCCTGTACTGGATGTCAAAGCGACCCTGTTTGACGGCTCTTACCACGACGTTGACTCCAACGAAATGGCATTTAAGATTGCCGGTTCTATGGCCTTCAAGAAGGGTGCCCTGCAGGCGTCCCCAGTGATTCTTGAGCCATTGATGAAAGTTGAAGTAACAACTCCAGAAGATTGGATGGGTGATGTTGTTGGTGACCTGAACCGTCGCCGCGGCATGATCGAAGGTATGGATGAGGGCCCAGCAGGTCTGAAGATCATCCGTGCTAAAGTGCCATTGTCTGCGATGTTTGGTTACGCAACTGACCTGCGTTCAGCGACTCAGGGTCGTGCGTCATACTCTATGGAATTTTGTGAATACGCCGAAGTTCCTAAGAATATCGCCGACGCTATCATCGCAGAGCGTGGTTAATCGCAATATCTGTATTGCGCCAATGGCTGTTGGCGCATAAAATAGCAACTTCTGACGCGCCCCATATTTAATCCGGTGGGGCGTATCACAACTAGGAAGGAACACGATCGTGTCTAAAGAAAAATTTGAACGTACGAAACCGCACGTTAACGTTGGTACTATCGGCCACGTTGACCACGGTAAAACTACTCTGACTGCTGCTATCTGTACTGTACTGGCTAAAGTATACGGCGGCGCAGCGCGTGACTTCGCATCTATCGATAACGCGCCTGAAGAGCGTGAGCGTGGTATCACAATCTCTACTTCTCACGTAGAGTACGATACTCCTACTCGCCACTACGCACACGTAGACTGCCCAGGACACGCCGACTACGTTAAGAACATGATCACCGGTGCTGCTCAGATGGACGGTGGTATCCTAGTTGTTGCTGCTACTGATGGCCCAATGCCACAGACTCGTGAGCACATCCTGCTAGGCCGTCAGGTTGGTATCCCTTACATCATCGTGTTCATGAACAAGTGTGACATGGTTGATGACGAAGAGCTGCTTGAGCTGGTTGAGATGGAAGTTCGTGAACTTCTGTCTGAGTACGACTTCCCAGGCGACGACTGCCCAGTAATCATGGGTTCTGCTCTGGGCGCGCTGAATGGCGAAGCTCAGTGGGAAGAGAAAATCGTTGAGCTGGCTGAAGCACTGGATTCTTACATCCCAGAGCCAGAGCGTGCAATCGACAAGCCGTTCATCCTGCCAATCGAAGACGTATTCTCAATCCAAGGCCGTGGTACTGTTGTAACTGGTCGTGTTGAGCAAGGTATCGTTCGCGTAGGTGACGAAGTAGCAATCGTTGGTATCAAAGATACTATCACGACTACTTGTACTGGCGTTGAGATGTTCCGTAAGCTTCTGGACGAAGGCCGTGCTGGTGAGAACGTTGGTGTTCTTCTGCGTGGTACTAAGCGTGACGAAGTTGAGCGTGGTCAGGTTCTGGCTAAGCCAGGTTCAATCACTCCACACACTACTTTCACTTCAGAAATCTACGTTCTGTCTAAAGACGAAGGTGGCCGTCACACGCCGTTCTTCAAAGGCTACCGTCCACAGTTCTACTTCCGTACTACTGACGTGACTGGTACTATCGAACTGCCAGAAGGCGTTGAGATGGTAATGCCAGGCGACAACGTATCTATGACTGTAACTCTGATCGCGCCAATCGCGATGGACGAAGGTCTACGCTTCGCAATCCGTGAAGGTGGCCGTACAGTTGGTGCTGGTGTTGTTGCTTCGATCATCGCTTAATTTGCGATTGTCTTAAAGACATACCTGAAAAAGGGAGCTTCGGCTCCCTTTTTTGTATTTGTGCCATATGATTCTTCTTTCTTCTTTCTTCTTTCTTCTTTCTTCTTTCTTCAGCGGTTTTGCTGAGGCTGTAATGGCTGCGTGGCGGTACTCATCGTCTTTGTTACTGATGAATGCACTTCGTTAAAGGCGTCGCTGCATGACACACATCCATTCTCTAACTCGCAATTAGGGGCACTTTTTATGCTGATGTTAGACTGATACCGTCAATACCAAAACGTGTCTTAGTTAGTCTACATAGATGTAGTTATATTCATTTGGGGAATACCTCGGGGTATATACATCTTAAATGGTATAAAAACTCACCACCCTATAACTAGTAATGAAAACAATTCTTGTTTATATTTGCTGTGTTAATTAAGGCGATGGAGTGAGTATGTACGTTTGTCTTTGCCACGGTATTTCCGATAAAAAAATTATTAAACTGACTCAGCAAGAAGGAATTACCGACATTCGTGGAATCCGTCAGGTGACTCCGCTGGGTTCGCAGTGTGGCAAGTGCATTCGCCAGGCTAAAACGATTATTGAACAGACCCTAACCCCCAGTTATAAAAAAGCCTGCTAATCAAACGGCTGCTTTTTGACACTCAACTGATCGGTTCTATGCTTTATAGAACTGACAGAGGAGTGTTTTGTAATGAAAGCTGATCCGAAAATCATCCAACACCTCAACAAGGTCCTCGGCAACGAACTCGTTGCAATCAATCAGTATTTCCTTCATGCCCGGATGTACAAGGACTGGGGGCTAAAGCATCTGGCAAAAAAAGAATATGATGAGTCTATTGATGAGATGAACCATGCGGATCATCTGATTGAGCGGATTTTATTTCTCGAAGGTATCCCAAACTTACAAGACCTCGGAAAGCTTAATATTGGTGAAGACACTCAGGAAATGCTGGAGTGTGACTTAGCATTAGAGATGGCGGCTATACCTGATTTGAGAGATGCCATCGCCTATGCAGAAGAGGTGAGGGATTATGTGTCTCGCGATCTGTTCCAGGACATTCTTGAAGATGAAGAAGAGCATGTCGACTGGTTGGAAACTCAGCTCGATCTGATTGAGCGGATGGGTATTGCAAATTACAACCAGGCTCAGATTGTCGACGAGGATTAACGGTCAGCCGAGCGACATTGTATTCGTGCCATATAGTCGAATCCAACAGTGGGGCAGGGCAGCGATTATCGCTGCCCTGTTTCTTTATGGCCGATAGCTGTTACTGAGGCGCATTCGGGCAAGGCCTCGTAAGCGATATCCATTGGTTGACGATTATTTTTGCAGCATTACTTGCGTTCCTTTTTGTGACCTGTATAATGCTCGCCACTGCTGAGGTAAACCTCCTAAGTGTGCAGTTGTGAACCAATGAGCGTTGAGGAAGAGGTCGCTAGTCGATCTGGTTAATGTATACTCTGACTTATGTTCGCAGTCATTTAATTGACTGACAATGTGTCCGATATGGATGCTACGTTCACATAAATCAATCGGCATTCTCTCGTCTTAACGAGTCTGAGTGGCGATATTGTTTGTGTAAATTTTTATATTTGGAGCTCTGTCTCATGCAGAACCAACGTATTCGTATCCGCCTGAAGGCGTTCGATCACCGTTTGATCGATCAGTCAACTGCGGAAATCGTTGAAACAGCTAAGCGTACTGGCGCGCAGGTTAAGGGTCCAATCCCTCTACCTACTCGCAAAGAGCGTTTCACTGTTCTTATTTCTCCACACGTTAATAAGGACGCACGTGACCAGTACGAAATCCGTACTCACAAGCGCCTTATCGACATCGTTGAGCCAACAGACAAGACTGTTGATGCTCTTATGCGTCTAGACCTAGCTGCTGGCGTTGATGTTCAAATCAGCCTAGGTTAATGGGGAGATAAGAGAATGATTGGTCTAATCGGTCGTAAAGTGGGCATGACCCGCGTATTTACCGAAGATGGCGTTTCTATCCCAGTAACTGTGGTTGAAGTTGAAGCGAACCGTGTTTCTCAGGTTAAAACTGTTGAAACTGACGGCTACAACGCAATCCAGGTAACTGCTGGTGCAAAGAAAGCTAACCGTGTTTCTAAGCCAGAAGCTGGCCACTTTGCGAAAGCAGGTGTTGAAGCTGGTCGCGGTCTTTGGGAATTCCGTCTAGAGAACAACGAAGAGTTCGCTGTTGGCGCTGAGCTGACTGTTGAGCTGTTCAACGAAATTCAGAAAGTAGACGTTACTGGTACATCTAAGGGTAAAGGTTTCCAAGGTGCTGTTAAGCGCTGGAACTTCCGTACTCAAGATATGACCCACGGTAACTCCTTGTCTCACCGTGCTCCTGGTTCTATCGGTCAATGTCAGACTCCAGGTCGCGTATTTAAAGGCAAGAAAATGGCTGGTCACATGGGTGCTGAGCGTGTAACGACTCAAAACCTAGAGATCGTACGTGTTGACGCTGAGCGCAACCTGCTTCTTATTAAAGGTGCAGTCCCAGGCGCAACTGGCGGTAACGTGATCGTTAAACCAGCTGTTAAAGCGTAACGTCGAGGAGTTAGTAATGGAATTGGTAGTCAAAGGCGCTGACGCGCTAACTGTCTCCGAAACTACTTTTGGGCGTGAGTTTAATGAAGCGCTTGTACATCAGGTAGTTGTTGCTTATGCAGCAGGTGCTCGTCAAGGTACTCGTGCTCAGAAAACCCGTTCTGACGTTTCTGGTGGTGGCGCTAAGCCATGGCGCCAGAAAGGTACAGGTCGCGCTCGTGCAGGTACAATCCGTAGCCCACTATGGCGTACCGGTGGTGTAACTTTCGCTGCTCGTCCACAAGACCACAGCCAGAAAGTTAACAAGAAAATGTACCGTGGTGCGATGAAGAGCATCCTGTCTGAACTAGTACGTCAAGAGCGTCTGGTTGTTGTAGACAGCTTCTCAATCGAAGCACCAAAAACTAAAGCGCTGGTTGCTAAGCTGAAAGAGCTTGAGCTGACTGACGCGCTGATCGTAACTGGCGAACTAGATGAGAATCTGTTCCTGGCTGCACGTAACCTATACAAAGTAGACGTTCGTGATGCTAAGGCAATCGACCCAGTTAGCTTGATCGCTTTCGATAAAGTTGTGATGACTGCTGATGCAGTTAAACAAGTTGAGGAGATGCTGGCATGATCACTGAAGAGCGTATCCTGAAAGTTCTGCGTGCTCCGCACATCTCTGAAAAAGCGACTATGGCTGCAGAAAACGGTAACACTATCGTTTTCAAAGTAGCGATGAACGCAACTAAGAAAGAGATCAAAGCAGCAGTTGAAAAACTGTTCGAGGTTGAAGTTAAGTCTGTAAATACTCTTATCACTAAGGGTAAGACCAAGCGTCAAGGCATGCGTCAAGGCCGTCGTTCAGACGTGAAGAAAGCGTATGTGATCTTGAAAGAAGGTCAAGACATCGACTTCGCTGGTAGTGCAGAGTAAGGCTAGGAGCAAAGAAGAATGGCTATTGTAAAATGTAAGCCGACTTCCCCAGGTCGTCGCCACGTAGTTAAAGTGGTTAACTCTGACCTGCATAAGGGTAAGCCGTACGCACCACTGCTAGAGAAAAAATCTAAGACTGGTGGTCGTAACAACAACGGTCGTATCACAGTACGTCACATCGGTGGTGGTAACAAAAATGCTTACCGTATCATTGACTTCAAACGTACTAAAGATGGCATCCCAGCGAAAGTTGAGCGTCTAGAATACGATCCAAACCGTAGTGCAAACATCGCTCTGGTACTATACGCAGACGGTGAACGCCGCTACATCATCGCGCCTAAAGGCCTGCAGGCTGGTGACGCTATCCAGTCTGGTGAAGATGCTGCGATCAAAGTTGGTAACACTTTACCAATGCGCAACATCCCAGTAGGTTCAACAGTACACTGTGTTGAACTGAAGCCTGGTAAAGGTGCTCAGCTGGCTCGTTCAGCTGGTGCATACGCTCAGATCGTTGCTCGTGCAGGCACTTACGTGACTCTGCGTCTGCGTTCTGGTGAGATGCGTAAAGTTCTTGCTGATGGTCGTGCGACTCTTGGTGAAGTTGGTAACGCAGAACACATGCTACGTGAACTAGGTAAAGCTGGTGCTTCACGTTGGCGCGGTGTTCGTCCAACTGTACGTGGTGTTGTAATGAACCCAGTTGACCACCCACACGGTGGTGGTGAAGGTCGTACTTCTGGTGGTCGTCACCCAGTGACACCATGGGGTGTACCGACTAAGGGTTACAAAACTCGTAAGAACAAACGTACCGACAAGTACATCGTACGTCGTCGTAACAAGTAATTTATATCAGAGGATAAGCCATGCCACGTTCTCTCAAGAAAGGTCCTTTTATTGACCTGCACTTGCTGAAGAAGGTAGAGAAAGCGGTGGAAAGCGGTGACAAGAAGCCTGTTAAGACTTGGTCCCGTCGCTCAATGATCATCCCTCAGATGATCGGTTTGACCATCGCTGTCCATAATGGTCGTCAGCACGTTCCTGTTTTCGTTTCTGAAGAAATGATCGGTCACAAGCTAGGCGAATTTGCACCAACACGCACTTACCGCGGTCACGCTGCGGATAAGAAAGCTAAGAAGCGCTAAGAGGAGTATAGGTAATGGAAGCTATCGCTAAACATCGCTTTGCTCGCATCTCACCGCAGAAAGCACGTTTGGTTGCAGATCAACTGCGCGGTAAGCCAGTTGCACAAGCTCTAGAAATTCTGACTTTCAGCAACAAAAAAGCTGCTGATCTGATCAAGAAAGTTCTAGAGTCTGCTATCGCTAACGCAGAACACAACGAAGGCGCAGACATCGACGATCTGAATGTTGCGAAAATCTTCGTTGATGAAGGTCCTACCATGAAGCGTATTATGCCTCGTGCTAAAGGCCGTGCCGATCGCATCTTGAAGCGTTCTAGCCACATCACTGTTGTTGTAGCAGACCGCTAAGAGACTAGGAGAGAAAGCAATGGGTCAAAAAGTACATCCTAATGGTATTCGTCTTGGCATCGTTAAGCCATGGAATACCACTTGGTTTGCTAACAGCCAAGAGTTCGCTGACAACCTAGACGGCGACTTCAAGGTACGTCAGTTCCTAACTAAGGAACTAGCAAAAGCGTCTCTGTCACGCATCGTTATCGAGCGTCCTGCTAAGAGCATCCGTGTAACTATTCACACTGCTCGTCCAGGCGTTGTAATCGGTAAGAAAGGCGAAGACGTAGAAAAACTACGTGCACGTGTTGCTCAGATCGCTGGTGTTCCAGCTCAGATCAACATCGCAGAAGTACGTAAGCCTGAGCTAGACGGTCAACTAGTTGCAGACAGCATCGCGTCTCAGCTAGAGCGTCGCGTTATGTTCCGTCGCGCTATGAAGCGTGCAGTACAGAACGCTATGCGCCTTGGCGCTAAAGGTATCAAAGTAGAAGTAAGCGGCCGTCTAGGCGGTGCTGAAATCGCACGTTCTGAGTGGTACCGTGAAGGTCGTGTACCTCTACACACTCTTCGTGCTGACATTGATTACGCAACTTCTTCGGCTCACACCCAATACGGTGTAATTGGCGTTAAAGTTTGGATCTTCAAAGGTGAAGTTCTGGGCGGCATGCCAGTTGAAGAGCCAAAGGCTGACAAGCCTAAGAAGCAGCGCAAAGGCCGTAAATAAGGAGTTTATTGATGCTGCAACCTAAACGCACTAAATTCCGCAAGACTCATAAGGGTCGTAACCGCGGTCTAGCGAACGGTACTGACGTAAGCTTCGGTACATTTGGTCTTAAAGCAGTTGGCCGTGGCCGTATTACTGCTCGCCAGATCGAAGCAGCTCGTCGTGCGATGACTCGTCACATCAAACGTCAGGGCCAAATCTGGATTCGTATCTTCCCAGACAAACCAATTACATCTAAGCCTCTTGAAGTTCGTCAAGGTAAAGGTAAAGGTAACGTTGAGTACTGGGTAGCTCAAATCCAACCTGGTAAAGTTCTGTACGAAATGGATGGTGTTCCTGAAGCACTGGCTCGTGAAGCATTCGATCTTGCTGCACGTAAGCTACCTATCAAGACAACATTCGTAACAAAGGCGGTGATGTGATGAAAGCACAAGATCTGCGCGCTAAAAGCGTTGAAGAACTGAATGCTGAGCTTGTGAACCTGCTGCGCGAGCAGTTCAACCTGCGCATGCAGGCTGCAACTGGTCAGCTTCAGCAAACTCACACTCTGAAAGCTGTACGTCGCGATATCGCACGTGTTAAAACCGTTCTGACTGAGAAGGCGGACGCATAATGAGCGAGAAAATTCGTACTCAGCTTGGTCGCGTAGTTAGCGACAAGATGGACAAGTCTATCGTTGTTGCAATCGAGCGTAAGGTGAAACACCCAATCTACGGTAAGTACATCACTCGCACGACTAAGCTTCACGCACATGATGAGAACAACGAGTGTGGCATCGGCGACACAGTTGAGATTCGTGAGTGCCGTCCACTGTCTAAGAACAAATCTTGGACTCTGGTACGTGTAGTAGAAAAAGCTCGCATCTAAGCGGTCTTAGCTACGACATAACTGAGCGGCCCCGAAAATTTTTGGGGCCGTTTATTTTTTGTCTACCCATCGGGCGAAAAGAGTGTTATCATTCGCCGCCTTTGTAGAAAAGGCAAAGCGACCCGTGATGGGTCTAGATGTTTTAAATTAGCGGAGCACTAACATGATCCAAATGCAAACTATGCTGGATGCAGCCGATAACTCCGGCGCACGTAGCGTAATGTGTATTAAGGTTCTGGGTGGTTCACACCGTCGCTATGCACATATCGGTGACATCATCAAAGTTACTGTTAAGGAAGCGATTCCACGCGGTAAAGTTAAAAAGGGTGATGTACTGAAAGCGGTGGTTGTGCGCACTCGTAAAGGCGTACGTCGTCCAGACGGCTCTGTCATTCGTTTTGACCGTAATGCTTGCGTACTGTTGAACAACACAACTGAGCAACCAATCGGTACTCGTATTTTTGGCCCTGTGACTCGCGAGCTTCGTGGCGATAAGTTCATGAAGATCGTTTCACTAGCGCCTGAAGTACTGTAAGGAGTAACTCAAATGGCAGCTAAAATCCGTCGTAACGACGAAGTTATCGTTCTTACTGGTAAAGATAAAGGTAAGAAAGGTAAAGTAACTAAGGTTCTAGCAACCGGTAAAGTTATCGTTGAAGGTATCAACCTGGTTAAGAAGCACCAGAAGCCTGTTCCGGCTATGGGCATCCAGGGTGGCATCGTTGAAAAAGAAGCGGCAATTGAAGCTTCTAACGTTGCAATCGTTAACGGTGAAGGTAAAGCGGACCGTGTAGGCTTCCGATTTGAAGACGGCAAAAAAGTACGTTTCTTCAAGTCGACTGGCGAAACTATTAAGTAATTTTGGAGTAGTACTATGGCGAAACTGCATGATTACTACAAAGAGACTATTGTAAAAGAACTTGCTGAAAAGTTCGAATACAAGAGCATCATGCAAGTCCCAAGGATCGAGAAAATCACACTTAACATGGGTGTGGGTGACGCGATCAACGACAAGAAACTTCTTGAAAACGCAGCTGCTGACATGACTGCAATCGCAGGTCAGAAACCGCTAATCACGAAGGCTCGTAAGTCTGTTGCTGGCTTTAAGATCCGTGAGGGCTACCCTATTGGCTGTAAAGTAACTCTACGTGGCGAACGTATGTGGGACTTTTTCGAGCGTCTAATCACTATTGCTGTACCTCGTATTCGCGATTTCCGTGGTCTAAACCCGAAATCATTCGATGGTCGTGGTAACTACAGCATGGGCGTTCGTGAGCAGATTATCTTCCCAGAGATCGATTACGATAAAGTTGATCGTGTACGTGGTCTAGACATCACTATCACGACTTCAGCTAACTCTGACGAAGAAGCTCGTGCTCTGCTATCTGCTTTTAACTTCCCATTTCGTAAGTAAAAGTAAGGGTTACTAATGGCTAAAGAATCCATGAAGGCGCGCGAAGTAAAACGCGCCAAGCTAGTAGCTAAGTTCGCTGAAAAGCGTGCAGCGCTTAAAGCTCTAATTAAAGACGTGAATGCGTCTGAAGAAGATCGCTGGGATGCAGTGCTAAAACTTCAGTCACTACCACGTGATTCTGCTAAGTCTCGTCAGCGTAACCGCTGTAACCAGACTGGTCGTCCACACGGCTACCTACGTAAGTTCGGCCTATGCCGTATCAAGGTTCGTGAAGCTTGCATGAAAGGCGAGATTCCGGGTCTGCGTAAAGCAAGCTGGTAATTTGTTTACCAAATTTGAATCACGGAGTAATTGACTTATGAGCATGCAAGATCCGATTTCGGATATGCTGACCCGCATTCGTAACGGTCAGGCAGCGAAAAAAGTTGCTGTTAAAATGCCATCTTCTAAGCTGAAAGTTGCTATTGCAGAGCTGCTGAAAGAAGAAGGTTATGTGGCTGACTACACTGTATCTGGTGAAGTTAAGCCTGAGCTAGAAGTGACTCTTAAGTACTTCGAAGCTAACCCAGTTATCGAGCAAATCCAACGTGTATCACGTCCTGGTCTGCGCATCTACAAGAAAAAAGATGCTCTACCATCAGTGATGGGCGGCCTGGGTATTGCCGTTGTATCCACTTCCAAGGGTCTGATGACCGACCGCGCTGCTCGTAAAGCAGGTCTTGGCGGTGAGATTATCTGCTACGTAGCTTAATAGGAGTAGGAAATGTCTCGTGTTGCAAAAGCACCAGTAGTTATTCCTGCCGGCGTAGAAGTTAAGCTTAACGGTCAGGAAATCACTGTGAAGGGTGGTAAGGGCGAACTAACTCGCACTATCCACGAAGCAGTTGTTCTTTCTCAAGAAGAGAACAAGATCTCTTTCGGACCTCGTGAAGGTTTCGAAAAAGCTTGGGCACAAGCAGGTACTGCTCGTGCACTAGTTAACAACATGGTTGTTGGTGTTACTGAAGGCTATACCAAGAAGCTAGTTCTTAAGGGTGTAGGTTACCGTGCTGCTATCAAAGGCAACGCTGTAGGTCTGACTCTTGGCTTCTCTCACCCAGTAGAGCACGAACTACCAGCAGGCATCAAAGCTGAATGTCCATCTCAGACTGAAATCGTACTGACTGGTACTGATAAGCAGCTGATCGGTCAAGTAGCTGCTGATATTCGCGCTTACCGTAGCCCTGAGCCTTACAAAGGTAAAGGTGTTCGTTACGCCGACGAAGTTGTGCGTACTAAAGAAGCTAAGAAGAAGTAAGGTAACACTATGGATAAGAAAGCATCTCGTATCCGTCGTGCGACCCGTGCACGTCGTAAGATTGCTGAACTGGGTGCAACTCGCCTAGTTGTACACCGTACTCCACGTCACGTGTACGCTCAGGTTATCGCACCAAACGGTTCTGAAGTTATCGCAGCCGCTTCTACAGTAGAAAAAGCGATCCGTGAGCAAGTTAAGAGCACCGGTAACAAAGACGCTGCTGCAGTTGTAGGTAAAGCTATTGCTGAGCGCGCGATTGAAAAAGGCATCTCTAACGTTGCATTCGATCGTTCTGGTTTCCAATACCACGGCCGTGTCGCTGCACTAGCAGAAGCTGCTCGTGAAGCTGGTCTGAAATTCTAAGGTAGGCGGAAGATGGCTAACGAAAAAACTCAATCAGATTTGCATGAAAAGCTGATCGCTGTTAACCGTGTATCTAAGACGGTTAAAGGTGGTCGTATTTTCAGCTTTACTGCACTAACTGTTGTTGGTGACGGTAACGGTCGCGTTGGTTTCGGTTACGGCAAGGCACGTGAAGTTCCTGCTGCAATCCAGAAAGCGATGGAAAAAGCACGCCGTAACATGGTTACTGTAGCCCTGAACGAAGGTACTCTACACCACGCTGTTAAAGGCCGCCACACTGGTTCTAAAGTGTACATGCAGCCTGCATCAGAAGGTACTGGTATCATCGCCGGTGGTGCTATGCGTGCAGTGCTGGAAGTTGCGGGTGTTCGTAACGTTCTGGCGAAAGCATACGGCTCTACAAACCCAATCAACATCGTTCGCGCGACTATTGACGGTTTGAGTGGCATGAACTCTCCAGAAATGATCGCTGCGAAGCGTGGTCTTTCTGTTAAAGAAATTCTGGAGTAATCGACATGGCTAAGACTATTAAAGTGACGCAGACCAAGAGCTCAATCGGTCGTCTGCCGAAGCACAAAGCTACTTTGCGTGGCCTGGGCCTTCGTCGCATCAACCACACTGTAGAACTTGAAGATACACCGTGCGTACGCGGTATGATCAACAAGGTTTACTACATGGTTAAAGTTGAGGAGTAATCAGAATGCGTTTGAATACTCTATCACCGGCTGCGGGCTCTAAGCCTTCTGCGAAGCGCGTAGGTCGTGGTATCGGTTCAGGTCTGGGTAAAACTTGTGGCCGTGGTCACAAAGGTCAGAAATCACGTTCAGGTGGTTCTGTACGTCCAGGCTTTGAAGGCGGTCAAATGCCTTTGAAACAGCGTCTACCAAAATTCGGTTTTACTTCTCGTAAGAGCCTGGTAACAGCTGAAGTTCGTCTAGCTGAGCTAGCGAAAGTTGAAGGTGACGTAGTAAGCCTAGAAACACTGAAAGCAGCGAACGTTATCACTAAGAACATCGAAGTAGTAAAGATTGTTCTGTCTGGTGAAATCGCTCGTTCAGTAACAGTGAAAGGTTTACGCGTTACTAAAGGCGCTAAAGCTGCGATCGAAGCTGCAGGCGGTAAAATCGAGGAATAATTAACTCGAGGATGAGGTACAGATGGCTAAACAACCAGGACAAGATTTTCGTAGTGCCAAAGGTGGCCTAGCAGAGCTTAAGTCCCGCCTATTCTTTGTATTAGGTGCGATCTTAATTTTCCGAGCAGGCTCTTTTGTGCCTATTCCTGGTATTGACGCTGCTGTACTTGCCGATCTGTTCGAACAGCAGAAAGGCACCATCATTGAACTGTTTAACATGTTTTCTGGTGGTGCTCTTGAGCGTGCTTCCATCTTAGCACTGGGTATCATGCCGTATATTTCGGCATCGATTATTGTTCAGTTGCTGACGGTTGTTCATCCGGCACTGGCCGAATTGAAGAAGGAAGGGGAGTCTGGCCGACGTAAAATCAGTCAGTACACCCGCTACGGCACGCTCGTTTTGGCAACCTTCCAAGCAATTGGTATTGCAACAGGGTTACCAAGTATGATCCCTGGCTTGGTCATTAATCCAGGCCTTGGATTCTACTTTGTTGCGGTTGTGAGTTTGGTTACTGGTACCATGTTCTTAATGTGGTTAGGTGAGCAAATTACAGAGCGTGGCATTGGTAACGGTATATCTCTGATTATCTTCACAGGTATCGTTGCAGGTCTGCCGCCAGCTATTGGACAGACAGTGGAGCAAGCGCGTCAAGGTGAATTGCACGTACTTCTTCTGCTTTTAATTGCAGTAATTTCTTTCGCTGTAATCTACTTTGTAGTGTTTATGGAACGTGGTCAGCGTCGTATCGTCGTTAACTACGCTAAGCGTCAACAAGGCCGTCGTGTCTTCGCCGCACAAAGCACTCACCTGCCGTTGAAAATCAACATGGCAGGCGTAATTCCAGCGATTTTTGCATCAAGTATTATTCTGTTTCCGGGTACACTAGCTCAGTGGTTCGGTCAGAATGAAAACCTAGGCTGGCTAAGTGATATTTCGCTGGCATTGAGCCCAGGTCAACCACTTTATGTGATGCTTTATGCAGCTGCGATTATCTTCTTCTGTTTCTTCTATACCGCGTTGGTGTTCAACCCTCGCGAGACAGCAGATAACTTGAAGAAGTCTGGTGCATTCGTACCTGGTATTCGCCCGGGCGAACAGACCGCAAAATACATTGATAAAGTGATGACTCGCCTGACATTGGCTGGCGCGTTGTATATCACCTTTATCTGTCTGATCCCCGAGTTTATGATGATTGCATGGAATGTCCGCTTCTACTTTGGCGGTACTTCACTACTGATTGTAGTTGTAGTCATTATGGACTTCATGGCTCAAGTTCAGACACATTTGATGTCTCAACAATATGAGTCTGTGTTGAAAAAGGCTAATCTTAAAGGCTCAAGCCGTTAAGAGTGGTTTATCCTATTTACGGAGTTTAGCAATGAAAGTTCGTGCTTCCGTTAAGAAAATCTGCCGTAACTGTAAAGTTATCAAGCGCAACGGTGTTGTGCGTGTAATTTGCAGTGAGCCAAAGCACAAACAGCGCCAAGGCTAATTAGCAGAAATATTTCTTGCAAATTGAAGGTAGGTTGGCTAAATTAGCCAACCAATCTTTTGTGTGTGCAAAAGAATTGTTCCACCGCTGCGTATCCTAAACGGGCTTTGCAGCGGTTATTCTTGAAAAGTACTAGGAGTGAATAGTGGCCCGTATTGCAGGCATTAACATTCCTGATCATAAACATTCTGTAATCGCTCTTACTGCGATCTACGGTATCGGTAAAACTCGCTCAAAAGCTATCCTAGCTGAAGCGGGTATCGCTGAAAGTGTTAAGATCAGTGAACTATCTGAAGAGCAGATCGATCTACTGCGTGATGGTGTAGCTAAGTACACTGTAGAAGGTGATCTACGTCGTGAAGTTTCCATGAACATCAAGCGTCTAATGGACCTTGGTTGTTACCGTGGTCTTCGTCATCGTCGCAGTCTACCACTACGTGGACAGCGTACTAAAACCAACGCACGTACCCGTAAGGGTCCGCGCAAGCCGATCAAGAAATAATCGGAAGGGTAGAGTACAATGGCTAAACAACCAACTCGCGCTCGTAAGCGCGTACGTAAGCAAGTTGCTGATGGCGTTGCGCACATCCATGCTTCTTTCAATAACACAATCGTAACCATTACTGACCGTCAGGGTAACGCTCTATCTTGGGCTACTGCAGGTGGTTCTGGCTTCCGTGGTTCTCGTAAATCTACTCCGTTCGCTGCACAGGTTGCTGCTGAGCGTTGTGGTGAAATGGCCAAAGAATATGGCGTTAAGAACCTGGAAGTTATGGTTAAGGGCCCAGGTCCAGGTCGTGAGTCTACTATCCGCGCTCTAAACGCTGCGGGTTTCCGTATCACTAACATTGTTGATGCGACTCCGATCCCTCATAACGGTTGTCGTCCACCTAAGAAACGTCGCGTATAACGTTTGCGTTTCTAGGAAAACTGGAGAAAGAACATGGCAAGATATTTGGGTCCTAAGCTGAAGCTTAGCCGTCGTGAAGGCACAGACTTGTTCCTTAAGTCTGGTGTACGCGCGATTGATACCAAGTGTAAAATTGATAATGCACCGGGTATGCACGGTGCGCGTCGCGGTCGTCTGTCTGACTACGGCGTTCAGCTTCGTGAGAAGCAAAAAGTTCGTCGTACTTACGGCGTACTAGAGAAGCAATTCCGTAACTACTACAAAGAAGCTGCTCGCCTGAAAGGCAACACTGGTGAAAACCTGCTGCAACTTCTAGAAGGTCGTCTGGATAACGTAGTTTACCGCATGGGCTTTGGCGCAACTCGCGCGGAAGCACGTCAGCTGGTAAGCCACAAAGCGATCCTAGTTAACGGTAAAGTCGTAAACGTTCCTTCTTTCAAGGTAGCGGCAAACGACGTTGTTAGCGTTCGTGAGAAAGCTAAGAACCAAGCACGCATCAAAGCAGCTCTTGAAGTTGCTACTCAGCGTGAACTACCAACTTGGGTCGAAGTAGACAGCAGCAAGATGGAAGGTACGTTCAAGCGTCTTCCAGAGCGTTCTGATTTGTCTGCCGACATCAACGAACACCTGATCGTCGAGCTTTACTCTAAGTAAGGCTATAGTTAAGAGAGGACACAATGCAGGGTTCTGTAACAGAATTTCTTAAGCCACGTCTTGTTGATATTGAACAAGTTAACACGACGCACGCAAAAGTAACTCTTGAGCCACTAGAGCGTGGTTTTGGCCACACTCTGGGCAACGCTCTACGTCGTATTCTTCTATCTTCTATGCCGGGTTGTGCCGTTACTGAAGTAGAAATCGACGGTGTGTTACACGAGTACAGCACCAAAGAAGGAGTACAGGAAGATATTCTTGAAATCCTTCTAAACCTTAAAGGCCTAGCCGTTAAGGTTGAGGGTAAAGATGAAGTTATCATTACTCTGAACAAATCTGGTGCAGGCCCTGTTGTTGCAGGTGACATCACCCACGACGGTGATGTTGAGATTGCGAACCCAGAACACGTAATCTGCCACCTAACTGATGACAATGCTGAAATCAGCATGCGCATCAAGGTAGAGCGTGGTCGTGGCTACGTACCGGCGTCTGCTCGTATTCACACAGAAGAAGACGAGCGCCCAATTGGCCGTCTGTTAGTTGACGCAACTTTCAGCCCAGTTGACCGTATCGCATACAGCGTTGAAGCAGCACGTGTTGAACAGCGTACTGACCTAGATAAGCTGGTTATCGATATGGAGACTAACGGTACTCTTGACCCTGAGGAAGCTATTCGTCGCGCAGCTACTATTCTAGCTGAGCAACTGGATGCATTCGTAGATCTGCGTGATGTACGAGTTCCTGAAGAGAAAGAAGAGAAGCCGGAGTTCGATCCGATCCTACTGCGTCCTGTAGACGATCTTGAACTAACTGTTCGCTCTGCTAACTGTTTGAAAGCAGAAGCGATCCACTACATCGGTGATCTCGTTCAGCGTACTGAGGTTGAGCTTCTTAAAACGCCTAACCTGGGTAAGAAGTCTTTGACAGAAATCAAAGACGTGCTGGCATCACGTGGCCTGTCTCTGGGTATGCGCCTAGAAAATTGGCCGCCAGCATCAATTGCTGAAGATTAATAGTTACTGATATCTAGTTAGAAGGATTAGGTCATGCGCCATCGTAAGAGTGGTCGTCAACTCAACCGCAACAGCAGCCATCGCAAAGCGATGTTCAGCAACATGGCTGGCTCTCTGGTACGTCACGAACTTATCAAGACTACCCTGCCTAAGGCAAAAGAGCTGCGTCGCGTAATTGAGCCATTGATTACCCTAGCTAAGACTGACAGTGTTGCTAACCGTCGTCTGGCATTCGCACGTACTCGTGACAACGAAGTAGTTGCGAAACTATTTAACGAACTAGGTCCACGCTTTGCTCAGCGTCCAGGCGGTTACACTCGCATCATGAAATGCGGTTTCCGTGCTGGCGATAAAGCTCCTATGGCTTACATCGAGCTAGTAGACCGTCCTGAAGTTCAGGAAGAAGCAGCTGCTGAATAAGCACTAGCTACTAGTTAAATATAAGAAGCCGAGTCATCTTGACTCGGCTTTTTTATATAACTCTACTTATCTACTTATCTACTTATCTACTTATCTACTTATCTACTTATCTACTTATTCATTACTCTTCTTTCACTTTAGCCAATCCTTTTTCTTTCGGAACAGGGCTTCAGAATGGTTTTCAACGTTCAAAAGTATTTAAAAGCCTGAATAGGGGAGTGGTGGGCTTTTTGTGTGCTGATTTCAGCTTGTTGATTGTTATTTCGCCTGTTGGCGTTTTTTCTTATTTTTCTTGTTGCCATTTGTTCTTTGCTCTCTATAATGCCGCCTCACTGACACGGAATAACTCGAAGTTACACGTGTTAGCCGGCAGCAGAATCGGTTGAAAAAAGTGTTTGACACTGAAGTCTGATTCGCTAGAATGGCTGCCCTGTTCAACGTGATGCGAAAGCAAAGCTTGGATATGTTCTTTAACAATTTGACCATGCAATCTGTGTGGGCACTCGTGAACTGATAGTCAAAAAGATTTATCGATGAACTGAGTGACCAATTCAAAATGACTTCGGTTATTTTGGCACAGTCAATTTAATTCAGTATTCATCGAGCCAAAACTTTAATTGAAGAGTTTGATCATGGCTCAGATTGAACGCTGGCGGCAGGCCTAACACATGCAAGTCGAGCGGCAGCGACAACATTGACCCTTCGGGGGATTTGTTGGGCGGCGAGCGGCGGACGGGTGAGTAATGCCTGGGAACATGCCTTAGTGTGGGGGATAACCATTGGAAACGATGGCTAATACCGCATAATCTCTACGGAGCAAAGAGGGGGACCTTCGGGCCTCTCGCGCTAAGATTGGCCCAGGTGGGATTAGCTAGTAGGTGGGGTAACGGCTCACCTAGGCGACGATCCCTAGCTGGTCTGAGAGGATGATCAGCCACACTGGAACTGAGACACGGTCCAGACTCCTACGGGAGGCAGCAGTGGGGAATATTGCACAATGGGGGAAACCCTGATGCAGCCATGCCGCGTGTGTGAAGAAGGCCTTCGGGTTGTAAAGCACTTTCAGCAGTGAGGAAGGCGGTATCGTTAATAGCGGTATTGTTTGACGTTAGCTGCAGAAGAAGCACCGGCTAACTCCGTGCCAGCAGCCGCGGTAATACGGAGGGTGCGAGCGTTAATCGGAATTACTGGGCGTAAAGCGCATGCAGGCGGCTTGTTAAGCCAGATGTGAAAGCCCGGGGCTCAACCTCGGAATCGCATTTGGAACTGGCAGGCTAGAGTCTTGTAGAGGGGGGTAGAATTTCAGGTGTAGCGGTGAAATGCGTAGAGATCTGAAGGAATACCGGTGGCGAAGGCGGCCCCCTGGACAAAGACTGACGCTCAGATGCGAAAGCGTGGGGAGCAAACAGGATTAGATACCCTGGTAGTCCACGCCGTAAACGATGTCTACTTGGAGGTTGGTGTCTTGAACACTGGCTTTCGGAGCTAACGCGTTAAGTAGACCGCCTGGGGAGTACGGTCGCAAGATTAAAACTCAAATGAATTGACGGGGGCCCGCACAAGCGGTGGAGCATGTGGTTTAATTCGATGCAACGCGAAGAACCTTACCTACTCTTGACATCCACGGAATCCTGCAGAGATGCGGGAGTGCCTTCGGGAACCGTGAGACAGGTGCTGCATGGCTGTCGTCAGCTCGTGTTGTGAAATGTTGGGTTAAGTCCCGCAACGAGCGCAACCCTTATCCTTGTTTGCCAGCACTTCGGGTGGGAACTCCAGGGAGACTGCCGGTGATAAACCGGAGGAAGGTGGGGACGACGTCAAGTCATCATGGCCCTTACGAGTAGGGCTACACACGTGCTACAATGGCATATACAGAGGGCAGCAAGACCGCGAGGTGGAGCGAATCCCACAAAGTATGTCGTAGTCCGGATTGGAGTCTGCAACTCGACTCCATGAAGTCGGAATCGCTAGTAATCGTGGATCAGAATGCCACGGTGAATACGTTCCCGGGCCTTGTACACACCGCCCGTCACACCATGGGAGTGGGCTGCACCAGAAGTAGATAGCTTAACCTTCGGGGGGGCGTTTACCACGGTGTGGTTCATGACTGGGGTGAAGTCGTAACAAGGTAGCCCTAGGGGAACCTGGGGCTGGATCACCTCCTTACCTAAAGACTGCGCTTTGCGTAGTGTCCACACAGATTGCTTGGTCGAAATGTAAAAGACAGATGTGTCCCATTCGTCTAGAGGCCTAGGACACCGCCCTTTCACGGCGGTAACAGGGGTTCGACTCCCCTATGGGACGCCACTTTCTAACTGCACTTGTGAGTGTGATTAGAAAGTGGCTGCCGCAAGGCAAACACATGCTCTTTAACAATCTGGAAAGCTGACTAGTAATTCGATTCATACGAATCGAAATTATTGTTTCTCGAAAGAGAAACGAGTTCTCAAGCAATACACATTCAAGTGTCTTGTGTAAGAAGAGTCCGGCAAAACAAACTAACCATCTTAACTCAGATGGAAAAACCTTGGTTGTTTGAACATACGAAACCTCTTGGGGTTGTATGGTTAAGTGACTAAGCGTACACGGTGGATGCCTGGGCAGTCAGAGGCGATGAAGGACGTACTAACTTGCGATAAGCGTAGATGAGGCAGTAAGAGCCACTTGAGTCTACGATTTCCGAATGGGGAAACCCAGCTGCATAAGCAGTTATCATCAAGTGAATACATAGCTTGGTGAGGCGAACCGGGGGAACTGAAACATCTAAGTACCCCGAGGAAGAGAAATCAACCGAGATTCCGGCAGTAGCGGCGAGCGAAACCGGATTAGCCCTTAAGTTGGTTTGGTGTCAGGTGAATGAGCTGGAAAGCTCAGCGATACAGGGTGACAGCCCCGTAGCCGACAACACCTTATCAGTGAAAACGAGTAGGACGGGACACGTGTTATCTTGTCTGAAGATGGGGGGACCATCCTCCAAGGCTAAATACTCCTGACTGACCGATAGTGAACCAGTACCGTGAGGGAAAGGCGAAAAGAACCCCTGTGAGGGGAGTGAAATAGAACCTGAAACCGTGTACGTACAAGCAGTAGGAGCAGGCTTCGTCCTGTGACTGCGTACCTTTTGTATAATGGGTCAGCGACTTAATTTCAGTAGCAAGGTTAACCGTATAGGGGAGCCGTAGGGAAACCGAGTCTTAACTGGGCGTGCAGTTGCTGGGATTAGACCCGAAACCGAGTGATCTAGCCATGGGCAGGTTGAAGGTGCGGTAACACGCACTGGAGGACCGAACCGACTAATGTTGAAAAATTAGCGGATGACTTGTGGCTAGGGGTGAAAGGCCAATCAAACTCGGAGATAGCTGGTTCTCCCCGAAAGCTATTTAGGTAGCGCCTCGGACGAATACTACTGGGGGTAGAGCACTGTTAAGGCTAGGGGGTCATCCCGACTTACCAACCCTTTGCAAACTCCGAATACCAGTAAGTACTATCCGGGAGACACACGGCGGGTGCTAACGTCCGTCGTGGAGAGGGAAACAACCCAGACCGCCAGCTAAGGTCCCAAAGTTATCGCTAAGTGGGAAACGATGTGGGAAGGCTCAGACAGCCAGGATGTTGGCTTAGAAGCAGCCATCATTTAAAGAAAGCGTAATAGCTCACTGGTCGAGTCGGCCTGCGCGGAAGATTTAACGGGGCTAAGCGATACACCGAAGCTGCGGCAATGCGCATTAGCGTATTGGGTAGGGGAGCGTTCTGTAAGCCGCTGAAGGTGTCCTGTAAGGGGCGCTGGAGGTATCAGAAGTGCGAATGCTGACATGAGTAACGATAAAGGGGGTGAAAAACCTCCTCGCCGGAAGACCAAGGGTTCCTGTCCAACGTTAATCGGGGCAGGGTGAGTCGACCCCTAAGGCGAGGCCGAAAGGCGTAGTCGATGGGAAACGGGTTAATATTCCCGTACTTCTTGCTATTGCGATGGGGGGACGGAGAAGGCTAGGTGGGCCTGGCGACGGTTGTCCAGGTTCAAGGGTGTAGGCTGATGGTTTAGGCAAATCCGGACCATCTTAAGGCTGAGACCCGATGTCGAGGCACCACGGTGCTGAAGTCATTGATGCCATGCTTCCGGGAAAAGCCTCTAAGCTTCAGATAGCAAGAAATCGTACCCCAAACCGACACAGGTGGTCGGGTAGAGAATACCAAGGCGCTTGAGAGAACTCGGGTGAAGGAACTAGGCAAAATGGTACCGTAACTTCGGGAGAAGGTACGCTGCCGGCGGTGAAGAGACTTGCTCTTGGAGCTGCTGGCAGTCGCAGATACCAGGTGGCTGCAACTGTTTATTAAAAACACAGCACTGTGCAAAATCGAAAGATGACGTATACGGTGTGACGCCTGCCCGGTGCCGGAAGGTTAATTGATGGGGTTATCCTTAGGGAGAAGCTCTTGATCGAAGCCCCGGTAAACGGCGGCCGTAACTATAACGGTCCTAAGGTAGCGAAATTCCTTGTCGGGTAAGTTCCGACCTGCACGAATGGCGTAATGATGGCCACGCTGTCTCCACCCGAGACTCAGTGAAATTGAAATCGCAGTGAAGATGCTGCGTACCCGCGGCTAGACGGAAAGACCCCGTGAACCTTTACTACAGCTTGGCACTGAACATTGACCCTACATGTGTAGGATAGGTGGGAGGCTTCGAAGCAGGTACGCCAGTATCTGTGGAGCCGTCCTTGAAATACCACCCTTGTAGTGTTGATGTTCTAACGTCGCCCCCTCATCGGGGATGCGGACAGTGCCTGGTGGGTAGTTTGACTGGGGCGGTCTCCTCCCAAAGCGTAACGGAGGAGCACGAAGGTGGGCTAATCACGGTCGGACATCGTGAGGTTAGTGCAATGGCATAAGCCCGCTTGACTGCGAGAATGACGGTTCGAGCAGGTGCGAAAGCAGGTCATAGTGATCCGGTGGTTCTGAATGGAAGGGCCATCGCTCAACGGATAAAAGGTACTCCGGGGATAACAGGCTGATACCGCCCAAGAGTTCATATCGACGGCGGTGTTTGGCACCTCGATGTCGGCTCATCACATCCTGGGGCTGAAGTCGGTCCCAAGGGTATGGCTGTTCGCCATTTAAAGTGGTACGCGAGCTGGGTTTAGAACGTCGTGAGACAGTTCGGTCCCTATCTGCCGTGGGCGTTGGATGATTGAGAGGGGCTGCTCCTAGTACGAGAGGACCGGAGTGGACGAACCTCTGGTGTTCGGGTTGTGTCGCCAGACGCATTGCCCGGTAGCTAAGTTCGGAATCGATAACCGCTGAAAGCATCTAAGCGGGAAGCGAGCCTCAAGATGAGTCATCCCCAGAGCTTTAAGCTCTCTGAAGGGTTGTTCGAGACTAGAACGTTGATAGGCAGGGTGTGTAAGCGCTGTGAGGCGTTGAGCTAACCTGTACTAATTGCCCGTGCGGCTTAACCATACAACACCCAAGGGGTTTTACGGACTCCACGAGCACTTGAATGGTGTGCTTGAACTTTAGTCAGTTTTTTCCAAGATTGTGATTTGCGGCCTGCGGGCGGTGAATCAAAGAATTTGCCTGGCGACCATAGCGCTGTGGACCCACCTGATCCCATGCCGAACTCAGACGTGAAACGCAGCAGCGCCGATGGTAGTGTGGGGCCTCCCCATGTGAGAGTAGGACATCGCCAGGTTTTATTTGAAGTTTCCATCATTTATAAAAAGATGGGAACATACAAGTAAAGCAATAATGGTAAGACTTTATTTGTAACGCAGAATTGCGTGCTGGTATAGCTCAGTCGGTAGAGCGCACCCTTGGTAAGGGTGAGGCCCCCAGTTCAAATCTGGGTACTAGCACCACGCTTTTGTTCAGCGACAATAGCACAATGGAACCACCTGATCCCATGCCGAACTCAGTAGTGAAACGTTGTAGCGCCGATGGTAGTGTGGGGCCTCCCCATGTGAGAGTAGGACATTGCTGAACACTTCTTCCTAAACCCAGCCTAATGGCTGGGTTTTTTCATTTCAGCCTTTCTCATTTCTTTTTTATCACATCTCCCTTTTTGATGAATCATGAGTTTTATTCAACTCATGGCACTCAGCTTTAAATCTTTTAATCTTCTTTTGCTTGCGCGGTCGACTAATCTTCTATAGTTTTAGTTAGATATCTGGACGTCTACACATCTTTTAATGGGATTGTTCGCTGGATTTTACGTTTAAGGAGCAAACTAAGATGCCGATAAAAATTCCTGATAAGCTGCCAGCCACGGATATCTTGCGCAGTGAAAATATCTTTGTGATGTCGGAAGCGCGTGCAGCTAGCCAGGAAATCCGCCCGTTGAGAGTCTTGCTGCTCAACCTGATGCCGAAGAAGATTGAAACTGAAACCCAATTTATGCGGTTGCTTTCTAATTCTCCGCTGCAAGTTGATGTGGAGTTATTGCGGATTGATAACCGTCCCACGAAGAATACGCCTACCGAGCATTTGGATACCTTCTACCGCCAGTTTGATACGGTGAAGCACCGGAATTATGATGGGCTGATTGTCACTGGTGCGCCGCTCGGGTTAGTGCAATTTGAAGATGTACTCTACTGGGAAGAGATACAAGCAATCATGAATTGGGCACGGGAGCATGTGACCTCGACCATGTATGTGTGCTGGGCTGCGCAGGCGGGCTTGAAGTTGTTGTATGATTTGCCGAAACGAACCCGCAAAGAAAAGCTGTCAGGCGTGTATTTTCACCAGATTCATGATTGTCATCACCCTGTGCTACGGGGCTTTGATGATACGTTTCTCGCCCCTCATTCCCGTTATGCGGATTTTTCCCCGGATTATCTGGCTGAGCACACGGATCTCGATATTCTGGCAACTTCTGAGCTGGCGGGCGTCTATCTGGCCGCGACCAAGGATAAGCGTAATCTGTTTGTCACTGGTCACCCGGAATATGACGTCAATACATTGCACAATGAATATATCCGGGATGTCGGAGAAGGTATGGAGCCCAATATTCCGGTGAACTATTATCCGGACAATAATCCGGAGAAGCCGCCGGTGGCCAGTTGGCGCAGTCATGGACATTTATTGTTTTCTAACTGGCTTAATTACTGTGTTTACCAGCAGACACCGTATGATTTGGATCATTTCTCTGTGGCCAATTTTACGCGCGACGAGTAAAAAAAAAGACCTGCTGATGCAGGTCTTTTTTTGTCAGCAAGGTGCTTTAGTTATTTTTGATTCTGTGCTTCCCACGCTTTGGCTTTTTGAATTAGTGGGGTAATGGTTGAGCCCTGAATCAGGATAGAGAACACCACCACCGCGTAGGTCATCACCAGAATGATTTCCCGGACGTCGATGTTTTTATCCGGAATAACCATCACACCAGCCGGAATGGCCATGGCCATGGCCAATGCCAGGCCGCCGCGCAATCCGCCCCAGGTCAGGATCTTGATCGATAGCGGGTTGTAGTCTCGGTAGCGCTGGAAGCCGAAGTAGGAAAACTTGATACTGAGATAACGGCTGAGCAGTACCAGAGGCACGGCGATAACCATTAGTACCCAGTCTTCTTCATGGAACCGGAACTGCAGCATACTCATACCGATTAACAGGAACAGAACGCCATTGAGGAACTCATCGACCAGCTCCCAGAAGTGGTCGAGGTGGTCCTCACTCTCTTTTGAGAAACCAATATAGCGGGTCCAGTTACCAATCATAATCCCGGAAACCACCATCGCCAGCGGGCCGGAGACATGGATGACTTCGGCAAAAGCGTAACCGGCAGTTGGGATACCGAGTGTTAGCAGCAGCTCCATAGAGTGGTCGTTGGTTGAGCTGATCAGATAATGGAACAACAGACCCAGCGCAAACCCGTAGGCAATACCACCAATAGCTTCCTGCAGGAACAACTGGCTGACGCCCAGCACTGTTGGGGCTTCATGGCCGAAAGCAATGGTGAACAAAGTAACGAAAATCACCAGACCAAAGCCGTCGTTAAACAGCGATTCGCCTTCAATCTGGGTGGAAATTCGTTTGGGAGCATCCAGCTTTTTGACAATTGCCAGTACAGCGATGGGGTCGGTAGGAGAGATCAGTGCGCCGAACAGCAGGCAGTAAATCAGTTGAAGTTGGATTCCGATGGCTTGGCAGATCCCCCAGAGGGCAAAGCCGATGAAGAAGGTCGAGAACAGGGTAGCGAACAGGGCGAGTATTGTGATTTCCCATTTCTGATCTTCGAGGTGAGGGAGTTTAATCCCGAGACCACCAGCAAAGAGAAGGAAGCCTAAAATCCCTTTAAGCAGGAAGTTCTCGAAGTTGACTTCTCCCAGTTGCTCGGCGGCGATTTCTTCAAGGTGGAACCAGCCATTATGACCAGCGATGATGATACCTAAAGAGAGGATCAATGCGCCGGCGGTAATGGCGATTGTGGTCTGCATTTTTCCTATCTTACTGTTGATAAAGGCGATGAGCATGGCTGCCGCCGCCAGGAAGCAGAGGGTGCTGTAGACTGACATCCCGTGACCTCGATGGTGATTTAAAGTAAAGCGCAAAATTGTGTCAAAATATAAAGCGAACCTGCCTTGATATCTATCACTATTTTCCTACCTGTCCGACATAATTTAATCTTCGAAAAGGCATTTGGACGTCTAGATTTCCATCTGTGCTGTGGTAGGATGTTATTCAGCTGTGAAATATTACATAAGGAAGTAGTGCGGTGTTGAAGGGTAAGGAATTCATACAAGAGCGTTTGGCGCAGCAAATCCTGATCATCGATGGCGGGATGGGCACCATGATCCAGGGGTATAAACTGGAGGAAGCAGACTACCGGGGTGAGCGTTTTGCCGATTGGCCCTCGGATCTGAAAGGGAATAACGATCTGTTGGTATTGACCCAACCTCAGCTGATTCGTGATATCCATAGTGCCTACCTCGAAGCCGGGGCGGATATTCTCGAAACCAACACTTTTAACGCCACAACCATCGCGATGGCAGACTACGGGATGGAAGCGCTCAGTGCCGAGATTAACCTTGAAGCTGCCCGCCTTGCGCGGCAGGTGGCTGATGAGTGGACGGCAAAAACACCGCATAAACCAAGATTTGTGGCCGGGGTCCTTGGCCCGACAAACCGGACCTGTTCCATTTCGCCGGACGTGAATGATCCCGGCTACCGCAATGTGACGTTTGATCAGCTGGTTGCAGCCTATGCTGAATCGACCCGGGCATTAATTGAGGGGGGATCCGATCTCATATTGATCGAGACCATTTTCGATACCCTTAATGCCAAGGCCTGTGCCTTTGCGGTGGACACTGTTTTCGAAGAGCTGGGCTTATCCCTACCGGTGATGATTTCCGGTACCATTACCGATGCATCCGGTCGTACGCTGTCCGGTCAGACGACTGAAGCTTTCTACCATTCCTTACGCCACGTCAAACCGATTTCCTTCGGCCTTAACTGTGCCCTCGGACCTGATGAATTACGCCAGTATGTGGAAGAGTTATCCCGCATTGCGGAATGTGCCGTCTCTGCGCACCCGAATGCGGGTCTACCGAATGCATTTGGTGAATACGACCTCTCGCCGGAAGAGATGGCCGCGCACATCCGGGAGTGGGCACAAAGTGGGTTCCTGAATCTGGTCGGCGGCTGTTGTGGTACGACCCCTGAGCACATTCGTCTGATGGCTGAGGTGGTGGCTGATCTGGCTCCGCGCCAGTTGCCTGACCTACCGGTTGCCTGCCGTTTGTCCGGTCTTGAACCGTTAATCATCGAAAAAGATACCCTGTTTGTGAACGTGGGCGAACGTACCAACGTGACCGGTTCGGCCCGATTTAAGCGCCTGATTAAAGAAGAGCAGTATGACGAAGCGCTCGATGTGGCCCGTCAGCAGGTGGAAAACGGTGCCCAGATCATCGATATCAACATGGATGAGGGCATGCTGGATGCGGAAGCATGCATGGTGCGCTTCCTTAATCTGTGTGCGTCAGAGCCGGAAATTTCCAAGGTGCCGATCATGGTCGACTCCTCCAAATGGGAGGTCATCGAAGCCGGTCTGAAATGTATTCAGGGTAAGGGGATCGTCAACTCGATCTCGCTTAAAGAAGGCAAAGAAAAGTTTATTGAGCAAGCCAAGCTGATCCGTCGTTATGGCGCCGCGGTGATCGTGATGGCTTTTGATGAAGTCGGTCAGGCGGATACCCGGGCGCGTAAGCTGGAAATTTGTACCAATGCTTATCGGATTCTGGTGAATGAAGTGGGTTTCCCGCCGGAGGACATCATATTTGACCCGAACATTTTTGCAGTGGCAACCGGTATCGATGAGCACAATAACTACGCGGTTGACTTTATTGAAGCGGTCGGCGACATCAAGCGGGATCTGCCTCATGCGATGATTTCCGGCGGGGTGTCGAATGTTTCTTTCTCGTTCCGCGGCAATAACTATGTGCGTGAGGCAATCCATGCCGTGTTCCTCTATCACTGCTTCAAACGCGGGATGGACATGGGGATCGTTAATGCCGGTCAGCTGGAAATTTACGATAACGTCCCGGATAAATTGCGTGAAGCGGTGGAAGACGTGGTGCTCAACCGCCGTGATGATGCGACCGAGCGCCTGCTCGACATTGCAGATGAGTACCGTGATAACGGGGTTGGCAAGCAGGATGACGGCGCAGCGCTGGAATGGCGCAGCTGGCCAGTCGCTAAACGGCTGGAGCATGCTCTGGTCAAAGGGATCACGGAGTTCATTGTCGAGGATACTGAAGACGCTCGAGTGAACGCCAGCAGGCCGCTGGAAGTGATCGAAGGGCCGTTGATGGACGGCATGAATGTGGTCGGTGACCTGTTTGGTGAGGGCAAGATGTTTCTGCCCCAGGTGGTGAAGTCTGCCCGGGTGATGAAACAGGCCGTGGCCTACCTGGAACCGTTCATTGATGCTGAGAAACAGAGTGGCCGCTCAAACGGCAAGATTCTGCTGGCGACGGTCAAAGGGGATGTCCACGATATTGGCAAAAACATTGTCGGGGTCGTTCTGCAATGTAATAACTACGACATTATCGACCTCGGGGTCATGGTGTCGTGTGAGCAGATCCTTAAGGTCGCGCGGGAAGAAAACGTCGATATCGTCGGTCTGTCCGGACTCATTACTCCGTCGCTGGATGAGATGGTGCATGTTGCCAAGGAAATGGAGCGCCAGGGCTTTGAACTGCCGCTGTTGATTGGCGGTGCGACAACCTCAAAGGCGCATACCGCAGTGAAAATTGAGCAGAATTACCGCCATCCGGTGGTGTATGTTAACAATGCGTCGCGGGCGGTGGGGGTTTGTACCTCGTTGCTGTCGGACGAACTGCGTCCGGCGTTTGTGGAGAAACTGGATGTCGACTATGAGCGGGTCCGGGATCAGCACAGCCGTAAACAGCCTCGAACCAAACCGGTCTCGCTGGAGAGGGCCAGAGCCAATAAGGTCGCGATTGACTGGGCAACCTATACGCCGCCGGTACCGGCGAAGCCCGGTACTCATGTGTTTGATGATTTCGATGTCAGCATCCTGCGCAACTATATCGACTGGACCCCGTTTTTCATGACCTGGTCGCTGATGGGCAAGTACCCGGCCATTCTGGATCATGAGGAAGTGGGAGAAGAAGCCCGCCGTTTGTTCCAGGATGCGAACGAGTGGCTGGATCGCATCGAGCGGGAAGGTCTGATGAAGGCCCAGGGCATGTGTGCCTTGTTCCCGGCGAACAGTACAGGGGATGACATTGAGGTCTATACCGATGAGTCCCGCAGCCAGGTAGCGCATGTGCTGTATAACCTGCGCCAGCAGACGGAGAAACCGAAAGGCTATAACTACTGTCTGTCGGATTACATTGCACCGAAGGACAGCGGGAAGCCGGACTGGATTGGCGCGTTTGCGGTTACCGGCGGCATCGGAGAGCGAGAGTTGGCCGATAAATTTAAAGCCCTGGGTGATGATTACAATGCCATCATGGTACAAGCGGTGGCTGACCGTTTGGCTGAAGCGTTTGCCGAGTATCTGCATGAGCAGGTGCGTAAAGAGATTTGGGGATACTCGCCGGACGAAGCGCTGTCGAATGACGAACTCATTCGTGAGAAATATCAGGGGATCCGTCCGGCACCCGGCTACCCGGCGTGTCCGGAACATACCGAGAAAGGCACCTTGTGGGAGATGCTCAATGTCGAAGAGGCCATTGGGATGTCACTCACCACCAGCTATGCTATGTGGCCGGGAGCGTCGGTCTCAGGCTGGTACTTCTCGCATCCGGACTCACGCTATTTTGCTGTGGCACAAATTCAGGAAGATCAGCGTGATAGCTATGCCGAGCGCAAAGGCTGGGATCTGGTTGAAGCGGAAAAATGGCTGGGGCCGAACCTGTCATTGTAATGCAGCAAAGGCGTAATGTATTAAAGGCGTAATGACTCAAAGGCCCCGGATGCCACAGCTGCGGGGCCTGTTTTTTACAGGTGACACCCATCGGGAACACTGACACGGCAACAATCATACACTGATATGAAAAAGGCGCTCATCATGAGCGCCTTTTTTGTGTCCCGGACTTGGGTTACTTCGCGGCCTCAAACAGGGCAGCGTGGAGGGTTTTAACCACTTCGCGCGATTCGCTGGTTTTGACCAGGAAACACAGGTTGTGCGGACTGGCGCCAAAGCAGATCATGCGCGGACTGTAGTTGTCCAGCTTGCCAAAGACCTGAGTGGCGGCTCCCGGGGCTTCGCCCAGTTTGTTGCCGATAAGTGCAACCAGGCACAGATCCTGTTCTACTTCCACACGGCACAGCTTGCTGAGAGCCTCTGTTGCTGCGGCTGGCAGGCTTGGTGCTCCGCCGCCGGTGTTAGTCTGATCCAGGGTCAGTGAAACGCTGACTTCAGACGTTGTGATCAGATCAACAGACACCTTATGTTCACCAAGGATGCGGAAGACTTCTGACAGGAAGCCATAGGCATGGAACATATTCAGGCTGGTCAGGGTGACCAGGGTCTGGTTGCAGCGCAGGGCCAGTGCCCGGAATTTTGGTGGCTGGGCCACGTGCTGGCGAATCCAGGTTCCACCTTGCTCCGGTGCTTTTGATGAACCGATGAACACCGGAATTTGCTGGCGGATGGCTGGCAGCAACGTCGACGGGTGCAGAATTTTTGCCCCGAAGTTAGCCATCTCAGAGGCTTCGCTGAAGCTGATTTCCTGGATTGGCATGGCGTTGGCTGTAATACGCGGATCGGTGCTGTACATCCCCGGAACGTCGGTCCAGATCTCCAGAATTTCTGCACTGATGGCTTCGGCAACCAGTGCTGCACTGTAATCACTGCCGCCACGGCCCAGCGTCGTTGTCTGGCCGGTTTCATCAGAACCGATAAAGCCCTGAGAGACAATAATTTGATCAGACTGGAGCAGCGGTTGCAGTTGCTCACTGGCCAACTGGCGAATTGCATCCACATCCGGTACGGCTTTGCCGAACTGGCTATCGGTACGCATTACCGGGCGAATATCAAAACGGGTAGCTTTAGCCCCCATTTCGTTAAGAATTTGGGTAAAAAGAAAAGTCGACAGTAATTCGCCGTGGGCGACCAGCTGATCGGTCAGTTGCACGGAAGGGGCGCTGGCAGTTTGTTTGGCCAGGGCTTCAACGTCTGTCAGAAGTTGGTCGATCTCAGCTGCTACCGCTTCCGGGTGAGTCAACTGATCAATGATCGATTGGTGAATCGTTCGAAGTTGTTGTAGCCGTTGTGAGCGCTGCTCGTTGTCGGCAATTCCATTTGCTAATTCAACCAGCAGATTGGTTACGCCGGAACACGCACTGATTAATACCACTTTAGCAGCTGGGTTGTCCTTGATAATCGTTGCGCTTCGACTCATGGCGGCATGATCGGCTACACTGGTGCCGCCAAATTTCGCTACAGTAATTGGTGGAGGAACAGTAAAGTTAGTATTTACAAAGCTCAAAACAAGGTCTCCCAATCAGAAGTGTAAAAACGTTCTTAAATTTAGGGGGAATGACCCGGGATCAAGATCCCGACGCAAATGTCAGGAGAGCAATAAGGTAGGATGTAGTCAGGTACAACAACCAGAAGCTCCCCACCTTTCCACTACCTATATCGTCTGGAAAGGTGACAGCCAGAAGGATTCAACCTTCCAAGCCGATATGCCATGCCCCCTGTCACAACATATCTCGGCGCTACTCCCCCTCTCCAGACTGCCTTGGGGTGGGGCCCCGCAATCCTAGATACCTGGGTAACGCTCCTCTTCTGTCTGCCCCTGAGATAAGGTGCATCTCAGGATGAACAAAAAACGTGCTCTATTGAAGCGGATTTGAGAGTCTTTTGTCAATCATGGCGGGGCAGAATATGCAAAATAATTGCAAATTTTTTGTCTTTCCCGGACGGAGGAATCGCAGGGGGCAAAAACAGCGCTGTCACAAGAGACGCAACTTGTGATCAGACCTGATATAGTCAGTACGTACCTTACACCAACAGGCCTTACCATCAGGGAGAAATAATAATGACAATTGGTAGTTTTTATCCGCCACAGCGTACACTCATGGGACCGGGTCCATCAGATATTTATCCGCAGGTGTTACAGGCCCTGAGTCGTCCGACCATCGGTCACCTGGATCCGCTGTTCATCGGGATGATGGATGAGCTAAAACAGCTGCTGCAATATGCTTTCCAGACAACTAACCCGTTCACGATAGCGGTCTCTGCGCCGGGCAGTGCCGGGATGGAGGCTTGCTTTGTGAACCTGGTTGAGCCGGGCGACAAAGTGATTGTCTGCCGCAACGGTGTGTTTGGTGACCGGATGCGTGAAAACGTGGAACGCTGCGGCGGTGTTGCGGTGATGGTGGACAACGCCTGGGGTGAACCGGTTGATCCGCAGTCAGTGGCTGAAGTCCTTGAGGCACACCCGGATGCGAAGATTGTCGCGTTTGTCCACGCTGAAACGTCGACCGGTGCGCTGACTGATGCCGAGGCAATCGCTAAGCTGGCACGTCAGCACGATTGTCTGACTATCGTGGATGCGGTGACCTCGCTGGGTGGCGTACCGCTGCTGGTGGACGAATGGCAACTGGATGCGGTGTACTCCGGCAGCCAGAAATGCCTGTCTTGTGTTCCTGGTCTGTCGCCTCTGACGTTCTCTCCGCGTGCGGTGGAGAAAATTCAGAGCCGTCAAAGCAAAGTACAAAGCTGGTTTCTCGATCAAAGCCTGGTTCTGGGCTACTGGAGCGGCGAAGGTAAACGCAGTTACCACCATACAGCACCGGTGAACAGCCTGTATGCCCTGCATGAAGCGTTGGTGCTGCTGAAAAATGAAGGGCTGGAAAATGCCTGGCAGCGTCACCGCGACGTCCATCTGGAATTGCGTGAAGGGTTGGAACAACTGGGTATCGAGTTTGTGGTTGATGAGGCGTACCGCTTACCACAATTGAATGCGGTGCATATTCCTGCCGGGGTAGATGATGCGCAGGTGCGTAAAACCCTGCTGGAGCGTTATAACCTGGAAATTGGTGCCGGACTGGGTGCGCTGGCGGGCAAAGCCTGGCGGATTGGCCTGATGGGCTATGCTGCACGCAGCGAGAACGTTGCGCTGTGCCTGAAAGCGCTGGAGTCAACCCTGAAATAAGTGTCGGCCTGTTCAGTCAGGCTCTTTCGTTTTGCTACTGTTCGGGCAGGCGCTGCCCGGAACAGGCAGGTCGAGACCAAAACGGCTACCTTACGGTAGCCGTTTTTTATGGCTGTGTCCTATGGAGCGGATGCTTGCTCCGGGGGCACCTAGTCAGTGACTGCGGGGGGAGCCGTCAGGACGACCGCACCCGATGTGACAGGTTCCGCTTTAGCGGCTGGCGCAAAAATCTGCCCTGGGAACAGGTAGCGGGCTTCCTGTTGTACCTGCTCGGCCAGCGCGGTTTCACCGAGATGCTGGTACGCAGCAATCAGGTTTTGGTACAGCGTGGGGCGTGGCCAGATCAGGGCTTTTTGGCGAGCCCATGCAATATACGTCTGAATCAGTGCCGGGTTGGCGGTGGTAATCCCAACCTGCAGCTGGGTGACGTGCAGATCCCACTCAAATCGATCCTGCCAGGCCCATGGATTGTTGACCTTCAGCAGGTAGTCAATATTGGCCGGTTGGCGGGTCTCAAACTGGGTTAATTGATGGCCCGAGTACAGGGTAGTGGTCATGAAACCAGTGGTGAGCACCGGCAGGATCAGAACCAGTCCCCGAATGGACAGCACATACTCCACCTGACGGCGGTAGTATTTGGCGGTCAGATTGTCCACCCAGTAGATCAGGATAATGAACATCACCCAGTGCGGTAGGGAGTGGTAAAACGGATACTCCAGCTG
The DNA here is from genome assembly GCF_017329545.1 of Photobacterium ganghwense. Taxonomy (NCBI): domain Bacteria; kingdom Pseudomonadati; phylum Pseudomonadota; class Gammaproteobacteria; order Vibrionales; family Vibrionaceae; genus Photobacterium; species Photobacterium ganghwense. The sequence goes on from NZ_CP071325.1 coordinate 295,661, forward strand.
GGTATGCAGGGTAATCGGCAAGAACAGGCCAACCAGTGCTAATTGGGTGCCAGCCCGGGCTTTGCGGATTTTCAGAAAGACGGCGGCGGCGGCCAGCAACAGTCCCAGTAACGGCAGGATGCCCCCTTCTGCAGCCCAGTAAGCCAGTTCATTATGCGGGTGATCCAGCGAAGGCATACCATAGGGCTTGCTCGGGTCCTGATGGTGCCACTGCGCTGTTTGGGTCACATAACTGGTTTCGAACCGGCCATAGCCATAGCCTGACAGCGGTTTGGCCAGGAACATATTCACGGCCTGAGGAATGTGCATGGCACGCGGGCTGATCAGGCTGAGGCGTTCTTCCTTGGGGGCCCAGCCGGTGTGCTGGTTTACCTGCCAGGAAACACTCAGTCCCATTACCACCATCAGCAGCCACATTCGCCACTGGGCTTTGGCGGCAAACCGGCGCAGGTAAGGAATCATCAGCACCACACCCACGGCGGCTCCCAGCCAGCCGGTGCGGGAACTGAGTACCACCAGGATAGGTAGGGTAACCACCGGCGTCAGTAGCAAGATCAGCTGCAGCCAGGACCATTTCCCCCGATACATAGGCAGCCTTGCCAGCAGATAAGCCGAGAGCACCAAGCCGGTTGCCAGAAAACTGGCCATCACATTGGGTTGCTGAAAAATACCGTACGGGCGGTTTTCTAGCGTGTTGTAGCCGATCGGGTTGCCCGGCTCCAGCCACAAAAACTGTACCCAGCCAAAGCCCGCTTCGAGCCAAACGCCCAGCAAAATCAGCCACAGCAGACGCTGCCGCTGTTTATGGGAAAACGCAAACTGCTGCAGGCCGACAAAAAACAAAAAGCCGGCCCATAAGCCAATCAGACGAGGCAGGGCAGTAGCGCTATTGGCCTGCGGAAACAGCACCGGAATAGTCAGCAGCAAACAGCAGACGAACAGCACCAGGGTTAGGCGGGAATAGCGCCATACCCGCTGGCGACAGATTTCCAGCAGGCCGAAGGCGATAGCAAAGCTGAACGGGATCCAGCTCATCGCATTGAATGGCAAGTTCAGGCCAGCACCGCCCGGGTTGTGCTGAAAATAATGCATGGCCAGCAGGAACAGGAAGCCCAGTGAGGCCAGAAACGGTTTGACCATGGGTTTGCTGATCCCCTGCTCGGCAAGTCGCGTGCCTTTTACATGTAAAACAGTCATGGCTGTTCCGTCTGTCACAGGGTGAAAGAAATAAAACCGGGCATCATGGGCCCGGTTGTCCTATCTGAATGTTGGAAGCGGCCAGCTTCAGCTCGCCGCAGTGAGTGCCGGTAACAGCGGCTTCAGGAAGCGGGCGGTATGCGAGCCTTCAACCAGTGCCACCTGCTCCGGTGTCCCGGTTGCAATAATTTCACCGCCGCCACTGCCGCCTTCTGGTCCCAAATCGATGATCCAGTCTGCCGTTTTAATAACATCAAGGTTGTGCTCAATCACCACGATGGTGTTGCCGTGATCTCGCAGGCGGTGCAACACGGTCAACAGCTGCTGAATATCATGGAAATGCAGGCCGGTAGTCGGCTCATCCAGAATATACAGTGTTTTACCTGTATCGCGTTTGGACAGCTCACGTGCCAGTTTGACCCGTTGGGCTTCCCCGCCGGATAAGGTGGTCGCGGCCTGACCGAGACGGATATACGATAACCCGACATCGATCAGCGTCTGTAATTTTCGCGCAATCGCTGGAACTGCATCAAAAAATTCGCGGGCATCCTCGACGGTGAGTTCCAGCACTTCATCGATGGTTTTACCTTTATAGCGAATTTCCAGGGTTTCGCGGTTATAGCGCTTGCCCTTACAGACATCACACGGCACATACACATCCGGCAGGAAGTGCATTTCCACTTTGATCACCCCGTCGCCCTGGCAGGCTTCACAGCGTCCACCTTTCACGTTAAAGCTGAATCGACCTGGTTTGTAGCCGCGGGAGCGGGATTCCTGCGTACCGGAAAACAGCTCGCGGATCGGAGTGAAGATCCCGGTGTAGGTCGCTGGGTTGGAGCGTGGGGTCCGGCCGATCGGGCTCTGATCAATGTCGATCACTTTGTCGAAGTGCTCCAGATCGCGGATCTCGCGGTAAGGAGCCGCATCGCCGCCAGCTGCGCCGTTGAGCTGGTGGTGGGCGATCTTAAAGAAGGTGTCGTTGATCAGGGTTGACTTGCCGGAGCCGGAGACCCCAGTCACGCAGGTCAGCAGACCGACCGGAATCTCTGCGTCGACCTGCTTGAGGTTGTTACCGCTGGCCCCCAGCAGTTTTACGGTGCGGGCCGGATCCATCTCCACCCGCTGTTCGGGCACGGCGATCATCTTTTTGCCACTCAGGTACTGGCCAGTCAGCGAGTCGGCGTTGCTGAGGATGTCCTCCAGTTTCCCTTCGGCAATGATGCTGCCGCCGTGTACCCCGGCCCCCGGGCCAATATCTATGATGTGATCGGCAGTACGGATGGCATCTTCGTCATGCTCGACCACGATCACGGTATTGCCGAGATCCCTGAGATGAGTCAGGGTTTTGAGGAGTCGCTCGTTGTCGCGCTGGTGGAGACCGATAGACGGTTCATCAAGGACATACATGACACCGACCAGACCGGCACCAATCTGGCTGGCCAGGCGGATTCGCTGAGCTTCCCCGCCCGACAGGGTGTCGGCACTGCGGGACAGGTTGAGGTAGTTCAGTCCGACGTTGACCAAAAAGTGTAGGCGATCTTTGATTTCTTTCAGGACTTTTTCGGCAATTTTCGCTTTCTGGCCGGTCAGGCTCAGCTCGTCGAAAAATGTCAGCGCGCCGTTGATGCTCATCTCACTGATCTGAGGCAGTGTGGTGTTGGCGATGAACACATTGCGGGCTTCCAGGCGCAGGCGTGAGCCGCCACAGCTGCTGCACGGCTTAGTGGAGACAAATTTAGCCAGTTCTTCCCGGACGGAGTTGGATTCGGTCTCGCGGTAGCGGCGCTCCATGTTGTTGAGGATACCCTCAAACGGGTGGCGGCGAACCGTGATATCTCCGCGATCATTGATGTATTTGAATTCGATTTCCGTGCGCCCGGAGCCGTTCAGAATGACGTCCTGCACTTTTTTCGGCAGCTCACCAAACGCTGCTTCCACATCAAACCCGTAATGATCCGCCAGCGATTTCAGCATCTGGAAATAATAAAAATTGCGCTTGTCCCAGCCGCGAATCGCACCGCCGGCAAGGCTCAGCTCATCATTCTGGACGACCCGGCCCGGATCAAAAAACTGCTGTACGCCCAAGCCGTCACAGGTGCCGCAGGCACCGGCCGGGTTGTTGAAGGAGAACAGGCGGGGCTCCAGCTCCTGCATGCTGTAACCACAGTGCGGGCAGGCAAAATTGGCAGAGAAGACGATTTCCTCATGTTCACCGTCGGTCATCGGGCTGACCACGACGGTGCCACCGGACAGCTCCAGTGCGGTCTCAAAGGATTCTGCCAGTCGCTGCTGCAGATCGTCGCGCACCTTGAAGCGATCCACCACCACTTCAATGGTGTGTTTTTTGTGTAACTCCAGGGTCGGAGGATCGGACAGATCGCATACCTCGCCGTCGATCCGTGCCCGGATGTAGCCCTGAGCAGCCAGGTTGGCGAGGGTTTTAACGTGCTCCCCCTTGCGCTCTTTGACTATCGGGGCCAGCAGCATCATCTTGCTGCCTTCCGGCAGTTCCAGCACTTTATCGACCATCTGGCTGATGGTTTGCGCGGCCAGTTCGACGTTGTGGGTTGGACAGCGCGGCTCACCGACGCGAGCATAAAGAAGGCGCAGATAATCGTACACTTCCGTGATGGTGCCGACAGTAGAACGCGGGTTATGGGAGGTCGATTTTTGTTCAATCGAAATCGCCGGCGACAACCCCTCAATGTGGTCGACATCCGGCTTTTCCATCAGTGACAGGAACTGGCGGGCGTAAGCCGAGAGGGATTCGACATAGCGGCGCTGTCCTTCGGCATACAGGGTATCAAAGGCCAGAGAGGATTTCCCAGAACCCGACAGGCCGGTAATAACAATCAGCTGATCCCGTGGCAGCGTAAGGGAAATGTTCTTCAGGTTATGGGTCCGGGCACCCCTGACTTCAATTTTGTCCATAATGATGCGCTTAGTGACTGACGTAGTTGTCCGGCATTATTGCATAGCCGCCGGGGGCTTAAAAGAGAAGGCTGTATAAAGATACAGTGAAGTGTATGCAAATCCACCGTTCGTCTGGTATGCTTAGCAGCTAGAATTTGCGGCGCAATACCCAGCTTCAGCCCTGTTCGCAATGGGGGGAAGCATGATAGACTGCGCGATTAAGTATAAACTTTCAATAACGGTGCTTGTGGTAAAAGCAGGCCCGATAATGAGATCGGAGTGAACTATGGCCAGTCGTGGCGTAAACAAGGTTATCCTGGTTGGTAACTTGGGTAATGATCCGGAAATCCGTTACATGCCGAGTGGTGGTGCAGTTGCAAATATTACCGTTGCCACCTCTGAGACTTGGCGTGACAAAAACACCGGCGAGCAGCGTGAAAAAACAGAATGGCACCGTGTAGTGCTGTTCGGTAAGCTGGCGGAAGTGGCGGGTGAATACCTGCGCAAAGGTTCGCAAGTTTACATTGAAGGTCAGCTGCAAACGCGTAAATGGCAAGACCAGAGCGGCCAGGATCGCTTCTCGACTGAAATCGTCGTGCAGGGTTACAACGGCATTATGCAAATGCTGGGTGGCCGTCAGGGTGGCCAGGGTATGGGTGCCCCTATGGGTGGTCAGCAGCAGCAAGGTGGTTGGGGACAGCCGCAGCAGCCAGCTGCCGCACCACAGCAGCAGAGCTACGCGCCTCAGCAACAGTCTGCCCCACAACAGCAGCCTGCGTCTCAGCCTCAGTACAATGAGCCGCCAATGGATTTCGATGACGATATCCCATTCTGATTTAGAATGTGCGAGCCATACAAAACCCCGTTAAGACGGGGTTTTTTGTTATCTGGACAAGAGAAATTCTGAGGTGCTAGGTGCTAGGTGCTAGGTGCTGATTTTGGCTTCTGGCTCACCGATTTTCGGTTGACGACTCACTCAAAAAAAATGAAGTAGCCATACGCTACCACCAGAGCGGGAACCGATGAGTAGAGAGTCGCCACCAAAGCGGCTTTGGGTGCCAGTGCAATGGCAGGGAATAAAGCATCCCCGTCATTGCTGATGGCGTTCCCAAGCTGTGCTGAGAGCGGAATGGATCCGGACAGATACAGACTGGTGACCAGAATCTGTGGGCCACAGCCGGGCAGCAGGCCGATGGCTACGCCCATCAGTGGCAACAGCAGGGCCCAGTTAGCGAAGATCTCTGACAGATTGATACCGGTCCAGTAGATAGTGAGCTCAAACAGCAGGAAAGCGCCGATGACCCAGCTGGTGACAAAGTTGGTGTCCTGTGCCACGCGCTGAAAAAGGTTGGCGGTTCGCGCTTTGGGATCCTCAGAAACGGCGGACTCATAGTCGGTGATATCGCGGCTGGTGGCCCACAGCAGCATGGCGCAAAGCGCGGCTGCGGCTCCCGCGATATTGGTGGTGTTGGCTGGCAGGCTGAACAGCTGATCCGGGTCGATCTGCAGCGATCCCAGGATAGCAATGGCGCTGGCTGGCAGGAGCAACCACTGCCAGAACCGGCCTTGCAGGCGGCTGACCGGTTCGCTGATTGGGGCAATGTGGCGCGAGTGGTCATCAGCCGTTGACTGTGCATCACGAACCGGACGCATAAACGCGGTGCCGTGCAGGCGATCGACAATCATGCCGGAAATCAGACCCACCACAAAACCGACGGCGATGACAGCCAGCGCAGTAGACGGCTCTGCCGCCAGTAACAGGAAGGCGGCATCGCCCATGGTCGCAGTCAGCACCGCCACGACCGCCCCAAAACTGAGTTTGCCCCTGACAAACTGGGTGATCACCACAATGGCGCCACCACAGCCGGGTAAGGCCCCCATCGCTGAGGCAAACAGCACCTGAAAGCGGGCGCTCTGGGCCAGCATCAGACTCAGTTGGTTATTGTCTTTGTTCAACCTAGCGGCAATGGCGTGGTACAGCGTCAATGTAGCCGCTACATACGCTGCTACCTGCCAGAATGCATCAGCCATGACTCCGACAGTGATTGCTCGGGTGGTGGGCGAAGCGGTAAGTAATGCGATCAGAATCACCGGAAGGATCAGGCGTTTGTTGGCCAGTCGCCATGAATGCTGCTGAATGTGCCGACTGAGTGTCTGCTGAAAAGATGTCATTGCCGCCTCCGGAGCCTGTTTGTAATTCCTTATCATTTAAACGCAACTGATAATTATTATCAATTGGTTTTTGTGGTTATTGTGTCGAATAACGGGTCGCCCTGTTGGTGAGCAGGGCTCTATCACAAATTGTAGGGGCTGGTGGGCGAACAGGCCGATTATTCCTGATCTCTGAGCCTGTTTTACCGACGTCTGAGTGTCAGTGATCACGACCGGCTCAGACCCGGACGGCATGGCTTCAGTCAATCTATTGATTTACCCATGTATCCATTTATTCATAACCGGTTATCTGTCACTGGATGACTGGCATTACTGCATCATGCGAACTGGTACCGGGCTAATTAGCCGGATTGGCTTTGGCCTTGATGAAGTCAATAAACAGCTTTGTTTTGACATGGTTATAGTCGAGTTTGGGGTAATAGGCATACGCGGAGCTGACCGGCTGCTTCAGCTGTGGTAGTACCGGCACCAGCAGGCCCTTACTCAGTTCACGGCGAACCGTATTTTCACCAATCAGAATGATCCCCATCCCGGCGACTGCTGCGGCAACCAGGGCTTCCGGATTCTGGGTGGTGAAATTGCCCGTTAGCCGCAGACGCAGGTTGTTCTCGAACACATGCTCCTGTTCATGGCCGTGCGTGCCGAACAGCAGGCAGTTATGCTCTGCCAGTTGTTCAGGAACCTCGATGGCCGGACGACCTTCCAGATAGCTCGGGGCGGCATAAAAGCCGGGCTGGAAATCAAACAGTCGGGTTGCGATATAGCTGGAAGAATTAAAGTCCGTCAGTGCCTTACTGATAAAAACATCCAGATTGAGGTCCGGCAGCTGGCCCGGGGTCACGGTATGCAGCTCCACCTGAATTTTCGGGTAGGCCTCAATGAACTCAGCCAGGTAGTGCACCAGCAGGCGGCTACCGGTTGCCAGCGGCGCCCCGATGCGTAGCACCCCGCTGACTTCACCATAGGTTGAGGTGGTTTCTGCCAGCAACTGGTGCCAGTCATCCAGCAGGCGGGCGCTGCGTTGATAAAACAGCTTTCCGGCGTCGGTCATGGTCAGGCTGCGGGTGGTGCGCTTGAGCAGCTGCACGCCCAGCTGTTTTTCCAGCCAGGACAGGCGTTTCGACAGTGCAGAGCTGGAGGTGTTGAGCTTGTTCGCGGCCTGTGCCAGAGAACCCTGGTTAACGACCATGACAAAGCTGTTGGTGCAGGTGATCCAATCCATGTTTTGACGTACCTATTTTGACGTAGCTATGTTGACATTGCTATCTGACGGCGAGCGGCCGGGTGGTTGCGGGAACGGAATGGGGAACGATTTGCCTATTCTGTGCGGGCAACTATAGTCTGTGCGGCAACTATAGCATGCGTAAGCACAACCTGAACGCGGCTTCCGGTGCCAGAAGTGAACGCCGCATGCATTTCGCGTCAATCAACCGGATAAGGTATTAATAAATTGTTAATTTGTCGACCGTGGCACTGACAAATTGACCATGATAATGGTACTTTGCACGCCAGATCCTGCTTGATGATGACCGGAACCAATGTCGAGCAACCCCTTCTACAACTTACTGATATTTATCTGCCTATGAGAAAAGCGTCAGGAATGAGACTGACCAACCGGTTGGTTGCTTTTGTTACCGTCATTGTGATCTGTGCGATGTTCGTCATTTTTATCGGCGGCGCCGTCAGTTTCCGTAAACTGGGCCAGGACTACCTCACCCACTACCTTGATGGGGTGGTGGAAGTGATTGATCAGGAAATGGCCGATCCTCAGGGAGCGCAGTCCCTGTCGCGCTGGCTGCCTAAATTGCTCAAAGCCAGCAATGTAATGGAACTGGAAGTCAGCAGCGAAGCCGGGGTGATCTACAGTTTTAAAGGGCTGCAGACCTTAAACGATCCCTCCATTCTGTATCGGAGCCGGTATGAGCTGCAGCACAACCCAGGCTACTTCGTGGACATGAAGTCGATCCCGCCATACACCGAATTTACCTATTCTCTCGGGGCGATGTCGTCCATCAGTCTGGCCATCGCAATCATTATCGCCGGGCTGATATGGGGCATGGACTGGCTGCGTCGCCAGCTGCTCGGCTCTGAATTACTGGAACACCGAGGCCGGATGATTCTGGCCGGACGGGTCGAAGAGAACGAAATTGGCGATGAGCGGGAGTGGCCGGCCACGGCCAGTCTGGCCCTGGATAAGATGATAGCCGAGCTGAAAGATGCCCGGCAGGAGCGCAGCCGGTTCGATACTTTTATCCGTACCCATACTTTCCTGGATCAGCTGACGGGCGCGGCCAACCGGGTGATGTTCGACAGCCGTTTGCAGTCCATGCTGCAGGATCAGGAAACCCACGGGGCCGTGATTTTGGTGCGGATTGCAGACTGGGAAGAGCTGTTGGCGGAGAAAGGCAAAGAAGAAGCGGATGAACTGATTCAGGACGTCGGCGGCATCTTGTCGAACTTGGTGCAGCGCTATCCCGATACCGTACTGGCGCGTTATTTCGATGCCGAATTTGCGATTTTGCTGGGACAACAGTCGGTGAAAGAGGTTAAACAGTTCGCCAATACCATGATGAACGCCCTCGACCGGCTCAGCCCGCCCACACCACTGGACAAGGAAAATTGGTGCCACATTGGTGTGACTTCCTGGGTCAGCGGGGAGCGGCGAGGCCGTATCATGGACGAAGCCGACATGGCGCTGCGCAGTGCCCAGCTGCAGGGCACGAACGGCTGGTTTGCCTTTAAAAAGGATCAGCAGGTGGAAGACGCCCGCGGCAGTGTGCGCTGGCGAACTCTGCTTGACAGTATTTTCAGCAGCGGCGGCCCACTGTTGTACCAGCAACCGGTGATCATGGCTGATGGTACGACGCTGCACCGTGAGCTGTTGTCCCGGATCCGGGATGAAAACGGCATGCTGATCAAGGCCTCGCGTTTCCTCAGCGCGGTGGAGCAGGTGGGATTCAATGCCCGCATGGATCAGCAGGTGATCAGCAAGACGTTAAATATGTTGCGCAATGAACCGGTAGAAGATGCACTGTCGGTCAATGTGAGTGTGGAGGCGCTGCTCGACAAGGCTTTCGTCAAATGGCTGCGGGACGAGCTGCTGCAGACGCCGCGGACGGTGCTGAACCGGCTGTCGTTTGAGATCCCGGAAAGTGGCCTGGTTAAGCATCTGGATGCAATTCGTCCGGTGGCCCGAATTCTTGTCGGCCTGGGCTGTAAGCTGGTGGTCGATCAGGCCGGACGCACGATTGTCAGTACCCATTACATCAAGGATATCAAGGTCGATATCATCAAGTTGCACCGTGGTCTGGTGCGGGAGATTGACTTGCGGCAAGAGAACCAGCTGTTTGTCCGCAGTATGCTCGGTGTTTGTGCCGACTCGGCGGTGCAGGTGGTTGCGGTCGGGGTAGAAAATCAGAATGAATGGCAGGTATTAAAGCAGTTGGGCGTCAAGGGCGGCCAGGGACGTTATTTTGCCGCAGAGTTGTCACTGGAAAAGCCGGAAAGTCCGCGTAAACAAAAATAGACAAAAGACTTAATAAAAGTGTTTCTATTAATTAAAAAACACTATTAAATCAATATAATTTATTTATAATGGTCAAATAATTGACGCAGGTAAGGCAAATTTATGCAAATCGCAAAATTTGCCGTTTTTTTTTGGGGTCGTTTATTACGGCCATAGACATTGAATATGTTAGTTACCCAATTTTTTAAAAAGAAAAGCCAGCGCCAGACAGCCTGCATTGCGCTGTTTTCTGACACGCTAGCCCTCGCTTACCAATTCGAAAATCAATGGCATACCGATGAGCACCCTGTCGCTGACAGCCATCAGTGGGGCGATGCCATCAAGGCGCTGATCAGTCGCAACCCACTTAAGGGAGCGGCCCTGCGTCTGGTACTCGGACACGGCTACTACCAGAGCATGATGATCGAAAAGCCGGAGTTGCCGCAGGAGGAATACCCGACCGCGTTGCCTTTCCTGGTCAAAGAATTGGTCAATGAATCTCCGCAGGAGCTGGTGGCGGATGGATTTCTGGCACCGCTGAAGCAGCGTTTGCAGGTGTTTGTCGCTAATCGGCGTTTACTCGAAAAACTGGCGGCGGCCTGCCGCGATGCCGGTTGTGACCTGACTGTGGTATCCGCGGAAGACGTGGTCTGGGGTCAGTTGACGGCGGCGACGCAGAGCCAGGTGATTCTGCATCGTCGCAGCCAGGGGAATTTACAGTTAACGGCGTTCAAAGAGCAGGTGTTGTGTTTTCAGCGCCAGCTGCGTGGTTTCGCTGCCCCTTTACTGGTCGGGCAGGCGGATGATTTGTCCTCCGGCTTGCAACTGGACGGCCTGGCGTTGGAGTTACAGCGCTCGCTGGATTTTCTGAGTGCGCAGCTGCGTGAAACCCCCGTGACTCAGATGCTGGTGTCCTGTGATGATGATGACGATAGTCGATTGGCGCAGGTGCTGGGTGAACGTTTGAGTGTGCCGGTAGTGGCACTGACACCGGCACAACCCGCTCTGCTTAGTAACGCACTGCGGGTCGCTCAGGCCGGTGCCGCTTACGGAACCGGGGCGATCAACCTTTACAACGAGACCCTCAAACCCAAAACCGAATTGCTTACCCTGCCGAATATTGCGGCCAGCTGGTTGGCAATTGCCATTCTGCTGGGGGCTTTCAGCGGTTGGTGCAGCTGGCAGAATCACCAGCAGCAACTGGCCCTGCAGGCGGAACAACGTCAGCTGGATGAAAAGCGCCAGCAACTGGATCGGGCGAAAGCCGCGTTGGCACGGCATCTGCCGAGCGTCCTGAAAGTGGAATCCGCAGACGGACTGGAGCAGCACCTGGCAGCCAAGCAAGCGACGCTGGCAGCGATTGCCCAGCATGATGACAGCCTGAAGGTAGGCTACGCCGGTATGCTCCAGCAACTGTCGGATGCCGCCAGCGGGGATATTTCCCTGCAGCGGATCAGTGTTGCTGGCCGTCGCTTGGATCTGGAGGGTCTGGCTCGTTCACCGGACTCCGTGCCGAGCTGGCTGCAGGCTTTCAAAACCTATCCGGCGCTGTCTGACCGTCGCTTCGAGCTGATGTCGTTGGGCCGCACCGAAGACAACATTGTGACGTTCAAACTGCTGGCAGAGCGGAGCCAGCCCGGCGCCGTGGCACCATCCGTGAAGCAGGGGAATCAATCATGAATCGCTGGTACACGTTGTGCGATAAATTTGCGGTGCTGACCGAGCGTGAGAAATGGCTGATCGCGATTTCCGGCTGGGTGGCCTTGAGCTTTGCCGGTTATTTGCTGGTGGTTGAGCCGGTTCTGATGAAACAGGAATCACTGCAGCGGCAGCGAGCATCAATCAGTAATGTACTGACCGCCAGTATGGACCAGATTCAGGTGATTGAGCGCAAGCTCCGGACCGATCCGGACCAGGAAATTGATGAGGAAATTGCGCGCCTGACCCGTGAAAACCGGGCGCTGGACGATGAGCTGGGCGAGCGTGTGGCGAGCCTGGTCAGCCCGGTGCAGATGTCGGCGCTGATGGAGCAGGTTCTGCAGCGCACCAAGCAGCTTAAGCTGGTGGCGCTGACCTCGCAGCCGCCGGTTCAACTGATCAGCGGTAACGATCAGGGGTACTACATTCATCCGGTGAGCCTGACCCTGCGTGGACGTTACTTCGATGTGGTGGCGTATCTGCAGCAGCTGGAGGCGTTGCCGGTGAAATATTACTGGCGCAGCCTGAATTATCAGGTCGATACCTATCCATGGGCGGACATTCAGTTGGACGTTTATACCCTGGGCGAGAGTAAGGACTTTATTGGTGGCTAAATCTCTATTTATTGCTCTGGGTCTGATGGTTCTGGCCGGTGCGGCCAACGCCACTCAGGATCCGACCGCTCCGCTGGGGTGGCAGGCACCGGCGGCCAAACCGTCTGTATCGCAGAGCCGGTTACCGAGCCTGGAAGGCATCTTCTGTGACAAAGCCAGCCAGGATTGCACTGTGGTTCTGAGCGGCAAAATGGTCAGCCAGGGTGGCAGTGTTAATGGTTATCAGGTCGCGGCTATTTACGATGATGCGGTTATCGTAAAACGCGGCGGTCGGCAGTGGCGGCTGGAAATGTTTGCCGACAACATCAAGTCAGATTTTTAAATAAGTGGTTAAGATGCGTGGATTAGTTGTAGCAGCGGTCATTGCCTCCCTGGTCGGATGCTCGACCAACATGGGGCACCGTGACCCGGTTGAGGTTAAAGGGGCGTTAAACGAGGCGGCCAATCAGGCTAACAGCCGACCGTTGATGGATTTGCCGGCGTCGGTGAATGCGGATCTGATGCCAAGCCTGGACGGCAGTGATTATGTCAGTCCGGTGGCGGTGGAGAAGCGATTCCGGGTCAGTGCCCGCAATGTCGATGCCAAAGCCTTTTTTGGCAGTCTGGTTAAAGGGACGCCGTTTAACATGGTGATCCACCCTAACGTGCAGGGCCGTATTTCGCTGACGCTGCAGGATGTCACGCTGGATGAAGTGCTGGAAGTGGTCTCTGACATTTATGGATACAGCACGACCCGCAAGGGCAATATCATTCAGATTTTGCCGGCGACCCTGCGCACTGAAGTGATGCCGGTCGATTACCTGCAGCTGAAACGCCGTGGGATCTCGCTGACTTCTCTGACAACCGGCTCGATTTCGGATACCGGCAGCGATAGCTCCCGGAATAACCGCTCAAGCAGCAATCGTAATAACAATAACGATTCCGAGCAGAACAACAGCAGCTCCAGTTCCAGTAAAGCGACCGGCGGGACACAGATTGAAACCCTGTCGGAAAGTGATTTCTGGCAGCAGCTGGAGCGTGCCGTGCAGGCGATGATCGGCAGTGGCCAGGGACGCAGCATTGTGGTGTCACCGCAGGCCAGCCTGATTTCGGTGCGTGCGTACCCGAATGAGTTGCGTGAAGTGAAGGAGTTCCTCGGGGTGTCGCAGCAGCGCCTGAAGCGTCAGGTGGTGCTGGAAGCCAAAATCATGGAAGTGACCCTGAGTGACGGTTATCAGCAGGGTATCAACTGGAGCAACATCACCAAGAGTATCGGCGGGACCGACATTACGTTTGGCACCGGTCAGGTGGTCAGAGATCTGGCGGGCAACATTGTGCCTCAGCTGCTGCCGGGCGGAAATGAAATCTCTAACCTGCTGAACGGTCAGACTAACGTGACGATCTCAGACGGTAACTTTGATGCGGTACTGAGCTTCCTTGATACTCAGGGCGATCTGAATGTGCTGTCCAGCCCTCGGGTAACGGCGGCTAACAACCAGAAAGCCGTGATTAAAGTCGGCGGTGATCAGTACTTTGTTACCGATATCTCCGGCGGCGAAGTAAACAGCGATGGCGGTACGGCATCGCCGGATATCGAACTGACCCCATTCTTCTCGGGTATTTCCCTGGACGTGACGCCGCAGATTGATGATGAGGGCGGCGTGCTGTTGCACGTGCATCCGACCGTGGTGGATGTAAGTACCGAGATCAAAGACATCGCCCTGGGCGATACATTCGGCACCTACAGATTGCCATTGGCAAAGAGCTCGGTACGTGAGTCAGATTCTGTCATCCACGCCCGCTCCGGCGATGTGGTCGTGATCGGCGGCCTGATGAAATCATCGGTGCACGATCAGGTTAGCAAAGTGCCGTTACTGGGAGATATCCCGATGCTGGGCCATCTGTTCCGTAACGTGAATCAGCTACAGACTAAAACCGAGCTGGTGATTTTGCTTAAACCAACCGTGGTGGGTGAGCAGACGTGGCAGAAGGAAATTGAGCGTTCGCGTGCCCTGGTTAACGAGTGGTTTCCTGAAGAGGGATAATCATGTACCAGTCCCATTTTGGTCTCACGTCAGCGCCGTTTGCGCTGACTCCCAATACCCGGCTTTTTCATGCTTTGCCTCCGCACCTGGAGGCAATTGAAACGACTCTGGCGGCGCTGGCGATGGGAGAAGGTATCATCCAGATCTCCGGTGAGGTCGGGACGGGAAAAACGCTGGTGTGTCGGATGCTGATTAACCAGCTGCCGACGCAGTTTGAGCTGGCCTATCTGCCGACACCGGCTCGAAGCGGCAAAGAGCTGCGAATCGCACTGGCCCGGGAGCTGGCGCTCGAGACCGATGGTGACGAGGCATTGCTGGCTGACGGTCTGCAGCAGGCGCTGCTGGCCCGAAAAGCGGCCGGGAAAACCGTGGTAGTGCTGATAGACGAGGCGCAGGCCCTGCCGGACGATGCGCTGGAAGTGGTCCGCTTGCTGGGTAACCTGGAGACCGAGCAGGAAAAGCTGCTGCACATCATTCTGCTGGGGCAGCCTGAGCTGGATACCCGGTTGGCGCAGCACCACCTGCGTCAGTTCCGCCAGCGAATCACGTTCCGCAGTTGTCTGCGGCCGCTGGATCTGTCTGAAACCGCAGCCTATATCATCCACCGTCTTGCCGCTTCAGGCTGTGAGACGGAACTTTTTCATCTGGCCGAGATAAAAGCGATCTGGTCTGCCAGTCGGGGGATTCCGCGGCTGATTAACCAGTTGTGTCATAAGTCTTTACTCGCAGCCTGTAGTGAACAACGCCAGCACATTGATCGTCAGGACGTGCTGCTGGCAATCCGAGATACTTTGGGCGCGCGCCAGCCTCGCTGGACGTTTCCGGTATTGTGGGGATGGCAATAACACCCATGAGTGAACTGAATAAAAAATTAAGTGCGTTGCACCAGCAACAGGCGCAACAGACATCCGCTGCGGCAACGCTGCAACCTGCCGCTGTGACTCCGTTGCCGCAGCCGAAACCTTGGCGCTGGGGCGTGGTCGGTGTTTGCTGCCTGCTGGCAGCCGGTGGTGTTGGTTGGTGGCTGGGAAGCGGTCAGGTACAAACTGTTACCGATAAAACAGCCACGGGCATCGCT
The DNA here is from genome assembly GCF_017329545.1 of Photobacterium ganghwense. NCBI lineage: Bacteria > Pseudomonadati > Pseudomonadota > Gammaproteobacteria > Vibrionales > Vibrionaceae > Photobacterium > Photobacterium ganghwense. The sequence goes on from NZ_CP071325.1 coordinate 310,862, forward strand.
GCCACCGACGCAACGGTTGATGATACGGTTGCCACGGCTACTGAAACGACAGCGAAAACAGCGGCAGTTAAAGCCCCGGAAGCTAAAGTCCCAGAAACTAAAGTCCCAGAAACTAAAGCCCCGGCGGGCAAAGTAACGGTAACAGCGACCGAGGACGAGGCCATCGAGGAAATAGCCGTCGGGGAAACCGCTGGCGGAAAAATAGCTGCACAGAAAATGGCGGCGAAAGATAGCGCCATAGCAAAAACCACGAGCAAGAGCACTGCTCAGGCCGAGGATTCGGCGACCGTGGCGCAAGTCATGAACTCCCGTGTTGCCGCTGGCCGTTCGGCGGTGACGCCTGAGCCGGAAGTCCAGACAAAGCCGACCCCACAGATGGCCGTGCGCCAAGCACCGGTGTCTCGACAGGTGAACGACGAGCCTGTGACGGTGGCCAGTGCGTATGATGACGAAGACGTTGACGCGTTTGAGTCTTATGACGACATGCAGGACACGGACGAACAACCAGCCGAGTTGGAGATTGAAACCGTTGAGCTGGATGCTGGTCAACTGGCACAGGTGGAATACAACCGTGCCCAGAAGGCCATGAAAGAAGGGAATACCCGCAAAGCCATCGGCTATTACGAAGCGGCCCTGAAATACCAGCCGGAATGGGTGTCGGCCCGTCAGAAACTGGCGGCGCTGTACTATGGCCGAGGCGATGCGCGCCATGCCCTCAACACGCTGCAAAAGGGGCTGGAATTCAACCATACCCAGCCGGACCTGCGTCTGACGCTGGCCAAGCTGCTAATGAATGAGTCGCAACCCCAGGCCGCACTGAATGTGCTGTCTGCGATGCCGGAAAAAGATCACAGTGGTTATCTGGCCATGCGCGGGGCGCTGGCCCAGCAGTTACAGAACAATGCGATGGCGAAAAGCAGTTACCAGCGCTTGAGCCAGACAGAGCCGTATGACGGACGCTGGTGGCTGGGACTGGCCATTGCGCTTGAGCGCAGTCATGACGCCGAGCAAGCACGTGAGGCCTATCAGCAGGCATTGCTGATGGGGCGGATCTCCGCGACCTCGCAACAGTTTATTCAGCAGCGCTTAACCGTGCTGAGCCAAGCAGAGGGTTAACCATGCCGATCAGACTTCGAAAACGCCTGGGTGACCTGCTGGTCGAAGAAGGCATTGTGGATCAGAGCCAGCTTGAGCAGGCACTGGATCAGCAGCAAGCGACCGGCCGCAAGCTGGGCGCCACCCTGATCAGCATGGGGTTCCTGACCGAGCAGCAGATGCTGCAATTCCTGTCCCGTCAGCTGGATATCCCGCTGGTGGATCTCAACCGGGTGACGGTCGAGATGGAATCCGTCACTTTGCTGTCAGAAGTGCATGCCCGTCGGCTGCGGGCACTGGTTATTGGCCGCCGGGACGACACGGTTCGGGTGGCGATGAGTGACCCGGCAGATCTGGCAGCACAGGAAGCGGTCTACAACCAGCTGGCGCAATATCGGGTGGAGCTGGTGATTGCGCCGGAGCGCCAGCTGATTGCGGCGTTCGACCGTTACTACCGCCGGACTCAGGAAATTGTTTCTTTTGCTGAGCAGCTGAAAGCCGAGCATCAGCAGGAATCGGATTTCCGGTTCGGGTTTGATGATGCCGATAACGATGAAGTCACGGTCGTCAAACTGATCAATTCCTTGTTTGAAGACGCGATTCAGGTCGGCGCATCCGATATTCACATTGAGCCGGACAGCGATGTGCTGCGTATCCGTCAACGTATCGACGGGGTGCTGCATGAAACTCTGTTGAACGAAACCAGCGTGGCTTCGGCACTGGTGCTGCGCCTGAAACTGATGAGCGGGCTGGACATTTCCGAGAAACGCTTGCCTCAGGATGGCCGTTTTAATGTGAAAGTGCGTGGCAACTCCGTCGATGTGCGGGTCTCGACCATGCCGGTCCAGCATGGTGAATCGGTGGTGATGCGTTTGCTCAACCAGTCGGCGGGTATTCTGAGTCTAGATCAAATCGGGATGCCGGAGGCGATCCTGCATCGCTTCCGCCGTCAGCTGAAGCGCCCGTACGGCATGATTCTGGTTACCGGGCCAACAGGCTCAGGGAAAACCACCACGCTGTACGGCGCGCTGAGTGAACTCAATAAGCCGGGCAAGAAGCTGATCACGGCGGAAGACCCGGTGGAATACCGCCTGCCGCGGGTCAATCAGGTGCAGGTGAACACCAAGATTGGCCTGACGTTCTCGTCGATTCTGCGGACGTTCCTGCGCCAGGACCCGGATATTATTCTTGTGGGTGAGATGCGTGATCAGGAAACGGTGGAAATTGGTTTGCGTTCGGCCCTGACCGGTCACCTAGTCTTGTCGACCCTGCACACCAACGACGCGATTGACAGTGCGCTGCGCATGATGGACATGGACGCGCCGGGCTATCTGGTTGCCAGTGCTGTGCGCGCCGTGCTCGCACAGCGTCTGGTTCGCCGGGTGTGTCAGGATTGCGCTGAAAGTGTGATGCCGGATGCGGCTAAACAGCAATGGCTGATGGCTCGATTCCCGCAGCATGCCGGGGTGCCGTTCCGTCAGGGGCGGGGCTGTCAGAGCTGTAACTTTACCGGCTACAAAGGCCGGGTTGGCGTCTTCGAACTGCTGGAAATGAATACGGACATGATGGATGCCCTGCGTGCCGGAGATGCGGTGCTGTTTGCCCAGATCGCCCGTCAGACACCGGGATACCAGCCTCTGATTGAATCTGCGATGGCGCTGGCTCAGGACGGGGTCACCAGCCTGGAGGAAGTGCTGATGCTGGGTGAAGGTGATGACCACGACGGTTTTGTACTGTAACCGGCACTGGTGCTGTGAATAAAAGGATCCGGGTATGCCTGTATTTAACTACCGCGGTCGTGGCGCTCAGGGCGAACTACGGCGCGGACATATTGAAGCGGCCAGTCAGGATGCGGCGGCCGATCTGCTGCTGAGACAGGGAATCATCCCGCTGGAACTCCGTCAGTCGAATGCCCGTAGCAACGGGCTGGATCTGAACCAGTTGTTTAAGAGCACCATCCCGCTGGAAATGCTGGTGATCTTTTGTCGTCAACTGTACAGCCTGACGAAAGCCGGGGTGCCATTGCTGCGATCCATGAAAGGATTGGGACAGAGTGCGACGCATCCCTTGATGAAAAGCACACTGGAATCCGTTGTGGCGGAAATGACCAATGGTAAGCCGCTGTCGGTGGCGATGAAGCAGCATCCACGGGTCTTCAATACCTTGTTTGTCTCGATGATTCAGGTCGGGGAAAACACCGGTCGGCTGGATGACACCTTGCTGCAGCTGGCGCATTACTACGAGCAGGAAATGGAAACCCGTCGCCGTATTAAATCCGCGATGCGTTATCCGATGTTTGTCATGAGTGCCATTATGCTGGCGATGGTGATCCTGAATATCAAAGTGATCCCGCAGTTTGCGTCTATGTTCAGCCGGTTTGGCGTGGAGTTGCCGTTGCCGACCCGCATCCTGATTGCCAGCTCGAACTTTTTTGTCGGTTACTGGCCGTTGATGCTTGGGGGATTGGTGGTGGCTTGGATGGGGGTGCGCCTGTGGCGGCAAACACCGGCGGGCAGTGAAAAGTGGGATCTGTGGCGTCTGAAAGTGCCTATTGTGGGCGATATCGTTAATCGCGCCCAGTTGTCCCGTTTTTCCCGTACTTTCTCATTAATGATTCGGGCGGGGGTGCCGCTTAATCAGGCGATTCAGATGTCCGCGGAAGCGCTGGGCAACCGCTACCTGGAAACCCGGCTGATTGACATGAAAATGGGGATTGAATCCGGTAACAGTATTGCGGCCACAGCCAGCCAGTCAGGGGTCTTTACCCCACTTGTCCTACAGATGATTGCGGTAGGGGAAGAAACTGGTCAGGTTGACGAACTGCTGTTTGAAGCGTCGGAATTTTATGATCGCGAAGTGGACTACGACCTGAAAACTTTAACGGCGCGTATTGAGCCTATCTTGTTGTTAATTGTGGCAGCCATGGTGCTGTTGCTGGCACTCGGCATCTTCCTGCCGATGTGGAGTCTGCTCGATGTGGCCAGAGGTGTATAAGTGGCTTCAGCAGCGGCGGCTCTATGTCTTTTTGTGGGGGAGTTTGTTGCTGCTGACGGTCACCATATTAATGGTGCAGGGTGAACATTTTGTTGATCGGGCGGAAGAGATCCAAGTCAAAGTTTTGACTCAAACTATGGTGAAAAGTGCGGCCTCCATTCGTCAAAAATGGGAGCTTGAAAACCGACCTGAATACAGTTCAATTAACGGAATAAATTACGGCTTTACTCAATATGGCTGGCCTATTATTCGTTCTGAAAAGGGAATTGATTGCTCCCAAACGTGGAATTTGCTGTCTTCGAGAAATTCTGAATTGGAATATTTAAATTTCGAACGTAAAAGTACTGTTACATCATATTCTTATGACTCGTGTTTTTATCAAATTAGCCATGGAAAATGGGTGGCATTATTTTATGAAAATGAGACAATACGAATTAACGGTTTTTTGACGCATTACGAAAAGTGATGACGTTGATTTGACAAAAAATAATAAAAGGTAAATCCCAAGATGAAAAAGCAAACCGGATTTTCCCTGGTGGAATTAGTCATCGTAATTATCGTTGTCGGTTTGTTGGCTGTTGCTGCATTACCACGTTTTCTTAACGTGACCGACGAAGCGAAGAAAGCGTCCATTGAAGGGGTTGCCGGTGGTTATGCCACCGCCGTGCTGTCAGTACGTGCACAATGGGAAGCGTATGGTCGACCAAAAAGCGATAACCGTAACATGGTTAACTATGACGGTACTGACATTTACCTGACTCAGGCCGAAGATGCGAACAACCCGAGTGTGGGATACCCGATTGCCCTGACAAATAAAGCGGTTGCCGCTTTGTCAGCAACCGACTGCGTCGCTTTGATGGATAACCTGTTACAGAATCCACCGAAAGTGACCAGTGACAGCAGCGAAGCGCAGGGCGGTAAATACCTGTTCTTTGCATCACTGACTCAGGAAAATAACCAGAATGCTTGCCGCTATTATCAACTGGCCTCTGCCAGCAGTAACGGCGGTGGTAACTCAGATGTGACCTCCGGTCACTACTTCACTTACCAGCCTGCCAAAGGTCTGGTGCAGACTGTAATACGCTAAGCGTATAGAAACATAAAAATTAGGAGAAACTTATGAAACGTCAAGGCGGTTTTACGCTGATTGAGCTGGTTGTGGTTATCGTGATTCTGGGTATCCTGGCCGTTACTGCAGCCCCTCGTTTTCTGAACCTGCAAGGTGATGCTCGTCACTCTGCGCTAACCGGTCTGGAAGGTGCAATGAAAGGCGCTGCGGGCATTGTTTACGGCAAAGCGGCCATTCAAGGCCTGGAGTCAGAAGCTGGTACAGCGAACAAGTCAGTAACAGCGTCAGGTACAACTGTTGAAATCGCATTCGGCTACCCGAAAGCGACAGATAAAGGTATTGTTGCTGCGCTGACTGGTTTTGAAGATAACGGTGACTGGGTTATCGTGAAAGACAGCGCTAAAGATAACTCCATTCTGCTGACTTTCTCTGAGTACAAAGATCAAAATCAGAAAGATTTAGACGATAACAACCGTAAATGTTACATCCAATACACAGAAGCGAAAAATAACAATAGCGAGCCGACAATCACGCTATTAACTGACGCTTGTAAATAATATTTTATATAGAGCTCTTCGGAGCTCTATTTACTCAGGGCATTCTCGAATATATGTCCTGAGTAAATAGCCTGTCCTTCCCAGTTACATTTTCAGGGTGCACTTATGCCCGCCAGTCAACGTGGCTTTACCTTAATTGAACTTATTGTGGTGATTCTGCTGGTCGGCATCCTTGGTGCCACAGCGGCTTCTCGCCTCTTTGGTCGCAGCCATTTTGATGCCTTTGTCGCCCGCGATCAGGCCATGACCATTACCCGTCAAATCCAGTTAAGTGCGATGCAGGCGCAAGACTCGGAAATCCAGCGTATCCGTTATCCGCTGCGCATCATTGCAGGGAGCAGTGAGAAAGATTCTTGTCTGGGGCGAATGGTGGACACCGTCTGTCCTACAGCGTCCAGCCTCAACAGTGACGTACTGTTAGGAACAACCAGCCAGACCCGATTCACGGTAACGAGCCCGCATCCGGCCCCTTCAGTTTTGTATTTTGACCTGCTGGGCCGTCCTGTCGACAGTCTGGGGCGTATTGTCTGCGAGCTGGGGTGCGAAATTTCGCTGACGGCCAGGGATAACACTCAACTGAGTTTTTGTATTAATCGTGAAGGATTTATCGGCAAGGGAAGCCTGAGCGAAGGAGCTTGTCAATGATCCCGTATCAACGCGCCAGAGGCTTTTCGCTGATTGAGGGGATCATTGCCATTGTGGTAATGGGAATCGCCATGGTCACGTTAACCAGCTTCCTGTTTCCTCAGGTGGAACGGTCTGCGATTCCGCAATATCAGGCCCGGGCCGCAGCTATTGGCCATGCCATGCTTAATGAAATTCTGGCCCGGAAATTTGACAGTCGCTCAGATCCGAATGGTGACAGCCTGATTCGGTGCGGGGAAAAATTGCCGGTCATAGACACATTTATCGAATGTACGGCGCCGGAGCTGCTGGGGGCTGAAAGTGGTGAAACAGACCCCAAGGGTAGCCTGAATACCGCCCTTGCTGATGATGTGGATGACTTTAAAGGATGTTGGGGCACGAGATCTCAATGCAAAGGAAAAGTCTGGCGTGGTTCGCTCAGCCAATTCGTGCCTGGTGATGAATATGCCAATATCTGGGCTGAAGTCGATGTTTTTTATGATGAAGGCTTTGTCGGAACGCCGCATGAGCAGGTAACTGCTCACAAGCGAATCACTGTCTCCATCAAGACAACACGCTATGGGGAATATGTTTTCATTGCCTACAGGAGTAACTACTGATGCGGGCAATGAAAGGGTTTACGCTCATTGAGTTACTGATAGCACTGGTGATACTGGCCATCATTTCACTGGGGATAGGCAGTTTTCTGCGCTTTGGCGCTGATGGTTATGTCAGTACGGTTGAGCGTGAACGGTTACAGTCCGAGGCTCGATTTGTCACGGAACGCCTGAGCCGTGAAATCCGTCATGCCGCTCCCAACAGTGTCGCGGTCAAGGATGGTTGCCTGTCGTTTTTCCCTATTTACCTGAGTAGCTTTTATCTGCAGCAACCTACCGCATCAAGCCATTCGATTGGGTTCATACCGCGGCAGCAGGACGTTTCAATGTGGACAGCAGAAGCGGGTGGCCAGCCAGCGATTAAAAATCTGGGGGTGGCCGTGGGCTTGATGAATCCCGCTCAGTATCAGGACGTTTTATTACCGCGAGCTGAGCGGGCAATGATAGCCAATGGCCTGGGAACGCTAACCTATAAGCATTCACTGACGACGCAGTCTCCGGGAAAGCGCCTTTATCTGGTTGGAAAACAAGTGGCGTTTTGTTTTGATGGTGTGTCGCTGACGCGTCAGGTGCAGGGAAGCGATACCTACGTAATCAGTAAAAAGCTGACTCAATTTGCAGCGGTATCAGAAGGCGCGGCGCTAAACAGTAATGGGTTGGTGCATTTAGAAATGACGTTTACCGATCCGCGCAGTGGCGAAAGGGCGCATTACAATCACAGCGTACAGGTGATCAATGTTCAGTAATTCCCCTCGACAGAAACAACATGGCAGCGCACTTATTGTGTCGCTGTTTGTGATTGTTGTGATGTCTTTATTGGCCGCCGCCATGATTCGAGTTGACTGGGCCAATCAAGATATCACCACCAAAGAAGTGTTGGGTACCCGCGCTTGGTTCACTGCGCACTCCGCCAATGAAGTAACGTTGAGCGAGCTGTTCCCGTTAAATCAACCGCCTAATACGGCAGCGTGTACAAATACCCATTTTGCACCGGCAAATAATTTTCATTGCAGCGCAGACGTGGCCTGCACGCTGCACGCAGTATCTGGTGCCGAAGGCACAATCAACACCTTTTATCTTGTCAGTACCGCCACGTGTGGCAGTGGCGAAAACCAAGTAAGCCGTACTCAGGAAGCCTGGGCGAAGGAAATACAGTAATGTTCAGACATATTTTCGTTGTTTTGTTTCTGCTTGCAGGCTTTTTTAGTGTATCGGTACAGGCATCACCACAGTTTGAATTCGGTAAACTGGATTTCCAAGACTGTTTAACTCAATCTTGTACCATCAAGTTTAAAACGGATTTTAAAACGGTTCCTTATATCTTTGTCATGCCGACGATTGGCATGAACGATTGGCAAAGCGCACCTTCATCGGTTCGAATCATGAGCCGAACCCAAACAGAAGCTTCATTCAAACAGTTTATTGCGCCATACAGAGCGGTTCATAACTCCTCGAATGGTCACTACCGTTCAATTAAGCCCACCAAAATGACTGGCTTCCATTATCTGGCGATTGAAAAAGGGGTCATTGATCTGGGTACTGCCGGTAAAATTGTCGCAGGTGAGGTCAATACTACCGGTTTTTATTGGCAGGGCGTGAAGTGGAATGACATCAATAAAGACAATAATGACTATGGCGTACCAGCGATAAATTACTCCGACTTTGGCTTCAATAGCCGGTTTGATAATCAGCCGGGAATTTTGACGCAAATCCAGTCTACCAATAACACTTATCAACAGTCACTTTTGCCTTTTTACCATGAGGGGGAGCCGATTTGGCTGACGTCATTGGGGTGGCATTTAGAAACGTCAGGAAATCGCCAAAAAATCAAAATAGCGATGGATACCTCAGAGGTACATACCAATAAGCAGACGGCAAAACCACCTTTGGCTTTTCGTCCTCAGGTGCCTGAGACGATTGCCTTTGTGGCTGCTGAAGGGAGCGGTTTTGTTAACGGTAAAAAGTTTTGGATGGGGAGCATCGAAACGAAAAATACGCATAAAGATCCCGAGAATGGCTATAAAGACCTCACTAATACGCCTCAGGATAATGTGCAAAAACCGACTACGATTGCATGTAAATACAATAGTCTGGACTTCGTTGAAGACTTCCCGTCAGCACCCGTCGTACTGATCGGGAAAAACTCCCGCAAAGGGCCCAATGGAGGCTGGATTCGCCGATGTCAGCTAACTAAAGATAAAGTAACGGTTCAAATTGAAGAAGATTTGGATCGCGACTCTGAAAGAAAACATGCTTCGGAGTTAACTGGCGTTTTCATTTTTGAAGGCAGTAAGCAAGCCCCTTACTGTGATTTGTTCCCAGGACCGGCACAAACCTGGCGTCACAAGCAATCTCTGAAATATATAGCACCTGCGCGAGGGGTTTATATTGCAAACAATGCGCAAATTCTGGGGGCCAGAAAGGTTAACAATGAGCGTGTTCTTGGCTTTGAAAGCATTTCAGGCCAAGGTGTTGCGTCAGGGTGTGATGGGAGTGAGTGTACGTTAAATGACGGTTTGATCGTCTCTGCGACTGAATTAGGTACATTCCCGGCGCTACCCAATGCTTTGTATCCGGTTGATGGCAATATGACGTTTACTCAAGCCGAACACGGAGTGTTGGGCGCGGTATCCGTGAATAAGCATGCGACGCTGTATTTAAACTCTGGCACATACTGGTTTGATAGCTTGGATGTCAGGGGCGACATACGTATTAGAAAAGGGCAGAAAGTTATTATTCATACCAAAGCAATGGCTGTGAATAATAACAGTGTGGTCATGATGGATGATGATTCATCGCTGGATAATTTACTTATTTATGTCCATGACAAACCTTTCAGTACTTCTTGGTCTAGAATTCATCGCCGTGTTGATTTCAACAATAATGCTGTATTTCGAGGGTTAATCTATAGCGAAATAGAGACTGCGTTGAGCAACAACGTACATGTCTATGGGGCTATTACGACTCTCAGCCTGGACATGCATAACAACTCGATCATTCATGGTGAAAGTGCCTGTTTTTCTTCTGTTGAAGACTACCAGATTTCCGTGACACCAGACGTTGATTTCTCCCTGACCTGTGATGCACAAGAAGTGACATTTACTGTGACTAATGACGGCAGTGTGGCAGAAAACTTCGATGGTCAGGTACGGATCTCCACCAGTTTAACCAAGCAAGGGTTGGCTGCCTGGCATGAAAATGCCGGCGGAACAGGCGCGGGCTCTGATGCCTCATTAAGCTACACAACGACTCCCAAAAATGGTCAGGTGACACTCTGGCTGAAGAGTGACTATGTCGGCACTATCAATGTGCAAGGTGAAATTGTTAATGACGATGCCGAACCCGCGACAGCTGCTTACACCTTTGTGCCGTTCAAGTTTGATATTGAAAATGCCAATGTCAATGTGGTCGCCGGAAGGCCGAAACCGATAGTCATCACGGCCCACTCGTGTAAAAGCAGTATCCGGTCAGATGTGGCTAAAGGTTATCAAGGTAAGCGAACACTTACCCTTAATACCCGTTACCTGGCTCCTGAAAATGGTCAACAGCCCGCAATTCAGCTTTCCTCGTGCTCGACCAGTGCGTGTGATGATGCAGAAGATTGGAAAGGTGACCGAATTGATTTGCGCTTCAGCGAAGGAGTGGCTCATGCCAAGCTGAAATATGAAGAAGCAGGCAAAACCGAGCTGACAATAGCGGATGAAAACTGCACCGTTGAAAAAGGCTGTGAACTCCTTCCGGCTACTTTCAAGGCTGCTAAATCTGACTTAGGTGACTGGAAGCGCCTTGAGGGCAAACGAGAGATCTGGGCTCGGCCCTATACGTTTGCGTTGTGTAAGGTTGCCGGACAGCGAAGCATCGAAGAGGCCAGCGGTACTTCGGCGCAAGGTGCGGCATTTACTGCTGCCGGCCGCGAGTTTCAAACGCAGATCAGACCGGTAATCTGGATGGCGAGTGATGGTTTTGCAACGGTAAACAGCAGCATGAATGCCCTCACAGATGTTGATAGTAGCGCTATGTGTCAGCGTCAGGAAACTCGCAACTTCTATCACCCTGATGCTCCTAAGACATTGGTACGACTGACTCACCAATTAGCAACACCGGCTGCAGGGGAGCAGGGAGTGTTGAGCGGTATGACAGAGCTCGCCCATACTCAGTTAAGTGATCCCGTTTCACTAAGCTGGAGTGAAGTCGGAAGTATTCGATTATATGCCGATACCGCGGGGAATTACCTTGATATGGATGTCAACGCAGGGTACCGCGAGGTTGGCCGTTTCTACCCAGCGTATGTTGAAATCCAAAATGGCAACAGCTACGCCTATCCATCAGGACAACGTGGTTTTGCCTATCTGGGGCAGGAATTTGATGCCCGTTTTTCGGTACTGCCCAAATCACAAGATGGCTCGCTTGTGCAGAATTACGCCAAGTTTAGTGAAAGCCTGCAGGTGAGACTTGGGCTGGATGCCATTGATAAGAAAGGCATCAGTTTTGGTGATCGCCGTAAACCGCTTAGTACCTGGCGTGACTGGAGCAATACGACAACTGAGATGCCATGGAAGCTGGAACGTGCCGGTTTTAACTCGGCTCCCCTAACCACGATACCGGAAGCGCCTTGGCATGAAAGCAACAGTCATTGGGGGCTTTATATTGCGGAAGGGGTTGATCCTACCGGGCTGAAAGCGCAAAACGGGGCAACGGCTTTGCCTGTAAATGGCAGTGCGCTGACTGAGGAAATTGTCCCGTTTGCCAATACGCCTGAGCTGCGCTATGGCCGGATGACCTTAGAGGACGCGGCGGGGAGAAATGACTCGCCGATTGCGATTCCGCTGAGGGTGGAATATTGGGATGGCGCGCGTTTTATCACTAACAAAGACGACAGTGTGTCTTGGTTTGACGGCCAATATTACTGCCGCCAAGTGGTGACGCAGTCTGATACTTCCGTAATCAGTACAAGTGACACTCAGGGAGAAGGTCACGTTAAGGATGGAGAGACCCGCTCCGGTGACTTTATTGCACGGCCGACGCCGGGGGTTAACTATCGGGAGCAGGTACGTTTTTGGCAAAAATTGATCGCAGATAAGCCGTCTCAAGCTGTGTCCGACGATGGCGATATTCACTGTGAGAATGGGTTTAGCGGAAGCAATGAGCAACCCTGGCTGACCTATGACTGGCGCGGCTTGGGCGATGAAAACCCGTCAGCTTTGGTGACGTTCGGGGTGTATCGCGGGAACGATCGCGTCATCTACCGGGGCGAGAAAGGTATTAATACAATGCTCAATTAAATAAAATGCGGTTCTGAAGCAGGTTTGACAATCCTTGCCTTGTCTCGATCCGTGCCCCCTGATACATTTAGCGCAATTTAACGAATTTGTGAGCTTGCAGGATTAGCCGGAGACTATGTTTAAAAAACTTCGTGGCATGTTTTCTAATGACCTGTCCATTGACTTGGGTACCGCCAATACCCTGATTTATGTTAAAGGCCAGGGCATCGTTCTTGATGAACCATCAGTGGTTGCGATCCGTCAGGATCGTGCCGGAGCAACTAAAAGTGTGGCCGCTGTCGGTCATGAAGCCAAGCAGATGCTGGGCAGGACTCCGGGAAATATCGCGGCAATCCGTCCAATGAAAGACGGGGTTATCGCAGATTTCTACGTCACTGAGAAAATGCTGCAGCATTTCATCAAGCAGGTTCACGACAACAGTCTGTTACGTCCAAGCCCACGAGTTCTTGTTGCTGTTCCTTGCGGTTCTACTCAGGTGGAGCGTCGTGCTATCCGTGAATCGGCGCAAGGTGCCGGTGCTCGTGAAGTGTACCTGATTGACGAGCCAATGGCGGCGGCAATCGGTGCGGGTATGCCTGTATCTGAAGCAACCGGTTCGATGGTGATCGATATCGGTGGCGGTACTACAGAAGTGGCCGTTATCTCGCTGAACGGTGTGGTTTACTCATCGTCTGTCCGCATCGGTGGTGACCGTTTCGATGAAGCCATTATCAATTATGTGCGCCGTAACTACGGTAGCCTGATTGGTGAAGCAACGGCTGAGCGTATCAAACACGAAATCGGCTCGGCGTACCCGGGTGATGAAGTGCGTGAAATTGAAGTGCGCGGTCGTAACCTAGCTGAAGGTGTACCTCGCAGCTTTACGCTGAACTCGAATGAAATTCTGGAAGCCCTGCAAGAGCCTCTTACAGGTATCGTTTCTGCGGTGATGGTTGCCCTTGAGCAATGTCCGCCGGAACTGGCTTCAGACATTTCTGAGCGCGGTATGGTACTGACTGGTGGTGGTGCGCTGCTGCGTGACCTGGACCGTCTGCTGACTGAAGAAACCGGTATTCCTGTTGTGGTTGCCGATGAGCCGTTAACATGTGTTGCCCGTGGGGGCGGTAAGGCTCTTGAAATGATCGACATGCACGGTGGCGATCTCTTCAGCGAAGATTAATGCCCGTTCGGGCATGTCAACAAACAGGTTATAGCGTTACATGAAACCTATCTTTGGCAGGGGGCCTTCCCTGCAACTGCGCCTGTTTCTTGCCATTTTACTGTCGGTTGGCTTAATGCTGGCCGACAGTCGTCTTGATGCTTTTGCCAATGTCCGCTATTTGCTTAACTCTGCGATTGCACCGCTGCAATACGCGGCCAATCTGCCCAGAGAGCTGTTGGGTGGGCTGTCAGGCCAACTGAGCTCTCATCAGCGTTTGCTGGCAGAAAACAAAGCGTTACAGCGGGATCTGCTGGTTCAGCAAAGTGATGTACTGCTGCTCGAGCAACTGAAGCAAGAAAACCAGCGTTTGCGGGAGTTGCTTGGCTCGCCATTTGTTCGTGATGAAAAGAAGCTGATTGCCGAAGTGATGGCGGTTGACTCGGATCCTTACAGTCATCAGGTGATGATTGATAAAGGCCGGGTGGACGGCGTATATGAAGGCCAGCCGGTGATCAACGAAAAAGGGATCGTCGGTCAGGTTGCATACGTAGGTGCCCATAACAGCCGGGTGCTGCTGCTGATTGACCCCACTCACGCCATTCCGGTTCAGGTGGTGCGCAACGACATTCGGGTTATTGCCTCCGGCAGTGGCCAAATCGATCAAATCCAGTTGGAACATGTGCCGAGCAGCACCGACATCGAGGTCGGGGATCTGCTGGTCAGCTCCGGGCTGGGCGGTCGCTATCCGGAAGGGTATCCGGTTGGCCGTGTCACGGAATTCTCATTCGACAACAAACGGCCGTTTGCGCAGATCAAAGCCCGCCCGACGGTGCAGTTTGATCGCCTGCGTTACTTACTGCTGGTCTGGCCGACGCCGCGCGAAACCTTGACTGAAGGAGAATTCGACATTGGTAAACAGTAGAGCCAATGGCCGGCTGTGGATATGGCTGTCTTTTATCGTTGCCCTGATCTTGCAGGCTGCACCGTGGCCGGGGGAGCTGGAGCCGTTTCGTCCGTCCTGGGTGATCCTGATTACCTTTTACTGGGTACTGGCGTTGCCGCACCGGGTCAATGTCGGCACTGCACTGGTGCTGGGTTTGCTATGGGATCTGATGCTGGGCTCCACGCTCGGGGTTCGTGGCCTGATGATGGCCGTGCTGTGCTATATCGTGGCGCTGAATTTTCAGGTTCTGCGTAACCTGTCGCTCTGGCAACAGGCGATGGTGGTGGCGCTGCTGACACTGGGCGGGAAACTGGTGGAATTCTGGGCCGAATATCTGGTCTCTGTAGTGGCGTTTGAACCGGATCGGCTCTGGTCTGTGTTGCTGAACTTCCTGCTGTGGCCATGGCTGTTCTTATTGCTGCGACGCATGCGTCGTAAGCTCTCAATTCGTTGATTTAGTTTCCCATTACGATCTGTTCAGTGCTAGTGTGTAACCATATCCATCGAGCCTGCCTGAACAGATCGCATTGATTTATCTGACTAAACCATAGACCGAAACGAAAGACCGAAAAATCAAAAAAGATTGCTAACATGTCGACACCGCAACTGTATTTAGCTTCCGGCTCACCTCGCCGTCAGGAACTTCTCACTCAACTGGGCTACCGCTTTGAGCGTGTGATTGTTGATGTGGAAGAGCAGCACCAATCCGGGGAATCACCCGCTGAGTATGTCTGCCGTTTGTCGCTGGACAAGGCGATGGCTGGCGTTGCAGAAGCCGCCCAACCTTTGCCGGTACTGGGGGCGGATACGATTGTGGTGGTGGATGACACCATTCTGGAAAAGCCGCGTGATGTTGACGACGCAAAGCGGATGCTGGCACTGTTGTCAGGCCGCAAGCATCAGGTCATGACTGCGGTGACACTGGCAACCGCGATGCGTCAGCAAACCCGTCTGGTGGTGACGGACGTCTGGTTCAAGCCATTGTCGGAGCAGGAAATAGAGGCCTATTGGGCCAGCGGTGAGCCACAGGATAAAGCAGGAAGTTATGGCATTCAGGGAATTGGCGGCAAATTTGTCGAACGCATCGATGGCAGTTATTACGCTGTGGTGGGGTTACCCTTGATGGAAACCGACATCATGGTTCAAGAGTTTTTAAGCTTAGCATTGTAGAGGCAACCATGAGCACAGAGCTGCTGATTAACGTCACGCCCAGCGAAACCCGCGTGGCAATGATTGAGGCGGGCGTCCTGCAGGAAGTCCATATCGAGCGTGAATCCAAGCGCGGAATTGTCGGTAATATTTATAAAGGCCGAGTCAGCCGGGTTCTGCCCGGGATGCAGGCGGCTTTTGTGGATATCGGGCTGGATAAAGCCGCGTTCCTGCATGCCTCCGACATTGTGCCGCATACTGAGTGTGTCGCGGAAAACGAAAAGCAGCAGTTTCAGGTGCGTGATATTTCTGAACTGGTCCGTCAGGGCCAGGATCTGGTGGTGCAGGTGGTGAAAGATCCGCTGGGCACCAAAGGCGCCCGCCTGACCACCGATGTCACCTTGCCTTCCCGTTACCTGGTGTTTATGCCGGGGGCCAGCCACGTTGGTGTTTCGCAGCGTATCGAAAGTGAAGATGAGCGCGAGCGCCTGAAGTCGATTGTCAGCGAATATTGTGATGAGCTGGGCGGCTTTATCATCCGTACCGCCGCCGAAGGGGCCACCAATGAAGAGATGGCTCAGGATGCGGCCTTCCTTAAGCATCTGTGGCGTAAAGTGCTGGAACGCCGGGCCAAGTACAAGCCGAAATCCATGCTCTACGGTGAGCTGGGACTGGCTCAGCGTATCCTGCGTGACTTTGTCGGCACGGAGCTGGACTCGATTCTGGTGGATTCCCGCCTTGGCTATGAAAAGCTGAAGGAGTTTACCGACGAGTTCGTGCCTGAGCTGAGCGACAAGCTGGAATACTATGCCGGTGAGCAGCCGATTTTCGATCTGTATGACACTGAAAACGAGATTCAGCGCTCGCTGGACCGCAAGGTAGAGCTGAAATCAGGCGGCTACCTGATTATCGACCAGACCGAAGCCATGACTACCATCGATATCAATACCGGTGCGTTTGTAGGGCGTCGTAATCTGGAAGAGACCATTTTCAATACCAACATTGAAGCGACCAAAGCGATTGCCCGTCAGCTGCGCCTGCGCAACCTGGGCGGAATTATTATCATCGACTTTATCGATATGGCGCTGGAAGACCATCGCCGCCGAGTCCTGGTGGCGTTGGAGCAGGCGTTGTCCTATGACCGGGTGAAAACCAATATCAACGGCTTCACGCAGTTGGGGCTGGTGGAGATGACCCGTAAGCGGACCCGTGAGAGTATCGAGCATGTGCTGTGCGATACCTGCCCGACCTGCGAAGGACGCGGCACGGTGAAAACGGTCGAAAGCGTGTGTTACGAGATCCTGCGTGAAATCACCCGGGTCAACCGTGCCTACGACGCCGATCGCTTTGTGGTGTATGTGTCTCCGGCGGTCGCCGAAGCGCTGGCGGGGGATGAATATCACGCACTGGCTGAGCTGGAAGTGTTCATTGGCAAACAGGTGAAGATCAAGGCGGAACCACTGTATGTCCAAGAGCAATTTGACGTCGTCATGATGTAAACGAGGCGTTTGAGTGATCCCGCTTTCTGTTCGCTTGGCGCGGAGTATCATGTGGCTGGTGCTGGTAATACTGGTGCTGGCCGCTTTTGCTATCAGTGGCCTGCGTTTTGTGCTGCCTCATTTGAATGAGTATCGCGAGCCCATTCGGCAATGGGTGTCAGCCCAGGCCGGCATGCGGATCGAGTTTGACCACGTTGAAGGGCAATGGCGGAGCCTAGCACCGTCGCTGGTGTTGCAGAAGGTTAGTGTTAACTTACCTGATGAGCCCGATTCCGTTGTGAAAATGGGCGACATTTCCCTTCAGCTGGATATGCTGGGCTCGGTCATGGCATTGAGCCCGGTATTCAGTGACATGCGCATTGACCGCATGAGCCTGGATCTGACCGCTCTGGGCAATCTGTCTGCGCCCGCTGCGGGCGACAACAGCAAACTGGCCACCATTTCCCGGCTAGAAGACATTCTCTTCGTGCAGCTGGGGCAGTTTTCACTGCGCAATTCTGACATCACCATCATGTCTCCGGCCGATGAGCGAATGACGCTGGCTATCCAGGAGCTCAAGTGGGTGGCGAACAGCAAAGAGCGCCGTGCCGAAGGCATTGTCAGTGTGCGTGACACCCATTTCAGCCAGATGCAAGTGATGGCTAACCTGTCAGCAGCCCACTCGCTGCGCGATCTGACTGGTCAGGTGTATGTACAGACCCGCAACCTGTCGATGACGCCTTGGCTCAACAAGGTGCTGTTGCAGGAAGGCAAAATTCTCAGCAGTAATTTAAATACCCAGGCCTGGCTGACGCTGCAGGAAGGGCAGCTGAAACAGGCTCGGGTAAAACTGGACGACAGCTACCTGCGCTGGCAAAAAGGTGACACGAAACACCGTTTCCGGGTGCGCAAAGGACTGGTGGATCTGAAACCTTATCCTCAGGCTGATGGCCGGGCTGGCTGGCGCCTTGATACCGACCAATTTGTGTTCCAGACGGATAAGCAGCAATGGCCAGCCTTTGACCTTGCCGCAATCTGGCAGCCTGACGGCTGGCAACTGGCACTGAACCAACTGTCACTCACCCAGCTGCGGCCTTTCCTGGACTTTCTGCCGCCGGATTTTGCCGGTACCGAAGTGCTCACTGCGCTGCAACCCGGTGGTCTGGTGCAAAACCTGCGTATTGCTGCGACAGCCCAGAATTCCCCCCGTTTTTCTTTCTCGCTGACCGATTACACCATGAACCAGTGGGAGTTGCTTCCGGGTGTCCATAACCTTCACGCTGATGTGGCCGGGGATTTGGGCGGCGGAAAAGCCGTGCTGTCACTGCAAGATGATGACCTGCCATACGGGAATGTCTTTCAGGCACCGTTGAACATCGGGCAGGGAGAGGTAACCGCCTATTGGCAAGTGGGCAAAGACGGCTGGCGCTTGTGGAGTGACCATCTGAAGGTTTCGAACCCGCATCTTGAAGCCGCGGGTCAATTCCGGTTGGACTTTCCGGCCAATGCGCCGGCTTGGTTGTCATTTTACGGGGAAGCGACGGCCAAGCGGGCTGGCGAAACCTGGCGCTACCTGCCGGCGCTGGCACTGGGCGATGCCCTGACCGATTACCTGTCAGCCGCGATCCGGGGTGGGCAGGCAAAAGATGCGCAGCTGCTCTGGTATGGCGAGCTGGCGGATTTCCCGTATGCCGATCATAACGGGGTGTTTCAGGCCAAGGTTCCGCTGCGCAACGGCAAATTCAGTTTTGACACCGCCTGGCCGGAGCTGACAGATCTGACGCTGGATTTGCTGTTTGAAAATGACTGGATGTACCTTGATGCCAGCCAGGCCCACACCATGGGAGCGAAAGCCTCCCGGGTCAGCGGCGCGGCAGAGCTGAGTGACAAGGGACACCTGAAGCTGGCCATTGATGTGGCGGCTGATGGTGAGCAGGTCCGGGATTATATGCTGGCCACTCCGCTGGTGGATTCCGTAGGGGCGGCGTTGACCACGGTACAGGTGAGCGGGCCGGTAACGTCGAGTTTTCAGCTCGATATCCCCTTTGATGGCAGTGATGTGCGCGCCTGGGGTAAGGCATCGCTGGCTGACAATCAGGTCATGCTGGATGCGCCGCCTATTCCGCTCGAGTGGGTCAGCGGGGATGTTCAGTTTGACAATGACGTCGTGCAGGGCAAAAACCTGACCGCGACCATGCTGGGCCAACCGGTGACGCTGGGCTTTGACGGCCATAGTGTAGCCAAAGGGTATCGGGTTGATGTGAATTTTGGCGGTGACTGGGACATAGCATCGCTGCGTAAAGCCGTTCCTCATCCGTTGCTCGACCAGGTATCCGGCACCAGCCGCTGGGACGGAAAAGTCGGTGTCGATTTGCATGACACCGGGTTTGATTATCAGGTGGGCCTGACCGCCGGGCTGGGTCGAATCACCAGTACGCTTCCGTACCCGCTTGGCCACCCGTCCTTGAAAAGCCCGTCGCTGAAAAATCCGTCTCAGAAAAATCTGACCCTGAGCGCCCGGGGGAACCAGCAAAGCCTGACCGGGACGCTGAAAATGCAAGACGCCGCTTATCAGGCGCGCATCAAACTGCAACCGCAGAAAGTGAGTATTGCGGCCAGCGAGCTGGTGGTGGGCCGCGCGCCGATGCCACCGCTAAAAAATGGCGAACATGGCGTCACTGTGATGGCCGATCGCTTTGATGCTGACCGCTGGATTGCCCTGCTGGATACGGCGTCCCCTTCGGGCAGCTCAAAACCGGCTGTGTCAGCCACTGCCGCAACTACTGCGAAAACCACAACTGGGACAACCACTGCTGCTACAAGCCTCGCCACCGGCACGGCCACGGCACCACCCAGCAATCAGACTGCCAGTGTCGCTACGCCGGTCAATAAGGTGCCTGTAAAGACTGCCACCGCAAGTGCGGCGTCTGACAATGGGATGCCTGAGCTGCCGGTGCCAAATCGAGTAACGGCAGAGATTAAACAGCTTACGCTCGGCACGCTGGACTGGAACCGGGTTAGCCTGACGGCGCTGCGTCAGCAAGCGGCTCAAGCGTTAAGTAAACAGTCGGGTCAATCGCCAGCGAAACCGTCGGCTCGAGGGGCGGCGATGAATGAGTGGCAGGTGACGGTCGACAGCCGAGAGCTGAAAGGGAAGGCCGTGTGGCCGACAGGCCAACCAATCCGGCTGGATCTGGATGAATTCCACCTGAATCTGCCGATACTGGCTGAAGATGCTGCTTCGAGCGAAGCGCCTTCGTCCGGAGAGCCACTGACCGTGTCCGCAAGCGCGCCAGCGACAGTGAAGCCCCGGCAACCTTATCAGCCGCAGCCGGTGATTCCGACGGCAACGGCGTTGGATCGCCGTCTGATGGCCAGTATTCCGGAAGTCGACTTGACTCTGCGTGATGGCTGGCTGCAGGGGTACCGTTTGGGCAAAGTGTCCGGCCAGCTGCGCCGCGGAAAAAACATGCTGGAGCTGGTGAATTTCACCATTGATTCCGGTACCACGACCCTGAATCTGGATGGCCACTGGAGCTTGCGGGGAGCCCGCAATGAAACCCAGCTGGCTTTTGATATTGATGGCAAGAACAGTTCGGATCTGATGGGGCGCTTCGGGATCTCCGGCGGTATTCAGGGGGCGGAGTTCAGCACCTATGCCTCGATTCAGTGGCAGGGCGCGCCGTGGTCCATGCACCGGGAGACCCTGAGCGGGGAAGTGAAATCAGAAACCGGGCAAGGGGTGATCAGTGATATCGGCGGTGCCGGTAGGTTACTCGGCCTGTTCAGCTTAGATTCCATCATCCGCAAGATGAAATTGGACTTCTCCGGCATTTTCGATGACGGGCTGGCCTTTAACTATATTCGCGGTACCGGTCGCATCGAAAATGGCCTGTTTACGACGTCAGACATCAGAATGGAAGCGTTGGCCGGGGATATGTTTATTCAAGGAAGTGCTAATCTTGTCAAAGAGACCGTTGATGCCAAAGTGAAGTTTATTCCGGACTTCACCTCAGGCATTCCGGTGCTGACTGCCTTTGCGGTCGCCCCACAGACAGCGCTGTATGTTTTTGCCATATCCACGGCTCTCTCACCGGTTCTGGATGTCTTTACCCAGGTGAACTATGTCGTTCAGGGACCAATTGATGCACCACTGGTGACAGAGCAGTCTCGTTTTACCGGCGAATATAAAGTGCCGGAGGCAGTAAAAAGCCAGGAAAACCAATAATCAGCAATGGAAAAGCGGCAGAGCCGGAAACGTTGGGCTCTGGTGTCAGGAAGGAGAAAATGATGGCAAAGATTGGCGTGGTACAGATGAACTCGGGAGCGGATCCCGAGCAGAACCTCAAACATCTGGAACGCAAACTCAAGGGGCTGCAACTGCAGGGAGCCAAGCTGGTGGTGACACCGGAGAACTGCCTTGTTTTCGGCACACGTGAGGATTATCACCGCCATGCAGAGCCACTCGGGCAAGGCCCGATACAAGAGACGGTCGCGGCGCTGGCCAAGCGACTGGGACTATGGGTACTGATTGGCTCTATGCCGGTTCGCCAGTCGGAAGGCGCGATTACCACCACCGCAATTCTGTTTGATGATCAGGGTGAGATTCGCGGCCATTACGACAAGCTGCATATGTTTGATGTGGAAGTCGCGGATTCGCACCACAGCTACCGTGAATCCGCCACGTTTCGTCCCGGTCAGGACGTGAAAGTGATAGCGACCCCGTTTGGTAACATCGGTATGTCGATCTGTTATGATGTCCGGTTTCCGCAGCTTTACAGTGCCTTGCGTGAGCAGGGGGCCGACATTATTGTCGTGCCGGCAGCGTTCACCAAGGTGACAGGCAGGGCCCACTGGGAACTGTTGCTGCGTGCCCGGGCGATTGAGACCCAGTGTTGGGTAGTTGCACCGGCGCAATGGGGAGAGCACAATGAGTCACGGGAAACCTGGGGCCATTCCATGGTTGTGGATCCCTGGGGGCAAGTGGTTGCCTGCCAGCCTGAGGGAACCGGGGTCTTGCTGACAGAAATTGATCTGTCCCTGAATCAGACCGTAAGAACAAACATGCCGCTGGCTGAACATGCCAGATTCAGTGTTCAGCCGCGTGACAACTGATCGGTAACGGCCGGTCGGTAACGAAGACAAGAGCAGAGTAAATGACGCTGGAAATTGTAGAAAACACCATGCTGGCCCAGTCCGGGCTAAGCCGTGACGATCTCAACCGCACACTGGGGCTGATTGCCACCCGTGATGTGGATTATGCCGATATTTTTTTCCAGTCATGCTGGCATGAATCCCTGATCCTTGAAGACAGCATTATCAAGGACGGCTCCTTTAACATTGACCGCGGGGTCGGTGTCCGGGCGGTATCGGGTGAGAAAACCGGTTTCGCTTATGCTGACCAGATTGACGAGATTGCGCTGAAGCAGAGCGCCAAGGCAGCCCGTGGCATTACCCGCAATGGCGGCAACGGGAAAGTGCAGGCGTTCTCACCAATGTCAGCCTCCGGCATTTATGCCCCGATTAACCCGCTGGACAGCCTGGATAAACACCAGAAAATTGCCCTGCTGAAAGAAATCGACACTTACATTCGTCACAAAGAGCCACTGGTCAAAGAAGTGTCTGTCAGTATCAACGGCGTGTACGAGCAGGTACTGGTTGCCGCGCTGGACGGTACTTATGCCGCAGATGTTCGTCCGTTGGTACGTCTGTCGATCAGCGTGCTGATTGAAAAAGACGGCAAGCGTGAGCATGGCAGCGCTGGTGGCGGTGGCCGCTTTGGCTATGAGTATTTTCTGACCGAACAGGACGGCAAATCCATTGCGCTGCAATATGCTGATGAAGCCATTCGCCAGGCGCTGATCAACGTGGACGCTGATCCGGCACCGGCTGGCACCATGCCGGTCGTACTGGGTGCGGGCTGGCCGGGCGTGCTGCTGCATGAAGCCGTGGGACATGGCCTGGAAGGTGATTTTAACCGTAAAGGCTCGTCCATGTTCTCCGGTCAGATGGGGCAACAGGTGACCTCCAGTTTGTGTACGATTGTGGATGACGGCACATTGGAAAACCGCCGTGGTTCCCTGAATATTGACGATGAAGGTGTCGCCAGTCAGTACAACGTGCTGGTGGAAAACGGCAAGCTCAAAGGCTACATGCAGGATAAGCTCAACGCCCGCCTGATGGGTGTGGCACCAACCGGTAACGGCCGTCGTGAGTCCTATGCGCATCTGCCGATGCCGCGAATGACGAACACTTACATGCTGCCGGGTGAACACTCGCCGGAAGAAATCATTGCCAGCGTTAAGAAAGGCATTTATGCCCCGAATTTTGGCGGTGGCCAGGTAGACATTACTTCCGGGAAGTTTGTGTTCTCGGCTTCAGAAGCATATCTGATTGAAAACGGTAAAATAACCCGACCTATCAAGGGCGCAACCCTGATTGGCAGCGGCATTGAAGCGATGCAGCAGGTGTCAATGGTGGGGAATGATCTTGAGATTGACCGCGGGGTAGGCGTGTGCGGCAAAGCCGGACAGAGTGTGCCGGTTGGCGTGGGCCAGCCAACCCTGAAACTGGAGTCCATGACTGTCGGCGGTACCCAGTAAAACCGGGTGGCGACAGAAAGAAAAATGCCAGCATGATGCTGGCATTTTTTTGGTTCTTCCCGCTCCGGTCAGGAGGACGGGCAGCGCCTGATCAGTCTTTAAGGTACAGCTCTTTCAGGTACTGGAAAATTTCGCGGTAAGCTTTGGCTGGCTTTTCCTGCTCTTTTTCCTTCTTCGCCTGGCGAACCAGCTGACGCAGACGCTGGCGGTCCGCATTCGGGTGATCGGCCATGATCTCATTGATCATGCTGTCGCCCTGAGCAATCAGATCGTCGCGTCTGTTCTCTAACTTATGCAGCTGGGCAGTCGACTGCGCGTGCTTGTTACGCAGTTTATCCAGAGCAATCTGGATCGGTTCGATGTCAACCTGACGCATCATTTTACCGATGAACTGCAGCTGACGACGGCGGGCTTCGTTTTTGAAGCGCTGGGCATCTTTCACAGCAGCACGCATGTCATCATCCAACGGGATTTTGGCCAGCGCGTTTGGTTTCAGGTCAACCAGCTCTTCCCCGAGCTTTTGCAGCGCTTCCATGTCGCGTTTCATCTCGGTTTTGCTAACCCAGATAATTTCTTCTTCCTCTTCCCATGGGGCTTTTTGATTTTTACGGCTCATAACAGGCTCATCATCAATTCATTTGGGATTTATTTTACCAGTTTAATCATGATTTGGGGCGCAAATTCGCGCGTGCCAGTGTTATCCTAAGAGTAATACGATTATCACGAATCTTCACTGGCTCTCTTGGTGTGATTTGCCGGACCGCAGTTCTGGGGCGGCAAATTGGTGACGGGAAAGGCGGCGGAGCTTCTCCATAAAATGATGACAGACGTCTGGCGGCGGGCAGTGATGGCCGGGGCAGCCAGTATCGAGACGATAACAATGATGGACGTGAAAGAACAGGTGGCTCAACAGCGCGTTGAGCTGGAAGCCGCTGTTGCCAGGGCTTTGGAGCTGGCTGGCCAGCAGGCTGACGCGGCAGAAGTCGCGATCAATAAGACGACCGGGATCAGTGTCTCGACCCGTTTGTGTGAAGTTGAAAACGTTGAGTTCAACAGCGACGGCGCTCTGGGGATCACAGTGTATCGCGGCCAGCGTAAGGGCAGTGCGTCGACTTCGGATCTGAGTGAAAAAGCGATTGCCCAGACTGTGGCTGCTGCACTGGATATTGCGCGCTATACCTCGGAAGACCCGTATGCAGGTCCGGGGCCGGTCGAGCTGATGGCCAAGAACATTCCTGATTTGGATCTGTTCCACCCGGATGAGCCGGAGCCGGATCATGCCGCGGAAATCGCCGCCCGTGCCGAGCAGGCCGCGCTGGATTTTGATCCTCGCATCAAACAGAGTGATGGGGCCAGTTATGACAGCCATTACGGTATCCGGGTTTACGGGAACAGCCACGGTATGCTGGCAAGCTATGCCTCCAGCCGCCATAGCACCAGCTGCTGCGTGATTGCCCAGGGTAAAAACGGCGATATGGAGCGCGATTACAGCTATACCACATCTCGCCGGGTCAGTGACCTGTGGACACCCGAAAAAGTCGGAGAGCTGGCAGCCAAGCGGACGGTTGAGCGTGTTGACCCGCGTAAGCTGTCGACCCGCGAAGCACCGGTGATGTTTGCTGCCGATGTTGCGACGGGGCTGTTTGGTCATCTGGTGATGGCGATCAGTGGCTCGAACCTGTACCGCAAGTCTTCTTTCCTGCTGGATAAGCTGGACGAGCAGATTTTTCCGGAGTGGCTGTCTATCAGCGAGCGCCCGCATATCCTACGTGGTATGGCGAGTACCCCGTTCGACAGTGAAGGCCTGGCGACGTATGACCGTGAAATCATCGAGCAAGGTATTTTAAAAACGTACCTGATGACCAGCTATGCTGCCCGCAAACTGGGACGTCAGCCAACCGGCCATGCCGGCGGGATCCACAACTGGCTGGTTAACTCGACCGGCGAGAGTTTTGAAGCACTGCTTAAAAAGATGGATCGCGGCCTGCTGGTGACTGAGCTGATGGGTCAGGGAGTGAATGTGGTGACTGGGGACTATTCCCGCGGTGCCGCCGGTTTCTGGGTGGAGAATGGACAAATCCAGTATCCGGTCAGTGAGATCACGATCGCCGGTAACCTTAAAGACATGATGATGAACATGGTGGCGATTGGTACGGATACAGAAACCCGCAGCCAGATCCAGACGGGATCGATTCTGCTGGATACCATGAAGATTGCCGGTGAGTAATCACGTCACTGATGATTGCGTCTGAAAAAAAAGCGAGAGCCTGGCTCTCGCTTTTTTGTGTGTGAGTGTGCCTGTTTTCTTTGGTGAGAGGTAGCGTGAACGTGAAATGGTTACTGCTTTGATTACACCAGAAAAACCGTGGCCAGCCCCAGGAACACGGACAGGCCGACAATATCGGTGATGGTCGTCAGCGCCATCCCGCCCGCCAGTGCCGGGTCGATTTTCATCTTCTTTAGCATGATGGGGATACACACGCCGGCAATCCCGGCAACCAGCAGGTTGGTCATCATCGCACTGGCGATAATGGCGCCGAGTAATAAGTTGCCTTTCCACAGTACGACCACGCCGCCGATGATCAGGGCCCAGAGAATCCCGTTCAGCAGGCCAACCCGGGCTTCTTTACTGAGCAGCCAGCGGGTGTTGGTGTCACCGATGTGCCCTACGGCCAGACCACGGATCACCAGTGCCACGGTCTGATTGCCCGCAACACCGCCCATGGACGGCACGATGGTCATCAAAATCGCAATGGCAGCCATCTGTTCAAGGGTATCTTCAAACATGTTGGAAACAGAGGCGGCAGCCAGCGCTGCGAGAACATTGACACCCAGCCAGATGCTGCGGCGTTTGGCGGATTTAATGACCGGGGCAAAGGTATCTTCGTCATCATCCATACCGGCCATGCTCATCATCGAGTGCTCGGCATCTTCTCGGATGATATCGACCACGTCATCGATGGTAATCCGCCCGACCAGCTGATTGTTACTATCCACAACCGGCGCTGACAGCCAGTTACGGCGCTCAAACAGGTTCGCGACTTCGCCATCGTCCATGTCGACCGGGATCGCTTCGTCGGCATCGTCCATCACATCGTGGATTTCGATATCCGGCTGTGTGGTGATCAGGGTGGCAAGCGACAAGTGACCAATCAGTTTGTCATCCTGGTCAACAACGTACAGGGCGTCGGTAGCTTCCGGCAGCTCACCTTTCATGCGCAGGTAACGCAGTACCACGTCAGCCGTGACATCGCCGCGGATGGTGATGAAGTCGGTACTCATCATGCCGCCGGCGGTTTCTTCCGGATAAGCCAGGGCTTTCTCGACCCGATGACGATCCATCGCGTCCATCTGGGCCAGTACTTTTTGGTATTTGTCATCAGGTAGGCTACGCAGGACGTAGGCGACGTCATCGCTCTCCATGCCCTCTGTCACGGCGGCCAGTTTATCTGGTGCCATCTGGGCGACGATCCCGTCTTTGACGTCCTCAGACAGCTCGTCGAGGATTTCCCCTTGATCTTCCGGGTCGGTCAGTTGCCAGAGGACCTGACGTTCTTTGGGGGGAGAGGCTTCCAGCAGGTGAGCGATGTCTTCCGGCTCCATGTCCTGCAGCAGACGGCGGACATGGACAAACATGCCGTTTTCGAGGGCCTGATTGACTTCCTGAAGAGTTTGGTGCGTGTTGTCTTGTTCTATGACATCGGCCATTACTTGCGATACCTCTAATGACTCAGATGCGAAATACCGTCGCTAGTCGTACGTATGTATTACTGTGAGGTATAACACGATGCAATAAGTTGAATTTTAACGCAATAGACGGGCCGTTGTCTCATCAGATCTGATAAATCAGCACAAGGTCAGCTTTCTTCGTCAAATCCGGACTCAATCAGTTCGCTGACCGCCGTTAATGCCTGCTCGGCATCGGCTCCTTCAGCGCTGACCTGCACTCTTTGTCCCTGAGCCGATTCCAACATCAGTAACCCCATGACACTGTCGGCCGTGGCGTCTTTCTCGCCGTTGCTGATGGTAATTACGGATTCAAAGCTCTGAGCCAGCTCAACCAGTTTGATGGCCGCCCGGGCATGAAGGCCCAGGCGGTTTTTGATAAAGAGTTCCCGTGACAGTAAGCTCATGACTTACTTTCCAGTGTTCGGTGGCGAACCTGCACCTGATGGCCTTCGTAGCGGAAATGCTCGGCCAGTTTCTGCGCCACATAGACTGAGCGGTGCTGACCGCCGGTACAGCCGATGGCCACGGTGAGGTAGCTGCGGTTATTCTTTTCCAGCATTGGCAGCCAGGTTTCAATGAAATTGCGGATCTGGTTGATCAGCTGATTCACTTCGGGATGACTGGCAAGGTATTCCTTGACGCCCTGATCCAGACCGGTCAGTGGTTTCAGCTCCGGAATCCAGTGAGGATTTGGCAGAAAACGAACGTCGAAGACGAAGTCGGCATCAGTCGGCAGGCCGTGCTTGAAGCCAAACGACTCGAACACCATGATGAGCTCGCGGGCATCGCGACCCAGCACCCGGGAGCGTACCGTTTCACTCAGGTCATGAATGGACTTGCTGGTGGTATCTATCACCAGGTCGGCCCGTTCTTTGATGGGGGTCAGCAGAGCGCTTTCTGACTGAATCGCTTGTTCCAGACTCATGTTATCGCGCGAAAGCGGATGCAGGCGGCGGGTCTCGCTGTACCGTTTGACCAGCGCCTTATCGTCCGCATCCAGAAAGATGACATTGATGTCGACATCTTCACTCAGCGAGTCGAGGGTATTGCGGATATCTTCCGGCTCGGCGGGCAGGTTACGGACATCGATACTGACCGCGACATTCTGCTGACGGCCTTCCAGCGTTTCCACAAATTGCGGCAACAGGCTGACCGGCAGGTTATCGACACAGTAGTACCCGAGATCTTCCAGTACCCGAAGGGCGATGGATTTACCTGAGCCCGAACGGCCACTGACGACCATTAGCATCATGGCTGGCATTCCTTAACAGTCTGGGTGAGTGTGATCCTCATTATGAATCACGGGTAAGGATTTGATAAAGCTCTTCGTCGCTTTTTGCGGTACGAAGCTGCTTACAAATCTGCTTGTCGCTCAGTTTTTCTGCAATACAGGAAAGGGTTTTGAGGTGCTCTTTACACTGGGCATCAGGGACCAACAGGGCAAATAGCAAATCGACCGGCTGATTGTCGATGGCATCAAATTGGATGGCGTCCTGGCATTGGATCAGGACAGCGATGGCTTGATCGCTATTGCTGATTCGACCGTGAGGGATGGCGATTCCGTTACCTATCCCGGTACTGCCCATTTTTTCCCGGTTTAGCATACACTCAAAAAGTGGTTGCGGGTTCTGATCCAGATGACGGGCAGCGATTTCACTGATGATTTCCAGAGCGCGTTTCTTGCTGGAGCAAGGGACTGCACTTTTAGTGCAGTCCAGGCTCAATACGTTACTCAGTTGCATGATTCAGTGGCTATTGAGTTTATCTTTGTGTTTGTTTAGTTGACGCACCAGTTTATCAGTTAATGCATCGATAGCGGCATACATATTTTCCGAATCCGCTTTAGCGTGGATTTCCCCCGCGTTAATGTGCAACGTTGCTTCGGCGATTTGCTGAAGCTTTTCGACATTCAAGACCACATGCACATTATTAATTTTATCGAAAAACCGCTCTAGCTTATCGAACTTCGTCTCCACGTAATCACGCATGGCTGGAGTAATTTCAACATGGTGCCCAGTTAGATTAATTTGCATAGACATCTTCCTTCTGTTGTCGCCTGTTAGAGCAGACGTTTTCGCTGATTAGAAGGCGGAATACCCAGTGACTCACGGTATTTGGCGATAGTCCGTCTCGCCACCATGATGCCTTGTTCCGCCAATAATGTCGCTATTTTACTGTCACTCAGCGGCTTGGCCTGGTTTTCGGCCGCGACCAGCTTTTTCACCAGAGCGCGAATTGCAGTGGACGAACATTCGCCACCGTTATCGGTACTGACGTGACTGGAGAAGAAGTATTTCAGTTCGAAAATCCCGCGAGGGGTATGCATGTACTTTTGGGTGGTTACCCGAGAGATTGTCGATTCGTGCATATCAACCGCCAATGCAATGTCATTGAGCACCATTGGCTTCATGGCTTCTTCGCCATATTCAAAGAAGTCCTGCTGGTGTTCCACAATGCAACGAGCGACTTTCAATAACGTTTCGTTCCGGCTTTCGAGGCTTTTGATCAGCCACTTGGCGTCTTGCAAATGGGTACGGATAAACTGGCTGTCTGCCGTATTGCGCGCACTTTTGCTCAGCGCGGCATATTGTTCGTTGACGCGGATGCGCGGGACACTGTCCGGGTTGATGGTCACGATCCATTTGCCGCTGTCTTTGAAGACCGAGACATCCGGCACCACGTATTCGGTTTCGGAGGCCACTACGCGGTTGCCCGGACGCGGGTCTAGCCCGTGGATCAGTTGCATTACCTGCTTGAGTTCGGCTTCCTTCAGCTTGGTGTCGCGCATCAACTGGCGAAAATCGCGGTTGGCCAGCAAATCGATATAGTCGGTCAGCAGCATGCGCGCTTCTTTGAGCCATGGGGTGGCCGGATCGAAGGTTGCCAGCTGCAGCATCAGGCATTCCTGCAGGTTACGGGAGGCCACACCCAGCGGGTCAAATTGCTGGATGCGCTTGAGCACGGCTTCGACCTCGTCCAGCTCGACTTCTTCGTCGCCCAGACTTTCCAGAATTTCTTCGGTAGAGCAGGTCAGGTAGCCTTTCTCGTCAATGGCATCAATGATCGCGGTGGCGATAGTCCGGTCCGTTTCGCTAAATGGCGTCAGCTGAACCTGCCACATCAGGTAGTCCTGCAGGCTTTCGGTGGTTTCGCCCTGGTAAACCGGCATGTCATCATCCATAGCCAGGCCGGTGTTGCCGGTGCTGGCGCTGTAGACATCGTCCCAGGTGGTATCAACCGGCAGATCTTCCGGCATTTCCCGTTGTTCAATGACATCGGAGGTATCATATGCGTCCGCATCGTGCTCGCCCAGCTCATTGTCGCTGTCTGCACTCTCTGAGGCGTCCGTTTTGCTGTTGCCGTCCATGTCCTTTGGCTCCGTGTCGCCATTGAGGGAATCATGTCCGGTCTCATCCAGCTCCAGCAGCGGGTTGGCATCCAGTGCCTCTTGGATTTCCTGCTGGAGATCCAGGGTGGATAACTGCAGCAGGCGAATCGCTTGCTGAAGTTGCGGCGTCATTGCCAATTGTTGGCCGAGTTTTAGCTGGAGCGAGGTTTTCATAGATTCATATGTACCTTGTTGTTATCGTTGGTGTTCGCTTTAAGGCGCCGGGTGAGAAACGTCCTCTTTCACCGTGGCGCTCGCGTCTGGTACGTCCTTACTTCTAACTATAGACGGAACTGGTCGCCCAGATAGACCCGTTTCACATGTTCATCGTTGAGTACTTGTGTCGGGGTGCCATGGGCAATCAAACGCCCCTGACTAACGATATAAGCCTGCTCACACACATCCAGGGTTTCCCGGACATTATGGTCGGTGATCAGTACCCCAAGCCCGCGATCCCGCAGGTGTTCAATAATCTTTTTGATGTCGATCACTGAAATCGGATCGACCCCGGCAAACGGTTCATCCAGCAGGATGAACTTCGGGTTGGCCGCCAGTGCCCGGGCGATTTCGACCCGGCGGCGTTCCCCCCCGGACAGGGCCATGCCAAGGCTGTTGCGAATATGCTGGATATTGAATTCATCCAGCAGTTCTTCCAGCTTGTCCTGACGCTCTGCCTTGTTGAGATCGGCGCGGGTTTGCAGAACCGCCATCAGGTTGTCATGGACAGAAAGGCGGCGGAAAATCGAGGCTTCCTGCGGCAGGTAACCGATACCCATTCGGGAGCGGTTGTGCATCGGCTGCAGGCTGATATCCGTCCCGTCAATGGTAATACTGCCTTCATCACGGGCCACCAGGCCCACAATCATGTAAAACGAGGTGGTTTTACCGGCACCATTTGGCCCAAGCAGGCCGACGATCTTGCCGGACTCTACTTGCAGGCTGACGTCCGAGACCACTTTGCGGCCGTTATAACTTTTTGCCAGATGCTCTGCTTTCAATACTGCCATATCGGGCTTACTTCTTACTCTTGTTCAGCTGGTTAGGCTGCAAAATGGTGGTGACACGTTTCTTCTCGCCACTTTCTGCGACCAGCTTCTGCTCGTCAATCTTGTAGCTGATCATCTTGCCCTGAATCTCGCTGCCTTCCTGAACCAGAACGGCGTCGTCAGTCATCCTCAGGTATTCGGTGTCAGTTTCATAGCGCATTTTTTTCGCCGCGCCGTCAATCGGTTTACCGTTGTCCATCAACTGGTGGAACGTGGCCGGATTGCCGTAGGCATCGATGGTCTCTTTACCTTCCTGACCGTTTGGCCGGGTCACAACAATTCGGTCCGCACGGATATCAATGCTGCCCTGGCGAAGGACCACACTGCCGGTAAAGGTGACGATATTCTTTTGTATATCAAGCTCTTGTTTTTCAGAGTTGATATAGATTGGCTGCTCTGTATCGTTGCTCAGGGCCCAGCTTGGGCTGCTGAGGCAGAGACATAGCAAAGTCGTCAATTTATAAAGCTTCATATCTACCTTTTACGTTCTTCAGTAAGGTGGCGATGCTACGGTCCATGTTACCTTGCAAACCCGTTCCTTCATTCTGGAAGGCGTCACCGGTAATGGTGACATGGTCTGGGGTATCGAAATCTTTGCTGACCAAATCCAGGCGCAGGGTCTCTGTCTGGATCACCTTGATCGCGGATGCGGGCAGCAGGTTAAAAATGCGTACGTTGCCGGTCATTTGCAAGACGTGGTCTTTGTCCAGACGGGCCTCGCTGGCGCTGATCCGCCACTCGGTCTCTGTGCCTTCACGATAGACCCAAAGTACCGGTTCGACAAAATTGGTATTACCGCTCTGGCTGAAATGCTCCAGGTAGCTGGCATCAATCTGGTAACTGCGCTGGCCGGACTCGTTATAGGTGGTGTTTACCACTGCGCTGCCGGTGAACAGCGGCTTTTCGGCATCCGGAGTAACCTGTACGTCTTCCTGCCAGTGTTTATCCAGCAGGTAGTAGCCGGCCCAGCCGCAAACAACCAGCAGTGCTACATACAGCAGCCGTTGTAAGGTCATATACTCAAGCCTTTATGTTTATCTAATTCCCCTTTGGCTTCAAGGATAAGGTCGCACACTTCCCGTACGGCCCCATAGCCACCCGGGATGCGGGTGACAAAATCTGCGCGGCGGGCCAGCAGCGGGTGGCCATCAGCCACACAGACGGACAAGCCGACTTTTTCCATGACCGGCCAGTCGATCAGATCGTCACCGATATAGGCGGTGTGAGCCGGGTCAATGCCAAGGTTGGCGTGGATATCCTCGTACGCCGCCAGTTTGTTATCCTGCCCCTGATAGACATGGTGGATACCCAGCGCCCGCATACGGTTTTCCACAATGGCTGATTTGCGGCCGGTGATAATGGCCACTTCAATCCCGGCATTCATCAAGGATTTAATGCCATAGCCATCTCGGGTATGGAATGTTTTTAGCTCTTCGCCGTCGTTGCCCATATAAATGCGGCCGTCGGAAAAGACCCCGTCCACATCACAAATCAGCAACCGGATGTGCTGTGCACGCTCAAACAGGCCGGCGTCCACCGGGCCGTAAAGGGTATCTACCTGCATCACATCACCCCGGCTTTTAGCAGGTCGTGCATGTTGAGCGCTCCCACTAATTTACCTGCATCTGTTACCAGCAGGCCATTGATTTTTCTGTCTTCCATCATTTTCAGCCCTTCGGCTGCCAGCACGTCGGCGGAAATGGTGGCCGGATTTCGGGTCATCACATCGCCAATGGCGGTGTTATGGATGTCAATGCGCTTATCCAGAAGACGGCGCAGGTCACCATCGGTGAAAATGCCGCTTAGCTGCTGATTACTATCAATGATAGCCGTCATTCCCAGCCCCTTGCGAGAGACTTCCAGCAGGGCGTCTTTGATGCTGGCTTCCTCATACACCATCGGCAGCAGATCCCCGGTGTGCATGACATCGCTGATTCGCATCAGCAGTTTACGGCCCAGAGCGCCACCCGGGTGGGAGAGGGCAAAGTCATCAGCCGTAAAACCACGGGCTTCCATCAGGGAAATAGCCAGTGCGTCGCCCATCGCCAGTGTGGCGGTGGTGCTGGATGTGGGAGCCAGATTCAGCGGACAGGCCTCTTTGGCCACCGTGATCTGCAGATGGATCTGAGACAGTTTGGCCATACTGGATTTCGGTTTCCCGGTCATGCTGATCAGCGGGATGCCCAGACGTTTGATTACCGGCAGCAGCGTCAGAATTTCCTGCGCTTCACCGGAGTTGGAAATGGCCAGCACCACATCCCCTTTTTCGATCATCCCCAGATCGCCATGACTGGCTTCCCCTGGGTGCACAAAAAAGGCCGGGGTTCCCGTGCTCGCCAGCGTGGCGGCAATTTTGTTCCCGATGTGGCCGGATTTGCCCATCCCCATCACAATCACTTTCCCGCTGGCGGCGGCGATCAGTTCGCAGGCGCGGGTGAAATCCCCATTAATATATTGGGTCAGTGTGTGCAGGGCGTCGGCTTCAATTTCTATTACTCTGCGGCCAATGGCGCAGTAATCAAACGTTTCAGACATATCTTGGCTCTCCGTTAAGCCCCCAGATTATAAAATAGATAACCTTGATAGGCGACAAAGCATACCAGCAGAATCAATCCTTCCACACGATTGATTCGACGGCGTTTTCCAAGAGCCATCACAACCAGTAATACAGAAATACCCAGCATGACGTAATAGTCACGCCCCATCGCCAGCGGGCTGAGCTGCGACGGGTTCAGCAGGCCCGGCAGACCCATGACCGCCAGGATGTTAAACACGTTGGAGCCGATGATGTTACCGACCGCCATGTCATCTTCGCCTTTAAACAGGCTGGCAATAGAGGCGGCCAGCTCCGGCAGGCTGGTACCCACGGCAATGATCGTCAGGCCGATCACCAGATCACTCATGCCGAAGTGCTTGGCAATGATGACGGCGGAATCAACCAGCATGCTGGCGGCGTAAGGCAGCAGCAGCAGACCGACCACGGTCCAGATCCCGGCTGCCATGTTACTGACGCCCTGCGGGATTTCGGATTCTTGCTCATCAACCAGCGGATCGCCCGTTTCTTTGGCGCTGCGGCTGATTTTCAGCATCGCCAGCAGGAAAATCACGAACAGCGCGATCAGCAGTACACCTTCCATGAAGCCCAGGTGGCTGTCCCACAACAGCAGGCCCGCTACTAGTGTGACACCCATCATCAGCGGCAGTTCACGACGAATGATCGCCGAACTGATCGACAGCGGCTTGATGAGGGCGGTCAGACCCAGAATCAGAGCGATGTTGGCAATATTGGAACCCAGTACGTTACCGACCGCGGTATCGGTTTTGCCTTCCAGTGCCGCAGTTGCTGAAACCATCATTTCCGGGGCGGATGAACCCATGGCCAGGATTGTCATACCAATGACCAAAGGGGTAACCCCCAGATTTTTTGCAAGCGCCGCAGCGCCAAAAACAAGTCGATCTGCACTCCATACCAGTAACGCCAGACCAATACAGAGCAACACGATGGCTTCGAGCATTGTTATCCCTTTTATCTTCAGATAGTGGATTTAACCGCCGTACCATGTCGGGCTGGCAACGACGGAAGTGTAATAGTGTGAATTGTTTAAAGGGCTAATTTTGACGGTTCAGGCTGTAAAAAGAAAGCAAAAGGCGAGATAAATTAGTCTGACTTGGCGGAATTGGACGGGGACTATCCGTACGTGACAAAAGCTGACAAATTCGACACAAAATAGGGCGGAAAATAGACGGTTTTCCGTTATTATTGCGTCCTAAAGGAGCGAGAAATAACAGACTTCTAACAGTTATTTCCTTGAGTTGGTTGCATAATCTTCCTATCATCAAGGCAACATTCAGGTAATATCTTAAATATTTCATTCTATACAAATACATCGGTTTGCGGCGAATAGGGCGGCAGACCAGTATGGCTTTTGCGCCAAATTAGGGTAGCTATGAAGCAAACTGAATCGCTGGTATCAATCCGGCATATGACTTTTTCCCGCGGCGAGCGAAAGATTTTTGACGATGTCTCGCTGGATGTACCCAAGGGAAAAATAACGGCGATCATGGGGCCGTCGGGGATCGGTAAAACCACCCTGTTGCGCCTGATTGGCGGCCAAATTCTGCCAGATAGCGGGGATATCTGGTTTGAAGGCTGGAATATCCCGACGCTGGGTCGTCAGGAACTGTACCAGGCACGAAACAAGATGAGCATGCTGTTTCAGTCCGGTGCGCTGTTCACGGATATGACGGTGTTTGATAATGTGGCGTTCCCGCTGCGTGAACACACGGATTTGCCGGATGACCTGCTGCGTACGCTGGTGCTGCTGAAACTCGAGGCCGTGGGCCTGCGGGGCGCGGCACAGCTGATGCCGGCAGAGCTGTCTGGCGGGATGGCACGGCGTGCCGCACTGGCAAGAGCGATCGCGCTGGATCCCGACCTGATCATGTATGATGAGCCTTTTGTCGGCCAGGACCCTATCAACATGGGGGTGCTGGTGAAGCTGATTCGAGATCTGAATCAGGCGCTGGATATCACCTCGGTGATTGTGACTCACGATGTCCATGAAGTGATGGGGATCGCTGACCATGTTTACCTGCTGTCGGGCGGTAAGATTATTGGTCAGGGCTCGCCTTCCGAACTGCAGCACAATGCTGATCCTAGGATTCGCCAGTTCCTGGACGGCAAGGCGGATGGTCCGGTGCCGTTTAAGTTCCCGGCGGGTGCAATAGAAGATGAATTGTTTGATGTTAATAGTAAGGGGCGCTAACACATGATTGCGGATTTTGTCGCGCGTCAGGGGCGTCTCGCACTGGATAAATGCCAGACCCTGGGACGAGCCTCGCTCATTCTGTACGGGGCGCTGGTCAGCCAGCCGCAGCCGGGGAAAATGTTTCCGCTGCTGCTGCGCCAGCTGTACTCCGTTGGGGTGCTGTCGGTCGCGATTATTCTGGTTTCCGGCCTGTTTATCGGGATGGTACTGAGCCTGCAGGGCTACATTGTCCTGGTGGATTTCGGGGCAGAGACCAATCTGGGGCAAATGGTGGCACTGTCGCTGTTGCGGGAACTCGGGCCGGTAGTGACAGCCTTGCTGTTCGCGGGCCGGGCGGGATCGGCGCTGACGGCGGAAATTGGCCTGATGAAAGCCACCGAGCAGTTGTCCAGCATGGAAATGATGGCCGTTGACCCGCTGCGCCGGGTGATTGCGCCGCGCTTCTGGGCTGGGGTGATCTCAATGCCGCTGCTGGCGATGCTGTTCTGTGCCGTGGGCATCTGGGGCGGCCAGCTGGTAGGGGTCGACTGGAAAGGGATCGACCACGGCAGCTTCTGGTCGGTCATGCAATCGTCAGTGGATTTGGGCTACGACATTGGTAACAGCCTGATCAAATCACTGGTGTTCGCGATCACAGTGACCTGGATAGCGGTATTTAACGGGTACGATGCCGTACCTACTTCGGCGGGAATCAGCCGGGCCACGACCCGCACTGTGGTGAATTCATCACTGGCGGTACTTGGATTGGATTTTGTATTGACGGCTCTGATGTTCGGTAGCTAGGGCGAAACGGGAAATTTCTGATGCAGCAAACAAGAAAACTAGAATTATGGGTAGGTAGCTTTGTCCTGGCGGGCATTGCTGCCATCCTGGTGCTGATTTTTAAAGTCGCGGATGTGCAGAACATCGGCGGCAATGAGACTTACACCCTGAAGGCGAATTTTGACAATATCGGCGGGCTGAAAGTCCGCTCACCGATCAAAGTGGGCGGTGTGACCGTAGGTAAGATTACCAGCATCACGCTGGATACCGAGAGTTACCTGCCGGTAGTGACAATGGCGATTGAGAAAAAATACGGCTACTTTCCGGAGACCAGTTCGGCGTCAATTTTGACATCCGGTTTGCTGGGTGAGCAATATCTGGGGATTTCTCCTGGGTTTGTGGATGACGACGTTGCCATGCTGCAGGACGGTGATCTGATTGAAGACACCAAGTCTGCACTGGTACTGGAAGATATGATCGGCCAGGTGCTGTACAGCATCGGCGGTGACAGTAAATAAGAGGACAGGCTAATGAAATGGTTGAAATACGCATTCTTTTTGCTGGTGAGCTTGCCAATGGTCAGCCAGGCAGCCGTGGATCTGAAAGATCCGTACCGCATGATTGATCAGGTCTCACAGAAGACATTTAGCCGACTGAAGTCGGAGCAAAACCAAATTCAGCGCAACCCGGAGTTGCTGCGCCGAGTGGTGCGCGAGGAATTACTGCCATACGTGAATACCCGTTATGCAGCATACAAAGTGCTAGGTCCGCACCTGAAACAAACGTCACCGTCACAGCGTGACAGCTTTGTGTCTGCGTTCTCTGACTACCTGGTTGCGTCTTACGCGCAAGTACTGACTCAGTACACTAATCAGGATATTCAGGTTGAATCGGCCAAGTCAGTACCGGCTAACCGTAATATCGTATCGGTTCGCGTCGATATTCTGGACACCAAACGTCCACCAATCCGCCTGGATTTTAAACTGCGTAAAAACAATAAAACCGGTGAGTGGCAGGGCTATGACATGGTGGCCGAAGGGGTCAGCATGATCTCAACCAAGCAGAGCGAGTGGAGCGGACAGCTGCGCAGCGAAGGGGTAGAGGCCGTCACTAAATCACTGCGTGACCTGGCTGCCAAGCCAATTCGCCGCGAGGCCGAAAAACAATGAGTAAGCCCAAGATTGAGTGGCGAGTTCAGGAAAATGGGTATTACTGCTTGTCAGGGGCGTTGGAACGTGACACAGTTCCCGCCTTTTGGCAGCGAAGACAAGAGTGGATGCCGCGTGATGGCTCGGTCACTATCGATCTGAAAGCGGTCAGCCGGGTGGACTCCGCAGGCATGGTTATGCTGTTGCATGTCAATCAAGTGCTCAGCCAGAAAGGGACTGAGCTAAAACTATTAAATGTGCCGGAACAGCTGATGACGCTGTTGCGCCTGAGCCACGTTGAATCAATGTTCGCTGCTTGCTTGGCGTGAGTAGTAAAGAGGATAGCTTGTGGAAATCTCTGAAATCAAAAACATCCTGGAAAATGCCGTAGAGCTGGATGAAGTCATCGTGAAAGGCGATGGCAGCCACTATGAAGTGATTGCAGTTGGCGCCCTGTTCGAAGGCATGAGCCGAGTGAAAAAACAGCAGACTATTTATGGTCCGCTGATGGGACATATCGCGACCAATGCAATTCACGCCCTGAGTATTAAAACGTACACACCGGAAGAGTGGGCGCGAGACAAAAAGTTAATGTCGCTGTCCTAAGAGGTAAATGATGCAGAAGTTTCGAATCCAGGGCGGTGGCCCACTGAGCGGCGAAGTCTCCATTTCTGGTGCTAAGAATGCAGCATTGCCTATTTTGTTCGCCTCCCTGCTGGCCGAAGAGCCGGTAGAAGTGGCGAATGTGCCAAAACTGCGTGATATTGATACTACCATGGAGCTGCTGAGCCGACTGGGTGCGAAAGTCACCCGCAATGGTTCTGTCCATGTTGATGCCGGTCCGGTAAACGAATTTTGCGCGCCTTATGATCTGGTGAAAACCATGCGCGCATCTATCTGGGCATTGGGCCCGCTGGTCGCTCGCTTTGGTCAGGGACAGGTTTCCTTGCCGGGCGGTTGTGCCATTGGTGCCCGTCCTGTGGATTTGCATATCCACGGTCTGGAGCAACTGGGTGCAACCATCGCGCTGGAAGAAGGGTACGTGAAGGCGTCGGTTGACGGTCGCCTGAAAGGTGCTCACATTGTCATGGATAAAGTCAGTGTTGGCGCGACCGTGACTATCATGTCTGCGGCGACGCTGGCTGAAGGGACGACCGTGATTGAAAACGCAGCCCGTGAGCCAGAAATTGTCGATACGGCGATGTTCCTGAATACACTGGGTGCGAAAATCACTGGTGCCGGCTCTGACACCATCACCATCGAAGGTGTGGAACGTCTGGGCGGGGGCTATCACAAAGTTGTGGCTGACCGTATTGAAACCGGGACATTCCTGGTAGCAGCAGCGGTTTCCGGTGGCAAAATTGTGTGTCGTAACACTAAGCCTGCGTTGCTGGAAGCGGCACTGGCGAAGCTGGAAGAGGCGGGAGCCGCCATTGAAACCGGTGACGACTGGATCAGTCTGGATATGACCGACCGTGAGCTGAAAGCCGTGAATATCCGTACTGCGCCGCACCCGGGCTTCCCGACAGATATGCAGGCTCAGTTCTCACTGTTGAATCTGGTTGCCAAAGGTACCGGGATCATCACTGAGACCATTTTCGAAAACCGTTTCATGCACATCCCGGAACTGATCCGTATGGGAGCAAAAGCGGAAATCGAAGGTAACACCGTGATTTGCGGCGATACCAAAGGTCTGAGCGGCGCTCAGGTGATGGCGACTGACCTGCGCGCATCAGCCAGTCTGGTGATTGCCGGCAGCATCGCGAAAGGTGAGACGATTGTGGATCGTATCTACCATATCGACCGCGGCTACGAGCATATCGAAGATAAGTTCCGCGCGCTGGGTATGAATATCGAGCGCTTCAGCGAGTAATCTCTCTGAAAGTGACCCAACAAAAAGCGAGAGCCAAGGCTCTCGCTTTTTTTATGGGGAATGCTTTTAGTGGCGACCAGATCAGTAATCCTGCGGGTCATCCCCAATCAGTACACTGAGCTTGGTTGGTTGACCATTTCGCAGCACGGTCATTTCCACTCGGGTTCCTGGGCGTAACTCGGTCACGATATCCAGCACATTACGGCGGTCAGTCACCGGCTTGCCGTCTATCTCCACCAAAATATCTTGCACCTGGAAGCCGGCTTTGGCTGCCGGGCCATTCGGGTCCATGCCCATTACAATGATGCCGCTAATCTGGTCTGCATCGTACAGGCGTGCCATCACTGGGTTGATATCTCTGGCTTCTAGGCCGATATAACCGCGAATTACCCGGCCATCCGCAATCAGCTTATTCATGATTTTATGGGTCAGCTCATACGGAATCGCGAAAGAGATCCCATAGGTTTCGATATCGGTCGCCTGTTGGAAAGAGGCGGTATTAATACCAACCAGCTCGCCGCGCGTATTGACCAGCGCGCCGCCGGAGTTCCCCTCGTTGATGGCGGCATCCGTTTGCAGGAAGTCCTGCCGACCATAGAAGCTCATGCCGGAACGCCCGGTGGCAGAAATGATGCCGTAGGTGGTGGTCTGGCCGAGGTTGTAAGGGTTACCGATAGCCAGAACCACATCCCCTACCGCGGGTTGGTAATCGGTGCTGAGCGGAATGACCGGTAGATTCTCGGCCTGAATTTTCAGTACCGCCAGATCTGTGCGCTTGTCTTTACCAATGAGCTGGGCAGTCAGAATGCGTCCGTCCTGAAGGGCTACAATTACCTGATCGGCTTCCGCGACGACATGATAGTTCGTCACGATATAGCCTTTATCGCTCATGATGACGCCGGAACCCAGTCCCTGCGTGCTGAGCTGAAGGCGATCGTTGGCGTTATACCGGCGGTTGTAAATATTGACGACAGCAGGAGATGCTCGCCGGACAGCGTAGTTGAAGGATACCTGAGTTTGATCATGCTGTGCCGGAACCAGAACCTGAGGGGTTTCCAGCATCTGGGTTCGAAGATCAGGAAAAACGGCCAGCAGAGCTGCGGCCGTGACCACACCAAGCAGAATGGATCGGCTAAAAAAAGCCAGCATGTATGCTCCCCTGAACACGAAACGGCAAACGTAGCCGATGAGAGTATCACTACCTCAGTGAGATACCAAATTTCGATGTTATTTTGTTGAATATAGCGGTAATTGCCGTAGGCGCAAAGCAGCCGGACACTGCCGGCTGCTTGGGATGTTGCGAGGGGAGGGAATCAGCGGATGATCAGATACAGGATGTTGTCACCGCGTTTGACTTCAAGCGCCATGACACCAGCGCTGCGGTCAAGCGCTTTACGCAGTTCACCCAGGTTACGGATGGCCTGACGATTCACGCCCAGGATAATATCCCCTTCCTTCAGACCGTAACGTGCCGCCAGCGAATTGGCCTGCAGGCTGGTAACTTTCACGCCTTTCACACCATCGTCGGCGGTGGTGTTGGCAAATTCAGCCCCGGCAAGATTCTGGTGCAGGTTGTCCGCCTTCACTTTATTCAGTGACGCTTCCTGAAGGGTCACGTTGACGCTTTGTTCTTTACCGTCGCGCACGATACCCAGGCTCACTTCTTTACCTGCGCCCAAGGTTGCAATTTTTGCTCTCAGCTCGGCAAAGCTGCGGATCTTCTTACCGTTGACCGTAGTGATGATATCCCCGGCTTTGAGTCCGGCTTTGGCCGCCGCAGAATCCGGCATTACCTGATTCACGAAGGCGCCGTAATTTGTGTCATAGCCGAACGCTTCGGCCAGCTCAGCGGTCAGTTCGCCCCCCTGAACCCCCAGAACACCACGTTTGACTTCGCCGTATTCAAGAATTTGCTGGGTCAGGTTCTTGACCATGTTGACCGGAATGGCAAAGCCAATCCCGACGTTGCCGCCGTTAGGGCCTAGAATGGCGGTGTTGATACCCACCAGTTCGCCGTTCAGGTTGACCAGTGCGCCACCGGAGTTACCGCTGTTAATGGCGGCATCGGTCTGAATGAAGTTTTCGAAGTTTTCGATATTCAGACCACTGCGGCCCAACGCTGAAATAATACCGGAGGTGACCGTCTGGCCGAGGCCGAACGGGTTACCGATCGCAACAGCAAAGTCACCGACCCGCAGTTTGTCGGAATCCGCCAGTTTGATTTCAGTCAGGTCGTCGGTTTTCTTGAGTTTCAACAGGGCAATGTCAGACATTTCGTCACTGCCAATCAGTTCGGCAGCCACTTCGCGGCCATCATGCAGCTGCACCATGATTTTATCGGCACCGCCGATCACATGGTGGTTCGTGACCACATAGCCTTTATCCGCATTAATAATGACCCCGGAGCCCAGGCCGCGGAACGGACGCTCACGAATTTGCTCTTCCGGAAAGTCCGGGCCAAAGAAGAAGCGGAATGTTTCCGGAAGGCGTTGCTTCGAAACCTGCTTGCCTTCGACAGCAATACTGACAACGGCAGGGGTCACTTGCTCAAGCATCGGGGCGAGGCTTGGCAATTGTTGGCTATTCACCGATTGAGGAAGGGCGGCAGACGCAGTTACAGGAGAAAGAACAGAACTGATGCCTAGTGCCAGAGCATTTAATACAAGCAAAGGTTTTTTCATTATCACTAAACTCCGATTTTCAAGTCCAATGGCAGGCATGGGCCTATTATGTTGATATGCCTGCTTTATCTCAGACTTGAAAATCAGTGTTTAGTTCCTGAGAAAATGATTAGCCGGCTTTTGGCGCCTCAACCACTGGTTCAGGGATGTCTTTCAATAGGCCACTCGCACCGTTGGCGTAATCGCGAGGCTGATCTTGCGGAGCCTCCACGTTTTTTACGGCTTCCAGCGTGCTGATGCGGCGGGCAAACGGATTATCCTGCTCCGGCAGGTTCGGCATTAGCTCTGTCGAGGTTTTCGCCATATGCTCGTACAGCTTGCTGTAGTCTTTCGCCAGGTTATCCAGCAAC
Organism: Photobacterium ganghwense; assembly: GCF_017329545.1. Classification (NCBI taxonomy): domain Bacteria; kingdom Pseudomonadati; phylum Pseudomonadota; class Gammaproteobacteria; order Vibrionales; family Vibrionaceae; genus Photobacterium; species Photobacterium ganghwense. The sequence continues at coordinate 354,159 of NZ_CP071325.1, forward strand.
TCAGAGCTTTGGGCGAAGTGATCAACCAGCTCCTGACGAAACTGCTCGAGTTCGTATTTTGATTTGTCGAGCTCTTTTTTCAGCTCCTTCTGATTTTTAAGACTCTTGGTGCCCAGGCGAGCCGCAAAAGCCCCGACTGCCGCACCGGCGATAAAGATAAGAAGCGCGTAAATCCAAGCCATGAAGTACTCCTTTTGACTTAAGTAGCAGGGCCGCGACGGGTCTGGCAGGTTACATTGTTCCTGCAGTCTTGGAACATCGTGACACCGTTTATAACTGGCCGTTGTATAACAAAAAGATTAATTGGCGCTGAATCGTGACCAAGTTAATCAGATTCGTATAGATACTATACATGGTCACGCGCTGGCATGGTACTATCTCGGTCACTGAAGGGAGATGATTAGGTCTAGTTAGAAGGATGACGCCGCTACAAAAATACCAGGAAGATCTTAAACGGGACGACTTTATGGCTGACCCGGCTCAGGCAATGGCCGTTCGTCACCTTGATGATCTTTATCACCGGCTGCTTAAGCCGAAACCGGTCGCAGAACGAACCATGATGGATCGGGTGCTGCGCCGCTCACCGCCGCCTCCGCCGCCTGAAAAAGGGCTTTATTTCTGGGGTGGGGTCGGTCGTGGTAAAACCTATCTGGTGGACACGTTTTATGACTGTCTGCCGACACAACGCAAGATGCGGGTCCACTTCCATCGCTTTATGCAGCGGGTTCATGATGAATTGAGAACCCTGGAGCAGCAGGCCGACCCGCTGCAGGTTGTGGCCGATCGGTTCAAGCGAGAAGCTGACCTGATTTGCTTTGACGAATTCTTCGTCTCAGATATTACCGATGCCATGTTGCTTGGCACGCTGTTTGAAGCCCTGTTTAAACGCGGTATTACGCTGGTGGCCACCTCTAACATTCCACCTGATGAGCTGTACCGAAATGGCTTGCAGCGTGCGCGTTTCCTGCCGGCCATCGCCCTGATCAAAGCGAACTGCGAGGTGGTGAATGTCGATTCCGGGGTGGATTATCGGTTACGTACCCTGGAGCAGGCCGAAATCTACCATGCTCCGCTTGATGCGGCGGCCGAGCAGAATATGCTGAGGTATTTCGAACAGCTGAGTGTGGCACCACGTTTCAGTGGCAAAAACATTGAGATTAATCATCGGACGTTGCCGACGCTGCATGAGGCGGAAGGGGTAGTGCATTTTAATTTTGCCACTCTGTGCCAGACCGCGCGCAGCCAGGCCGATTACATGGAATTGGCCCGGCTTTACCATACGGTTTTACTGTCTGAGGTAAAACAAATGGGTGAGGCAGAAAGTGATGCCGCACGGCGCTTTATCGCCCTGGTCGACGAGTTCTATGAACGTAACGTCAAATTGATCATTTCTGCCGAAGTAAACTGGGAAAACCTGTATCAGGGACAACGCCTTGCATTTGAGTATAAACGCTGTTGCTCACGGCTTGTCGAGATGCAGAGTCACGACTATCTGGCTCGTCCTCACCTAGCCTGATGTGGGGCTTTTCCTGCCGTAAAACAGGGGAAATCCCGAAGTAAAATGGTGAATTTGAGGCAAAAATGCTCAGAGAGAAAAAATCGCAATTTTTTTTCAAAAAAAGGTGATTTTTTCTCCACCCTTCCCTATAATCTTGCGACCCACCGTACCTGTAACGGCAAAAGCCGGGAGTGCCAACCACTCGAAGGGGTGATGACTGGGCTCTGTACAGAGATGGAGCAATATGCTCCAGTGAAGTGAAACTATTTAATTTTGGGTAAGAATTAGCATGAAAACTTTCGTTGCTAAACCAGAAACTGTAAAACGTGACTGGTATGTTGTAGACGCTGAAGGTAAAACACTAGGCCGTCTTGCAACTGAAATCGCATCTCGTCTACGTGGCAAGCACAAGCCTGAGTACACTCCACACGTTGACACTGGTGACTACATCGTAGTTATCAATGCTGAGAAAGTTGCGGTAACTGGTGCTAAGCGCACTGACAAGATGTACCACCACCACACTGGCTACATCGGTGGTCTGAAGTCAATCAGCTTCGACAAGCTGATCGCTAAGAAACCAGAAATGGTTATCGAAATTGCTGTTAAAGGCATGCTTCCTAAGGGTCCTCTAGGCCGTGCAATGTACCGTAAGCTGAAAGTTTACGCTGGTGCTGAGCACAACCACGCTGCACAGCAGCCTAAAGTTCTAGACATCTAATTGGGGAAGATGACAATGGCAGAGAATCAATACTACGGCACTGGCCGTCGCAAAAGCTCAGCTGCTCGCGTTTTCATTAAGCCGGGTACTGGTAACATCGTAATCAACAAGCGTAGCATCGAAGAATACTTCGGTCGCGAAACTGCTCGCATGGTTGTTCGTCAGCCACTTGAGCTTGTTGAAATGACAGAGAAACTTGACCTGTACATCACTGTTAAAGGTGGTGGTATCACTGGTCAATCAGGTGCGATCCGTCACGGTATCACTCGCGCTCTGATGGAATACGATGAGACTCTACGTCCTGCTCTACGTGCAGCTGGTTACGTTACTCGTGACGCACGTCGCGTTGAACGTAAGAAAGTTGGTCTGCGTAAAGCACGTCGCCGTCCACAGTTCTCTAAGCGTTAATTTCAACGCTCCAGATTTTATCTGGTTTCTGTGGTCAAAAAGCTCAGCCTTCGGGTTGGGCTTTTTTTATATCTCAAAGCTTTCCCGCCTCCGCTGTCACTCTTATCAGTAATAACCAGATATTTGTTTTAGGAATGTGTTAGCTTGGTCACACCTAAGCAACAAACTTATCTGAATCAGATAATTATCAACCTAGTTTTTTGTTTGGTTGAAACCCGGAAATTTCCCATATAACAGCAATTTGCATGATGGCAAGTAACAAAAAGAACATACCTCTCACATTTGTTGCGAAAAGGTAGCTTTATCTTGTCATAAAGTAGGGTTTTCTTTATCATTTGGCGTGATAAGCAACAGCTTTAAAATGAATTAATTCTGCCGCTTGGGCAGGAGTAACTGTTGTTTCTTTCCGTTGAAAGTTAGCCGTAAGCTCCAGGGACGCAAAAGGACATAATAATAATCCAGAGCGGGAGCACATGGGAGAATGTTGGATGAGCAATGCGCCAGTAAGTAACGGCCGACGCCGCTTCCTGACTGCGACGACTTCGGTTGTTGGAGGCTTAGGTGCAGTCGCTGTAGCCGTGCCTTTTATCAAATCATGGAACCCGAGCGCGAAAGCAAAAGCCGCCGGTGCGCCAGTTGAAGTTGATATCAGCAAGTTGGAAGTAGGCCAGATGGTTCGCGTCGAGTGGCGTGGTAAACCTGTCTGGGTTGTCCGCCGTAGCGATGCGATTTTGAAAGAATTGGGTGGCCATGACGGCCAGCTGCGTGACCCTTCATCAGAAGAGCCACAGCAGCCGATGTATGCCCAGAATGAATATCGTTCTGTTAAGCCTGAAATTTTTATAGCCGTAGGTATCTGTACCCACCTTGGCTGTTCCCCTACCTATCTGCCAGACAGCTTCAGTGAGCAGGTCAGTGGTGTGTCGGCAGGTTTCTTCTGCCCGTGTCACGGCTCGAAGTTTGACATGGCGGGTCGTGTCTTTGCTGGGGTTCCGGCACCACTAAACCTGGTTGTGCCGCCTCACACGTTCCTGGACGACAACACCATTCTGGTTGGTGAAGATGGGGAGACTGCCTAATGGAAGCCTTACTCGGTTGGATTGAAAAACGTCTGCCTGCGATGAATGCTTATCGCAAGCATATGTCTGAATACCCGATGCCGAAGAACTTTAACTTCTGGTATATCTTCGGTTCGTTGGCAATGCTGGTACTGGTTAACCAGCTACTGACGGGTATCTGGCTAACCATGAACTACGTACCTTCCGGCGATGGTGCGTTTGCCTCTGTTGAATACATCATGCGTGATGTGGAATATGGCTGGTTGCTGCGTTATATGCACTCTACCGGTGCGTCTGCATTCTTCATCGTGGTGTACCTGCACATGTTCCGTGGGCTGATCTACGGTTCTTACCAGAAACCACGTGAGCTGCTGTGGTTGTTCGGTATGCTGATCTTCTTGGTACTGATGGCTGAAGCCTTCATGGGCTACCTGCTGCCATGGGGTCAGATGTCATACTGGGGTGCTCAGGTAATCATCTCGCTGTTTGGTGCGATTCCTGTTATTGGTGATGACCTGACATTGTGGATCCGTGGTGACTACGTTATCTCGGGCGCTACACTGAACCGCTTCTTTGCCTTGCACGTGATCGCTCTGCCGATTGTTCTGCTGCTTCTGATTGTGCTGCACATTCTGGCTCTGCACGAAGTTGGTTCGAACAACCCGGACGGTATCGAGACCAAACTGCCGAAAGGCAGCAAAGGCGAAGATTACAAAACGCAGTTCAAGTTCCACGAGTACTACACCAAGAAATACGACATCATCGACTCTATCCCGTTCCACCCTTATGGTACGGTGAAAGATCTGGTTGGTGTGGCGGTGTTTGCATTCCTGTTCAGCTACGTGATCTTCTTCAACCCGGAAATGGGCGGCTACTTCCTTGAGCCACCTAACTTTGAAGCTGCGAACCCGCTGAAGACTCCTGAGCACATTGCTCCGGTTTGGTACTTCACACCGTTCTACGCCATCCTGCGTGCGGTTCCGGATAAGCTGCTGGGTGTTATCGCAATGGGTGCGTCGATTGTTGCGCTGTTCCTGTTGCCATGGCTGGATCGCTGTAAAGTTCGTTCGTACCGTTACCGTAGCAAGCTGCACCTGGGGAACATTGTTCAGTTCACCATCTGTTTCATTGCTCTGGGAATTCTGGGTGCTCTGCCTGCCACGCCGGTGTACACACTGATGGCACAGATCTTCAGCTTCGGCTACTTCATGTTCTTCGTCCTGCTGTTCTTCTACAGCAAGAACGAAGCAACTAAGCCATTACCAGAGAGGGTAACATTCAAATGAAAAAGTTGATTGTCATGTTATTTGCCCTGCTGCCATCTCTGGCTATGGCAGCGGGTCCTGCAGTACCACTGGATGCAGCCAATAACGATCTGAGCGATAAAGCATCGCTGCAGAACGGGGCTCGTACGTTCATGAACTATTGTTTTGGCTGTCACGCCACGCAGTACCAGCGTTATGAGCGTGTCGCGACCGATCTGGGTATTCCGGCAGAGTTGATGAAAGAGAACCTGATCTTCGATCCTAATGCGAAGATCGGTGATCTGATGACCAACGCGATTCCAACGGAATATGCGGCGGCATCATTCGGTGCGCCGGCACCAGACCTGACAATGGTTGCCCGTGTCCGTGGCGCTGATTGGATCTACACCTACCTGCGTTCATTCTACGCGGACCCAAGCCGTCCGTTTGGCGTGAACAACGTTGTCTTCCCAAGTGTTGGTATGCCGCACGTTCTTGAAGAGCTGCAGGGTGTGCCAAGCAAGGTTTACGAGACGCGTCTGGTTGACGGTAAAGAAGTTCAGGAATTCGTTGGTATTGAGGCTGATGGCAGCGGTGAACTGAATAAAGAAGAGTATGATGCAGTGGTTCGCGATCTGGTGAACTTCCTGGCGTACTCTGCTGAACCGATGAAACTGGAACGTCAGCGTATGGGTTACTGGGTGATGGGCTTCATCGTCGTATTCTTTGTACTAACCTTACTGTTGAAGAAAGAATATTGGCGTGATGTCCACTGATCGGGTAATCTAGTGGGTTAGAATCTCGCAATGGGGGCAGAGGCCCCCGTTGCTTTTTGTGTATTGCTATAATACTGGAGGGGTTAATGGCTGTTGCTGCCAATAAACGCTCTGTGATGACTCTGTATTCTGATGCTTCTGACATCTACAGCCATCAGGTGCGTATCGTACTCGCGGAAAAAGGTGTGAGTGTTGAAATTGAGCTGGTTGATCCAAACAACCTGCCGGAAGATCTGCTTGACCTGAATCCGTACAACTCCGTGCCGACCCTGGTTGATCGTGAGCTTGCTCTGTATCAGGCAAGTATCATTATGGAGTATCTGGATGAGCGTTTCCCTCATCCGCCGCTGATGCCTGTATATCCGGTTGCCCGAGGTAACAGCCGCTTGATGATGTACCGTATCGAGCGTAACTGGTACAGCCTGGCTGACAAGATCAAGGGCGGCTCTGCCGACGAAGCTGACAAAGCTCGTAAGCAGCTGCGCGAAGAGCTTCTGGCTCTGGCACCAGTGTTTGCTGAATTCCCGTACTTCATGAGCGAAGAGTTCAGCCTGGTCGATTGCTACCTGGCTCCACTATTGTGGCGTCTGCCTGAAATGGGCATCGAACTGGCTGGTGCCGGTGCGAAGGAAGTGAAAGCGTACATGACCCGTGTGTTTGAACGTGATTCATTCCTGGCTTCTCTTACCGAAGTTGAGCGTGAAATGCGCCTGGCTGGTAAATAATGGATATGGATCGCATGACGCCACGCCGTCCGTATATTCTTCGGGCGTTTTACGACTGGTTGGTGGATAACGATTTGACCCCGCATTTGGTGGTTGATGCGACCCAGCCTGGCGTGCAAGTTCCGATGGAATTCGTGAGCGATGGTCAGATCGTGCTGAATATTGCCCCGCGTGCGGTAGGCAATCTGGAACTGGGCAACGAGGCGATCAGCTTCAATGCTCGTTTCAGCGGTCGTCCTCATTCGGTCATTGTTCCACTGTACGCAGCACTGGCAATCTATGCCCGTGAAAATGGTGCAGGGACGATGTTCGAGCCAGAACCGGCTTATATGGCTGACATTGAAGAGCTGGATGACATCGAGCTTGAAGATGATGCGCCGATGGTATTAAGTTCTGTTGAGGTTGATGAAGAGCCTGAACTGGTGAGTGAGTCAGATTCTAATGACGAGCCGCCTCGACCTCGTGGTCGCCCAAGCCTTCGTGTCGTCAAATAACGCGAAACCAATCCACAAAAAACGCAGCCCAGGCTGCGTTTTTTTATATATGTATTTTGGGATGGGCGCTGAACCAAACTGCCGGGCAGGGCGAATATCCGCGGTTTATTGCGGCGGGTACTCAAAGACTTTCACGACCTTTTTCACGCCAGATACATTGCGCGCGATTTCGGCGGCCACATTTCCCTGCTCTGGGGTGACATAACCCAGTAGGTACACTTCCTGCCCCGCGGTATACACCTGGATGGTTGCATCGCGAAGTTTCTTGCTGCCAATGAGCTGCGTTTTGACTTTGGTGGTCAGCCAACTGTCTTGGCTGACTTCGCTCAGAGCGGCAGGCGGACGAATTTGCAACTGGTTAAAGACGGTTTTCACCCGTTTGAATTCGCGAACCTTACTTTCTAGTTGCTGGCTGGTGGCCTGATCCGCGGCCTGACCAATCAACAGTACCTTGCCATCTACCGCGATGGCATTGGCTCGTACTTGCTCGCGAAACGGCGGCTTGTTAACCAGTCCGCCGATTTCCATCTCAATCTGTTGGTCATACCATTGTTGCGTGGTGGTACGGGTATCTGCCGGGTTAGTCAGGGCGCACGCCTGAAGAGCCAGTGACAAACACGCAATGAACAGGAGGCGACGCTTCATGAATATATCTCCCCTCATTAGGCTTCGTGATGAGGGAACAGGACTTTATCAATCAGATCGCACAGGCAGTGTACGGCCAGTAAGTGGCCTTCCTGGATACGTGCGGTACGCTGGGAAGGAATGCGGATTTCAACATCCTGCGGGCCTAGCAAGCCGGCCATTTCACCGCCGTCCATACCGGTGAGGGCTACAATGGTCATGTCACGGGTCAGGGCCGCTTCCATCGCTTTGATGATGTTTTTGCTGTTACCGCTGGTAGAAATCACCAGCAGGATGTCGCCGCCTTGTCCCAGTGCACGTACCTGTTTGGAGAAGATTTCATCCTGGTGGTAGTCGTTTGCGACAGCGGTCAGGGTTGTGGTATCTGCGGTCAGGGCAAGGGCTGGCAAACTCGGACGCTCAGTTTCAAAACGGTTGATCAGGCAAGAAGCAAAATGCTGGGCGTTCGCTGCTGACCCGCCGTTGCCACAGCAGAGGATTTTGTTACCGTTAAGCAGGCTCTGGACCATGAGCTGGGCCGCTTGAGACAGCGCGTCGGGCAGAGCCTCGGCGGCGGCAATCTGGGTTTGGATGCTTTCGGTAAAACTTTCTTTGATGCTTTCTAGCATGGATCAACCTTCAACTAGGATGTTGGTAAACCATTCGATTTGCGGTGGGGTTCCTTCCAATGACACCACGTCAAACCGAAACTCAGTATGCTCAATGGCATGGCCCTGTTGTTGGAGCCAGAACAGCGCGGCGCGTTTGATTCGCTGTTGCTTGCGCCAGTTTACCGCTTCTGCGGCCGAACCGTAATGGTTGTGTTGCCGGAATTTGACTTCAATGAAGACCCAGCAGTGACGATCGCGCATGATCAGATCGATTTCACCGCCCCGGCACTGGAAATTCCGGGCAACGGCAACGAGGCCATGGCGACGCAGATGCGTCTCAGCCATGACCTCGTAGGTTTTGCCTTGCTGGCGTTTATTGAACAGGTTCAATGCCTTCGCCAGAGAAGACGCCCCAGCTCAGCTCGCGCTGGACGACACACTGATCATTCAGGCTCAGCTGGCCGGTATGACCGGTAATGGAGTAGTGTTCAACTACCCGCATCTGAGGCAGTTCAGTGATCATCTTGTACGCATCCATTCCGAACGCGTGCAGGCGCATATTTGTATTGCTGGCGTTAGGCCACTGTGTTTCAAACTGGCTCATGAACCCCGGGTCCGCATTGACCAGCATCGGGATATCGCTGAACTCGACGCCTTTAATGTCCATGTGGCTGATATTGCGATCCGGGTAGCTGCGTGAGCTGGCGTACAGCTTCGGCGGTGTCACGCCCGGGTCGACGGCCACATCCACAAACGGCTTCAGCAGCTTCAGCTCGTTGACATTGCCGATCACATACACGGCATCGGTATCACGACGGCTGCGGGATTCGCTTTGGGTATCGCTACCCAAGATCTGCTCCATCTGACGGATACGGGCTTTGCTGTCATTCTGACCAAACACTTCCGTCATGACCTGTTGGATGTTTTTGCGCGAGCTAAACTGACGGGAGGTCGGGGTGTGACCGGTCAACTGTTCCCATTGCTTAACAAAGGCATCACTGACCCGGCGGCCATAGCTGTTCGCGGGTGCCAGGACGATAGGGAACTGGTGGCCATTGGCAAACAGGTGCTTGGCTGCTTGTTCTGCTTCCTGCTCCGGTGACAGCGAGAAATAACAGGTGTTGGCTTGGCTTACGCTGCCGGCATCCGGTTCGTTCAGGGCCAGTTGCGGGATCTGATCGCTGTTCATGCGCTGGAATTCCGTGATCTTCTCTTTGCGCAGCGGACCAATCACCAGCTCAACATTGTTTTGCTTCAGCTTCGCCAGAATGGCTGGCATTGGCTCGGCATCGGTATCGTACAGGGTCAGCTCGGTGTTGGCATCGCGGCCGGAATCGTCCAGCATCGCGTTAAGGAAGCCGTCACGCACCGCTTTCCCGGACTGCTCGAAGCGACCACTAAGTGGCAACAACAGTGCCACATTGTTCAGCTGGGTGATCTCCAGTGACATGATGGCCGTCAGATCGGCAGGCAGGTACTGGTTAGCCGGGTGGTACGGATTTTTGGCCAGCCAATCTTCAACCATGGTTTTCAGTTTGGCCGGGCGTTGCCCATATGTGTTTTTCAGCACGGCCAGCTGTACCCAGCCGCGCAGCACCTCTTCGTTGCTGCCCAGAGACAGTGACTGCAGTTGGCTGTTACTGTAATGGCTTAGATCCTGCCACAGGTTCTGCCAGTTCGCTTGTTTTTGCTCGGCGCTCAGCAATTGATCCAGAGCCGTGCGCTCACGGGCCGCCAGCAGATACTGGTTGGTTTGCCCAAGCAGGTCGGCGCGCAGCATGTGATAGCGCAGGTACTGGCTGTCAGCTAGCGTCCACCATGGCTGGAAGTTCAGGGTATCCAGCGCTGCCTGAGGCTGGCCTTGTTGGTAGCGCAGTGTCGCGTTGGCTAGCTGCCATTCCGCCATCTGAACCGGATCCAGGTTCATGCGGCTCAGTCGGTTAGACTGCTGCTCGGCCTGTTCCCAGCGACCTTCTTTAATGAATGCTTTTAAGGCAAGGATGTGCCAGTTGATACTGGTGGCACCTTCGGTAGATTCGGCTTTAATCAGATAATTGGCCGCGGTATCGGTAGCAGCGACAGTGATATCCGTGCCCACGACCTGTTGCTGATTAGGCGCACTACAGCCAGCTAGGATGACAGCAAGGGCTACAGGGGCTAACAGTCGTGATACACTTTTACGCTTATGGGTAAAATTGATCATTGAATTCATTCAACTATGACAAATTACTCTCTATATTAATTGCAGATGAGATCTTAAACAAATGAGTGAGACCAATTCATGCACGGTAGATGCCGCAACTTTGTACATCGTACCTACACCCATCGGTAATCTGGCAGATATTACACAGCGTGCATTGGACGTGCTGGCCAAGGTGGACTTGATTGCTGCGGAGGATACTCGCCATACATCACGCCTGCTGACCCATTTTTCGATCTCGACCCGCACCTTCGCGCTTCACGATCACAACGAACAGCAGAAAGCTGACTTCCTAATCGAAAAACTTCAGGCAGGTAACAGCATTGCATTGGTTTCTGATGCCGGTACGCCGCTGATCAGCGATCCAGGATATCATCTTGTCAATCGTTGTCGTCAGGCGGGTGTTAAAGTTGTTCCGCTTCCGGGACCTTGTGCGGTGATTACTGCACTCAGTGCTGCCGGTCTGCCTTCAGACCGATTCAGCTTCGAAGGCTTTTTGCCACCGAAAAGCAAGGGCCGTCGGGATTGTTTTCAGGCGTTGGCTGAGGACGAACGCACTCTGATTTTCTATGAATCACCACACCGTATTATGGAATCGCTGGCTGATATGTTGGCGGTACTGGGGCCGGAGCGGGATGTTGTCCTGGCGCGTGAGCTGACCAAAACCTACGAGACCATCCACGGCGCGCCGCTGGCGGAGCTGATTGAGTGGCTGAAGCTGGATAGTAACCGCATTCGTGGTGAGATGGTGCTGCTGGTGGCCGGTCATCGGGCAGAGAAAAATGCGCTGCCGGCCGAAGCGTTGCGTACTTTGGCGCTGTTGGTCAAGGAACTGCCGCTGAAAAAAGCCTCGGCACTGGCGGCGGAAATCCACGGTGTGAAGAAAAACGCGCTGTATAAGTGGGGGCTGGAAAATCTGGAGTAACCGGTGCGCGTTGCTGGCTTTTTAAGCGTTGTCACGTCGGGCAGGATATTTCACTGGTAACCGCGTGCCAACTTCTATACAATCGCTCGCCTGAGTTGGCCAGGTAATCGCTGCTTCGTTGATGTCCTTAGGGAGACTGACGAGGGGGAGGAAAGTCCGGGCTCCATAGGGCAGGGTGCCAGATAACGTCTGGGGGGCGCAAGCCTACGACCAGTGCAGCAGAGAGCAAACCGCCGATGGCCCGTTCTTCGGAATGGTGCACAGGTAAGGGTGAAAGGGTGCGGTAAGAGCGCACCGCGCGGCTAGTAATAGTTCGTGGCACGGTAAACTCCACCCGGAGCAAGACCAAATAGGTCCCCAGTGGCGTGGCCCGCGTTGGGGACGGGTAGGTTGCTTGAGCCTGTGAGCGATTGCAGGCCTAGAGGAATGATTACCACCGCGCAAGCGGTACAGAACCCGGCTTATCGGCCAACTCACCTCTTTCCGCATAAAAGGTGATGAGAGACGCCTCCTGGCATGTCTCTCATCACCTTTTGTCGTTTATGCCTCCCCGTTGCCTGTCTGGCAAAGCATTCTGAGGTCATTGAAAATTATCAATTGATTGTCAGAAAACGAGACCTTGGCTTGACATCTTTTTTGCCAAATACGTACACTTTGCGATGGGAATTTGCAGTAAATGCTTTTAAAACAGTGTTTTAATTGCTTAACTGAATGAATTCCTTCACGAATCAAATTTATCCCGCAGACGTCACCAGTCACGCTGACGTACGGGCAGCTTTTTAAGAGCCAATTAAATTATTATGTCTGAACAGTTTGAGCACGTTTCCGTGCTGTTGCACGAGTCTGTAGATGGCCTGGCGATTAAGCCTGATGGTATCTACATTGACGGCACGTTTGGTCGTGGCGGTCACAGCCGGTTAATTCTTTCACAGCTCGGAGAAAACGGGCGTCTGTACAGTATTGACCGTGATCCCCAGGCTATCGCTGAGGCTCAAAAAATTGATGACCCGCGTTTTACTATTATCCATGGCCCGTTTTCTGGCATGGAAAAATACATGGTTGAGCGTGATCTGATTGGCCGCATTGACGGCGTGCTGCTGGATCTTGGTGTCTCTTCGCCGCAGCTTGATGATGCCGAGCGCGGCTTCAGCTTTATGCGTGACGGCCCGCTGGACATGCGGATGGATCCAACATCCGGTATTTCGGCCGCTGATTGGCTGGCGACAGCGGAAGCGGACGACATTGCCTGGGTTCTGAAAGAGTTTGGTGAAGAGCGTTTCGCCAAGCGTATTGCCCGTGGCATTGTGGCGCACCGTGAAAATCCGGAGAACGAGCCACTGACCCGTACCACTCAGCTGGCCCGCCTGATTGCTGAAGTGTCGCCGTTTAAAGACAAGCATAAGCACCCGGCGACCCGTAGCTTCCAGGCCATCCGTATCTACATCAACAGCGAGCTGGAAGAAATCGAGACCGCGCTGAATGGCGCGCTGCAGGTGCTGGCTCCGGGTGGCCGTCTGTCCGTGATCAGCTTCCATTCGCTGGAAGACCGCATGGTGAAGCGTTTCATCCGTAAGCAGAGCAAAGGGCCGGAAGTGCCTGCTGGCCTGCCGCTGACCGATGAGCAAATCAAGGCGTTGGGCTCGGCGAAGCTGAAAGCGGTAGGTAAAGCAATTAAACCATCGAATACCGAAATTAACGTGAACGCCCGTTCACGCAGTTCGGTTCTGCGTTTGGCTGAGCGTCTATGAAGTCTGCGCCGGAACCGACAGACAATCTGGCCCGCCTGATTGGGCGGGACTTACTCTCTGTAGGACGGTTTCCGCTGTTCCTGCTGGTTCTGGTGCTGATTTCTGCATTGGGGGTTGTTCTGATCACCCATCATTCCCGTCAGTTAATTGCCGAACAGGAACAACTGTTGATCGAGCGTGATCAGCTGGATATTGAATGGCGTAACCAGATCCTGGAGGAGAACTCCCTTGCCGAACACAGCCGGATTGAACGGCTGGCTGAAAAGGACATGGAAATGAAACGCCCATCCCGTGATAACGAAGTCATTGTTCACGAATGAAGTTGATGAAGAATATCAAGCGCGATAATACGCCCAATCAACGTCGACAAAAAGCGCCACCGGCTTTTATTCCGTGGCGCTTTGGCGTTATTTGCGGCTTTGTAGTACTGGCGCTCGGGGCACTGATTGCCCGTGCCGCTTATATTCAGGTCCTGGATCCCGGCAAGCTGATCCAGGAAGGCGACATGCGCTCACTGCGAGTGAAGGCACTGCCGTCAGCCCGAGGCATTATTTCGGATCGCAACGGTGAACCGCTGGCGGTCAGTGTGCCGGTTCAGGCGGTGTGGGCCGATCCGGTTCAGATTTTCAAAAACGGTGGCCTGGCTCAGGTGGATCGCTGGCACGCGCTGGCGGATGTGTTGGGGCTCGATCGTAAAGCGCTGCTCAATCGCCTGGAGCAAAATCAATCCCGCCGTTTTATCTACCTTCAGCGTCAGGTCAGTCCGGCCATGGCGGCATATGTCAATAAACTTAAACTGCCAGGCATTGGCCTGAAAGACGAATCCCGTCGCTTTTATCCTTCCGGCGAAGTCAGCGCGCACCTGATCGGGGTGACCGGTATCGATAGTCATGGCCTGGAAGGGGTTGAGCGTACCTACGACGGCTGGCTGACCGGTGAGCCGGGACGGCGCACCGTGCGTAAAGACCGTTACGGCCGGGTGGTGGAAAATATCTCTCTGAAACAGCGTGAACCGGGTAAACCGCTGAGTTTGAGCATTGATCAGCGCCTGCAGGCGGTGGCCTATCGTGCCGTGAAGCAGGCCGTTGCGGATTATCAGGCGACCTCAGCCACTGTCATTATGGCGGATGTCCGGACCGGGGAAATTTTGGCGATGGTGAATGCCCCGTCTTATAACCCGAATAATCGCGATCAGCTGCAAAGCTTCCGAATGCGTAACCGCTCCATAACCGATGCGATGGAGCCGGGTTCAACAATTAAGCCCTTTGTGGTTCTGGCCGCCCTGGAAAATGGGGTGGCGGATGAAAATACAATAATCGACACCGGCAACGGCCTGATGCAAATCGGGGGTAGCCGGGTGCGTGATGTGTCTCAGGTCGGTAAGGCGGATCTGGCGCAAATCCTGAAAAAGTCCAGTAACATCGGCGTCAGTAAACTGTCGCTGGCGATGCCGGTGGATGCGGTGCTGGGCATGTACAGCGGAGTCGGGCTGGGGGATGCTTCCGGCATCAACCTGATTGGCGAAGCGCAGGGCTTTTTCCCTGACCGCCGCCGCTGGTCTGATTTCGAACGTGCCACTCTGTCATTTGGCTACGGCATTTCGACGACCCCGATCCAGTTGCTGCGGGCGTATGCCACTCTTGGAGGGATGGGGGTCAACCGTCCGCTGTCAATCCTGAAGACTGAGCAGGTGATCCCGGGGCGTCAGGTTGCCTCGGTGGAAAACACCCGCAAGCTGCTCAATATGCTGGAAACCGTTACGCAGAAAGGTGGTAGTGCCTTCCGCGCGGGTGTGCCCGGCTATCGGGTTGGGGCAAAAACCGGTACGGCGAAAAAAGCCGTGGCGGGCGGATACAGTGATGAATACATCGCAATGACAGCCGGCCTGGCGCCGATCAGCAACCCGCGTCTGGCGATGGTTGTGGTGGTTAACGAGCCCCAGGGCGACAAATACTATGGCGGTCTGGTCGCCGCACCGATTTTCGCGGAAGTGATGGAAAGCGCCCTGCAAATTTTGAATATCCCGCCTGACGCGGGAACCCGAGAAGAATTAAAAGTAGTAAGTCACAGGGGCAAAACGCATGCCGGAACTTAATCAGAATACTTCAGTTGGCGCCTTGGTTGCGCCGTGGCGTGATGCCCTCTCGTTACCGGATCGCCTGGCGGCGTTGACGGTCACGGGAATGACTCTGGACAGCCGCAAGGTTCAGGCCGGTGATCTTTTTGTCGCGGTCAACGGACACCAGGTGGATGGTCGGCGCTTTATCTCGTCGGCCATTGAATCCGGCGCTGCGGCAGTGCTGGCCGAAGCCGACGATGGTAAACCGGCACTGTGCTGGCAGGATGAGGTGGCGGTTATTGCGCTGCCGGAGCTGGGCCAGAAGCTGTCGGCGATTGCCAAGCAGTTTTACGGCGCGCCGGATCAGGCTCTGGAGCTGATCGCGGTGACCGGAACCAACGGGAAAACCACCATCAGCCAGTTACTGGCGCAGTGGGCACAGTTACTGGGCCACACCAGTGGCGTGATGGGAACCACCGGTAACGGGCTGCTGGCGAACATTCAGCCAGCCGCCAATACCACGGGCAGCGCGCTGGACATTCCTTGTGAGCTGGCGACGATGCACCGTCAGGGCGCAGATTATGTGGCGATGGAAGTGTCCTCACACGGTTTGGTTCAGGGGCGGGTGAAGGCGCTGCAGTTTGCGGCCAGCATTTTTACCAATCTGAGCCGGGATCACCTGGATTACCACGGTGACATGGCAAGCTATGCGGCGGCGAAGCAGACCCTCTTTACTGAGCACCACAGCGGGGTTGCGGTCATTAACGCTGACGATGAGGTAGGCCGTCAGTGGCTGGCAGGATTGCCTGATGCTGTTGCCGTGGCCACTGATGCTGCCGGTGTGGCGGAACATTCTGGCCCTAAACTGTGGCTGGATGAGGTGGCGTACAGCACCCAGGGCGTTAAGATTGCGTTTGACTCCAGCTGGGGAGCCGGACAGTTTGAGGCTCCGCTGGTCGGGGCGTTCAATGTGATGAACCTGATGCTGGCACTGGCCACGTTGCTGGCGACCGGGCGTGATAAAGCTGCGCTGCTGGCTGCCGCACCGCAATTGCGTGCCGTGACCGGGCGGATGGAAGTTTTTCAAGCGGCTGACAAACCTATGATGGTTGTTGATTATGCTCACACCCCCGATGCGCTGGAAAAAGCGCTGCAGGCACTGCGCGTACACTGTGAAGGCCGCTTGTGGTGTATTTTCGGCTGTGGCGGCGATCGCGACAGCGGCAAGCGTCCAATGATGGCCGCTGTGGCGGAGAAGATGGCTGATCGGATTGTGTTGACTGACGATAATCCGCGCTCTGAATCGCCGGTACAAATCGTGGAAGACATGCTGGCCGGGCTGGCACAGCCAGCGCAGGCGACAGTGGTTCATGACCGCCGTGCTGCCTGTGAGTGGGCACTTACCCAAGCCGGGGCTGACGACATCATTCTGGTGGCGGGAAAAGGCCACGAAGATTACCAGATTCTTGCGGATCGGACGATTCATTACTCTGACCGTGAAACCGTACAGGCGTTACTGGAGGCACACGCATGATAAATGTTCAACTTTCCCAGCTGGCTGAAGTGCTCGATGCTGAGCTGGTCGGTGAGGATATGGTTATCAGTGCGGTGTCGACCGATACCCGCCAAATCGGGGCAGACACCTTGTTTGTCGCCCTGATTGGCGAACGTTTTGACGCTCATGATTTTGCGCAGAATGCTTGTGAACAAGGGGCTAAGGCATTGCTGGTAAGCAAACACTTACCGATTGCCTTGCCTCAGCTGATTGTGGCAGACACACATGCGGCACTGGGCCAGCTGGGCGCCTGGCTCAAAGCCCTGATGGAGCGCGAGTACGGGTTACAGACTGTGGCCCTGACCGGCAGCTGTGGGAAAACCACCGTGAAAGAGATGACGGCAGCCATTCTGGCGGAAAAAGGCAAGGTGCTGGCGACCAGTGGCAATTTTAATAATGACATCGGCGTCCCCCTGACCTTATTGCGTTTGGAACCTCAGCATGAATATGCGGTCATTGAACTGGGTGCAAACCATCAGGGTGAGATTGCCTACACCACTGATTTGGTGAAACCGCAGGTCGCGCTGATTAACAATCTGGCTGCAGCGCATCTGGAAGGGTTCGGCTCGCTGCAGGGCGTGGCCAAAGCCAAGGGGGAGATTTTCCAGGGGCTGGCAACCGGTGAAGCCGGTACTGCCATCATTAACCTGGACTCCAACGATCGTACATTGTGGCAGCCGCTTCTGGACGGGCATCCGGTGATGACTTTCTCTGCAACCCGAGAGGATGCGGACTATCACGCCACTGATATAAATATTAACAATTTGGGGCGTGCTTGTTTTACAATGCGCACCCCCGCCGGGGAGTTCCCGGTGTCGCTGACGCTGGCAGGGGAGCATAACGTTGCCAATGCTCTCGCCGCCGCGGCGCTGGCCATGGCGCTGGGTGCCACGCCTGCACAGGTTCAGGCCGGACTCGGCCAGGTGGCAAACGTCAAAGGCCGGGTGGATATCACCGAGCCGCGAACCAATCTGCGGCTGATTGATGATACCTACAATGCCAGTGTGGCCTCAGTGAAGGCGGCGATTGACCTGCTGGCCGGTTTTGCCGGACAGCGCTGGTTTGTACTGGGGGATATGGCTGAGCTGGGTGATGACAGCGCTGCTCTGCACCGGGAAGTGGGTGAGTATGCGCAAGGCAAAGCACTGGATCAGGTGCTGACCTTCGGCGTTGCCAGTGAAGTCGTGAGCTCTCTCAACGGCGGCAAACATTTTAATAACAAGACAGCATTGATTGAGGCGCTGAAACAGCAACTCGAACCATTGCTCAATGACGATAACATCCAAGTGACAGTGCTGGCGAAAGGGGCTCGCAGCTCCCGCATGGAAGAGGTAATTGTCGCACTGCAGGACAACAAAGAATGATTTACTGGTTAGCCGAATTACTAGAACCCACGTTTCCATTTTTTCGACTATTTGAATACCTGACGTTCCGGGCCATCATTAGCATCCTGACGGCTCTGGTGATTTCGCTGTGGATGGGGCCACGTCTGATTGCCCGTCTGCAGATGCTGCAAATTGGTCAGGTGGTTCGCCACGACGGTCCGGAGTCTCACTTTAGCAAGCGTGGTACGCCGACTATGGGCGGGATCATGATCCTGGCCGCGATTACGATCACAGTACTGCTGTGGACGGATCTGAGCAACCCGTATGTCTGGGCCGTGCTGACGGTCATGCTGGGCTACGGGGCTGTTGGCTTTGTGGATGACTACCGCAAAGTGGTACGCAAGAATACAGACGGTCTGATCGCCCGCTGGAAATACTTCTGGCAGTCAGTGATCGCGCTGGGTGTGGCGTTTGCCTTGTATGTACACGGTAAAGACACGGTGGCGACTCAGCTGGTGGTGCCATTCCTCAAAGACGTGATGCCACAATTGGGGCTGTTCTATATCGTCTTTACCTATTTTGTGATTGTCGGTACCAGTAATGCCGTTAACCTGACCGATGGTCTGGACGGCCTGGCTATTATGCCAACGGTTATGGTGGCCAGCGGCATGGCGTTTATCGCTTGGGCAACCGGCAACGTGAATTTCGCGAACTATCTGCATATTCCTTACCTGAAAGATGCTAGTGAACTGGTGGTCGTCTGTACTGCGATAGTCGGAGCCGGACTGGGCTTTTTGTGGTTCAACACCTACCCGGCACAGGTCTTTATGGGCGATGTCGGCTCTCTGGCACTGGGCGGTGCGCTGGGTACAATTGCGGTGCTGGTGCGTCAGGAACTGCTGCTGGTATTGATGGGCGGTGTGTTCGTGATGGAGACCGTTTCGGTGATCCTCCAGGTGGGCTCGTACAAACTGCGTGGCCAGCGTATTTTCCGCATGGCCCCGATTCACCACCATTATGAATTGAAAGGCTGGCCGGAGCCGCGAGTGATCGTCCGTTTCTGGATCATCACCCTGATGCTGGTTCTGATCGCGCTGGCAACACTGAAGGTACGATAAATGAAAGGCTTGGAAGGCGTACAAAATGTTGTGGTAATTGGCCTGGGGATGACCGGTTTGTCGGTTGTGAACCACTTATGCCGATTGGCGCAGCCGTTGGATATCAAAGTGATTGATACCCGGGAGACGCCTCCGGGCCGAGAGCAACTGCCACCAACCGTTGCGCTGTGCAGTGGTGAGTGGCAGATGGACTGGCTACTGGCCGCCGATTTGATTGTGGCCAGCCCGGGGATTGCCCTGGCAACGCCGGAGTTGGTGCAGGCCGCACAGGCCGGCATTGACATTGTCGGCGACATTGAGCTGTTTGCCCGGGCGGTTACCAAGCCGGTGGTTGGGATTACCGGCTCTAACGGCAAAAGTACGGTAACCAGTCTGGTCGGTGAAATGGCGAAGGAAGCCGGTATGAATGTCGGCGTCGGAGGCAACATCGGCTTTGCAGCGCTCGATATGCTGGCCGAAGATCATGACGTCTATGTTCTGGAGCTGTCCAGCTTCCAGCTCGAAACTACTGCTTCGTTGTCGCTCAAAGCCGCGGTCTACCTCAACCTTTCTGAAGATCATATGGATCGCTACACCGGGCTGGATGATTACAGCCTGGCAAAAATGCGTATCTTCCGTCATGCCGAACTGGCAGTGTATAACCGCAATGATCTGGCAACCCGTCCGGAATTTGCTGGCCCGATGACCAGCTTTGGTCTGGATGCCGGTCCATACGGGCTGGTCGAGTTGGATGGCCGGGAGTGGCTGGCGGTGAACGGTGATGCTGTGCTGCCAAGTGATGAGATTGCGCTGGTGGGCCGTCACAATGTCGCCAACAGTCTGGCGGCACTGGCGCTGGCCGATGCCTTGGGCGTCGATCGTGGCGCTGCCTGCCGAACACTGCGTCGTTATACCGGACTGGCACACCGTTGCCAGTTGGTTGCCGAGCAGCACGGCGTGAAGTGGGTCAATGACTCCAAAGCCACTAACTTGGCGAGCACGGTCGCGGCCCTGAGTGGTCTCACCCTGCAGGGCAAGTTGCATCTGCTGATGGGCGGGGATGGCAAAGGCGCGGATTTCTCTGAGCTGGCGCCCGTACTGGCGGCGCTGAACGTTCAGCTGTACTGCTTTGGTCGCGACGGCCACCTGATGGCTGAGCAGGTATCAGGTGCGGTGCAGGTTGAAACGATGGCACAGGCCATGACAATGGCTGCCGCTTCAGCAGCCTCTGGCGATATGGTGCTGTTGTCTCCTGCCTGCGCCAGCTTTGATCAGTTTGCCAATTTCATGGCGCGCGGTGAGGCGTTTGCCGCACTGGCCGGTGAGCTACAGCATCAGGTCGGTGGGGCCGGATAATGCTGGGCGTACTGAGAGACAGTGTGGAGTCTCTGTTTGACTGGCTGACCCGACCGGCCGCACAAAGCAGTTACGATCGTCAGCTGGTGTGGATTGCGCTCTCTTTGATGGTAACCGGTCTGGTGATGGTGACTTCCGCCTCGGTGCCGGTGGCGACCCGCCTGACGGACATGCCGTTTTATTTCGCCCTGCGCCATGCATTCTTTTTGGCCGGGGCTCTAGTGATCGCTGGCTTCGTGGTCATGGTGCCGCTGGAAAAGTGGCGGCAGTACAGCGTACCGATGCTGATCACCTCGTTGGTGCTGCTGGTGGTTGTGTTGCTGATTGGCCGTTCGGTCAATGGTGCTTCCCGCTGGATCCCGCTCGGGATCTTTAATTTGCAGCCAGCCGAAGTGGCCAAGCTGTCTCTGTTTCTGTTTTTGTCCGGCTATCTGGTTCGTCAGTATGAGCAGGTACGTGAAAGCTTTCGTGGCTTTCTAAAGCCGCTGGTCGTACTGGGCGTGCTGGGCGTGCTGCTGCTGGCGCAGCCTGACCTCGGCTCCTTCGTCGTGATGTTTGTTACGACAGTTGGCATGCTCTTTATTGCCGGGGCCAAGTTGTGGCAGTTCATTGCCATGCTGGTGATGGCGATTGGCGGCATCGGCCTGCTAATCCTGCTGGAACCTTATCGGATGCGCCGGGTAACGTCGTTTCTTGACCCGTGGGAAGACCCGTTTGGCAGTGGTTACCAGCTGACGCAGTCACTGATGGCGTTTGGCCGCGGTGACTGGCTGGGACAAGGGCTGGGGAACTCCATTCAGAAGCTCGAATACCTGCCGGAAGCTCACACGGACTTCGTATTTGCGGTACTGGCGGAAGAAGTTGGCCTGATTGGCGTGACAGTCGTCCTGCTCCTGATTTTTGCTCTGGTGTTCAAATCACTGATCATTGGCCGCCGTTGTCTGCAGACCGGGCAACTGTTTGGCGGTTTCCTGGCGTTTGGTTTTGCCTTCTGGTTTGCGTTCCAGACGTTGGTTAACGTGGGGGCTGCTGCCGGTATGGTACCGACCAAAGGTCTGACCCTGCCGCTGATCAGTTACGGTGGCTCCAGTCTATTTATTATGGCAACCGCTGTTGCCATCCTGATCCGGATTGACTTTGAGCAGCGCCTGGCTGCCCGTTATGCCCCGGATCCTGAAAAAGAAGATACAGAGAATGAACAAGAATAAACGCTTGCTGGTGATGGCTGGCGGAACCGGTGGCCATGTATTTCCCGGGCTGGCGGTAGCCAAGAAGCTGCAACAGGAAGGCTGGGAAATTCGCTGGCTGGGTACCGCGGATCGTATGGAAGCGGATCTGGTGCCGAAACACGGTATTGATATCGATTTTATTAAAGTCAAAGGCCTGCGCGGACAAGGGATCCTGCGTTTGCTGTCGGCGCCGTTTAAAATCGTCGGGGCGATTCTGCAGGCCAGACAATACATCAAAGCCTGGCAGCCGGATGCGGTGTTGGGCATGGGGGGGTACGTGAGTGGCCCAGGCGGCGTGGCAGCCTGGCTGTCGGGCGTACCGGTGATTTTGCATGAGCAGAATGCCGTGGCCGGGCTGACAAACCAGTGGCTGTCCCGTATTGCCAGTGGCGTGCTACAGGCGTTCCCGGGAGCGTTTAAAGGGCGTGATGTTGTCGGTAACCCGGTGCGCGAAGATGTGACGGTGCTGCCAGCGCCGGCAGAACGTTTTGCGGAGCGCCAGGGGCCAGTGCGTATCCTGGTGATGGGGGGAAGTCAGGGGGCACGTATCCTGAATCAGACTCTTCCTCAGGTGGCAGGGATTCTGGGTGATAAAGTCACTATCTGGCATCAGGCCGGTAAAGGGGCGCAGGCCGAAACCCAGGAGGCCTATGAAGCTAACACCACGGTGCCACATAAAGTAACCGAGTTTATTGATGATGTGGCCGCAGCTTACGCCTGGGCCGATTTGGTGGTATGCCGCTCCGGTGCACTGACAGTCTCTGAGCTGTCAGCGGCGGGACTGGGGGCTATCTTTATTCCGTTCATGCACAAGGACCGCCAGCAGGCGCTGAATGCCGACCATCTGGTAGCCTGCGGTGCCGCAAAAATGATTGAGCAGCCGGATCTGACCGTTCAGGGGCTGGCTGATGAGATTGCACAACTAGACCGTAGTCAGCTGACGGCGATGGCCGAGGCGGCACGGAATGCAGCGATTCTTGACGCGGATGTCCGTGTCGCAGAAGTGATTAAATCGCTGGCAAAACAATAACAAGACGAGACAAAGTGATGAGTAAACTGGATAACCAGCAGCTAGCTAAAATTCGTACCATGGTACCAGAGATGCGCCGCGTAGAGCGTATTCACTTTGTTGGTATCGGCGGCGCCGGAATGAGCGGAATCGCCGAAGTACTGGTCAATGAAGGCTATCGGGTCAGTGGTTCTGATCTGGCGCCGAATGCGGTGACAGAGCGGCTGACCAGCAAGGGTGCTGAGATCTTTTTTGGTCATCAGGCATCAAATGTTCAGGGCGCGAGTGTGGTGGTGGTGTCGACCGCAATCCGTCAGGACAATCCAGAGTTAGTTGCAGCCCGTGAGCAGCGTATTCCGGTAGTGCGCCGTGCCGAAATGCTGGCCGAGCTGATGCGCTATCGCCACGGGATTGCAATTGCGGGAACGCACGGCAAAACCACAACGACGGCCTTGGTCACTCAGATTTATTCCGAAGCGGGGCTGGATCCGACGTTCGTCAACGGCGGTCTGGTGAAAAGCGCAGGAACCAATGCCCGTTTGGGTTGCAGCCGTTACCTGATTGCTGAGGCGGATGAAAGCGACGCGTCTTTCTTGCACCTGCAGCCGATGGTCTGTGTTGTGACGAACATTGAAGCTGACCACATGGATACCTATGGTGGTGACTTTGAAGTTCTGAAGCAGACGTTTATTGATTTCCTGCATAATCTGCCGTTCTACGGGCTGGCTGTGATGTGCATTGACGATCCTGTGGTTCGTGAACTGCTGCCGCGGGTCGGCCGTCCGGTGATCACGTACGGTTTCTCAGAAGATGCTGATGTTCGCCTGGTGGATTACACGCAAACGGGTCAGCAAGGCCACTTCTCGATTCTGCGCAAAGGCAAGCCTGCACTGAAAGTTACCCTGAATATTCCGGGGAAACACAATGCGCTGAATGCAACGGCGGCAGTGGCTGTTGCCAGTGAAGAAGGCGTGGAAGAAGATGCCATCATTCGTGCATTGGTAGAATTCCAGGGCACCGGTCGTCGTTTCGACCATTTGGGTGAGTTTGAAACCGGTAACGGCAACGTCATGCTGGTGGATGATTATGGTCATCACCCGAGCGAAGTGGATGTCACCATCAAAGCTGCGCGGGCCGGTTGGGCGGATAAGCGCTTGGTGATGGTGTTCCAGCCACACCGTTACAGCCGTACCCGTGACTTGTATGAAGATTTCGCCAATGTGCTGGAGCAGGTTGATGTTCTGGTAATGCTGGATGTCTATTCTGCCGGGGAAGCACCGATTACCGGAGCAGATGGGCGCTCTCTGTGCCGCACTATTCGCGGGCGCGGCAAAATTGATCCGATTTTTGTGCCCAACGGTGAAGCATTGCCGTCAGCGTTGGCCAACATTCTACAAAATGATGATTTAGTTCTGACACAAGGCGCCGGTGATGTTGGCAAAATTGCACGCCAACTTGCTGAAATGAAACTGAATATTGACATGATGCGTCAGAAGTAGTCAGCGGAGGCGCAAGTCTGGCGTAAATCTTGCGTGAGTATCAGGTTCAGTGATGTTTGCCGTGATGTTTGCCGGAAAAAGCTGTGCAATAGGTCTCTTAAGTGTCTTATTGCTATCAGTAATTGCAAGGAATCATGAGACAAGTGTTGGAGTGCCAGAGCTTGCTCGGTATAATCTGTCAACTTTGCTCGCAAGATGCGGTCTGATTTAGAGCGGTTTAGGCTGCCAGTTCCGTATCTTGCCGGTAAATGTCGGCTATTAGGGTTTTGAATGTATGGCTGATACGGTTTTAAATCGCATACCGCTACCTTCCCCTGTGGCCAGAAAACACTGGGGTGGGTTGGCTTTTTTTCTTTTTGTCATCAGCTTTATTGTCTGGCTGTTCAGTGCCGCAATAGACTGGATGACCGATGCCAACCGGCTGCCATTATCGCAGCTCATTATTCAGGGGGAGCTGCATTACCTGACGCCGGATGATGTCCGAAACGGAATACTCCAGCTTGACAGTCTGGGCAGCTTCATGACGCAGGATGTGGATGATATTCAGCATACGCTGGAAGCCATGCCCTGGGTAGCCAGAGCGGCAGTTCGCAAGCAGTGGCCGGATACGGTGAAAGTGTATCTGGTTGAACAGGAGCCCGCGGCCTTTTGGGATGATGAGTTTCTGCTGAATACGTCTGGTGACGTATTTTATGCCCCGAAAGAGCAGGCCGGACAGGCGTTTGTCGCGCTATCCGGACCGGAAGACAGCAGCCGACAGGTATTGGCTGCGTTGCATGAAATGCAACCCAGATTACAGCGAGCCGGCTTTGAAATTGCTAGGCTGGTATTGAACGAACGTCGTGCCTGGCGCGTGTGGTTAACCAACGGCATCAGGCTCGAATTAGGGCGCAAGGAAAGAATGGAGCGGCTGGAACGTTTCATTACCTTGTTCCCGGAGATAGAGCAGCAGGGAAAGGCCATCGAGTACGTAGACTTGCGCTATGACACCGGGGCTGCTGTAGGCTGGACTACAGATCCAGAGTAAGCGAAACCAAATGGGACGGCATCGCCGCTTTCTGTTTGGCTTGGTAGAACTATAAGAGCGTGCGCTAATGACGAAGGCAGCAGATAAAAAACTGATAGTGGGCTTGGATATTGGTACATCCAAAGTCTGTGCTTTAGTCGGGGAAGTGTTGCCGGATGGTGAAGTAAACGTCATCGGTGAGGGTAGCAGTCCTTCTGGCGGAATGGACAAAGGCGGCGTGAACGATCTTGAGTCCGTCGTAAAATCGGTTCAGAGCGCTGTTTACAAGGCCGAACTGATGGCTGATTGCCAGATTTCCTCGGTTTTCCTGTCTTTATCAGGTAAGCATATTCGTTGCCAGACAGAAGAAGGTATGGTGCCGATTTCTGATAAAGAGGTGACACAAGACGACGTTGATAATGTTATACATACAGCGAAGTCAGTAAAAATTAGTGATGAACATAAAGTTTTGCATGTTATTCCTCAGGAATTTGCTATTGATTACCAAGAGGGGATAAAAAATCCTGTTGGTTTATCAGGGGTGCGCATGGAAGCCAGTGTTCATCTAATCACTTGCCATAACGACATGGCGCGCAACATCGTGAAAGCGGTTGAGCGCTGTGATCTGAAAGTCGATCAGCTGATATTCTCTGGTCTGGCTGCCAGTTATGCTGTTCTGACACCGGACGAGCGCGAGCTCGGCGTGTGTGTCGTGGACATCGGTGGCGGTACAATGGATATCGCGGTCTGGACCGGTGGCGCACTGCGCCATGCTGCCGTCATCCCGTATGCCGGCAATGTGGTGACCAGCGATATTGCTTATGCCTTTGGTACACCGCTCGGTGATGCGGAAGAAATCAAGGTCAAATACGGTTGTGCACTGAGTGAAATGGTCAGCAAAGATGCGAAGGTCGATGTACCGAGCGTCGGCGGACGGCCTTCACGTAGTCTGCAGAGCCAGACATTGGCGGAAGTGATCGAGCCTCGTTACAGCGAATTGCTGGGGCTGGTGAATCAGAAGCTAATCGAAGTACAAGAACAACTGCGTAATGCGGGCGTCAAGCACCAACTGGCAGCAGGTATTGTCCTGACCGGTGGTGCGGCTCAAATGGAAGGGCTGGTTGAATGTGCCGAACGGGTATTCAGCAATCAGGTCCGGGTAGGATTGCCGCTGGACGTGACTGGACTGACAGAACATGTCCAATCACCGCATTACGCGACAGCAGTCGGTCTGCTGCATTACGGAAAGGATAGTCAGACATTTGACGATAGTGATCTGGAGCCGAAACGGTCTGTCTCCAGTATTTTCACTAGAATAAGTGGTTGGCTTAAAAAAGAATTTTAAAACCTGATGCGAACAGGATGAACGGAGAGAACACATGTTTGAACCGATGATGGAAATGTCTGACGAGGCAGTAATTAAGGTCATTGGCGTTGGCGGCGGTGGCGGTAACGCTGTCGATCACATGGTACGTGAATCTATTGAAGGCGTTGAGTTCATCAGTGTAAACACTGACGCTCAGGCACTTCGTAAAAGCAGTGTCAGCACTGTAATTCAGATTGGCGGCGCGATCACTAAAGGTCTGGGTGCCGGTGCCAACCCACAGGTTGGCCGTGATTCGGCGCTGGAAGATCGTGAAGCAATCAAAGCTGAGCTGGAAGGTTCAGACATGATTTTCATCGCTGCCGGTATGGGCGGCGGTACCGGTACCGGTGCGGCCCCGATTATTGCGGAAGTCGCGAAAGAGCTGGGTATTCTGACGGTTGCCGTAGTTACCAAGCCATTCAGCTTCGAAGGTAAAAAGCGTATGGCTTTTGCCGAGCAAGGTATCGAAGAACTGTCTAAGCACGTTGACTCGCTGATCACGATTCCGAATGAGAAGCTGCTGAAAGTGCTGGGCCGTGGCATCACTCTGCTGGACGCTTTTGCGAAAGCGAACGACGTGTTGAAAAACGCGGTACAGGGTATTGCCGAGCTGATTACTCGCCCGGGCATGATCAACGTCGACTTTGCGGACGTACGTACAGTGATGTCTGAAATGGGTCATGCGATGATGGGTAGCGGCGTTGCGACCGGTGATGACCGTGCAGAAGAAGCCGCTGAAATGGCGATTTCCAGCCCACTGCTGGAAGATATCGACCTGGCGGGTGCTCGTGGCGTACTGGTTAACATCACCGCGGGTATGGACATGCGTCTGGATGAGTTTGAAACCGTTGGTAACACCGTCAAGGCATTTGCTTCTGACAACGCGACCGTGGTTATCGGTACATCACTGGATCCGGAAATGTCTGACGAGCTGCGTGTAACAGTAGTGGCAACGGGTATTGGTAAAGACACCAAGCCTGATATCACTCTGGTTACAACCAGCAAACCAGCACCAGCAGTTGCACAGGAAAAAACGGTTCAGCCTACGCCTGTGATGGAAGACACGAAGCCAGCTCCGCTGACTCAGTCTGCCCCAGCCGCTGAAGGTAACGCTCAGGCAGCAGCGAAAGCTAAACCACAAGCGGACCACGACTACCTGGACATCCCGGCGTTTTTGCGCAAGCAAGCAGACTAATTGCTTAGCTGTTGCAAATTATTTGGGAAACAGGTAACAAAGTGGTATGATGTCTGTCCTTGTCCTATTTTTGAACAAGGATAAGGGCCGACATTAGGCATTTAAACAGTTGAGAAACGCAGATGATCAGACAACGTACATTGAAAAGCATTGTCCAAACGACCGGGGTGGGTTTGCACTCTGGACGTAAAGTCACGCTGATCCTTCGTCCTGCTGCGGCAAACACCGGTGTGATTTATCGTCGTACGGACTTGAATCCACCTGTTGATTTTCCAGCGAACGCCGACTCAGTGCGCGATACAATGTTATGCACCGCTCTGGTGAACGAAGAAGGTGTGCGTATCTCGACTGTGGAACACCTGAATGCCGCATTGGCAGGTATGGGTATCGATAACGTGATTATCGAAGTGGATGCGCCGGAAATTCCGATTATGGACGGCAGTGCCAGCCCGTTTATTTACCTGCTGCAATCAGCCGGTATTGAGACGCTGAATGCGCCTAAGCGCTTCCTGCGTCTTAAGAAAACTGTTCGCGTCGAAGATGGTGACAAATGGGCCGAGCTGCGTCCATACAACGGCTTCCGCCTGGATTTCACTATCGAGTTTAACCATCCGGCGATTGATGCGGATCAGCAGCGTTTGGTTCTGGACTTCTCAAGCCAGTCATTTGTAAAAGATATCAGCCGCGCACGGACCTTTGGTTTCATGCGTGATATCGAGTATTTACAGTCACAGAACCTGTGTCTGGGTGGTAGCTTTGATAATGCCATCGTACTGGATGATTACCGTATCTTGAATGATGACGGCTTACGTTTCGACAATGAACTCGTGACTCACAAAGTACTGGACGCCATTGGTGACCTGTACATGTGCGGCCACAACATCATTGGTGAGATGGTGGCTTATAAATCAGGCCACGCGCTAAACAACAAATTGCTGCGTGCTGTTCTGGCTGACCAAGAAGCTTTTGAATGGTCGACCTTCGATAATGAACAGCAGGTGCCTGTTACTTTTGCCCAGCCGGGCATGGTACTTGCCTGATACCCAATCAGATTGAAAAACGCCGGACTCTGTCCGGCGTTTTGCTTTTCTGGCTTCGTGAATCTCGCCTCGAGAAATACTTTACTATTTTCGGCAATAGCCACTCTCAGTATTCGCTTCTTTAAGCAATAGCTACTTTAGTTAGTAGCTACTTTAAACAATAGCTACTTATGCCGTGTTATTTTGAACGATTTCGGGCTTCAGCCATAGCGGCGATACGTTCCAGCCGAGCTTTAATTTTATCAGGGGCATCTGCTGCGGTTTGACGCAGGTAACCTGCTGCCTTATCCGAGATTGGCTTGCGAACGATATCCGGGGTTTTTTCTGACGGTGCCGGAGCGACCGCAGCTAAAGCCGGATTGACCCGAATGTCAATTTGACTGAGATTCGGGAGTAGTTTTTCCCGGAGCTTCTGCATCAGCGTATTGCGCTCGTAGTTCAGGCGCATTGACCAGGCCGCTGAGGCCGTTTCAATAATCAGGACTCCCTGGCGGTAGTTACTGACTCGACAGTGTTCAGCACAGTTCAGGTGCGCCTTAACCGCTTTATCCAGCTTACTCAAGGCGATAGCACGCTGCTGAATATTCCCCATCTGGCTGTTGTCCAGCAAAGTCGCGGGTGTTTGAGGGCGGTGATCACGCATGTCTGGCAATTCCTGGCTCTGAATTAGGGGATAAGTTCTAATTTTTCGGATATGGTAAACATCGCCGGGGGATTTGCCATAGGCGACACTGTCAATATGGCTTATTATATCAGGCTTGGGAACCTAATGAATAACACGACATAACTGTCTTGTGGCTCCCAAAATGAACACCGGTGAGCGGAAAATGTGGGTATTTTACGGTTTCGACTTGAAATGGCGGAGATAGGCCACAATATCTTTCTTAACCACTATTTTCCGGTCGGCTTGTTTCGCCACTTGTGTGGTGGATTGAAACGGGACAGGGACGAAGACGTTCAGGCCATGACCTCGATTCCGTCTGGTAGTATCCCGGTGAAATATTCAGATTGAGTCATCAGCCCGACCTACTGGCTGACATAACAAAGAGAAAACGGCAACGCCATGTTATCAAAACTACTGACTAAAGTTATCGGTAGCCGTAACGACCGCACACTGCGTCGTATGCGCAAAATCGTTGACCAAATTAACAAGCTTGAACCGCAATTTGAAAGCTTACAAGACGAAGAACTGAAAGCCAAAACGGTTGAGTTCCGTGAGCGTTTGGATCAGGGCGAAAACCTGGATCAGCTGTTGCCAGAAGCGTTTGCCACGGTTCGTGAAGCGTCGAAGCGTGTGTTTGGCATGCGCCATTTCGATGTTCAGCTGATTGGCGGTATGGTACTGAATAACTGCCAGATCGCAGAAATGCGTACGGGTGAAGGTAAAACGCTGACGGCGACGTTGCCAGCTTACCTGAATGCACTGACCGGTAAAGGTGTGCATATCGTTACGGTGAACGACTACCTGGCTGCCCGTGACGCCGAAACCAACCGACCACTGTTCGAATTCCTGGGGATGACCGTTGGGGTGAACATCCCGAATATGCCTCCGCATGCGAAGAAAGAAGCGTACGCGGCAGACGTACTGTATGGTACCAACAACGAATTCGGTTTTGACTACCTGCGTGACAACATGGCTTTCCGCCCGGAAGACCGTGTACAGCGTGAGCGTTTCTTTGCGGTTGTCGATGAAGTCGACTCCATCCTGATCGATGAAGCCCGTACCCCGCTGATTATTTCTGGTCCGGCTGAAGACAGCTCGGAGCTGTACATTAAGATCAATGCCCTGATTCCTCAGTTGGTGAAGCAGGACAAAGAAGATAGCGAAGAATACCGTGGTGAAGGCCACTATACGGTTGATGAAAAATCTAAGCAGACTTACCTGACGGAGAACGGTCAGGAATTTGTTGAAGAGCTGCTTAAACAAAACGGTATGATGGACGAGGACGATACACTGTACTCGCCAGCCAACATCAGCCTGCTTCACCATGTGAATGCCGCATTGCGTGCCCATGTGTTGTTTGAGCGTGACGTCGACTACATCGTGAAAGACGGCGAAGTGATCATCGTTGATGAGCACACAGGCCGTACGATGCCGGGCCGTCGCTGGTCTGAAGGCTTGCACCAGGCTGTTGAAGCCAAAGAGGGTGTGAAAATTCAAAATGAAAACCAGACTCTGGCTTCCATCACTTTCCAGAACTACTTCCGCCTGTATGAGAAGCTGTCAGGTATGACAGGTACTGCGGATACTGAAGCCTTTGAATTCCAGACAATCTACGGTCTGGAAACCGTGGTTATCCCAACCAACAAGCCGATGGTTCGTGATGACATGGGTGATTTGGTTTACATGACTGAACGTGAAAAGTTCGCGGCGATCAGTGAAGACATCAAAGCGCGCGTCAGCAAAGGTCAGCCGGTGCTGGTGGGTACCGTCTCGATTGAAAAATCAGAAATGCTGTCAAACGCCCTGAAAAAAGAAGGGATTAAGCATCAGGTTCTGAATGCGAAATTCCATGAAATGGAAGCTGAAATTGTGGCGCAGGCGGGTAAAGCCGGTGCGGTGACAATTGCTACCAACATGGCGGGCCGTGGTACGGATATCGTGCTGGGCGGCTCCTGGCAGAGCGAAGTGGCGAAGCTGGATAACCCGACAGAAGAACAAATTGCCGGCGTGAAGGCCCAGTGGAAAGAAGCCCACGATGCGGTACTGGCAGCCGGTGGCCTGCACATTATTGGTACAGAACGTCACGAATCCCGCCGTATTGATAACCAGCTGCGCGGCCGTTCAGGTCGTCAGGGTGACCCGGGTTCCTCGCGTTTCTACCTGTCGATGGAAGATGGCCTGATGCGTATCTTCGCGTCTGAGCGTGTTTCCGGGATGATGAAGAAACTGGGCATGGAAGAAGGCGAGGCCATTGAGCACCCATGGGTGACGAAGGCGATCGAAAACGCCCAGCGTAAAGTAGAAAGCCGTAACTTCGACATCCGTAAACAGCTGCTGGAATTCGATGATGTGGCTAATGATCAGCGTAAAGTCGTGTACGAGCTGCGTGACGAGCTGATGAATGCCGAAGACATCAGCGATATGATCGAGCAGAACCGTGAGGATGTGCTGCAGGCTGTGATTGACGAGTTTATCCCGCCTCAGTCTCTGGAAGAAATGTGGAATATTGCGGGCCTGGAAGAGCGCCTGAAGAACGATTTCGATCTTGAACTGCCGATTCAGGAGTGGCTGGACAGCGAAGAGAAGCTGTACGAAGAAGCGCTGCGTGAACGTATTGTCGAGAAAGCGGTGGAAGTTTACCGTCACAAAGAAGAAGTGGTTGGCGCGCCTGTGCTGCGTAACTTCGAGAAGACGGTCATGCTACAAAATCTGGACATGCTGTGGAAAGAGCACCTGGCTGCCATGGATCACCTGCGTCAGGGTATCCACCTGCGTGGTTATGCACAGAAAAACCCGAAACAGGAATACAAGCGTGAATCGTTTGAGCTGTTTGAGGGCATGCTGGAAAGCCTGAAGTCTGATGTGATTGCCATCCTGAGTAAGGTTCGCGTCCAGCAGCAGGAAGAAGTCGAGCGAATGGAAGCGGAGCGTCGTCGTCAGGCCGAAGAACTGGCCCGCCGTCAGCAGTTCCAGCATCAGGAAGCCGAAAACCAGGTGGCGGACGAGAGCCATGAAGATGGTGTTCCACACCGTGCTGAGCGTAAGGT
Source organism: Photobacterium ganghwense (assembly GCF_017329545.1). Lineage (NCBI taxonomy): Bacteria > Pseudomonadati > Pseudomonadota > Gammaproteobacteria > Vibrionales > Vibrionaceae > Photobacterium > Photobacterium ganghwense. The sequence goes on from NZ_CP071325.1 coordinate 386,635, forward strand.
AGGTCGTAATGAACCTTGTCCTTGCGGTTCAGGTAAGAAATACAAACAGTGTCACGGTAAAATCAGCTAACAACTGACCGTGTTATAGAATAAAAGGCCGCCAACGCGGCCTTTTGTTTATGCGCACAATGAGGCAAGATAACACAGAGACGCAGCATTACCGTTTGATGATAGGGTGAAGAGTGGATAAAAAACGCGTGTGGATCTCTGCGGGGATCATTCTAAATGACAGTAAAGATTCGGTCTTTATAACCCGACGTCCTGCCAAGGCGCACAAAGGCGGCTTCTGGGAGTTTGCCGGCGGCAAAGTCGAGCAGGGCGAAACGGCAGAGCAGGCGGTGATTCGTGAATTGCATGAAGAAGTCGGCATTGAAGCGACGGCCCTGGAGCATTTCATGGCTCTTGAGCATGACTATCCGGAAAAGGCGTTGAAATTTGATTTCTTTCTGGTGACGGCGTTTGAAGGGGAAGCCTTTGGTAAAGAAGGTCAGCCCGGGGAATGGGTCGCTCTCTCAAACTTGCGTGACTATACCTTTCCGGAAGCCAATGAGGTGGTTCTGGACAAACTGATGGGTCTGTAGTGCTGCTGGTTATAAGCGCATGACAGAGCCTATGCTCGGTGTTCTGTGGATTGAGATACGATAAGACCCGGCGAGATGCCGGGCCTTATGCTGTCAGTATCCCATGTCTTCTGACCAGCCATCAGAATCGGACATGTCCGGAGCGCCGGGAATGGATTTTTCCTCGTCCGCCCACTCACCCAAATCAATCAGTTGGCAGCGCTTGGAGCAAAAAGGTCGGAATGGGCTTTGCTCTCCCCATACCACGTCGGTGCGACAAGTCGGGCACTTGACCACGGTGAGATCAGATTGGGTGGATTTGGCTTGTGTCATGGTGAACCTCAGCATATCGCCAGTTTAAACTCGAGCAATTCCGCGATGCCGGTTCCTTCCTCAAAAGGTAGGAAGCGAACAGCAAAGCGGCTGCGATGGCCCGATATCATAGGGTATACCCCATGGCTTGAGCAAATATCAATCCTCAGCATGTTAGCCGCTTCGGCGTCATGCTGGAAGAAGCCGCCCCGAGCGACCTGCGGGCGGAATTGCCCTGACTCCCTGATCAGCTTTAGCCACAAGTGCAGCGCCACGCTCAGTTCGCTGATGTGATTGAGCCAGTTTTGCATATTGCTTTGTTTGTGCGCCAGCGGCAGGTGCAGCCAGTGATGCAGTGTCGGCAAGTCAAAGCTGCAGCTCCCGCCGGGAATTGACAGGCGCTGTTTAATACTACTCAAGAAGCGATCTTCACGCAGCTCCTGCCCCAGCCGGGTGGCTGTCAGCAGTTGATGGTGAGCAAGATCCAGCTTATCTAGCAGCTCCAGCAGTGCGTTTTGGTCCACTCCGTCAATGTTCAGCCACTGCTTGAGTTTACCGCGTTGTTTTTCTAGATCTTTGGCCAGCTCTGATTTCAGCTGTATTTGATCCAGGATTTCCAGCATATCAAACAGGGCACGAAAAAAGATCTGATGTTGCCAGGGGTCAGTAAGCTGGCTGGCATGCGTCATCTGGCGGATCAGGTATTCCAGCCGCAGGTAGATCCGGACTTTCTCGCTGAGAGGGTGTTCATAGCGAATCATTTGCATATCGACTTACCCAAAAATGTTCGGTTAATTTGATGCCGCCGGAGACTGGCTTAATGTCAGGTAATAGGCGTGCAGTTCCGCCACTTTTTGTTTCAGGCTCTCTGCGTCACCGTTATTGGAAATCACATCATCGGCAGCGGCCAGACGCTGCTCCCGGGTTGCCTGTGAAGCCAAGATTTTACGGACCTGCTCTGCTGCAACATTGTCGCGTTGCTGTGTACGTTGGACCTGTACCGATTCATCCACATCCACCACCAACAGACGATCGGTCATGGTTTGCAGGTTATTTTCCACCATCAGGGGGATGACCAACAAGCAGTAGGCGGATGTCGTCTTTTCAATGTCGGCTTTCATCTTTTCCCGAATCATCGGGTGCAGCAGATCGTTGAGCCATTGTTTGAGCGAGTGGTCATTGAAGATGGCCTCTCGCAGCTTACTGCGGTTGAGAGAACCATCTGTCAGTAAGATGTCAGATCCCAGTTTGTCAGCGATAGCCTGAAGGCCGGGCGTTCCCGGTTCCACGACTTCCCGGGCAATAACATCAGCATCAATAATATCAATATGGTAGGCGGCAAACAGATTGGCAACGGTTGTTTTACCGCTGCCGATGCCGCCAGTCAGGCCAATCACCATGGTCATAGCATTACATTCCCAGATATGAAGTCAGGTACCAGTTGAGCAGTGGCTCACCCCACAAGATGGCTATCCAGCCGGCAATCGCCAGATAGGGGCCAAATGAAAACGGTGTTTGGCTGTCGGAACGCTGCACCCGCATCAGAATGATGCCGCAGATTGCCCCAACCAAAGAAGAAAGCAGCACGACAAAAGGCAGCAGTTGCCAGCCAAGCCAGGCTCCCAGTGCGGCGAGAAGTTTAAAATCCCCGTAGCCCATTCCTTCTTTGCCGGTCAGCAGCTTAAACGTCCAGTACAGGCTCCACAGCGACAGGTAGCCCGCCATGGCACCGATGACGGCATCGGTCAGGCTGACTGGCGAAAAGCCAAGCAGCGCCATCAGCAAGCCAGCCCACATCAACGGCAGCGTAATTTGATCCGGTAGCAGCATTTTGTCAATGTCGATAAACGTCAGGACAATCAATGCAAAGCTGAAAAAGATAACGGCAAGCGCCCATTCAGAGTGCGGTAGCGTCAGCGCCACTGTCGTAGCAATGGCGGCAGTAAACAGCTCGACCAGCGGGTAACGGATGCTGATTTTTGCCTGGCAATTCTTGCAGCGCCCCTTTAGCAGCAGCCAGCTGACAACCGGGATATTTTCCCACATGCTGATGGGATGCTGGCAATGTGGACAGCGCGAGCGGGGAATGCTGAGGTTGAATGGGCCGGTTTCTTGAACAGAACCAAATTCCGGAAAACACTCGGCGCAGTCGGCTTTCCACTGCCGCTCCATCATGATAGGTAGGCGATAAATGACGACATTCAGGAAACTGCCGACAAGCAGTCCAAAAACAGCCGCAAAAACAGGAAAAAGCCAGGGATAGAGGATCAGCAGTTCCATGAAAACATTCTCATATCAGTCAATGGGATTATTGTAGGGGATTCGCAGTTCGGATCATAGCGGTCGCTGGAGGAGTGAGTCACAATGGTGCTCGCGTGCCGCGAAACCCGTACAGCGCAAAGTGATGTCACTAAAAGCTAAGCAAAGGCAAATGGGGCAAAGGTTATGAAGCAGAAGCAATAGCTTGTGGCAGAAAGCAGGGAAAGCTGATTTGGCCATGGCTTCCCTCCCTCTTTCTGTTGTTTATAACAAACCCACAGTTATCTAATCCACAGTTACCCAATCACACTCATCAGTTTGAATATCGGCATATACATGGCAACGAGTAATCCGCCAACAACCGTTCCCAGGAAAATAATGATCAGGGGCTCAATAATTTTTCCCAGGTTGTCGACGGTATTATCGACATCATCTTCATAAAACATCGCCATTTTATTGAGCATATCGTCCAGAGAGCCGGACTCCTCGCCAATCATCGTCATTTGCAGCATGAGTTCTGGAAATACATCGCTCTGGCGTAACGCAATATGCAAAGGCATGCCAGATGCTGTGCTGCCGTGGGCCTCCATCGCGGCTTTTTCGATATACAGGTTACCGGCAGTTTTTGCCGCGGACTGTAACCCGCTGAGCAATGGGATACCTGCACTGAAAGTGGTTGCCAGGGTGCGGGCAAACCTTGCGACTGTGGCTTTCAGTAATACCTCGCCAATCACCGGAATCTTAAGCATAGAGCGGTGCCAGCGATAGCGCAGAGGGGCAGAACGCTGGTAGCTGTAACGTAACGTGATAAATCCCAGCAACAACAGGATGGCCAGGTATTTCCCGGAATCAACCAACCAGTCAGAAGCCGAAATGACCTGACGGGTAAACCACGGCAACTCTGCACCAAAGCTATTGAAAATACTGGCGAACTGCGGAATGACAAACAGCAGCATCATGACCGTTACGCCGACGGCTGTCAGCGTGACGATGGATGGATAGATCATGGCTTTGATCACTTTTTTCCGCATGGCTTCATTTTTTTCCCGATAGGTCGCGATCCGGTCAAATACCTGGCCCAAATGACCGGTTTGTTCGCCGGTACTGACAAGGTCGCAATAGAAGGTATCAAACAGTGGGGAGCTGTTGCGCATCGCCCGGGCGAGAGAGGAGCCAGACTCGACCTGGACGGATACCTGGGTCAGTGTGGCGCGTGCTTCTGCTTTGTGATGGCTGTCGGCCATGAGTTTGAGCGCCTGGACGACGGGAACGCCGGCGTTAATCATGGTCGCCAGTTGACGGGTAATGGTCGTAACATCGGTTGGCTTCAGCTGATTTTTTAGTTTACTGAACGTAGACGGGTTACGGTGGCGAATTTTTTTTACCTGGATCATCTGCTCTGTGAGCTTGGCCCTGACTTCCTGCTCCTGGAAACCAAGGATCACCCCGGAGAGCTTTTTGCCTGACGGGTTAACCCCCCGCCAGTGGTAGTAACGGATTTTTCCGGCTTGCGCCATGGTAAGGTCCCTCAGATGGTTCAATCGGTCTGACGCAATCAGGCCCGCGGTGGTCTTAACTAAAGTGCAGTACGCGTTGTAACTCTTTTAAACTGGTGATGCCTTCGCATAGCTTCTCTATACCTGACTGTTGCAGGGTTTTCATGCTTTGCCGACAGGCAATGCCTTCCAGCTCCAGTGTATTGGCACCTGCCATTAAGGCTTCGGCGAGCTCTCGTGAAAAGGGCATGACCTCGTAGATACCGACCCGTCCCAGATAGCCTTTGTTACACTCATCACACCCTGTTGGGCTGGCTTTGAAAATGGTGGCATTGTCGGGAATCGCGAGGGTATCTCTGATAAAACGATCCGGGTCATCAGGCTGCTTGCAATGTCCGCAAAGACGGCGGGCCAGCCGCTGAGCAATAATTAGGCTCAATGACGATGCTAGGTTGAAGTTCTCGATCCCCATATTGGTCAGTCGGGTAATGGTTTCTGCCGCTGAGTTGGTGTGCAGTGTCGACAACACCAGGTGGCCAGTCTGAGCTGCTTTCACGGCAATAGAGCCGGTTTCCAGATCCCTGATTTCCCCGACCATGACGACATCCGGATCTTGGCGCAAGAATGAGCGCAGTGCTTCGGCAAACCCAAGCCCGACGGTGGGGCGTATCTGTACCTGATTTATGCCCGGCAGGTTGATTTCCACCGGGTCTTCGGCGGTGGAGATATTGCGTTCCTCGGTGTTCAGGATTTTGAGGCCGGTGTACAGGGAGACTGTTTTGCCACTGCCAGTCGGTCCGGTCATCAGAATCATGCCCTGAGGGCGCTGAAGGGCACTCAGGTATGCGGCTTTTTGGGGCTCGGTATAACCCAAAATATCGATATCCAGATTGGCACTGGAGCTGTCAAGAATCCGCAGCACCACCTTTTCACCCCACAGGGTAGGCAGTGTGGAAACCCGCAAATCCACGGCCACATTTTCGGACAATTTGAGCTTGATCCGGCCATCCTGAGGCTGGCGCCGCTCGGCAATATTGAGCCTGGACATGACCTTCAGCCGGGTGGATAAGCGACGGGACAAATTGGCCGGTGGGGAGGCGTGCAGATGCAAAATTCCGTCACAGCGAAAACGGATCCGATAGCTCTCTTCATAGGGTTCAAAATGGATATCGGAAGCGCTTTTACGCAGGGCGTCCAGTAGCACCTGGTTGATATAGCGGGTTACCGGGGCGTTATCACTGGTGAGATCTGTGGCGTCGTCAGCCAGTTCGGTGTCGGTCAGATCCACCAGCTCCATTAGATCTGCATCACTGACACTGCGCTGTGTTTTGTTGGAGCCGGCCCCTTTAATGTCACTGCCGTATACCCGGCGGATCGCCGCTTCCAGCTGCTTATGATCCAGCAATAGCGGCTCAATGTTTTTGCCGGTGGCAAAGCGAAATTCATCCAGCACATCAATACGGGTCGGATCGCTCAGGCCAATAAAAATACTGGTGTCCGTGTTGTACAGCGGCAGCACTTTGTGGCGTAACACCAGATCCCGCAGGTTCAGGCTTTTGCAACATTCCGCGTAATCGTACTGATGGACATCAACCAGCGGCAGGGCGAACAGCTGTTCCAGTTGCCGGGCCAGCTCGGCGCTGCCGATGATGCCAAGTTGCAACAGAACAGAGGGCACCGAGGCGCCCTCTGACTGAACCTGATCCACCACTTGTTGTTGCTCCACCAGACTGAGAAGATCTGCTTGGTGAAGAATGGAGGCGAGGTTTGTTTGCATTTTCTTGTCTACGGTTTCTTAGCTGCTGGGCAGCTATCTGTTTCAATGTCTGCATTGTTAACTTCACAACCCCAGCCTGTAGCTGAACGGGTAAATGTTATCTTCGTTGTATTTGGGAGTGAAGAATTGCCTGAAAAAGTAAAATCAAGTGAATTGTCTGAAGGAATAGAAATATCGCCTAGGCTATTTGATTTTGCGGAGATTCCAAGTGCCGTAAAAATATTTGCTTGTTCTGATTTTAGGTAGTCACCATTTTCCTGGTACCAAAGTTCTGATGGCGTGATAAGTGATTTTAATGTTGCAAGAGCTGAAGCACCTTCACTTCGTTTAACATAGTCTTGATAAGCAGGTACTGCTATTGCTGATAATACACCGATAATCGCCACCACAATCATCAGTTCAATCAGCGTAAAGCCGTTTTGTTTTTTCATTTCTGTTTCCTTTCAAAATAAAGAGATGCAAATAAGCCCAAATAATTGGTGGAGCGAGGATATGCCGATTGCGCAACGTGCTGAATTGGCTACAAATGATTGCTCGGCCCAGTCGAAAAAAAATTCAGGAGACTTGCATGGTTTTCAGTGGCTTTGCGAGTGAGTAGACGTAATGTCATTGGGGATTTTGTCAGTGAGGGATAGGGGATCGGCTCAGCGGCATTTTTATCCGGAAATACAGGACTTGGGCTTTGCCTGGTTAACAAGGTAAAACCGGGTGGGAGAGGTGAGAAAATGGTATGTGGAATAGAGGGTGCACAAAAGCGCAGGGAAAGGGTGTATTGGTGTGGATATGGTCACGGGCTGCTTATCTGAACAAGCTGGTCAAACAAGTTATTCACACAGGTAAAGCAAAAAAGGCAGCGGATGCTGCCTTTTTGTATGAACAGATTATGAAGAGTTACGCTGTATTATTTGAAACGCATTGACAAATCCAGTGCCTTCAGGTGCTTGGTCAGTGCGCCGACCGAGATATAGTCCACGCCGGTTTCAGCGTATTCCCGGATGGTGTCGAGCGTGATATTACCGGAGTTTTCCAGTGCTGCCCGGCCGGCGTTGAGCTTGACAGCGTCACGCATCATGTCAGTGGTAAAATTGTCGAGCATGATGATGTCTGCACCGGCATCAATAGCTTGTTGCAGCTCATCCAGGCTTTCGGTTTCCACTTCAACCGGTTTACCGGGAGCCAACTGCTTGGCGGTTTCTATCGCCTGACGAATCCCGCCACAGGCGATGATGTGGTTTTCTTTGATCAGGTAGGCATCAAACACCCCGATGCGGTGGTTGAAGCCGCCGCCGCAGGTCACGGCGTATTTCAGGGCGCTGCGCAGGCCCGGAATGGTCTTGCGGGTATCCAACAGGCGGCATCCGGTGCCTTCAAGTTGCTTGGCATACGCTGCCACTGTGGTCGCACAGCCTGACAACGTCTGAATAAAATTCATGGCGTTGCGTTCACCGGTGAGCAGAATGCGCGATGGTCCGTGCAGGGTGCAAAGCGTCTGATTTGGCTCTACCTTATCGCCGTCCTGGACATGCCAGGTAATGTCCACTTCGCCACCCAGTTGTTTAAATACCTCGTCCGCCCACAGTTGGCCGCAGAAAATACCGTGTTCACGGGTAATGATAGTGGCTTCGCCCTGGCTATCGACCGGGATCAGATTGGCGGTGATGTCGCGGCTCGGATCAACCTCGCCACCGAGATCTTCTCTGAGGGTATCGGCGACCATGCGGGTAATTTCGGCCGGAAGCTGTTGCTTGAGGTAGTTCAGGCGCGACGCGCTGTCGTGCATCTTTTCCATTTGAGTCATTACACGTCCATACAAGTGAGCATATATTGGGCAAACGAAAGCACGGTTCTGGGCGGCTTTCGGGGCCGTCTGGGCTTGCCGACGGTCATATAAGGATCATACCTTGGCTTTTCCGGAGATCCTAGGAGGGAGATCGGAGTTCTGGTGTTCGCTTTGTAGCTAAGCCAATTTGGGCAGTAAAAAAATGCTTCATCTCTATATAAAGAAGAACAAGAAGAATAAGCCAGGTGCTTGACCTTACGGCAGTTCACGCTACCCTTGCGACATTATGGTAAACCGGGATCGCACAGATGCTCACGATTAACGCACAACACTGGCTGGAAGGTGTCCGGCATGTTCCTTCTCCCTTTCATGATCCGCGTCCGGATCCGGCAGATATTTCGCTGCTGGTGGTGCACAACATCAGTTTGCCGCCGGGGCAGTTTGGTGGTCCGTACATTGAGCAATTGTTTACAGGGACGTTAAATCCGACAGATCATCCCTATTTTGAAGCAATTTCAGGCATTCGTGTTTCGGCCCACTGTTTAATTCGGCGTAACGGCGATATCATCCAGTTCGTTCCCTTCGACAGCAGGGCCTGGCATGCCGGAGTATCCCAGTTTGCCGGACGCGATAAGTGCAATGACTACTCGATTGGTATTGAGTTGGAAGGAACCGACAATCTGCCTTATACCCAGGTTCAGTACGACGTTCTGGCCGAGTTAACACGGGTTTTATTAAACCGCTATCCGCGATTGGACAGCCAGCGCATCACCGGGCATGAGTTTATTGCTCCGGGACGGAAAACCGATCCGGGGCTGGCGTTTGACTGGTTGGCTTATCGACAAAAGCTGCAAGCCGACATTGAATCGTGAAATGGATGTGAAGTGGCGAGATTGTGACCGATCAAATTGGTCAGACCATTGATTTTTTTCTTGCCGCTCCTTGCCCACAAGTCAGTTGACGACTATTTTTCATCTTGTTTTAACAAGTTTTCATATCTTGAAATTTTTGTTAAATCCCCCTTCGTTCTATGATTTCCATCAAGTTGTCGGTGGACATCTTCAATTATTTCTGTAAACTTTGCTGCTATCGTTAAATTGGTAATACCAATTGTCCGAACACAGACTGTCCAGAAGCGCGATAAGTACTCAGAAGAAATAATAAAAAAATGACTTATAAACGAATTCGCCAGCCCAAACTGTCTGATGCGATCGAGCAAGAGCTTGAGCATCTGATCCTCGAGGGCATTCTGTCTCCGGGACAGCAGCTCCCCCCTGAGCGTGAGCTGGCTAAGCAATTCGATGTTTCTCGCCCGTCTGTTCGTGAAGCTATTCAGCGTCTTGAAGCCAAACATTTACTGACGCGTCGCCAGGGCGGCGGCACATTTGTAACGGAAAAACTGTGGCAGAGCTTTTCCGAGCCGTTGTTGGATCTCTTGTCCGCCCATCCTGAAACCCAGCTAGACTTGCTGGAGTCTCGCCACGCCCTTGAAGGCCTGGCTGCTTACTATGCAGCCCTGCGAGGCACCGAAGAAGATTTTACCCGTATCCGTGACTGCCACGGTCGGATACAGGACGCTCAGCAGCAAGGTGATTTACCGGCAGAAGCTGCCGCTGTTATGCAGTACCTGATTGCGGTCACCGAGTCCGCACACAACGTGGTTCTGCTTCATATCATCCGTAGCCTTGCCCCATTGCTAGAGCAAAACGTATTACAAAACTTTGAGCTCCTGAACCGTCGCCCTGAGGTGGTGGAAAAGGTGCGAAATCATCGAGCCAACATTGTCCAAGCGATTGTTTCTGGCGAGCCGGAGCAGGCCCGAGAAGCATCGCATGCACACCTGGCTTATATCGAGGAAACCTTGTTGGATTTATCGCGTGAAGATAGCAGACGTGAACGCTCTCTTCGTCGTATTCAACAACGCAAGGATGGGCTGGATTAGTACCCCTCATATAAGCCTGGGGCGCTAGTGAACAGTCGCGACATTGTTAGTTTTGTAGATTATCAACGAAAGGATAGATCGCATGTCTGAAGTCATGAAAAATGACGTGGACGCACTAGAAACTCAAGAGTGGCTTGAAGCTCTTGAATCAGTCGTTCGTGAAGAAGGTGTAGAACGTGCCCAGTACCTGCTTGAGCAAGTAATGGAAAAAGCGCGTCTTGATGGCGTAGATATGCCAACTGGCATCACTACTAACTACATCAACACCATCCCTGCCGCACAGGAACCAGCATATCCTGGTGACACGACTCTTGAGCGTCGTATCCGTGCTATTATCCGCTGGAACGCAGTAATGATCGTACTGCGCGCGTCTAAGAAAGACCTAGACCTGGGTGGCCACATGGCATCATTCCAGTCTGCGGCAGCGTTCTACGAGACCGGTTTCAACCACTTCTTCCGTGCGCCAAATGCGAAGGACGGCGGTGACCTGGTTTACTACCAAGGCCACATCTCTCCGGGTATCTATGCACGTGCCTTCGTTGAAGGTCGTCTGACTGAAGACCAACTGGACAACTTCCGTCAGGAAGTCGACGGTAAAGGTATTCCTTCATACCCTCACCCTAAACTGATGCCTGAATTCTGGCAGTTCCCGACCGTATCTATGGGTCTGGGTCCAATCTCTGCTATCTACCAAGCTCGCTTCCTGAAGTACCTGGATGGCCGTGGCATGAAAGATACGTCTGAGCAGCGCGTGTACGCGTTCCTGGGTGACGGTGAGATGGATGAGCCAGAATCACGTGGTGCGATTTCTTTCGCTGCGCGTGAGAAACTGGACAACCTGTGCTTCCTGATCAACTGTAACCTGCAGCGTCTGGACGGCCCGGTAATGGGTAACGGCAAGATCATCCAAGAGCTGGAAGGCCTGTTCAAAGGTGCTGGCTGGAACGTTGTTAAAGTTATCTGGGGTAACAACTGGGATTCTCTGCTGGCGAAAGATACCACTGGTAAACTGCTGCAGCTGATGAACGAAACCATCGACGGTGACTACCAGACGTTCAAGTCGAAAGACGGCGCTTACGTTCGTGAGCACTTCTTCGGTAAGTACCCAGAAACTGCTGCTCTGGTTGCAGACATGACTGATGACGAGATCTTCGCGCTGAAGCGTGGTGGTCACGAAACATCTAAGATCTTCGCTGCGTACCAGAATGCGAAAGAAACCAAAGGCAAGCCAACTGTAATCCTGGCCAAGACCGTTAAAGGTTACGGCATGGGTGACGCTGCCGAAGGTAAGAACATTGCGCACCAGGTTAAGAAGATGGACATGACTCATGTTCTGCACCTGCGTGATCGCCTGGGTCTGCAAGACCTGATCTCTGATGAAGATGTGAAAGCTCTGCCGTACCTGAAGCTTGAAGAAGGTTCAAAAGAGTACGAATACCTGCACGCACGTCGTCAGGCTCTGCACGGCTACACGCCACAACGTCTGCCTAACTTCACTCAAGAATTCATCGTTCCTGAGCTGGAAGAATTCAAACCTCTGCTGGAAGAGCAGAAGCGTGAAATTTCTTCAACTATGGCTTACGTTCGTGCACTGAACATCCTGCTGAAGAACAAGAACATTGGTAAGAACATTGTTCCTATCATTGCTGACGAAGCGCGTACTTTCGGTATGGAAGGTCTGTTCCGTCAAATCGGTATCTACAACCCACACGGCCAGACGTACACGCCTGAAGACCGTGGCGTTGTGTCTTACTACAAAGAAGACACTGCTGGTCAGGTACTGCAGGAAGGTATCAACGAACTGGGTGCGATGTCATCTTGGGTTGCAGCTGCGACTTCATACTCGACAAACGACCTGCCGATGATTCCGTTCTACATCTACTACTCTATGTTCGGCTTCCAGCGTGTTGGCGATATGGCGTGGATGGCGGGCGACCAGCAAGCACGTGGTTTCCTACTGGGTGCAACAGCCGGTCGTACTACGCTGAACGGTGAAGGTCTGCAGCACGAAGACGGTCACTCGCACATCATGGCGGGCACGGTTCCTAACTGTATCTCTTACGACCCAACATTTGCTTACGAAGTTGCGGTAATCATGCAAGACGGTATCCGTCGCATGTACGGCGAACAAGAGAACGTGTTCTACTACCTGACGCTGATGAACGAGAACTACGAGATGCCAGCAATGCCAGAAGGCGCTGAAGAAGGCATCCGTAAGGGTATCTACAAGCTTGAGTCTTACGCGGGCGACAAGTCTAAAGTTCAGCTGATGAGCTCTGGTACGATCATGAACGAAGTACGTAAAGCTGCTCAGATCCTGAGCGAAGAATACGGCATCGCTTCTGACGTTTACTCAGTAACCTCGTTCAACGAACTGACTCGTGACGGTCAGGATGCAGAGCGTTTCAACATGCTGCACCCAGAAGCAGAGCAGAAAGTACCTTACATCCAAACTGTAATGGGTACTGAGCCTGCAATCGCTGCGACTGACTACATGAAGAACTACGCTGACCAAGTTCGCGCATTCATCCCAGCTGAATCTTACAAGGTTCTGGGTACAGACGGTTTCGGTCGTTCTGACAGCCGTGCGAACCTGCGTCGTCACTTCGAAGTTAACGCTGGCTACGTAGTTGTTGCTGCACTGACTGAACTGGCTAAGCGTGGTGATGTTGAGAAATCTGTGATTGTTGAAGCAATCAAGAAATTCGACATCGACGCTGACAAGATCAACCCGCTATACGCGTAAGAGGCATAGAAACAATGGCAATCGAAATTAATGTACCTGACATCGGTGCGGATGAGGTTGAAGTAACTGAAATCCTTGTAAGCGTTGGCGACAAGGTTGAAGAAGAGCAGTCTCTGATCACTGTAGAAGGCGATAAAGCTTCTATGGAAGTGCCAGCTTCTCAGGCGGGTATCGTTAAAGAAATCAAAGTTGCAGAAGGCGACAAGGTTTCTACCGGTTCTCTAATCATGATTTTCGAAGCCGAGGGTGCAGCAGCTGCTGCACCTGCTCCTGCGGCAGAGGCAGCTCCAGCAGCTGCACCTGCTCCAGCAGCAGCGGCTCCTGCTACTTCTGAACTGAAAGAAGTTCACGTACCGGATATCGGTGGCGACGAAGTAGAAGTGACTGAAATCATGGTTGCTATCGGTGACAGCATCGAAGAAGAGCAGTCACTGATCACTGTGGAAGGCGACAAAGCGTCTATGGAAGTACCAGCACCTTTCGCTGGCGTTCTGAAAGACATCAAAGTAGCGGCTGGTGACAAAGTGTCTACTGGCTCTCTGATCATGGTCTTCGAAGTAGCAGGTTCAGGTGCTCCGGCAGCGGCTCCTGCAGCAGTTGAAGCTCCATCAGCAGCGCCTGCGGCGGCAGCTGACAAAGAAGTTAACATTCCAGATATCGGTGGCGACGAAGTAGAAGTGACTGAAATCATGGTTGCAGTTGGCGACATGGTGGAAGAAGAGCAATCTCTGATCACTGTGGAAGGCGACAAAGCTTCTATGGAAGTTCCTGCTCCATTCGCAGGTAAAGTAAAAGAAATCAAGATCGCAGCGGGTGACAAAGTGTCTACCGGCTCTCTGATCATGGTCTTCGAAGTAGCGGGCGCAGCGCCTGCGCCAGTTGCAGCAGCGCCGGCGGCAGCAGCACCTGCTCCGGCAGCGGCGCCAGCGGCAGCGCAAGCAGCGGCTCCGGCAGCGAGTGATTTCGTTGAGAACAACGAATATTCACACGCTTCTCCGGTTGTTCGTCGTCTGGCTCGTGAATTCGGCGTTAACCTGGCGAAGGTGAAAGGTACTGGTCGTAAGAACCGTATCCTGAAAGAAGACGTACAGAACTTCGTGAAAGATGCGCTGAAACGTCTTGAGTCTGGTGCTGCGGCATCTGGCAAAGGCGACGGTGCAGGTCTGGGTCTGCTGCCTTGGCCGAAAGTTGACTTCAGCAAGTTCGGTGAAACTGAAGTTAAACCACTGTCTCGCATTAAGAAGATCTCTGGTGCGAACCTGGCGCGTAACTGGGTAATGATCCCTCACGTGACTCAGTGGGATAACGCAGACATCACTGAGCTGGAAGCATTCCGTAAAGAGCAGAATGCTATCGAAGCGAAGAATGACTCTGGCATGAAGATCACTCCACTTGTGTTCATCATGAAAGCAGCTGCTAAAGCACTGGAAGCGTTCCCGTCGTTCAACTCTTCTCTGTCTGAAGACGGTGAGAGCCTGATTCTGAAGAAATACGTGAACATCGGTATCGCAGTAGACACGCCAAACGGCCTGGTTGTTCCTGTCTTCAAAGACGTGAACAAGAAAGGTATCTACGAGCTGTCTGAAGAGCTGATGGTTGTGTCTAAGAAAGCACGTGCCGGCAAACTGACTGCTGCTGACATGCAGGGCGGCTGTTTCACCATCTCTAGCCTGGGTGGCCTGGGTGGTACTGCGTTTACTCCAATCGTAAACGCGCCAGAAGTAGCAATCCTGGGTGTATCTAAGTCTGAAATGAAGCCTGTGTGGAATGGTAAAGACTTCACTCCACGCCTGCAGCTGCCACTGTCTCTGTCATACGACCACCGTGTGATCGATGGTGCTGAAGGTGCACGCTTCATCACTTACCTGAACGGTTGTCTGTCTGACATTCGCCGTCTGGTGCTTTAAGGTATCCAATCGCAACGTCCATGCCTGCAACAGCAGGCATGGATTCTGTTGTGTAGCTCACAGGCTCCGGGAATTTACTTTTCAGTTTGTTAACACCTCTGTAAAATCGTTGGCCAGCTGAAACAAAAAGAAGAACATACCCGATAGCCTGAAAGGGATAAAAGACTTACAACGAGGTCATGATGAGTAAAGAAATTAAAGCCCAGGTAGTGGTGTTGGGTTCAGGCCCTGCTGGTTACTCTGCGGCGTTCCGTTGCGCTGACTTAGGTCTGGAAACGGTACTAATCGAAAAATACAGCACCCTGGGTGGTGTATGTCTGAACGTGGGTTGTATCCCATCTAAAGCACTGCTTCACGTAGCGAAAGTTATCGAAGAAGCTAAAGCGATGGCCGACCACGGCGTAGTATTCGGTGAGCCTCAAACCGACATCAACAAAATCCGTGTTTGGAAAGAAAAGGTTATCAACCAGCTGACTGGCGGTCTTGGCGGTATGGCTAAGATGCGTAAAGTTAACGTTGTTAACGGTTACGGTAAGTTCACTGGCCCTAACTCTATCCTGGTTGAAGGTGCTGACGGTGAGCAAACTACCGTTAACTTCGACAACGCGATCGTTGCTGCGGGTTCTCGTCCAATCGAGCTGCCATTCATCCCGCACGAAGACCCACGTATCTGGGACTCAACTGACGCACTGGAACTGAAAGAAGTTCCTGAAAAACTGCTGGTTATGGGCGGCGGTATCATCGGCCTGGAAATGGGTACGGTTTACCACGCACTGGGTTCTCAGATCGACGTTGTTGAGATGTTCGATCAAGTTATCCCTGCAGCGGATAAAGATATCGTTAAAGTCTTCACTAAGCGCATTCAGAAGAAATTCAACCTGATGCTGGAAACGAAAGTGACCGCGGTTGAAGCGAAAGAAGACGGTATCTACGTGTCAATGGAAGGCAAGAAAGCACCTGCTGAGCCTGTACGTTACGACGCGGTTCTGGTTGCAATCGGCCGTGTACCAAACGGTAAGCTGATTGACGCTGAGAAAGCGGGTATCGAAGTTGACGAGCGTGGCTTCATCAACGTTGATAAGCAAATGCGTACCAACGTTCCTCACATCCACGCGATCGGCGACATCGTAGGTCAGCCAATGCTGGCTCACAAAGGTGTGCATGAAGGTCACGTAGCAGCTGAAGTTATCTCTGGTAAGAAGCACTACTTCGATCCTAAAGTGATTCCTTCAATTGCTTACACTGAGCCAGAAGTGGCATGGGTTGGTCTGACTGAGAAAGAAGCAAAAGCACAGGGCATCAACTACGAAGTAGCGACGTTCCCATGGGCAGCTTCTGGCCGTGCAATCGCTTCTGACTGTGCTGACGGTATGACGAAGATGATCTTCGACAAAGACACTCACCGTGTGATCGGTGGTGCAATCGTTGGTACTAACGGTGGTGAACTGCTGGGTGAAATCGGTCTGGCGATCGAGATGGGTTGTGATGCCGAAGATATCGCGCTGACTATCCACGCTCACCCAACACTGCACGAATCTGTTGGTCTGGCTGCTGAAGTGTTCGAAGGTTCGATCACTGACCTGCCTAACCCGAAAGCAGTGAAGAAGAAAAAATAATTGTCGTCTCGGAATCACTTCCGCTACGAATTGCTGAAAGCGCCCCTCGGGGCGCTTTTTTTATGTCTGAGATCTTCCGGTTAAACCGATAGCACGCATTGTGGTCTCAAGGTTTTAAGCCAACCAGGTCTCAAGCCAACAAAGTCTCAAGAAAACAAGGTTTCAAGCCAAACGAGCTGTATTTCACATTGGGCTCTCTCTGGGCCGGTGCTGGCTAAAATTTGAACCATGTCACACAGTGGTACGATGAGAATGTCTTCCGATCTGCTGAAAACGAGATTTTGATATTATGCAGAGCGGTGTTATGCAGGCACATTCTGTCACAGCGTCTCAGACTGGGAGGCTGCATATCACCGACTGACTGTATTGACCCTTATTTTGAACCTGCTGTTAAGCATGGAATCCATCGCCAATGACCCGAACCCTGCGATTACAACCACTGTTTCTCTTACGCTCATTGCTGGCTGCGCCAGTCCGTTCACTCGTTGGGTGTAAGTGGGCCACTTGCATGTTCGTGACCTGTTTGCTGACGACCTGTTTGTTGGCAACTCAGGCTGTACAGGCGGCGGTCCCCAACCTGGCGGCGTCTCAGGAAAGGCCGAAGATCGGTCTGGTATTGGGGGGCGGGGGGGCCAAAGGGGCTGCCCATATCGGTGTGCTGAAAGCGTTGGAAGAAATGCAGATCCCGGTCGATTACATTGCCGGGACCAGTATGGGCGCCTACGTAGGGGGACTGTATGCCACCGGCATGAGTGCCGACGAAATCGAGTCGCTGCTTAACACCGTCAACTGGGATAAAGGCTACAAGGACAGGGTTGAGCGCAGCGAGCGGCGGGTCAGGGAGAAGCAGCAGGAAGATCGATTCCAGATCAGCAGTGAAATCGGGTTTGACTGGTGGGAGATCAAAGCGCCGAAAGGGTTTGTACAGGGCCAGACCATGGGAGAGATCCTGCGCTCGACGTCCGGCAACCTGCCGGTCTTTGACAGCTTTGATCAGCTGCCGATTCCGTTCCGTGCGGTGGCGACGGATATTGAGCATTTGGTGCCAGTCGTGCTGGATCACGGCGATCTGGCGGCCGCCATGCAGGCCAGTATGTCGATTCCGGGCCTACTGCCGCCGATGGCACTCAATGATCGGCTGTTAGTGGATGGCGGTATTACCAATAACCTGCCGATTCAGGTGGTACGTGAGATGGGGGCTGACATCATCATTGCGGTGGATATCAGTAATGAATTTCGCCAGCGGGATGAGCTGGACAGCTACTTTTCGGTGATGGATCAGCTGACCGACTACATGGTACGTGATAACGCCAACCGGCAGATCGAGACCCTGACTGATAAGGATGTACTGATCCGGCCGAATATCAAAGGGATCCGGACTGCCGACTTTGCTCAAATGCCGTTAGCGTTTGAGCGCGGCTATATTGAGACCAAAGCCCAGTCAACCAAACTCAGCGCGTTGGGGCGTTCGACCTGGTATCAGCGCTATATCGATCATAAACAGAAACGCCGGCGTCACATGCAATATCTCGACGAGCTCAGCGTGGAAGAAATCCGTCTGGTTAACAACAGCGCTTATTCGGACGATGTGTTGCTGGACAGGCTTGAGTTGGAAGCCGGCTCGCAGATTACGTCGGAACAGCTATCGTCGAGTATTCGCAGCCTGTATGCCCTGGATCGGTTTGAGCGTATCGATTACCACATCGAAAATGATGACGGCCACAATGCAATTTTTCTGAATGTCCGGGAAAAAAGCTGGGGACCTAACTTCATCGATTTGCGCTTCGCGCTGGAGGATGATTTTGAAAGTAATACCGATTTCTCTATTGGGGCGGCATTTAATGTGACCGGCTTGAGCCGGGCGGGGGCCGAATGGCGGACCGAGCTGGAATACGGCTCTGACAAGCGCATCGCCACCGAATTCTACCTGCCGTTCTATCAGAATCAGGACTGGTTCAGCCTGCTTTCGGCGGAGTACAAGATTGCGGATAAAAACGTGCGCCTGTTTTTCGGCGAAGAGCCGGAGCTGGAATTTATTGATAACTTCCTGCCTGCTACTTATACCGATGTGACTCTGGATGCCTCGTTTGGCTGGCAGCCTCAACTGTGGCAGGAGTTTCGGGTGGGGATGCGGTACATCACCGGTGAAACCGAGTACATCGGGTTTCCTGATGCTGGCCGGGATAAGCGGGAGAACAGGGTGGGATACCTGCATTACAGTCTGGATACTTTGGATAACCTGATGCTGCCGTCAACGGGGAATCTGCTGGAAATTGAACTGGCGGCGTCAGACGACAACATCCGCAACTTCGGCATTGAGTATAACGGTACCTCTATTCATCTGGATGCTTCCTGGAAAGGAGCGTACACGTTCGGACGCCACACCCTGATGGGGAAAGCGGAATACGGCAGGGTCGATTCGGATCTTGAATTGCGGCTGGATCCCAAAGAGCTGGGCGGTTTTTTAAATCTATCCGGTATTCCGAAGAATAGCCTGACGGGCAACAACAAGCTTTTCACCGCCGGGGTATACCGTTATCACCTGACGGATCAGGACTTTGGGTTGTTTAAATCGTCGATATATCTGGGCGGCTCCATGGAATACGGCGGGGTATACAACAACACCAGCCTGAGTATCAGCGATCTGCCGCTGTATTTTGCCGGCAGTGCATTCACCGGGATGACCACCCCGATTGGCCCGTTGATCCTGGCATATGGGCAGACCGAACAAAATAACAAGACCTTCTACGTCTTTTTTGGCGGGGCATTGTAGGTGGATTTTGAGAATACCCTCGATATTTATTCGAAATTTGTGAATGTTGTAAAAAACGGGCTGATTTTAATTTTACGTTAAAACTGGTATGCTGAGCGGACGGTTTTGGTCTCCCTTGACGAAAATTGAGGCAGCTACTGTCTGGTCTGCACAGCACCCGTCGCCTCATTGTAGCGTTCGAGAGATCAATCACTTCCAAGGATGTTCGGTCAGTGCGGCCGAACCAACAATGAGGAATATGTCGTGCTTGAAGCCTACCGTAAACACGTCGAAGAACGTGCCGCTGAAGGAGTGGTGCCTAAGCCCCTGGATGCTGAGCAGGTTGCCGCTCTGGTTGAACTACTGAAAAACCCGCCAGCAGGCGAAGAAGCGTTCTTGCTGGATCTTCTTGAAAACCGCATTCCGCCGGGGGTTGACGAAGCAGCATACGTGAAAGCCGGCTTCCTGGCCGCGGTAGCGAAAGGGGAAGCCCAGTCACCGCTGGTCAGCAAGGAAAAAGCGGCAGAGTTGCTGGGCACCATGCAAGGTGGCTACAACATCGAGCCTCTGGTTTCTCTGCTGGACGATGCCGAGCTGGCTCCGATCGCCGTTAAAGCTCTGTCTCACACACTGCTGATGTTTGATTCTTTCTATGATGTGGAAGAGAAAGCCAAAGCCGGTAACGAAGCGGCGAAGCAGGTGATCCAGTCGTGGGCGGATGCCGAATGGTTCCTGTCTAAGCCTGAACTGGCTGAAAAAATCACCCTGACAGTGTTCAAAGTAACCGGTGAAACCAACACCGATGACCTGTCTCCAGCCCCTGATGCCTGGTCGCGTCCGGATATCCCGCTGCACGCCCTGGCGATGCTGAAAAACGAACGTGAAGGGATCACACCGGATTTGCCGGGAACCGTCGGCCCAATCAAACAAATCGAAGCCCTGAAAGAAAAAGGTCACCAGCTGGTTTATGTTGGTGATGTTGTGGGTACCGGTTCATCACGTAAATCGGCGACCAACTCCGTCCTGTGGTTCATGGGTGAAGATATTCCACATGTACCAAACAAGCGTGCTGGTGGCTTCGTACTGGGCGGCAAGATTGCTCCAATCTTCTTTAACACCATGGAAGATGCCGGTGCATTACCGGTTGAGCTGGATGTGTCCAAGTTGAGCATGGGCGATGTTATTGATGTGTACCCACATAAAGGCGAAGTGCGTCGTCATGACAGCGATGAAGTGGTTTCCACCTTCAAGCTGAAAACCGATGTACTGCTGGACGAAGTCCGTGCCGGCGGCCGTATTCCTCTGATCATCGGTCGTGGTCTGACTGACCGTGCGCGTCAGGCGCTGGGTCTGCCGACATCTGACGTGTTCCGCCGTCCTGCGGGTGTTGCTGACAGCGGTAAAGGTTACACCCTGGCTCAGAAAATGGTTGGTAAAGCCTGTGGCGTGGAAGGTATCCGCCCTGGCACTTACTGTGAGCCTAAGATGACGACCGTTGGTTCTCAGGATACCACGGGCCCAATGACCCGCGATGAGCTGAAAGACTTGGCGTGTCTTGGTTTCTCGGCTGATCTGGTGATGCAGTCATTCTGTCACACGTCGGCGTATCCGAAGCCGGTTGACGTGAACACGCACCACACCCTGCCTGATTTCATCATGAACCGTGCCGGTGTCTCACTGCGTCCGGGTGACGGCGTGATCCACTCATGGCTGAACCGTATGCTGCTGCCAGATACCGTAGGTACGGGCGGTGACTCGCACACCCGCTTCCCGCTGGGTATTTCGTTCCCGGCCGGTTCTGGTCTGGTGGCGTTCGCGGCAGCGACTGGCGTTATGCCACTGGATATGCCGGAATCTATCCTGGTGCGTTTCAAGGGCGAAATGAAGCCGGGCATCACCCTGCGTGACCTGGTACATGCAATTCCTTACTACGCGATTCAGCAGGGTCTGCTGACGGTTGAGAAATCTGGCAAGATCAACGAATTCTCTGGTCGTATCCTGGAAATCGAAGGTGTTGAACACCTGACCGTTGAGCAGGCGTTCGAGCTGTCTGATGCCTCTGCAGAGCGTAGTGCTGCGGGCTGTACTGTGAAGCTGTCTGAAGATTCAATTGCCCAGTACCTGAAGTCAAACATCACCATGCTGAAGTGGATGATTTCTGAAGGCTACGGCGATGTACGTACCATCGAGCGTCGTATCAAGGCGATGGAAGCGTGGTTGGAAAATCCAGAGCTGATGAGCGCGGACAACGATGCAGAATATGCTCACGTGATCGAAATCGATCTGGCGGAAATCAACGAGCCAATTCTGTGTGCACCTAACGATCCGGATGACGCGCGTCTGCTGTCTGATGTACAAGGTACAGAAATTGATGAAGTCTTCATCGGTTCTTGTATGACTAACATCGGTCACTTCCGTGCGGCCGGTAAACTGCTGGATAAATTCAAAGGCCAGCTGGAAACCCGTCTGTGGGTGGCTCCGCCAACGAAGATGGACCGCGATCAGCTGACTGAAGAAGGCTACTACGGCATCTTCGGTCGTGCCGGGGTTCGTATTGAAACTCCGGGATGTTCACTGTGTATGGGTAACCAGGCTCGCGTGGCTGACAAAGCAACGGTTATGTCGACCTCTACCCGTAACTTCCCGAACCGTCTGGGTACGGGCGCGAATGTCTTCCTGGCTTCGGCTGAGCTGTCTGCGGTTGGCGCTATTCTGGGCCGCATTCCTACGGTTGAGGAGTACATGGAATACGCGAAACAGATCGATGCCACGGCAGCCGATACGTATCGCTACCTGAACTTCCACCTGATGGAGCAGTACACCAAAAAAGCGGACACGGTTATTTTCCAAGAGCCGGCATAAGCACTGCTTTGAATCATCATTAGCAAAACGCCTCCAGACGGAGGCGTTTTTTATGGCTGATTGCTGCACCTGAATCCTGTCGGAGTCAGGGACCTCTGGACTCAGGCCGAAAACTGGCGGGCCAGAGCAAGTGATGCCGCGACATTGCGCGCCGTCTGACGTACGTTGAACGCGGCTTCCTGCAGGGCTTCAGATAAAGGCATCGCTCGCGGTACCACACTAAACACTGCATCAATACCGTGCTGGTGGACCACATGGCAGTCCGGTGCGACGCAACCGGCAATCCCGATAACCGGCAGCTGATACTGCTTGGCAATCCGGGCAACCCCCATCGGGGTTTTACCGTGAATGGTCTGGCTGTCGATACGCCCTTCACCGGTGATCACCAGATCTGCATCTTGCACTGCGGCTTCCAGTCCGGCTGCTTCAGTGACGATCTCAATCCCCGGACGCAGGCTGGCATTCAGCAGACCCATCAGCGCCGCGCCCAGTCCTCCGGCGGCACCGGCTCCCGGGATATTTTTCACGTCACGTCCAAGCTGAGATTGGATGACTGCGGCATAGTGCGCCAGATTGGCATCCAGCTGTGCCACCATCTCTGGTGTAGCCCCTTTCTGCGGACCAAACACGGCTGAAGCACCTTTGGGCCCGCACAGCGGGTTATCGACGTCGCAGGCCACTTCCAGTTTCACTTGTGCCAGACGCGGGTCGACTTTTTGGGTATCGATTCGGTTCAGGGCTGCCAGTTCGCCACCGCCGAACCCCAGGCTGCGGTTGTCGGCATCCAGCAGCTGAAAGCCGAGTGCCTGGGCCATCCCGATCCCGCCATCATTGGTGGCACTGCCGCCAATCCCGATAATGATGTGCTCGACGCCGCGCTCCAGCGCCGCGGTGATCAGCTCACCGGTGCCGTAGGTGGTGGTCAGCAGGGGATTGCGCTGATCCGGCGCGACCAGGTGCAGGCCGGATGCCGCCGCCATTTCAATCACCGCGGTTCGGCCATCGCCCAGCAGGCCATAAAACGCTGAAACCGGTTCGCCTAACGGCCCGGTGACCGTGTGCTCGACGATGGTGCCCTGGGTCGCGTCGACCAGTGACTGAACCGTCCCTTCGCCACCATCGGCCATCGGCAGCTTCAGGTATTGTGCATCAGGCCAGATGTCCTTGAATCCTGCTTCAATAGCATCAGCGACTTCCATCGCGGTCAGGCTTTCTTTATAAGAATCAGGGGCAATCACAATTTTCATACATTTATCCTTACACGAAGAAACCGAAGACACCGAAAATCAGGGTCGACACAAAAGCAATGATCAGACCGACCGCAGATTCGTAAGGGATCAGCTTCAGTCGTTCTTTAATGTCCATGTGCAGCGCGCCGCCGGTGGCGTGGAAGAAGCTGCCATGCGGCATGTGATCCATCACCGTGGCACCGGCATGGATCATGGCCGCGCCAGCCAGAGCAGGCACACCCAGCTCCAGGATGGTATGGCTGAACACGCCGGCTGCGACCGCGGTACCGGCGGTCGTGGAGGCGGTGGCCAGTGACATCAGGGCACCCGAGATTGGCGCCAGCAGGTACGACGGTAGACCGGAAGCCGTCAAGACATCAATCAGACCTCCTTTCAGCCCGGAGTTAGCGATGATCCCTGCCAGGGTTCCGGTACCGAGCAGCATCACAGCGACCGGCGCCATGCGCGTCAGGCCGGAGACGGCAAAATGGTTGGTATCGCGAAAACGGCCCATGGCCAGAGCGCCCATCAGGCCACCCAGCGGCAGGGCAATCAGCGGATCGACCTGAATCCCGGCCAGCGGGCGCAGCGCCAGCAGGGCAATGGCGACCAACGGAGCCACGATGGCGGCACCAAAGCCTGGCAGGCGGCTGTGATCAACGGCAACCACTTCGTGCTCTTGTACTTTACTGCCGCGGTTCACCAGTTTTTTGGCGATCAGGTAGGCGACTGCCATGCCGCACAGACCGGGAATCACCCCGGCAGCCATCACGGATGTCAGCGGCACGTTGAAGGCATCGGCCGCGGCAATTGCATTCGGGTTCGGCGACATCACGTTACCGGCTTTGCCGCCACCGACCATGGCCAGCAGGATCGCCATCTTGGACAGATCGGCCCGGCGGGCAATTGCCAGGGCAATCGGTGCCACGGTGATCACCGCCACATCCACAAACACCCCCACGGCGGTCAGGATCATGGTTGCCACTGCCAGCGCCAGCAGGGCACGGGTTTCCCCCACTTTTTTCACGATGGTTTCGGCAATGGAGGTTGCCGCACCGGATTCAATCAGCACCCCAGCCAGCACCCCGGCCGCGAGAATACGCAGGACGGCGGTCACAATGCCCTGGGCACCGCCAATCATCAGGCCGACGGTGTCGCTCAGCGAAACACCACCAATCACCCCGCCGACCAGTGCACCTATGATCATGCCGTAAGCGGGCGGGACTTTTCTTAATATCAGGAATATCGCGACGACCAGTGCCGCTAATGCCCCGAGGGTAGAGACTTCTGCCATGTTTTGTTCCACGTAAAATTATAAAAAGAAATTATCAGCAGGCAGGAATGTACTGTGGGGCGGCAGGTTTGGCTTTAGGCGAGATGACAAAAAAGCCTGCCAAGAGAAAGGTTGATTTGTGCAGATGCACAAAATTAGAGTTTTTCGGGGAGACAGGTCACCGCCAAGTATAGCCGGGTCTTGTCATTTATGTTGTTGATTTTTAATTGAGTTATCTGTTCTATCCGCTCCAGGCGATAACGTAGGGTGTTACGATGAATATGAAGGGTTTGGCAGATTTGCGCCAAATCACAATTCTGAGCAAAAAATGCCTGCAGGGTTCGCATCAGGACACCCCGCGGATCCTGACTGCGCAGTGCCTGTATTGGCTGCATCAGTTGTTCATGACGCCAGCTGTCCTGTTTCAGGCCGCTAAGCAGGACTTGCAGGATATGATCCTGATAGAACACAACTCGGGTGGTATCCAAGGCCGCTGCCGGAGTAGCATCAAGCGTGGCTTCGAGGGTCGCTTTGGCGGTCTGGTACGAGCGGGCTAATCCCTGCAGACCCGGAAAATAGTCACCAATGGCAATCCGTATGGAAAACTGGCGTTCTCTGGCAACCTGACGCATCAGCTTGTCGAGCCGTTTCTGAGTCCGGGCTTTCGACCAGCCATCAGAGGTCAGGGTGATGGGTTTCAGCACCACGATTTCATTATGGGAAACGGAGACGATGCCGACCAGGTTATCCCGTTCCGGGTGCTCCAGCAGGTGAACCATCCGTTGCAGGTGTTCCAGCGACAGGCTGGCACCTTCTGCGGGCAGCACTTTGACGATGGCGGCGACGCGGGGCTGATCCAGATCCAGTGCCAGTTTCTGGGCGATGGACAGGCGCTGGGACTCACTCAGTTCGGTGCCGTTGATCAGTTGCAGCACCAGCTCTTCACGGTGGCGCTGGTTCCATTGTACCTGCGCCATCAGGGCTTCCTGCTCGATGATCAGCTCGGCAGTCATTTTGACCAGCTCACCGTAGTTGCGCACTTTGTCGGGCTCGCCGGAGATCCCCACCACGCCGATCACCCGGTGCTGAAACACGATCGGCAGGTTGATACCGGGTTTAACGCCCTTGAGTTGCTGCGCAGTCCCCGGATCGATCTCGACCACCCGATTTTCATTGATGGCAAGGATTGCACCCTCATGGCGTTGGTTCAGGCGGGTCGGATCGCCGGACCCGATGATCCGGCCATACTCATCCATCACGTTGACAGAGTAGCGAATGATTTTCATCGCCCGCTCGACAATTTGACGGGCCAGTGTGGCATTGAGTTGCATTTCTGAATCAGATCCTGACAATGTGCGCTCCGGCGTGCGGCTGTCTGTGACAGTGCAGCCATCTTATTGGTCGCCAGTGTATCACCAAGATGAACGAATGAGTGAAAGAGGATAGCTATGGATTACGAGTTTAAGAAAAATACCCTGGATGGTAGCTATCATGCCAACTTCTCAATGGGCCACGAGGCGCTGGGGCGCTGGCTGACGGAGGAGGTGGGCAAAAACTTCGCACTGATGGACGAGGTGGTGTCCCAGCTTGGTGCACTAAAAAACAGCACCCGGGAATGGCGGCGGATTGGTGAGGAGCTGACCCTCAGCCTGCAGGAAAATGAAGCGCTGATTCAGGCTAACTACCTGTTTTCTGAAGACGATACTGAGCTGGAAGAAAACATGGATTTTTATGATGAAGAAGCCGTAGCCATCTGCGGATTTGAAGATTTTGAGCAGGCTCTGCAAGCCTGGCGTGCATTTGTGACCCGTTTTTAGGTCATTATGCTGTTCTAAGAGCAAATTTGCTTCGTTTTAGTGAAAGGGCTGCACCCAATTGGTGCGGCCCTTTTTGCATTTTGGTACGGATATTTAGCAAGTTAATGAAAATTAAGGAATAAAAAAATTGGCACAGTGCTTGTTTATTCATCAGTGGTGACTGAGAAGGAATTCTGAATTGAGGAGCAGGCAATGAAAATAATTAGCGCAATCATTAAACCGTTCAAGCTCGATGATGTTCGTGAGGCACTGGCTGATGTCGGCGTCGAAGGGATGACGGTCTCGGAAGTGAAAGGGTTCGGGCGGCAGAAGGGCCACACCGAACTGTACCGTGGCGCGGAATACCAGGTCGACTTTCTACCAAAGGTAAAGCTGGAGATCGCGACTCAGGCTGACAACATGGAAGCCATTATTGAGGCGATCACCAAGGCGGCCCAGACCGGCAAGATTGGCGACGGCAAGATTTTTGTGTACGACCTGGAGCATGCGGTTCGCATCCGTACCGGGGAAACTGATTTAGAAGCCTTATAACAAACAGGATTGAAGTAGGGGACAAAGATTATGGAATTATCAACTACCGTTACCGAGCTGCGTTATGCGCTCGACACCTTTTTCTTCTTAATGTCAGGTGCCCTCGTGATGTGGATGGCCGCCGGGTTTGCCATGCTGGAAGCAGGGCTGGTGCGGTCGAAAAACACCACCGAAATCCTGACCAAGAACTTCTGTCTGTACGCGATTGCCTGCACCACGTACTTGATTGTCGGTTACAACATGATGTATGTCGACAACGGGGAAGGTGGCTGGCTGCCTACGTTCGGCACATTGATCGGCACTCAGGCGGACGGAGCTGATCACTCGCTGGAATCGGATTTCTTCTTCCAGGTAGTGTTTGTCGCGACGGCGATGTCGGTGGTATCCGGTGCCGTTGCTGAACGCATGAAGCTGTGGTCGTTCCTCATTTTCTCAGTCATTCTGACGGCCTTTATCTATCCAATGGAAGGGTACTGGACCTGGGGCGGTGGCTTCCTGTCTGAAGCCGGTTTCAGCGACTTTGCCGGCTCTGGCATCGTCCACATGGCGGGTGCGGCTGCAGCGCTGGCCGGGGTACTGCTGCTGGGCGCTCGTAAGGGGAAATACGGTAAGAACGGCGAGATCTACCCGATCCCGGGTTCGAATATGCCGCTGGCGACAGTGGGGACCTTCATCCTGTGGTTCGGCTGGTTTGGTTTTAACGGCGGTTCACAGCTGATGTTGTCTGACTTTGAAAACGCCACCGCTGTCGGGAAAATTTTCCTCAACACCAATGCCGCGGCGGCCGCGGGTGCGATTGCGGCACTGGCGGTGTGTAAAACCACGTGGGGCAAAGCGGATTTAACCATGATTCTCAATGGGGCGCTGGCTGGCTTGGTTGCCATCACGGCAGACCCGCTGTCACCGTCACCAATGGCGGCAGTGATTATCGGGGTAGTGGCTGGTTCACTGGTGGTATTTAGCATCATTGGTCTGGATAAAGTGAAAATCGATGACCCGGTAGGGGCGATTTCGGTCCACGGTGTGTGTGGCTTCTTTGGCCTGATGGCGGTGCCATTTAGTAATGCCGATGCCAGCTTTGGCTCACAGTTGCTGGGCGCGGCGGTGATTTTCGGCTGGGTATTTGCGACCAGTCTGGGTGTCTGGGCGGCACTGAAATATACCGTGGGCATTCGCGTGACCGAAGAAGAAGAGCTGGCAGGGATGGATGTACACGATTGTGGTATCGATGCCTACCCAGAGTTTGTCAGTGTGAAATAGTTAACATATATATAGATCACAACTTTACAAAAAACGCTGCCAATAAGGCAGCGTTTTTTTTATCTCAACGGCAATGACGCATTGTATTGATGAACTGCTACAGTATAATTGAGCGAAACTGATAACTGTTATCATTCTATTTTGCGTTTAAGGGAAGTAAAAATGAAAAAGCTGTTGGCATCGGCAATTCTATTGGGTCTGGCTGCTCCTCAGGCGGCAATGGCGGCGGAAGAAGTGAACGTTTATTCTTACCGTCAACCTTTCCTGGTTGAACCTATGTTCAAAGAGTTCACTGCAGAGACCGGTATCAAAGTAAACGTGAAGTTTGCAAAAGAAGGTCTGGCAGAGAAACTGCAGCAGGAAGGCGAATACAGCCCGGCCGATGTCCTTCTGACAACAGATATCAGCCGTCTGGTTGAACTGGCAGACAAGAAGCTGGTTCAGTCCGTTGACAGCAAAGTGATTGAGCAAAATGTTCCGGCTCAGTTCCGTGATAACGAAGACGAGTGGTTTGCGCTGACTATGCGTGCACGTAACGTGTATTCGTCTCGTGACCGTGTGGGCAAACTGCCAGCGGAATTTGATTACAAAGATTTGGCCAAGCCGGAGTGGAAAGGCAAGATCTGTACGCGTTCAGGTAAGCACCCTTACAACATCTCGCTGGTTTCTTCGATGATTGCTCACTACGGTGAAGCAGAAACAAAAACCTGGTTGGAAGGCGTGAAAGCGAACCTGGCGCGTAAGCCACAAGGCAACGACCGTGCGCAAGTTAAAGCGGTGAAAGAAGGTCTGTGTGACCTGGCAATCGGTAACAGCTACTACCTGGGTAACATGCTGAACGATGAGAGCCAGAAAGCATGGGCAGAGTCGGTATACATCAACTTCCCAGGCCAGCAAGCAAACGGCACACACGTAAACGTGAGTGGCATGGCAATGGCTAAATACGCGCCAAACAAAGCTAACGCGCAGAAGCTGATGGAATTCCTGACAGGCGACAAAGCCCAGCACATGTATGCAGAAGTGAACTACGAATACCCGGTTAAAGAAGGCGTAGCGCGCTCTGAGCTGGTAGCTTCATGGGGTGACTTCAAGTCCGATACGCTGTCACTGGAAAAAGTGGCTGAATACCACACTGCCGCCATCAAGCTGATGGACGAAGTGAAATTCGACCTGTAATACACCAAAAAATGGGGCCACAGGCCCCATTTTTGTTTAAGGATCGGGGAGCAGACAATCTGGCTTGATGTTGGAAAACGAATGAAAAATCCTTAGATCCTTGTACTTTTTCCAATGACTTGTGGTAGCTTCACTTCCCTACTCAGAGAAAGGATTTATCAGGCTCTGACAGTGGTATGGCGTCGTACCAGGGTTAAGTTGCAAAAGGTACTAAGTTGTAAGCAATGAAAGAAAGATATCTTTGTTGGCAAACCAGTGGCTGGGTGTTTTCCCTGCTGCTGGTTTTGCCTATTCTGGCCATTTTTTACACCGCAGCCGGTGAGAGCGATGAAGTCTTCTCTCACCTGATGGACACGGTGATGGCCACCTATACCACTAATACCTTCCTGCTGGTGGTCAGTACCAGCTTGCTGGCCTTGCTGTTTGGCTTGCCTGCGGCCTGGATCATGGCGATGTGCCGGATTCCGGGGGAGCGGGTGCTGCAGTGGGCGATGGTACTGCCTCTCGCCATGCCGGGCTACATTGTCGGGTACATCTACACGGACTGGCTGGACTATGCCGGGCCGGTGCAGATTATGCTGCGTGACTGGTTTGGCTGGCAGAATTACCAGGACTACTGGTTTCCGGATATCCGCTCTCTGGGCGGTGCCAGTCTGGTACTGGCTCTGGTGTTGTATCCCTACATTTATCTTCTGGCACGGGCAGCGTTTATGGAGCAGAGCACCAGCCTGCTGCAATCAGCTCGTCTGCTGCGCTGCTCACCGTGGGAAAGTTTCCGCCGTATTTCTTTGCCATTGGCTCGCCCGTCCATTGCGGTCGGCCTGTCGCTGGTGGCCATGGAAACCCTGGGGGACTTTGGTACGGTCAGCTATTTTGCCGTGAACACGTTGACCACCGCGGTTTACGATACCTGGCTGGGTTACTCCAACCTCAATGCTGCCGCGAAAATTTCCGCCATTATGCTGCTGGCGATCTTCCTGCTGATCAGTGCCGAACGGTTCAGTCGGCGTAAGCAGAAGTTGTTCCAGCAGGAGTTTGAACACGGTGATGACATTCGTTACCCGCTCAGCGGCGTGAAAAAGTGGGTCGCGGTGATTTGGTGCTGGGGACTGGTCGCTTTTGCCTTTGTCCTGCCGCTGCTGCAACTGAGCTATTACGCCTGGCATTACTTTGCTGCAAGCTGGACGCCGGAATTTCAGCAATACGGTCTGAACAGCCTGAAAGTGTCGTTGATGGCAGCGGCTGTTGCCGTCGTATTGGCCTTGATCTTTAACTTTTACCGCCGTCTTGACGGGCGCCGTACCACGGTTGTGCCGTCGCGGATTTCCTCGCTGGGGTATGCGGTGCCGGGCACAGTGCTGGCAATTGGGGTGATGATTCCGCTGACGGGGGCTGACCACTTGCTTAATGATACGACAATCGCGCTCGGTTTAGGGCGTCCTGGGCTGGTGTTCTCCGGCACCATGTTTGCCATTATTTTTGCCTTTGTGGTGCGTTTTGCTGCGGTGGCTGTCGGCAGTATTGAAAGCAGCCTAGCCAAGATTCCGCCGTCACTGGATATGGCTTCCAAGACTATGGGGTATGCCTCGATACAGATGCTGCGTCGGGTTCACCTGCCGCTGATCCGCCGCGGTTGCCTGATTGCCGGTCTGTTGGTGTTCATTGAGTCGATGAAAGAGCTCAATGCCGCGCTGCTGTTGCGCCCGTTTAATTTTGAGACGCTGGCAACCTACGTATTCAATTTCGCGTCTGATGAGCAGCTGGAGATGGCCGCTCTGCCGGCGATACTACTGGTCATTGTTGGCCTGATCCCACTGGTGATGGTTAACCGTTCTTTGGAGCAGAAACACTGATGAGTCATGCATTATCCGTAACCAACCTGACCTGTAAGTACAATGGTCAGGCCGTGCTGGAGAATTTGTCGCTGCCGGTTCAGGACAACGAAATTGTGTGTCTGCTGGGGGCCAGTGGCTGTGGCAAGACGACCCTGCTCAAAGCTATTGCCGGTCTGCTGCCGCTCGACAGCGGT
The DNA here is from genome assembly GCF_017329545.1 of Photobacterium ganghwense. Lineage (NCBI taxonomy): Bacteria > Pseudomonadati > Pseudomonadota > Gammaproteobacteria > Vibrionales > Vibrionaceae > Photobacterium > Photobacterium ganghwense. Next base: position 417,959 of record NZ_CP071325.1, read on the forward strand.
GAGATTCACATTAACGGTCGGGTGATCGCTGATGGCAAAACCTGGCTGCCGCCGGAGAAGCGCAACATCGGCATGATCTTCCAGGATTACGCCCTGTTTCCGCATCTGACGGTGGCGGAGAACATCGCCTTCGGCCTGAGAAACTGGGACAAAGCCCGGGTTCAGAGCAAGGTGCAGGACATGCTGGAACTGGTGCACCTGAGCGGACTGGATGATCGCTATCCGCATCAGCTGTCAGGTGGTCAGCAACAACGGGTGGCGATTGCCCGGGCCCTGGCGTGCGAACCGGATCTGATCCTGCTGGATGAACCGTTTTCAAATATTGATACCCAGGTGCGCTACAGCCTGATCCGTGAAATTCGCCGGATTTTTAAAGCGCAGGGTGTGACAGCTATTTTCGTGACCCACAGCCGCGAGGAAGCGTTTGTGTTTGCCGATCGGATGGCGGTGATGAACCACGGCGTGATCGAGCAGTTTGGTTCTGCCACAGAGCTGTATTACCGACCGAGCAGCCGGTTTGTGGCGGAGTTTCTCGGAACCGGTACCTATCTGCCGGTGACCATGGGGAATGACAAAACGCTTGCCACCCCGTTTGGCCCGATTAATGTCGGCAGCCCGATCATGATGGAAGCGGGCAGCAGCAACGTGGAATGGTTGCTGCGCCCTCAGAATCTGAAGGTGATACCGGCAGCAGAAGGTGCCGGGGTGATCATTGATCAGCTGTTTATGGGAGACAGCTGCCGGTATACCGTCGATTATCAGGGACACCACCTGATGGTCTACTCTCACCTGATTCTGCAGATGGGTGAGCGGGTAGAAGTCAGTGTTGAGCCTCATGAGCCGGTGGTGTTTGCCTCTGCCTGCTAGCGCAGGGTTTTTGATATTGAACCTGGTGCAGCGGCTTAGTACTGGATTATGCCGAGCAGCAGGACAGAGATAGCCTTTGGCGCTAAATAATCAGGCCGGCATATTGCCGGCCTGATTGGTTTGGATTATTTTTCCAGGAGTGCCTGGATATGCAGGGTGGCTTTTTCCTGCATTGCATCGCGATCCGGATTAATATTGGTCTGCAGGTACAGCACGTAGCACAGGCCCTGAAACTGCCAGGCTCGCTCCTGACCAGACAGGACACCGTCAATCTTCGCGGCTTCAAACTGTTCAGAGATGAAGGCAAAATTCTGTTGGTTGTTACTGACAAACTGTGGCCAGATCTCGTCGCGAACTGAAGTGCTCCACTCGAACCAGACTTTGACCCAGTCCTGCTGCTCGATCACTTCGTCGATCAGTCGATGGGAGATCTGAGTCAGTTGCGCCTGGAACGGCTGGTCGTTGTCAAACGACTCGGCCAGCATGGACTTGAAGCATTGTTCCACTTGTCCCAGTACTTCTTCAACCAGTGCTTCGCGGGTAGGAAAGTAATTGAATACCGTCGCGACCGAGACATTCGCCATTTCCGCAATATCAGCGTGCCCGGCACGACCGATGCCGCGACGGGCAAAAACGTCCATAGCAAAGTTGAGTAGTTGTTCCTTCCTTTTTTCCGGTGACAGGCGTGTTCTGGTTTTTTTTAGGATGGTATCCATATCACTGATTCCCTAGCTCCAAAGTATTTGTTTTGGTTATCATTTGTTCTTGCGGGATAACTTTACAGGAGCAATCGGTTGTATTCAAACCAGTTTTTAATCAATGTGTATCATATCATTGACAGGGCGGATAAAATAACCATTACAATTGAAGGAATGCTAGAATAGGCGTCCGTTTTACCGCAAGCCGACAGCCGACGAAGACGGTCGGACTGATGGAGAATAAAATGAAACACACTATTGAAGTAATGATTTCTGAGCAGGACGTTCAGGCACGTGTTAAAGAGCTAGGAAAGCAGATCACAGAACACTATAAAGATTCAGAAAACCTGGTAATGGTTGGCCTGTTGCGCGGCTCCTTTGTGTTCATGGCTGACCTGGCCCGTGCCATTGAACTGCCGCATGAAGTCGACTTCATGACCGCATCAAGCTATGGCAACACCATGGAAAGCAGCCGTGATGTACGTATCCTGAAAGATCTGGATGACGACATCAAAGGTAAGGATGTCCTGCTGATCGAAGATATTATCGATACAGGTAATACGCTGAACAAAGTGTGTGAAATCCTGGCGCTGCGTGAGCCAAACTCTATCCGTATCTGTACCCTGCTGGACAAGCCTGAACGTCGCGAAGTGAAGGTAGATGTCGCTTGGATCGGTTTTGAAATTCCTGACGAGTTCGTGGTAGGTGTGGGTATCGACTACGCCCAGAAATACCGCCACCTGCCGTTTATCGGCAAAGTGGTGCCGCAGGACGGCGAATAACCAATAGGAAAAAGCGACTGATTTCAGTCGCTTTTTCTTTATGGCATCAATTTACTTGTGGGTGTTGCCCGGCAGGATTTCTGCCATGGCTGCCTGATACGCCACTTCCAGGCTCTCGCGGCTGGTCGCTGTCACGCCCAGGTTCCGCAGCTTGCCGTCACCGATACCATAAATCCAGCCGTGCAGTTTCACCTGCTGACCGCGCTCCCAGGCACTCTGCATAATGGTCGAGTTACCCAGGTTATAGACCTGACTGGCGACGTTAATTTCGCACAGCTTGTTGTCCCACTCTTCGCGAGGCAGCTGGCCCAGGTCTGAGCGATACTTCATGAACAGGTCGCGAATGTGCAGCAGCCAGTTGTTGATCAGGCCCAGCTGAGGATTATCAATCGCGGCACTGACCCCACCACAGCCGTAGTGGCCGCAGACAATCACGTGGCGAACTTTCAGCACGTCTACGGCGTACTGTACAACTGACAGACAGTTGAGATCGGTGTGGATGACCTGGTTTGCCACGTTACGGTGGACAAACAGTTCACCTGAGTTGAGGCCGGTCAGGCGTTCTGCAGGAACTCGGCTGTCTGCACAGCCAATCCATAGGTATTCCGGGTGCTGGGCTTTGGCGAGATGAGAAAAAAACTCCGGGTTTTCATCCTTGATATTCTCTGACCAAGCCAGGTTATTTGCAAATAGCTGTTTGATATCTGCCATTGTTGTGCCTTTCTCTGATACATTCGTATACCCGCAACGGCGGTGCCATTGCGTCTGGTGTCATATGGTATGGGTTACCATTCACATACCTGTCAGCACTGTAGCAATACTGGCAGATATACGAACCCGGCATCACTATACACAAGTTAACAACTTATCAAATCGGAGTAGTTATCCGACGAAAGTTTCTAACATAAAGATCGCATTTTATGAACGCATTGGAAATAAAAAATTTAAGCAAAACCTACAAGGGTGGTGTTAACGCCCTGAAAGATATGAGCTTATGTGTCGAAGAAGGTGATTTTTTCGCACTGCTGGGGCCAAATGGTGCTGGTAAATCAACCACAATCGGGATTATCAGCTCTTTAGTCAATAAGAGCGCCGGGGAGGTTAAAGTCTTCGGCTATGACTTAGATACCCAGCTGGTGGACGCCAAGCGTCAGCTCGGTCTGGTGCCGCAGGAATTCAACTTTAACCAGTTTGAGACCGTGGAGCAGATCGTGGTCAATCAGGCCGGGTACTACGGTGTACCGCGCCTACTGGCCAAGGAGCGGGCCCGTAAATACCTCAGTCAGCTCGACCTGTGGGAAAAACGCAACGAGCGTGCCCGTAACCTGTCAGGCGGGATGAAACGCCGTCTGATGATTGCCAGGGCGCTGATGCATGAGCCAAGACTGCTGATTCTCGATGAGCCGACGGCCGGTGTTGATATCGAGCTGCGCCGCTCAATGTGGGCGTTCCTGCGCGAGATTAACCGTCAGGGCGTCACGATTATCCTGACCACGCACTACTTGGAAGAAGCGGAGATGCTGTGCCGCAATATCGGTATCATCAACCACGGTGAATTGATTGAGCACACCTCGATGAAAGCTTTGCTGAGCAAGCTGGAAATGGAAACCTTCATTCTGGATATCAAGCTCAACGGCAATCATCCCGAGCTGGAAGGGGTGAACTGGCGGCTGCCGGACAACCATACCCTGGAGGTGGAGATCAACCGGGGATCGAGCCTGAATCAGGTGTTTGTCCAGCTGACCCGTCAGGGGATCGATGTGATATCAATGCGTAACAAGGCCAACCGCCTGGAAGAGCTGTTTGTGACGCTGGTATCGAACAGTAAGCGAGCCAAACAAGGAGAGCAGGCATGAACCCGATTTACTGGATTGCTTTTAAAAGCCTGATCACCAAAGAAGTGAGCCGCTTTGCCCGGATCTGGATCCAGACCATGGTGCCGCCGGCGATCACCATGACCCTGTATTTCATTATTTTCGGTAACCTGATCGGGAGCCGGATCGGGGAGATGGGCGGTTTCAGCTACATGGAATATATCGTACCGGGACTGATCATGATGTCGGTGATCACCAACTCGTATTCGAACGTCGCTTCGTCGTTTTTCAGTGCCAAGTTCCAGCACAACATTGAAGAGCTGCTGGTGGCGCCGGTGCCGAACTATGTGATCATTGCCGGTTACGTGGGCGGCGGGGTACTGCGTGGACTGGGCGTCGGATTCATTGTTTCCGTGGTGTCACTGCTGTTTGTCGACTTGCAGATTGCGCATCTGGGCATTGTGGTGGCGACGGTAGTGATGACCTCGGTGGTTTTCTCGCTCGGCGGCCTGATCAATGCGGTGTTTGCCAAGACATTTGATGACATCAGCATCATTCCGACTTTTGTGCTGACGCCGCTGACCTACCTAGGCGGGGTGTTTTATTCGCTGAGTCTGTTACCGGAATTCTGGCAGGGTGTGTCGAAGCTAAATCCGATTGTCTACATGGTCAATGCGTTCCGCTATGGCTTCTTAGGTGTGTCGGATGTGGGCATCGGGACGTCGTTTGCGGTGCTGGGACTGTTCACGGCGATCCTGTACGGGATCTGCTATTACCTGATCTCCCGTGGGATCGGTCTGCGCTCATAATCGACCCGTCACGTTGTAGTCCTTCTTGCGGCAAATAGTGACGACAAATCAGGTATAAAAAATCCCGGCACAGGCCGGGATTTTTTGTTTTGCGTATCACTCGTTGCGTATACCTGCGGTGGAGATCGGTGCAGGATTTATTCTTCGGTCGCTGCTGTTGGCGGGTTCAGATCCACAACCTGATTATCGATCAGGCGGGCTTTACCAAGGAACGCCGACATCAGGATCACCGCTTGCTGTGATTCGTCGCTGACCGGTAGCAGAGAGGCGGCGTCGCGAATGTAGATTTCATCCGGCTGCAGACCGGCGGCGCGCAACTGATCATTAGCATCCATCACCAGCTCGGCATAGTCGTTACGACCACCGCGCATCTGGCTGCTGATCCAGCGCATGGTGCGGGCCAGGACCGGGGCACGCTGACGTTCGTCAACGGTCAGGTAACCGTTGCGGGATGACATGGCCAGGCCGTCCATTTCGCGTACGGTCGGTACGCCAATGATCTCGATGTCCATCGCCATATCGGCCACCATCTGGCGAATTAGCGCCAGCTGTTGATAATCTTTTTCGCCGAAACAGGCGACATCCGGCTGAACAATGTTGAACAGCTTGGTCACCACGGTGGACACCCCACGGAAGTGGCTCGGGCGCAGGGCACCCTCCAGCATGGACGACAGGCCCGGTACGTCCACGAGCGTGTGACGATCCAGCCCTTGCGGGTACATGATGTCCGGGGTCGGAGTAAAGACCAGATCAACGCCTTCGCTGTTCAGCTTGGCCAGATCGTCATCCATGGTGCGCGGATAATTGTTCAGGTCATCGGCTTTATCAAACTGCATCGGATTGACAAAAATGCTGACCACAACCACATCGGCGACTTCGCGGGCTTTGCGAACCAGAGTCAGGTGGCCATCATGCAGGTTGCCCATGGTTGGCACGAAAGCAATCCGGCGGCCTTCACGGCGCCAGACGCGAATCTGCTCGCGGATTGGGGCAATCTCAGCGAATGTTTGCATCTTTATTCCTTATTCAAAGGTATGTTCTGGGCCAGGGAAGGTTCCGGCCTCAACATCTTCTAGATATTTAGTGACGGCTGCGCGCATGTCGCCGGTTTCTGCCAGATAGTTCTTGGAGAAACGTGGCATATAGTTTGCGGAAATCCCAAACATGTCGTGCATGACCAGAATCTGGCCATCGGTAACATTACCGGCACCAATGCCGATAACCGGGACTTCAACGGCTTTGGTGATACGTTCTGCCAGACTGGCAGGTACGCACTCCAGCAAAATGATCTGCGCACCGGCATTTTTCAGCAGAATAGCATCTTTCACCATCTGCTCAGCGTGGTCGGAATCACGTCCCTGCACTTTGTAACCGCCAAAAATATTGACGGATTGCGGCGTCAGGCCAAGGTGCGCACAAACCGGTACGGCGCGTTCAGTCAGTTTGCTGACCGTTTCTGCCAGCCAGGCTCCGCCTTCCAGTTTCACCATGTTTGCCCCGGCACGCATCAGGGTAGCCGCGTTTTCACATGCTTGCTCTGGCGTGCTGTAGCTCATGAACGGCATGTCAGCCATCAGCAGCGAATTCGGGCTGCCGGCACGGACGCAGCGGGTGTGGTACGCCACATCGTCAACGCTGACCGGCAGGGTGTCAGGTTTACCCTGTAGCACCATCCCCAGCGAGTCACCGACCAGCATGACCGGCACGCCCTGTCCTTCGAACAGTTGGGCGAAGCTGGCGTCATAGGCGGTGACGGAGGCAAATTTACGACCTTCTTTCTTCCATTTCATCAGGTCGTTAATCGTGATCTTTTTCATTTTCTCTCCCTCTGGTGCCTGAACGTCGGGATCAGTCAGACCAAACGGTCAAACCGTTGCGATCGACCTGAGCCAGCAAGGATTGCAGGCGGGTGTGATCGGGCAAAATCAGTTCAGGCGCAATTTCTGCAAGTGGGTATAAGACAAACTCACGCACCTTCATGCCATAGTGAGGCACGGTCAGGCGTTCACACTGATGGATCAGATCGCCATACAGTATGATGTCGAGATCCAGCGTGCGGGGTCCCCAGCGCTCGGCTTTACGGACCCGGCCATGTTCCTGCTCGATGGCCTGCGTACAGTCCAGCAGTGCCAGCGGCGCCAGTTCGGTGTCTACAGCGACCACGGCATTGATGTAATCCGGTTGATCCTGCGGGCCCATCGGGGTGCTGCTGTACAGGGACGAAACCGCCACCACCGTCAGATCCGGATGCTGTTGCAGGGCATCAATCGCACGGCGAGCCTGGCTGATGGGATCAGCCAGGTTGCTGCCAATGGCAATGTAGGCGCGGATCATGACGATTTGGCCTGTGGTTTCTTACGGCGCACCGGACGACGACGGCGACGGCGGGTCGTTGCACTTCCGCCATCGTTGATGATCTGCACCATCTTGTTGCGTTGGTTGCGATCGCCCTGTTGGAACTCGTCCCACCATTGGGCCAGTTCGGTCACTTCCGGTCCTTCGAAATGCCCTCGCATTTCCAGGAAGTCGAAAGCCGCGCGGAATTTCGGATGTTCCATCATCTTGAACGCACGTTTGCCAGTGCGGCGGCTTAAGCGCATCTGTTGCTGCCAGATATCCCGGATCGTGGTGGTGAAACGACGCGGAATCGCGATGTTTTTCACCTGCTCGTCAAGAATATCGTTGGCCGCCACCATGAAGGCGTCGTAGTAGCCCAGGCCGCTAGCAAATGCAATTTCCTCGGCACGGGTCATGGCCGGGTACCATAGCATAGCTGCGTACATGAAGGCTGGGTTGACCCGCTTGCCTTCCTCGATTCGGGCGTCGGTTGCTGCCAGAATATGCTCAAGCATTTTCTCGGTCAGGCTGCTCTCGTCTTCGGTAAAGTGCTCCGCCAGCAACGGAAAGAGTTGCTGGAACAGGTTGTACTGACGCAGCAGCTTATAAGTTGCCAGACCATTGCCGGACTGAAGCAGCTTGAGGCTTTCTTCAAACAGGCGGGCCGCCGGAATATCCTGGAGCAGGCTTGCCAGCAGCTTGATCGGCTTGGCGGTTTCCGGCTCGATGGTCATATCCAGCTTGGCAGCGAAACGTACGGCACGCAGCATCCGTACCGGGTCTTCGCGGTAACGGGTTTCTGGGTCACCAATCAGACGGATCACGCGATTGTCGAGATCTTCAACACCGTGGGCATAGTCTGCTACGGTGAAGTCCTGAATATTGTAATACAGGGCGTTGATGGTGAAGTCACGACGCTCGGCGTCTTCCTCGATGGTGCCGTAGACGTTATCACGCAGCAGCATGCCTTCCTGGCTTTGCGCCGAGATCTGCTTCTTGTCGTTCAGCGGCTGGGTGTCAGCGTGGTGGCCCCGGAATGTGGCGACTTCAATGACATCGCGGCCAAACAGGATGTGGGCCAGACGAAAACGACGGCCAATCAGGCGGCAGTTACGAAACAGCTGCTTGATTTCTTCCGGAGTGGCATTGGTGGCAATGTCAAAATCTTTGGGTTGTTTTCCTAACAGGAGATCGCGAACCCCGCCTCCCACCAGATACGCGTCGTAACCGGCTTTGTTTAGGCGGTAAAGGACTTTCAGCGCATTTTCGCTGATATCTTTACGTGAAATACCGTGCTCTTGGCGCTGATAAACTTGCAAAGCGAGTTCCTCGGTGTCGAGCGTACTACTATCGCGATTCAATACCTTACGGCAAAAGCTGGCGACTCGATTAAAGATAATACACCTCATTTATGTGGTTCGGATTCGATAAACGGCCGCTTATGATATATCACGGCAAGGAATTTTAGAATCCTATGGCCTGTTTCGTCTGTTTTACCCGCAGACAGGGCTGATGTCGGTTAACATTCAGGCTGGTTGAATCCTGGTTTGTGCTCAGTTCTGCAGCGCCGCTCCGGATTTCTCGGCCCGGATGAAAGAAGCAGACCTAGTGGCCGGAGAGATGGCCCGCCGGGCGGTGGTAACTTCCGGAGCGAGCACTACGGGATGCCCGCTTCGTGACGCAGAGTGATCGCCGTGGTGCGGGGGAGCTGTTCGACCTGCCAGTGTTGTGTTCCCCAGCGCAGAATCTCGTCCAGCGAGCAGGCGGCCAGATCGGCCGGCGGCTGCAGGCCGAGAAAACGCATCGCGGCGAGCAGGGCCGGTTTAGGGGCGGCCTTGTCGATCGCTGGCGCGTGATTCTGTTTTGACAGCTTGTTGCCGTTATCAGTTACCGCCAGCGGCAGGTGCAGGTAGCGGACTTCCGGTTGCCCCAGCAGGCGGTACAGACCAATTTGGCGGCTGGTCGGCTCTATCAGATCTGCGCCACGGACAATTTCCGTTACGCCCTGCTCAATATCATCCAGTACCACAGCCAGGTTATAGGCGTACAACCCGTCGCGGCGGCGGATAATAAAATCTTCCTCTGCCAGTGCCTGAGGGATGGACATGGTGCCATGGAGCTGGTCGGTAAAGGAGGTGACCGGTTGATCAACCCGGATCCTCACTGCGCTATCCTGAGCCGGCAGCCGTTTATCACGGCAGGTGCCGGGGTAAAAACCACCGGCTTCTTTAATTTGCTTACGGCTACACTGGCAGTAATAGGCCTGCCCGTCGGCCAGCCAGGTATCAATCCAGTGCTGATAGGCCGCATAGCGGGTACTCTGGTACATCACCTCACCGTCCCAGTGCAGGCCGTAGGCATCGAGCGTACGTAGAATATCGTCTGCGGCACCGGGCATTTCGCGCGGCGGATCGACATCTTCCATCCTGACCAGCCAGGTGCCCTGGTGAGAGCGGGCCTGCAGGTAGCTGCCGAGCGCGGCAATCAGTGAACCGAAATGCAGCGGACCGGATGGTGAGGGCGCAAAGCGGCCAATGTAATGTTCGAGTGTACTCATAAGCAAATCAGTGAAATGAAAGAGGGAGCGTCTGCTCCCTCTTCGGTAGAATGGTGTGGTTCAGGGGATTAGCCTGCCATCTGTTTTTCTTTGATTTCTGCCAGTGTCTTGCAGTCGATGCAAAGTTCTGCTGTTGGGCGAGCTTCCAGGCGACGGATGCCGATCTCAACACCACAAGAATCACAAAAACCAAAGTCATCGTCTTCGATGCGTTGCAGCGTTTTTTCGATCTTTTTGATCAGCTTACGCTCGCGGTCGCGGTTACGAAGCTCCAGGCTAAACTCTTCTTCCTGGGCTGCACGGTCAACAGGATCTGGGAAGTTTGCTGCTTCATCCTGCATGTGGTTTACGGTGCGGCCAACTTCTTCGCGTAGCTGGTTGCGCCAAGCTTCAAGAATTTTACGGAAGTGAGCCAGTTGCGCTTCACCCATATATTCTTCGCCAGCTTTTTCCTGGTAAGGCTCAACCCCAGCAATAGCCAGGATGCCCAGCGATTTTTTAACTTTGCTCTCTGGCATATAGCATCTCCTAATATACCTACATTAACCGTCACTGGTTAATTTGGGGCGGTATCTATAGCAGAAAGGGTGTGGAGTGGCAATTGCTGCATATATTCAATTTTATACCAATGTGAAGAAAGCATCACTTTGGGAAAACTAGCGATTGAATTTTATGCAGTGGCCCAGATAGAGCTCTTCCTGGGTCAATACCGCTTTGTAACACAGGATCTCTACGCCTGCCCTTTCTGCTTCCCGGATTAATGAAAAATAGTCCGGGTCTATATGGTGCGCCGCCGAAACATTTTCAATCCCTGAATGCAAAATTGCGAAAAAAAGTATGGCACGCTTTCCGCTTTCTGCTATTTCCTTGAGCTCTCTCAGGTGTTTTTGTCCCCGAGTTGTGACGGCATCCGGAAAATAGCCTCGACCATCCTGCAGCAGGGTCACGCTTTTTACTTCAATGTAGCAGTCGGGCTTACTTTCGTCCTGAAGAAGCACGTCTATCCTGCTGTTTTCGCTACCATACTTGACTTCGGTGCGAAGTGAGGAATAACCGGTCAATTCTGTGACGATCCCCTTGTTTATCGCCTCAACCACTAATCGGTTAGCCTGCGCGGTATTGACGCAGATGGTGTGGCCGGCTGCGGTTTCACTGAGTTCCCAGCTGCAAGGGTACTTGCGCTTGGGATTATCCGAGGTGGAGTACCAGACGCGGTTGCCCGGCTCGGCGCAGCCGGTCATGGCCCCGGTGTTGGCGCAATGAATGGTGGTGACTGACCCGTCAGGCAATTCAATATCGGCCAGAAAGCGCTTATAGCGCTTAATCAGCGTGGCGGGTTGCAGCGCCGGGGAAAACTTCATGCGGTGTCCTTTGTCGTGTTGTGTTGGGTGGTTCGGGGCCCTGGCTCTACTCTGGGGCTCAGATCTGGGATTCAGTTCAGGCACTCAACTCAGAGACTCTGTAAAGCTATGGGGACAGCGGCCATTGCCGAAGGCAGCGGTACACAACCCCCTGGCGGCCAGGCTGGCTGACAGACTGGGAAATATACAGGCCAAAGTGAGCAAAGTGAAAGTGCAGCGGCGAGATTGCCGGAAAAGGCGCTGGTCTGACCGGAACCGATTTGGCCAGTGTCAGGTGGGGGCGGTAGGGCCGTTCTTCCTGTGGAATCCCGCATCCGAGAGCCATATCGCGCAGCAGGGTGGCCAGCAGCGGCAAGTCCGGAGGGGGCGTTTCCGGCGCCAGCCAGATCACCTTGCTGCGCTTCCAGTAACCGAGTTGATCAAACCCGATGGAAAAAGGCGCGACGGTCGGCAGGTGAGCGGCAGCGTCCAGCAGCTGATCCCGTTGGTTAGCGGTGACGTTGCCCAAAAAAGCCAGAGTCACGTGGAGATTCTCGGGTGGCACGGTGCGGCCATAGTGCCGACACTGGCTCACCAATTGGCAGAGGCGGTGGAAATCGGCGGTGTCGTGACGCAGGCCAAGGGCAAAAAACAGGCGCTGTTTTTTCTCTTTCATAGCAGTCATGTACAATAGCTCAGCGTAAATTGAATATGACACAAGGTGTTTCCATTGTCACAGCTGCCTATCGATGAAGTGCTGACTCCGCTGCTGGATAAGCTGGGTTCCAGCTCTCAACTGATCCTCAAAGCCCCGCCGGGGGCGGGTAAATCAACCCGCCTGCCGCTGGTGCTGCTGCAACAAAAGGTGGTGCCAGGGCGGATTGTGATGCTTGAACCTCGCCGCCTGGCGGCCCGCAACATTGCGACGTACCTGGCCAGACAGCTGGGGGAAAAGGTCGGCGAGACCATCGGGCTGCGGGTACGCGGAGAAACGCTGATCAGTCGGCAGACCCGGCTGGAAATTGTGACAGAAGGGGTGATGACCCGGATGCTGCAGCAGGATCCGGAACTGGACGGCATCGATCTGCTGATTTTCGATGAATTCCATGAGCGCAGCATTCATGCTGATACCGCGCTGGCACTGGCGCTGGAAGTGCAGGAAGCGTTGCGTGACGATCTTAAACTGCTGGTGATGTCGGCGACCCTTGATGAAGCGGCACTGTGCAGCCTGCTGCCTGCTGCCGGTTACCTTGAATCGGCTGGCCGCTGTTTTCCGGTGGCCTATCGCTATCAGCGCCTGACAGACAACAGCCACTGGCTGGATGAGGCAGCCAAAGCCATTCTGCGTTTACTGGCCCAAGAGCCGGGTTCGATGCTGGTTTTCCTGCCCGGCGCCGGGGAAATCCGTCGTCTGACCGAACAATTAGCGCATTCGCTAGCGACTCAGGCCGGGAGTGTGGGGGAGGTGGAGCTGTGTCCTTTATACGGTCAGCTGTCACCGGCACAGCAGCAGCAGGCCATCAGCCCGGCCCCGCCGGGCAAGCGTAAAGTGGTGCTGGCCACCAATATCGCGGAGACCAGCTTGACCATCGAAGGGATCCGGCTGGTGGTGGATGCCGGGCTGGAGCGGATTGCTCGCTGGGATCCGAAAACCGGCATCAGTCGGTTGGAGTCGGTTCGTATTGCCCGTTCATCGGCCGAGCAGCGGGCGGGGCGGGCCGGTCGTCTGGAGCCGGGGATCTGCCTGCGTCTTTACAGCGAAGAGCTGTTGGCACGGCAGCCTGCGACACCTCAGCCGGAAATTTTGCGGGCTGACCTGACTGCGCTGGCCATGGAGCTGGCACAGTGGGGATGCCAGTCTGCGACCGAGCTGCGTTGGCTCGATGTACCGCCGGATACCGCGTTGCAGCAAAGCCGCCGCCTGCTGACCCTGCTGGGAGCGCTGGATGAGCGAGGACAGCTGACGGACATCGGCCGGGCTATTCAGGCGCTGGGCGCGGATCCGCGCCATGCGGCGATACTGGTGATGGCGCGGGATCAGGGGCGCGAGGCGATGGCGACAGCGGCGATGCTGGTCGCGTTGCTGGAAGACCCGCCGCGGGGGATGGATAATCCGGATCTGCATTTTCAGCTCAACCTGATGGAAAACGGCAAGTTACCACGCAGCCAGGCTTACCTGCAGCGTGCCCGGCAGCATCTCGCTAAACTGGGGGCGCAGAATGTGCCGTTACAGGTGGCCGGAACATGGCTGGCACCGCTGATGGCGGCCGGTTTTCCGGATCGCATTGCGCTTTCCAGAGGACGAGACAGCCGCTACCAGCTGGCAAACGGGCAAGGGGCGATGCTCCTGCCGGATGAACCGTTGGCGGACAATGAGCTGCTGGTGGTTGCCGATATCGTGAAGACCCGTCAGGGAGACAGCCGGATATTCTCGGCGGTGGCGGCGGAGCTGCATGCCCTGCGGGATGTCTTACCGCACCTGTTCGCTGAGCGGGAATGGCTGGACTGGGATGATCGGAAAGGTCGGCTGACGGCGGAGAAGCAACTGTGTTGCGGCAAGCTGGTCTTGTCTCGTCAGCTGATGGGCGAGCCTGATCCGGCCAAAGCCAGCGAAGCGCTGCTCAATGCCGTGGTCCGAAAAGGACTGGCGGTGCTGCCGTGGTCTGATAAAGCAGTCAACCTGCTTGAGCGGGCGCGTTGTGCCGCGGAATGGCTGCCGGAGCTGGCGCTGCCGGCCATGGATGATGACAGCCTGCTGGCTGATGCCGCGGACTGGCTGCTGCCGTATATGAACGGTATGACAAGCCTGAAAGCGCTGGAAAAGCTGGATGTGCTGGCGGCCTTGGAGGCCCGGCTGGGCTGGGACAAGGCGCAGGCGCTGGATGCGGCATTGCCGACCCATTACCAGGTACCGACCGGCTCGCGCTACGCCATTCGTTACCAGCAGGGCCAACACCCTGTACTGGCAGTCAAACTGCAGGAAATGTTCGGGGAAAAAAGCTCTCCGCTGATCGCCAACGGGAAAGTGGCGCTGGTGCTGGAATTGCTTTCTCCGGCCCAACGTCCGTTACAGATTACCCGGGATCTGGCCGCATTCTGGCAGGGATCCTACCGGGAAGTACAGAAAGAGATGAAAGGGCGCTATCCGAAGCATCCGTGGCCGGATGATCCTGCGAATCACGCCCCGACTCGTAAAACTAAAAAATACATGTAGATAAGATAATAATGATGAAAATGTTGCCTGTCCGCCAAGCGGCACCAGCTTCCCAGAGACCCGAATCGGGCAAAGGGGACGGGAAAAGAGGGGACGGGAAAAAAGCCCCTGTTCGCCGCAAGTCGACCACGGCGAAAAAGCGCCCGACGAAGACTACGCGGAAGCGCAAAAGCACCAAGAAATCACCGGGATCGGGCTTGCCGTCCTGGCTGAAATGGCTGCTGGCGTTTGGGGTCAAAGTTGCGATTGCGGTCCTCGCCGTGCTGGTAGTGGTCGGGATTTATCTCGATACCATTGTCCGCGATAAGTTCGAGGGCCAGCTCTGGAACCTGCCTGCCGTAGTCTACGGGCGGGTGCTGGACCTGCAGCCGGGCCAGGCGATTTCGCTCAATGAAGTGCGGCGCGAGCTGGATTTGTTGCAGTACCATAAGGTGCGAACACCGCAGCGAATCGGCGAGTACTCATCGTCGTCTACCCGGATTGAACTGATCCGCCGCCCGTTTGAGTTTGATGACGGCCCAGAAGGGGCGCGTCACATCATGCTGACTTTTGACGGCAACGAGCTCAAGCAGATCGAAGAAGCCGAGACCAAGCGTGCGCTGGGCTTTCTGCGGATCGAGCCGAAAATGCTGGGAATGCTCGGGACCAATGAAGCAGAACAGCGGATGTTCATGCCGCGCGAGCAGTTCCCGGAAGTGCTGGTGGATGCCCTGCTGGTAACAGAAGATCGCGACTTTTATCACCACGACGGCGTTTCTCCGCTGGCGATCATCCGGGCCATGGCGGTGAACCTGCGTGCTGGCCGGACCGTGCAGGGTGGCAGTACCCTGACTCAGCAGCTGGCTAAGAATATCTTCCTGACCCGTGAGCGAACCCTGTGGCGTAAGCTCAGCGAGGCCTATATCGCGGTGATTATCGATTACCGCTACAGCAAAGATCGTATCCTCGAAGCGTACCTGAATGAAATCTACCTGGGCCAGAACGGCTCACAGGAAGTGCACGGATTTGCGCTTGGGGCACGCCTGTACTTTGGCCGTCCGCTGCAGGAGTTGCGTATCGATCAGCAGGCACTGCTGGTGGCGATGGCAAAAGGGCCATCTTATTACAACCCGTGGCGTAATCCGGAGCGGGCCCGCCAGCGCCGGGATCTGGTTCTGCGCCTGATGATGGACAATGGGATCCTCGACGGCGCTCAGTATGAACAGGCCGCTTCCCGTCCGCTTGATGTGCAGGACAGGCCGATGATTTCCAGTCGCCAGCCTGCATATTTCCAGCAGTTGCAGCGTGAACTGCAGGATAAGGTCGGTGATAAATTTACCCCGGGCGTGGGGCTGCGGGTATTCAGTACCCTGGATCCTCTGTCTCAGCAGGAAGCGGAACAGTCAGTGCTCAGCATGGTGCCGCAGCTGAGCAAGAAGGCCGGGCTCAGTGTTGAGACGGCTCTGGTGGCAGCTGATCGCCACAGCGGTGAAATCCGTGCCATGATTGGTGGCAGCCGACCGGGTTATGCCGGATTTAACCGGGCACTGGATGCCAGCCGTCAGATTGGCTCGCTGGTGAAACCGGCAGTTTACCTTGCGGCGTTACGCCATCCGGAAAAGTTCTCACTGGCGACCACGATTGATGACAAGCCGATTGCCCTCAAGGGCAGCAATGGTAACCAGTGGAAGCCGCGCAATTATGACCGCCGCTTCCGGGGGGAAGTGCCGCTTTATTACGCTCTGGCCAAGTCGCTCAATGTGCCGACGGTCAATCTCGGGATGAAGGTCGGACTGGATGAAGTGATCGATACCATGGTCGAGCTGGGCGTCAAGCGGGATGAAATTCCCCGTCTGCCGTCGATTCTGCTGGGCGCGTTCACTCTGTCGCCGCTGGAAGTGACCCAGATGTACCAGTCGGTTGCCAGTGGCGGTCGCCGTGCTGAGCTGACTGCGCTGCGCAGTGTGGTGGATCTCAATGGCAGCGTCCTGTACCGGGCGATTCCCAAAGCGCGTCAGGCGGTGCCGGAGCAGGCAGCGTGGCTGACGACGTATGGCATGAAGAATGTTGTGTCACAAGGTACCGCACGATTCCTTCAGCCGCAGTTTGGCTGGGCGGCCCTGGCCGGTAAGACCGGGACGACAGACAAGGCGCGTGACAGCTGGTATGTCGGGATCGACGGACGGGAAGTGGTGACGGTGTGGATGGGACGCGATGATAACAAACCGGTCAACCTGACTGGCTCGGCCGGTGCCCTGCGTCTGTACAGTGACTACCTGCAACGGCGTCAGCCTGAGCCGCTGCGTCTGGCCTGGCCGCAGAAGCTGACAACAGCCAAGTTTAATCAGCTGCCAAATGGCACACTGGTGCGCGACTGTGGCGGCAAGCACTCTTTGCCGATGTGGGACAAGGACGGTTCGGTGAAAGCATACTGTGACCGGAAGCAACCGGCTGGCTGGATTAAAGACATGTTCAGCTGGTAGCGCTTTGTCGAGTACCCGACTGCAAAAGCAGACTGCAGCAAAAGGATCCTGAAGTAAAAGGATCCTGCAGAAAAGGGATTCGCTTACTCGTTCCCACTTCGAAATCCCCCGGTTACCGGGGGATTTTTTTATCCATGCGGTAACGATCAGTCGTCCGGGTCGAAATAATAGGAAATTCGCACCCGCGGGTTGAGGTAGGTATAGATCTTTTCCGGCAGTTTGTTCGGGGCGATTGCCTGCTCAATCCGCAGATCACTGCCTTCCAGCTCAATAATCGGGGCTTCATTGGATGGAACGGTCGGATCGTACAGCAGCACATTGGGGTACAGCAGGCTGTCCGTGTTCACGGAAATCACCAGCCCCAGCTGCTGATTCGACAACTGTACCACGCTGCCGGGAGGATAAACGCCAAGTAGGCGGATCAGCAAAGCCAGATAGTCATTGTTGTACGCCTCTTTCTTGTGTTTAAACAAGTAGGAGAGGGCGCTGTACGGAATTCTGGCTCGGGCCGGGTCCTGCGGGTGGCAAAGATTGTCATACGCGTTCACCACGGCGACCAGCTGCGCCATCGGCGTAATCTGATCGCCTTGCAACTGCTTGGGATAACCACTGCCGTCCAGCAGTTCATGATGCTGAGCAAGAATCGATTTAGCGTCTTCCGGAAAGTCTGCAGTCAGGTTGGCCAGATCGGTGCTGTAGCGGGTGTGCATCCGCAGATAGTTTTCTTCCGGCTCGGTCAATGGCGTGGTTTTGCGCAGGATTGCCGTCGGAATTTTCAGTTTACCCATGTCGTGGAATAGCGCACCCATGGCAATGGTTTTGATATCTTCGTGCGCCATGCCACACGAACGTGCCAGCATCATCGACAGAACGGCCACGTTCAGTGAATGGCAGTAGATATCCTCGTTCTCCTTGCCTTCATTCATCAGGTGCAGTGCCACGTTGTCGGACTCCAGCAAGGCATCGACCATTTCCTCTACCAGCATTTCAGCTTCGCGAATTGCGGTGACCGGGCGGCTTTTGATTTTGCCGGTGATCGAGCGCAGCTGCGCCATGGAGCGATTGAAGTTTTTCTCGCAACGTTGCAGCTTGCGTTTGTAATTCTTCAGCCGGGCGATGCGTCCCTGTTTCTCTTGCCAGAGCTTTTCGGCCTGTTGTTCGAGAAACTTGCTTTCCTGTGAGCTGATGACTTCCTGTTCGGTTTCCGGTTCCAGAGGCGGATTGTCACTTTTTTCCGGGATCAGATAGACATAGCGGATACCCAGATTCCGGATCAGGTGAATCTGCTGTTGGTCTTTGATTTTGAAGTGATTCAGCAGAAAAGGATGGTCTGTCCATTGCAAGGGGAGCTTAACATATAGACCTTCGGTTAAGCGCTCTACTGAAAGTTTGATACTGGCCATATGTCAGCTCAACCTGTTGTTTTTATTCTTACTCATGAGGTCGTCCAAGACCTGAAACACAAATCCAGACACAGTGCATGGCGGTGGTCTGGGAAAAAGTACCGGCCGGTTAAGTAACTGACTGGTAATAGAGGCTTTTTATTGTAACCATAATTGAGTAAACACCCAATATGAAAGGCGGAGAGTAGTGAACAACAGGCGAAAAAAAACCTCATCATGTGATGAGGTTTCAAAGATGGTGCCGACTACCGGAATCGAACTGGTGACCTACTGATTACAAGTCAGTTGCTCTACCTACTGAGCTAAGTCGGCAATTTATTCTTATTATTCGAGATTAAGCGGTGAAGCTTAAACTGAAAGTGGCTCCCCCTGCTGGACTTGAACCAGCGACATACGGATTAACAGTCCGCCGTTCTACCGACTGAACTAAGGGGGAATTGTTTGCTATCGGACGCAATAATCACGCATCTGATGAAATATGGTGCCTCGAGGCGGAATCGAACCACCGACACGAGGATTTTCAATCCTCTGCTCTACCGACTGAGCTATCGAGGCAAAAGTAAAGCATTGCTTTACTTTGCAAATAATGGTGCCGACTACCGGAATCGAACTGGTGACCTACTGATTACAAGTCAGTTGCTCTACCTACTGAGCTAAGTCGGCACACGTTATTTCTTGTCCATCAGGATTAACCTGAGTGGAAATTTGGCTCCCCCTGCTGGACTTGAACCAGCGACATACGGATTAACAGTCCGCCGTTCTACCGACTGAACTAAGGGGGAATTGTTTGCTATCGGACGCGATAATCACGCATCTGATGAAATATGGTGCCTCGAGGCGGAATCGAACCACCGACACGAGGATTTTCAATCCTCTGCTCTACCGACTGAGCTATCGAGGCAAAAGTAAAGCGTTGCTTTACTTTGCAAATAATGGTGCCGACTACCGGAATCGAACTGGTGACCTACTGATTACAAGTCAGTTGCTCTACCTACTGAGCTAAGTCGGCACACGTTATTTTTTGTCCATCAGGGTAAACCTGATTGGAAATTTGGCTCCCCCTGCTGGACTTGAACCAGCGACATACGGATTAACAGTCCGCCGTTCTACCGACTGAACTAAGGGGGAATCAACTTTTTACGTTATGTTGCTACCAGAGCACCACAATCAAAATTCATGGTGCCTCGAGGCGGAATCGAACCACCGACACGAGGATTTTCAATCCTCTGCTCTACCGACTGAGCTATCGAGGCAACGGGGCGCATTAAATAGTTTTTGCCGCTGTGCGTCAATGGTTTTTTCTGAAATCCAAACCAAAATGGCTTTTTTTGTTCTGATTGCTGTGTTTTTAAACTTTTCGCCGTCAGGACGGTGCTCTGTGATACGCAATTCTTGCCGTTTCAGGTGTTACCAAGGGCGCGGGTTTCCCGCTCAAGCGCCCGGGAAAGAGCAGGACGTCGGCTGACATACTGGCGGTATTTTTCCAGCTTCAAAGGCAGTTTCTGATCAAATTTGACGGCCCAGTTGAGGGTGTGTGCCAACAGAATATCGGCGACGGTAGGGAAATGGCCAAACAAGTACCCCTGCTCCGGGATTCGTGCCTCGGCCGTTTGCAGGGCTTTCTTGAATTCCCAGCTGGCGACGGGGAGCATTTCCGGCAGGCGGATCGATTCCGGCAGGGCAAAACGGTGTTTTCCCATGGACCACAGTGGCTGCTCCAGTTCGGTAATGATAAAGCTGGTCCATTCATGGTGAGTGGCAGACTCAGCCGTGCCGGGCTCTGGCAGCCAGTGATGGCCATAACGCTCGGCCAGGTAAAAGCAAATGGCGGCCGATTCCGTGACCACGGTATCGCCGTCAATCAGACAGGGGACTTTCCCCTGCGGGTTGAGTGCCAGAAACTGGCTGGAGCGGTGCTCGCTTTTATTAAAGTCAACCAGATGGTACTGCCAGTCGACACCCAGTTCTTCCAGTAGCCAGGAAACACGTAGTGAGCGAGTACGGGGATAGCCATAGAGTGTAATCATTCGTCATCCTTGAAACGTGACCAGGGGATGTCATTAAAGTTAGCTCAAAAAACACCGCCCGGCAGTGCCGGGCGGGAGGCTTATTGTTGTTGCCATGGGCCGCCTGAGGTGGGCTGATCCCCCTGCGTCCACCATCTGGCTTTATAGGACTGGCCGGAAAAGGTCACGATGGTACCTGCCTGATAGGCTTGACCGGTCTGCCACGCCGGGATGCTGTCGTTGTGTTGGGCTTCCCACACGGCTGACTGACCGGGATGTTCGCCTTTGGTCCACCATTTGGCCACATATGTCACCCCCTCATACACCACGCTGTCACCGGTATTGTAGACACGGCTGGCTTCCCAGGTCGTTGTCTCACCCGGCAGTGTTGGCGGGATCGGCTCTTCAGCCTTCACCTCCAGCCGGAAGGTGTAACCGGACTGCTGGAGGTACACCTGATTGGCATACAGATCGGCAGGATCAAAGGCGATCGTGCGGTCTGTGCCCTCGCGTCCGATCCGGCCACTGTCACTGGCGTGGCGATTAACGATGTCTGCCAGAGCGGCTGCCCACACTGCTTCATCCTGATTAGCCACTGTAATTGCCATTTTTTCAAAGAGTTGCTCTTGGCCTTGGGCATTGAAGATGCGGAACCACACGGTATCACCGGCACTGGCATCGGTGGTGGCTTTCAACAGCGGACCGGCTGAT
This sequence comes from Photobacterium ganghwense, assembly GCF_017329545.1. Classification (NCBI taxonomy): domain Bacteria; kingdom Pseudomonadati; phylum Pseudomonadota; class Gammaproteobacteria; order Vibrionales; family Vibrionaceae; genus Photobacterium; species Photobacterium ganghwense. The sequence goes on from NZ_CP071325.1 coordinate 438,959, forward strand.
GTCCAGATTGGTGCGGGCACTTCCGGCTGGGCAGGCCCTTCACCAAATGAGATATCACTGCAGTTATAGAAGCCTTCACCGGCTGGGTCATGGCGCTGCCAGCGGGAATAAAGCACGGCATCGCCCAGACGGTCTGTCGGCAGGGTAATGGTGATTTCATAGTATTTCAGGCCGTTGATCGTGGTCACCGGGACATCACCGGCCTGATCGACCAGCGTCAGATCGGCCCAGGTCAGTGGCTGGCTGGCAGCGTCAAAGCCTGGCTTGGTGAGGTAAAACTGCCAGAAACTGGGGTTGTGTGGGGTTTCTGCACGGTAGCGAAGGGTCAGCTGACCATGAGTGTCGAGGGTTATCGGGGTTTTTTGCCAGTCAGGGGAGGGAATGTCCATCCCGGCTTTTTTCTTGTCGGCGGCTGAACACAGGCTGCCGTCAGGAATGGCCAGTTCGACGGCGGCCTGATTCTGATAGTCAGAGACCAGACGGGCGAACTCCGGCTGCTGGACGAAGGGATACCAGCCCGACTGAATAAAAGCCGCGCGGCAGGCAGCATTTGGGATCTGGGAACCGTCACTGGCTCCCCAGTATCCGCCGTCCAAATGGCAGACGTGCTGACGGGCCGGGGGATATTCCATGTAACCGTGGCTAAAGGCTTGTGGGGCAATGCTGAGCGCGAGCAGGCCTGCGGTACTGGCCAGCCCGAGAGAATTGAGTTTGCGCATGACGATCTCCGTTGTAGTTGCTCAAGGTGTGAGGGCAAGGTGTCACTGTGTGGATGTCGCTCAATATGTGTGTGCTTGCAATGAGAAGGGACAGGGTTTGCGGTCGGCTTCTAGGCCGGAAATGAATGTTTTCATCTGCCTCACCGGAAATGAGATGCGCCTTCGGATGTTTTCGTGTGTTTTTTAGCCATGTGGTAAAGGGATGTTCACCTTGTTGCGTGATCAACATCACAAAATGTCGTTATCACAATTAGGTTGATGATATTGATAATTGATCTCATTTTCATTTGGTCGCATGATTGCGGCCACTTTGCGGGTAGAATTTTGCTCTGCCTTTTCTTCTCTGGCCGGATAGTGCTGTGTTAAATGAACGCCTAAGTCTCATTTAAGACTGGATTTTTGCGGCGTTTGGTTTTTGTCTCTGGCGAGTTCGAACGCAATCGCGATGGAATTGAGCGCTTTGTTTGCTGAATGCCGGGGTTGGTTGCGGTGCGTTGCCATGGTCATGAGCATGGCCATAGCCAAGTGGTGTGGTGGTGTGGTGGTGAAAATGAAAACCGGAATGCGGACATTGATTGGAATGCTGATCATTGTCGGCTGCGTGCAGGTAAAGGCCGCAGATTCTGATGTTCGCGTTGTGACGGATACGACAGGCACAATACCCCTGAAAGGCGGGCCAGCAGACCCCACCTACCAGTGGCTGCGTGATGACAGCCGCCAGTCGCTGGCGGTGCGTCATTTTCTGGAGCAGGAGAACAGGCATACCGAGCAGGTTTTGCTGGAGCAGGCGAGTCTGGAGCAGACGTTGCTGACCGAATGGCAAGCCAGAACTAAACAGCCTGCGGAGCAGCCGTGGAGCCTACAAGGCCGTTTTGAATACCGCCTGGAGGCGGGGCATGCGATTGTGCGCCGGGAGGCGGGTTCCGCGCAGGCGCCACAAATTCTGGTGGATCTGGCGCAACGTGCGGCTACATCGGCGTATTACCAGCTTGGCAACTGGTCGGTCAGTCCGGACCATCGTTATGTGGCATTGGCTGAGGACCGGCGCGGCGATCGTCACCACAGGATCACGCTGCTGGATACCCATACTGCACGGATGATCGACACACCGCTACAGCAGGCGGCGACGGATCTGGTCTGGGCCAGTGACAGCCGGTCTTTATATTGGATCGCAAACGAGCGTGAGACCTACCGGCCTTACCGTGTGATGCGCTGGGATCTGGGGGCAAAGCAACAGCAGGAAGTGTATCGTGAGCCGGATCCTGCCTGGCTGGTGTCGCTATACCGCACTAGCGACACCGGTTTGGCGATCATTCAAAGCAACAGTCATAACGCCAGCGAACAGTTTCTGTTGGATCTGACTACTGGCCACCGTGGTACGCCGCTGCGTCCGCGTCAGGCCGGGATGGAATACTACGCAGATGTGCGCCACGGTCGCATGTACCTGTCGAGTAACTTGCACGGCGAGTTTGCCTTGTATCAGCGCAAGCTGGAATCAGTCACCCTCAACAGGAATGACGGAGATGAAGAGTCGGCCGGACCGACCGCCCAGGACTGGCAGCTTATCTGGCAGCCCGCGGTCGGTGAAGAGATCCGCAATTGGTATCTCTACCCTCAGCACATTGTGATCGAGACAGCCGTGCAGCAACACCATGATGTGGTGCTGCTGGATTATCAGGGGCGGGCGTGTTTCCGGCAGCGCATAACGCCGGAAGGCGGCGTGGCTTGGGTGTCAGGCAGCAAAACCCCGCACGATACCAAAGTGTGGATCCGTCGTATGTCGCTGTCTCAGCCCGCGCAATGGCTGACGCTGGATCTGGCCAGTGTGTCGCGGCCAGTGGTTCCGGGAGAGTCGGCGCTGCAACTGCGTCTCGAAGCCGAAGACCATTATGCCGGGCTTGATCCCCGTCTGTATCGCAGTGAGCAGATCGTGGTGCACCATGATGGTGTCGCCGTGCCTGTCTCGCTGGTTTATCGGGCGGATGCCCTCACACCGACCTCCGCAGTCGTGTTGTACGGGTACGGCGCTTACGGAACGCCGATGCGGCCATATTTTATGCCACAGATTCTTAGCCTGCTGGATCGCGGTATGGTTTATGCCATCGCTCATGTACGAGGCGGTGGTTATCTTGGGGAAGAGTGGTATCGGCAGGGGCGTGGCACCCTCAAACAGAATGGCATTGATGATTTTCGCGCGGTGGCCCAGACACTACGGCATTACCAGACTGGTCGGCAACGTCCGGTTCTGGCAATCGGCGGCAGTGCCGGTGGCACACTGGTGGCGGCCGCATTGAACCAGGCTCCGGCGCTGTTCCGTGCAGCGGTACTCCAGGTGCCTTTCTTGGACGTAGTCGCGACCATGTCGGATCCGGCTTTGCCGCTGACCCGACAGGAATACGCCGAGTGGGGCAACCCGGCCGATCCTGAGCAACGCCGTGCCATGCAGGCGTACAGCCCGCTCGACAACATTCAGCCGCAGGCGTATCCGCCGATGCTGGTCAGTGCCGGGCTGTATGACAGTCAGGTGCCGTACTGGGAAGCGGCCAGATGGGTCGCCAGAGTTCGCGAGCTGAGCCTGACGAAAGCGCATTATCTGCTGAGTACCAACATGCAGGGCGGGCACCAGCAGGACAGCCGTAAGGCGGCCGGACAGCAGGCGCGGGAGTATGCCTTTTTGATCCGTCAGGCGGCAAAAGCCGCGCCACACGCGCAGTAAAACACGTTTATCCCTTTATTTGCTTATCTGGCTGCCCTGGCAGCCGGAGGGGGCTGTTTTGTCCCATTTTTCTGTTTATCCACGATATTGAATTCACCTGGAGAACCACCATGCAGTTGAAGCCTGTCCCTCTGGCTCTGATGTCGATTTTTGGCTTGTCAGGCCCGGTTATCGCCGCCGGGGACGTTGTTGAGATCGCCCCTGTGATCGTTACCGCCAATAAAATTGAGCAGCCGCTGTCGCAAACACAGGGGTCAGTCGCTGTGCTGACCAGTCAGGACATTGAGCGGGAAGGCGCCACTGAGCTGTATGACGCGCTCAGCAATGAGCCGGGAGTGAGCGTAACCGGGGGAGCCGGCCGACCGCAGAACATCGTGATCCGCGGTATGACGGGGAACCGGATTGCGGTGGTGAAAGACGGTGTGCGGGTCGCCGACGGCTATGGCGCAAATGACATTAACGATGTCGCCGGTCGCAACAGTTTCGATCTGGGCGATATCCGGCAGGTGGAAGTGGTCAAAGGGGCGGGCTCATCTTTGTACGGCTCGGGCGCGATCGGCGGTGTGGTTGTCCTGACGTCCAAATCACCGCAGGACTATCTGGGCAAAGAGGACGGTTACCTCAGTGCTGAGGCCGGTTTTGCCGGGATCAGCGACAAGTACACCACCACGGTCACGGCAGCCAAGCGTCTGGGCGACACGGAGCACCTGGCGCGGGTCAGTTACTGGAACGGCAATGAAACCAAAAATTTTGCTGAGGATCTGTACCTGCGTGATATCGAGGGGTACAGCGCGGCGTTGACCAGCGAATGGTTCATGACGGATGCCTGGCTGCTGACCGGAAAGATCAACGTGTTCCGCGAAGAGATGATCCGTAACGAAGGGATACCGCCGGTTCAGGAAGACGGCAATGGCTGGTATTCCAAGTCTTTCCACGAAGAAGCCGTGACACGGTCAGTGGAAGGTCGGATGGGCGCTGAATGGGAAGGTGACAGCCTGCTCGCGGATACTGCGGCTTTCAACATCTATTACCGCCGGACCGAGAGTCGGGATGATCTGGACGTTGCAATGAGCCGCCAGAGCCACCAAGATCTGGAGTATAAACGTCGTCTGAATGATTCCCGTCAGTTTACCGATACCCTTTACGGTAGTTCGGCGACGATGCAGAAGCAGTTTGAGACCGGTGCGGTCAGGCACAATCTGGCATGGGGGGTAGAGCTGGAGTGGCTGGAGCATGAACGCCCGATCAATAAGACCGTGAGTGACTCGAATGGCGTCAATACCAAAGTGTACAGCCCATTTGCGGGAGCCACGACGCAGCGGGGCGGTGCGTATCTGCATGACGTGATCGAGCTGGGCCAGTGGCGTGTTACCCCCGGTCTGCGCGTTGACTATCAACGGGTAACGGCAACGGATGCCAAGGATATCGGTGGTTTCTCGCTACATGATGCGACCAGCAGCGAGGTCTCTCCAAGCCTGTCAGTCGGATACCTGTGGACCGACACTTTCAACACCTACCTGAGCTATACCCATGGCTTCCGGGCGCCATCGTATGACAAAGCCTACGGTTACGTGCCGCATTTCAGCAGTGGCCTGAACAACTTCGTCATTATCCCTAACGCTGATCTGAAGGCGGAAACCAGCGATAACCTTGAGCTGGGGGCGAAGTACGATGACGGTGCGCTGTCGTTGTATGGCGCGGTGTTTTATTCCCGTTTCGATGATTTCATCGGCCATAAGACCGTCAACTGGGATGATGAACTGAAAGCATCACAGGTGCAGTACGTCAATCTGGACGGAGTGAAAACCTATGGTGCCGAGCTGACGGCCGGTTACTGGTTTAACAACCACTATCAGTTGGTGAGCAAGCTGGGGATTGTGGATGGGGAAGATGATAACGGTGAGCCGATCCGTTCGCTGACTCCTCTGGAAGGCAATACCCAGCTGAATTATCACAGCGACAAGCTGAATGCATTCGTGCGGGCGAATTATGCCGGCGCCATGAGCCGGACACCGACCTGTCAGGACAGCGCTAAGGTGGAACAGGAGTGCGCCACCACGTCCGGCTGGCTGACTATGGATCTGGGCGTCGGGTATCACTTCACGCCGGATTTGCGAGTCAACCTGACCGTGCACAACGTGCTGGACGATGAATATACCCGATACCAGGATGTGGCCGGTCTCGCCAAGAGCAACACGCTCTATTCCTCTGAACCGGGGCGCTATTTCAACGTAAATGCCCGATACAGTTTCTAGGAGATGCCGTGATGAGAACCTTTTTCCTTGCGGCAGCCGTTGCAGCCAGTTACCCGGCCTGGGCCAATGACGCTCAACCGCACCTGATTTACCCGACAGAGACGCCGGTCATTCTCAATGCAGAAGATGCCCTGCGTCTGGCACAGCGCCGTTTTCCCCACACGGAAACCCTGGTGCATCGCTACACCCGCACCAGCCTGCTGGGGACTCATTATAACTTTGTACAGCACAACAGCGCCGATCAGCCATGCGTTGGCGCCCTTGTTGTCACCACTGATCAACAAGGGCAGCTGTACCGGATTTTCAACAATCTGATTGACGATCCGGACGGCTGTGAACTGAATCTGCCGTTGCCGCCACGAGCACATCAGCTGGTGGCACCGCCGACCGGAGAGCCGGTGACGGCCTCAATGCGGGTGTTCGATCCGGATCCGCGTACTGCAACCGGTGAGGCCCTTGAAGCGCAAGCAAGCAGCTCTGCGGATGAGGAAAGCCAGGGCAACCTGGAAGGGATCGCGATCCCGGCGCACGCCTACCATCAGGCTGACGGGGTCGAAGTGACCCGGCAGGACGGCAGGCTGTATCTTGCCAACAGCCGGGTGATGGCCGTTGACCTGACGGAGCTAGCCAGCGAGGCGCAGACGCCGCTGCAAGGGCTGATCTCGGTCACTGAGAATGAAGATTTCCTGTTTAACCGTGAGCAAGCGGCATTTCGTGACGTTAATGCTTTTTTTCATCTTGATCACTCGCTGCAGTATCTGAATCAGCTCGGTTTTAGCGGGGAGAGGGCGCTGTTTAGCACGCCGCTGAAAGTGGATGCTCAGGGGGAATCAGGCAACAGCTCGACCTACCTGACGGATATCGGCGTCCTGACGATGGGGATCGGCGGGATCCCGGACAGTGAAGACGCGGATATTGTGCTGCATGAGCTGGGCCACGCAATCAACCATCAGCTGGTGCCGGACTGGAAAGACGGTGACAGTGACGGGATGGGCGAAGGATTCGGGGATTACTGGGCCGGTGCTTACAGCTTCTGGGCCCAGCGCGATCGGGCTGACAAGTTTGAACTGGATGTGTTTGCCAACTGGGACGGGTTGTCTGGTGTGCTCAAATCGCAGCGCTCACTCAACGATCAGGAGGCCCGTTATTTTCCGGCGTTTGATTATCGAGCCCATGTCTCGGTAATGGGGACGCTGAGCGATCAGCTGTGGTCAACGCCGCTGTTCCAGACCCTGAAGCAAGCTGTGGCGCAGTACGGTGAACCCGCATTCGATGAGTTTAACCGGATTGTGCTCGAAGGAATGGCGGGCATGGGGTACGGCGTGAAGATGTATGACCTGGCGCAATCGACCGTGGATGCTGCCAACCGCCTGTATCCGGAAAAAGCCTACGCCCGTTTGCTGAGCGCGCAATTTCAGTATCACCAAATTCTGCAGGATGGCGTGGTTGTCGCGCAGCGCTCCACACTACTGAGCAGCGAGGAGGGGCACACGGCGGTGTTGCCGGTGTCACTGGCAAACGTCAGCGGGCAGCCATTGGTCAGCTACCGCGCCGAGTTGTCGCTACCTTCGCTTGGCTGGCGGCAGGTGATTGAGCGGGAACATATTCCGACGGATGCGAGCGAGGCGCTGGCGCTGGATATCCCGCTGCCAGTCGGGTTGCAGTGCGGCAGCCCTCTGGTGCTGGACGCCGATATCAGGGTCAGCAAAAACGCCGATCAGCAACCTCTAAACCTGCACCAGCAGCTCTCGTTTATTTATGGGCAACCTGTCTTTGCCTTGCCGCTGCAGACACTTAATCGACCTCTGACCGATGCCCGGCTGTCAGCGCAACACGACAAGTTACTGCTGGGCGAAGATTTTTTTGTCATGACGGTGCCGATGACGGTACCAGGGGAAAGCAGCGTGGTTGACGACCACTTTGCGATTTATCTGGATCTCGCCCACCCGCAGTTTGCCGATCTGAAAGTGGTGGTGCGAACCCCGTCGGGACGCAGCCTCACGCTGTTGGATTATCAGCACAAGCCTGTTGCTCAGCATGAACAGCTTTTCACCCTGGCCAATACCCCGGAGCTGGAGAACTGGCTGGGCGAGTCGCTGAGCGGCAACTGGACGCTGGAGGTGACCGATCGGGTTGCCGGCCACCAGGGCCAGATTCACCGCTGGGGGATTGGACCTGTAACCACGTTCCGCTGCCCGGAAGCGGACAAAAAAGAAAGTAAAGAGCCCACACCGTCAGTATCGGGCTCCTCCGGTGGCAGTGTCGGACTGTACAGCCTGCTGGCTGGCCTGGTTCTGGCCGGGGTACGACGCAAGGCCAGACATCATCGATAACGACAGAGAGATTTTTATGAAAACAATGCAATTTGCGTTACTGCCGGTTGCCATCACCTTCGCCCTGGCGGGATGTGGTGGTTCGGGTGGTGGCAGCAGTCATGACAGCAACCAGAGCGGGAAAGATCATGGCGCGCCGACCTACGAGGTAGCCGGTGTGCTGCCATCGGCGGTGCTATCAGCACCGTTCACCGCTTGTGCGGATTTCAACCGCAACTGGGAGTGCGACAGTAACGAGCCAGCTGTCCGTTCGGAGCAGCCGATGTTTACGCTGGTAAGCACAGATATCAAAGTGAAGGCGTCACCGCTGCTGGTGAAGGCAACTATGAACCAGGCCACGGACCATGCCGGAGCGGCGGTGCTGCTGGTTACTCCGGCGGTGGGTGAGCGGCAGTCTAATCCGGTGAACGGCATTACAACCCTGGTAATGGGCGAGATGCTGATGGGCAGTCACAAAGAGCAGGCCATCGCCTCGGTGGCTGCCAGTCTCACCACGTTGGGGCTGACGCCACCGGCTGATTTACTCGGAAACAGCGATGATGCGGCATTGGCGGAACTGGATGAGCAGCTGGTGACAGTGCTGGCGAAAATGGCGATGCGTACGGAGCCTTACGACAAACTGGTCGGCAATGTGGCCAAGGGGCTGGCGATGTACGGCCGGGATATTCTGGCCGGTACTCTGACTGATGCGCAGTATGACGAGCTGGCGAGGCTGGGGGTCACTGCCGGTCAGGCCCTTAATGATACCGGTTTGAGCCGGCATTTGAATCTGGCGACGGGGCAGATGACCGCAGAACCGGATCCGGGGGCGCCGGGACAGGATGCCAGTTATGGTCTGGATGTGACGGATGGCGGTTTTCAGTTCACCAAGCTGGACAGCAAGGGTCAGCCATTGCCCGTCAGCAGTACAACCTGGCAGTGCGTCAGAGATGAGCGTACCGGACTGATCTGGGAGCATAAAGCTGATGACGCACGTTCCTACCGCGATAAAAACAGGATGTTTGCGTTTGAGACCGCCAGTCATCAACCGCACCAGAAAGAGATCGCGGCGGCTTCATGTAAGACCGATGGTGTGAGTGTGTGTACAACGCAGGAATATGTCACCCGGCTGAACCAAGATAACGTCTGTGGTAAGAGCAACTGGCGCCTGCCCACGCTCAACGAGCAGTACGACCTGCTGGATTTTGGTGAAACGGCGAAGGATGAACACGGTAATGTATACGGCCTGGACGTGGCCTATTTTGATGATCTGGTAACAGGGGCTGGTGATTTGCCGTACAGCATTTACTGGTCAGCAACAACCATTCACTCCGATCCGTCTTACACCAGTGGCAGGCAGATTCCGTTGTTATCGCAAATGTCCCTGATAGAAGACCAGACAATGTTGGGGGATATCAATGCTGGCTACTCAGTGTGTGACGCTGGCCAGACGGATGATGAATGCTCGTCGCCGACTGTGATTCTGGCTCGTATGGTTGCTGAATAGGAAATTGAATATGATGAAGAAAACGTTGATTGTACTGTCCTCTTTCCTCGCTGTCGCCGGACAGGCCAGTGCTGCCATGCAGTCTTGTTATACCGATGAGCCGGGGAGTGCGGCAGATATCCGTTTTCAGGATAACCGCAATGGTACGGTAACCGATTTAAAAACCCGCCTGGTTTGGCGTCGTTGCTTGGTTGGCACCACCTGGAATCAGGCAGACCAACGCTGTGAAGGCGAACCGACCGGATTTAAATGGAAAGCGGCGTTGTTCCATACTGAATACAATGAGCGAAATACTCAGTACGGCGGTATGAATAACTGGCGTATCCCCAATATCAAAGAACTGGTTAGCCTGCGTGAAGTGGCCTGTATTGCACCGGCGGTCAACCTCAAGGCGTTCCCAAGTTTTATCAATACAGATAATGATAAGTGGGATCCCAAGCGAACCGTATGGTCAGCAACGCCGAATCAGACGAGTCAGGAAATTGCCACATTTGGCCTAAGTGAGGGGCTGGTGGTGCACTACGGTTTTCAGGATCATGAACTGGGTGTGTTGTTGGTCAGCGACGGTCAATAAAGACGGGCAATAAACAACGAGTAAGCCGCAGCAATACGCTGCGGTTTTTTTGTTCTCTGGCGTTGGCTTTCTTTCGCCATTTATATTTATGATTTCTAGGCTTCTTCCTGAGACGTCTTTCTCTGGGGTATTCAATTGTGTGGAGACGGCTGCAACTGGGGGAGGAGAGGTGGGCAGAAGTGAGGATATCACTGAGTGGTTGTTAACAGGCATAAAAAAAGCCTCGTCCGAAGACAAGGCTTTTTAAAGTGGCTCCCCCTGCTGGACTTGAACCAGCGACATACGGATTAACAGTCCGCCGTTCTACCGACTGAACTAAGGGGGAATTGTTTGTTATCGGACGCGATAATCACGCATCTGATGAAATATGGTGCCTCGAGGCGGAATCGAACCACCGACACGAGGATTTTCAATCCTCTGCTCTACCGACTGAGCTATCGAGGCAAAAGTAAAGCGTTGCTTTACTTTGCAAATAATGGTGCCGACTACCGGAATCGAACTGGTGACCTACTGATTACAAGTCAGTTGCTCTACCTACTGAGCTAAGTCGGCACACGTTATTTTTTGTCCATCAGGATAAACCTGAGTGGAAATTTGGCTCCCCCTGCTGGACTTGAACCAGCGACATACGGATTAACAGTCCGCCGTTCTACCGACTGAACTAAGGGGGAATTGTTTGCTATCGGACGCGATAATTACGCATCTGATGAAATATGGTGCCTCGAGGCGGAATCGAACCACCGACACGAGGATTTTCAATCCTCTGCTCTACCGACTGAGCTATCGAGGCAAAAGTAAAGCATTGCTTTACTTTGCAAATAATGGTGCCGACTACCGGAATCGAACTGGTGACCTACTGATTACAAGTCAGTTGCTCTACCTACTGAGCTAAGTCGGCACACGTTATTTTTTGTCCATCAGGGTAAACCTGATTGGAAATTTGGCTCCCCCTGCTGGACTTGAACCAGCGACATACGGATTAACAGTCCGCCGTTCTACCGACTGAACTAAGGGGGAATCAACTTTTTACGTTATGTTGCTACCAGAGCACCACAATCAAAATTTATGGTGCCTCGAGGCGGAATCGAACCACCGACACGAGGATTTTCAATCCTCTGCTCTACCGACTGAGCTATCGAGGCAACGGAGCGCTATTAAACGGGTTTTCACTCTTTTCGTCAACCTCTTTTTCAGAAATTTTTGTGTTTACGTTTCGTTTGGTTGTTTTCTGAACGTTGTGGCCGATTTGTTGCTATTTCCTTGTCTATTAATCAAATTTTTCCCTGATTGAACTCTTTCTGAAAGCGCGTCACTTTCTGTAAATACCGTCTGGCTTCGGCTTTGGGATGCTTGTTGGTCAGTGCCCAATAAACCTGATTGGGTTGCAGGCGGTTTAAGTCGTTCATCGCCCGTTGCCGATCGCGGTGGAACGTATTTAAGACGCCGCCGGTACCACCGTTATAGGCGGAAATCATGCTGTAATGGAGCGACAGGGGATCGTTGACCGCTTTCAGGTACCGGGTTTTCAGCAGGTAAAAATAGGCCGTGCCGGTATCAATGTTTTTCGCCGGATCAAACAAATAGGCAGGGGTGGGTTTGCCCGATTTGTTCTTGACCAGCTTGAAGACATCAGCGCCTGCTGTATTCGGTACAACCTGCATCAGGCCATAAGCATTGGCATGGCTGACAGCATAGGGGTTGAAACTGCTTTCAGTTTTGATGATGGCGTAGATCAGATCTTCGGCAATGCCATAGCGGCGAGAGGCATCGCGAACTATGCTCGCGTACTTGTAACCGCGCTGATTGACGTGATCCGCGACCATCGGAATTTCCACATAGTAGACCTGATGAAAGCGCTCGGATCGTTTCTGCAGTTTGGCGTCGATCAGGTAGTCAGCAAACCGGTTCGCGCGCCAGCTCCATTCGATCGGTTTGCCTTCCTGATCGAGGATCTGTCCATAAAGGAATGGTTTTCCGTGCAGATCAATGGCGGAATCGGAGTACAGATCGACCCCGGCAGGATCATCCGGAGTCAGCAGGGTCGTCGCAATAGCGTCTTTCAGATGGCGGGTTGGATCTGTTTTGGCCACGGTTTCGACGATCACCACGCCGCGCTCAAAATCAACATGGGCCCGGCTCTGGTAGCCGTCGGTATATTTGACGTACTGACGCTTACTGGCGATGAGTGAATCATTGTCACCCCAATGGCGTTTGACCTGGCCACTGAACGAGTTGATCAAGCGGTCCAGAGCCGCCTCGTCCTTGGTGAACTGGCCGGGCAGCGGAGCCAGATTTTTAGCAAACCGGTTTGTGGTAGTGTAGTCGACGTCGTAAATTTTCTCGACAAACTCCCGGCTACAGCCGCTTAACAGCAGGACAGACAGAATTAGCGCGCGTACTTTCATGACACCCTGAAAATAAAAATGGCACCATTTGGAGATGCAAATGATGCCATTATCAATATGTTAGCGATGTTTGGCGAGCGAAAATGCCCGCCAAGGGCTTCAAATGTGACGCGATTTACTCGCTTGGCGGAGTGTAACCGTCGATGATCACATCCTGGCCTTCAAACAGAAACTTCACCATCTCAGTTTCCAGCAGCTTACGGTGCTCCGGATCCATCATGTTCAGCTTCTTCTCGTTGATCAGCATAGTTTGCTTGCCTTGCCACTCGGCCCAGGCTTCTTTCGAGATGTTGTCGAAAATACGCTTGCCCAGTTCGCCCGGGTACAGTTGGAAATCCAGGCCATCCGCTTCTTTCTTCAGGCGGGCGCAAAATACAGTACGGCTCATCGGGAAGCTCCTTAGTTAAACCTTTTTGAATTCGTCGCTCTTTATACCAGAGTGTCGCGACAGCATCTAGTTTTGCTGCCTGAGCTCGTAGCGCAGGCTTTCCAGGATCTGTTGCACCGGTGCCGCCAAGCCGATTTCGGCGGGTTGATTCAGGTTATACCACTGGCCGTGATGCGCATCGCTGACCATGTCAGGCAGTTGCGACAGGTGCATGCGAACCGGGATGATATCCAGGTGATAGTGACTGAAAGTGTGGCGGAAAGCGTGCAGCTGCTCGCTGGCACTGATCAGCGTGGTTTGCTGGCCTAAGCGCTGATCGACGATCTCATTCAGCTCGTCGCTGTCATGCTGCGGGAAACACCACAACCCGCCCCAGATACCCGTCGGCGGACGTTTCTCCAGCCATACCTGTTCGCCATGCTGAAGAATGGCAAACCAGGCCTGTTTTTCAGGCAAGGTTTTCTTGGGCTTTTTGCCCGGGAAATCAGCCTGACGTCCCTGAACTTTGGCCTGACAAAGGTGTGCGACCGGGCACAGCTCACATTTGGGCTTGCTGCGGGTACAAATCATCGCCCCCATGTCCATCATCGCCTGGTTATAGCGTTCGACACCCGCCGCCGGGGTGTTGGCTTCCGCAATTTCCCACAGGCGATTCTCAACCGGTTTTTTGCCCGGCCAGCCTTCTACTGCGTAACAGCGGGCGAGGGTGCGCTTGACGTTGCCATCGAGGATCGGATGGTGCTGCTTGAGTGACAGTGACAACACGGCCCCGGCGGTAGAGCGTCCGACACCGGGAAGTGCCATCACCTCTTCCAGCGTGGCTGGGAATTGGCCCTGATGGTGGTCAACGATATGCTTTGCGGCTTTGTGCAGGTTACGCGCCCGGGCGTAGTAGCCCAGCCCCGTCCACAGGTGCAGCACTTCGTCCTGCTTTGCCGCCGCCAGATCGGCTACCGTCGGGAAGCGTTCGAGAAAGCGTTCAAAATAGGGAATGACCGTCGCTACCTGAGTCTGCTGGAGCATGATCTCCGACAGCCACACTTTATACGGGGTTTTATTCTGTTGCCAGGGCAGGGTCTTCCGGCCGAATTTGTCATACCACGTTAAAATGGCATCTGAGAAGGTTTTGGTCACAGTTTCAAGCTCACTTTACTGACAGGCATGTTGGTCTGCCTTATTTTGAGCGTGATTGCACCACAAAGTCAGGTCGGCCGCAAACGATAGACTTGCACTTGCGCGATATCTTTGGATAATGCCGACGCTTAGTTTCTTTTCAGTTCTAGTGTAGGTAATACGATGAGCAAAGTTTCAAAAACCTCAGGCGAAGTCACCGTGTCTGAATTTAACGAAGACGGCAAGCTGATACGCAAAGTTCGTAGCTTTGTTCGTCGTGAAGGTCGACTGACAAAAGGGCAGGAGACGGCGCTGGAAACCAACTGGTCAGCAATGGGTATTGATTTTGCCAAGCAAATGCTGGACTGGAAAGAAGTCTATCACCGTGAAGCGCCAGTTGTACTGGAGATCGGTTTTGGTATGGGCGCATCGCTGGTAGAAATGGCGAAGAACGCACCGGAAAAGAACTTCATCGGCATTGAAGTGCACAGCCCGGGCGTGGGCGCATGCCTGATGGGTGCAGAAGAAGCGGGTCTGACTAACCTGCGCGTGATGTGTCACGATGCAGTAGAAGTGTTTGATTACATGATTCCGGACGGCAGCCTGGATACCGTTCAGCTGTTCTTCCCTGACCCATGGCACAAAGCTCGTCACCACAAGCGTCGTATCGTTCAGCCTGAGTTCGTTGAAATGGTGCGTAAAAAGCTGAAAATTGGTGGCATCTTCCACATGGCGACGGACTGGGAAAACTATGCCGAGCATATGGTGGAAGTGATGAACGTTGCACCGGGTTACCGCAATACGGCAACCGATGGCGATTACATTCCGCGTCCGGAAGACCGCCCGCTGACCAAATTTGAAGCCCGTGGCCACCGTCTGGGTCACGGTGTGTGGGATATGAAGTTCGTGCGCACCGAATAAGCCGTAGAATGCTATTCCCGCCCGATAGTAGCGGGCGTACAATGATGAAAGAAGCCAACCTCGGGTTGGCTTTTTTAGCCTTGGAGAACCTGTAATGAAGCCTACTGAGCAGTTGCTTGATGAAATTCTGGATGAAGTTCGGCCGTTGATTGGTCAGGGGAAAGTGGCGGATTATATTCCGGCGCTGGCCGAGGTACCGGCGAATAAGCTGGGCATCGCGGTGTGTTATAACGACGGGGAAATTATCCAGGCAGGCGACAGTGAAGAAGGTTTTTCAATTCAGTCAATCTCTAAGGTGCTGAGCCTGACGCTGGCCATGACCCTGTACGAGCCGGAGGAAATCTGGCGCCGGGTCGGTAAAGAGCCGTCCGGTCATGCGTTTAACTCCATGATTCAGCTGGAGCTGGAAAACGGCATTCCGCGTAATCCTTTCATTAATGCCGGTGCCCTAGTGGTGTCGGATTTGCTGCACAGCCGCTTGTCGGCGCCACAATACCGCATGTTGGAGCTGGTACGCAGCCTGGCGCAGAACCCCTGCATTGTGTACGACAAGGTGGTGGCCAATTCGGAGATGCAGCACAGCGATCGCAACGCTTCGATTGCCTATCTGATGCGCTCGTTTGGTAACTTTGACAATGAAGTGATGCCGGTACTGACCAACTATTTCAGTTATTGTGCGCTGAAGATGAGTTGTGTCGATCTGGCGCGAACGTTCAGCTATCTTGCCAACAAAGGGCTTCCTTTAGGCGCAAAAAAAACGATCATCACCCAGACTCAGAGTAAGCAGATCAATGCGCTGCTGGCGACCTGTGGACTGTACGACGGCGCAGGTGAGTTTGCGTACCGGGTCGGGATGCCGGGTAAATCCGGGGTCGGCGGCGGGATCATTGCGGTGGTGCCGGGCGAGATGACGATTGCTGTGTGGTCGCCGGAGCTGGATCCATCCGGCAACTCGCTGGCCGGAACGGCGGCACTGGAGCTTCTGGCCGAACGGATTGGCCGTTCTATTTTCTGAGTTCAGTCACCTTGGCTGAACCTGCTTGGGGATGCCTATGCTGTGTCTGAAACACGTCTGTTGTTCTGTTAACCAGCCTGAAAACCTGCGGCATGGACTGTCGCGCCGCGGGCTCTGTCTTTATCCTGTTTTCTCAGTTTTTGCATCGACTTTGGGCTCCTTCAGCCGCTGTGCTGAATTGCGTCCTGTTGCGGGTGTAAGAGCTGGCTTGGCTGTGGTATCGCTGGTACTGGCTTTGTTTTCTGTTCCTGCAACGGCTCAGGGCGCAGAGGCGCTGGAAGACAGTCGCCAACCTGCTCTGAAGAGCAAGGTTGAGGACAAGAGCAACCCCCCGCTTTGTCAGTTGCAGTGGCACAATCCCGTCAGCCTGCAGGACGACAACCTGACTCTCGAACTGGGTGGGGAAACCTTCAAGATCACATCCACTGGCCAGCTCTATTTTGGCATCCATCCGGTTAAACTGAATCCGCAGCAAACGACGGTACTGGCTGAGTATCACCGACTGATGCAGGATGATTTGCCGTTTGTTCTGTCGCATTCGCAGCTGATAGACGACGAGCTGTGCACGCGGGTAGCGGCCAGACAAGCCAAAGAAGGGGAAATTCAGTCACTGATTCCGGCGCTCAGGCGCTGGCAGAGTGTTTCGCTCGGGGAGTAACAGAGCGGGCATTGCAGCTGAGCACACGCATCAGCTGCAATGATCCAGCGAAAAGTCCCTGAAAGGGATTACGCGTCGTCTTCGTCGTCGACAAAAGCGGCGAGCAGATCATTGAGGAACAGTTTTCCTTGTTCCGTGATTTGCCAGCTGTCGCCGTGATCCGCCAGATAGTTTTTCTCCAGCGCCCACTCAATCGGTCCGGCAATGCTGGCCAGCGGCAGGCCGGTTCGCTCTACATAATCTTGTTTCGGGCACGCTTCAAGCAGCCGGAAACGGTTCATAAAGAACTCAAAGGGACGCTCGCCGGCGGCAACCTGAGTCTCCTGATCCAGGTATGGCTTGGCCGGATTCAGGTAGCCGCGCGGGTGCTTCACCTTGACCGTACGGGTAATCGTGCCGTCAGGGAAACTGATCTTCCCGTGGGCCCCGCAGCCAATCCCCAGATAGTCACCAAAGCGCCAGTAATTGAGGTTGTGGCGGCACTGCACGCCCGGCTTGCTGTAGCCGGAAATCTCATATTGCACATAGCCGGCTTCGCGCAGCAACTCATGGCCCTGCTCGAAGATATCCCACAGCTCATCATCATCCGGCAGTACCGGAGGCTTGGAGTAGAACAGGGTGTTCGGCTCAATGGTCAGCTGATACCACGACAGGTGCGGCGGGTTGAGTGCGATCGCCTGGCGCAGATCCGACAGGGCGTCTTCGACACTCTGATCCGGCAGGCCGTGCATCAAATCGATGTTGAAGCTGTTGAGCCCGGCCTCTTCGGCCAGCCCTGCCGCCCGAATGGCTTCCTGGCTGCCGTGAATGCGACCCAGGCGTTTGAGCTTCTCATCCTGAAAACTCTGCACCCCGATAGAAATGCGGTTGACTCCCGCTTGGCGGTAGGCCGTAAACCGTCCGGCTTCCACCGTCCCCGGGTTGGCTTCCATGGTGATTTCAATGTCGTCACTGAACGGAATGCGCGCTTTAACCGCCTCAAGTAACCGGCCGATTTCAGCCGGTGCGATCAGGCTTGGCGTGCCGCCACCAATGAAGATCGAATGCAGCGGGCGCGTACTGTGCTCCAGCCCGTATGCGGCCAGATCTGTGTCCAGATCGTCGATCAGGGCGTCAATGTAATCCAGCTCCGGAATGTCAGCCTTGAGGGCGTGGGAGTTGAAATCACAGTACGGGCATTTCTGCACACACCATGGAATGTGGATGTACAGGCTCAGTGGCGGTGGAACAAGCATAGTGTCAGGCATCCTTCAGGGCAGCGAACAGCTTCGACAGAGCCTGGCCGCGGTGCGAAAGTTGTTTCTTGCGTGCCGGAGCCAGCTCGGCCGAGGAGCACTGATCTTCCGGTACCCAGAAAATCGGGTCGTAGCCAAAACCGTTTTCGCCGCGGGTCTCGGTCAGGATGCTGCCTTCCCAGGTTCCGTGGCAAACCAGCGGTGTTGGGTCGTCAGCGTGACGCATCATGACCAGCACGCAATGGAAACGGGCGGTGCGCTGCTCTTCCGGCACGCCGTCCATTGCTGCGAGCAGCTTTTGCAGGTTGTCTTCATCAGAGGCCTCTTCTCCGGCAAAGCGCGCGGAGTAGATCCCCGGTGCACCCTGCAGGAAGTCGACTTCCAGGCCAGAGTCGTCGGCAATAGCCGGCAGGCCGGTTTCTTTGGCAGCGTGACGAGCCTTGATAATGGCATTTTCGACAAAGGTGGTGCCGGTTTCAGCGACTGATGACACGTTGTAATCGCTCTGGGCAACAACATCAAAACCAAAGTCTGCCAGCAGGCTGGCCATTTCTCTGACTTTGCCCTGATTCCCGGTAGCCAGTACCAATTTGCTCATCACAGTTCCTCGCAAGGGTTGAAAGAGGCGCTATCTTATCTTACTGCCCGGAAATTGAAAGGGGCCGTTTCGGCCCCTGTCGTGGATGTGGTTCAGTCAACAAAGAAGGTTTGCTGGAAGGCCAGGTTGCCGCTGGCGCCAGTGGCATGAATTTCAATCGAGAAATTAAAGCTTTCCTCGTTGGCGTGTTTGATTTCCGCGATGTAGTAAATGGCCTCGCCCTCGCGCACTTCGCGGAAAGAGAGATTTTTCACGCTGCCCAGCAGGTTTTTGGCAGTCCCGCTCAGGACGGCCTGAACCGCGGGTTTACCCGGCTGGCTGCTGTCGAGCACGGTAATGTTGATGACGGCAGAGTAGCGGCTACGCTGAATCTTGTAAGTGCTGGCGATATCCGGAGTGAGGAAGGTGGAAGGAAAGCTGGAGTAATGCACTTCCAGATTACGGATTTGCTTGGTTTGTTCGGCACTGGCTGGCAGGGCAGTGAGTAGAGAGGCCAGTAAAAGTGCCATCAGGCTGAAAAATCGAGTCATATTATTATCCTTCTTGAACGCCACAGGTGGGAACCGAACCCTACCAGCCATGTGGGCATGTGTCCTTTAGTATAGTTGAGATAGCAGTCAGCCCGGCGCCGAAACGGCCGCCGGGCTGACTGGATAAGCAGTGTTACAGCAGGGTGGTGATGGTGTCGGGGATTTCTCGTGGCGCTTCAATCAGCACCTGCTTATGGCGTCCGAGTTCCCCTTTCTCGATAACGACCTGTCCCTTGGCGACGCGGAACAACTTGGCCAGGTACTTGGTCAGGTGGGCGTTGGCCTTACCATCAATCGGTGGTGCTGTAATGGCCACTTTCAGCTCGTCGCCGTGCAGGCCAACCAGCTGATCGCGGCTGGCTTTCGGCTGAATATACAACCGAAGCCGCAAATCATCACCGCTGCGTGTCACTGCCTGCGTGGTCATAGTTGGTACCAGATTGGCCCCACCATGTCACCAATCAGCATATTGGCGAACTGCAGACCGATAAACAGAATCAGTACACTTAGATCCAAGCCGCCCATCGACGGAATCACCCGGCGAATCGGTGCGGTCATTGGTTCTGTCAGCTGGTGCATGACGTATTCGATCGGGCTGCGGCCCTGGCTTACCCAGCTCAGGATGGCGCGTAGCAGCAATACCCAGAACACCAGGCCACCGGCTGCTTTAAGGAGTGACAGCGCGCCGACCCACAGGTATTCGGGAGTCAGGAGCAGACCACCGCCAAGCACCAACTGGAGCACCACAAATTTCGCCATACTCAGGAGATAAGCCAGCAGCAGGGTTGCCATATCCAGCGAGCCGATAGACGGGATCAGGCGGCGCAGCGGGCCGACAATCGGCTGAGTTGCTTTCACGATGAACTGGGAAAACGGGTTATAGAAGTCCGCTCGTACCCACTGAAGCCAGATACGCAGCAGGACCACCATGATAAAGAGGTCGAACAGAGTACTGACGAGAAAACCAAGTGCATTCATAATTTACTAAACCTTAAAATAGCGTTTCCATCTCTTGGGCGCGGGCTACCGCAGCACGCATTGCTTTGGCTACGGTATCACTAAGCTGCTCTTCATTAAATGTGCGGATTGCTTCCGCCGTGGTGCCGCCTTTTGACGTCACCTGCTCACGCAGGGTCGACAGTTCAATATCCGGATTCGCGACGACCATTTCGGCGGCGCCCAGGGCTGCTTGCTGAACCAGCAGGCGGGCTTGCTCAGAACTGAACCCTTGCTTGACGGCTTCAGCCTGCATCGCTTCCATGAACAGGAAGAAATAAGCCGGTGCACTGCCTGCAGCAGCAATAATACCGTTGATTGCTGATTCTTGCTCTACCCAACAGATCTCACCGACAGCTTTCATTAAGTTACCGGCAAATTGGCGATCGTTCGGATTCAGATCCGGTGAGGCGTACAGGCCGCTCATGCCTTTGCCGATCAAAGACGGCGTGTTTGGCATCACACGGACCAGATTCAGACGGGTGGCCAGCATCTCATTGAGACGTGCCGCGCTGATCCCGGCGGCGATCGATATCACCAGCTTGCCGGAAAAGTCGAGGATCTGAAGTGGGCGGCAGACATCTTCCATCAGCTGCGGTTTCACGGCCAGAACAATCACGTCGGCCTCAGAAGCCGCCTGCAGGTTATTGTCAGTAGTGTGAATTCCATAATCGCGGGCCAGCGGCTCACGTCGCTCAGGGCTGGGTGCTGTCGCGGTGATTTTCTCCGGTGCGTAACCGCTGACCACCAGACCGGCAATGATAGAGCGGGCCATGTTACCGGCGCCGATAAAAGCAATGGTGCGTTGTTCCATGTTCATTCCTTATGAGGGTGCTGGACCGGGAAGGGTAAAACGGGTGTCCTTCCTGGACGAATTATACCTAGATTGTTTCTGATACGGTTTGCGGATGCGACGGCGTGTGACCTTTGTCCTTTCCCGTTTGGCTGACGGTGCCGCTTGGCATCTGCTGTTCGATCCTTTGTTTGCATCAGAGCTTGCGAGAACACGTTCCTTTCAGCTGTTTTTGTCTGTGGCGTTTCACAGTAAAACGCCACAGTCAGGGCGTTACTGGGACGTCTTCTCGCCGTAGTCACGAGCGCCGAAAATGGCGGTACCGATACGCACTATGGTACTGCCGGCCGCCACGGCGGCGTCCAGATCGCCGCTCATTCCCATCGACAGGGTATCCATCTGCGGATGGAGTGTTTTCAGGGTCTGCATGGCATCCGCCAGGCTCTGGAACGCAGCCAGCTGGCTGTCATAGTCATCCGCTTTTTCCGGAATTGACATCAGACCGCGCAGCACCAGATTCGGCATGGCGGCCACTTCATCGGCCAGGGCGGCCAGTTCAGCAAAGGCCAGGCCGGACTTCGTGGCTTCACCGCTGGTGTTAACCTGCAGCAGGACATTCAGCGGAGCCATGTCAGCCGGGCGTTGTTCACTCAGGCGGCGGGCAATTTTGGCGCGGTCGACGGAATGGACCCAGTCAAAATGCTCGGCAATCGGCCGGGTTTTGTTGGACTGAATCGGCCCGATGAAATGCCAGCTCAGTGCCGCTGCGTTCTCGCTATCGGAAAAATGCTGAATTTTTTCAACGCCTTCCTGGACATAGTTTTCGCCAAATGCCCGCTGGCCGGCGGCAATGGCTTCTTCGATTGCGGCAATAGGTTTGGTTTTGCTTACCGCCAGCAGTTGCACGGAATCGACTGGTCGACCGCATTTTTCTGCCGCCAGGCCAATCTGAGAGATGACCTGTTCAATGTTTTGTTTGATACTACTCATAATTGATTCTGTTGGGAAAATTTATGGATATCACCGAACTACTGGACTTTAGTGTAAAGCATAATGCCTCGGATCTGCACCTCTCTGCGGGAGTTCCGCCGATGATTCGGGTAGATGGCGATGTTCGTAAACTGAGCTTGCCATCACTGGATCACAGTGAAGTACACCGCCTGGTGTTTGACATTATGAACGATGCCCAGCGGCGCGAGTTTGAAGAAAAGCTCGAAGTCGATTTCTCGTTCGAGCTGCCGGACGTCGGGCGGTTTCGTGTGAATGCCTTTCATCAGTCACGGGGATGCGCAGCGGTTTTCCGAACCATCCCGGTGCATGTGCCGACACTGGAATCACTGAAAGTGCCGGACATATTCTATCAGATCGCCCAATGCCAGCGCGGGCTGGTGCTGGTTACCGGGGCAACCGGCTCCGGTAAATCCACCACGATTGCTGCGCTGGTCGATTACATCAATGAAAACTATAACCGCCATATCCTGACGATTGAAGATCCGGTGGAGTTTGTTCACCACGGCAAACGTTGCCTGATTAACCAGCGTGAAGTACACCGCGATACCCACAGTTTCCACAATGCACTGCGCTCTTCCCTGCGTGAAGACCCGGATGTGATTGTGGTGGGGGAATTGCGTGATCAGGAAACCATCAGTCTGGCGCTGACCGCAGCAGAAACCGGCCACCTTGTGCTGGGCACTCTGCACACCAGCTCGGCGGCCAAAACCGTCGATCGGATCATTGATGTCTTCCCGGGGAACGACAAGGCGATGGTGCGTTCTATGTTGTCTGAGTCGCTGCGGGCGGTGGTATCGCAGAGCCTGCTCAAATGTACCAGCGGAGGCCGAATTGCGGCGCATGAAGTCATGATGGCGACCCCGGCTATCCGTAACCTGATTCGTGAAGACAAAGTGGCCCAGATGTATTCCATGATCCAGACCGGCTCATCCGTCGGGATGCAGACCATGGAGCAAAGTGTCCGGATGCTGGTGGCTCAGGGGCAGGTTGAGGCGGAAGAAGGACGCCGGGTCGTCGACAACGCGTTTGCGCAGTTTTAATCATTTCGTTTCCCGGGAGGGGATATGACATTACAGGATGCGCTGAATGAAATGGTCAGTAGCAAAGCCTCCGATTTGTACATCACGGTGGAAGCGCCATGTCTGCTGAAAATCGACGGTAATCTGCACCCGTTGGGGCAGGCGCTGGATCGTCCGGCGATTGACCGGATGTTCAGCGAAGCCATGGACGACGCGTTGTATCAGGAGTTTTGTGCCACTAAAGAAGCAAACTTTGCGCTGGTACGCGGCGAGTACCGGTTCCGGGTCAGTGCCTTCTGGCAGCGGGAGCTGCCGGGCATGGTGATCCGGCGGATTGAAACCGATATCCCGGACATTTTTGCCCTTAACTTGCCGATGGACATGCAGAAGATGGCACTGGCGAAGCGGGGGCTGGTGCTGGTGGTCGGGGCGACCGGCTCGGGCAAATCCACGTCACTGGCGGCTATGACCGGCTACCGTAATGCCAACCGTAGCGGTCACATTCTGACGGTGGAAGATCCGATTGAGTTCGTGCACAAGCATAATAAGTGCATCGTGACCCAGCGCGAAGTCGGCTTGGATACGGAGAGCTACGAGGTGGCGCTCAAGAACTCGCTGCGCCAGGCTCCTGACATGATTCTGATTGGCGAAATCCGGACCCGGGAAACCATGGAATATGCCATGAACTTTGCCGAAACCGGGCACCTGTGTATGGCGACCTTGCATGCCAATAATGCCAACCAGGCGTTGGAGCGTATTCTCCATCTGGTTCCGAAAGAGCGGCGGGATCAGTTTTTGTTCGATTTATCACTGAACCTGAAATGTATTCTGGCTCAGCAGCTGATCCCGGATGCCCACGGTATGGGACGGCACGGTGCCTTTGAGCTGTTGATCAACACGCCACGGGTTGCGGATCTGATCCGTCGGGGTGAGCTGCACGAAATCAAGGACACCATGGCGAAATCAGCCCAGTCGGGGATGATGACGTTTGATCAGTCTCTGTATGACCTCTATAGCGCCGGCAAGATCACGGAGCAGGACGCTTTGCACCATGCCGATTCGGCCAACGATCTGCGACTGATGATTAAAGTCGGCAACAAACATCATCAGGCAAACAGCAGCTTGGATGGGGTCACGATCGATATGGACTGAGTCGGTATTAAAAAGCTTACTATGTGTAAAAAGCTTTAGGGTTACTATGATCCTAAAGCTTTTTTATTGTCATGATGTTTTTAATCATCTGATTTTAAACATTTTGTGTTGTTTTTTTATTTTGGCTGTACAGCTTGTGGAGCTTTTGGGTTCCTGTAGTCAAAAAGCTGTACAGGCTGATCAGGCCGCAGAACACGCGGGATCAGGATGATCGGTGCAGATCCATTTTTTCGCTGTGTGGCTAGAGGGTGAGCAAAGTGAGAAAAGCTGTACACTGGGGTTTGTGCTCGATCAACCCGCGTTTGAGATTGAACACCAAAGACGAGTATTTGAAGACGAGCTGACTGTTGCGGTTAGGCTGAGACTGGGTGAGTAACCATTTGGGTAGGGCGTAATCTGGGAGTGAAAGAAGTGGTGGCCGCTGAGCGCAGCGATAACAAACAGGCCCCGATGGGCCTGCAGATAGTCAGTGTTAGCGGGGAGTGCGAAAGCAGAATGCGGGGATTAGCCGTACTGTTGTTCAAACCAGCTTTCGAGGATCACGACCGCTGACTGAGAGTCGATATTTCCTTTGCTCAGGTTACGATAGCCGCCACGATCGAACAGATCAGAGCGGGCTTCAGCGGTGCTCAGGCGCTCATCGTGTAACTCGACCTGGCAACCGAATCGGCCGTGCAGGCGGTTAGCAAATTTTTTCGCGCGCGGTGTAATGGCTTCCAGTTCGCCACCGTGCAGATCCAGCGGCAGGCCGACGACCACTAAATCCGGTTGCCACTCCTTGAGCAGCTTTTCAATGTCATCCCAATTAGGGATGCCGTCGCGAGCCTTCAGGGCTGCCAATGGGTTGGCTGTACCGGTCAGTTCCTGGCCGATAGCCACACCGATGCTTTTGGTGCCGTAGTCAAATGCTAAAACAGTACGAGACTGGCTCATGCATGTCCTTTATCTGTCGAGAGGTGAGTAGAGGTAATGCCCAGTTTGGCAATGGCTTTATTCCAGCGCTCATGAATCGGGGTGTTAAATACCAGATCCGGATCGGCTTCAATGGTCAGCCAGGAGTTGTCAGCCAGCTCTTGTTCCAGCTGACCGGCATCCCAACCGGCATAGCCGAGGGCAACCAGAAAGTTGTCCGGCGATTCGCGGGTACCCAGCAGCGACAGGATGTCTTTGGAGGTCGTGACGGACACCTGATCGGTAATGTTTATGCTGGAGCTGAGATCGTCGCCAATCCGGTTGTGCAACACGAAGCCACGGTCAGCCGCGACCGGACCGCCGTTGAAAACCGGTTGTTCCAGGCTGGCCGGGTTCTGAACAGGCAGCTCGCGGTCAATGTCAATTTGTTCAAGCATGTTGCCCACGGAAATCTCAATAGGCAGGTTGATCACAATCCCCATCGCGCCTTCATCGTTATGCTCGCAGATATACACGACGCTGCCTTTGAAGTTTGGATCCTGTAGTTGGGGCATCGCAACCAGAAAGTGATTGGTCAAATTCATTGGAGTACCTATTACTTAAGCTGCTTCTTTAAAGTATGCCGAGTAATTGACAGAAATGGTATTTAAATGACGAGGTGAGAGCCGGCCTCACGCAGCCCGTGCGGGCTGCGTGGGAGGGCGAAAAGGAGGAGCCTTATGCCTGGTTCAGGCGGCGCTCAATCGCATCCATAAGTTTGCCGGTGATGGAGATATCAAAGGCCGCTTCGATTTCTCGAATACAGGTCGGGCTGGTCACGTTGATTTCTGTCAGCTTGTCGCCAATCACGTCCAGACCGACAAAGATCAGGCCTTTTTCTTTCAGCACCGGTGCAACGGTTTCCGCAATCTTGCGGTCTGTGTCGCTGATTGGACGTGGTTCGCCACGACCACCGGCGGCTAGGTTGCCACGGGTTTCGCCTTCGGCCGGAATACGCGCCAGGCAGTATGGCATTGGCTCACCGTCAACCACCAGAATACGCTTGTCACCGTTACTGATGTCAGGCACGAAAGTCTGCGCCATGCAGTAGTTCTGACCGTGGTTGGTCAGGGTCTCGATGATCACCGACACGTTCGGGTCATTCTTCATGACGCGGAAGATGGATGAGCCCCCCATGCCGTCCAGCGGCTTCAGGATCACGTCACCGTGCTCCTGCTGGAATGCACGAATCTTGTCGGCACGACGGGTTACAATGGTGGTCGGGGTCAGTTCCGGGAACCAAGCGGTGAACAGCTTTTCGTTGCAGTCACGCAGGCTTTGCGGTTTGTTGACAACCAGTGTGCCTTGTTCTTCTGCTCGCTCCAGAATGTAGGTCGCGTAAATGTATTCGGTATCGAACGGCGGATCTTTGCGCATCAGTACCACATCCAGCTCAGACAGGGCAATTTCCTGCTCGCCGTGGAATTCGAACCAGCCGTTCGGATCTTCTTTCAGGCTAACCACACGGGTACGGGCAATGGCCTTGCCTTGTTCCAGCGACAGGTCGTTCATTTCCATGTAGTGGATTTCCCAGCCGCGGCGCTGGGCTTCCAACATCATGGCAAAGCTGGAATCTTTCTTAATGTTGATGGACTCGATAGGGTCCATCACGATACCCAGTTTGATCATTGGTTTCTCCTAAGTTTGTCTTCCCGAGGGTTAGCCGAGATCGCCGAAGCGAACCTGCAGGGCTGTAATGGCGGTCATGGCAGCCGTTTCAGTGCGCAGGACACGAGGACCCAGCAGGATTTCATCAAATTGGTAGGTTTCTGTCATGCTGATTTCTTCAGCGGACAGACCGCCTTCCGGACCAATCAGTAGGCGTACCTTGCTGACAGGTGCTGGCAGGGTGTTAATTGAGTAACTGGCTCGTGGGTGCAGGTTCAGCTTCAGGCCGTCGTACGGCTCGCTGCACCAGTCTTCCAGTTTCATGATCGGGCGGATTTCCGGCACGCGGTTACGACCGCACTGCTCGCAGGCGCTGATGGCGATCTTCTGCCATTGCTGCAATTTTTTATCGAAGCGATCGGCGTTAAGTTTGACGCCGCAACGTTCAGAAATCAGCGGGGTAATCGTGTTGACCCCCAGCTCGACAGATTTCTGAATCGTAAATTCCATTTTTTCACCACGAGAAATCACTTGGCCGAGGTGGATATCCAGCGGGGATTCCACGCTGTTTTCACGACGTTCCTGAATGTCGACTTCCACACTTTTCTTGCTGGCGTTACTGATAATGGCTGGAAACTCAGCATTGCTGCCATCAAACAGCAGGACTTCCTGGCCAACTTGCATGCGCATGACCCGGCCAACGTGGTTGGCGGCTTCTTCACTGAGCATGATGATACCTGAAGCCGGCAGGGTTTCAGGGTGATAAATTCGTGGGATTCTCATGGCTGATTGGTCATCGTTTTCATCTAGTCTGGCAGCATTATACGAAGGATTGCTGCCTCATGGTACAGAGATGGATGCCGTGCCTCGGAAAAACAAGGGCAAAGTGGATTTGTTTTTGTTGTCCGCCATCTCCCGTGCCATCAGCTGGAAAAAGGCCAGTGTCTTCACGACGCTGGCCCAGATGCGGTTTTCGTCTCGCCAAAGGCGGTTTTAGTCCGCTGAGCGCTGGCGGAGCGGGCGGTTACAGTCCTTTTGCCTGACACAACGGCTGAACGTAAGGGTTGTGGTTACTCTGGATTTTGGCAATTCGACGGTCGCGTTCACATTCCCATTCGGTCACGGCGTACTGTCGGTTCCAGGCTTCCATCAACTGGCGCTGCTGGCGGGACAGACGGAACGGGTAGGTGTCACTCATATAGAGATAAGTGCGGGCAATCGGCCCCCGGCTGGCTGGTGGTGGATCGGCTCGTTTCTGGCTGAAGTCCACCTTCATCTCACACTGGCCGTAATTGGCGCCGTTGGTACCGTTCCAGGGCATAAAGCTGAAGTTGGAACGGTCACCGTTCACTTCGCCGATTGCCGGAGTCAGGTTATGCAGATCGGCTTCCATCTGGCGGAACTGGGCGCTGCTCTGGCAGGCTTTGCGGCCGCCTTCTTGCCAGCACTGAAGCTGGTGGCCAAATTGCCAGGCCGGTACCACGTGTTCCCATTCGATACGGTTTGCCCGGTTGGGTTGTTTGCGGACTTCATAGCCGCAGCTGGCTAGATCCGGAATCCCTTTTTTGCCCTGCCAGGTGATGTCACAGCCGCAGTAAAAGCTGACCGGATGATCCTGATAAATGCCGATAGCCAGTTTTTTGGCTTGGCTGAATGAGGTTGGATGGGCTGCCAGTGCGGAAACTGGCGCAAGCAGGCTGATCAGCAGCCAGGGAGAGGGACGACGCATGCCTTTCCTTATTCTGAAAATGAGGGCGACAAGCCTATCATCTGGCTGATTTTTTGGAACTACTTCACAGTAAGTTTTGTGTTATTTACATTCGGCAATAGCAATAGCAGCAGGGGGGCTGAGTGGCAGAACATCCGCGGTGGTTTGTATACCTACGCTTATCGGAATTACGGAATAACCGGAAGGGATAGCTCAATGCTGTCACAGACGGCTTTTGACACCAGGAGTGATAACGACAACTTTTCAGCTCAGGCGCAGTTGGCTGCCGCATCGGCGACAGTGATATACCGCCTGACCGCGGACGATTTTGTTGTGGCGGCGAACGGTCATCTGGTGCTCACTGCACTGACAGCGGTAGACAAAAGTCTGCCCCTGCACGGAAGAAATATCAAAGCTGTGTGTGGTGCGGGGGGCAACGCCAAACACGTTGTGCATGACGCCTTGCCATTCCCGGCCATGCGGACGGACCCGGCCAAACAGCTTAAAGACCACCAGATGAGCCACTTCGTGCGGAACGACTTCATCAAGAAAAGTCTGCGGATTTTCAGCCAACAGCACAGGGTTAAACCTGACTTCCCAACCCTGTAACCGCGCACTTCCTGCGATTTTCCCCCGTTGTTTGAAATTGACGACGGGCAGGGGGAAATGCTGGTTAAGGTGCCGGTTGGCCTGATGGATACAGGACTCGACCTTGGCGATCACCGTTTGCTGTAATGGGGTCATAACAATGGGCTATTAGGCGGTGTGAGTTAACGAATCTGCGCGGGAGTATAGGGGAGAGGATAACAAAAAAGGAAGCCTAAGCTTCCTTTTTGTATCTTTTCTGTATCGGAGACTGCTGGCTCCGGAGTGACATGCTTATTTGATGTTTGCGAACTCGCGCAGCATCTCAGCTTTGTCAGTTTTTTCCCATGGGAATTCTTCACGACCGAAGTGGCCGTAAGCCGCCGTTTTCTTGTACATTGGCTTCAGCAAATCCAGCATTTCGATCAGACCGTATGGGCGCAGGTCGAAGTGTTGACGTACTGCTTCAACGATGATGTCGTGAGCCACTTTCTCAGTACCGAACGTTTCGACCATGATCGACGTTGGATCAGCGACACCGATAGCGTAAGACAGCTGGATTTCACAACGGTCAGCCATGCCGGCCGCAACGATGTTCTTCGCCACATAACGAGCCGCGTAAGCTGCAGAACGGTCAACTTTCGATGGATCTTTACCAGAGAATGCGCCGCCACCGTGACGAGCTGCACCGCCGTAGGTATCAACGATGATCTTACGACCAGTCAGACCACAGTCACCCATTGGGCCACCGATAACGAAACGGCCGGTTGGGTTAATGAAGTATTTGGTGTCTTTCGTCAGCCACTCGCTTGGCAGAACCGGCTTGATGATTTCTTCCATCACCGCTTCCTGCAGCACTGGCAGTTCGATGCTGTCACAGTGTTGAGTTGACAGAACAACGGCATCGATACCCACGATTTTGCCTTGGTCGTAGGCAAAAGTGACTTGGCTTTTTGCATCCGGACGAAGCCATGGCAGGGCGCCATTTTTACGCACTTTCGCCTGACGCTCTACCAGACGGTGGGCGTAAGTAACCGGTGCTGGCATCAGCACGTCAGTTTCGTTACAGGCATAGCCAAACATGATGCCCTGGTCGCCAGCACCCAGTTCACGTGGGTCTTCACGGTCAACACCCTGGTTGATATCCGGAGACTGTTTGCCGATTGCGCTCAGAACGGCACATGAGTTTGCATCGAAGCCCATGTCAGAGTGAACGTAGCCGATTTCACGTACGGTATCACGGGTCAGTTCTTCGATATCAACCCAAGCAGACGTTGTGATTTCACCACCAACCATTACCATGCCGGTTTTTACGTAAGTCTCACACGCAACACGTGCTTTTGGATCTTGTTCTAAGATCGCATCCAATACTGCATCCGAAATCTGATCGGCAATTTTATCTGGATGGCCTTCTGACACAGACTCAGAAGTAAACAGGTGCTTCGCCATGAGCGCTCCCACAAAGTAATGTTAAAAATGGATGATGTTGGGCTCTATACCGCAGGTTGGAGATTGACATCGTATAAGGATGTACGTTCGTATGTATAGAGCTACCTCCGTCTAGACGTCTATGATACCTCTGCTCGCCGTAGAAAATCAACAATACGAAGGGTATGGGTTTGCGTTTATTCTCAGGCAAACGTTTCCGTGTTTAGGGTGAAATTACAGGTGGTTGGCCATTAGTATCGCCCATTTTGTTGATATTCGTGTTTATTTTGGCAGGAAATCGTTTGCAGATAGCCGCCAGACTTTGCGACAATACATGCCCGCCGAATACCGGTTAGTCTGGTTACCCTAAAACCAGGCTACTCCATCATAACGTCTACGAATTTCTGGAGCAGACATGTCTTCTCGTAAAGAACTTGCCAATGCAATCCGCGCCCTGAGTATGGATGGTGTGCAACAAGCTAACTCTGGCCACCCGGGTGCCCCAATGGGGATGGCTGATATTGCTGAAGTCCTGTGGCGTGGCCACCTGAACCACAACCCTCAGAACCCACAGTGGGCTGATCGCGACCGTTTCGTCCTGTCGAACGGCCACGGCTCGATGCTGATTTACTCTCTGCTTCACCTGACCGGTTACGATCTGTCTATCGATGATCTGAAAAACTTCCGTCAGCTGCACTCGAAAACCCCGGGTCACCCTGAGTACGGTTACGCACCGGGTATCGAAACGACGACTGGTCCGCTGGGTCAGGGCATCACCAATGCCGTAGGTATGGCGATTGCGGAAAAAGCACTGGCAGCGCAGTTCAACAAAGACGGCCATGACATCGTTGACCACTTCACCTACGTGTTCATGGGCGACGGCTGTCTGATGGAAGGCATCTCTCACGAAGCGTGCTCACTGGCCGGTACTCTGGGCCTGGGCAAACTGATCGCATTCTGGGATGACAACGGCATCTCTATCGACGGTCACGTGGAAGGCTGGTTCTCCGACGACACACCAAAACGTTTTGAAGCATACGGCTGGCACGTTATTCCAGCGGTTGACGGTCACGATTCTGACGCGATCAACGCGGCAATCGAAGCGGCGAAAGCCGACCCTCGTCCAACCCTGATTTGTACTAAGACCATCATCGGTTTCGGTTCACCAAACAAAGCAGGCTCACACGACTGTCACGGTGCACCACTGGGCCACGACGAAATCGCGGCTGCCCGTGAATTCCTGGGCTGGAACCACGGTCCGTTTGAAATCCCGGCAGACATCTACGCTGAGTGGGATGCAAAAGAAGCGGGCGCTGCCAAAGAAGCGACCTGGAACGACAAGTTCGCGGCGTACCAAGCGGCTTACCCTGAGCTGGCTGCTGAGTACAAGCGCCGTGTCAACGGTGAGCTACCAGCGAACTGGGAAGAAGCGACCAGCGCAATCATTGCTGAGCTGCAAGCCAACCCAGCGAACATCGCATCCCGTAAAGCGTCTCAAAACGCGCTGGAAGCGTTCGGTAAACTGCTGCCGGAATTCATGGGCGGCTCAGCTGACCTGGCACCGTCTAACCTGACCATGTGGTCTGGCTCGAAGTCTCTGGAAGCGGGTGACTTCTCGGGTAACTACATCCATTACGGTGTACGTGAATTCGGCATGACTGCGATCATCAACGGTATCGCCCTGCACGGCGGTTTCGTGCCTTATGGTGCCACCTTCCTGATGTTCATGGAATACGCCCGTAACGCGATGCGCATGGCCGCTCTGATGAAAATTCAGAACATCCAAGTGTACACGCACGACTCTATCGGTCTGGGTGAAGACGGCCCGACGCACCAGCCGGTTGAGCAAATGGCGTCTCTGCGCCTGACGCCGAACATGAGCACGTGGCGTCCGTGTGACCAGGTTGAGTCTGCGGTTGCCTGGAAACTGGCTATCGAGCGTAAAGATGCGCCATCAGCGCTGATCTTCTCGCGTCAGAACCTGGCGCAGCAAGAGCGCTCTGAGGTTCAGGTGGCTGACATCGCGAAGGGTGGTTACATCCTGAAAGATTGTGCCGGCAAACCTGAGCTGATCCTGATCGCGACCGGCTCTGAAGTCGAGCTGGCTGTGAACGCAGCAGCGGAACTGACAGCCGAAGGCAAGCTGGTTCGCGTGGTCTCTATGCCATCGACTGACACGTTCGACACGCAAGACGCGGCATATCGCGAAGCAGTGCTGCCATCTGACGTGACAGCACGTATCGCTATCGAAGCGGGTATCGCAGATTTCTGGTACAAGTACGTCGGTTTCGACGGCCGCATCATCGGCATGACCAGCTTCGGTGAATCTGCACCGGCTGGCCAACTGTTCGAAATGTTCGGCTTTACCACTGAGAATGTCGTCAGCACAGCGAAAGAGCTACTGGCGTAATTTAGCGGGTAAATATACGGTAGCTTAAGGGCTACAGTATTTATTTCGAAGGATGAAAAAAAGACCTCTTCACGAGGTCTTTTTTTATATGAATTGAGATCTCACTCACATTGGATTGTGTTGGAAAAGTCATCATGCCAAGCGTGGGAATTATCTTAACGTTTTGTTTTATTTTGGGTTTGTAAGTCAGGGTGATGGCCTTCACAATTATCGTGATTCTCACAATCGCTTGGTATACACTAACCCCGCTTAATAATTTTGTAGCACGGATATGACACTAAGAGTCGCAATTAATGGATTTGGCCGTATCGGACGCAGTGTGCTTCGCGCCCTGTATGAAAGCGGCAAACACCACCACATTCAAGTCGTGGCAGTCAACGAGTTAGCTGAGCCTGAAGCCATGGCTCATCTGCTGCAGTATGACACCAGCCATGGCCGCTTCCATAAGTCTGTCAGCCATGACCAGGAGCATCTGTTCATCGGCGGGGCGGATAATCAGGATCAAATCCGTATCCTGCACCAAAGCGACATCCACTTGCTGCCTTGGAAAGACTTAGCCATTGATATCGTGCTGGACTGTACCGGCATCTTTGGCACCCGAAGCGACGGCGAAGCCCATATCAAAGCCGGCGCGAGAAAAGTCCTGTTTTCCCACCCTGCTGCAAACGACATCGACAATACAATCATATACGGTGTTAACCACCAGACCCTGACCGCCGACGACCTGATTGTGTCCAACGGTTCCTGTACCACCAACTGTATTGTCCCGGTTATTAAAGTGCTGGATGAAGCCTTTGGCATTGAGTCCGGCACCATTACCACCATTCACTCGGCGATGAATGACCAGCAGGTCATTGACGCCTACCACACCGACTTACGTCGTACCCGAGCTGCCAGCCAGTCAATTATCCCCGTTGATACTAAACTTCATCTGGGTATCGGTCGTATCTTTCCGGAATTTTCTGACAAATTTGAAGCTATTTCTGTGCGTGTACCAACAATTAACGTCACAGCGATGGATTTAAGTGTCACCGTGAAAACAAATGTGAAAGTTAATGACGTAAATCAATCACTGGCAGAAGCGTCTCGTTGTACATTAGACGGTATTGTGGACTATACCGAAGCGCCCCTTGTCTCCATTGACTTCAACCACGATCCACACAGTGCGATCGTTGACGGGACGCAAACCCGGGTCAGTAACCAGCATTTAATCAAGTTGCTGATCTGGTGCGATAATGAATGGGGATTTGCCAACCGGATGCTTGATACCGCGTTGGCAATGCAGGCGGTTGATGACAGCCGTGCTGCCTGTAACACAACTGAGCAGTAAGAATTAGCGGGCCTGGCAGTGACGCCGGGCCGACAAAAACTTTGACTTTAAATTAATCACTGTTGAGAGGACAAACCATGTCTGTAATCAAGATGACTGATCTGGACCTTGCAGGTAAACGCGTATTCATTCGTGCGGACCTGAACGTGCCAGTAAAAGACGGTAAAGTAACTTCAGATGCGCGTATCCTGGCATCTCTGCCAACGATCAAGCACTGCCTGGAAGCGGGTGCCAAAGTAATGGTTACTTCTCACCTGGGTCGTCCGACTGAAGGCGAATACGCTGACGAGTTCTCTCTACAACCAGTAGTGAACTACCTGAACGACGCTCTGGATTGCGAAGTGAAGCTGGTAAAAGACTACCTGGACGGCGTGGAACTGAATGCTGGTGAACTGGTTGTTCTGGAAAACGTTCGCTTTAACAAAGGCGAAAAGAAAAACGAAGAAGAACTGTCTAAGAAATATGCGGCACTGTGTGACGTATTCGTGATGGATGCATTCGGTACAGCTCACCGCGCACAAGCCTCTACTCACGGTGTAGGTATGCACGCACCGGTTGCTTGTGCGGGTCCTCTGCTGGCTAACGAACTGGAAGCGCTGGGTAAAGCGATGGACAAACCGGCTCGTCCGATGGTCGCTATCGTTGGTGGTTCTAAAGTTTCGACTAAACTGACAGTACTTGAGTCACTGTCTAAAATTGCTGACCAACTGGTTGTGGGTGGCGGTATCGCTAACACCTTTATTGCGGCGGCTGGCTACAATGTAGGTAAGTCTCTGTACGAAGCTGATCTGGTTGATACAGCGAAGAAACTGATGGATGAGTGTGCAATTCCGGTTGCTACTGACGTGGCATGTGCAAAAGCCTTCGACGAGAATGCGGAAGCAGAAATCAAACACGTTTCTGAAGTACAAGACGACGACATGATCTTCGACCTGGGCCCTGAATCAACAGAAGCGCTGGCGAAAATCCTGAAAGACGCGAAAACTATCCTGTGGAATGGTCCGGTTGGCGTTTTCGAGTTCAAGAATTTCGAAGCGGGTACGAAAGGCATCTCTGAAGCGATTGCCGCGTCTGACGGTTTCTCTGTTGCAGGTGGCGGTGATACGCTGGCTGCCATCGACAAATTCGGCATCAAAGCTGACGTATCTTACATCTCTACTGGTGGTGGTGCGTTCCTTGAGTTCGTTGAAGGCAAAAAACTACCAGCAGTTGCTATGCTGGAAGAGCGTGCTAAAGCTTAATCAAACAGGGCGGGAGCGTATGGCTCCCGCGCTTTAATTGTTTGTTAACAAGGTGCCGTTTTTGTAGAATACGGCGGTAGCAAACGATTGCAAAGATTTCCATTTATACAGACAACAAGGCAAATAGGACTATTGTTATGTCTAAGATCTTCGATTTCGTAAAACCTGGTGTGATTTCTGGCGACGACGTACAGAAAGTATTTGAAGTTGCAAAAGAAAACCAGTTTGCACTTCCAGCGGTAAACGTAGTTAACACTGACTCTATCAACGCTGTACTGGAAGCGGCTGCGAACGTTAAAGCTCCAGTTATCGTTCAGTTCTCTAACGGCGGTGCTGCATTCTTCGCTGGTAAAGGTCTGAAACTAGAAGGTCAGGAAGCACAAATCAAAGGTGCGGTTGCTGGCGCGAAATACGTACACGCTATCGCTGAATCTTACGGTGTGCCTGTTATTCTGCACACTGACCACGCAGCGAAGAAACTGCTGCCATGGATCGACGGTCTGCTGGATGCGGGTGAAGAGTACTTCGCTCAAACTGGTAAGCCTCTGTTCTCTTCTCACATGATCGACCTGTCTGAAGAGTCTCTGGAAGAAAACATCGAAATCTGTGCGAAGTACCTTGAGCGCATGGCGAAGATGAACATGACTCTGGAAATCGAACTGGGTTGTACTGGTGGTGAAGAAGACGGCGTAGACAACTCTGACATGGATCAGTCTGAGCTGTACACTTCTCCAGAAGACGTTGCTTACGCTTACGAAAAACTGAGCGCAATCAGCCACCGTTTCACTATCGCAGCATCTTTCGGTAACGTACACGGCGTATACAAACCAGGTAACGTTGTTCTGACTCCGACCATCCTGCGTGACTCTCAAGCTTACTGCTCTGAGAAATTCGGTCTGCCAACTAACACGCTGAACTTCGTATTCCACGGTGGTTCAGGCTCTACACTGGAAGAAATTCGTGAGTCTATCTCTTACGGTGTAATCAAAATGAACATCGATACTGATACTCAGTGGGCAACTTGGGACGGCGTTCGTAAATACGAAGCGGATAACCACGATTACCTGCAAGGTCAAATCGGTAACCCAACAGGTGAAGACGCGCCGAACAAGAAATACTACGACCCACGCGTATGGCTGCGTGCTGGTCAGGCTTCTATGGTTAAGCGTCTGGAGCAAGCGTTCTCTGACCTGAACGCGATCGACGTACTGTAATCTGTCGTTCTTTCTCCAAAGATTTAAAAAGCCCGCAATCGCGGGCTTTTTTATATCGTCAAAAAAATGACGTGATCTATGTCATATTTTTGTTGGTCTTTTTTGCACCCGCAGGTATTATCGCGGCACGGCGATACTTGGGAATGACTAACCAATTCAATGAAATCACTGTTATAGTGGTAGTTGCATAAGTCATTTATCTGAGTACTGCACGATAATAATTATGCTCCCGGACGATGTGGTATCGCAACGGGAACCACGTAGATAACCTATTTAGCAGAGTAAGATACGTATGAGTGAAAGTGTCGCAAATAGTGTCGTAGAGACGATTACGGATAACGATTTAACTAATGGTGTGCTGAATGCTGGTACATGGATTTCTGATAACCAGGATTTGCTGATTCAGTATGGGGTTAACCTTTTATCTGCCCTGCTGATCCTGTTTATCGGTAACATTATTACTAAAACTATCGCCAATGGCGTAGCGCGCATGCTGCGTAAAAAGCAGATGGACGATGCAGTGGTGGAGTTCCTGCATTCACTGGTTCGTTACCTGCTGTTTGTGATCGTACTGATTGCCGCTCTTGGCCGTGTTGGCGTTCAAACGGCGTCTGTGGTTGCTGTTATCGGTGCCGCGGGTCTGGCCGTTGGTCTGGCCCTGCAAGGTTCTCTGTCTAACTTTGCGGCTGGTGTGCTGATTGTTGCTTTCCGCCCGTTCAAATCTGGTGACTACGTAGAAGTCGGCGGTGTGGCTGGTTCGGTAGAATCCATTCAGGTGTTCTCTACGGTTCTGAAAACGCCAGACAACAAGATGGTTGTGGTTCCTAACGCATCGGTGATCGGTGGCCCAATCACAAACTACTCACGTCATGAGACCCGCCGTATCGACTACGTGATCGGTGTGTCGTACAAGTCTGATCTGAAGAAAACCAAAGCGGTTCTGGAGCGAGTGGTTGCTGCTGAAGCGCGCGTTCTGAAAGACCCAGCGCCAACCATCGGTGTGGTAGCACTGGCTGACTCTTCCGTTAACTTCGTGGTACGTCCATGGGTGAAAACGTCTGATTACTGGGGCGTGTACTTCGACCTTTTGCAAGCGATCAAAGAAGAGCTGGACAAAGAAGGTATCGAGATCCCATTCCCACAAATGGATGTTCACCTGAACAAGATCGAAAAGTAATCACCGAGTTGGTATTACTGACTGATTCAAAAAAGAAAATGGAGCCGATTGGCTCCATTTTTTATGGCGGGTGCTGTGCGGCTGAGTTATGCGCTGTGCACCTCAGGCAGCGGGATCACTGTGTTCGGCAGGGCCGCCAGCAGCGTATCAAGGTCCGCACTGGCAAAGGCGAAAGTAAACTCCGGTTTGCCCGGGGTATACATCAGCTCAGGGTGCTGATACAGCACCGGGTCGACCAGCAGGGTAATCTCTTCGGGCAAGCCGAACGGGCAGACCGCACCTGGCACACAACCTATCGCGGCAGCCATTTCATCATGGGTGCACACGGATACCCGTTTCCCCAGCGCTTGTTTGACTAGCTTACTGTCCAAGCGGCTGTCTTTATGTGTCAGGAGCAGGCTGTGGCCGCCTCCCTTCATTTTCATAAACAGACTTTTGGTGGGTGCCGCTGTCCAGCCCAGCTCATCGGCCAGTCTGGCATCTGTCTCATAATCCAGTACCGGTTCGTGTTCCCATGCCTGATAAGCAATCCCAGTCTGGCGGAACAGCGCCAGGTTACTCTGGTAAATTGTGTCTACGTTTTTCCCTAAAGCTAAAATTTCCTGCTGCATAAAGACTACCCCAATGTTTTTGTCCAGAGTTCCTGGCTGAGATGGAATGCAATGAAGAACATCATACCGGCAACGGCCAGATCGATTCCGCGCTTGACCTTTGGTTGGGACAGCGTGGGCCCGAGCTTGGCAGCGCCGATGGAAAGGGTATAGAACCAGACGAAAGATGCCATGATCGTACCCAGGGCAAACGCGATTCTGTCATGTCCTTCAAACTGACCGCCAATCGACCCGAGAATCACCACGGTATCCAGGTACATGTGCGGGTTCAGCACTGTCACAGCCAGGGCGCCGAGAATAACGGCACGTCGACCACGCGCCAGTACCTGCGTCGAGGCTTCCTCGGCGGATGCTGAACGCAGCGCGCTGCTGAGTGACAAAGCGCCGTAAAAAGTCAGAAACAGAATACCGCCAATGGTGACACAGGTCAGCAGGGTTTTATTGCTGGACAGCAGGGCACCGCCGCCGAAAATGCCCAGGCTGATGAACAGGGTATCAAGCAGACTGCAGATCGTCGCCGTGGTCAGATGATGGTTACGCTTGATTCCCTGATTCAGAACAAACGCGTTTTGCGCACCAATCGGGATGATCATCGAAGCGCCCAGTCCAAATCCTTGCAGTAAAACCCAGATACTCATTGTTTTGCGATTCCTGTCATTATTACAAACACCGAGTGGGCTTTGCCCACGTGATGGCGTGGTGAAAAAGATGGAGGCAGCATACAATCGCCATATAGTCTGGGTACAACTAATAATATTTATTGATTATTAGAGTTTCTAATAATAGTGGGGCGGTGTGCTGAGCTTGAGAGTGTCAGCCTGTAGGTCTGCCGCCAAGGCTGGACCGCAATGGAGAAACTCAGCATCGCAGAAGACACTGCGTTGAAGTCGACCACCCAGCCGGAACGACAGGAGAAAGGAATGCGGGGACTGGATTATCGCTGGATTGAAGCACTGGATGCGGTGATTTCCCAGCGTGGGTTTGAACGGGCCGCTGAGCATTTGTGTATCACCCAGTCAGCGGTCTCGCAACGGGTGAAACAGCTGGAAAAACTGATGGCTCAACCAATGCTGGTGCGGGGACAGCCCCCAAGAGCCACTCCGGCCGGTCAGAAAATGCTGGGCTTATACCGCCGGGTTCGTTTGCTGGAGCAGGAATTACTGCCGGTGTTGGCGACCGATGCCGACGATCAGCCGATGTCGGTTGCCATTGCCACGAATGCAGACAGTCTGGCAACCTGGCTGCTACCGGCACTGAGCCCTCTACTGAAGTCGCGTCGCATTGAGCTGAATTTGCTGGTGGAAGATGAGGCCCGAACGCTGGATAAGCTACGCAGCGGTGAGGTGGTCGGGGCGCTCAGTATGGAAAGCCGCCCGCTGCCGGGATGCGTCGCTGAGTACCTGGGACGGGTTGACTATCTGTGTGTGGCCAGCCCTGAATTTGCCGCCCGGTATTTTGCTGCCGGGGTAAGTCGTGACAGCCTGCTGGCGGCTCCCGGCGTGACCTTTGACCAGCATGATGATATGCATGAGCAGTTCGTCCATCAGCATTTTAACCTGCCGCCGGGCAGTGTGATGAAGCATACCGTCCGTTCGTCGGAGGCCTTTGTGCGGCTGGCGCTGGAAGGGATTGCGTTCTGCCTGATCCCCCGAGTGCAGATAGAGCAGGAGCTGGCGCAGGGGGTGTTGGTAAACCTGACCCCCGAGATAATGCTCAGTCGACGGATGTACTGGCATCACTGGGCGCTGGAGAGTGGGGTACTGGCCGAGCTGACCCGGCAGCTGACGGAGTATGCCCGGCGTATACTGCCGCAATAGTGGCTGTGCAGGATGATCGTTAATGATAAATAAAACAATGTACAAAAAATTTCACTAGAATGGGAATTTTTTGTGGTGACGAGTTGTCGAAAGGATATATTTCGTAAAACGAACAGGAAATCACGATGAAAAAACCACTAGTTGCTGCAATGCTGGGTATGAGTTTGATGGGGCTGAGCGGCGTGGCATCTGCCAACGTTTCGGTTCCTCACCTACAAACCACCGGTCACGGTGAAGTGACGGCACAGCCGGATATGGCCGTTTTTTCTGTCGCGGTGGAAGAGCTGCGTCCGACAGCTAAAGCAGCCAAAGAGGCCGCAGATAAAGCGGTAACCGCATTTGTGGATCGCCTGCTGAAAGAAGGTCTGGATCGCAGCCAGATCCAGAGCGCCAATATTAATCTGCAGCCGCAGTACCATTATCCGAAAGACCAAGAGCCAGAACTGAAAGGCTACCGTGCCAGCCGTTACATCACGGTCACCGTGAACTCACTGGATAAGCTGAATACCTATCTCGACAATGCGTTGGGCGACGGCATCAATCGCATCAATAATATCGAGCTGAAAGTCAGCAATGAAAAAGAGTATCAAGATCAGGCGCGTCAGGCTGCGGTAAAAGATGCGATGGAAAAAGCCAAGTCTCTGGCTGATGGATTTGGCGAGAAGCTGGATGGCGTTTGGCAGATTAACTACCAGACCAGCTACCCGCGTCCAGTGATGATGCGCATGGCGATGGATGCTCCGGCAATGGAAAAATCTATGGGCTATCAGGACACTCAGATCGTGATCCGCGATCAGGTGGATGTCACCTTTAAGCTTCAGGATTAATTACGTTGCTGACATGCCGCTAAAGCGGGGCTGAAATGCAAAACACGGAGTGATGGCTGACGGACTCTGCGTCGTCAGGTAACAGAATCAAAAAGCGAGAGGCTGGCCTCTCGCTTTTTTGTTTCAATCGCTTGTCGGACGGGGCTGGTTGTCGCGTTTATCCCC
Source organism: Photobacterium ganghwense (assembly GCF_017329545.1). NCBI lineage: Bacteria > Pseudomonadati > Pseudomonadota > Gammaproteobacteria > Vibrionales > Vibrionaceae > Photobacterium > Photobacterium ganghwense. Next base: position 479,948 of record NZ_CP071325.1, read on the forward strand.
GTCACGCAACTCAGTCTCAGTGACTTAGTGCAGGATACGGGCGCGGATTGTGCCGTCGATCGCTTTCAGTTTCGTTAAGGCTTCTTCTGCGCGCTCGGTTTCGACATCAATTACCACGTAGCCGATTTCCGGCCCGGTTTGCAGGTACTGCGCGGCAATGTTGATGCCGTCTGAAGCAAAGATCGTCGTGATCTGGTTCAGGATACCCGGACGGTTTTCGTGAATGTGCAGCAGGCGCGAGCAGTTGCGGTGTTCAGGCAGCGATACTTCCGGGAAGCCAACGGCCGACAGGGTCGAACCATTGTCTGAGTATTTCGCCATCTTACCGGCAACTTCGATACCGATATTGGCTTGGGCTTCCTGAGTGGAACCGCCGATGTGCGGCGTCAGCAGTACGTTGTCAAATTTGCTCAGTGGCGTTTCGAACGGATCGTTGTTGGTCTTCGGCTCTACCGGGAAGACGTCGATCGCCGCACCAGCCAGGTGGCTGCTTTCCAGCGCAGAGCACAGCGCGTCGATGTCGACAACGGTGCCGCGAGCAGCATTGATAAAGATTGAGCCCGGCTTCATCAGTGCAAATTCTTCCGGCCCCATCATATTTTGAGTATCGTGCGTTTCCGGCACATGCAGGCTGATCACGTCACACATGTTCAGCAGTTCAGTACGGGACGCCACCTGTGTTGCATTACCCAGCGACAGCTTGTTTTCGATGTCGTAGTAGTACACGTGCATACCCAGATTCTCCGCCAGAATACCCAGCTGTGTACCGATGTGGCCGTAGCCGATAATACCCAGGCGCTTACCACGTGCTTCGTAAGAGTTATCCGCTGATTTCAGCCACTCACCACGGTGAGCTTTGGCATTTTTCTCCGGCACGCCGCGTAGCAGTAGCAAAATTTCACCCAGTACCAGTTCCGCGACACTACGGGTATTAGAGAACGGTGCGTTAAAGACCGGAATACCGCGCTTAGTCGCTGCATCCAGATCTACTTGGTTGGTTCCGATACAGAAACAGCCTACCGCGGTCAGTTTCTTCGCCGCTTCGAAAACTTCGTCAGTCAGCTGAGTGCGGGATCGGATCCCGATAAAGTGAACGTCTTCAATGGCAGTCAGCAGTTCCTCTCCGGAGAGGGAGCCTTTGTGGTACTCGATGTTGGTGTAGCCAGCCTGCTGCAACACTTCGATTGCTGAAGGGTGGATGCCTTCGAGCAGCAGAATTTTTATCTTTTCTTTATCCAGTGAAACTTTTGCCATTGATACTCATCCTTAACAACACTTGGGGCGAAGGGAGGGGCTCATGGGAGCGAGGCAGAGGCAGGAAAAGGAAGGAACAGATTTCCTGTATGCGGGCCATCCATGAGCGCCACAAATTACAATTGCTTACATGCAGGCTTTTACGTTACCAAAAAATGCGCAGGAAGGGTAAGAATATTACAGGATTGATAAGAAAAAACGGCATATATTATGCCGTTTTGAAACTCAATAACGAGATGAAAGCCAAATCGCTTATTTTTCGAAAGTTTTCACGCCTTCCGGAGAACCAACCAGCAGGACATCAGCGCCGCGGTGTGCAAACAGACCGACCGTAACGACACCCGGCAGGGCGTTAATTTGGTCTTCCAGCGTTTTCGGATCAGTGATCTGCATGTTGTGCACATCCAGAATGATGTTGCCGTTGTCGGTAACACAACCTTCACGGTATACCGGATCGCCGCCCAGCTTTACCAGCTCACGGCCAATGAAAGAACGGGCCATTGGAATCACTTCAACCGGCAGCGGGAACTGGCCCAGCACATCGACCTGCTTAGTGTCATCGACAATACAGATGAACTTCTTGGCAATCGCGGCAACAATTTTTTCACGGGTCAGAGCGGCACCGCCACCTTTGATCATGTCGAACTCGCCGTTGATTTCATCTGCGCCGTCAACATATACGTCCAGGCTGGACACTTCGTTGGCATCGAAGACAGGAATCCCGATTTTTTCCAAACGCTCTGTCGAAGCGACGGAGCTGGATACTGCGCCCTGAATTTCTTCTTTACGGGTCGCTAACGCATCGATGAAGTGATTAACTGTCGAACCGGTGCCGACACCCACGATACTGCCTTTTTTGACATATTCCAGAGCAGCCCAGCCGGCAGCTTTTTTCATTTCATCTTGTGTCATGCTTTTCTCCTAATGATGACAAACGTTGCGCGGAGCGACGATTATAGCCAAATGATGGCCTGCCGTCAGTCCTTATCTCCCAAGCGATATGCTGTGTTATTCGCCGAAAAAAGATAATTCTTTTAATAACATAGATTTAAATTTTGACCAGGGGCCGTCTGTCCCACAATGAGGAGCCAATCGTTTGCCTGGCGCGGCGTGAGCGGACAGTGATAGTTGCCAGGTACTACCAATGAAAATGGTAAGACGGGGTGATGATCTCCGGCAACGGCACGTCCCAGGCCTCAACGGGCAGGGTGTCGACCTGCTGGCAGTCGTGGGCAAGGCCTATCGGGCGGGGCCCTTGGCGCTCTTGGTGCCAGCGGTTTAAGGTGCGGTCGTAGTAGCCGCCGCCCATGCCCAGACGCTGGCCGGTGTTGTCAAACGCGACCAGCGGGGTTGCAATCACATCCAGTTCGGTAATCGGCTTCACCAGGCGAATATCCAGCATCGGCTCTCGGATCTGGTAGCGGTTCGCGGTCATTCGGGTGTCCGGGGTGTAGTGCAAAAACAGCAGATTGCCTTTGCTGAAGGGGTGCAGGACTGGCAGGTAGACCGATTTTCCCTGATGCCAGAGCCAGTCAATGACCGGTTGGGTATCGAGTTCGCCGTCGTTGGCCAGATAGAGGGCAATGTGCTGCGCGTGGAGCAGGGTGGCAGACTGCTGACAATGCTCAAGTAAATCTTGTGCGGCTAGTTGCTGCTGGTCGGGAGTAAGTGCCCGGCGATGCTGGCGAATAATCTGGCGAATGTGCTGACGGGTAGCATCCGGGTGAATTGCTGATCGCATAGGTCATCCATTGACGTTGTTGGAGAGCGATCGTTAAGAGTGACAGAAAGTGACTCGCGACGCTCGTCACAATATGTGGAGGTACCCCAAGGTGCCGTTGCGAATTGTGGCCCTTGAACCAGATGTTCAAGGTGGATCAGCAACATTAACCGTAGGCTTCTCGGTACATGCCGAGCATGCTCAATAGCTAATAAAAGCAGATCCTGGTTTTTTGCTTATCGGCTCGGGGACGTTAATCCGCTGACGTACACCCCAGGGTCAATTCATTATCAACGCTCAGGCTGATATTGCAATGCTTTCTCCAACAAATCTTCCATCTCGTTGATTCTGTTGGTTAGTTTTTCTTCATTGCGCTGTTGTTCATGGCGTTCGTTATGCAGTTCGTTACAGACATTCAGGCCGGTAAACATCAGCAGCTGCTCAAGATTGCTGATTTTCGTTCGCTCAGACAGATCATGCAGGCGCTGATCAAAGTCGGCGGCCGAAGCACGCAGCGCATCTTCTTGCCCGGAAGGACAATTAACTTTAAAGACACGACCATAAACCTTAATTTCTACTGCCTGGTTACTCATAACCTTTTCATCTGCTCCGTGCCAGTCATAAACATGGCATTCCGCTTGCGATACACGTGTGGGCTCAATATAGAAAAAGCCCGAGAAACATGCAAGTTGGCGCATCACGCTTTGTCCTGAAAGGTGATTAACTAATCAGATCTTAACCAGATTGGGGCAATCCTGTCCCAGAGGCGGGAAATGCCGAGTGACTGCGCTTTCGTATAAGTGGTAGCATACCACAATTAAGATTGACACCCATGACATGAAGGCGAACAACGCATGAGCGAAGTAAAATTGCCCACCTATGAATCCCTTGAGCCAATGCTGAAAGAGCATGGGCTGACCGCCACCCCGGCCGAACTTCACGGTCTGCTGAGTGGGATGATCTGCGGCGGTCTCGAGCTGGACGGCGAACAATGGCTGGCTCCGGTGTGCGATTATGCCAATCAGGGCGAACCGCTGACCGATGGCGCGAAAACGCTGGTGCGTGCGGTGTACGATGCTGCGGCTCATGAACTGAGTGGCTTACTCAATACTCTGTTTACCTCAACAGGCGCAGAGCTGAACGAGGTCGAACTCACTGTGTCGCTGTTGCTGCCGGAGCAGGATGGTGATCTGATGCTGCGTGCCGAAGCCCTGAGTGAGTGGGTGACGAATTTTATTTCCGGCCTGGGATTGATGGGACTAGATAAGAAAGCCTTATCGGAAGATGTGACCGAAGCAATTGAAGCGCTGGAAGAAATTGCCAAGCTCGGGATTGATGATACGGAAGATATGGACGAGCAGGCGATGCTGTTCGATAACATTGCGGCATATGTGCCGGAGTGTGTGATGGTGTGCCTGATTGGCCTCAGCCAGCGCCGCGATGCGAGCAGTGATGAGCCGGTGAATGGCGACCTGGCTGATGATGCCGCATCAGCGCAAAAACCGACCTTGCACTGAGGGGCGGGGCAGTAACATAAGGGACAGGATGTGAAGCAGTACGATGTCGTCATTGCGGGCGGTGCGATGGCCGGGGCAACCCTGGCCATTGCGCTGCACAAGCTGACCGCCGGTCAGCTCCGTGTCGCGGTGGTTGAAGCCGTGGCGCCAAATCTGGTGGATCACCCGGGTTATGATGCCCGAAGTATCGCCCTTTCGCTGGGGTCAGCGAACCTCCTTGAAAAGATCGGCTGCTGGGACACGCTGGCACCGGTGGCCACCCCGATCGACCATATTCATGTTTCGGATCGCGGCCATGCCGGACTGGTTCGGATCGATCGGCGGGATATCGCCGTGGATGCGCTGGGCTATGTGATTGAACTGGCTGATGCCGGGCGGGTGTTTCACCATCAGCTGGCTGACCTGACAAACGTGGACTTGCTTTGCCCAGCCATGATCACCGGCATTACCCGTCATCAGGATGCAGTGGATCTGGTGCTTGATAATGGCGACAGCCTGCAGGCCAAACTGCTGGTGGCGGCGGATGGCGCGTTGTCCGGTTGTTGCGAGATGCTCAATATCGGTCGCAGCGAGTATGATTTTGACCAGATTGCGGTGATTGCCAACATCACCACTGCCGAACCGCATCAGGGGCGGGCGTTTGAGCGCTTCACCCCACAAGGACCATTGGCCCTGCTGCCGATGACCGAAGGACGCAGTTCACTAGTGTGGTGTATCCGCCCGGAAGCCCGTGACGAAGTGATGGGCTGGGATGACGAGACTTTTCTGGCACAGCTGCAACAGGCCTTTGGCTGGCGTTTGGGCGAGCTGGTGAAAACCGGTCGCCGCAGTGCCTATCCGTTGCTGCTTCGCCAGTCTGAGCGCCTGACATCACACCGGGTGGCCGTGGTGGGCAATGCCGCGCAAACCTTGCACCCTATCGCGGGACAGGGTTTTAACCTCGGCCTGCGTGATGTCATGAGCCTGGCCGAAGAAATCGCAACGGGTGTGGCTGCCGGTGAGGATGCCGGGAGCGCAGCCGTTCTCAGCCGTTATCGTCAGCGCCGGGAGGCAGATCGTGATGCCACGGTGGCGATGACCACAGGGCTGGTCGGGCTGTTTGCCAATGATAGTTTTCCTCTTGTGGCCGGTCGCAATGTCGGCCTGATGGCCATGGGAGCGATGGATGTAGTGAAAGGCCCGCTGGTTCGCCGGGCAATGGGACAGGTAGAAAGATAACCATGATGCAGAGTGTGGATGTTGCCATTATCGGCGGCGGAATGGTCGGGCTGACGCTGGCGGCGGCCCTGGCTGAGACAGAATTACGAGTCGCTGTCATTGAAGGGCATCAGCCTGAACCGGAACTGTCGGCCCTGCCGGACGTGCGGGTCTCTGCGCTCAGTCGGGCGAGTGAGCGAATTCTGCGTCGTCTGGGAGCCTGGGAAGGCATCGCCGGACGCCGGATGGCGGCATATGACAAAATGCAGGTCTGGGAGCAGGACAGCTTTGCCCGTATCTCGTTTGACGCTGCCCGTCTGGCACAGCCTAACCTGGGACACATCGTGGAGAACCGGGTGATTCAGCTCGCTTTGCTGGAGCGGGTGAAACAATTACCTATGGTCAGTCTGATGATGCCGGAGCGTTGTCAAAGCATCGCGTTTGGGGAAACCGAAGCATGGCTGACGCTGGCTTCGGGCAAACACCTGACGGCCAAACTGGTGGTTGGGGCTGACGGCGCTAATTCCTGGCTGCGCCAGCAACTGGATATTCCTCTGACTCACTGGGATTACGGACACAGTGCCATTGTGGCCAATATACGCTGTGAAGAACCGCATCAGCAGACCGCGCGACAGATTTTCCGCCCGCAAGGCCCGCTGGCCTTCCTGCCGCTGTCAGACAGCCATCTGTGCTCGATTGTCTGGTCAGTTGCCCCGGAAGAGGCAGAGCGCTTGTGTACACTGTCTGACGAAGCATTCAATCGGGAGCTGACTTCGGCGTTTGACGGCCAGTTGGGGCTGTGCCGGGTTGAAGGCGAACGTCAGGCATTTCCGCTTAAAATGCGCTATGCCCGGGACTTTGTTCGTGATCGAGTGGCACTGGTCGGCGATGCCGCGCACACCATTCATCCACTGGCGGGGCAGGGCGTCAACCTTGGCCTGCTGGATGCGGCCAGTCTGGCCCAAGAGCTGAAACAGCTTTGGTTGGCGGATCAGGACATCGGCAAAAAGGCCAAGTTACGTCCGTATGAACGTTGGCGTAAGGCCGAAGCTGCGAAAATGATCACTGCGATGCAGGGCTTCCGCGACCTGTTTGACGGCAGCCATCCGGCCAAGAAACTGGTGCGTGATTTGGGCATGTTGCTGGCTGACAAAGCCCCGGGGCTGAAAGACGAATTCATGCGCCGGGCGCTGGGTTTATCCGGCGAGTTGCCGGAGCTGGCCAGGTATTAATCCCTCGCGGTCTCTCCTGAGATCACAAACGCCGTGAAAAAACCGCTCAGAGAGCGGTTTTTTATTGGGTTGTTTCTGTATAAAAAACCACCCGTTTTTTGTATTCCTTTTTCGGATTTTTCTCCTACAGTAAATATCAGGAAAAAATTGAGTCTATGTCACTTATTGCAGGATCTTTTTGACCGGGCACTCCTGACTCCAGGCTCATAACCTGAAATTAACGATGCTGCACGGTGCGACCGGAAGGCGACGCTTTGCAGGCTTTCATAAGGAAGTTTCGTCATGAGCTATATTCCGTCTGAACTGAAGTTTACCAATACCCATGAGTGGGTCCGCCCGGAAGGGGACGGTATTTATACCGTAGGGATCACCGATCACGCGCAGTCGCTGCTGGGTGATATGGTGTTTGTTGAGCTGCCGGAAGTGGATGCGGCGACCGAAGCCGGGGAAGACTGCGCTGTGGCAGAATCGGTGAAGGCGGCGTCGGATATCTACGCCCCGCTGACCGGCTTTGTGGTGGCGATCAATGAAGAATTAGAGGGGGCGCCTGAGCTGGTCAATAATGATCCGTACGGGGATGGCTGGCTGTTTCAGATTAAAGTGGATGACGAGAGCGAATTTGAGGATCTACTGGACTCTGACAGTTACATGGATCTGGTGGCCGACGAAGACGATTAAGCCGGTTGTCAGTATTGCTCTCCGTGGCCAGACTGTCTGGCGTTGTCATTAAAGCCCACCGGTTGCACCGAAGGTGGGCTTGTTTTGCCTACGGGAACGGCTTTGTTATCGTTGATTATTTTCCCGCATCCGCCGGATTTCACCGTTAATTTCGTTAACGGTGTCGTAGTGACGTTGCTGTGCTTTGACCGGCACCAGCAACTGGCCGTTGTCAAATTCATACCCGCCCCGGCCGTCAATGTAGATCCTTCCACTGAATAAACGACTGACGTGCTTTGCAATCATTTTAGGCACGTAGCGTTTGAACATTCGCATAATTAGCCAACCTTTCCTTATGTTTTTGACGGCCTGAAGTATAAAACAACATGCATGACGCTTTTGTGATAGCTTCAGCATAATAACAAAGTTAAATAGATCTTCATTTTGAAAATCTGTTGCATATATGGTCAGTATTGGAGTTTTATTCTGTTTATTATCAATGGTAATTAAGTTTTCTGACAGTGGGTTGGCGGTTCCTGGTTTGCATTTCTTATAAATATTTCTGCTTTATTAGTAAGTTATCGTGAAATTTGGAAAAAGAGACGGGTATTGAGTTTATGCGCAGCAGTATCAGGCGATTACAGGATTGATAGAATTCCTATCAGATTTTTATACCGGACAGAAGAAAATGCTGAAAATGTAAAAAGGTCTGATCTCTCAACCGGTTTCCTGCGCCAGATCAAAGCCGGTTATTGGCATATGCCAATAATAATGGCGTTGATTAATGACGGAGTGCCAATGCCCAGACCTTTGAAACCCCGCCGGATAGGTTGTCGTCCGGCTTACCAGTGCTTTAAACCCAATGGCGTCCCGATGTCGGCGCTGGCCTGTTTGCCGCTGGCGGCTGATGAACTGGAAGCGCTCAAGTTAGTGGACTTGCAGGGACTGCAACAGCAGGCTGCTGCCACTGAAATGGGCATTTCCCGGCAGACCTTGGGGAACATTCTGGCCAGAGCGCGCCACAAAGTGGCCCAAGCGCTGGTACAAGGAATGGCATTAGAGCTGACTCCGTCTCATTGTGAAAAGGAATAAGCCATGTCAGTAGCAATAGCATTAACCGCTCATTCAGATGTTGCCGGTCACTTCGGTAAAGCCGCCGTTTTTGTCATTGTCGATGAGCAGAACCGGGAAGTCGCACGGCTGGAGAATCCGCAAGGGCGAGCCATGGGCTGCCGCTATAAAAAGCAGCTTCAGCAGGCTTTACTGGCGCAGGGGGTGACGACGCTGATTTTAGGCAATGTGGGACAACGCTCGCTGGCGAGGTTGCTGCAGGCCGGATTGACCATGATCCGCGTACCGGCCCGCTCGTCGCTTGCGGCTGTGCTCAATGGTGAGGTGCCAAAAGAGACGCTGACTGAGTCGTCTCAGGGGCGTCCCTGCAAGCGGGAAAAAGGCAGTTGTGGCTGCGGTTGTGGTAAACCCAAAGGCGCAGTAACCGCTAAAATTGGTATGACAAGAGCGGCAACCATGACAGGACTGACGCGTCTGGGAGGTGTGAAGTTATGACCTATCTGCTGACTGTACTGATTTTTTTGGTGGTGATTGGGGCGATGGCAATTGGCTGGATCGTGAAGAAAAAAACGATTCAGGGGAGCTGTGGCGGCTTGGCCAACGTCGGCATCGAGAAAGAGTGCGATTGTGACTCGCCCTGCGACGAGCATAAGCTGTATCAGATTCAGGAGCCAGGCGCCGCGACAAGCCGTAGCCCAGACCGGGGTTGAGCCTTGATTGTTAAGCGTTGATTGTTAAGCGTTGATTGTTAAACGTTGAAGCCAATCTGGCTTAACGTTTTTACAGCGAAGAGAAAAGCAATAAGGATCTGGCCACTACGCCTCGTAATTGAGTCAGTCTGGTTGTCTGAGCTCTGTGACCCGCGCTGTGATGGTCTGACGCACACACTGACGCAGCCAGGCGAGGCGCGGATGGCTGGCATTGCGCTTCAGCCATACCATATTGATGTCAAAATCGGGAATGGTGACCGGTGGCGGGCACTGGCTGAGGCTGTCATTGAACATATCAAGCCGGGCCATCAGGGTCGAGACGACACACAGCAGGTTGCGGCCGGTCAACAGGTGGCGGATCGTCAGAAAGTTACTTGAGCCAACGGCAATGTGGCGCTGAAAACCTTGCTGCTGCAGTTGCTGGTCAACCTGGCTGGCCAACTGCCCATCCGGAGACACCAGCGCCTGCGGGGTCTGGATATAACGCGCCAGATCAATTGGAACTGACAACCCGGTCGCCTTGGCATCAAACAGGCACACATGATCTTCGGTATAGAGATACTGTGAGTCAAACTCTCGGGGCAGGTTGGTCATCGAGCCGATCAGCACATCGATGCCGTGGGTTTCGGCCGCTTGCTGATAATTGTTGCGATCGACGTGATAAAAGCTGAGTTGGCTGCGGGGGGCCGCCTGCTGAATGGCATCAAACAGGGCCGGTGCAAACAGCAGTTCGGCGTAATCGGTCAGGCCAATTTTGAACAGCCCGGTGTAGTGCTCGGGATCAAACGCCCCCGGCTGGAGTATTTCTGTCGTGATCAACTGCAGGATCAGATCGACCACGGGAGCCAGCTCCAGCGCTTTGGCCGTGGCGATCATCTGGTGGCCGTTTCGTTCAAACAGCGGGTCATCGAGCAGAGTGCGCAGCCGTGACAGGTTGTGGCTCATGGCCGACTGGCCAATCGACAGCTTGTTCGCGGCCTTAGTGACACTGCGGGTTTCCATCAACGCTGAGAATGCGATCAGCAGGTTGAGGTCGACACCGCGCCAGTTAATATTGCTCATGCCCGGCACTCCTAGCGGCAGATATCCGCAAACAGGGGATCGCAGAGCAGGAGCAGATCTTCGGTATCGAGTTCGATCCCGGCCATCCGGTCACCACTGCTGATATTGACCCGTTGCAGGCGGGTGATACTGTGATCAAAAATCACTGGCAGCGTTTGTTTCAACCCAATGGGGGCAACTGTCCCGATCACCAGTCCCGTGACTTTTTCGACATCCCTCGCATCAGCACAGGTCATCCGGCGGCAGCCGAACATGGCCCGGACTTTTGTCGGGTCGACCTGAGCCAGCCCCGGAACACAGGCCAGCACATGAAAGCCGCTCATATCCCTGAGCAGGATAGACTTAACCATATGGCGGGGATCAACCCCGCGCTCGCGGGCGGCTTCCTCAATGGTTTTGGCCGGCTGCTGGTGGGGCAGCAGCCGGTATGCCACCCCTTCGTGATCCAGAAAAATGGTGACGGGGGTTTGCATAACTTACGCGTTTTCTTCCAGTGAGTAAGGCAGTGGCAGTTTATGCCAGATGCCCTCTTGTTCCGCCAAACGGAACTGCGTGTCTTCTTCCAGATCGTTTGGCAGGCCAACCAGGGCAATCGCGGTACCGTCATTGAACAGGTAACCCGCGATAATTGTGCCGCCTTTACGCCAGTTCTCACCCACACTGCGCTCCAGCGCATCGCCTGCCTGCGGACAGCGTGCCGCCGGGCCACTGACGATGTACATCGCACGTTTGTTGATGCCGCGGTATTTGGCGCGTGCCACGGTTTCCTGGCCGGTGTAACAGCCTTTCTTAAAGCTGATGCCGTCCAGCGCCTGCAGGTTCACTGCCTGCGGGATAAACTCCAGTTCTGTGGCGCCGTCAACCCGAGGGATCGCGGCACGAATGTCGTACAGATCCCACAGCGTATCATCACTCAGGATTGCGTCGCTGAGCTGCTCCGCAAGGGTCTGTGCCTGAGCTGGTTCCACGGCCAGTAACCAACGCTGGTCATCAACTTTGACGGCGGTACCGCCAGGGATTGGGCGCACATCACCGCTACCGCCAAACAGGCTGTCGATGCGGGCCGTTGCGTCGCTACCGGTCAGGCCGAGCAGCACATCATTACTTTCGGCAATGTCTACTTTCGAAAATACCGCGTACTTTTTCAATTCCGGCAGTTGCGTGGCCATGACGCTACGGCGCTGAACAAAGCCATAACCATCATGATGATGGAACAGACGGAAAATGGTGCGCATTTTGCCTTTGGCATCACAATGGCCGCCCAGCGTAGACTGATCCGCAGCCAGAGAGACCACATCGCAGGTAACTTGACCGTGCAGGTAAGATTTCTTGTCGTCGCCGACCAAAGTCACCAGAGCCCAGCTGGCCAGATCAACCAGTGCCAGGGCCGGCAGAGGATCGGCTGGGGCCAATGAAAGCGTGTCAAAATGTAAGGTTTCAGACCAGGTGCTCATAGGATATCCGTGATTTGCTGCACCGACGAAAACAGCCTGAAATGCGGCTTCGGCGGTGGGTGAAATTGACAAGTATAGGTGACCCCAACTGCCTGCCCGTAAGATCTTCAGACGGCCCGGGCTGGCACAGATCATTTCTGGCTATGTTAAAGACCTTATTGGCATTTGTCAGCATCAATACCTGAGGTTATTGGTCGGAATTGGTTTACTGGCTGGATGAAATGCCGGGAATGCTGCCGGAAAATTGATCCTAGCTCTCAACTTGGCGGTTTGCTTGCGCTGGCGCATAGTCGGCGGCGGGGCTGGCTGCTAGTATTGGGTGCATTGTTAACGACCGGCCAGGCGGGGGCCACACCCTGTTGTTGTGGTGCTGCAGGCCGGCTCAGAAAATCAGCTTGAGGTTGTAACATGTTGAGTGCAGATGAAAAAGCACGAGTAAAGTGGGCATGCCGCCGTGGGATGCTGGAGCTGGACGTGATCATTATGCCGTTTTTTGAAGAGTGTTTTGACGCACTTACCGAGCAGGAGCAACTGGACTTCGTTTCTCTGCTGACCTGTGATGATCCGGATCTGTTTAACTGGGTTATGCAGCACGGCCGCAGTGATAACCCGGCACATGCTGCCATGGTGGACAAGATTGTTGCCCACAACAACAGCAAGCTTCGCTGATTTTACGCTGAGACCTTCCGCGTTACTGATGACCGCACTGGCATTGTTGTATGCCAGTGCGGTTTTTCTTTTGCTGCTTTCTGCCTGGTGGCTGTCGGTGCCGCTCTCGCTGGTTGTGGCATGGCTGCTGTTGCTGTTTCACGAAGGGTGGCACCTGGCACTGGCACACAGTCAGGATTCTGGCCGGATACAGCTTTTTGCCGGACGTAAGCTGCATTGGCAGGGGCAAGACTGGCTGTTGGTGAATGCCAAAATCTGTACCGCCTGGATCATGGTGTTTAAGGTTCAGGGCGCGGCCGGTAGCCGCTGGCTGGTCATCGCGCCGGATCGCTGCGATTTCGAAGCCTATCGCAGCCTGGCCCTGTTCGGCCGTTATCCGGATGCGCTTGACGGCTGAGCGGCAACATCCGGAGGTTCGCGGCTGGTACTCTCAGTGCGCCGACTGTTTGGTCTTTTATCCGTCGGCGGCGGCTTCTCATCATTTTTGCCTGCATCGTTCTTGTCTTATATCGCTTCCTGTTTAATCTGTTTCCTTTTTCGTCAGTCTTTCTTGCCTGTCTTTATTTTCAGCTGTTTTTGTCCGCCTTTCACTGCATCCTGATGGATAAATGTGCGTTCGAAGCAGGCTAAGCGAATAATCGTCGCTTGGGTGCTTCAGGATTTGCGGCGCAGGCCGACACAGGGAGCAGGCGCAATGTTGTGGACGCGTCAGACGGAGTAGAAAGGGTAACAATGAAAATAAAACATAAATTGGTCGGGTTGACAGTACTGTCAGCTGTCGCCCTGACGGCTGTGTTGTTTATGAGTTGGCTGGCCAATGAACAGGTTGTGCGTATCAACCAGTCTGTGACAACCGTCAGTGAGATGGAAGTCTCGCTGCTTAACCTGCGTCGGAACGAGAAAGATTTCCTGATGCGGATGGACACCAAATACCGTACCCGGTTTGAAGAAAATCTGGCGAATTTTCAGGTGCTGGAACAATCATTGCTGCAGGATGTGCGCGAGCTGGATCTGGCGTTGCCGGAACAGTCAACGCTGACTTCGGCGATGCAAAGCTATGCCACGGGCATGATGAACCTGATCGCGGCCTATCAGCAACTGGGGCTGAGTCATGAGCAGGGCATGCTGAAAACGTTTTTTGCTTCCGCTTCTGCGCTGGTCAATGCTGCCGGAGCCTATCCTGAACACTATGACACGGTTTTTCGCCTGACTTTGGCGGGCAAAATGCTGGTGTTGGATGCCAGCCCGCAAAATGCCGATGAATTCCAGACCCTGCTGACTCAGTTGCAGCCACGTTTGATGCCGGCAATGGGCACCGCGTTTACCCAGTATGAGATGGTTGCCCGCCGTGTTCTTGATCAGTTGCGTATGATTGGCCTCGACCATAACAGCGGACTGCGCGGAGAAATCCGCAGCTACTCCCATCAGGTCGAAAGTACCTTTGCCGGTCTGAAAACCCATTTGCGCGAAGAAGTGGTCACCGCGCAGCGGACAACCGTCACTGCGACCCTGGCAGCGGTTGTGCTGGTGGTCATTGCTTTGCTCGTGCTGTCCGGCTGGATCAGTCGTTCGATTCAGCAACGGCTGTCTTCACTGGGCGATTTGATGCGTGAAATTGCTGCCAGCCACGACCTGCGTAAAACGGCTGACACCCAAGGTAATGATGAATTGGCGGACATTGCTGCGAATTTCAACTACCTGCTGGCAAACCTGCGCAAGTTGATAGGTGAAGTGCAAACCGCGATCACGGAACTGGGCCCGGCGTCAGTGCAATTGCAACAACGCAGTCAGGACTCGGAGCAGGCAATGCTGCAGCAACAGGGTGAAACGGACTCTGTCGCAACGGCAATCACCGAGATGGGGGTGACAATTCGTGATATCGCGGCCAACACTGAAACGGCCGCGGCCAATGCCGATAACTGCTATCGCGGAGCGGAAGCCGGGCTGGCAGAGGTCAGTGCGACCAAACAGCAAATCGGTGTGCTGTCTCAGGATTTAAGCCAGGCCAGTGACGAAGTGGCCAGCCTGTCGACCCTGTCGGATAACATCGGCTCAGTGCTGGATGTGATCAAAGCGATCGCCGAGCAGACTAACCTGCTGGCCCTGAATGCCGCGATTGAGGCGGCCCGAGCCGGTGAGCAGGGGCGGGGTTTTGCCGTGGTGGCTGATGAAGTTCGCTCGCTGGCACTGCGTACCCGCCAGTCGACGGAAGAGATCACCACTATTATTGGTTCGCTGCAAGGGCAAACGGATCAGGTGGTCGAACATATCAACCGCTGCCGTTCGCTGGGTGAAAGCAGTGTGTGTCAGGCGGACAGTGCCGAGCTGAAAATTCAGCAAATCATGGCCGATATTCAGCAGATCATGGATACCAGTACCCAGATTGCCACAGCGGTGGAGCAGCAGAGCATGGTATCGGAAGAGATTGGCCAGAATGTCACGGCGATTCGGGATATCACCAGCCTGAATTCCACGGTAGCCCATGAAAATGCCCAGGCTGCTGAGGCGGTAGCCAGTCAGGCGCACGGACTGGAAAAAGCCATCGAGGTTTACCGCGTCTAGCGGGTTCCGCACGGTTAAACGGCTATCAGGTGTGAGATCGCTGCTTGGTATGAGATAGCGGTTTGGTATGTAAGAAAGAGGCTTGGTATAAGAAAGCCGCTTGGTATGAGATAGCGATCTGGCATGAGATAGTGGTGACGGAAGCCAGAAAGTAACAACAGAGAGGGGCCTTGAGTGTAGGCCTCCCGCTGCGGATAGCAAAAAGTAAAAAGCGAGAGGCAATGCCTCTCGCTTTTTTATTGGTCATCATCGACTGGTGTATCAGCAAGGCTGATCCGGGATCAGAATGGTCGGAACTGGCGTACCGGACGCTTCCGGGTAATCCAGGGTGTAATGCAGCCCCAGACTTTCTTTTCGTTCCAACGCACAGCGAACCATCAGCTCGGCAACTTGCAGCAGGTTACGCAGCTCCAGCAGGTTGTTCGACACCCGGAAGTTGCTGTAGTACTCGTGGGTCTCATCCTGCAGTAACTGAATCCGGCGCATCGCCCGCTCCAGACGCTTGGTGGTACGGACAATCCCCATGTAGTCCCACATGAACAGGCGCAGTTCGTGCCAGTTGTGCTGAATCACGACTTCTTCATCAGAGTTGCTGACTTTACTTTCATCCCAGCCCGGCAGGCTGTCCGGCAGGCTGACCTGATCGAGTTGCTCGGCGATGCTGGTTGCCGCTGCCCAGGCATACACCACGCATTCCAGCAACGAGTTGGAAGCCATGCGGTTGGCACCATGCAGGCCGGTGTAGCTCACTTCCCCGATCGCGTAGAGGCCATCTAGGTCGGTTTTGCCGGATTTATCCACCACGACACCCCCGCAGGTATAGTGTGCAGCCGGAACGATAGGGATAGGCTCTTTGGTAATATCGATGCCAAACGTCAGCAGCTTCTCGTAAATGGTCGGAAAATGCTTGGCCACGAAATCAGCCGGTCTGTGGCTGATATCCAGGTACATGCAATCGGCACCGAGACGTTTCATCTCAAAGTCGATAGCCCTTGCCACCACATCACGCGGGGCCAGCTCGGCGCGTTCATCGAAGTCCGGCATAAAGCGGCTGCCGTCCGGACGACGCAGATAGGCACCTTCGCCGCGTAGGGCTTCGGTCAGCAGGAAATTACGGGCTTCCGGGTGATACAAGCAGGTTGGGTGGAACTGGTTGAATTCCAGGTTGGCGACCCGGCAGCCTGCGCGCCAGGCCATTGCGATGCCGTCACCGGATGAAACATCCGGGTTAGAGGTGTACTGATAAACTTTGGAGGCACCGCCGGTCGCCAGCACGACGAATTTAGCGCGCACGGTTTCAACCGCTTCCCGATTCCGGTTCCAGATATAGGCACCCAATACCCGGTTAGGCTGCTCTGTGCGGCCCAGTTTCTGGTTGGTGATCAGATCCAGTGCATTGTGGCGTTCAAGCACTTCAATATTGGGATGGTTGAGGACATTTTCCTGCAGAGAGGTCTGCACTGCCATGCCGGTGGCATCTGCGGCATGCAGAATACGGCGGTGGCTGTGGCCGCCTTCGCGGGTGAGGTGATAGCGAGGCTGGTCGCTGTCGCCGCTGTCTTCACGATCAAACGGTACTCCGCCGTCAATCAGCCATTGCACACAGTGCTTGGCATTTTCGGCGATAAACCGCACCACGTCCTCGTCACATAAGTGGGCGCCAGCAATCTGGGTATCCTCAACGTGAGAATCAACGCTGTCATCTTCATCAAAGACAGCGGCAATGCCGCCCTGGGCATAATAGGTGGCTCCTTCACTGCGCGGTCCTTTGCTCAGCACAATCACTTTGCCCAGTGGCGCTAGACGCAACGCCAGTGAAAGTCCTGCAGCACCACTTCCGATCACAAGCACATCACATTGATGTTCGCGGTTTTCGTTCATAATGATTTCATATCCCTGTGGTAGTCACGCCATCTTAGCAAATTCTGTCCAAATTGTTCATTTTTGACCAGTGATTCACACATCTAAGCAGTGAAACGCTATAATGCCCGTTTTGGCCGAATGGCCAATATTGCTTTATCACAGTCAAAAAATCGCGCACTATTGATGAGAAATAATTTCTCGCCGGGGAACTTTGCTTTGTCCTCCGTGTCTTACATAGTGCTCACGCTCATAGTGTTTTATCAAAAGTTTTGGAATGGGCATGCAGGCTTTCCCCTTGCTGAGTCGAGGCGGTTGCCGCATCAGGCATGGGGAAGTTAACGCAGTGCAAACGACCAATACGGATGAAATATCGAGTGAAACAGATATAGGAGTACACGCTCGGATGAGCGAGCAGCAAACTGATCAGGTATTAATCGAGCGGGTACAGCGAGGCGACAAGCAGGCTTTTAATTTGCTGGTTATGAAATACCAGAATAAGGTTTGCAACTTAGTGGCCAGATATGTCGGTAACTCCGGTGATGTGCCGGATGTTGCTCAGGAAGCCTTTATTAAAGCGTATCGTGCTCTGCCGACGTTTCGCGGGGAAAGTGCTTTTTATACATGGTTGTACCGTATCGCCGTGAATACGGCTAAAAATTATTTGGTGGCCCAGGGGCGCCGTCCGCCGGCAACGGATGTGGATGCTGACGACGCGGAATATTTCGAAAATGGCAATGCCCTGAAAGAAATTTCGAACCCTGAGAATCAAATGTTGTCTGATGAATTAAAGCGGGTTGTTTTCAGTACCATTGAGGCATTACCTGACGATCTGAAAACAGCGATTACGTTGCGCGAGCTTGACGGCCTGAGCTACGAAGAAATCGCTGAAGTGATGGATTGCCCGGTTGGAACTGTGAGATCTCGGATATTCCGTGCGCGAGAGGCGGTCGAGAAACGTATTCGTCCCCTTTTACAGCGTTAGTGTTGGGCCAAACGGTGAACAAGATGGCTGATAAAGAAAAGATTTCGGCATTATTAGATGGCGAAGAGCTGGATCAGAGCATTATCAATGCATTGGCAGTCGATGACGACAGCCAGCAGACCTGGCAGCATTTCAACCTGATTGGTGATGTGATGCGCGGGGAAGCACCGCAAAACAAGGATTGGGATATTTCGGCAAGGGTTGCACTGGCACTGGATAACGAGCCAGCCCACACCGGCGTAGCTGAATCTGTTGCAGAACCAGCACCTGTGGTGCAGATCGCAACGGCACGTCAGGCGCGGGAAGTCGAGACTCAGCCATCTCCTCAGCAGGCAAAACGTACCTTGCCAGCCTGGTTTACTCAGGTAGGGCAAGTGGCCGTCGCCGCGTGTGTGTCGCTGGCGGTGATTGTTGGGGTGCAGCAGTACAATGGCGGGGAAGAGAACCTGGGTGCAGGTGATTCTCAGCTATCTGTGCTGGAAACCATCCCGTTTGCCGGTACAGCCGAACCGGTTAGCCTGACAGCGGATTCAGTAAACCGTCGTCACGCAGGTCCGACAGAAGAGCAGGTCATGGAACAGCGCCGTCGTATCAACGCTATGCTTCAGGATTATGAGCTGCAATTACGCCTGAATGCGGAAGACGGTACCATTGACCGTACATTGCTTGAATCGAATTAAGCTTGAACCGAATTAAATTGTTGGCGGGTAAATGAAAAGATTTCTGGTCGGTGTGATGACACTGGTCAGCCTTGCGATGCCATTGCAAGCCTCTGCTGAAGAAACCGCTTCTTCGGCCGAGGCTTTGTTGCATCAAATGGATGAGGCTAGCCGTGAACTCAGCTATGAGCTGTCGTACATCCTAATCAAGAAAAACAGTATTGAACCTCTGCGCTATCGTCATGCGCTGGAAGATGGCGAGGTTTTTGCGCATCTGGTGTACCTCAGCGGCCCGCCGCGCGAAGTGATTCAGCGTGGGCACGAAGTCAGCTACTTCGAGCCCGGACTGGATCCTTTCACGATCGAAAGCAACAAAATGGTGGCACCTCTGCCGCCGATCATGCGTACCAACATTGACGAACTGGCCAGTTACTACGATTTTATCTCTATGGGACGGGCCCGTGAGGCCGGTGTCGCCTGCGATGTGGTGCGAATTGCGCCGAAAGACGGGGCACGTTACTCCTACCTGTTGTGGATTGATACCCGCAGTAAGCTGGTCATGCGTGCCGACTTGCTGGACCGTGACGGTGAGCCGCTGGAGCAGTATCGCGCGGTGTCTTATGTGATCAATTCCAAAGTGGGCGACGTATTGAAAAGCCTGAAGACGGTGGAACTGCCTGCCGTGGTTCAGTTGCCGCCGCAACCTCAGGCGGAGCTGGACTGGAAAGTCAGCTGGCTACCGCAGGGATTTGAATCCGTGTCCCGCAACCGCCATCGTCTGATGATGACCGAGCGTCCGGTTGAGAGCAAAATGTACAGCGATGGGCTGTTCAGTTTCTCGATTTATATTTCAGCCGCTGACCATTTTACCGTGCGTGAGCAGCTGGTTCGTCAGGGGCGTCGTACCTTGCACAGCTACATGCTGCAGGACAAAGAAGTCACCGTGGTGGGAGATATTCCCCCTGCGACGGCCCGGCGGGTAGCAGAATCCGTAGTCTTTGCCGACGGCGGTAAAGCACAATGATGCGCTCTTTGGCGACGGTAGTGGCTGTCGAGACCGGGCGGATCACCGTCAGTTGCCAGCAGCAGACCAGCTGCGGCAGTTGTGGGTCCCGTGACAGTTGCGGAACCGGCATCGTCTCCAAGGCATTGCCGGGGCGGCGTCACGAAATCACGATCGCCACCCGGGAAAAAGCCAGCGTCGGGGATACGGTTGAAATCGGGCTGTCTGAGCGCAGTATGCTTCAGTCGGCTCTGTTAGTGTATGTGTTGCCGCTGCTCGGCCTGGTACTGGGTGCCATTCTCGGGCAGTGGTGGTTTGTGTCGCTGGCCGGCGGCGGTGAGCTGGGTGTGATTGTGACTGCACTGGGATTTGCCGGGGCCGGGTTATGGCTGGCGCGTCGTCTGGCCACCCGCCTGGAAGGCGACAGTGCCTATCAGCCGACCCTGATTCGCGTGTTGGGGACACCGGTTTCAGCCAGCCTGGCGATAAATGCTATACCGAAAGATAGCGACTAGCGGCGAAATTCTGTAGAATCCTCCAACTTGATCGTAGGGTCGGTTTACCTTTGGGGTTATGGAACGAAGCCAAAGGTAAACGGACTCTATGTCTCATTCATTTTAATCACGAGTTAGTCACGCCAATTCATGAAGCACATTCGTAACTTTTCGATTATTGCACATATCGACCATGGTAAGTCGACCTTATCCGACCGTTTGATTCAAGTCTGCGGTGGCCTTTCCGATCGTGAAATGGCAGCCCAGGTTCTTGATTCCATGGATCTAGAACGTGAACGTGGTATTACCATCAAGGCCCAGAGCGTGACGCTCGATTACAAGGCCAAAGATGGTGAGACCTATCAGCTGAACTTTATCGACACCCCAGGACACGTTGACTTTTCATACGAAGTATCGCGTTCGCTGGCAGCCTGTGAAGGGGCTCTGCTGGTGGTGGATGCAGGCCAGGGGGTGGAAGCCCAGACATTGGCGAACTGCTACACCGCGATTGAAATGGATCTGGAAGTTGTGCCGATCCTGAACAAAATCGACCTGCCAGCGGCGGATCCTGATCGTGTAGCCGAAGAGATTGAAGAAATCGTCGGCATTGATGCGATGGAAGCGACCCGCTGTTCCGCTAAGACCGGCCTGGGTGTAGAAGATGTACTTGAGAACATCGTTTCTGCGATCCCGGCACCGGAAGGCGACCCGGATGCACCACTGCAGGCGCTGATCATCGACTCCTGGTTCGATAACTACCTGGGCGTTGTTTCTCTGGTTCGCATCAAGAACGGCGCACTGAAGAAAAACGACAAGATCAAAGTCATGAGCACCGGCCAGACCTGGGGCGTTGACCGTCTGGGTATCTTCACACCGAAGCAAGTAGACAAAGACGTGCTGAAGACCGGTGAAGTGGGCTGGGTGGTTTGTGGTATCAAAGACATCCTGGGCGCACCTGTAGGTGATACCCTGACGCTGGCGAAAAACGGTTGTGACAAACCGCTGCCGGGTTTCAAAAAAGTGAAGCCGCAGGTTTATGCCGGTCTGTTCCCGGTTTCGTCTGATGACTACGAGAACTTCCGTGACGCACTGGGCAAACTGAGCCTGAACGATGCTTCGCTGTTCTACGAGCCAGAAAGCTCGGCGGCACTGGGCTTTGGTTTCCGTTGTGGTTTCCTTGGCATGCTGCACATGGAAATCATTCAGGAACGTCTGGAACGCGAGTACGACCTGGATCTGATCACCACGGCTCCAACCGTAGTGTACGAAGTGAAGAAAACGGACGGCACAACGATTTACGTCGACAGCCCGGCGAAATTGCCAGCGGTGAATGATATCGATGTAATCGGTGAGCCAATTGCCCGTTGTAATATCCTGGTGCCGAGTGAATACCTGGGTAACGTCATCACGCTGTGTGTTGAGAAGCGTGGTATGCAGGTAGACATGGTTTACCACGGTAACCAAGTGGCACTGACTTACGACATTCCAATGTCTGAAGTGGTACTGGACTTCTTCGACCGCCTGAAATCGACCTCTCGCGGTTATGCGTCTCTGGACTACAACTTCCAGCGCTACGAAGAATCCGACATGGTACGTGTGGATATTATGCTGAACGGCGACCGTGTTGACGCTCTGGCGATTATCACGCACAAAGGTAATGCGCAGAATCGCGGTCGTGATCTGGTTGAGAAAATGAAGGAATTTATTCCTCGTCAGATGTTCGATATCGCGATTCAGGCCGCTATCGGTAACCATATCATTGCTCGTTCAACGGTTAAGCAGCTGCGTAAGAACGTTATCGCCAAGTGTTACGGCGGTGACGTGAGCCGTAAGAAGAAACTGCTGCAGAAGCAGAAAGAAGGTAAGAAACGTATGAAGCAGATCGGTAACGTCGAACTGCCTCAGGAAGCTTTCCTGGCAATTCTGCACGTGGGCAAAGATAAGTAATACTCGTAACCCATTGTTATTGGTGGACGCATATTCTAAACGATTGCTACCATTAGCGGTGTACACTAGTAACAATGACAATGCAGCAGGCTCCTCTGCTGCATTGTCGTATCGAGCGGACGCGTGCGTTCTCATCACACGCGGCAGCCTGATAGCAAGTTAAGTAGGGAATAGAATGGCAAATATTTTTTCGCTTATTCTGGTGCTGGCGACGCTGGTAACCGGAATCATCTGGGCTTTGGATAAATTTATCTGGGCGCCGAAACGTCAATTAAAAATTGAGGCAGCGGCGGTCAATGCCGGCGGACAGGTTGATGCTAAAACCCTACAGACCGTGGCACCGCAACCGAGCTGGGTCGAATCTGCCAGCTCTATGTTTCCGGTGATCGCGCTAATTATGGTATTTCGCTCATTTATTTATGAGCCGTTCCAGATCCCATCCGGTTCAATGATGCCGACATTATTGGTCGGGGACTTCATCCTGGTTGAGAAATTTTCTTACGGTCTGAAAGATCCGGTCTTCCGTCACCAACTGGTGGAAACCGGTGAACCTGAGCGTGGGGACATTGTGGTATTCAAATTCCCGCCTCAGCCGAATATCGACTACATCAAGCGTGTTGTTGGCCTGCCTGGCGATACCGTGCGCTACAGTGCTCACAAGCAACTGTGCGTGGCGGTGAAAGGCTCTGCCGAATGTCAGCCGGTACCGCTGACTGACATGACCGACAGTGAATTCAGCCAGGGCATGACTCGTCTGGTCCAGTTCGATGAAAAGCTGGGTGAACACGAGCACAAAATTCTGGTGCATCCGCTTAAGCGTGATCGCACGCTGGCTTACCAGCCACGTCCGGGCGTGAACGAGTGGGTGGTGCCTGAAGGACACTACTTTGTGATGGGTGATAACCGCGACAACAGTGCTGACAGCCGTTACTGGGGCTTCGTGCCTGAAGCGAACCTGGTGGGCAAAGCGGTCGGGATCTGGATCAGCTTTGAGTTTGAACGAGGTGCGGACAGTGCACTTCCATCTTGGATTCCTACCGGTGTGCGATTCAATCGCATCGGTGGCATAAACTGATCGGGAAAAAATGACCACTCCTGTAAACAGACTCCAGCGCAAGCTGGGCTATGAATTTAACAATCTTGATTTACTGACTCTGGCACTGACACACCGCAGTGCCAACGGAACACACAACGAGCGTCTGGAATTTCTGGGTGACTCGATCCTGAGTTTTGTGGTGGCTGATGATCTGTACCACCGTTTTCCGGCGGTAGACGAAGGCGACATGAGCCGGATGCGTGCCACGCTGGTACGCGGCAAAACCCTGGCCGAGCTTGGACGCGAGTTTGAGCTGGGCGATCACCTGCTGCTGGGCCCGGGCGAACTGAAGAGTGGCGGTTTCCGCCGTGACTCGATTCTGGCGGACTGTGTGGAAGCCATTATTGGTGCGATTTACCTGGACAGCGACATTGAAAATGTCCGTGCGATTGTCCTGCGCTGGTATCAGTCTCGTCTGGAAACGATCAAGCCGGGCATCAACCAGAAAGATCCGAAAACCCGCCTGCAGGAATGCCTGCAAGGCCGTCGTCAGCCCCTACCGGCTTACACGGTCACTAAGGTACAGGGCGAAGCTCACAATCAGGAATTCACGGTACAGTGTGAAGTGGCAGGCCTGGATAAGCCTGTTATCGGTAAAGGCGGCAGTCGGCGCAAGGCAGAGCAGGCAGCGGCAGAAATTGCGCTTAAGCAGTTGGAATCATGACAGAGAAGACACATTGCGGCTTTATTGCCATCGTTGGCCGGCCGAATGTCGGTAAATCAACGCTTCTGAACCGTCTGGTAGGACAAAAACTGTCTATTACCTCTCGTAAGCCTCAGACGACGCGCCACCGTATTATGGGGGTGGACACTCGTGACGGCTATCAGGCTGTCTACGTTGATACTCCCGGGCTGCACATCGAAGAAAAGCGTACCATTAACCGTCTGATGAACCGGGCGGCCAGCAGCTCGCTGACCGACGTGGAACTGGTCCTGTTTATGGTGGATGGCACCATCTGGACCCCGGACGATGAAATGGTGCTCAACAAGCTGATGAAGTCTCAGCTGCCGACCGTGCTGCTGGTCAACAAGGTTGATAACGTCAAAGAGAAATACGATCTGTTCCCGCACCTTCAAGAGCTGGCGAACAAGATGGAATTCGTTGACGTAGTACCGGTTTCTGCCAAGCACGGCACAAACATTGAGGCGGTCGAGAAGATCGTGCGTAAGCACCTGCCGGAATGCGAATACTACTTCCCGGAAGAGTACGTGACGGACCGTTCACAGCGCTTTATGGCGTCAGAGATCATCCGTGAGAAACTGATGCGTTTCACTGGTGACGAGTTGCCGTATTCGGTGACGGTGGAAATCGAGCGCTTTGACTACAACCCAGATACCGATGGCTTTGATATCAATGGCCTGATCCTGGTTGAGCGCAAGGGCCAGAAGAAAATGGTGATCGGCAAAGGTGGCGATAAAATCAAAACCATCGGCCGTGAAGCCCGTCTCGATATGGAAGATCTGTTCGAGCGCAAGGTGTACCTGGAACTGTGGGTGAAAGTGAAGTCCGGTTGGGCGGACGACGAACGCGCACTGCGTAGCCTGGGCTATATTGACGATCTGTAAGGGCCGCTATGGAAGGGCTTCAGCGCTGTTTTGTCCTCCACTCTCGTCCTTACAGTGAGACGAGCCTGATCCTTGATGTCTTCAGCGAGGACTCAGGCCGAATTACCCTCCTGTCAAAAGGGGCGCGCCGTAAGCGCTCCAACCTCAAAGGGGCGCTACAACCGTTTACGCCCCTTTTTATGAAATGGTCGGGACGCGGCTCCATGCTCGTACTGACCTACGCCGAACCTATCAGTATCGGTTTGCCGATGCGCAGCTATATCCTGTACTCTGCGATGTACGTCAACGAGTTACTGGCTCGCGTCTTGGAAACCCATACACCATACCCGGTGCTGTTTCTGGATTACCTGAATGTGCTGCGTGAGCTGGCACAGGCGGAGAATCCAGAGCCAGCATTGCGACGCTTTGAACTGGCCTTACTCGATCATCTGGGCTATGGCATCGATTTTCTGCATTGTGCTGGCAGCAGCCTGCCGGTTGAAGATACGATGACGTATAACTACCGCGAGCAGCGGGGCTTCATTGCCTCATTAACTATCGGGCAACTGACCTTTACCGGCGAACAGCTAAAAGCGATTGCCGCCCGGCGGTTTGAAACCCCGGAACAGCTGCGCGCGGCCAAGCGTTTTACCCGCATAGCCCTGAAGCCATATCTTGGCGGCAAACCATTAAAAAGCAGGGAATTGTTTATCCCTAGAGGAAGGAGTACCGGAAAATGAACAACATCTTACTCGGCGTGAATATTGACCATATTGCGACCTTACGTAATGCCCGTGGTACCCGCTACCCGGATCCGGTGCATGCGGCGGAAGTCGCAGAGCGCGCCGGGGCTGACGGGATCACGATTCATTTGCGTGAAGATCGCCGCCATATTACCGATCGCGACGTACGCATTTTGCGTGAAACCATCCAGACCCGCATGAACCTGGAAATGGCCGTGACCGACGAGATGGTGCAGATTGCGCTGGAAACCCAGCCGGAATTTGTTTGTCTGGTACCGGAAAAACGTGAAGAGCTGACCACTGAAGGTGGTTTGGATGTGGCTGGCCAGCTGGAAAAAATCAAAGCAGCGACCGAGAAACTGACTGACGCTGGGATCAACGTGTCACTGTTCATTGATGCTGACCGTACCCAGATTGATGCGGCGGTAGCATGTGGTGCTCCTTATATCGAGCTGCATACCGGTCACTATGCCGATGCGGAAACCGAAGCTGAGCAACAGGCGGAGCTGAAGAAGATCGCTGCCGCAGCCAGTTATGCGCACGATCAGGGCATCAAAGTGAATGCCGGTCATGGCCTGACTTACCACAACGTGAAGCCGATTGCGGCGCTGCCTGAGCTGTATGAACTGAACATCGGTCACGCGATTATTGGCCGTGCGGCGTTTGATGGCCTGCAAAAAGCTGTCGCTGACATGAAAGCGCTGATGCTGGAAGCTCGCGGCTAATGGCGATTGTCGGGCTGGGAACGGACATTGCTGACATTGCGCGCATCGAGGCGGTGTATGCCCGCAGTGGTGCGCCGTTTGCCGAGCGTGTGCTGACCCCGTCTGAGTTGGCGATTCTCAGTGGCCTGAAACAGCCTGCGCGCTATCTGGCCAAGCGGTTTGCGGTGAAAGAAGCTGCCGCCAAGGCGCTGGGAACCGGGATTGCCTGCGGTGTGTCGTTTCAGGATTTTACCGTCAGTAACGACGAGCGGGGTAAGCCGGTGCTGACCCTGTCCGGTAAAGCGGCGGAACTGGCGGCACGGATGGGGGCTAACCATGTGCACCTGACTATTGCTGACGAAAAGCAATATGCCGTGGCAACCGTCATTCTGGAGTCCTGAATCACTCCCGTTTGCCAACAACGGCAATATGTCACGAGCAGCCAGCCAACAGCATGGCAACCCCAATCAAAAAGAACCCCAAACAAAAAGCGAGCCCTCGGGCTCGCTTTTTTTATATCACGGCTGACAGAGGCCGGGTTCAGTCGGCTGTCTGCCGAATGTGGCCAATGGCGACGCGCTACGGCCGGTAGCGCTTTGACGCTTTGACGACGTTGTTCATTTCATCCACCAGTTCAAACAGCTCAGGCTCGATGTCTCTGATGCTGGCTCCGGCTTTCAGCTCCGTCTCAATCCTATGGCACAGGTTCTTCAGGCGCGGAACCCCGCTGTAGGCACAGCTTCCATGCAGTTTATGAATAGGCGGCCAGAGGTCGATTTCCTTGCCGTCCAACGCCTCGTTGACCAGCATTTCCACTTCCGGCATGAAATCCAGCAGCATCTGGAGCATGTCCCGCGCCAGATCTTCTTTGCCAGCCGCTTGCTTGAGGGCCAGATCCCAGTTCCAGCTGATATTGGGGTCTGCGGTGACTGCTTGTTCGGTACTGCTTTCCGGATGGTGCGCTTCCGTCAGGCCAGTGCCGTTAGCCAGCCCGTTGTCTGGGTGGCTATCGTGCGCGCTGGTCCATTTGGCCAGCATCTGCTCCAGAATCGGCTCTTCAATTGGTTTGGTGAGGTAGTCGTCCATCCCGGCTTTAATCAGGCGTTCGCGCTCCCCGGCCATGGCATGGGCGGTGACCGCAATCACCGGTGTCGTGTGGTTAAGCTCGGTCTTGTGAATTTCCTGGCAGGCGGTCACGCCGTCCATCTCCGGCATCTGGATATCCATGAAGACCAGATCAAAATGCTTCTGGTGGGCATACTCAACGGCTTTTCTGCCGCCGGTGGCGGTGATCACTGTCTCGACCCGCTCGCTCAGCAGGGCAGAGATCAGCTTCAGGTTCGCCGGGTTATCATCCACCGCCATGACCGTGATCGGCAGAATGCGCGGGGCCGCCTGTGGAATCGGCAGACCTTCCGGCTCGCCCAGCATATCCGGCTCGGTCACCAGGGTTTCGTACAGCTTGCGGTGGCCCAGCGGTTTCGGCAGGCAGGCGGTCACCCCGGCATTGAGCAGCCGCTCGGACAGAGCCAGCTCGGTAGTTGGCAGGGTGACAATCACTTTGTCACTGATTTGCTCTGCCTTGAATACCATGTCCAGCACACTGGCCAGCGGTGGCTGTTCGCCCGGCGACAGGTTCAGCAGGGCAAAATCGTGGTGCTCAGCCTCGTCCGGCATGGTCGAACGATAAGTCACATGGATGCCGGCACGGATCAGACGTTGCTGAATCACCGAGGCCGCCTGCATGTTAGGCTCTATCAGCAGCAGCTTGCGGTTCATCAGTGAGCTGGTGTCGATAGGCTGCGAGACCGGCAGATCGGTCTTGGTCAGACGCAGGCTGAACCAGAACGTGGAGCCCTGGTGCAGGCGGCTGGTCAGGCTGATCTCGCCGCCCATCTGGGTGACCAGTTTCTGGGTGATTACCAGCCCCAGACCGGTTCCGCCGTAACGACGGGAAATGCTGGCATCGGCCTGGCTGAATGCCTGGAACAGCTGGGCCTGCTGGCGTTCGGAAATCCCGATCCCGGTATCCCGGACCATAAACTGCAGATCGATGTTTTCTTCACGGTCAGCTTTCACTTCTACCGCGACATCAATGTTGCCGCGTTCGGTGAATTTCACTGCGTTACCGATCAGGTTGGTCAGAACCTGCTGAATACGCAGCGGATCGCCAATCAGGCCGGTCGGAATCCGGTTATCGACTTTCAGAGTTAGCTCCAGACCTTTCTCATGAGCACTTGGAGCCAGCAGTTTCATGACTTCATCAAGTGCATCGGTGAAGTCGAACGGAATGTTTTCTAGCAGCAGCTTACCTGCCTCAAGTTTCGAGAAGTCGAGGATGTCATTGATGATGGTCAGTAGATTGTTAGCTGATTTTTCAATGGTTTGCAGGTAGTCCTGCTGGCTGGTGCTGAGCCGGGTCTTGAGCATCTGACGGGTGAAGCCGATGACCCCGTTCAGCGGGGTACGTAGCTCGTGGGACATGTTAGCAAGGAATTCCGATTTAACCCGGGCGGCCTCCTGGGCACGTTTCTTGGCAATATCTAGTTCGACGTTCTGGATTTCCAGCTGCTCCAGGGTTTCCCGTAAATCCGAGGTCGCCTGGTCAATACTCTGCTGCATTTCAATGTGGTATTCCGACAGCGATATGGCCATCGCATTGATCCCGTTTTTCAGGGTGTCGAGTTCGCCCAGTAACTGGCCTTCAATCCGGACATCAAGGTGACCGCGGCGGATCCGGTCGACCACGCTCACCATGTGGGAGATAGGCCGGGTCACGTCTTTCATCAGGCGGTAGGCAAACAGCGACGAGAGAGTCAGGCCGAACAGCAGCACCATCAGCGCGGTGAAAATTTCCTGGTATTGCTGCAGACGCAGGGCGCTGAGATCCAGCTCCAGCGCGATATAGCCCAGCGTTTCTGCCTGATAGCCCGGCAAGGAGGAGTTGTTAAACTGGCCCTCGCGCAGGATCGGTGCCCGCAGAATCAGGTTGTTCTCATTGAGCTGGGTTTCAAGCAGCATCGGGAACGGCTGGTCGTCCGGGTACATCAAGGCTTCGAAATTGCGGTGAAAGTTTGAGGTGACAAACAGCTCGTTATTGTTGGTGAAGACCGCAATGCTGCGCACAATCTGGGAATGCTTGCGGTGGGCGTAGCTGATCAGGCGACGAACTGCCTCCCGGTTGTGATCGGCCATGCCGTATTCCGTGGAGATCGCCAGGGGTTCGATGATGCTGGCACCGGTTGAGATCAGCTGATGCTCCAGATCGCGATAGCGGCTCATGGTAAAAAAGGCACTCAAAAGCAGGCCAATAATCAGCGTCGGTGCTAATGTCAGGGTGAATACCCTGGCACGAAGTCCATATTTGGTCATGGTTCTCTTAATTACAAGAATGCGATTCTGTGGGAGAATTGTCGCCCAACTATGGTCGTTAGCTTAATGAAACCAAGGCTGTTCGACAATCAACGAATTCCAAACTGTCGGAAATATCACTCAGTTTGGCGAATCTGATCCGTGAGTCCGAAACAATGGCACGCTTTTTCAAGCCTCAGAAACGAAAATTAACTGATACCAAACACAAAGAAATCACTATCAGCCGTCTGGATCACCTGGGGGCGGGTATCGGCCACCTCGATCGCAAGCCGGTGTTTGTTCCCGAAGCCCTGCCGGGAGAAAAGGTGGTTATTCAGTTAACCGAGGACAAAAAACAGTTTGCCCGCGGCAAAGTGATGCGTCGGCTGAATGACAGTGCGTCTCGGGTGAAACCGGCCTGTCCGCTGTATGCGCAGTGCGGTGGCTGTAATCTGCAGCACCTGTCCCATGAGGGGCAAATCGCGGCCAAACAGCAGGCGCTGGGTGAACTGATGGGCAAATTTGCTAAGGCGGGTAGCATTGAACAGGTTGCGCCGATTGTCAGCCAGCCGTGGCACTACCGCCGTTGTGCCCGGTTTAGCGTGATGCCGGCGGGTAACGGCCTGCAAATCGGGTTCCGTAAAAAACAGAGCAAAGACATTGTCGATGTGGCGCATTGTCCGGTTCTGGCTGAATCTCTCAACGCGCTGTTACCGGCGCTGCGCGAACTGCTGACGTCGCTTAAAGGGCGCAGGCATCTTGGCCATGTGGAACTGGTGGAGGCCGACAACGGCCGGGTTGTGTTGATTCGTCACCTGCAGCCATTTTCTGACACAGACATGACGGCACTCCGTCAGTTTGCTGACCAGCACCAGCTAATGTTATACCTGGCACCAACGTCCGATGCTGTAGATAGCATTTCTGGCCCGGTTCCGTATTATGAACTGGACGGCCAGCAGCTCTTTTTCTCACCGAAAGACTTTATTCAGGTAAACCGGGATGTGAACCAGCAGATGGTGGCACAGGCGATTGACTGGCTGGATCTTCAGCCGGGTGACCGGGTGCTTGACCTGTTTTGCGGGCTGGGGAACTTCAGTCTGCCGCTGGCCAAGCGGGCCCGGGCGGTCGTCGGGGTTGAAGGTGTCGATGAAATGGTGGAAAGGGCAGGGGAGAACGCGGCGCGTAATCAGTGCGACAATGCTGCATTCTACCAGGCCAATCT
Organism: Photobacterium ganghwense; assembly: GCF_017329545.1. Taxonomy (NCBI): domain Bacteria; kingdom Pseudomonadati; phylum Pseudomonadota; class Gammaproteobacteria; order Vibrionales; family Vibrionaceae; genus Photobacterium; species Photobacterium ganghwense. Next base: position 510,662 of record NZ_CP071325.1, read on the forward strand.
GGAAGATGACGTGACTACAAAGAGTTGGGCGCAAGAACAATTCAATAAAATTCTGCTCGACCCTGCGCGTGCCGGTGCAGCCGGTGTGATGCAGCATGTCGTTAATCTGCACCCGGAAAAGGTGGTGTACGTTTCTTGTAATCCGGCGACGTTGGCCCGAGACAGTCAGGTCTTGCTGGAGCAAGGTTATCAGTTGGAAAAACTCGGTATGATGGACATGTTTCCGCATACCGGGCATTTAGAATCAATGGCGCTGTTTACCAAGCGGTAGCCGCCATTCACGTAAAACACAGGATAGAAAAATGGTCGCAGTTCGCGGTGCGCACTTAAAGGAAAATGATACATTTGAGCTTTCATCTTGGGTCGAAAGCCTCAAGCAGGACGCCGGTGTGGCGGAGCGGATCAAGCAGACTTATCAGCGTTGTACCGATCTGACCGCTAACATCGAGTCAGCGCCACTGCTGTTATGGCGTGGCCGTGAGATGGTGGAGATCCTGGTGACCCTCAGCATGGACAAGGATACCCTGACAGCGGCATTGCTCTTCCCGCTGGTGGAGGCGCGTGTCTATCCTCTGGACAAGTTGAAGGAAGATTACAGCAGCACGATTTTACAGATGGTGACCGGGGTCCGTCAGATGGCGGCGATCGGTCAGCTCAACGCGACTAAGGATGGCGCGGAGCAGTCGGTACAGGTTGATAATATCCGCCGGATGCTGCTGTCGATGGTGGATGACTTCCGTTGCGTGGTCATCAAGCTGGCTGAGCGAATCTGCCACTTGCGCGAAGTGAAAGATGAGCCGGAAGAGGTTCGCCGTGCTGCGGCGAAAGAGTGCGCCAATATTTACGCCCCGCTGGCTAACCGGCTGGGTATCGGTCAGCTCAAGTGGGAGATCGAAGATTACGCCTTCCGCTACCAGCACCCGAATACTTACAAGCAAATCGCCAAGCAGCTGTCGGAGCGCCGCATTGACCGCGAGCACTATATTGAGCATTTCGTGACGGATCTGCGTGAGTCGATGAAGGCGTCGCACATCAAGGCTGAAGTGCAGGGGCGCCCAAAGCACATCTACAGCATTTGGCGGAAGATGCAAAAGAAAAACCTGGCCTTTGATGAGCTGTTTGACGTCCGTGCGGTGCGGATTGTCGCGGATGAAATCCAGGATTGTTACGCCGCGCTGGGTATTGTGCATACCAAATACCGTCATCTGCCGAAAGAGTTTGATGACTATGTCGCCAACCCGAAGCCGAACGGTTACCAGTCTATCCATACCGTGGTGATCGGCCCGGAAGGCAAAACCATTGAAATCCAGATCCGTACCAAGCAGATGCACGAAGAGTCGGAGCTGGGGGTTGCGGCGCACTGGAAGTACAAAGAGAGCGGCTCTTCATCCGGCGGTGCGCGTTCTGCCTATGATGAGAAAATCAACTGGTTGCGTAAACTGCTGGCGTGGCAGGAAGAAATGTCCGATTCCGGCGAAATGCTGGAAGAGCTGCGCAGCCAGGTTTTTGATGACCGCGTTTACGCCTTCACCCCGAAAGGGGATGTGGTGGATCTGCCGCTGAACGCTACCCCGCTGGATTTCGCATACCATATTCACTCGGAAGTGGGCCATCGCTGTATCGGGGCCAAGGTGGAAGGGCGTATCGTACCGTTCACCTACCACCTGCAGATGGGCGATCAGGTCGAAATCATTACTCAGAAAGAGCCGAACCCCTCGCGGGACTGGCTGAACCCGAACCTGGGCTTTGTTAATTCCAGTCGGGCGCGGGCCAAGGTACATGCCTGGTTCCGTAAGCAGGATCGCGATAAGAACATTGCCGCCGGACGGGAAATTCTGGAAACCGAGCTGGTGAAAATCGGCGCGACCCTGAAAGATGCCGAAGCCTATGCCCTGAAGCGCTTCAACGTGAATTCGCCGGACGAACTGTATGCCGGGGTCGGCAGTGGTGATCTGCGTATTAATCAGGTGATCAACCACATCAATGCGCTGGTCAACAAGCCGACGGCTGAAGAAGAAGATCAGCAGTTGCTGGAGAAGCTGGTGGAAGCCGGCAACAAAACCAGCAAGAAACCGCGCCGTGATGCGGTGGTGGTGGAGGGGGTGGATAACCTGATGACCCACCTTGCCCGCTGCTGTCAGCCGATTCCGGGCGATGACATCCAGGGCTTTGTGACTCAGGGACGTGGCATTTCGGTGCACCGCAGCGACTGTGAACAGCTGGAAGAGCTGCGCCATGTGGCGCCAGAGCGTATCATTGATGCGGTCTGGGGTGGCGGTTTTGTCGGCAGTTATAACATTACCGTCCGGGTTGTGGCTTCTGAGCGCAGCGGTTTGCTGAAAGAGCTGACCAACACCTTCTCTAACGAAAAGGTCAAGGTGGCCGGCATGAAGAGTCGGGTCGACTTCAAGAAACAGCTGTCGATCCTCGACTTTGATTTGGAACTGACCAATATCGATGTCCTGGGCCGGGTGCTTAAACGCATCGAACAGGTGAAGGATGTGGCTGAAGCCAGACGTCTGCACTAACACTCAGCAATCAAAAGCGGGAAGCCACGGCGGCCCGCTTTTGTTTTTAACCGTTCCACTGAACCATTCAACCGAGACTCCAGCTACCATGAGTAACGCGAAACCTGCTCCGATCGAGCAACTGATTGACATTATGGCCACCTTGCGCGACCCGCAGCAGGGATGCCCGTGGGATCTGAAACAGACTTTTGCCACCATCGTGCCGCACACACTGGAAGAAGCGTACGAAGTGGCGGACGCCATTGCCCAGCGAAACTGGGATGACGTGCGAGAGGAGCTGGGCGATTTGCTGTTTCAGGTGGTGTTTTACAGCCAGTTGGGCAAAGAGCAGGGGCTGTTTGATTTTGACCAGGTTGTGGCCGGCATTAACGATAAACTGATCCGCCGTCACCCTCATGTGTTCAGCCAAACCGAGTTTGCCGATGAGTCGGCCATTCATGCTAACTGGGAAGCGGAAAAAGCCAAAGAGCGTGCTGCCAAAGGTGAGGATCACAGTGTGCTGGCAAATATTCCCCTGGCGCTGCCAGCGCTGAGCCGGGCAGAGAAAATCCAGAAGCGCTGTGCCAGTCATGGCTTTGACTGGGAGACACTCGGGCCGGTGGTCGACAAAGTGCGTGAAGAGATTGAAGAAGTGATGGAAGAAGCCGTTCAGGCCACGCGGGATCAGGATCGCATTGAAGAAGAAATGGGGGATCTGCTGTTCGCGGTGGCCAATTTAAGTCGCCACCTTAAGGTCAAACCGGAGCAGGCGCTGGCCCGGGCTAACCAGAAATTCGAGCGCCGGTTTCGCCAAGTTGAACAAACTGTGCTAGAACAAGGAAAGCAACTTGACGACTGCAGCCTGGAGCAGCTGGATCGCATCTGGGATGAGGTAAAAGTGCGGGAGAAAAAGGGCACATGGTAAGTGCAAACAGGGCTTGCCATACGGGGAATCAGGGCGTTATCTGATCAACATTGTTATTATTAACGCCCCTGACAGGCAGAATTGATTTGAAACAAAAAAAAACCAATCCTGCTGTGATAGTTTTCACGTTGTGGCGATAAAGTGTGTCTGGTATACTAATTTCCCGTCCAGATACTTTTTATATCCTCTATACCAATCTTCCAGGTAAAACATGACAACGAATTACATTTTTGTTACGGGCGGGGTCGTATCCTCACTAGGTAAAGGTATTGCTGCAGCCTCTCTTGCGGCTATTCTAGAAGCTCGTGGTCTGAAAGTGACCATGATGAAGCTTGACCCTTACATCAATGTTGACCCAGGCACAATGAGCCCAACTCAACACGGTGAAGTATTCGTAACGGAAGACGGTGCAGAGACTGACCTAGACTTGGGTCACTACGAGCGTTTCATTCGTACCAAGATGACGAAACGCAACAACTTTACAGCAGGTCGCGTGTATGCCGACGTACTGCGTAAAGAGCGTCGTGGTGACTACCTGGGCGCCACTATTCAGGTTATCCCTCACATTACCAATGCCATCAAAGAGCGCGTGATCGCAGGTGCGGAAGGCCACGACATCGCAATCGTTGAAGTTGGCGGTACTGTTGGTGATATCGAATCACTGCCGTTCATGGAAGCAATCCGCCAGTTGGCGGTTGAACTGGGCCGTGAGCGCGCCATGTTCACTCACCTGACACTGGTGCCATACCTGGCAGCAGCAGGCGAAGTGAAAACGAAACCAACTCAGCATTCTGTAAAAGAACTGCTGTCTATCGGTATTCAGCCAGATGTGCTGATTTGCCGTTCTGACCGTATGATCCCAGCCAACGAACGTGCCAAGATTGCGCTGTTCTGTAACGTGCCGGAGAAAGCGGTTATCTCAATGAAAGACGTAGATTCAATCTACAAGATCCCACAACTGATTAAAGCTCAGGGTCTGGATGATCTGGTATGTCAGCGTTTTGGCATTACAGCACCAGAAGCCGATCTGTCTGAGTGGGAACAGGTTATCTACGAAGAAGCCAATCCGACCGCTGAAGTGACCATCGGTATGGTGGGCAAGTACATCGAACTGCCAGACGCGTACAAGTCAGTGAACGAAGCGTTGAAGCACGCCGGCCTGAAAAACCGTCTGTCAGTGAAAATCAAATACATTGATTCTCAAGACGTAGAATCAAAAGGTACTGAAGTACTGGAAGGCCTGGATGCAATCCTGGTTCCGGGTGGCTTCGGTAACCGTGGTATCGAAGGCAAGATCATGACTGCTAAGTATGCTCGCGAGAACAAGATCCCTTACCTGGGTATCTGTCTGGGCATGCAGGTTGCTCTGATCGAGTTCGCTCGTAACGTCGCTGGTCTGGAAGGCGCGCACTCAACTGAGTTCAACCCTGAATCAGCGAACCCTGTTGTTGGCCTGATCACTGAGTGGGTTGATAACGAAGGTAAAGTTGAAGAGCGTACAGAGAAGTCTGATCTGGGCGGTACAATGCGTCTGGGCTCACAGCTGTGTCACCTGATTGATGGCACGAAAGCGCGCGAGCTGTACGGTAACGCGACGATTCACGAGCGTCACCGTCACCGTTATGAAGTGAACAATCACTACATCCCGCAGTTGGAAAAAGCGGGTCTGAAAATTTCTGGCCTGTCGGCGGACAAGAAGCTGGTGGAAATTATCGAGAACCCTAACCATCCTTGGTTTGTGGCTGCTCAGTTCCACCCTGAGTTCACTTCAACCCCTCGCGACGGTCACCCGCTGTTTGCCGGCTTCGTAAAAGCCGCTGGCGAAAACCAGCGCGGTGAGCTAAACAAGTAAGGATTACGGATAGCTGTAGCGGTAAGAGCTACAGCTATTTTTTTAGCTTTTAAATTGAAGATAAAGCAAGAGGAAACACAATGTCTAAGATCGTTAAAGTTCTAGGTCGTGAAATTATCGATTCACGTGGTAACCCTACTGTTGAAGCGGAAGTTCACCTGGAAGGCGGTTTCGTAGGTATGGCGGCTGCACCATCTGGTGCATCAACTGGTTCTCGTGAAGCTCTTGAGCTGCGCGACGGTGATAAGTCTCGTTTCCTGGGTAAAGGTGTACTGAAAGCTGTTGAAGCAGTTAACGGCCCAATCGCTGAAGCCCTGATTGGTAAAGACGCGAAAGCACAAGCTGACATCGATCAGATCATGATCGACCTTGACGGTACTGAAAACAAATCTAACTTCGGTGCGAACGCAATTCTGGCTGTTTCTCTGGCGAACGCTAAAGCAGCAGCTGCTGCTAAAGGCATGCCTCTGTACGAGCACATCGCTGAGCTAAACGGTACTGCTGGTCAGTTCTCTATGCCTCTACCAATGATGAACATCATCAACGGTGGTGAGCACGCAGACAACAACGTAGACATCCAAGAGTTCATGATCCAACCAGTTGGCGCGAAAACTCTTAAAGAAGCTCTACGTATCGGTGCTGAAGTATTCCACAACCTGGCTAAAGTTCTTAAGTCTAAAGGCTACAACACAGCTGTTGGGGACGAAGGTGGTTTCGCTCCTAACCTTAAATCTAACGCTGAAGCTCTAGAAGTTATCGCAGAAGCTGTTGCAGCTGCTGGTTACGAGCTAGGCAAAGACGTTACTCTAGCTATGGACTGTGCGGCTTCTGAGTTCTTCGACAAAGAAGCTGGCATCTACAACATGAAAGGTGAAGGAAAAACTTTCACTTCTGAAGAGTTCAACCACTACCTAGCTGGCCTAGTTGCGCAATTCCCAATCGTATCTATCGAAGACGGTCTAGACGAGTCTGACTGGGATGGTTTTGCACACCAAACTCAACTTCTAGGCGACAAGATCCAACTAGTTGGTGACGATCTATTCGTTACAAACACTAAGATCCTAGCTGAAGGTATTGAGAAAGGCATCGCTAACTCTATCCTGATCAAGTTTAACCAGATCGGTTCTCTGACTGAAACTCTGGCTGCAATCAAGATGGCGAAAGACGCTGGCTACACAGCGGTTATCTCTCACCGTTCAGGCGAAACTGAAGATGCAACTATCGCTGACCTGGCGGTAGGTACTGCAGCGGGCCAAATCAAAACCGGTTCTATGAGCCGTTCTGACCGTGTTGCTAAGTACAACCAGCTGATCCGTATCGAAGAAGCACTGGGCGAACGTGCTCCTTTCAACGGTCTGAAAGAAGTGAAAGGCCAGGCGTAATCGTCTGTCTCTGACACCTGGGCATCTTGCCTGAGATGGAAACCGCCTCACTGAGGCGGTTTTTTTATGGGCGAATAAGAGCCAGGCGCTAGAGTCAAAGTGCGCTTTGTGGGATTATTACAGGCTGACTGCCTGTCTGATGAATCGTATGAAGCAACCGCATTTCAGGCTGTTAGCTGAGAGGGGTTGCTTCATATTCTGATTTAACAATCGTTGCCGGAGAGAGGAATGCGTCTGTTTACCTTGCTGCTGCTGATGGTTCTCGGCTGGTTACAGTATGATTTCTGGTTGGGTAAGAACGGGATGATGGACTACCTGGCGGTACGGGATAACGTTGTACTGCAAAAACAGGCGAATGCTGAGCTGCAACAGCGTAATCAGCAGATGTATGTCGAAATCCATGATTTGAACCGTGGTCAGGAAGCCATTGAAGAACGTGCCCGTAACGAGCTGGGCATGCTTCGACCGGGAGAAACCTTCTTCCGAATCGTGAGCCCGTAATCGGTGCCGCCGTTCTGGCAGTGCCTGCGTCAGTGAAAGATACCCATGAAAGAAAGTTTGATTGCAGTCGTACCGGCTGCCGGGGTCGGGAGCCGGATGGCCGCTGACCGTCCGAAACAATACCTGCAGATTGCCGGTAAGACGATCCTGGAACACACGGTTGACCGCCTGCTGCAACATCCGCAAATCACTCGCGTGGTGATTGCAATCAGCAAAGATGACCCTTATTTCCCAACGTTGCCGCTGGCAACGGACCCGCGTATTGAACGTGTGAACGGTGGGGCTGAGCGGGCCGATTCGGTGTTTGCCGGATTAGCCGTCGTGGCAGATCCAGCGGCATGGGTACTGGTGCATGATGCTGCTCGCCCGTGTTTGCATCCGGAGGATCTGCAGCGCCTGATTGATGAAGCTCAGGCCAGCCCGTACGGGGCGATTCTGGCCGCGCCGGTACGCGATACCATGAAACGGGGCAATGGCGATGGCGCGATCTCGTCAACGGTCGACAGGGCTGATCTGTGGCATGCCCTGACGCCACAAATGTTTCGGGCCGGTGTCCTGAAGCAGGCGCTGGAACAGGCTTTAGCGGCTGGTGCCGTCGTGACGGATGAAGCGTCGGCGTTAGAATATTGCGGTCAGATGCCCATCCTGGTGAAAGGGCGCGCCGATAACCTGAAGGTCACTCAACCTGAGGATCTGGCACTGGCGGAATTTTATTTAGCAAAACTACTGGGGGATCCAGCATGATGCGAATCGGACATGGCTTTGATGTACACAAGTTTGGTGGCGAAGGGCCGGTTATCATTGGCGGGGTGGCGGTGCCTTACGAGCAGGGTTTGATTGCTCACTCTGACGGTGATGTCGCCTTGCACGCTGTGTGTGATGCGCTGCTGGGCGCAATCGGGGCCGGAGATATTGGTCGCCATTTCCCGGATACAGATGCCGAGTGGAAAGGGGCGGACAGCCGTTTTCTGCTGCGTGATGTATACAGTAAAGTGAAGGCCAAGGGCTATCGCCTTGGCAACCTGGACGTCACTATTATCGCCCAGGCACCCAAAATGGCACCGCATATTGACGCGATGTGCCAGGCAATCGCTGACGATCTGGAAACGGATATCAGCAACATCAATGTGAAAGCGACCACTTCTGAGCGACTGGGTTTTACCGGGCGCAAAGAGGGCATTGCCTGTGAAGCAGTGGTTCTGATCATTCAACAATAATGACTGTAATGAGGGGGTCGCTGATTGGGTGGCCGGCGCCTCATTGCAACGCGATGGTATTACTATGTCTGGTATTATGGACAACTTCAGCTGGCTTTACGGTAAACCCAGCTGTCAGGGTCGGATCAAAGTTGAACCTGAAGACTTTATCGTAAACGAAAATCTTGGCTTTGATTTCGCTGGTCACGGCGAGCACTTCATGGTGAAAATCCGTAAAACCGGTGAGAACACCAAATATGTTGTGAACGAACTGGCAAAAGCGTGCGGCGTGAAGTCGCGCGATGTCAGCTGGGCGGGCCTGAAAGATCGCCATGCCGTAACGGAGCAATGGCTGAGTGTTCACCTGCCGGGCAAGCCGGATCCGGATCTGACTCAGTTTGTGGCTGAGCACCCGGGAGTCGAAGTGCTGGAAACGGCCCGCCATGATAAGAAACTGCGTCCAGGCGATCTGAGCGGCAACTGGTTCCAGTTACGCCTGCGCGATTTGGATCAGCCAGAGGCGGTGCTGGAGCGACTGACGCACATTGCTGCTCACGGGGTTCCCAACTATTTTGGCGAGCAGCGCTTTGGTCATAGCGGCAATAACGTGGTTAAAGCCCGTGCCTGGGGTAACGATGAGTTCCGGGTACGCGATAAAAGTAAGCGCAGTTTCTACCTGTCTGCAGCACGCTCCTGGCTGTTCAACATGATTCTGTCGGCGCGTATTGAACAGAAACTGGTACATACTGTTATGGCAGGCGACTGGCTACAGCCGGGCTCTGATGCCGGGCTGGAAAGCGGTATGACGGGTCACTTAGTGGAAGATGTGGCCGCTGCGCAGCAGGCTGTTGATGACAGCAGTTGGCTGCTGACCGCCCCAATGATGGGAGATAATGCCCTGCCGACAACAGGCGAGGCTGAAGCGTTTGAAATGGCGCTGGTCGAACAGGAACCACTGCTGCTGAAACTGATTCGGGATAACCGGATGCGCCATGAGCGTCGCCCATTGTTGCTGAAGCCAACGGATATGGCTTGGGCGCAGGAAGGCGATCAGGTGACAGTCTCATTCTCTCTGCCTGCCGGCTGCTTTGCCACGGCGGTTGTCCGGGAATTGATGCTGGAGCCGGAGCTGGAGGACAAGGAAAATAACAATGAGAATTCTGATCAGTAACGATGACGGGATTTTTGCCAGGGGAATTAATACCCTGGCATCAGTGCTGAGTGAGCTGGGGGAAGTGACAGTTGTGGCCCCGGATCGCAATCGCTCGGGGGCGTCTAATTCGCTAACCCTGGATTACCCGTTGCGTATTCGCGAAGAGGGTGAGCGTCGGGTGTCTGTGGAAGGCACCCCGACCGACTGTGTGCACTTTGCCCTCAATGAGTGGTTGGCATACCGGCCTGACGTTGTCGTGGCCGGAGTCAATCACGGTGCCAATCTGGGGGATGACGTCCTCTATTCCGGTACCGTTGCGGCGGCAACCGAGGGGCATTTCCTCGGGGTGCCGGCGATTGCGGTTTCACTTGTCGGTGATACACATTTTGAAACGGCAGCGCAGGTGGTCAAACAGATATTGCAGAACATGCAGACGCGCCCGCTGCCGACCAATAAAATTCTTAACGTCAATGTTCCTGACGTACCGATGAATGAACTGGGTGATTGGCAAGTGACTCGCCTGGGGGCTCGCCACCGAGCGGAAAACATGGTTAAAGGTGTGGATCCTCGCGGCAAGCCGCTGTATTGGCTGGGCCCGCCGGGAGCCTGCCAGGATGCCGGGCCGGGTACCGACTTCTACGCGATCGAACAACGGTGTGTATCGATTACTCCATTACAGGTAGACCTGACGGCGCATGATTCGCTCGGGGCCATCCGGGAGTGGATTCATCAGGAGAAAAATTGAGGATGCGCTATGTGGAAAAGCGGAGTTCGCTGCTGAATTATTTGCGCCAGCAGGGAATCCGTAATGACAATGTGCTGCGTGCAATGGCAGCCGTTCCCCGAGAGCGGTTCATTGACGAAGCACTGTCACACAAAGCCTATGAAAATAATGCCTTGCCGATTGGCAGCGGGCAGACGATCTCACAGCCCTACATTGTGGCCAAAATGACGGAACTGCTGGCGCTGACCCCGCATAGCCGGGTGCTGGAAATCGGCACCGGTTCGGGTTATCAGACCGCCGTTCTGGCCCACATGGTGGATCAGGTGTTTTCCGTCGAGCGCATCAAGGCACTGCAATGGCAGGCCAAACGTCGACTCAAACAGCTGGAGCTGCATAATGTCGCCACCAAACACGGTGACGGCTGGCAGGGCTGGGCCAGTAAAGGGCCGTTTGATGCTATTATCGTCACCGCTGCGGCCTCGGATGTTCCAGCTGCGTTACTGGCGCAACTGGCGGAAGGCGGGCGGCTGGTGATCCCGGTTGGGGTACACAGTCAGGTGCTCAAAGTCATCACCCGTGAGGGTGAACATTTTTCATATCAGGATGTCGAACCAGTCCGGTTTGTGCCGTTGGTGGCGGGAGAGTTACGGTAGAAAATTATGGGGATGGAGAATAACCAAGCGAAATGGTGGCAATGGGTGACGGTGGTCGCCAGCTTGTCGCTGTCAGCATGCAGCAGCCATCCTCCGGCTCCCGTAACCAGTCTTGGTAAGGATTACAGTAGCATTGAGCGGGGCAGCTATCGGGGCAGTTATTACGAAGTCAGGAAGGGAGATACCCTTTACTTTATTTCGTATATTACCGGCCGTAATGTTGATGAAATTGTCAGCGCGAACAAGCTGAAGGCACCTTACACCATTTTTCCGGGGCAAAAGCTGACTTTGTGGAAGCCTAAATATGATGCTCCGCAATATGGCAAAGGTGCACCGAATGTGATCGCCGCGGGTTCCACAGGCTCACAACGCACATCCGGTACCACTTCTGTAACATCTTCGAAACAAGCTGCTGCAGGCCAAACGACAAACAAAACGGCTGCCCAGAATCAGCCGACAGCGAAACCTACCACAAATACGCCGTCTCAGTCCCAGAAGACAGCGTCTACGCCTAAAGTTGAACAAAAAAACAGCGATAAAAACGTTGATCCGTCTCGCACAAAAGGGTACTCTCAAGACACTAAAAGTAACAAAGTTGTTACAACTCAGCCGAGTTCCAGTAACAACAAAGTTGCCGAGTGGGCATGGCCGGCGAAAGGTCGCATCATTGCCAAGTTCTCAAATACTGAAAACGGGAACAAGGGCATAGATATTGCTGGAAACAAAGGCCAGCCTGTGACTGCGTCAGCCAGCGGTGTTGTGGTGTACGCTGGTAACGCATTGCGAGGGTATGGCAACTTGGTCATTATCAAGCACAGCGAAGATTACCTCAGCGCCTATGCCCACAATGACCATTTATACGTCAAGGAGCAGCAGAAGGTTGTGCTGGGTCAGAAGATAGCTGCCATGGGTAGTTCTGGTTCCAGTAACGTGAAGTTGCATTTTGAGATTCGTTACAAAGGTAAATCCGTCGATCCGATGCGCTATTTACCGCGATAGTCAACATGGCATAGTCAGGTTGGTAATGTTTTTTTGCTAACTCGCCATCTGGGAGGCGCTATGAGCAGAAGCAATACGGCTACAGATATCGAAGACTTTGATTTTGAAGAAGATATGGAGATTGACTCCGAAGATATCGACGTCAAGGCCGAAGAGGTAGAAGTTGGCGATGAGGAGATGGATATCTCCCACTACGGAACATCGCAAAAGGCACTGGATGCGACGCAACTCTATCTGGGCGAGATTGGTTTTTCCCCACTGCTGACCGCTGAGGAAGAAGTGCTGTACGCACGGCGTGCCCTTCGCGGAGATGAAGTGGCTCGCAAACGGATGATCGAAAGTAACCTGCGACTGGTGGTGAAGATCTCCCGCCGTTACAGCAATCGTGGTCTGGCGCTGCTGGATCTGGTTGAAGAAGGTAACCTCGGCTTGATCCGTGCGGTTGAGAAATTCGATCCAGAACGTGGATTTCGCTTCTCGACCTATGCGACTTGGTGGATCCGCCAGACCATCGAACGTGCAATCATGAACCAGACCCGTACTATTCGCTTGCCGATCCATGTGGTCAAAGAGCTGAATGTGTACCTGCGTACCGCCCGTGAACTGGCACAGAAGCTGGATCATGAACCGACGGCGGAAGACATCGCCCTGAAACTGGATAAATCCGTCGATGACGTCAACCGGATGTTGCGCCTCAATGAGCGTGTCGGCTCTGTCGATAATCCGATTGGCGGGGATTCTGAAAAAGCCCTGCTGGATATTATCCCGGATGAGAAAGGTGGTGGTCCGGAAACATCTACCCAAGATGACGATATCAAAACCTCGATCGTACACTGGCTGCAAGAGCTGAATCCGAAACAGCGTGAAGTGCTGGCTCGACGTTTTGGCCTGCTGGGGTATGAAGCCTCGACCCTGGAAGATGTCGGTCGTGAAATCGGTCTGACCCGTGAACGAGTCCGCCAGATTCAGGTAGAAGGTCTGCGTCGCCTGCGCGATATGCTGACCCATCAGGGTCTGAATATCGAATCTCTGTTTAACCATGGCCAGCTTTAAGTCAGCTTTAAGTTTTTGTTGAACAACCTTTTGGGACAGTATTGTCCAAGCTGAACAGCAATGGGTTAAGTAGAAGAAATCAGACAGAAACAACCAGAACGTTTTGATACGACATTGATGAAAAAAGGGAGATGCCTGGCATCTCCCTTTTTTGCGTCTGAAACCAATCTCCGTAGCTTACAGCAAGGCCTTCAGGCGATACAGCTCATCCAGTGCCTGACGCGGTGTCAATTCATCCGGGTTCAGGTTGGCCAGTGCTTCTTCGACTTCGCTTGGCTCAGGGATCAGGCTCAGTTGCTGTTCGGCACGCGGTGCATTGCTGGCCGGTGCCAGAGCCTGCTGATGGCCGCTGGCTTCCAACTGCTGCAGCTTGATTTTAGCCCGCTTAATGACCGACTTCGGTACCCCGGCCAGACTGGCGACTGCCAGACCGTAGGACTTGCTCGCGGCGCCTTCCTGCACGGCGTGCATGAAGGCGATATCGTCGCCGTGTTCAACCGCATCAAGGTGAACGTTCGCCAAGCCGTCAATCAGCGATGGCAGTTCGGTCAGCTCAAAGTAGTGGGTCGCGAACAGGGTCATGGCCGCAATTTTGTCTGCCAGCCACTCGGCGCTGGCCCAGGCCAGTGACAACCCGTCGTAGGTGCTGGTACCCCGGCCAATTTCATCCATCAGGACCAGACTGTTCTGGGTAGCATTATGGAGAATATTAGCGGTCTCAGTCATTTCCACCATGAAGGTCGAGCGACCGGATGCCAGATCGTCCGACGCGCCGATACGGGTGAAAATGCGATCCAGCGGGCCGATTTTCACGGCTTCTGCCGGTACAAAAGAGCCCACATGTGCCAACAGGGCGATCAATGCCGTTTGCCGCATATAGGTGGATTTACCGCCCATGTTCGGACCAGTAATGATCAGCATGCGACGATCGCGGTGCAGGGAGATTGGGTTGGCAATAAACGGCTCGTCCAGGACCTGCTCAACCACGGGGTGGCGGCCGGCAGTGATTTCAATGCCTGTGGTGTCCGTCAGCTCAGGACGGCAGTAGTTAAGGGTGTCAGCCCGCTCAGCCAGGTTGGTCAGGACATCCAGCTCCGACAGGGCGCTGGCGGTATTTTGCAACTGCTCCAGGTGCGGCAGCAGCTGATCGAACAGCCCTTCCCACAGCTGTTTTTCCAGAGCCAGTGCCTTGGACTTGGAGTTCAGAACCTTGTCTTCGTGCTCTTTTAGTTCAGGAATGATGTAGCGTTCGGCATTCTTCAGGGTCTGGCGGCGTACATAATGGCTTGGCACCAGGTGGCTCTGACCGCGGCTGACCTGAATATAAAAACCGTGTACCTGGTTGAAGCCCACTTTCAGGCTGTCAATGTCATGGCGTTCGCGCTCACTGGCTTCCAGCTCTTCGAGGAACTTGGTTGCCCCGTCTGCGAGATCACGCCATTCGTCCAGCTCGGTATTGTACCCCGGTGCCAACACGCCGCCGTCACGGATCACGACCGGCGGATTTTCAATAATGGCACGTTCCAGCAGTTCACACAGCTCATCCATCGGGGCTGCCAGGGTGGCCAGTTCACTGATGCGTGACTGGTTCAGTTCGGCCAGCAGTTCGGCCAGCTCCGGCAGGTGCTGCAGAGCCGTACGCATTCGCGCCAGATCGCGAGGACGGGCAGAGCGCAGGGCAAGACGAGCTAGAATCCGCTCCAGATCGCCCATATGGCGCAATACACCCGCAATATCCAGGAACATGCCGGTATCTTTCAGTGTCCCAATGGCATCCAGGCGGCCATTGAGTTGCTGGCGATCACGAATCGGTTGATGTAGCCAGCGTTTGAGCAGACGGCTGCCCATTGGGGTCGCAGTTTTATCCAGCACCGCGGCCAGGGTATTGTCGAAGCCTCCGGCCAGGTTCTGGGTCAGCTCCAGGTTGCGGCGGGTTGCGGCATCGAGGATGACCGCATGATCTTTGCGATCCAGAGTGATTGCGCGGATGTGCGGCAGGGCGGTACGCTGGGTATCTTTGACGTATTGCATCAAACAGCCAGCTGCGCACAGGCCACGCTCGGCATGTTCGACACCAAACCCGACCAGATCTCGGGTGCCAAACTGCATGGTTAATTGCTGGCGCGCTGTTTCCAGATCAAATTCCCAGACCGGACGGCGGCGGCTGCCTTTGTAGCCTTGCAGCAATCCCGGTAGCGCAAAGTCTTCCGGGTACAGGATTTCTGCCGGACTGGTACGCTGTAGTTCGGCTTGCATGGCTTCTTCGGTCTCTGGCTCGGTCAGCATGAAACGCCCGGACGTAATATCCAGTGTGGCGTAGCCGAATGTTTCGCCATCGTAGTAGATAGCTGCGATCAGGTTATCGTGTCGTTCATTCAGCAGCGCTTCATCACTGACAGTACCCGGTGTAATGATCCGCACAACTTTTCGCTCAACCGGCCCTTTGCTGGTTGCTGGATCGCCAATCTGCTCGCAAATCGCGACCGACACCCCTTGCTGAACCAGACGCGCCAGGTAACCTTCAACGGCATGATACGGCACGCCCGCCATAGGGATTGGCTGACCGTTGGATGAGCCCCGTTTGGTCAGGGAAATATCCAGCAGTTGTGATGCCCGCTTGGCGTCGTCAAAAAATAGTTCGTAGAAGTCACCCATCCGGTAAAACAGCAGGACGTCAGGATTTTCCGCCTTGATCCGTAAAAATTGCTGCATCATTGGGGTGTGCTGTTCTATGCCTTTTACTGTCACGATTATGCCTGCTACATTGTGCCGGTCGGAGTGAGTTATTCCGCACTGTCCGGAGAAATTTCTGGTCGCCTAGGATACGTGAATCATGCCGGTCGGCAAAGGGTCAGCCGTGAATTTTCCCGCGTTGAGGTGCGGGGAATTCGGGGGTTGAACTGGCGGTCTGTACAAGGTGAATACCTGTCCGGCGAAGGGCTTGCAAGGCAGAACACGGGGAGATGAAGATGGAATTAGCAACAGAAGTGGGGCAGGCGTTAGCCCGCCAGCAATGGATGGCGACAACCGCAGAATCATGCACCGGTGGCGGCGTATCGACAGCCATTACCGATATTGCCGGCAGTTCCGGCTGGTTCGACCGGGCATTTGTTACTTATAGCAACGAAGCCAAGCAGCAAATGCTGGGGGTGCAGGCTGATACACTGGCCACTTACGGTGCCGTCAGTGAGCCGGTGGTACGGGAAATGGCAGCAGGCGCACTGGCAAATTCGGCCGCCAATATCAGTGTTGCGATCAGTGGTATTGCTGGCCCGGGGGGCGGCAGTGTAGAAAAACCGGTTGGCACCGTGTGTTTTGCCTGGGCCGATGATAGCGGTTGGATGACGGTTAAAACCTGCCATCTGCCCGGAGATCGGCAGCAAGTCCGGCAACAGGCTGTTGAGATCGCACTGACGGGGTTATTGGATCGTCTGAATCAGCTGACCGATTAGGGCGGGCGCGGTAGAGCGGTCAGGCTCGTAAAAAAATTTCATCCAGTGCTAGACACTGTATGAATAGACAGTATACTAGTCATCATTATCAGTACTTAATTGAAGCATCCCTTGGAGAGTCGAATGGACGACAACAAGCAGAAGGCACTTGCCGCCGCGTTAGGTCAAATTGAGAAGCAATTCGGTAAAGGCTCGATCATGAAATTGGGCGACAACCGCGCAATGGATGTAGAAACAGTGTCTACTGGTTCTCTGTCTCTCGATATCGCCTTGGGTGCTGGCGGCCTGCCGATGGGTCGTATTGTTGAAATTTACGGTCCGGAATCATCAGGTAAAACCACACTAACTCTGGAAGTGATTGCCGCGGCGCAACGTGACGGTAAAACCTGTGCGTTCATTGATGCTGAGCACGCCCTGGATCCGGTATATGCGAAAAAACTGGGTGTTGATATTGACCAGCTGCTGGTATCTCAGCCGGACACTGGTGAGCAAGCCCTGGAAATCGCTGATGCACTGGCGCGTTCAGGCGCGGTAGATATCCTGGTGGTTGACTCCGTTGCAGCCCTGACGCCAAAAGCGGAAATCGAAGGTGAAATGGGTGACTCGCACATGGGTCTGCAGGCACGTATGCTGTCTCAGGCGATGCGTAAGCTGACCGGTAACCTGAAGCAGTCTAACTGTATGTGTATCTTCATCAACCAGATCCGTATGAAGATTGGTGTGATGTTCGGTAACCCGGAAACCACCACCGGTGGTAACGCCCTGAAATTCTATGCCTCTGTTCGTCTGGACATCCGCCGTACCGGTGCGATTAAAGAAGGCGATGAAGTGGTGGGTAACGAAACCCGTATCAAAGTGGTGAAGAACAAGATCGCGGCACCGTTCAAGCAGGCTGATACCCAAATCCTGTACGGACAAGGTTTTAACCGTAATGGTGAACTGGTGGATTTGGGTGTTAAGCACAAGATGATCGAAAAAGCCGGTGCCTGGTACAGTTACAAGGGTGACAAGATTGGTCAGGGTAAGGCGAATGCCTGCAAATATCTGGCTGAGAACACTGAAATTGCGGCGGAAATCGAGAAGCAACTGCGTGATATGCTGCTGAACACTGAAAACGTGCAAGGCGGCGAATCTGCTCCAGCGTCTGAAGACGACGTACTGGAAAACATGGATGCAGAAGATCAGGCGTTCTAAGTCCGTCTGGCCGAAAACTAGCAAACCAGTGTTAATCTATTGAGAATTAGCAAAACGGGCGGGTAGCAGTACCTCGCCCGTTTTTGTTTATCACCCGTTTGCCGAGGGGAAGAACATGAAGAGCAAGCAACCACCCAGACAAAGTGCCAAAGAAGCGGCGGTCGGCTACTTGTCGCGGCGTGATCATGCCGAAAAAGAGCTGCGGCTGAAGCTGAAAAACCGCGGTTACAGCGGTGCGGATATTGATGAGGCCGTGGCATTCTGTCAGGACTATAACTGGCTGGACGATGCCCGCTTTGCCGCGCTGATGCTGCGTAATGGGATTGCTAAAGGCTGGGGGCTGATGCGCATTCGGCAGGAAATGAAAATGAAAGGGGTGCACGACGCTATCGTCAGTCAGTTGCTGGAGCAGGATGAATTCGACTGGTTCGAGCATGCCCGCGAAGTGGCGCAGCGAAAATTCGGCGGCAGCCCGATGGATACCCCGAAAGAGCAGGCCCGCCGGTTTCGCTTTATGCAGTACAGGGGGTTCGACTTCGAGCAAATTAAATACGCGCTGAATGCCGAGGAAGAATATTAACGCCTGTGCGTGACGGTCTGTTGACGGCAGCGCCGGACAACGACCGGATGCGCAGCAAACAGGGCGCTCAAAGCACAGAAAACACCCCATTTTTGAACATAACATTTCCAGTTATGCCTACCGTTGTTTTACAATAGCCGCCAAAGAATTTATGTTAGTTTCATTATCCCTGCTTATTCTGTCCGGCCAAGGGCATGGTGGCTATTGCACAGGCAGGCGATTCAACAGTTAATTCGATTATTCCGTTTACAGAAAAGCATTATTCAGGATTTGCCAATGTACATGAGCACTGATGAGATTCGCCGTGCGTTTCTTGCGTTTTTTGAGAGCAAAGGTCACCAAATCGTCCCGAGCTCGTCTCTTGTACCTGCTAACGACCCAACGTTGTTGTTTACAAACGCAGGTATGAACCAGTTTAAAGATACTTTCCTCGGTCTAGAGAAGCGCAGCTACACTCGAGCGACCACAGCTCAGCGCTGTGTGCGTGCAGGTGGTAAGCACAACGACCTGGAAAATGTAGGCTTTACAGCTCGTCACCACACGTTTTTTGAAATGCTGGGTAACTTCAGCTTCGGTGACTACTTCAAGCAAGACGCCATCAAGTACGCATGGGAATTCCTGACTGACGTACTGCAACTGCCTCAGGATCGTCTGCTGGTCACCGTGTATGAAACCGATGACGAAGCGTTTGACATCTGGAACAAAGAAGTGGGTATCCCGGCTGATCGCATCATCCGTATCGGTGACAAGAAAGGCGGCAAAGCTTACGAGTCTGACAACTTCTGGCAGATGGGCGATACCGGTCCATGTGGTCCATGTACTGAAATTTTCTACGATCACGGTGAGCACATCTGGGGCGGCCGTCCGGGAACACCGGAAGAAGACGGTGACCGTTTCATCGAGATCTGGAACAACGTATTCATGCAATTCAACCGCCAGGCTGACGGCACGATGGAGCCACTGCCTAAACCGTCGGTTGATACCGGTATGGGTATTGAGCGTATCTCTGCCATCATGCAGGGCGTTCACTCAAACTATGAAATTGATATTTTCCAGACTTTGATCAAAGAAGCGGCAGCAGTGATCGGTCACGATGACCTGAGCAATCAATCGCTTCGCGTTGTTGCAGACCACATCCGTTCATGTGCCTTCCTGATTGCCGACGGTGTGATGCCATCCAACGAAGGCCGTGGTTATGTACTGCGCCGTATCATCCGTCGTGCTGTTCGCCATGGTAATAAGCTGGGCGCGAAAGGTGCCTTCTTCTACAAACTGGTTGGCCCGCTGGCTGAGGTGATGGGCACGGCCGGTGAAGAGCTGAATAAACAGCAGGAAATGGTTGAGAAAGTACTGAAGATCGAAGAAGAAAACTTCGGTCGTACGCTTGACCGCGGTATGACGATTCTGGCGGAAGCGCTGGATAGCCTGGACGGTAAAGTACTGGACGGCGAAACCGTATTCAAACTGTATGACACCTACGGCTTCCCGGCTGACCTGACAAACGACGTTGCACGTGAGCGTGGTTTCACTATCGATGAAGAAGGCTTCAACGATGCAATGGAAGCCCAGCGTCAGCGTGCACGTGAAGCAGGCCAGTTTGGTGTTGATTACAACGACGCGATCAAAGTAGACGCTGACACAGAATTCTGTGGCTACAGCTCGACTGAAGGCGAGTCGACGGTAGTGGCGCTGTACCGCGAGGGTGAGCAGGTTGATACCGTGAATGCCGGTGAAAATGTGCTGGTGGTCCTGGACAACACGCCGTTCTACGCAGAGTCAGGCGGCCAGTGTGGTGATACTGGTGTGATGCAGGCAGACGGTGTGCTGCTTAACGTCACTGACACGCAGAAATTTGGTGCGGCAATTGGTCACTACGGTGTGATGAGCGAAGGCTCACTGAACGTGGGCGACAAAGTGGCGGCGAAAGTGGATGCCAAACGTCGTGAGGCAATCAGCCTGAACCACTCAGCGACTCACCTGCTGCACGCGGCACTACGTCAGCTGCTGGGCGAGCACGTGACTCAGAAAGGCTCCCTGGTGAAGCCGGAAGGTCTGCGTTTTGACTTCTCTCACCTGGAATCGGTGAAGCCGGAGCAACTGCGTGAAGTTGAGCGCCTGGTGAACGAGCAAATCCGTCGTAACCACGCGATCAATACCGATCTGATGGACATTGAGTCTGCCAAACAGAAAGGTGCCATGGCGCTGTTTGGTGAGAAATATGACGATGAAGTGCGCGTGCTGAGCATGGGCGACTTCTCGACTGAACTGTGTGGTGGTATCCACGCCAAAAATACCGGCGACATCGGTCTGTTCAAGATCGTATCGGAAGGCGGTATTGCAGCCGGTATCCGTCGTATCGAAGCGGTGACTGGCGAAGCGGCGATTGACGCCCTGCACGCACAGGAAGCCCTGCTGACAGAAACGGCGGGCCTGGTGAAATCTGACGCGGCTTCCGTAGCCAGCAAAGTCAGTGCCCTGGTTGCCCACAGCAAGCAGCTGGAAAAAGAAATTCAGCAGCTGAAAGACAAACTGGCCGCACAGGAAAGTGCGGGACTAATCAATCAGGCGAAAGACATCAACGGTGTGAAAGTCCTGATTGCGAAACTGGACGGTGCCGACAACAAAGGCCTGCGCGGTATGGTTGATGAAATGAAGAACCAGCTGGGCAGCGGCATTGTGGTACTGGGTAATGTCAGCGATGACAAAGTCGGCCTGATCGCCGGTGTGACCAAAGATCTGATCGGTAAGGTGAAAGCCGGTGACCTGATCAACATGGTGGCACAGCAAGTTGGCGGTAAAGGCGGCGGCCGTCCGGATATGGCTCAAGCGGGTGGTACAGATGCTGCGGCATTGCCAGCAGCACTGGAATCTGTCACCCCTTGGTTGGCAGAGAAGCTGTAATACTTGGAGTGGTGATGTGGCACTATTAGTGCAGAAATTTGGTGGAACATCGGTCGGCAGCATTGAGCGAATTGAAGCTGTCGCCGATCGCGTGATTCAATCACGCCTGCAGGGTCATCAAATTGTTGTCGTCGTTTCGGCAATGGCGGGGGAAACCAACCGCCTGCTGGGATTGGCAAAACAGATCGATGAGGTGCCAACACAGCGAGAGCTGGATGTGTTGCTATCGACCGGGGAGCAGGTAACCATTGCGCTATTGGCAATGGCCCTGAATAAACGTGGCTATCCGGCCACCTCCCTGACTGCCGATCAGGTCGCCATCCGCACGGACAACGCATTTAATAATGCCAGCATCACCCAAGTTGATACGGACACGTTGCAACATTTTCTCAGCCGCGACCACATTGTGGTGGTGGCTGGGTTCCAGGGGCGTGATAGCCTGAACAATATCACGACACTGGGACGTGGCGGCTCTGATACAACGGCTGTGGCAATTGCCGGGGCGTTGAATGCAGACGAATGCCAAATCTTCACTGACGTTGACGGTGTCTATACCACAGACCCCCGTCTGGTCAGCGAAGCGTGCAAGCTCAGCGCCATTCATTTCGATGATATGACGGCAATGGCACGGCACGGAGCAAAAGTGCTACAATTACAGTCAGTTGAATATGCTGAGTCACACCGGGTGCCTTTGAGGGTGGTGTCATCGTTTGATGACGGCGAAGGAACTCTGGTGAACTTTGAGCCATCTTCGGCGGCGGGAGCTGTCGGCGTGGCGATCAAGGCACAGCAATCACTGCTGAATGTGGAACAGCCGATCCATGAGGTTGAGCAACGATTGCAGTTGCTCGGGTTTGATGTTTGGTGTTATGCCGGCGACAATCACTCCACCTGGATGGTGACGGCGGCGGATGCACTGGCCAGACTGAAACTGATAATGGGTGACCTAGCGGTAGTGGAAGAAAACGTCGCTACCGTTACCATTGTTGGGGAAGGGAGCGGGCAGATGTGGCCACATGTAGAAACACTGTTGCTCGAACATGAGCTGGCTGTGTATCAACAGACGTCAACCGTGCGATGCTTGTCACTGTTAGTGCAGGGACTGGATGTCCAGCGGGCCACAGCGATCCTCCATAAAAAATTTGTGGTCGAGGCAGAAAGTCTGGATAATCGGCCACTTCTCGCTGTTTCTTGAGCAGTGACCATTTACGATAACGTAAAATTTGTTGGATAATTAACCGTAACTCTTATAAGACAGAGATTACTCAAGGAGCACACGAATGCTAATTTTGACACGTCGCGTAGGTGAAACGCTGATGATCGGTGATGAAGTAACTGTTACTGTTCTGGGCGTTAAAGGTAACCAGGTTCGTATTGGTGTAAATGCACCAAAAGAAGTTTCTGTGCACCGCGAAGAGATCTACATGCGTATCCAAGCTGAAAAAGAAACGGGTACCCAAGGTTCTGGTAACTACTAATTCGAAGAAGGTCGGCCTGATGAGCTGGCCTTTTTTGTAGTCAGACAATTTTGCCATTTTATTGAAATTAAGTGCTTTCCTGTGCTTGTGCGTCCGATAATGTGCCGAGTTGGCTACTTAGTGCGCACACGCGCAGTTGATGTCGTTTTTTGATAATAAAGTGTTTGACTTATTTTGGGGGCGAAGTAATATGAGCCCCCGCAAGACGGTGAGGTGGCCGAGAGGCTGAAGGCGCTCCCCTGCTAAGGGAGTATACGGTTTATAGCCGTATCGAGGGTTCGAATCCCTCCTTCACCGCCATTCTTTCTTAACATGGTTTAAGTAAAGAGTTCTCTTGCAAATAGAAATGCCTGCGCGTCCGTAGCTCAGCTGGATAGAGTACCTGGCTACGAACCAGGCGGTCGGAGGTTCGAATCCTCCCGGACGCGCCATGATTGATTTGCATTGCCCGAATGGCAGTGCGAAATAAAAACCGAATTAAGTGTGCGCTCGTAGCTCAGCTGGATAGAGTACCTGGCTACGAACCAGGCGGTCGGAGGTTCGAATCCTCCCGAGCGCGCCATTATTCGTGCGGTGAGGTGGCCGAGAGGCTGAAGGCGCTCCCCTGCTAAGGGAGTATACGGTTTATAGCCGTATCGAGGGTTCGAATCCCTCCTTCACCGCCATTCTTTCTTAACGTAGTTTAAGTAAAGAGTTTTCTTGCAAAAGAAAAGCCTGCGCGTCCGTAGCTCAGCTGGATAGAGTACCTGGCTACGAACCAGGCGGTCGGAGGTTCGAATCCTCCCGGACGCGCCATTATATTGATTTACATTGCCAGGTAGGCGATGTGAAATAAAACCGAATTAAGTGTGCGCTCGTAGCTCAGCTGGATAGAGTACCTGGCTACGAACCAGGCGGTCGGAGGTTCGAATCCTCCCGAGCGCGCCATTATTCGTGTGGTGAGGTGGCCGAGAGGCTGAAGGCGCTCCCCTGCTAAGGGAGTATACGGTTTATAGCCGTATCGAGGGTTCGAATCCCTCCTTCACCGCCATTCTTTCTTAACGTAGTTTAAGTAAAGAGTTTTCTTGCAAAAGAAAAGCCTGCGCGTCCGTAGCTCAGCTGGATAGAGTACCTGGCTACGAACCAGGCGGTCGGAGGTTCGAATCCTCCCGGACGCGCCATCATTCCTTAAGTATCAACGGACTGTTACTTAAGCCAATGTCTACAAGGCATTGGCCGTTAGGTGTTCCTGACGATTGAAAACAGATTCTGCGCGCTCGTAGCTCAGCTGGATAGAGTACCTGGCTACGAACCAGGCGGTCGGAGGTTCGAATCCTCCCGAGCGCGCCATTAATCCCGTATTCTGGATCATAAAGAATACAGCCTGCGCGTCCGTAGCTCAGCTGGATAGAGTACCTGGCTACGAACCAGGCGGTCGGAGGTTCGAATCCTCCCGGACGCGCCATTATTGATAAGCATTGCCTCGGCAGTGTGAAACACCCGGAATTAAGCGTGCGCTCGTAGCTCAGCTGGATAGAGTACCTGGCTACGAACCAGGCGGTCGGAGGTTCGAATCCTCCCGAGCGCGCCATTATTTCCATATTCTGCATTGTCAGAATATAGCCTGCGCGTCCGTAGCTCAGCTGGATAGAGTACCTGGCTACGAACCAGGCGGTCGGAGGTTCGAATCCTCCCGGACGCGCCATTATTGATAAACATTGCCTCGGCAGTGTGAAACACCCGGAATTAAGCGTGCGCTCGTAGCTCAGCTGGATAGAGTACCTGGCTACGAACCAGGCGGTCGGAGGTTCGAATCCTCCCGAGCGCGCCATTATTTCCATATTCTGCATTGTCAGAATATAGCCTGCGCGTCCGTAGCTCAGCTGGATAGAGTACCTGGCTACGAACCAGGCGGTCGGAGGTTCGAATCCTCCCGGACGCGCCATTATTGAAAAGCTCAGCTTCGGCTGGGCTTTTTTCATTTCTGCGTCCTGCCTTCTAATGACTGTGACGGGGACCTCTCCTCTCGGCTTTTGGCTACAGCCAGAATTGCCGCTGTTGGACAACACCTAATTCCCGCGACCTTTATCCATCCGCTTTGTCGTTTTCCCCCGCGTTGTCTGTTGCCAGCCCTTCAAACTTAATCTGTGTGCTTACGTTGCTGTCTGCGTTGCTGTGTACCTGGCTTTGGCCGTAGCTTTGGACTTAGCTGTGGATTTAGCAATCTACAAAACGGTTTCGGTTTCGGTTTCGGTTTCGTTCGCTTGCTGCGTGTCTCATTCCCTTTGTTCGCATCTGGGTTAGATTAAGAATGAGAGAAAGGGGTAGAGACGGGTCGCCCAATCTCTTTTTTGATGTGATTTGTTATGCTTTAAATGTAAATACATATCTCACTGTGGGTGATGAGTGAAATGCGGCGCAACATCGGATCTTTTGCTGGGAACTGTTTCACTTTCCTGTCACTAATGTTTCTTTTTGATTTTAATGATCTTACCTTTACGTAAGCGATAAGGTTTTAGTTAAAAATTAGGTTATTCAAGGATCTACAACTTCCAAAATGAGAGGTGGCGCGCTGCATACAGTGGAATATCCAAGCAAAATACAGGCAAATTTTGCTGATTGAATAAATTTTTGCTTTCAGCGTGCCAAAAGCAAGAGACAAAATTTGCTGGCGTGTCGCATTGTTAATCAATTTGACATGATTTTGTGCGGCGTGATATTTGTTACATCGCCTATTACATCATCAAGGAAAGGAAGCATTATGGCCGATTTAGGAAGTTTGCTGTGGGAGGCCGCCACGATCATGGTCACCGGGATGGTGGTCGTGTTTTTATTTCTCAGTGTGCTGATTGTCCTGGTACAGCTGTTGGCCAAGATAGCCCCTGAGGACGCACCCCCCATTCAGAGCACTCCGCGCCAAGCCCCTCCCGCACCGGGCAATGGCGTTCAGCCTGAAGTCATCGCAGCTATAACGGCTGCCGTTCATCAATATCGCAGCCAGAAAACCTAAAGTTGTACCACAAAGCCTGCTTACAGGGGGCTCTGTACCGAGCCAGCAGGACATTGTGGTAATTAGGACCTATATTAAGACAAGGAGTTTGAGAGCATGTCTAAGCCATTAGCCATCACCGACGTCGTGTTACGTGATGCCCACCAATCTTTATTCGCTACCCGTTTACGTATCGAAGATATGCTGCCTATCGCAGAGCAGCTGGATAACGTCGGCTACTGGTCACTGGAAACCTGGGGCGGTGCCACCTTTGATGCGTGTATTCGTTATCTTGGTGAAGATCCCTGGGAACGTCTGCGTTTACTGAAACAGGCAATGCCTAAGACCCCGATGCAGATGTTGCTGCGCGGGCAGAACCTGCTGGGGTACCGTCACTATGCGGACGACGTGGTCGAAAAGTTTGTGGAGCGCGCCCATGCTAACGGCATGGATGTGTTCCGTATCTTTGATGCCATGAATGATGTCCGCAACTTTGAAAAAGCCGTCAAGGCGACGGTGGATGTCGGCGCACATGCTCAGGGTACCATTTCTTATACGACCAGCCCGGTACATAACCTGGATACTTGGACGGATCTGGCCAAGCGTCTGGAAGATCTAGGCTGTCACTCCTTGTGTATTAAAGACATGTCTGGCCTGCTTAAGCCGTATGAAGCGGAAGAGCTGGTGAAACGCATTAAAGCGTCCTGTGATATTCCGCTGGCCCTGCATTGCCATGCGACAACCGGTCTGTCGAGTGCGACGGCAGTGAAAGCGATTGAAGCCGGACTGGATATTCTGGACACCGCGATTTCTTCCATGAGTCAGACCTACGGGCACACTCCGACAGAAACTGTGGTCGCGATGCTGGAAGGCACACCGCGCGATACCAACCTGAATCTGCAGCAACTCGAACCTATCGCGTCCTACTTCCGTGATGTCCGTAAGAAATACGCCAAGTTTGAAGGCAGTCTCAAAGGGGTGGATGCCCGTATTCTGCTGGCTCAGGTGCCGGGCGGTATGCTGACGAACATGGAAAGTCAGCTCAAAGAGCAGGGTGCTGCAGATCGCTTTGATGAAGTGCTTGAAGAAATCCCGCGTGTGCGCGAAGACCTCGGTTACATTCCTCTGGTCACCCCGACCTCTCAGATTGTTGGTACGCAGGCGGTACTGAACGTCCTGACCGGTGAACGCTACAAGAGCATCAGCAAAGAAACCGCTGGGGTGCTGAAAGGTGAGTACGGGGCCACTCCGGCACCGGTTAACACGGCGCTTCAGCAGCGTGTACTGGAAGGACAGGCACCGATTACCTGTCGTCCGGCCGATCTGCTGACTGCCGAGTTGCACATTCTGACGGACGAACTTCAGGCCAAGGCTAAAGCAGAAAACATCGCCCTGGCTGAAGCGCAAGTCGATGATGTTCTCACTTACGCCCTGTTCCCACAGGTCGGGCTTAACTTCCTGAAAAACCGCCATAGTGCCGAAGCGTTCGAGCCAGTACCCGGCAGTGAGCCGGTGGCAGCGGCTGCGCCTGTGACGACAGGGTCAGCCAATGGCACAGAAGCTTACAGCGTGAAAGTGAATGGCCAGATGTACCATGTGGAAGTGGGGCCGGGTGGCGAATTGGCATCGGTTGAGCCGGTGGCAGCAAATTCTGGCGCGGCAACCGCTCCTGTGGTTCCGGTTGCTTCCAGTGCCGAACCGGTGGCGGCACCGCTGGCTGGTAATATCTTTAAAATTAATGTGCAGCCCGGCCATCAAGTAGCAGAAGGGGACGTTCTGGTGATCCTGGAAGCGATGAAGATGGAAACCGAAGTGCGTGCCTCTCGCAGTGGGGTGGTGCAGGATCTGCATGTGAAAGAGGGTGATTCGGTCGCCGTCGGCTCGCCAATTCTCAGTCTGGCGTAAGAGGGGACCATGGAAGGTTTGTTAATACTCTGGAGTGAAACCGGACTGGCGAACTTTGAGTTCGGCCAACTGGTGATGATGCTGGTCGGTGCCGGTCTGCTGTTTCTGGCCATTCGCAAGGGATTTGAGCCCCTGCTGCTGTTGCCGATGGGCTTTGGCGCGATTCTCGCCAATATCCCCAATGCCGGTTTTACTGAGCCGGGGGGATTGCTCTATTACATCTACCACATCGGGATCGAAACCGGGGTTTTCCCGCTGCTGATCTTTATGGGGGTCGGGGCGATGACGGACTTTGGAGCCCTGATTGCTAACCCGAAAACCCTGTTATTGGGGGCGGCGGCGCAGTTTGGGATCTTCTTTACCCTGTTTGGTGCGATTTTGCTGAATGTCGTGCCGGGAATGGAGTTCACCCTGGCCGATGCTTCGTCCATTGCGATTATCGGCGGTGCCGATGGCCCGACGGCGATCTTCTTGGCAAGCCGGTTGTCGCCGGATCTGCTGGGGGCGATTGCGGTCGCCGCTTACAGCTACATGGCGCTGGTACCGATCATTCAGCCTCCGATCATGAAAGCATTGACCACCCCGGAGGAGCGCAAGATCCAGATGCAGCAACTGAGGCATGTCAGCAAAGGGGAGAAGATCCTGTTTCCGCTGGCAGTGTTGCTGATGACGATCCTGTTTCTGCCGTCGGCCACCCCACTGGTCGGGATGTTCTGCTTGGGTAACCTGATGCGGGAATCCGGCGTGGTGGATCGTTTGTCCAACACGGTGCAGAATGAGCTGATTAATATTGTCACCATTATGCTGGGACTGGGAGTGGGCTCCAAGCTGGAAGCTGATAAGTTCCTGCAGTTTGAAACCCTGGGTATTCTGGTGCTCGGTGCTGTGGCCTTCGGGGTCGGTACTGGCGGTGGTGTACTGATGGCCAAGCTGCTCAACCGCTTTAGCAACGAGGATATCAACCCATTGATTGGTGCCGCCGGGGTGTCAGCGGTGCCTATGGCGGCGCGGGTCGTGAACAAGGTCGGGCTGGAAGCAAACCCGCAAAACTTTCTGCTGATGCATGCTATGGGACCAAACGTCGCAGGCGTGCTGGGTTCGGCGGTTGCGGCGGGTATTCTGCTGGCTCTGGTCGGCGGCTAAAGGTGCCTGGCACGATAAGCGTTTACCGGACCTTATTACATCCGGTAACAGACGGTAACGGGTAGCCATTCGGCTACCCGTTCTTTTTGGCCGGAAATACGCTATTGTACTTATTCACAAACCAGCAAGATAAAAGGAAAAGGAAATGACTTATCAGCAACTTGCTATCACCGAGTTTGGCCCGCCGTCAATGCTGGCGCTGCAGTGCGCCAATTTACCGGAGCCGCAAGCCGGGGAGGTCGTGGTGAAGGTGCACTTTGCCGGAGTGAATCCTATTGATGCCAAGACCCGGGCGGGATTGGGCTGGGCTGCACAGCAAAATCGCGACAAGTTGCCCTGGGTGCCTGGGTATGACATCGCCGGTGAAGTGGTCGCCTGTGGCGAAGGGTGTGAATTGCCGGTCGGTGCGCGTGTTGCTGGGTTTATTGGTTTTCCTTTGCAAGGTGGCGGTTACAGCGAATACTGCCAGGTTCCGGAAACCGCACTGAGCCTGGTGCCAAAAGGCGTGGAGCTGGCGCAGGCTGCCGCATTACCGCTGGCCGGACAAACGGCTTGGCAGGCACTGGATAAAGCCGGTGTCATGGCAGGCCAGCGCGTTCTGATTCTGGCCGGTGCCGGTGGTGTCGGCCATATCGCGGTGCAGCTCGCCGCCGCTCGCGGGGCGGAAGTGTTCGCCACTTGCTCGGCAGACAACAAAGCCTTTGTTGCTGCGATGGGAGCGCAGGCCGTGGATTATCGTGCCGGTGCCCTCGACAGCCAGATTGCGCCGGTGGATTGCCTGATTGATCTGATGGGGGGCGATGTTGGTTTGCAGGCTCTGACTTGCGTGAAGCCCGGTGGCATGGTGGTTACGGTGCCGACGATCACGGCCGAAGCGGTGTGTGAGAAAGCGATTAGTCTGGGATTGCAAGCGGAAGGCATGCTGGTGTCACCGAGTGTGGCGCAGAACGGTGCGATGTTGACCATGCTGGCCGAAGGGCAATTGGTCCTGAAGGTGGCTGCTGTTTTCCCACTTGACGACGGTATCGCCGCCCATGAGCAGATTGAATCGGGCCATACTCAGGGTAAGTTGCTACTCATGATGCCGGCTGCGGCAGTCGAGGCATAAAGTGAGGCACAGATCGGGGCAGATGTCATGATCAGTCTCAGCCAGCCGCAATAAAGGATGACGGACAAAACAGAACACAGGTGATGTTGTACTCATGCAAGCATTATTAGAGGGAGGATCAGCCTTATGGGTGCTGTTTTCAACCGGATTTTTAAGTGCCACCTTGCTGCCGGGTGGGTCGGAAGCCAACCTGATTGCGGCACTGAAGCTGGGAGATAACCCGGTCTGGCAGCTGGTTGGCGTGGCGACGTTGGGCAATACGCTGGGCGGAATGACCAACTATTGGCTGGGACGTATCCTGCCGGATAAAACTTCTGACCAAAAACACGGTCATAAAGCATTGCAATGGCTAAAAAAATACGGTTATTGGACGCTCTTGTTCAGTTGGCTCCCTGTCATCGGGGATCCATTGTGTCTGGCGGCCGGGTGGCTGCGGATGAGGCAGGGGCTCTGTCTGGTGCTGATCCTGATCGGGAAAGCGATCCGGTACACCGCGCTGACACTAATCGTAACAGGTTTACTATAAGGATGGCTCTAGTGCATAAATGGTTTGTAGGGGTTGCGCTGTTCTCGCTGGCAGGTTGTAGCCAGTTCGCAACGCAATCGGAATCGCCCGTCTTGCCCCAAGGGGTAACGTTTGTCGAGCAACTGAAAGCGGATCCAACGGCTGACACGCCGGTGATCCCGTATCAAAAATACCGGCTGGCCAATGGCTTGACTGTGATACTGCATGAAGATAATTCAGATCCGCTGGTGCATGTGGATGTGACCTACCATGTGGGATCGGCGCGTGAGGAGCTCGGGAAATCCGGCTTTGCCCACTTTTTTGAGCACATGATGTTCCAGGGCTCGGAAAATGTCGGGGATCAGGAGCATTTCCGTCTGATCACCGAAGCTGGCGGCACCCTGAACGGCACAACCAACCGCGATCGCACCAACTATTTTGAAACCGTGCCAGCCAATCAGCTGGAAAAAATTCTGTGGTTGGAGTCTGACCGCATGGGCTTCCTGCTGGGCGCGGTATCGCAGCGTAAGTTTGAAATCCAGCGCTCGACCGTGAAAAACGAGCGTGCCCAGCGCTACGAAAACCGTCCTTACGGATTGGTCTACGAACAGATTGGGGAAGCGCTTTTCCCACGTACCCACCCGTATTCGTGGCAGACCATCGGTTATGTTGAAGATTTGGACCGGGTGGACGTTAATGACCTGAAAGCCTTCTTCTTGCGCTGGTATGGCCCGAACAATGCGACCCTGACTATTGGGGGAGACATTGATGCGGCGCAGACGCTGGAGTGGGTGAATCAGTATTTTGGTTCTATCCCTCGCGGGCCGGAAGTGGCCAAACCGTCTAAACAGCCGGTCACGCTGGATCAGAACCGGTTCATGACGCTGGAAGATAATATCCAGCAGCCGATGCTGCTGATGGCATGGCCGACGTCGTACAACGGAGCCGAAGATGAAGCCTCGCTGGATCTGCTGTCACGAGTGATTGGCGGCGGCAAGAACAGTCTGCTGTATCAGGATCTGGTGAAAACCGGGGAAGTGGTGGACGCCGGTGCCTTCCATGATTGTGCGGAGCTGGCCTGTACTTTTTATGTGTACGCTATTGGTCAGAGCGGCGACAAAGGCAATCTGAACACCCTGCGCGGTAAAGTCACCGGTATCCTCAAGGGGCTGGAACAGCGCGGCGTAAACACCAAAGAGCTCAATGAGATCAAAGGTACCGTGGAAGCCAGTGCAATTTTCGGTCTGCAAAGCGTAAGCGGTAAGGTGTCTCAGCTGGCAGCGTACGAAACGTTCTATGATGATCCAAGTTACCTGAAAACCGAGTTGGGCAAACTCCGGGCGGTGACGACCGACAGCATGGAGCAGGCTTACATGCGCTATCTGAAGGGCCATCCGTCTGTGACCCTGAGCGTGGTGCCAAAAGGCCGCCCAGAGCTGCAGGCCGCGGTACCGAACTATAAGCCGGCGCCACGCATTATTCCTGAGCACAAAAAGATGAGTGAAGCGGAGCTGCAAAAGCAGATGCGTATCGCCAAGGACGACTTTGATCGTACCGTGATGCCGCAGCCGTCTTCGCCGGTAGAAGCGGTAATGCCATCGCTCTATCGCTTTGAACTGGCAAACGGCATCAAGGTGCTGGGAACCGAGTTCCGCGAAACACCAACGGTTGAGCTGCAGCTGGTGGTACCGGCCGGACGCCGTTTCGAGCCTGCGGGCAAAGACGGTCTGGCTCGTCTGACGGCCAGTATGATGGAAGAGGCCTCGCAGAAATCGACTGCCGAAGCCCTGTCTTCGCGTCTGGATACCCTGGGCAGTACCATCGGCTTTACTGCCGGTCAGTATGGCACTGTGATTTCCGTGACGTCACTGACCAAGAACCTGCCGCAGACACTGGCAATTCTGGAAGAGCGTCTGTTCCATCCGGCGTTCAATGCCGACGACTTCGCGCGAGTGAAGCAGCAGGCGCTGGAAGGCATCATTTATGAGCATCAGCAGCCATCTTGGCTGGCAGCGCAGGCAACCCGTGAAGTGCTGTATGGCGGAACCACGTTCAGCCGTCCGCCGGAAGGCACCAAAGCGTCACTGGAAGCGATTACACTGGGTGACGTAAAAGCCTTCTATTCGCGTTACTACACCCCGAATGGGGCGGATATCGCTGTCGTGGGTGATATTGATCAGGCGCAGCTGACGCCGCAACTGGGTTTCCTGGCTAGCTGGCAGGGACAGCCTGCGCCTGTGTACCAGACGCCGGCTCTGCCTGAGCGGAACTCGCAGACAGTATGGCTGGTCGACAAGCCGGGAGCGCCACAGACAGTGGTACGTCTGGTGCGTCAGGGACTGCCTTATGATGCTACCGGAGAGCTGTACCAGACCCAGTTGGCGAACTTTAACCTGGCCGGTAACTTTAACAGCCGGATCAACCTGAACCTGCGTGAAGACAAAGGCTTCACTTACGGTGCTGGTGGTTACCAGAGCGGTGGTAAAGAAGTCGGTTTATCCGTGTTCTACGCCCAGGTGCGTGCTGATGCCAGCCTGGCATCGGTGAAAGAGTTCCTCGCTGAAATGCAGCGAATCGCCACGGAAGGGGTCACCGATAAGGAAATGGACTTTATGCGTTTGGCGGTAGGTCAGAAAGATGCCCTGAACTATGAAACCCCGGGCAAAAAAGCCCAGCTGCTGGGCCAGATCCTGACCTATTCGCTGCCGGATAATTTTGTTGAGACCCGCAACGACATCGCAGCCTCGATCTCTAAAGCGGAGATCAATGAACTGGCGGCGAAATGGTTCAATCCGGATGATTATCAAATCATTGTGGTGGGAGATGCCAAGACGCTGCAGCCTCAACTGAAAACGTTGGGACGGCCGGTTAAGCGCCTGACACCGGCGTTGTAAGGCCAATAAAAAAAGCCGGCAGACGATGCCGGCTTTTTTGTCACTGACGGCGGCGCGTGATCCTGTAATCTGCGTTTTTTTCAGTGCAATAATCGTGGTAATCGCAAACAATTATGTTTACCCTACCGGACTAAGTTGTTACAAATTGAGAAGCACCTTGATGGATTTTTCACAAAGGTTGCAGCAAATTGCTGCGAATCCCGATGCCCTGACCCAAATGGGACGTGGCCTAGAACGTGAAGCGCTGCGTATTACGCCTCAGGGGCAGTTGTCGGCCAAGCCGCACCCTGCCGGGTTGGGTTCGGCGCTGACCAATAAGTGGGTGACCACTGACTTTGCTGAGCCGCTGCTGGAGTTTATTACCCCGGTATCGCATGATGTCGAGCAATTGCTGGCGCAACTGAGTGATATCCATCGGTTTACTTACACCAAACTGGGTGATGAAAGCCTGTGGCCGATGTCGATGCCGTGTTTCGTTGGCTCGGAAGATGAAATCAACCTGGCGCAGTACGGCAGTTCAAACACCGGCCGTATGAAAACCCTGTACCGTGAAGGTCTGAAGCACCGTTACGGCAGCGTGATGCAGGTGATTTCCGGCGTTCACTTCAACTTCTCTTTCCCAAATGCATTCTGGGACCAGTTGTTTGGTGAGCAGTCCGAAGAAGCCCGTCAGGCCGCTGTGTCGGACGCCTATTTCGGTCTGATCCGAAATTACTACCGTTTCGGCTGGCTGATCCCTTATCTGTTTGGTGCCTCTCCGGCACTGTGCGGATCGTTCCTGGATAAATCGGCGTCACCGCTGAACTTTGAGCAAGTCGGTTGCGGAACCTATTTCCTGCCGAATGCTACGGCATTGCGCCTGAGTGATCTGGGCTACACCAACCATGCCCAAAGCTCGCTGAAAATCGGCTTTAACAGCCTGTCGGAATACCTGGATGGCGTACGTCGTGCTATCCGTACGCCGTCTGAAGAGTTTGCCGCAATTGGGGTGAAAGTAGACGGCGAATATCGTCAGCTGAATGCCAATGTCCTGCAGATTGAAAACGAGCTGTATGCACCGATCCGTGCCAAGCGTGTGACCCGCAGCGGTGAAAAACCGTCGGAAGCGCTGGAGCGTGGTGGCGTGGAATATATTGAAGTACGCTCGCTGGATGTGAACCCGTTCAGCCCGGTAGGGGTGACGGCGGAGCAAATCCGGTTCCTGGATCTCTTCCTGACCTGGGCTGTGCTCAGCGACTCGGCACCGATGGATGAATCAGAACTGGCTTGCTGGCGCGACAACTGGAACCGCGTGGTACTGGATGGCCGTAACCCGGAGCTGCTGCTTAAGATTGGCTGTGACGGTGAACGCCTGACAGTGCAGCAGTGGGGTAACCGAGTGTTTGCTGAGCTGGCTCAGGTCGCTGACGCGATGGATAACGCCTCTGGCACCAGTGATTACCGGGATACGTTGAGCAAGCTACAAACCTGGATTGACGATCCGTCATTGACCTTGTCAGCGCAGCTACTTAACCAGATCCGTGAACAGCAGGGGATCGGCAAAACCGGGCGGGCACTGGCCGAGCAGCACACCTCGGCATTGCAAACGCAGGACTACCTATTCTATCAGGAGCAGGAGTTTGAGCAGGAAGCCCGTGAATCGGTGGCTCGCCAGCAGGCAATCGAAGCCGCTGACACGATGAGCTTTGATTCTTTCCTGGATAGCTATTTTGCGGATATCCGGTAACGTAAAAGAGAAATAAAAAAAGGGCAGCTACCATGCTGCCCCATAAGTCATTTCGCAGGGATGATGGCAGCGCATAATCGCTGCCAGTCATTCTTTAAGACCATAAGGATGGTGAAGAGTTCCATGGCTTCCGGAAAAAAGCGACGTCTTTCCCGTCTGCTCGGGATGTTAGCCGCAGGTGCTTTGCTCGCCGGTTGTGCGACCCCCCTCCCAAAGATCAAACTAACCTGTGCAATATTTTTCGTGAACACCCCAGCTGGTACGAAGCGGCGGTGGATATGGAAAAGGAATGGGGGACACCGATTCAGGTGGCCATGGCCATCGTCAAACAGGAAAGCAGCTTTCGTCACGATGCCCGCCCGCCCAAAGACTATGTGCTGGGGTTTATTCCCTGGGGCAGGGTAAGCAGTGCCTATGGTTATGCTCAGGCGCAGGATCCGGCCTGGGATGACTATAAAAAGGCAACCGGGAACGGCGGCTCGCGCAGCGATTTTGCAGACTCACTGATGTTTGTCGGGTGGTACACCCATGAAACTCAGCGTCAGCTCGGAATCTCGAAATGGGATGCCTATCGCCAGTATCTGGCGTATCACGACGGCCGGGGAGGCTATCGTCGCGGTACCTATAAAGCGAAACCGACGCTGCTGAAAGTGTCGCGCAAGGTTGATCAGCAAGCCAAAAATTATGGCTGGCAACTGAAGCAGTGCCGGCAGGAGCTGGAAGATAACCGCAGCTGGTGGCCGTTCTAGCTGTGGCCCCGTGCTCACCAAGCTGGTTGCAGGATAAGCAGGGGCTATATAAGGTTTATGTACGTATGTGCTTCCGACTGTGAGTGGAGGGATTACCTTCTGCCTGTCGGGAGTCTGACCAAGGAGTAAGGAAACATGCCACTGTTAGATAGCTTTACCGTAGATCATACCCGTATGCATGCACCGGCGGTGCGGGTCGCGAAAACTATGCAGACGCCAAAAGGCGATACCATTACGGTGTTCGACCTGCGTTTCTGCCGCCCGAATGCCGAAATCCTCAGCGAGCGTGGTATTCATACCCTAGAGCACCTGTTTGCCGGCTTTATGCGCAACCACCTCAATTCCAATCAGGTGGAGATCATCGACATATCGCCGATGGGGTGCCGGACCGGTTTTTACATGAGCCTGATTGGCACGCCAACTGAAGCGCAGGTCGCACAAAGTTGGCAAGACGCCATGGCTGATGTAATCAAGGTCGAATCGCAGGATAAAATTCCGGAACTTAATGAGTACCAGTGCGGGACATACAGTATGCACTCCTTGGAAGAAGCGCAGGCAATTGCCAAGCATATTCTTGAGCAGGGCATTGCGGTGAATAAAAACGACGAGCTGGCGTTGCCGGAGTCGATGCTGAAAGATCTGAGTGTGAAATAATCCCAGCGAATGCTGCAGCCGTTAAGTTGGCTGCCTGTACAATCCGCCGACATCAAAAAAGCCGACATTGCTTTGATTGCAGTGTCGGCTTTTTCGTTTAGGGCCGGTCATTGGCGATGGCCAGTCCCGTTTGTAACTGTTAGTCGAGGCTTAAGGTTGGTGACAGTTGCGCACCTGGTGCCGCGATTATTGTGGCGCATGTCGCTTTGGTGACAGTGGACTCGACGACAGCGGAATAGGCATGTTCAGCACAACCGCTCGTCTGAATCATGCCGATCAGCCGGTCTTTTTCAGCCGGCTGGGCAGAACCCGCACCAGCTTAATCATGTTGTCTGAGATCTCCATGATTTCCATCTTATATCCGGCTACCCGAATGCTGACCCGGTTTTCCGGAATGTCTTCCAGATGCTCCAGAATCAGGCCGTTCAGCGTGCGAGGGCCGTCAGTCGGCAAGACCCAGTTCAGGCTCTTGTTCAGATCGCGGATGTTGGCGCTGCCTTCAATCAGCAGGCTGCCGTCGTTCTGCGGGGTGATCTCTTCTGCCAGCGTCGGGCTGATCGAAGTGGTGAACTCACCGACGATCTCTTCCAGAATATCTTCCAGTGTGATGAGACCCTGAATATCACCGTATTCATCGACAATCAGGCCAATACGCTGCTTGTTGCGCTGGAACTTGAGCAGCTGGACATTGAGTGGTGTCCCCTCCGGGATAAAGTACACTTCGTCGGCCGCGCGCAGCAGGTTTTCTTTACTGAAGTCATTTTTGTCCATCATCAGGCGGTATGCTTCCCGCACCCGCAGCATTCCGACGACTTCATCAATGTTGTCGCGGTACAACACGATTCGGCCGTGCGCTGAGTGGCTGAGCTGGCGGACAATCGACTTCCAGTCGTCGTTGACGTTGATACCGGCAATCTCGTTGCGCGGTACCATCAGATCCTCAACGGTGACGTTTTCCAAATCCAGAATCGACAGCAGCATGTCCTGGTGGCGTCGAGGGATCAGCCCACCCGCCTCGTTCACAACGGTACGGAGTTCGTCGGAACTCAGTTTGCCGTCGTGTACGTTATCGACTTTCAGGCCGAGCAATAGCAGGAATCCGTTGGTAATGCCGTTGACAAACCAGACCAGCGGGTAGAGCAGCTTCATCAGGATTTGCAGCAGGACGCTGCTGGTGTAGGACACCCTTTCAGGGTACAGGGCAGCCAAGGTTTTCGGCGTAACCTCGGAAAATACCAGAACTACCAAGGTCAGGGCACCGGTGGCGATTGCGACCCCCATATCACCATAGAGGCGCATCCCGAGGATGGTTGCGATAGCAGAAGCGAGAATATTGACCAGGTTGTTGCCGATAAGAATCAGGCCGATCAGGCGGTCGGGGCGCGAAAGTAATTTTTCGACCCGTTTTGCCCCCCGGTGTCCCTGGTTGGCGAGGTGTCTCAACTTATATCGGTTGAGGGCCATCATGCCGGTTTCTGAACCGGAGAAATATCCCGAAATGACGAGAAGTAATATCAGGAGGGAGAATAAAATCCCCGTAGATATATCGTCCAAAAAGCTCTTTCCTTCATGTTCCGGTTACTTGAACTTTGTACCCAGAGTGGCTGGGTGTCAATGAAATGGGCAACCTAATTACGCACCAATAATGATTTCTTTGACAAAGCGAC
Organism: Photobacterium ganghwense; assembly: GCF_017329545.1. Classification (NCBI taxonomy): domain Bacteria; kingdom Pseudomonadati; phylum Pseudomonadota; class Gammaproteobacteria; order Vibrionales; family Vibrionaceae; genus Photobacterium; species Photobacterium ganghwense. Next base: position 548,531 of record NZ_CP071325.1, read on the forward strand.
TGCCAAAGTAAGCCAGTGTCAGCAGGAAAGCGCCGACCAGGCTGAACCAGATGACCCGACGACCTCGCCAGCCCTTCTGATAGTGTCCCCACAGCAGGACGCTGTACACACACCAGGCCATGAAAGAAAGCACGGCCTTATGGGTTTTTCCCTGAGCCAGCATATCATCAATAAAGATGAAACCGGTGATCAGAGTTAGGGTTAACAGAGAGTTTCCGACCAGAATTATCTTGAAAAGCTGACGTTCCACCATCATTAATGGAGGAATGTTAGGGTTTATCAGCAGGCTTTTCTTATGCTTTAGTTTGTGATCCAGCCAGGCTAGCTGAATGGCATAGAGCGTGGCGATCATCAACGTCGAATAGGAAAACAGAGCCAGCGATATATGCAGCAATACCTGAGGGTGTGCCTCAAGGTGCGTAATAAATGCACCAGACAGCAAGGTTGCCGCAGATAAGTTTATGGCGGCAAAGCTGTAAACTACGGGCAACAGGAACCAGACCCGCATCCGCAGCATCGCACCTGTGGTTATCGCCGCAATCAGCAAGCTGATAAGTGATGCGACGTTGAGAATACTCAGGTTTTGCCCGGTACCGCCAAGGATTAAGTCCTTCAGTAACAGGATATGCAGCACAATGGCAGCCAGCGCGGCAAAAAATACCGGCTTGGTTTTGATGCCATTACTGTTGGTCAGCCCGGGAATAACCAGTCCCAGAGCGAGAAAATACAGGCAAGCAGCCATCAATGCGATCAACATATCCATAGCAAACTTAACAAATTAAGATGGTAAGAACAGGCAATTATACCCTGCAACTAGGCTCGCTGCTATGCCAAACCCCGGTTTCAGTGACTGCTGACAACGGTTTTGTCAGGTCAGGTCACAGTGAAAGTCATGGTGAGGGCATGAAAGCAGACTAAGGATTGCGGTATACTAGCCAAATCTGACAGTTTTTATCGATTAGTTGCGTAACGAGCGAGTAGCACATGTTCGAAAATTTAACGGAGCGTTTATCAAGAACGCTTAAGAATGTCAGCGGTCGTGGCCGCCTGACGGACGACAACATCAAGGATACGCTGCGTGAAGTACGTATGGCGTTACTTGAGGCGGATGTTGCGCTTCCCGTCGTTCGTGAATTCGTCAAGCGTGTTAAAGAGCGCGCTGTTGGCACTGAAGTTTCTAAAAGTCTGACTCCGGGGCAGGAGTTCATTAAGATCGTTCAGGCTGAACTTGAAGCCGTTATGGGCGAGTCGAATGAAGACCTGAACCTGGCCAGCCAGCCGCCAGCTGTTATTCTGATGGCTGGTCTGCAGGGTGCCGGTAAAACGACCAGTGTCGGTAAACTGAGTAAGCTGCTGAAAGAGCGCAAGAAGAAAAAAGTGCTGGTGGTGTCGGCGGACGTTTACCGCCCTGCGGCGATCAAGCAGCTGGAAACCCTGGCCAGCGATCTGGGCGTGGATTTCTTCCCGTCAACAGCGGATCAGAAGCCGGTTAACATTGCTAAAGATGCGCTGGCCCATGCGCAGCGTAAATTCTACGACGTACTGATTGTCGATACCGCAGGTCGCCTGCACGTCGACAATGAGATGATGGACGAAATTAAAGACGTCCATAAAGCGATTGATCCGGTCGAAACCTTGTTTGTGGTCGATGCCATGACCGGTCAGGATGCGGCGAATACCGCGAAAGCTTTCGATGAAGCGCTGCCGCTGACCGGTGTGATCCTGACCAAAGTAGATGGTGATGCCCGAGGTGGTGCGGCACTGTCTGTTCGTCATATTACTGGTAAGCCAATTAAATTCCTGGGTGTTGGTGAAAAAACTGATGCGCTGGAACCGTTCCACCCGGACCGTGTGGCATCCCGTATTCTCGGCATGGGTGACGTCCTGTCGCTGATCGAAGATCTTGAGCGCAACGTCGACAAAGAGAAAGCGGAAAAACTGGCGCAGAAGTTTAAAGATAAGAAAGGCTTTGACCTGGAAGACTTCCGCGGCCAGCTGCAACAGATGAAAAATATGGGCGGTATGATGGGCATGCTGGACAAACTGCCGGGCATGTCACAGCTGTCGGACGACGTGAAGAATCAGGTCGACGATAAAATCTTCGTGCAGATGGAAGCTATTATTAATTCCATGACGGCGGCAGAACGCGAGCGTCCGGAAATCATCAAAGGTTCGCGCAAAAAGCGTATTGCTATGGGGTCCGGTACTCAGGTACAGGATGTAAACCGTCTGCTTAAGCAGTTCACCCAAATGCAGAAAATGATGAAGAAAATGCAGAAAGGCGGCATGAAGAACATGATGCGCAACATGAAAGGCATGATGCCTGGCGGCGGTATGTTCGGCCGTTAATCGCGGTTTCTTCTGTCTCGCCGGGGGTTCTCCGGCGGGCTAAGTGGCGGGAAAGGCTTATTACTGGTGAAAAATTAGCTAAAGCGGTTGCATTCGTCAGTTTTAAGAGTAAAATTCCCGAGCTTAATTTGGCACGGGCCCCGTTATTTTGGCGGGGCCAATTTAATTTACAGTAATGCAAAGAGGACGATATGGTAACCATTCGTTTGGCACGTCACGGCGCGAAAAAGCGTCCATTTTATCACATCGTTGTTGCTGATGCTCGCGCTTCACGCGACGGTCGTAACATCGAAAAAGTTGGTTTCTTCAACCCGCTAGCTAAGGGTCAGGAAGAGCGTCTACGTCTGGACCTAGACCGTGTTAATCACTGGGTAGGTCAAGGCGCAACTGTGTCTGACCGTGCAGCTAAGCTAATCAAAGACGCTGCTAAAGCGGCTTAATTGGCATGTCAGGTAATAGAGAAGCTATGAGTAATCAAGACCATGTCGTCGTTGGCAAACTCGGTTCGTCATACGGTATCAAGGGCTGGCTCAAAGTTTTTTCTTATACCGAGGACGCTGAAAGTATTTTTGCCTATCAGCCTTGGCTAATTAAAGTCAAAGGCGAGTGGAAAGCGTTCCATGTTGAATCATGGAAACGCCATGGGCAAGGGTTAGTCGCGAAGTTGGAAGGCTTGAACGTCCGCGAGGACGCTCAGAAATACACAAACGCGGAAGTCGCTGTCATGGCTGAACAACTACCAGCCCTGTCAGATGACGAATTCTACTGGCGCGAACTGTACGGAATGACGGTGGTGACAACTGAAGGTTACGACCTGGGTAAAGTCACTGACATTCTGGAAACAGGCTCTAACGACGTGCTGGTGGTAAAAGCTAATCTTAAGGATGCTTTTGGCCAGAAGGAACGTTTAATCCCGTTCCTCGATGAGCAGGTTATCAAGTCGATTGATCGCTCTGCTCAGCGGATCGAAGTTGACTGGGATCCTGGATTTTAATCCCCGGTAATAGGTAGACAAATGAAGGTAGGCATTATAAGCCTGTTTCCTGACATGTTTAACGCCATTACCAATTTTGGGGTGACAGGCCAGGCGGTAAAAAAAGGCCTTTTGTCGGTAGAAACGTGGAATCCTCGTGATTTTACGCACGACAAACATCGTACGGTTGATGATCGACCATACGGTGGCGGACCGGGTATGTTGATGATGGTACAGCCTTTGCGCGATGCCATTCATGCTGCCAAAGCGTCTGTGGAAGGTCAGGCTAAAGTCATTTATCTCTCGCCTCAGGGCCGTAAGCTTGATCAAGCGGGTGTTGAGGAGCTGGCACAGAACGAGAACCTGATTCTCATCTGTGGTCGCTATGAAGGGGTTGATGAGCGCATTATCCAACAAGAGGTAGACGAAGAATGGTCTATCGGGGATTTTGTGCTGACGGGCGGTGAATTGCCGGCCATGACGCTGGTTGATGCGGTCGTTCGGTTTGTTCCGGGTGTACTGGGTGACTTTGCGTCGGCAGAAGAAGATTCTTTTGCCAATGGTCTGCTTGATTGCCCGCATTATACGCGTCCAGAGGTTTTGGACGGGCAGGAGGTCCCTAAGGTCTTGCTGTCTGGCAACCACAAGGACATTAGCCGCTGGCGGTTGAAACAATCGCTGGGCCGCACTTGGTTAAGAAGACCAGAGCTCCTGGAAAACCTAGCTCTGACTGACGATCAGGAATTCTTGCTGGCGGAGTTTATCCGTGAACATAAAGCAAGCAATTAATTTATTTAGTATCAGTTTATTCTAGGGTATTTACCAATGAGTAATATCATCAAAGCTCTTGAGCAAGAGCAAATGAAACAAGACCTGCCAACGTTCGCACCAGGTGACACTGTTGTTGTTCAGGTTAAGGTTAAAGAAGGTGACCGCTCACGTCTTCAGGCTTTTGAAGGCGTTGTTATTGCTAAGCGTAACCGTGGTCTACATTCTGCATTCACTGTTCGTAAGATCTCTAACGGTGAAGGCGTAGAGCGTGCGTTCCAAACTCACTCTCCAATCGTTGACAGCATTACTGTTAAACGTCGCGGTGCAGTACGTCGTGCCAAACTGTACTACCTGCGTGAGCGTTCTGGTAAAGCGGCTCGTATCAAAGAGAAGCTTTCTAAATAATTACGCCTGGCGTAAGACGTTTATGAAAAAGCCCACCGCAAGGTGGGCTTTTTTTATGCCTGTTAAACCGTCCAGAGTGTTACGGAAAGCCGTTATGCTCAAGCAGGCGAAAGCGAAACCACTCGTGTTGACAGTCTGTGGCTTGAACACGGCAACTTAGAGGCGGAGTGTGTGTTGAAAGCGCATCAGCCTTTGTTCCTCCCAATGTTTACCCGTTTCTGTTGCTGGCCGTTGCCTATCGATTTATTGCTTTGTGATGTTTCTTTTCGGTTTGTCTGTCTTCGCCGCAAGCGTCGGAAGAGCGCTGACAATTGTGTATTAGCATTCAGGAGTTCAGGCGACTGTATAACCGCCTTGGGTCAGCCTGCGGCAAACCAGGGGGCAAGGCGACATGATATGAGCACCGGAGAGGTTATTTCCCTGACATTGCCATAAAGGATATGGCCTTTATGACATCCCCCTCATGGCCTAGCTCTTATGACATAAATTTTATGACAAAGCTCTTATGACAAAGCCTCATGGCACCGTTTTAAAGATACAAGGTTATGAAGTAACGTCAGTCGTTGAACATGCTGTTCGATCGTTTGAAAAGGTAAAGCTCTGCCCGCTCTAAGACTCAGAGTAGAAGGCACAAGAGAAGTACGATATACAGCAATGTGTATATCGCTCTTGGCTTTATCAGCCAGAGGATTTGGCTAAGCCGGGGAGAGATTGAAAGGGGAAAACAATAATGAATGGTGGTAAATGATGGGAAACTGGGCTGGAGTATGGCTGGTGATAAACAAAAAGAAACCAGCCCGGAGGCTGGTTTCGTTATACAAGGCGTTGCGATTAAGCTGTTTCAGCGTTCGCGTTGACGTCGCCATCTTCGTCGGCCAGCTCGGTATCCCCTTTGCCTTTCGAGATTTTAATGACGTAGCCAGTAATAGCCAGGGTTGTCACGATACCGGCAATGGTTGATACCATCATTGGCAGGCCAAAGCCCAGCTGTGCGTTGTTCAGGATGAAAGTAATACATACTGTGGTCATGAACATCGCAGGAATCGTGGTGATCCAGTGCAGTTTGTTGTGGCGCAGCAGGTAAGCCGACGCAGTCCACAGCATCATTACCGCAGTTGTCTGGTTGGCAAAGCCGAAGTAGCGCCAAATCACACCGAAGTCTACCTGAGTCAGGATGCCGCCGATAACGAACAGTGGTACAGCCATCAGCAGGCGGTTACGCAGTGATTTCTGCTCCATGTTGAAGTATTCAGCCAGAATCAGACGGCTTGAACGGAACGCTGTATCGCCTGACGTGATAGGCAGGATAACCACACCCAGGAAGGCGATGATACCACCGAATACACCCAGCAGACCGACCGAAGAGCTGTAAACCACGTTACCTGGGCCACCGTTAGCAACAGCGTCAGACAGACCTTCCACAGAGCCGAAGAAAGACAGGGCAACCGCACACCAAATCAGGGCAATCACACCTTCACCAATCATTGCGCCGTAGAACACGAAGCGGCCGTTCTTCTCGTTTTCCATACAACGTGCCATCAGCGGAGACTGAGTGGCGTGGAAGCCGGAAATGGCACCACAGGCGATGGTGATGAACAGGGCAGGCCACAGAGGCATGTCTTTCGGGTTCATGTTAGTCAGCATTTGGCTAACTTCGTAGTCGCCCAGCAGCGTGTGCTCGCTTGAGAAAGCAATCGCCGTGATCAGGCCAACAGACATGAAAATCAGCAGGGCACCAAACAGCGGGTAGAAACGACCGATGATTTTATCAACCGGAACAATGGTCGCGATGATGTAGTAAGCGAAGATAATCACTACCATGGTTGTCATCGACAGACCAATGTTGGTTTGCTCGTTAACCAGGTTAGTGATCATACCCGCCGGGGCAGAAACGAATACCACACCAACCAGCAGCAGCAGGACAATTGCAAAAATGTTCATGAAATGTTTTGCGCCGTTGCCCAGGTAGCGACCGGTAATGGTTGGTACGGATGCACCGCCGTTACGCACTGACAGCATGCCAGAGAAGTAATCGTGCACCGCGCCGGCAAAGATACAGCCGAGAACAATCCACAGCATGGCCGCAGGACCATACAGCGCACCCATAATTGGACCGAAGATTGGGCCAACACCGGCAATGTTCAGCAGCTGAACCAGATATACTTTTTTGTTCGACATTGGCACGTAGTCAACACCGTCCTGCTTGGTAAACGCAGGGGTTTGACGTTTTTCATTGATGCCAAAAATTTTTTCAATGAAAGCACCGTAGATGAAGTAGCCACCAATCAGTGCTGCAACGCACGTCAGAAACCAGACCATAACTTGTCTCTCTATTTCTATTGGAGTGAGTAGGGTTGCTTTGCGTTCCTTGCTTTAACACCCTCAGCAATCGTCGCAAAACTTTTATCAATGGGTGCCATCTTAACCTTTCGCTGACCAGATTCACCTTCTATTCAGGTCAGTGGTTGTATGGCGTGGTGAGTGGTCAATAATCGGATTAAGTGGTTTTTCCTTCCCCTGAGTGGTCGTAGACCGGCCTGAATGGTGGGCCGGGAAAATAATCAAACTGTGACCCCGACACGGCGGCGGTGTGATCCGTGTTGGCCTATTAATGTCTGGCTTTTCGTATTGTAGGTCAGGGCAATCAGGCAGAGGTGAAGGATGAACAACAAAACAAGGCTGGGCGCTAAGGGAAGTACGCCGGAGTGTGGCGGTCAGCAGGCAGTGATGCCAGTCAGGCACCACGTCATTGTTGCCGGGCTGCTGACGTGGCTAATAGGACTGGCAGCAGGGTGCGCAGCGGTGGTCACAGAGGATGAGCTGATTCGGGCAGAAAACTGGTATCAGCTTGGATTTAATGACGGCAAATGGGGAGAAAAGGCAATTTCTCCGCCAACGCTGGAAGCGCAGGTCAGTAATGTGAGTAAAGACTTACAACCTGATTATTCGCAGTACCAGGAAGGGTATCAGGTCGGGATCGAAAAGTATTGCAGTCTGGATCGGGTGGAGCAACTGGGACTGGAAGGAAAAACGGATTGGGGAATCTGCGCATTTCGCCAGGCTGAAGGCGGTTTGTACCAGAGCTTCTGGCAGCAGGGATTCAACCGGCGCATGCATGTGGATGGCCCGGGCGATTTCTGACCGGGCCGACTGGCTTAGCTTAGCCCAAAGCGGTCCTTGAGCTCTTTCAGATACCGGCGACTGACTGGCACCTGGTAGTGATTCAGCGTGGTGATTTCGGCTAGGCCGTTTTCCAGCAGCTTGATTTCCCGAATGGCCTGTGGGTGGATCAGGTACTGGCGATGACAGCGAATCAGCGGTGTCTTTTCTTCCAGGGTCTTGAGGGTGAGTTGGGTGGTGGCTTTGGTGTCTTTGGTTACCACGTGTACCCCGCTCAGGTCAGAAAAGGCTGTTTCAATTTCCGCCGGGCTGAGCAGCAGAATCCGGTTATGGCCACTGCAGGGGATCAGCTCCAGCATTTCGCTGACCAGCGGTGAATAGTCGGCTGGTTGGCACTCGCGGCTCAGGCGTTTGATGGTTTTGTTCAGGCGCACGGTTTCCACAGGTTTGAGCAGGTAGTCAAACGCATTGTCCTCAAATGCCTTCAGGGCATATTCATCATAGGCTGTTACGAACACCACTTTGGGCATGGTTTCAGGATCCAGCATGCTGAGCAGCTCGATGCCGGTAATCTGTGGCATCTGGATATCCAGGAAAATCACATCCGGTTTCATACTGTTGATTTTCTTCAGGCCTTCAATGGCATTGCTGCATTCGCCGATGACTTCAACCTGACCCGTTTCTTCCAGCAGGTCGACTAATTCTTCACGGGCGTAGCGTTCATCATCAATCACGAGCGCCTTTATCATGCGGCGTGTTCTCCGTTATTTTTACTGTATTTCTGAGTCTCAAAGGGCATTCTGATGGTTGCCCTGGTCCATTGTTGTGGCTCAGAGGTCATGGTCAGGCCGTACTGACTGCCGAACATATTTTTCAGTCGTTTATCGACAATTTTCATCCCGAGACCGGTTTCCTCGCCGATCGGCGCATAATTGCCGGCATTGTCTTCCACTTCCAGAATGACCTGACGATGGGCAACCCGGCCTTTGATGGTGATTTTACCATTTTCGAGCAGGGACGAGGTGCCGTGCTTGATCGCATTTTCCACCAGTGGTTGCAGGGTGAAGGTTGGAACTTGTAATTTCAACAGCTCAGGTTCGACATCGACATCGACACTGAGCCTATCGGAAAAGCGCGCCAGCTCGATCTCCAGGTAGGAATGGACGTGTTCCAGCTCTTCCTTCAGTGTCACGGTTTCGATATTTTGCTTCAGGTTGCGGCGGAAAAACTGCGACAGATGCTGAATCAGTTGGCGGGCTTTGTCTGGATCCCTGCGCACCACTGAGTTGATGGTATTGAGGGCGTTAAACAAAAAGTGCGGGTTCACCTGAGCCTGCAGCAACCGTAACTCCGCTTGAGTCAGCAGGTTTTGCTGCTGGTTGAAACGACCGGTCAGAATTTGGTTGGACAGCAGCTTGGCGATCCCTTCTCCGAGTGTCAGGTTCACGGTCGAAAACAGCTTGCGCTTGGGTTCGTACAATTTGATGGTGCCCAGGACTTCCTGATTCCCGCCAACCAGCGGGATCACCAGGGCCGAGCCCAGCTTACATTTATCATGCAGGGAGCAGCTGTAGGGGATGTCGTACCCGTCGGCATAAACCAGCTCGCAGTTATCAATTGCCCGGCGGGTATAGCCGGATGAGATCGGGGTGCCAGGCAGGTGGTGATCATCCCCGATACCGATGAACGCCAGAATTTTATCCCGGTCAGTAATAGCAACGGCTCCGACGCCGGTTTCTTCATAAACGATTTCAGCAATCTTCCGGGTGCTTTCCTCATCGAACCCCTGGCTCAGGATTCCCACCGAACGCTGGGCAATTTTCAGGGCCCGGCTTGAAAAGGCGGCTGAATACTTTTCATAAATGGTTTTTCGATCCTGAATAATGCTCATAAAGAACGCCGCGCCCACCGAGTTGGCAATGACCATCGGCAGCGCGATCGCACTCACCAGTTGCAGGGCTTTATCGTAAGGTTCGGCGACGGCCAGGATGATCAGCATCTGGATCACTTCGGCGACCAGAGTAATGCTAAACACCACGATCGGCCGGAAAATCTGATCCGCCTGTCCCCTACGGACAAAGTAGCTGTGCATCAGGCCGCCAATCAGTCCTTCTGCCGTGGTGGAGATCGCACAGGCCAGATCGGTAAAGCCGCCAAGCGAGTAGCGGTGCAGCCCTCCGGTCAGCCCCACCGCCAGCCCGACCACCGGGCCGCCCATCAAGCCACCCATCACAGCACCGATGGCGCGGGTATTGGCAATGGCATCATTTATGTGAAGACCAAAGTAAGTGCCTAAAATACAGAAGAGGGAGAACAAAATATAACAGGTAAAGCGCTGTGACAGCCGGCCAGATATAGAGGTAAGCGGCATGAACAGCGGTGTCTTACTAAGAAGGTAAGCCAACACCAGGTAAACACTGAGTTGTTGTAACAGGGAGAAAATCAGTTCCATCGCGGTAATACGGCAAGTCGGTATTGCCATTATGGTAACTGGGTTTTGATCTGAGTACCAAAAAATACACTATGTAAATTTAAATTTACAAGTGGTGTTTTTTCTTTACGTGGTGTTGAAATCCACAATGGAACCCTGTTATTGTCGGGTTGTAACAGGGCAGCTCCTGTTCTACCTCAAACTAAATCGTATTAAAAAATTTACAGGGAAGCCCTTATGCAAAAAGATCAGTTAAACAATGTCCATATTGAAAATGAATCAGTATTGATCACCCCTCGGGAGTTGCGCGAAAAGTTACCCGTGAGTCAGTCCGGACTGGAGTTTGTTCGTCAGTCACGACAAACCATTGCTGACATCATTCACAAACGTGATCACCGACTGCTGGTAGTGTGCGGCCCATGTTCCATTCATGATATTGAAGCCGCCAAAGAATATGCGGTGCAGCTCAAGCGTTTATCTGATGAGTTAAGTGATCAGCTGTACATCGTGATGCGGGTGTATTTTGAAAAGCCGCGGACGACTGTCGGCTGGAAAGGCCTGATCAATGACCCTCATCTTGACGGCTCCTTTGAGGTAGAAGAAGGTTTGCACATTGCCCGTCAGTTACTGATTGATCTGGTTGAAATGGGGATCCCGCTGGCGACTGAGGCGCTGGATCCAATCAGCCCGCAGTACATCGGCGATTTGTTCAGCTGGGCTGCAATCGGCGCGCGAACCACTGAATCACAAACTCACCGCGAAATGGCCAGTGGTCTGTCGATGCCGGTCGGGTTTAAAAACGGCACAGACGGCAGCCTTGCCACTGCCATTAACGCGATGCAAGCTGCCGCATCCGGCCACCGTTTCATGGGGATTAATCCGGATGGTCAGGTCGCGTTGCTCAATACTCAGGGCAACCCGGATGGCCACGTTATTTTGCGTGGCGGTAAGCAAACCAACTATGACTCAGTATCGGTCAACGAGTGTGAAAACGAGATGAAAGCGTCAGGTCTTTCACCGTCTCTGATGGTAGACTGTAGCCACGCTAACTCCCGTAAGGATTACCGCCGTCAGCCGCTGGTGGCTGAAGATGTGATCCATCAGATTCGGGAGGGGAACTCATCGATTATCGGTCTGATGCTGGAAAGCCACCTGAATGAAGGGAATCAGAGTGCGGAACTGCCACGCAATGAGATGGCTTACGGCGTATCGATCACCGATGCATGTATCAGCTGGGACAGCACGGAGGAACTGCTTCGTCACGCCCATCAGGAGCTGACGCCGTTTTTGCAGCAACGCAATGTCCGATAATGTCCGAGATTACAGAGAGCCATAGATGGTTGCTGAACTGAGTAAATTACGAGATCAAATTGATGACGTTGATCGCCAGATGGTCGAGCTGCTGGCTCGCCGTCTGTCACTGGTAGAAGAAGTGGGCCATGTGAAAAGTCTGCATGGTCTGCCAATTTATGCGCCAGATCGGGAAGCCGCGATGCTGGCTTCCCGCCGCCAGGAAGCGGAAAGCAAAGGGGTGCCGCCCGATCTGATTGAAGATATCTTGCGCCGCACCATGCGTGAATCGTATGCCAGTGAAAATGATTCGGGTTTCAAATGCCTGAATCCTGAGTTGCGCCCGATTGTCGTTGTCGGTGGATACGGTCAGCTGGGCGGGCTGTTCTGCCGTCTGTTCGAGCTGTCGGGCTACCAGGTGCGTAAACTGGGCAGTCAGGATTGGGAGCGTGCCGATGAAATGTTGGCGGATGCCGGTATGGTTGTGGTGTCGGTGCCGATTAATCTGACGGAACAAATTATTGCCAAGCTGGATAACCTGCCGGAGGACTGCATTCTGGCGGATCTGACGTCAGTGAAAAGCGGGCCGCTGCAGGCGATGCTGGAAGTACATAAGGGGCCGGTGGTGGGGCTTCACCCGATGTTCGGCCCTGATATTGCCAGCCTTGCCAAGCAAGTGGTTGCTTACTGCGATGGTCGTCATCCGGAAAGCTACCAGTGGCTACTGGAGCAGATGCAGATCTGGGGCGCCAGCCTGAACCGGATCAGTGCGATTGAGCATGATGAAGGCATGACCCTGATTCAGGCGCTGCGCCACTTTACGTCGTTTGTGTATGGTGTCCATCTGGCGGAAGAAGATCCCAAGCTGGAACAGCTGCTGGCGCTCAGCTCGCCGATTTACCGGCTGGAACTGGCAATGGTGGGCCGTTTGTTTGCGCAGGATGCCCAGCTGTACGCTGACATTATCATGTCCTCGCCGCAGAACCTGGCGATGATCAAGCGTTTCCATCAGCGTTTTGGGGAAGCGATTGAGATTCTAGAGGGGCAGGATAAGGCGGCCTTTACGCAGGCGTTTGCCCAGGTAGAAAGCTGGTTTGGAGATTATGCCCAGCATTTTTTAACCGAGAGCCAGGGATTACTTAGACAGGCGAACGATTCTACTCACCGGAAATAATGGTATCGCTCAAAGAGCTGTACGGTTAGATAAACAAAGCCCACGCTATGCGTGGGCTTTGTGTTTTCGCATTCTGCTTCCTGATGTTGGCAGCTTAGCCTTCAATCTCAACTTCAGTTGGCTTGACGTTTTCGATCGGGTAACAGCCCAGCACTTTGATGAAGCGGGTCAGGCGGGTCAGCTCTTCCAGTGCCTGCTGCATCACCTCCGATTTGAGGTTCACTTCGACATCCACATAGAACATCTCTTCCCATGGGTTGCCGATGACCGGACGGGATTCCAGCTTGGTCATGTTGATATTGAGGTTACGCAATACCAGCAGACATTCCACCAAAGAACCGGCTTGTTGCGCAGTGGACATGATCAGCGTGGTTTTGGCCGGAATGAGTGAAGTAACATCCACGGGTTTGCGGGCAACCACGATAAAGCGAGTGAAGTTCTCTTGCTGGTTGGCAATGCCGCTTTTCAGTGGTGTCAGCCCGTACAGCTCGCCACTGGAGGCATTGCCAATGGCGGCCACGTTCGGCAGTTTCAGTTCGGCCACTTTCATCATGGCTTCCGCGGTGCTGGAGCAGTACTCCTGGGTAATGTTGCCCATAGTGTGCAGGTACTCACTGCATTGCTGATGCGGTTGAGGGTGTGAGTACAGGGTGTCAATGTCTTCCAGGCGGGTATCCACTGCTGTCAGTAGACAGTGCTCAATCGGCAGGGTGATTTCCCCTACAATCGACAGGCTGGTGTGCTGCAGTAAGTCGTACACTTCATTGATTGAGCCGGAGCTGGTGTTCTCAATAGGCAGCACGCCGTAATCGGCCTGCCCGGTTTCGACCAAGCTGACGACATCACGGAAGGTCGAACAACTCATTTCTACCAGCTTGGTTTGCTTCTTACTGAAATAGCTGCGGCTGGCCAGATTGGAGTAGGACCCTTTCGCTCCCAGGAAGGAAACCCGAGCGACAGGTTGTAGGCTGTCAGGATTCGCCAGTTTTTGCAGGTAGGCTTGTTGAAACAGTACAGAGTCTTCAATGATGGTATGGAAAATCTGGGTGACGTACTGGGCATCCAGCTGGTGGGACTTGCCCACCTCAATCAAGCGCAGTAGCAAATCCTGCTCGCGTTCCTGATCCCGGACTGGTTTCGCCGTCTGAATTTTGCTTTTAGCCACTTCAAGGCTGAGCTGGCGGCGTTCAGCCAGAAGTTTGAGAAGCTCGTTGTCGATACGGGTGACATTTTGTCGAATGTCGTCCAGTGAATATTGTGGCTCGGTCATTGTCGCTCCCTGTCTGCAACCCATACAAAAAAGCCCCCGGTGAAGGAGGCTTTCTGTTCGTCATTTGCTGTTTTTTCGCGTAACGAATTGCCTCCACTAAAGTGAGGTAAAAAAGAAACGAAAGAAAAACAGCTGAGTGACGGTCATAGGAATATATTGAATATTTTGTGTCTGATATGGTTCCACATTATGCAGGTGGTGTTGGCTTGTCAAGCAGAAAGTCAAAGCCCCGCCTGGGCGGGGCTTTGACTAAAAATCCTCTGGTATTATTCAGTTTCTTCTTCGAGTTCTTCCAGCTCAGGTTTATCGCAGTGACTTGCACGGCGAGAAGTTGGCTTGTGCGCTTGTTTATTCAGTTGTCTTTCCAGTTTCTGGTACACTTCTGCAATGGCACCGTACATGTCTTCATGCTCTGCTGAGGCGACGAGTTGACCTCCTGGAATGGCAGCAGAGGCTTCTACTTTAAACTGCCGGTTTGGCTCGGTGCTGATGACTGCGTGTTTGCTGATAAAAGGTACCTGATACTTCTCCAACTTCTTGAATTTGTACTCAATGCGCTCACGGATAGCAGGGGTGATTTCAAGGTTTTTGCCTGTGATATCTACTGTCATATTAGCTTTCCTTCTTTTGCTACCCTTCGTTGGGTTGACTTCAGATTACTAAAACCAGTAACTATTAATGTGACATAGATCACGTTTGTGTTGTTAAGAAAAGAATGGAAATGATTCTGTGATCAGGTTTTATTTGTTGCAAAAAAAGTCACAGAAAGTGCTTGTCGAGCCTGACATGGGTAGGGCAGTATGGAGGAATAGTGTTGACTGGCGGCCAGTGCTGTTCAGGGGACAAGTTCGGTTTATATTTCGGGCTAGTGTGAATTTTCACCACTTGTTTTATGCAGCGTTAACAAAAGGTTGAATATCACCAAGTGGTCATCTGAGCCAAAACAACAACAGAATACATAAAAAAACAGCAGCCTTAAGGCTGCTGTTTTTTTAATGCTTGTCTTTAAATCGGGTTGAGCGTTTTCAGCTTCTGAGTGTGTTCAAGAGGTGCCGCTAATCCCAGCTCTTTATAAGCGCTTTCCATGATAGCGATCGATTTACGCGCGGCTTGGGTATCAGCATATTCACGCTGGATCAGCTGTGAGCGATTAACCGCTGCCACCCAGGCTTCTCGACGCAGATAAAAGTCGGCGACAGCCAGTTCGTAATCCGCCAGGCGGTTTTTCAGGAACACCATGCGAGCTTTCGCATCATTGGCATAGCGGCTGTTCGGGTAACGTTCCAGCAGACGTTTAAAATCACGGAATGCTTTGCGGGCCGGTTCAGGATCACGATCGAAACGATCGATGTTGAAAAGATCGTGCATAAAGCTGCGATCCTGAGCCATGCTGGTCAAGCCACGCATATACAGCACCCAGTCTGATTTTTCATGCGCAGGATTGAGGCGATTGAAGCGGTCAATAGTGGCTTCACCCAGTGCCAGGTCATCGTTTTTATAGTACGCGTAGATCAAATCCAGTTGTACTTGCTCGGAATACGCCCCAAATGGGTAACGGGAATCCAGTGTCTCCAGCCGCTCGATGGCGGTGGTCCAGCTGCCGTTTTGTAGCGCTTTCTGAGCGGAGGCATACAGTTCTGCCGGTGGAATGTCCGGGACCACCTCTTCCGTGCTTGAACAGCCTGAAAGCAGGGCAACGGCAAGAAGAGTCGTAAGAGTCAGGCGTTTCATTGCGGCGTTAGTTTCCTTGCTTAAAATTTTATTTCGATAGATCCATTACGGTCAGAGCCGTTAACAGATACAATGACACTAATCGGTTATTGTACGCAGCGTTTGACGTTTAGTCCCACGCTTTTTAAAAAAGTTCGCTATGGCACAGCAGATAGAGTTAACAAATACAGTAAATGATAGCCAATTAGGTCTTCGTCTGGACCAGGTTATCGCTGAGTTATTCCCAGATTACTCCCGCTCACGGATTAAAGAGTGGATTCTTAATGGTATGGTATCGGTCGACGGAGAGGTGATCACCAAGCCACGTACCAAAATGATGGGCGGTGAGGAGCTGCTGGTAAAAGCGGAGATTGAAGATGAAGTGCGCTGGGTTGCGCAGAACATCCCGCTGAACATTGTCTATGAAGACGAATACATTCTGGTGATCAATAAGCCGCGCGATTTCGTGGTTCACCCGGGTGCCGGTACGCCGGACGGGACGGTACTGAACGCCTTGCTGCACCATTGTCCAACGCTGACAGAGGTTCCTCGGGCCGGTATCGTTCACCGTCTGGATAAAGACACGACCGGTCTGATGGTGGTGGCGAAGACAATTCAGGCGCAAACCCGTCTGGTTCGTGCACTGCAAAAGCGCAAGATCACCCGTGAATATGAAGCTATTGCAATTGGTAAGATGACGGGCGGCGGCACGGTTGAAAAACCAATTGGTCGTCACCCGACTAAGCGTACTTGCATGGCAGTCAATGAACTGGGTAAGCCGGCGATCACCCGTTTTCGTGTGGCTGAGCACTTCCGCGAGCATACCCGTATCGTGCTGCGTCTGGAGACCGGTCGTACGCACCAGATTCGTGTGCACATGGCCTACCTGAACCACCCGCTGGTGGGTGACATTATCTATGGTGGCCGTCCGCGTCCACCGCGCAATGCGTCAGATGAATTGGTCATGGCACTTCGTGCGTTCGATCGTCAGGCGCTGCATGCGCGTATGCTGCGTTTGGAGCACCCGATTACCGGTGAGCTGATGGAATGGCGTGCGCCGATGCCAATTGATATGATCGCGATGATTGATATTCTGCGCAAAGATAAAGACGCGCACCAAGAGGAAGATTACTGACATGTGGATTGTCCCTGACTGGCCGGCACCGGCCAATATCAAAGCCGTTTCCACCACCCGTAGTGGCGGGATCAGTGAGGGGCCTTATCTTGGCCTCAATCTGGGTGCGCATGTCGGGGATAAATCAGAGCATGTTGAGCACAATCGGGACTGGTTGCAACAGCAGCTGGGGCTGGATGTGGCTCCGGTCTGGCTGAACCAGACTCACAGCACGCGCGTGATTTCCCTGCCGCAAGCGGAGTTGTCTCCGGCACAGGCCTCGTCGCCGGATGCCGATGGCAGCATGACCGAGCAGCCGGGTATTGCCTGTACTGTCATGACAGCTGACTGCCTGCCGGTCCTGTTGTGTGACCGTGCCGGACGTCAGGTCGCCGCAGTCCATGCCGGCTGGCGTGGGTTGGCTGATGGCATTCTGGAAGAGGCCGTGGCTCAGTTTCATGTTAAAGGCCGGGAGATACTGGTTTGGATGGGCCCAGCCATTGGCGCGTCGGCGTTTGAAGTCGGCGGCGAAGTGCGCGAGCAGTTTATGGCGCAGCACGCAGATGCCGCCGAAGCGTTTCAGCCTTATGGCGACAAGTGGCTGGCTGATTTATACCTTCTGGCCCGCCAGCGTCTGGCGCAAGTGGGGGTAGAACACGTCTTCGGTGGCGATTTGTGCACATTTAGCGACCCGGCTCGTTTTTACTCGTACCGGCGCGACGGCATCACCGGACGTCAGGCGACGCTAATCTGGATCGAATCCTGATAGCTTCGCTCCCGATGCGCCTGAAAGCAGGTTGAACTGGCTCGGAGCGGATAAGCATTACAGCATCCGAACCTGGCCATTTTTCCTTTTCTACACAGAGCCCGACGGCTAATCCCGTCGGGCTCTGTTTCATTTCCGTTGCATAGCATCTGCAATTTGCTTAATCAATATTGAGCGTCAGCAAGGCTTAAAGGCATTGCGTGATGTCGAGAGAGTCATGTTCCTTTTCCTGAAATAGCAAAGTCACGGCATCGTAGCCGCCCGAAAAACGGGCTTGCAGGGTAATTACCAGGTTTTCTCTTTCCTCCTCCGCGTCTGCCCGGTAGCGGGACAATGTTGCTTTGATCGTGCTGGTTTCTTCAAAGGCCGGATGGGACATGATTGCCTTTAATTGGCTGACCCGGTGTTTCAACAGTGTTCCCGCGGGATGTTCTGCTGTCATATGGTCAACAAAAATCAGGGTGGCCTGGGTCGTGAAATCTTTCGACGGGCAACCGGCGGCAAATGCTGAGTGACTGACCATCAATGACGTGCTTACCATAAACCAGGCTGTGATAGCGCCTCTCCAATTGATCTTCATGTGTGCCTGCTGAACTTGCTGAAAAGGATGTGTGGTGCCCCATATTGTCCATTCAACAGCTGTGCAGGCCGATTACAACGGACACGTCCTGCGAATCGTTTCGCCTGAATACGTGAGCCCGCAGAAAAATGCGACAGGAAAAACCGACTAAAATCACACTGTTTAAAGGGCTAATGCATCGTGCTCATCAAGGCAAAAAGCGGCGATGACAGTGGGTGAGTGCATTAAACCAGGCTGGGGGTACCAATGGGCGGGCCACCGCTACCGGTGGCAAAAAGCAGAGTTCAGTGGCTGTCATTGGTTGAAAATTTCTCGATTAACCACCATATCTGAACCTGAGAGATGATTAGGAGGACTTATGCGTCTTGACCGTTTTACTAGCAAATTCCAGATGGCTATCTCTGATGCGCAATCGCTAGCATTAGGACGAGACCATCAGTATATCGAGCCGGTTCATTTAATGACGGCGCTGCTGAATCAGGATGGCAGCACAATCCGGCCGCTCCTGACATTATTGAATGTGGATGTGGCCCAGTTGCGTTCAGGACTGGCTGAACAATTAGATCGTTTGCCGAAAGTCAGTGGTATCGGCGGAGACGTCCAGCTTTCACATGGCCTTGGCGTGCTGCTGAACATGTGCGATAAGCTGGCGCAGAAACGAAAAGACAAATTTATCTCGTCTGAGCTGTTTATTCTGGCGGCGGTGGACGACAAGGGGCCGCTCGGGAAATTGCTCAAAGATATGGGCATGACGGCTGACAAAATTGAAAAAGCGATTGAGAAAGTGCGCGGCGGCCAGAATGTGGATGATCAAAATGCCGAAGAGAACCGCCAGGCACTGGAAAAATACACCATTAACCTGACGGAGCGTGCCGAGCAGGGCAAGCTGGACCCGGTTATCGGTCGTGACGATGAAATTCGCCGTACTATTCAGGTACTGCAGCGTCGTACCAAAAATAACCCGGTGTTGATTGGTGAGCCCGGGGTGGGGAAAACGGCCATTGTTGAGGGGCTGGCGCAGCGAATTATCAATGGTGAAGTACCGGAAGGACTGCGCAACAAACGTGTTCTGTCACTGGATATGGGCGCATTGATTGCCGGGGCAAAATACCGTGGTGAATTTGAAGAGCGGTTGAAAGCGGTACTCAATGAACTGGCGCAGGAAGAAGGCAGCGTTATTCTGTTTATTGATGAGCTGCACACCATGGTGGGTGCCGGTAAAGGTGAAGGTGCCATGGACGCCGGTAACATGCTTAAACCGGCGCTGGCTCGGGGTGAGCTGCACTGTGTCGGCGCGACAACCCTGGACGAATACCGTCAGTACATTGAAAAAGATGCTGCTCTGGAGCGTCGTTTCCAGAAAGTGCTGGTGGATGAGCCGAGCGTGGAAGATACCGTGGCAATTCTGCGTGGTCTGAAAGAGCGTTACGAGCTGCACCACCATGTCGAAATTACTGACCCGGCCATTGTGGCGGCTGCCAGTTTGTCACACCGCTACGTGTCCGATCGCCAGCTGCCCGACAAAGCAATTGACTTGATTGATGAAGCGGCATCCAGTATCCGGATGCAGATCGATTCCAAGCCGGAATCGCTGGATCGCCTGGAGCGCCGAATTATTCAGCTCAAGATTGAGCAGCAAGCCATTGCTAAAGAAAGTGATGAAGCCAGTAAAAAGCGCCTGAGTGATCTGCTTGAAGAACTCGACAGCAAAGAGCGTGAATATGCTGAGCTGGAAGAAGTCTGGAATGCAGAAAAAGCGGCACTGTCCGGTACGCAGCATATTAAAGCGGAATTGGAGCAGGCACGTACCGACATGGAAATTGCCCGCCGGGCTGGTGACCTTAACCGGATGTCGGAACTGCAATACGGCAAGATCCCTGAATTAGAAAAACAGCTGGATCTTGCGGCGCAGGCTGAAATGCAGGAAATGACACTGCTGAAGAACAAAGTCACTGATGCTGAAATTGCAGAAGTGCTGTCGCGTCAGACCGGTATTCCGGTGGCAAAAATGCTGGAAGGTGAGCGTGATAAGCTGCTTCGTATGGAAGAAGCATTGCATAAACGAGTGATTGGTCAGAATGAAGCGGTGGATGCAGTATCCAATGCGATTCGTCGTAGTCGTGCCGGTTTGTCTGATCCTCATCGTCCGATTGGGTCTTTCCTCTTCCTCGGGCCGACCGGGGTTGGTAAGACCGAGTTGTGCAAAGCGCTGGCGCATTTCATGTTCGACAGTGACGATGCCATGGTACGTATCGATATGTCAGAGTTCATGGAGAAACACTCTGTGGCTAGACTGGTGGGTGCGCCTCCCGGTTATGTCGGTTATGAAGAAGGGGGTTACCTGACCGAAGCGGTTCGCCGTAAACCTTATTCAGTGATCTTGTTGGATGAGGTGGAAAAAGCCCACCCGGATGTCTTCAACATTCTGCTGCAGGTGCTGGATGATGGCCGTTTGACGGATGGGCAGGGCAGAACGGTCGATTTCCGTAACACCGTCGTTATTATGACCTCGAACCTCGGATCCGATCGTATTCAGGAGCACTTTGGTGAACTGGATTACGAAGGTATGAAGCAAACGGTAATGGAAGTTGTCACTCATCATTTCCGTCCGGAGTTCATCAACCGGGTGGACGAGACAGTGGTCTTCCATCCTCTGGGTGAGGAGCACATTAAGAACATTGCGTCGATTCAGGTTACTCGTTTGGTGAAACGTCTGGAAGAGCGTGACTACCAGTTAGATATGAAAGACAGCGCGCTAGAGCTGATTGCCGAAGCCGGGTTTGATCCTGTTTATGGGGCGCGTCCGCTGAAACGGGCTATCCAGCAGTATGTGGAGAATCCTCTGGCGCAGGATATCCTCTCCGGGAAGTTTGTACCGGGTAAACCGATCATCCTGGAAGCGGTAGACGGCAAGATTTCGGCGCACCAATAAGGTTGTGGGAATGCGACAATCTTCGCCGTCAGTGTTTAACGTCAGCTTTATACACTAACGGGTAATGGCAATATCACGCCGCTCTTTTCAAGAGCGGCGTTTTTTTTCCTCAATTGTGACACTACGTTTTGCCTCACCCTTATCACTTTTCGGCTGCGGTTTTGATCGCTTAGGAAAATAGCAGAAGAGAAACAATGGGAGATAAGGTGAATCTCTTTATCTTTCTGCGAAAGATTATTTTACTTATCGGCTTCTATTGCTCATGAGACACAAAAGATAAGAATGCCGGGTGGAATAAATGACCGTTACTGGATGGTTGTGGCGAAATGATATTCAGTTGGTTCGGTTTTATGAAAATAATGCATTTTGCCTATTGCGATGCTGAGCCAGGTCTCTATAATGCCGCCTCACTGACACGGAGCGCGGCGAGATAAGCCAGCGACGTGAAAGAAAAGTTCTTTAACAATTTGACCATGCAATCTGTGTGGGCACTCGTGAACTGATAGTCAAAAAGATTTATCGATGAACTGAGTGACCAATTCAAAATGACTTCGGTTATTTTGGCACAGTCAATTTAATTCAGTATTCATCGAGCCAAAACTTTAATTGAAGAGTTTGATCATGGCTCAGATTGAACGCTGGCGGCAGGCCTAACACATGCAAGTCGAGCGGCAGCGACAACATTGACCCTTCGGGGGATTTGTTGGGCGGCGAGCGGCGGACGGGTGAGTAATGCCTGGGAACATGCCTTAGTGTGGGGGATAACCATTGGAAACGATGGCTAATACCGCATAATCTCTACGGAGCAAAGAGGGGGACCTTCGGGCCTCTCGCGCTAAGATTGGCCCAGGTGGGATTAGCTAGTAGGTGGGGTAACGGCTCACCTAGGCGACGATCCCTAGCTGGTCTGAGAGGATGATCAGCCACACTGGAACTGAGACACGGTCCAGACTCCTACGGGAGGCAGCAGTGGGGAATATTGCACAATGGGGGAAACCCTGATGCAGCCATGCCGCGTGTGTGAAGAAGGCCTTCGGGTTGTAAAGCACTTTCAGCAGTGAGGAAGGCGGTATCGTTAACAGCGGTATTGTTTGACGTTAGCTGCAGAAGAAGCACCGGCTAACTCCGTGCCAGCAGCCGCGGTAATACGGAGGGTGCGAGCGTTAATCGGAATTACTGGGCGTAAAGCGCATGCAGGCGGCTTGTTAAGCCAGATGTGAAAGCCCGGGGCTCAACCTCGGAATCGCATTTGGAACTGGCAGGCTAGAGTCTTGTAGAGGGGGGTAGAATTTCAGGTGTAGCGGTGAAATGCGTAGAGATCTGAAGGAATACCGGTGGCGAAGGCGGCCCCCTGGACAAAGACTGACGCTCAGATGCGAAAGCGTGGGGAGCAAACAGGATTAGATACCCTGGTAGTCCACGCCGTAAACGATGTCTACTTGGAGGTTGGTGTCTTGAACACTGGCTTTCGGAGCTAACGCGTTAAGTAGACCGCCTGGGGAGTACGGTCGCAAGATTAAAACTCAAATGAATTGACGGGGGCCCGCACAAGCGGTGGAGCATGTGGTTTAATTCGATGCAACGCGAAGAACCTTACCTACTCTTGACATCCAGAGAACTTAGCAGAGATGCTTTGGTGCCTTCGGGAACTCTGAGACAGGTGCTGCATGGCTGTCGTCAGCTCGTGTTGTGAAATGTTGGGTTAAGTCCCGCAACGAGCGCAACCCTTATCCTTGTTTGCCAGCACTTCGGGTGGGAACTCCAGGGAGACTGCCGGTGATAAACCGGAGGAAGGTGGGGACGACGTCAAGTCATCATGGCCCTTACGAGTAGGGCTACACACGTGCTACAATGGCATATACAGAGGGCAGCAAGACCGCGAGGTGGAGCGAATCCCACAAAGTATGTCGTAGTCCGGATTGGAGTCTGCAACTCGACTCCATGAAGTCGGAATCGCTAGTAATCGTGGATCAGAATGCCACGGTGAATACGTTCCCGGGCCTTGTACACACCGCCCGTCACACCATGGGAGTGGGCTGCACCAGAAGTAGATAGCTTAACCTTCGGGAGGGCGTTTACCACGGTGTGGTTCATGACTGGGGTGAAGTCGTAACAAGGTAGCCCTAGGGGAACCTGGGGCTGGATCACCTCCTTACCTAAAGACTGCGCTTTGCGTAGTGTCCACACAGATTGCTTGGTCGAAATGTAAAAGACAGATGTGTCCCATTCGTCTAGAGGCCTAGGACACCGCCCTTTCACGGCGGTAACAGGGGTTCGACTCCCCTATGGGACGCCACTTTCTAACTGCACTTGTGAGTGTGATTAGAAAGTGGTTTCTTCGGAAAACACATGCTCTTTAACAATCTGGAAAGCTGACTAGTAATTCGATTCATACGAATCGAAATTATTGTTTCTCGAAAGAGAAACGAGTTCTCAAGCAATACATATTCAAGTGTCTTGTGTAAGAAGAGTCCGGCAAAACAAACTAACCATCTTAACTCAGATGGAAAAACCTTGGTTGTTTGAACATACGAAACCTCTTGGGGTTGTATGGTTAAGTGACTAAGCGTACACGGTGGATGCCTGGGCAGTCAGAGGCGATGAAGGACGTACTAACTTGCGATAAGCGTAGATGAGGCAGTAAGAGCCACTTGAGTCTACGATTTCCGAATGGGGAAACCCAGCTGCATAAGCAGTTATCATCAAGTGAATACATAGCTTGATGAGGCGAACCGGGGGAACTGAAACATCTAAGTACCCCGAGGAAGAGAAATCAACCGAGATTCCGGCAGTAGCGGCGAGCGAAACCGGATTAGCCCTTAAGTTGGTTTGGTGTCAGGCGAATGAGCTGGAAAGCTCAGCGATACAGGGTGACAGCCCCGTAGCCGACAACACCTTATCAGTGAAAACGAGTAGGACGGGACACGTGTTATCTTGTCTGAAGATGGGGGGACCATCCTCCAAGGCTAAATACTCCTGACTGACCGATAGTGAACCAGTACCGTGAGGGAAAGGCGAAAAGAACCCCTGTGAGGGGAGTGAAATAGAACCTGAAACCGTGTACGTACAAGCAGTAGGAGCAGGCTTTGTCCTGTGACTGCGTACCTTTTGTATAATGGGTCAGCGACTTAATTTCAGTAGCAAGGTTAACCGTATAGGGGAGCCGTAGGGAAACCGAGTCTTAACTGGGCGTGCAGTTGCTGGGATTAGACCCGAAACCGAGTGATCTAGCCATGGGCAGGTTGAAGGTGCGGTAACACGCACTGGAGGACCGAACCGACTAATGTTGAAAAATTAGCGGATGACTTGTGGCTAGGGGTGAAAGGCCAATCAAACTCGGAGATAGCTGGTTCTCCCCGAAAGCTATTTAGGTAGCGCCTCGGACGAATACTACTGGGGGTAGAGCACTGTTAAGGCTAGGGGGTCATCCCGACTTACCAACCCTTTGCAAACTCCGAATACCAGTAAGTACTATCCGGGAGACACACGGCGGGTGCTAACGTCCGTCGTGGAGAGGGAAACAACCCAGACCGCCAGCTAAGGTCCCAAAGTTATCGCTAAGTGGGAAACGATGTGGGAAGGCTCAGACAGCCAGGATGTTGGCTTAGAAGCAGCCATCATTTAAAGAAAGCGTAATAGCTCACTGGTCGAGTCGGCCTGCGCGGAAGATTTAACGGGGCTAAGCGATACACCGAAGCTGCGGCAATGCGCATTAGCGTATTGGGTAGGGGAGCGTTCTGTAAGCCGCTGAAGGTGTCCTGTAAGGGGCGCTGGAGGTATCAGAAGTGCGAATGCTGACATGAGTAACGATAAAGGGGGTGAAAAACCTCCTCGCCGGAAGACCAAGGGTTCCTGTCCAACGTTAATCGGGGCAGGGTGAGTCGACCCCTAAGGCGAGGCCGAAAGGCGTAGTCGATGGGAAACGGGTTAATATTCCCGTACTTCTTGCTATTGCGATGGGGGGACGGAGAAGGCTAGGTGGGCCTGGCGACGGTTGTCCAGGTTCAAGGGTGTAGGCTGATGGTTTAGGCAAATCCGGACCATCTTAAGGCTGAGACCCGATGTCGAGGCACCACGGTGCTGAAGTCATTGATGCCATGCTTCCGGGAAAAGCCTCTAAGCTTCAGATAGCAAGAAATCGTACCCCAAACCGACACAGGTGGTCGGGTAGAGAATACCAAGGCGCTTGAGAGAACTCGGGTGAAGGAACTAGGCAAAATGGTACCGTAACTTCGGGAGAAGGTACGCTGCCGGCGGTGAAGAGACTTGCTCTTGGAGCTGCTGGCAGTCGCAGATACCAGGTGGCTGCAACTGTTTATTAAAAACACAGCACTGTGCAAAATCGAAAGATGACGTATACGGTGTGACGCCTGCCCGGTGCCGGAAGGTTAATTGATGGGGTTATCCTTAGGGAGAAGCTCTTGATCGAAGCCCCGGTAAACGGCGGCCGTAACTATAACGGTCCTAAGGTAGCGAAATTCCTTGTCGGGTAAGTTCCGACCTGCACGAATGGCGTAATGATGGCCACGCTGTCTCCACCCGAGACTCAGTGAAATTGAAATCGCAGTGAAGATGCTGCGTACCCGCGGCTAGACGGAAAGACCCCGTGAACCTTTACTACAGCTTGGCACTGAACATTGACCCTACATGTGTAGGATAGGTGGGAGGCTTCGAAGCAGGTACGCCAGTATCTGTGGAGCCGTCCTTGAAATACCACCCTTGTAGTGTTGATGTTCTAACGTCGCCCCCTCATCGGGGGTGCGGACAGTGCCTGGTGGGTAGTTTGACTGGGGCGGTCTCCTCCCAAAGCGTAACGGAGGAGCACGAAGGTGGGCTAATCACGGTCGGACATCGTGAGGTTAGTGCAATGGCATAAGCCCGCTTGACTGCGAGAATGACGGTTCGAGCAGGTGCGAAAGCAGGTCATAGTGATCCGGTGGTTCTGAATGGAAGGGCCATCGCTCAACGGATAAAAGGTACTCCGGGGATAACAGGCTGATACCGCCCAAGAGTTCATATCGACGGCGGTGTTTGGCACCTCGATGTCGGCTCATCACATCCTGGGGCTGAAGTCGGTCCCAAGGGTATGGCTGTTCGCCATTTAAAGTGGTACGCGAGCTGGGTTTAGAACGTCGTGAGACAGTTCGGTCCCTATCTGCCGTGGGCGTTGGATGATTGAGAGGGGCTGCTCCTAGTACGAGAGGACCGGAGTGGACGAACCTCTGGTGTTCGGGTTGTGTCGCCAGACGCATTGCCCGGTAGCTAAGTTCGGAATCGATAACCGCTGAAAGCATCTAAGCGGGAAGCGAGCCTCAAGATGAGTCATCCCCAGAGCTTCAAGCTCTCTGAAGGGTTGTTCGAGACTAGAACGTTGATAGGCAGGGTGTGTAAGCGCTGTGAGGCGTTGAGCTAACCTGTACTAATTGCCCGTGCGGCTTAACCATACAACACCCAAGGGGTTTTTGACGGACTCCACGAGCACTTGAATGGTGTGCTTGAACTTTAGTCAGTTTTTTCCAAGATTGTGATTTGCGGCCTGCGGGCAGTGAATCAAAGAATTTGCCTGGCGACCATAGCGCTGTGGACCCACCTGATCCCATGCCGAACTCAGACGTGAAACGCAGCAGCGCCGATGGTAGTGTGGGGCCTCCCCATGTGAGAGTAGGACATCGCCAGGCACCCAATTTAGGTTAGCGTTCTGAACAAACGCTAATTCTGAGTGGAGCGGTAGTTCAGTTGGTTAGAATACCGGCCTGTCACGCCGGGGGTCGCGGGTTCGAGTCCCGTCCGCTCCGCCACTCTTCAATAAGCCCAGTCGAAAGACTGGGCTTTTTTACATTTTACGCTCCCGAAAGTGCTACGCACTTTTTCGCGGGCCGGAATGCCGGACCATCGATTCCCGTCCGCTCCGCCACTCTTTAATAAGCCCAGTCGAAAGACTGGGCTTTTTTACATTTTACACTCCCGAAAGTGCTACGCACTTTTTCGCGAGCCGGAATGCCGGACCATCGATTCCCGTCCGCTCCGCTACTCTTTAAGAATCCCAGTCGAAAGACTGGGCTTTTTTACGTTTAAATACAATGTGTTCGCCCTGCGGTCGAATGTGTCCCGTGGATCGACAGCCCGGTAGCTCCGCCACTTATCTGACTCCTAAATTGAAAACAGCCGGTTTTTGCTCGTTTAAAGCTTTTCTGTTTGACCTCAGGCCAAGTGGATTCTGTAGATACGCTAGCCATACCTCTGCTCTATGGTCATTGTCAGAGATGCTTCCCTGCTTAGAAACCTTGTGTTCGTCACACCCATTTACAACTCTTTGAGATTAAGCAGTGATTGAAGCTTGAGTGAGACTGCTGGCTGTGAGAGGGTAGGCAGCATCTGAAAACTGTTGAGAATGCTGATGAAATTCTTTTTTGAACGAACTGAAACTGAGCGCGAGATTGCGATCACGCTGAAACCTCATTCACTGTATTTGATGTTGTTGATGCTGGCATTCTGGCTGGTTAATGACTTTGTCTTACAGTCATCGTCGATAGCACAGTTCATGATGCCGATTTTTATGGTGTTTATTGTGATTCGTTTCTTTTCGCTCATCCGGGTACAGAAAGAGGTTCTGGTTGCGATGAAGCAAGGCAAAGTGAAAACGCAGGGCAGCAAATTTTCATTTGCGAATCCGTTTACTTACACCATCTCGAAGTAATTCAAACTTTATTTCCCAAATGGAAAGAATCTCTGAAGCTAATGCTGCTTATTGTCTCTTCACATCCAGTGCATAATAAGGCATTGATGCGGAGGCGTAGGAGAAACAATGGCAGCATTTCAATGGAAACCTCTTTTACTGGCGTGCATGATCGTAAGTATCGGTCAGCTGAGCCTGGGTCTTATCTTCCCGTCTCTGCCATGGATCGCACAGGATCTTTCTTTATCGACTGAACAGGTACAACTTCTGGTTTCCGGCTACCTGTTAGGATTTGGCACTTCGCAACTCGTGTACGGACCACTGTCTGATGTGTTTGGGCGGCGGCCGGTACTGCTTTCTGGTCTATTGATTGCGCTGTTTGGCTTGTCGCTGGCGATTCTGCATGCTGAATCCTTCTCCTGGTTACTGGCCGGACGGGTGATTCAGGGGATGGGAGCCGGAAGTGTGGCTGTCATGGCCAGGGCGACAATCCGTGACAGTTATCAGAGTCATAACCTGGTGCGGGCCATGACCTGGCTGGCGATTGTCGCGGCACTGACGCCAATTGTTGCACCGGTCATTGGCGGAATGGTCAATCACTATGCCGGTTGGCTGGCTGTCTTTATACTGCTGCTGGGCTATATCGCTGTGATCTGGCTGGTTTTGTGCGTTAATTTCCCGGAAAGTTTATCAGTGACTTGCCGTGCGCCGTCAGTGATAACACTGATGAAGGACTATTCGTCGCTTGCGCGATCCAGCCATTTTCTCTCGTTTGCCGGTGTGGGTTGGGTGAATTTCTCACTGGTGGTTTTGTCCATCTCCCTGATGCCTTTCATCATGCAGGTACAAATTGGGATGACATCGGAAAAGTATGCGCTCTGGGCGATGATTCCGGCGTTCGGCCTGATGTGTGGCGGGCTGCTCTGCCAGCGGATACGCCCAAAAATTGGCACCCGACGTATGTTGCTGATCGCCCCTTGGCTGCACCTGCTGGCAGGAATGATTTATATTTTTTCGCCGGTAGAACCAGCGTGGATGATCGGTGGTAACTTTGTACTGGCCATGGCCAACGGGATCGCATTTCCGTGTGCTCAGTCTTTGTTGCTTGTGCCATATGGTGACAAAGCCGGCACTGTGTCTGCTTTGTCTGGAGCTTGCCAGATGGTGTTTGCTTCATTGTTCAGTAACACTTTGCTGAAAATCGGAATCAGTCAGCCGTGGCAACTGGGTGGCGTGATGCTGTTGGGAGCCGGGATCGGATTCGGGCTGGCATTTTTTGGGACGCAGACGGAAAGTGGTCGTCAGGCAGTGGCGACCCTTAACGGATAAACCATACTTAGAATCAGTGGGTTTACCGGAGAAGCGAACATGTGGGAATGTAACTGGCGCTCTTTAATCTGTGGATTACTGATTGCAGCCTGTGCGGCCTGTACGAGTCCTTATGAAGAAAACCTGGCGCACGACAGGCAATGGGACAAGCTCGGCAGCTATCATGGTGAGCAAGGCTACCGTGAGTGGGATGAAAAAGAACTCACCCGGCGTGGTGCGCTCAGTGAAACGGATTATGAAGCTTACCGGGCCGGTTACCTCAAAGGTCGATTCGAATATTGTAGCGAAAAACACACGGTAGATACGGTGATCAATCCCGGTTACCCCAACGATTGCCGGGAAGGTAAATCCAGCAGCAGTTACGGACTGGTTGAGCGGGGTTACTAGCGTCTGCTGTTTTTGTTTTGGATATCGGCTTGCTGACAACAATTCCCCAGCAAGCGGGAAAGAAAAAAGGCTGCCTGAATGGCAGCCTTTTGGCTATTTCACAGGGAGCACAATCAGTTATTGCTGTGCAGCTCGCTGTTCAGCTCAACCGCCGTTTTGTTGGTCAGGCACTCAATCTGGCCTGTAACAGAATTGCGGCGGAAAAGCAGATCCGGCTTACCGGCCAGATCACGTGCTTTCACGACTTCTACTTCCTGGCCGCTGGCATCCAGCATGCGCACTTTTGAACCTGCGGTCACGTACAGACCTGATTCGATGGTACAACGGTCACCCAGCGGGAAGCCCAGACCGGCATTTGCACCCAGCAGGCTGTTTTCACCGATAGATACAACGACTTTGCCGCCACCGGACAGCGTACCCATAATAGACGCACCACCGCCGATATCAGAGCCATTGCCGACAACCACACCAGCAGAAATACGGCCTTCAACCATGCTCACGCCGGTGGTACCTGCGTTGAAGTTGATAAAACCTTCATGCATCACGGTCGTGCCTTCACCCACGTGTGCACCCAGACGTACGCGAGACGTATCAGCGATACGCACGCCCGCTGGAACCACGTAATCAACCATTTTCGGGAACTTGTCGACACAGTCAACCGTCAGCACTTCACCGTTCAGGCGTGCTTCCATTTGGCGGTCAGCCAGCTCTGGCAGATCGATTGGCCCCTGGTTTGTCCAGGCGATGTTGTGCAGTAGACCAAAAATACCGTCCAGTACCAGTCCGTGTGGCAGAACCAGACGATGAGAGATCAGTTGAAGTTTCAGGAAACCTTCGGCTACTGAGGCTGGCGCTTCATCGCTTGCCAGTAACACAAGTACTAGAGGCTGCGCAGACTCAGCCGCTTTCGTCGCGAACTGAGCGCTGGCTGCTTCCCCTGCCGCTGCAAATGCAGCCGCAAGATCCGTACATTGGGCCGCTGTGACTTCAATGGCCTGATTACCTTCTTTGTACTCAACGACCGCTGCAATTGCGCTGACCAGCGCATCAGCCGGATTCAGAATTGGGGTTGGGAAGAAAGCTTCGATGATTTTGTTATCGCGGTTTTTGGTCGCAGTACCTAGGGCGAGTGCAAAGCTGGCCATGATTGATCGTTCTCCATGTGAAATGATTGAGCCCGGTCCGGCAGTACCGTCAGGTTCCCGCTACTGGGGCTCAATAAGAAAATGCATAAAACCCATCATAATGACACTTGTCACGATATTGAAGACCTAACCGAAGATTCGGGTAAAAATGACCAAATATTTGCCGGTAGCCGGGGTGGAGAGTCAGTTGCCGGGTGGCAGCGGGGAATGAACTTGCATAAAAAAACCTCCAGGAAGGAGGTTTATTCGAAAATGCGCCTGTGAAAACAGAAATTATGCAGCTAGCTTAAGCCGCTTCGTCAGCATCTTCCTGGTCGGAATCTGCATCAGCAACGATTTCCGGTTTAGTGGCTTTCTTTTTTGGAGCGGGTTTCTTTTTCGCCCCCAGTGCAACCAGCACTTCTTCGCGTTTCTGCGCCAGGAACAGTGATAGTTCTTCCTGTTTGGCTTCATCTTCGAACAGCTCGCTTTCACCCAGTAAAGCAAACATATCGTCAGCCATATCCAGCATCTTGTCGTATGCGTCGGCTTCGGACTTAGAGGTGAAAGTCATCTTTTCTTCTCCGTTGCGCTCAACCACATATTTGACGATAACAGCCATGGTCACCCTCTCCGAAATTGATTTACTGGCTGTTTATACAGTAGCATGGTAGGCATTGTCCAGTGATAAGCGTGTGAATGTGATGGCGAGAGAAAAATTTGCCCAGATCTATGCCAGGGCGGCAGAGCGAAAAGGTGGGGATGCGGCGCTGGAGAGTTTGCTGACAACTCCCCTGACAAATGAACAACTTAAGCAAATCAGCGATGACCGCTGGTTATCTGCTTTTTCGCAAAAGGTGTTCCAGTCAGGCATGAGCTGGAAAGTGGTACGCAGCAAATGGCCGAACTTTGAAGAGGTTTTCTTTGGCTTCGATATTGAGAAAATGCTGCTGATGCCGACGGATATGTGGGAGCGAAAAGCCACAGACCCGGCCATTATTCGCCATTTGGGGAAGGTTATGACCATTCCGGCCAATGCCCATATGATCCACGACGCGGCGACGGAGCATGGCTCTTTTGCGGCCATGGTGGCGGACTGGCCAGCCAGTGACATTGTGAGCCTGTGGCAATACCTCAAAAAGCATGGTCAGCGGCTCGGCGGTAATACCGGCCCGTACACGCTGCGGATCATGGGGAAAGACACTTTTATCATCAGTCAGGATGTTGAGGCATACCTGCGCCAGACAGGGGTCATTGATGGTGGCCGCGATACCCGTAAATCGCTGACCGCGACTCAGGAGGCTTTTACCGCCTGGCAGCAAGAATCAGGCCGACCGCTGTGCCAGATCAGCCAAGTGATTGCGTTTAGCTCAGGTGATAACCGGGTCTGATACTTTGTCTGGCCAGCGCTGACAAAACGCCAGAAACAGTTTCAGCAGCGGGCTTTGGTATTTTTCCCGGTGGTAGAGCAGCCAGTACTGGCGCTGCATATCCAGTGGCAGGTCGAGAATCACCAGGCGCTGATCTTTTACGGCGTGAGACACGGCCCGGCGAGATAGGCAGGTAATGCCCAGTCCGGCTGCGGCACAGTTAATGATGGCTTCGGTATTGTTCAGCTCAAAGGCCTGGTGCCAATGCTCTAATCGCGGCGACAGGCGGCTGAGAAAATATTCCCGGGTGCCGGAGCCCGGCTCGCGCAGGATCCAGTGGCTGTGCTCCAGGTCAGCTAATGTCAGCGACGGGCTCTGTGCCAACGGGTGGGCAGGGTGGCAGGCCACGACCATTTCATCGCCCAGCCAGGGAATAGCATGGAGCTCTTTGAGGTGCACCTTGCCTTCGACTAACCCGACATCGAGTTCAAACTCGGTCAGCATCTGGCAGATCTGCGCTGTGTTGGAAATAAAAAGCGACTGGTCTGTGTGGCCAGATTCGGCGCGGAAATCTCGCAGTAAAAACGGCGTCACCTGATTGCCGACGGTATCGCTTGAGCCGATTTTTAGCTTTCCGGTAACCGGCCCTTCCTGACAAAACAACTGCTCTATATCCTGACTGCGGGCCAGCAGTTCGTCCGCCAGCGGTAGCAAACGTCGTCCCTGATCGTTGATCAGCAATCGGTTATTGTTACGGTCAAAGAGTTTATGCCCCAGCTGTTTTTCCAGCTCTGACAGCGCCATGCTGACTGCGGGTTTGGATAAAAACAGTTTCTCCGCCGCGGCGGTGATAGTGAGTTCCTGGGCTACTGTCACAAACACTTTGAGCTGGCGCAGCGCAATGTTCATAAACCGTCCTGTTAAGTCATTCTTAAAATAAGATTCAATCCTTTCAAATATCCTAAACCTTTTTCCAGCGATACACTACGTCTGTTGTTGATGAACACATCGGAATACAGGCAGTGACGGATTTTTAACTGCGTTGCTGTACGTGGAGATAACATCATGATTCAGGCTACAAAGAAAACTGTGTTGGGCGCGCCAACGCCAATGGCGGGACTGGCGCTGGGTATTGCGTCGCTGGGCTGGTGCTGGGAAAACGCCGCTGATCTTAACGGGCTGGGACAGTTGACCGGGGCCGGGATTGCCAGCCTTCTGCTGGTGATCCTGCTGGTGAAATTCATCTGCTATCCGGGCTCGCTGTGGCAGGATCTGTGTCATCCGGTCGCGGGCAGCGTGGTACCAACTTTTTCGATGGCTACCATGGTGGTGTCAAAAGCGCTGGGAATGTATGCCCCGCAGGCAGGTCAGGCTCTGTGGTTGCTGGCGGTTATGCTGCATCTGGTGTTTCTGGTTTTGTTTGTTTATCACCGGGTGGTGGATTTTGAGCTGCACCACATGGTACCCAGTTGGTTTGTGCCGCCTATTGGGATCATCGTCGCTGATGTGGCCTTTCCGGGCGGGGCTCTGCGTCCATTGGCCGAAGGCTTGCTGGTGTTTGGTCTGATGGTATACGCCGTGATGTTGCCGCTGATGATTTATCGCCTGATCTTCTGCCATGAGATCCCGGATGCCGCTAAACCGACCATCGCGATTCTGGCCGCACCAGCCAGTCTGTCGCTGGCAGGGTATCTGACAGTGGCCGAAACGGTTTCGCCGCTGGTGGTGAGCCTGTTGGGCGGGATTGCCGTTCTGATGACCGGGATCATCTATGTGGCATTTTTCCGCCTGCTACGGCTGCCGTTCAGTCCGGGCTATGCTGCGTTCACGTTCCCGATGGTGATTGGCGCGACGGCCTTGTTCAAGGTGGCCGGCTGGATGGCAGCGCGAGGCTTTGCCGGACAGGATATTGCCTGGGTCAGCGGGCTGGCGTATCTGGAGCTGGCCGTGGCGACGCTGGTGGTCAGTTATGTGGCCATCCGTTATCTGGCCTATTACCGCCCGGTTACTCGCTGGTTCAGACCGCGGATGAGCGAAGCGTAACAGCCGTAAAATAATAAAAAGATTAATAAAAAGCCGTTCGGTGATACCGGGCGGCTTTTGCTTTATTTGAATTTGCAGCGATGCAGTGGATGGTAGACAATCAGAGCATGTCCTCAGCCTGCGAGAAAGCTGCGTGTTTACTGTTTATCACTCGAACCAACTGGACTTGCTCAAGTCCCTCCTTGTTGAACTTATCCGCCTCGATCCGCTCGATAATCCGTTTGAACAGGAATGTATCCTGGTACAGAGTCCCGGCATGTCGCAATGGCTCAAGCTGGAGCTGGCTAAATCGCAGGGTATTGCCGCGAATCTCGAATTTCCGCTGCCAGCGACGTTTATCTGGCAGATGTTTACCCAGGTGCTGAGTGATGTACCGGTGCGCAGTGCATTTAACAAAGAGGCGATGACCTGGAAACTGCTGCAGGTGTTGCCGGAACAGTTGCATCGTCCGGAATTTGCCCCGCTGGCCAGTTATCTGGAAGACGATGAGCATCAGGTTAAGCGCTATCAGCTGGCGGAGAAAATTGCCGATATTTTTGACCAGTATCTGGTGTACCGGCCAGAGTGGATTCAGGCATGGGAAGCCGATGAGATTGATCCTGAGCTGGTGGCCGAGCACCCGTGGCAGCCGCTGTTGTGGCAGGCGCTGTACGACCATACGCTGGCGCTGGGGCAATCGCCGTATCACCGTGCCAATCTGTATGAGCATTTTATCGAGACCCTGAACGGGTATCTGCAAAGCGGCTCGTCGTTGCCGATCCAGTTACCCAAGCGCCTGTTTGTGTTTGGTATTTCGGCGCTGCCGCCGCGCTATCTGGATGCCCTGGCGGCACTCGGCAAACACATTGATGTTCATCTGATGTTTACGAACCCGTGTCGCCACTACTGGGGAGACGTGCGCGATCGTAAATACCTGGCTCGTCTGGCAGCCAAGCAGCGTCAGCAGCTCCAGTGGTGCGCAGATCACAGTGAATTGGGCGGGGTGATCTCGCCAATCAAAGGGGAGCTGGAAGACAATATTGTCGACGAAACCCACGAAGGCGTGGTCGGCAATACGCTGCTCGCGTCCCTCGGTAAGCTCGGGCGTGACAACCTGTATCTGTTATCGGAAATGGAAGCCTACGAAGTAGAGGCGTTTGTGGATATTGAGCCGGACAGCCTGCTGCATGCGATTCAGGCCGATATTCTGAACCTCGAAGATCGGGTAAACGATGACATCACCGAATCGAGTGAGCATAAGTTTGCGATTGCCAAAGACGATCGCTCACTGACCCTGCATGCCTGTCATTCACCCATGCGTGAAGTCGAAGTGCTGCATGACAACCTGTTGGCCATGCTGGACGCCAATCCAAAGCTATCGCCGCGGGATATCGTGGTGATGGTGGCGGATATCAACAGCTACAGCCCGTATATTCAGGCGGTGTTCGGCAATGCGCCAGGGGATCGATTTATTCCGTTTTCAATTTCTGACCGCAGTGCGGATCAGGAGAATCCGGTTCTGCTGGCCTTCCTGCGTTTGCTGGGGCTGCCGGAAAGCCGCTGTCAGGCATCGGAGCTCTTAGAGTTGCTGGAAGTCCCGGCTGTCATGGCTCGGTTTGGCTTTGACAGTGACCGCTTTGAGCGGGTGAAGCAGTGGATTGAAGAGGTAGGTATTCGCTGGGGGTTGGATGACGATACGGCGGCGCAGTTTGCTTTGCCGCGCCAGCAACAGAATACCTGGCTGTTCGGTTTGCACCGTATGTTGCTGGGATATGCCATGCCGCAGGAGGCCGGGTTGTATCAGGGCGTGCTGGCCTATGACGAAGTACAGGGACTGGAAGCGGAACTGGCCGGTCAGCTCGGTCTGTTTGTTGAAACCCTGATGCACTACCGTCAGGCACTGGCGGTTGAGCAGCCGGTAGAGGGCTGGATCCGGGTGCTGAATCAGCTGCTGGATGATTGCTTTGCCGTTGATACTGACGGCGAAATGGTGCTGCGGATGATTCGCGATAAGCTGCACCAGCTTGAGCAGCAGCTGGCAGATGCCGGTTACCGTTCACCGTTGACCCCGGCGGTCATGCGTGACTACCTGCGCGCTAAGCTCTCCGGAGAGCGGGTCAGTCAGCGTTTTCTTGCCGGTCAGGTGAACTTCTGTACTTTGATGCCGATGCGTTCGATCCCGTTCAAAGTGGTGTGTCTGCTGGGGATGAATGACGGGGTTTATCCGCGCTCCATTGCACCGGAAGGGTTCGACCTGATGGTCGGCCGCGGCAAGCATGGCGATCGTTCCCGTCGCGATGATGACCGCTACCTGTTCCTGGAAGCGCTGCAATCTGCGCAGGAAACCCTGTATATCAGTTATGTCGGCCGTTCGATTCAGGACAACAGTGAGAAAGTGCCGTCCGTTCTGGTGAGTGAACTGCTGGAATACTGCCAGCAGGGATACTGTCTGGAGGGTCATCACTCGCAACCTGCGGACGAATCTGCCAAAGAATTGCTAACAGCACTGACTTTTGAGCACCCGCTGGTCCCGTTCAGTCCCAAGGCTTTTGAAGGCGATCAGCCCAGCTATGCCATTGAATGGCTGCCTGCGGCCCGGCGGGATCCGCTGTCGGTGGCGCCGTTTATCAGCCAGCCATTGCCGCCGCAGGTGGATGATAATGGCGGGATACTGGAGTTGGCTGAGCTGCTTCGTTTCTGGCGACTGCCGGTGCAGTATTTCTTCAACCGTCGACTGAAAGTGTTCTTCGATGCCGGGCCGGGCGCGGTTGAGGATGACGAGCCGTTTGCTCTGGATAACTTGGAACGTTATCAGCTGCGTGAGTCCTTGTTGAACACCTTCCTGCAGGATAGCAGTGCCTTGTCCCCTTCGGGACAGCATCCGTCACCGGATCGGGAAGCACTGTTTGCGCAGTTTACCCGTTATCAGCAAGCGGCGGGGCGTCTGCCGGTGGCGCAGTTCGGTGAGCTGGAGCTGGTGGAAGAGCGCGGCGTGATTGAAAGCCTGGCGCAAACCATCGCAGAACACATGACTGATCGCCGACCGGATCAGGAAGTCGACTTGCCGCTGACGATTGATGGCCGTGCCCTGCGTCTGCAAGGCTGGCTCAAGCATCGCACATCGCAAGGACTGGTGCGTTATCGTCCGGGGAAAATTCGCGCTCAGGATATGCTGTCGGGCTGGATTGAACACCTTTGTGCCTCGGCTGAGCTTAACGGCCCGACCACCACACTGATTGGACTTGACGGGGCGTGGCAGTTTGAGCCGGTCAGTGCCGAGACAGCGCTGCAATACCTGGAAACCCTGGTACAGGCTTATTATCTGGGGCAATGCCAGCCGCTACCGTTCCTGCCCAAAACCGCGCATGAAGGGATCCTGGCCGGGCGCGATAAGCAGGGGAACTGGTGTGAAGACAGTGAGGCACTGGAGAAAGGTGCAGACAGTATGCAGGCCATGTTCAACCCGGCATACATGCGCAGCGGTGAAGGTGAAAATAGTTACATTGCGCGGGTCTGGCCACAGTGGGATGAAGCGTTAGCCGCCGAGGTAATGCATTGGGGTACACAAGTGCTCAAGCCTGCACTGCTGCGCTTGCAGCCGGTTGAATAGCGGTGGTGGTGTAAGCTGGAGGGCGGTGGAAACGTCGCGGTAAAAAACAGGAAAGGTGTAGTGTGGCCGCCAGCAAAGTAATTATTTTATGTAGGGCTTGCTGTACGGCCACCGGTCCAGAGGTGACCCGATTTCGTGGCCGGGATAATAACGAAGCCTATGTTACAAAACCGTGAAACATCTCTCATATTGATATAAGACATAGTGGCGATATTCGATATTTTTATTTGGATATGGGCCAGTTCACAAAAAAATATCTGGAACGGGCACGGCTTTGTTTACAAAACGTGGCTGGGTTCCAGCACGGGAATCTGCGTATTCTATGACTCAACAAACGATGACAACGACACCGGAGCCGTTGGAAGCGATGACCTTTCCGCTTCACGGCAACCGGCTGATTGAAGCCTCTGCCGGTACCGGTAAAACCTTCACCATTGCCAGCCTGTACCTGCGCCTGCTGCTGGGACATGGGGACAGTCAGAGCCGTTTTCCCCGTGAACTGACAGTGGATCAGATTCTGGTGGTGACGTTTACCGAAGCGGCGACTGCCGAGTTGCGAGATCGTATCCGTCGCCGTATTCATGATGCCAGAGTGGCGTTCAGCCGTGGTACCAGCCAGGATCCGGTGATCGCTCCGCTGCTGGAAGATCTGCCGGATCATAAGGCGGCCGCAGCGATCCTGTTGCAGGCCGAGCGGCAGATGGACGAAGCTGCTATCTATACCATTCACGGTTTTTGTCAGCGGATGCTGACGCAAAATGCGTTTGAGTCCGGCAGCCTGTTCAATAACGAATTCATTACCGAAGAAAGCCAGTTGCGGGCGCAGGTGGTGGCCGACTACTGGCGCCGGAACTTTTATCCGCTGCCGCGCACGCTGGCAGAAGAAGTACGTCGGCACTGGAAAACACCGGCCGCTCTGCTGGGGGCGATCAACACCTTCCTGTCCGGTGCGGAAGTTGAAGTCCGGGCACCGGCGCTCGGCGACAGCTTGCAGGCTCTGCATGACAGCAATCTGGCGCGAATCAATCAGGTGAAGCAGCTCTGGCGGGAGCATGCTGGGGATTTTCACGACCTGATCGCCAACTCCGGCGTCAATAAACGCAGTTATACCAAAACCAGCCTGCCTAAAGCCCTGGCGGAAGTCAGCGAGTGGGCGAATCAGGATAACACCGGATACGCCCTGCCCAAGGCGCTGGCCAAGTTTGATCAGCAAGAGCTGGCGGAGAAAACCGCGAAAGGGGAGGTGCCGACCCATGTGGTTTTTGAGGCTATCAGTGCGCTGCTTGCCAACCCGCCGACCATCCGGGATCCACTGCTGGCTCACGCTATTCAGGAATGCCGTCAGCTACTGACTGAAGCCAAGCAGCGCAAAGGCTGGCTGGCGTTTGACGATCTTCTGACCCAGCTGGCTGCTGCGCTCAGCAATGATGAGGGGATGCTGGCGAGCCGGATCCGGCGTCAGTACCCGGTCGCGATGATCGATGAATTTCAGGATACCGACCCCCTGCAATACAGCATTTTCAATACCGTTTATGGTGATTCCGCTCAGGCCGCCGGGGAGCCAAGCGCCGAGTCTGCAGAAAACGCCGAGTTTGCAAAAACAGCATTGCCCGCAGAACCTGATGTCTGCGGCCTGTTTATGATCGGCGATCCCAAGCAGGCGATCTATGCCTTCCGGGGAGCCGATATTTTTACATATATCAAAGCGCGGCGGCAGGTGTCCGCCCATTACACGCTGGGCATCAACTGGCGTTCCACTGCCGAAATGGTGGCGGCGGTCAACCGGATTTTTGAGCACCCGAACAAGCCGTTTATATACGATCAGGACATCACCTTCCTGCCGGTCAGCCACAGCCCGAAAGCGGCGGAGCGCGGCTGGGCGCTGGACGGACAGCGACAGCCGGCGGTCAGTTTCTGGCACCAGCAGGCCGACCAACCGGTGTCGAAAGGGGAATACCAGCAGGTAATGGCGCGAGCCACCGCTGCGGAAATTCAGCGTATCCTGACCCTGGCTCAACAACACAAAGCCACGTTGATTGACGGTGGCGAGCCTTCGCGCGCCATTGAAGCCTGTGATATTTCGGTGCTGGTGCGCACCGGTACGGAAGGAGCGCTGATCAAAGAAGCGCTGGCCCAACAGGGGATCGCCAGTGTGTACCTGTCTAATCGCGACAGTGTCTTCGCCTGTAACGAAGCGGCGGATGTGCAGCGTCTGCTGCAGGCGGTGCTGACCCCGGAAGATGATCGCGCCCTGCGTGCCGCCTTGGCCTCCGGGCTGTTCGCGCTGACAATCGGTGAACTGGATGCGCTCAATGCCGATGAAGGCAAGTGGGAGCAGTATGTTTCTGAGTTTCGTGAATACCGCAAACTGTGGCAGCGCAGGGGCGTTTTGCCGATGCTGCGCCATCTGCTGACGGCGCGGAAGATCCCGGAGCGGCTGTTGAGTGAAAACGGCGGTGAGCGTCGGCTGACAGACTTGCTGCATATTGGTGAACTGTTACAGCAAGCCAGCCAGACCCTTGACAGCGATCATGCGTTGCTGCGTTGGCTGGCCGAGCACATTGAAGCCCCGAACGGCAATGTCGATGAGCAGCAGGTGCGATTGGAGTCGGAGCGTAAACTGGTGCAAATCGTCACGATTCACAAATCAAAAGGTCTGGAATATGACCTGGTGTTCCTGCCGTTTGCCTGCAGCTATCGCGAAACTGACACCGCGCTGTTCCACGATGAACAGACTCAGCAGGCCGTGCTGGATATTACCGGTGCGGAAGAGAGCCTGACGCTGGCGAAAAAAGAGCGGCTGGCGGAAGACCTGCGCCTGATATACGTTGCCCTGACCCGGGCTGTGTACGGCTGCTATATCGGCATGGCGCCGGTTCGCAACGGCCGCAGTACCAAAGCGCCTACCGGTCTGCACCACACCGCTATTGGCTGGCTGGTGCAAAACGGTGAAGAGGGAGGCCCGGCTGAGCTGGCGGCGGCACTGGCGACCGTGTGCGGGAAAAATCCGGCCATGGCGGTCGTCTCGCCGCCGGAGCGGCCGGAAGATATCTGGCAGCCGAGCGATGACACCCCGCCGGCTCTGGAGCCAAGAACGTTCACCAGCCAGTTTGAGAAAAGCTGGTGGATCACCAGTTATTCGGGGCTGATCAAACAAGGCCACAGCCATGTGGATGCCTCGTTTGAGCTGCCGGGGTTTGATACAGACTCGTCCGGGGATGAAACGCTGGCAGACGGTGAGCTAGCGGCAACACCCGCGCGATCCATTTTTACCTTCCCGAAAGGCGCGCGCCCGGGAACCTTCCTTCATAGCCTGTTCGAAAACATCGAGTTTACGGCACCGGCAGATAGCGCGGAAACCCGCGAGGCGATTCTTGAACTGCTGCGCCTGGAGAACTATGACGAAGAATGGCTGCCGGTTCTGCAGACCCTGATTGCGGAAGTGATGAACTGTCCGCTGGATGGCGACACCCTGCGGCTTGGTGCTCTGGAGCCATCGCAGCGGCTGACTGAAATGGAATTTATGCTGCCGATTACCCTGCTTTCGGCGCCGCTGCTCAATAAAGTGATTGCCCGCCATGACAGCCTGTCTGCCAAAGCGGGAGAGCTGGGTTTTGCCACCGTCAGCGGGATGCTGAAAGGGTTTATTGACCTGGTGTTTGAGCATGATGGCCGTTATTACGTGCTTGACTGGAAATCGAACTGGCTGGGAGATGATCCGGAGCGTTACCGTGGCGCGCAGCTGGCAGAAGCCATGGCTGAGCACCGTTATGACTTGCAGTATCAGCTCTATGCGCTGGCGCTACACCGGTTCCTCAAATCCCGGAAGCCGGACTATGACTACGACACCCACTTCGGTGGCGTGTATTACCTGTTCCTGCGTGGTGTGAAAGCCGACAGTGACAGCGGTATTTTCCATGCCCGGCCTAGCTTGGCGTTGCTGACTGACATGGAAGCCCTGATCGACGGAGAACCTCTGGATGCTTAACCGCCTAGAAAAACTGGCCCGGCAGGGTCACCTGCGGGCGCTGGATTATCAGTTTGCCAAGTTTGTCTGCCAATCCGCCGGGCGGCTGGATGATGCGCTGTTGGCGCTGGCGTCAGCCCTGACCAGCTACGAGCTGGGTCAGGGGCATGTCTGCCTGATGCTGGATAAGGTGGATGTCCAGCGGTTGTTTGGTCTGCCGACCGAACACAGCCAGCAACTGCTGGGGGACGTGGCTTCGCCTGACTCCTGGGTGGTACAGCTGGCCGATTCACCGGCCGTCTCTGACGGCAGCGCGCCGACACCGCTGGTGTTGGCGCAAAACCGTCTTTACCTCAATCGATACTGGCAGTTTGAGCAACGTGTGGCCGGTTATCTGCGCCATGCCGCTGCCAGTGCGGCAGATCACATGGTGGTAGATCAAGCGCGGGCTGACTCAGCCTCGCAGGCTTTGGCTGCGCCAATGGCGGCACAGCTGAATGAGTTGTTTGCCCGGGATTACCGTTTTTTGCATCAGGCACTGAGCGCGCTGGACGGGGAGGCGAATACTCCACAGGCGCGTCAGCAGGAAGTTTGCGACAAACTCGATGTGGTCGCCCCCGAATTGCTTGACTGGGCGGCGATTGATCAGGTGTTGCAGTCCGCTACTGACGTGGCGGCGCTGGCCCGGCTGGATACTTTAGTGCCGCTGGCTGCCTGCCTGAACTGGCAGAAAGTGGCGGCGGCGGTGGCGTTGACCCAGCAATTTGCGGTGATTTCCGGCGGACCGGGTACTGGTAAAACTACCACCGTTGCCAAACTGCTGGCAGCATTGGTGGCGCAGGCGCTGCACCGAGATGAGCGGGACGAACAGGGCAATCTGGTGATGCCGGATATCAAGTTGGTGGCGCCGACGGGCAAAGCGGCCGCCCGCCTGACCGAGTCCATCGGTGCTGCGGTGAAATCGTTGCCGGTCGGTGAGAATGTCAAATCTCATATCCCGACGCAGTCGAGTACGATTCACCGATTGCTGGGCGCGATTCCGAACCGGGTTGGGTTTCGTCACAACCGTGATAACCCGCTCCATCTGGATGTGCTGGTGGTGGATGAAGCCTCGATGGTGGATTTGCCGATGATGGCACGGCTGCTTGAATCGCTGCCGCCTCATGCCAAACTGATTCTGCTCGGAGATCGGGATCAGCTGGCTTCGGTCGAGGCCGGCGCGGTGTTGGGGGACATCTGTGCGTTTGCCGGACAGGGCTACAGCCAGACCCAGAGTCAGCAGCTGAGTGCCCTTACCGGTTTCAGATTTGCGGCGGGAAACGTGCAGAGTGTGGTGAACGACAGTTTGTGTATGCTGCAAAAAAGTTACCGTTTCCATGCCCAGTCCGGGATTGGGCAGTTGGCAAAGGCCATAAACAGCGGCCAGCCGTCGCAGGTCGAAAAAGTCTGGCAGCAGGGATTTCGTGATATCAGCTTTTATCCGCTGAGTAGCGAGAGCTATCAGACGCTGCTCAACCGGACGGTGACTTTTTATTACGACTACCTGGATGCCATCGCTGAGCGCCAGACTCCGGATGTGGTGTTGGCGCAGTTCGCCAAAGTGCGGTTGCTGTGCGCCCTGCGCGAAGGGGACTTCGGGGTGACCGGCCTGAATCAGCGCATCGAACGGATGTTGGAGAAGAACAACAAAATCAAGTGCGGCTCCGAAGACGTCTGGTACGAAGGGCGCCCGGTGATGATCACCCAGAATGATCACGGTCTGGGGCTTTATAACGGTGATATCGGGATCACGATGCTGGAGGCCGAGCCGGAGGCGGGCAGTGAACCGCGTTTGCGGGTGTATTTTGAGATGCCGGATAAAACGATTCGTTCGGTGTTGCCAAGCCGCTTGCCGGATCATGAGACGGTATATGCCATGACCATCCACAAATCGCAGGGCTCGGAGTTTGCGGATACCCTGATGGTACTGCCGCCGGATTACAGCCCGATCCTGACCCGTGAACTGATCTATACCGGGGTTACCCGGGCAAAAAGCCGCCTGGCTCTGTTTGCGACGCCGGAAGTGGTGCACCGGGCGGTGCGGCTGCGTACCGAACGGGCAAGCGGGCTGGCCACTTTGCTGAGTGTGCCCCAGCGATAATGTGAAAAGCCGGCGTAATGCCGGCTTTTTTATTTGGGGTGTTCGGGTTCTGACATGGCTTGATTTAGTACGGCAGCGTCCGTGGTCGCCTTACAGATCCAGAATCAGGATTTTGGAGCGGCGCTGGAAGTTATACAGCGCTTGTTTGGCCATCGGCAACTGATCGACATTGGATTCGGTGAACCCCTGCTCCCGGAACCAGTGTACGCTGCGGGTGGTCAGCACAAACAACTGGCGCAGTCCGAGTTGGCGGGCTTGCAGACGAATCTGGCTGAGCAGGATGGCGCCGCGATCACCATCACGGTAATCATGATGAACCGCTACGCAGGCCATTTCTGCCATTTTCTCATCCGGGAAAGGATAAAGGGCCGCGCAGCCGATGATCAGACCATCCCGCTCAATAATGGTGAACTGACTAATTTCCTGCTCCAGTTGCTCTCGGGAGCGGCGGACCAGAATGCCGTCTTGCTCCAGCGGACGGATCAGAGCCAGGATGCCGCCAATATCATCAATACCGGCCCGGCGCACCTGTTCGGCACTTTCCATGACGATCTGGGTACCGATGCCGTCAAACGAGAACAGCTCCTGGATCAGGGCGCCGTCTTCTTTGTAGCTGATGAGGTGGCTGCGCGGCACGCCGGCCCGGCAGGCGGTAATGGCGCCCCGCAGGAAGCGGCCGGTGCCTGAGCTGTCAGTCTGTTCGGCAATGAGCCGTTGCAGAACCTGCTCGGCTTGGGCTGGCAGCATTTCGGAGATCACTTCGCCTTCGGTGCTGAGGACGCCCTGTTCGGAACAGAACCCGATCAGCTTGTCCGCATTGAGCTTAATGGCTAGCTGGGTGGCAATTTCCTCTGAGGTCAGGTTAAAGCATTCACCGGTCACTGAGCTGGCAATCGGACCCATCAGCACAATGGCATCCTGATCCAGCTGGCGGTGAATGGCATCAATATCAATCCGGCGCACTTTGCCGCTGTGGGCGTAGTCAATCCCGTCATCAACCCCCAATGGCTGGGCGATGATAAAGTTGCCGCTGATCACGTGAATCTGGGCACCTGCCATAGGGGTATTATTCAGGCCCATCGAAAAGCGGGCGGTAATATCCAGCTGCAGTTGACCGGCAGCCTGCTTGGCAATTTCCAGCGCCCGCTCATCGGTAATGCGAATGCCTTTATGATAAGGGGTCGGATAGCCGACCTGCTCGGTCAGTGCGGAAATCTGGGGACGAGCGCCATACACCAGAACAATCCGTAACCCCAGGCTGTTCAGCAGGGCAATGTCGTTGACTATATTGGGGAAATTGCTGTCAGCGATGGCTTCCCCGCCCAGCATAATGACAATGGTC
Organism: Photobacterium ganghwense; assembly: GCF_017329545.1. Lineage (NCBI taxonomy): Bacteria > Pseudomonadati > Pseudomonadota > Gammaproteobacteria > Vibrionales > Vibrionaceae > Photobacterium > Photobacterium ganghwense. The sequence continues at coordinate 593,383 of NZ_CP071325.1, forward strand.
TTGCCAATATGGGCATGCAAATAGGGGGCTGACTGGCGAAACCCTTTCACCAGGGCGGTACTTCTGATCTTCACGGTGACTTCCTTGCGGCTGCGTGACAGCCATAGCCGGTATGATGGACGTAGTATTCAGGTACGATTAGCGAATCGGTATGTCACCAATTTATTAATGATTATGCGTTTTAAGTCAATAAAAATTCCATTGGTGGCATGTGTACCGTCGTTGTTCTGTTGCGCTTTGTCAGCCTCCGAAAGGAAGGTTTATTGACAGAGTTCGTCATTCATGCCGGAAAATTACGTTCATAGTGAGAGCAGATTAGTAAGAAGTTTGTCAGTATGTCCGAACCGCGTCCGTCTTCATCGCCTGTGCCCCAAAAAACAACATCCCGCCGGTATTGGATAGGTGGGCTGATTTTGTTGGGTACGATGGTATTTGGCGTAGAGCTTGAGCAAAAAATGTTTCAGCCTGAACCACTGCCGGATATTTTCGGGGTGTGGACAGAGCAAGAGGTCGCTCCCTATGCCGCAGACAGTTTTGAAGTGCGTCCGAGTGGAATTTTTGTTGATGGCCGTCAGGTGAATACCCATTATCAGTGGGATGGCCATGTGCTGGAATACACACTGGGTGAACAAACGTACACTTATACCTTTCTGGCTGATCAGCTGATTCGTCAGCGACCGGCACATTACACTTCTGCTTTTTCTCGTCAGGCGCTGATGCTGCGCCACACTCTCTGACGATGCCTGAACTTATGGGCGCTCCGGCATGGCGGTCAGGCAACGGAGCAGTTGATTGATTGGCACCTGGCGCATAGCCACCTGGCGCATCGTATCGGCCAGATCCGGATTTCCTCCCAGGCAGCGCTGAATCACATCATTGATTTGTCCCGGTGAGTTACCGTCGCTGGCGAGACTGCGAATCCACTGATACTCGACAGAATTAATGTCCAGAAGGGTATCTTTCCCTATTTTGAGCGGTTGGTTCATGGTGCCTTCCCTGTTGGTTCAGATGACGTTTGTGTGACGTTTTTATTAAAGCTGACAAATGTGACACAAATATGACAGTAGTGTCATATTGGTCAAGATGCAAGCACGAAACGCGTGGCACAGCAAATGAACCGAAAACCAACAGAAGGCTGACATTTTCTGCAGCCGGATCCGCCACAATCAGACATCTGAGCAAAGTGCCTTGGGTTTCACCTGCGAGCTGGGTAAACTTGGGGACTCGCTACATTTATTATCAACTCTGTATCATAGGTTTCACAGTGTTTCGTAAAGCAACCATTGCGCTTTTAATATTAGGGCTGGCCGGGTGTGCCAAGCCGACAGAACGGGGACAGCAGTATCTTGACGGTGAGTTCAATCAGATACTGAACCGGGTTGAAACTGTGGAATCGGATAAATCCCGCGACTACAGCCAGTTCCAGGCTCAGGCGGAAAAGGTGATAGAACGCTCACCGCGCATGGCATCCAAGTACCAGTCGCTGTATCACCAGATTCAGCTGTGGGTTGCACAAGGCGGTGATCCGAAAGAGCTGGCGAATTACGGTATTCAGATCGCTCAGATGGGCGGTGGGGACAGCCAGGGGAATGTGATGTTCACCGGTTATTTTTCACCGGTGATTGAATTACGCCATACGCCGGACGAAACCTACCGTTACCCGGTGTATGCGATGCCTGAGTGCCCGTCCCGCTGTCCGAGTCGGTCGGAAATCTACGCCGGGGCTCTGGCAGGACAGGAGCTGGAGCTGGGCTACAGTGCTTCCATGCTGGATGTCTTCATGATGGAGGTGCAGGGCAGCGGGTTCGTCCATTACGAGGACAACGATGAGCTGCAGTATTTTGCGTACAGCGGTAAGAATGGCCACCGCTATGTCAGTATCGGTCGTATTCTGATCGAGCGGGGCGAAGTACCGAAAGAGAAAATGTCCCTGAAAGCCATTGCTGACTGGGTGAGCCGTCAGGATGAAGAGACAGCCCGTGAGCTGCTGGAGCAAAATCCGTCGTATGTGTTCTTCAAACCGAAAGACAACCTGGATGTGATTGGCTCGGCAGGCATTCCGCTGCTGGCACATGCCTCGGTCGCCGCTGATCGTGACTATCTGCCGATGGGCAGTGTTTTGCTGGCCGAAGTGCCTCAGTTGGATGAAGAAGGGAACTGGAACGGTAAACATGTGCTGAAATTATTACTGGCGCTGGATACCGGCGGTGCGGTGAAGAAAAACCACCTCGACCTGTACCACGGGATGGGGAATCAGGCAGGCATTGATGCCGGTCATTACAAGCACTTTGGCCGGGTCTGGAAGCTGGGTCTGCAGGACACGGCTACTGAGCAACCGTGGCAGACAAACTAGCGACGGCGTTCAGTCGTGTCACTGGTCCGGCGGCGCTGGACAATTCCAGAAAGAGTGCGTATAAATCGCACTCTTTCTGTATGAACGATTGAACAGAGCGCGAGCAGGCCATGCGAGAACTAGATACCCCAGCATCAGACAGTTATAACCAGCGGTTCGGCGGAACACGCCGTCTCTACGGTAACAGCGAAGTGGAAATTTTGCGGGCGGCGCACGTCTGCGTGATCGGTATCGGTGGCGTGGGTTCCTGGGCGGCAGAAGCGCTGGCGCGTTCTGGGGTCGGTGAACTGACCCTGATTGATATGGACGACGTGTGTGTGACCAATATTAACCGTCAAATCCACGCGATGACAGGCACTGTCGGCCAGAGCAAGATTGAAGTCATGGCAGATCGCATCAAGCTGATCAACCCGGAGTGTCAGGTGAACCTGATTGATGATTTCATTACCCCGGAAAATATTCCGGAGTACATCGACAGCCGTTTTGACTATGTACTGGATGCGATTGACAGCGTGAAGCCGAAGGCGGCGCTACTGGCTTACTGTAAGCGAAACAAGATCAAGGTCATCACGACAGGTGGTGCCGGTGGCCAGGTTGATCCGACCCAGATTCAGGTGGCTGACTTGTCTCGTACCATTCAGGACCCGCTGGCGGCAAAAATCCGTAACATGCTGCGCCGCTTTTATAACTTCAGCAAAAATACCGATCGCAAGTTCGGGATTGAGTGCGTGTTCTCGACGGAGCAGCTCAAATACCCGCAGGCGGACGGCACGGTTTGCAATGCCAAAGCCTCGGCGGAAGGACCTAAGCGCATGGATTGTGCCAGCGGCTTCGGCGCAGCCACCATGGTAACGGCTACATTTGGTTTCGTGGCGGTATCCCGAATTCTGCAAAAGCTGATTGAAAAGCACCGCTAATCAGTGGCTGCGGTAAAGTCAGGCGGCAAGGATGAAGCCGCAGGAATGAAGCGACAGAAATGAAGCTATAGAAATAAAAAAGCGAGCCCCCGAGGTGCTCGCTTTTTTGTATCCAGAGATCAGTACCGGCGGCCAAGTGCCAGGGGGCCCTGTGAGCGATAGCCCTTATGAGTGAGAGTCCCCGATTGTGTTAATTACGCTGTGGCCAGCGCTTTGATCTGCTCAACGATGGCTTTCAGGCCGTTGCCGCGTGATGGGCTCAGGTGCGCCATCAACCCCAGGCTGTCAAAATAGCTGTCGATGTCGAATGCCTGGATCTGCGCGGCTGTTTTTCCGTCATAGGCGGCGAGTACCACGGCAATCAGACCCCGCACGATACGTGCGTCGGAATCAGCAGCAAAGTGAAAAACGCCAGCATCCTGCTGGTGGGCCAACCAAACCTGGCTTTCACAGCCACTGACTTTCAGCTGATCCTGCTTGAGCGCTTCCGGCAGCGCCGGCAGTTGTTTACCCAACTGAATCACGGTCCGGTAGCGATCTTCCCAGCCACTGGCTGCCGCCATCTGGGCGCTGATGCTGTCCGCTGTGATTTCGCGGCCAAAAGGGTGAGTCGGCAAAGTCATGGCATTCTCCTACAGCAGGCTGCACGTTTTGTGCAGCGCAGCAATAAAACGTTCTACATCTTCTTCAGTATTATACAGCGCCAGTGACACCCGCAGTGTTCCGGACAGTCCGAGTGCATCCATCATCGGGTGGGCGCAGTGATGACCAGCACGCAGCGCGATGCCCTGCTGATCAAGGAGGGTGGCGATATCCTGATGGTGGACGCCGTCGACCACAAACGAAAACAGGCTGGCATGTGGTTGCAGGCCGATAATTCGCAGGTCTTCTATATCCTTGATGCCATCGAGTGCTTTCTGGCGTAAAGCCTGAATATGCTGCTCGGCGGCGTCGCGATCCAGGTTATTCAGCCACTTGATCGCTGCGGCCAGCGCCAGGCTGCCTGCTACGTTAGGGGTACCGGCTTCAAATTTGCCCGGCAACGCGGAGAAGGTCGTACCCTCAAACGTGACTTTTTCGACCATTTTGCCGCCGCCATGCCAGGGAGGCATGGCTTCCAGCAGGGCCTGCTTGCCGTACAGCACGCCGATACCGGCCGGAGCAAACATTTTATGGCCGGAGAAGACGTAAAAGTCAGCATTGAGTGCCTGCACATCAATGGTTTCGTGAACCACGGCCTGCGCGCCATCGACCACGACCACAGCCCCGACCGCATGAGCCGCAGTAATCATCGCCTCGATCGGATTTCGGGTGCCGGTCACGTTGGTGACATGGGCAACCGCAACTATTTTTGTTCGTGGGGTCAGCAGCGTGTGGTAGGCCTCAAGATCCAGGGTACAGTCCGGGCGCATCGGAATTTTGACCACCCGGGCACCGGTTTGCTCGGCCACAATTTGCCACGGCACGATATTGGCGTGGTGCTCCAGCTCGCTGACCAGAATGTCATCGCCCGGCTGCAGGGTATTGCGGGCATAAGTCTGCGCGATCAGGTTCAGCGCCTCGGTTGCGCCGCGGGTCCAGATGATCTCTTTGCTGCTGGCGGCATGCAGAAACTGCTGAACCGTTTCGCGGGCCTGTTCAAACTGGGCGGTCGCAGCCGCGGTCAGGGAATGACTGCCGCGATGAACATTGGCATTGTGGCCACTGTAGTACTGCCGGATGGTTTCGATAACAAGGTGGGGTTTCTGGGCCGTCGCCGCGCTGTCGAGGTAAACCAGCGGCTGACCGTTACACTCCTGGGCAAGCGCCGGGAACTGCTGACGGATGTCATTGATATCAAATTGGGCAGTCATGGTGTGTCACATTGCAATTAGACAAGGGGGGAGATCATGCGGTTAAATCACAGTAAGAGCAAGTGTTTCTCCCGTTGCTTACAGTATAACGGGTCGTGATTCGGATCTGAGGATCAAAAAAAAGCACTGCGTTGGGGCGCAGTGCCAAGAATGAATTTTGACAGACAGGTCAAAAATACAGGAAGTAAAATCGGTAGATTGACTACCCATCCGGAACAACCCGGATAATATGCAAACACAACATCGCAACTATGCTGAGGCCAAAGTGCCTGAGGGCGAAAAACTTGGCCTCCCTCACCGTTGCGGGGTGAATCATATGGTTTATGTAGCACTTGAACAATGGACAATTTATAATGTTTCCCATAAAAAAAACTAATGCAGGAAAAGTATGTCTAGACGTCTGCCACCGCTCAACTCCTTAAAAGTCTTTGAAGCGGCTGCCCGCCATCTCAGTTTTACCCGCGCCGCGGAAGAGTTATTTGTCACACAAGCGGCGGTAAGCCACCAAATTAAAGCCCTCGAGGAGTTTTTGGGGCTAAAATTATTCCGTCGTCGCAACCGCTCACTCCTACTGACCGAGGAAGGTCAGAGTTATTTCCTCGACATCAAAGATATCTTTTCAGCCATTTCAGATGCGACCGACAAGGTTTTGGAACGTGGTGCAAAAGGCGCATTAACCATTAGTTTACCTCCTAGTTTTGCGATTCAGTGGCTGGTACCTCGACTGGCCGATTTCAATGAGCAACATCCTGATATTGATGTCAGGATTAAAGCGGTAGATCTGGATGAAGGTTCGCTGACTGAAGATGTGGATGTGGCAATCTATTACGGGCGTGGCAACTGGCCGGGTTTGCGTGCTGATAAGCTGTATCAGGAGTTTCTGCTGCCGGTATGTTCGCCGATGCTGCTCAACGGAACCAAGCCGCTGCGTTCACTTGACGACCTGAAATACCATACCCTGCTGCACGATACGTCCCGCAAAGAGTGGAAAAATTTTGTTCGTCACCACGGCATCCACGGCACCAATGTGAATCAGGGGCCGATTTTCAGCCACTCTACGATGGTGTTACAGGCGGCGGCCCATGGTCAGGGGATTGCGCTGGGTAACAATGTGCTGGCGCAGCCGGAGCTGGAAGCCGGGCGTCTTGTCTGCCCGTTTGATGAAGTGCTGATGAGTAAGAATGCGTTCTACTTGGTGTGTCAGGAGCGTCAGGCGGAAACCGGCCGGATCCAAATTTTCCGTGACTGGGTACTGGCGAAAGCGGCCCGCGAGCAGGAAGACCTGCCGGACGTCGCGGAAGCTGAATAATCAAAAAACCAAGCACAAAGACACAAAAACCAAAAATAAAGCTCAACGCAGTTAACTGAAAGTATTATGTCAGAGTATTTAATCGATTTGCCCGCCGACGGGCAGTATGAAGCGACGTTTCTGTTTGCCCATGGCGCGGGAGCTGGGATGGATCATGCGTTCATGACGACTATTGCCAAGGGCCTGACCCTGCACGGGATTCGGGTCGTCCGGTTTGATTTTCCTTACATGGTGAAACGGCGTGACGACGGCAAGAAGCGGCCACCGGATCGCCAGCCTAAGCTATTGCTGGATTTTCAGCGCCATATCCAGGCTTTCGCTACGGATGGTCCGCTGGTGATTGGTGGAAAGTCGATGGGCGGGCGTATGGCCAGCCTGATGGTGACTGAGATTGCCGCCGAGACTCCGGATGTGAGTGACTGCCAGGCGCTGGTCAGCGGCGTGGCGTGTCTGGGCTTTCCGTTTCATCCGCCGGGGAAACCGGAAAACTTCCGGGGGGATCACTTGCAGACTATCGCGATCCCGACTCTGATTTTGCAGGGAGAACGCGATACCTTTGGTACCCGCGAAGAAGTGGAAGGCTGGCAGTATGCCGAATGTGTCCAAACCGCTTTTCTGCCGGACGGCGACCACAGCTTTAAACCGCGCAAGGTATCGGGTCACACTGAAGCCGGTAATCTGGCACAGGCGGTGGGTGTGCTGGCAAAATTTATTAAGGAATGTGTTGCAGGGAGAGGATAAATGAACAATCAATTCAGTCGCTGGATCCTGGTGCTGGCGGCGCTGAGCGGTGCTGTCGCTGTGGCATTGGGGGCATTTGCGGCCCACGGGTTAAAAGCGCGTCTGGACCCGAATCTGCTCGATATTTTTAAGACAGGCGTACAGTATCAGGCCTGGCACAGCCTGGCTGTCATCGGGTGTGTAATATTGGCACGCATTCTTCCTTCAAAAGCGGTATTATACGCGGCCCTGTTTTTTATCGCGGGTATTCTGATGTTCAGTGGCAGCCTGTATGGCCTGGCGCTGACCGGAATGAAGTGGTTGGGGCCCATCACGCCGATGGGAGGAGTCTGTTTTATAATTGGCTGGGTGGTGCTTGCTGTGGCAGCCTGGCGATCAGCGTAAGGGGTGAATGTGAATCACGTTCTGTTGTACTGCCGTCCCGGTTTCGAGAAGGAATGTGCCGGTGAAGTTCAGGATAAAGCCAATGTATTGGAGCTGTTTGGCTTTCCGCGGGTAAAGAATAACTCCGGTTTTGTTCTGTTCGAGTTTTATCAGCCGGGCGATGCGGATGCGTTCATCCAGCGCCAGCCTTTTTCTGAGCTGATTTTTGCCCGTCAGATGGTAGCCGTCATGCCTCTGCTTGAAGCTTTGCCATCGGATGATCGTATTTCGCCGATCCTTGAGCAGGTCGAAGCGTTCCCGCGTTGTGGCGATCTGCGGGTGGAAACACCAGATACCAATGAAGCGAAAGAGCTGCTTAAGTTCTGCCGTAAGTTTACCGTGCCGCTGCGTCAGGCACTGCGTAAGCAGGGCGTGTTGTATACCAAGGACAATCCCAAGAAACCGGTTCTGCACTTGTGCTTTATCGCTCCGGGCTGCTGTTATGTCGGGTATTCCTACTCGCACAATAACTCTCAGTTCTTCATGGGCATCCCACGCCTGAAGTTCCCGTCAGATGCGCCAAGCCGTTCGACGCTGAAGCTGGAAGAAGCCTTCCATGTGTTTATTCCGCGTGAAGAGTGGGATGAGCGTCTGGCATCCGGCATGTGGGGGGTGGACTTGGGCGCTTGTCCGGGCGGTTGGACTTACCAGCTGGTGAAACGCTCAATGTTTGTCCATGCGGTGGATAACGGTCAGATGGCACAGAGCCTGATGGATACCGGGCAGGTCAAACACCACGAAGCTGACGGGTTCAAGTTTGAGCCACCGCGTAAGAACGTGACTTGGTTGGTGTGTGATATGGTGGAAAAACCGGCTCGCGTGGCGCACCTGATGGGTGACTGGCTGATTAAAGCCTGGGCCAAAGAGACGATTTTCAACCTGAAGCTGCCAATGAAAGGTCGCTACGATGAGGTACTGCAGGACATCGAAAACCTGAAACTGTATCTGATCCAAAACGGGGTGAAATTCAAGCTGCAAGCCAAGCACCTGTATCATGACCGTGAAGAAATCACGGTGCACATCCAGCGCCTTGATAACCGCGCGCCGTATTAACGGCCCGGCTGGTCACGGCAGCATTGTGTCTTGTGGCCAATCGCTTGCAAACAGGCGGTTGGGTCGGACACGTGATGTTATGAGCTGAGTCTGAACCTGAAAAAAACGCCATCATTGTGATGGCGTTTTTTTTGTGCGTGGGAAAAGCCAGGCAGAGGTGGTTTTCAGCGTCAGCCTGTTAAGCGCCTTTTTTACGTTTCTGCATCTGCCGTGGTAGCTGGCTGAAAGCGAATGTCTTGCAGGTTAAAACCCAGCTGCAGGTCTGTTTTCAGACTGGCCACCTGTTTACAAGCCAGAGCCTGCTCACCGTGGGCCGCTATTTTTTTTTGCCATTTCGTCGGCAGGTTATCGGCAGCCAGAATGGCTTCCAGATTCGGATACTGGGTAAGCAGTTCCACCGCAGCTTTTGGCCCGATGCCCGGCACGCCGGGAATTTTGCTGGAGCTGATCCCGGCCAGTCCCCAGTAATCGGTCAGTTGCTCGGGCTTTACGCCGAACTCTTTTTCAATAAACGGGCTGTCGAGCCAACGTTGCTGAAAGTAATCCCGAATGCGCAAGGTAGGCTGCAGTAGCTGGCAATAGCCTTTATCGGTCGAGACAATGGTTACCTGATGACCGCCAGACGCCACTTTCAGCGCCAGAGTGGCGACCAGATCGTCCGCTTCGTCCCCGTCTGACAGTAGGGAATCAATGCCCATCGCCATGAAGGCATCCTGAATCAGCTCCATGCCGTGCATCAGCTCTTCCGGCATGGGCTTACGGCCTTCTTTGTAGTTCGGCAGCAACTGTGCCCGCCATCCCCGATCGTCACCGTGGTGATCAAACACGGCAACAATGTGAGTCGGCTGGCTCATCTGGATGATTTTTCCCAGTGCCTGACAACAGACATTGGCAGTATTCCGGACATCCGGCTCGCCCGGTTGGGCGGCGTGAACCCGACGGATCAGGTTGAGGGCATCAATAACGACAAGGTGGATCGACGACATGCGTTAACCATTTGAATAGAAAAAAGGGCCTTCAGGCCCTTTATTGTACGCATGGATGGCGGGTGGTCTCAACCGCAATGCCGCCCGAGCGGTTAAACGGACGGGGAATCGGGTGATGACACTGGCTTACCGACGATCATTTGGCAATCGGCGGGGCAGCGGTGATGATGTCATAGCAGGGTTCATAACGGCTGCCCGGCAGCTTCATCCGTTGCTGCTCCACAAATTGTTTCAGCAATTTGTCCATGCGTTTCATCAGTGACAGGTCACCGTTAATCTGGAACCGGCCTTTGCGCTCAATTTCCCGGATCCCTTCTTCCTTGACGTTACCAGCAACGATACCGGAGAACGCCCGACGCAGGTTCGCGGCCAGATGCTCCGGACGTTGGTTCATGTGCAGATCCAGGCTGGCCATGGATTCATGGGTCGGCTCAAACGGCAGCTGGAATTCCGGTGGAATGGCCAGTGACCAGTTGTAACCGTAGGCATCGCCGGTGGCCAGACGGTGCTCTTTGATGATCGGCATAGCCGATTTCATTACTCGGGCAACCCTGGCCGGATCATCAATAATGATCTGGTAGTGCTTGGTTGCGGCTTCGCCCAGCGTGTCACGGACGAAACTGTCCAGGGTTCGGAAGTAGGCCTCACTTTCCTTCGGCCCGGTCAGTACAACCGGGAAAGGCTGATCCGCATTGGCCGGTTCCATCAGGATCCCCAGGATGTAGAGCAGCTCTTCCGCTGTACCCGCCCCGCCGGGGAAGATCACGATCCCGTGGCCGAGCCGGACAAAGGCCTCCAGACGTTTCTCGATATCTGGCATGATCACCAGTTCGTTCACAATCGGGTTTGGCGGCTCGGCGGCGATGATCGACGGCTCGGTCAGACCGATAAAGCGGCTGTTTCGGTAGCGCTGTTTGGCGTGGCCGATGGCAGCGCCTTTCATCGGGCCTTCCATTGCACCCGGGCCGCAGCCGGTACAGATATTCAGCTCGCGCAGCCCCAGTTCACTGCCGACTTCCCGGGTGTACTGATATTCCACTGGGTTGATGGAGTGCCCGCCCCAGCACACAACGATGTTCGGGTCTTCACCTGAGCGAATGGTTTTGGCGTTCCGCAGTACGCTGAACACAAAGTTCGTAATGTGCGGTGAGCTGGTCAGGTTCAGATCGCGTCGTTGCTGGATGTGTACGTTCACATACACGATGTCACGCAGTACCGAAAACATATGTTCCTGGATACCGCGAATAATTTTCCCGTCGACAAATGCATGTTCCGGCGGGTTGGTCAGTTCGAGCTTGATGCCGCGCTCACGTCGCATGACGTTCACATCAAACGATTTATGTTTTTCCAGCAGCTCTTTCGAGTTATCGGTGTGGCTGCCGGAGTTTAGTACGGCCAGCGAGCAGTTACGGTACAGGCGATAGATATCGCTGGAGGCGGTCGCTTTCAGCAGGTCGACTTCGTGTTGTGACAGCAGGTCCATGGTACCTACTGGGTTGATATGTGTGATCATGGTTACCTCCCTGGTCATGATGAGGCGGCGGTCATCACAATTAATTCATTGTAGGAAGAAAGGGTGAAGACTGCCGGAAGAAAGCAGATGGCTTACCGGAGGGTACGGACATTCTGTTTCCAAGGGATCAGTCGTGTTGTGTGCCTGACGTGCAGGGGTAATTAAGTGACTGATATATAAACAACCATACACAGTGTTGCCCGATTTTGCCAGAAATGACAAGCAGGATGCTGATTTAGCAGAAGAAAAATGTCAGGCAATCCACAAGATCCGGTTATTTCCGGCACTGCGGGCACTGATTAGGGCTTTTTCTGTCCGCTCGATAATATCCGGCGGCGTATCATTGGCCTCAAACAGCGTCGCGCCAATTGATACGCTGATGGTGACGTTTTTGTCCCGGAAGCGGAAGGGAAGCTTGACGATCGCTTCACGTATGCAACCCAACCGTTTATTGCGGGTTTCTTCGTCGGTTTCCGGCAGGATCAGCATGAAAGCGTCATCGGAAAAACGGGCGATGAAATCCGTCGGCGACAGTTGCTGGCGGATGGCGCGGGCGATGATTTTCAGGATCTTGTCACCGGCAGCATGGCCGAAGGAGGTGTTGATCTTCTTGAATTCATCAATGTCGACCAGCGCGACGCACAGCGGGTGCTGATTGCGCAGCCAGCGCTGGTATTCGTGGTTCAGCCGGTCGTGGAAAGCTGCCCGGTTGTACACCCGGGTCAGGTTATCCAGGAACATGCGCTGTTCCTGATCCTGCAGGCGTTTCCGGTAATCCTGGGTTTGCTCGTACAGGCTGATGATCTTGGATTCGTTGTAGTGCAGTTGCTCTAGCAGCGCCTGCTCCCGTTTTTCCAGAGCCCGGTTACGTTCCGCCAGAATCAGCAGTTCCTTGGTCATAGCCGTCAGCTCCGGCCGCCAGCTGTCCAGACTCTGCCGTTCTTTCAGGCCGGTACGGATCTGTTGGGCGAGATCGGCCAGCTCCGTGGTCATGCCGCTGCGGTGCTCGTATATGGTCTGGCTTTGCTCTGCGCTCTGCTGGGTGGTTTTTTGCAGGGTGGCCAGCTCGCCGTGAACATTGTCGAGGAACTGTTGCGACGCACGACGTTCCTGATGGGTGCCATCAAGCACTAGCCGTAGGATATCCAAGACAATTTCCAGCAGGGCAGATGGAGTCACGCCAGTCAGCAGACGATTGCGGATGGTTTGTAGCTTGTCACCGGTTTCACCGTCGAAGTCCAGTTCAGTGATCAGATGCTGAAGGTCATGCGTGAGTTTGAGCTGAACATCCAAATCCACCGCCGTCTGGCTGGCATCTGACTCCTGAGTTGACAGCAGCTTAACGGCGCGTTCATAAAACGCCAGCAGGCGATAGACTTGCTGGTGGGTTTGGCTAAGGGATTCTCCCGGTTGCGACAGCGCCTGGGTCAGTTCCCGTTTGAGCTGGGCCGGCAGGCTGTGCATCTGATGCAGAACTTCACTGCTGCGACTGATATGGCGGCTGAGATCCTGGTTTTCGCGCTCGGCAAAATTGGCCAGGCGGGAAACCAGACGCTCAACCACGGCCAGGCGCGGTAAAATTTTGCTGATGTCCTGATTTTGCTCGAGTTCCTGACGCAGCGCGATGAGCTTCTGATCCAGCTCGTGATCCAGCCCGCGACAGGCGGCGGAGAGGCGGCTGATCAAACGTTTTAATATGACAATTTCCCGGCGTGATTTTAAAGCAGCATCCCGGTAGGAGAGTTGAGCTTGGTCTAAACGTAGCTTTAATTTACTCACTTCAGAAGCTACGGCATTCAAATCAGTCACGGTGGTCGTCACATTGTACTCAATGTCAAACTCATTGCTTATCATGGGGTTAATTGTGGTCAAGCAAGTATCATGCTAGCAAATCCACTTTTCACTGCCATGATTTATCGGCCATTGCGCTGGAAAATTCACACCCTTAACTGACATTTTTGTCAGAAACGTGATCATCATTCCAGCATATTTCGTGCCGGGATGAAGATTGCACTTTTACCAGCCCATTATCAATACCTTGGATGCACGCCCGGCGAATATTATCGCTGGCAAAACTGGCGGCCGGTGCGGCGTTGATGGCACTGAGGTGAACCCACTGGCTGCCGGACTCCAGTTTGCTCAGTTCGCGCGCGGCATTGGTGGCCATCAGCAGGATATCCAGCAGCTCATGATCGTTGATTGCGGTGTAGGCGCGGGGCAGGAACGGGTACTCCGCCATACCGATGCGTACCCGGTTATCAATGTGTCGTTGCTCGACAAACCGGTCAACCAGTTCTTGCAGGGAATTGGCCAGTTGCTCCGGTGCTGAGTCCAGGCGTGAATTGGGCTCGATGTAGAGGAACATGGCATCGGAGAAGTGGTACAGCCTGGCAGGTTCACACACCTGTTTTTTAAGGTATTCGCCGAACTGACGTTCCAGCTCCAGTCCCTGTTGGTAGCCGTGCTTGAGGTAGATATGCTTGAGGAAAGGCACCTCAAACAGGGCAAAGCGCAGGCGGTCACTCAGCGGTTCGCTGATGATTTCCCCCAAGTGCCACTGTTCGAAGTTGGCACTGCTTTGCTGCAGCGAATTCGGCAGCTTAACGGTTAACATCCGCAGATTCCGCAGCCCGCTGCGGGGATGGGTGTAAAACTCGGTACGCAGCCGCATCAGCCGTGAGGTCAGCAGTTTCGCCGTGCGGTGACGGCGCAGCAGGATAATGATGGTAATAGCCAGCACTGACAGCAGAAACACGGTCACTTTCTGTTGTTTGTACAGGGCTTTCTCACTATCAAACTTCTGGCGTTCCAGCTCTTCGAGGTGCAGCGCCCGCTCAAGCATGCGTTGCTGCTGCTTGAAGACTTCCACGTTGCTTTCAACCTGAGCCAGCTGCTTGGTGCTGAACAGCTGTTCGTAGCGGCGCTGGCTGAGCAGGGCATTGTAGTAGTCTTTTTTCTGTTCAAAGGCCTGTGACAACAGCTGTTCGCCTTCCATTTGCAGCTCACGGTTGCCCAGACGGCTGGCGGCGATCAGGCCGTTTTGCAGGGTGGAAATGGCATTGTCTGTTTTGCCTTCGGCCAGCTCCAGCCGCCCCTGCAGCAGCTGGGCATCAGTCAGGATGCTGTCGTTGCCGCTTTGGGTCGCCATCAGACGGGCATGGTGCAGGTATTGCTCTGCCTTCGGGTAGTTGTACAACTGCAGGTAAACCCGAGCGATACTCAGGCGCAGCTGCGCCGAGCGCACTTCATGCTTGAGCTGGTTTTCCTGATCCAGTGCGTTGAAATAGTGCACCAGCGCCAGATTGTAGCGCCCTTGCTGCTCGTAGATGTCGGCAATCAGCCCCAGGGTTTGTGCCAACGGCAGGGTACGCTGGTAGTGTTCAAAGAAGTCTCCGGCCTGAGTTGCGTGTTCGAGCGCTTTGTCGAACACCTTACGTTGTTCAAACAGGGTGGCCAGTTCGTAGTTCGCCATCGCGATCTGCGGTTTGTCGTCGAGCTCCACAGCCAGCCAGTAACCGCTCAGCAGGCGATCCAGCGCCAGCTCGTAATGGTCATGCTCAAGGTAGTGTCTGCCGACGACCAGCTGGTAGTGGATCTGCTCGGGTTTATCATCCAGCTCGGTCAGAAAGCGTTTGGCTTTCAAAAAGCGCTTTTCGGCTTCGGTTTCCAGTCCGGTGTGAGATTCGATCACCGCGCGCTGCATCAGCGAGTCGTACTGCAGCCGTTTGATCTGGCTGTCCATCATCAGGTGGCGGCTATCTGTCAGCTGTTGATCAATGGCGTCGAGTGTCTTGAGCGCCAGAGTACTGTTTTTCAGGTTTTCCCAGAAAATTCGGGCGTGGATCAGCTGGCTTTCCAGGCTGCTGAACGTCAGGGCGTGCTCGTTGGCCAGCGCTTCCGCGGCTTTGATGGTTTGCATCGCCGCATCGATCTGGTTGAGCAGGGAGTAGGCCTGCGCTTTGATTTGCAGGGCATTGACGGTACTCAGCGGGGTGCGAATCGTGTGATCGGTTTCATCATTGATGTGTACGCGCGAGGTTTCTTTGGGCGTACTGAGACGGCGCTGGGCAAGATAGCGGTCGGTGATCTCAAGGGATTGCTCCGGGCTCAGCGGCAGCAAATCGTTGGCCTCCGCCAGTAATGGCGTAGTGAAGATTTTGGCCTGTGCACCCAGAGATGTGACGCAGAGAAACAGGTAAGGAATCAGCCAACGGCGAGGAAACATACTTTCAGAAACCCAGTGAAACAGTTCACTCCATATTAATGGCTTAGCATAGCAAGTCCAGCAAACTCTTCGAGTTTGCCGGACTTATCGCCGATCTCACCGCTTATTGGCGAGCCATGCGGAAGTTGTCGCTTGGGGTTTTGCCCATGTTGGTGCGATATGGATTGATATCCAGTCCACCACGGCGGGTGTAGCGAGCATAAACCGTCAGCAGCTCTGGCTGGCAGTATTTCATGATGTCGGTGAAGATGCGCTCAACGCACTGCTCGTGGAATTCATTGTGGTTACGGAAGGACACAATGTAGCGCAGCAGCTTTTCACGGTTGATTTGCTTACCTTTGTAAGAAATACGCACGCTGCCCCAGTCCGGCTGGCTGGTGATCAGGCAGTTGGACTTCAGCAGGTGGCTGTGCAGCTCTTCTGTCACGATTTCGCCCTCGGCTGCTCCTTCCAGATACGCCGGGTTAAAGTCGAAGCTGTCGATTTCGATATCCTGCTCATCGATGCACTGGCCGCTGAAGTTGACGATTTGCTGATCATCAAAATCAGTCAGTGGCTGAATGGTGACATCAACATCAGCCCCGGCACAGTTGCTCAGGTCTTGCTGAAGCTGATCTGCCACTCGCTGCCAGCTCTCGAAGCGCGTCTGGTTAAAGCTGTTCAGATACAGCTTGAAAGATTTGGATTCAATCAGATTCGGGCTGGAGGCCGGCAGGCGAACTTCACCGATAGCGACTTGTGGCAGCCCTTTGCTGTTCAGCCAGGACAGCTCGTAAAGCGTCCAGATATCGTAGCCGGTAAACGGCAGGCTGTCGCCAAGGGCCAGGTCATCACGGTTCAGGCTACGCGGTACCGGTTGCAACAGGCTTGGGTCATACTGATCTTTATATTCCGTCGTTTTACCTAGGGTCAAACCGGCTAATTCTTTTGCGTCTTGATATTTGCTCATACTGTCCTGGACACACTTGGATTAGAATAGCCAAAGTTTACTGAATCTTTTGAGAGGTTGCGAATGAATCATCCGGTTGCGGAGGCGTTATCTGAGTTTTCTTCCCGGTTTTTACAAGCATGGTGTGACGCCGATCAAGGTTTTCCCCGGAGCGAGGATCTGGTCGGGCTCGCTTCACCGTGTACGCGGGCTGATGACGGCTATGAAGTATCCTGGCAACCGGTCGCGCGTCAGCCTGTAGGTGATTTGGCCGCGGTCGAAAAAGGTATCGAATTGCGTCTGCACGAAGACATTGTTGCATTTTACGGCGCGCAATTCAGCGGAGACATGGCTGCCCGTTTTTCGGCGGTCGGTGGCCCGGTCGAGTTTGATTTGCTGCAGGCCTTTAATGACGACGATGTACTGCGCCTTCAGGAAAATATTTTGGGGCATCTGGTGACACAGCGTCGCCTAAAATTGAAGCCGACGGTTTTTATTGGGGCGATGGAGGCCGAAAATCAGGTGATTTCGGTGTGTAACCTGACCGGGGAAGTGGTAGTCGAAACCTTGGGCAAAGATGAACGCGAAGTGCTGGCCTCTGACTTAACCAGTTTTTTGCGTGCACTTGAGCCGGTAGTAAAGGCAGGTTGATCGATGTACGTAGTAGAGCTGCAGTTTGAATGTTTCGATAACACGACCGTGTCTGCGGTCGATATGGCTATCAATGGCCTGATGGATGCCCTGCGCTACAATGGTCAGGTATTGGGGCGGGAGTTTCCGATTGTGATGGATGACGGCATTTTTAAAGTGCGCGCCGTGTGTCCGGAGCAGGACAGTATGCATTCGAATTTCCACAGTCCGCAGGTCAAAGCCAGCCTGAACCGCCTCAGTCAGGCCAGTTTGCTGGCCCCGAAAGTGAAATTGCTGGGGCGCGATCTCAATTCCGAAGCTGCTGCAGAGAATTTCACGCCGTCATGGCAGGTGATTTACACCACATATGTTCATACCTGTTCGCCACTGCGCTGTGGCGAGACACTGATGCCGATCCCGCTGTACCGGCTACCGGACGCCACGCTCAACGGTGACCATAAAGCCGTGGTGAAATGGCAGACCGAATGGCAGGCCTGTGATGAACTGCAAATGGCCGGCGGGTGTAAAGCGGAGCATGCGGCCTTGCATGAGATTCGTGATGCTGACAGCGATCTGTTCCGGCGCGGCTGGGATATTCGCGGGCGTATTGAATTCATGACAAAGATCCCGACCTATTACTATCAGTACCGGGTGGGAGGAGTCAGCCTCGAAAGCGAGCTGAGCCGCCGGTGTCCGAAATGCGATGGCGAATGGCGTCAGGCTGAGCCACTGCATGGTATCTTCCTGTTTAAATGTGATGACTGCCGGATTGTTTCAAATCTGTCGTGGGATTTTCAGTAGCGCCGTTCGGGCAAAAGAAGCCAAAAGAAAAGCGCGGTTAACCGCGCTTTTCCAGTTTTTCCAGTCGGGCTGTCAGTTCAGCCACTTGTTGTTCCAGTTGGCTGATGCGAGCATCAGCACTTTGCGGTGCCGCGAGCTTTTCAATTTTCGGCACCCGCGCGCTGGTTTTCCAGCTTTGCAGGGCCTTGATGATCAATGGCATGGGCAGTGGGTCTGCCAGCCGGGCTTTGATCAATGCGACCGAGGGCTCTTTCCCTTCCTGAATCAGGCTATCAATGACGTTTGTCAGCGTCTGCGTGATGTTCTCTGACATTGTGTATCCTTTCTGTGTAGCCTTAGCTCTGTAGTGTATTGTTCAGTACGGTGATGCTCTGTGCTGGCTTGGACCGTGTTAGCGGCTATTGTCGCTGATTTCGTGTCAGCTGCCCAGCTTCATTCCGGAAGGCGTTATCCAGAGAGAAGGTCTTTTTGATAAGGGGCTGTTCAGCGATTTCAGTTCTGAGTGAGGCAATTGGCGGTAAACACTCCACATAGGCGAACCCCCCCGCCAATGCCTTTTAGTTCAGGGCTATTTGCGCAGCATGGCATCAAGCTGGTCGATGACTTCACACCAGTCGGCATCCTGTTCATAGGATTCGCGCAGGAATTTTTGTTGCGACGGCTCCCAGAACCGGGCCTCCGTTAATTGTTCATGCTGCTCCAGACAGTGCTCCTCGAGAAAGTTATCGATGTATTCTTTAGAATTATTCAGCCCTAACTGGCTGAAAAGCGAAGCGAGGTTATGTTCAAACGTTTCCATTGTATACTCCATGGCAAAAATGCGACGGGCGCAAAGAATGGTTGAAAGGCGTCATCCACTAAGTATAGAGAAAATTGATTTTGGGTGAGGTCAGGAGACATCGATTTCCATTTTGTCGATTCACTTTGTAAGAGATCTCTCACAAGCGTGTGGGAAATATGGTTAAAAATCGCAGGTAAATCTCCCTTTAAATGAAGTTAAGTATTTGATTTTTATTGTTTTAACCTGTCTCATTCTGATGGTGCGATATATCGATGTAAAAAAGTGAGTCATCGATCACTGGTTTTGGCCAGTGAAAAACGTAATCTTACTGGTGTCGGAAGGAACTGACGGAACGGAACAGGAACATAGCCAAGGATTTGGGTAGTCTCAGGATGAGGCCGGTGTGCCAGGAAGGTATATCGAACAGGGACTGTGAAGGGAATGCCGAGGAACGGCAAAACAGTAAACAGGATGTTTGCTGGTCAGGACGACGAAAAGGACCCCTTCAGGAAGAAGGTATGGACCCCTCCAGGATGGATGTTGAGAGTCAGGACAGGATGAACTGACGGGTCAGGAAGGCCACAGGACAACTTCAGGATGAAGTCAAAAGGACAATGCTGACGGATACAGCAGTCAAAGGAATGATGCAGGGAGCACCTTAGTAGCGGGAATGCTGCAAGTAAGACCTAAGGGCGCAACGCAAGTTGCGCCCGTTCTTTTTTCTGGCCCCTGAACCTGTAGGCAAGGTTACTTCTTACTCGCCAAATCTGCCTTTCGGGCACAAATTGCGTGGCGTTTATACCTGATACGAGTCCCCCGTTTTCTTCTTCACTTTTTCTCTGTGTCAGTCTCTTCAATCCGTTTCCCAGAACGCGGCTCTTGCCATCGTTTTCGGAATATTCAGGTTTTCGGAATATTCAGTTACATTCTCGCATTGATTAATCAGCAATATTCTAACTTTCTGTTTTGCCTTGTATTTACGGGGCTGAAATCGATTACTGTTTTTTCCCGATGCTTTGTGAGAGATCGCTTACAAGCGTGTAAGACTAAATCCGTTTATAACGCAGTGAAATGCGATGCATAATTTATCTTTTCCTTAATTTACAGAGTCTTGCGTTTTAATGGTGTTTTGAAGAGCCAAACAGCGTCAGCGAACGGAATCACGTTATCTTGTTCCGGTTTGGAATCGGCGTAATATGGGCCTTGTCGACAGGGACACGACGCAGGAATTCAGAAAATCGGTAGGACGCCGAAATCTCAGGATGAGGTGTAGTTGACTGGAGGTCAGCTACCCAGGAAGGTTGGACAGGGTAAGGAAACCTTAAAGCAGGCAGGATGTCTGCTGGTCAGGATGACAAAGGACAGTTTCAGGAAGAGACAGGGACCCCGAAGGAATCGGGCTAAGGAAGTGCTCCGGGACGGAGTCGGACCTCTCAGGATGAGTTATCAGGAACTCCTTCAGGATGAAGGGAAAGGACACCTCCAGGACGGATTGAGAGCGTGAGTTCAGGATGAACTGACAGGTCAGGGAACCACCGAAGGACAGTCCAGGACGGGACTTAGGGATTGCTGCAATAGGGATATTGTATAACAAGGATGACAGCAGGGAGCCATCAAGTAGCCGGATGCTGCATGTAAGACCTAAGGGCGCAACGTAAGTTGCGCCCGTTCTTTATTTGGGGGTAAAAACACCCGAGCTAATTTCCCCTTCCTTTATATTTCATCTGCTTATCGCTAGCCTTGGCACTCCACCTCCGATTCACCCCGGGCCTTTGTGAGAGATCTCTTACAAACCTGTAAGATATTACGCGTTTTTAACCTGGCCATTAGCCTAGGTCTTTAGTTTAAAGTGTTGAATTTAAAGTGTTTTTGCTTTTGTTTGGTGCAAATTTCATGCATTGAGACGAAAATTTCTGTCCGAGTATGCTCCCAATCCGATGGGGAAATCGTATTCTTAGGGTGTCGGAAGGAACTGACGGAACGGAACAGGAACATAGCCAAGGATTTGGGCAGTCTCAGGATGAGACCGGTGTGCCAGGAAGGTATATCGAACAGGGACTGTGAAGGGAATGCCGAGGAACGGCAAGACAGTAAACAGGATGTTTGCTGGTCAGGATGACGAAAAGGACCCCTTCAGGAAGAAGGTATGGACCCCTCCAGGATGGATGTTGAGAGTCAGGACAGGATGAACTGACGGGTCAGGAAGGCCACAGGACAACTTCAGGATGAAGTCAAAAGGACAATGCTGACGGATACAGCAGTCAAAGGAATGATGCAGGGAGCACTTTCGTAGCGGGAATGCTGCAAGTAAGACCTAAGGGCGCAACGCAAGTTGCGCCCGTTCTTTTTTGGGCACCGTAAAAGTTTGCTTGCCTGCTTACGGTACTTGCACTTTTCGGTGTGCTACCTTTTCTCACAAACCAGCCAAACCAGCCAAACCAGCCAAACCAGCCACAAAACAATGTCACAGTCAGAACTGCCTGCTATCTGGTAAATGATTGAGGTGAAAGCGTCGGCGACGCCTCAGCCCATACTGAATCTCATGCTCAAACATATGTGGCGTGATTTTCGCGTTGCCATGGTGGGGCATGCTGACAAGCGCCGCACGCCATTGACGTTTGTGGCGCTTGTGTATCAGGAGTTTATGTGGCGGTGAAGGAGCGATGGGAGCGTTAGCCGGGCATTCGGTGCGGCGGAACATGAAACTGCACCGGTCGGAACCCTTTCATGACCACATAGCCCTGATAGGCATCTTCTCCGCTGGCTGAGAATTCGAATAAATAAACGGTGTGCCAGTGCCATAGCCCCTGAGAATCGCGCAACTTGTGGCTGCCACTGGCAACGGTCAGTAACTGCAGACCTAAATGTTCACAGCGTTGGTGAATGAAAGTCTGAGCCAGCTCAGCCTGACGACGTTGTTGCCAGAACAGAAAGCCCGCCACGGCCAGCAGCAGTATTCCCAATAAATTATCCATGTTTTATTTCCTGTCGACATCCTTGATGTTGCCTGTCCATCTATGTGTATTTTCGCCAGCCTGACGACGTGATGTGTCAGGCCGGCAAACTGCACCGTGGTGTCGGCAAGCCGCTCTCACGGGTAGGCTAAAAGAGGAGAACCGTCTGGCGATTCAGTCTTCTCCCCGGGCGTGTTGCTGCAGTTTGGTGATGGCTTCAATCAGCGCCGTATTTGCCGGACTGTGCAGCAGTTGCAGCATGATTCCGCGTAGGTTCGGTAGCATCACCAAATCGGCAAAGAGCTGATTAAACAACGTCTGATCTTCGGTTTCGGCCAGACGCAGCAGGAACAGCCCAGCCAGTTCACTGTCCGTCAGTCCTTGCCAGCAGCGACCAGCAATTGCCACCAGGATTTCCGGATGGCTCAATGCTGACTGCGCCAGCAGATCACGCAATGCCTGACTCAGGGTTGCGGTATCGGCACCGGACAATGCCCGGATCAAGGCTGAAATCAGGAACAAATCCGGGGTGTCGACAGCGGCTTCTTCATCGAGGCGCTCTTTCAGGCGTGTCGCCAGGGCTTCCGGCAGAGTGCAGTGCTCAAGGCAACCCAGCAGGGCGTAGAGCGGAGTCAGCGGCAGGTTGTTGACTGCCTTACGCAGCTGAGTGGCGTTGTTTTCCTGCTTCATCCGGGCACAAACATCGGCCAGTCCCTGCAGGCCTACGCCCTGCCATTTATCCCAGCCTAAATCGCCGGTCAGGTAGTGCTGGGCGTGCTCATAATAGTGACTGGCAGGAAGATGCAGGAGTTCACGTAACTGGGCGTGGAAGATCGCCATCTTGTCGTCGTTAGGTTTGAAGGTGTACGGGTTTGCCGCCAGCTTTTCCTGCTCTTCTTCGGTTGGGGTCGTGTTCAGTGTCGCCCCCATGGCTTCAATCACGTACTTGATAAAGTCACCGACCGCTGCTTGCTTGAGCAGGCCACGCTCATCCAGTGGCAGACGAAGGAACCAGATCCAGGGTGGGTTCCCTGGCTGCCAGAAGGAAATAGAAAGGTGGGCGTGCTGTTTCAGCGGCCATGGATACGGCTGACGGTTTTCCTCAACAGCCTTGAAGTGTTCAATGTCGATTTCACACACACGGCGGCCGAGGTCGAAAATTTTATACTGGCAACCGGCGTTATCTAACAGTTGGGTAAGGTGATGAAATTTATCCATGGTCAGGTTCTGTGCTCCTCAATCAGAAGCGGGAGTATAGCACGTTCACCACGCTCGGCGATGGGCGGGGCGACAGTCTGAAGCGGTTGCCGTCTTCATTTCCTGCTTCCCTGACTGGGGCCATGTCACACTTGGGTGTCCTTGGGCAAGATGGTATCCTTCGCCGCCAGACTTATTGGCCGGGCCTGATCGGGCTTGGTATCAGAGAGATGAGGGTATGACAGACATGCACCAGCAATGTCGGCTGCTGCTTGAGCAGCTTGAAGCAACCATGAAATCGGAAGGGATGTGGGAAACCATACCGCCCAGCTCGTCTGCGTTGCAAAGTACAGAGCCGTTTGCGGTCGATACCCTGCATTGCACGCAGTGGCTGCAATGGATTTTTATTCCGCGTCTGCTCTGGATCCTGGCAGAGAACATGCCGCTGCCAGCCGCCATGGCGATTTCCCCTTACGTTGAGGAATCAATGAAAGGACTGGCTGGGCAGCCGGCGATTTTGTCGGTGACCCGCCAGCTGGATGAACTGTTTAAGAAGTGAGTGCTATGGAACTTGAAATCCTGTATCGCGACGAATACCTGGTCGCTGTCAATAAACCCGCCGGAATGCTGGTTCACCGTTCCTGGCTGGATCGCCATGAAACGCGGTTTGTGATGCAGACTTTGCGCGATCAGATTGGTCAACATGTGTTTCCCCTGCATCGCCTCGATCGCCCGACGTCGGGTGTTTTGCTGTTTGCGCTCTCAAGCGAGATGGCCGCACAAATGATGCCGAAGTTTGCCGGACGCGACATAAAGAAAACTTACCATGCGGTTGTCCGGGGCTGGATTCAGGAAGCCGCAGTGCTGGATTATCCGCTCAAGGAGGAACTGGATAAAATTGCTGACAAGCAGGCTAACCAAGATAAAGAGGCGCAGGAAGCTGTCACTGCGTACGCCCCTTTGGCTCACGTTCAGACTGACATTGCGATCGGCCGTTATCCGACCAGCCGTTACACGCTGGTGGAAATGAAGCCGGAAACGGGGCGTAAGCATCAGCTGCGTCGTCACATGCATCATCTCAGCCACCATATTATCGGGGACGTGAATCACGGTGATGGCCGTCATAACCGTAGTTTCCGGGATAACTATGACTGCTACCGCCTGATGCTGCATGCTTCGCGATTGCAGTTGCTGCACCCGGTCAGTGGCGAGATGCTGGATATCCGGGCCGAGGTGGATGCGCCCTGGCGCCGGGTCATGGCTGCTTTTGGGTGGGCGGAATCCCTGATGGAAGGCGCATAATCAGATAAAAGTTGCACCAATTCCGTCTGCCAGCCACAGTTATGTTATCGTGGATTCATGGATTTTCTGTCGCAAAGGAAGGTATTGAAATATGGCAAAGATTGGTGTTTTTGTGGGAACCGTATTCGGCGGCGCGGAAGAGGTGGCTGAGGAAGTCACACGTTTTCTGGTTGGCAGTGGGCATCAGGCCGAACTGTTTCTGGAATCCTCATTGGAGGAATTTCTGGCTTATCAGCAGGACATCGCGCTGGTGATCACCTCAACCACAGGTCAGGGAGAAATTCCGGACAACTTGCTGCCGTTGTTTCTGGCGCTGAATGATACCTTTCCGATGCTACCTCAGCTGCGTTACGGAGTGGTAGCGATGGGCGACTCCAGCTACGGCGAAGATCGTTTCTGCGGTGCCGGGCGGCAGTTTGATACGTTGTTGCAGGAGCTGCAGGCACGCCCCATGGTTGAGCGGTTGGATGTAGATGCCAGTGTTAATTTTGATGCGCTGGAAGTGGTCATGCCCTGGCTGAAAAGCTGGGCCAAGCAGGCTGATGCGGCCTGAGCCGAATGATCCATCATCAGCCGCAGAAACCGGGCGGGTTACCGCACCTGAATAAAAGGTTCCGGTAAATGCGGGTGTTTGAAGCGCGATTTCTCTGAGATAGCCGCCTGTATGCTGAGGGCCGATACGGGGATTCACGCTAAACAGAGATACACCGGGCAGCACAAAATGTGCTGCCCGGTTTTTTTATGGCAAGAAAGGGCGAAGCGGTTATTTCAGTTTTTCCAGATCGGCTTCAATTTCAGCGATTTTGTGGCTGACCACCTGCTCCAGGTGGCGCAGGTCGCCCAGGATCTTCTTCTTAATATCGATCTCAGTGTGCTTTTTGTTGGTGATACGATCCAGCTCATCAATGATGAACGTCAGCGTGCGGTTGATCTCGGTAATTTCTTTGTATTCCCGGTTACCGCTGTTGACCACCACCGATTTACGTTGGCGCGGGAACTTAAATTTCACACTTTTGGCAAAAAGCTCACCTTTCTGCTTGGTGAAATAGATCTTCAGGATATCGTTGGCCGCTTCCTGACGCAGGCTGTAACGTTCGATTGTTTCAGGGTGTTCGATGCCGATGGCAGAGAGGTTTGGGTACATATACGCCTCATGTTAACTACAAGTTTAAAAACAGGGGGGCAGCTACTGGTTATTGTTTTTCCAGACGGGCAATCAGTGCGTCTTTCAGGCGCGTTTGCTCATCTGGGGTTAACTGCTCACCGTCCTGGTTTGTGACAATGAAAAAGTCTTCCGCGCGTTCACCTATGGTGGTGATTTTGGCCGCCTGCAGGCTGATCCCCTGACGGGCAAATTCGGAGCCGACCCGGGCCAGCAGTCCCGGCATGTCGAGGGCTACCAGTTCCATCAAGGTTTTCTTACCGGATTTGGTCGGCAGGAAATCAACCTGGGTCTTGACCGTAAAGTGGCGCAGCTTGTGCGGTGGCCGTTTGCGTTTACGCTCTGACTTCATGTGGGTCAGGGCGTTGATTAGCGACCGTCGCACTGCATTCTGGCGCACATCGCTCAGGGCCTCGCCGTTGTGGTCCAGTACCATAAAGGTATCCAACGCATAGCCGTCTTTGCTGGTCATGATCTGGGCATCGTGGACGCTGAGGTTTTTCTTATCGAGCTCGGCAACCACAATGGCAAACAGTTTGGCTTTGTCCTGGCAGTAGACGAACACTTCCGTGCCGCCACGGGTGGCTTTTTTGCTGACCAGAATCAGCGGCTTGTCCTGCTCTTCATGGGTCAGAATGGCTTCTGCGTGCCAGGCAATCTGCTTGTGGGTATGGCGCAGGAAATAATCGGCCTTGAAACGCTGCCACAGTACATCAATATCCCGCTGTGGGAATCCCTGACTGCGTAACAGGGCTGAGGCCATTTGTTGGTTGTGGCGGATGCGCTCGCGCATATCTGGCGGGTTTTCCAGCCCGCGCCGCAGGGCTTTCTGGGTGGAGTAGTACAGCTCGGCCAGCAGGGTTCGCTTCCAGCTGTTCCACAGCTCCTGGTTGGTGGCACAGATATCGGCTACGGTCAGGCAGATCAGGTTATCCAGCCGCTCTTCGTCGCGGACTTCTTTGGCAAACGCGGTGATCACTTCCGGATCATAAATATCCCGGCGCTGGGCGGTGACCGACATCAGCAGGTGCTGATTGACCAGCCATTTCACCAGATTGGCCTCCGGTTTGGACAGGCCGTGCAACAGGCAGAAATCGTAAGCATCTTCACCGCCTAGCTCGGAGTGATCACCGCCTCGTCCCTTGGCGATATCGTGGAAGATGGCCGCGAGCAGCAACAGCTCTTTTTTCGTCACTCGCGGATAAACCTCACAACAGATCGGATGCTGCTGGCGGTTTTCCGGGTTGCTGAACTTATACAGATTCTTCAGCAGCCGAATGGTGTGTTCATCCACGGTGTAGACGTGGAACAGGTCAAACTGCATCTGACCGACGATCTGGCTCCATTGCGGCAGATAGGTCGACAGCACGCCGTGCCGATGCATCAGCGGAAAAGCGCGATGCAGGCAGTTGGTCTGGCGGATCAGCTCCATGAATTTTTCCCGCGCCTCGGGAATATCGACCAGGAAGCGGTTGAGCCGCCGCCGCGCGGTGCGCAGCTGGCGCAGGGTCGGGGCGGCAATGCCTTCGATCTGCGAGTTGCGGGCAATGTGCAGGAACATATCCAGAATGGTTTCCGGCCGGGCCTGGAACAGCGCCGGTTTGGTTGCCTCAATGAGCGGCCCCCGTAGCTGGAAGTCATCATCCAGGATAATTGGCTCCGGCGCCGCTCCTTTGTTCAGGATGGCCTGATCAAACAATTGCAGCAGCATCTTGTTGAGTTCAGCCACCCGGCGCAGGGTGCGGTAGAAATCTTTCATCATCATTTCAACCGGCCGGTTACCCTCACCCTGGTAGCCGAGCAATTCAGCTACGGAAGCCTGATGGCCGAAGGTCAGCCGGTTGTCATAGCGGCGCAGCTCGACATGGAGCGCGAAGCGGATACGCCACAGGGCGTCCTGGCATTCGACCAGCTCGCGGTATTCGGCATCGGTCAGAAAGCCAAAACGGCTCATTTCCAGCAGGCTGGTGGCCCCGAAGTGGCGGCGTGCGACCCAGCTCAGGGTGTGAATATCGCGCAGGCCGCCCGGGCTGGATTTAATATCCGGCTCCAGGTTGTACGTGGTGTCGTGATACCGGGCATGCCGGGTACGTTGCTCTTCCAATTTGGCCTGATAAAACGGTTTGCTGGGCCAGAAATGCCCGTCGTTCAGGCGCTCTTCCAGATGCTGATAAGTGTCATGGTTACCACACAGCCAGCGTGATTCGAACAGGTTGGTAGCAACGGTCAGATCCTCGCGGCCAAACGAAATACATTCGTCGACAGTGCGCACGCTGTGGCCGACATCCAGCTTCAAATCCCACAATAAGGTGAGGAACGTACTGATGGTGTTGCCGGTGGCTTCATCAACCGGTTCTTCGCTCAGCAGCAGGATGTCGACGTCGGAGAGCGGGTGCAGTTCGCCGCGGCCATAGCCGCCAACCGCGATCAGGGCCAGGGTCGGGTGCTGATGCAGGTTAAAATGGTGCCAGAGCGATTCCAGCAGATTGTCGATATAGCGAGAGCGGGCTTCCACCAGAGCCGTCACCGGGACTCGGTCGATAAACTGGCTTTTCTGGTGAGCAGTAAACTGTTCCAGCGCCTGACGCAGGCGATCCGGGGTTTGCGTGTTGTCTTCTGGCAGTACGGAAGAGATTGGATCTGTCATTGCTGTCCGTGCAAAGTTGGAAGTCTTATCCATAACCCTATCATGACCGTGAGCAAACGCCCAGCCTGCTTTCTCACGGGATTGAGCATCAACACGGCGAAGATTCAGGCATAAAAAAAGCCGACGCAATGGTCGGCTTCAATTGGCTTAGGCGTTGTGCATCAGGCGAGGAATCGATTCTTCCTCGCGCAGGGTCAACACTTCGCAGCCGGTTTCGGTAACCAGCAGGGTGTGTTCCCACTGAGCCGACTTTTTACCGTCTACGGTGTAAACCGTCCAGCCGTCTTCGTCATCAACCAGGCAACCGAATTTACCGGCGTTGATCATTGGCTCGATGGTAAAGCACATACCGGCTTTCAGCACGGTACGGTCGTTGTTCTTGTAGTGAACAACCTGCGGCTCTTCATGGAACTCGTTACCGATGCCGTGGCCACAGAAATCTTTAACGATAGAGAAACGGCTGTTGCCGTTCTTCACGAATTTTTGGATAGCCGTACCGATTTCACCCAGCTTGGTACCCGGCTTCACTTTTTTCATGGCCAGGTACAGGCTTTCTTGCGCCACGCGGCACAGACGTTTGTCTTCCAGAGACACTTCGCCCACTTCGAACATCTTCGATGTGTCGCCGTGGTAGCCGTCTTTGATTACTGTGATATCGATATTGATAATATCGCCGTCTTTCAGTACCGCCGGTTTGTTGAACTTGTCGCTGACCGGCTCATCGTTTTCAGCCGGAATACCGTGACAAATCACGTGGTTGATAGAGGTACAGATAGACTTAGGGAAACCATGGTAGTTCAGAGGCGCAGGAATCGCACCTTGCTCTTTGGTGATGTACTCATGGCAGATACGGTCCAGCTCTGCGGTGGTCACACCTGGCTTGACATAAGGCTCGATCATTTCCAGCACTTCTGCCGCCAAACGGCCAGCAACGCGCATTTTTTCAATTTCTTCAGCCGTTTTGATCTTGATGCTCATTCGCTCTTCTCTGCAATGAAAATTTGCTCTCCCCTACATGGTAACAGTGAGGGCGCTGGATGGAAACCCGATTCACGGTTGTACCGCGGTCACGGCAATATTTAAACTGGATTTTAGTGGCGAAATTATGGTATAAAGCGCGCCGTAATTGGGTAATGTCATCTCGATGTTGTTGCTCACATTACACAAACACTTTTATTAATTACTCACACATATCGGCACGTCTTCCGGGGTGCCCAGCGACTTTTCGCGAAGTTGTAACGCACAGGCGTTAATCTGGGTCGGTAAGATGGGGTATGTGGACGCCTAACCCCATAGAGGAATATTCAATGGCAACTGTATCAATGCGCGACATGCTGAAGGCTGGTGTTCACTTCGGTCACCAAACTCGTTACTGGAACCCTAAGATGAAGCCATTCATCTTCGGTGCTCGTAACAAGGTGCACATCATCAACCTAGAAAAAACTGTACCAATGTTCAACGAAGCTCTGGCTGAAATCACTAAGATTGCTGGCCGTAAGGGTAAAGTTCTGTTTGTTGGTACTAAGCGCGCAGCCAGCGAATCAATCAAAGAAGCTGCAATCAGCTGTGACCAGTACTACGTAAACAACCGTTGGTTGGGTGGTATGCTGACTAACTGGAAAACAGTTCGTCAGTCAATCAAGCGTCTGAAAGATCTGGAAACTCAGTCTACTGACGGTACTTTCGACAAGCTGACCAAGAAAGAAGCGCTGATGCGTACTCGTGAAATGGAAAAGCTTGAGAAGTCTCTGGGCGGTATCAAGAACATGGGTGGTCTGCCTGACGCTCTGTTCGTAATCGGCGCTGATCACGAGCACATTGCAATCAAAGAAGCAAACAACCTGGGTATCCCAGTATTTGCAGTTGTAGATACTAACTCAAGCCCAGACGGTGTTGACTTCGTTATCCCAGGTAACGACGACGCAATCCGTTCTATCCAGCTTTACACTAACGCTGTAGCTGCTTCTGTAACTGAAGGTCGTAACCAAGACATCGTTGCACAAGCTGAGCAAGACGGTTTCGTAGAAGCTGAATAATAGCCGGCTCCTTTGAGCATCTTAAGTTACCTTGTGTAAACTAAGAATGGTTACCAGGGGCCGATCATGGCCCCTGATTTTTACACCAAGTATTCAAAACTGAGGATATAACAATGGCAACAGTTACAGCTGCCCTAGTTAAAGAACTGCGTGAGCGTACTGGCGCAGGCATGATGGAATGTAAAAAAGCGCTTGTTGAAGCGAACGCTGACATCGAGCTGGCGATCGAAAACATGCGTAAGAGCGGTGCTGCTAAAGCTGCTAAAAAAGCAGGTAACGTAGCCGCTGAAGGCGCAATCATCATCAAAGAAGGTGAAGGTGTAGCTGCACTTGTGGAAGTTAACTGCCAAACTGACTTCGTAGCGAAGGATGGTAACTTCCTGGCATTTGCAAACGAAGTAGCTGAAGCTGCTGTTGCAAACAAATCTGACGTTGCTGCTCTGCAAGCTGACTTCGAAGAGAAGCGTGTTGCTCTGGTTGCTAAAATCGGTGAAAACATCTCTATCCGTCGCGTAGAGTACATCCAAGGTGAAAGCATTGCTTCTTACCGTCACGGCGACCGCATCGGTGTTGTTGTTGCAGGTAACGGCGACGCTGAAACTCTGAAGCACATCGCAATGCACGTTGCTGCATCTCGTCCAGAATACGTAAACCCAGAAGACGTACCAGCTGACGTAGTTGCTAAAGAGCGCGAAGTTCAAGTTGAAATCGCGATCAACGAAGGCAAGCCTAAAGAAATCGCTGAGAAGATGGTTGAAGGCCGCATGAAGAAGTTCACTGGCGAAGTGTCTCTGACTGGCCAGCCATTCATCATGGAACCTAAGAAATCTGTTGGTGAAATCCTGAAAGAGAAAGGCGCAACTGTTTCTACTTTCGTCCGCCTGGAAGTGGGTGAAGGTATCGAGAAACAAGAAGGCCTGAGCTTTGCTGAAGAAGTAGCACTGGCGCAGAAAGGTTAATCTTTCGCGAATTGCTTAAAAAGAAGACCGTGGCCAAGGCTGCGGTCTTTTTACAACTCCATATCTCTATTTTGTAAGCCTGGAAGGTATCACTAATGACCACGAATCCTAAACCGACTTATCAACGAATTTTGCTTAAGCTGAGCGGTGAAGCACTGCAGGGCGAAGAAGGTTTTGGTATTGACGCACAAGTTCTTGACCGTATGGCTCAGGAAATTAAAGAACTGATTGAGCTGGGTGTGCAAGTTGGCCTGGTTATTGGCGGCGGTAACTTGTTCCGCGGTGCTGGCCTTGCAGAAGCAGGTATGAACCGAGTTGTAGGCGACCACATGGGCATGCTGGCAACAGTCATGAACGGCCTGGCAATGCGTGATGCGCTGCATCGTGCCTATGTGAACGCCAAAGTGATGTCAGCAATTCCTCTGAACGGTGTCTGTGACAATTACAACTGGGCTGATGCGATCAGCCAGCTGCGTCAAGGCCGTGTCGTGATTTTCTCTGCAGGTACGGGTAACCCATTCTTCACCACCGACTCTGCAGCGTGTCTGCGCGGTATTGAAATCGAAGCTGATGTTGTACTGAAAGCAACAAAAGTTGATGGCGTGTTCACAGATGATCCAGTTAAAAACCCAGATGCAGTGCTTTGTGATAAGCTTAGCTATCAAGATGTTCTTGAGAAAGAACTAAAAGTGATGGATCTGGCTGCATTTACCCTGGCTCGTGATCACGGCATGCCAATTCGTGTTTTCAACATGAACAAGCCTGGTGCTCTTCGCCGTGTGGTGATGGGCGAGCAGGAAGGCACGCTGATCAACAACCTGTAAGTTTCAATGGCAAGGTTGCGGCCTTGCCCTGTGGGAGCCAGACTCCCTCGTCAACCGAATTATTAAGGGTTTAAATCGTGATTGATGCAATTAAACAAGACGCTAAAGAGCGTATGGGCAAAAGCGTTGAAGCGCTTAAAAACCAACTGGCAAAAGTACGTACTGGCCGTGCCCACCCAAGTCTGCTGGACGGTATCCAGGTTGAGTACTACGGCTCAAACACGCCGCTGCGTCAGGTTGCGAACGTAATCGCTGAAGACTCACGTACGCTGGCAATTACTGTGTTTGACAAAGAGCTGACTCAGAAAGTTGAAAAAGCCATCATGATGTCTGACCTGGGTCTGAACCCAATGTCAGCAGGTACAGTTATTCGCGTTCCACTGCCACCGCTGACAGAAGAACGTCGCCGTGACCTGGTGAAAATCGTACGTGCTGAAGCAGAACAAGGCCGTGTTGCAATCCGTAACATCCGTCGTGACGCTAACGCAGACGTTAAAGGACTGCTGAAAGACAAAGAAATTTCAGAAGATGATGATCGTCGTGCACAAGACGACATTCAGAAGCTGACTGACGCAGCAGTGAAAGAAATCGATCTGATCCTGGAAACGAAAGAAAAAGAGCTGATGGAAGTTTAAGGCGCTCGCCTTTCCATTTGCTTGAAACTGATCTGAGCGCTGTGCGGGCAGCACAGCGCTTTTTTTTGAGGGAGATGTATGGCAGATCATACAATCGATACTGCACTTTGTGCTGAGAGCTTGCCAAAGCACGTCGCTATCATCATGGATGGTAACGGGCGGTGGGCAAAGGCCAAAGGAAAGCCTCGAGTGTTCGGCCACAAAGCTGGCGTGGAAGCCGTACGTAAGACTGTCTCGACTGCCAAACGCCTCGGCATCCAGGTGGTGACCCTGTTTGCGTTCAGTAGTGAAAACTGGCGACGTCCTGAAGACGAAGTCTCACTGCTGATGGAGCTTTTCATGACGGTGTTGGGCCGTGAAGTGAAGCGGCTGCACAAGAACAATATCCGCCTGCGTATTATTGGTGATACCTCTCGTTTCAGCCCTCGTTTACAGCGCAAGATTGCCGAAGCCGAAGTGCTGACCGAAGGCAATACCGGCATGATTCTGAATGTTGCTGCCAACTACGGAGGGCAGTGGGACATCATGCAGGCGACTCAGCGTTTATTACACAAGATGGCTGAGCAGGGACTGACAGCGTCCGATATTACGGAAGATATGCTGGCGAGCGAATTATCGACTGCCGGGCAGCCGGATGTTGACCTGTTGATCCGCACCAGTGGTGAGTGCCGGGTCAGTAACTTTATGTTATGGCAAACCGCTTACGCAGAAATGTATTTTTCTGAGCAGCATTGGCCGGACTTCGATGAAGCCAGTTTTGCAGATGCTGTTGCGTGGTTTGTAAACCGTGAGCGTCGCTTTGGCTGTACAGGTGAACAGATCCAGGCATTACTGGAACGTTAAATATTACAACGCAATAATTTGGAAGTATTTTTAGGCATCTGGTTAATGGTCATCAGACCCTGGATGCCTTTTTGCTGGTTACCAGGTATGGGAACCACGCGGCCAACAAACACAACTCAGGCCGACCGAATTACAAAAAGAATTGAGAGGACGCAGTTTGCTGAAGCAACGTATTATTACCGCCCTAATCCTCGCCCCTCTGGTAATCGCAGGAATCTTTCTTCTGCCTTTTCCTGCCTTTATAGCTGCGCTGGCAGTGATCACCTTGCTGGGGTTTTGGGAGTGGACACAATTTCTGGACACAAAATCTAAGTGGATGGCTATGTTGGTGCCGGTTGCGGCACTGGGGGGAACATTGGCCGCCATGCCGACAGAGCCGGCAGCCTTGGCTGCATTGGCATCATCGCATCAGTACATGCTGCTGGCTGGTGGTTTGTGGTGGTTGAGCGCATCAGCGTTAACGATCAGCTATCCGCGTAGTACAAAATTGTGGTCGACTTCCCCTTCTTTAAAATATCTGTTTGGCCTTTTGACCCTGCTCCCGTTTTTCTGGAGCGTTTTGATGCTTCGTGCGGTCCAGTACACAGACAATCCTTACCACGGTGCTAAGCTGGTGCTGCTAGTGTGTGTCTTGGTCTGGGCGGCGGATACCGGCGCGTATTTTTCCGGCAAACGCTTTGGTAAGCATAAGATGGCCCCGGCAGTCAGCCCGAATAAAACCATTGAAGGCCTGATTGGCGGTGCCTTGCTGGCGGTACTGGTAACCTGGGGCGGCGCGTTTGTGCTGGATATCCCGTTTGTCAGTGTTGGCAGCCTGCTGCTGATTGCTGTCGTGACTGTGATTGCCTCCGTGATGGGGGATTTGGTCGAAAGTATGTTTAAGCGCGTTTCCGGAATCAAAGACAGTGGCAATATCCTGCCTGGCCACGGTGGTATTCTGGACCGTATTGATAGCCTGACGGCTGCCCTTCCTGTATTCGCCCTGCTATACCTGTGGCTGGTGTAAAATAGCAGGTCCTTTCCGGCCGGTATCAGTAAGCGATATCTTGCTTGTTGCCGGCCGGAATGCCATGCTCCACTGGCCCGATGAAATTTGAACTGCTGTAAAGTGAGACTATGCGTAAGTTAACAATTCTTGGTGCAACCGGCTCAATTGGTAGCAGCACCCTGGCGGTTGCTGCTCAGAACCCTGATCTGTTTGACGTTGTGGCCCTGGCGGCCGGAACGAATACAGAGAAAATGTTTGAGCTTTGTCTGCAATGGCGACCGAAGTATGCCGCTATGGCTTGCGAAACGGCTGCACAAGAGCTGTCGGCACGATTAAAGCAGCATCAGATTACCACTGACGTGCTGGCCGGTGAGGCCGGTCTGTGTCAGGTGGCGGCGCTGGATGAAGTGGATACGGTGATGGCCGCGATTGTCGGTGCTGCCGGTCTGCTGCCGACCATGGCCGGGGTAAAAGCCGGTAAGCGAATTTTGCTGGCGAACAAAGAAGCGCTGGTCATGTCCGGCCAGATGTTTATTGATGCCTGCCGGGAGTATGGTGCGGAGTTATTGCCAGTCGACAGCGAGCACAATGCCATTTTCCAGAGCCTACCAGCTGAGGTACAGCGGGCAATGGGCTACTGCGATCTTGATGCCGCCGGGGTCAGTAAAATTTTGCTTACTGGGTCAGGCGGGCCGTTCCGTTACACCGACGTCAAAGATCTGGCTGCTGTAACACCGGAAATGGCAATCGCGCACCCGAACTGGTCCATGGGGCCAAAGATTTCTGTTGATTCTGCCACCATGATGAACAAAGGGCTGGAATACATTGAAGCCCGCTGGCTGTTCAATGCTCGGCGCGATCAGATGGATGTCATCATCCATCCGCAATCGGTGATTCACTCTATGGTGCAGTATAAAGACGGTTCCGTGCTGGCGCAGATGGGATTGCCGGATATGAAAACCCCGATTGCCTGTGCCATGTCCTATCCTGAAAGGGTAGATGCCGGAGTGGCACCCCTTGATTTCAGCCAGGTGGGCGAATTTACGTTCCTGAAACCGGATTTTGCCCGCTATCCGTGCCTCAAGCTGGCGATGGATGCCTGCTATACCGGTCAGGCTGCCACCACCACACTGAACGCCGCCAATGAAGAGGCGGTTGCCGCGTTCCTGGCGACACAGATCGGGTTTACTGATATAGCCCGTATCAACCGTCAGGTACTTGAACAAGCCGCCTTGCGCGAGCCAACTGACTTGGAAAGCGTGATTGAGCTAGATAGAATGGCTCGAGGCTTAGCGCAGGAAATCATTCGTAAGGTATCGTTATGATGGGAGTTTTGTGGAGTCTTGGAGCTTTTTTACTGGCTCTCGGGATACTGATTGCGGTTCATGAATTTGGTCACTTCTGGGTAGCGCGACGTTGCGGTGTTTACGTTGAGCGCTTCTCCATCGGCTTTGGCCGCCCGTTGTGGCGTAAGGTCGGTAAAGACGGCACCGAATATACCCTGGCGATGATTCCGCTGGGTGGGTACGTCAAAATGCTGGATGAGCGGGTCGAGGATGTTCCGGCAGACCGTCGCCATCAGGCATTTAATAATAAAAATTTGTGGCAGCGCAGCGCCATTGTCGCCGCTGGGCCACTGGCTAACTTTCTGTTTGCCGTGGTGGCTTACTGGGTCGTTTACCTGATTGGGGTACCGGCGGTACGCCCGGTGATTGGTGAAGTTGCGCCTCAGTCTATTGCGGCAAATGCCGGAATTACGAGCGGAATGGAACTTAAAACCATTTCGGGAATCAAAACCGCAGATTGGGAATCGGTTAATATGGCCATGATTTCCCATATCGGTGATAAAGAGATGGTGCTGACCGTCACCGCACCAGATGCCGACTACGAAGTTGAAAAGCGTCTGGATTTGCGTGGCTGGTCGTTTGATCCGGAAACCGAACGGGTACTGACGACACTTGGTATCACGCCTTATTCACCGAAAATAACCTTAACCATCTCACAACTTGTTGAAGATGGCGCAGCAATCGCGGCAGGTTTACGGTTAAATGACGAAATTATCGCGATTGATGGTCAGCCTGTTACGCAGTGGCAAGAAGTTGTGCAGGCGGTTCGCTCACACCCTGCTCAGGCCATGCAGCTTGATGTTAAACGTGACGGTGACGCTGTTACCCTGACGCTGGTGCCAGGCTCAAAGCAGGCCGACAACGGCGACATGATTGGTTATGCTGGCTTTGCCCCGAAAATTGAGCCTTGGCCAGAGTCGTACCGCATCAACCTGCAGTATGGACCGGTTGAAGCTGTCGGCAAAGCAGCAGAGAAAACCTGGCAGCTGGTTACCCTGACATTTGATATGGTAACTAAGCTGGTGACCGGGGATGTGGCAATTAAAAACCTCAGTGGCCCGATTTCGATCGCCAAAGGGGCGGGGATGACAGCGGACTACGGTCTGGTGTATTTCCTTGGCTTTCTGGCGCTGATCAGTGTCAACCTGGGGATAGTTAACCTGTTACCGCTACCGGTACTGGACGGAGGCCATCTGATGTTCTTCGCCATCGAAGCGGTAACCCGTCGTCCTGTTTCTGAACGAGTTCAGGATATAGGCTACAGAGTGGGATCAGCCATTTTGGTTGCGTTAATGGCGGTTGCGCTATTCAATGATTTTACCCGCCTTTAATAAGTGCGTTTAGCAAGGAATAATCAGAACACTAATGGCGATGAAAAAACTGTTGGTCGCATCGCTGCTGCTCGGAAGCAGCGTTGCGCAGAGTGCGGAACAATTTGTAGTAGAAGATATCCGCTTTGAAGGCCTTCAACGTGTCACGCTGGGTGCGGCGTTGCTGAAAATGCCCGTTCGGGTTGGCGACAATATTGATGACCGGGATGTATCAGAGATTATTCAGTCTTTGTTCGCGTCCGGTAACTTTGAAGATATTAAGGTATTCCGTGACGGCAATGCCCTATTGATTCAGGTACAGGAACGGCCGACCATTGCCAGCATCACGTTTTCTGGCAACAAGGCGATCAAAGAAGAGCAACTGCGCGAGAACCTGGACGCTTCACGCATCCGGGTAGGCGAGTCGTTGGATCGTACAACCCTGAGCAAGATCGAAAAAGGGCTGGAAGATTTCTACTACAGCGTCGGTAAGTACAACGCCTCGGTGAAGGCCGTTGTCACTCCGCTGCCACGTAACCGTGCAGACCTGAAATTCGTCTTTACCGAAGGGGTATCGGCGGAAATTCAGCAAATTAACTTTATCGGCAACGAAGTGTTCTCCGATGAAGAGCTGCTCGACAAGTTTAACCTGCAGGCCGAAGTGTCTTGGTGGAACTTCCTGGCGGACAAAAAGTACCAGAAACAGGTACTGGCCGGAGACCTGGAAACCCTGCGTTCCCTGTACCTCAATAACGGTTACCTGAAATACCGTCTGGATGCGACTCAGGTGGCGATCTCACCGGATAAGAAAGGGGTTTATATCACCCTGAAAATCGATGAAGGTGAGCAGTACAGCGTTAAGGATGTCCAGCTGCGCGGTGAGCTGTTGGGTAAACGTGGTGAGCTGGAGTCGCTGATCAACATTACCGGTGGTGATATCTACAACGGTGCTCAGGTTACAGCGCTGGAAGAGGCGTTGAAACGTAAACTGGGCGAGTTGGGCTATGCGTATCCGCAGGTTAACACCCTCCCTGATTTTGACGACGACAACAAACAGGTGTCGCTGATCATCAACGTTGAGCCGGGCAAACGAATCTACGTGCGGAATATTGCCTTCTCTGGCAATACCTCCACTAAAGATGAAGTACTGCGTCGCGAAATGCGTCAGATGGAAGGCAGTTGGTTGAACTCTCGCATGGTTGAACGCGGTAAAGAGCGTTTGAGCCGGACCGGTTTCTTTGAAACCGTGGATGTTCAGACCGTGCGTGTGCCGGGTACCGATGATCAGGTGGATGTCAAATACACCGTGAAAGAAGCCAATGCCGGTAACGTAAACTTCGGTATCGGTTACGGTACAGAATCTGGCATCAGCTTCCAGGCGGGTATCCAGCAGGACAACTTCCTGGGAACCGGTAACCGTTTCGGTATCAATGCAATGATGAACGACTACCAGAAGAACATCAGCATGGAATACCGTGACCCTTACTTTACCCTGGATGGTATCAGCCTGGGTGGTAAGGTGTACTACAACGAGTTTGAAGCGTCAGACGCGAACATCTCGGATTATACCAACCAGAGCTATGGTGCAAGCCTGACCTGGGGTTTCCCGTATGATGAACTCAACTTCTTCGAGTTTGGCCTGGGCTACGATCACAACAAGATCTCCAATACCCAGGAATACTACCAGATCGAGAAGTTCAAGCTGATCCACGGCTTCAACGTGGGTGATAACGTAATTGAACTGGATGATTTCAACTGGTCGGTGTCGTGGACCCGTAACAACCTGAACCGGGGTTACTTCCCGACGGCCGGTAACCATCAGCGTGCTTCGTTCCGGATGACGATTCCGGGGTCAGACGCCCAGTTCTTCAAAGCTCAGTATGATGTTCGTCAGTACTTCCCGCTGACGCAGGATCATGATTACAGTTTGTTGCTGCGTGGTCGCTTAGGTTATGGTAATGGCTATGGTACAACAGACAACGGTAGTGACCAGTTGCTGCCATTCTATGAGAACTACTATGCCGGTGGTTTCTCAACGCTGCGTGGCTTCCGTTCAAACACGGTAGGTCCGAAAGCGGTTTACCTGAACTACTCTGGCGGTAACAACCCTGAACTGATTGGTTCAGATGATGCTGCCGGTGGTAACGCCGTGGCGCTGGCCAGTATGGAACTGATTGTGCCGACGCCGTTTGCGTCGGATGAGGTACGTAACCAAATTCGTACCAGCTTCTTTATCGATGCTGGTTCGGTCTGGGACACGGAGTATGATTTGGATGACAGCGATGGCAAGTACATCCAGGATTACTCTGATCCGTCTCTGATTCGTGCGTCATATGGTGCCGCGTTACAGTGGATGTCACCAATGGGACCACTCGTTTTCTCAGTCGCTCGTCCGATTAAGAAATACGAAGGGGATGATGAAGAATTCTTTACCTTCACCATTGGCCGAACATTCTAAAATTTATGAGGAGATACCTTTTGAAACAGTGGATTAAAGCGGCAGGTCTGAGCCTGGTCATTCTGTCTTCATCAATGTACGCCCAGGCTGCTCAAGCGGCACAGAAAGTGGGTTATGTCGCAACGGGCCAGGCGATGGCTCAGTTGGCGAAGCGCTACAATGTGCCAGAGAAGCTGCGCAATGAGTTCAAAGATCGTATCGACGAGCTGCGTGGTATCGAAAACCGCATGAAGACGAAAGTCGACAAAATGAAGCGTGACGGTGAGCTAATGAGCGCAGCGGATCGTACTAAGCTGCAACGTGAAATGGCTTCGCTGGAATCAGACTACAAACTGAAAGCGAAAGCCCTGGCGGAAGACCAACGTCGCCGCGGTTCAGAAGAAGAGCAGAAACTGGTACAGAAAATCCGTCAGGCCATCCAGGACGTTGCTAAGCGTGAAGGGTATGACTTGGTGGTAGATGCAAACGCAGTACTGTATGCAAATCCGAAAGATGATCTGTCATCGAAAGTGATTTCTGCCGTTAAGTAAGGCTTGTGCCAAATCGGCAATAAAAGTCTGAACATAAGTCGAAAGGATGGGGATTACTTTGGTAAACTTCAGACTTTCGACTTGTTTTATATTGGAGTATTGCCAGTTTCACTGGTCTTACCAAATATCATGCTAGTCTGGCGATAGCCGGCAGTATGAAAGGGGATCGGTCTTGGCCGTACTGACAGAAGATAAAGATAACGATAGGTTAAGAATGGCTGCATTTACTCTTGCTGAATTAGCAGACAAACTGGGCGCAGAGCTTCGAGGGGAAGGTTCTGTTGAAGTACATTCGATTGCCAGCATGAGCAAGGCGGGCGAAGGACAAATTACGTTCCTTTCTGATAGCAAATACCGCAAGTTGCTTGCTGACTGCAATGCGTCTGCAGTAATGCTACGAGAAGGGGATGTAGAGCACTTTCAGGGCAATGCTCTGATTGTGAAAGACCCATATCTTAGCTACGCCCTGGTGGCTCAGTTGCTTGATTCAACACCAGCCGCAGCTACCGGCATTGAGGCTTCGGCTTATGTGGACCCGACAGCGGTCCTGGGCAAAGATGTGGCCATCGGCCATAACGCGGTGATTGAAGCCGGAGCCCAGATTGGCGATAACGTCCAAATCGGTGCCGGTTGTTTCATCGGCAAAAATGCCCGAATTGGTGCCGGCACTAAGCTGTGGGCGAATGTGACCATTTACCATGAAGTGGTACTGGGCGAGCAGTGCTTGGTGCAATCGAGCACCGTGATCGGGGCTGATGGTTTCGGCTATGCCAACGACAAAGGCGAGTGGGTGAAAATCCCGCAAGTGGGTACAGTGCGTATCGGTAACCGTGTGGAAATCGGTGCCTGTACAACCATTGACCGCGGCGCACTGGATGACACTATCATTGAAGACAATGTGATCATCGATAACCAGATGCAGATCGCCCACAATGTGCAGATCGGATATGGTACGGCCATGGCTGGTGGTACTATTGTCGCGGGCAGCACCAAAATTGGTAAATACTGTATCATTGGCGGTGCGTCTGTGCTCAACGGCCACATTGAAATTGCCGATGGCGTGACCATTACCGGTATGGGAATGGTGATGCGCAGTATTGAAGAGAAAGGCATGTTCTCTTCCGGCATCCCGCTGCAGCCAAACAAAGAGTGGCGTAAAACAGCAGCACGTGTCATGAAAATTGACGAGATGAATAAACGTCTTAAGTCAGTTGAAAAGAAATTGGCGGAAAAAGGCGAATAACGCCTGAGCCGTCATATATGATTTAAATGGCCTGCATGCGATATGCAGGCCAGTTTGCGTTTCAACTGAACGCCATTTTAAATTTTTATCAGACAGGAATTCAGTTTTGACTAGCGAAAATAAAACGCTGAATATCACCGAGATTCAAGAGCTACTTCCACACCGTTACCCGTTTCTGATGATTGATCGTGTAACTGATTACGAAGAAGGCAAAACACTGACCGCCATTAAAAATGTGTCGGTGAATGAGCCACAGTTTACCGGCCACTTTCCGAAACTGCCGGTATTCCCGGGTGTGATGATTCTGGAAGCTATGGCTCAGGCAACCGGCCTGCTGGCATTTAAGACCTTTGGCGCTCCTGCAGAAAACGAACTGTATTACTTTGCGAGCATCGATAATGCCAAGTTCCGTAAGCCGGTTGGCCCTGGTGATCAAATGATCATTGAAGTGGAATTCCTGAAAGAGCGTCGCGGTATTGCTATGTTTAACGGTGTAGCGAAAGTTGACGGCGAAGTCGTATGTTCAGCTGAACTGAAGTGTGCAAGACGAGAGTTTTAATGATCCACGAAACAGCACAAATCCACCCGTCTGCGGTCATTGAAGAAGGCGTTAAAATCGGCGCCAATGTTACTGTCGGTCCGTTCACTTACATCGCAAAAGATGTGGAGATTGGCGACGGTAATGAAATCATGTCGCATGTGGTCATCAAAGGGCCTACCAAGATCGGTAACGATAACCGTATCTTCCCATACGCCATCATTGGTGAAGAGTGCCAGGACAAGAAGTACAACGGTGAGCCAACGCGCCTGGAAATCGGTGACCGTAATGTGATCCGCGAAAGCGTGCAGATCCACCGTGGTACGGTTCAGGACAAAGGCGTTACGATTGTCGGCAACGACAACCTGCTGTGTGTGAATGCCCATATTGCCCATGACGTTGTGGTCGGTAACCATACCCACATCGGAAATAACTCCATTTTGGGCGGCCATGTCACGGTTGGCGACCACGCCGGTGTGATGGCACTGTCTGCGATTCACCCGTTCTGTACTGTGGGTGCTTACAGCTACGTGGGTGGTTGTTCGGCCGTTGTGCAGGACGTGCCACCTTATGTGCTGGCGCAGGGTAACCATGCCACACCGTTTGGCCTGAACCTGGTCGGTCTGCAGCGTAATGGGTTCGAAAAGCCGGAGCTGCATGCTCTGCGTCGTGCCTACAAAGAGATTTACCGCTCAGGTAAAACGCTGGCAGAAGTGAAGCCGGTTCTGGAAGAAATGGCAAAAGACTGGCCGTCAGTCGGCTTGTTCCTGGACATGTTGAATAACACAACACGCGGTATCATTCGCTGATGACGAAGCCACTTCGAATAGGAATTGTCGCCGGAGAAATCTCCGGCGATATTTTAGGTGCCGGTTTTATGAAAGCGGTCAGGGAGCAATACCCTGATGCGGAGTTTGTCGGCATTGCCGGTCCCCGTATGCAGGCCGAAGGCTGTGACACCCTGTTTGATATGGAAGAACTGGCCGTCATGGGGATTGTTGAAGTCCTGGGCCGACTGCCGCGCCTGTTCAAAATCAAGGCCGAGCTGGTTAAGTTCTTCACCGATAATCCTCCTGACGTGTTTGTCGGCATTGATGCTCCAGACTTCAACCTGCGCCTTGAGCGCGATTTGAAGCTGGCCGGCATTAAGACCGTACACTATGTCAGCCCGTCGGTCTGGGCGTGGCGCCAAAAGCGGATCTTCAAGATTGAAGCCGCCACGAATCTGGTGCTGGCTTTCCTGCCGTTTGAAAAAGCGTTCTACGATAAATTCAATGTCCCGTGCGAGTTTATCGGCCATACCATGGCCGATGCCATTCCGCTCGAAACCGATAAGGTCACGGCTCAGCATCTGCTGGAGCTGGACAGCAACAAACGCTGGCTGGCAGTGTTGCCGGGCAGCCGCGGCGGTGAAATGGAGCTGTTGGCAGCGCCGTTCATTGAAACCTGTCGGTTGCTGAAACAAACGCATCCTGAGCTGGGGTTTGTGGTCGCGCTGGTGAACCAGAAGCGCCGTGAGCAGTTCGAAAAAGCGTGGCAGGAAACGGCTCCTGAGCTGGATTTTGTCCTGGTCGACGATACTGCCCGTAACGTGATGATCGCCTCTGATGCCGTGCTGCTGGCATCCGGCACCGTAGCGCTCGAATGCATGCTGGTGAAGCGGCCGATGGTAGTCGGTTACAAAGTGAAACCGCTGACCGCCTGGCTGGCCAAACGCATGCTGAAAACCAAATATGTGTCGCTGCCTAATATTCTGGCGGATCGGGAGTTGGTACCGGAGTTGTTGCAGGATGACTGCACCCCGGAGAAACTGGCGGCGGAAGTTAACCGTTTTCTGGAGGCTGATAATCAGGCTCTGATGGAAGAATTTACCCGACTGCACCAGCTGATTCGTTGTAATGCCGACGACAAAGCGGCGGCAGCGGTACTGAAATTGCTGGAGAGCCAATAGGCGACCGGCTGAAAAGATCGAAAAGTAAAATGGCAACAGAATTTGAACCTTTTGAGTACCCGGCCGCGACACGTATCGCCGGGGTGGATGAAGTTGGTCGTGGCCCGTTGGTCGGCGCCGTGGTGACCGCCGCCGTGATTCTGGATCCCGCCAATCCCATTGCGGGATTAACGGATTCCAAAAAACTGTCGGAGAAAAAGCGCAATCTGCTGTTCGATGAGATCAAAGAAAAAGCGCTGGCTTGGTCACTGGGTCGCTGCGAGCCGGAAGAAATAGATCAGCTGAATATCCTGCAGGCGACCATGGTGGCGATGCAGCGTGCCGTAGCTGGTCTGGCTGTGCAGCCTGACTTTGTGCTGGTG
Source organism: Photobacterium ganghwense (assembly GCF_017329545.1). Classification (NCBI taxonomy): domain Bacteria; kingdom Pseudomonadati; phylum Pseudomonadota; class Gammaproteobacteria; order Vibrionales; family Vibrionaceae; genus Photobacterium; species Photobacterium ganghwense. The sequence continues at coordinate 637,181 of NZ_CP071325.1, forward strand.
GATGGCAACAAGGTGCCGCAACTGCCGATGCCGGCTCAGGCCGTGGTCAAAGGTGACCTGCGTGTGGCTGAAATCAGTGCCGCTTCTATTCTGGCCAAAGTGACCCGTGACCGGGAAATGGAAGTGCTGGATGCCGAGTATCCGCAGTATGGCTTTGCCAAACACAAGGGCTATCCAACCAAGGCACACTTTGAAGCGCTCGCCGAGCACGGGGCGATTGAGCAGCACCGCAAGAGCTTCAAACCGGTCAAACGTGCATTGGGGCTGGACTAGCACCTCATTGGCCTTAGCTGCCTTCAGGGTTACTGAAGGCGGTAAGGTTTCACCCGTGTTTAGGCGCTTACTGCGGTTCCCTTGCAGCTGCGTTTAAGTTCCAGCTGAGCTTAAGTTTCCGCAGTGTTTACGTTACCGCCCCGTTTAAGTGGTGGTGTTTTACGCAGGTGGCCAAGCACTAACGGCGTTGTCAACAGTGATGCGGTGAGTGCTTTGGGCTATAATCATCACTTTGTTTTACAATCCTCAATTGCTGGTTAGTCATGGCAGAACCTCGTTTTATTCATCTTCGCGTCCACAGTGATTTCTCTATGGTCGACGGCCTGTCCAAGGTGCCACCGCTGGTTAAAGCTGTGGCCCAGATGGGCATGCCGGCGATGGCACTGACGGATTTCACCAACCTGTGTGGTCTGGTGAAGTTTTACTTTGCTGCCCACGGCGCTGGGATGAAGCCGATTATCGGGGCTGATTTTAAAGTGCAGTCCGAAGAAATGGGCGACGAGCTGTTTGATCTGACTATTTTGGCGGCCGACAACGACGGTTACAAAAACCTGACTCTGTTGATCTCGGAAGCCTATCAGCGAGGCCATGTGCAGCACATGCCGGTAATTGACAAAGACTGGCTGGTGAACCACAAACAGGGGTTGATTCTGCTGTCCGGCGGGAAAACCGGTGATGTGGGTAAGGCGCTGCTCAAAGGCAACCAGCAACTGCTCAACAAATGCGTCAGCTTTTATCAGGAGCACTTCCCGGATGCGTATTACCTTGAGCTGGTGCGGACCGGCCGGCCGGATGAAGAAGCTTACCTGCACTTTGCCATTGAGCTGGCGGAAAATGTCGGCTTGCCGGTGGTGGCCACCAATGACGTGCGTTTCCTGACCCCGGATAAATTCGATGCCCACGAAATCCGGGTGGCGATTCACGATGGCTACACGCTGGCAGATCCTAACCGGCCGAGACTCTACAGTGAGCAGCAGTATCTGCGCAGTGAAGAGGAAATGTGCGAGCTGTTTGCCGACATTCCTGAGGCGCTGGAAAACTCCGTAGAGATTGCCAAGCGCTGTAACGTCACTGTGCGTCTGGGCGAATATTTCCTGCCGAATTTCCCGACCGGCGATCTCAGCACCGAAGACTTCCTGGTGAAAAAATCCAGAGAGGGCCTGGAGCGCCGTCTAGAGTTCCTGTTCCCGGATGAGGAAGAGCGGGCCAAACGTCGTCCAGAGTATGATGAGCGTCTGGAAATTGAACTGGACGTTATCAACCAGATGGGATTCCCGGGCTACTTCCTGATCGTAATGGAGTTCATCCAGTGGTCGAAGGACAACGGGGTGCCGGTGGGGCCGGGCCGGGGTTCGGGTGCCGGTTCGCTGGTGGCTTATGCGCTGGACATCACCGATCTGGATCCGCTGGAATTTGACCTGCTGTTCGAACGCTTCCTGAACCCGGAGCGGGTATCGATGCCCGACTTCGATATCGATTTCTGTATGGACAAGCGGGATCTGGTCATCGATCACGTGGCCGAAATGTACGGCCGTGATGCGGTATCCCAGATCATTACGTTTGGTACCATGGCTGCGAAGGCGGTTATCCGTGACGTGGGCCGGGTACTGGGGCACCCATACGGCTTTGTGGATCGGATCTCCAAACTGGTACCGGCAGAGCCGGGGATGACGTTGGCGAAGGCGTTTGAAGCTGAGCCGCAGTTGCCGCAGATTTATGAGTCTGACGAAGAGGTCAAAGACCTCATCGACATGTGCCGGGTGCTGGAAGGGGTGACCCGGAACGCCGGTAAACACGCCGGGGGGGTTGTGATTTCGCCTACGGCGATCACGGATTTTGCGCCGCTGTACTGTGACGCAGAAGGTCATCACCCGGTGACCCAGTTCGACAAGAATGACGTCGAAACTGCCGGTCTGGTGAAGTTCGACTTCCTCGGCCTGCGTACCCTGACCATCATTGACTGGGCGTTGGGGATGATCAACCCGCGTCTGGAGCTGCTGGGGCAAGAACCCATAAACATAGCCGCGATTCCGATGGACGATGCCAAGTCGTTTGCCATGCTGCAGCGTTCGGAATCCACCGCGGTATTCCAGCTTGAATCCCGTGGGATGAAAGATCTGATCAAGCGCCTGCAGCCGGACTGCTTTGAAGACATGATCGCACTGGTGGCCCTGTTCCGTCCGGGTCCGTTGCAATCGGGCATGGTAGATAACTTTATCGACCGTAAGCACGGCCGGGAAGCGATTTCCTACCCGGATGAAAAGTGGCAGCACGAGTCGCTCAAAGAAATTCTCGATCCGACCTACGGCATCATCCTGTACCAGGAACAGGTGATGCAGATTGCTCAGGTTCTGGCGGGCTATACCCTGGGTGGCGCGGACTTGCTGCGTCGTGCTATGGGTAAGAAAAAGCCGGAAGAGATGGCCAAGCAACGGGCGATCTTCGAAGAGGGGGCGATTAACAACGGCATCGACGGTGAGCTGGCGATGCGTATTTTCGACCTGGTGGAAAAATTTGCCGGCTACGGCTTTAACAAATCCCACTCCGCAGCGTACGCCCTGGTGTCATACCAGACGCTGTGGCTGAAAGCCCATTATCCGGCCGAGTTCATGGCTGCGGTAATGACCGCGGATATGGATAACACCGATAAAATCGTTGGTCTGGTGGACGAGTGCCACCGGATGAAACTCCAACTGCTGCCGCCGGATGTGAACAAGGGGCTGTACCGTTTCAACGTCGATGACAACGGGGCCATTGTATACGGTATCGGTGCGGTGAAAGGGGTTGGTGAAGGCCCGATTGAAAATATCATTTCGGCGCGGGAAAAAGGCGGTCACTTCAAGGATCTGTTCGATTTCTGTGCCCGTATTGACACCAAGAAGGTGAACAAGCGAGTACTGGAGCGGCTGATCAAATGTGGCGCGATGGATCGTCTGGGACCGAACCGTGCCGCGATGATGGCCTCGTTGGATGACGCCCTGCGAGCAGCCAGCCAGCACCATCAGGCGGAAGCCTTTGGCCAGGTTGACATGTTCGGCGTACTGACCGAAGCGCCGGAAGAAGTCGAACACGCTTACGCCAATATCCCGGAATGGCCGGATAAAGTCTGGCTGGAAGGCGAGCGGGAGACGTTGGGTCTGTACCTGACCGGCCACCCGATCAATGCCTATCAGAAAGAGCTGAAGCATTACACGACCTGGCGTCTGAAAGATGCTCAGCCGACCGGGCGTGATAAAGTTGCCACCGTTGCCGGGCTGGTGATTGCTGCCCGGGTGATGACGACCAAGCGTGGAACGCGCATCGGGATTTTAACGCTTGATGACCGTACCGGACGGATGGAAGTCATGTTATTCTCTGAAGCGCTTGAACGGCACCTAGATCTGATTGAAAAAGATAAGATTCTGGTGGTATCCGGACAGGTCAGCTTTGATGATTTTAATGGTGGCCTTAAAATGTCTGCCCGTGAAGTGCTGGATATCTCAGATGCCCGAGAAAAGCACCTGCGTGGACTTGCTATCTCAGTCACTGAGAGGCAAATTGATGAACAGTTTTTTGAGCGTTTCAGCAAAGTGCTGGAACCCCATCGGGCAGGGACTGTCCCTGTTAACGTGTATTATCAGCGCTCGAACGCGCGTGCCAAGCTGACCCTGGGGACAGAGTGGCGCGTTACCCCGGCAGATCAACTCATTACCGATCTAAAAATATTGCTGGGTGAGAAGCAAGTCGAGCTTGAGTTTAATTAATGAAGCCATAATTATTGGCATTTGAATAATTATGAGCAAAAGGATTGAAGTGGTATGAGCCTGAACTTCCTTGAATTTGAACAGCCGATTGCTGAGCTGGAAGCGAAAATTGAAGCACTGCGTGACGTGTCGCGCCGTGATGAATCAGCATCGGTTGATTTAGATAAAGAAATTGAGCAACTGGAATCAAAAAGCCTGGAGCTGACCAAAAAGATTTTTGGTGATCTGGGTGCATGGCAGGTTGCCCAGCTGGCGCGTCATCCACAGCGTCCGTACACGTTTGATTATGTCGAGCACATGTTCACCGAGTTCGATGAGCTGGCGGGTGACCGTGCGTTTGCTGATGACAAAGCGCTGGTTGGCGGGTTGGCTCGCCTGGACGGCCGTCCTGTGATGGTGATTGGTCACCAGAAAGGCCGCGAGACCAAAGAAAAGGTACTGCGTAACTTCGGCATGCCAAAGCCGGAAGGTTACCGTAAAGCCCTGCGTCTGATGAAAATGGCTGAGCGTTTCAACATGCCAATCATCACCTTCATTGACACCGCAGGTGCTTACCCGGGTGTAGGTGCGGAAGAGCGCGGCCAGTCTGAAGCGATTGCCAAAAACCTGAAAGAGATGGCTGGCCTGACCGTGCCGGTGATTTGTAACGTGGTTGGTGAAGGCGGTTCCGGTGGCGCACTGGCGATCGGTGTGGGCGATTGCGTGAACATGCTGCAATACTCGACTTACTCTGTAATTTCACCGGAAGGCTGTGCGTCTATCCTGTGGCGTGACTCCGACAAGGCCCCACAAGCGGCGGAAGCGATGGGTATGACAGCCCCTCGTCTGAAAGAGCTGGAGCTGATCGACAACGTGATCGAAGAGCCTCTGGGCGGTGCGCACCGCAACGTGGTGGCAACGGCCGAAAGCCTGAAGCAGCAAATTCTGGCGACGCTGGAAGAGCTGGATCAGATGGATACCGAAACGCTGCTGGAGCGTCGCTACCAGCGTCTGATGAGCTACGGCTACTGCTGAGTGTCATGAGTGGAAATCTGAGCCACTCAGGGAGTGCATTCATTTCGGTTGATGTAACTTTATAATTGAATGCTTCCTCAGAAACAGAATCGACGTAAACGGGTCAGCCTGAACAGGCTGGCCCGTTTTGTTTTGTGCTGCGGCTAACTGACCGGGCTTGGTATACTTCCCCGCAGGTATCAGGCTGGCAAATTATCAGGCGGAAAATCAGATATGTTGTATTCCAGGCTCAGAACCCGGCTCAAGGCCAGGTTGCAGGCTAATGATGGCGCTGCCTCGCGCATCGTTCTGGCATTCAGTGGCGGGTTGGACTCCCGGGTTCTGCTGCATCTGCTCGGTCGCTTTCAGACGGAGCATCCCGACGTTGTCTGCCTGGCTGTTCATGTCCACCACGGATTAAGCCGCCATGCCGATGACTGGGCGCAGCAATGCTTAAACTGGGCGGATGACGCCGGGATCGCCTGCCGGATTGAGCGGGTAACGTTGCAGCTGGGCAACCGGCTCAGCCTTGAACAACAGGCCAGAGAAGCACGCTATCAGGCGCTGGCTCACCACCTTCGTCCGGGAGATCTGCTGCTGACGGCGCAGCATGCCGATGATCAGCTGGAAACGGTATTACTGGCGCTGAAACGGGGGAGTGGCCCGGCGGGACTGGCGGCGATGCCTGAGGCGATGGCATTTGCCGATGGTATCCATTTACGTCCCTTGCTCGATTGCCCGCGCGATGAACTGGCTGCGTATGCGTACCGCCATGGTCTGGAGTGGGTTGAGGACGAAAGCAACCAGGATGAACGCTTTGACCGGAATTTCTTGCGTCATCAGATCGCCCCGAAGCTGGCTGAGCGCTGGCCGGGCATCCGCAAGGCTGTGGCCCGCAGTGCGGCACTGTGTGGCGAACAGGAAGCGCTACTGCAAGAACTGCTGGCAGATAAGCTGAATGCGGCGCTGGCTCCCGATCACAGCCTCTGTGTGGCCGGTTTAGGCAGTGCACTGCAGGGCAAAGCCCTGATTCGCCAGTGGCTGGCTGGCCAAAAAGTCAGAATGCCGAGCAAAGCCCAGCTTGATCAAATCTGGGAGAGCGTGGTGCAGGCCAGGGAAGATGCCAATCCGTGCCTGAAAACGGAGGGCTATGAGGTGCGTCGTTTCCAGCAGCGTCTGTACCGGGTTGCGTCTTGGCCTGAACTGACGGATAGCCGGATACCATGTTCATTGGGAACGCCTTGCCAGCTGCCACAGGATTTGGGCTCGCTGACGCTGAGCCCGGCGGCCAATGGCTGTTTGCGCCTGCCGCGTGCCGATGAGCCGGTTTCGATCCGGTTTGAGCCTGCTGGACTGCATGTGCAACCGCTTGGGCGAGTCGGCAAGCGCAAGCTCAAAAAGCTGTTTCAGGAATACGGTGTGCCAAGCTGGAACCGGCGCCGGACACCCTTGGTGTTTTACGGTGAAGAACTGGCGGCAGTGGCCGGGCTGTTCGTGGTGAGCGGTTTTGAAGGACGGGAGTGTGACCTGAAGTGGCACAATTGACCATTCTATATGCAATGCAAGCTGAAAAAAGGCACAATGAAAATGCGTTTTCTGGCAGTGGTTTTCAGAAAACAGTATGGATATCAGAAAAATAAGAAGAGGACCTGATGAAGAAAGTTCTTGCATTGACCCTGTTAGCAACTGTGATGTCTGCCCCGTCCCTGGCGGCTGGTGATGCCGAGGCCGGGAAAGCTAAGGCTGCCGTGTGTGCGGCCTGCCACGGTGCCGATGGCGTAGCCATGATTCCGGGATACCCGAACCTGAAAGGCCAGAATGAGCAGTACCTGGTCAGCGCCCTGAAGGCGTATAAAAACAAGGAACGCAACGGTGGCATGGCGGCAGTCATGCAGCCTCAGGCTGCGATGCTGAGTGACACCGATATGGTTAACGTAGCGGCTTATTTCTCGCAAATGAAGTAACGCTGGCCTGGTAGGCACATAGCTTGCCGACCCAATCTGGAGCGCACTGCGGATCGTCGCGATCTTCAGTGCGTTTTTTTATAGCTGCAAGGTGGCACGCGATTTCCTGCTGGTTGGTTATCTTTTGTCCAATCAGATTTTCTGCAGTTGCGAAATAACGCAGTTAATATTATTGTACTAGCACGCTGATACATTAGGTGCGAGTTTATGGCAGGAAATAGAGAACATTTTGGCTCACGGATGGGGTTTATTCTGGCGGCAGCTGGTGCCGCTGTTGGGCTTGGAAACATTTGGGGGTTCCCAACCCAAGCCGCGAGCAATGGGGGCGGGGCATTTTTGTTGGTGTACCTGCTGATGATCCTGGTGGTGGCTTTCCCGATGCTGATTGTGGAAATGGCTATCGGGCGTCACGGTCAGGCCAACCCGATTGACAGTATGCGCAGCCTGTCTGCCAATCCGCTGGCCAAGAAAGCCGGCGCGGTGGTGGGCAGCATCGGGTTAATGGTGCCATGTCTGGTGCTGGCGTTTTACAGTATCGTTGCCGGATGGCTGATCACGTTTCTGCTGGCAGCCATTACCGATATTATCGGTCTGCAGGCGGCGACTGAGTGGCTGAAAGGATTCTCTGTTTCCCGTAATCTTTTTGGTGCGGCCATCTTTTATCTGCTGACGATTATGATCGTCCAGAGCGGGGTAAAGCAGGGAATTGAAAAATGGTCAACCCGACTGATGCCGGCCTTGTTTGTGCTGTTTGGCTTGATGTTCCTTTACATCATGACACAGGACGGCGCGATGGAAGGACTGAAGCATTACCTGGTACCGGATTTCAGCAAAGTACTGGAGCCGAAACTGTTGCTGGCCGCGATGGGGCAAGGTTTCTTTTCACTGACGATCGGTGGCTGTTCCATGCTGATTTACGGCTCATACCTGAGTAAACAGGAAAACCTGCCGAAAATGGCCATGAGTGTGACGCTGGTGGATACCGCGGTGGCGTTCATTGCGGGTCTGGTTGTGCTGCCGGCGATGTTTGTCGCGATGCAGAAAGGCGTGGCGATTTACGCTGAAGATGGGTCACTGCTCAGTTCAGATACACTAGTGTTCACTGTGCTGCCGATGCTGTTTGACAGCCTGGGATTTGTCGGCCAACTGCTGGCGGTCGTGTTCTTTGTACTGATGACGATTGCGGCGCTGACCTCGTCCATTTCGATGCTGGAATGCCCGGTGGCACTGGTGAGTGAACGTTTTGACACAGCCCGTAAACCGACCAGTTGGGTGTTGGGCGGTGTGATTGCTCTGTTCAGTGCGGTAATCATCTTTAACTTCGGCGCACTGTTCGGCTTGGTTGCTACCGTAGCAACCCAGTACTTCCAACCGGTTGCGGCACTGTTGTTTACCTTATTTGGTGGCTGGGTATGGTCTCGCCACAGCAAGCTGAAGGAACTCAGCGAAGGCTGTCCAGATCTGGAGCGTAGCCTGTTCTGGAAAATCTGGCCGCTGTACCTGAAAGTGGTGTGTCCGATTTTGGTTGCTACCGTCCTGTACGCCTCTTTCAGTTAGACGCTCTGGGCAGTTAGCCGCCCTGAATAGTTAGCCGCCCTGAACAGTTGGCCACTCAGGGGAGTGAGCTAGCTTGAGACGGCGGGTTAGTACGAGAGTTAATGCATTAAAAATTGACTATCAAAAACGGAAGCCTTGGCTTCCGTTTTTTGTTGGGGAATTGCCTGCCGAGCCGTATGCGGTAGCTCAATGCAACCGTTAAATTACTGCAGTGATGGTCGGTGGTGTGGCTAGTTGGGGCTTAGCGAAACTGTTTTGCTTCTGGCAGATAATCAAACCCGGCCGCCGCCAGCTTGGCGACCAGCAGGTCTTTATCAATGTCGTAGTAGCGGACCAAGGCATCAAGATCACCGAATTCGTCGCGGATTTTCATGTTCACGATGCTCATCAGCATCACCGGATCCATCTTTTCAAAGTTACTCAGGTTCATTACGCGTCCTCGTGATCACTCATCAGAAGATTTGCCGCCGCAAAGGCCGCTTTTTCCCGCATGTCCTGCGGCAGTGTGTCATTGGCCGCAATGTCATTCAATGCCAGTACTGCACAGTGGATGGCATTCGGGATATAGCCCAGCTCGCCGCCGCCAATCTGGGCATAGGTCATTCGAACCAACTCGCAACAATCATAGACTTTCATGGTTTGTACCTTAATCAAATGCATCGAAAATAGGGTTTTCGTCTGCCAGCGCTGCCTGAAGGAAGAGGAAAGCCCACTTTGATTGGATTCTCTCACTATACCAAACTCGGTTTGGGAAAGTCAGTGGGGTTATTTGCCGCGTTTATGGGCGTAAAGCTGGCGATCGGCACGATCGACCAGAGTGGTGCTGCTATCGCCATGACGGTAGGAGGTGTAGCCGCATGAGCAGCCAATATTCAACGGGCGCAAAATCGGGTCGTCGCTGATCATTTGCTCGACGCGGTAATAGACCTGAAGCGCGGACTCGTCGGTGGCCGGTTGCAGCAGCACCGCAAACTCGTCGCCGCCGATTCGGTAGCAGCGGTCAGAGGCACGGACGGATTTTTTGAGTAACTGGCTGAACTGTCGAATCACTTTGTCGCCATCAGGGTGGCCAAACCGATCATTAACCTGCTTGAAGTTATCGAGGTCAAACAACACCAGCACCAGGCCGACATTACGGCGTTCGCTCATCGCAATGGCCTGACTGACATCCTGCTCGAAGCAGCTGCGGTTGCCTAGACCTGACAGGTAATCCTGCAGGGCCATGTTTTTTACGCGGCGGTACTCAATGGCATTCATCAGTGGCCCGGCAAACAGGCGGTGATAAGTATGCAGCAGGCTGATTTCATCGTTGTCCAGCGGGTAGGGCGTAATGTACTGCAACTTGCCCAGTTCGTGCTGACTAAAACGCAGTAAAAAGGTTTTTCGGTGCTCGGTGGCGGGGCCTCGTCGGATCGGCAAGGTGGTGTTGTCACACTCCCATACCAGACGGCTGATATCGATCTGTTTCTCGACTTCCCGGGTGAAGATTTCAAACAGCAGCGCTAAATCCAGTTTTCCCTGCAGCTTCTGCAAGATCAGCAGACGTTGATCAGCACCAAGTGGTTTAGCCCTTGGTTTGCTGTGTTGTTCTGCGATCAGTTTCTTCCGTAGGATCGGATCCATATCAGCGCTATAGAGGAGTTAAGAGGCTTACTATAGGCAATAATGAGCCTATTTCAATAGATTAAGCGAAAAATCTCTTATTAATTCACTGAGTTAGTTTAAAAAATTGCGCAAGATCGCTTCTTTTTCCTGGGCGTCATCGTACCCCATTTTGATCAGGGCGCGCACGTAGGCGGGTTCGAACAGAATATAGCTGGTGATCGCAGCGTCATCCCGCGGACTGAGTCCGGTCAGCCGCATCAGGGCCCGAGCCATGGGAGGTAAGTGACTGTAATAGCGGCGGGCTAACGGTTCAAACGACTCGCTGGGATAGAGATGGACGTGTTCTATCACGCGCATTCCCTGTTCGCGGCGGGCGTCTTGAGGCAAGCTGGCCAGCAGGGAGTTCGTCCGTGACAGGTTTTCCAGATCTGCCGTCAGGGTATCACTGAAAATGGTGTCCATCAGGTGGCCGCCCAGAGCGGCCAGACCCGGGGCACTGGTTTGATCCGCTTGCTGCAGTTTCTGGTTGATCAGGTCAATGATCAGGATTTTATCTGCTCCCATTTTCAGTGACGGGCGCAGCGGTGCCAGCTGGTGGATGGAGCCGTCACCGTAGTAAGCGCGGCCGATCCGGGTAGCGGGAAACACCAGCGGGATCGCAGAAGAGGCCATCAGGTGATCGGTGGTCAGCATCGCTCGACGGCCTTTCGATTTGGCTCTGTCCCACTCGCGAATTTCCTTCTGACCCTGAAAAAAACTGACGGAATGACCGCTCTTGTAGCTTGAGGCTGTGATGGAAATACCGTGCAGATTACCGGCTGCGATCTGGGTTTCCAGCCGCTGATAGTTATTGACCTGATTGAGCAGGTGGCGCAGCGGACGGTTGTTGAGCAAGCCAAACGGCGGGCGTTCGTGATAGGAAGATTGCAGTCGGGCCATACCTTGCCCCAGCAGATAGCTACTCATGCCAAGCGAGCTGGCGGCAAAAATGCGGCGGCTGTGCAGACGCGACCAGATCCACTCCAGCTTTTTGACTCCCAGCCGAAAGCAGGAAGCATAACTGGCAATAGAAATGGCATTAATGGCGCCGGCTGAAGTGCCGCAGTAAATGGCAAACGGGCTGTGGTGAACACGGGGATACCACTCCGAAATGGCTTTCAGAACCCCGACCTGATACGCCGCCCTGGCTCCACCGCCAGTCAGCAATAAACTGATTTTTGGCTTATCCTTTGCCATGGCAATCCCTTTGTTACTGCTTTGCTATAACTATATCCCTTTTTGTTCTAATGGGTAACCCTACCTGTCCGGAATGGGGCCACGGAAGCAGAAACAAAAAAGCCTCCCGTTCGGGAGGCTTAGCAACAGACCCTGAAGATAAACAGGGACAATCAGAACCGGATTAAGCCAGTTTCTGTTTGATGAACTCAACGATGTCAGTCACAGCCACACCTTCTTTGGTGCCGGCACGACGGTCTTTGTATTCCATCTCGCCGTTTTCCAGGCTGCGGTTACCGATCACGATGGTGTGCGGAATACCGATTAGCTCGTGGTCAGCAAACATAACACCCGGACGTTCGTTACGATCGTCGAACAGGACTTCGATACCGGCTGCGGTCAGTTCCGCGTACAGCTTCTCAGCGGCATCGCGTACTTCTTCAGACTTCGCCATGTTCATCGGAACGATAGACACGTGGAACGGTGCAATGGCGTCAGGCCAGATGATACCGTTTTCGTCATTGTTCTGCTCAATCGCAGCGGCAACCACACGGGTACAACCGATACCGTAACAGCCCATTTCCATGATGACGTTTTTGCCGTCCGGACCAAGCACTGACGCGTTCATCGCTGCTGAGTAGTTGTTACCCAGCTGGAAGATGTGACCTACTTCGATACCGCGTTTCAGCATCAGGGTACCTTTACCGCATGGGCTTGGATCACCTTCAACAACGTTGCGCAGATCTTCAACCTGACCCAACTCAACATCACGGCCCCAGTTGATGCCGAAGTAGTGCTTACCGTCAATGTTCGCACCAGCACCGAAGTCGCTCATTACCGCCACAGAGCGGTCAACGATGAATGGGACTGGCAGGTTTACCGGACCCAGTGAGCCAGGACCTGCGTTAACCAGGGCACGGATCTCTTCTTCAGTCGCGAATTCCAGCGGAGACGCTACGCAAGACAGGTTTTCTGCCTTGATTTCGTTCAGCTCGTGGTCGCCGCGGATGATCAGGGCAATCAGCTCAGCTTCAACGTCATCCGATGCTTTCACAAACAGAGTTTTAACGGTTTTCTCGATAGCAATATCGAATTGCTCAACCAACTCAGCGATGGTTTTCGCGTCTGGCGTGTCAACCAGCGTCATTTCCATCGTTGGTGCCGCACGCTCGGTGGCCGGTGCCAGGGCTTCAGCTTTCTCGATGTTGGCCGCGTAATCAGACTCGGTCGAGAATGCAATCAGGTCTTCACCGCTCTCAGCCAGCACGTGGAACTCGTGTGAGCCGGAGCCACCGATAGAACCGGTGTCAGCCAGTACCGGACGGAAGTCCAGACCCATGCGGTTGAAGATATTGCAGTATGCCTGATGCATGGTTTCGTAAGTTTCAACCAGGCTTTCTTTGTCCAGGTGGAAAGAGTAGGCATCTTTCATGATGAACTCACGAGAACGCATCACACCAAAACGCGGACGGACTTCATCACGGAATTTGGTCTGGATCTGATACAGGTTCAGCGGCAGCTGCTTGTATGAGCGAACTTCGTTGCGAACCATGTCGGTGATCACTTCTTCGTGCGTCGGACCCAGCACAAACGGTCGGTCGTGACGGTCAGCAATACGCAGCAGCTCGGGGCCGAATTTGTCCCAGCGACCTGTTTCTACCCACAACTCTGAGGGCTGAACCACGGGCATTAGCGTTTCGACTGCACCTGCTTTGTTCATTTCGTCACGAACAATATTTTCGACCTTACGCAGAACACGCAGACCTGTAGGTAGCCAGGTGTATAGACCTGAAGCCAGCTTACGGATCATACCTGCACGTAGCATCAGCTGATGACTGACGATTTCTGCGTCGTTTGGAGTCTCCTTCAGTGTTGAAAGAAGATATTTACTGGTACGCATTGATGGTATCCGTTGGTTGAGATGAAAATAAAGTGATTCGGGAATGCCCCGAACGCCAGTATTGGCGGTAACCGCATATACTACCAGCCATTTGCCGGTTCGCCAAAGAGAACAGCCGTATTGCCCGTTATTTTCGGATGGGTTTATCCAGGGCTGTGACCGTCACCCGATCGTTTAGGACGATAAATTTAACGTTATAGTCGAAAAGGTGAACCGCGTACTCTTTTTCGTCCTGTTTGCCTTTTTTATAAGCCGGACGCGGATCCTGCGCCAGCACTTCTTCAATGACCGCACGCTGTCGCGCCAGTTGTTTTCCCGTTAGCTGGCGTTCCGCCTGTTCACTGAACTCGACGGCCAGAGTGTCTGGTTGATCATGGGCAAATCCCCCGCGAGCCTGAGTCAGGCTATCGGAGTAGGGGATGTAGGGCTTGATATCAATGATTGGCGTGCCGTCGACCAGATCGACGCCGCCGAGATCAAGGATCACATCACTGCCTTTCTGGCGAACGCCCAGCAGCTCCACCGCGGACATGCCAATGCCATTCGGACGGAAGGTGGCCCGGCTGGCAAACACGCCGATACGCTCATTTCCGCCCAGACGCGGAGGCCTGACGGTCGGCCGCCAACCGGCTTCCAGATTCTGATCAAACAGGAAAAGCAGCCACAAGTGGCTGAATTGCTCAATCCCTCTGACAGCCTCAATGGCGTTGGCTTCTCCTTGCAGGATCAGCTCGGAGCGGGCACTGGGTACCAGACCTGGCTGACGCGGGACGGCAAATTTTTCTTTGTATGGAGAGCGGATCACTCCGACTGGGGAAATCTGATAATTCATAGATTGCTTGGGTTGCACAACATGAAGCAGACGATAGCACAAAATAGTACTTGATCTTTTGTTGAGAATTGATGTCAAATATTACGTTATAACATAACAATTATTGGTAGGGACAAGCTAACTCGTTTGGTCACCAGCAAGCTGCGTTACTACCAGTAGCGCTAATCGCTGTAGCGCCAATACCGGTTTGCTAATACAGCCTCGTCAAATAAGCGTTGTGGAATTCGTTGACTAACAGGAGAACAACATGAAACCCGGCATCCATCCGGAATACCGAAAAGTGGTATTTCACGACACCAGTGTTGATCAGTACTTTGTGATTGGCTCAACCCTGAAAACTGATCGCACTATTGAATGGGAAGACGGCAACACCTATCCGTACTTCACACTGGATGTGTCTTCCGCTTCGCATCCGTTTTATACCGGTAAGCAACGTGTGGTCAGCAGTGAAGGGCGCATGGCGCACTTTAACCGCCGTTTTGGTCGTTTCGGGGCGAAACAGGAGAATCAGGAATGAAAGTGCTCAGCTCACTCAAAAGTGCGAAACAGCGCCATCGTGATTGTCAGGTTGTGAAGCGGCGCGGGCGTATTTATGTGATTTGTAAATCCAACCCACGCTTCAAGGCTGTGCAGGGACGCCGTAAAAAGCGCTAGTGGCCAGTGACAAATAAAAAAGCCCCTGTCAGACAGGGGCTTGATTCGATGGGAGGTTTTGACTGGCGATATTACCAGCCTTTAACGATCCCGCCGTTGAAGATTTCCATCGCTGCGTTGTAAACCGCATCAGACTGGTAGGCTTTCACGAAAGTTTGCACGTTCTCTGCATTGACGTTGTCCTGACGCGCCACAATCAGGTTGACGTATGGTGATTCTTTGTCTTCCACAAAGATGCCGTCTTTTTCCGGCGTCAGATTGATGCTGCTGGCATAAGTGTTATTGATAATCGCCAGTTGAACGTCATCCAGCGAGCGCGGCAGTTGCGCGGCTTCCAGTTCAACAATTTTCAGGTTCTTAGGGTTTTCAACAACATCCAGTACCGTGGCCGTCAGGCCAACACCGTCTTTCAGCTTCAATAGCCCTTGTTGTTGCAGCAGCAGCAGAGAGCGGCCCAGGTTTGTTGGATCGTTTGGCACAGCCACCTGATCACCGTCGTTCAGCTCCGCAATGGACTTGATTTTGCTTGAGTAAGCCGCAATCGGGTAGACAAAGGTGTTACCGGCAACGGCGAACTTGTAGCCGCGGTCGGCAATTTGCTGATCCAGGTATGGCTTATGCTGGAAGGCGTTGGCGTCAATTGACCCTTCTTCCAGTGCGGCGTTTGGTGAAACGTAATCAGTGAAAGTGATCAGCTCAACATCCAGACCGTATTTGTCTTTGGCTTCTTTTGCAGCCACTTCTGCCACCTGGGCTTCGGCACCGGCCATCACCCCAATTTTCACTTTGTTTGTAGCGGTGGCTTCTTTTTCGCCACAACCGGTCAGCACCAGCGCAGAGGCAAGGCCGGCAACGGCAAACAAGTTCTTCAAATTAAACGCCATGTTACTTCTCCTTAGAATTGGGGTTTTCCGTAATACTAGTTGTTAATTATGTTTGGTGTTGATTGTGTGCTTGGTGTTGATCGTGTGGCTGTGATGATTAACGGTGGTCCACGCGTTTCACCAGGTGATCGCCCAATGATTGAATGAGCTGCACTAAGATGACCAGTAGTACAACCGTAATCAGCATGACCGTGCCGTCAAAGCGCTGGTAACCGTAGCGAATACCGACATCGCCCAGGCCGCCACCACCCACGGTACCTGCCATGGCAGAGTAGCTGACCAGTGTCACCAGGGTGATGGTCACAGCATTGATGATGCCAGGCAAAGCTTCCGGCAGCAGCACTTTGCTGATGATCTGGCGCGGTGTTGCCCCCATTGCTTGGGCGGCTTCAATCAGGCCCGATGGGACTTCCAACAGCGCTCCTTCAACCAGACGGGCGATAAACGGAATCGCGCCCACGGTAAGCGGAACAATCGCGGCGGCGGTACCGATGGAGCTGCCGACCAGAAAACGGGTAAATGGTATGATCGCTACCAACAGGATAATAAAGGGGATAGAACGACCAATATTGGTAATGGTGCCCAGTACTTTATTGAGGGTTGGGTTGGCCAGCAGGCCGCCTTCTTTGGTCAGGTGGAGCGCGACACCGACCGGAATCCCGACCAGAAAGCCAATCAGACCAGAGGCAAAGACCATAACCAGAGTTTGGCCCAGCGCCTGAATAAGCAGATCAATCAGACGCTCGTTAGTCGTCCACCATTGTGCAATCGATTCAAGCAACATAACCCAGTACCTCTACATTCACTTTGTGATCACGAAGGAAGGCAATGGCTTGTTCCGCTGCCTGCTCGGTGCCGAAGATCTCGGCCAGCATCAATCCAAATTTGACGCCTCCGGCGTAATCCATGTCTGAGCTCATGATGCTGATATCGATGTTGAACTCACGGGCAATCTGGGAAATCAGCGGGGCATCAACAGACTCGCCAGTAAATTCCAGACGTACCAGCGGGTAACTGTTTTCAACCCGATGTTCTACCAGGCGAGTGCGATATTCTTCCGGAATGGACAGATCCAGCGTGGAACGGATGAACTCACGCGCCAGGTCGGTTTTCGGATGGGCAAAGATGTCACCCACCGGACCTTTCTCAACCAGCTCACCGCCGCCGATGATAGCCACTTCAGAACAGATATTTTTCACCACGTCCATTTCGTGTGTAATCAGCAGGATCGTCAGGTCCAGCTTACGGTTAATTTCTTTTAGCAGAGCCAGAATAGATTGTGTCGTGGCCGGGTCCAGGGCGCTGGTGGCTTCATCACACAGCAGCACTTTCGGATCGGAGGCCAGAGCCCGGGCAATCGCCACACGCTGTTTCTGACCACCACTCAGGTTGGCCGGATACACATCTCGTTTGTCTGTAAGGCCAACCAGTGCCAGCAATCCTTCCACTTTGGCTTTGATCTCGGCTTTTGGGGTGCCAGCCAGCTCCAGAGGAAGGGCTATATTGGCAAAAACGGTGCGCGAGGCCAGCAGGTTAAAATGTTGGAAGATCATGCCGATTTTGCGGCGTGCCTGAGTCAGTTCCTGATTCGAAAGTTGGGTAAGATCAACGCCGTCGACAACCACGTGTCCGCTGGTTGGCTTTTCCAACAAGTTGACGCAACGGATCAGGGTACTTTTGCCGGCACCGGATGCGCCGATGACCCCAAAAATAGTGCCTTGTTCAATCTTCAGGTTGATATCACGCAGGGCGTGGATCTCCCTTTCCCCTTGATAGAACACTTTGTTAACTCTGCTTATTTCTATCATTCTTCTTCCTGAATCATATTGCGTCAGTCGGTAAACCGATGCTGACGACGACCAATATTTTGTTATGTTATTTGCTGTCTTTGCATCATGTTAACGAGGTGTGTCATAAAATGACTAATCGTATCGTTTGACTTGATGCTATGGGTTAACATAAATGAAGTCAATAGATATTTTTACGTCTGGACGGCTAAACGGCTTTATTTCTGGATTTCCCAATTTTGGCAGCAATTCCGGCGTAAGAAGGATGGCTAAAATGGGGATAAAGCAGATGAATCCCGGTGCCAGCCGTGCCATAATTCGAGACATTGACACAAACTTCGAATAACAGAGGGCTGACGCTTGGCCAAACCAGCAGTTTTTATCGACCGTGATGGCGTGATTAATATCGATCGCGGTTATGTTCATACCGTAGATGATTTCGAATATGTCGAAGGCGTATTTGAGGCCTGTAAGAAGCTGAAAGCGATGGGCTATCTACTTGTGCTGGTGACGAACCAGGCGGGCATTGCTCGCGGCATGTATACCGAAGATGAGTTCCTGACCCTGACTGAATGGATGGACTGGAACTTTGTGGACAACGGGGTAGAGTTTGACGGTATTTACTATTGCCCGCATCACCCGACCGAAGGTCAGGGTGACTACCTGCAGGACTGTAACTGCCGCAAGCCAAAACCGGGTATGTTCATTTCTGCGCGCGATTTTCTGAAAATCGATATGGCCAACTCTGTCATGATTGGTGATAAGACCGACGACATGCTGGCAGCACAGGCGGCTGACGTAGGAACCCGAGTGCTGGTACGCACCGGTAAACCGGTCACGGAAGAAGGCACTCAGTTGGCCGATGCCGTTCTGGACAGTATTGCCGATGTACCTGGCTGGCTGGCAGCACGCTAACGAAAGTATTCTCTGGTTGGGCTTAGCCCGCTGTAAAAGGTCGCTCAGGCGGCCTTTTTTGTTTTCTAAGGCGGGAAAAAAGGCATTCGCACCAGCGACTGGCTGTGACGAAATGGCGCGCCGGATTCAGGGTAGTGGGAGAGCGTATTGGTTGCAGCGATACATTCGGCACTGAAATCATGCCGGGTTAGCGGCAGATGTTTTCTTTATTTAGGAATCAGGGATAGGTGTATCGGGTGCCAAGAGTCAGTGAATTAGTGAGTTAGTGAATTTGGCTAAAATGCGTACAAATTTGCCATCTTGAAATAACAAAATAATGCTGCGTTTAAAGGGTTTTTATTAAGCTATTGAAAAATATTGAAATAAATTTTGGCACGCGAGCTGCAATACCTGTTTTGCACCACCAAGCCATTCTGGCTGACACCACAAAGCATAAGCACAGCATAAACAGGAGAACACTATGAATACGATCGCGAAGCACTTATTGGTCACTTTGTCTTTGGTACTGGCATGGCAAGCGCATGCAACCGAACAAGAGGCAGGGCCCGGTGTTCTGACGTTGGATAAAGCACAGTGGCATGCTGAACTGGATGAGACCATGCAGGCCCAGAAGCGCAGTGTTCTGAATTCGCTAACCCATGAACAATCTGCCCAACTGAAAGCTTCAGCCTTGGACAGCAACAGTATGATGATTGCCGATGTTGAGCAACTTCACTTGCAACAGCAGCTGAGTCAGCCGGACGCACACAGCGAAACCAAAGCGATTTTGGTCAGTACCCGTAAACTAATGCCGGAGCAGACACCCTAACTTGGCCTCTGCTGTCGGTAGCAGTGTGAAGGCGGTAGGCCTTGTGAAATCGCATGAGCGCATGGTGTTAAAGATGAAACGGCTTGGTGGGGCTGTCCGGTCGTGACATCAACCGCGCGGAGAGAAAAAAAGGGAAGCGGATGCTTCCCAAAACCGTGTGACTGACTCACACATAGATCACAGGTTAGAGTGGGTAAGCCCGCCCCGAGCGAGACGGGCAAAAAGTAAAAGTATGAATATCAGCTTTGCTCTTGCAGGAAGGCAATCCACGGACTGGCCATGGCTTTCATTTCCTGAGACTGCGCTGCAGTTTTCATGGCTTGCAGGGCATTACCCGGCTGGTTCAGCTCGAAATATGCCATGCCTTGCAGGTAGGCCAGCTCAGCACGATCATTGCCAGAGGCATTGCCTGCCGCATTCTGGGTAAACTGCGTTGCTTGCTTAAACTGTTTAGCCTGAAGCATCAGACGTACAATCATCAGCTGGTTTTTCGCCGTTGGCTTAAAGTCATAGGCTTTACGATAAGCCACAATGGCTTCGTCCAACTCTTTGGCCTGATGCCAGAAGCTGCCCAGTCGTTCCAGATTATCCTGCGTGTTGGCGATTCTGCCTTTGGCCATTTCCGTTTCAAGCAGTTTGGCAGCCCGGTATGGAATACCACGGTAGGCCAGGAAGTTGACCAGACGCATCAGCTCTTTTTCATCTTCCAGCAGGCCCATTTTGTACGCCATTTCCAGTGTTGCCAAAGAGTTACGCTCTTGGTTCAGTTCCATGTACACCCCGGACAGCTGCATCCAGTACTGTTTCTTGGCTGGATACTTCGTCGTCAGGGTTCTCAGGACTTCCGCCACACTTTTCAGCTGGCCCAATTCATAATGAGAGGCCATCAGTAGCAGATACCAGGACTCACTGGGCGTTTTGCTCATCGCGATGGCTTGCTTCGTCGGCGGAATCGCATTGCGATAATCTTCCAGCTGAACATAAGCACTGGCCAGGGTGATGTAAGCATGTGCCTGTGGTTTTTCACCGGTTGTCTTGGCAACATCAAACCACTCTTTCATGGTCTGGACTGACTGCTTGTACTTTTCCTCGGCCAGATACAGCTGTGCGAGGCTGTAACGAACTTGTTGTGCGACCGGTACCGGCAGCGCATCCATCTTCAGGGCGTCGGAGAAGTACTTGGCGGCTTTGGGATAGTTATCCTTCAGCGAGTACAGAAAGCCCATCTGCTGAAGCAGCACAGCACGATCGTATTTACGCGAATTCGTGCCTTCCAGTGCGCCGTTCAGTTTTTCGATAGCCTCACTGTAACGTTCCGTAGCAATCAGTTCCTGTACTTTATTGACCGTTCGGAAAGTGCGATCACTGAGCTCCGGGCTCTCTGCGGCCATAGCCGGTGCCGCAAGGGCACCGGTTACCAGAATCAGCGAAGCCAGCAGGTGTTGATAATATTTTGGCATTGTTGACTCCTTAGTTAACAGAGAACTCGATTTCCTGAGCTAAGCGGGCACTGACAGGTTTTCCGTCAACTTGCTTAGGTTTGAAGGTCCATTTGGAAACCGTATGAACTGCCGCTTTCCCCAGACCGAGACGACGAGGGTCTTCTTTCAGCACCTTGACGTCTTCCACTCCACCCCGAGCGTTAACCGTAAACTCCAGCAGTACCACCCCGCGCTCAAGCCCAGCCTTAGCCGCTTTACGAGGCATTTGTGGCTGGAACGTGGCCAAAGGAACCGGGCCTCCGCTACCTGCCATCTGAGCCCCGCCGCCCTGACCGTAATGGCCAAGCACGGAACCGCCGGTCACGTTGACAGGCAGATCCAGTTTGGGCATGTCCATCGGGATCTGCTCCATCACCGGTTTGACTGTCGATGCCACTTTCATTTCAGGTGGCGGTGGCGGCCGTTTCGGTGGCGGCGGCTTAGGCAGCTCGCGTTTTTTCTCCTGTACTTTTTCTTCCGGTTTGACGCGAATGAAGTCCACCATGCGGAGGTCATCATTCGACGCCAGTTCGTGGCGCTCTTTGTTTACCAGCTTGTCCATCCCCCAGAACAAAGCCAGGGAGACAACGAGCGCCAGTGCTATTGAGGCCAGATACCGCATAGGCTTAATCCTTATTGGTTGCGGCGATGGAGATGCTCTGAACACCAGCCATACGGATCTGGTCCATGACCTTCACGACAACACCGGACTTCGCTTCTTCATCCGCCTGAATCACCACGGCACCATCCGGGCTCTCCGCACGCAGACGTTCGATATTTGCACGAACGGCATCCACTTCAACACGACGTTTGTCGACCCACACATCACCGGCGGCGCCAACGGCAACCATGATGTTGCCTTTCTTGACCGTCTGAGCCGTGTTGGCGCTCGGACGGTTAACGTCGATACCCGCTTCTTTGACAAACGACGTCGTAACAATGAAGAAGATCAGCATGATAAATACGATGTCTAGCATCGGGGTCATATCGATAGCTGCTTCGTCGCTGCTGTCGCTGCTGTAGCGTCTTTTCATGACCTATACCTCTAAATTCCGTTTACTCAGGCAATATGTTTCAACTTGTCTTCCAGCTTCTGCGTGGAGACTTTGGCCAGATGGTCCAGTCGCGAGCTGAAAAACAGCCCCGATAGGGATGCCACCATCCCGGCCAGCGTTGGGATTGTTGCCTTTGAGATCCCCGATGCCATGGCTCGGGGGCTTCCTGTTCCGATCACAGCCAAAATATCGAAGACCTGGATCATCCCGACAACTGTGCCGAGCAGACCCAGTAGCGGACACAGGGCGATCAGCACTTTGATGATCGGCAGGCCGCGTTTGTTTTCGATATCCTGCCGGGAGATGATTTCCTGGCGGATCATTTTGGCGTTCCAGCTTTGGTGATCCGGGCGTGCCGACCATTCAGCAACGGCTTTTTTCATCGCCCGGGGCAGGACTGCCGCATAGTAGAACCAGCGTTCCAGCAGCACAGTCCATAACATAAAGCTGAGGACGAAGATGGCCATCAGAACGTCTCCCCCCATTCCGAGGAAGCGTCTGATTGACTCTAATTCTTCAAGTAACCACCACATAGTGCCTCCTTAGCTGTCGGCAGCGTGCAGTTTTTCCTGGTAGCGAGCGATAAAGCCTGCACTTTGCTCTTCCAGCGTCTGCACCAGACGGCGGCTCTTACTGTGAACAAGGGTGTAGAAGAACAGCAGCGGGATAGCGACAACCAGACCCAGCATGGTGGTGACCAGTGCCTCGGAGATACCGCCGGCCATCAGTTTTGGATCGCCGGTACCAAACAGGGTAATCGCCTGGAAGGTGCCGATCATACCCATTACGGTACCCAGCAGACCCAGCAGCGGTGCCACTGATGCGAACAGCTTGATGGAGCCGACGAAACGCTCAATACTTGGTGCGTTACGCAGAATCACTTCATCCAGTTTGGCTTCCAGATCTTCCAGGTTATTGCCTTTATGACTCAGGTACGCTTCCATGATTTCGCCCAGCGGGTTGCCTTTGATCACCGTGTCGGACTTAGCTTGCTTACGCATCTTGCCGCCAATCAGTGTCAGGCGCAGGTAGCAGAACAGGGCAATCAGTGCACCCACGGCACCCATGGCCAGAATGACGTAACCCACGATACCACCCTGGTCGATACGCTCTTGAACGGTCGGGCTCTGTACCAGCAGAGACAGGATGACGCCGCGAGACGGGTCGATAAACAGTGGTTCGTAAGTACCAGACGCGGCTTCGAAGCCTGGAACATTTGCCATGATGGTGTTTGATGGCTGACGGGACAGCTCTTCAAACTTACCGGTCTGCGGAACATAGGTGACGTACTTGCCGTCAGCGATAGCATTGAACTCACCGATCAGAGTGACGTTGCGCACGTCTTCTTTACCTTCACCATAAACCACGGTAGCAGGCGTTGAAGTGGTGTTACCGGAGACAACGATCTGCTGCAGGATGGTGTGCCAGAAGGCTTCCAGCTCTTCCGTCGAAGGCAGTTCTTTACTCTCGGCCAGCTTGGTCAGGGTTGCATCTCGCTCAGGAAATTGCACTGCATTCTGAGAGGCGGAAAATAGCCCTTTAAATTCGCCGGCATACTGACGAACGACACCGAACATTTCACCCAGCGTACCGGAGCGCTGACGCAGTGTTTCTGACAGATCGGTCAGCTCTTTATCATTTTCGTCAAAAGTGGCTTTAAGCTGATCACCTTGTTCAGTGACTGACTGCAGCTCGGCACGGGCTTTTTGCAGCAGTGCGGCTTGTTGATCGCGGTTTGCGCGAAACTCTGCTTCACGCTGTTTGTTTTCTTTTGATTCGACAATACTTTCAGATTTTACTGATTTCAGTAATTCAGACAGCGAAGCCGGTGATTCAGCCTGAGCCGGTGATGCCATCACCAGGCCGGCCAGCAGGGCTGCTGCCAGTGTTTTGAATCCGTTCATTATCCTTCCTCCCCGGCAAATACTGGTAGCTTAATCAACGCTGGTGGTGCCTGTTTCTTCGCAATACGCAGACCTTGCTGGACGGCGATACGGTAGCTTTGCGGCAGGGTTTCCCACTGGCGGGTTTGCTGGTTCCACATACCTGTGTCACCACCGTCCGGAGACTGGTAAAGCAGCGCGGTGCGGCCAATGCGCAGGAAGTCGTAAGTAACGGTTTCACCATTACGATCCAGGCTGGCTTTGTAAGATTCAATGGAGCGAGAGAAGCCTTCTTCAATCTGGTAGGCTTCCATCACTTTCCGGAATTTTTCTGACGTGGTGACATCGGCGCGATCCATAAGCTGTCGCAGCTCCGTAATACGCTTGGTACGTTCGTCATGCTGGAACGGAACGTCCAGGGCAACGAACTCATCCAGCGAGTCGACCATCTTCAGCATCAGCGGCACGATTTCCATCGCGGTCTGATCGATCTGGGCGATCTGGCGGTTCAGGGAATCCAGCTCATCTTTTTGAGAATTGACCATGCGGCCGATTTGCTCGTTGTAGACCTTCAAGCTGTCAATTTGACGCAGTAATCCTTTGTATTCAGCAAGCATCGACTCAGTACTGTCAGCATATTTGTCGACTTGGACCTGAGAGGCTTCCGCTGATTGGTCAGTTTTGGCTTGGGTCGCAATGACAGTGCCCGAGTCAGCAGCCACAGAGGCTGCACTGATAGTGAGCATGGCGGCAGTGAGTGCACTTACGCCAAAGTCCTTTAACGTCATAGTTGCATCCTTGTATTTGTGTTAGTCAGTCGGGAAAAGGCGCGGGCTGAACCCGCGCCTGAATTGTTATTAGAAGTCGTAAGAACCTTCGATGTATAGCTGGCGACCGATAGGATCGTCATACTTGTTCGCGTAGAAAGGCGAAGTATCACTTAGCGGATCTGCTGGCGGAGTCTTATCAAACATGTTGATAGCACCCAGCGTGACACGGCCGTTCTCGTTGAACTGGTAAGATGCTGTCAGGTTCCAGGTCGTCATGCTGGCGATTTCCGCCTTGTAGCCTGCATCTTTGGCTTCCTGACACGTATCGAAGTAGTAACGGTTCGCATACTCAGAACACATGCGATCACGGTACTTACCGAACAGGTTCAGAGAGTAGTCGTCATAGGTCCAACCAAGGTTCAGAGTGGCGGTGTACTCAGGCATGAAATCCGTTTCATCAATAACTGCTTCACCTTTGTTTTCCTGGTACTCAGCAACCAGAATCTTGGTCAGCGACACACGAGTCGAGAACGAGCCCAGAGAGTTGGTGTCGTAGGCATATGCCACAGACAGGTCGATACCCGAACGCTTCTCTTTTGCCTGGTTTACCGGGCCGTAAGATACAGTGTTAATGGTGCCGTCGGCATTACGGGTAACTTCTGCGCCCGGGTATTTACCTGGTGCATTGATAACATCCTGGTAGGTTGGTGCTGTGACCACGTCTTCCATTTCGATGTGGTACCAGTCAACAGTAATGCCCAGATCATCAACCGGCTCCCAGACCAGACCCAGGTTAATGTTGGTACTGGTTTCTTCTTTCAGCTCAGCGTTTGGACCGTTAGAAATGTCGAAGTACTGAGTATCACACTCTGGAATGCTGGCATTCGGACCCGTCCCCCCCACAGAGGCACACAGTTGCGGGTCAAAACCGGAGCCAAAGCCACGGGTTGCGTTACCGAACAGACGCTTCAGATCCGGCGCTCGGAAGCCCAGACCGTAGCTACCGCGCAGCAACAGGTCGTCTGTCGGGCGATAAGCCAGAGCGACTTTCGGGGTAAATGCACCGCCGGTTGCAGAATCATCAAAGTAGTGGTCGTAACGGCCAGCGATTGTCATTTCGAGTTGTTCGAAAATTGGCACCATTACCTCGACACCCAGGCCGACCTGATCACGGTCACCACCGCCAGAGGTACCGCCAAGACCGGCAAATCCGCCAGCTGCGGTGATTGCATCAATAGATTCATCGTACTTGGTGCGGTTCCACTCACCGTAGATGGCAAAACCTGAAGTCCCGGCAGGCAGCTCGTACAGATCACCGGAGAACGAGCCGTTCAACGAGATCAGTTTTGAGTAAGCGTCTTTTTTGGATACGCCGGAGTATTTATCGACCACCGATTGAGGAATAGTATTCAGCAGATCCACTTCACCGTTCTGAACGGCTTGTTCCAGAGTGGCGAGAACGGCAGGGTTATCTGTTTTGACTCTCTGCTCAGAGTAGCTTGCGTAGATTTCCCAGTCGTAGGCATTGTTCAGTGACCCGTACAGACCGGTGGTCAGGCCGTAAGACTGTGCTTCAGTGTTACTTTCACGCGGTCCGAACTCGACCAGGCGTCGTGTGTACTCACCGGCGCCACGGAAGTGGTTGGCATCCACTTCAACTGATAGTGGGTTTGGTTCGAACGTGGAGTCTGTTGACTTGTAACCGTAACGGGCTTCAGCCATCGCGGTCAGGCCATCGTTGATGTCCATTTCACCACGCAGCAACAAGTCAGCTTGCTTGTTTTCCGGTTTCAGGGCACGGTCGCCTGAGCGGTTATAGCCACATTTGCCGTCAGCACGATCCAAACCGTTGCTGCCAACCACTGCCTGACAGTCATCAGGGCGCAGAAGTGTGCCGTTTTCACCGACGAAGTTGGCTCCGTAGCTAGAGCTGGCGCTAAATTGAGAGCGGTTTGAAGTATCATCGCCCGCCCAGTTGCGGTCTTGCTGCATCAGCATTTCGTTACCCGCGAACTGGCCGACAAACAGCACGCGCTTGTCTTCGAAGTCTTTACCGGCAACGATATCGACACGACCGTTTTGGAAATCGCCATCAGTGGCATCACCATAACGGGCTTTCACTGATACGCCGTCGAAATCTTTCTTCAGGATAAAGTTAACTACACCGCCGATAGCATCGGAACCGTAGATCGCAGAGCCGGAGTCCGTCATGACTTCTACACGCTCAATGGCGGCAACCGGAATCTGGCCGATATCCTGAAAGTTTGAGGTGCCGTCTTGTGCCAGTGGGTACTGAGGCATACGTCGACCGTCGATCAGAATCAGGGTACGTGATGCACCCAGACCACGAAGGTTGACTGACTGTGCGGCAGGGGTAAAGGTAAATGAGTCTGTTTGGGACAGTGTACCACCGGTGTTCTGAGTCAGACTGCCGAGAATGTCCTGTGCACTGTTAAAGCCTTTTGACTCAATGTCTTTGCTGGTGATGACGGTAACCGGCGACGGACCTTCCATGTCCGTAGTCGAAATACGAGAGCCCGTTACTTTCATCTTTTGAAGTTGTTCAACTTGTTGTTCTTCAGCGTGTGCTGCCGAGGTCAGGAACCCGGTTCCCAACGCAAGACTAATTGCAACAGATAGCGCTGTTGTCTTTCTATTCATCCTTGCTGCTCCATTATTCTTCTTCCTGTTATTCGGCTGAATACCGAATCGAACATTAACTTTTTGTTAACGTCCGAGTCCGAAGGTATACATGAAGCAAAAAGATGAAGTCAAACCAGTGACTTTTATGTGTTAGAAAATTTAAAACGGAATAAAAAACTAGCTTTGCTGTGAATTTGTTTTTTTATTCTTTGTAATTGATTTGGATCAAATCAATTGACTGAGTTAGTGTCAGTTTTTATTTGAAATGCGTGAGTGCGCATATGTGTTGTGATTGAGTGGTCAATAAGATGAATAAACCAATAGAACTAAAAATAACCGGTTAAATATTCTAAGTTTGCAGGTGGTGAAAAAGTATGCTGTAAAATGCCAATTAGGTATTATCAGATTTATCTCATCCGGCCACTTAATAAAAGAAAGTGAGCTCTTTTTATTCCAAAATGGAATTTGATGGAGGGGGCTGAATATTCATATTTGGGTGATAATAATGGTAGGGGAAGGGGAGCAGAAGGCTGCTATATTGTGTTGAATTTTCGTGCAAATTGGATTTTTATCATTTTTTTTTGTGTGATATCCCATATTTGAAAAATGTGACAATCCTGGGTCAAAATCGTTAACCGTGCTTGATGGTAGGCAGATTTAACTGTAATTATGATGTTACAAAAAATAATCGGTGTCTTAACTAGGACATCTATAAAGTGAAAATGTTCAGGACGAACAAGAATATTCGCTTTTGGTGACAACGAAGTGGCAATTACAGCAGTAATGGCCTTTTGCTTTTACCATCCTGACGAATGGACATGGAGTTGATTGAGACATGTTGTCATATTTTTTACGTCGTATGGCGTTGGTTGTTCCAACGTTTCTGGGTATTACGGTACTCATCTTTGCCATCACCCGGTTTGTGCCTGGCGGCCCGGTTGAACGGATGCTGGCCAATATGCAGGCTCAGGGAGACGGTGGCGGTGCTGCGATGACGTCTGCTGGCGGTAACTCCGCCTTGTCAGAAGAACAGATGGCAGAGCTGAACGCGTTCTATGGCCTGGACAAGCCTGTGGTCGAAGCCTATACCGAGTGGTTAAGCCGACTGATGGTGCTCGACTTCGGCGAATCCACCCGTTACTACGAACCTGTCTCAGAGATGATTGCTGAACGGTTGCCGGTCTCATTGTTTTACGGCGGCATGACGTTTTTTATCAGCTATTTTATCTCTATCCCACTTGGTTATTACAAAGCCCTCAAGCACGGTTCGGTGTTTGATTCGGGCTCTTCAATATTAATTTTCGTTGGTTATGCATTGCCCGGTTATGTGGTCGGCGTTTTGCTGATCACGTTATTCAGCTATCACCTTGAATGGTTCCCGATGGGCGGTTTTGTCGGTGACGAGTTTGACGATTATGAAACCTTCTTCGAGCGGGCGAAAGATGTGATGTGGCATGCGGTGTTACCGTTGATCTGTTATTTGATTGGTGACTTCGCCACATTAACCATGACCATGAAAAATAATTTAATGGAGAACTTGTCATCGGATTATATCCGGACCGCGATTGCTAAAGGGTTACCTTTCCGTAAAGCCGTTCGTAAGCATGCTCTGCGTAACAGTTTAATTCCTATTGCCAGCCACTTTGGTAATTCATTGTTATTTTTCATGACCGGCTCTTTCCTTATTGAAGTTATTTTCAATATCGATGGTATTGGTCTGCTGGGTTATGAATCCATTATTGAACGCGATTATCCCGTGGTGATGGGTATTGTTGCAATTAATGCTGTGATGTTGCTTATCGGAAATATTCTTTCAGATATTTGTGTTGCCATCGTGGACCCGCGCGTGAAGTTTGGAGCCTGATATGTTGAATCTAAATCCTTTAACACTGAAAAAAATAAAACGCTTCAAAGAAATAAAACGTGGGTACTGGTCATTTTTAATTTTGTCTGCGCTGTTAATTTTGTCACTGTTTGCTGAGTTGCTTATTAACAGCAAAGCGCTGGTGGTGAAATATAACGGTCAATACAGTTTCCCGGTCATTTCTGATGTTCGTCTGGGGCATGAATTCGGTCAGTCATCTTCCAGCGAAGCTGACTACCGTCTGTTGCAGAGTACCTTTGCCCAGGAAGGCGGCGACAATTTCGTTATTATGCCGTTGGTTCCTTGGAATCCGTACGAGCAGGATTTTTCTGGTAATTATCCGCCTAACCCGCCGAGCACGGCTGATAAACATTATCTGGGAACCGATGTGATTGGCCGCGATATCCTGGCGCGTTTGGTATACGGCTTTCGTACCGCGATGGGTTTTGCCCTGATGACTATGGTGATCTCTTATGCGATAGGAACCGCGGTGGGCTGTGCGATGGGGTTCTTCGGCGGTAAGTTCGACCTGTTCGTTCAGCGCCTGATTGAAGTGTGGTCAATGGTGCCTTTCTTGTACGTGATCATGATTCTGGTCTCGATTACTCAACCAACCTTCATGCTGTTTGTCGCGATTAACGTGCTGTTCGGCTGGCTCTCGATCACCTGGTATATGCGAACCATGACCTACAAGGAATCGGCCCGTGAATACGTGATGGCGGCCAAAGCGCTGGGCGCTTCCACCCCGCGGATCCTGTTTAATCATATTTTGCCTAATACTATGGTTATGATTGTGACACTGGCACCGTTCACGATTGCGATGAATATTACTGCCCTGACGGCGCTGGATTACCTAGGGTTGGGGCTGATGCCGCCGACGCCGAGCTGGGGTGAGTTGCTGCAGCAGGGCAAAGCTAATCTTGATTCGCCATGGATTGTCACCTCGGTGGTTAGCTCCATTGTCCTGGTACTGGTCATGGTCACCTTTATAGGTGAAGCGATTCGGGCCGCGTTTGACCCGAAAAAATTCACACGGTATGTCTGATTGTCTGCCGCAATTGTTGGAATAAGGATATTAAAACAATGAATATGAAGTTCACTTTTCCGGCCTTAGCGGTCATGGCCGCGCTGACACACTCAGCCTATGCCGCTGATTTGCCGGCCGACCTGGAATGGATCTCGAACATGAACGAGCCGCTGTTTGCTTCTCCAGAAGCGAAGTTTGGCGGCACGTTGCGTACTTACATGGCCAGCTTCCCGCAGACTCTGCGTAGCGTGGGGCCGGATGCTAACTCAGGCCTGCGCCATTATTTTATGGATGGGGTACCGAAACTGGCCGCCCGCCATCCCAATACCGGTAAATGGATTCCTCAGCTGGCTGAGTCCTGGGCGTTTGATGAGGACAACCAGACCGTCTATTTCAAGCTGAACCCAAAAGCCAAGTGGTCTGACGGTGAGAAGGTAACCGCGGATGATTACCTGTTCATGCTGAAATACTACCGTTCGAAAGACATTATCGACCCGTGGTACAACGACTTTTTCACAGAGAAAATCGAAGATGTGGTGAAGTTTGATGAGTACACCATTGCGATAAAATCTGCCGTGAAAAAATCGCATGATGAGCTGATGGTGCAAATCAA
Source organism: Photobacterium ganghwense (assembly GCF_017329545.1). Classification (NCBI taxonomy): domain Bacteria; kingdom Pseudomonadati; phylum Pseudomonadota; class Gammaproteobacteria; order Vibrionales; family Vibrionaceae; genus Photobacterium; species Photobacterium ganghwense. The sequence goes on from NZ_CP071325.1 coordinate 667,647, forward strand.
CCTGCCAAGCAATGGCCTGCAACCTCGTCCTGAGCATTTCTTTAAACCTCAGAAAGATGACAACAAAGACGGAATCGATGACAACTTCGTCCGTCGTTACAATTTCAAAGGCGAGCCGACTACCGGTCCATACTTCATGGACAAGGTTGAGAAAGGCAAGAGCGTGACATTTAAGCATGTCGGGCAGGACTGGTGGGGATACGGCAATCCTTATTACCAGCACCGCTACAATGTGGAGAGAGTGCGTATTACCGTGATTCGCGACAGTGATATCGCGATGAAGCATTTCGAAAAGGGCAACCTGGACGTATTTGGCGTTATCTTGCCGAACCTGTGGCATGACAAGACCAATACACAGCCTTATAAAGATGGTTATATCGATAAGTTCTGGGGCTATAACCAGGTGGTGCAAGGCGCGGGCGGCCTGTGGATGAACACTGCGCAGCCGTTGCTGAATGACCGGAATGTTCGAGCCGGGATCACGTATGCGACTGACTTTGATGGCATGATTTCCAATGTGTTGCGCGGCGATTATGTCCGTAAACCACACGGTTTGGGAAGCGGGCACGGTGGCTATGATTTGCCTGACGTGAAAGCGCCTAAGTTTGATCCTGAGCTGGCAGCGAAATACTTTGAACAGGCTGGCTTTACCCAGATTGGCCCTGACGGCATCCGGATGAACAGCAAAGGTGAGCGCCTGAGTTTTGGTATTACTTACGGTTACCAGCCGAATACCCCGCGTATCGCGTACCTCAAAGAACAGGCCAAGCAGGCTGGTCTGGAGTTTACGCTGAACCTGGTTGATGGGTCTTCTGCGTTCAAGTACGTGCTGGAGAAAAAACATCAGCTGGCATTCCTGACCATGGGAGGCGGTGAAATTCCGGCATATTGGGAATACCTCCACTCTGACAACGCCAAGCCACAAACCAATAACCATACAAACTACCAGTCACCGGAAATGGACAAGCTGATCAATGCGTATCTGGCCGAATTTGACGTGGCGAAGAAGCAGGACATTTCACACGATATTCTGAAGAAGGTCTCGGATGAGTTCCTGATTGTACCGGGATACATGGTGCCTTATACCCGTGAAGCCTACTGGCGCTGGATGAAATACCCGATGCCGGGGATGACCAAGCAAACTGAAGTGATGTTCTCGGTTGTGGATTTGGCGACATTCTGGATTGACGAGAAAGTCAAAAAAGAAACCCTGGCAGCAATGGATAAAGGCCAGACGTTTGATCCGGTGACCGTGATTGATGATACCTACAAGCTGTAAGGTCGGTTGATATGCAAGATGATGTAATTCTGAGTGTTCGCGATCTGGAAACGGAGTTCGCTACCGATGACGGTGTAGTGAAGATCCTTCATGGTGTCAGTTTTGATGTGCGAAAAGGGCGGACGCTGGGGCTGGTGGGGGAATCCGGTTGTGGTAAGAGTGTGACCTCCATGTCGATCATGGGGCTGTTGCCAAAGCCCTATGGCCGAGTAACGAAGGGACAGATCCTGTACCGCGGTACGGATCTGGTAACGCTTCCGCCGGAAGAAATGTACGCGATGCGTGGCGATCGGATCTCAATGATTTTTCAGGATCCGATGACAGCCCTGAATCCGGTGCATACTGTCGGTCGTCAGCTAAATGAAGTACTGGAGCTGCATCGCCCGGATTTAGACAAACAGGCTCGCACGGCCTATTCGCTGGAGATGCTCAAGAAAGTCAAAATCCCGATGCCGGACAAGCGACTGAAAGAGTACCCGCACAATTTATCCGGCGGTATGCGGCAGCGCGTCATGATTGCGATGGCACTGGCTTGTAAACCTGACATACTTATTTGTGATGAACCGACCACAGCGCTCGATGTGACTGTTCAGGCATCCATTCTGGAATTGATGAATGAGCTCCAGGAAGAAACCGGGATGTCGATGATTTTTATCACCCATGATTTGGGGGTCGTTGCGGAAATTTGTGACGATGTTGCGGTGATGTATGGCGGTAAAGTGGTGGAGCATGCAGATGTGTTTGATCTGTTTGATAATCCGCAACACCCTTATACCGAACGTTTGATGGGGCTGATGCCAAGCTTGGACAATGAACCTAAGCAGCCTATCGAAATTAAGCCGATTGATGTCACCTTATTCCCTGAGTTCAAAGGGTAATCATCGCTGAGGTCGAGAAAGAGGACGCTATGACAGAAGTATTACGGATAGAAAACCTCAAGCAGCATTTTGTCTCTGGCAAAGGCATTTTCAAAAAAGGTTACACGGTGAAAGCCGTGGACGGCGTGTCGTTTTCCGTTTCAAGAGGCGAGACCCTGGGGCTGGTGGGTGAATCAGGCTGCGGCAAAAGTACCCTGGGGCGTACTATTCTTAAACTGTACGAACCGACAGACGGGAAAATTATCTTTGAGGGACAGGACATTACCCGACTCTCCACCAAAGAAATGCGGCCACTGCGAAAAGATCTGCAGATTGTTTTTCAGGATCCAATGGAGTCGCTGAATCAGCGTCATACCATCGGAATGATTCTGGAAGAGCCTTATATTATCCATAACATCGGAACTCCGGCAGAGCGCCAGCTGTGGGTCAAAGAACTACTGGTCAAAGTCGGCTTGCCGGAAAACGCGGTGAACCGTTACCCCCATGAGTTCTCCGGTGGCCAGCGTCAGCGTATTGGTATTGCGCGGGCAATCGCGCTGAAACCTAAGCTATTGATCTGTGATGAGTCTGTTTCAGCTCTGGACGTGTCGGTACAGGCTCAAATCCTCAATTTGCTGTTGCAATTGCAGAAAGAAATGAATCTGGCGATTATCTTTATTTCCCATGACCTGTCGGTTGTTAAACATATCTCTGACCGGGTGGCAGTGATGTATTTCGGCAAAATTGTGGAGATGGGGGAATCGAAGGACATTTACGCCAATCCGCAGGCTGATTACACCAAGACGCTGCTTTCCGCGATACCGATCACTCACCCGAGGGATCGAAAGAAGAAGCGACCAGCCGAAAAGAAGACTCAAGTAGCTTAACCACAAGAAGCACTGCCTCGCAGTGCTTCTTTGTTTTTGGCTCGCCCATACTTAATGGAACGTAGATCAGGTAAACGATTATCAAGGACGAAAAATGAAGAAAGTAATCACGTTGGCACTGTCTTTAATACCGATGGTTTCTGATGCCGCGTTGCCACCGGATGTGAGCTGGCAAACCAATAATCATGAACCCTTGTTTGCTTCCCCTGATGCCAAATTTGGCGGTACATTTCGTACTTCAATCGACAGTTTTCCGCAAACATTCAGAACCGTTGGACCGGATGGAAATGGTCGTTTTCGCACCTGGCTGTTAGACGGTCAGCCGCAATTACTGCAACGTCACCCGGACAGCTTGGCCTGGATTCCAGACATTGCCACGCACTGGGCTTTTGGTAACGACAATAAAACCATTTATATGAAGCTGAATCCGGCAGCAAAATGGTCAGACGGCGTACCGCTGAAAGCAACAGATTTTAGCTACATGCTGAAGTTTTATCGTTCCAAAGACATTTTTGACCCATGGTATAACACCTTTTATACCGAAATGTTTGATCAGATTAATGCTCTGGATGCCCATACGATTGAAATTGTTTTTGGCAAAGAAATGGATAAGGAAGACTTACTCTATTTCAGTCATCGTCTGAAGCCGCGGCCTGAACACTTCTATAAGCCAAATCAAGATGCAAACCAGGACGGCGTTGATGATAACTTCGTCCGCCTTTATAACTTCAAGCCTGAGCCGACACTCGGGGCCTATCATGTCGGTGACATCAAGAAAGGCAAATCCATCACCATGGAACATGCCGGGAAAGAGTGGTGGGGGTATAGCAATCGCTATTATCAGCATCGCTATAACCCGGAGAAAATTCGGATTCGTGTAATTCGCGATCAGGATATTGCCTTTAAGCACTTCGAAAAGGGCGATTTGGATGCCTTTGCTTTGGGGCGGCCGGAATTATGGTATGACAAAACTAATTCAGCGCCTTTCCAAAAGGGGTACATTCATAAGTTCTGGGGATATAACCAGACTGAAATCGGAGCGGGTAGCTTTTGGCTGAATACCGCCAAGCCTCAACTGGGTGATCGGAATGTACGAAAAGGGATTGCGTTGGCTTTAGATATTGATGGCCTGAACCAAAATGTATTCCGAGGCGATTTTAGTCGTAAGCCTCAGGGGCTGGGAGTCGGTCTGGGAGCGTTTACTAATGAGAGCCTCAAACCGTTACCTTATGATCCACAGGCTGCAATCTCGTCATTTACACAAGCGGGGTTTGATCGTGTGGGAGCCGATGGTATTCGGGTGAATGCGAGGGGCCAGCGCCTGAGTTTTGCCGTCACCTACAGTAATCAGGTCATGACGCCACAACTGGCTTATCTGAAAGAACAGGCTAAAGCAGCGGGCCTTGAACTGACATTGAATCTGGTCGACGGCTCATCGGCGTTCAAATATGTCCTGGAGAAAAAGCACGAAATCTCCTACCACAGTATGGGCTCGGCACCTCGTCCACAATACTGGGAATACTTCCATAGTGAAAATGCGAATAAGCCGCAGAACAACAATTTTACCAATTACAGTACCCCGCAACTCGATGAGTTGATCATGAAATACCGCAGTGTTTTTTCAACCAAAGATAAAGAATCCTTGTCGCGCGAGATTCAGCAGGTAGTCCATGACGCAAACGTGATAGTACCAGGAGTGATGGCACCATATACCCGGGAAGGGTACTGGCGCTGGATTAAATACCCTGACCAGCCGATGCAAAAGAAAATGGAGCAACTCATGACGATAAGTGGGTTATACGATCTTGGTCTGTACTGGATAGATGCTGATGTGAAGAAAGAAACACAGAAGGCGATGAAAAAGGGACAGGCCTTTGAACCTGTGACTATCATGGATAACCAATATAAGCCCAGATAAAGCTGTTTCTAACGGTACAAAGGAAGGTACCCAATGTGGTGTCTTCCTTTTTTTATACGAAAAGCCCTGAAGTAGATTGATTTTTAATCGAACGAGCTGGCTTTCTGAGTTTTTCTGTTTTTAGGGGTTGTCAGCGTGGCGGAAGTCTCTATAATCCCGCCTCACTGACACGGACTACGGCGAAATAAGCCAGCGACGTGAAAGAAAAGTTCTTTAACAATTTGACCATGCAATCTGTGTGGGCACTCGTGAACTGATAGTCAAAAAGATTTATCGATGAACTGAGTGACCAATTCAAAATGACTTCGGTTATTTTGGCACAGTCAATTTAATTCAGTATTCATCGAGCCAAAACTTTAATTGAAGAGTTTGATCATGGCTCAGATTGAACGCTGGCGGCAGGCCTAACACATGCAAGTCGAGCGGCAGCGACAACATTGACCCTTCGGGGGATTTGTTGGGCGGCGAGCGGCGGACGGGTGAGTAATGCCTGGGAACATGCCTTAGTGTGGGGGATAACCATTGGAAACGATGGCTAATACCGCATAATCTCTACGGAGCAAAGAGGGGGACCTTCGGGCCTCTCGCGCTAAGATTGGCCCAGGTGGGATTAGCTAGTAGGTGGGGTAACGGCTCACCTAGGCGACGATCCCTAGCTGGTCTGAGAGGATGATCAGCCACACTGGAACTGAGACACGGTCCAGACTCCTACGGGAGGCAGCAGTGGGGAATATTGCACAATGGGGGAAACCCTGATGCAGCCATGCCGCGTGTGTGAAGAAGGCCTTCGGGTTGTAAAGCACTTTCAGCAGTGAGGAAGGCGGTATCGTTAATAGCGGTATTGTTTGACGTTAGCTGCAGAAGAAGCACCGGCTAACTCCGTGCCAGCAGCCGCGGTAATACGGAGGGTGCGAGCGTTAATCGGAATTACTGGGCGTAAAGCGCATGCAGGCGGCTTGTTAAGCCAGATGTGAAAGCCCGGGGCTCAACCTCGGAATCGCATTTGGAACTGGCAGGCTAGAGTCTTGTAGAGGGGGGTAGAATTTCAGGTGTAGCGGTGAAATGCGTAGAGATCTGAAGGAATACCGGTGGCGAAGGCGGCCCCCTGGACAAAGACTGACGCTCAGATGCGAAAGCGTGGGGAGCAAACAGGATTAGATACCCTGGTAGTCCACGCCGTAAACGATGTCTACTTGGAGGTTGGTGTCTTGAACACTGGCTTTCGGAGCTAACGCGTTAAGTAGACCGCCTGGGGAGTACGGTCGCAAGATTAAAACTCAAATGAATTGACGGGGGCCCGCACAAGCGGTGGAGCATGTGGTTTAATTCGATGCAACGCGAAGAACCTTACCTACTCTTGACATCCACGGAATCCTGCAGAGATGCGGGAGTGCCTTCGGGAACCGTGAGACAGGTGCTGCATGGCTGTCGTCAGCTCGTGTTGTGAAATGTTGGGTTAAGTCCCGCAACGAGCGCAACCCTTATCCTTGTTTGCCAGCACTTCGGGTGGGAACTCCAGGGAGACTGCCGGTGATAAACCGGAGGAAGGTGGGGACGACGTCAAGTCATCATGGCCCTTACGAGTAGGGCTACACACGTGCTACAATGGCATATACAGAGGGCAGCAAGACCGCGAGGTGGAGCGAATCCCACAAAGTATGTCGTAGTCCGGATTGGAGTCTGCAACTCGACTCCATGAAGTCGGAATCGCTAGTAATCGTGGATCAGAATGCCACGGTGAATACGTTCCCGGGCCTTGTACACACCGCCCGTCACACCATGGGAGTGGGCTGCACCAGAAGTAGATAGCTTAACCTTCGGGAGGGCGTTTACCACGGTGTGGTTCATGACTGGGGTGAAGTCGTAACAAGGTAGCCCTAGGGGAACCTGGGGCTGGATCACCTCCTTACCAAAAGACTGCGCTTTGCGTAGTGTCCACACAGATTGCTTGGTTAAAATGTGAAGAGCGAAACGATGCTGGGTCTGTAGCTCAGGTGGTTAGAGCGCACCCCTGATAAGGGTGAGGTCGGTGGTTCAAGTCCACTCAGACCCACCACTTCCTGCCCAAAGGAAGCTGGTGAGGCATCGGAAACGTTGGGGCTATAGCTCAGCTGGGAGAGCGCCTGCCTTGCACGCAGGAGGTCAGCAGTTCGATCCTGCTTAGCTCCACCACTCTTTAAGGGTTTTCCCTGAGAATCTTTAAACAGTGGTGTTATCTCGTTGGAGATAATGACACATGCTCTTTAACAATCTGGAAAGCTGACTAGTAATTCGATTCATACGAATCGAAATTATTGTTTCTCGAAAGAGAAACGAGTTCTCAAGCAATACACATTCAAGTGTCTTGTGTAAGAAGAGTCCGGCAAAACAAACTAACCATCTTAACTCAGATGGAAAACCTTGGTTGTTTGAACATACGAAACCTCTTGGGGTTGTATGGTTAAGTGACTAAGCGTACACGGTGGATGCCTGGGCAGTCAGAGGCGATGAAGGACGTACTAACTTGCGATAAGCGTAGATGAGGCAGTAAGAGCCACTTGAGTCTACGATTTCCGAATGGGGAAACCCAGCTGCATAAGCAGTTATCATCAAGTGAATACATAGCTTGATGAGGCGAACCGGGGGAACTGAAACATCTAAGTACCCCGAGGAAGAGAAATCAACCGAGATTCCGGCAGTAGCGGCGAGCGAAACCGGATTAGCCCTTAAGCGCTTTAGGTGTCAGGCGAATGAGCTGGAAAGCTCAGCGATACAGGGTGACAGCCCCGTAGCCGACAACACATTTGGCGTGAAAACGAGTAGGACGGGACACGTGTTATCTTGTCTGAAGATGGGGGGACCATCCTCCAAGGCTAAATACTCCTGACTGACCGATAGTGAACCAGTACCGTGAGGGAAAGGCGAAAAGAACCCCTGTGAGGGGAGTGAAATAGAACCTGAAACCGTGTACGTACAAGCAGTAGGAGCAGGCTTTGTCCTGTGACTGCGTACCTTTTGTATAATGGGTCAGCGACTTAATTTCAGTAGCAAGGTTAACCGTATAGGGGAGCCGTAGGGAAACCGAGTCTTAACTGGGCGTGCAGTTGCTGGGATTAGACCCGAAACCGAGTGATCTAGCCATGGGCAGGTTGAAGGTGCGGTAACACGCACTGGAGGACCGAACCGACTAATGTTGAAAAATTAGCGGATGACTTGTGGCTAGGGGTGAAAGGCCAATCAAACTCGGAGATAGCTGGTTCTCCCCGAAAGCTATTTAGGTAGCGCCTCGGACGAATACTACTGGGGGTAGAGCACTGTTAAGGCTAGGGGGTCATCCCGACTTACCAACCCTTTGCAAACTCCGAATACCAGTAAGTACTATCCGGGAGACACACGGCGGGTGCTAACGTCCGTCGTGGAGAGGGAAACAACCCAGACCGCCAGCTAAGGTCCCAAAGTTATCGCTAAGTGGGAAACGATGTGGGAAGGCTCAGACAGCCAGGATGTTGGCTTAGAAGCAGCCATCATTTAAAGAAAGCGTAATAGCTCACTGGTCGAGTCGGCCTGCGCGGAAGATTTAACGGGGCTAAGCGATACACCGAAGCTGCGGCAATGCGCATTAGCGTATTGGGTAGGGGAGCGTTCTGTAAGCCGCTGAAGGTGTCCTGTAAGGGGCGCTGGAGGTATCAGAAGTGCGAATGCTGACATGAGTAACGATAAAGGGGGTGAAAAACCTCCTCGCCGGAAGACCAAGGGTTCCTGTCCAACGTTAATCGGGGCAGGGTGAGTCGACCCCTAAGGCGAGGCCGAAAGGCGTAGTCGATGGGAAACGGGTTAATATTCCCGTACTTCTTGCTATTGCGATGGGGGGACGGAGAAGGCTAGGTGGGCCTGGCGACGGTTGTCCAGGTTCAAGGGTGTAGGCTGATGGTTTAGGCAAATCCGGACCATCTTAAGGCTGAGACCCGATGTCGAGGCACCACGGTGCTGAAGTCATTGATGCCATGCTTCCGGGAAAAGCCTCTAAGCTTCAGATAGCAAGAAATCGTACCCCAAACCGACACAGGTGGTCGGGTAGAGAATACCAAGGCGCTTGAGAGAACTCGGGTGAAGGAACTAGGCAAAATGGTACCGTAACTTCGGGAGAAGGTACGCTGCCGGCGGTGAAGAGACTTGCTCTTGGAGCTGCTGGCAGTCGCAGATACCAGGTGGCTGCAACTGTTTATTAAAAACACAGCACTGTGCAAAATCGAAAGATGACGTATACGGTGTGACGCCTGCCCGGTGCCGGAAGGTTAATTGATGGGGTTATCCTTAGGGAGAAGCTCTTGATCGAAGCCCCGGTAAACGGCGGCCGTAACTATAACGGTCCTAAGGTAGCGAAATTCCTTGTCGGGTAAGTTCCGACCTGCACGAATGGCGTAATGATGGCCACGCTGTCTCCACCCGAGACTCAGTGAAATTGAAATCGCAGTGAAGATGCTGCGTACCCGCGGCTAGACGGAAAGACCCCGTGAACCTTTACTACAGCTTGGCACTGAACATTGACCCTACATGTGTAGGATAGGTGGGAGGCTTCGAAGCAGGTACGCCAGTATCTGTGGAGCCGTCCTTGAAATACCACCCTTGTAGTGTTGATGTTCTAACGTCGCCCCCTCATCGGGGGTGCGGACAGTGCCTGGTGGGTAGTTTGACTGGGGCGGTCTCCTCCCAAAGCGTAACGGAGGAGCACGAAGGTGGGCTAATCACGGTCGGACATCGTGAGGTTAGTGCAATGGCATAAGCCCGCTTGACTGCGAGAATGACGGTTCGAGCAGGTGCGAAAGCAGGTCATAGTGATCCGGTGGTTCTGAATGGAAGGGCCATCGCTCAACGGATAAAAGGTACTCCGGGGATAACAGGCTGATACCGCCCAAGAGTTCATATCGACGGCGGTGTTTGGCACCTCGATGTCGGCTCATCACATCCTGGGGCTGAAGTCGGTCCCAAGGGTATGGCTGTTCGCCATTTAAAGTGGTACGCGAGCTGGGTTTAGAACGTCGTGAGACAGTTCGGTCCCTATCTGCCGTGGGCGTTGGATGATTGAGAGGGGCTGCTCCTAGTACGAGAGGACCGGAGTGGACGAACCTCTGGTGTTCGGGTTGTGTCGCCAGACGCATTGCCCGGTAGCTAAGTTCGGAATCGATAACCGCTGAAAGCATCTAAGCGGGAAGCGAGCCTCAAGATGAGTCATCCCCAGAGCTTCAAGCTCTCTGAAGGGTTGTTCGAGACTAGAACGTTGATAGGCAGGGTGTGTAAGCGCTGTGAGGCGTTGAGCTAACCTGTACTAATTGCCCGTGCGGCTTAACCATACAACACCCAAGGGGTTTTTGACGGACTCCACGAGCACTTGAATGGTGTGCTTGAACTTTAGTCAGTTTTTTCCAAGATTGTGATTTGCGGCCTGCGGGCGGTGAATCAAAGAATTTGCCTGGCGACCATAGCGCTGTGGACCCACCTGATCCCATGCCGAACTCAGACGTGAAACGCAGCAGCGCCGATGGTAGTGTGGGGCCTCCCCATGTGAGAGTAGGACATCGCCAGGCACCCAATTTAGGTTAGCGTTCTGAACAAACGTTAATCCTGAGTGGAGCGGTAGTTCAGTTGGTTAGAATACCGGCCTGTCACGCCGGGGGTCGCGGGTTCGAGTCCCGTCCGCTCCGCCACTTATTTGAAGGGTTCGCCCTTCGGTCGAATGAGTCCCGCTGGATCGCCAGCCCGGCCGTTCCGCCACTTATTCAGACAAAGTTAAGTCTTAAAAAATAACTACAGGGGTGTAGCTCCAATTGGCAGAGCAGCGGATTCCAAATCCGCGTGTTGGGAGTTCGAATCTCTCCACCCCTGCCACTATCGAAGCCTCAGCAGAAATGCTGGGGCTTTTTTGCATTTTTACCTCCTAGGAAAGAGCCGCCGATTCCCCTGAAATTAATAAACAGTGCGTATTGGAAGCTGGATTCGCCAGCCCGGCCTAATCTCTCCACTCCTGCCATTTTCGAAGCTCAGACTAGGCATCCCCGAAAAAATGCTGGGGATCTGATTCGTTGGTGCTTACCACTCTTGCCTAAATAACTCCGTGTCTTAAGGAGGCTGCGTCTCAATGAAGCATACACCTCGAAGATCGTGATTTTTCCCAACTGAGATATAAATATGTGATGATAAAAGTCAGTGTTATGACTGGCTGATGGCTAACCTAACCCTCAAAATTGTAAGGTTTTCTTTAAAAGTGAGAGATCTCGTGACGGATAGAAGCCAAATTGGTGAAAAGAAAAGGCATAGACTTTTGCTGAATCACACGGCAAACTTGGCGCTTTTAATGAGCACATTATGAGTGGTGGTTCGAGGTTTGATACTTCTCTGACAGTAGGTGAGTAGCTTAAACTGTCAGAAAACACCGCTTGAAGGGAGACGCTATGCCACACCTACGATTCAGAGCCATTGAGTTTGATCACGTAAAATCGTTGTCGACCAAGCTGGTTGATGAACTGGAGCCTTTAATGGTGTGCCCCCGTGAAGATTTTACGCTGGAGCATATTTCCACCACGTTCATTTTTGACGGGGAAGTGTCTGATGCTTATCCGTTTGTCGAAGTACTGTGGTTTGACCGGGACCAGGATGTTCAGGATAAAGTTGCTCAAAGTATTACCGCTGCGGTGCGGGCTGAACTTGAAGATCCGGAACTGGATGTTGCGGTGATTTTTACGGCGCTGACACCGTCGGCGTATTATGACAACGGCAGTCATTATTGAGTTATCAACGGCCTTTGGGCCGTTTTCCTTTCGGGGCTGAAGTCGTTTTTAGGTAGGGTCAATGTCACGCTATACCAAGGTTGTTGCAGGATTAGGTGCGGTCGCAGGAGCGTTGGGGATCAGTGCCTTCAACTGGTCATTTGATGTCTCGGATGTTCCGGAGGTCAGTGCAAATGTGCTGGCTCCGCAATTTTCGTATAGCTGCGTTCATAGTGAAGTGGCTTTGCCTTTGGATCAGCAGGGGGAATTCTCTGTATCGGTCTGGAATATCTATAAACAGCAGAAAGAAAACTGGCGTGAGGCGTTGGCGCAATTCTCTGCGCACAGTCAGCTGGTGCTTTTGCAGGAAGCCAGCCTGACGCCCGGCTTGAAAGATTATCTGGATGACACCGAATGGAAAGTCCGGATGGCCAATGCGTTCAAGTTTTTGAATACCCCGGCTGGCGTAATGAACCTTTCCAGTGTCAATGCCAAGACGACCTGCGCCTATCTGGCTATGGAGCCCTGGCTGCGTCTGCCGAAATCTGCATTATTGTCTGAGTTTGTGCTGTCGGATGGAAAGACATTGGCTGTGGTGAACCTGCACGGGGTGAATTTCGCGCTTGGGCTTGAAGAGTACAAAGAGCAATTCAATACCTTAAAGAAGGTGCTGGACAAGCACATTGGCCCAATCATTCTGGCGGGAGATTTTAATACCTGGCGTCAGGCTCGGGTTGAGGTGGTAGAGCATTTTGCGCAAAGTTTGGGTCTGAAAGACGTGGTGCTTGAGCGGGATCGTCGAATCAAGGTGTTCGGTAAGCCATTGGATCATCTGTATTATCGCGGGGTTCGTCTGGTAAATGCAGAGGCACCCGTAACGGATGCCTCAGATCACAATCCGATCATTGCCAGATTCAGGCTGCAATAATCAGCAATGGCCAGATCAGCAGTGTCATTAGCCAAGGCAGGGCGGCAACAATAATGCATTTAGCCCGGTCGTAATCGGTCCAGGCACTGACAACGGCATAGCTCAGTGCAATATACCAAGGCATCAGTAACGGTATCGTCGTGGTAAATGGCGACCATGGGCTGTTGAGAGGGAGTTTCAGCAGGCCATTAAGGCTATTCAGATCCGCTGCATTCGGCAGAATCTGGCTGGTGTTAAAGACAGCATTCAGGTAACTGGCTAAATCACCAATGACAGCCGGTAACATGATAAAGCAGGCCGCGGCCAACCATTTACCGAAGCTGTGGGTATAAGTGCTGCTTTTGGTTGACAGGTTCAGCCACAGAGCCAGCACAAACAGCGCTGCAGTACGGCCAATCACATCACTGAATACTTCACCAGCCAGCAGAACTTCTTTACTGAGCCAGGCTTCCTGGATTTCTTGTTCCACATTACCGAGCTGATACATCAGCGTTTGCTGCAGCCAGGGCAGATCCACATGATTAAAGTACGCTCCCCAGAAGAAAAACGGGCCGAGAATAATCAGCAGATACGGTACAAACGCCCACTTCGGGCGTTCGTGGATGGCTGCAAAGCATTCAATTGGTGAGCGGAATGCATCCACAACGGCAATAAACGGATTGGATGACGGTGTCATGCGCTTACCTTAGTGACATCAATGTACAGTTTCAGTTTTTGTCCCGGCTTCAGGTATTTTTGACTGCCGATTTGATTCCATTTCACCACATCAGCCACTTTCACATTGTAGCGTTTAGCAATGGTGCTCAGGTTATCGCCAGACTGCACTTCATAATAGACGGTTCGCAAAGCATTGCTGGTGTCTTTGTCTTTCCACAAGGTGAGCTTTTGTCCGATACGCAGCGGTTTGCGCTGGGTAATATCATTCCATTTCTGGATATCTTTCACCGAGACATTATTGCTGCGTGCAATGCTCCACAGGCTGTCACCAGAACGGACGGTGTAGCTGGTGCGATAGCCGTTTTCGTGGGTCACCTGGTTTTTCCGGACCAGACTTACCGCCGGAGCGTCCGGCCCCTGCGAGGCAACCGGAATTAGTAGGTGGCGACCAACCCGGATATTGGTACCGGTCATATTGTTGGCACGTTGAATCTGTTTAGTCGTGGTCCGGTGTTTTTTGGCGAGCGCACTTAGGCTGTCACCGGATTTAACCTGGTAACGAATGACCTTCATGCCACGACGACCATTTTTGGCAAATGCGGTGTTGAATCCATCAACCTTATTAATCGGAAGCAGGAGGTGACTTGGGCCATCTGGAGCGGTTGCCCAGTGGTTGTAGCCGGGATTAAGGCTTTGCAGTGTTTCTACATTGACACCGGCAAAGGATGCCGCCATCGCCAAGTCCATCTGAGTGCCAGGTTTTACCAGTTTCACCGCCGGTTTATTAGCGATTACCGGAATGTCGAGACCGTATTTTTCGTGATTACGGATCACATCGGCGACAGCCAGCAGTTTCGGTACGTAGCCACTGGTTTCTTCAGGCAGATTCAGCGACCAGAAATCCGTAGGCTTGCCTGCAGCTTGGTTTTGGCTGATGGCTCGGAAAACCCGGCCTTCGCCAGTATTGTAGGCTGCCAGAGCATGAAGCCAGTTCCCATCGAATTTGCGGTTTAGGTACGTCAGTAAGTCCAGAGCCGCACGGGTTGATTCCACCACGTCACGGCGGCCGTCATACCACCAGTCCTGTTTTAGTCCGAAGGTGCGTCCTGTCGGCTGAGTGATCTGCCACAGCCCGGCCGCATGCCCGTGTGAGTAGGCAAACTGATCGAAAGAGCTTTCTACGATAGGGAGTAACGCGAGTTCCAGAGGGAGGTTACGTTTTTCAATTTCTTCGGTGATCAGGTACAGGAAGGGCTCGGCACGTTGTGCGACAACTTGAAGGTGACCCGGGTAGCGGCGGTACCAGTTGCGGTAGTAATTAACGCGTTGGTTTTCAGGTATCTCGAGAGACATCTGCATACTGATCCGCTTCCAGACATCGTCTTGTTCCTGCGGTGTCACGGTCACGACTGGCGGGACATTCTGCGGCGTTGCCTTTGTTGTTGGTTTGGTAGCAACCTGGGCCGCAGACGGGTTAAGGGGGGTTGTGTTTGTCGTTTCTTCTACTGTATCTGTCGTTTTAGTAATTTGGCAACCAGCCAGTAATAGCGCACTTGCCAAAAAAATTCGGGATTTCATGTGTCCAGCCCATAGCCAAAATAGCTGGAAATGATACTTGTCCTACCACCTCAGTGACAAGTGACAGATGTCAAAATTCGTCCTTCCAACGACGCAGCGCGGCAAAGGTTTCAACATCACTGTTGCCCGTCGCTTTGTTTGCAACGGATTTTTTGATGCTTGGCTGATCGCAGCGCAGGAAAGGATTAATCAGTTTTTCCTGTTTCAGAGTGCTCGGAATCGTGCTGATTCCCTGGGCACGCAAGCGGCTGACTTCTTCGCGGTAACGTTGCAGATGGGGGTTATCCTGCTCGGCTACCAGGGCAAAGGCCAGGTTGCTGCTGGTGTATTCGTGGGCGCAGTAGACTTCTGTTTCGTCCGGTAAGGCGGCCAGTTTTTGCAGGGAATGGAACATTTGCTCTGGCGTGCCTTCGAACAGGCGGCCACATCCAGCCGAAAACAGCGTGTCACCGCAAAACAGTTTGCCGTCTCCGACATAGGCGACATGACCGGCAGTGTGCCCCGGTACACCCAGGACCATAAAGCGTTCACCGAAAATTTCGACCTGATCCCCGTCTTCAACCGAACGGGAAACTGCCGGAATGGGCTCGTCAGCCGGTGCAACTATGTTTATATTTGGATAACGACGCTTCAACTCGCTAAGACCACCGACGTGGTCGTGGTGGTGGTGGGTGATCAGAATGGCATCCAGATGCATTTGTTCTTCTTCCAGCACCTTGAGAACCGGAGCGGCCTCGCCGGGATCAACCACTACACAATGGTTATCCGGACTGTGAATCAGCCAGATGTAATTATCATTGAATGCAGGTATGCTTTTTACTGTCAGCATGATGTTGTTCTCCGGCCTGTTTCTGTTTTGTTGAGCATGGATTGAGTTTGGTGTCGCTTATGAAGCCAGCCCGCATATTAAAACACATCGATCCACCCCATACCTGGTCGCAGGTCGTTAATGGCGAATGGGCCGCTGAGTTGCTTCAGGCCCAGCTGGACGAATGGTGGCCTAAGTTGTTTGGCTACCACATGTTGAAGCTGGGCGGGCTAAGTTGTGAATTAGCCAGTGGCCATTGTAACATCCAGCACCAAATTTGCATCGACAAGTTCAATCCACTGCATAACGTCGTGGCTGACCCGTTTGCATTGCCATTTGTCGAAAAAGCCTTTGACGTTTGCCTGATTGCCCATCAGCTTGATTATTGCTCGGATCCTCACCGTTTGCTGCGAGAAATCGACAGAGTGACCATGGATGACGGTTATCTGCTGCTCAGTGGCACGAACCCAATCAGCGTGGTGGGGCTGCGGGCATTATTGCCCTGGAATCGCAAGCGTTATCCTTGGAAGGGGAGAATGTTTATGCCGATGCGGATCAAAGACTGGCTGAGTGTGCTGAATTACGAAGTGGTTTTTCATGAAAACTTTGCCATTTTACCGGCCACTCATCATCAGGCTTGCTCTGCCTGGATGGAGGGGATGTTATCTGAAAGCTGCGCCGGTATCGGCAGCATGTATCTGATTGTGGCTCGTAAGCGTACTGTGCCCCTCAAACCGATTAAGCCGACCTGGAAAGTGCGACGGCAGTTGGCACCGTTGGGGATGAACTGTCGAACGAAGGCCAGTTCAAAGCGGCAGTGTTAACAATAAAACGGCACTACCCAAAAACACCGATTTCCAAATTAACAGAGGCGGCCCGATTGCCGCCTTATATCCGCTTAGGGTCAGGAGGCTTGGTACCCGGTGTCTTCCTGAGTCGGGGCATTGGCCGCGGTACGAGCCAGTTCGTCACAACGTTCATTCTCAGGGTGACCCGCGTGACCTTTCACCCAGTGCCAGTTCACGTGATGGCGTTGGGTCTCGGTATCCAGCCGTTGCCATAAATCGGCGTTTTTCACTGGTTTTTTGTCAGCGGTTTTCCAGCCGCGCTTTTTCCAGTTGTGGATCCACTGGGTAATGCCTTGTCTTACGTACTGACTGTCTGTCGTCAGGTCTACCTTGCAAGGTTCTTTCAGAGAGGCCAGGCCAACAATGGCGGCCAGCAGTTCCATCCGGTTATTGGTGGTCATGAAAAAGCCTTCGCTAAGCTCTTTTTCATGCTGTTTATAACGTAAAACCGTGCCGTAACCGCCGGGCCCCGGATTGCCGAGGCAAGATCCATCCGTGAAAATTTCTACCTGCTTGGTCATATTTGGTAGTATTCGTCTTAGTTGAAAACTTTAGTCTGACACAATCGCTGCTATGAAAGCCACTAATGAACGCATAATCGTCTTTGATACCGAAACAACCGGTATGAATATGACCGGTCCTCACTATGAAGGGCACCGTATTGTAGAAATCGGTGCCGTGGAGATCATTAACCGTAAACTGACCGGGAACAGTTTCCATGTCTATATCCGGCCGGATCGTAATATCGATGTGGAAGCCATTGATGTTCACGGTATTACGGATGAATTTTTGCGCGACAAACCGACTTACGCTGACATCCATGATGAATTCATGGAGTTTATTCGCGGCGCCGAGCTGGTTGCCCACAACGCACCCTTCGATATCGGTTTTATGGACTATGAGTTCAGCAAGCTGGATACGTCGATAGGAAAAACGACTGATTTCTGTAAGGTCACCGATACCCTGGACATGGCCAAGCGCCTATTTCCGGGGAAACGGAACAACCTTGATGTGCTCTGCTCGCGCTACGGGATAGACAACTCGCACCGTACGCTACACGGGGCCTTGCTCGATGCCGAGATTCTGGCTGATGTCTACCTGATGATGACAGGTGGCCAGACGTCGCTGGCGCTGAATGCCGGGGGCGAAGAAAGTGATGCTGGTACCGAAAATGAAATCCGACGCTTGGCGTCCGGGCGAAAAGCGCTAAAGGTTATTCGAGCATCTGCCGATGAATTATCTGCGCATGAGCAGCGTCTGGATATCATAGGTAAAAAAGCCGACGTTATGTGGCGTCTATAAGAGGTACAATGAAGCGATTATCTTGGCTAATTGGATTATTGCCGGTGTTGTCGTGGGCAAGCGACGATGCGGCTATGTCATGGCTGGATAACCGCTTCCGTGTTGACCCGACCATCAAGCAGGTCTCGTTTGTGGTCAAACGTGAACAGAGCAGCCATTCGGTTGTACTGGTTCGCCCTGACGGGCAAAAATATTATGCCTGGCGCCATCCGGACAATGTGTCCTGGTACGAAGAACCCGGCATGGATATCATCTCCATTGAAAACCCGATGCCCGGCCCCTGGCAGGCTGTCGGTAAAGTCACGCCTACCAATCAGGTAAAAGTGCTGTCAGATCTGCAGTTGCAGGTTGCCACGTTACCTTCCCGTCTTTATCAGTCGGAAACCCTCAAATTTACGGCACGCTTAACCCAGAATGGCCAGCCATTGACGATGCGGGATTTTCTGGATCGGGTGAAGTTATCGGTGGTGTTCTACGAATACATTGAGAATGTCGAGTCGCTGCCGAAAGAATCCCAGCCGTCGCCAATTCCGTTAGGGGAGTTTGCTGACGATGGCTTAGGCTTTGACGAGGTGCCGGGAGATGGCGTGTTTACGGTGGCATTACCGGTGGAATTGCAGCCGGGGAAATACCGGGTTAGCCTGAGCTCTGGCAATGGCATCTTCTTACGGACGGTTGAGCAGGAAGTACTGGTTTATCCACCACCACTGCGCGCCAGCTTTATTCAGGGGCGTGGGCGGCATGAGTATCACCAGATTGTGGTGGATGCCGAGGAAGGTGCCATCAAGCCGGGATCGCTTGCCGCTCATATCGAGCAGGTCAGCTTTGACGGTACCCGAACTATCAGCCAGCAGGCGGCGTTAAGCGATGAGGTTGATCTGAAGGTCTGGCTGCCAAACGGAGAAAAACCGGGGCGTTATACCTGGTCTGGCTGGCTTTATGCGACGGACAACTTCAATAACCGTGAACTGATTTTTAAACTGCCGGAGAGCCATTTTGCCGTGATGGCTGAACTTCAGCTGGATCGCAACCTGGAGTCATTCCGGGAGCAGCAGGAAGCTAAAGCCAAGCAGGCTGAAATTGCTCAGATGGAAGCGGAACGTGAAGCGGCGCGCAGTAAAGCGTGGAAGATGATTGCCGCAGCAAACCTGGGCGTGATCGGACTGGTGGCGTTGCTGATGGTGCTATGGCGCAAATGGCGAGCCAAGAAAGCCGTGAATGATGCGGGGCTGGATATTCCTGAAGCCTGAGGGCTGCCCCCGACAGATGGAGTCGCGCAAGCAGAACAAAGAAAAGGGAAGCCATTGGCTTCCCTTTTTTCGTCAGGGTTCCCCCCTAACTGACGTTGTTGCCTGCAGCAGATGGTTTAGGCCGCAATTTCTTTTGGCGAAGCCTGGTAAGCCTTCGCTGCCAGATCGCGCGGGTCGAAGTCATCAACATTGATGGTTTCGAGACGGCCGGCTTCAGCGCGGCGCAGTAACTCTGCTTCTTCCGCGTTAATCACCTTCAGCTCCAGACCGGTATCTGCGACTTTATCCAGCTGCATGAAAGGCATTTTCTTGCCAGCGGCCTGACAGACGCGATCATAGATCGGCTCTGCCGCCAGAATGTCTTTCAGTGCTCGCTCGATTTTGCCGACCGCGGAATTCTCGGTGTCTTCCAGGAACTGGTTCCGGCCGATGCGGTTACGGCTGTCACATGGCGTTTGCAGAATACGGGCAACCTGGTGGTCCAGTTTGTCAGAAGGACGCACTCGGCTCATTCCCAGCGGGAACACAATGGCACGCAGTACGGCTGCAATCGGACGATTCGGGAAATTACGCAGGAATTCATCCAGCGCTTCCTGAGTCTGGTACATGGCGTCCTGCAGACCCCAGTGCAGCAGCGGCAGGTCGTCTTTCTGGTAGCCTTCATCCTGGTAACGCTTCAGGGTGGCAGAAGCCAGGTAAAGCTGACTCAGCACATCGCCCAGACGGGCAGAGAGGCGCTCTTTACGTTTCAGCGAGCCACCCAGTACGGCCATCGACATATCAGCCAGAAGCGCCAGGTTGGCACTGTAGCGGTTGATCTGCTGATAGTAACGTTTGGTTTCATCTTTACGCGGTGCCTTGGAGCCACGGCCGTCGCTCAGACCCAGCCAGAAAGATCGAACCAGGTTACTGATCACGAAGCCCACATGACCGAACAGTGCGCCGTCAAACTCATTCAGGGCTTTTTCGGCGTTGTCATTGTAAGCGGCATTCATTTCTTCCAGTACGTAAGGATGGCAGCGGATCGCCCCCTGACCGAAGATGATCATCGAACGAGTCAGAATGTTGGCCCCTTCAACGGTCACGGCAATCGGAGCACCCTGATAACCGCGAGCCAGGAAGTTACTTGGCCCCATACAGATACCTTTACCGCCCACGATATCCATTGCATCGATAACGCCACGCTGGCTGCGGTGAGTACAGTGATACTTCACGATGGCAGAGATCACGGATGGTTTCTCACCCAAATCAATCCCGGCAACAGTCAGGCTGCTGGCCGCATCCAGCACGTAAGCATTACCGCCAATCCGTGCCAGTGGCTCTTCAATCCCTTCCATTTTACCGATTGGCAGTTTGAACTGGCGACGAATACGGGCGTACGCCCCGGTTGCCAGCGCCGCGCTTTTCAGTCCGCCGGTTGAGTTCGACGGCAGCGTGATACCACGGCCGACTGACAGGCACTCAACCAGCATACGCCAGCCTTGACCCGCCATGTCCTGACCACCGATGATGAAATCAATCGGCACGAACACTTTATCGCCCTGAGTCGGACCGTTCTGGAACGGAACGTTCAGTGGGAAGTGGCGACGGCCAATCTCTACACCGTCAATATCTGTTGGGATCAGGGCACAGGTAATACCGAGATCCTCCTGATCACCCAGCAGGTGCTCAGGGTCATAGAGTTTGAAGGCCAGACCCAGAACGGTGGCGACCGGTGCCAGCGTGATGTAGCGCTTGTTCCAGGTCAGCTCCATCCCCAGCACTTCCTCTCCCTGCCAGTGACCTTTTTTCACAATACCGAAATCAGGTATTGACCCGGCATCAGACCCGGCTTCCGGGCTGGTCAGAGCAAAACAGGGAATTTCTTTACCTTCAGCCAGACGCGGCAGGTAGTAATCTTTTTGATCCTGAGTGCCGTAATGTTGCAGCAACTCACCGGGACCCAGAGAGTTTGGGACGCCAACGGTTGACGACAGTACGCCGGAGACACCGGTCAGCTTCTGCAGAACCAGTGATTGTGCGTAAGCGGAAAACTCCAGACCACCGTATTCTTTTTTGATGATCATGGCGAAAAACTTATGATCTTTCAGGTACTGCCACACTTCCGGCGGTAGATCAGCCAGCTCATGAGTAACCTGAAAATCGTTCACCATGCGGCACACTTCGTTGACCGGACCGTCGAGAAATGCTTTTTCTTCCGGGCTCAGACGCGGAGCCGGGATGTCATGCAGCTTGTCCCAGTTCGGTGCGCCTCGGAACAGATCGGCTTCCCACCAGACCGTCCCGGCATCGATCGCTTCTTTTTCCGTGCGCGACATTTCCGGCATTACGCCTTTGAAAGCTTTCAGTGCCGGGCGGCTGAGCAGGGAACGACGCAGCGTAGTCATGTTTAACGGTACGGCAACCAGCAGGAACAGCAACCAGCTGTACTGACCGACGATATCCAGCAGGGTTCCCAGAATCAGGGCTGCGGCGATCGCGATAGTAAAGGTTTTCAGGTTGGCGCGGTGGTATGCGAGTACACCGGTCAGACCGAGCAGCCCTAGCAGGTACACAAGTGTTACCATGTTCAATCTCCTTATATGGGCGTTTCATTATTATTGTAGCGGGTACGTTTTTATTAAGGTAAGAGGTCTTACCACTTGTGATAAGTGTAATTTGATTTTTAATGAAATGTAAAATGTTTTTCTGTTCTGAAATTGACCGGTTACGTAAAGATGTCTTGTCAGCCCTTGCAGAGCCTCGGTTTGATCAAGATCAGTCCGGGGCAAATTACGGCTTGAGAAAATTCCTCACACAATTAACATATAGTGATGTTGATCACGTATTTGCTCGTTTTTTCTCCGCTCGAGCGGGTAAACTATGAGCAGGGCATGCCTGCCAGAGGCGGGATTTGCCCATATGTTGCCTTTCCCGAATTCCGACTGACATCTACTTGCCGGGTCCCTATCTCGGGATGACAGCTTCTCGTTTTCTTATCTAGATCTGAACCAGACTCCCCATGAGTGTGGTTTTTTGCGTTTCCGTTTAGTCTGCAAGGGGTTAACCGTGTTGGTATTTAATGCGATGAAACAGGCCTGGCGGGAAGGATTCTCCTTCTCGACCTTACGTTCAGATGTCATAGCCGGTATCACGGTCGGGGTGGTGGCGATCCCGTTGGGGATGGCGTTGGCGATTGCCGTTGGCGTACCGCCGCAGCACGGCCTGTACACTGTTATCGTCGCGGGTTTACTGGCGGCATTGCTGGGGGGCTCTCGTTTTAATATCACCGGCCCGACGGCCGCGTTTGTGGTGATTCTGCTGCCGATCACGCAGCAATACGGGCTGTCTGGGCTGATGCTGGCCACATTGATGTCCGGGGTGATCCTGCTGCTGATGGGGCTGTTGCGGCTTGGCCAGTTGGTGGCGTATGTGCCCTATCCGGTGACAACCGGCTTTACGGCGGGTATCGGTCTGACGATTGCCTTCTTGCAGCTGAAAGATCTGCTTGGCCTGACCGTGGCGACTAATCCGATCCACTTTCCGGAAAAAGTTGTCGCTTATGCCAGTGCAATGCCTTCCATTAATCTGGCCGATGCCCTGGTAGGCGGGTTGACCATCGCTGCCTTTATCCTGTGGGCGAAGCTCAAAACGAAAGTGCCTGCGCATGTGGTGGCGCTGTTGACTGGTACAGTGGTGGCATTGATTGTTAATGCGTCAGGGCAGGGCCACGTTGGCCTTCTAGGCGAAAAATTCCAGTACCAGATTGGTGATTTGATCGGGCAGGGGATTCCGCAGGTGCTGCCGCAACTGGTGTTGCCTTGGCAGGAAGGCCAGTTCAGCTGGTCGCTGGTGGTGGAACTGCTACCAGCCGCGTTCACCATTGCCATGCTGGGTTGTATTGAATCGCTGCTGTGTGCGGTTGTCGCGGATGGGATGACCGGCACCAAGCATAATCCGAACTCTGAGCTGGTCGGTCAGGGGCTGGCAAACATGGTGGTTCCGTTCTTTGGCGGGATTCCGGCCACTGCCGCCATTGCCCGTACCGCGACGAACATTCGCGCCGGGGCATTTTCGCCTATTTCAGCCATTGTGCATGCCTTGTTTGTCCTGGCTGCGATGATCGCGCTGGCGCCGGCGTTGTCGTTTGTGCCGATGAGTGCCCTGGCCGGTCTGCTGATCATGGTCGCCTGGAACATGTCTGAAGCCCCCCATTTTGTGCATACGCTCAAGGTGGCGCCTCGCCGCGATATTGCGGTGCTGATGACCTGCTTCACCCTGACGGTTGTGTTTGACATGGTTGTCGCAGTGGTCGTCGGGCTGCTGCTGGCGGGTTTGCTGTTTATTCAGCGTATAGCCTCGCTGACCACCGTCGAAAAAGTGGGAAGTACTCACTCACACCTGAATTTTGGGGAAGATGTGGTGGTGTATGACATTAACGGCCCGCTGTTTTTTGCCGCCAGTGAGAAAGCGTTGTCAGTGATTGAACGGGCGGCGCCTGAGACCCGTGCGGTGGTGATGGATTTGAGCGATGTGACCACCATTGATATCACCGCGATTCACGCGTTGGAATATGCCCTTGAGCGAGTGCGTGACTACCCCGTGTACCTGTTGGGTGTGGCACCGCATATCGAGCAAAAGCTGACCTCGGCCGGTGTGCTGGCGCTGGAAAATGTGGCGCTCTACCACAGCACAGAGTCATTACGTGAGCATTTGGCGAGTCAGACTCACAATGTTCTGGGTCAGGAGTCGACACCTCCGGCGGTTTCTTTGTACACTGCAAGCTAAGGCCATGTATCTGCGGGGCATCATGCCCCGCTTTTAGTATGTGAATAACCAGAGTAGAGCCTATGTACCAAGATATTATCCGCGCAGAGTTGACAGAAGCGGCCGAAGTGCTGAACCGCTTTCTGAGCGACGAGAAGAACATTGCTGATATCGAAGCGGCAGCCAAGCTGCTGGCCGAGTCATTCAAACAGGGCGGTAAGGTACTGTCATGCGGTAACGGTGGCTCCCACTGTGATGCCATGCATTTTGCGGAAGAGCTGACAGGGCGATACCGTGAAAACCGTCCGGGTTATCCCGGTATTGCGATTTCTGATCCCAGCCATCTGTCCTGTGTCAGTAACGACTTCGGCTATGAACATGTGTTCTCGCGCTACCTTGAAGCGGTGGGAATGAAAGGGGATGTCCTGTTCGGGCTGTCAACGTCCGGCAACTCCGGCAACATCCTGAAAGCCATTGACGCGGCGAAAGCCAAAGGCATGAAAGTGATCGCCCTGACCGGCAAAGACGGCGGCAAGATGGCCGGACTGGCGGATGTGGAGATCCGTGTCCCACATTTTGGCTATGCTGATCGTATCCAGGAAGTGCATATCAAGATTATCCACATCCTGATCATGCTGATTGAAAAAGAGATGGCGGCATAACACCACTTGGTGTCTGAGCGATTTAGGACATAACGGAAGATGTGTGAACTCCTTGGCATGAGTGCCAATGTACCGACTGACATTTGTTTTAGCTTTACCGGCCTGATGCAGCGGGGCGGTAAAACCGGCCCGCACCGTGATGGCTGGGGAATCACCTTTTACGAAGGAAAGGGATTCCGTACGTTTAAAGATCCGTCTCCGAGCTTTGACTCGCGTATTGCTGAGTTGGTTCAGAACTATCCGATCAAGAGCTGCGCGGTGGTCAGCCATATTCGGCAGGCTAACCGGGGCGGGGTGAATCTGGAAAATACTCATCCGTTCACGCGGGAACTTTGGGGGCAGTACTGGACGTTCGCCCACAACGGACAACTGACCGGTTATGATCAGCTGGAAACCGGACGGTTCAAGCCGGTTGGCGAAACGGACAGTGAAAAAGCGTTCTGCTGGCTGCTCAATCAGCTGGATGCCCGGTTTCCGGAAATCCCGCAGGATTGCGATGCGATGTTTGCGTTGGTGGCCGAATGTTGTGACACCCTGAGACAACTGGGGGTTTACAATATGCTGCTGAGTAATGGCGAGTATGTACTGACTTATTGCAGCAATAACCTGCACTGGATTACCCGACGTGCACCGTTCGGTAAGGCGTCACTGATTGATGAAGATGTGACGATTGATTTCCAGCAGGAAACCACCCCGAATGATGTGGTGACGGTGATTGCGACCCAGCCGCTGACCAATGATGAGCGTTGGCACAAAATGGGCGTAGGGGAATTCAGTGTGTTCCACCTGGGTGAGCCGGTTTACAGCCGGGTATTAGAGTCTGATACCTCCGGCGAGAAGAAAAAATAAAAAACGCGACCGTGGGTCGCGTTTTTTATTATGGAACACAGAGAAAAGGGATTAAATGTTACTCAGTCCTCTGCCGCGTAACCGTTCGCTGGCAGGATATCCCCTTCAAACACCGCATTGTTTCCTTGCATAGTGACTCGCTGCTGTAAGCACCAGTTGGCAACAACCGGATAGATACGGTGCTCTTGCTGCTGTACGCGTGCCATGACATCCTCGGCGGTATCATCCTCGAAAATCGGCACTTTGGCTTGCAGGATCACCGGGCCACCATCAAGCTCTTCCGTGACGAAGTGCACGCTGGTGCCATGTTCGGTATCACCGGCATCAATGGCTCTCTGGTGAGTGTTCAACCCGGTGTACTTTGGCAGCAGGGAAGGGTGAATATTGATCATTCGCCCCTGATAGTGACGAACGAAATCGGCACTCAGAATCCGCATGAAGCCAGCCAGAATGATCAGATCCGGTGAGAACTGATCAATGTTGTCGGCCATAGCCCGGTCAAAGGCTTCACGATCGGTGTAATCACCGGCAGCCAGGTGCAGCGTATCAATACCTGCCTGATGAGCCCGTTCCAACCCGTATGCATCCGCTTTGTTCGAGATAACGGCCGCTATGCGCGCGTTCTCAATGATGCCTGACTCGCAGGCATCAATAATGGCTTGCAGGTTGGAGCCGTTACCGGAGATCAGAACGACAATATTTTTCATACGATTACAGGATCTCCACCTGTGCTTCGTTAGCGCCGGCTTCAGCAATGTGACCCAGTAGCCAGGCGTTTTCACCTTCTGCGTTTAAAATGGCAATCGCTTGTTCAGCCTGAGCTTGTGGCAGCGCAATCACCAGACCCACGCCGCAGTTGAAAGTGCGGTACATTTCGTAGGTTTCGACATTACCGGCTTGCTGCAGCCAGTTGAACACGGCTGGCCATTCCCAGCTGTTACCGTCAACCACAGCTTTGGTCCCTTGCGGCAGAACGCGAGGGATATTTTCCCAGAAACCGCCGCCTGTGATGTGAGAAATCGCGTGAACATCGCAGCTTTCCATCATCTTCAGAGTCGATTTCACATAAATTTTTGTTGGCTCCAGCAGGTGGTCAGCCAGAGGTTTGCCTTCCAGATCCTGGCTCAGGTCGGCGGCAGACACTTCAATGATTTTACGAATCAGTGAGAAGCCGTTAGAGTGAGGGCCGCTTGAGGCAACCGCAATCAGGGCATCGCCGGCTTGTACTTTACTGCCGTCGATAATCTCTTCTTTTTCCACCACACCCACGCAGAAGCCTGCTACATCGTAGTCTTCGCCGTGGTACATTCCCGGCATTTCAGCCGTTTCACCGCCGATCAACGCACAACCAGACTGCACACACCCTTCACCGATACCGGCAACAACCTGAGCGGCAGTGTCGACATCCAGTTTGCCTGTTGCGTAGTAGTCCAGGAAGAACAGCGGTTCAGCGCCCTGTACAATAAGGTCGTTGACACACATGGCCACCAGATCAATCCCGATCGTGTCATGTTTGTTCAGATCCATTGCCAGACGCAGCTTGGTACCCACACCGTCTGTACCGGACACCAGCACTGGCTCCTTATACTTAGTCGGCAACGCACACAACGCACCAAATCCGCCGATACCGCCCATCACTTCAGGACGGTGGGTGCGTTTTACCACCCCTTTAATACGATCAACTAATGCATTACCTGCATCGATATCAACACCAGCATCTTTGTAACTAAGAGAAGAGTTATTGCCGCTCACAGGAGGTCCCTCAACGTATTAAAGTAAAAAAGCGGGGGTATGATAACAGCACTCAGGGCGGAAAGGAAAACGTTTGCGTCAAATATTGTGAGAGGGTATTTCCTGACCAAACGCAAGGCTGGCC
Source organism: Photobacterium ganghwense (assembly GCF_017329545.1). Taxonomy (NCBI): domain Bacteria; kingdom Pseudomonadati; phylum Pseudomonadota; class Gammaproteobacteria; order Vibrionales; family Vibrionaceae; genus Photobacterium; species Photobacterium ganghwense. Next base: position 694,835 of record NZ_CP071325.1, read on the forward strand.
CCTACCAGAACCGTATTGGTCTAGTGTATAATAGTGCGATTTTTTGAAATTTTGTTAGCTTAGGAGTCAGAAATGAAAGTCGTTGAGGTAAAACACCCACTGGTAAAACATAAGATTGGTCTTATGCGCGAAGGTGACATCAGCACTAAGCGTTTCCGTGAGCTAGCAACAGAAGTCGGCAGCCTGCTGACTTACGAAGCGACGGCAGACTTCGAAACAGAAAAAGTGACTATTGAGGGCTGGAACGGTCCCGTTGAAGTTGACCAGATCAAAGGCAAGAAAGTTACCGTTGTGCCAATTCTGCGTGCCGGTCTGGGTATGATGGATGGCGTGCTGGAGCACATGCCAAGTGCTCGTATTTCAACCGTCGGGATTTACCGCGACGAGGAAACGCTGGAGCCGGTTCCTTACTTCCACAAACTGGCTTCTAACATTGATGAGCGTATGGCGCTGGTCGTTGACCCAATGCTGGCAACAGGCGGCTCAATGATCGCGACGATCGACCTGCTGAAAGAGCACGGCTGTAAATCCATTAAAGTGCTGGTACTGGTTGCGGCACCGGAAGGCATTGCGGCGCTGGAAAAAGCTCACCCGGACGTTGAGCTGTACACGGCAGCTATCGATGAGAAACTGAATGACAAAGGCTACATCGTTCCTGGTCTGGGCGATGCTGGTGACAAGATCTTCGGTACGAAGTAATTGTCAGACTGAGAATTCAGAAAAAGCCGGCGATTGCCGGCTTTTTTATGTCTGTAATTTTTGCGCTATCGAGATATGGGTATAAGCGGGATGGGAAAGTGAGTCAGGGTATCCTGAGCCTGAGTGAAACCGCGTCGAGCTATACCATGTCGCTACAACTACAACTACAGCTCCGTCATACCGCTCTATCATATAACTCAATCTATTATAGCGACGCCAAGTAGCGACATCTTCACTGAGTGTGACCGTGGCAATGTTACACGCGGTTTATCCGCCATACGCGGCAACTTTTCGCGTCGCTGCCCTCAGTGTCAATTTTGTTGTAAACAAAAAGAGCTGCCCGAAGGCAGCTCTTATGTATTAGCGAACGCTAGTGTGAAGAATTATTTCGAGTCTTGCGCGCTGTCCAGCTGCGCATTATCAACCACGTGATTTTCACCCAGGTCCGCAGGCAGAATCAGGTTCAGTATAATGGCGACAATACCACACAGGCTGACACCTTGCAGGCTGAACTCGCCGATCCCAAAGGCCATACCGCCAATCCCGAATACCAGGGTAACGGCAACAATCACCAGGTTGCGTGATTTATGCAGATCCACCTGGTTTTTGATCAGCGTGTTCAGGCCGACGGTTGCGATTGAACCGAACAGCAGAATCATGATGCCGCCCATTACCGGTACTGGGATGGTTTGCAGAATGGCGCCCAGCTTACCGACAAAAGCCAGTACCAGCGCAGTGACTGCGGCCCAGGTCATGATTACCGGGTTGTAGGCTTTGGTCAGCATAACGGCACCGGTAACTTCAGAGTAAGTGGTGTTTGGCGGCGCACCGAACAGCGAAGCAGCCATGGTTGCCACCCCGTCACCGGTCATGGTGCGGTGCAAACCCGGCTTCTTCAGGTAGTCTTTACCGGTCACGTTAGAAATAGCCAGCATATCCCCGACGTGCTCAACGGCCGGCGCAATTGCTACCGGAATCATGAACAGCATGGCATTGATATTAAACTCAGGGTATGTGAAGTTTGGCATGGCCAGCCAGGAGGCCTGTTGTACCGCAGTAAAGTCAACCACACCGTAGACCAGTGCCGTCACGTAACCGGCGACGATACCCGCCATAATCGGCACAAGCTTCAGGAAGCCACGGGCGAACACGCTGAAGAAAATGGTCACCAGCAGCGAGACAGAAGAAATCCACAGCGCAGCATTGCCGTCGATCAGTTGAACCGCACCGTCACCGGTTTTACCCAGCGCCATGTTCACCGCCGCAGGTGCCAGCCCCAGCCCGATGACCATAATGACCGGCCCGACCACCACTGGTGGCAGCAGCTTGTGAATAATACCGACACCGCGCACTTTGATTATGCCACCCATACAGATGTACACCACACCGGCCATCATCAGGCCACCCATGGTTGCCGGGATACCCCAAGTTTGAACACCGTACATGATAGGAGCAATAAACGCGAAAGAGGAAGCGAGGAAAATAGGGACAGAGCGTTTAGTAATGACTTGGAACAGGAGGGTACCTAGACCGGCACCGAAGAGCGCAACGTTGGGGTCCAGACCGGTAAGTAGCGGAACCAGAACCAATGCCCCGAATGCAACAAAGAGCATCTGAGCACCTTGTAAGATCTGCATCATTTGTATATTTCCCATCCTAGCTGTAAAAAAATCGCGGAATGTTAGCATAGAAGAAATCGTTTGCCTAATTCTCCACTGAGAAAGTAGTGAATAAAGGCAAAATGTCGCTGGGTGGGTGTTTAGGGAAAGAATAACTGACGCAGCCTTGACGTATTTGTCGCCATTTTGGCTAAATATGAATAAAAGCGATGGCATAAAAATGCCGTCATGTCCGGATTTTTCCTACAATTGGTTGCCGAATTTAATGGGATCAATTTATCATCGTGCAACAATCAATCTAAATGATAAATGAGTTTATTATGCTGCGTCTTACCTTCCTTCTTATGGCCCTGCTGGCCGGGACTGTGCAGGCTGCAACAGTCACAGACCTTTACCAGGCCAGGATTGTGTTGCCCGATACTGACAGCCAGTCAGAGCAAAATGCCCGCCGCGATGCCCTTGCTCAGGTGCTGGTGAAGGTCTCGGGACAGAGCCGGGTGGTGAACAATGACGTCGTGACCAAGGCGCTGGCTAACAGTAACCCGTTTGTCAGCCAGTATGGTTACGGCAACCTGAAAGGGAAGCGTACCCTGGATCTGACTTTCGATCGGAACCGTGTGCGCCAGTTGCTGACTCAGGCTCAGGCAACCTTCTGGGGTGAACAGCGCCCGAATGTGCTGGTCTGGCTGGTTGAAGACGCGGAAAGCAGCCGTAACATTGCCTGGGATCAGTCGGGTAACCCGTTGCTAGCCGGGATGAAGAGTGAGGCAGACCGAAGAGGTGTGCCGACCATGATGCCAATCGGGGACTTTGAGGACGTTACGGCGATCAGCGTCCCGGATTTGTGGGGCGGTTTTGTCGGGCCAATCGTACAAGCCAGCCAGCGCTACCAGCCGGAAGCGGTGCTGGTGGTTCGCGCCCGCCGTAAAGGGCCGGATGACTACGTCATGAACTGGCAGCTGTATGCAGAAGGCCCGGAAAAAATGGCGGCGACCAAGGTGACGCCATCTGAAGGACAGGCATCCGGTACGTCGGAGGCAACGCTTCGTCGGATGATGGATCATGTGGCCGATCAGCTGGGAGTGAAATATGCCGTGCCGCTGGGGGGTGATGAGAGTGGCCAACTGGCCGTGGTGGTCAGTAATATTCGCAGTGCCAAAGATTTCTTTACCCTTGAGCGCATGATGACCAACCTGAGCTCCGTGGCCGGAATCAATGCTTATCGCATTCAGGGGGAGCAGGTGGAGTTTTCCGTAAAACTATTGAGTACGGAAGCAGCCTTCCAGCGTGAACTGAGCCAGAACAGCCGCCTGTCAGAAGTCACAGCGCCTGTGATGCCTGCAGAGCCGATGGAAGCATCAGAGGTTCAGCCAACAGAAGCCGTACTGGACGGGCAGACAGACTCATCTGAGACGCTATCTGCCCCAGCGAAACCGGTGAAGCAAGTCAGCATGTATGAATGGCGTGCGCCACAGGCCTGATTGAGCCAGTGGTTCATTGACCCTAAAAGTGATAAAAAAACGGTGGCTGATGCCACCGTTTTTATTTTTCATATTTCGCTAAGTCGCTAAGTCGCTAAGTCGCTAAGTCGCTAAGTCGCTAAGCTACTAAGCTACTAAGCCGACGGCCCCTCATGACGGGCTTTTTCTTCTTTCTCGACTTCCGACAACTTTTTCAGTTTGATGCCGAGTTCGCGGCCGCGATGGCGGGCAAACATGGCATTGGCGACGAAAGCACAACTGGTGATCAGCAGTTCAACCAGAGCGAGCCAGCGTTCACCTTCATCTACCCACAGCATGGTCAGTGCGTGGAGAAAGTAGAACATCAGAATAAAATTGGCCCAGGCATGGGTATAGGGTTTCCCTGCCAGAATGCCTTTGAGCGGCAGCAGTAGCGGAACAATCCAGACACCGGCCATGATCAGGCTATTCAGGTGCGGGTGCGGCGAAAGCAGGCTTTGCCACAGCCCAACCCAGACCATCAGTGACAGGTAAGCGGTTAAGGCGCCCAGGCGCAGGCGGCGAGTGTGTTGACTCATGGGGGTCATGGTACGCATCCTTCAGTATGACCGTGTTGTCCCTAACGGGACGGCTTACATTAGTTTCAGGGCCGCTTCGGCCAGGCGTTTGCCACAGGCCTGAGCCAACTCGCATTCTTCTCGGCTCAGCTGACGGCTTTCCCCGGTGTTGAAGTGGGATGGTCCGTAAGGAGTTCCGCCTGACTGGGTGGTATGCAGCGCCGGCTCTGAATACGGGATCCCGACGATCAGCATGCCGTGATGCAGCAGGGGCAGCATCATCGACTGAAGCGTCGTTTCCTGCCCACCGTGCATTGATGATGACGAGGTAAACACACAGGCAGGCTTGCCGATCAGTGTCCCACCAAGCCATTCCCGGCTGGTCGTGTCCCAGAAATGCTTCAGGGGGGCGGCCATGTTACCAAACCGCACCGGACTGCCCATCGCAAGGCCGATACACTGTTGCAGATCGGCCTGACTGACCAGCGGATCACTATCGGAATCCTGCGCACTGTTACCCTGACTGTCGATGTCAGCCACGGTGCGAAGCATGGCTTCACAGCCGTCAACCTGTTCTATCCCACGGGCAATCTGGCGTGCCAGTTGGCGGGTATTGCCGTGACGGCTGTAGTAAAGAACCAGAAGGCTTTTCATACTGGCGCTTACAGGATGTCGAGCACTTGCTCTGGCGGACGGCCCATTGCCGCTTTGTCACCATTGACCACGATTGGACGTTCAATCAGTTTCGGGTTGGCGGCCATGGCTTCAAACAGTTGCTGCTGGGTCACGTTGTCGCCGTCCAGGTTCAGCTCTTTGTACAGGCTTTCCTTGGTACGCATCATCTCACGTGCCGATCCATAGCCCAGTTGGCTAAGTAGCGTCTGAAGTTGCTCAATCGACGGCGTTTCATCCAGATATTTCACGATAGTCGGAGCGATACCTTTTTCTTCCAGCAGGGCCAGAGTTTCACGGCTCTTAGAGCAACGTGGGTTGTGATAGATAGTGACTGACATAGTTATTCTTCCTTTTTGAGGCTTATCCGCTCCCGCGTTCAGGCCGGGAGCCGAGCAGATTTTGAGGCGTATTGTATACCGAATCAGGGGGAAGCGGCAGGGGAGCAGGGCTTGAGGCCAGCGCAATGCCAGGCGGATCACATCTCCTGCCGGGTGGCAGGAGATGAGGGGAATTACTCAGAGTTCCGCGGCACGCTGGCGGGCCAGACGGAGCTGGTCTATCCGGGCGTCATAGCGGGCCTGATCCAATGAGTCCACATCAACAATTTGACTGGCCTGAATATAAAGCTGAATTGCCTCTTCCCAGGAGCCGCGCAGGGCCAGCACTTCCGCTCGGGCAGCCAGTTCGGCATCACGACGTCCCAGCGTGGCTTGTGCCTGAGACAACATATGCCAGCCGTTGGAGTCGTCCGGGTTGTCATAGGTGTAGCGGGTCAGAATCGGCACACTGTCGTTCATTCTGCCGGCTTCCTGAAGGGCATGAGCCAGGTTAAGGCGTAATACCTTGTTATCTGGGTTAGCTTTCAGGGCTGTTTCCAGGCGTCTGATGGCTTTGTCGTACTGCTTTTGCTTCAGATCCAGATCGGTAGCCGAATCGATGAAAAACCGGTTTCCCGGATCACTGGCCAATAACGGATCCAGCAAAGCGTGGGCCTGAGGGTAATTATCGTTGTCGATGTACACTAGCGCCTTGCCGTAATTGAGAGCAGTACGTACCACCGCATCGGCACTTTTCATTTCACGGTCAAACCAGCCAAGGGCAGCTTTGCTGTCCAGCCCGGCGTAACGGGCGACAATACGGGCGCGCGCCAGATGGTAGCGCTCAGATTCGCTCATCTGACGGCTGGGATACTGATTGGCTCGGCTGCGGCTGTCAGTGATCCGCGATTCCGGCAGGGGGTGGGTCAGCAGCATGGGTGGCGGTTTGCTGGCATAGCGGTATTGATCTGCCAAGCGACCAAAGAAACGCGGCATAGCCTGCGCCTCAAAACCGGATTTGGCCAGCGTCGCGATACCAATGCGGTCAGCTTCCTGTTCATTGCTACGGGTATAGTTGATTTGCCCCTGCGCCGAGGCGGCTGTTGTGGCATGAATGGCAGCCATTCCGGCTTCCGGTGAGGCGATGGCCAGCATCATGGAGCCAATCAGGGCTGCCAGGGTCGCCGGTGATTTCTTGGCCTGATCTTCCATGCTGCGCGCCAGATGGCGCTGAGTCACGTGGGCTATTTCGTGCGCCATAACAGACGCCAGCTCACTTTCGCTACGGGCATACAAGAACAAACCGGAATGGATGGCGACATGACCGCCAAAGAATGCGAAAGCATTAATGGCGCGGTTTTGGATCATAAAAAAGCTGAACGGGGTACGGACGTCACTGGCATTGGCGACCAGGCGATGGCCAAGATCCTGAATATACTCAGAGAGCAGCGGATCGGTAATCACCGGCATTTTGGCTCGGATCATACGCATGTAGGCGTCGCCGTACTGGAGCTCTTTTTCAATGCTCAGGGTGGCGGCGGCTGCCGTCCCGATTTCGGGAAGGTCATTAAATTCGTTGGCCGGGCTTGGCAGGCTGGTACCCAGCAACGCACCGATCAGGAGACAGGCTGGCGCCTTGGCGAATCGAAACATAGTAATAATTCGTACTGCCTTCTTTAACGTAGAGTTGCACTCGCGGTGATCGCGAGGTTCATAAAACCTGAATAAGGACTGTATTACAAGGTAATATGACCGTTAAACCTGTCACAGGTTTCTTTTTTGTCGCCTACTTGTCATTTACAATAACCCGATGGAAGATAATTGTCAGTATACCGGAATGGAAAGAGCCTTGCTGAATCTGACGGCAGAAAGGTGCCCGATGGCATTATTATTGGCCAAACGTGCTGTACAAAACCTGCACAGCGGCGAGTCAATGGAAATTCATGTGACTGACACGGGGGCAAGGCAAGATATACCCCGCTACCTATCTAATCATGGTTTTACTATCGAGGTCCGGGTGGATAATCACCAGGTACTGGAAATCATTGTGACCAAAGGGTTGTAATCAAATTTATGCTGGATATGTTGAATCGCTGGTATCAGCGACGATTTTCTGACCCCCATGCCGTTAGTCTGGTAGCTATTCTTCTGGGCGGGTTTCTTACCATTTATTTCTTTGGCAATCTGATTGCACCGCTGTTGGTCGCTATTGTTCTGGCATACCTGCTGGAGTGGCCGGTCATGAAACTGGTGCGTCTGGGGTTGCCTCGCACACTGGCCGTGATGGCTGTGCTGTTGGTGTTTGCCAGTTTGATGGTGATGGCCGTATTCGGCCTGGTACCGACCATCTGGCATCAGGTCAGTAACCTGATTGCTGACGTGCCAAACATGTTCAACGGCTTACAGAGCTTTGTCTCCAGTCTGCCGGAACGTTACCCGGATTTTGTCCAGCCGCATCAGGTCTCAACCTTCATGGTCACCCTGCGTGAAAAAGTGCTGGGGATGGGGGAAAGCGTGGTGAAAGGCTCGCTGGCCTCTTTGATCAGCCTGGCCACACTGGCCGTCTACCTGATTCTGGTTCCATTGCTGGTGTTTTTCCTGCTGAAAGACAAAGAGGAAATGATCAGCACCTTCAAGCGGGTATTGCCACAGAATCGTCGCCTGGCGAGTAAAGTCGGCGAAGAGATGAACGAGCAAATCTCCAATTATATCCGCGGTAAGGTCACCGAAATTTTTATCGTCGGTATTGTCAGCTATGTCACCTTTGCGGTGATGGATCTGCGTTATGCCGTCCTGCTCGGGGTGCTGGTGGGCTTCTCGGTACTGATCCCGTACATTGGCGCGGCAGTCGTGACGCTGCCGGTGGCGATGGTGGGTTTATTCCAGTGGGGGATTGGCCCTGATTTCTGGTGGCTGCTGGTGGCATACGGCATTATTCAGGCGCTTGACGGTAACGTACTGGTGCCGATTCTGTTCTCTGAAGCGGTGAACCTTCACCCGGTGGCGATTATTGTTGCGGTACTGGTGTTTGGCGGCTTGTGGGGATTCTGGGGCGTCTTCTTTGCCATCCCTCTGGCGACACTGGTCAAGGCGGTATGGAATGCGCTGCCGCCGACTCAGGAGCTTGTACCTGCCGAATCGGTGGAAGAGTAAGCATCAAAACCGACGTTCAATCAAAAAGGCCGCTAAACGCGGCCTTTTTGTTTTTTTAGAGGTGTTGGCTTAGGCCAGTGACACGGGCGAAAGGTACTTTGCTCCGGCAAGCCCGGAGAACCGCTTTACTTAACGGTTTTCGTTGAGGAATTTCAGCACCACCTCGTGGTGGTCTTTGGTTTTGAACTTGTTGAAGACATGCTCAATCACACCGTCTTCATTGATCAGGAAGCTGATGCGGTGCAGGCCGTCATACACTTTGCCCATGAATTTCTTTTCACCCCAGACACCAAACTGCTCAGCCACGGCATGGTCTTCGTCAGACAGCAGCGTGAAGTTCAGGTTGTCGCGCTCAATAAATTTAGGCAGGCGTTTAACCGGATCGATACTCACCCCCAATACTTCCACATTCAGCGCATCCAGCTCGGCTTTACTGTCACGCAGGCCGCACGCCTGAACAGTACAGCCCGGCGTCATGGCTTTCGGGTAGAAGTAAACCAGCACTTTTTTGCCTTTAAAGTCAGCAAGGCTGACTGGCTCATCGTTCTGGTTTTGAAGGGTGAAGGCTGGCGCTGGCGTACCGGCGGTCAAAGTCTTCATAGTGTTTTCCTTATTGATTATGGCCGATGAATGTCACGCTGCCGGTAACAACCAGGTCGTGGCAGAGTGCTTCAAATTCTTCTTGCAGAGTCATCAGGTTACAGCCGTCGGGCAAATTGGTGCCGATCTGGAGCTGGAACCGGTTAGGCACCCCAGGCTCTGTACTGTCGTGGGTATGCGCGCTGAGCGAAGCGATATCAATCTGCCGGGAGGCAAAGAACCGGGTAAATTGCTCAATCAGTCCCGGACTGTCGTCAGCTTCGATATGAAAATCAGCTGTATAGGGGAAATAACGGTATTCATGTTTGCTGGTACGTTTCATCACCGTCAGCAGGTCATGTTCATGCGCTTTCAGCGGCAGCGTGGACTCAACCCGGGAGATGGCATTGGCATTGCCGGACAACAGCATCAGTAGGCTGAATTCGCGCCCGAAAATAGCCAGGCGACTGTCAACAATGTTACAGCCACACTGGGTGATGAGTCGTGTTATTTCATCTGAAATACCGGGGCGGTCCGTCCCAATTGCGGTCACAACGAGATAATGTTCCATATTTATTACATCACTTTATGAATACCTCTAGCATGGTAGCACACACACTGACTCAGCCAAGTGGCAGCTGCTGCAAAATCAGTCTTTCGACAGGCAGTTAGCCTTCCTGCATTTACATAACTCTGTCTTGAGTTTACTGTTACTGAAAAGTAGTATGGATTTTCCGGGCTGCCTTATTATTCGGTTCATCGGCATAAATTCCAGGCCGGGAGCCGTCTTTATCTTCATCGACCAATTGTGACTTGCTTTCTTTTCTGCTGGCGGCACCCAGCGGAGCTCTTCGGATCTGCGCTCTGCTCTGATGAAAGAATTTGTTGCAATTTCTTGTTCAGGTATAACCTGAAAAATGTTCAGTTATACGCATTATCAATGCGTGACATCCCACTGAGTGCTTTTCAGGAATTACACGACAATGTTGATGATTACCAGACTCTGGGCCCCGAAGATAAGGATACCGGGTCAACAATAATTATGGGGAGATGGACATGTTTTCAGGAAGCATGGTAGCACTTATTACACCATTGGATGACAATGGTGAAGTCGATTACGCCAGTCTGGCGTCTTTGGTTGAATATCATATTGCTGCCGGTACCGATGCCATTGTGGCTGTCGGCACAACGGGCGAGTCTGCGACACTGACGGTGGACGAGCATGTGAAAGTGGTACTCAAAACCGTTGAATACGTGAACGGGCGTGTGCCTGTGATCGCCGGTACGGGCGCGAATGCCACCCACGAAGCCATCACCTTTAGCAAACTGTTTAGTGGCACTGGGGTGGCGGGTTGTCTGACGGTAACGCCATATTACAACAAGCCAACGCAGGAAGGGTTGTACCAGCACTTTAAAGCCATTGCGGAAGCGACCGAACTGCCGCAGATTCTGTATAACGTACCGGGACGTACCGGTGTGGACATGCTGCCGGAGACCGTGGCGCGCCTGGCGAAGATTGATAATATTGTCGGCATCAAAGATGCGACCGGCGATCTGAGCCGAGTGAAGAAAACTCGGGAACTTTGTGGTGACTCTTTCATCCAACTGAGTGGTGATGATGCCACCGGGTTGGATTTTGTGCTTGAAGGTGGCCATGGCGTGATTTCGGTTACAGCGAACGTTGCCGCTGCCGATATGGCACAGATGTTTAAGCTGGCATTGTCCGGTCAGGCTGATGCCGCGCATGAAATCAATCAGCGTTTAATGCCTTTACATAAGCATTTGTTTGTTGAATCCAACCCAATCCCGGTAAAATGGGCAGCTCATAAGCTTGGTTTGATTCAGCATGGTACGCTTCGTCTGCCGCTGACCGAGCTGAGTGAATCTGCCCAACCAGTAGTTACGGAAGCCCTCAAGGATGCGAACGTACTGCTGTAAATAGCGAGAGCGTAGGAGCGCAGAAGCGGAATGAATTACAAATACAAGCTGGTGGCGGCTGCAATTGCAGTGGTAACACTGGCGGGCTGTTCTGACGGGGCGGATCGCCGCCGTCAGGCCAATCAGGATTTCAATTACCTTGAAACCGCCCCGTTGGGGACATGGACGCAACCGGCAGGGGCGATTCCTGCTCAGGTTAGTGATTACAATATCCCGGCTCGGAGTTTCCAGGGCGGGCTGGGGCCTTCGGTCGATATTCGTCCGCCGCAGCAAGTGCTGGCGCTGATCCCGGGTGCCCGGGCGGTGAAAGGCGAAGATGGCGTGAGCCTGTTGCTGGCCAAAGAAGAAGAGTTGAACAAGGTCTGGGCGTTAACTCAGAAGTTGATTGTTGAACGAAATATCACTTTGCGCAGCAATACCGCGAACGCGATGGAAACCGACTGGGTGACCTGGAATAATGACGATGAAGATCGTCAGATTGGCAGCCGTTACCGTATTGAGCGTTCCGCAGAGCCGGGTCGTTATACCTACCAGATTTCTCTGATTGACTGGCGGGAAGACGGGGTTGAAATGCCGGTCTCGGTTGACAACAAAGAGCGCTACAGCACCATCATGACCAACGTGGTGACCGCGCGTTATGATCAGCTAGAGCGTGATAAAGCCCGTGAACGTGCCCAGCAGCTGGTGAAGCAAATCCCTATTTCTATGGGACAGGATCGCAGTGGCCTGCCGGTGATCATCGCCCGTGCCCCTTACAATGTGTTCTGGGAACGTCTGCCGTTGGTGCTGAACGAGATTGGCTTTACAGTTGAAAGCCGTAACCGCTCGCAGGGTCTGGTTGAGGTGAAATACCGTTCTCCGGATGATGAGTTCTGGACTGAGCTGGGCACCAAGCCAATCATGCTGGACAGCCGTTCGTACAATGTTCAGCTGGGCGATCTGGGTAACCGGACGTCAATCAACATTACCAATGATAAAGGTAAGCCGGTGAATGAAGAGGCGTTGAACAGTCTGGCGCCGGTGCTGGCAGCTGCGATTGAGCGCGCGCAATAATAGGCGTACCTGTACCTGTACCTGTACCTGAGTAGTGCAATTCGCAATCCTGCGTAGTGCAATCGTAATAACGCTGAATCAGCGACGAGTGCGATATGCATCCCTAAACGAAACGCTGCGGTTTTCCGCGGCGTTTTTTTTTGCTGATGGCTTTGTCTGGTGAAATCTTGTTTGTGAATGATTGTTTGTGAATGATTGTTTGTGAATGATTGTTTGTGAATGATTGTTTGTGAATGATTGTTTGTGAATGATTGTTTGTGAATTTTTGCCTGGTGATTTCCGGCACCCGAAGAGTGCCGGTGTCAGACTCAAATCGGATGAGCTGTGTCACGAGGCAGCAACGTTGTGGCAAAGTGCAAAGTGCTTAGGGCTGAGCAAGCTAGGCAGTTGATGAAAATCAAGCATAAAAAAACGGTGAGCCAGGCTCACCGTTTTTATGAAAAAGAAGCGGCGTTTTTATTTCACTTCTTCGCCACGCGCCTGTAGGTCGGCGTGGTATGAAGAGCGAACAAACGGACCACAGGCTGCATGGGTGAATCCCAGTTCCAGCGCGATTTCTTTTAGCTCATCGAACTCTTCAGGCGGCACGTAGCGCTCTACCGGCAGGTGGTGACGGCTTGGTGCAAGGTACTGGCCCAGCGTCAGCATGGTCACACCGTGCGCACGCAGATCCTTCAGCACTTCAATGATTTCTTCTTTGGTTTCGCCAAGGCCCATCATCAGACCGGACTTAGTTGGTACCTCAGGGTGCATCTCTTTGAATTTCTTCAGCAGATCCAGTGACCACTGGTAATTCGCACCCGGACGCGCTTTACGGTACAGACGAGGTGCAGTTTCCAGGTTGTGGTTGAACACATCCGGCGGGTTATCACGCAGGATGTCTAGCGCACGATCCATACGGCCACGGAAATCAGGGACCAGAGTCTCAATGCGGATTTCCGGGCTTTTCACGCGAATTTCACGGATACAATCGGCAAAGTGCTGAGCACCACCGTCACGCAGGTCATCACGGTCAACTGAAGTGACAACCACATAGCGCAGCTTCATGTCAGCAATCGTTTGTGCCAGGTGGACCGGCTCTTCTGCGTTAGGCGGAAGCGGACGACCATGAGCAACGTCACAGAACGGACAACGACGGGTACAGATTGCCCCCAGGATCATAAAGGTGGCAGTGCCGTGGTTAAAACATTCTGCCAGGTTTGGACAAGATGCTTCCTCACACACAGAGTGCAGGTTGTTCTTGCGCATTGCCGACTTAATGTCCTGGATACGCTGACTGTCAGCCGGAAGTTTGATTTTCATCCATTCCGGTTTACGCAGCACTTGCTTTGGTGCTTCTTCAGCCACAGTACGAACTGGGATCAGCGCCATTTTGTCGGCATCACGGTATTTGACACCTTGTTCAATTTTGATTGGTTTACTCATGAATTGCTTTCCATTTTCCACTCAACGCTCTGATAATCGAGCAGGTTGATCAGCTCTTCTACCAGTACAGGCTGAACTTCCGCTAGTTCAGAAGGCCCATTCAATGACACAGTTTGAGTCATTTCCATTCCTGCATAACCGCATGGGTTAATACGCAGAAACGGAGCCAGATCCATATTGATATTGAGTGCCAGACCGTGAAAAGAGCAGCCGCGTCTGATCCGCAGGCCAAGTGAGCATATCTTCTGGTGGTTGACATACACACCCGGTGCATCGGGACGGGCGTTAGATTCAATCCCGTAACGGGACAGGGTGTTGATGACAGTGTTTTCGATGTGGGTGACCAGCTCACGCACGCCCAGTTTGCGACGACGTAAATCGATCAGGATATAGGCGACCAGCTGGCCCGGACCATGATAGGTAACCTGACCACCGCGATCACTTTGCACAACCGGAATGTCACCGGTGTTGAGCAGGTGTTCGGTTTTGCCCGCCTGACCCTGTGTGAACACGGGATTGTGTTCAACCAGCCAGACTTCGTCGGTCGTGTCCGGAGTGCGTTCGTCAGTAAACTGATGCATCTCCTTCCAGATCGGTTCATAGTCCTGGCGGCCAAGGTTCCGAATAATTATCTTATTGTCCAATGTCACACCCATATATTGTCGTTTGGTAACGCCTGATACACGGACACCCCGGTAGGGGGTACGAGATTGAGGGTATTATAAAACTTGGCGACTGACTTTACAGCCGCCAATTTTGTAGGGGTATGCTGAACGCTTACAGAACGACGCGTACAATCTCAATTTCACTCAGTTCTTTGTACAGAGTTTCTACCTGTTCAATCGAGGTCGCTGTAATAGATACCGAAACGGCGCTGTAGGTGCCTTTACCACTTGGCTTCACGACAGGGCTGTAGTCACCTGGGGCGTGGCGCTGGATCACTTCAACAACCAGATCAGGCAGCTCAGGTTTGCTATAACCCATAACCTTGTACGTGAACTTACAAGGGAACTCCAAGAGATCTTTCAGTTTTGGCTGTTCTTGCTGCTGCATGCGGTACTCCGAGGTATTGCATTTATTGCGATTTAAGCCGTGCATATTAAAGGCTCAGACTAATTTTAACAAGTTCTGTGGGAATGCGAAAAGAGTCACAAAAAAGGGGCTGCAGAATCTGCAGCCCCTTTCTGTTGTATATCTGACTGTTACCCTAACCAGCTTTTAAACAGCAGCATGATGTAATCAATCAGACGGCTGAACATTCCGCCTTCGTTAACATCATTCAGTGCCAGCAGCGGGTACTCAGCAATGTCTTCTTCGCCAATACGGTAGTACAACTTACCCACGACGTCACCTTTTTGGATCGGCGCACGCAGCTCTTTTTCCAGCACAAAGCTGGCTGCCAGATCTTTGGTCTGACCGCGTGGCAGAGTCACAAAGGTATCTTCGCTGACGCCCAGTGAGACTTCATCGGTGTCGCCCATCCAGACTTTTTCGGTCACGAAGGTTTCGTTGGCTTTGTGTGGTGATACTGTTTCATAGAAACGGAAACCGTAGTTCAGCAGCTTCTTGCTTTCCGCTTTACGGGCGTTAGGGCTCTGAGTCCCCATCATTACCGCGATCAGGCGCATCTTGCCTTCCGTCGCTGTACTGACCAGGCTGTAACCGGCATTGTTGGTGTGACCGGTTTTCAGGCCGTCAACATTCAGGCTCTTATCCCACAGCAGGCTGTTACGGTTGTACTGAGTAATGCCGTTGTAAGTGAACGACTTCTCTTTATACAGCGCAAACTCTTCTGGGACATCGCGGATCAGGCCCTGAGCCAGCAGTGCCATGTCATACGGGGTGGTGTACAGGTTCGGGTTATCCAGACCGTGTACGTTGGCAAAGTGGGTGGAGTTCATGCCCAGGGTTTTTGCCCAGGCGTTCATCAGATCGACGAATGAATCTTCTGAACCGGCTACGTGTTCAGCCATGGCCACACACGCATCGTTACCGGACTGGATAACAATCCCGCGGTTCAGGTCAGAAACTTTAACCTCGCTGCCCACCTCAATGAACATTTTTGAGGAACCCGGGAAGTTTTTGGCCCAGGCGTTTTTGCTGATCACGACAGTATCATCCATAGATATGTTGCCGCGTTTGATTTCCTGGCCGATGACGTAGCTGGTCATCATTTTGGTCAGGCTGGCAGGCGGGATTTGTTCGTATTCGTTGTGACCAGCCAGAATTTTACCGGAATGGTAGTCTACAAGGACGTAACCCTTGGCAGCAATCTGTGGTGCTTCAGGGACAACCGCTGGTGCAGCAACCGCAGTTGCTGAAGCCAGCAGGGTGGCCGAGATTGCTACAGAGCGGAAAAGTGCAGCAGATTTCTTCATGATGGTTGTAACTTAATTTGTCGATTGCAAAAAATTGTACACACTATAGCAGATTGACAATAGCAGACCAGTGTTGGCGGTTGATATGACCGGTCATCCTGGTGACGATTGACGAATTTTGACAATACTGTGCGGAAATTTACCCGAGAGAAAGCACAAAAGTGCGGTCTCGGGCATCAAAAAGTCTGTTACTCAGAGTACAAATTACGATTTAGGTTCCAATTCCCTTTTCGAGGAAATGATGAAAGCCTGTGGGTAGCGGCTGGCTCGTGCCTTATCCCGCTGCGTCATGGCTTCTTCGCGATCCAGGTATGGCCCCAGGCGCAGGCGGTAAATATTACCGGTGTCGGCCTTTTGGGTATCGACCTGAGTGTTGAACTCTTTGGCCAGAGTCGTGGCAACTTGTTTGGCCTTGTCGCTGTCTGTGACGGCAGCCAACTGCACGAAGTACTGGTTCGGATTGGCGCTCTGCCATTCGTCAGGATTGGCCGGTTTGTCAATATTGATCAGCTCAATCTTTACCGGGGCAGTACCGTACTTGATCACATCCAGCCGGGCTGCAGCAGCCATACTCAGGTCAATAATGCGCCCGTCATGAAACGGACCGCGGTCATTAACCCGGACAACCACGGAGCGGCCGTTGTTCTGGTTGGTGACTTTCACATAGCTCGGTAACGGCAGAGTTTTGTGGGCTGCTGTCATCGAGTACATGTCATAAATCTCACCGTTCGACGTGCGGTGGCCGTGGAATTTTTTGCCGTACCAGGAGGCATAGCCTTCTTCGGTGAACGGCTGCTGACCGCGAATGATTTTGTAGTCATTGCCGCGCAGCGTGTAGTCCTTGTTGCCAGCCAGACTCTGCGGTTCGTAGCGCGGCTGGGCATCTTCAATGTGATCCAGCGTTGGCGATGATTCCGGCGCCTTATCATCGGCGATATCATAGCGCTCGTTGTTGGACGTGGAGCTACAGCCAGCAAGGATAAGAAGTAACAATAATGGAGATATGCGCATTTAGGTCGCCTTGGACAACATTTTTCTATGGGTGTGGATAGACATCAAAATACCGAAACCGGCCATCAGGGTTACCATGGAGGTTCCGCCATAGCTGACCAGCGGGAGAGGAACCCCCACCACCGGCAGCAGGCCGCTCACCATACCGATATTCACGAAAATATAAACAAAAAAGCTGAGCACGATACTGCCGGCCATCATCCGGCCAAAAGCGGTCTGGGCTCGGCTGGCCAGCATCAACCCGCGGCCGATGATGAATAGGTAAATTGTTAGCAGGCAGCAGACCCCAATCAGTCCCCATTCTTCGGCGATGACCGCAAAAATAAAGTCAGTATGGCGTTCAGGCAGAAATTCCAGCTGGGACTGGGTGCCCTGCATCCAGCCTTTGCCGTTGAGCCCGCCGGAGCCAATGGCAATTTTTGACTGGATGATGTGATAGCCCGCGCCTAGCGGGTCTGACTCTGGATTGAACAGGGTCAGCACCCGGGTACGCTGGTAATCCCGCATCAGGAACAGCCAGAGGACCGGTATGAACGCAGCCAGCATCAGCGCGGCAGCAATAATAATGCGCCAGCTGATCCCGGACAGAAACAGGACAAAGATCCCGGAGGCGGCAATCAGGATAGAGGTGCCCAGATCCGGCTGCTTGGCGATCAGAATTGTCGGGACAAAAATCAGCACCAGAGCAATCGTGATGTTCTTCAGGCTGGGCGGTAGCGGGCGGTTACCCACAAAGCGCGCGACCATCAGCGGCACGGCCAGCTTGATCAGCTCAGAGGGTTGAAACCGGACGATACCCAGGTTCAGCCAGCGCTGCGCCCCTTTTGAGACTTCCCCGAACAGCAACACCCCGAGCAGCAGTAACAGCCCGACCCCGAATAGATAAGGAGCCCAGGTTTCGTAATGCCGCGGCGCAATCTGAGCCAGAATAAACATGACACCCAGTGAGAGCAGCATGCGAACCGCCTGACGTTCCATCATTTCCAGATTCTGGCCGCTGGCGCTGTACATCACAATCAGGCCAAAGCCCATCAGAGTGAAAATGCCCAGTAACAGCGGAAAATCCAGATGTAAGCGGTCACTCAGCGTACGTTGATTCCCTGTCGCTGACATCATACTCATGGTGATACCTCTGCGAGTTTTTTATCGACGATCACCTGCAGCGGATCCGGTTCGGTGGGTTCCAGAAGCATGTGGTCAAAGATTTTACGGGCAACCGGGCCCCCGTTCGAGGAGCCGCCGCCGGCATTTTCCAGCACCATCGAAACAACGACTTCCGGATGGTCAAACGGTGCAAAGGCCGTGAACAGAGCATGGTCGCGTAAATGTTCTTCCAGCTCCTCGGCGTTGTACTTCTGGTCTTCCGCCAGGCCAAAGACCTGAGCCGAGCCGGATTTTCCTCCGGCCTTGTATTCCGCCCCGTAGAAAGCCCGGCGAGCAGTCCCTCGGTTACCAAACAGTACGCGGAACATGCCGTCTTTGGCGACTTCCCAGGTGCTGTCGCTGACGTTATCGATCGGCGGGAAGTCATCAAAGTTGGCCGGCTTGCCGCCTTCATCATCAATGACATCCTTGAGCAGGTGAGGTGCCTGTACCCGGCCGCGGTTGACCAGTACGGTCGTCGCCTTGGCGATTTGCAGCGGCGTCGCTGTCCAGTAGCCCTGACCGATCCCGACCGGAATGGTGTCACCCTGATACCATGGCTGGCGGAAACGCGCCTGTTTCCATTCGCGGGTCGGCATGTTGGCCTTGCTCTCTTCGTAGATATCAATGCCGGTGTATTCGCCGTAGCCAAAGCGGCTCATCCAGTCCGACAGGCGGTCGATGCCCATGTCGTACGCCACCTGATAGAAGAAGGTATCAACCGATTCTTCAATGGCTTTGTGGATATTCACCCGGCCATGGCCCCAGCGCAGCCAGTCGCGAAACGGTCGGCTGTTGGTGTTAGGGATACGCCAGTAGCCCGGGTCATTTCGCGTGGTGTTGGTGGTGATCACGCCTTCCGTCAGTGCGGCGACAGCGATCATCGGTTTCACCGTGGAAGCCGGCGGATAAATGCCCAGCGTGACGCGGTTTACCAGCGGACGGTCTTTGTCATTGAGCAGATCGCGGTACTGTTTGCCGGAAATGCCGTGGACAAACAGGTTCGGGTCGTAACTCGGGCTGGATACCATAGCCAGGACTGACGAGTCACGCGGGTCGAGCACCACAACCGAGCCGCGCTTCGGTTTGACGATCTCTTCGCCGGTTTCCGGGTCAGTCGTGCGCACGGTCAGCAGCTCCTGCACATACAGTTGGAGGCTGATATCTATATTCAACTTGATGTCTTTGCCAGGAATCGGCGGGACATATTTCAGAGTGCGGATGATCCTGCCGCGGCTGTTGACCTCGACTTCCTGATAGCCGGAGGTGCCGTGCAGCAGATCTTCGTAATATTTTTCAACGCCCAGCTTACCGATGTCGCGGGTCGCTTTGTAGTTATTCAGCTTGTTTTCGCGATCCAGCTTGTCGAGATCCCGATCGTTGATTTTTGCGACATAACCCAGCACATGGGTCAGGGCCTCGCCGTACGGATAGAAGCGCTTGAGGTAAGCTTTCACTTCCACGCCGGGGAAGCGGTGCTGGTTAACCGAAAATAACGCGACTTGCTCTTCGGTCAACTGGTTCATGATAGGCACGGACTTAAACCGGCGGGTACGGCGTCGTTCACGCTCAAACCGCTCGATTTGTTCGTCGGTGACGGCCATCATTTCTTTCAGGCGTGCAAAAGTGTCCTGCAGATCAGGCACTTTTTCTGAGGTGATTTCCAGGGAGTAGACCGGCCGGTTCTCTGCCAGCAGCACACCGTTACGGTCGTAGATCAGCCCCCGGTTCGGGGCGACGGGAACCACTTTAATCCGGTTATCGTTCGATCGTGTCTGGTAGTCTTCATGCTCGCGGATCTGTATGTGGTACAGATTCACCAGCAGAACACTGACCAGCACGATGATACCGATAAATGAGACAAGAGCCCGGCGAAAAAACAGTGCCGACTCAGCCCGGTGATCGCGGATCTGTGTACGCTTTTGCCTCATTCTCACTTATTCCCTGTGATATGGATGGTTAGCGGTGATGCTCCAGGCCCGGTACAGGCTTTCTGCCATTACGATACGGACCAGTGGGTGCGGCAGTGTCAGCGGCGACAACGACCAACTCTGGTCGGCAGCTGCCTTACAGGCTGGTGCCAGACCTTCAGGTCCGCCAATCAGAATAGACACATCACGGCCATCCAGCTTCCAGCTTTCCAGCTGTTCTGCCAGTTGTTCGGTGTCCCAGCGTTTGCCCGGAATATCCAGGGTGACAATCCGGTTGCCTTTCGGAACAGCGGCTAACATCGCTTCGCCTTCTTTTTGCAGAATACGGGCGATATCGGCATTTTTCCCCCGCTTGCCAGCAGAAATCTCGACCAGTTCAAGCGGCATATCTTTAGGGAAGCGACGGCTATACTCTTTGTAGCCTTCCTCAACCCATTTCGGCATTTTGGTGCCAACAGCAATCAGTTGAAGCTTCATTCTTGGTTAGCCCCAAAGCTTCTCCAGTTGGTACAGATTACGAGCATCTTCCTGCATGATATGCAGGATCACGCTGCCCATGTCCACGATGACCCATTCGCCGTCTTCTTCACCACTGATGCCTAATGGCGGGTAGTTGATCTGCTTGGATTCTTTGCTGACATGATCGGCAATAGAAGCTACGTGGCGGTTCGAGGTACCGGTGCACAGCACCATGAAGTCGGTAATGCTTGATTTACCGCGAACATCCAGAGTCACGATATCTTGGGCTTTGATATCATCAACTTTATCAACAATAAAATCGTGTAGTTCTTGAACCTGCAAAAGGATCTCCCTCTTTCACTGTATCTGTGTTTACTGTAGACCCGGAATCGGCCGGGTCACAATGTAGCGGCGCAGTATATCACGCACAAGAGCCGGCAACATATTCTGGCTGTAACTTTACATAACCCGTCCGGCTGTTGGGCGAAATACTAGCTAAACGGGGTGAGATGGGTTTTTATTCCGCACATTTGTGCACATAACGCTGCCAGTTCATCCCATGGTTGGGCGTCATAATCGGTTTTGACCTGCACTTCGAGCCGGGCCAGCTGACGCATCAGGGTGATCAGCGTCGGCAGGGGTAGGCGATGCAGTGCGCCGATGTAGAGCTCGCGGCGGCTTTGCCAGACCCGGAAATTTTCGAAGATTTTACTGAGTGGCGTGCCGCGGCTGCCCATTTCCTGCATCTTGTACAGTTGGGTGAGCTCGCGCTGGAGTGTACGTAGCAATACCACCACTTCAACCCCTTCGCCTTCAAGCTGGCGCAGTACCCGCTGGCTGCGTTTGGCCTGTCCGGCGAGAATGGCATCAATCAGCTGGAACGGGGTGTAATGGTTGTGGCGGCTCAGGGCGTCTTCCAGCCGAGGTACCGTCAGTTCACCGTCAGGGTAGAGCAACACCAGTTTTTGCAGGCTTTGTGCCAGTGCCAGCAGGTTGCCTTCGTGCCATTGTGCCAGCATCAGTACCGATTCATGATCCGGCTTGAGGCCGAGCTGCTGGCAGCGCCCCTGAATAAAGCGGGGTAGATGGCGGGCATCCGGCGTGTTGCAGGGGACATAGATCCCATGGTGATCCAGCTCCTTGAACCATTTGCTGGTTTCCTGCTTTTTATTCAGGCGTGGGCCCTGAAGCAGCAACAGAATGTCCGGGTGCAGATGAGCCGTGACCTCTTGCAGGGATTTGGCCTGTTGGGTATTGAGGCCGCTGTCTGGCAGAATGAGCTCGATGATCTGGCGAGCCGAAAACAGGCTCAGGGCCTGACAGCAGTCAAGCACCAGATTCCAGTCCAGCTGGGCATCAACGGTAAAGGTATGGCGTTCGTCAAAACCGGCTTGCTGAGCTGCCAGGCGAATCTGGTCGCAGGCTTCCAGCTTCAGAAGCGGTTCATTGCCGAACAGCAGATAAGCCTGACGCAGCCCTTTGCTGAGTTGCTGCGTCAGTTGTTCCGGGTAAATCCTCATTGTGTCGCAGTAACCTGACTGTTCTGGGTACGGTCGGCGTCAAACAGTTGCTCAGCGGCTTCCTGATCGGTCAGACGTTCAGTGGTGACCGTCACCTTGCCGTTAGATAACGTGACGTCGTTGGCGGAATCTTGCTCCAGCGTTTCCAGTGATTCTTCATCAAGCTGATTGAACTTGGCGGTCAGGCGAGCTAGCTGACGCATGATCTGACGTGACGCCTGTTGGCGCATTTCGTTTTCAATCATGTCGCGCTCTACCGACTTGGCCAGTGCCGTTAACGGGTTATCAAGGAAGGTACGGTTAACACGGGTCGTGAAGCTTTGGCTGCCTTTGCCCGGCACCACAATGCTGTAGCGTACGGTGTAGGTCAGTTCATATTCAGCTGCACGGGCGTTCTGGTAGAGCGATAGGGTTCGCTCACCGACCGATTCGCTGATCAGGTGCAGGTTGGGTACTTTGCTTGAGCTTGGGACCGCTTCAATACCGTGCATTTTGAACTGGGATTTTACCTGACGGTGCAGGGGGCCATACGGGTCAAAGCTGGTCAGTGACAGTTTAGCAATGTCGTCTGGCAGCATATAGTTACCACGCAGGTGGAAACCACAGGAGGCGGTGGCCAGCGCCAGAGTGGCAATTAAAAAAGTGCGGAAGATGCTTTTCAGAGAAAATATGGCTTTCACCGAGTCTGCTCCATGAAAGTGAGTGAAAACGGACCGGCTGACGCAGGTGTATCTGATGGGATAGTGAGCCGGAAAATCTGTGGCTCCACAAGGGAGCCACAGGTTAGGCACTGAGAAACGGCGTTAGTTCGCAACAATATTCAACAGTTTACCCGGAACGAAGATGACCTTGCGGATCGTCTTGTCGTCGGTGAACTTAGTAACGTTCTCATCGTTCAGTGCGATGGCTTCTACCTGCTCTTTCGTCGCGTCAGCAGCAACCGTCAGCTTAGCACGCAGCTTACCGTTCACCTGTACGATGATCAGTTTCTCGTCTTCAACCAGTGCTTTCTCATCAGCCATTGGCCATGCAGCGTGGTCGATATCTGATTCACCCAGTGCTTTCCACATTTCGAAACAGATGTGCGGTGTCATCGGGTACAGCATGCACACGATAGCTTTCAGCGCTTCGTCAAGCAGAGCACGGTCTTGCGCGCTTTCCTGCGGCGCTTTCGCCAGTTTGTTCATCAGTTCCATGATGGCCGCGATCGCGGTGTTAAACGTCTGACGACGACCCACATCATCGCTCACTTTAGCAATGGTCTTGTGAACATCGCGACGCAGCGCTTTCTGGTCGGCAGTCAGTGCAGCCGCATCCAGCGCTTCTGCTGCACCTTTGGCGGTGTGCTCGTGAACCAGTTTCCAGACGCGTTTCAGGAAGCGGTTAGCACCTTCCACGCCGGATTCCTGCCATTCCAGCGTCATGTCAGCCGGAGAAGCAAACATCATGAACAAACGAACGGTGTCTGCACCGTACTTGTCGACCATTTCCTGTGGGTCGATACCGTTGTTTTTCGACTTAGACATCTTCGTCATGCCTGAGTGAACGACTTCGTTACCTTCCGTGTCGACCGCTTTAGTAATGCGACCTTTCTCGTCACGCTCAACCGTTACTTCTGTCGGAGAAACCCAGATTTTCGCGCCTTTGTCGCTGGTGTAGTAGTAGGCATCAGCCAATACCATGCCTTGACACAGCAGCTGCTTGAACGGCTCGTCGCTTTGTACCATGCCGCAGTCGCGCAGCAGTTTGTGGAAGAAGCGAGAGTACAGCAGGTGCATACACGCGTGCTCGATACCACCGATGTACTGGTCTACTGGCAGCCAGTAGTTTGCCGCATCGGAATCCAGCATTTCGTCCGCTTTTGGCGAACAGTAACGGGCGTAGTACCAGGAAGACTCCATGAAGGTGTCGAAGGTATCGGTTTCACGCAGCGCAGGCTTGCCTTCAAAAGTGGTTTCTGCCCACGTTTTGTCAGCTTTGATTGGGCTGGTTACGCCGTCCATGACCACGTCTTCCGGCAGGATAACTGGCAGTTGGTCAGCCGGTACCGGATGCACTTCACCGTCTTCTGTCGTTACCATCGGGATTGGTGCACCCCAGTAACGCTGACGGGAAACACCCCAGTCACGCAGACGGAAGTTAACGGTCTTCTTGCCTTTGCCTTCCGCTTCCAGTTTTGCCGCGATCGCATTGAACGCATCCTGGAAGCCCAGACCGTCGAACTCGCCGGAGTCGAACAGCACACCTTTCTCGGTGTACGCCGCTTCAGAAATGTCCAGCTCGCTGCCGTCTTCTGGTTTGATAACTGGCACGATGTCTAGGCCGTATTTGGTTGCGAACTCAAAATCACGCTGGTCGTGGGCAGGAACAGCCATTACTGCGCCTGTGCCGTAGTCCATCAGAACGAAGTTAGCCACGTAAACCGGTACTTCACGGCCATTCAGCGGGTGAATCGCAGTCAGGCCCGTTGCCATGCCTTTCTTCTCCATCGTTGCCAGTTCTGCTTCGGCAACTTTGGTGTTACGGCACTCGTCAATGAACTTCGCCAGTTCTGGATTATTTTCTGCCGCCGCGGCAGCCAGCGGGTGACCGGCAGCAATGCCCACGTACGTAACGCCCATCAGGGTGTCAGGACGGGTGGTGTAAACTTCCAGGTCGCTGTGACCTTTAACGGCAAAGCTCAGTTCAACGCCTTCAGAGCGGCCGATCCAGTTACGCTGCATGGTTTTAACCATTTCAGGCCAGCCTTCCAGCTGATCCAGGTCGTCCAGCAGTTCCTGAGCGTATTCAGTAATTTTAATGAACCACTGTGGAATTTCTTTTTGCTCAACCGGAGTGTCACAACGCCAGCAGCAACCGTCTTCTACCTGCTCGTTAGCCAGAACGGTCTGGTCGTTCGGACACCAGTTAACGGAAGAGGTCTTCTTGTAAACCAGGCCCTTGTTGTACAGCTTGGTGAAGAACTCTTGTTCCCAACGGTAGTATTCTGGCGTACAAGTCGCGAATTCGCGGTTCCAGTCGTAGCCGAAGCCCAGCAGTTTCAGCTGGTTCTTCATGTATTCAATGTTTTCGTAAGTCCAAGGCGCCGGAGCCGTCTTGTTCTTAACCGCGGCGTTTTCTGCTGGCAGACCGAATGCATCCCAGCCGATTGGCTGCATGACATTTTTGCCTTGCAGACGCTGGTAACGAGAAATCACATCACCGATGGTGTAGTTACGAACGTGACCCATGTGCAGACGACCACTTGGGTACGGGAACATGGAGAGACAGTAGAATTTTTCTTTATTAGGGTCTTCACTTACAACAAACGTTTTGTTGTTGTCCCAATGTTCTTGAACTTTCTGTTCAATGTCCTGCGGACGATATTGTTCTTGCATCGATGACATCCGGGGTTTTGTGAGTTGAGTACAAACACATTCAATATAATCGACATAGAATAACTAAAGGTAAAGGTGTCAACAATAGCTGAAAATCATTTCGGGCCGAATTGTTGACTGTTCGGCAGTGAAAGGCGGCTTAAGGCGTAAAAAGCCGGCAGAGTGACCGCGAGGAGGTGGCGAATGGCAAATCAGAAAAAGGATTATGAGACGCTGCTGGAGCAGGTAACCGAAACGCTCAAGCACAGTCCGGATGAGCTGAAACACTGGGCCGAAGTGACTGAAAAATACCGTCAGGCAGCCAGTGATATGACCAAAGATGAGCTGGCTTTGATCTCTGCATACCTGAAGCGGGATTTGCAGGAATTTGGGCAGAATGTGGAGGAAAGCCCGGCTCCGTTCAGCGAGAGTCCGTTTTATCAGGTCGTTAAAGAAACCATCTGGGAAGGGCTGGCGGAAGTCACGGATAAAACCCAGATTGAGTGGCGGGAGGTGATGGATGACATCAAACACCAAGGGGTGTACGAAGCCGGAGAAATTGTTGGGCTGGGCAATCTGGTGTGCGAGCAGTGCGGGCACAAGGAGTTGATCACCCATGTGAAAGAGATTTCCCCCTGTCTTAAATGCGGGCATACCCGTTTCACCCGTCAGCCGCTTTCTCCCTGAGAAGGGCGGTCATTTGTAACGGGTGAGTTGGAACTTGTCATCGATAATTGGTCATTAGCCATAGATAAAAAACAGCGGGTCTTTGAGCCCGCTGTTTTTATTGTGCGTCTTTGTTGCCTTCTCTGTAGTCTTTCCGACTCCCGCTTGTCGCTCTGAGTTTCATCAGAAGCTCTTATGGGCGCTCTAAAGTCTCGACCACAACCGTGGTCGGTTCTGGCTCATACGGTTGGGTCTGCGGCTGTGCTGATTGTGCCGGTACCGCCGCTTGGGTGCTGAGCGGAGTATAGCTGAACTTCTGTCCGGCCAATGATGCCTCGACCATCATCCCGCCTTTGGCAAAGGTGAACACCGCAATCCCGTTGGTGTAGTTGGCATCAATGTATTTCTGACCGGAGCTGGCGCTGACGCCGGTGGTGCCCGCTTTGGCCTGCGCTCCCTCGGTCAGGGCGACGGCAGAAGCCTGCGCATCCAGCTCAAAGCTGCCGCTGGTAAAGCGGTCATATGCCCGTTTGTCCTGGAAGAAAATAATTTCGCTGTAGGCCTGACCGCCGAACTGGAGGCCGATCGAGACTTGGTACAGTTTGGCATGGCCGGTGACCTGGTGCTGCTGGTACACAGTACCGCTGCCGTAGGCTCCGCCAATCCAGAAACCGCCTTTACCGACTGATGGGAAAACCGCATAGCCGTAAGCGGACTGAAAGAAGGGATGGGTCTGTGATGCGGCCTTGAACTGATTCAGAGCCGCCTGGGTGTCTAGATCTTCTTTGGCGATAGAGCCGGTGGCGACACACAGCAGCGCGAGTGCGCCTAGCATGGCAAACAGTTTGTGAATGACTTTCATGGAGGTTCTCCCTGATTAAGCTGCGCGTTGTGTTCGCAGTTTTCTTTTCCGATATCTTAGCAGGGTGAAAAAAAAGGCGAAGGGGAGACCTTCGCCATTCCGTCATTTCTTGGTGAATTTTCAGTGAAGATTCAGCAAGATTCACGCTCATCAGTCGTGATAGTTAATTTCCGGCTGGTGATCGCGGAATCGGCCGCCTTGGCGGCGAATCAGAATCCACGACAGGGTGACAGACCACAGCAGGTAGAAATACAGCGGCCAGCTGCCAAGGGCTGTGTAAGGTGTCATCCCTTTGGTCGGCACTACTTTGCTGCGTAGCACAGCGGTTTCAAACTGCGGGATCTGGGCGATGATTTTGCCGTGATGATCCACGATACCTGTCAGGCCGCTGTTTGTTGCACGCAGTAATGGCTTACCCAGCTCCAGTGAGCGCATCTGGGCGATTTCCATGTGCTGGAACGGCCCGATTGACTTACCAAACCAGGTATCGTTCGACAAGGTCAGCAGAAACTCCGTGTTTTCATTCACATTGCGGCGCACCTGCTCGCTGAATGCCACTTCGTAGCAGAGTGCCGGGGCCAGCGAGTAACCGTTGGCTTCCAGGTTCGGCTGGATATAGTCACCGCGGCTGAACGACGACATTGGCAGGTTAAAGAACGGAGCCAGCGGACGCAGTAAATCCCCGAACGGGACAAATTCACCAAACGGCAGCAGGTGGTGCTTGCTGTAACGCTCGGCAGATTCATACTGGTACGGGCCGGCATTGTTGACCCCGAGGGTCAGGATGTTATTGAAATACTGGCCGTGGGCGTCCTGATCCAGCACACCGGTGAGAATGGTGGTCTGGTTGTTGCGCGCCGCGGCATCGAGATTCTGGAGGAAAGTCGGCAGTTGGGCTTCCAATGCCGGGATCGCCGCTTCCGGCCAGATGATCAGGTCTGCATCCCAGTTCTCTCGGGTCAGATCGGTGTACTTCATCAGGGTCGGCCAGCGCTGGCTTGGCAGCCACTTCACTTCCTGCGCGACGTTGCCCTGAATCATGGCAACATCCAGGGTGTTGTCCGGATCCGGCACTACCCATTGTTTCTGGCCCGCCAGCAGGGAGAAACCCAGTATCAGGGCCGGTACCAGCAGAGGCTTCCAGTTACGGTACGCGACGGCCGCGACCAGTGCCCCGCAGCTCAGTACCAGTGCCAGGGTGATCCCCTCGACACCTAAAATCGGCGCCAGTGAAGCATAAGGACTCTCAAGTTGGCTGTAACCCATCCACAGCCACGGAAAACCGGTCATCAGCCAGCCGCGGATCCAATCCAGCACCAGCCAGATCACCGGGCCGCTGAGCATCAGCTGGTGGAACGGCCGTCCCTGATTAAAGCGGTTGAACAGCGCACCGAATACCGCCGGGTAGAGGGCCAGGTAGCTGATCAGCAATGCCATCAGCGTCCAGCCGGCCAGCCACGGCATCCCGCCAAAGTTGGCGATACTGACGTGAACCCAGCTTATCCCGGTGCCAAATAATCCCAGCCCCCACAGGAAACCTATGGCAGCAGATCGTTTAACAGATTGATTTTGGAGCAGGAAAAAGAGAATAAAGAGAGAAACTGGTGCGAGGTACCAGTGTTGATACGGTGCAAAAGCCAGGGTGGCAAGAGCACCTGCTGGGACAGCCAGCGCAAGCTGTCCCAACTTCTTTAAGCGAATTGTTGTCATTCGTTATGGTGTCGTAGTCGGTTGATGAGCTTCGTGTGGTACGGTCACTTGCAGCTGGATCACCCGGCGGCTGTCAGCTGCCGTTACTTTGAACGAATACCCATCCAGTTCAACCACTTCGCCGCGAGTCGGCAGGTGGCCAAAACTGGTCATGACCAGCCCGCCGACGGTGTCGACTTCTTCGTCACTGAAGCGGGTCTGGAACATCTCATTGAACGCCTCAATGGTTGTCAGGGCTTTCACTGAGTAGGTATGTTTGCTTAATTGACGGATATCCTGTTCTTCTTCGTCGTCGAACTCGTCTTCGATTTCGCCTACGATCTGTTCCAGAATATCTTCAATGGTAATAACTCCCGATACCCCGCCAAATTCGTCAACCACTATCGCCATGTGATAGCGCTCTTCGCGGAACTCTTTCAGCAGGCGGTCAACGCGTTTGCTTTCCGGTACAACTACGGCAGGACGCAGTATCTCGTCCATATTAAATGGCTCACTATCTGGGCGCAGGTACCGTAACAGGTCTTTCGCCAGCAGAATGCCTTCAACATGGTCTTTGTCATCACTGATCACCGGGTAGCGCGAGTGTTGGGCATCGACAATAAGATCGATCAGATCCTCTAACTTCTGAGAACGTTCAATTGTGGTCATTTGGGAGCGTGGGATCATGATATCTCGCACCCGCATTTCAGAGATCTGCATGACCCCTTCCAGCATGTCCCGGGTGTCATGGTCGATCAGTTCATTTTCTTCCGAGTCACGGAAGACCTCGACCAGTTCCTCGCGGTTTTGCGGTTCGCCCTGGAACAGTTGACCAATACGTTCAAAGAAGGACTTTCTACTCGGACCTTCTGAATTCTGTGAGTTATCTTCGTTCATTGTTTGTAAGAATGGTTTCTCTAGCAATTAAGTGGCGAATGCCACGGAAATAAACAGGCTCGGCAGCAGGCTGCCGTGCCTGTTTGACAATTTTATCGGGGAAAGGTTACAGCTTTTCGTCGGCATACGGGTCAGCAAAACCCATGTTTTGCATGATTTCCGTTTCCAGCGCTTCCATTTCCTCGGCTTCATCGTCTTCAATATGGTCATAACCTAGCAGATGCAGACTGCCATGTACAACCATATGTGCCCAGTGGGCGTTAAGCGGTTTGTTCTGATCTTCGGCCTCATTTTCAACGACCTGACGACAAATCACCAGATCACCGAGCAGATCGAGTTCCATGCCCGGCGGGGCTTCAAACGGAAACGACAGTACATTAGTCGGCTTGTCTTTGCCCCGGTACTCGTGGTTCAGGGAATGGCTTTCTTCTGCGTCGACCAGACGCACTGTCACTTCGGCATCTGCCTGAAACGGGGTAATGGCAGCATCCAGCCACTGCTGGAAGTCAGCTTCACTTGGCATACCGTCAGGGTTGTCGGTCGCCACCTGGAGATCAAGATAAATAGCCATTAATCGGTTTTTTCCGTTTCTGCTTCTGGAAGAATGACGGCACCTGGCGTCAGTGCGGCCTGTCTGGCCATCTGCTCTTCACGGCGGCGTTGTTCAGCCAGCTTTCGTTGTTTCTGGTCTTCGGTTTCCCACACTTCATACGCCTGAACAATTCGGGCAACAACCGGGTGACGAACCACGTCGTCAGCCAGGAAGAAGTTGAAGCTGATTTCATCCACTTCAGACAACACTTCAATCGCATGGCGCAGGCCGGAACGGGCGCCGCGCGGCAGGTCGATCTGGGTGACGTCACCGGTGATCACGGCCCGGGAGTTGAAACCGATCCGGGTCAGGAACATTTTCATTTGTTCCACAGTGGTGTTCTGGCTCTCATCGAGGATGATGAAGGCGTCGTTCAGGGTACGGCCACGCATGTAAGCCAGCGGGGCAACTTCAATCACGTTACGCTCAATCAGCTTCTCGACCCGCTCGAACCCCAGCATTTCAAACAGGGCATCGTACAGCGGACGCAGATACGGGTCGACTTTCTGGCTCAGGTCACCCGGTAGGAAGCCCAGTTTTTCACCTGCTTCTACCGCAGGGCGGGTTAGCAGGATGCGACGGATTTCCTGACGCTCCAGAGCGTCTACCGCGGCAGCAACGGCGAGATAGGTTTTACCGGTACCGGCAGGACCAATCCCGAACGTGATGTCATGGCGAACCATGTTGGCAATGTATTGCGCCTGGTTCGGGGTGCGTGGTTTGATGATTCCCTTTTTGGTCTTGATTGTGACTTCTTTACCGTAAGGGATACTGGAGTCCGTCGATTGCTCCAGCACACCGGATTCTTTGATCGCCAGGTGGATTTGCTCTGGTTCAATATCCGGGATCACATTGCGGACCGGGGCGGTGTCGACATACAGGGTCTTGATGATGTCGGCGGCGGCACCGGCAGTATGCGGTTGGCCAACAATACTGAAACTATTGCTGCGGTGGTTAATTTCGACACCCAGACGGCGTTCAAGTTGTTTAATGTTATCGTCGAAAGGGCCACAAAGGCTGGAAAGGCGCTGGTTATTGGCGGGTTCCAGATTAAATTCAATCGTAATGACTTTACTCAAGATTTGCCTCTCATGAGGGTTGCCCGTTTGGTCGGGCAACCTTTGGTTCAGGGCTCGTCTGTTTGTATTTAGACGGGCGTCTTACTATGGAGTATATACGCCTACACCCAATTCATCTTCTTTGCGTGTTTTCTCGATGACTTCAGCTGGAGACATCGCAACACGCAGGTTCATTTCGGCTTCGGTACGTACCAGTTCACCACGCAGGGAGTTCGCGAAGACATCCGTGATCTTGACATCAACGAACTGACCGATCAAATCGACCGGGCCTTCAAAGTTAACTACGCGGTTGTTCTCAGTACGGCCACGTAACTCCATGATGTTCTTCTTAGAAGGACCTTCCACCAAGATACGCTGTTCAGTGCCCAGCATCTGGCGTGAGTAACGCATCGCCTGAGTATTGATCTGCTGCTGCAGTTCGTACAAGCGTTGTTTTTTCACGTCTTCAGACAGATCGCACGGATAGTCTGCGGCCGGTGTACCCGGACGTGGTGAGTAAATGAAGCTGAAGCTCATGTCGAAGTCGACATCACGGATCAGTTTCATGGTTTCCTGGAAGTCCTGATCGCTTTCACCCGGGAACGCGACAATGAAGTCAGAACTGATGGTGATATCCGGACGCGCTTTGCGCAGTTTACGGATTTTCGACTTGTACTCGATCGCCGTGTGCGGACGCTTCATCATCGCCAGAATACGGTCTGAACCGCTCTGTACCGGCAGGTGCAGGAAGCTCACCACTTCAGGGGTATCTTCGTAAACCGCGATGATATCATCGGTAAACTCGATAGGGTGGCTGGTGGTGTAGCGGATACGGTCGATACCATCGATGGCCGCTACCAGGCGCAGCAGCTCAGCAAAGCTCGCAATTTCACCGTCGTGGGTTTCACCGCGGTAGGCGTTTACGTTTTGTCCCAGCAGGTTGACTTCACGAACACCTTGTTCGGCCAGCTGAGCAATTTCAAACAGAACGTCATCCAGCGGACGGCTGACTTCTTCACCACGAGTGTAAGGCACCACACAGAATGTGCAGTACTTAGAACAGCCTTCCATGATAGACACGAAAGCCGTCGGGCCTTCTGCACGCGGCTCAGGCAGGCGGTCAAACTTTTCAATTTCAGGGAAAGAAATGTCCATGACCGGTGCGTCAGAGCTTTGTGACTGCTTAATCATCTCAGGCAGACGGTGCAGGGTTTGCGGGCCAAAGATCACATCCACATAAGGTGCGCGAACACGGATAGAATCGCCTTCCTGAGTTGCCACACAACCGCCTACGCCAATCACCAGGTCAGGTTTTTTGTCTTTCAGTGTTTTCCAGCGACCAAGCTGGTGGAACACTTTTTCCTGGGCCTTTTCACGGATGGAGCAGGTGTTAAGCAGCAGAACGTCTGCTTCTTCTGGTTCTTCCGTTAACTCGAAGCCATTGGCTGCATTAAGAAGATCGGCCATTTTTGATGAATCGTACTCGTTCATCTGGCAACCCCAGGTTTTGATAAGCAGTTTCTTAGCCATGTCTAACTCTTCACTCGTAGTGTTTATTCATTGCATTCAACATTGCTTCATTCGGCCAAGCGGCCGTGAACATGGCCGTCAGCTGTAGCAAGCCGCGTATTGTACTGCTTTAAACCTTGCCTGACCAGATCATCACCACCCCGAATACAATGTGGTTATAGACTAGAGCTTCTCCAGGGTTTGCATCCCGAGTTGGCGCATTTGCTGGCGGATCCAGCGACTGCGTTTGGCGACATAATCGGTCATCGGGGCCGGATGAATCCGGTAAGGGTTTGGCAGTACCGCTGCCAGCTGGGCAGATTGCTGAGCTGACAGGCGCGCAGCCGGGATGCCAAAGTAGGTCTGGCTGGCGGCTTCGATGCCGTACACCCCAGGGCCGAACTCAACGATATTGAGGTACATTTCAAGGATGCGCGTTTTGTCCCAAAGCCACTCCATCCATAAGGTGAAATACAGCTCGACCCCTTTGCGAATGAAAGTGCGGGACGGAAACAAAAACAGGTTTTTGGCCGTCTGTTGGGTAATGGTACTGCCACCTCGGCTCGGGCCGTCGCTGCCGCTTTGTTTCAAAATGGTCAGGACGGCATTAACGTCGATACCGCTGTGGTTCGGAAAGCGCTGATCTTCCGAAGCGATCACGGCCAGCTGGCTGTACGGTGAAATCGCCGATAACGGCTTCCAGTCATGGGCAGAGCGCGAAGGGTAACCGGCGGGCGGAAACAGGCTGCGGTGAAGCTGCCAGCCCCAGACCGGCGGATCGATGTATTTCCCGGCCATCACCAACAGGGGCGGGAGCGCCAGCAGAAGCAGTATAATGGTCAGCAAAAAGCGTTTCAGGCGGACGAACATAGGGGACGTAATCTTCCTCAAAATTGGATCAGCCCGCAGGGTGCAGCGATTAAGCACTGATTGCGTAGCAGAAATTAGGTAAAATGATAGCAAACAGGTCGCTGTACCTGCCATAAATCAGAGTAGTGAGCATAACAAATGGAAACCGGAATGGAACAGTTTGATGTGGTTGTCGCCGGTGGCGGCATGGTCGGCGCGGCGATGGCAATAGGTCTGGCGCAGCAGGGACTGACTGTGGCGGTACTGGAGGGGGTTGCTCCCGCCACTTTTGCTGCTGACCAGCCGATGGATTTGCGGGTGTCGGCAATCTCACCCAGCTCGGTTGCCCTGCTGGAACGCCTGGGAGCCTGGGACAATGTGCGCGCCATGCGGTTGTGCCCGTACAAACGGCTTGAAACCTGGGAACACCCTGAGTGCCGGACCCGGTTCAGTGCCGAGGACATGCATCTCGATCAACTGGGCTTCATTGTGGAAAACCGTGTGATTCAGCTGGCGTTGTGGCAGCAGTTTGAACACTATCCGAATCTGACATTACTTTGCCCGGCGCGCATGGCATCGGCGACCCCACATGACGCCGGCTATCACATCAAGTTG
Source organism: Photobacterium ganghwense (assembly GCF_017329545.1). Classification (NCBI taxonomy): domain Bacteria; kingdom Pseudomonadati; phylum Pseudomonadota; class Gammaproteobacteria; order Vibrionales; family Vibrionaceae; genus Photobacterium; species Photobacterium ganghwense. The sequence continues at coordinate 728,845 of NZ_CP071325.1, forward strand.
GCCAGCGGAGAAGTATTAAGTGCGCGTTTACTGGTTGGGGCTGATGGGGCAAACTCTCAAGTTCGTCAGCAGGCCGGGATCGGAGTGACCGCGTGGGATTATCGCCAGCATTGTATGCTCATTAATATTGCGACCGCTTTGCCGCAACAGGACATTACCTGGCAGCAATTTACCCCAAGTGGTCCCCGCTCGTTCCTGCCATTGCCGGGCCATCAGGGCTCGCTGGTCTGGTATGACAGCCCTTCCCGCATCAAGCTGCTATCGACAATGGAACCTGAACAGCTGAAAGCGCAAATCGCCGCCCATTTTCCACCAGAGCTGGGCGATTTTTCAGTTATCGGCCAGGGCAGCTTTCCCCTCACTCGTCGCCATGCCCAGCATTATTTCAAGCCGGGTGTCGTGCTATTGGGGGATGCTGCTCATACCATTAATCCATTGGCAGGGCAGGGGGTGAACCTCGGCTTTAAGGATGTGGATACGTTGTTGCATGAAATGGAAAAGGCCGGCAATGATTGGGCCAGTTTGCGGGTCTTAAAAGCTTATGAGCGCCGTCGTCGTCCGGATAACCTGCTGATGCAAACCGGTATGGACTTTTTCTATACGACATTTAGCAATAATTTGCTGCCGGTCAAATTGCTGCGAAATGCGGGACTGAAACTGGCAGAGCATGCCGGACCGCTCAAACAGCAGGTGCTGAAATACGCGATGGGCATGTAATCGATACAGTGAGCCTGAGGGCTCACTTTTTTGTGCCTTGGTTTTTTCCTGGGCTTTGCGGTATCTCGTTCTAAGCATGGTCGCACCCTAGGCACATTCTTCTTATTCCATCTTATCCTGTCTCTCACCATCCGCTCTGATCCTGCCTGCCGTTGCATCTTCTTAAACAGTTAGCGTCAGCTGCCAAGTGCTTATCATCTACCTCCAGGCGCTTATCATTTACCGCTGGCGTGTATGAGTCATCTCAATGGGGATTTGGATGGCCAGTCAACCCTATAGTGTTCCGAATTCTATGTCGTGTTTTCGCCTGCCGGAAGCGTCGGGATTGATGTGCTGAGGCGTGATATGTCTAGGAGAAGTCAGCAGAGAAAGGTGTACAGAGAGAAGACGCTTGGTGCTCGAAACTGCTAGTCGCAGGTGCCTAATGGCCTGGTCAATGTAGATGAAAGCCGGTAGATAAAGCTACGTTGATAGAATTGGAGCTAGAAAAAGAAACAGCCGAATGTGACAGGCACATTCGGCTTAACAACCAGAGAGATACGATCATTGAGTAGGTTGTAAAAAATCGTTGCTCAGCACCCTAGCCGGATGCCAGACAAAAGAAAACCCACCAAAGGTGGGTTTCTTAAAGGATGGTGCGGAAGGAGAGACTTGAACTCTCACACCTTGCGGCGCCAGAACCTAAATCTGGTGCGTCTACCAATTTCGCCACTTCCGCGTAACTTAGCGTGCTGATAAATTCAGTACGATAAGTGAAATAATGGCAGGGCTACCTGGATTCGAACCAGGGAATGGCGGCATCAAAAGCCGCTGCCTTACCGCTTGGCGATAGCCCTACAGGTGCTCTGTAACAGAGACTTTAATCAGAGAGAATGGTGCGGAAGGAGAGACTTGAACTCTCACACCTTGCGGCGCCAGAACCTAAATCTGGTGCGTCTACCAATTTCGCCACTTCCGCATTTTGGTTTGCTGTTACCAGCAGTGTTCTCTGATTGTATTCTCAGACTGAAAAAACAATCTGAAAAATATGGTGCGGAAGGAGAGACTTGAACTCTCACACCTTGCGGCGCCAGAACCTAAATCTGGTGCGTCTACCAATTTCGCCACTTCCGCATATTTTGTTGCTTACGCCCGAAAGCCTAAGACTTGAATGTTGGTGCGGAGGGAGGGACTTGAACCCTCACGTCCTTGCGGACACTAGCACCTGAAGCTAGCGCGTCTACCAATTCCGCCACCACCGCACGTGGTTTATTTTTACATTCTCCGGAGAGAATGGTGGCTACGACGGGATTCGAACCTGTGACCCCATCATTATGAGTGATGTGCTCTAACCAACTGAGCTACGTAGCCACTTTAACGCTGCTGACATAAAAATCAACATCGAAAAGTAATGGCAGGTCTACCTGGATTCGAACCAGGGAATGGCGGCATCAAAAGCCGCTGCCTTACCGCTTGGCGATAGACCTGCAGTTGCTCTTTACAGAGACTTGAATAATGGTGCGGAAGGAGAGACTTGAACTCTCACACCTTGCGGCGCCAGAACCTAAATCTGGTGCGTCTACCAATTTCGCCACTTCCGCGTTGCTTACATCCCGAACGAGTCGGCAGATAAGTCAATAATGGCAGGTCTACCTGGATTCGAACCAGGGAATGGCGGCATCAAAAGCCGCTGCCTTACCGCTTGGCGATAGACCTGCAGGGCAACTCTTAAAATTAAGAGGTAACCTAAATGTTGGTGCGGAGGGAGGGACTTGAACCCTCACGTCCTTGCGGACACTAGCACCTGAAGCTAGCGCGTCTACCAATTCCGCCACCACCGCACGTGGTTTATTTTTACATTCTCCGGAGAGAATGGTGGCTACGACGGGATTCGAACCTGTGACCCCATCATTATGAGTGATGTGCTCTAACCAACTGAGCTACGTAGCCACTTTAACGCTGCTGACATAAAAATCAACATCGAAAAGTAATGGCAGGTCTACCTGGATTCGAACCAGGGAATGGCGGCATCAAAAGCCGCTGCCTTACCGCTTGGCGATAGACCTGCAGTTGCTCTTTACAGAGACTTGAATAATGGTGCGGAAGGAGAGACTTGAACTCTCACACCTTGCGGCGCCAGAACCTAAATCTGGTGCGTCTACCAATTTCGCCACTTCCGCGTTGCTTACATCCCGAACGAGTCGGCAGATAAGTCAATAATGGCAGGTCTACCTGGATTCGAACCAGGGAATGGCGGCATCAAAAGCCGCTGCCTTACCGCTTGGCGATAGACCTGCAGGGCAACTCTTAAAATTAAGAGGTAACCTAAATGTTGGTGCGGAGGGAGGGACTTGAACCCTCACGTCCTTGCGGACACTAGCACCTGAAGCTAGCGCGTCTACCAATTCCGCCACCACCGCACGTGGTTTATTTTTACATTCTCCGGGGAGAATGGTGGCTACGACGGGATTCGAACCTGTGACCCCATCATTATGAGTGATGTGCTCTAACCAACTGAGCTACGTAGCCATATGGGTTGCCGACTATACCTGATAATCACCAACCTTGTAAAGATGGCAGGTCTACCTGGATTCGAACCAGGGAATGGCGGCATCAAAAGCCGCTGCCTTACCGCTTGGCGATAGACCTGCAGGCGCTCTGTAACAGAGACTTTAATCAGAGAGAATGGTGCGGAAGGAGAGACTTGAACTCTCACACCTTGCGGCGCCAGAACCTAAATCTGGTGCGTCTACCAATTTCGCCACTTCCGCATTTTGGTTTGCTGTTACCAGCAGTATTCTCTGATTGTATTCTCAGACTGAAAAAACAATCTGAAAAATATGGTGCGGAAGGAGAGACTTGAACTCTCACACCTTGCGGCGCCAGAACCTAAATCTGGTGCGTCTACCAATTTCGCCACTTCCGCATATTTTGTTGCTTACGCCCGAAAGCCTAAGACTAGAATGTTGGTGCGGAGGGAGGGACTTGAACCCTCACGTCCTTGCGGACACTAGCACCTGAAGCTAGCGCGTCTACCAATTCCGCCACCACCGCACGTGGTTTATTTTTACATTCTCCGAGGAGAATGGTGGCTACGACGGGATTCGAACCTGTGACCCCATCATTATGAGTGATGTGCTCTAACCAACTGAGCTACGTAGCCATATGGGTTGCCGACTATACCTGATAATCATCAACCTTGTAAAGATGGCAGGTCTACCTGGATTCGAACCAGGGAATGGCGGCATCAAAAGCCGCTGCCTTACCGCTTGGCGATAGACCTACAGGGCAGCTCTTAATAATTTAAGAGATAACCGAAATTTTGGTGCGGAGGGAGGGACTTGAACCCTCACGTCCTTGCGGACACTAGCACCTGAAGCTAGCGCGTCTACCAATTCCGCCACCACCGCACGTGGTTTATTTTTACATTCTCCGGGGGAGAATGGTGGCTACGACGGGATTCGAACCTGTGACCCCATCATTATGAGTGATGTGCTCTAACCAACTGAGCTACGTAGCCATCTTTTTGTTTTCCTTGCAGCTTGTCTTGCTGACCGCTGTCTCGGGAACGGGGCGCATTATGCTAATACCAGCCAATACCGTCAACAGTTTTTTTTAAGATCCCCCGAAAATTCGATTGTTCGATGGATATTTGGACGAAGTGGGCGATTGACGTGCTGATTTTGTGGTTTCTGAAGGGGATAGGCAGGAAATCCGCAGTCTCTCATGGGCCGGGTTCGTTTTTGATTTGATGTTACAGGCTGACAAAACGGCGCTGAAAATGAAATGTGTGTTGGTTTTTTTATGCGTTGTTGTCGCATAGACGTCGAAACGCTAGCGCCAAAAGCAAAATGCCAACCCCAAAAAACAAGAAGCCAGCCCGCAGGCTGGCTTTTGGACAACAATTGTCAGCAGTAAGCTCAGGTGTCACTGCCGCGCTTGTTGGTGATAGGTTGAATAGCTTATACGTTGAAGCGGAAGTGAACTACGTCGCCGTCTTTAACGATGTACTCTTTACCTTCCAGACGCCATTTACCTGCGTCTTTTGCACCGTTTTCGCCACCAAACTCGATGTAGTGGTCGTAACCAATAACTTCTGCGCGGATAAAGCCTTTTTCGAAGTCAGTGTGGATTTTACCCGCCGCCTGAGGAGCTGTAGCACCTACAGGGATCGTCCATGCACGAACTTCTTTCACACCAGCGGTGAAGTATGTTTGCAGGTTCAGCAGCTCGTAGCCAGAACGGATCACACGGTTCAGGCCTGGCTCTTCAATGCCCAGATCAGCCAGGAACTCTTCGCGGTCAGCATCATCCAGCTCAGCAATTTCTGATTCAATGGCTGCACAAACCGGGACTACCACAGCATTTTCTTTTGCCGCGTGCTCACGCACCATTTCCAGGAACGGGTTATCTTCGAAACCGTCTTCGCTGACGTTTGCGATGTACATAGTCGGCTTCAGCGTCAGGAAGTTCAGGTAGCTGATAGCTGCTGCTTCTTCTTTTGTCAGATCGATCGAACGTGCCATACCACCTTCGGTAAAGGTCGGCAGCATTTTTTCCAGTACCGCGATTTCGAATTTAGCATCTTTGTCGCCGCCTTTCGCACGCTTCGCCTGACGCTGAATGGCGCGCTCACAGGTATCCAGGTCAGCCAGTGCCAGCTCCAGGTTGATAACTTCGATATCATCCAGAGGGTTGATCTTACCGGCAACGTGAACAATGTTATCGTTCTCGAAACAACGTACAACGTGACCAATCGCGTCGGTTTCACGGATGTTAGCCAGGAATTTGTTACCCAGGCCTTCACCTTTTGACGCACCCGCTACCAGACCGGCGATATCTACGAATTCCATGGTCGTTGGCAGGATGCGTTCTGGTTTCACAATGGCCGCCAGCGCGTCAAGACGCAGATCAGGAACTGGAACCACGCCAGTGTTTGGCTCAATGGTACAGAACGGGAAGTTAGCTGCCTCGATACCTGCTTTGGTCAGGGCATTGAAAAGTGTTGACTTGCCTACGTTTGGCAGGCCGACGATTCCGCATTTAAAACCCATGGTGTAAAACCCTTTTGGTAGTGTTCGGTAAAACAGTCTGACAGCGGTTCTGTCAGATCAAATTCATGGTTGGTGACTATTATTCAGCTTTGAATGAATGTAGTCGATTCTGCGCTTTATTCAGGCCGTCTTTGAGCAAAATATCCATGCAGCGTACCGCTTCATCAACGGCGGCATCGATTTGCTCCTGCTCTTTGGCGGGAGCTTTGCCCAGTACAAAACCGGCAACTTTGTTTTTATCTCCCGGATGGCCGATGCCGATGCGTAGACGATAAAACTCTTTGTTGTTGCCCATTTTACTGATGATGTCGCGCAAGCCGTTATGGCCTCCGTGACCACCGCCTTTCTTGAACTTGGCGACGCCCGGCGGCAGATCCAGTTCATCATGCGCCACGAGAATCTCTTCCGGTTTAATCTGGAAGAAGTTGGCCAATGCTGCCACCGACTTGCCTGAGAGGTTCATGTAGGTAGATGGGATCAGCAAACGCAGATCCTGGCCATTGGCTTGGATCCGGCCGGTCAGGCCAAAATATTTGGCTTCATCACGCAGGATCACATTGTGGACACGGGCCAGCTCTTCGACCACCCATGCTCCCGCATTATGGCGGGTTTTCGCATACTCGGCGCCCGGGTTAGCCAGACCGACTAACAGGCGAATATTATTACTCACGCTCGTCTCTCAAGTCTTAGGGGCTGAAAACGCGCGCTATGTTATACCAAACGCGGGGAAATTGATATCTTCACCCCAGCCGTGGTTAACAGGCCGCCTGGTAATCACGGTGGTGGCGCTGTCCGGACACGGTTGATACCGGCGGGAAAAACAAAAACGCCCCGCAATTGCAGGGCGTTTGAAAACGATCAGTGTCGAGATTAATGCTCGAACATCGCCGAAATTGACTCTTCGTTGCTGATGCGACGAATGGCTTCCGCCAGCATGCCTGATAGCGTCAGTACAGAAACTTTACCGGTTGCAGCCATTTCTGGAGACAGTGGGATAGAGTCGGTGACGATCACTTCGTCAATGACAGACTCTTTGATGTTCTGTGGGGCACTGCCAGAGAAAACAGGGTGGGTAGCGTATGCAAATACACGCTTTGCACCACGTTCTTTCAGCGCTTCTGCCGCTTTACACAGTGTACCGCCGGTGTCGATCATGTCGTCAACAATGATACAGTCACGGCCTTCCACGTCACCGATCAGGTGCATAACCTGAGAAACGTTCGCACGAGGACGACGCTTGTCGATGATAGCGATGTCAGTGTCATCCAGCAGTTTTGCTGTTGCACGGGCACGCACTACACCACCGATATCCGGAGAAACCACAACTGGATCTTCCAGGCTTTTCGCCAGCATGTCTTCCAGCAGAACAGGGCTGCCGAAAATGTTGTCTACTGGTACATCGAAGAAGCCCTGAATCTGCTCTGCGTGCAGGTCAACAGTCAGAACGCGGTCAACACCCACGTTAGACAGGAAGTCAGCAACCACTTTAGCAGTAATTGGCACACGGGCAGAACGGACGCGGCGGTCTTGGCGAGCGTAGCCGAAGTAAGGGATAACAGCAGTGATACGGCCTGCTGAAGCACGGCGCAGTGCATCGATCATAACAACCAGTTCCATCAGGTTGTCGTTAGTTGGCGCACAGGTCGATTGAATGATGAATACGTCGCTACCACGGACGTTCTCATTAATCTGAACACAGACTTCACCGTCGGAGAAACGGTTAACTGTTGCGTCTCCGAGTGAAATGTAAAGACGATCAGCGATGCGTTGGGCTAGCTCTGGTGTCGCGTTACCAGCAAACAGCTTCATATCAGGCACGGTGGAAACCTCAGGTTGCGTCCAAGTTGTAGTTACTGACAATCCGTAGAAAGTGCGTGCAAGGCTGTCAAAAGAGGCGATGTGTTGACACCTTTGGCAACAAATCCGTGGAGCCAGTCAGGTAATTTTTTGAGAGTTGCATTGGCTTCGTGTTGGGTGCTAAATTCAGCGAAAACACAAGCGCCAGTGCCAGTCAATCTCGACGGCGCGTATTCTAACAGCCACGAAAGTGCCTTATCAACCTCGGGGTGCAGTGATCTCACGATTTTTTCGCAATCGTTTTCGTAAACCCCCGTCAATAGGGCATTCAGTGAGCGTTTTTCGGTATCACGTTTTAACCCCGGATGGGTGAAAATATCCACGGTGGCGATATTTACCTCAGGTTTCACGATCAGATACCACTTTTCCTCCGGCTCTGCCGGTTGCAGTTGCTCTCCGACACCTTCGGCAAAGGCACTGAAACCGCGGACGAAGACCGGCACGTCAGCACCGAGCTTCAGACCAATCTCTGCCAGTTCATCCACACTGAGGTTGGTTTGCCACAGGTAGTTCAGCGCTACCAAGGTCGTCGCCGCATTTGAAGATCCCCCTCCCAGACCCCCACCCATCGGCAGAATTTTCTCAATATGGATGTCGGCACCGGCTTTGATTCTGGCATAGCGACGTAGGGCATCGGCCGCTCTGAAGATCAGGTTATCTTCGGTCGCCACCCCCGGAATCGCGGGTGTCAGGATCAGGTCATTACTGTTGTTGGCGGTAATGGTTAGGGTATCGCCATGGTCGAGAAACTGAAACAGGGTTTGCAGCTCGTGATACCCATCCGGGCGGCGGCCGGTAATGTACAGAAACAGATTAAGCTTGGCTGGCGCCGGCCAGCGGGTCGTGCGGGTGATCATAGTATGCTCAGTTAGTAGACCAGTTATTAATAACAAGGGTAATGGTAACCCCGGTAGTGCTCAGAACCAGACGCTTAGGTAAGGCCGGCGTTACCGAGTAATCATACTCGTTGTAATCAAGCTGCCATAGCTTGCCATCGATTTCTTTCGCCAGGTAGCTGACGCGTCCTTCCTTGTTCAGCTGGTAGGTATCGGCAGCGGTTGGCAGGCCAATCAGCCAGTCCCGCATTTGGGTTACCGGTAAATTCAGGCCGGTTAGTTGTTCAACCAGTTTCCCGGCATCGCGGCCCTGGAAGGTTTTCCCCTCGTTATTAACCAGCGTGACCGATGACGGCGTGGCATTGAGCTTCAGCAGGGTGCTGCCAAGAAAATTGGTCAGCAGCAGCTTGTCTTCGCGCGGGCGGGTTTCCCAGTGCATATTGGCACTGAAACGTTGGCTGCCTTTATACCCAAGTTTCCCGGCTGCCTGATAGTGGGTCAGTTTAGTCAGCGCCTGTTCGTGGCTTTCCCAGCTGGTTTTGTGGTCGGTAGTCGGGGAGGTGGCACAGCCGCTCAGAAAGGCAAACAGGAAAAAAAGTACCGTTGTGCGACGGACCGGAACAGAAAGATGCCAATGGCGAAGCTCAAGAGTAGACAACATGGGTATCATTGTTTTTGTAAAGGATTATCGCCAAACAATAGCGGTAAAAAGGGAGGAATACCAATTTCTTAATGTTGATTTTGCAGTCTTTTTACTCGAACTTGATGAATTTGTTGTTAAAGAAAACACAGGTTTTGTGGTGTTATGCCATATTGATTAGGCTTGTGTTCTTTAATTAAGTTGGGGCATCAAGTAAAATCCCGCCCTACATCTTTTTTCATTGGCGAAGTGGTACACCGTCTCCATGACATTGCTTGCACTAGGAATCAACCATAAAACGGCCTCCGTAGACTTACGTGAACGGGTTGCGTTTTCGCCTGAAAAAATGAAACAGGCGCTGGCCCAATTGCAAGACCATCCCGATGTGAACAGCGGTGTTATCGTTTCTACCTGTAACCGTACTGAGCTGTACTGTGATGTGTCGCAGTCTGGTCCGGGGATCATGATTGACTGGCTGAGTAAGTTCCATCAAATCAGTACTGAAGATCTGATGCCGAGCCTGTATTTTCATGAAGAGCAGGCTGCTGTCCGGCACCTGATGCGGGTGTCCTGCGGGCTGGATTCGCTGGTATTGGGCGAGCCGCAGATTCTGGGTCAGGTGAAACAATCGTATTCTGACTCCCGGGAGCACGAGGTTGTGCACGGGATGCTCGAAAAGCTGTTCCATAAAACGTTTACCGTGGCGAAGCGAGTGCGCACCGAAACTGACATTGGCGGCAATGCGGTATCGGTGGCATTTGCGGCCTGTACGCTGGCCAAACAGATTTTTGAATCGCTCAGCGACGCGACTGTTTTGCTCGTCGGAGCCGGGGAAACCATTGAGCTGGTTTCCCGTCATTTGGCTGAACAGGGATGTAATAAGCTGATTGTGGCCAACCGTACCCGTGAGCGGGCGGAGAATCTGGCGAAGGAATTCGGTGCGGAAGTGATTACCCTGCCGGAGATTCCGGAGTACCTGCATCGGGCTGACATCGTGATCAGTTCAACGGCCAGTCCGCTGCCGATTATCGGCAAGGGGATGGTAGAGAAAGCCATTAAGCTGCGCCGTCACCAGCCGATGCTGCTGGTGGATATTGCCGTGCCGCGTGATATTGAGCCGGAAGTCGGCGATCTTAGCGATGCTTATCTGTATACGGTCGATGATCTGCACAGCATCGTCGAGAAAAACCGTGAGCAGCGCAAGATGGCCGCTATTCAGGCGGAAGCGATTGTCAGTGAGGAAAGCGCCGCCTTTATGAGCTGGATGCGATCCCTTGAAGCGGTAGACAGTATCCGGCAGTACCGATGCCAGGCTGATGATATCAAATCCGATTTGCTCAGCCGCAGCCTGCAGGCGCTGGCAAATGGCAGCGATCCGGAAAAACTGCTGATTGAGCTGAGTAACAAGCTGACCAATAAACTTATCCATGCCCCAACCCGTGCAATGAAAGACGCGGCCCATAATGGCGAACCCGAAAAACTGGCCGTGATCCGAGAAGCCCTCGGACTGGACATTGCCAAAAATTAATCCGGCAGAGCACTGCGCTCTGTTATTAGTGGAACTCAGTAGATACCTATATGAAACCTTCGATTTTAGTGAAATTAGAAACGCTGGTTGAGCGTTATGAAGAAGTCCAGCACTTGTTGAGCGATCCGGCTGTAATTGGTGACCAGGACAAATTTCGTGCGCTGTCCCGCGAGTATTCACAACTGGAGGAAGTGACCAAGTGCTTCCAGGCTTACCTGCAGGCAAAAGACGATCTGGCCACAGCAGAAGAAATGGCGCAGGAAGACGATCCGGAAATGCGTGAAATGGCGCAGGAAGAAGTGAAGGAAGCGAAAGCGGAAATCGAGCGTCTGGAAGATGAACTGCAGGTACTGCTGATTCCTAAAGATCCGAATGATGATCGTAATTGTTTCATTGAAATCCGTGCCGGTGCTGGTGGTGACGAAGCCGGTATCTTTGCCGGTGACCTGTTCCGTATGTACAGCAAGTTTGCGGAATCCCGTGGCTGGCGCATTGAAGTGATGAATGCCAACTCGGCTGAGCACGGCGGTTACAAAGAAATGATCGCCAAAGTGGCGGGTGATGGGGCGTATGGTACGTTGAAGTTTGAATCTGGCGGCCACCGTGTTCAGCGTGTTCCGGCAACCGAATCGCAAGGGCGTGTTCACACATCAGCATGTACTGTCGCTGTACTGCCGGAAATTCCTGAAGCGGAAATCCCGGAGATTAATGCCGGTGACCTGAAAATTGATACCTTCCGGGCATCGGGCGCGGGTGGTCAGCACGTTAACACCACTGATTCTGCGATTCGTATTACTCACTTGCCAACCGGCATTGTGGTGGAATGTCAGGATGAGCGTTCTCAGCACAAGAACAAAGCCAAAGCAATGGCGGTGCTGGCGGCGCGTATTATCAAGGCTGAAGAAGAAAAACGTCATGCAGAAGAAGCCAGTACCCGTCGTAACCTGTTGGGTTCCGGTGACCGCTCTGACCGTATTCGTACCTACAATTACCCGCAGGGACGTGTGTCCGATCACCGTATCAACCTGACCATTTACCGTCTGAACGAGGTCATGGAAGGAGAACTGAATACGCTGATTGAACCGGTGCTGCTGGAGTACCAAGCTGATCAGCTGGCGGCAATGGCCGAGCTGAACTGATGCAGCGTTCCATTGATGCCCTGCTGAAGCAGGCAGCATCAGCGTTAAGTGATGCGGGCTCAGACAGCCCGCATATCGATGCTGCCGTGCTGCTTTGCCATGTGCTCGACAAACCCCGCAGCTACTTACTGACCTGGCCGGAAAAAGAACTTGATGATTCGCAGCTGAGCGCGTTTAATGCGCTGTTAGCGCGCCGATTGACCGGCGAGCCGATTGCCTATATTGTCGGCGAGCGTGAATTCTGGTCATTGCCACTGAAAGTGGCACCCCATACTTTGATCCCACGACCGGATACTGAGCGCCTGGTGGAACTGGCATTGGATAAAATGCCGCCGCAAGCCTGTACCGTGTTGGATCTGGGAACCGGCACCGGCGCGATTGCCCTGGCCATCGCTTCGGAATGTCCACAGGCTCAGGTTACCGGGATCGATCTGCGGCCGGAGGCTGCGGCACTGGCGGAAGAAAACCGGATACGGCTGGGCATCGCGAATGCACGCTTTCTCAGTGGTAGCTGGTATAGCCCGCTGGACAGCCAGGAGCGTTTTGCTGTGATTGTCAGCAATCCGCCCTATATTGATGCGACTGATCCGCATCTGGATCAAGGGGACGTTCGGTTCGAGCCGAAAAGTGCCCTGGTCGCTGATGACGAAGGGCTGGCTGATATTCGTATTATCAGTGAGCAAGGTCGTCTTCACCTGAATGCCGGAGGCTGGCTGTTGCTGGAGCATGGCTACGAGCAAGGACAAGCGGTGCGCGAAATTTTAACATCGCTTGGTTACCAGCAGGTTTCGACCGCGCAAGATTATGCCGGCCTGGATCGTGTTACTCTGGGTTGCTGGCAAGGATAGAGAGAGAAGAATAATGTACACTGCTGTAAAACACCTTCACATGTTGGCGATTGCCCTGAGCGTGCTGCTGTTTGTGGTACGTTACGGCCTGATGATGGCCGACTCCCCGCTGAACCAGAAGAAATTCCTCAAAATTACCCCGCATGTGGTGGACACTGTGCTGTTGTTAACCGGTGTGGGCCTGATTTTTATCACCGGTTTTATGCCGTTTGCCCCGGGTGGCGAGTGGTTGACGCAGAAACTGACCTGCGTGTTGGCCTATATTGCTTTGGGTGTCTTTACCCTCAAAGTAGGTCGTAACAAAGTATTCAAGACATTCGCCTTCCTTGGTGCGTTGGGCTGGGTAGTGGCGGCTGCGCAATTGGCAATGACCAAAACTTCATTGCTGGGATAACCATGTTTCATTATACCGAACAAGAATTAGCACACATGCCTCTGGTTGAAGGGGCCATTGAAGTGACGGCGGCGGTGGATCCTTCCTTTCCTGCTGGTTGGGTAAAAGTGCAACTGGATCGGCTGGCTCAAGAGGCTGAAGAGGCACTACTGGATGAACCGAATGCCTCGCTGCGCCTTGATGGACTCATTCGCCTGTTTTACCGCGAGTGGGGATTCCGAGGCGATCACGAGCAGTATTTTTCTTCCGATAACGTCTTTCTGGATAAGGTGCTGGAGCGCCGGAAAGGGATCCCGGTCAGTCTGGGCGCGATTTTCCTGTATCTGGCGGATAAGCTGGAACTGCCGGTACGCGGCGTCGGATTTCCGACCCAGTTTGTCCTGAAAGTTGAGTGGTATGACGCGGAACCGCAGTTTATTAATCCGTTTGACGGTGAATACCTCAGCAAGCGAGTGATGGGAGCCTGGCTGAAGGGGCATCGCGGCCCGTTCAGCGAGCTGCGCAGTGAGTATTTCAATACCGCTGAGACCATTGATATTCTGGCCCGCTGGCTGACCGTTATGAAAAGCGCGTTGCTGCGTGAAGGACTGTTTACCGAAGCCTTGCGTTGCAGTGATGTGGTGCTGGACGCCTTCCGGCCGGGTGATCCCCATGAAATCCGTGATCGCGGCTATATTTATCAGCAGCTGGAATGCAGTCATGCTGCGGCCATGGATTATGAATATTTTATTGAGCAATGCCCTGAAGATCCGGCAGCAGAGCTGCTGAAGCTGCAAGTGGCAGAACTCCACAAAGAGCCGTTGACTCTGCACTGAGCAGGGTGGGCGAAGAGAAAAAAGAGAGATGATGATGGAACAGAAAGTTGTTCGCGTTGGCGATATTGATGTCGCTAATGACAAGCCATTTGTCCTGTTTGGTGGTATGAACGTACTGGAATCACGCGATTTAGCGATGCGAATCTGTGAAAAGTACGTTGAAGTGACGGACAAACTGGGTATTCCTTACGTCTTCAAAGCCTCGTTTGATAAAGCGAACCGTTCATCCGTTCACTCTTACCGTGGTCCGGGCATGGAAGAAGGCCTGAAGATTTTCCAGGAACTGAAGGATACCTTCGGCGTTAAAATCATCACGGATATTCATGAGCAGTACCAGGCGCAGCCTGTTGCCGACGTGGTTGATGTGATCCAGTTGCCTGCTTTTCTGGCCCGTCAGACAGACCTGGTGGAAGCGATGGCGAAAACCGGCGCGGTAATTAACGTGAAGAAACCTCAGTTCATGAGCCCGGGTCAAGTTGGCAACATCGTGGAAAAATTCGCAGAGTGCGGCAATGAGCAGATCATCCTGTGTGAGCGTGGGGTACTGCACGGATACGATAACCTGATTGTGGACATGCTGGGCTTTGGCGTAATGAAAAAAGCATCCAAGGGCAGCCCAATCATCTTTGACGTGACTCATGCTCTGCAATGTCGCGATCCTTTGGGAGCCGCGTCCGGTGGTCGCCGTGATCAGACTATTGATCTGGCGTTTTCTGGTCTGGCGACAAGAATTGCCGGTCTGTTTATGGAAGCACACCCGAATCCTGATCAGGCGCGCTGTGATGGCCCGTCTGCCTTCCCTCTGGATAAGTTGGAAGCCTTCCTGTCTCAGGCAAAACAGCTGGATGACATGATCAAGAGCTTTGAGCCTATCGACATCCAATAAGTCGAGTGGCTATACCATATAAAATACCCCTGCGGTTACCGTCAGGGGTATTTTTTTGTCTGTTTGTAGTGAAATCTGCTATGCCATTGATTTAGATCAATGTGAAGCATAATGTGCATTTTGTTTGATAACTTTGCACTAGGCAGGATTTATTGTAAAAATTAAAAAGTGTAAAATTTTGTACTTTAACTCTGTTATAGTTGGTTTTATTGGAGTTTTATTCTTATGAAATTCATTTAAATCGACATGAAAATCTATTTGTTAATGGTTTTTTAAGTGATATGTGTTAGCTTGTTGCTTTGAGAATTTCATACTGGATATGCATACTCACAGCCGATTAATATGCTGAATGGATAGGTGGTTGCGTGTCTATATCTCAAATTACGCAGGAAGCGATTTCTGAGCAACAAGTAAGCCGTTGGACGAAACACGATACAAGCTGGATGTTGAGCTTGTTTGGTACGGCTGTTGGAGCGGGAATTCTGTTCCTGCCAATTAATATTGGTATCGGTGGTTTCTGGTCACTGATTATTATGGCTGTTCTGGCCGGTCCGATGACGTTTCTGGCTCACCGTGGCTTGGCGCGTTTCGTACTTTCATCATCTCGTCGCGATGCAGATTTTACCGATGTGGTAGAAGAGCACTTCGGTAAAAGTGCAGGACGAATGATTTCAATGCTGTATTTCCTGTCCATTTTCCCGATTCTTTTGATTTACGGCGTGGGTCTGACTAACACAGTAGACAGTTTCGTGGTCAACCAGATGGGCTGGGAAAGCCCTAACCGTGTGCTGCTGTCTGGCGTACTGGTGTTTGGCATGATTTCGATCATGATGGCCGGTGAGAAAGTGATGCTGCGTTCGTTCGAGCTGATCGTTTACCCGCTGGCTGCAATTCTGGCTGGCTTGTCTCTGTATCTGATCCCGAACTGGCAGATGCCGCACATGGCAATGGATGTCGATTTGGGCCAGTTTACGCATACCCTGTGGTTAGCTATCCCGGTGACCGTGTTTGCCTTTAGCCACGCGGCCGCGATTTCGAGCTTCACCCACGCTCAGCGCCGTCAGTACGGTGATCAGGCGCAGCCTAAATCGGAGCAGATCCTGAAACGTACCTCGGTAATGCTGATTTCGTTTGTGCTTTTCTTTGTCTTCTCATGTGTACTGAGCCTGACGCCAGAGCAACTGACAGAAGCGAAAATGCAAAACGTGTCGGTACTGTCATATCTGGCTAATGTGAACGATAGCCCGTTCATTGTTGCTCTGGGTCCAATCATTGCCTTTATCGCGATCACCTCTTCTTTCCTGGGTCACTTCCTGGGGGCACGTGAAAGCCTGAATGGCATGATGCAAAAGCAGCTGTCATGGTCGGCAGGGACTATCGACAAAGTCGGCATCGTCTTTATGTTCCTGGCTATCTGGGGCGCATCAATCATGAACCCGAGCATTCTGGGTATGATGGAAGCGCTGTCTGGCCCGGTTATCGCGATGATTCTGTTCCTGATGCCAATGATTGCGGTATTCAAGGTTGAGTCACTGAAGCGCTACCGCGGCAATGCCAGCACTTACTTTATTATGCTGATGGGGGCACTGGCGGTTACCGGTCTGCTGTTCAGCATGATCTAACCTGGCGCTACTGACTGCGATAAACGAAAAAGGCTTGCCGGTAGGCAGGCCTTTTTTATCATTTCTACTCAGTACTCAGTACTCAGTACTCAGTACTCAGTACTCAGCACTCAGCACTCAGCACCCCCGAATGTCTGTGGGTTGCGGTGCGGGGAGAAGATCAGGCGAGGGGCTCGCGTGAGTTTTTATTACTTGAATTCTTAATACTGAAGTAAAGCCTTTCGCCGTTTACAAGTGAGCAGATGATAAGGGCGCAACACAGGAACAACCCAATAGGCCATAGCTTCGGGGGTAAAACCGGCGCGGAGGAATAAACCTTCAGTGCAGGTGATGCATTCTGCAGGGGTATTCGAAATACGGTAAAAGGAACAGAGGCTGACGGTATGCATGGGGATGTTTCTTGCCCGGCAAAAGATAAAAAAACCGCCTTCGAGAAGGCGGTTTGTCCGTTGTTCGTTGCTGCTGTCTGTCAGCTGACGGCAGAAGTTACAGCTTAAAGCGGCTGATTTCCTGATGCAGTTGGTGGGATAGCTCCGACAGCTCGGCTGCTTGTTTCGCGGCTTCGTCAGCTTCCACGGCCAGTTCATTGGACACATCGCGGATCCCTTCGGTATTACGGGTGATCTCAGCGGTTACAGAAGACTGCTCTTCTGCCGCCGATGCGATTTGGGTGGCCATGTCACTGATATTGGTCACTGCCGAGTTGATTTGCGACAGGCTGGCTGACGCGGCATTGGCATCATCCACACTGGTTTCTGCCAGACGACGACTGTCTTCCATAATGCCTACCGCACGCCCTGTGGTCTGCTGCAGGGTTTCAATCATCTGCTGGATTTCCTGCGTAGAGGCGTGGGTGCGCTGGCTCAGAACTCGCACTTCGTCTGCAACGACAGCAAAACCACGTCCCTGCTCACCGGCACGGGCCGCTTCAATGGCCGCATTAAGTGCCAGCAGGTTTGTTTGCTCTGCAATGTCCTGAATGGTCGACAAAATGGTGTTGATGCTCTGAGCGTGCGTGTTCAGTTCGCCAATCACACCCGTCGCCGTGTCCACTTCCGTCGCCAGGCTGGTGATAGAGTGTTGGCTTTGGCCGACCTGCGCGGCACCATGCTCAGAAACCTGCACAGTTTCACCCGCAGTGCGAGCAGTGTTGTCGGCATTACCGGCAATCTCCTGTGTTGCCGCCGCCATTTCGTTAATCGCAGTGGCAACCATATTGATCTCATCCTGCTGATGCTGGATGCGGGTGCTGCGCTCTTCCGCCTGCGAGGCGGTGACATGCGCCTGCTGGGTCAGGGCATTGGAAACGTCATTCAGGGTCGAAACCATGCTGTGCATGTTGCCGACGAAACGGTTGAAGTTATGTGCCAGCTGGCCGACTTCATCATCGCTGCGTGGCTCCAGACGCTGAGTCAGGTCACCTTCGCCAGTTGCAATTTCAGCCAGTGCGTCAGACACGCGGGCCAGATCCCGGAACAGGTAACCGACCAGTGCTGCGACTGCCCCTACCACAATCAGAGTGATTACGATGGAGGTAATAATCAGCTGGCGCAGCAGTGCCGTGTGTGCGGCTTCTTCTGTCGCACGATCCATTTCCAGGCCCAGAATCCAGTCAGTATCCGGAACTTGGCTGAAGTAGAATAGCTTCTCTTTACCATCAATGATGGCTGACTGGATTTCGCCGCTGCGGGTGGCCGCTTTGATCGACTCCATGGTCAACTGATTCGTGAAGCGGTTGATTGGCTGTAGGATCAGAGATTCATTCGGATGGGCAAGAAACGTGTTGTCCTGCTGATTGATCAGCATTGCGTAGGCGTTGGTGCCCACATCCAGGTTGATCACGTCGTTGATCAGTTGATCAATCAGAACGTCTGCGCCGACCACACCGACCATTGAACCTCGCTTCATTACAGGTTCTGCAATGGTAACCAGCAGGGCGTTGGTGATGGCATCGCGGTATGCGGTGGTGATGAGCTGCTTGCCAGCCGCTTGAGCATCACGGTACCAGGGACGGGTGCGAGGGTCATAATCTGCGCGGTTACGTTCCGGATGTGAACGGTACATGGCACCAGCAGGGGTACCAAAGAAGATGTCGTCAAACCCACCGGCTTTGCGGGCCTGTTGCAGGTAAGGGACGACGTCAGCTTCTTCACTGTAATCATTAAATGCGCTGGCAATATCACGGCGGATATTAACCCAGTTAGCAATGCCGTCACGGGCGGCACTGGCCAGACTGTCGGCGCGGGAATAAATTCCGTTTCGGGTTTGTTCAAAAAGTTGGTCTGCGGCGAGCCAGGTCAGTGCTGTTGCCATAACAACGACAGCTGACAGACTGGCTCCAATGAGCTTTTGTTTTAAGGATAGTGACATTTTTAATGTTCTCAACGGGTCAGGATGAGTGATGCGTGGCGGATTTTATAGCGGTTTATTACATGTTGCACGAAAAAGTGACATGTATTAAAAAATTTTATAAAACCGTGAAAAAGAATGACTTTTTATTGGCGATATTGTCTTTTGGTGTCAATAAGTTGACCATTTTTCGTGTGTCATGGCCGTGATTTGAACGCACTGCATGATTTAATAGCGACCACCTTCTTTGGGTATTAAGTGCCGTTGTTAAAACGGTTGAAGGGCTCACAAAAAATAAATGCGAGCGACGGTGAAAAGTTTCACCTTACCCATCAGCTATCTCTCATTACTATGAAACAGGAGGTATTGCGCGGCGTGAATACAATCTTGCCGTGATATTCTGCACAACAGTCTTTTTCTGGATGTTTAGACGTCTAGAAGTTGACACTGCCAGAGTGAAGCCTTAGGCTAGGCAAAATTTTTAGAAAAGATGTCCTGTAGTCATCATGCCAAATACAACACAACATACTTCGACGGAGCCGACGCCCTCGGCACTGCCGCTACTCCCTCTGGGAATATTCCTTGCGCTATTTATTGGTGTGGGGACTTATTTGACTCTGCAAGGTGTGGACTTTGCCTTTTACCAGTTACCGGCTCCAGTAGCCGCGTTACCAGCTATCGTCGTTGCGATCCTGCTGAGTAAGGAAAATCTCAATAAAGCGATTGAACAATTCCTGCGTGGGGTAGGCCATGGCGATATTATGGCAATGTGTATGATCTACCTGCTTGCCGGTGCCTTTGCGGCAGTCGCGAAAGCAACGGGTGGGGTGGATGCGACGGTTAACCTCGGACTTTCTATGCTGCCGGCCAGCCTGATTCTGCCGGGCATTTTTGTGATTTCTGCTTTCATCGCGACAGCGATGGGAACGTCCATGGGCACCATTGCAGCGGTGGCTCCGGTTGCGCTGGGGATTGCGCAGGCGTCGGGAATGGATATTGCCCTGACCGCGGGTGTGGTACTCAGCGGCGCCATGTTCGGTGACAACCTGTCGATCATTTCAGATACCACGATTGCGGCGACTCGCTCTCAGGGCTGTCAGATGAAAGACAAGTTCCGTGAGAATATCCGTATTGCCCTGCCTGCGGCGTTGGCGGCGATCGTTCTGTTCCTGCTGAGCAGCACCCCAAGTGAGTTACCGGCAACCTCGGAAGTGGAATGGCTGAAGGTGTTGCCTTACGTCACGATTCTGGTGCTGGCTGTGTCCGGCGTGAATGTGTTTGTGGTGCTGAGCCTGGGCATTGTGCTGGCGGGCGGTATCGGTCTGGTTTCACTGCCTGAGTACCAACTGGCCACGTTCGGTCAGGATATCTACAGCGGCTTTGGTAATATGCAGGAAATTTTCCTGCTGTCGATGATGATTGGCGGTATGGGTGAACTGATGCGCCAGCAAGGAGGCCTTGCTTTCCTGACTCAGCTGGTCAGCAAGATTATCCGGGTGTTCAGTAAGCAGCATACTCAGGGGGAAAACCTGCGTGCCAGTGAGCTGGGGATTGCCGGTCTGGTCAGTATGACCAATGTGTGTACGGCCAATAACACCGTTGCCATCATTGTGTCTGGCGGTGTTGCGCGTGAACTGGCGGAAGAAAATGGTGTGACGGCCCGTCGTTCGGCCAGCCTGCTGGATATCTTCTCTTGTGTGGTGCAGGGTATCCTGCCATATGGTGCACAGGCTCTGTTGCTGGGCTCGGTGTTTGGTTTGTCACCGCTGGAAGTGGTCAGTCACTCTTACTACTGTTTCTTCCTGGCTCTGGCGGCTGTTGTGGCGGTATTCCTTCGCCACCAGTCACGCAACCTGGCTGTTGCATAAGTGATTGCTACAGGCCTTCATGCGATAGCGTAAGTACGCAGAAAAAGACAGAAATGACTCAAGCCTCCCGTCGTGGAGGCTTTTTTATGCTTGCTCTCTCAATATTTCAAAATGGAATGAGTGGTATAGTGATCTGGTCAACATATTGATGAAATCTATACAACAAGATTCATTAATTATTTTAAACTGACGCTCGTTATCTCCCTGTTTCTCCTCATTTTGCAGGCTTTTTTGATGCCTGTGCTTTCGTTTGTCTGCGTGACTGGCGCCAGAGCGTCCAGAACCACCGGAAAGGGGAGGTAGCGCCACAAGTGCGGTGATAAACCAGAACACAATTAGGATAAGGGATGCCCTCATGAAGCAACATTTCTTTGCCAAGACAGCATTGTCTGCTGTGATTCTTGCCACGCTGGCAGGCTGTGCCGGCCAGACTGATACAGCGCAGGGTTGGCAGGCCGACCAGACATACAAGCTGACCATCCTTCATACCAATGACCACCATGGCCGTTTCTGGCACAACCAAAACGGTGAGTACGGCATGGCGGCGCGTAAGACGCTGCTGGATCAGCTACGTGCTGACGTGGCCGCTGAGGGCGGAACAAGCTTGCTGCTGTCCGGTGGTGATATCAACACCGGGGTGCCGGAGTCAGATCTGCAAAATGCCGAGCCGGATTTTAAAGGCATGAATATGCTGGGCTATGACGCAATGGCGCTGGGGAACCACGAGTTTGATAACCCGATTAATGTGCTGCGTCAGCAGGAAGAGTGGGCTGAGTTCCCAATGCTGTCTGCCAACATTTATGACAAAACAACCGGCAAGCGTATGTTCCAGCCATACCAGATTTTTGAGCGGCAGGGCATCAAAATTGCGGTTATTGGCTTAACGACCGAAGATACGGCGAAGATCGGTAACCCAGAATACATTGGCGGCATCGATTTCCGCGATCCGAAAGAAGAAGCCCAAAAGCTGATTGCAGAGCTGAAAAAGACGGAAAACCCGGATGTGATTATTGCTGCGACGCACATGGGCCACTACGAAAACGGTAACCGGGGCGTCAATGCACCGGGGGATGTGGCACTGGCGCGCTTTCTGCCTGAAGGCGAACTGGACATGATCGTCGGCGGTCACTCTCAGGAACCCGTGTGCATGGAAGGCTCGAACATGTACAACAAGCAGTTCAAGCCTGGCGACGTCTGTAAGCCGGATCAGCAGAACGGTACCTGGATTGTGCAGGCGCACGAGTGGGGTAAATATGTAGGTCGTGCAGATTTTGAATTCCGCAACGGCGAATTGCAGATGGTGAGCTACGATCTGATCCCGGTTAACCTGAAAAAGAAAGTGCAGTTGGCTGACGGCAGCTCAAACCGTGTGTTCATTCAAAATGAAATCGCGCATGACCCATCAGTGAAAGCCTTCCTGCAACCTTATCAGGAGCGTGGTCAGGAAAAACTGAATGTGAAGATCGCTCAGTCAAACGGTAAGCTGGAAGGTGACCGTAATGTGGTGCGTTTTGAGCAGACGAACCTGGGTCGCCTGATTGCGGCATCGCATATGCAGCGTGCCAAAGCCGACTTTGCCGTGATGAACTCCGGCGGCGTGCGTGACTCTATTGCTTCTGGTGATATCACTTACAAAGATGTGCTGAAAGTGCAGCCGTTTGGCAATATCGTGACTTATACCGATATGAGCGGTGCAGAAGTGATGGACTACCTGAATGCCGTCGCAACCAAGCCGGTAGACTCTGGTGCTTACGCACAATTCTACGGTATCTCTATGACGGTACAGAATGGTAATGTGAGCAAAGTGTCGATTGGTGGCAAGCCGCTGGACATGAAGCAAACCTACCGCTTTACGGTTCCAAGCTTTAACGCTGCTGGCGGTGATGGTTATCCGAAACTGGCCGATCATCCGGGCTATGTGAACACTGGTTTTGTGGATGCCGAAGTTCTGAAAGAGTTCCTGGAAAACCACAGCCCAATCGACGTGAATTCGTTCGCGCCAAAAGGTGAAGTGGTTTACCTGTAAGTTTGCCTGAATCATCCGAAGCCCCGGCGATAGCTGGGGCTTTTTTATGGGCGGCAGTTTTGTCTGTGCTCCGGTTGGGCTATAGTGGGGCTTTTGTGACGGAGCTAAAAGTTTATGACCCCAGCAATTAATCTGGCCAAGAAGAATAAAATTCCTCACACCATTCATCAGTACGATCATGATCCGGCGAATACCAATTTCGGGCTCGAAGCTGCCGAGGTCTTGGGGCAGGATCCTGATCGTGTCTTCAAAACGTTGCTGTTTGCCCTGAATGGCGATCAGAAAAAACTGGCGGTCGCGATTGTGCCGGTATCCGGGATGCTGGATCTGAAAGCGGCAGCAAAAGCGGCGGGCTGTAAAAAAGTCGAAATGGCAAATCCACAGATAGCAGAAAAAACAACTGGTTACATTGTAGGTGGGATCAGCCCGTTGGGCCAAAAGAAACGCTTACCGACGTTTCTTGATGCATCAGCCCAGGCATTTGACTCTATTTGTGTCAGTGCCGGACGTCGCGGACTGGAAATTGAGCTCGCACCGACGGATCTGCTGAGCCTGACCGGCGGCCAATTTGCCCCCTTGGGCAAAGATTGATCAGCTGAAGAGCAAACACGGCCAGTAAAAACGGAGAGCCAGCCATTGCTAAGCCAGATCAACCTGAATTTGTTGCGTACGCTGCAGGTCCTGATGGAAGAGTGCCATGTCAGTCGCAGCGCTGAGCGGCTGTGCCTGACTCAGTCAGCGGTCAGCCGCCAACTTAACCAACTGCGTGAGCTGTTTGCTGATCCGCTGTTAATTCGTGAAGGGAACCGGCTGTTACCCACGCCGAGAGGATTGCAGCTTAAGCTGCAGGTGGATGCGATTCTGGAAGGTTGTGAGGCATTGCTGGCGGCTCCGAGTTTTGATCCTGAGCAGTGGCAAGGGCCGATGATCATGGCATCTTCCGACTATGTTGCTCAGTATATTCTGCCGGATATTGTTGAGCGGGTTCAGCGTCAGGCACCACGGCTGAACCTCAGCTACCGGCTTTGGTCTCCGGAACAGATCTCCCGGCTGGGAGAACTTGATATTCATTTGGTTTCGACGATGTTACCTGCCATACCAGACGGATTGTGCGGGGCCCAGATCGGTGCCGATTTTCCGGTGTGTGTGCTGCGCAGAGGCCATCCGCTAGCGTTGGCTCCTCGGCTGACACTCGATGACCTTGTGCGTTATCCGCACATGCGTGTCTCAGCCGGAGGTGACAAGGACAGCTTTGTCGAGCGGGAACTGTCCGCGCTGGGTTTGCAGCGTACCGTCAAATTTTCCGTTCCTTTCTTCAGTTCCGCTTTTCAGACCGTCAGTCGGACAGATATGTTGCTGGTGCTGCCTGAGCACATTGCCATGAATATGCAGGCCTTATTTGATATTACCTACTGCCCGTTACCATTAACCACCCCCGAGCATCGGTACTGGCTGTTATGGCATCCTCGCTATGACGCCGACCCAGCGCATCGCTGGTTCCGTGAGCAGGTAATGGCAGTGATGCAAAGCTCGATGTATTCCATTCAGCCTCGCGTGTATTAACGCAAGCATTCAGTCATCCACAAGGGTTAAGTCTGTTTTTTCAAGCCGGTTTTTCACCTGGATACCTGGCCAGGGTAGCCGGAGACAGTGAGCAAAACAGCACTATGATTTGAAATCATAACCTTAATGATTTCTTTTGATTTCACAGAATACCTTGGCGTTGCTACATTTTTGGCAATACAAGGAGAATCTTATGACATTCAGTATCTGGCTTTCACTATTAATGATTTGCATGCTTGGTGCCATGTCCCCGGGCCCGAGTCTGGCTGTGGTGGCTCAGCACAGTCTGGCAGGCGGCCGCTTACACGGCGTGGTAACATCTTGGGCACACGCTGCAGGTGTCGGCATCTATGCGTTGTTGACCTTGTTGGGTTTGGCTGTGGTACTGAAGCAATCACCGACCCTGTTTCAGGTGATGACATATGCGGGAGCCGCGTATCTTGCGTATCTCGGTTTTAACGCACTGCGTTCAAAAGGTGGCGTGGCGGCGAAGCTGGCTGCCGGTGAGCCGAGCAGTTTGCTGGTAGCGGCGCGCGATGGAGCCATGATTTCTCTGCTGAATCCGAAGCTGGCTCTGTTTTTCTTGGCTCTGTTCAGCCAGTTTGTGGCCATCGGGACAGAATTGTCCAGCCGGGCGATAATAGTGGCCACACCACTGCTGGTGGACGGATTGTGGTACACCCTGATTGCATTTGTGCTGTCTAACCCTCGGGTGCTGGATAAACTTCGCATGAAAGCGCAGCTCATTGACCGTCTGTCAGGGGTTGTATTGATTCTGCTGGCTATGCGGGTGGTTGTTCAGGCCTGAGAAACAACCCGGGGAATACCCAATGTATTAAAAAAGGAGCCACAGGCTCCTTTTGTTTTTCGCAATATGCACAAGAAATACGGATTAACCTTGGCGCTTGCTATGTCGCTCGCGGTTTTCCAGCTTACGCTCCGGGCTTTTTTTCAGCATCACGTATAAGGCACCATTGCCGCCATGCTGGCGGAGCGCTGAGTGAAAACACATCACATCCGTGATTTGTTCGAGCCAGGTGGCAACAAAGCTCTTCATCATGGCCGGTGGATTCGACTTTTCCCCTTTGCCATGAACAATGATGACTGTGCGAATGTCCATCCGCTGGCACTGACGCAGGAAATTCAATACTTCCTCGCGGGCTTCTTTCAACGATTTCCGGTGTAAATCCAGACGCGCCTGAAGATCGTACTTTCCTAAACGAAGTTTACGAAAAACGCCGTCCTGAACGCCGGAACGCTTAAACTCGACCATATCATCAGGTTTGAGCATTTTGGCATAATCTAGGGAAAGGTATTCAGGGTCACTATCGGATAGGGTTTGCGCGGCCAGTCGTCGGGCGAGTTGGGCCTCCGATACCTGGTGCTTTTGTGTGACCTGAACTTTGTCCTGCGCCAGCGGGGCAACGTCGGCCATCATCTCCCGAAAGAGATCAAATTCATTATTCTCTGACATGGTGTTTCAAGATTGGAGACTCATGGCCTGAGTATACCAATTTCGAGCGGCGGGTATAGCGGGGAAAAGAAATCCAGGGTCATCACCGACCGTCTGACCCTGGCGCAAGCAAAAGACTTTGCAAATGGCTCTAGTGAGGAGATGGTGCAGTCAAGACTTTGTAAACAAAGTAACCGCCGTAAAACAACATTAATCCCAAGGCGCCGAAAATGACAATCATTGATGAAAGACCGACTGCATTACCAAATAAAAGCTCTAACCAGAAATCCATAGTCATTCCTTTTTGGTCGTGGGATAGTGGTTGTAAGATACTAATGCAACAGGGTTGTTATGATGATCTGGATCAATGGTGTTTTACATGTTTCACTCTTGTAGCTGCCTCTGCGTGTCTGATCACTTTTTCGGCGCAATTGCTAAATCAATAAGCAATTAAACAGGGAAACGGATAAAATTTACGGTTTCCCTCTTGCGTAATTTCTTGGCCTGAGTAATATAAGCCACCTCAGCAGCACAAGAGCTGTTGGCAAGTAAAGAGTTTACAAGGCTTTTTACTATGTCGGTGAATAGCGCAGTTTGGTGACGCATCCTGATTTTAGGAATAGCGGACCAGAGGGTCGGGGGTTTTCCAAGACCTTGAATTGGCTTCTTCACCGACCACTTTTTAAGTGGCAGGTTTATGACGTGCCGCGACAATGTCGGTGAATAGCGCAGTTTGGTAGCGCATCTGGTTTGGGACCAGAGGGTCGGGGGTTCGAATCCCTCTTCACCGACCACTTTTCAAGTGGCAGGTTTTATGACGTGCCGCGACAATGTCGGTGAATAGCGCAGTTTGGTAGCGCATCTGGTTTGGGACCAGAGGGTCGGGGGTTCGAATCCCTCTTCACCGACCACTTTTCAAGTGGCAGGTTTATGACGTGCCGCGACAATGTCGGTGAATAGCGCAGTTTGGTGACGCATCCTGATTTTAGGAATAGCGGACCAGCGGGTCGGGGGTTTCCCAAGACCTTGAATTGGCCTTTTCATCGACCACTTTTCAAGTGGCAGGTTTACGACGTGCCGCGACAATGTCGGTGAATAGCGCAGTTTGGTAGCGCATCTGGTTTGGGACCAGAGGGTCGGGGGTTCGAATCCCTCTTCACCGACCACTTTTAAGTGGCAGGTTTTATAACGTGCCGCGACAATGTCGGTGAATAGCGCAGTTTGGTAGCGCATCTGGTTTGGGACCAGAGGGTCGGGGGTTCGAATCCCTCTTCACCGACCACTTTTCAAGTGGCAGGTTTTATGACGTGCCGCGACAATGTCGGTGAATAGCGCAGTTTGGTGACGCATCCTGATTTTAGGAATAGCGGACCAGAGGGTCGGGGGTTTTCCAATACCTTGAATTGGCCTCTTCACCGACCACTTTTTAAGTGGCAGGTTTTATGACGTGCTGCGACATGTCGGTGAATAGCGCAGTTTGGTAGCGCATCTGGTTTGGGACCAGAGGGTCGGGGGTTCGAATCCCTCTTCACCGACCACTTATTTGAAAGCCTGCTCATAGAGCAGGCTTTTTTCGTTTCAGTGTTTAGGTCATAACGTTACAGCGTGCAGAGATAAATGTGCTAAACGTGTCTTTCGGGTTATGACGTGTATTTTTGTGTGGAAGGACAGATGGCCTTGGCACTTTGAGTCAGCGGCTCAAGGGTAAACCCCTGATGACTCAGAAGGGCCGGGAGTCCCTGAGGGCCGAGTAAATGCATGGCACCGACCACGACCAGGTATTTGCCCGGCGGGTAGTACTCCGATGCCATCTGATTCGCCCAGTCTCGATTACGAGCATAGATCAGCAACTCATCCGTTTTGGCTGAGTAATGGCTGTCGTCAAAAATGCGTTGCAGCTGAGCCAGATCCCCCGCCTGCCAAGCCGAAATCATGCATTGCAATTGGCTTTCCAGTTGCTCCCATTCCCCTACGGTTGCCATTAACAGATCTTTGCCGTGGTCATCCAGCTGTTCCATCAGAGTGATTTGCTGCTGAACGCTTTCCAGTTCTTTGATGGGGAGTTGGTCTTTTTCTGCCCGACGTAACAACGTCATGTCGATACCGTGAGCCGGACTTAATCCTGCGTTGTCCGCCATTTTCATTTGCAGCTGAATGGCAGCCAGCCAGGGAGGGGATTTCAGCAGTGGCGTCACTTTCAATCCAGCTTTGCGGGCTGTGTCGAGCAAGGCCGTTTTTTCTTCGGTTGAGAGCAGGCTTTCAGTCAGAGGAATTGCGGGGTTAATCCGGGCCTGATTGGGAGCCAGAATGTTGGCTTCGACAACCAGGGCGTTGGCACTGCGCCAGTGGTTCAGGAAAGCTTGTGGCAGCGGGTACAGAGACGGGTGCCCGGCATGGATGGAACCTAGCAGGATAAACTGGCGTTGGCTATCCTGTGCCATCCAGACCAGAGGTTCAGCATGGCTCCAGCTACTGAAAACAGGCACAAGCAATAAGAGTTTAGAAAGTAACGACTTAAACATAGCAATCCTGAGGAAAAGGCGGATAACACAGTTATAACAGCTAACGAAGAGGCTCGCTAGACGAGAGCTTACTCAGAGAAAAACGGGGTTCAGGAAAGTAAATAGCCCTGTTCGGCAGTGGAAGCCGGACAGGGCCTGAAGGGACGTTATTGGCGATCAGGATGGAGCCAGAACCACCAGATAATAAAAGCAATGGTTAGTATACCGATGAGAGCGATCATTTGTGTTGCTCCTTATTGTCTGAGGTAGTACGAGGACGACCGTCCGGAGTGAATAATCGCAGTCGGTTGGCGTTACTGACCACCGTGATGGAAGACAGCGCCATCGCGGCACCGGCGATCACCGGGCTGAGCAAAGCGCCGGTAAACGGGAACAAAATACCGGCAGCAACAGGAATGCCCAAGGTGTTGTAAATAAAGGCACCAAACAAGTTTTGCTTCATGTTTTTTAGGGTGGCACGAGACAGCTGCAACGCATCGGCAACGCCGTGCAGAGAATGACGAACCAGTGTCAGCTGGGCACTTTCAATCGCTACATCACTGCCGCTACCCATGGCAATCCCGACTTCTGACTGGGCGAGGGCCGGAGCATCATTGATGCCGTCACCCACCATGGCCACTTTTTTCCCTTCAGCCTGAAGCGCTTGAATCTGGCTGGATTTACCATCCGGCAATACGCCCGCGATCACTGTGGTGATCCCTGCCTGAGCGGCAATCGCCTGTGCTGTCGATTTGATATCCCCGGTTAGCATGATGACCTCAAGCCCCATGGCCTGCAGGCGCTTGATCGCCTCGACGGAGTCATGGCGGAGCGGATCGCTGATACCGAGTAATCCTGCTAACTGATTCCCGACAGCCACAAAGATCGGAGTGATACCTTGCTGGCTGATTCGTTCGGCATCGTTAATGCCTGCCACGAAATCGACCTGATGTTGTTGCAAAAGCTTTTGATTACCCAGCAGCAAATTCTGTCCGGCCACATCCCCTTCCACGCCAAAGCCGGGTTTGGCTGCAAAGTGGCCATGGGGCTGCAGAGGTAGGGAGTCTGCTTTGGCGGCATCCAGAATAGCCTTCGCCAGTGGGTGCTCGGAGCCTTGCTCTAACGATGCTGCCAGCGATAGCAGGGTCTCTCTGGTGTAGCCGTTGAAAGTCAGGCATTCCACCAGTTGGGGTTTTCCTTCGGTCAGGGTGCCGGTTTTATCCAGCACGACAGTGTCGACTTCGGCGGCCATTTGCAGCGCTTCAGCATTGCGGATGAGCACGCCGTATTCCGCAGCTCGTCCAACCCCGACGGTGACCGACATCGGAGTTGCCAGCCCCAGTGCACATGGACAAGCAATAATTAACACTGTGGTGGCCGTAACCAGCATATAAATGGACGACGGCTCTGGGCCAAAGTAGTACCACACCATGGCCGTGATAACCGCGATGATCATTACCGATGGTACAAAGATCGACGAAATGGTATCAGCCAGCCTTGCCAGCGCCGGTTTACTGCTTTGGGCCTGACGGACCAAGTCGATAATGCGTGCCAGCATGGTGTCCCGGCCGATTTTTTCGGCCCGGAACAGCAGGGTACCATTTTGGTTAATCGTGCCGGCATGCAGAGTGTCCCCTTCGCGTTTGTGTGCGGGCAGCGGCTCACCGGTCAGCATGGATTCATCAATGTAGCTTTCGCCTTGCGTGATTGTCCCGTCTACAGGAATTCGGGCCCCCGGGTAGAGGCGCAGCAGCATCCCTTGTTGTACTTGCGCCAGCGGCACTTCCCGCTCTTCACCTTGCTCAACAATCACAGCGGTCTGGGGTTGGAGATCCATCAGCTGTTCCAGCGCTTTTGAAGTGCGGCTGCGGGCACGGGCTTCAAGGGCATGTCCCAGAGTAATCAAACCGAGGATCATGGCAGAGGCTTCAAAATACACGTGACGTGCCTGATCTGGCAGTAAGTCCGGCACCAGTACAACAAACATTGAATACAGCCAGGCTGCTCCAGTACCTAAGGCGACCAGAGTGTCCATGGTGGCACGGTGATGGCGAAACGCCTTCCAGGCATTAACATAGAAATGGCGACCAGTGGTGACCAGCAGAGCAAGGGTCAGTAAGCCAATGGCTCCCCAGGCCAGTTGCTCAGAGGCTGAGGCGATCATCATACTGCCACCCAGTAGCCCCCATCCCATCATGGGAATACCAACAGCCAGGGCAAGAAAGGCATTGCGCAGGTGGGTGCGGTACAGCTGTTCGTTCTGAGCCTGCTGGCGCTGGCGGCGGGTTGCTTCATCTTCTGATAATTCGGCGCCGTAGCCGGCTTGGGTCACGGCTTCGATGATCTGTTCACTGTCCGCCGAGCCAGTGACCTGCGCCGTCCTCTCAGCTAGGTTGACCGATGCCTGAGTGACGCCGGGAACGCTCAGAATGGCTTTTTCTACCGAGGCAACACAGCTGGCACAGGTCATGCCGGACAGCATGTATTGCTGGGCTGTTGGTTGAGCTGTTGGAGGTTTTTGTTGCTCTGACGGCTGAGCCATGGGGGCAGTGACGGGCTGTGAGTGTTCAGGTGCCGCCGCTTTCGCCGCATCAGCAACCGGATTTTGAGGAATGACAGCAGGCAAAACCGAGTCATCCGGCACAGCCTGGTAGCCCAAGGCTGTTATTAGTGAGATCACCGCTGGTGTATCCAGTGTGGTGGTAACGGTAGCCAAAGTTTTGGTGACGGAAAACTGGCTGATCTCAGGCTGCTCTGCCAGTGCTTTTTCAACTTTCGCGACACATTTACCACAGCTAAGCCCGCTGAGAGCCAAGGAGAGAGTGGCGGGGGCAGCATCGGAAGAGCCATTTTCTGACCGTGGCACCTGATAACCAAGCGATTCGATCAGTGCAATTAATTCGTTTTCTGCCAAACGGGTGGTGGCTTTGAGGGACGTCTTGGTCACGTCGGCATTGCTCACCTGAGGATGCGCATCCAGGGCCGTCTTGACTTTGCTGACGCATTTTCCGCACGACAGACCGGCCAGTGGCAGGACAATTTCCCGGCCAGTGTCATAATCGACTTCGTACCCGAGTTGAGTAATCGCCTCGACAACGTCAGCCTCTTTCATCGAACCTCTGACCAACGCCTGTTGGGTATCAACATCAACAGATTCCACGCCGGGTAACTCGGTCAGCGCCGTTTTAATTTTGCCGGCACAGTTCATACACCGGACTTTTTTTAGGGGAAGAGTTAATTCAGCCATCATATAGCCTTGCTTGTCAGGTTAAAGCAATGCGTTTATCACAACACGCGCATTACTTGAGTCAATGCGTTTATCCATTACAAGTAATGATAAAGCTTCCATCAAGTGGAAGGTCAAGGAAGCGTGATAAAGAATTTTCATCATGGGTGCTTGAGGCGTTTTTCTGCGGTGTAGAGACAGTTTTTGCTGGTATGGTGACACTGACATTACGACTTGCGAACTGTCACAGTGAAGAGGCATACTGAATAAAACCTTCCATTAACTGTAAGGCAGAATGATGAACATCAGTGAAGTTGCTCAGCGTACGGGGCTGACCACCAAAACCATTCGATTTTATGAAGACAAAGGGGTGATATCGCCTCCGCTGCGGGCTGAAAATGGCTATCGCCAGTACAGTCGTCGGCATCTGGATGAGTTACTGCTGATCCGTCGCTCGCGGCTGGTCGGGTTTACGCTGGAAGAAAGCCGCGAGTTACTGGAGTTTTCCCGCGATCCCCATCGTCGCAGTGCGGATGTCAAAGCCAAAGCAGAGCAGAAGCTGCTGGAAATTGATGGAAAAATCCGGGAGTTGTTGGAAATGAAACAAACCCTGGAAGCATTAACCAAACAGTGTCCGGGCGATGAGGGCGCACGATGCCCGATTATTGATGGTCTGAGTCGTTGCGACGGCTAGCAAACAAGAAACAAACATCAGGAAAATAAAGATATCGCTTTAAGGGACAATAACCAATAGCCGGGCTTGGCAAAGCGACCGGCTCAGGTTAGAACTGTCTTTGGTAAAGGGCTTCAGTCAGCCTTCAGGAGATGTCAGTCTCGGCTTTCGTCTGACCTGTTCAGCCGCTTAGTAAAGCAGGGCGTACAGCTGACGGCGGTACTTGCTGGCAATGGCGTTCCCCTGACCCAGAGCCGTAAGAATATCCATCATGGTTTTCTTGGCCGCGCCGTCGGCAAAGTTGATGTTTTTACGCAGCAGTTTAAGCAATAATTCCAACGCCTCTTCGGTACGATCAACCTGGCTGTACTGAACGGCCAGTTCGAACGCAATCTCCTGATTCTCAGGCTCGGCTGTCAATTTTTCTTCCAACAGGCGAATTTCCGGGGAGTCACTGGCTTGTTTATGCAGCTCCAGCTTGGCAATCAGGCCTTTGAATTTAGCATCCTGATCCTGCATCGGGATGGTCGCCAGCAACAATTCAGCCTCATCAAACTGAGACGTCTCGAGCAGACACTCGGCCATTGCCAGATTGATCACACTGTTCTGCTCAAATTTCGCCGCCAGTTCGCGCAGAACCGGTAACGCTTCGTTGTATTGTTTTTCATCTACCTGTGCCAGGGCGTTTTTCAGTGCCAGCTCTTCCTGACTCGGCAGGTGTTTGCTCAGCATCTCACGCAGGCTTTGCTCCGTTTGCGGACCGGCCGCTCCATCTACCGGCTGACCGTTTTTGAACAGGGCGACGGTTGGCAGGCTGCGCACGCCAAACTGACCGGCCACCATAGGTTGGGCCTCGCAGTTCAGGGTCGCCAGCACGACTTGTCCCTGATAAGACGCCACAATGCGTTCCAGGAGGTGGTTTACTTCAGCCGTTTCCGGCATAGAGGATGCCCAGAAGCTGATTATAACCGGCGTCTGCATCGATTGCTCAATAACCTGGTGAAGGTTCTGCTCGTTCAATTCGATAGATACTTGTGGGTCATACATGGGTTCTTTTCACTCCCTGGGGAAAATGGCGATGCGCAGTGCTGAACACTATTCAGCTAACGCGCTGTATTGAATATGTTATGGGGGAGTGACGTCAGAATTTCAAGGGAAAGAGAGCGGAAGATCACGTGGCGGAAGAGAAAACACACAAACCGAAAAGTGGAGAGCCAGGCTCTCCACTTTTCAGGAAAAGGTCAACAGCAGAGCGAGTGTCACACAGACACAGAGAAAATTAATTTGGCGCAATGTCATAACCACACCTTTTATTGTTCAAAACGCACTACAGACAAAAGTTCTTGGTAAGTCATTGGTACTAAGGGGCACTTCCTTTAACTTACCGGAACAGAATATCTGTATTCTGTGACACTAATATTACATTTTGTCTGTTTTTGATGTGGTTGGTACCCTTATTTTGTTTAATCCGGTGTTTTTAATGCTTAACTTTATAAAATCGCTGCCATTTTGTGCAGCGATGTCACGATATTGTGTGAATGAATATTCACTCAATTGCAATTCTGGGCTGCCCGGGCATTAAAGCGCTTGGTTAGGCACTTTTTTTCAGCAGGTTGTCGAGCCAACGACTGGGCAATACTCGCCGCAGAAAACCGAACAGATAGGTCGGCTGTGTGACGAAATAGCGGGCCTTGGGGGTGTCACTGTCGATGATGGCTTGCAAGGGTTTAAGCACGGCTTCTGCCCCCAGAGTGAAGCGGTTCGACGGTGAGGATTTGCCCAGCCGTTCCAGCGTTTGTTGATAGGTGCGATGGTGGCGGGAAGCAGTCATGTCGATGTGTTGTTCAAACTTGGCTTTGGCGTTGGCCCGGAACTGGCTTTCAATAGGACCGGGCTCAATCAGGCTGACATGCACGGGGGTATCGTCAAGTTCAAGACGTAGGGTATCGGTGTAGCCCTCTAATGCAAACTTACTGGCATTGTAGGCACCGCGGTATTTCATCGCGACTAGGCCCAGTACTGAGCTGTTCTGCACGATTTTTCCGCTTCCCTGACGGAGCATGACCGGAATAACAGCCCGAGTCAGGTGGTGCCAGCCAAACAGGTTGGTTGAGAACTGCTGGCGCAGGGCATCGGTCGGGAGATCTTCCAGGGCGCCGGGCTGGCCATAGGCGGCATTGTTAAACAGCACATCCAGTCGCCCTTCTGTAATCGCCAGCGTTTCGGCCAAACCTTGTTCAATTGACGTTTCGCTGTCCATATCAAGTTGGACACACTGTAGTCCCTCCTGTTTCAGACGCTCGACATCTTCCCGGCGACGGCAGCTGGCCACTACCTGATAACCTGCGCGATGCAGGGCATGGGCGCAGTGATAGCCAATGCCGCTACTGCACCCGGTTATTAAAATACTGATGGTCATGATTATTCCGTTAGGTCTGAAAGGTGAAACTTACTGGCAAAGCCGCACTCTGATTTACAGGTGCGGCGCGACTTCCTGCGCCATAAACTCGGCGATCCAGGGTTGGGCGGCGGCGGTCGGATGCAGCCCGTCCTCCATCATCCAGTCTGGTTTCAGGATGATGTGTTCCAGAAAAAAGGGCAGCAGCGGCACCTCATATTCTTTACTGATGTCCTGATACAACATCGCAAACTGCTGACTGTAGCGTTTGCCGTAATTAGGCGGGACATAAATCTGCATTAACAACGGCTTTGCCCCGCTGGCTTCGATTTGGGTGATCATCTCTGCAAGGTTATTGCGTATAGTTGAAGGAGGAAAACCGCGCAGGCCATCGTTGGCACCCAGCTCAATGATCACATAGGCGGGCTTATGGCGTGTCAGCAAAGCCGGTAGCCGGGCTAGGCCGTTCCCGGTCGTATCGCCGGAAATACTGGCATTGACGACGTCAAGACGGCGGCCTTTTTTGTCTAGCTCATCGGCCAGTAAGTTCGGCCAGCTTTGTTCGGCTGACATCCGGTAGCCGGCGCTGAGGCTGTCGCCCACCACAACCAGAGTACTGGCCAGGCTCAGGGGCGCTAAGAGTAACAATAAGATAACTGAAAGGAATCGTAACATGTCTACATCCGTGATAAAGGCTGTCTCAGTGTCCAAGCAGGTAACGACGGCATCGTCGTCTCTGACCATTCTGCAGGATGTTTCTCTCGAGGTCGAGCAGGGGGAGGCGATCGCGTTGGTCGGCGTCTCCGGGGCGGGTAAATCCACCCTGATGACATTACTGGCAGGACTGGACTTGCCGACCCACGGAGACATTGAGTTACTGGGAAATGCTCTGAGCCAGATGGATGACGAAGCCCGTGCAGCCTTGCGCAGTGAATCGGTTGGCTTTGTTTTTCAGAGTTTTCTTCTTATTCCCTCACTGTCGGCGCTGGAGAATGTGATGCTGCCTGCAATCATCAAAGGGGAGGTTTCGGACGAATCCCGGGCTCGCGAATTGCTGAATCAGGTTGGCCTCAGCGGCCGTGAAACGCACCTTCCCAGCCAGCTTTCCGGCGGTGAGCAACAGCGGGTGGCCCTTGCCAGGGCGTTTATGACCTCGCCCAAAGTATTGTTTGCTGATGAACCGACCGGGAATCTTGACCAACACACGGCCGCGACGGTGATTGAGCTGCTATTTGCCCTTAACCGGGATCACGGTACAACGCTGATTCTGGTCACCCATGACCCGTATCTGGCGGATCGCTGCGACCGAACCCTGACACTGGAAAATGGCAAGGTGGTGGCATGACCGATATGAGTGACACCCGAGTGATCACGGCATCTGCCAACCACTCTCTGATGCTGAAATGGACCTGGCGGGAATTGTGGCAGGGGCAGTTGTGGCCGGTCGCTGTTGCGCTGACCCTCATCATTGCCTGTGTCTTTGCGCTGGCTGCACTGGTGGTGCGGGTGGAAAAAGTGATGGTGGCTCAAGGGCGCTCGATGATCGCAGCCGATTTGGTGCTCAGGGCATCCAACCCGATTTCGCCGGATCTGATTGCTCAGGCTCAGCGTCAGGGGCTGGTTATTTCCCGCCAGACCCGGTTTGGCACCATGGCGTTCAGTGATTCTGCTATGCAGCTGGTGAGTGTCAAAAGTGTTGAAGGAAATTTTCCGCTCAGGGGAGAGCTCAGCCTGAAAACGCCGACCGGGATGCATCACCAGGTGTTACCCGGCGAGCTGTGGCTGGATGAGCGCCTGTTCGGGCTGCTGAATGTGAAACCCGGTGACAGCCTGGCAATTGGTGATGCTGAGCTGGTGGTCAGCGGCACTATAGTTCAGGAGCCGGAGCTGTCGTTTAATCCTTTCAGCCAGATGCCGGCGGTGATGATCCATGCCGATGATCTGGCTCGCACCGGTGCCATACAACCTGGCAGCCGGGTCAGTTACCGTGCTTATTTCAACGGCGCTGACAATCAGCTGGCCGCCTTACAGCAAGCCGTGACGCTGACACCGGATCAACGCTGGATCAGTGAGACGACTCAGGGCCGTACCGGCGATATGCTGGACAAAGCCCGTCAGTACCTGTCTCTGACGTTGATTCTGGTGATCCTGATGGCGGCCGCTACGCTGGTGCTGACCTGCCTGCATTATGTTTCGACCCGCACTGAAACGGTAGCCATGATGAAAAGTCTCGGCGCCAGCAAGCGCTGGCTGTGGCGCTGGCTGGCACGTCAATTGGCCATGTTGTTTGCAGTTGCTGCAACCGCCGGGATTACTCTGGGTTGGCTGTTGGAGTATCTGCTGCGGGTGCCGCTGCACGATATTTTGCCGGATCCTTTGCCGGACATGGGCTGGACGCCGGGAGTGGTCAGCTTGTTGGTGGCGGGGTTGGTGGCACTGCCCGGAATGGGGATCGCCTTGATACGACTGGTTGACGCTCCGGCGATTTCGGTGATTCAGCAGCAGGTGGACTGGCCGGTACAAAAGCGGGGATACTGGCTGCTGGTTCTGCCATTGGCGGCGGCACTGCTTTGGTTTGGCCAGAACACTTTGGTCTGGATGACCCTGGCCGGGTTGCTGGTGGTCTTAGCCGTGCTGGCCGGGCTTGGTGTCGCACTGGTGCTGTTGCTCAAGCGCGGGCAATGGGGGCCGGCAATGACGCTCGCCCTGAGCCGGATCAGCCGCAGCCGGATGGCAACCGGTGCGCAGCTGGCGGCATTGACCAGCTCGCTGATGCTGCTGACGGTTATCTGGCTGCTGCGGTCCGATTTGCTGGCTGACTGGCAACAGACGTTACCGCTGGATGCGCCCAATGTGTTTGCTCTCAATATCAGTCCCGAGCAGCGTGAAGAGTACTTATCCACTCTGGATGCCGAAGGGGTGATTCGCTCGGACATTTACCCGGTGATTCGGGGACGTCTGACCCATCGCAACGGCGAGGATTTGCTGGCCGGAGAGCGTGAAGAGCAAGACGATGCCCTGCGGCGTGAACTGAATTTTACCTGGCGTAAAGCCATGCCGGTTCATAATACGCTGATGGAAGGACGCTGGGGCGAACCGGGCAGTGTATCGGTGGAGTCGGGTATTGCAGAGCGGCTGGGCATTGTGCTCGGGGATACCCTGACGTTTTCCGTTAACAGCCAGCCGTTCACGGCCAACGTGTCCAGTATCCGCGAAGTGGAGTGGCGCAATATGCGGCCAAACTTTTTCTTCATCTTTGCCCCGGATGTGATGGAGACTCTGCCTGCGACCTGGCTGGTCAGTTACCGGGTTGAGGACGGGCAGAGTGCGTTGGTCAACCGGTTAGGACGGGATTTCCCGACCGTCACCTTGCTTGACCTGCGGACCATGGCGACCCGGATTCAGGGCATCATGCAGCAAATTTCCCTGTCGCTGTCGGTGCTGGCGGCGCTGGGGGTGATCAGCGGTTTGCTGCTGGTTCTGACCCTGTTACGGCTGAGTATGGCGCAGCGGCGCCAGGAAATTCGGCTGTACCGGACCCTCGGTGCCAGTAAAAAACGGATTGCCGCAACGGTATGGGGGGAGTTTGGCATTATGGCATTGCTGGCCGGCGTGCTGGCTGCGGCAGCCGCGGAAGTGGTTGTAGCCGCTCTGGTCAAGTGGGGATTCGAGCTGCCGGTGCAGGGGCATCCGGTGATCTGGCTGGTCGTGCCTGTGTTGTCATTGCTGCTGGTGGTCGTGATTATCCGCAGTATGCTGCGGGATTTGTTGGAGCCGGTACGAAGCTAGCTGCCAATGGCTTATATTATCCAATGCGTAAGCAGAAACAAAAGCATAAGCAGTGCAGCAAGGCCGCCTGAACAGGCGCAAGAAGTTACGGG
This sequence comes from Photobacterium ganghwense, assembly GCF_017329545.1. Classification (NCBI taxonomy): domain Bacteria; kingdom Pseudomonadati; phylum Pseudomonadota; class Gammaproteobacteria; order Vibrionales; family Vibrionaceae; genus Photobacterium; species Photobacterium ganghwense. The sequence continues at coordinate 767,098 of NZ_CP071325.1, forward strand.
CTGATATGCCATGGCTTTGAATGAACACGCCCGAACAGGAGATAATTTCCGGTCGGGCGTGGGAGGTATCTGTTTATGTCCCTTGGTCTTGCTTTCTCAGCGGCGAAAACGCGCGACATGCCGTTGTAGCAGGACAGATTTGGATCGAAATCCGAACAAGTCAGTGGCTCAGTAAATCGGTCAATGCCTGCGATAAGTGTCGGTGGTGAAATTCAAATCCCAAAGTGGTCAGCTTCATCGGAATCGCGCGTTGCCCTTCCAGCAGGAGTGATGCCGATTCACCCAAGGCCAGTTTAAGGGCAAACGCCGGGGTAAACAGGAAATGCGGCCGGTGCAGGGTACGGGCTAACGTGCGGCTGAAGACCTTATTGGGTATCGGATCCGGCGCGGTCATGTTAAACGGTCCCTGGGCATCCTGAGTGTGGAGCAGAAATGTAATGGCGCGCACCATATCATCCAGGTGAATCCACGGAAAATACTGCTTACCATCGCCAATCGGCCCGCCGAGTCCGAGTCGGTATGGCGGCAGCATTTTGGCCAGTGCACCGCCGTGTTTGGCCAGAACGATCCCGGTTCTGAGCAAGCAAACCCTTGTGGCATCACTTTCGGCTTCACGGGCGATGTTTTCCCATTGCTGACACACGTGGTGGGCAAAATCGTCGGCTGCAACGTGAGCCGGGATGTCAAAATGTTCGTCAATGACGGTATCGTGCTGATCGCCGTAAATGCCCACGGCGGAACCGCTGATAAAAGTATGAGGTGGCTGCGCACTGGCCTGTATTTTTGCGACCAGTTGCCGGGTGATTTGCCAGCGGCTTTCACAGATCAGTGCTTTTTGTCGGGGTGTCCAGCGTTTATTGATGATGGGTTCACCGGCCAGGTTGATGACGGCATCATAACCGTCGAAGGATGCCAGTTGATCCAAATCGCCGATCGCCTGAACATGGCTACCCAATTGTTCACTGGCTCGGGCGGGGTCGCGGCTTAAAACCGTAATGCGGCAATCGCGCAGTTCACTAATCAGTGCCGAGCCAATAAACCCGGTTCCGCCGGTAATGAATATCTTCATGGCATCCTCTCAAACCTCGCCCATAGACTGTCCTCTACAAGTATATCCAAACCAATAGCTTGCGACACTATCTGTCACCGTTCGTTCTCCACATCAGGAATGTGGGTCAGTTCTCGTGACGGCAAAAAAGTTGTGTCAATTTGTAACCGGCGGATTACTGTTAATTGATAGCAGTGTTTTTTGTATGGCTATGTTTAACGCCAGAAAGATCGGTGACCGCGGGCGGTTGGTTCAGGGAGGGGGAATGTCAGCATTGTGGGTGTTAATGAAGTCCCTGCTTGCCAGTTTGCGAGATCTGATGCCGATAGTTCTGGTGGTTGCGTTTTTTCAGCTCGTCGTGTTACAGCAGCCATTGCCGCACCTTGGCTCAATTTTGCTTGGGTTGGGATTTGTGGTCATCGGTCTGACGCTGTTCGTGCTGGGACTCGAAATGGGGCTGTTCCCGATTGGTGAATCGATGGCCAGAGCCTTTGCGAGCAAAGGTAGCCTGGTGTGGCTGATGGTGTTTTCATTTTGTCTGGGATTCGGCACCACGATCGCTGAACCGGCACTGACGGCAGTAGCCTCGGAAGCGGCTAATGTGGCCTCTGAGGCCGGAATCTTACAGGATGGTGCACAGGCCCGGGAAGATTACGCAACCGGACTGAGGCTGACAGTGGCGGTGTCTGTGGGTCTTGCCATCATGCTGGGGGTGATCCGTATCCTTAAAGGCTGGCCGATTCATAGGGTGATTATCGGCGGGTACATTCTGGTGATGATCATGACCTGGTTTGCCCCGCCCAGCATTGTCGGAGTGGCCTATGACTCCGGCGGAGTCACGACGTCGACGATTACCGTGCCGCTGGTGACCGCGCTCGGGGTCGGGTTGGCTTCGTCCATCAAGGGACGCAACCCGATGGTTGACGGGTTTGGCCTGATTGCCTTCGCTTCGCTGACCCCGATGATTTTTGTCATGGCCTATGGCATGTGGGTGCACTAACGGGAGCCGAAGAAAGTCATGACGGAAACCACAGCCCTGAGCATCCACTTCTTTGAAACGCTGCTATCCACCCTGCGGGATGTACTCCCGATTGGCATTATTATTTTTGGTTTTCAGCTGGCGGTATTGCGGCGACCGGTCGCGAACTGGCCGCGGGTGGGGCTGGGTTTTGTGTATGTGATTCTGGGGCTGTCGCTGTTTCTCATGGGATTGGAGCTGGCGTTGTTTCCGCTCGGGGAATCGATGGCCCGGCAACTCACGGCTCTGGATTTTCTGTTTGGTGCCGGGGAGAGTGTGCCCGCGACTGTCCATTGGCAGGATTACTACTGGGTGTACCTGTTTGCCGCTGCCATCGGCTTTAGTACCACAATCGCGGAGCCATCCCTGATTGCCGTTGCGATTAAAGCCAATCAGGTCTCGGGGGACACCATCAGCGTGACCGGTTTGCGAGTGGCCGTGGCATTGGGGGTGTCGCTGGGGATTTCGTTGGGCAGTTACCGGATTGTCGCAGGTGATCCGCTGCATTATTACATCCTGACCGGGTACGTAGTGGTCGTGATCCAGACGCACTTTGCCCCGAAAGCGATTGTGCCGCTGGCTTATGATTCCGGCGGCGTCACAACATCGACCGTGACAGTGCCGATAGTGACGGCGCTGGGGCTGGGACTGGCATCGACCGTTCCGGGGCGCAACCCGATGCTGGACGGGTTTGGGCTGATCGCGTTTGCCAGCTTATTTCCAATGATTACCGTGATGGGCTATGCCCAGTTGTCGCAATGGCACTCTGCAAGGAGACAAAAAGATGCGCTTTAAGCTGTTGATTGCCTTCGTGGAAGACACGAAAACGGACGCCGTGCTGGATGCCGCCCGAAAGGCGGGAGCAACCGGCGCGACGGTGATTAACAATGCCCGTGGTGAAGGGCTGTTCCAGAAGAAAACCTTTCTGGGACTGGGGTTGGATGTACAGCGGGATGTGATCCTGTTTGTGGTGGAGGAGCATCTGGCGCGTACCATACTGGAGACAATCGAAGAGGCGGGCGATTTTGATACCGAATCGGGACAGGGGATCGCCGTTCAGCTGGATGTGGAAGATGCCGTAGGGGTTGCCCACCAGGTGCGGACGTTGACCAAAGTGGTGGAGGAAAAACTATGAGTAATGACAAGGTCGTACGGGTAAGGGATGTCATGATGAACACTTATGCCATGGTTGAAGGGCTGACCACCGTGGCAGAAGCCATCAGGATTGCCAAGCGCCGGCAAATCAAAGCGCTGATTGTCGATAAGCGGCATGAAGATGATGAATACGGCATTGTGCTGATGAATGACATCGCCAAAAAAGTGCTGGCGTTGGATCGCTCACCGGAGCGCACGAATGTGTATGAGATCATGACCAAACCGGCGCTGTCGGTCAGTGCCGATATGGATGTGCGCTATTGTGCCCGCTTGTTCGAACGGTTTGGCATCAGCCGGGCCCCGGTGATCGAAGACGGCGAAATCCGCGGTATGGTCAGTTATAACAATATTGTTCTGAACGGCATGCTGCGGGAAGAGTAGCCGCCGTGACATGACTGGCGTGGCTTGGTGGTGAGTCATGGCATTCCCGGGTGGCAAGGTGTAGGATCTGGCTACCTGTTCCAAAAAAGAAGATACATGGCATGAAACTCTTTTTTGCCTCCGATATTCACGGCTGTGCTGACAGCATGCGTCGTGCCCTGACTGCTTTTGAACAAAGCGGTGCCGAGCATTTTATTTTGCTGGGGGATGTACTGAACCACGGCCCACGTAACCCGTTGCCAGCGGGTTATGCCCCGACCGAAGTGGCTGAGATGCTGAACCAGTACGCAGAGCGTATTACGGCTGTTCGCGGCAATTGCGACAGCGACGTTGATCAAATGCTGCTGGATTTCCCGATGATGGCCGATTACAACCTGGTGTTATTGCCAAATGGCCGTCGGCTGTTTCTGACCCACGGCCACCTATACAACGGCGACAAGCATCCGCGTCTGCGCGACGGCGATGTGATTGTATCCGGGCATACCCATTTGCCGGTTGCGGAGCAACGCGGGGCGCTGTATCTCTTCAACCCTGGCTCCATCACCATTCCTCGTGGTGAGCATCAGGCCAGTTACGGCCTGCTGGAAGATAACACGCTGAAAGTGGTAACGTTCGAAGGCGAGGTGATTTGCCAAGTCGAGCTGCGTTAAGTTCGTCACTCCCTAAACCGAACTAGCCTAATGTACTGTCTTGCGTTGTCTTGCGTTGTCGCGCACAGTTCGCCGCAATGGCGAAGGCCATTCTTGTGAAGAAGGTCAGTGTAGTGAAAATGATGCTTGCGAAGGTGGTACTTGCTGGGGTGATGCGAAAAACGGAAACAGGCTGCTCAGGCTGCCTGTTTGTTTTTGGATAATCCTTGCAAGTTGGCTTAAACCTGTTTGTGGCGCGATATATCTGCTTAGACAGCGCCCCTCAAACCGTGTCTCTCAGAAGATGAGAAGATGCCGCTTTGCAGGGAACCGTTTCAAACAGTGCCGTTTCAAATAGCATTGTTCCAATTAGTGCTAATCATACCGCACCTTTCATTTAACCCGCTTCAGATTGCGCTGCCTTACATCCCCAGTAGCAACTTGAAGCCAATCAGGAACGTCAGTACCTCAAAGCATCGTTTGATCAGCCGGTTACTTTTCTGGGTTGCCAGATGAGCTCCCAGATACCCTCCCAGCAGCGAGCCGGCCAGTAGAACCGGAATCCACGGCCAGTATATCTCGGCCCCTGCCACATACATGGTAACCGCCCCGATTCCATTCCAGAACAATCCGACACTGACCAGTGTCAGGGCGACGGCCTGCTTGTAATCAAAACCGAACCAACGGATCAGAAACAGGGTGACAAATAGCCCTGTGCCCGCAGTCAAGGAGCCATTCAACACCCCAATCGCCGCCAGTCCGATGCCGCCGATCACCATGCCAGCCAGATCCCGGTGGCGTGGCTGGGTGTCCTGCCCGAGAGATGATTTAGTCAGCGAGTAGATCCCCAGCCCGAGAATGAGCACGCCAAGCAGCGCTTCTGCCACTCTGCCCGGGATAAACAGGATCAGGTTGGCACCGGCAATGACCCCGACCATCCCGGCCAGAATGACATAAATCGTTAAGGTCCAGTCGAGCGTGCCGGCCCGCACATGTTTGAGGGCCGCTCCAAGTCCCAGGGCCACGCTGGCAACTTTATGGGTAGCCAGTGCAATGGCAAAAGGTAGCCCGAGAAAGATCAGCAGCGGAAATTGTATGAGTCCGGCCCCGCCGCCGGACAGGGAAGCGAGTGTGTTTGATAAAAGCGAGCCGATAAAAAGGCCCATTGAGCTCAGAAAATCCATCGTGGAAGGTTTCGCCTGCGTCCTGCAAAAACATTCACCTTAGCGGCTTTTACCATCGGAATCTACTACGGCCTCACGCAGGTGACAGGGGGGCATAGTCCGACAGGAGAGCGGAATCGGCAAAACTAAATGTGGCTTAATATTTATGCGTGTGATTGCAAGATTGATGGTTTGAGAGGATCTGGTCAAGGAATTGTTCCCGGATGTTTACATTTTCTGTTGATTCGGGATATCCGAAATATCTGTTCGTATATTTCGAGTTTTTGTTGATCTGAGTGCTTGAACTTTCGATGCATTCGGTTCAATATCGCGCCTCACCTTTTTATATGTGTTACAAATTGTGTCAGGTGCTCATCACCATGTATCAAAATCAGTTTGATGCGCTGTTACCGCCTCAGATGGCGGAACGAGCTGCGGAAATCGGGGTCGGCAAGGCAACCAAAGACCCTGTGAAATCGCTTCTGCTGGCTATTACGGCCGGGATGCATATCGGGATTGCCTTTGTCTTTTATACCGTCGTGACCACTGGTGCCGGTGACATGCCGTGGGGGATGTCGCGGTTCGTGGGCGGGCTGGCTTTTAGTCTGGGGTTGATCCTGGTTGTGATCACCGGTGGAGAGCTGTTTACCAGCTCGGTGCTGACGCTGGTCGCGAGGGCGAGCGGTAAGATTAGCTGGAAAAGCCTGTGGCTCAACTGGGGGGTCGTTTACGTCGGCAACCTGATTGGCGCTCTGCTGCTGGTGGTGATCATGCTGATGACCAAGCAGTACATGTCAGCAAACGGCGAACTGGGGATCAATGCCATGCATATTGCCCAGCATAAGCTGCATCATGATTTCTGGCAGGCCGTTGCGCTGGGCGTTATGTGTAACGTGCTGGTGTGCGTCGCGGTCTGGATGACGTTCAGCGGCCGTACGCTGACTGATAAGATTCTGGTTATGATCCTGCCGGTGGCGATGTTTGTCTCATCTGGTTTTGAGCACTGCATTGCCAACATGTTTCAGGTGCCGATGGCGATTGGTATCAAGCATCTGGCCAGCCCTGAATTCTGGCAAATGACCGGAATGAATCCGGCCGACTTTGCCGATCTGACGTTCAGCAACTTTTTCATTAATAACCTGATCCCAGTGACCATCGGTAACATTATCGGTGGGGGAGTTTTTGTTGGGATGGGTTACTGGATTATTTACCTGCGTGGTCACGACAACTGATGGCGTGATGCTGCGGGTAAACAACCGCGTTCTACATTGCTGACTTACCCTTTGTGAGTCAGATATCTCTTGCTTGTATTGAGTCTAACCTTTGCCGCTGCGGAAACCCCCAGCGGCTTTTTTTGTAACCGGCAGGCTTAGCGACACGGAAAGGGGCGCCTGAAGGTAAAAGCATGCGGCGAGTCGGCATGCTGGCGTAAGTACAGTAAGCGGGATTTGGCTTCCTCGACTGTCGGAATATAGCCGTCCGGCACCCACCACAACACATATGTATCCTCGGCCAGAGGATAAAACCATTCGCTCTTACGCCGCATGAAATCCCGATGGTGTGTCCGGAACATGAAGTCTTTGAGCGCCTCGACGGATTCCCAGACCGACATATTGACGAGCATATCGGGGTCGCTGAATGCCTTAATGGACGTCGCATCACCGGAATCATCTTTAAGTCGCCAGATAAAGCCATCGCTGCGTTCGGCAAGGCGATTAATGGTATCCAAGTTATCGACAAAATCCTTGAGTTCAAGGGAATCCAGCGGATACCGGGCTTTGGCGATATTCAGTTGAGCCAGCTTCATGTTTCCTCCATCTGTCGAAACCGGGTGGGCCAAGGTTATTGTTCAGTTATGGCATGGGGTTGGGGCGATGGTTAGCATTGAGGCGGGCGCACTGCGGAGGAATTGTAAAAGTGAGGAATATCGCAAACTTTTGCGGTTTTCATGGTTGCAGCGTGTAATGTGGTTTTTCTGTTTACTGGCTGATCAAATCTAAAAAGATAGATGTTGTTTTGTGGTGGAAAATAGTGCCGATGAGTGCCGTAGCATAAAAAAACGCCCCGGCATTGGCAGGGGCGTTTCATCATTCAGACTAACCGGCAGTAGGCCGATAGGTACTGTGATTAGGCTTTAGCATCTTCAGCTTGTTTCGCCTGAATCGCTGTCAGTGCAACGGTGTAGACGATGTCGTCAACCAGTGCGCCACGAGACAGGTCGTTTACAGGCTTACGCATGCCTTGCAGCATTGGACCGATAGAAACCAGGTCAGCAGAACGCTGTACCGCTTTGTAAGTGGTGTTACCTGTATTCAGGTCAGGGAATACGAATACTGTCGCTTTACCCGCAACCGGAGAGTTCGGAGCTTTAGAAGCGGCAACGTTTTCCATGATAGCTGCGTCGTACTGCAGAGGACCGTCGATCACCAGGTCAGGACGTTTTTCCTGAGCGATGCGAGTCGCTTCACGTACTTTCTCAACGTCTGCACCCTGACCAGATGTACCTGTAGAGTAAGAGATCATTGCAACGCGAGGCTCGATACCGAACGCTTTTGCAGAGTCAGCAGACTGGATAGCGATTTCCGCCAGTTGCTCAGACGTTGGATCCGGGTTGATCGCACAGTCACCGTAAACCAGAACCTGGTCAGGCAGTAGCATGAAGAACACAGAAGACACCAGAGATGCACCCGGTGCCGTTTTGATCAGCTGTAGCGGTGGACGGATAGTGTTTGCCGTCGTGTGAACCGCACCAGATACCAGACCGTCAACTTCGTCACGCTCAAGCATCATAGTACCCAGTACCACTGTGTCTTGCAGTTGCTCACGCGCAACTACTTCAGTCATACCTTTGTTCTTACGCAGCTCAACCAGACGTGCTACGTATTGCTCACGTACCACTTCAGGGTCGATGATTTCAACGCCAGCACCCAGAACAACGCCTTGTTGTTCTGCAACACGCTTGATTTCAGCCGGGTTACCCAGCAGCACACATTCCGCGATACCGCGTTCAGCACAGATAGCTGCTGCTTTAACGGTACGTGGCTCGTCACCTTCAGGCAGTACAACGCGCTTAGCCGCTGCACGGGCAAATTCAGTCAGCTGGTAACGGAATGCTGGTGGGCTCAGGCGACGCTCGCGAGTTGAACCTTCAGACAGAGATTCAATCCACTGGCCGTCGATGTGGCTAGCCATGTATTCGTTAATCAGTTCAACGCGCTCTTTGTCGTCTGCTGGTACTTCCAGGCTGAAGCTCTGCAGGTTCAGAGATGTCTGCCAAGTGTTACCTTGTGCTGTCATCACTGGCAGGCCAGTGTCAAATGCACGCTTACACAGATCCATCACAGCTTTAGGCAGTTCATAGCCGCCAGTCAGCAGCAGGGCACCGATTTCCACGCCGTTCATCGCTGCCAGACACGCTGCCACGATAACGTCAGGACGGTCTGCTGAAGTTACCAGCAGAGAGCCTGGGCGGAAGTGCTCAACCATGTTCGGGATAGAGCGTGCACAGAACGTGATGCTCTTGATGCGGCGAGTTTTGATTTCACCCGGGTTAACGATTTCAGCGTTCAGGTGCTTCGCGATGTCAGTGGCACGCGTAGCGATCAGCTCAGCACTCCAAGGCGCACAACCCAGTACGCGGATTGGGCTGGAGTTGAACACCTGCATCACTTCTACGTGAGAAGGTACAGTTGCTTCTGCATCATCAAAAATTTCAGACAGATCAGGACGAGTACGGCCTTCAGCGTCAACCGGTGCGTTCAGTTTGTTAACGATAACACCAGCGATTTGCTTGTTCTTGATGCCGCCGAAGTTAGAGCATGCAACTTCGATACGCTCTTTCAGCTGAGAAGGATTGTCAGTACCTGGTGCAACAACGAACACGATTTCCGCGTCCAGTGTCTTTGCCATTTCGAAGTTGATTTGGTTCGCGAACGGATGCTTGCGAGTTGGAACCAGACCTTCGATCAGGGTAACTTCAGCACCGGCAGTCGCTTCTTTGAAACGAGCAACGATGTCTTCCAGCAGCACGTCGCTCTGATCGTTACGGATCAGCTCTTCAGCGCTAGCCATTGAGAACGGCTCAGCCACTTTCATGTCGCTGTTTGCAGTGATGATAGTGGTTGTCAGATCTGGCTGCTCACCGCCGTGACGAGGCTGCGCGATAGGCTTGAAGAAAGAAACGCGAACACCTTTGCGTTCCATGGCACGAAGCACACCCAGGCTAACGCTGGTCAGACCAACTCCGGCGCCAACCGGAACAAGCATGATAGTACGGGACACTATAGATTCCTCAACTATTCAGGAAACAACTGTGCTGTTCAATAACGATGAATCACCGGTATTGGACAGCACCTCAAAAAGCGGATAACTCAGTCTGTGGCACGTTGCCGGGGCAGACTGGTTATGTGAAAACGGCCGGCCCAGGCCAGCCGTCTTCAGACTCATGTCGCGGATTAGATGTCAGCCAGACGAGCTGTATCTTCAGCGATAACAAGTTCTTCGTTAGTAGAAACAACCATTGCAGGAACACGGCTGTTTGCAGTAGTGATCACACCTTCACCACCGAAGCGAGCTTTCAGGTTAGCTTCGCTGTCTACTTCTACACCCAGAATAGCCAGACGGTTCAGAACCATCTCACGGATTGGTGCAGAGTTTTCACCGATACCACCGGTGAAAGTGATTGCGTCCAGACGGCCATCCAGAGTTGCAGTGTAACCAGCAACGTATTTCGCCAGACGGTGGCAGAACACGTCCATTGCACGCGTTGCTTCTTCTTTCTGACCGTAGTTGTCTTCAACAAAACGGCAGTCAGAAGTCACTTCAGTCAGACCCAGCAGGCCAGACTCTTTAGTCAGCATCGTGTTGATTTTCTCAACAGAGTAGCCCAGTGTGTCGTGCAGGTGGAAGATGATTGCAGGGTCGATGTCACCACAACGAGTACCCATTACCAGACCTTCAAGCGGAGTCAGACCCATAGATGTATCTACAGACTTACCGTTCTTGATTGCACAAACAGACGCACCGTTACCCAGGTGGCAGTTGATGATGTTCAGTTCTTCTTCTGGCTTGTTCAGCAGTTTCGCAGTTTCGCGAGTGATGAACAGGTGAGATGTACCGTGCATGCCGTAACGACGGATACCGTGCTCTTTGTACAGGTTGTATGGCAGTGCGTACAGGTACGATTCTTCTGGCATAGTCTGGTGGAACGCAGTGTCAAATACCGCTACGTTCTTCAGGCTTGGGAAAGATTTTTGTGCCGCTTTGATACCGATGATGTGCGCTGGGTTGTGCAGCGGAGCCAGAGTAGAACACTCTTCGATACCTTTCAGTACGTCTTCACAGATCAATACTGACTGAGTGAACTTCTCGCCACCGTGTACTACGCGGTGACCGATAGCTTTCAGGTTTTCTGCTAGTTCAGGCTTAGATGCAAGGATAGTATCTACCATGAATGCCAGCGCTTCTTCGTGCGCAGCGCCTTCGCCCAGTTGTGCTTCGTGCTTACCGTCAAGTTTCCACTTGATACGAGCTTCAGGAAGGTGCAGACATTCTGCAAGACCTGTCAGGTGCTCTTCACCAGATACCGCGTCAACAACAGCGAACTTTAGAGAAGAACTACCGCAGTTAAGTACTAAAACCAGCTTAGACATGAGTGACTACCTATAATCTGTCTGAAAGTTGATATTCAACCGTATAAAAATTACCCATAGGATAGACGACTTTTCGATAGTCGGTCTCATCAGGGTCAAAATCGAGTTATGTCCGTATTATGTAGGAAGCGTGTAAATCAGCTCCTGGGGCCATCCATGGGGGTGCCTCTAGTTGCCAGAACAGAGATTACAGGCAACAATGAAAAGTAGGCGTGCCTAGGATAGCGATTGTTACGCAATATAACAAAAAGATTTTTAGAAAAATTTAATTTGAATCAAGTTTGTTATCCGTACAGTTTAAGTTTTACTGTTTTTTTTGAAGTTTGGTGATTTATGAGTCAACAAAATTCTATCTGGCGGGCGTTTCGCCATGGTCAGGATTACATGGCGGTCTGGCCGATACGCAAAGAGCTGGCCATCCTGTTTCCGGAGCAGCGTTACATCAAGGCAACCCGTTTTGCGATGCGGGTAATGCCGGCTGTTGCGGTAATGAGTGTGTTGAGTCAGATGGCCTTCAATAACTATCAGGCCCTGCCGCAGGCCATTGCGGTGGCTTTGTTTGCTCTGAGTATGCCATTGCAGGGGCTGTGGTGGCTGGGTAAGCGCAGCCGGACGGTGTTGCCGCCTTCTTTAGCTGGCTGGTATCGCGAAATTTACGACAAAATTGTCAGCGAGGGGTATGCATTGCAGCCGCCTAAATCTCAGCCGCGTTATCTCGAACTGGCTCAGGTGCTCGATCGCGCGTTTAAGCAGCTCGACAAAGGGGCCCTTGAACGCTGGTTTTGAGCGCCGGTTTTTGACGTGCCGACAGGGTTGGCACTGAGAGAGCCATATAAAACAGACAGGCCCAATAAAAAAAGTAGCCGCTTGGCTACTTTTTTTGGACGAGCTTTTGATGAATCAGGCGCTGTACTGGCTGCCTTATTCTTCAGTTTCGTCAAGGTCGGAAACGACTTTCTTCTTGCGAACACCTGGTTTTGCCAGGATCTCAACATAACAAGACGTTAGAGCCAGAGCTTCGGCTTCGTCCAGATTTTTGTTGATTTCTTTGACATGAATAACCTTTGCTTCCTGCTCGGTATGGCCGAAACGGCAGTCAAAATCCCAGTAGTCAACGCCTTCCGGCAAGCGTTTGTTGCGCTCACGCTTCAGGTATTTTTTGATCTCATACTTTACGGCTTCTACAACACGTGGAACCGCTTTCTTCGGGTGAGTTAAAGCAAATGTCTTTTTCATCGTATTCCTAAAATAAAAGGCCCGGACCATGCCGGGCTCAGTCAGTATTTTACTTTAATTCTGCCGCCGTCGCGAATACCGCGTGCGTACCGAGTGCTTTGGGGCTCTTAGCTCAGCAGCAAACTGTCGTCGGCCAGCTCTTCCCCACGCACTTTGCTGAACATTTCTAGCAGGTGTTTCACGTCCATATTGGCCCGCTCTTCACCTTCCACATCGAGAACAATTTGTCCCTGATGCAGCATCACCGTGCGATCGCCGTAGGCCAGGGCATCTTTCATCGAGTGGGTGACCATCATGACGGTGAGGTCGAATTCTTCCACCACCTTTTTGGTCAGCGCCAGGACGAAAGCAGCCATGCGCGGATCCAGCGCAGCGGTGTGCTCGTCGAGCAGCAGCAGTTTACTGTCGGCCAGTGTGGCCATCACCAGACTGACCGCCTGACGTTGGCCACCGGACAGCAGCCCGATGCTGTCGCCGAGGCGATCTTCCAGACCCAGCCCAAGAATGCTGATTCGTTCCTGGAACAACTTACGGCGCTTGGAGGACAAAGCCAGCTTCCAGCTGCGCTTTCCGCCCCGCTTGTAGGCTAGCGCCATGTTTTCTTCGATGGTCAGGGCCCCACAGGTCCCGGCCAGCGGGTCCTGAAATACCCGGGCGGCATACTGGGCGCGTTCATGCACCGACTGACGGGTTACGTCGATGTTGTTGATCAGCACTTGACCGCCAACCATCGGGGTTTCACCGCTGACGGCACCCAGCAGGGTTGACTTGCCCGCACCGTTGGAGCCAATGACCGTCACAAATTGTTTTTCCGGGACGGTCAGGTTGACGCCTTTCAGGGCCTGATTTTCCAGAATGGTGCCTTCATTGAAGGTCACGCGAATATCGTTTAGCTCAATCATGGTACATCCTTATCCCACTCAGGCCATTTTCTTAGCGGCGACGGAAGACTTCTTTTTTCCGCCACGTTTCAACTGGGTTTTCATGCGAGGTGCGATAAGAGCAACCGCTACCAGCAGAGCCGTGATCAGGTTGAGATCCGACGCCTGCAGGCCGAACATGCCGCTACTCAGGGCAAAGGCAACCGCCAGACGGTACAGGATTGACCCCAGAATCACGGCGACAACCGCGACCCAGATTTTGCGTCCCGGAATCAGGGTTTGCCCCAGGATCACCGCCGCCAGACCAACCACAATGGTGCCGACCCCAGATGTGACGTCAGCAAAGCTGTTAGTCTGGGCAAACAGGGCACCGGAGAAACCCACCAGGCCATTGGACAGTGCCAGACCGAAGTAGGTGTACAGTGCGGTGTTACCGCCCTGAGCACGCACCATGCGGCTGTTGACCCCGGTCGCGCGCAGACCCAGACCGAAATCACTGGCTAGCAAGCGGGTGATGAACCAGCCACTGAGTATCACCAGCAGCAGCACAACCACAAGACGGAATACGCTACCGTCCATGCCGGCATCAAACGCCAGCGTTTCAAACGGAGTGAAAATGGTATCTTCACCCAGCAGCGCGATGTTAGGGCGACCCATGATACGGATGTTGATCGAAAAGGCGGCGATCATGGTCAGGATACTCGCCAGCAAATGGAGGATCCCGCAGCGCACGGCGAGAAATGCCGTCACCAGGCCACACAGACCACCGGCCATAATAGCCAGCAGGGTCGCAACCCAAGGGTTGACACCGGCCACAATTGCAGTTGCGGCAACGGCGGCCCCCATAGGGAAACTGCCATCCACGGTCAGATCCGGAAAATCCAATACGCGGAAAGTAAGGTAGACCCCGAGCGCCACCAGGCCGTAAACCAGCCCGATTTCCAGGGTGCCGAGAAAGGCAAAGAAAGACATCCCAATTCTCCTTGTCTTTTGTCTTGCAGGGAATGGCGTGTAACGAAGCCGGCAAACCTAACACTGTCAGATAGCAGGGGAGACAGACAGCGCCCGGGAGCGCTGCCACGTGTCCTAGCCTCTTGTCCTGACGGTGAATGGGTCAGGACACCAGCCGTGTGATATCACGGCTGTGTCATGTCATGGTGAAAGGTCACTCAGTGCCGGACTGCGTCGGTCACGCAAAATGGTTTATTTCGCAACTGACGTCGCACGTTCCAGGACTGACGCCGGGAAGGTGATGCCCAGTTTGTCTGCCGCTTTTTGGTTTAGCGCTAAGTCGGAGCCACGCGCCACTTTGACCGGTAACTCAGACACTTTTTTACCTTTAAGGATAGCGTCAACGTAGTCGGCGGTCTGGATGCCTACCTGGTAGTAGTCAAAGCCCAGTGCTGCCAGCGCACCGCTCTCAATGTAGGTGGTCGATGCCCCAATAACCGGGGTATTGTTTTGGTTACCCGCATTGACCAGACCATCAATAGCACTGGCGACGGTGTTGTCGGTTGGCGCGTAAATCACGTCAGCTTTGGCGGCAACAATCTGTGCGGCAGCCTGAACATCGGCGCTCTTTAGTGCCGTGCCTTCTACGACCATCAGCCCACGTTCTTTTGCCGCGTTACGAAGCAGTTCGACCAGTGCTACGGCATTGGCTTCACCCGGGTTGAAGATCACGCCCACGCTCTTCATGCCAGGCAGCAGCTCCTGCATCAGCTCAATATGCTGGGCGACCGGAGACAGGTCAGACAGGCCAGTCACGTTGCGGTTGGGTTTATCCGGGTTGCTGACCAGCTTCGCGCCGACCGGGTCGGTTACGGCAGTAAAGACGATAGGAATAGAGCGGGTCGACGCCGCCAGCGCCTGAGCCGTTGGTGTTGCAATACCGACCAGAACATCCGGATTTTCACCAACAAACTGTTTGGCGATCTGAACGGCAATGGCCGGATTACCTTGAGCAGTCTGATACGTAAACTCCAGGTTTTCCCCTTCGACGTAGCCTTTTTGCTTCAGGCCATCAAGCAGACCGTTACGGGCCGCATCCAATGCCGGGTGCTCTACAATCTGAGAGACAGCGACTTTGGCCACATCAGCGAGGACTGCCGGTGAAGACAGTGCCAGTGACGCTGCCACTGCGGCAGCAGTAAGTAGTTGTTTGCTCTTGAATACCATATCTGAACACGCTCCCTGTAGTAATAGTACTGAGGTCTGACAGCGCTAAATCAGCAATCGGAGGTTGACTGCGCAGCTGTCTGGGGTCGATTCGCATCCGGTGCGAATCCCTCTTGGCATAAAGTTTTAGCGCAACGGGCTATAAAAGAACATAAGAATTTTAACAATGTTGCAACATGGTGATAGTGGTTCGTGCTGGCAGGTGGTGGATTGGGCAGGGGATTACATGGTGATACTGAGGGTATCCATATTAGTGTAAGGTTTATTGTATTAAAAATAGCCTTGCATTCTTATTTGGTATTTTTATTGGTGGCACAGGAATTGTGCGCCAAAGCAGTGTTTCTGCTAGAGGATGACAGGGCAATACACCGCGCTAACCGGGTGGATATTTCGTCATACCATTAATTACAGATACAGCATAATTGGCTGCAAAAGGCAGGCTACCCAGGCTACCGGCGCATTCTCTGGTGGGATTCTCCCTCTTCTGGCCGAATGAAATCGTTCAGACCAGAAGGGGGAATCAGTATGTTACGTCAGGATGAGGCGTCAGGTTGAAGGGCCAAACCGGTATGGCTCAGGAACACCGTTTTCAGTACAGGCACTCACCCATTATTAATTTATGAGAACGTATTGAACTGAGGAAACGTATTGACCACAGATAACGCGTTAACCCCTCATTGCGAATTAGGCGAATAGCACTGTAATGACTGGTTGCGGCTGTGGATTGTCTTCATCGCTGCCATCATTTTGACCTCATCCACGTAACCCGGCGGCAGAGGCATGACCGTGAACGTGTAGTCTGGCGCGCCTTCTGCCAGTGGCGATTCCGTAGTGACTGGCGTGACCATCATGACCTTCAGATTCGGGTTACGTGCCAGAATGCGTGATGCGGTGCCCAGCCCTTCGGCCACATGGAAACGTCCAGCGGTATGGATGATTTGGGTGCCGGGATGGCGGGTGAGGTAGTTCACCATGCTTTCTGCCATTGTGTCATCCCACGCGGTTTGCGCGGCAAACTGGCGGCTGGTCTTGGCCTCATCGCCGTGGTGCATTGAGGCATTGAAGGTTTGGCGGTAGGCATCATCGTTCAGGGTCAGAGACTGTGCGACCCACTGGCGTTCCTCTGCCGGTAGCAGGGAGAGATAGGCGGGGCCTTGCTGGCCGATGCAGCGCACGATGCTTTTCGGAGCATTCGCCGCGATCACATCCAGCTGATGGGTTTTGGCGAATTCCACTAACGGACGATAATCACTTTCGTAGTTGGGCCAGGCATTGCCCTCGTTCATCAGGGTTTTCTCGCCGATTTTGCCTGCCAGGTATTGATCAACCACGGCTTGTTTGTCGCGGGTGAACTGCTCCATCGACAGGGCCAGTTTCGGCTTCTGGCTATACAGGGCCGCCATTAATTGCGCTTGCATCAGATGCGATGCTGGGTGGCCGTGCCATTCCCCCACCAGAACAATATCGGCGTCGCGCAACGCCGATGTCAGCGCTGACAATGTCATCGGGGAGCCATCCGGGGACTGGATGGTGAAGTCGTACATGGTCGGGGCTGGGGTAAAGGCGGTGTCCGGCTCAGATTGAGCGGCACAACCGGCCAGCAGTCCGGCCAGACCAAGTGAAAGCCATTTTTTCATGAGAAATAATCACACTGGTTAGCAACACTTAACAGGGTTAAGTGTATGAGAAATCCGAAAATCTGGCGTGAGATATTAGATGAGTTGATAGTGGTTATCAAATGTTATTGATAACCACTATCAATTGATGGCGTTTATTGTGGTTGCAAATTGCGGCTGTTCAGCGACAAAGGGAAGCAACTGACGGTTAGGTTTCTGGCTGAGACTTCGACAGGCATTCTGGCGCGTTATCTTCGTTTCGGCGGTACACCCGAATCGCAAAATCGGCTTCACAGTCAAACGTCTCACTGTCAGCCAGTTGTTGCCAGACTGCTTCGCTGGTTTTCCAGGCAAACGGTGTCATTTGCATCAGTGCCGTTGCTTCTGCTCCGCTCAATGTCAGGGTGTAATGGAGCTGGGTATCGTCAATCAGGGAGAAGCCGTCAAGGGTTTCCGGTGTCATATCATGCAGACGGACGTCGTTATAAATCAGCTCTTTGAGCTGGTACAAATGACGTGCGGCCGGTGTGACCGTGACCAGAATACCGGCCGGGCGGATGGTTCGTTTCAGCTCTTCCGGCTTGCAGGGTGCATAAATGCGGATCACCCCATCCAGCGACTGATCGGCAAATGGCAGGCGGTGGCTGGAAGCCACGCAAAAGTGGCATTGCTTGTAGCGTTTTGCTGCATAACGCACGGCTACCTTCGAGATGTCGAGGCCATGAACTGTCAGTGACGGAGAATGCGTATGGTTTTGTGTCAGACCGTCAGCAAAGCCGGACGTGTAGTAACCCTCACCACAACCAATATCCAGCAGTTGCTCCGCCTCTTCCGGTAGCAGGGTCGCCAGTTTTTCCACCACCTTAGCCCGCAGCGGATCATAATGACCGGCTTCCAGAAATGCGCGGCGTGCCTGCATCATTTCTTTGTTATCACCCGGATTTTTCGAGCTTTTGTGATGAACCGGCATGAGGTTGACATACCCTTCTTTGGCCTCATCAAACTGGTGGTTGTTGGCACATTTCCAGGTTTTGTCTTGCTGGCTGAGTGGCTGGTGGCAGAGAGGGCATTGGTACGGCATGGGATCACACGGTCAGTTGAATTTGCGGGCATTGTAAACGTCTGCTCCGGCAAGCTGCAAGTAAACCGAGTGCGCCCGACCGTCTTGCTGGTGCAACAGGCTTTCTGGGCGCCACCATCGAGGTAGGCAACGCCAATGCTTTATTGCACTAAATTAGGGCGTACGTAATGTTCGGAAACAGGGCTCAGGAAGGCGGTTGAGCGTCAATGGCCGAAAATTCCACAAGTGAAAAAAATATTATTTTGTAAAGTTTTTGTGTGCCACCTAAGTTAATTAAGACAAGTCTGTTTTATGTCAGCGAGGATTTTATTGACAACAGGTTGTATCTGACTAACAAAGATAGGATATCTACAGATGAAAAAAAAATCGCTATAGCAGTGGCATGCTCTTTTTCAACCACGGTCGTTTCAGCCGCAACGGTATATCAGGACGATGAAACCACCTTTAATGTCGGCGGTCGAGTGGAGGTCAGGGCTAACTTTTCTGATGCCAACAAAACATCCGACAACAGCAGTAGTTATCAGGATGAATCCCGAGTTCGACTCAGTGTCGATGGTCGGCAGGCGGTATCAAGCAATTTGTCCTTTTTCGGCAAGTATGAATTTGAGTTAAAAGAAGCGGAAGATGGCTCAAGCGATGACGTTAAAATTAATACCCGTCATTTATACGCAGGGGTTGAGACCAGCCGGGGGAACTTATACTACGGTCACCAGACGAATGCGGTCACGTATTTGACCGATTGGACTGACGTGGCGGAAACATTTGGTGGCTACATCAATGAATATACCGTCGCGACAGCGGACCGGGCGAAAAATGTCCTGCGCTATGAGCTCATGACGGATTATGGCTTGACCTTCCAGATAGATGGCAACTTCAATTCCGATAGCGACAGTGCAAAAAGCGACGGCTATGGCGCGGTACTTGCCTACAGTCTGCCGGTCGGGCTTGAGCTGGGTGTCGGCTATGCTTCCAGTGATGAAACATACGGGAATGGCTCCGACACCGACCGCTCAGATGCTATTTTCGCTGGTGCGAAATACACCAATGATCTCGGTCTTTGGCTAGCGGGCTTGTACCAAGGGGGAAGTATTTCATCGTTAGGTATTCAAGACTCTGATTACAATGCGGCTGACTTTTACCTGGGCTACTTCTTTGGTGACAACAACGTCAACATGACATACAGCTATTTCTCGGCCGATGATATTGACGCTCTGGATATCAATTTCATTGGCGTTGAATATGCGCGCTATATCGGCGGTGTCACTCTGTTTGGCAGCTACAAGTTCAACCTGCTGGATGAAGGAGAGGGTGGCGTCGGGGATAACGACGAAGACGAACTCATGCTCGGGCTGCGTTACGCATTTTAAGCGTACCTTTTACCCAATACTGTTACTTACCCAACACTGTTACGCCTATTCATCCGCTAAGTCTGTGGGCGGCTGAAGTAGCAAAAAGCCTAGGAAAGCTTTCCTAGGCTTTTGGGTCAGAACAGCCACGGGTGGGTGATGACGTGGCAACACAAACTGGTTGGGATCAGCCTCTGGCCTTGTACTCGGCTTTATCCAGATTGTGTTTTTTCATTCGTAAGTACAGCTTTTTGCGTGGAATCTGCAGATAGTTGGACACATCGTTGATCCGTCCTGCAAACAGGTACAGCGCATCTTCAATCACCTGTTTTTCGTAATTGTCGACCAGATCGTCCAGTGGGCTGCTCATGTGCTCGATCGGTTTGGTGCGATCCTGCCCCGCCAGTTTCACGATACCGATAGCGTATAGCTCTGCCACGTTTTTCAGCTCCAGCACGTTGCCGTTCCACTCATGCCGGTTCAGGGTATTGATATACGCCTTGTCGAGCGTTGGCATCGGTTTGTGCAGTTTCTGGCAGCTGAGCTTGAGGAAATGCTTAAACAGCGGCGCAATATCACACACCCGCTGACGCATTGGCGGCATCTGGAAGCGTACCTGGCTTAGGAAGTAAAACAGCTCCGGCAGCAGGTTGTCATGCTCGACCAGGCTTTCCGGATTCGGTCCGGTGACGGCCAGTACCCGGACTTCTTTTTTGTTCAGACGCTCCTGCTCCAGCAGGAAGCGGCACAGCCATTGCTGTGTTTCCTGCGGCATAGCCTGCGGTTCACTCAGGCTGAGGCTGCCGCCGCGGGCGGAAATCATTGCACGCTGCAGATCTGCGGTACAGGTTATCGCCGAGCCCTGCACCGTAACATACGGGCCGTCACACACCATACTGTGGCGGTGCAGCAGGCGGGTCACGGTATGGCGACCGGTGCCGTTTTCGCCTTCGACCAGAACGTCCCGGCTGGTGAGGGCGATCTGTGCCACTTTCTCCCGCAGCTTGATCATCAGCGGGCTGTCACCCAGCAGTTCAGCGCTGGTGGTCTGGGCCATCGCCCGGCGTTGCTCAATTTTGGACTTGCGCAGTGGCAGGTGTTTATCGAGCAAGGCGAGCAGCTCGGCTGGTTGCAGCGGTTTTTGCAGAAAGTCGATGGCTCCGCGTTTGAGGGCATCGACAGCCATTGGAATATCCCCATGACCGGTGATCATGATCACCGGCAGCTCAGGATCCAGTGCTTTGACTTTCTCCATCAGCTCCATCCCACTCATACCGGGCATGTACATATCGGTCACCACGACACCCGGCCAGTCCTTATTCAGCAAAGGCGTGACTTGTGTCGGGTCGGTAATGGCTTTCACGGTGTAGCCGGACATTTCCAGCAGTTGCTGGTACGACTCAAGTACATCCTGATCATCATCAATGATTAAGATTTCGGTTTCGTTATTCATTGTCATAATGTTTTAACTCCAACACGACCATGGCCCCGCCGGACAGGTTAGACGCGAGAAAAATATCCCCGTCCAGGCGGTGCATGATGGATCGGCAGATACTCAGGCCAAGGCCCAGTCCCACCTCTTTTGTAGTAGTAAATGGAATAAAGAGCTTTTCTATAATTTCAGCGGAGAATCCCTGTCCGCTGTCGGTAACGGCCAGCCGACACCGGCCGTTTTCAATGCCAAGCGGCAAAATGTCAATCTGGCGTTGTTCACAACCGGCCACGGCATCGCAGCTGTTGACCAGCAAGTTGACCAGCACCTGCTCGAACTGAACTTGATCGGCCAGTCCGGCCAGTGGAGTGCTGATCCGGTTGATAATTGTGGTTTGCTGCTGACGGGTCCGGCTGTCCACAATCATCATGGCCTGCGCGATCGAGTCCTGAACATTGACCGGTTTGAGCGGGCTGTCGGCCGGCTGTTTCTTAGAGAAACTTTTCAGGCTCGAGATCATCTGTCCCATGCGGGAGGTCAGGTTATCTATCTTGTCGAGGCTTTGCGGTAGTTTGTCCAACCGCTCTTTTTCCAGCGCCAGCTTGGCGGTAAACAGATGGGTGGAAATAGCCGACAACGGTTGATTCAACTCATGGGCGAGGGAGGTCATGGTCTGGCCGACCACCGCCATTTTCGCTGCCTGGATCAGTTCATTCTGGGTGGACCGCAGATCGGCTTCGACCCGTTTCCGGTCTTCCACCTCGGCTTTCAGCTGGCGGTTACGGCTGGTCAGTGAGCGGGTTTTTTCCCGCACCATTTTTTCCAGCCAGCGGGCGGCATTTTCCTGCTCGGTAATGTCGGTCATGGTGATAATGACCTTGTCCGTTGGTCCCTGTTCAAACAGGCGGAAATCAAGCCGCAGGTACAGGGCGCTGCCTTCGTCATGCGGGTGTTTGATGGTCAGGTTGCAGCCACGGTTATTCAGCAGCGGGCTGTTGTCGGCGAACAGCGACTGCAGCCGGAACTGCATGGTCGGGCTGAACAACTCCCACAGGAATTTATTCTGGGGCTCGCTCACTTCGTCAAACAGGCTGAGCGCGCTGGAGTTGACGGACTCAATGGTGCCGCTCAGGTCGCAGGTAATGATACTGGCCTGAGTGTTGTTGATGAGGTTCAGGGCATTGCTTTGCTGCATTTCCTGCATCTGACGGCAGAACTGGCGCAGATTATCGCCCAGCAGGCCGATTTCGTCATTGCCGCTGACCTGAATCTGGGCATTGTGCTGGTTGCTGGCAACGGCATAGAGATCCTGCGACAACAGGTTGAGGCGTTTCACGATGCCTTGGCCGACCAGATAAACCGATACCATCACCGACAAAAACAGCGTGATGAACATCATTCCGAACAGGATGAAATTACTGATGGTGATGGATTGCCGGGTTTTCTCATTCAGCTGGTTCAGCAGGGCATCTTCGGTTTCCACCATGGTCAGGATCAGGGCTTCCAGATCGCTCAGCTGATGCTGAATTTTGGCTTGGTAGCGGGTGATCTGGCGTGACAGGTCTGTATCCCGGATTAGCTGGGCCTCCAGAATTCCGCCCGGTTGCACCAGCGAAATCATCTCCTGCAGGAGCTGCCGGTATGAGGCTGTCGACGCGTAGTGGCTGAGCTGCTGGCTCATCTTGCTGACTTCCTCGGTTTTATAACCGATGAAGTAGAACGCATTGTTGATGTCGCGATCCTGACGCTGGCGGATGATCTCCTGCACCAACTGGTGAAGCTCATTCTCTTTGACGGTAATGGCCTGGATCAGGGAGAACTCCGTCATCACATCGTTCAGCGCGCTGCTGCTGATCGCGTTCGGCAGCATCCGGGTAAGCTGCCACTCCACTTCCTGACGGATCGGGGTCAGCTCATCAATCAGATCCTGATGCAGCCACTTGATGTTGTTTTCGGTTTGCGCCAGCACCAACTGGTGGGTGTTGCGCTCGTACAGCAGATCCGCATAAAACTGGATATCTTGTTGCAGCGCCTGATAAGCATGGCGGATATCTGAATGCATATCCAACCCGGCGGTCTGCGTGATCGCCCCGTTGATCCGGCCGAGTTTATCAATGATGTTCTGCTTTAAATCGGCATGCAGGACGGTGTCGGTGTTATTGCCAAGCTGGTTCAGGGCCGCCTGCAGACCCGCGGTATTGCGCTCCAGCTGATAACTGGCACGCAGGGTCGGCAGGTTTTTCTCCACCATGGCCTGAATCTGGTCGTCAAAGCTCTCCCAGTTAACAATTGCAATCAGGCTGACGGCGATTGTCAGAAATGCCATAAACCAGATGGATACAATCAGGCGGTTTCCTATGGTGTTACGCTTTTTCATCGTGCACCTGCCTGTGTTCTTTCGAGGCGATTAACTGTTCGCAGATGGCTATCGCCTGATCCAGCTGGCTGGTCATCAGCTGGCGCCACTGGTTGATATGGTGGAGGGTGCTGATGTCCTGACGGTTCAGGCTGAGGGCCTCCAGCAAAATCGGGTCTTCGGCCTGACTTTCGGTGATCGGCGGGGTTGAAGCTAGTTTGACGGCCAGATTGAGCTGGCGGGTTTCCGCCATGGTCAGTAGCGGCAGCGAGCGGACTTCATGAATCAGCTGCCAGGCTTGATTAAGACGCAACAGTTGCTGATTGACGATTTGCTCAAACAGCAGCTTGATCAAAATGGTTCGCTGCTGCATTTGCGTCAGGTTAATAGGGGTAATATCCAGCGGCTGGCTCAGAGTCTGGTTCAGGGCGTATTTGTTCAGGGTGTCCTGAGCCAGTTTTTTCTGGACTTCTTCTGACAGCAGAAACCTGATCAGCGCCACGCTGTGCAGCGCCTGATTGGTATTGCGGACTGCCGCAACATAGCCGGGCAGCAGCGGGCTGTGCGGTTGGTAGGTAAAGCCAATATACGGAAAATGCTTCTGGCGGGAGAAGGCGTGACTGTCGATGGTCAGGCCGATCCCGGCCAGCCCGCGGGTAATGCTGTCACTGACCCCGTAACTGCGGGCCGAAACGGCGGCCAGGTTACCGCCTATCTGCAGTATGATCTGCCAGCCGCGCTTCCAGCCGTAGCGCTGGAGCAGGTTTTCGACCATAACATGCGTGGTGCCGGAGCGGGCCGGGCTGCTCATCACCAGATGACGGAAATACTCCGGAGCGGTGAGATCTTCCCAGCGTTCCGGGCGGGTCAGGTGGTGTTTATCGAGATAATCCTGATTCCACATCAACCCGAGCCCGGAATAACCGAAAATCACCACATTGTTGATGGTGTGCTGCATAAACCGTTGTTGCTGGGAGGTCGAATCAAAGTTCAGGGTTTCCAGCGGCAGCAAGCGCTGTTGCTCTTCCAGCGTGGAGAACAGAGACAGCGATGAAGACAGGACAACGTCGATGTCGTGATTGTCCTGATTTAATAGGTGCAGGCCGGAGGTTTCCCGGCGGTGCAGGACACTGAAACTGACATCGGGGTAATACTGCTGAAAAGCGTCGAGAACCGGCTGCAGTGACTCACGGGTAAAGGTCGTGAGAATGATCAGCTGGTTGGTCGGTTGTGCCCAACTCGATGCCGAGAGAAAGACAAAGACAAACAGCAGTAATCTCATCATAAAACGGGCAGCCGCTCCGGGAGGTGGCAGACAGACGAATATCCCTGTTTTCATCGTGTATCGGCGCAGCGCGTGGCTGGTTGTCAACGCTTATTGCAGGGATTGGGGTATATATACTCGTTAACGGGCGTTAAGAATAGCGGAATTGAATTTGATTGTTTCGAATTATTAAAGGTTTAGCGGTTTTTTTGTTGGTTATGTCTCACCCTGGGTCAAAAACAACTCAAAAGAGAAAAAATTATTGTTTGTGATCACAGTTTAAGGCTTGGAGCGTGGAGGTCGCGTGAGGCACAGGGATCAATAGCGGGCAAATGGCAGACAGCCGGGACAAGCCCGGCTGCGGAGAGAGCAAACGTGAGCGAGGTGGCTCAGGCGTTCTGAATCTGCTGGATTTCTGTTACTGACAGGTGGTACTGACGCGGGCAGTTACGCCAGGTTTGCAGCATACGCTGGTATTTTGCCAGCATGGGTACCTGACTGTTGAACATGTGCAGGGCTTTATCAAACTGTGGATACAGGCCTTCTTCTTCGGTTAGGAAGCGGACATAGTGCACCAGTTGTGCTTCGGTGGCGGCATCGAAACCCAGGAACTGCAGACGACGTTCGTCGACCTGGCCCTGATTTTCACCTGCCAGCATTTTGTAGGATTCCTGCATCGCGTGGTACATCTCCATGAAGTCGATGACCTGGCGGCAATCCTGCTCTGACAGTTCACCGAAGTCTTTGTCCAGCTCCCGCATCTGCAGGCCATAGCCACGTTCAACAATGGTTTGCAGGCGGCGGTACTTGGCGGCATGTGTCGGATCTAACTGCGACATCAGGAAGTACTGGTTAGATAGGATCAGGCGTTGTGCGTTTGTCATTTCCATAATGAAAGCCTTTATTGTGTCTTTGAGCTGTCATTGAGATTAGCAGGTTGGCAGTAAAAAAAATTGATCTGGTTTCGCTACAACTGTGAAAAATTGCGAAAATCGGTTAACGAGATGACATCTGCCCCTCGGGTAGGAACAACAGGGAAGGCTGAGTGGCATTTCCTTCAATAAAATCATGGCATATGGCTGGCGTCGGATGGTTTTTTTTGTCTTGCGGCACGCCAGGCCGGTGCCAGTCTGGAATCAGGAAAACACAGAAGGATGTGGTGACAATGACGGGGTTACAATGGGTAGGACTGGCGGGCTGGCTGGGGTTTCTGGCGGCTTTTTTTCCGCGGGAATTCTGGCCGAAGTTTAAACAGGAAAAAGATTACCAGCACTGGGTGCTTGCCAGTGTGGTGGTGTTGTTTCTGCTCTGGAGTCTGAGAGCCGGGCTGACGGACGGCCTGAAAGTACATTTTCTGGCGCTGACTATCCTGACCCTGTGCCATGGTTGGCGAATTGCCTGTCTGATAGGTGTGGCTCCTTTGCTGTTACTGGCCGGGTTCGGGTTGCTGCCACTGGCGGACATCGGGTTGTACGGCCTGACCGGAGTGACTTTGCCGGTGCTGGTCAGTTATGGTCTGTTTGCCCTGACTTACCGGTATCTGGCCCATCATCTGTTTGTCTATATCTTTGTCGGCGCGTTCATCAATGCGGCTCTGACTATGATTGCCCATATGGTGCTGACCAGTGGCTGGATTGCCCTCAGCAGTATCTTCAGCTGGTCATACATAGTGGAGAATTATCTGGTTCTGATGCCGTTGCTGTTGTTCCCTGAAGCCCTGATTAACGGGATGGCAATTACACTGCTGGTGGTTTACCGGCCGGAATGGGTGCGAACTTTCCATGACAGTGATTACCTGGATCGCCGCTGACTGAGCGTGCGTCGCCAGCGCAGCTACGGTCAATGGAAAGTACTCTACAAGTCTCACACCAGTGTTTGCGGGTGTGAGACTTGATCCTGGATAGAGGTTAAGGGAATGCGGCTAGGAATACCGCGTTTTTACCTCTGCCTCTATCACTATCTATGGCAGTCGCACTGCAGGCGAGTGAGACGGTTCAGCTCAGGCCGATGATATGGCCGTTTTCATCAATATCCAGTGCCATGTAGGCAGGCTTTTCCGGCAGCCCCGGCATGGTCATGACATTCCCGCACAAGGCATACACGAAGCCAGCTCCGGCGCACAGTTTCAGCTCTCGCACCGGGAGGACAAAATGACTGGGCGCACCTTTCAGGCTTGGATCGTGACTGATCGACAGCGGCGTTTTTGCCATGCACACCGCCAGGTTATCGTGCCCCTGAGCCTTAAAGGCGGCGAGCTGGTTTTGCGCCAGTGGCGACAGCTCAATGCCGCTGGCACCGTAACCGACTTCTGCCACAGCCATGAGCTTCTCTTCCAGCGGCTGGCCGAGGTGGTACAACGGGCGAAATTGCGCTGGATGCGCACATGCCCGAATCACGGCATCCGCCAGTTCAGCGGCACCGTCACCGCCTTTGCCAAAGGCTTCGCTCACTGCAACCTCGACATGGGTTGAAAACGAAGTGTTTGCGACCATGGCTTTGAGCTGCTCCAGTTCGGAGTCGGTATCCTGCGGGAAGCGGTTAATTGCCACAACTACCGGCACGCCGTACTTGGCGGCGTTATTGATGTGCCATTGCAGGTTGGCAAAACCGGCGGTTAACGCATTTTCATCCGGTGCGAAAATGGCGTCCGGCAGTGCTTGCCCCGGGCGCAGATCGTACAGGCCAGAGTTAGCTTTCAGGCCGCGCAATGTGGCAACCACGACCGCACAATCGGGACCACGACCGGCTTGCTGTGCTTTGATATTGCAGGCTTTCTCAAACCCCATATCAGAGCCGAAGCCCCCTTCAGTAACGGTAAACTCGGTCAGCTTGAGAGCAATGCGGTCGGCCAGAATGGAGGAGTTGCCGTGGGCAATGTTGGCAAATGGCCCGGCATGGATCAGCGTCGGGACACCTTCAAGAGTCTGCATCAGGGTCGGCTCAATGGCTTCGCATAATGTCACCGCCATGGCACCGGCCACCTGCAGATCATCCGCGGTGATGGGCTGACCGTCAATGTCATATGCCAACACGATCCGGCCAATACGCTGGCGCATGTCCGCCAGATCGCGGGACAGAGCCAGAATGGCCATCAGCTCAGAAGCGGCTGAAATATCAAAGCCGTCTTCGCGCTCAATGCCGTTAATGGTTTTTCCCGGTTCATTCTTGCCCACAGTGACCATGCGCAGGGCGCGATCGTTATGATCCATGACCCGCTTCCAGACTATGCGCTGGACGTCGATGCGCAGGGCGCGCAGGCTGGTTTTCTCGGTAAACCCGTCATAGCCATGACGGCTTTCATGGTACAGGCGGGCATCCAGCGCCGCCGCGGCCAGATTGTGCGCGGCGGTAACTGCGTGAATATCACCGGTCAGGTGCAGATTGAGTTTTTCCATCGGGGCAACTTGGCTGTAACCGCCCCCGGCGGCTCCGCCTTTGACTCCAAACACCGGCCCCATGGATGGCTGACGAATACAGGCCATCACTTTTTTGTGCCGTTTGGCCAGTCCTTGCGCCAGTCCGATGGTGGTGACAGTTTTGCCTTCTCCCAGCGGCGTGGGGGTGATTGCGGTGACCAGAACCAATTTCCCTTCCGGCTGATTTGCCAGTCGGTTGAGTACGGAGGGCTTCACCTTGGCTTTCAGGGTGCCTTGTGGAGTTAAGTCTTCCGGATGCAGTCCGGCACGTCGGGCCACATCATCGATAGGGGAAAGTGGGGTTTCGCGGCAGATCTCAATATCATTTTTCATGGTCAGCCATCACCTCGCTGGAAGTTGGGAATGTTGTCGATTCTATCATTTATAGAAAGGCAATCGTTTGCGTGCGGGTTATACCACAATAATATCATGCCTATGTATCTTTTTTACGGTGTAAGTGCGGTGATTTTGATGTGCGGCAAATTTCAGTACCTTGCCAAAACCAGGGCGACGGGGGAGGTTGGAAGGGAAATGGCAGCAAAGGCGACAAACAAAAAACAGGCCAGCTGAGAGCTGGCCTGTGAGTAAGAGATTGATACTCAGGCAGTTTCGACTTGTGCGGAGACTTCTTCGGAAGCGTCACTGTGATCCGTCACTGCACGAAGCTGACCGTATACCGGACGCAGCGCCTGGACAATTTCCTTACGGGTGATCAGGCCAACCAGCTGGTCGTCCTCTACAACCGGGTAGATATGCGGACGGCTGACATTCATGGTCCGTGCCCGCTCATTGAGTGACAGGCTGGTCAGTTGGGTCGCAATACCGCTGCTGGAAACCGGGTACAGGATATTTTTGTCGATACTCATGTATTCCGCGATTTCCAGAATGGAGTTGTCCGGGCTGACGGTCTGGATTTCATGGCGCATCAGATCCTGCACTTTGCTTTCCTGATCCGGCATGTAGTCATTGCACCACAGGTCAACCAGCGCATCATGCAGGGAGAAGAACCCCACCAGACGTTCGTCGCTGGTTAATACCGGTGCACCGGACAGGTCTTCACGCAGCAGTAAATCCAGCGCGGTAGCCACCGGCATTCCTGGTGCCAGAGTGAGAGGGGCAGGGTGCATGTGGTCTTTGACCAGTAAGTTATCGTTGAGCATATCAGAGTCCATTTGTAAGTTGTTGTGGGCTGAAAAATCCGGACGAATCAGAGTGGCGGAAGCCAGCGCCGGTTGCGGAGAGTGGTAAATCGCCCAGTAGCTGAGCCCGACCAGTACTCCTCCGCCGACGATATTCCCCAAGGTGACCGGGATAAGATTGGCAAAGATAAAGTTGTAAACAGTGAGATCGGCGTAGTGCTCGGGAGCAACGCCCAGGTTGGTCCAGAACGAAGCCGGTGCCAGCTGCTGAATGGTGATCCCAAGCGGAACCATGAACATATTGGCGACGCTGTGCTCAAACCCGGTGCTGACGAACATGGCTACCGGCAGAACCAGCATGGCCATTTTGGTCATCATGTTGTTGGAGCAGAATGTCATCCAGACTGCCAGGCATACCAGCAGGTTACATAGTACCCCCAGTGCGAATGCCTCCGCTGGCTGATGGTGCAACTTGTGCTGAGCGATATTCAGGGCATTGAGTCCCCATTGGCCGCCGTCGAGCTGATACAGGCTACCCATGGTGACCAGCAGCAGTAACAACATGGCACCGATGAAGTTGCCGAAGTACACCTTCCCCCAGGTACTCAGCATTTTGTGGGTGCTGATGTGACGGTTGGCGCGGGCGATAGAAGAAAGCACGGTACTGGTAAACAGCTCGCCGCCGCAGATAACCACCAGAATCAGGCCGAGGCTGAATGCCAGTCCGCCGAACAGACGGTTGATGCCCCAGTTAATTGCCTGGTTTCCGGTCGTGACCGTGATGTAAAACACGAAAGCCAATCCGATGAAGACACCAGCGGTTACCGCCAGAGCAACGGTGGTGTGCGTCGGCTTGGATGCTTTGCCGACGGCATAAGCCTCCGCTTGCTTCATCATCTCTTTCGGATTGAAGTTGGTGTTGTTGGATGAGGATGCTATTGCCATATTGCACCTCCTCCGTGGCGTCGTGGACGCACAGTGACTGCGTGATGCAGAGTTGATAACGTCACATTTCCTCCTGGTTGTGAATGTAGACTGCAGGCAGGATAGGTCGCGCGTAATACTTGAGTAAAATTGATAATTTCTTTAACCCTTATCACTAATGTTGATATTCTAGAGGGTGTATACAGGCAGATTTGCGAAGAGGATGGAATGCGCTACTCACTGAAACAGCTGGCCGTATTTGAAGAGGTGGCCAATACCCGCAGCGTCAGCAAAGCCGCGGAAAACCTGGCTCTGACTCAGTCCGCTGCCAGTATGGCGTTGTCACAGCTGGAAAAATTGCTTGGACGGCCATTGTTTGAACGGCAGGGGAAACAGATGGCGCTGACTTACTGGGGCGCCTGGCTGCGCCCACGAGCCAAACAACTGCTGTTTGATGCCCAGCAAATCGAGCTGGGGTTTTATGACCAGCACATTGTCAGTGGCGAGATCCATGTGGCGGCCAGCCAGACCGCGGCCGAGCACCTGCTACCTGATCTTATCAGTATGATAGATAAAGACTTTCCCGAATTGCGTATCCAGCTTAGCGTCAGCAATGCCCAGAAAGTTATTGATCGGGTCCGTAATTACGAGTGTGAGCTGGGTATTATTGAAGGGCGTTGTGATGACAGCCGGGTCGAGCAGGAAGTCTGGTGCCATGACCACCTGGTCATTATCGCTTCCAAATATCACCCCTACGCCAAACTGGAAACGGTCAGCCTGGCACAGCTGGAGCAGGCTAAATGGGTATTGCGCGAGCAAGGTGCAGGTACCCGAAAGAGCTTTGAAAGTGCGATTCACGGGGTGATTGATGATCTGGATGTGTGGCGGGAGTATGAGCAAATACCGGTGTTACGGACGCTGGTGATGAATGGCCCTTACCTTAGCTGCCTCCCATATTTGGATGTGGTGAAGCACATTGAGCGCGGTGAGCTGGTGGCACTGAAGGTACCGGAACTGAATATGCGCCGGACGTTATCTTTTATCTGGCGAGCGGATTCGATTGAAAACCCACTGCGGGAATGCATTCGGCGGGAAGCGATCCGGATGATGAAGGACCGTAAAATGGAGATGTAGGCCTGAAATGGCCATATTGGCTCAGCTTATATCATTAAAACTGATGTTAATTTTCAGGAAAACTTATACTCAATTACGAGCATATAAAGGGTTGTGTCGCTATTAATGGCAATTTCATTATGGATATTGCATTGAAAAAACATGTTTTTTCGTAATGTTTCCATCATGTACTGCTGATTCTGTTTAAAAACACTCTTCTGATGACAAAATGAAGGAAGTTTTCTTTATCAATTTAGCTGATTCATTTGTTAGATATATTAGATATGCATTTGAGTGATTAGTGTGCGGTTTAGTGGTTGTAAGGGGGCAATTTTGCGGCGCACTCTAAGTGGCTTTGCCACTCTTTGAAGCATTGCTTAGGTGTTAATGGTCGTTTGTCCTTTGGTATTTTTGCTCTTTCCACAGAAGTTGCCCTTGAGGACCAATTAAGTTTCCATCTTTGAGAAGACAACATTTAACAGCTGAGTTTCTTTGAATACCAGACCGATATTGAGTCTGAGCCAGCTTCCCATGTTCGATTTTCTCAACAATCGCTAGTTTGAAGGCGAGGGCGTTTGAGGTGGGTAATGATAGGTGGTTAGATTAGCTGTTATCATCAAGCCAATCTAACCAAGGGTGACCTTTCAGCTTTTTGTTTTATCATCAAGGCATTTAGGAATATGAATAACATCAGCTAAATGCTTCTTTTTAACTTTGGCTAAAATTTCACGTGACCTCTGCTTAATTTTCCTCTGCTTTTCCTTTGAATAGTCATTCACAGCTTTTGGTGCTTACCACATACAGTGCAGCGATAGAGTGCTTTATAAGAAAAGCGTTGAAAAAAATTACGTTTAATACGTACCCAATTATGATTAGCGCATTCCATGCTTCACCTCTCCTACAGACATCACTGAAATGTACCTGTAAGTATGAGAGGTTGCTCCCAAAAAATTCAGCTATTGAGATTCCGGTCAATAAATGGGAGGGTATATTTGATTGGCGTTATGAATAGTTTATTTTACTGTCTAAATAAGTGGGCTGGTAAATAAAAAATAAATACATTCAATAAGTTGCTAACAGATTCTGGGGGCTGGTGCTTTTATTGACCCATATTAAATATTGATTAAAATTTATGATTGTTGATATGGAAGTAGTTTAATAATGGGCGATTTTCGCTATGCCTGGTGTCTATCGCATCTTGCTGTGTGACATTGGTAGCTGCTAACACAAATAATCCGCATGTTCTTTCCACCAGAGAGTCTTAATCCCTTGCTCTGAGTAATTACAGCCATTCATTAGAGCCAAGTTTACTCTTCTACGGCTGACTTTAAACGTTCATCCATCTTTATTTTACCTCCCAAATAAAGCCATTTATCTAGTCACTTGCGACTCATCGACACGACTAAAAAGACGCCCTCTCTTTGTGAACGTTAATTGCTTGTTTTTACAGTGGCTTTAATCTTCTGTCTGGCCATGTGAACCTGTGTTCAGGACGGGACAGGAGAGAAAAAAGAGGGAGAGCATTAGCTCTCCCTCTGTTGTTTGAGATGACTTATTCAGCAACGTGGTGTTTGACTGGCTGAGGTTCACCACAATTCAAGGTCAGGCTTAGCCTTAGTACATGACCTTCGCGTTGGTGTAGCTGCTGATCACCGCTTTGACGTTTTCCATAACCTCTTTCGATGGCGGATTCACACCGGCCAGCGGGTATTCCAGCCCCATGGCTTCCCACTTGTGGGCACCCAGTTGGTGATACGGCAGCAGTTCCACTTTTTCAATGTTGTCCATATCCTGGATGAATTCACCCAGTAAGCGGGCAGAGCGTTCGTCGTCGGTAAAGCCCGGTACCACCACGTAACGGATCCAGGTTTTTTGCCCACGTTGTTGCAGGTAGCGGGCAAAGTCCAGTACGCGTTTGTTTGGTACGCCAACCAGATTCTGGTGGATGTCATCGTCCAGGTGTTTCAGATCCAGCATGACCAGATCTGTAGCATCCAGCACATCATCGATCACCTGTGAATGCTTGCGAATATAGCCGTTGGTATCCAGACAGGTATGAATTCCCTCTGCCTGAGCGGCGCGGAAAAAGTCGCGGATAAATTCTGGTTGCAGCATAGCTTCGCCGCCGGAGGCCGTCACGCCGCCACCTGAGGCATTCATGAAGTGACGGTAAGAACGGGCTTCTGTCATCAGCTCGTCAACGGTGATTTCCTTGCCTTCATGTAAGTCCCATGTATCCCGGTTATGGCAATACTGGCATCGCATCAGGCAGCCTTGCATGAAAACGATGAAACGGATACCTGGTCCATCAACGGTTCCGCAGGATTCGAAAGAGTGAATTCGGCCTTTAACTGGCATAGTGAAGCTTCTCCGCAAGGGATGTGTTTACGTGTCATTTTATTACAAAAAGACACGCTTAAATAGCAATAAACGCATAAAAACTGTAAGGATAATTCATTTTCATTCCCTTCTTAAAGTCTACACCCAGCCTGGCTTTCCGGCCTGCGGAAAAACCGCGTCAGCTCTCATGTTCACGTATTCGAAATGTAATCAAAAAGCTCGAGATGATCCCGTTTATAAACAAAATATTCACATCTGAGGTGCGAATTGCGGCGTTAATCGCATCAAACTGATTGCATAAAGATTATCCTTTAAATAACAACATCTTTCATGGGGTTTCATCCCCCTTGATGGCCGGATATGAGACGCTGCCGGGCAACGCGCTGGTGCAATCTGGATGATAAATGTAAGTGAGTTGTAACCGTGGAGTGGGAACAAGGAGAGATATGATCAACTTTAGCAACCTGTCGGTCAGAAATAAGCTGGTGGCGCTAATTGTCTGCGCCATTATTTTGCAAGTCAGTGTCAGTCTGTATGACATGATTGAGCAGAAAAAAGCGGCGTATTTTGAACGTAAAGCCTCGCTCAAAAGCCAGGTGGAACTGGCCGTTGACATGATTAATTATTATGCCGCGCAGCAGGGAACTCTGGGAGAACAGCTGGCCCAGCAGCAGGCAATTGCGATGATCAATGCCGTGCGCTATGACAGCAGCAACTATTTCTGGATCATGCAGCCTGATCTGACAATCGTAAACCACCCGTTGAAGCCGGAGCTGAACGGAACCTCTGCCCGTCAGCTGACCGATGCGGCGGGAAAGTATCACTGGCAGGAGATGGTCACGGCCAGCCAGCATGGCGGTGACGGGTATCTGGAATACAGCTGGCGATCGCCAGCCGGGCAGATCGAACCTAAAGTATCTTACGTAGCGCGTTACCCGACCTGGAACTGGATCATCGGAACCGGTGTGCACGTCAAAGATATCGAAGATGATTTCATGGCCTCGGCTGTCAAATCCGGCGGTCTGGCACTGCTGGCAACGCTGGTGCTGATGAGCTTCGGGTACGTCATCAGCAACAATATCTCCAGACCGCTCGCTGGGTTGGTGAAAAAATTTGATGCCCTGGCTGAGGGTGATTTGCGGGTGCATTTCAACGACGATCGCCGTGACGAAATCGGGATGTTGTCGCAGCGCATGGACACGGCGGTCGGGACGATTCGCCAGGCACTGAAGGCCGCGAATACCTCAGCGATGCAGTCTTCTCAGATGGCGAGCACCATTGCCTCGGCTACTGAGCAAAGTGCGCAAAGTATTCAGTCGCAGCATGTTCAGCTGGAGCAACTGGCAACAGCAATGAATGAGATGACTGCGACCGTAGCTGAAGTGGCCAGCCATGCTGAAAAAACGGCCAGTATGACTGACAGGATTGCGGAAAAAGCGACGCTCAGCAACGCGCAGCTTGAAGAAAACACCAGCCATATCCGCCAGGTCGCCGATCAGATCACAGAGGCCAGTCAGCGGGTTGATGCTCTTAAGCAGGGCGTCGGCCAAATACGCGACATGGCCGATGTGATTCGCGGCATTTCTGAGCAAACCAATTTGCTGGCACTGAATGCCGCAATCGAAGCGGCACGTGCTGGCGAACAGGGCCGGGGATTTGCTGTCGTTGCTGATGAAGTGCGAACACTGGCACAACGTACCCAGCGCTCAACGGAAGAAATTCAGGTGACGGTCGATGCGTTAACCCGCGGGGCCTTTGAAACCGCAGAGGCGATGAAAGCCAGCCATGAAAGCAGCCATCAAAGTGTTGAGAATGCGCTGGAAACCCAGCGGCAGTTACAGGTGATGGTGGAAGAACTGTATCAGTCGAATGAGCAGGTGGCACAAATTGCCGCCGCCGCAGAACAGCAGGAAATCGTGTCTGAAGATATTAACCGTAATGTCAGCAGTATTCATCTGTCGGCCAACGAAGTGAATGCAGCGGCGCAGCATCTGGCCAAAGAGAGTCAGAGTTTGGCGGAAACGTCGGATGATTTGGCGCACCAGTTACAGCACTTCAAGGTGTAATTCGGCGATCTCAACAGCAAAAAAGCGTTCACCAAAAAAAACAATAAAAAAGCCGGTTATAAACCGGCTTTTTCGTTTTCACCGGAGCCTGAATGCAGGCTCCGACCAGTCTTACAGAGACTGAGTGAATGTACGTGCGATAACGTCTTGTTGCTGTTCAGCCGTCAGAGAGTTAAAGCGTACAGCGTAACCCGATACACGGATAGTCAGCTGTGGGTACTTCTCTGGGTGCTTAACGGCATCTTCCAGGGTTTCACGGTTCAGTACGTTAACGTTCAGGTGCTGACCGCCTTCGATACCAGACTCGTGGTGGAAGTAACCATCCATCAGACCCGCCAGGTTTGCTTTCTGAGTATCAACATCTTTACCCAGTGCGTTTGGCACGATAGAGAAGGTGTATGAGATACCGTCTTTCGCATCAGAGAATGGCAGTTTACCAACTGAAGTCAGAGAGGCTACTGCACCTTTCTCATCACGGCCGTGCATTGGGTTTGCACCTGGAGCAAATGGCGCGCCTGCACGACGACCGTCTGGCGTGTTACCTGTTTTCTTACCGTATACCACGTTTGAAGTGATAGTCAGGATTGACTGAGTTGGCTCAGCATTGCGGTAAGTGTTCAGCTTACGGATCTTGTTCATGAAGGTTTCAACAAGTTCGCAAGCGATGTCATCAACGCGTGCATCGTTGTTACCGAATTTCGGATAGTCGCCTTCGATTTCGAAGTCAATAGCGATACCGTCTTCGTCACGAACTGGTTTCACTTTCGCGTACTTGATCGCAGACAGGGAGTCAGCAGCTACAGACAGACCTGCGATACCACATGCCATAGTACGTTTCACGTCACGATCGTGCAGCGCCATCAGAGCCGCTTCGTAGCTGTACTTGTCGTGCATGAAGTGGATAGCATTCAGGGCAGTCACGTACTGCTTCGCCAGCCAGTCCATGAAGTGATCCATGCTGTTCCAAACAGTGTCGAAGTCCAGCACTTCATCAGTGATCTTCGGCATCTGAGGACCAACCTGCATCTTCAGCTTCTCATCCACACCGCCGTTGATGCTGTACAGCATGGTTTTCGCCAGGTTCGCACGGGCACCGAAGAACTGCATTTGCTTACCAACAATCATTGGCGATACACAACATGCGATTGCGTAGTCGTCAGACTCGAAGTCTGGGCGCATCAGGTCGTCGTTTTCGTACTGGATTGAAGACGTATCGATAGATACCTTCGCACAGAAACGCTTGAAGCCGTCAGGCAGCTGCTCAGACCACAGTACAGTGATGTTTGGCTCCGGAGATGGACCCATAGTGTACAGGCTGTTCAGGAAGCGGAAGTTAGTACGAGTTACCAGAGTACGGCCGTCAAGACCCATACCGCCCATAGATTCTGTTGCCCAGATTGGGTCACCAGAGAACAGTTCATCGTACTCAGGAGTACGCAGGAAGCGAACCATACGCAGCTTCATCACGAAGTGGTCGATCATTTCCTGAGCTTGTTCTTCATTGATCTTACCGGCTTCGATATCACGTTGGATGTACACGTCTAGGAACGTAGAAGTACGACCCAGTGACATTGCTGCACCGTTCTGAGATTTAACCGCAGCCAAGTAACCGAAGTAAGTCCACTGGATAGCTTCTTGAGCCGTTTCTGCTGGGCGAGAAATATCACAACCGTATTTCGCAGCCATGGTTTTCATCTGGCCTAGCGCGCGGTGTTGTTCTGCAATTTCTTCACGCAGTTGCATGGTCATTTGCAGATCTTCGCCGTTTTCGAATTTTTCCTGCAGAGACGTGAACTGAGCCAGTTTGTCTTTCATCAGGAAGTCGATACCGTACAGTGCAACACGACGGTAGTCACCGATGATACGACCACGGCCGTAAGCATCTGGCAAACCAGTCAGAACACCAGACTTACGACAAGCCAGAATTTCTGGTGTGTAGATGTCGAATACGCCGGCGTTGTGCGTTTTGCGGTATTCAGTAAAGATTTTCTTCACCATCGGATCCAGTTCGCGATCATACGCTTTGCACGAACCTTCAACCATGCGGATACCACCGTTAGGAATGATGGCACGCTTCAGCGGCGCATCAGTCTGCAGACCAACGATAGTTTCCAGATCTTTGTTGATGTAACCCGCGTCGTGAGCAGTGATGGTAGAGATAACAGAAGTATCGAAATCAACAGGTGCGTGAGTAGAGTTTTCCTGTTTGATGCCTTCCATTACTTTAGCCCAAAGCGATTTAGTCGCTTCAGTACCTTCAGAAACCAGGAAAGACTCATCGCCTTCATATGGCGTGTAGTTCTTCTGAATGAAGTCACGTACGTTTACTTCGTTCTGCCAATCACCCGCAGTGAAACCTTCCCAAGCTTTAGCAAATTGCTCTGCCATGACATACCTACCTTTTTAGTAGAAAAAACACGTACTGAGTCGGCTGTTGAGCCCGCCTGCCCGTATGGGGCAACAGTACACTTTGAACAATAATACGGATAACCAATGCATCGTGCTGAAACGGTTGTGTCGGTTATTCGTATTGGTGCTCTTACTTCCCGTTAATGTGAGTGGGTTCTGAGAGGGGCAGTGCAGGCACTGCCCCTGTCTCAATTATAGTAACGCCGGAATACCGTATTGGCCTTCAAGCATGCCGACTGCCAGCATGGCAACCAGACAGATAATCAGTGCGCCTGCCGGAATGACGACTTTATCGATCATAGACAGTTTTGTGGCACGTTCTTTGTTCCCAATCAAACCGTTGTTATCTAGTAGCATGGTCAGGGCCCAGGCCAGAACCGGGTTAGTCACCATCGCTGCAAAGACACAGATACCAGCTGCTTGTGAATCTTTCGTGTCTTTCACCATCTGCACACCTGCTTCCAGCAGTGGCAGGAATACCCCTACCAGCAGCGCGATACGCATTACTGGTGGCCACACGGCAACGTCCATCGGGAAGCCCAGAATCGCTACGATGATACAGAAGCTGCCTAGCAGGATAGCACCCGCCGGGATTGGACGCTTCGCGATACCTGCCGGAATAATGTAAGTACCCCAGGAAGACGTAATGTTACAGCCACCTACAGCAGTACCGACCATCTGACGCAGTGAACAGGTTGTCATGGTGTCGTCCACGTCCATCAGTACGCGGTCAGTGCCTTTCGGGTAGTTCAGTTCCTGGAAGATACGGTGACCCAGGAAGTCCGGAGACCACATAGCAACCGCCAGAATCGCGAATGGCAGAGAGGCGATGAAGTGCTGCAGATTCGGCAGACCCAGCATCCAGCCATGTTCAGTGCTGCCCCACCAGTAAACCGGGTTCAGGTTAGGCAGGCCGGTTTCTGTTTCAAACACCAGGTCGAAGCCCGCGCCCAGAGCCAGTGAGACAAACAGACCGGTTACCGCACATGCCGGAATCGCCAGCCAGCGTTTGTTCACTTTCGCCAGGTAGGCGTACAGAATAACGTTGACCGCCAGCACCACCAGGCCAATGTAGCCCAGGCTGCCTTTTGCGACATCGGCACTTTCCAGCCCCACGGCCCATGACTGAATGTCGCTGATTTGGCTCATGGCACCGGTAAAACCAAGGAATATCAATAAGCCGCCGGCCACCCCTTCACTGGTTAGGTTAACCAGTTTGGAGCCCCCTTTAAAATAGCTCAGCAGCAAACCAAATACACCGATCAGAATGGCCAGCGCCAGAGGGTGGGCACCCGCCAGAGCAATTGTACCGATCAGTGGAATCATTGGACCGTGGTTACCGGCCAGGTTAGCGCGAGGGTTGAAGAATCCGGAAGCAAGAATACAGAACAGCAGGGCGGGGATTAACATTTCGACCCGGGCAACTTCAATGGCGAACGTCTTACCGAGTTCAACATGTTCCCAGGCCGCGCTCAGGCCATCAGCCCAAGACATGGCGACAGACGAGTACATCGCGATAATCGCAATAGTGCCCGCCAGGGCCGGAACCAAATCTTCCAGCTCAAAGCGAAAATCACGACCCGGCAGGTTTAATCCCCAACGGCGAGGTTTCATGATTTTCAGCTCATGATCAAGATAGTCGGAGCGACTAGCGAAGTCAGAAGCAGGGCGGTGGAGCTCCTGGTAACTTCTTTCTTGTGATGACATAAGTGCCTCGTTCTACATTAAAAAATAATTCTTATAATGCTGGTGAATTGTGTTTGCATGACTGCATCGGGATTGTCCCACGCAAGCTGCCATTAAGTGTAATTAACTTTCACCAATTTTGGAGGCAGTGTACCGCTTGCGTCGTTCGGTAAAATTGATCTTGATCAGGCTCACTCAAAAATTGAAAGAAAATAACCAAAAAAAATTGAGTGGTGAGTCGAAATATTGCCGGATATGAAAGAATGTTTATAAAAAAATTGGCCGTGTGAATTAGCTCGCAAAACTAAAAAGCAACAATAACCACTTGATTTCAGTGGTTAATTTTGAGTGAAATACGACATATTTGTGCTACAAATGTGAACGTGGGTGACCGAACGGGCAAGGGGGAAGTCTGTTCATAAAATTCAACTTTAGTTGAGCGGTGAGCAAAAATCAGGCTGAAAAAAAAGTACAAAAATGCCAGCCTGAAGGCTGGCATTGTCGTTAATTCAGCGGCGAAAATAGCGGCTTATTTTTGTGCGTGTGCTTTTTTGGCAGCCTGCAGCTTGTGGTAAGACGCCAGAAGCTTCTGGTGAGCCGGGAACTGCGTCATGCTCAGATCGCCGGCAGTCAGGCCGTGGAAACGAACGGTACCCTCAATGGAGCCCCATGCTGCAGCAACGGTTTCTTCACCAAACATACGTTCGAAGGCCGGCTTGAACTGGGCCGGATCGCGTTCTTCGTCCAGGGCCAGTTTCAGGCTGGCAACCAGGCAGCGGAAGAAGCGGGCGCGTTCTGCGCTGTAGGTAGACACGTTGTAGTCCACACACCAGTTCGCATGCTCCAGCGCCAGCTCCAGATCGCCGCCAGCCAGTGCCAGCAGACACTTCAGCTCACCGATTCGCAGGGTCTGCCATGCATTGCCAGCTTGTGGGACCAAGCCAACAATCTCATACAGACGGTTAAAGTCATCGAAACCTTCTTCTTCCAGAATGTGGAACATTTCGGCGTACTGTTCGGCTTCCCATTCTACTTTTGGCAGGGCCAGCAGGGTTTCGCGCAGCTCCATTGCTACGTTGTTGTTGGCTTCGATCAGCTCTTCAACCGGATAGATCTCAGACCAGCCCGGTACGATGATGCGACAGCAGTCAACGCCCAGATGATCATAGTCGGCGATGTAGGCATCAGTGCCTTCTTCGTGCAGCAGCGCCAGCAGGTGGTTGAACTCTTCTTCTGAGGTGCCGCTGAAGTTCCAGTCTACGAACTCGTAATCGGCATCCGCTTTGAACAGATCCCAGGAGATCAGGCCTGAAGAATCAATGAAGTGGGTTTCCAGGTTGTGGTGATCGCTCACTTCCTCGTTGTCGAATGACGGCTCAGGGAACACGTCCAGATCTTTCAGCCCACGACCCTGCAGCAGCTCGGTCACAGTACGCTCGAAAGCAACTTCAAAGCGCGGGTGAGCACCGAAAGAGGCAAAACAGGTGCTGTTGGTCGGGTTCAGCAGTACCACGCAAATCACTGGGTACTTACCGCCCAGAGAGGCGTCGTAGCAGTAGATAGGGAAACCTTCGGCTTCAAGGGTGTCGATAGATGCCTTGATACCCGGGAAACGCTCTACCACGTGTGACGGGATTTCCGGCAGGCTGATGCGCTCAGCGATGATACGGTTTTTGATCGCACGCTCGAACACTTCAGACAGACCCTGAGTGCGGGCTTCGGTTCTGGTGTTACCGGCAGACATCCCGTTCGAGACGTACAGGTTACCGATGATGTTCATCGGGATGTACACCGTTTCTTTGTCACTCTGGCGCTCAAACGGCAGGCAGCAAATGCCGCGTTTCATGTTGCTCGACTGCAGATCGATCAGATCGGTACCCAGCAGCTCCAGCGTCGGATCGTAGAACTGGGTCAGACGCTCGTCCAGAATGCCTTCCGGCGGCAGGTTTTCTTCCAGATCAACCGGGAACCACTTCTCATTCGGATAATGAACAAACTCGCTGTTGGCGATCGCTTCATCCAGGTAGTAGTCAGCGTAAAAGTAGTTCGTTGACAGACGTTCAAAGTACTCGCCCAGTGCTGAAGCCAGTGCAGCCTTCTTGGTGGCACCTTTACCGTTGGTGAAGTTCATTGGGGCATCCACATCGCGGATGTGAACAGACCACACGTTTGGTACCGGATTCAGCCAAGAAGCTTCTTCAATATTGAAGCCTAGGTCTTTGAGTTTGTTCTGAAAACGCTCGATAGATTCTTCAAGCGCGGCGTCTTTACCCGGAATAAATGTTTTCATTATCGATCTCGTCGAGGATGTTGAGTGGCGCGAAGTATAACCAATTTCAGCGCGGAAAACTAAATGTGATCACTATCAATGATCCCGGCCTCGGTGTGGCAGAAGTTGTTCAGTCTTTGAGCTGTGTCCCACTGTGTCCGGATAAGCAGTGAAAGCTATCACAGATTGCTGGCTATCCCTGTAGCAGAATACCTTGGTCAATAAAGATACAACTAACTGATAATTCTAAATCGAGCTGCCTTTTTGTTGGTTTAGTCGGTACTGGGAATAATAAGCAGACTAAATCAGATGGAGCTGAGAGGGATGCGATGAAAGCCAAAATAGCGACAACAAAAATAGCGACTGCCATTGATGCAATGCGTGACGATTACCTGGCTGCGGTGAAACGCCTGGTGGCCATTCCGAGTGTCTGGCAGGAAGATG
Source organism: Photobacterium ganghwense (assembly GCF_017329545.1). Lineage (NCBI taxonomy): Bacteria > Pseudomonadati > Pseudomonadota > Gammaproteobacteria > Vibrionales > Vibrionaceae > Photobacterium > Photobacterium ganghwense. The sequence continues at coordinate 809,339 of NZ_CP071325.1, forward strand.
ACAGCGGGACACCTTTCGGACAACCGATTGATGATTGTCTGGATGCCACTCTGGCACTGTGCCGGGAAATGGGGTTCCTCACCTTCAAGGATCCGGCTGGTTATTACGGCTATGCCGAAATTGGCAGTGGTGAGCAGATGATTGGGGTTCTGGGGCACCTTGATGTTGTACCAACCGGTGAGCGTTCGGCCTGGCAATCAGACCCGTTCAGCCCGGAAGTGCGCGACGGCCGTCTATACGGTCGCGGCACGCAGGACGACAAAGGGCCGACGCTGGCCGCACTGTTTGCGGTCAAAGCCTTGCTGGACAGCGGGGTACAGCTCGAAAAACGGGTACGTTTTATTTTCGGAACGGACGAAGAAACCCTGTGGCGCTGCATTGATCGTTATCTGGCCAAGGAAGAAGTGCCGCAGTGCGGGTTCACCCCGGACTCTGCCTTTCCGCTGATTCACGCGGAAAAAATGCTGATTCAGGCTTGGTTACATGGGCCGGGTGATCCGCTGATTGAACTGGCCTGTGACGGGGCGCTGAATGCGGTGCCGGAGCTGGCACGCTATGAAGGTCCGCTGTGGGAAGAGTTGGCCGCCAAGCTCGATGAACTGGGGTATGACTTTACCGCAGAAGATGCCGAGGTGGTGGTGTTCGGCAAGGCGGCGCATTCGGCCTCGGCCGATACTAAGGGAGTCAATGCCATTGCCCGCCTGTGCCTGGCATTGCGCCAGTTGGGTGAAACCCATCCGGCTGTGAAGTTGATTGCCGAACAGATTGGTGAGGATGCTAATGCCCGGGAAATTTTTGGCCCGGTGGAGGATGTCAGCGGTCGGCTGACCTGTAATGTGGCCAAGCTGACAATTACACCAGAGCACAGCCGTATCGGATTGGATATCCGGGTTCCCGTCACTTTCAGCAAAGCCGACTATGATACGGATATACAGGCCGTTGCCGAACAGTATGGCCTGCGATACGAAGAGTTTGATGTGCTGCCCTCTCTGTATATGCCTGCTGACAGCCCGGTAATCACTGCCCTGATGGATGCGTATCAGGCCGTGAGCGGTGATATGGACAGCTTGCCGATGACGTCCGGCGGTGCGACGTATGCCCGGGCGATTCCGAATTGTGTCGCGTACGGGGCGATTTTCCCGGGGCGTGACAAGGTAGAGCACATGCCTGATGAGTACCTGATCATTGATGACATGATGCAGGCCATGAAGGTGTATGCCGAGGCAATCTATCGTTTGCAGGGAGTGGCGTTATGACAACAACAACGACTGAGGCTGGCAATATGAAACGTAAGTTTTCCATGCCGACTGTATATACCATCCTGTTCATTATTATCGCGCTGGTGGCTGCGCTGACCTGGATCATGCCTGCCGGGAAATATGACTATCTGGTCAATGGCACCGATCAGGTCATTCCGGCGGCGGAGGTACTCAACTACAGCGGCGGCGAACGTCTGCTGCCGATACCGGGTACTTATCAGGAGTTGGAATCGTCCCCGCAGGGGATTGTCGATGTGCTGATGGCCCCGATTAAAGGCTTTCACAAAGCTGTAGATGTGGCGCTGTTCGTGCTGGTGATAGGTGGTTTTCTCGCCGTGACCATGCGTACCGGGGCGATGGATGCCGGGGTGGCCTCGATAGTCCGCCGGTTCCATGGGCGTGAGCAACTGATGATCCCGGTACTGATCTCGCTGTTTGCTCTGGGCGGTTCCACCTACGGGATGGCTGAAGAAACGGTCGCCTTCTGGGCGGTGATCCTGCCGGTCATGGCTGCGGCCGGGTATGACCGGATGGTTGCGGCGGGCATCATTCTGCTGGGATCTGGCGTCGGGGTGCTGGCCTCAACCGTCAACCCGTTTGCAACCGGGATTGCGTCAGGGTTTGCCGGACTGCCGATTGGTGACGGGATTGGCCTGCGCCTGATTCAGCTGGTGATTCTGGTGGTGTTGGCATCCTGGTTTGTCATGCGCTACGCCGCCAGGGTTAAAGCCGATCACGCCTGTTCGGTGCTGGCCGATATCCAGTTTGATGATGAATTCTCCCACATCAGTGAAGATGGCGGTGAATTTACGACCCGTCAGAAGTGGACCATGGCGATCTTCTTTGGTGCGTTTCTGGTGATGATCTACGGTGTGATCCCGTGGGAAGACATGGGCATTACCGCGATTCCGACCCTGTGGTGGTGGTTTGATGAGCTGTCTACGCTGTTTCTGACCGCTGCGATTGTGATTGCGGTGATCAACCGCATGGGGGAAGGAGTGTTTATCAAAACCTTCCTGGAGGGAGCCAAGGATCTGATCGGGGTTGCGTTGGTAGTTGCGGTGGCGCGGGGGATTTATGTGGTCATGGATAACGGTGTGATCATCGATACCATCCTGAACTGGGCGGAAGGTGTGGTTACCGGCCTTTCCTCAGGCGTATTTGTTGTGGTGACCTACTTCGTCCATATCGTGCTGAGCTTCTTCATACCGTCGACTTCCGGTCTGGCGACCGTTTCTATGCCGTTGATGGCTCCGCTGGCCGACTTTTCCGGCATCGGGCGGGATCTGATCATCACCGCGTATCAGTCAGCCAGCGGTTGGATCAATATTTTTGCGCCGACAGCCGGGCATCTGGTAGCGGGGCTGGCGCTGGCCAAAATTCCGTATGAACGTTTCCTCAAGTGGGTGATGCCGTTTGTTATTATGGTGCTGGTGGTTACCGTGATTCTGCTGTTTGTCGGGGCGGCGCTGGCTGCGTAAGCCCACGGAGGAGGTATTTGGTGGATAACGCATCAGCCTGTTCAAATAGTCTTTAAGTAGCAATGTGTTAAGTGGCAATGTGCTAAATACTAACTCTTTAACAATAATGCTTTAAGTCATAGTCTTTAATCAATCACCCTATCCACAACAAGCCCGGACTGAATAGATTCAGCCCGGGCTTGCCTCTTTCTTCGTCTTAGTGTTTCACCGGATGCTCATCACCGGCCTGCCGGGTTTCGGTATCGGTGGCTGTTGGGCGAAGGGCCAGCACATGCAGCAACCGCTCTGGTGCCTGCGGCCAGACCAGCGGACTGGCGACCGGGTTATCTTTGTTGAACCAGCCCGTGAACCGACGGGTGTTGTACTGGTAAAACTGCACGGTGTTGTAGAGCGGCACTGTGATCTGTCGGCTGGCGGTGATATGGCTCAGCTCATGGATGATTGCCAGACGCTGCTTCGCGGTCGGCGCGACCGGGAAGCGGGCCAGCAAGGTATCGATCGCCGGATCCCGGTAATAATGTTTGGCATAGCGGGGATACTGCGGCGCCTGATAGGCGCTGTTGAAGGCCATATCGAAGTACTTAAACGGGGTCGGTCCCTGCGGGTAATTGGTCAGTGCCAGCTGGTAGTCGGCATGGCTGAATCGCTCAGCAAACTCATTGAAGTTCGTCTCAATAGTGCTCACCTTCAGACCGATTTCCCGCAGCATTTCACTGGCAAGCAGTGCCGTGGTATTGAAATCGGTCCAGCCACGAGGCGTCATAATCGTGAGTTCCAGTGGTTTCCCGGACGGCAGGTCACGCCAGCCATCATTGTTCTGGTCCGTCACCTGAATCTGCGCCAGCAAATCACCAGCCAATTGTGGGTTGTAGGTCATGTAGGGCCGGTAGCGCTCCGCTTCAAGCGGATTGGCCCAGCTTTGAAAACGCTCACTCATCCCGGATGCAAAACGGGATGGCTCACCTTGTCCGAAAGTGGCAATGTCGATCATCAACTGGCGCTGAATGGCCATCGAAACGGCCCGCCGGAACGCCAGCTGGTTGAAAACCGCGCGGACTTCCGGATCCTGTGCCCTGAAATTGAACATCAGGCTGATATTGCTGGCCGGTGGCAGCCAGTATTGGAAATCAGGAGAAAGCGAGGCGTAATGCCGTTCGATGTCCGGGATGAAACTGCCGGTCCAGTCAAATTCGCCGGAGGCAATACGCGTGATGAAGTCATCATTATTGGTGACCTTGGGATAGCGCAGGCAGTCAATATGTCGCTCGCTGGCCTGCCAGTATACGGGATTGGCGCACTGGAGGTAGCCGGAGTCACTCAGCGCGTGGATTTCTGTAAAAGGCCCTGTACCGACAGGGACTGGATTGGTGAAGTGTACATAATCGGTCACCGTGCGCCATTGGTGCTCAGGCACTATCGGCAGCAAGACCAGCGTGTATGCGACCAAAGCATTAGGCTTCTTCAGCCGGAAATAGACCTCATACTGTGACCGCTTCTCGATTTTTTGCACCCACTGGTTAATGCCATGGGAATCCAGTTCTGGATATTTTTGCGCAATGGCAAAGGAAAACAGCACATCATCAGCGGTAAAAGGTTTTCCGTCAGACCACTTTACCCCCCGGCGCAAGGTGAAGTGTATCCCTTTTAAATCCGGATCGAGCGCATAGTGGGTGGCTAAACGGTATTCAGGTTTGTTGTTCTGAAGCGTATTAAATATCACCAGTGGCTCAAAAATAAATTCATGCGTTGTAGGCATGCTGGACTTTAAAAAGGGATTGAAATTAGCAGTGATACTGTCTTTGTATTCCGGTACAAGCGTCAGAATGCTCGGGTTTTTGAAGGCTGGTTCTGTGGCGAGAAGGTTGGTTGAAAATAGATTTAAAACAATAAGTAAGGCTGATATCTGAAGCGTGGGCTGGTGCGAAAAAAAACTGCTGAACATGGGTTTACCGGATGATGCTGGTTATGGCGGTATTTTATAAAGATAAGCTACGCCATGTTGCGGGATGGATCAAATACTCTCGAGTCGGGGTTCTTGACTGTTTTATGCGTAAAATGTAATTTTTTATTCTATCATTCGGTAAGTTAATGAAATGTTGCCAAATTGAATGGGTAGTGATACCTTCGAGAAAGTGTTCGAAAAGCAGGCAATCTGTCTACCGTAAAAGTGTAGGTTTTCACCAGAGGCGAAAACCCGCGAACGATGGCAAAAGGTCGGATTTTTTTGGATGTAAGTTGTTCACGGAATACAGGAGTTAGCGCACATGGCAGGTGAAGTGGCGCTTGATGTAAAGGATTTACACAAATCTTTCGGTCAGAATGAAGTCCTGAAAGGGATTTCACTAACTGCCCACCGTGGTGATGTGATTTCTATTATTGGCTCTTCCGGCTCAGGCAAGAGTACTTTTCTTCGCTGTATTAATTTGCTTGAAACCCCGACCCAGGGGGAGATTTGGGTAAACGGCGAACTGATCAAAATGAAAAACAATCGTCAGGGCGAGTACCTGCCGGTTGATGAAAAGCAGGTGCAGCGCATTCGCTCCCGCCTGGCAATGGTGTTTCAGGGATTCAACCTCTGGTCGCATATGACGGTACTGGGCAATGTTATTGAAGCACCGGTTCACGTTCTGGGCGTGCCTAAAGCTGAAGCCATTGAGCGGGCAGAAGCCCTGCTGAAAAAAGTCGGTCTGTATGAGCGTCGTCATTATTACCCCGGTCACCTGTCGGGTGGCCAGCAGCAGCGTGCGGCGATTGCGCGTGCACTGGCCGTTGACCCGGAAGTGATGCTGTTTGATGAACCTACCTCGGCGTTAGACCCGGAATTGGTGGGCGAGGTACTGGGTGTTATGCAGGATCTGGCGCAGGAAGGCCGTACTATGCTGGTGGTGACCCACGAGATGGCTTTCGCTCGTGATGTCTCAAATCAGGTCATGTTTTTACATCAGGGTAAAGTGGAAGAGCAGGGAGAACCTGCAAAATTATTCACTAACCCGGATTCAGAACGTCTGCAACAGTTTATTTCTTCTATATATTGATGGGACAAAACCGGACGGGCAAAGACTTGTCAGGTAATCAGGACAATAACAACAGACAAAGCAAACATAACAGGAGTAGAAGATGAAAAAATGGATTTTGGCCGCTGCTGTCGTTTCAGCACTAGGCGTTACCTCTGCCCAGGCAAAAGAATGGAACACCGTGCGTTTTGGTATTGAAGGGGCTTACCCTCCGTTCAGCTGGACGGAACCAAGCGGTGAACTGAAAGGCTTTGATGTCGACATGGCGAATGCGCTGTGTCAGGAAATGCAGGCGAAATGTAAGATCGTGGCCCAGGACTGGGACGGCATTATTCCGTCACTGCTGGCGCGTAAATATGATGCCATCATCGCGGCGATGTCGATTACCGATGAGCGTAAGAAGAAAGTCGACTTTACCGGTAAGTACGCCCTGATCCCAAATAAGTTCGTGGCGAAGAAAGGCACGGACATTGTGTTCACCAAAGAAGGTCTGAAAGGGGTGAAAGTCGGCGTACAGCGTGCGACTACGCACGACAAATACCTGACGGATAACTACGGTGATGCCGTTGAGATTGTCCGTTACGGCTCGTTTGATGATGCCTACCTGGATCTGAAAGCTGGTCGTATTGCGACAATTTTGGGTGATGCGTCTGCACTTGAAGACGGTCTGCTGAAAAAAGCGGGCGGTGACGACTTCGAGTTTATCGGTCCGTCTCTGACTGATCCGCAGTGGTTCGGCGAAGGCTTCGGGATTGCGGTACGCAAACAGGATAAAGATCTGACCAAGAAACTGGATGAAGCGATCAAATCTCTGCGTGAGAAAGGGATCTACCAGGAAATCGCGTCTAAATACTTCGCTTATGACGTATACGGGCAATAACGCTTAATCACAGAGCAACAGTCCCGGAAGTTTTTGTCTTCCGGGGCTGATTCTCCTCCTGAGTCGTAATAAGGAGCTTCCTTTTGATTGATTTAAAAGGTTACGAATGGTCACTGATGGAAGGGGCTCTGATCACCCTGCAAGTGGCCTTGCTATCTCTCATTTTGGCCATGATTCTGGGGATGGTCGGCGCTCTGGCGAAACTGTCTCCGTACCGTTGGGCGCGTGCTGTTGCCACAACTTACACCACGGTGATTCGTGGTATCCCGGATCTGGTGTTAATGATGCTGATTTTCTTCGGCGGGCAAATGCTGCTCAACGACAGCCTTTATCAGCTCAATGAATCTATCAACAACTTTTTTTCTTCCAGCGATCCTAATCATGAGTGGGCCACTTATCTGCCTGACTATATTGAGATCAGTCCTTTTGTAGCCGGTATTATGACCATTGGCTTCATTTTCGGTGCGTATATGGCCGAAACGTTCCGTGGCGCTATCCTGGCGGTCGACAAGGGCGAACTGGAAGCGGCCAAAGCCTATGGGATGGGCAGTGTGCTGTCATTCCGACGCATTCTGTTGCCTCAGATGATTCGTCACGCCCTGCCGGGATTTGGTAACAACTGGCTGGTGCTGCTGAAAACCACGGCACTGGTGTCTGTTATCGGGCTTGACGACATGGTGCGCAAAGGAGCACTGGCGGCGGGGACAACCCAGATGCCGTTTACCTTCTACATGAGCGTTGCCATTATTTTTCTTGTTTTCACCTCGCTGTCGACCACTGGCCTGAAGTGGGCAGAGCGTAAATTCAGCATTCACACGAGGTAAGTATGGACTTCAGTATTCTGTCTGACTCGTGGCCAATTTATTGGCAGGGTTTTTATACCACCTTTTGGATGGTTGTGGTCGCATTGATCATTGGCTTAATGATTGCGGTGCCTGTCGGGGTAGCGCGTAACAGTCGTCAACCGTTGATTTACGGGCCGGCCTGGGCATTTATTTATTTCTTCCGCGGCACGCCGTTGCTGATCCAGCTCTACCTGATCTACTACGGGCTGAGCCAGCTGATGGATGTGCAGGGGACGTTATGGCAGGAAGCTTGGTTCTGTGCGCTGGTGGCGTTCGTGCTGAACACGGCAGCATATACGGCGGAAATCGTACGTGGCTCAATCAACAGCATGCCGAAAGGGGAAATTGAAGCGGCCAAGGCCTACGGTATGAGTCAGTGGCAGGCGTTCAGCCGCATTATCCTGCCGAGCTCACTGCGCCGTGCATTGCCGGCTTACAGTAACGAAGTGATCTTCATGCTGCACGGCTCGGCCGTCGCCGGGATTGTGACCATCGTGGATTTGACCGGTGCCGCGCGTATTGTTAACTCCCGTTACTATGCGCCGTTTGAATCGTACCTGTTTGCCGGAATGTGCTATATGGTTCTGACGTTCACGATTCTGTGGTGTTTCCGTAAAATGGAAGGACGTTGGATGCGTCACATGCGCGCCCTGTCGTGATGTGAACTTTATCGTAAGGTGATCGTTATCGTGGTTGAGTTTTGTGGGATATGAGGTTCGTCTGTCACACGAAGGCGGTACCTTAACTGGGAGTCAGTCACCCACATCACAGCTAATCAAAAAGCGCCGGGATGAATTCATCCCGGCGCTTTTTTGGATCGGATGGTTCAAGCTGGAAGGTCAGGCGTTTGGTTCTGACCGCGTGAATAGTGTTTCCGTTCGGTTTCCAACATGACGAATGGCGTTGTTCCCCTCACTGAATCTCACTACATTTCACGGCTTTTCACTTCACTTCAATTTACTTAGCCTTACCTCACCGTATTTCGCTATTCTCTCAATCTCAATCTCAATCTCAATCTCAATCTCAGCGGAAGCCGTTAAACCGCCACATCGTCGTACAGTGCAATGCCGGTCAGTGCCGCCACTTCCTCAATGTACTGACGTACACGAGGCGGGAACTGAATCCCTTTCACTACAGTCAGGTTACGCAGTGACGGGAACAGGTTGACGTCATCGTAGCTCAGCAGATTGTGGCGTTCAGACGGCAGTACCAGCCAGTCCAGCAGGCCGAATGAAGCATTGACCTTCGCCAGGTTTTCTTCTGTCTGGGCAAACGCGGTGTCGAAGTCCTGCTCCAGCATTGCGGATTTATTTTTCGTAAACCAGGCTTTGGCTTCCTGACATTGGAATTCCGGCAGGTCAATCATCATCCAGCGCGGGTAGAGCAGGCGGCTGGTATAAGGCCGGGAGGCTTCCGCCCACGCAGCGATATTGTGATCCTGACTACCGGTAGCCAGTTGTGGATTGCCGTCCCAATTATCCAGATAAGCGGCGATGTCCAGGCTTTCTGCCATGTAACTGCCGTCTTCTTTTTGCAGGATAGGGACCAGGTTTGCCCCCACTTTTTCTATTCGGGCGTCGACATCGTGGTTTTGCAGGTAAACCCGCTCGATGCTGAGCTTTTTCAGCCCTGCGACCATCATGGCTTTGATACAGAACGGGCAGTGGTCGAACACAAACAGTTTCATGGTTGCTCCTTGCGGTATGCCGGAAGATTAGTTAAACGTCGTCCAGATTGGCGCGTGATCGGATGGCTTGTCAATGCCGCGCAGCTCATAGTCGATACCGCTGTCAATACAGCGTTGCGCCAGTGCAGGTGTGGCCAGAATCACGTCGATACGCAGGCCGCGGTTGTCATCAAAACCACGAGAGCGGTAATCGAACCACGAGAACTTGTCGTCCACGTCCGGGTACTGCTGACGGAATGTATCGACCAGTCCCCAATTCATCAGGGTGCTCAGCCATTCACGCTCGATTGGCTGGAATGAACATTTACCGGTTTTCAGCCAGCGTTTGGCGTTGGCCGGGCCGATGCCAATATCGAGATCAATCGGGCTGATGTTGATGTCACCCATCACAATCAGCTCTTCATCGTTGCTGTGATGCGTGTTCAGGTAAGTCATCAGATCGGCGTAGAACTTCTCTTTGGCCGGGAATTTGGTTTCATGGCTGATGTTATCGCCCTGAGGGAAGTAGCCGTTCAGGACAGTCACTTTGCTGCCGTCTTCACGGGCAAAAGTGGCCATGATCATTCGACGCTGGGCTTCATCATCGTCCGTTGGGAAGCCTTTTTTCACTTCCAGCGGAGTCTGTTTACACAGCATGGCCACGCCGTAGTGGGCTTTCTGGCCGTGGAAATAAACCTGGTAGCCCATCGCTTCAATGTCTTCGAGCGGGAACGCTTCATCGTGCACTTTAATTTCCTGCAGGCCGATAATGTCCGGCTGGTGCTTGTCGATCACGGCCTGAAGCTGGTGAAGGCGGGCGCGAAGGCCATTGATATTGAAGGAAATGACTTTCATTAATGAGTCTGCCTTTGATTGATAATTTTTGCTATATCAGCAGGGTTACGCTGGTCGTGCGCACAGCACGCGAGCAACGCAGGGGGTTGTCAGGTAGGGTAACAGGAACCTTTGGTGCTGTGCCAGCGGCTTATGGCCGCCAGCGTGTTTTTGCGGCGGTAAGAGTGACTGGCACTTAGGGTCAGCTACCTGAGGTCAGCAACGCGGCGAGCGTTGTTCCCATTCGTTGCGAAGAATGGCCATGACGATGGTATCCCACCACTGATCTTTGAAAAAACGGTGCTGTTTAAACCGCGCCTCCTGACGCATACCCAGTAGCCGACACAGCCGGAGGGCTGGGACATTAGCACTCAGCGTTTCCGCATACACACGGTGAAGGCCGCACTGCGTAAAGCCGAAGGTCATCAGAGCATCGGCAGCTTCTTCCATCAGCTGCTTGCCATGATAGTGACGATTCAGTCCGCAGCCGATGGCTGCCTGTCGGTCAGCCTCGGTTCTCAGGCAGGCAATACCTATAAACTGGCCTGTAGCTTTGAGCTCGACGGCGAGCTGGTAATGGGTTCTGGGGCATTCCTGTGCCTGAGCCATAAACAGGGCTGCCAGCTGACGGTAATGGGCCGGGGTACAGTCATCATCGTGGTAAAAGCGGCGGTATTTTTCATCGCGGGTCAGGGCGACAAATGCCTCGGTGTCTTCGGGCTGCATGTCTCTCAGACGCAGTCGGCGAGTCTCTATAGTGAACATGATGCATCCTTGCTGTCAGCGTGCTGGTCAGGTTGCACGGCGTTCAGGAAGGCTTGTGTTTCTGCCGGGCTGCGCAGGCGGACAAAGCGGATATGGGGATAGTCCGGCGATTGCATCAGGGCACTGTAACGGCGACGATTTTTCGCATAGTTCCGGAGGGTCCAGAGCAGGATGGAATCTTTGCTGAGCAACAGATTACCCAGCGTTTCTTTATTTCCCGTTCCCGGCCAGAGCTCCTTACCGGGCAGCCAACGGCTCAGGGCGCGCTTCAGTGCCTGATAAAAGGTTCTCGGGAAGGAATAATCAACCCAGATAATGGTATCGACATGTTGCCATTTTACGGGTTCTGTCCGGCTGTAGTTACCGTCCAGTACCCAGTATGGCTGGTGGGTGATGTCCGCAATCTTGTCCAGTAACTCGCTGTCTGGTGTCTGTGTCCAGTTGGGTTTCCAGAACAGGGCATCTATTTCGTGATAAGGGTATCCCAGCTGGGCCGCCAGTTGTTTGCTGAGCGTCGATTTACCGCTGCCGCTGGTACCAATAACATTAATACGTTCCATGTATTCTCTCTGATTTGTCCCGTTCCTGTCATCGTTCTGTTACCGAGCGGGCTGAAAATGTCCCTGTGGCTTGAAAATCCATGACTGCGTTGGCAACCTGCCATCACCTTTCGCTGTACATTATGCAATAGATTGTATTTCATGTACCACGGGGGAGAGGCAATTTTCCGCTGGTATGTGGTGACAGTTGCAGGCTTTGACTATGCTCTTTGAGACACTACATCACCCAATGAGGAGAGGCTATGGGTATCATTTCTTGGATTATTCTCGGCCTGATTGCTGGTGCGCTGGCGAAATGGCTGATGCCCGGTGACGATGGCGGCGGCTGGATTGCGACCATTCTGCTTGGGGTCGTTGGTGCCTTCGTCGGTGGCTGGGTTGGATCATTCATCGGTTTAGGGCCAGCAACCGGGGTCAATATCGGGAGTCTGATCACCGCGACATTCGGGGCCCTGATAGTGTTGTTTGTGTATAACAAGTTCATCCGTTAGGGCGCGCAGGCGCCCAACCGGAGGTGAGCATGTTCAGAATTTTCGATGATCATGCTCGACTGTCCCCTCCCGACAGAATGACCGGCGCTTCTTATAATCATCTCATCAGTCAGCAATGAGGGATGAACAATGGGAAAATTGGTTAACGGTCAATGGCATGATGTGTGGTATGACACTAAAAGCAGCAAGGGAGAGTTCGTGCGGGAGGACGCCGGATTTCGTCACTGGCTGACCGCTGACGGCGGCCCGGGCCCGGATGGTCAAAAAGGGTTTAAAGCCGAATCCGGACGCTACCATCTCTATGTCTCGCTGGCCTGTCCTTGGGCCCACCGCACTCTCATTTTTCGCGCGTTAAAAGGGCTGGAATCACATATTGACGTGACTGTTGTCAGTCCTGATATGCGCAGCCATGGCTGGGAATTTGACGAGCCAGAACCGCTGTATGGTTTCTCTTTCATGCATCAGCTTTATACTAAAGCCAAGCCGGACTACACCGGTCGAGTCACAGTGCCTGTGTTATGGGACAAGCAGACGGAAACCATTGTCAGCAATGAATCCTCCGATATCATTCGCATGCTGAACACGGCTTTTGATGATCTGACGGGGAATCAGGACGACTTTTACCCACTTGCTCTTCGGGGTGACATTGATGAATGGAACGCGCTGATTTATCCAAACATCAATAACGGTGTGTACCGTTGTGGCTTTGCCACGACTCAGGAAGCGTACGATGCGGCGTTTGACCGTCTATTTGATGCTTTGGACGCGGTCGAAGACCATCTGAATGACAATCGCTATCTGACCGGTGACAGGCTGACGGAAGCCGACTGGCGTTTGTTTACCACTTTGATCCGTTTCGATGCGGTTTATGTTGGCCATTTCAAGTGTAACCGGCAGCGCATTGCGGAGTATCCGAACTTGCAGGGCTACCTCAAAGAGCTGTATCAGTATCCAGGGGTCGCTGAGACCGTGGACTTTTACCACATTAAACGCCACTACTATTTCAGTCACGATAACATCAATCCGACAGGCATTGTGCCCAAGGGGCCGGATTTAGATCTGGTTTCCCCCCACGGGAGGAATGCGTTAAGCGGCTAAATTTCCTTCAGCGGTTACGTTAAGCCAGTGCCGAAGCAAAAACGGATGGTTTAGATTCCCAACGCCTCTTCTCCGGGCTGAGGGGCCTGCCCGTAACCGGCCAGTAAAAACTGCCGGGTACGTTTCTGGTACGGACGAATCAGACGAACCTGACCCGGCGAGCTGCAGGGCGATGCCATCAGCTCAAAGAGCCGGGTACGCCATTTGTCCAGGCTGTCGGGCAGTGGCATCGAACTGATGGCCTGCAGGCTCTGGCGCAGGGGCTGCTCTTCCCCCATGTTCAACGCGTACAGGCACTGTAACCGGCCCAGGTTCGCTTCGGTACTGAGCGGATAATCAACCAAGATGGCCTCATACCGGGGCAGTGCCTGTTCCGGGGATTCCAGTAAGTCATAAGCCTCTGCCAGACGGCGTTCCAGCTGACGGACGGCCTGTACCAGTAAGGTATTTTCCCGTAACGCCCTTAGTCTTTGCTGGCTGTGGTGGTCAAACCGATCCCGAAGTGAGAGCGCCCGCAGGCATTCTGCAATGAGTTGGGTTTCGCCAAAGTGTATTAGCAGCGGCATGGCATCGGCGATCATGACGGACGGCAGCTTAGTGATCATATCGAAATAGGTCGACATCCCGAGTAATAAACGGCGTTTGGCTTTGAGTGGGGTGACATTTCCGAGGGTGAGCCGGGCGGTCATAATGTGACTGAAGCTGGTTAGAAAGGGTTGCTGAGCCGGCAGAATACGTGACTGTGCCCGGCGATCGATCTGTTTCAGTGCCTGGCGCAGCTTGGCGCGAAGCGAGGCCGCGGCGTGCTGGAAATAAGCCTGCTCGTAAATTGCCATGTACTGCGAAAAACAGATGATCCATTCCACATCAATAATGGGCAGATGGCCAGCCAGCGTGTGCCCGGCCTTAATCAGCTGCTCCGTTTTGTCCAGTTCGGCGGCCAGGCGTGCAACCCGCAATGCACGGTGGCTGATCCCCGGCGTCAGGGTCAGGGCTTTCTGGGCCGTTTCCAGCGCTTCATAGCGTTGTCGGTTTTGCTCCTGATATTCGGCCAGATAATCGTAAAGCTCAATGTGTAGCGGCGTTTCTGTCAGCTGGCGTTGTAAGAGGGCGATAGCAGCCGGCAGATTGTCTTTGTGCGCGGCAATTTTGGCCTGCACCAAGCTGATGTGAGCCGAAGGGTGGTACTTCTGCAACAAAGTGGCAAACCGTTCTGCCTGCCCCCACTGATTATTGGTCATCAGTAAATCCAGCAGTAAGCCTTCCCGTTTCCGGTGATAACCACTGTGTTGCAGGCTCTGTTTACACAGGCTGACGGCTTCCTCGTGATTGCCGGTTTCCATAGCCTGATAAATGGGTTTCCTGAGTGTGATTTCATCCATGACCGCAAACAGCTTTTTCTGGACCTGATCGGTGGTGATGGGTTTGGTGATGAAACTGTCCGGCTCGACCGACAAGCTGGTCAGGATCACTTCGGCAGAATGATCGCCGGACAGCAGAATCACGCCGCAGTAAGTGGTGATGTGACGCCGCCGCCGCAGCAGGCTGACCAGTTCGGTGCCGGTCAGGATGTCATCCAGGTGGTAGTCAATAAACAGCAGATCGTAGGCATTGAGCTGGCAGCGGGTAATGGCCTGAGTGTGGCCGTGAGCAATGTCGATATTTGTCACACCGGCTTGGCGAAGAATGCTTTTTAACAAAGTGGCCGCACTTTTATGATCTTCAACGATCAGCACTCGGATATTGTCGACTTCTGTATTATCAACGGCTTTCTGACCCATCTGGTGCACAGGCGTTTCCCCTTCCTGAACATGGCATCCATTTGAATTTTAGAAAGGTATTGTCCAAGTAGACAACATGATTTTTACCCGGTGTGAGAGATAGGCGACTGTCCGGAGAACTACTCAGTGAGAAAACCAAAGTGGAAACGCGAGCTTGCGCTTACCCGAAAGAAGGCGGCGGTTGTAAAAATTTGTGCAAGGGATGTGATTTATTTCAGGTATGAAAAAGGCCGACAGCTTGCGCTATCGGCCTGAATGATGGTGGAGGGGGACGGATTCGAACCATCGAAGGCGGAGCCGGCAGATTTACAGTCTGCTCCCTTTGGCCACTCGGGAACCCCTCCACGGGGTGTTGCAAATTGTGTTATTGCTCAAGTTTGTCGGAGCAATGTTGAGAACCGCGTTTGCCATTCTCAGTAATGATGGTGGAGGGGGACGGATTCGAACCATCGAAGGCGGAGCCGGCAGATTTACAGTCTGCTCCCTTTGGCCACTCGGGAACCCCTCCACGGGGTGTTGCAAGTTGTGTTATTGCTCAGTGTGTCGGAGCAATGTTGAGAACCGCGTTTGCCATTCTCAGTAATGATGGTGGAGGGGGACGGATTCGAACCATCGAAGGCGGAGCCGGCAGATTTACAGTCTGCTCCCTTTGGCCACTCGGGAACCCCTCCACGGGGTGTTGCAAGTTGTGTTATTGCTCAGTGTATCGGAGCAATGTTGAGAACCGCGTTTGCCATTCTCAGTAATGATGGTGGAGGGGGACGGATTCGAACCATCGAAGGCGGAGCCGGCAGATTTACAGTCTGCTCCCTTTGGCCACTCGGGAACCCCTCCACGGGGTGTTGCAAGTTGTGTTATTGCTCAGTGTATCGGAGCAATGTTGAGAACCGCGTTTGCCATTCTCAGTAATGATGGTGGAGGGGGACGGATTCGAACCATCGAAGGCGGAGCCGGCAGATTTACAGTCTGCTCCCTTTGGCCACTCGGGAACCCCTCCACGGGGTGTTGCAAGTTGTGTTATTGCTCAGTGTATCGGAGCAATGTTGAGAACCGCGTTTGCCATTCTCAGTAATGATGGTGGAGGGGGACGGATTCGAACCATCGAAGGCGGAGCCGGCAGATTTACAGTCTGCTCCCTTTGGCCACTCGGGAACCCCTCCACGGGGTGTTGCAAATTGTGTTATTGCTCAAGTTTGTCGGAGCAATGTTGAGAACCGCATTTGCCATTCTCAGTAATGATGGTGGAGGGGGACGGATTCGAACCATCGAAGGCGGAGCCGGCAGATTTACAGTCTGCTCCCTTTGGCCACTCGGGAACCCCTCCACGGGGTTTGGCAAACAAGTCATTTGCTTGTTTGTCGGAAAGACGTACCTTACACCAGATAAGGAACAGCTTTCAAGAAAAATGGTGGAGGGGGACGGATTCGAACCATCGAAGGCGGAGCCGGCAGATTTACAGTCTGCTCCCTTTGGCCACTCGGGAACCCCTCCACAAGTGCGGGGCGAATAGTAGCAGACAACTTGGCGCTGTAAACCTTTTTCCTCATAAATTCCGATTGCTTGCTGCTATTTTCATCATATTGCCGTCGGACATGGCAACCCGTGATGGAAAAACCCGGCTTTACCGGCAGACGTAAACGGAATATTGCTTATCTTTACACTTCTTTACCCCCTTACGGGGCGGCATCGGATATCATTTCCTCAGTTTAAATAGATGGATATTAGAATGAAAAAAGTCCTTGTTGCAGTTCTGGTGACGACTGCATTACTGGGCGGAGGATATGGCTACTTTTATCAGCCATCTCAGGCTGCTGAGCAACCAGCCGCTGCTCGGGGCGGGCGTCAGATCCCGGTCACGACCGGCGTGGTGACCTCTCACCCTGTTACACAATCCCTTTCCCTTATCGGTAAGCTAGAAGCTCAGCGTTCGGTCGAGGTGGCGACTCAGGTCGCGGCAAAAGTCGACCGCATTGTGGTCGGAGTCAACAGCCAGGTAAAAAAAGGCGAGTTGCTAGTGCAGTTGGATGATGCCAAAGCCAAGGCGGCTTACGCTGAAGCGGTGGCGTACCTGAATAATGAAAAACGAAAATACAACGAGTTTCAGCGACTGGTTAAACGTGGCGCCATTACACAGACCGAACTGGATGCCCAATTGGCAAGTGTGAGTATTGCCGATGCGCGTCTTAAGGCAGCGAAGGCTGATCTGGATGATCATGCCATTCGGGCGCCGTTTGACGGCACGGTGGGGCTGATTGATTTCAGTGTTGGCCACATGCTGACCGTGGGCAGTGAGCTTTTCTCGCTGGACGATTTATCCTCGATGCGGCTGGATATCCAGGTGCCGGAGCAATATCTCTCCTTTTTACGGGAAGGGATGACTGTGAGGGCAACCAGCAAAGCGTGGCCGGGACAGTCATTTAGCGGCACCGTTCAGGCCATTGATTCCCGCGTGCAGGCGGATTCGCTGAATATCCGGGTTCGGGTGGGTTTTGAAAATGCATCGCACTTGTTAAAACCCGGCATGTTGATGGCGGCGGAAATTGGCTTCCTGCCACAGGAGTCGCCGGTGATTCCGGTACAGGCCCTGGAATATTCTGGTACCAAGCGTTTTGTCTACCGGGTGGATGAGGCCGGTCAGGCGCACCGCACGGAAGTGACGCTGGGAGCACGGGTGAACAATGAAGTCGTGATTGAATCTGGCCTGCAAATCGGCGATCGCATTGTGGTACAGGGGCTGGTTAACATGCGCGACGGTATCAAGGTTAATGACCTGACGGCTGCCAGCGGTGAGAGGAAAGGAGACGATGCCTGATGTGGTTATCTGATGTTTCCGTCAAACGCCCTGTCGTTGCCATCGTGCTCAGCCTGTTGCTGTGTGTTTTCGGCTATGTATCGTTTACCAAGCTGTCGGTTCGCGAAATGCCGGATGTGGAAAATCCGGTAGTCACAGTATCGACCCGCTACGACGGGGCCTCCGCTTCGATCATGGAAAGCCGGATCACTTCGGTGCTTGAGGATCAGCTGTCCGGGATCAGTGGTATCGACAGTATTACCTCCACCACGCGTAATGGCTCATCACGGATCACCGTGGAATTTCAGCTGGGCTGGAACCTCACTGAAGGGGTCAGTGATGTCCGTGACGCTGTGGCCCGTGCCCAGCGCCGTCTACCGGATGAAGCGGATGATCCTGTGGTTTCCAAAGATAACGGCAGCGGTGAACCGGCCGTATACGTTAACCTGACCTCCAGTAATATGGACCGCACTCAGCTGACCGATTACGCCGAGCGGGTACTGATGGATCGTTTCAGCTTGATTAACGGGGTCAGTTCGGTGGATCTGAGCGGTGCGCTGTATCGGGTGATGTACGTCAAACTCAAGCCGGATCAAATGGCCGGCCGTGGCGTGATCACCAAAGATATCGTCAACGCCTTGAAAGATGAGAACGTTGAACTGCCTGGGGGGCAGGTGCGTAATGACACTACCACCATGTCAGTTCGAACGGCACGCCTCTACCGCACGGCTGCTGACTTCGAGTATCTGGTGGTGCGTACGGCGTCTGATGGTTCTCCGATTTACCTGAAAGATGTCGCCGACGTCGCGGTCGGTGCTCAGAATGAAGATGCCACGTTTAAAAATAACGGGGTCGCGAACCTCAGCCTGGGCATTGTCGCCATGACCGACGCGAATCCGTTGGATGTCGCCAAGGCAGTACATGATGAAGTGGAACGCATGCAGCGCTTTGTACCGGAAGGAACATCGCTGTACGTTGATTATGACTCGACCGTGTTTATCGATCGCTCGATTCAGGAAGTCTACAGCACCTTGATGCTGACGGCATTTCTGGTCGTGATGGTGCTGTACATTTTTATCGGTCAGGCGCGCGCTACGCTGATTCCGGCGGTGACCGTACCGGTTTCGTTGATCTCAGCCTTTATGGTGGCTTATTTCCTGGGTTTCTCCATCAACCTGCTGACCCTGATGGCGCTGATTCTGGCGATCGGTCTGGTTGTCGATGATGCCATCGTGGTGGTGGAAAACATTTATCACCATATTGAGCGGGGAGAGCCGCCGCTGCTGGCCGCGTATAAAGGCACCCGGGAAGTCGGTTTTGCGGTGGTTGCCACAACGGTGGTGCTGGTGATGGTGTTCCTGCCGATCTCGTTTATGGACGGGATGGTCGGGCCGCTGTTTACGGAATTTTCCGTATTGTTGGCCGTGGCGGTGATTTTCTCGTCGTTGGTTGCCCTGACCCTGAGTCCGGTGCTGGGCAGTAAGTTACTGAAAGCGAATGTCAAACATGGCAAATTTAACCAGGCGGTTGATCGCATGTTTGCCCGGCTGGAAGCGGGATACCGTAAAGTGGTCGCGGCATCAGTGCGCCACCGTATGGTGGCACCGGGTCTGGTTGTTTTGTTTGTGGTACTGAGTGGCTGGCTGATGACAGTTGTCCCGTCACAACTGACTCCGCAGGAAGACCGCGGGGTGATTTTCGCTTTTGTGAAAGGCGCGGAAGGCACCAGCTATAACCGCATGGTTGGCAATATAGAAGAGGTTGAGAGCCGCTTGCTGCCGATGGTCGGACAGGGTGTCATTAAATCGCTGTCTATCCAGACCCCAGCCTTTGGTGGTCGCGCAGGTGATCAGACCGGCTTTGTGATCATGGCACTGGAAAACTGGGAAGATCGTCAGATGACGGCTACTGAAGCACTGGACATGGTCCGCGGTGCGCTCAAAGGTATTCCGGATATCCGGGTATGGCCGTTTATGCCGGGATTCCGGGGAGGCTCGTCCGAACCGGTGCAGTTTGTGCTTAACGGTGCTGATTATGAAGAACTGTTCCAGTGGGCCAGCAAACTTCAGCTACTGGCAGAAAGCAGCCCGATGATGGAAGGGGTCGATCTGGATTACGCCGAAACGACGCCAGAACTGGTGGTGAATGTGAACCGCCAGCGTGCCGCAGAACTGGGTATTCCGGTCAATGATATTGCCGAGACGCTGGAAATCATGCTGGGAGGCCGGACTGAGACCACGTTTGTGGAACGCGGGGAAGAGTACGACGTATACCTGCGTGGTGATGAGAACAGCTTTAATAACGCATCGGATCTGAGCCAGATCTATCTGCGGGCGCGAAACGGCCAGCTGATTACACTGGAATCGGTAGCGGATGTACAGGAAGTGGCTTCGGCGCAGCGCCTGAGTCATAACCAGAAGCAAAAATCGATCACTCTGAAGGCAAACCTGGTGCCGGGCTATACCCTGGGGCAGGCACTGAATTATCTGGATGAGCAGGCGCTGGAGATATTACCGAGCGACATTGTGATCGATTATGCCGGTGAGTCGAAGGACTTCCGTGAAAACCAGAGCAGTATTCTGGTGGTCTTCGGGCTGGCGCTGTTGGTGGCTTATCTGGTGCTGGCGGCGCAGTTTGAAAGTTTTATCAACCCGATGGTGGTGATGCTGACCGTTCCTATGGGGATTTTCGGCGGGCTGACCGGCTTGGTACTGATGGAGCAAAGCCTGAACATTTACAGTCAGATTGGCATGATCATGCTGATTGGCATGGTGACCAAGAACGGGATTCTGATTGTGGAGTTTGCCAATCAGCTGCGTGATAAGGGTGTCGAGTTTGAACAGGCAATCATTGACGCTTCAGAGCGCCGTCTGCGCCCGATTCTGATGACGGCCTTTACGACGTTGTTTGGTTCGATTCCGCTCATCATGTCGACTGGCGCCGGTTCGGAAAGCCGGGTTGCGGTGGGGACTGTGGTGTTCTTCGGTATGGCCTTTGCGACTTTCGTGACTTTGCTGGTGATACCGGCAATGTACCGCCTGATGTCAGGCCGAACCCAGTCGCCGGGATACGTTGCCGCGCAACTGGAAAAGGCTTTGAAGCAGAAGGATCAAGCCGGAATGGGTAAAGAAGGGTTGGATGAGACTCCTGTGATGAAATGATCAGGGGAATCAAGCCTAAGCGCTCGTTGTACCTTGTGCTGTAAGCCAGGTCGCTAAGAGATGAAAAAAGCCGTCCAAGTGACGGCTTTTTGACGAATTAAGAGTGCGTATTTAACCTAAGGCTAAAACAGCAAAGAGATATAATTGGGGATAAATGATTAACTATTCCCTGAAAATGACCTGGTATTGGTTATATATATTGTTAACTCTGTCACTATTTATCCTTGATACGAATTTCACTATTAATAACTTTATTAAACCATTTATTAGTGATGCGTAAGATAGGCGGAAAAAGAATAAAATTAAAAACTACGTTCACTTAATAAATAAAGATTGCCTGTCAATTTTTATTTCATTTATATCACCTTTGGTAGCTGTTTTTTACATCTAAATTAGCGTAATGTGGTCGATTTTCAATCTAATTGATAAATTGATTATTGAACCAATATCTCCTGATTACTATGATCAAAAATTCAAATGTCATTGGTAATGTCGACAGATATTATTATTTCGCAAGGATAGAACCTTTCATTATGCAAAGTGAAGAACTGGCCACTGATTCAAATAATCCAACTGTATGGATAAAAATGCAGAGTATTGCCGTTACCGTCGTCGCCATTATGTTGTCACTCGGACAATGGAACGATACCAAAGATGCTATCGAAACGGTGTATGAGTCGGTTGTGACAAACTTTACTCATCAGGTTGAGTATGAGCAGTTATCACAACTCAAGGTTGGGCAGACTTATGAGTATGTTCAGTCATTTATGGGTGTACCGGTTGCATCCAAACCTTCTCGTCTCCAGCCCGGGATTCACTATTACTACTATGGCACTGATAAATACCTGTTAAGTGTCATTGTTGAAGGAGAGCGCGTATCGGGATACAGCATTACGGCTTTAACCGACGACTTTGCTATGGCGATCCCTTATACCGATATGGTACTAACTGAGTCACCTCTTTCCGAGTACTCACCAGAATACGAGAACTATCTGACGGACTTCGGCAACATTAATTATTATGCGGAAGTGAATACCTTAGGCCGCAGTGCGCTTTTTTATAACCTCTTACTGGCGACGGTTGACTATGGAGAGATGTTGCCTGGGGTTAAAGAGAAGATTCAGTCATTGAATTATCAACTGAATTTAGGAGAGGATGTTATGGAGAATGACATGGAAATCATTCGTCAGAGTCAGCCCAATATGTTTGCGCTGTCCGAAACATCACCTGAAATAATGATTGAATCAATGTTGACACGTTATGAGTTTGTCGCATTTTTTAAGTGAATACTCCAATTATTGGCATAAAAATAAATAACAAAAAATGGGGCTCGAACTGTTAGCCCTTTTATTAAATAAAGGAAAGGTCGATGAAGCTATCACGTTTAGCTTGCTGCTGCGCATTCGTGCTGACAGGTACGGTATGGGCAGGAACCGTACAAGCCGATAATCCCTTTGATGAACTGGACTCCGAGGTGACCGCAGTCTATTCATCGGCACAAACTGAGCAAGAGGAATATCTGCAGTTTGTATTGGCTTATATGAATGAGTACGAAAACTGGCGTAGTCAGTATCTTCGGGAATATGATGCATACCGCGCGCAGATTATTGAAAAATGGGGAGATGGTCTGGTTTCCGAACCTTTGGTGACAGTGGATTACAGTCGTGATCAAAAGACGCGAACGGTTGTGGATCTGGAACGCAACGAAGCAATTGTTGCGGTCTTGGTTGAACCTAATATGTTGCCTGAGGAGGCTGAGAAAGCGGTCAAACAAGCGGCTAAAACAGTTATGGGGGAATCGGGCTCAACGCTGGCATCTGTTGTGGAAAGCCCTAAAGTGCTGGAGTCCGGCTCTGTTGTGATGGTCGAGGTGAATTACTCCAACGTGACAGAAACAGCGGCAAAAAAAGTGATTCAGGCGCAAACTCGAACCCAGTTGCAGGAAATTGAAAAAGAATCTGAAGCGTTAGTGGCCCAGCTTGGGGCGACGGTATCCACGGATCTCATTGATACGCCTGTGGTTGCTTCGGCGATTGAGAAGAAAAAAGTACAGCTTCTGCAGCAGGAACAGCTGCGAATTAAAAAGCTGGAAAAAACGTATCAGATAGTACGCCAGCAAGCGGCGAAACAGCCACCGAAAACAGTGATGGAATACCGCATCAAGCTGCCTGCTAACGGTATAGGGAAGCGAGCGGCTAAATATGTGGGGTTTGCTGAGCAAGAAAGCCAGCGATTTGATATTCCGGCGGCGTTGGTGATGGCGATCATGCATTCGGAATCCAGCTTCAACCCGAAAGCGAAATCGCCGATTCCGGCGTATGGACTGATGCAAATTGTACCGACGACAGCCGGGCGGGATGTTAACGTGCGTATTCGCCGCAAAGATGAACCGATGAGTCCGGCCGAGTTGTATGTAGCGGATGTCAATGTTGAGACCGGTACCGCCTATCTGAACATTCTGGATAAAAGCTACCTGAAGGCGATCACCAATGATGAAAGCCGTCTGTACTGTACGATTGCGGCCTATAACACGGGTGCCGGTAACGTGGCCAAAGCGTTTAACCCGGACGGTTCGCGAAAAATTTACAAGGCGGCGAAAATCATCAACAGCATGACGCCACAGCAAGTGTATGACAAGCTGATGGCGGATCTGCCATACGATGAAACCAAGCATTACCTGAAGAAAGTCAGCACCCGTATCCGGTTATATGAAAAGCACAGCGCGTAAAAACACAAGAGAAGACATTTGAGCGTCATGTGCTGAACGGCAGGCTTGTTATTCGCTGACTTGCCCGGTCTTTCTCTTAGTACAGAAGCCTTTATCTGCCAGCGCTAAACAATCTCAGGTGGCAAGGTAAGGGCTTTTTCTGTTTAAGGGAGTTTTTCATTTCCCGCGCAGTTGGGTATTGGTAGAATGCATCGCCTAATATTCTAGTTATTAACCTAAGCGTTGCGAAACGCAGAGTGTAGAAGAACATCATGTCTCAGAATCATCCTCGTCCTGACGCCGTTCAGGGCGCGCAGGAAAACGCCGTGCGTTTGAATAAATACATTAGTGATACCGGTTACTGCTCTCGTCGTGAGGCAGATAAACTGATTGAACAGGGACGCGTGACGATCAACGGCAAATTGCCGGAAATGGGGATGAAAGTGCATCCTGAGGATGACGTCCTAGTTGATGACAAACCCCTGCGTGCGAAAGAAAAACCTATTTATATTGCGCTGAACAAACCGGCGGGGATCACCTGTACGACTGAGCGCCATGTACCGGATAACATCGTAGATTACATTGGTCACCGTAAGCGTATTTTCCCGATTGGTCGCCTGGATAAGCCTTCTGATGGCCTGATTTTCCTGACTAACGACGGTGATATCGTTAACAAGATTCTGCGTGCCGGTAATGCCCACGAGAAAGAGTATGTCGTGCGGGTCGACAGACCTGTGACGCAGGCATTTATCGACAAAATGGCATCAGGGGTTGAGATCCTGGATACCGTGACGCTGCCTTGTCAGGTAACAAAAGAAACGAATTACTCGTTCCGTATTACCCTGACCCAGGGCTTAAACCGTCAGATTCGCCGGATGTGTGAAGCGCTGGGCTACGATGTACTCAAACTGCGCCGTGTTCGTATTATGAACATTACTATCGATGGTTTACCTAATGGCAAATGGCGTTACCTGACGGATGCTGAGATCGCGGAAATTCATTCCATGATTTCTGACTCGAGCAAAACTGAAGAAGCTTCCCGTGTGGAAGTTCAGGGTAAATCGATCGCGAAAGCGACCGATGCCAAGCTTTATGACAGCCGCCAGCAGGCACGTCGCGAAGCGGAGCAGCAGGGCGATAAGGTGCGGTACAAAACCTACGCGGGTAAAGGGGAAGCTAACCGTCAGCCGCGCAGTGGCCGAAGTGATGAACAGCGTCGTGACGACACGCGTCGTGATGATCAGCGCCGCAGCCGTCCGGGACGTGGCCCACAACCTAGCCATTTCCGTAACCATTGTGACGACGAATCTCCGCGTGGTGCTTCTCGTGATGAGTCGCGCAATGAGCAACGTAAAGGCCCTCGCGCGGGTCAGCGTAATGACCAACGCAATGATCAACGTAATGACCGTCGCCGAAATGATCAGCGAAATGAGCAGCGCCCGGGTCAGGGACGTCAGAATCACGAGCAGTCAGGCGGCTCGAGCCGAATTCAGCAGTGGAAATCCAAGAAAGAACACTGATTTTCAGGCGAAAATGTATCGCAGACTGACACGATAACGGGAGCAAAAGCTCCCGTTTTTTTATCCGCTTTTAGTCAGTATCGCCTCTTCACAAAAGGAAAGTCAGAAGAAGCCGCGGAACAGGTTGGTAAGCCTGAGTAGGAAAGTGGTGATTGCGGCTACCGGGGGAATGGCAGAGGGCTGGTCGCTTTATGTCGGCCCGGTTACATTCCTGCTTGCATTCCCGGCAATGAATTTGCACTATGTACTCATTAATGAAAACAGTATAGCAGCGCCACGGCGCGTGACAGCGCGTGGATGTGGCACACCCGGTGAACCGGGGAAACAGCGTTAACAAGACACAGAGGAAGTAATGGCAGGCAATACGATTGGACAACAATTCCGTGTCACCACATTTGGTGAGAGTCATGGTTTGGCGCTGGGATGTATTATTGATGGTTGCCCTCCGGGTCTGGAACTGACCGAAGCGGACATGCAACATGATCTGGACCGTCGTCGTCCTGGGACATCAAAATACACGACACAACGTCGTGAACCGGATGAAGTGAAAATCTTATCCGGCGTCTTTGAAGGCCGTACTACCGGTACTTCTATCGGACTGCTGATCGAAAATACCGATCAACGCTCGAAAGACTATTCCAACATCAAGGACTTGTTCCGTCCGGGCCATGCCGATTACACCTATCATCAGAAATATGGTATCCGTGACTACCGTGGTGGTGGTCGTTCGTCTGCCCGTGAGACGGCGATGCGTGTTGCTGCCGGGGCAGTTGCTAAAAAGTACCTGAAACAGGTGCATGGTGTAGAGATTTGCGGTTACCTGTCGCAGATGGGTGATGTGAAAATCGACAAAGTTGATTGGGAGCAGATTGCCCAAAACGCCTTTTTCTGTCCCGATGCCGACAAGGTGGAAGCGTTGGACGAGCTGATCCGCAAGCTGAAAAAAGACGGTGATTCTATCGGTGCCAAAGTGACGGTTGTAGCACGTAATGTGCCGGTGGGGTTGGGTGAGCCGGTGTTTGATCGTCTGGATGCTGACATTGCCCATGGCCTGATGAGTATCAACGCCGTGAAAGGGGTGGAGATTGGCGATGGCTTTGGTGTGGTTGAACAGCGTGGCAGTGAACACCGCGATGCTATGACGCCGGAAGGTTTCCGCTCCAATCATGCTGGTGGCATTCTGGGAGGGATCTCTTCCGGGCAGGATATTATTGCGCACCTGGCGCTGAAACCGACTTCCAGCATCACGGTGCCGGGTGAAACGATCACTACGCAGGGAGATTCAGCTGAGGTGATTACCAAAGGCCGTCATGACCCATGTGTCGGGATTCGTGCGGTGCCGATTGCTGAAGCCATGCTGGCGATTACCCTGATGGATCACCTGCTGCGCCATCGTGGTCAGAACGCAGACGTTTTGACAGAGACACCAAAAATTTAATCTCTTCGTCGCTCCTAAGCCGCTGAGACGTGCTTGTTGAAAACAATAAAAAACGCCGGTATTTACCGGCGTTTTTGTTTGGGTGATTTTGTTTCGATATGTCTTCAGTGAGAGGGCGGAAGAGAGCCCTCTTTACTGCTTTTTGTCAGAGTTATGCGTTGTGCTCGAGCTTCTTTTGGCTGTCGCCCTCCGACTCTGTTTCTTCAATACGAAACACCGGCAGGCGCCAGCTGAATTTCACAGCTGCCATTCTCAAAATAAATCCGACCACTAAGGTGCTGATTGTGACCAGTGTTTCTTCCAGTCCGAAGTGCAACAGGCCATAGTACATACAGCCAGCAAAGAAAGAGACCGAAGCATACAGCTCTTTGTGCAGTACCAGTGGCTGGCGACGACAGATCAGGTCGCGAAGCAACCCGCCAAAAACCCCGGTAACCACTGCAGCAACGACGCAGATCAGGGGAGAAAGCCCCATATCCATCGCAATACGGCAGCCGATAATACTGAATACGATCAGGCCGAGTGAATCCAGCAGGACAAACACCTTATGGAAACGGACAACCAGAGGGGCGATCAGCGTGGTCAGCAAGCCTGCCAGACAGGTAATGGCTAGGTATTGCGGATTAGCGACCCAACCCAGCGGATAGTGTCCCAGCAGAATGTCCCGAACCGTCCCGCCACCAATGGCCGTCGCGCTGGCCACTAACATCACCCCGAACCAGTCCATATGGCGACGTCCTGCTGCCAGAGCGCCGGTCATTGCTTCAGCGGTGATACCAATAATATAAAGAGTTGTTAACAACATGAAAACAAATGATGGTAAATTGAATGCGTTAAGATATTGGTGATTGTAAGTAGCGGTATATTTGGCGTCGAATGAAATGTTTGCAAATAAGCATGAATTTGGTTCATGTATTGGTGGGGTGAAGATGTCGAAAATAGTCTATGACCTCGACATGAATCACAAAAATGTGTCGCAGAGGGATTCGACGATCAGAGAAAGGGAACGGGTGCCGTATTGGAAAATGAAGTGATTACATGTCGTTCATTTTGCCGCTATACAAAGAAACCAACACAACAAAGATAATGCTGAAACAAACAGAGCACCAAAACAAAGAGAGTGCAAAAACAAAGAGAGCGCCGAAGCGCTCTCTTGATTCCGTTAAATTTAACGGGAACATTGAGGCGAGGTTATCAGAAACGATAGTTCGCCTGCACGCCCAGCAGCCAAACACTGCCGGTGGTTTCACCTTTGAAGGAGATTGGCAGGCCTTTGATGTTTTCCTGCTCTTCCATTGGTGCATCTTTAGCAAAGATATAAGTGAAACCCGCATCAAAGCTCAGGTTTGAAGACCACTGGTAGCCAGCACCCAGGCTCAGCCACAGACGGTCAGTTTCCGGGATCGTCTGGGTACGGTGCTTTTCGCTGACAGCGGAGGTGTCATAAGCCACACCGGTACGCAGAGCCAGCTGGTTCGTGTACTGGTAAGTAGCACCCAGAGCGATGCGATAGTTATCTTCCCAGTTTTCTTCTTTAATCAGATCCGGGCTGTTCGGATATGTCGGAATATCAGCAACCAGCTTGTCGAAAGTGCTCCAGTCAGTCCAGTTGAAGCTGGCATGCATAGCCAGTTTATCAGTCAGTTGATGGAAGCTTGACAGCTCAGCGGTCGCTGGAAGCGTCAGATCCATGCTGCCAGGGCGAGTCATGCCGTACATCACACCGGATGCTTCGCCAGACAGAGTCAGATCCACTGCGGAACGGTAATTGACGCCGACACGGTGATTTGGATTGATCTGCCAGGCCATACCCAGCTGCCAGCCCCATGCCGTATCGTCACCTTCCATGTACTTCAGATCCTGACCGCGCAGTTTGTCAAATTGCCCTGCCAGTTGCGGGTTGGCTTGAAGCATGGATGCCATACTGGCAGGCAGCGAACCTGGCATAGCAGCGCCAAAGTGACCTTCACCCATAACATAACGAATACCACCGCCCACGCTGAATTGGTCATTCACTTTGTAAGCAAGGTTTGGGTTGATCTCAACAGTTTTGACCATTGCCTGGTTACCAAACAGGGTCGCATAGAAGTCGCCACCCAGCTCGGTTTCCATACCGTAATTGGTTGCAACGGCCAGACCCGCTACCAACTGATCGTTGATTTGGTGAGACAGGTAAAAGTTAGGAATCACAGCAGAATGCGCGATATCTTTCGCTTCCGTTGTGGCTACAGTGTGACCAGCGACAGACAGGTCGCCTTTTACATCGATGTTTGGATCAACGTAAATGGCACCGGCAGAGATTTGTGTACCTTTCAGGTAGGTCAGCATTGCCGGATTGCGGAATTGTGCACTGGCGTTGTCTGCCATTGCAGCTTCACCGGCAAAAGCACGGCCAAGGCCGGTTGCAGAATACTCAGCCAGCTGGAAACCGGCGGCAAATGCATTGGCGCTCATGCCCAGAGTCAGGGCTGCTGTCAGTGAAAGTGTAATTTTGTTCTTGTTCATCAATCTATTTTGTTCGCTGAAATCGAATAGCGCGCATCATACGCCTCCGTCAGTAAGCGTTAAGCCAAACGGGTATTTCTTTTTTATTTCAAAATTAAAATCTGTTTTTATTTTAATTTGTGGTTTTATGTGTGGCAAATAGTGAGCAATGAGTTCTGGTCGGATGAGATTTCAGCGTACGCATGTACTTGCAATGGCGGGTTTCAGCGATTGTGTGTTCGCTGAAAATGGCGTGTAAAGTTATAGGTATGTTGCAAATGATCTTATCAATCATTGGTTTAATAGCGAAATAAAAAGGGAGAGCCATTGGCTCTCCCTGATATTTCCTACTGGTTCTGTTCGCTCAAATTAAAAAGAGCGGCTGTACTGAACACCGTATAGCCATGCGTTAGCACGGGTAGTCGCTGTCACTGTACCCAGAAGTGGGTTGGATTCTGAGGCACGCACGTCTTCACCACGTAGGTAAGTTACACCCACATCGATGTTTGACTTGCTGTCCAAATGGTACGTGAAGCCGCCTGAGAACCACTGACGGTCTGAATCCGGTACAGAGATTGACGTGCGGTTATCCTGAGCGCTGGTGTCGTACATGTAACCGGCACGCAGAGTCCAGTCTTTGTTCATGTAGTACGTACCACCGATCGCGTAATGCCAGCCATCCTGCCACTCATAGGTATTCAGGTTATAACCGTTTGTGGTTTCCAGTTGATCAAATACACTCCAGCCAATCCATTGAACGCTGTAGTGTACAGCGAATTTAGGGTTCAGCTTGTGGTAACCCGAGAATTCCACCATATCAGGTAGCGGGATTTTCAGTTCGCTGTTGGAGATGTCGCCGCCAGCGTAATGCATGTCGCCATCTACTTTCAGTTCTGGGCTGTAACGGTATGACAGACCAAAGCGGTTGTCTTCATTCAGCTCGTAAACGGTACCCAGGTTGAAGCCAAAACCAACACCGTCAGCATCAATGTCGACCAGGCTCATTTCAGGGGTGGTCATACCGCCGGTATTTGGAATTTCAGCTGCTGGCATGTAACGCTTTAGCTTACCAGCGCCATAAATCACATCCACACCACCACCAACACTCCACTGTTGGTTCAGGCGGTAAGAGGCGCTCAGTGCCAGGTTAACGCTTTTCACGTCGGTCAGGCCGCCAAAGGCATTCGCTGCATAGTCGCTGCTGAACTCAGTTTTGGTGCCGAAATTGGAATACAGGCCAGCACCCACGGTAAATTTATCGTTGATTGGATGGATGTAGTAAATGTTTGGCGCATAGGAAGTGTCGCCAACCTGTTGAGAACCCAGGTCACCGGTCAGGAACGGGTTGGTTGACTGGTAACTTCCGTTTTTAACTTTGATATCAGTATCAATAGCATTGATACCCAGAGACAGTGCCGGCTTGTCGAACAGTGACATTGCTGCGGCGTTACGTGCCATGACGGAGGCATTGTCGGCAATCACGGCATCACCGGCAAATGCACGGCCCAGACCTGTTGCTGATTGCGCATTCAGCTGGAAACCTGCTGCCAGTGCTTGTTGAGAAGCCAGAGTAACTGCCACAGTTACTACAGACTTGGAAAACAGACGCTTCTTATTCATATTTATAATTATTCCGATTTTTTGGATGTTTTTCTCTGCTTTTTTAAGCAGAAGGCGCGTGATTGTATTGATGGAACGAATCTCATCAAATCAGACCAGTTAGCTGAAGATGGGCGAAATTAGACGCAAAACAGGCAGTTGGTGAAGGTTTGAACAATAATCCCCGCCTGTGCTGGGGGTTTGTATGGTTATCCGTATGAAAAGTAAGTGAAATATTGTGACACAAAAAAACCTGGCTTCAAGTTGCCAGGCTTTTTTGTCGCTAAGGGGAGAAAAGCGTCAAAATGCGTGAGTTGTCATATTTCCCACTTCAGATCCGCTTCCAGTGTCCGGGCGATAGGGGCAACATCCTGTCCTTTTTCTCCGAGTACGATCAGGCTGGCATCTCGGGTGGGTAACACCACGCCACTCATGGTGTTATCACTGAAAGTGGTCATTCTCTGGCTCGTAACCGGCACAATAAACACCGTGACTTTACCGTGCTGAGTTGACATCACCATGTGCAGGGCATTTTGATCGCCAAAACCGCAGTGGTTTACATAATAAATGTGTCCCGGCAGTGAGGTCAGTTGCGAGCCGAATGGGGACAGTTTCGCATTCACCTGAGTCAGCGACACTGCTTCATCAATGTGATCGATAAATGGCGCTTCGTTGTAAACATGCTCCAGTGCCAGGTTTGCGATTTCATTGTGCGGGTGTGCCGTGAAAATCCCCTGGGTGTACTGGCCAGACAATAAGCCGAAAATGAATGCAACTGACGCGGCCATGGCAATCAGTGTCTTGGGTTTCCACGTTTTAAGGTTCCAGGGTGACTTGTTGCTGGCCTGTCCGGTTTGGCGAAACAGAATGCGATCGGCTAAATCATCCGGCACATCCACTTTCATGGCTTTTTCTAATTGGCTGTCGAGTGCCAGTAGTTCATCTGACAACTTACGGTTTGTCAGCGAAGCGTTGCGTGCGTTAATCATCTCTTGGCTGTTGTCGTTCGGATCGGCCAGCAGACGACGTCTGAATTCTAAATCATCCATTATGTTGACCCCTCTGCTCTGACTGCTTTTCTATCTGCTCTTTCAGCTGGTTTCTGGCGCGGAACAAACGTGTCATGACGGTATTACGATTCAGTCCCAAAATGTCGGCAATCTCATCGCCGTTAAATCCTGCCATTACCTGCAGCACCAGCGGTTCGCGATATTCCGGAGCCAGCTTCATGATTTGCCTGCGCAGCATTTGTAGCTCGGCGTCCTGTTCGCTGCCATATTGCTGGGTATCAGCCAGGGCATAATCGTCGATATCGACCAGATCCAGCTGCTTCCTTTCAAAACGGCGTGCATTCTCCCGCCGCAAGATGGTGATCAACCAGGATTTGGCTGCACTGTCATCCTGCAAACTGTCGAGAGAGCGCCAGGCGCGTAAACAGGTTTCCTGAACCAAATCTTCCGCGATATGCGGGTCGTGGCACAGCCAGTAGGCATAGCGGTACAGGTCCCGATGCCAGGCCCGAACCAGGGCCTCGTAACGTCTTTGTTTATTCATATCCACAGAGACCGAGGCATCCGGCTTTTTCTTACGAAAAAAATGCTTAATCATAAAAATTGCCTATTAATGAGCAGAACATTGCCAGAAAAATGGAGGTTTAACGCAATGATCTCGCGATTCATCCAATAATCCGCCTTAAAATTGATCTGGTTCAAATTGTGTCTTGGCGAGAAAGCTATAGTAGTCCTCGTCATCTGATATTAAGCAGTGGCAAACGAGCCGGGGATTAGGTTCGTGAACCAAGGGTTAGTATCTGTTGAGCAAGATGACAACTTCCTTTTGAAGGCTGACTTTACTTTCTCCTATCAGGCTTGCCTGATTTGCAATTGGCTTTACGTTAATTGACTTATGCTATACATGGATTGCTTTCCGTGTAGATTATAACCATACCGTTTCGGTATGGTTTTTTTTTATCTCTACTTTGCCATCCTGTTGTTTTTCCTTTTCTGGCACGCGGCTGAAAAAGCCTGACAAACTGAGAATTCTTTGAGCGTTGCGGATCTCTCAATTTTTTAAACATTTGTTTGTTTCTGATAACAAACGAATTACAATTGATGTGGTCTGACCTCTAGTATCTGTTTGGGCTCATGCCCTGACGCTCAACTCATGAAGAATAAGGAGTAGCGATGACACGTCTCCAGAATCTCACCACGCGACAGGGTGAGCGCATCGCCGTAGTAAGTGGATTACGTACCCCGTTTGCCCGCCAGGCAACGGCCTTTGATGGCGTGCCAGCGCTGGATATGGGCAAGATGGTTGTCAGTGAAATGCTGCAACGGGTGGATATTGACCCTAAGCTCATCGATCAGGTGGTGTTCGGCCAGGTCGTACAAATGCCGGAAGCGCCGAACATTGCACGTGAAATTGTGCTGGGCACCGGCATGAACATTCACACCGATGCCTACAGTGTAACCCGTGCCTGTGCCACCAGTTTTCAGGCCGCAGCCAACGTGGCGGAAAGCATCATCTCCGGCACCATTGATATCGGTATTGCCGGTGGTGCGGACTCTTCCTCTGTGCTGCCGATTGGGGTGTCAAAACATCTGGCGGCAACCTTGCTGGCACTGAGCAAAGCCAAAACCATGAGCAAGCGTCTGAAGCTGCTGAGCAAATTGAGCGTTAAAGATTTGATGCCGGTACCGCCAGCCGTCGCCGAGTATTCGACGGGCCTGAGTATGGGGCAAACGGCAGAGCAGATGGCCAAAACTCACGGGATCAGCCGAGCTGAGCAGGATGCTCTGGCACACCGCTCCCATAGTCTGGCTGCCAAAGCCTGGAATGAAGGCTTGATCCGAGATGAAGTGCTGACCGCTTTCCCTGAGCCTTACCGTCAGTGGATCGACAAAGATAACAACATTCGCGAAGACTCAACGCTGGAAGGCTATGCCAAGCTGCGCCCGGCATTTGACCGTAAGTTTGGTTCGGTCACGGCGGCAAATGCCACGCCGCTGACGGATGGTGCTGCGGCCATTCTGCTGATGCGTGAAGGCCGGGCTAAAGAGCTGGGGCTGACGCCGCTGGGGTATATTCGCTCTTACGCATTTACAGCGATTGGGGTTGAGCAGGACATGCTGATGGGGCCGTCGTACGCCACGCCGCTGGCACTGGATCGCGCTGGCATCACGTTGTCAGATCTGACCCTGATTGATATGCATGAGGCGTTTGCGGCGCAGACGCTGGCAAACGTCAAAATGTTTGGCTCCAAGCAGTTTGCCCGCGAAAAGCTGGGACGCAGCGATGCCATTGGTGACATTGATATGGATAAGTTTAATGTGCTGGGAGGCTCCATTGCCTACGGTCACCCGTTTGCCGCGACCGGCGCTCGGATGATTACTCAGACCCTGCGTGAATTACAACGCCGCGGGGGAGGACTGGCACTGAATACCGCTTGTGCCGCAGGTGGACTGGGCGCAGCGATGATTCTGGAGGCCGAATAATGACTGAACAAGCATCCGCATTTACCTTAACTTATGCCGATAACGGGATTGCCTGGTTGAAAATTGATGTGCCGGACGAGAAAATGAATACCCTCCAGGCCGCCTTCAGTGAGCAGGTTACGGCTGTGCTCAATGAGCTCAAAGGTAAAAACGACCTGAAAGGTATGGTGGTGTATTCCGGCAAGCCGGATAACTTCATCGCCGGTGCTGATATTCGTATGCTGGCTGCCTGCACCACGACCGCAGAAGCGCAGGCTCTGGCAGAGCAGGGACAGCAGTTGTTTGAGCAATTGGAAGCCCTGCCATTCCATACCGTTGCCGCTATTCACGGTCCGTGCCTTGGGGGCGGCCTGGAGCTGGCACTGGCCTGTCACAGCCGTGTGTGCTCTGATGACGATAAAACCCGACTGGGTCTGCCTGAAGTGCAACTGGGGTTGCTGCCGGGCTCTGGTGGTACGCAGCGTCTGCCTCGCCTGATTGGGGTGGCTGGTGCATTGGATATGATTCTGACCGGAAAGCAGTTACGAGCCAAAAAAGCCAAGAAATTGGGCGTGGTGGATGAGTCTGTGCCACACAGCATTTTGCTGGACGTTGCAGAACAACGCGCACTGCAGCCGAAGCCAAAACGTCACCTGGCACTGAAAGACCGCATGATGGGCAGTTCACTCGGGCGATCTGTGGTATTTGATCAGGCTGCGAAGCAAACCCGAGAGAAAACCCGCGGCAATTACCCGGCAGCTGACGCGATTCTGGACGTGATCAAATATGGACTGCAGCATGGCATGAAAAAGGGCCTGGAGCTGGAGGCCAAGCGCTTTGGTGAGCTGGTGATGTCACCGGAGTCGGCGGCGTTGCGCAGCATCTTCTTTGCCACCACGGCAATGAAAAAAGAGACAGGTTCAGAAGCCGAGCCGCATCAGATCCGTCAGGTGGGTGTGCTGGGCGGTGGCCTGATGGGCGGCGGGATCAGCCATGTTACTGCCACCAAAGCCGGGTATCCGGTTCGTATCAAAGACATCAGCAACGATGGCATCCTGAATGCGCTGTCCTACAACTATAAGCTGCTGGATAAGAAGCGTAAGCGCCGTATTATCACCAAGGCAGAACTGCAAAAGCAGATGCTGTCGATCGGTGGCGGCATTGACTACACCGCCTTTGATCGGATGGATGTGGTGGTGGAAGCGGTGTTTGAAGATTTGAAACTCAAGCATCAGATGGTGAAAGAGATTGAAGCGAATGCCAAGCCGGCCACGATTTTTGCCACCAATACATCATCGCTGCCTATCCATCAGATCGCAGAAGCGGCGGAACGCCCGCAAAATGTAGTGGGTCTGCATTACTTCAGTCCGGTTGAAAAAATGCCGCTGGTGGAAGTGATTCCCCATGAAGGCACCTCGCAGGAAACCATCGCGACGGTGGTGGCGTTGGCCAAGAAGCAGGGCAAAACCCCGATTGTGGTGGGCGATACCGCCGGGTTCTACGTTAACCGGATTCTGGCTCCGTACATGAACGAGGCGGCCAATGTGCTGCTGAGCGGTGAGCCGATTGAACACATTGATACGGCATTGCTGGACTTTGGTTTCCCGGTCGGACCTATCACGCTGCTGGATGAGGTTGGCGTGGACATTGGCGCTAAAATCATGCCGATACTGGTGAGTGAGCTGGGCGAGCGTTTCCAGGGGCCGGATGTGTTCGATACATTGCTGAACGACGGTCGAAAAGGGCGCAAGAGCGGCAAGGGTTTCTATCTGTACGACAGCAAGAAGAAAGCGGTCGATAAGAGCGTTTATAAACTTCTGGGATTGGATCCGGAGCAGAAAGCTGACGGTCAGACCATCGCTATGCGCTGTACTCTGATGATGCTGAACGAAGCGGCACGCTGTCTGGATGAAGGTGTAGTGCGCTCTGCCCGTGATGGCGATATCGGCGCTATTTTTGGGATTGGCTTTCCACCGTTCCTTGGTGGCCCGTTCCGCTACATGGATCAGCTGGGCATTGACCGGGTGGTTGAAATGCTCAACGAGCACGCGAATAAATACGGCGAGCGGTTCAAGCCGTGTGACAAACTGGTTGCCATGGCGCAAGAAGGGCAGGTTTTCTATCCGGCTTAATCGTTGCGGTGGCAGACTATTGCTGTGCTAAGAGTAAAACCAATCAGGCCTGTCAGATGACAGGCCTTTTTTTATGGTGCCGTATACTCGTGGTAGGACAGCTGAGTGAAAGGGTGCTTGATGAGCTAAGCCGCTTTGTGAGCCAGGCCTTTCTGTGAACCAAGTCGCTTTCATAGCTAGGACTATTAGTGAGCCAAGCCTCTGAGTGAGCATAGCGGCTTGGTGCACATGTGTCAGGGAGCTTGAATTTCAGGGTGATTGCATTTGAATGCCTTGGACCTTGGCTTTCTTTGACCTTGGTTTTCTGTGACTTCGGGTATCTTCGAGTCTGAGAATAACTGGCTTCAGTATCACTAGCTTCGAGTTTCTTTGTGTATCACAAGCAGCCCTTGGCACGGTGGTCAGTCCGAAGTTGGCTGGTTTTCGGGCTGTGAGAGCGGAGACAGGTCGAGCAGGCGCAAGCGGAAAAACCGCTCGATGAGCACAGGGCGAAGCAGGTGGTAAGACAGCATGACCACAACCATGGCAATGAAAATATTCATGCCAGCGGCCATCATCAGCACCGGAGTGAAGAGCGTGATAAAGCCCAGTGCATACATCATGATATCGGTTTCATTGTGGGACAAGGCGCCGTGGCAGTGGGGACAGATAAAATAATCGTCGTACTGGCGGAGCGACGGCGCCGAAATCGGGTGGCGGCACTGAGGGCAATGCTGGGTATTCAATGTGCTGTTCTCCAGGAATACTTGTTATAAACGTGTAGTGGGATATCCATATTCATCCTGTCCGGAAACGGTCGTGGTGTGGTACCCGCAAGCATAGTTACCATTTCTCCCGAACCGTTCCGCGCATTATGGAACTGACTTCACGTTAATAAGGCGGATTAGACTTCATAAAGATTAAGGAATGAACAACTGAAATCCGCTAAAACCCCGTCAAATTTGCGCAAAAACTAACAAAAGCTATCAATATCAAATGGATGCAAATAAAAAGCCCTTCCCGGTTCTGATGCCGGAAAGGGCGATGGCTGGCGCAGGAAACGCGGTTTAGCGGGCTTTCTTCTGGAACTTCTCAACAGAATCAATGGGTTTGCCAATCAACATCGGTTCCAGGTTACTGTGAGCCTGGCCCTGGCTGTGCATGACAATTCGGTTTGCAGTCCGTGGTTTCACCACTTCCACAATGAAGCGCACCATATCCGCGCGGGTAAGCTTGCTCAACTCCTGTGCCACTTTTTGCCGCTGGTTAAAAGCTTCATCTTTATTGCCGATGCTGACCCAAAAGCGCTGGGCACGGGCTCGCAGATTGGTATCAGGTTCAGAAATCTGGGCAATCAGCCCCTGCTTCGATGCCTGCCACTGCGCTTCATTGAGTTCCAGCAGCACCAGGGCAAACGCATTGGTAAACTCATCGATGGCTTCGAGCAACTGCGTGGGTGCCGCGACAGGGGATTGGATATACAGAATCAGTCCCGGATGACGATTAAGCGGCAGATTGGCGGTGCCAACCATATAACCCAGTTGCTGGCGGGTGCGCAGTTCATGGAAGAAGGTTGACGACATCAGATGATTGGCCAGGGTATAAATCGCAATTTTGCGCGGATTCGTCTGGCGGGACTGGTAATACATCAGCAGCGCCGAATCGGCATGGTCACACTGAACCTCTTTGCGTAGGGTGCCGCAGTTGCCCAGTCTGACCAGCGGACGCTGAGATTCGCCATAAAGTTGATCGGTCACCCGGAATGCATCTTTCAGGATCTCGGCCAGTGCCAGCGCATCGGACTCCAGCCAGTCGCCGTAAATGAAGGTATCAATGTGCAGCTCGGCAAACATGGCTTCCACAAACGCCGGCAGCTCATCCACCGTAATGGTTTCCAGCGCTTCAATCAGCACCGGATAAGGTGGGTTGTGTGGCTGCAGCAGGCCGGTCAGATCATTGAACAGCTGAGAGATCGGCTTATCCTGTGCGGCATTGCGCCAGTTACGCAGCATCTGTGCCTTGATGTTATTGAAGCGATCCTGGTTGAACTCCCGGTTGGCGAAGCGATCCAGCATCAGCTTCAATAGCAGCGGTTGCTTTTCGCTAAAGCCGGATAATTGCAGCGTGACGCCGCCCTGATGGGCATACAGGTTGTAAGACATTCCAGCAATTTCAGCCGGATAGGCCGTTTCATTGATGGCATCGAGCAACATTTCTACGCACAGGCGGGTTTTGACAATGTTGCGGGATGAGCTGACCGCATGCGGACTGTCAATGGCGACATAGACAATCCCTTTCGGCACGCGAAACTCGTGTTCCTGCTTGTACCACAGACGAAAGCCCGGCAGTTCCTGAATCAGTTGTGGCGGCTTGTCGGCACCCGGCTGCAGGGCATGCGGATCGAAACGTTCACTCAGGAACGGGTTGGCTTCCGGTAACTGCATCGATGGATCCGTGTCGGGCTCACGCCATTGTGCCAGTTGCTTGTCGGTAAACGGTGTGACGCTGTACGGGGTGTGGTACCACTGGGCTACCCGGTCATACTCCAGGCCCTGAGCAACCAGCACCAGCCGCATGTTGTCCGGGGTCAGGAAGTCCAGCAGCTCCTGAATCAAAGCCGGTGCGTATTCCGCCATCATGTAATCGCCGTAGATGATATCTTCCGGGGCGTAGTGCAGCAGGTTCATCACCAGGTAGCTGGCGGTATCGAGCGGACGGCTTTTTTCCTGATAGCGGAACGCCATCTCCAGCACCGCCCGTTTTTCCTGATAACGCCATTCATCCAGCCCGCGTTCGCGGATCAGGTTGATGTACTGAAACACTGCCGTCACGATATCGTCCACATGCTCCATCCCGTGTGGGGTCAGGTTCAGGCTAATGGTAAATTCGCGGAAGTTACTGCCGCTGACTCCTCCGCCCGCCGCGAGGGTGTTAATCAGGCCGCTTTTTTTCAGTACGGACATCAGGCTGCCGGTGCCTTCATTTCCCAGCAGGTGAGCAATGTAGGAGAGCGGCTTCTGGCGGTAATAGCCGTCAACCGATGGCAACGCAAAGGACAGGGTCAGTTTGCGGACTTCCTTCAGCGGTTCAATGGCAATGAACTGGCGACTTTCGTTGTCGGTCACCAGTGGCACCGGGATCGGTGTTTTTTGTCGGCCGTTATTGGGGATGTCACTGAAATAGGTGTGGGCAAAAGATGCCAGCTCATCCAGAGATTGCGGGCCCAGCAGCACCAGCCCCATCAGATTGGCAGAGTAATGTTGCTGATAAAACTTCATCAGCTCCGTTCGGACCGGCTTGTTCTGGCGGTCTTCAAGTGTGGTGATGTCCCCGACCGAAAATTTGGCGAACGGGTGGGACGGATTCACGGTTTCTTTATGCACCTGATACAGGCGGCGAACATCGTCACGCAGCTTGAGCTTGTACTCAGAATCGACGGCATTACGTTCTTTATCGACGGCATCTTCATTAAACAGCGGCGCGGTAAAAAACTGCCCGAAGCGATCCAGTCCTTCAGAAAAAGCATGGGGGCTGACTTCAAAAAAATAGGTGGTGTTTTCTGTCCCGGTCCAGGCATTGTTGCTGCCGCCGCTCTGGTTAATAAAGGTCTGAAACTCACCGACACGCGGGTATTTCTCGGTACCGAGAAACAGCATGTGCTCAAGAAAATGTGCCATGCCCTGGCGATCCAGGGGATCGTCAAAATGACCGACTTTCACAGACAAGGCAGCAGCAGAACGTGGGGCTTCTTCATCATGTACCAGTAACACCTTCAGCGAATTCGGTAAGGTGAGATAGCGATACTGCTTAGGGTCATTGGGACTTGTGTGCACGGGGAGCGCCTATTTTTCTGAGGGGAAGTAAAGTAATTATGACGCTCAATAGAGGTGCTGGCAAATGAATCCCAGGTTAATGGGTGAAGAAACAAAAGCTTAGTTGCACTGGGGTTATACGGGGTTCTCTGGGTTTCCAGACTTCTTGTGGACGCGGGGATAACCGAGATCACGTATCGCTCATGCTGTGATGAGAATGTCTGTTTTCGCTGAGGGGTTCTTGCTAGCATAGTCGCAGGTAACCGGAGCGAGTGTCAGCACAGGCGGACAGTGCCCCGGGACCGGATAAGAAGCCTGATTGATCGATTCCACAGAGCCACCAGTAATGACAATTAAAGTGCCGGGGAGTGTCGCCACTGCCGGGAATCGACCGTACTAATGGAAGAATTATGCGAATTTATATCATGCGTCACGGGGAAGCGGAGACATTCGCTTCGTCTGACGCCGAGCGGTCGCTGACCGAACGTGGTGAGCGACTGTCAGCGCAAATGGCTGAACAGCTTGCGCCTCAGCTGACAACTGGCCTGGATCTGGTCTGGGTCAGCCCGTACCTGCGTGCGCAGCAGACCTGGCAGGCGATGGCATCAGCGTTGCCTGAGCCGAAACGTTTGATGGACGTGGAGGAAATCACGCCGTACGGTGACGCTGAGCATGTGGCCGCCTACCTCAAAGCCATGATCACAATTGAGCAGCCGGAGACAGTATTGCTGGTGTCTCACCTGCCATTAGTGGGCTACCTGACCGCAGAGCTGGTGGCCGGCATGCAGCCGCCAATGTTTATTACCTCCTCAATCATCGCGATCGATTTTCTGCCGGAAACCGATGCTGGTGAGTTTTTGTGGCAAGCCAACCCTGAAGGTTAATGGCTCAGTCGGTATCCGGTTATTTTCCTCAAGTTTTTCAGCCGGATGCCGATAGCTCTTTCTATTAGAGCCATCATTTCCTGATTACAAACCACCATGAAAATAAAACCATCTTTGATTTTGGGGACTGTGTTGTTAGCAGGTTGTGCTAACACGTCCTCGGGGCCGGGGATTCACGCAAATGGCGCCATTAAATGGGCCAATGGTGTGACCGAAGAAATGCACATTTCAGCGTCAGGCAGCAGTCTGACCTTTGCCGCCCCACCGAGCCTGTTCCGTTCCGAAGGCATTGCCATTTTTTCCCGGATTGACAGCGCCCGAAACGGTAACTGCGAGCATTATTACAGTGAGCAGGCGATGAAAACCCGAATGCAGATTTGTGATAACGGGGAAGTGGTGTTGATTGTGGAAGGCAAAGTGGCGAACGTCGGAGCCATGGCGCGCTACACTTATTAACGAGTTACACCTATTAACCGCGCTACACTTACCTAACCAATATTTTGTGGGCTTGGAGCGTTTAATAGCCCGTCATGCTTAATATGGATAGGAGAGATGAGGGCAAGGCAAGGGGCAAACCTTACCTTGTGGCTCCTTGGCGGCGAAATCCTGCTGAGCAAAGGCAGAAGAGGGCTATTTTTCCGGAATATCCAGCAGGACCAGCAGGGCACCATCGCCCCCAAATTCCAGCGGGGCCTGATGAAATGCCAGAACATCGGGATGCTGGGCGAGCCAAAGTGGCGTTTTTTGTTTCAAAATGTGTTTGCCAATCCCGTGCATCACGCAACAGCAGGTGATGTCTTCTTTCAGACACGCAGCTATCATGGCAGCAAGTTCGCGTTTGGCTTCCCGCTGTGTCATGCCATGCATATCAAGGTACATGTCCGGAACATAGACGCCGCGGCGGAGTTTTTTGACTTCGTATTTAGACACCCCTGTACGGGCATAATGGGTCGGCCCGTTTTCATTCAGGTGCGGTTCGAACTCATCGGAAAAATAAAATTCGTGATTTTGTGCTTCTTTTGTAGAGACTTTCGGCGTATCCGACTTTGTGATCTGTCGGCGTGGCGCGATTATGGTATCATTTGATATCTTTTTTACGCCCTTAACCGCTTCCTGGAAGAGTGCAAAATCGTCATCCAGGTTAAAATCTTTTTTGCTCATACTGAATTTCCAACAACTTTATAGCGGTATTGTAGCGCCATTCGGAGGCTATTTTGGATAAGATTTTTGTCGACGAAGCCGTCAACGAATTACACACATTGCAGGACATGCTACGTTGGACGGTCAGCCGTTTCAATGCTGCTGGTCTTTTTTACGGTCATGGTACCGATAACGCCTGGGATGAAGCGGTGCAGCTGGTGCTGCCTACGCTTTACCTGCCACTGGATATTCCGTCGGAAGTCCGCTTTTCCCGCCTGACAAGCAGTGAACGTCACCGTATTGTTGAGCGTGTGATCCGCCGTATTAACGAGCGGACACCGGTCGCTTACCTGACGAACAAAGCCTGGTTCTGCGGCATGGAGTTCTTCGTGGATGAGCGTGTGCTGGTGCCGCGTTCGCCAATCGGTGAACTGATCGAAAACCACTTCGAACCGTTCCTGAAAGAACGTCCGACCCGCATTATGGACCTGTGCACCGGTTCCGGCTGTATTGGTATTGCCTGTGCGCACATGTTCCCGGAAGCGGAAGTTGATATTGTTGATATTTCAACTGACGCGCTGGCGGTGGCAGAACAAAACATTCAGGATCACGGCCTGGAGCAGCAAGTAATCCCACTTCGTTCGGATCTGCTGCGTGATGTACCAAAAGACAAATACGACCTGATCGTGACGAACCCACCTTACGTGGATCAGGAAGACATGGATAACCTGCCGGAAGAATTCCGTCATGAACCGGAGCTGGGTCTGGCGGCCGGTACTGACGGCCTGAAACTGGTGCGTCGTATTCTGGCAAATGCGCCGGATTACCTGAAAGATGACGGTATTCTGATTTGTGAAGTAGGTAATTCCATGATCCATATGGAAGAGCAGTACCCGCATATTCCGTTTACCTGGATCGAATTTGAAAACGGCGGCCACGGTGTGTTCATGATGACCCGTGATGAACTGCTGGCCTGTAAAGACGATTTCTCGCTTTACCGCGACTAATTGGTCTGGTTTACGCAATAAAAAAACCGAAGCACTGGCTTCGGTTTTTTTATTTGATTCGGTGGTGAAAGGAGCGCGTTTGATCGCTTTTTTCACCGGGGAAGGCATTTTATGCCCGTCCGGCCGGTTTTAGGCCTGACCCGAACTCTGCTTGCGTTCCAACTCGGCCATAATGGCTGCCTGGTTAGTCTGGTACTCATCAAGACCGGCTTTACGCAGATCGCATGACGGGCACTGGCCGCAGCCATCACCAATAATGCCGTTGTAGCAGGTCAGGGTTTTCTCACGTACAAAATTCAGTTGGCTGTACTGGTCGGCCAGCGCCCAGGTTTCAGCTTTATTCAGCCACATCAGCGGCGTTTCGATGCGCAACGGACGATCCATACCCAGCACCAGAGACTGGTTAAGGGATTTCACAAACTCATCACGGCAGTCCGGGTAACCGGAAAAATCGGTTTCACACACCCCGGTGATTACTGCTTCGGCGCCGATTTGGTAAGCATAAATGCCTGCCAGCGTCAGAAACAGGATATTGCGGCCCGGTACAAACGAGTTTGGCAGTCCGTTGGCCTGCAGTTCATGAGAGACTGGAATGTTATCGCGTGTCAGTGAACTGATCGCCAGCTCATTCAGCAAGCCGACATCCATCACTTTGTGGGCGGTGACACCCAGCTCACGGCAGACAGATTCTGCCACTTCAATTTCCAGTTTATGGCGCTGACCATAATCAAAGGTCAGGCAGTGGACTTCATCGTATTGGGCCATGGCCTGGATCAGGCAGGTCGTGGAATCTTGACCGCCACTAAATACAACTACGGCTTTGCGCATGTCTATTTCCTATTTCAGATTCTTACCGAAAAACAGTCGGTAGGTGCTATCAACAAGATAGACCAACAGCAGGTTCTCTATTGGCATCGCCATGCTACCGTAGAGGCTGGCTTGAGGAAAGAGGAAAGAAACCGGTAAGGTGCTGGCAAACCGTGCCGTTTGATAACAAAAAGTCAGCCGCAGGGGCTGACTTTTGAGTGAGGTTTATCGCATGTCAGCGATGGTGCGAATGCAGTGGCCGTGGATTTAAATCAGCTGACCGGTCTGTTCAAATTGCTCCAGCTGCGCCAGATAGCCTGAGATGTCACCGATATGTTCCCGGACCCACTCGCTGTTGAAGTAGGTATCAAGGTAGCGTTCACCACTGTCACACAGCAAGGTCACGATCGAGCCGGTTTCGCCCCGTGCTTTCATTTCGCACGCCAGCTGCAATACCCCGTACAGGTTTGTGCCGGTAGAGGCACCGGCTTTACGACCCAGCAGTTTCTCCAGCCAGTGTACGG
Organism: Photobacterium ganghwense; assembly: GCF_017329545.1. Classification (NCBI taxonomy): domain Bacteria; kingdom Pseudomonadati; phylum Pseudomonadota; class Gammaproteobacteria; order Vibrionales; family Vibrionaceae; genus Photobacterium; species Photobacterium ganghwense. The sequence goes on from NZ_CP071325.1 coordinate 853,471, forward strand.
TAGCAATACTGGCGGCATCCGGAATAGTGCGCATTTCATCCACCACATCCGGAATAAAGCTCGGTTCCACCCGAGGGCGCCCGATACCTTCAATGCGGCTGCCAGTGGTGCCTTTCAGGGACAGATCACGAGTCCGGTAATACTGATGGAAAACCGAGTTTTCCGGATCCACCACACACAGTTGAGTCGGTTGTTTCTGGTAGCGCAGGTAACGGCCAATGGTCGCCGAAGTACCGCCGGTCCCCGGGCTCATCACAATCCAGCTTGGCACCGGGTGCTCTTCCAGTTTCATCTGCTCAAAAATACTGTTGGCGATATTGTTGTTCCCGCGCCAGTCAGTGGCACGTTCGGCATAAGTGAACTGATCCATGTAATGGCCGTTCAGCTCCTCAGCCAGGCGGCGTGATTCATCGTAAATCTCGCAAGGATTGTCGACGAAATGCGCTTTACCGCCGTAAAACTCGATCTGCTCAATTTTCTTACGGGCAGTACGGCGTGGCACCACTGCAATAAAAGGTAGGCCCAGCAGGCGGGCAAAATATGCCTCAGAAACGGCTGTGCTACCGGAAGATGACTCAATGATTGGCGTATCTTTGCCAATCCAGCCATTGCACAGCGCGTACAGGAACAGCGAGCGTGCCAGACGGTGTTTCAAACTGCCGGTCGGATGCGTGCTTTCATCTTTCAGGTAAATATCAATGCCTTCCAGAACAGGCAGTTCCAGTTTAATGAGGTGGGTATCAGCCGAGCGCTGAAAATCCGCTTCAATTTTACGGATGGCGGTGCTGATCCATTGGGCATCGTTACGCATGGGGGAATCCTTCTGACTACGCGGGTCTACTGCAATTGATATAGTCATAATCTAATCCCAAAACAGGAAAAATTCTTTGCTATATTTACTCTAAAAATGCTATCAAAGAGAAAATTTTTCTATCTAACTTATTTTTATGAGTAAAGTATTACCTTCTCTGGATGAAATCGATCGTACCTTGCTCCGAATGCTGCAAGATGACAGCACATTATCACTGGCGGAACTGGCAGAAGCTGTGAATCTGACCACGACTCCTTGCTGGAAACGGCTGCGCAGGCTGGAGGAAAACGGCGTATTGCGGCAGCGGGTTGCTCTGCTGGATCCGGCCAAGCTCGGCTTGTCCTTCACCGCGTTCGTGCAAATCAAAACCAGTAACCATTCCAGGGAGTGGTATCACTGTTTTGTAGAGACGGTTACGGAATTTCCTGAAGTGACCGAGTTCTACCGTATGGCCGGTGATTACGATTATCTGATGAAGGTGCAGGTGGCTGATATGGCCGCGTTTGATCAGTTTTACAAGAAGCTGGTAAACAGTATTGAGGGGCTGACCAAAGTGACCTCGACATTTGCGATGGAGCCGTTGAAATATACGACTGCTTTGCCGCTTTAATCCCCTGTACAAAAAAGCATATTCGCCCTGTTTTCTATAAGATTGCAGCCAATCGCAGGGTTTTTTATAAACAGCACTCTAGTTGGTTGAATTATATCCGTTTTCTCAGATAATAATTCTGTTCTCATTGTGTTTTCTTACAGTGTGCCGGCTTTCTTCGTCGGCCCTTCTTTACGCAGTGCATGGATGCGTATCTCGTCTTCTGAGTTTGTCTTACAGGGCAATTGCTGCTCTGACCAACTTTGATTCATCATAAATGAAGGCATTGCCTGTTTCTGTGGAGGGACTATGCAGGTTTTCTGGCAGCTGAGATGGTATTTCCGCCAGCAATGGCGCCGTTACGGCGGCGCTATCGGTATTCTGATCCTGGTTTCTTTGTTTGAGCTGTTACCGCCCCGGGCGATCGGTTGGATTGTCGATGACGTGGTGGCCGGAGAAATGAGCCTGACCGTCATGTTTGGCTGGCTGGGTGGTTTGGTCGCGATTTGGTTTTTTGTGTATTTTTTGCGCATCATCTGGCGGGTCTGGCTGTTTGGTGCGGCTGCAGAGATGGGCACCGTGCTGCGCAATCGCCTGTATAAACATTTCTCTTTTCACCCTCCGGTGTTTTTTGAACGTCATAAAACCGGGGACCTGATGGCCCGTTCAACCAATGACGTCAACGCCGTAGTAATGACCGCCGGGGAAGGGGTGCTGACCGCGGCGGATTCCCTGATCACCGGCATCGCGGTGTTGTTCGTCATGACCACGATGCTGAGCTGGGAGCTAACCTTGCTGGCACTGGCACCTATGCCTCTGATGGCGATAGCGGTGTTCTTTCTCGGACGTCAGTTGCACAGCCGCTTTTCAGCGTCTCAGGCCGCTTTTTCGGATCTGATGGACAAAACGCAGGAAAGTCTGAATGGGGTGCGAATGATTCGGGCATTTGGCCTGGAGAAACGTCAGCAGGCAGACTTTGCGGCCGTGACAGATTTTGTCGGGGATAAAAACCTCGGCGTCGCACGGGTGGATGCCAAGTTTGACCCGGTGATCCAGCTGGCGATTGGGATGTCTTTCTTCCTCAGCATCGCCGGCGGTGCTTACATGGTTCACCACGACCGGTTGTCACTCGGCGATTTAACGGCCTTTACCCTGTATCAGGGACTGATGATCTGGCCGATGCTGGCAATGGCCTGGCTGTTCAATATTCTGGAGCGCGGCTCCGCCGCCTGGAACCGTCTGAAGCAGCTGTTTGATCAGCATCCGGAGATAGTCAGCGGTGAGCAGCAACTGACTAAACAACGGCAACCTCTGCAGGTGGCGATCTCGCAATTTTACTGGCCGGAGCAAAAACAACCTGCGTTGGCGGATGTGTCATTCACCTTGGAAAGCGGCAAGATGCTGGGGCTGGCAGGGCCGATTGGCAGTGGTAAATCGACGTTGCTTGCCTTGTTACTGCGTCAGCAGGAGCTGACCGATGGCACGATTCATTATGGCGACGTTGCCCTGCGCGAAGCCAATCTTGATCAGTGGCGCAGCCGGTTTGCTGTGGTTAGCCAGACTCCGTTCCTGTTCTCGCGCTCGATTGCAGATAATATCGCATTGGGTCGGCCGGAGGCTTCGATGGCACAAATTCGGGCGGCGGCGGAAGCGGCGTGTATCGACAGCGACATCATGCAGTTTCCGGAAGGGTATCAGACGCTGGTGGGGGAAAAGGGGATCACCCTGTCTGGTGGTCAGAAGCAACGGATCGCCATCGCTCGGGCGCTGTTGCTCGATGCCGAGATTTTGATCCTTGATGATGCCCTGTCTGCGGTCGATGGCAAAACCGAGCATCGAATCCTGACCAATTTACGCCAGCAGCGCGGTAAAACGGTCATTGTGATTGCCCACCGCCTGACGGCGCTGGAAGAGGCCGACATGATTCTGGTGTTACAGCAGGGCAGGGTTGCCGAGCAGGGGACGCATTCCTCCTTAATCAAGGAAGAGAACTGGTATGCCGAAATGTATCGCTACCAGAAACTAGAGCAGGCCATTGAGGAGGCGTAATGGCAGATCAGGCAACAAATACGCGTATTATCCGGCGCTTGCTAAGCTACGCGCTGGCAGACAAAAAAAAGCTGGGAGTGGCCATGGGTCTGCTGCTGGCTGCCACGATAGCCGATGTGTCAGGCCCTTGGTTAATCCAGCATTTCATTGATAACAACATCGCGAGAGATGACTTCCCGGTTAAGGAGGTCGTCCTGCTGGCTGTGACCTATGTGGTGCTGAATATCGCCACCGCCTGGTTCCGTTACCAGCAAGCCATGCGTTTTAACCAGATTGCAATTGGCGTGGTGCAGACGATCCGCAAGCAGCTGTTTGGCCGGATCCTCAACCAGCCGCTTGCGGCATTTGATTACATGCCGTCCGGTAAGTTGATCTCACGGATCACCAATGACACGGAATCGATCAAAGATTTTTATGTCCATGTTATTGGCACTGTGATGAAGAACGTGGCGCTGGTGTCTGTCATGGTTGTGGTCATGAGTATGATTAGCTGGCGACTGACCGTGGTGGTGCTGATCCTGTTGCCGATTGTGGTTGGCATCATGGTGCTGTACCAGCGGAAAAGCGCCGCGGCGTATCGCCGGATGCGGGATCTGCTGACTGATATCAATGCCGCGATGAGCGAAACCATTCAGGGGATGAGTCTGGTTCAGTTGATGCGCCAGGAAAAAGCGTTTTATCAGCAGTTCTCTGAACTGACCGAGCAACATCTGGATGCGCAGATCGGTGTGACTAAACTCAATGGCTTTTTGCTGCGTCCGCTGATCGACTTTCTCTCCGGGGTGGCATTGATTTCTCTGGTGGCCGTGTTCGGCGTCAGTGGGGTGGAGCTGATCGGGGTGGGGGTCTTGTATGCTTTCATCAGTTATCTAGGACGGGTGACCGAGCCGCTGATCGAACTGACTCAACAGCTGTCTTTGTTGCAGCAGGCGCTGGTCGCCAGTGAGCGGATCTTCGGATTCATTGATGCTCCGCAGCAGCAGTATGGGAAGGATGAGAACGCTCTTCGTAGTGGTGTATTAACTTGTCAGGATCTGACATTCAGTTACGACGGCAAGCAGAACGTGCTGGAGAATATCCAGGTGACCTTGCCTCATCGCGGCTTTCTGGCTCTGGTCGGGCATACCGGAAGCGGTAAGAGTACGCTGGCATCGCTAATGATGGGATTTTACCCGGCAACGCAGGGGCAGGTGCTGCTGGATGAACGGCCATTGGACAGTTTGTCTCACGCGGTACTGCGTGAGGGAATTGCGATGGTGCAACAGGATCCGCATATCCTGAGTGATAGCGTTCGCGAGAATATCACACTGGGACGAACCCTGACGCTTCTTGAAGGACAAACAGCCGATGAGCAACTCTGGGGAGCCCTTGAGCAGGTCGGTCTGGCGGAGCAGGTGCGTCAGTACAGCGAGGGGCTGGATACCATTCTTGGCAGCGGTGGGGCCAGTTTATCGGCTGGTCAGAAACAGTTGCTGGCGCTGGCTCGGGTGCTGGTGGCTAAGCCGAAAATCCTGATTCTGGATGAGGCGACCGCCAATATTGACTCCGGTACGGAGCAGCATATTCAGCAGGCTCTGGATAAGCTGCGTCAGGACATGAGTATCGTGGTGATTGCCCACCGGTTGTCGACCATCATGGAGGCTGATGAAATCCTGGTGCTGAGTCATGGCCATGTGACAGAGCGCGGCACCCACCGAGATCTGCTAATGCAGCAAGGTCATTACTGGCAAATGTATCAGTTGCAGCAGGCCGGCGAGCACTTGCAGCAATTGGAAGCGGAAAGTCAGGACAGTTGTGCCGAGACCCGAATGGGCGCATAAGCGCTTTTGCCGGAATCGCAAGCATATGCGATGGGTGGAATTAACTATTGATAGCAACTGAAAAACGTAAGGCGGCTTGTGAGCCGCCTTTTCTTTATTCTTCTTCTTTTGTTTTTGCGCCGTTTCTGTATGTTGACGCTCTCATATTGCGTGGTCTACCTGACTGACTACGCCTTGTGGGGGTTATGCCAGGATCACGATTTGCCGGTGTGGCGCATCAAGCCTTCCTGTACTGCGGAAGCGACCAGTTCCCCTTTCTGGTTGAAGATCTCACCACGGACAAAGCCGCGGGCACCACTGGCCGACGGACTTTCAATCGCGTAAAGCAACCACTCATCCATGCGAAACGGACGGTGATACCACATGGAATGGTCAATGGTGGCCACTTTCATGCGCGGAGAAAATAACGTTACGCCATGCGGTTGCAAAGCGGTGACCAAAAATCCCCAGTCAGAGGCATAAGCCAGCAAGTACTGGTGAATACGTGGGTCGTCCGGCATTTCTCCGTTAGCTTTAATCCATAGATATTGTTTGGCCTCGGTTGGTTTCGGATCCAGCGGATTGATGACGTTGGCCGGACGAACTTCAATCGGGCGCTCACGGCCAAATGTATCCAGAGCCGCTTTCGGCAGCAGGTGCGCAATCTCGTGCACCAGTTCCCGTTCCGATTTCAGGGTGTCAAAAGAAGGAACCTGCGGCATCTCGGCCTGGTGGCTGAATCCTTCTTCCTCGATTTGGTAAGACGCGGTGATATAGAAAATCGGGCGGCCATACTGAATCGCTTTTACGCGGCGGGTGCTGAAGCTAACGCCATCGCGCAGGGTTTCCACATCATAAATAATAGGTTTGTGCGGATCGCCCGGGCGCAGGAAGTAACTGTGGAAAGAATGTACCTGGCGATCCTCTTCGACCGTTTCTTTGGCGGCGGACAGAGCTTGCCCGAGAACTTGGCCACCATATACCTGTGGTAAGCCTAAATGCTCACTTTGGCCACGGAATAATCCCTGCTCAATCTGTTCGAGCTGTAACAGATTGAGAAGTTCATTCAGCTCTTTACTCATCGGATCTCCCAAAATCATGTTATGCTTGCGCCCGCTCATACCTGATTGGCTTCAAGTATGGGCTGAAAACGCGGTATCTCTTTTAAAGATATCAATTTTGTTAAATGATAAATGATAAATCATCTGATTTAGTATTGAATTTACGGACTTGTCACAGAACCTACCGACAAGTTTCGACAGGAGACACTATGAAAAAGGTTTTTGCGCTGATTACGGTATTGATTACCGCATTGGTCATTTCAGCGTGTACCACCCTGGTACAGAAGGACGCCGATATGGAACAAGTGACAGGGACCTTGATGTATCGTGAACGTATTGCGCTACCGGCAGATGCCCGCATTACTGTTACGCTATCTGATGTGTCAAAGATGGATGCTCCGGCCGAAGTAATTAGCCGCCAATCATTCCTGGCCGACGGCAAGCAAGTGCCTTTTGCTTTTGAACTGAACTTCGACCGTACTGAAATCGACCCTCGCTTTACTTATGCAGTAAGCGCGCGTATTGAAGTTGACGGTAAGCTGATGTTTATCACGGATACAGCCAATCACGTGATCACTGACCCGCAACAAACGAAAAAACTGGAACTGATGCTGATTCGTACGCGTTAATTCGACGCGCAATCACCGTCCGTCCCATCGGTATCTCGCAAGTCGGATTTTTCCGGCTTGCGACACCTCTATCCCTTCTTCCAGTAACTTGTTTCTTTGCCGCACTAAATCTTCCCCTTTCAGAGAAATCTCTCCTTTCGCATTAATCACGCGATGCCAGGGAAGAGCAGACCCCTCCGGCAGTGACCCCATCAGACGGCCAACATGGCGCGCATAACCGGGGTAACCCGCAAAACGTGCAATATCCCCGTAGGTTGAGACTTTTCCGTATGGAATTTGGTGAACCTGGCTATAGATTTGACTTGCGAAATCGTCCATATTTATATCTGTGCCATATAAAGGTTGATAGTTGCGCTATAATTGATTGATTTCCTTGCGACTATCAGAAACGCAAGGAGGTGCTGCCATGTTGTATGCCGCGTTGCTTGTTGTGGTCAGCATTATGTTGACCGTTGTTGGTGTTAGTGCGCTGGGGCAGAGTCAGGGAGAACTTCCGGCATTGGCGCTGGCGATTCCCGCGTTGTGGTTGTTGCCACAAGGTGGTGTGTCTGCTTGGTTGTTATTAATTGGGCTCGGCTCCTATGGTGTCGTGTTACAGGATCAGCCCCTGGCACTTTCCATCAGTTTGTTCATGATGTTACCTGTTTTTGCTGTCAGCTTCTCCCCTAAAGGCTCCTGGCAACTGGCGACACTGTTGATTTCTATCGTGCTGGCCATGGACATTGGTCTGATGGCATTGCAGGGCGAAGGAAAACTGATCGGTAGTCCGGCTCATACCATTGTTCAGATTATCGCTGTGCTCGTGATTTGGGTCGCGGTGCGTAGCTGGCGTCCCGTTAACGGGAATACTTGGTGGCCGCTGTTTTTGGTGTTTCCGCTTTGGGTGGGGGGGATGGAGTACGCCGCACTGGTCGCACTCTGTATTACCGGGCTGATTGCATCGCTTCAGGGAATGCAAAAAAGCCAGCTAAAAGATTTGGCTCCCCGTATGATCTGGATTCTGCCGGCCATCGGCTTTGCGACATTGGTGCTGACGCCTTGGCTGGATGTCCCTAACCCGGTATTGGTGTCGTGGTTACTGATTTTGGGCGGGGCATTGCTGGGCGAATACCTCTTAGAAGATCCAGAAGAAGAAGTCTGAGGCCGCGGTTTGGCGGCCGTTTGTCAGGAACTACCCGAAATACGGGGTTTTGGGTGATAATTAAGCACTTGGCGTTGTTGGGGGATCACAGAGCTTGCATTCCAATCATGCATGGCTGATAATCATCCCGTTCTCGCGACAAGATAACGATTTTGTTCGAGATAACGAATCTATGGAGGCCCTGCTGGTCCTCCCGCAACACTAGTTTGTGAACTCGGTCAGGCCCGGAAGGGAGCAGCCGCAGCAAATGACGTGTGTGCCGGGATGTGGCTGGTGGGGCTTCCACCCATCTGAAGCTTGAAAATTTTCCACAAGTCTATACTTATCATCTGCTTTTCAGCTTTATCAGTACTGATGATAGCTGCACTGTTTTTATTTCCCCTCTTAACAGTTCAAAAAATTATTTCTATTTCTCTAAGTTGAATATCTAACATTTAGCTCTTAAATGGTCTGCTATTTTATCTGTTGCTATTATAAATATCGTTATTTAATGTTTTCAGTGAATAACTTATTGATACATTAATCTATCTCTCCACTTTTGAATAATTTATATTCAGTCACTAACTCAAGATACGGAACATCGATATTTTAATGGAAATGAGAATTATCCCATTCTAGATGGGTGACAAAATGGAATTGAAAATATACGTCTATGAAAAGAAAAATGATGCGTTGGTTTTTTTATCAAGACTTAAGATAAGCTTAATAAAATGTATAAAATAAGTGTTAATTTAAAAGCGAAAGTTTAAATATCAATTTATATTATTGAAAAGCTTGTTCCTGATGTTTTTTTTATTTTGTTAGCGATGACCATTGTTATTATAGATTGAGCTACTTCACTGAATGTGAGGTGTATTTTTACTATATTAGTAGTGACTTAATTAATGAGTAATTACACTAATACGCTCAAAGCTTATTCATTCAGGAAGGCAGGATTTATTGAGCTCTTGCTGTGTCATTGTGAAAAGGAGTAAAGGATGTACGATTTTTCGTCTTCCAAACCGACTTTATTGGTTATTGATGATATTCCTGAAAACCTCACGCTGATGTATCAGCTGTTTAAAGATGATTATAAGGTTAAAGGTGCCAACAGTGGAGCGCGTGGCATTGCCGTGGCTGAATCGGTTAATCCGGATTTGATCCTGCTTGATATTATGATGCCGGAAATGGACGGATACGAAGTCTGTCGTCGACTGAAGCACAATCCGGTAACGCGTGATGTTCCGGTCATCTTCCTGACCGCAAAAGTTGACCGAATTGATGAGCAAAAAGGGCTGGAGATGGGAGCTGTTGATTATGTGACGAAACCCATTAACCCGGAGATTGTAAAAGCGAGAGTTAAAACGCATGTCGCGCTTAAGATCGCTTCTGATTTGCTAAAGGGGAAAAATGAAGCTCTGGAGAAGGAGGTTGAGCGTCGCACCAGTGAAATTCTCCGGCAAAGAGAAGAGCTTCACGCGATCCAGGATGTGGCTTTCTATGCCATGGTTTCTCTGGCGGAAACCCGTGATAACGAAACCGGCAATCATATTCGGCGTACGCAAACGTACATTAAGCTTCTGGCTGAAAAACTGCGCGAGAACCCTAGTTATTCGGCAGTCTTAGATGACAACACCATTGGGCTGTTTTACAAATCGGCGCCGCTGCATGACATTGGAAAAATTGGGATCCCCGATAATATTTTGCTCAAGAAAGGCAAGCTGACACCTGAAGAATTCGATGTGATGAAAACCCACACGACAATTGGCTTTGAAGCGATTGAAAATGCCGAAAAGATAAGTGGTCAGCCGATGAAGTTTCTTAAATGTGCCAAAGAAATTGCGTATTCCCATCATGAATACTGGGATGGCAGTGGTTATCCGCAGGGGTTAGCAGGGAATAATATTCCGTTATCTGCCCGGTTGATGGCGGTCGCTGATGTATATGATGCATTAATCAGCAAACGGGTTTATAAACCCGCCTTTACGCACCAGGATGCCGTCCAGCTTATCTTGTCTGGGAAGGGAACACAGTTTGATCCCGATATTGTTGATGCATTCATCGAGATAGCCGATGAGCTGTATGAAGTTTCGCTGCGATATAACAATTAAGTGCGTTCATCCCTTCGGATAGCCAGGAATAAAGATGGAAAAATCCAAAATAAGCACCCAAGCCTGGGTATGGCGCTCAATGGTGAAAACCGGCATCATTCCCCTTATTCTGGTTGAGTCCGTGCTTATCGCGGTTTACTTGATGAGTAACCATTTCATCAGCACTGATAATATGGCGTATATTTACCATCAGGTTAATGAAGAGCTGAAAATATCTTCTCGCCGGGAAACGGATATTATTCGGGAAAAGCTGAAAGCGGTCGAAAACTTAACGGCACTCTACCGGAGTGAAACAGAGCGAGCATTAGCGCAGCGTTTACCGGTGGATAATTTCGAATCGTTACCCGATGAATTTCCTGAGCGATTGCGGGGGCCATTGCAAAATCTATTACCAGAGCCATCAGAGTTTTCGCAAGAGCTATTACAAGAGCTACCACAAGATCTGCTCTCTGAGTTTTCCAATCTCGCGCTGAGTCGTGACGGTGTATTGTACTCTCAGCAAGACTTGGGCGGAGCGGCTTCTTTCTATTCCGCAAAGACGGTCGACAAAGACTGGGGCAAAATTGCAAAACTGGCTCGTCTTGATCCGATGATGAAGCAATTCAAAGAAAGCAATGAGCAGATCGCCTCGGTTTATTTCAACAGCTGGGACTCCTACAACAGAATTTATCCTTGGTTTAATACGGTTGCGCAGTACCCAAGCGATATGGATATCCCCGAGTATAACTTTTATTACTTGGCTGATGAGCAGCACAATCCCGAGCGAGGGATTGTTTGGACGGATGTGTATATCGACCCGGCTGGCCACGGCTGGATGGCATCGTCAATTGCCCCTGTGTATCGCACCGCACAAAATGGAGACCAGGGACTTCTTGAAGGTGTGGTTGGTCTGGATATCACTGTCAGTTCCATTGTTGACAGTATTCAAGAGCTGGCGGTGCCCTGGGACGGCTATGCCGTACTGGCCAGCAATACCGGTATGATCATGGCTTTACCGCCGCAGGGGGAAGTGGATTTTGGGGTCAAGGAGCTCACGGATTACAACTACCAGCAGGCGATCAGCAAAGAAGTGTTCAAACCTGAGTCGTTTAACTTATACAAACGCGAAGACACGGCTGAGCTGAATCAGCATTTACAGCAACGTGAAGAAGGGATCACGCAAATCACGCTGAATGGCGCGAGTAAACTGATCTCCTGGTCGACGATTCCAGAAACGCAGTGGCGGCTACTCTTGATCGTGGATGAAAATAAAATGTATTCCAAATCAAGAAGTCTGGAAGAGAAATACCAGCATATTGGCTATGTTCTGATCGTTGGCCTGATTTCGTTTTACTCGCTTTTCCTGATCTTCATCTGGCGTTCGTCTAAAAAAATGAGTGAGTCTATCGCAGCGCCGTTGTCGCAAATTCAGAACATGGTGGACAGAGTCAGTACCGGGGACTTTAACGTTTCTCATGAGGGATTCAGGCTCAAAGAGATCAATGAGACGGCCAATGCGATTATCCATATGGGGAGTAAGCTGGATACGCTGACCGCCGCGTTGAAAGAGGCGAAGCTGGAAGCTGAAAACGCTAACATGGCAAAGAGTCAGTTTATCTCCACGGTGAGCCATGAGCTTCGAACACCGCTGAACTCGATCCTCGGTATGTCGTACATCCTGTTGCATTCCGAGCTGAATAACGAGCAAAAGAGCAGTCTAATGAAAATCGACAAATCAGGGAGACATTTGCTTTCACTAATCAGTGACATACTTGATTTGTCAAAATTTGATGCGGGTAAAGTGGAAATTGAGCATATCTCTTTTGACCTGCCGTCACTGGTGCACGATGTTCAGGATATTTTTGAATACAAGGCGAAGAAGCGGGGAGTCATAGTACACACCGAGCTAGACCGTTCCATCCCTCCATTGCTGGGCGACCCGCTCAGAATTAAACAAGTGTTGCTTAACTATGTGAGTAACGCCATTAAGTTCACCAACAATGGCGATATTGTGATTCGTGTTGAGGTCGAAGTGCTCTCGGTGGAATCGGTACGGGTGCATTTTAGTGTGCAGGATACCGGGATTGGAATGTCTGACGCTGAACAGTCGAAGATCTTTGACAGTTACCAGCAAGCCGACTCATCAACCACGCGTAAGTACGGCGGTACTGGCCTCGGGCTTGCGATTTCCAAGCATATTGCTGAGTTAATGGGAGGAACCGTGGGCGTTGAAAGCCAATGTGGTTTAGGCAGTACCTTCTGGTTCACGATTGATCTTGCGATTGACCGCACTGGTTCAGCTGCGGACTGTCGTTCTCATGAATTGCCAGAAATCAACATCAAACCCGTGAAACCCGTGCAGTTGCGCTGTGACAGTACCGCGATAGCAGTGTTTGAACAAAAGATACAGTATCTGACACTGTTACTGGAAGAATATGACTTAGAGTCAGAGTATTACTACTCACAGTATCAGCAATGTTTCGATAAGCTCAATCTGGAGCTCAGCCATAAACTTTCCGATGCGGTTGCCACGTACGATTTTGAGAAGGCTTTAGCGATCATTGCGCAATTTGGCATTGTGCTGGAGGAGTACAAAGCAGCACAAGCTTTGTCTTCTGAGCATAAGGGTATGACTTCATAATCCTTGAGTCATCGAACATCACGTTCTGAATAAAAAGGTGTAAGAGAATCTCTTACACCTTTTTTGTTTGGATCGGGCGGCGACCCGAGAGGCTTTGTCTGGTCTGCCTGAAGAGAACCTTTGGTGTCATCCTGAGGTTTTTTTTCAACAACTCATCTAGGTATTCGTCTGGGCATTCGTCTATTCCAACTTCTTCCTGCATACCTTTTTCATCGGCTTGATTTTACATGTCTTATCTTAAGTGTCTGAATTTAAGAGTTTTTGCTGTTTTTGTGTTAGGCGGTTTTAAGAGTGCGTTTAGCCCCAAGGCGTGTGATTTTTACAGAACTCACTGAACGTCTTTTCCTTTTTATTTAAAATAACGACTGTTGTGTTAATTGAATTCATTGTTATAATTCGCCCGAATTACTTGAAGAAAACACTGCTCAATGGTGGTTATGCCGGCTAGAAACCAACAAGCAACGTTTTGAAAAAGTGGTTTTTTTGTCTTTTCGCGCGCAGCCCGTACCAGGATTGGTGCGGTTTTTATGCTGGAGCTGGAAAAGCTTGGCGACCAAACGGTTGGGCCAGATTCTGATGGGGATCCCTCAGGTTCAAATGGCAATTACCGTGACAGGTCATTCCGACCTTATCAATTCAGAGCATCAATTCAGGATATTGATCTGGAGAGCTGAATGTTAAAGAAGTATCCATTTTTCAAACTATTAATGCTGTTTTTCGTCTCAATAGCGACACTCACTGCATGTGATGATGAGGCTGTGGGTGTCCGTGAGGTTTTTTTCGCGCCCGGTGAAATTATTTCAAGTGGGAGACGATAACGCTCAGCGGGTTTTCCGGTTTCCCGGCAGTGTTTCTGCTGCGAAGCAGTCAGATATGGCCTTTGAGGTGGCAGGTAAAATCACGGATTTTCTTGTTACAGAAGGAGAGTTAGTACCAGCCGGCACAGTGTTGGCAAAGCTTGATCCAACAACCCTGGCGGCGGAACGCGATCGGGCACTCGCGGAACGCAATGCGGCTCAAGCGGATTTTGAGCGATACGAGATCGCGTTTAACCGACAGGCCGTGACTAGGCAGCAATTGGATCTTGCGCGGCGAAATCTGGAAGTGGCAACGGCCGGGCTACGTCAAGCGAAGAAAGCGCTGGAGGATACCGTGTTACGTGCCCCGTTTACTGGCCGCATTGCGCGAAAAGTCGTGGAAGACTATGCCAATGTGCAGGCGAAGCAGACCGTGTTGATTCTGCAAACAGACGATGCCTTAGAGATGAAAGTCCACGTTTCGGAAGCGGATTGGGTGCGTAACAAGCGCGTTGAAGATATCGAAACCATCGAGATTAATTCAAATATCAGCGTTGAACTGAGTACGCTGCCCGGCGAGATGTTTCCGGCAAAAATCACGTCTTTTTCCAGCATGGCAGATCCGATAACCCGCACGTTTGAGGTAACGGTGGGGTTTGAGACACCGCAACTTGTCAGTATCAGCCCAGGTATGACCGGAAGTGTGATTTATGAAATGCCTCACGACCCAAATAAAATTAGCCTGTTGGTGCCAACCAACGCGGTTGTCCTGGCTCAGTTTAGCTTGTTGCTGGTCCCGGAAAGTGCGGTGCTTTCCACGGCAGATAAAGTTCCCTACGTCTGGCTCTATGACAAGAAGACTGGCACGGTTTTCCAGCGGATCATCACATTGGGGGATCCGGTTGGGAACAGTATTCATGTGAAAGCGGGGCTTGAACGGGGCGACATCATTGCTGTCTCCGGGGTGCGTTCGCTGGGCGAAGGTTACCCAGTACATGCTCTGAAGGGGTGACAGAAATGGATTTTGCCTCAGTCGCTATTAAAAACCGTATCGTTACGCTGGTCCTTACCGTTGTCATGTTTGTTGCCGGTTTGCACTCCTATTCAAGTATGAGTCGTCTCGAAGACCCTGAATTTACCATCAAAGATGCACTGGTTATTACCCCATACCCAGGGGCCTCAGCGCAGGAGGTTGAGCTGGAAGTTAGCGACGAGCTGGAAAAAGCGGTACAACAGCTTGGCCAACTGGAGCGGGTGACTTCGAAATCAGAGCGGGGCTTATCAACGCTTACGGTACGCATCAAAGACAATTACGACAAAACAACCCTGCCACAGGTATGGGATGAGCTGCGCAGAAAAATCAGTGATGCGCAGAGCGATTTGCCCCCGGGGGCTGGTCAGCCCATTGTGATCGACGATTTCGGCGATGTTTACAGTATTTTCATGGTCGTGACCGGTGAAGGGTACAGTTACGCCGAACTCAAAAATTATGTCGATGACTTAAAGCGTGAGCTGTTGCTGGTGAAAGATGTTGGCAAAGTGGCCTCATTTGCTGAGCGTAGTGAAGCTGTTTATGTCGAGTTTAACCGTAACCGGATGTCACAGTTGGGCATACATCCTGACGCTATTTTGGAATCACTGCGTCAAAAAGGATTAGCGGTTGATGCAGGCCGTGCCGCACTGGGAGCCTCGTTTGTGGCGATTCAGCCAACCGGAGGGCTCCATTCTGTCGCTGATTTTGAGTCACTGCTAATTAGCAGCATCAACAACCGGCAGATTTATCTTCGTGATATCGCCAGTGTCAAACGTGATTATGTCGATCCTATCGGCTCAGAAATTCGGTTTGATGGTCAGACGGGGATTGGCCTGGGTATCTCGACAGTCTCTGGCGGCAATGTGGTCACCATGGGAGAGGCGGTACAGGCCAAGCTGGCTGAACTGGAAAGTCAGCGTCCGTTTGGGGTGGAAATCCGGACTATCTCGATGCAGTCAGAATCGGTCAAAGGCGCCATCTCAGGGTTCGTGAGCAGCCTGATTGAAGCGGCTGCGATTGTGGTGGGTATCCTGTTTTTATTTATGGGGCTGCGGAGCGGCCTGCTGATCGGTTTTGTGCTGGTACTGACGATTGTCAGTTCTTTCATCTTCCTGGATTCAATGGGGGTCGCGCTAGAAAGGATTTCGCTTGGGGCGCTGATCATCGCGCTGGGGATGCTGGTCGACAATGCCATTGTCGTGGTTGATGGTGTGCTGGTGCGCTTACAGCGCGGTAAATCGGCAGAGCATGCGGCGATTGAGGTGGTTAAAGAGTCGGCCTGGCCGCTGTTGGGGGCGACGCTGATCGCGATTCTGGCTTTTGCGGCCATTGGTACTTCACAGGATGAAACCGGCGAGTATTGTCGTTCGCTGTTTCAGGTCGTCATGGTTTCCTTGCTTCTAAGCTGGGTGACAGCGGTGACGGTCACCCCGTTGCTGTGCGTGATGTTCCTGAAAGCGCCAGTAGAAGAGAACGCTGGCGTCGATCCTTATGGGAGCAGGTTTTACCTGCGCTATAAGCAACTCTTGCGGGCCTGTATTCGCCACCGATATCTCAGTTCGGCTTCGGTGATTGGGGCTTTTGCACTTTCACTCTGGGGCTTTACATTCGTTGAGCAGAACTTCCTGCCCAACGCGACCCGTCCGCAATTTATGGTTGACTATTGGTTGCCCCAAGGGACGCATATCGACACCACCCGGAAAGATGCGGCCAAAATTGAACAGCTGTTACTGGAACATGAGGGAGTGACACACGTTACGACCACATTGGGAGAGGGGGCGCTACGCTTTTTGCTCACTTACCAGCCAGAGCAACCCAACAGTGCTTACGCGCAGTTTTTAGTCAGTGTTGATGATGCGGATAAGATTGGCGCATTGCTGCTAGCAATTGAGGCGCAACTGGCCAAGGCGTTCCCGGATTCGCAGGCATATGCCTCAACATTCCAGTTAGGGCCCGGCTCCAATGGCAAGATACAGGCTAGGATCAGTGGTCCGGAACCCGCTGAACTGCGTCGCTTGGCAGAGCAGGTAGAGGCGATTTACCGTCAGGATCCTAACACTAAGTCGATCCGAACAGACTGGCGACAAACGGTCAAAGTGGTTAGGGCTGTTCTGGCTGAGGAGCAAGCGAACATTAACGGCATTACCCGGCCGATGGTCGCGAGTGCGATTCAGGAAGGGTTTCAGGGCGTGACGGCAGGGGTATATCGCGAAGACGATTTGATTTTACCTATTATCGTTCGTGCCGATGAAGCAACCCGAAGCCGTATCGATAATCTGGCTAACCTGCAAATCTGGAGTCCGGCAGCACAGCATATGATTCCGTTGCGACAAGTGGTGAGCGCGTTTGAAACCGGGTTTGAAGACGAAATTATTCATCGTCGTGACAGAAAAAGAACGATTACCGTGTTTGCCGACCCGATAGAAGGCAACGCGACCAAACTGTTTGCCCGTCTTCGCCCACAGGTGGAAGCGTTACCTCTGCCACCGGGCTACACCCTGACGTGGGGCGGCGAGTATGAAGATTCGGCAAAAGCGCAGGTGGGGCTGATGGAAACCATTCCGACCTTTATGCTGGGGATGATCCTCATCACCGTGATGATGTTTAATTCTTTACGCCAGCCACTGGTTATTTGGCTCTGCGTGCCACTGGCGGTGATTGGAGTGACTGTCGGTCTTTTGGCCTCAGGCCAACCTTTTGGGTTTATGGCGTTGTTGGGCTTTCTGAGTTTAGCCGGAATGCTGATTAAGAATGCGATTGTGTTGATTGAGCAGATAAACCTGGAATGTGCCGATGGGAAAAGTTTGTTACCGGCCATTGTTGATGCTGCAGTCAGCCGCTTGCGGCCTGTTTCCATGGCGGCACTGACAACGATGCTGGGGATGGTGCCATTGATTTTAGACGTATTTTTTGCCCCGATGGCGATCACCATTATTGGCGGGCTGGCATTCGCGACGCTCCTGACGATGGTTGTGCTGCCAGTGTTTTATGCGTCCATTTACCGGGTACCGTCGCACCGGTTTTAACTCTTGGCAATAACAAGTTAGTAAACGGATAATCAAGGTAAGTCAGAGGGAAACCAGAGACAGATCAGATGAAGTCCAGAGAATAAACCGGCCGGGTTTTCTTCTACAGAAAGTCCGGCCGTTTTTTATTCCGAGGGTAGTGGCCACTCAGCGGTGTTTTCCAGTAGTGTTTTTCAGCGTTTTTTTCGGGCGTTGTGTTCAGACAGAGCTCGCCGACGGCGGTGCGATCAAGGTCGATACCGTTTGCAGTAATACCTGGACTCGTTCCGGTGTGAACCGCTCTGGCTCAATGGGCATCATCAGTACCCATCCGTCGCACAAAGCACACAGTTGATCGGCAAGCAGCTCGGCCGGAATATCGTTTCGTATCGTGCCTTGCGCTTGCCCTGTCTCCACGATAGACGCCAGCCTCGAGCGAAATTGTGCACTGTGGCGTTGAATCACCGCGGCGATAGCAAGTTCATGGCGGGCATGGGCGAGTAACTGGATAAAGACCAGCCATAAATCCGTTTCACTGGAATCGTTCAAGACCAGCCATTTTTGCAGTAACTTGTTGAGATCCAGGTTCTCGTCATTCACATCGAGCAACGCTGCGAGTTTGCTGAACAGCTCTTCTGCAACGGCGGTGATCATTTCTTCTTTGTTCGCAAAGTAATAGGTCACCGTGCCGGTCGTCCCGCCAATCCGCTTTGCTACTTTGCGCAACGAAGCCCCGGTATACCCTTCCTCGGCCGTCACTGCGATAGCCGCTGCCAGCAATTCAGCCCGTTTCGATTCACGATCACCGACCGGCCTGCCGCGTCGACCGCGCGGTTTGACGGGGTTGTCCGTTTCGGAGTGTTGATTGGTTGGGGAGACGAGTGAACCTGAATTATTCATAAGAGCCATCGAGATCAAAGGGTTAACAGCAGGGTTGTATGCGACTGCCCGGTAAGTGTACTACCGACGGGATCGCATGAACATAGTATACCGCCAAACATCAGTCGGGAGCGGACGGCAACAGCCGAAGCGAGGGGCTGACACCTTACTTTACGAAATCTTTACGCCTTTGCGGTTTTCCTGCCTAGAGAATTTACGCCCGGTTTTCATACCTTTCCATGGTGACTTAATGACTTAGGGAGAATCACAATGGACTGGCTACTGTTAGCACTGTCTGCCTCGCTACTCGTTTATCTTATGTGGGCTGTTTTCGAGCCCGAGAAGTTTTAGGAGGCGCTATGTTAGATATCGTTATTATCTGTTCGCTGGCGCTTCTGCTGGCCATGCCGCTGGGGGCCTACATGACCGGCGTTTTTTCCGGCAAGGCACATGTCAGCGACAAAGTGTTTGCGCCGCTGGAGCGGGGCATTTACCGGTTGCTTGGAATTAATCACACCCAGGGCATGAACTGGCAGACCTACGGCGCCGCTTTTCTGCTCAGTAATCTGGTGCTGGGTGTGCTTGCCTATCTGATCCTCCAGTTTCAGCACATTCTGCCCATGAACCCGGATAACATCGGGCCGCTGTCGTGGGATCTGGCGCTGCATACTGCGGTGTCGTTTCTGACCAATACCAACCAGCAGCACTATTCCGGTCAGGCTCAGCTGAGCTATCTCTCACAGGGCTTTTTGATTGTTACGTTGCAATTTGTGACCCCGGCTATGGGGCTGGCGGTCTGTGTGGCAGTACTGCGCGGAATGCGTGGCGGCCTGAACCGTGACACCGCCAAAGAAGGCGAAGCCCGTGATCTGGGTAACTACTATGTCGATATGGTACGCGGTGTGGTGCGTGTGCTGATTCCGCTGGCCGCCATTGTGGCATTGCTGCTGACGTGGCAGGGAGTACCCAGCAGCTTCAGCGGGGCACAGCCGGTGACAACCTTAGATACGGCTTCGCCGCTGGCAGAGCAACAGGTGCCGATTGGCCCGGTTTCCTCCATGGTGGCTATCAAACAACTGGGCACCAATGGCGGTGGCTGGTATGGCCCGAACAGCAGTAACCCGCTGGAAAACCCGACCCCGGTGAGTAATGCCATTGAAACTATCGCACTGGTGCTGGTCCCGATGGCAGTGGTGTTTATGGCGGGCGGTCTGCTGCGCAATAAACGCTTTTCCTGGATGTCGATCGCGGCCATGGGGGTACTGAGCGTGAGTTTCATTGTCGCCACCGTATACAGTGAAATTCAGCCCAATGCGGCGTTTTCGCAGCTGAGTGCGGCCGGTCCCAACATGGAAGGTAAGGAAGTGCGCTTTGGCCCGGAGCTGTCTGCGCTGTGGGGCACGTTTACCACCCAAACCTCCAATGGGTCAGTCAATGCCATGCATGACTCATTCAACCCGCTGGGCGGCCTGATGATTCGTTCCGGTATGTTGATCAACGCCATCTGGGGCGGGATTGGCTGCGGTTTTGTCAATTTCCTGGTCTATGTCTGGCTGGCGGTGTTCCTGTCCGGGTTGATGATTGGGCGCACGCCGGAAATCTTCGGACGGAAAATTGAAACCAAAGAAATCACGATTCTGGCGAGCCTGATTGTGCTGCCTACCTTCCTGATCCTCGGGCTGACGGCAATCACTGTGGCGTTTCCAGGCTTGAGCGGCACCAGTAACCCCGGCCTGCATGGGATCTCGCAGGTGTTTTATGAATACACCTCCGCCTTTGCCAACAATGGCTCCGGCTATGAGGGACTGGGCGATGACACGCCGTGGTGGAACCTGACTTGTGTACTGGTGCTGCTTGCGGGCCGCTATCTGCCGCTGTTCCTGGCGCTGATTGTGGCGGGCTCACTGGCCAGCAAACGCGTCAGTCCGGTTAGTGCGGGGACGTTGAGACTCGAAAATCCGACCTTCTGCGTCACGCTGGTCGCCGTTATCCTGATTATTAACTTCTTATCTTTCCTTCCGGCCGCTGTGATGGGCCCGATTGGGGAAGCTCTGCAATTGGCTCAGGCCGGGATGGGGAACTGATTCATGAAACAAGAACAAGGACAGGTGATGTCAATGGCTGATATACAGCTGGCAAGTCTGGACGCGCTGAAAAAACTGTCGGCCAGAAGAATGGCCGCGAACCCGGTCATGTTTGTGGTGTGGCTCGGTACGGCACTGAGCGCCGTGATGACGGTGCAGCGAATGCTGTCCGGCAACAGTTTTGGGGTTGAGCTGGCCATTACGCTGATTTTGTTTTTCACCGTCTGGTTTGCCAACTTTGCCGAATCGGTCGCGGAAGCCAAAAGCCGCGGTCAGGCAGCCAGCCTGCGTTCGGCTAAGAAGGCGCTGCGTGCCTGCCGGATGCACGGTGAAAATCAGGAGTGGGTCGAGGCGTCGGCACTGCGCAAGGGGGATATCGTCTGCGTGAATCAGGGCGAGTATATCCCGGCAGACGGCGACATCGTTAAAGGGGTTGCCACG
The DNA here is from genome assembly GCF_017329545.1 of Photobacterium ganghwense. Lineage (NCBI taxonomy): Bacteria > Pseudomonadati > Pseudomonadota > Gammaproteobacteria > Vibrionales > Vibrionaceae > Photobacterium > Photobacterium ganghwense. Next base: position 874,499 of record NZ_CP071325.1, read on the forward strand.
GTCAATGAGTCGGCGGTTACCGGTGAGTCAGCGGCGGTGCTGCGGGAAGCCGGGACTGATCACTCCAGTGTGATTGGCGGCACCAAGGTGCTGACCGGCTGTATCCTGCTGCAGGTCGCCAATGACCCGGGCAACAGTTTTCTGGATCGCATGATCGGGCTGGTGGAAGGAGCACAGCGTAAGAAAACGCCGAACGAGCTGGCACTGACCGTTTTGCTGTCAGCCATGACGGCGGTCTTTGTGCTGATCGTGATCACCCTGCCGCCGATGGCTGATTTCATCGGGGGCGAATTGGACTACGCCATGCTGATTGCGCTGCTGGTGTGTCTGATCCCGACCACGATTGGAGGATTGCTGCCCGCGATCGGGATCGCCGGGATGAACCGGGCCCTGCAAGCCAACGTGGTAGCGAAATCCGGTAAAGCCGTTGAAGTGGCCGGGGATATTGACACCCTGCTGCTTGATAAAACCGGCACCATCACGTTCGGTGACCGTCAGGCCACGGCGTTTCTGGCGGTGCGGGGAGTCAGTGAGGCGGATCTGATGCACGCGGCGGTGCTTTCTTCACTGGATGATCCAACCCCGGAAGGTAAATCGGTCCTGCAACTGGCGGAAGATAAAGGCGCCGTGATCGAAGAAGAACCGCAGGGTGCGGAATTCCTGCCATTTTCACCGAAAACCCGGGTATCGGGTATTCAGTTACCCGATGGCAGCTTGCGCATGAAAGGGGCCAGTGATGCGATGCGTCACTGGGCGACAGAAAGGCACCTTCGCTGGCCGGAGGATATTGATCAGCAGGTAATGTCTGTTGCCCAGAAAGGAGGTACGCCACTGGTCGTCGCCAGCGAGACTCAAGTGCTGGGGGTGATTGCCCTGATGGATGTTATTAAACCGGGTGTCGCCGAGCGCTTTGCCCGCCTACGGGCGCTGGGCGTCAGAACCGTGATGGTCACCGGCGATAACCCGGTGACAGCCGGGGTGATAGCGGCGGAAGCCGGGGTTGATGATTTTATTGCCGAAGCCAAACCGGAAGACAAGCTGGCATTGATCCGCCGTGAGCAGGCCAAAGGCCGCTTGGTAGCCATGGTCGGTGACGGCACCAACGATGCTCCGGCTCTGGCTCAGGCCGATATTGGTCTGGCGATGAACTCCGGCACGCAGGCTGCGAAAGAGGCCGGTAACATGGTGGATCTGGATTCTGACCCGGCCAAACTGCTGGCGGTTGTTGAAGTGGGTAAGCAGTTGTTGATCACCCGTGGCGCACTGACGACCTTCTCGCTGGCCAATGATGTGGCGAAATACTTTGCCATTCTTCCGGCGGTGTTTGTCAGCACCATTCCGGCCATGGCGGCGCTCGATTTTATGAACCTGAGCAGTCCGGCTTCCGCGGTACTGGCAGCGCTGGTATTCAATGCCGTCATTATTCCGGTGTTGATCCCATTGGCGTTGCGTGGCGTGCGGGTGAAACCGATCAGTGCGGAAAAACTGCTGCGAAACAACATGCTGGTATATGGGCTGGGCGGGGTGGTGTTGCCATTCCTGGCGATCAAAATGTTCGATGTCGTGATTGGCACGCTGGTATAGGAACAGAAAAATGAACTGGAATTACCCTCAATCTATTAACGATCTGGATCTGCAAGGCGAGCGTGGCCAGCTGGCATCTGATTCCTGGCAGCATCAGGTGGTGGTAGCGACCAAGGCCAGTGTGATCATGCTGCTGCTTTGCGGTGGCTTGTATACCGGTGGCGTGACGATGCTGGGGCAGTGGTTGTTTCCGCATCAGGCGACCGGCAGCTTAATTCAGGTCAATGGGAAGACATTGGGTTCAGAGCTGGTGGGTCAGGCCTTTGTCAGCGACCACTATTTCCATGGCCGCCCCAGTGCCGCTGGTTATGATCCGATGGCGACCGGCGGCAGCAACTTAGCGTCAGATAACCCGGAACTGCGTGAGCGGGTGGCGGCTGACAGCACGGTGATTCAACGCCGCGAAGGCGTACAGGCGGCGGATATACCGGTCGATATGCTGGCAGCATCCGGTGCCGGGCTGGATCCGCACATTTCACCGCAAGCGGCATACTTGCAGGTGCCACGCATTGCCAGAGAAAGGCAATGGGATGAAGCAAAGGTCAAGGCGGTAATCAGCGCGCACATCGAAGCGCCGCAGTGGGGGATGCTGGGTCAACCCCGGGTCAATGTGCTCAAGCTGAATCTGGCACTGGATGCCATGAGCGCATCTTCGCAATAGTCAGTGAAGGGGAAATTATCGGCGGATGCATCACGAGGAGTAAGCGTCACGCTCAGTCAATAGCGAAAAGCCACACAGGCAGGTCAGCAACATTGCTGACCTGCTTTTCGTCTTTTTGCGGTCCGTCGGTGTTTATACTTTTGCAGCTAATTTCATATGTAAGTTGCCCGTTGATAAGGTATGTTGACGGGCATGAAAATCAGAGGAGAGCCGAACCGTGGATGAAAATGTCCGCTCTCAGCAGGCCGATGCGTTACTCAGTAAGGTCATACATGAGGGAAAAGGCAAGTTAACCGTGTTTCTCGGGGCTGCGCCTGGGGTAGGGAAAACTTATGCCATGCTCAGTGCTGCCAAGGAGCGTTTGCAGCAAGGCACCGATTTAATGGTGGGGTTGGTGGAAACCCATGGCCGGGCGGAAACCGAGGCGATGCTGGCGGAGCTGGAAGTACTGCCGCGCAAACAGGTTAATTACCACAGCACGGTGTTAACGGAGTTTGATCTGGACGGTGCCCTTGCCCGCAAACCGGCCCTGATCCTGGTAGACGAGCTGGCGCATACCAATGTGCCCGGCAGTCGCCACAAGCGGCGCTATCAAGACGTGGCTGAATTGCTGGCGGCGGGTATCGATGTTTACACCACAGTGAATATTCAGCATTTGGCCAGCCTCAACGATGTGGTCAAGCAAATCACCGGTATCCGGGTCAGAGAGACGGTGCCGGACAGTTTTGTGGATGACGCGTACGATATCCGCTTTATTGATTTGCCGCCGCTCAATCTGGTTGAGCGGTTGCAGCAGGGGAAGGTCTATCTGCCGGAATATGCCCGGTTGGCGATGGACACGTTCTTTTCCGTCTCGAACCTGACCGCCCTGCGGGAGCTGGCGATGAAGCGGGTGATCGAGCAGGTGGATGCGAGCCTGATCAGTGAGCTGGAAGCCCGGGCCGAGAAAACCGAGTACATTCTCAAAGACAAACTGCTGGTGCTGATCAGTGCTAACAGCGATCACCGTTATCTGATCCGGATCGGCAGGCAGATGGCCGAGCGGCGGCAGATCCCCTGGACAGTGGTATGGGTCGATACCGGTAAAACCCGTGATCAGAAAAAGCGGACCTGGTTGAATGAGGCCATGGCTGTGGCCGAAGAGCTGGGCGCCACCGTTGAGGTGCTGCGTGGCTCCAGCACCTATAAAAGCATCTTGCCGTTTCTCAGCGAGCAACGGATCAACACCGTTCTGGTGGGGGCCGGTACCCGGCATCGCCTGTTCTGGTGGAAGAAGCGCCTGTATCAGCGGTTGATTGAATCCGGTCTGCCGGTTGAGGTGTCGGTCTATCGGGCGCCGGGACAGCTGGCCGAGCCGCAAGAGCATGACCTGCCTGACTCGCCGCTGGGCGATAAAAAAGGCCACCTGTTTGGCCTGGCGTACACGGCAGTGGCAACGGTACTGGCCGTGTTGCTGCTGGATGTCCTGAGCCGGGGCAATCTGGTACTGCTTTATGTGCTGGCGATACTCGGCATTGGTCTGAAATTTGGTGCCCGCCCGGCCATGGCCACCGCTGTCTGGTCCTTCCTGAGCTTCAACTTCTTTCTAACCGCGCCGATTTATACCCTCAAGGTGACCAATCAGGACGATGTCGCGACCCTGATTTTTCTGATCTGTATCGGTCTTATCAGCGGGCCGGCGGCCTCGCGCATCCGGCATCAGTTTATCCTGCTCAAAGAGTCGAACCGCTATGCCGAAACCCTTAAGGAGCTGGCGCAGGCACTTTCGGTTGCGGATGATGAAAAAGCGCTGTGGAAGTCAATCAGCCGTCATATCGGCCGGGCGCTGGAGGTTAAATGCACCATTGCGTTAACCGGTGATGATCGTCAGAAACGTCTCATCCCGCCGCCGCGGTTTACCCTGCAACAGCTCGACGAATCCGTGGTTGACTGGACGATGCAGCACGGCCATATGGCCGGTCGGTTTACCGATACCCTCAGTGCCTCTAAGGTGACGGTCGTCCCTGTCGTGCAGGAAAATACCGTTATTGCCGCGGTGATTCTGTACTGGGATCCGGCACAAACCCAGTTTGGCAATTTTGAACGTGAGTTGCTGCAAGCGATGTTGCAACAGGCCGCCGGTACTTGGCGGCGGATCCAACTGGTCACGGATCTGGAAAGTGCCCGGGTAAAAACCGAAGTGGAGCAGATCCGCTCCGCATTGCTGTCCTCGGTATCCCACGATTTGAAATCGCCGCTGTCAGCCATGATGGGGGCGGCTGAAAGCCTGCGCATTCTGGATAAACAGCTGAACAATCAAGATCGCTATGAACTGCTTGATACCATTTTGCAGGAAAGCCGCCGGCTGGACAGTTATATCCAGAACCTGCTGGATATGACTAAGCTGGGGCACGGCTCGCTGAAAATAGAGCGGGACTGGGTATCGGTGGATGACATTATCGGCAGCGTGCTGAGCCGCTTGAAACGGTATTTTCCGGCCGTGAAAATCGATTATGTCCGCAGGCACGAGCCGCCGCTGTTGTATGTGCATGCTGCGCTGGTGGAGCAGGCGCTATTCAATATTCTGGAAAATGCGGTGCGCTTTTCACCACAAAGCGAGCCGATCACCATTGTGATGGAAACAACCCCCGAGCGCTGCCGAATCGCTATTGAAGACAAAGGGCCGGGGATCCCCAAAGCCTCGCAGGAGCAGATTTTCAATATGTTTTATGTCGTGGCCGACGGTGACCAGAAAAAACAGAACACCGGAATGGGGCTGGCTATTTGCCGGGGCATGATCAGTGCCCACGGTGGCAAGGTGAGGGCGACAGATGGCAGCCAGGGGCAGGGTACTCGAATTGAAGTAGAACTGCCGTTAGACTATCCGGAACGGGCATTAGGGAAGGTAAGCTCTTGAGTATTAAGATAGTTGTCATTGATGATGAAACCCAGATCCGGCGTATGCTGCGTATTGCGCTGGCCAGTGAAGGGTATGACGTTACCGAAGCTGAAAACGGCGAACAAGGGCTGGCGGCGGTGGTGCGTCAGCAGCCGGATCTGGTGGTGCTGGACTTGGGGCTGCCGGATATGGACGGTCATCAGGTGCTGCAAGAGCTGCGCAGCTGGAGTTCGGTACCGGTTATTGTGCTGTCGGTGCGTAATCAGGACAGGGAAAAGGTTCAGGCGCTCGATACCGGCGCTCAGGATTATGTCACCAAGCCGTTCAGCGTCATGGAACTGCTGGCAAGGGTACGGGTGTGTTTGCGGGACCATATCAAGCCGGAGCAGATGCCGGTACTGGATGACGGTAAGCTGAAAATCGATCTGATGAAGCGACAGGTTTCTGTTAACTGCGCCAGTGTCGATCTGACGCCTAAAGAATACGCGGTACTGGCGATGTTAGCGTCATCGCCCAATTGCGTGATCACCCAGACTCAATTGTTAAAAGAAATCTGGGGTCCCAGCCATACCGCCGATACCCATTACCTGCGTATCGTGATCAGTCACCTCAGGCAAAAACTGGCGGATGACCCGACAGAGCCGACGTATGTCAGGACTGAGTCGGGCGTTGGTTACCGGCTGTGTATTGAGAGTTAGTGGTCGGTGAGCTTTGGCAACTGGCTATTTATGGGGGTAGATTGCCTCAGCCATATGACACGGTTTTGTTCACATCTGTGTTAGGTCTCAGACTCGATAAGTAACAAGATAGGCAAACAAACAACGCGATGGTTGAGGCAAGCTGTCTAGCGAGTTAGGCTCGGGTTATCCCAGCGTGTACCTGAAAATATCAGTTGCTGGTAATCCCCTGAGCCCCATACCTGGCTTGATAGAAGTATCTTGCATTAAGGTCAATGGTTTGGTTTTGCTCAACCGACTTCTCCTCGCCTTTGTGGAAGATGACATTCGCGCACCCGGTGTTGTTTTCTTTAATCTGCAGTTCAAAGTACAGGCCTAATAATGGGTCGAAGCCTGCGGGTTGCAAAGGCTGCTCCCAGCTGATTGTACTGAGCTGGGAGTCCATGATTGCATCACAGGTTGCGTCATTCCAGACTTGCATTCCCCAGCCGGAATGCGCCTCCTCCGGTAACATCTGGTAGTTCTCATCTTCAATCTGGAAGTAAACCAGCGCAGTGCTGTTGAGGGTTTCGGTATCTTTGGGCTCTTTTTCAACGGCTGTTAACTCGGCATACAGACGCGTGGCCAAATTGGGTAAATTCGGAATCTCATCAATTCCTAGTCTGGCTGTCTTATCCGCCATTGGCGCAAGGGAAATAAAACGGGTTTGTCCCCAGTCCGGTGTTTCGTATAACAGGTGGCCAAAGCGGTATTCCTGGCGTGTTGACGAGCTAGGAATAAGGTCAAGCAAGAGGAAACCAGCATCTTGGGGATCAAATCCGCGAAGTATGTACGTGCCGGATTCAACATAGTCATTCCAGTAATCCCCTGAGCAGTTCTCGTTGTCCGTCAGGCGGGTCGTCAGGGTGTAGTTTGTTTCTGTCAGCGACAACTGAAAAGACGGCGATTGTGTTTCTGCCGGGTTGCAGTGATAAGCGCTTTCCCAATTGCCGTAAAGCTGATCCAGTTTGTAGGCTTGGCGGATATTTTTCCATGGACTGTCAGCCGGAATCGCAGTGCTGTCAGGCATGTTGGTCAGATTGCCGACATTGTCCCTGTAGCGATTAAAATCGGCCAGTTCAGCGACGACCGGGGAGTAGATTCTGGCGCTGCTGTCAGAGATTTTCACAATGCCGATACCGGGTGAGAACCAGAGATCCTGAAGGACAGGTACCTGCGTTCTGAAGGTGCCATCTCCTTGTGGGCTGTCGCTCTGATAGGCATCGTCAGGCAAGGCGACAAACACATCCAGGTTAAGGCTGTACTGAACATGTAAGGCTTCATAACGGCCAGCCGGGGTCTCGATGGTCTCAATTCCTTTGTATGACCAGGACAAGGAGTACTCGCCATAGGTACTGCCGGCGTCCGGGGATATGGTGACCTGCATTTGCTGACGGGAGTTAATGCCTCCCTCGGGCGTTATGACACTAAATTCCGGCAACAGCAGGGCTGGGGCAGTAGACAAATCCATATCTACCTTATAGTCGGTGTTGTTTTCGGTGACTTTGTCGAAATGCAGGTGTTCGATGGACAGCGTATTTCCCTGATAGCGTAAGGTTTGCCGGTATCCGCTGTGATCCCAGGTCAGATCGACAGTTTCTTTACCGTTGGCTTGCTTGATGGCACTGCTTGAAAGCGAAAGATTTTCACCCGAATCTTTGACCGTATAACGCCAGACTGCGCCCTGCTCTGCAGGTAAATACGGACTGGAAAGGCGGGTTACCGACGAGGAGGCTTTGTGGTCGGTGTCTGTACCGTCACCGCCGCCGCCTCCACCTCCACAACCCGCCATTGAGAGAGTGGCTACGCAGAGCAAGATACCTTTTAGCTTCATAAATGAGTTCCTTACAAAAAATCCTCCGGCCTTAAACAAAACGGTGTTCAATACCGGGTTGAACGGCTCGCTGGTACATACTGCACAGGCAGTGGTTTATGGTATCTGTACGATGCAGACGGCGGGCGATGATGTATTGGTTATCCTGTGTGAATGTATTCAGTCAGGACAACGCTGGTCATTGGTTTGCGTTTCTTCATCGGTCAGGGCGCAGGGCAAGCATGAGGCCTACGTTATTGCACAAATCGCTCGTACAAATTTTCGAGCAAAGAAGGAACGGAGTCTTGCCAATACCGGCGACACATTTTTTTACAAAATAATTCAGGTGGTCAATACATCATGCGTGTTTTGGTGCATAACATGATTGGATTCTCACTCGGTGGTGAATCAAAAGTGTGGGATGAAACACGGTGATTACCAATTATTAACACTTGAGCGTTAATGAGACGGCGACGGAGTGGAGAGATGGTGCCTCAGTATGATCAATGGGAGGTTGTGAGATGACCAACTTGTGATTAATACAGGTTGCGACTGATAGCGGGGTGGGGAATAAAAGCAGGGGGCAAGTAAAGAGAATGAATAACAATGGATAAGGTTGCTCCTCCCGCGACCTGACGGAAAAAGATCTGCGTAGCTGAATGTGAATCAGATTGACTCTTGCCACAGAAGAAAACTACTCAATCCTTGTTGTTTGTATTATCATTAACGGTTGGTACATTGATGAATGGGATATTCACTGTGTTTACCTTTTTATCGCATAACGCGATATCTGATTATTAAAAATAACTCATAGTAAATTGTATAAAAATAAATATTGAAATGGAAAAGGTTATATCTGGGGGTGAAAATAGGATTATATCAAAATTAATATTTAAACATATAAACTCATCATATTTACGTTAATTAATATTGATAAAAATTATAAATGAATAAAGAATACCGTGAATCCAGCTTTTACCGAGCAATTCATCACCAGGCAAAGTCAGTAGGCATCGAAAATATCTTTCATCAGATAAAAGATCGCAGTGGTAAAAAACTGAGTGCGCGTACCTTTTCAAACAAGCTGAATCCTAGTCAGGAAGCCCATCAGTTGACAGTACAAGAGCTAATGCTGATGCTGGAAGTGCTCCAGGAAGACGAAAAGCATGTTTACATTCTGGAAGAGATGCTCCGGGTCTTTGGCATGAAGTGTAAGCGCCATAACTCGGAGGAAAGCTATGACATTACCTATCGTAACGTCCTGCATGCCTGGATGGACTGGGATAAGGAACGGGGAGACGTACAGCAGGAGATCCGCGATGCGCTGGTGGACGGTAAAGTCAGTGCGAATGAGTTAGAAGAGATCAAAAAAGAAATGGATCAGGATATATCCGCCATGACTAATTTGCGGGATATGTTGGAGTTTGCTTGTTCTCAAAATCTGACGATTAAATAAAACTGATAATGAATAACAAGGGGACAGTTTACGTCCCCTTTTTATCACAGATAAGTGAATTAAATTTTAATTGTATCGCCACAGTGGTAACAGCGATGAACTTCTTTATACACCAAGCGTTGCCAGAAAGTCCGCTTTACTCTATAAAAACGTTTATGTTCACAAACCATGTGTGCCTCACTGAGTCAGTATATATATGAGTTAATGTGTTTTTTATTTTTGGACTTGGCGGTAAACTAACTGCTTATCCATTTTTGATATGCAACTCATATTAATGATTTTATTTATTGTGGATACGTGAATCGTTGCTTGGCTTTCACATTTACAAATAACCATATAAATAAAGGCGGATTTGATTGAAAAAACAGCGATAAACCATGCGTAAAATATGCATGAAAAAGACAATGTTTATTGCTGGTTAACAGTCAGTGAATTTAAAAAATCGAATGAAAAATCAGCAATGATTTTTCGGGTAATAAAAGGAAAAAGCGAAGAAAGATAAAGAGAAGAAAGATAAACAGAAGGCAAAACTTGCCCAGAACTGGCCTCAAGGCATGCTCCATCAACACGGATGAAACCTGATGAAGGAAATAACCCCAGTCAGCTGGTATCCATTGCCATAAGTATGGTGCTTTTCAGGAAAGCCCCTTTTTTCCCGAGGTGGTCTTACCCGCGCTAACGGTCACTGACCTGTGCCGCTAAAGTGATGAGCGGCAACAGGTAAGCAACAGCTAAGTTTTCAAGGCAAGCAATACATCTCAGCACCAGAGCCAGAATGTCAGGATCTTCGTTGTCAGGCGAATTCCGGCTCCCGCCACTGCTCTTTGACTTCCAGCAGTTTCGGTAGACACTGAAAAAAGACCTCGACCAGATTCGGATCAAAGTGCTTACCGGATTCCTCGCGAATTAACTGGGTGGCCTGCTCGACGGGCCAGGCGGATTTGTACGGGCGCTCGCTGGTCAGGGCATCAAACACATCTGCGATAGCCACGATCCGCGCCGCAACGGGAATGGCATTTCCTGTTAGGCCTGTGGGATACCCGCTGCCGTCCCATCTTTCATGGTGATACAGGGCAATATCCTTGGCGATGCGCATCAGTGAGGAGTCGGGGGTACCAATGATTTCAGCCCCGATTTCAGTATGGCGTTGCATGACTTGCCACTCATCCGGTGTCAGTTTGCCGGGTTTTTGCAAAATGGCATCGGGGATGCCGATCTTACCGATGTCGTGCATTGGGGCGGCATGTAAAATCTCTTCCGCCTGATGTTCGCTGAATCCGGCGGCCAGCGCCAGAATCTGGGCGTAGCGGCTCATCCGGATCACGTGTAAACCCGTTTCATTGTCACGGTATTCGGCTGCCCGGCCCAGACGCTGCACGATAGACAGGCGGGTTGATTTCAGCTCATCCACCCGTACCAGCGACAAATGGGTTTTGACTCGGGCCCGAACAATTGCCGGTCGCACTGGCTTCGGAATGTAGTCCACGGCCCCCAGCTCAAACCCTAAGGCTTCTTCATTTTCGCCGGTTAATGCCGTCACAAAAATGACCGGTATATGGCGAGTGGATTCCTTGAGTTTGAGCTCCCGGCAGACGTCGTAACCGGATTGATCGGGCATCATGACATCCAGCAGAATGAGATCAGGCTCTTCAGTGGCGGCCAGCGCTAATGCGCGTTGCCCGTCTTTGGCAAACAGCAGCCGATAAGTACCGGCTAAGATATTTTTGAGTACCTGCAGGTTGGCGGGCTCGTCATCCACCACCAACAGGGTTGGCTTGTCGTCCAGTCGCATGATTCAGTTAATTATTCTTGTCATTGTGTATCGAAAATAGTGTGTGTTGCGCTTGCTTGATGTTGTGTTTTTGACAGGGGCCGGTTGGTCCGGTCGTCGGTATTGGCATCACAGAACGGGGTGAGTGCCTTTGCCGCTAACTCGGGCTCAAAATCGTTTAATGCAGCAGCCACGTTGTCGGCCACTTCTGACGGAAGTTTAGGCCGGATCTGCGCATATAAGGCATCGGGAATTTCTCCTTGATGCAACAGAGCAATGAAACGGTTCAGCAGGTCGATATCCGGCTTCTCCAGAGTGTCGGACCCTTGCTTGGTGACTGCTGTCTTCGAAGTGTGATCAAGAAACTCAGCAGAGTGTGACAGGGACGCGTTGAGCTCTGCCAAGGCCACCGTCAGTTGTTGCTGTTGCGTGGACAATGCGTTGTGCTCACCTTGTTTCCAGGCGGCCTCCAGTGCGGTTAGGCTTTGGGTCAATGTGTTTAGCCCCAGGTTGGCTGCCACGCCCTTCAGGCGATGTATCGTCGGCAGGGGCGCCTGTTCATCAGGGGCATGAGCCAATTCGTCGGGCGGAAGTGTCTGTTGAGCCAGCCTTTCAAGATGCGTGCTTTCGCGCGCGATAAAGTGCTGGATTGCCTGCCGGTGATTGACCGTACTTCCCCAAAGCTGAGAGCCGCGGGCAACGTCGATGATCGGTGCAGATGCGGGTAACGGGATATGCAGGGACGGGCGATGTCCGCTTTCTACGTGTGTCTGTTCACTCCCCGGACTCGTTGCATCGGCTAAGTCACTGTCCTGGTTGCTACTGCCTTCATCGCTAATGCCCTGATCGTGGTCACCCCTGATGTTCTTTTGCGTGACTCTGGCAATATCGGTGACTTTGGCAATTTCGGTATAGAGCGCCTCAATATCAACCGGTTTGGTACAAAAGCCGTCCATGTCTGACTCACAGGCCCGCTCTTTGGCGTGTTGGGTATGGCTGGCTGTCAGGGCAATGATTGGTGTGCGTGCCTGACCCGACAACTGCTCCTGCAGACGAATTACCCGGCAGGCGTCATGGCCGTTCAGGCCCGGCATCTGGATATCCATCAGAATCACATCGATCGGGTGTTGGCTGCAAAGTTCAATGGCTTGCTGGCCGCACTTAGCGCAAAGCACGTGATGTCCTTGCTTCTCAAGATGGCGGGTGAGCAACTGTCGGTTCTGCTCAACATCATCGGCGATAAGAATACGCAGGGGCGGGAGGGAGGCGGTATGGCTTTGCGGCGAAGGTACCGCTTTCCCTTCGATCGCGGGCAGCGGCAGACTGACGGTAAACGTCGAGCCCTGATTGGGAGTACTGCAAACATGGATGGTACCGCCCATCAGAAGGGCCAGTTGCCGGGCGATGGTGGTGCCCAGGCCGGTGCCGCCAAACCGGCGGGTCATACTGGAATCGGCTTGCGAAAACGGTGCAAAGATTTTATCCAGCCGATCTGCCGCAATCCCGATACCACTGTCTTCCACCACGATGTTGAGGATGGGATCCTGCTTTGGATTCTGAACGCCAGCAGGGGCTGGCAGCTGGACAGATAAACGGACAAATCCCTGCGGGGTAAATTTAATCGCGTTACTCAACAGGTTCATGATGATCTGCCTGATCTTCAGGGCATCCCCCAGAAAATGATCGCCGGTGCTGGCGTCATAGTGCAGGCTCAGATCCAGCCCTTTTTGACTGGCTGACAGTGACAGGGTGGCGACGACTTGTTCACATAACTGTCGCAGTGAAAAAGGCTGCCGTTCCAGCTCGGTTGAGCCATTTTCCAGCTTGGCGGAGTCGAGAATGTCATTGAGTAGTTCAAGCAGTGACTGTGCGGAGCTGCGGACGATCGTCAGGTTTTTCTTTTGCTCGTCATCGACCGGCGTCGACAGCAACAGATCGGTAAAGCCCAGAATGGCATTCATTGGTGTGCGAATTTCATGGCTCATATTGGCCAAAAAGGCACTTTTGGCCTGTGCCGCTTGCTCTGCCTGATCTTTGGCAGTCAGCAGTTCGGTTTCCATCTGTTTGCGATCGGAAATATCCAGCAAAATACCATCTGCCCACTTGAACTGGCCATGTTGCCCGAAGATTGTGGTGCCATGTTCTTCAACCCAGCGCCAGCTGCCATCCAGGTGAGAAATTCGGTACTCAATGGTGTAGGAGCGGTGTGCGGCAATGGCCTCATTGATGGTGCGCATTACCGGCGCAATGTCTTCCGGGTGAACCAGCTGTTTCAGGTGAACCCGTCCCTCCATAAAGTCGCTGGCCTGCCTGCCGGTGAGTGGTTCAATGGCATCACTGACAAACAAGGTGGTCCAGTTGCTGTCCCACAAACAGCGTAAAGTGGTGCCGGGAATATTTCCCATTAGGGTCCGGTACTGCAATTCACGCAATTGGAGCTCGCGTTCGGTTGCCTTCTGCTGGGTAATATCAGAGATGAAGCCGACAAAATTCAGGGTGTTTTTATGGCGAGATTCCCCCACTGCCAGACGAATGGTGATCAGCTCACCGTTTTTGTGTTTGGCCTGTACTTCACGTCCGGCACCGATAATCTGCTTTATACCGGTTTGCCGGTAGTTTCGCAGGTAGCTATCGTGGTTGCCCCGGTGCGGTTCTGGCATCAGCATTTTGATATTTCGACCCAATACTTCGGCTTCACGGTAGCCAAAAATACGTTCTGCTGAGGTGTTAAAGGACAGGATGGTGCCTTTGGGGGAAATCTTGATGATGCCGTCCACGGCAGTATCAATCATGGCTTTCAGTTCTGCTGTGGTTTCCCGGCTTTGGCTCAGCAGCAGGCGGTAACGGATGATGGCATTGACAGCGGCAATCAGCAGGCTAAGGGAAATAGTGACAATCGCGACGGTGAATCCCAGGGTGTAGTGCTGCTGGCTGGTGGGGTTGAATTGAGGATCGGCGTTGCCGACAAAACGGGTGGCGGCCATGGCGGTATAGTGCATACCGGCAATGGCCAGCCCCATCACGATACTGGCGATAAACCGTATCTGATAACCCGGTAGCGACAGCTTCCGCCTTAATCCGAAGCTGATCCACAGTGCCAGTGTCGCTAGTGCGATGGCCACCACAATTGACAGGGTGAAATACACGGGTTCATAGCGCAGCTCCGGTGCCATTATCATCGCAGCCATGCCAATGTAATGCATGGCGCCGATGCCGACACCGACCATGATCCCGCCAGCGATGAGCAGCGACGGCTTCACCGTATGTCTGGCCAGCAGGTTTAGCGTGACCCAGGCCGCCAGGAGGCTGGGCAGGAGGGAAAGCAGAGTGATACCGGGATCATATGCAACAGTGGTACACAAGGTAAACGCCTGCATACCAATAAAGTGCATTGCCCATACCCCGAGCCCGAGTGACGCTGCGCCAGTGGTCAGGTGAATACGCTGCATGACCGGAGAGGCTTTGCGTTTTGCCGCTGCGGCCAAAGTTAATGCCATGTAGGAGGCACCAATCGCGATCAGCAATGAGAGGACAACCAGTGGTGTGTCATGATGTCCCATTACCAGCAGGGAGGCATCAGGTTCACCGGTAATAAAAAAATGCTGAAGTTGGATCATGCCAGAAATAATAGCCAGTACTTACTTATGGTGTCGGATAATACTTGATTGAGTCTGAAATCAATAGAGAAAGCTCTGTGCTGTTACCTGCATTTTTTACGCTTTCTTTACGCGGGCAGAGAACGGGATTTTGCTAGAGTAACGTCACTTAATAAGAGCCTGAGTTGATATTGAGGTCGCTGATTGTGGAGTTTCGCCCCGGCATTTTTTCGTTCTCTGTGATTGCAGTAGCGCTGCTGATCAGTTGTCTGTCAGATTATCTGGCGGCATCGACGGCGGTTGTCCTGTTAATTCTGCAGTTAGGGGTTGTGCTGGTTGCTATGCGGGTGAACCGCCGCTGGGCATGTCTGGGAGCGATCTGCAGCGCGCTGAGTTTCAATTACTTCTTTACGGCTCCCCGATATTCTTTTCAGATGTTTCACCTGGAGGATGTCGTCAATCTGGGCGTGTTTCTGCTCGTCGCCCTCATCATCAGTCAGCTGGCCAGCCATTTTTGCCAGACCAATCCAGCCCGATCCCATCGTCATCGGTATCCGTTGCTGTCGGCGCAAGTCTCTTCCGATCTTCAGACGTCCCTGGCTGCCGTAAATCGAGCGCTGGAGAAGATACATCGGGATAGCTCCGGGTTGAACCGGCGGCAGGCAGGGCTGCTGCATCAGGCGATAACCGAATCATGGCGGCTGCAGCGGCATCTGCAAACCCTCGGGCTGGCCCATCAGCTGGCGTTAGCCGTCAGGGGAAATACCCACGTTCAGGCGAAGAATGTGTCATCCGTTGCTATGGTACCTCTTCTGCACCGTGTCATGGCGCAGTTTCCGGGGTGCTGCCAGAGACTGGTTATTAATGCCGATACGGAGTTGCCCGCCGTTCAGGGGGATCCCGCGTTGCTGGAGCTGGCAGTGGCGAACGTGATGGACACTTTACTGGCCGCGGTAGCCGATAACACAGCTCTGTGTATCTCGCTGAGCGCTGAGTTTCATCCGGCAGAATCTGCCCTCGGGCTACCGGAGATGCTCACGGCGGAGTTCCAAGGCCCGTTTTCACATCATGCGTTCGACGAGGATCCGGACTTCCCGGCATCCGGTCTGGCTATCGCCCGTGCCATTATTCGGGACAGTCAGGGATGCTTTGAGCTGTTCCCTGCGCAGCCTGACAAAGAGAAAGAACAAGATACAGTGTTGCGTGTCTGGCTCCCGATCTCCCAAAGGCCCTGCTTATCAGTACGTTGAGGCTAGGCAGAGAAGGTTCAGCGGTGTTATCTCTGGGCTGTTCTGCTTCCAGAGTCGGCCATGTACTCTCGGGGTGGCAAGCCGGTCATCGACTTAAAAAAGGTTGAAAAGGCACTGTCTGAGCTGAAGTCCAGCGCCGCGGCAATGGTGGTCAGAGAGTTCTGCTCTGCCAGCATCTCGATGGCTTTGATCAGCCGCCATTGTTGTCGCCACTGCTGGTAGCTCATACCCGTCTCTCGGCGCATGATCCGACTGATGGTTTTTTCCGATGCGCCGGTGTGATCGGCAAGCAGTTTTAGGCTGGGGGGTAAGGTGTGGCTGGCCTGTGACGCGAGGTGTCTGAGGCGAGGATCGCGTGGCAGGGGTAACACTGTCGGCTCGCTGCGGGCCTGGTGCAGCTCATCAAGACACACAGCAAGCAGGTTGGCTGGCGGACCTTGCTCCCACTGAGTGGAAAAATCGGCCATCGCGATACGTTCCAGAACGGCCTGGAGTAAAGGGGAGGCCTCAAGCACCTCAACGGTCTCCGGCAAATCGGGAATCGCTGCGGTGTCGAGATAGACAGAGCGGTAGCCGACAGCCCCGGTAACCTCGGCGCGGTGTGGCAGCTCAGGTGGAATCCAGGCGATGCGGGTTGGTGGCAGCAGACAAATGGCCTCAGCGAGCGTGATGCGAATACATCCCCAGTGGGTAAACAACAGCTGGCCCATCGCATGATGATGCACCCCGGAATCATGTACGCCAAGTTCTGCCGCAATGCCCAGCACCTTGTTGTGAAAGCTATCCGGGTCAAAGGTGTCGTCTTTGTTTAACCATGCCATATGAGTGATACCGGAATGTTGTCCGATTTTGTAAATAAGTCGTCCTGATTATTGTAATTTCCCTTTTTGTCTGATGCTACCTTGTGCTCGTAGAAAGACGGGCCCAAGGAGATGAGATGAAAATCTGGCACAACTATTCAGCTAAAACTAATGCACCTGAACAAAATGCACCTGAACAAAACGCACCCGAACAGAAGACTTCCCTCTGTTCTGCCGAATCGGTTAGGCGACCCTTGTCGATGGCATTAGTGATGGCACTGATGATGTTTCCGCAGATAGTGGAAACCATCTATAGTCCGGCACTGACGGGCATTGCGGCTGGTTTCGGGATCACCGCGGCTGAAGCGGCGCAAACTTTATCGCTCTATTTTCTGGCGTTTGCGCTTGGGGTGGTGATATGGGGATGGTTGTCGGATCGTATCGGGCGACGCCCTGCGATGCTGGCTGGTTTAACCCTGTATGCGGTAGCCTCTGTGTGGGCCGTATTCCTTACGAGCTTTCCGCTGTTGCTGGCTGCACGATGTCTGACTGCGTTAGGGGCGGCGACTGGCTCTATTGTGACACAGACGATGATGCGTGACCGTTATACCGGTCGGCAACTGGCGCGGGTATTTTCGATACTGGGAATGGCAATCGCGGTCAGTCCGGCATTGGGGGTGATGAGCGGGGCATTACTGACCAGCCAATGGGGGTATCGCGGCGTCTTTATCGGGCTGGCGGTACTGGCGTCGATGCTGTTGGCGTGGTCAGTACTGCGGTTACCGGAAACTCGACCTGACGGTTATCACAAGGCTGCTTTCAAGAGCGTGTTTTTTACTATGCTGAGTGATACCCGGCTCTGGGGGAACGCAGTGCTGGTGGCGGTGTTCAATGTCTGTCTGTTCAGTTTTTACCAGCTTGCGCCGTTTATGTTCGCTCGTTTGGGTATGGAAACGGAAATCTTCGGGCTGGCTGGTATTGTGCTTTCACTGGGCGTAGGCGCTGGTGCTTGGCTCAACAAATGGCTGCTGGCACGTCACTGGCCGGAAAAGCGAATTTTGCATCTGTCTGTCGGGTTTCTTGTGGTCGGCGGGGTAACAGTACACGTCCTTGATGGGCACATCAGCTTTGTGGCACCGGTTGTGCTGGTGGTGGCCGCATATGGCATGGCAATCCCTAATGTTCTGGCGGGAGCGTTAGTCAAATACCGAGCCTGTCAGGGGAGCGCCGGGGCGATATTCGGCCTGTTTTACTACTTGCTACTGGCGGGTGGTCTGATGTTAGCAGGATGGAGTCAGCATTTTTCTGCAGTTGTGGTAACCTGTGGGCTCGTCGCGTTTGGTGTGTTACAGATAGAGTCTCGGTTGCAAAATGATGCACAACCGGAGATAGATTTACCGTGAAAAAACGAGATGCGCTGAAGATTTCGGTCGAAATCGGGTGGATTCTTCGTAAACCTTGAACTCTGTCACTCTATTTAAATGAATTTTTGATAAAACGCATAGTTCTCTGAGGCAGGCGTGCATAATGTCTCAGTATTCTGTTCCATAGAAGTAAAAGGTTACCAATATGTCTGATGTACCAGTGTCTGTGGCAAAAGCTGCTGAAGTGATCCAGCCGGTGGCAGAGTCTTCCGGTTCGATTTGGGGCTATGTAGCGGGCGGTGTAGCCTTGTTGATCCTGGCCGGTTTCTTCGGCTACAAGAAAATCAACAAGCCAGCATTTATTATTAATCAGGTGAGAAAGCGTAACCTGAAAGAGATTCAGAAGTTAGGTATCGAAAACTCTGACTTCGTTAATGACTTAGATAAACTCCTGGTTTCTGTGCAAAGCTATGCTGAAGAGCAAGGCAGAACCGGTGGTGATGTGGTGAAACTGCTGAGCCCGCTGAATGATAAAGAGCGCATCAAAACTGCGCGCGATATGTATCAGTCAATGATTTACATTGCCAATGATATTCAGGACGCCTCTCTGGCGCGTGAATTTAAGAACAAAGCCAAGCAAGTTAAAGCCAGTTCACCTCTGATGGCTGGCCTGCTGAAGCGCGCCGGGATTTAATCTGTCCCGATATTGAGCTGATATTTGATAGAACGGCGTGTCCTGAACAAGGACGCGCCGTTTTTTTATGCTCTACAGTTATCTGCTGATTTCTTGCTGAAAATTGGGCGACGGAATGTGTACTCTGTGACCTTTCTGACAGATTGGCAAATTGCCAAACTGACCGACTGTTCTATTTTGATCTAAGTCATAACCTTGCTATAGGGGCAGGGCTAGTATTCAAGTCTGTTCTATTTTCCGTCACGTAAGTTCATCACTTTTATCATAATTATTCAGATGGATTGAAACGTCAGACGAAGGGAAAGGTAACTAAGCAAGTAATGTAACGGATTAGCTGATTACAATGAAGTATAAAATTAACGATTTCCTTTTTTATGATGTGACGGATGCAACTCTGAGTTTGAACGACTCAGGCGTTTCTGATACGCAGCTTTCAATAACAGCAAATGCTTTACTTTACTTTTTAATTCAGCACCCCGGCATTATCACTCGTGATGAAGTGATGAAAAAAGTGTGGGATGACAATGGACTGACATCATCCAATGGTAACCTTAACCAATATCTAAGCATGTTGCGAAAGGCGTTTCGATTCTATGACATCGACAATATCGTTGTTTCTGTTCCTCGGGGTCGGATTGAAATTAACCCGGATTTGGTTATAGAAATTGTTGATGATTGTCAGCTGCATCCTTTAATTCAGCAAGAAGAGGAAGACGGCACGGCAACTGAGCAACCTGTATCGCCGCTATTGTCTCCTAGTCCGAAAAAGCAACCGCTATTTGGTGAAGATTTACCACCTCAAACAGAAGAGCAGGAAAAAAACTGGCTGATGGCTAGCGCAGTACTGTTCACCGGGGCGCTGGTATTGCTCTGGACGGCGATCATTTCAGAACGTTCTATCAATATTTTGCAACTTAATCAGGTGCAAAATAGTGTTTGTGAACTCTTCTCAACAGAAAAAATGATCAATGACGAAATGCAGCAAAGTTATAACCATAGCTTTACGGCCGTCACAAATGCACTAGGTATCGAGTGCAATAAAGAACGCCGGTTTGTGTTTTACTACGGAGATAAGTTTCAGAATAAGGGATTAGGCAGAACATTTCTGGCTCAGTGTGCAAAAAATGAAAACAATCCTTATGCCTACTGTGATAATTATTTTTATTACTCATGGAAATAGTCATGACATCAAATAAAAGCGGAAGGATTTTTTTCTTTTATGCGCTAATTTTATTTCTTCTTTGTACCTTGCCTTTCTTATCCAAAGTGATTCCCGAAAACAGCGGTGAAATGCGATGTAGCGCTCGTGCCATCATGCACTTCGAGGATACCCAGACGGAAACCTTGAATGTGAATGTTCATTTCCGCTTTGCCCGTGATGGGGAAGGATCTATGGTGGTTGAAGGCTATTCTGATTCTAAAGCCGGTTGGCTGTATCTGCAGCGCTATGTCACCTTTAATTACTTCAGTCAGCGTGTATCTGATTTAGAGCGTGTTTATCAGGTGCAAAGCTGGAATGCGACTAAGTCTTCAATTGATGAGTCTCCTGACGTGTTGTTTGATTATTTCATGAGAGAAATGTCAGACAGTCATGACGCCCTGCAAATTAAAGTCCAGCAGCTCAACTATGAAACGGTATTACTTAGTTCACTGAACTCGCCGTTATTTGTTTGCGTGCTGGAACATTAAAGTCTGTTTGGTTTGAGAGAGCTGGTTTGAGAGAGAAAATTTGAATGGCTAGCGCAGCTGTATTTCAACATACCGGAATAACGTTAAGGTGTTGTTAGCTGTTTCCTATGCTGAACTTTACTTTTTCTGTTAATACGCCTTGAATTTTTCCACATGCGGCTTCCTGGACTTTGAGTTAATTGGATGTCCATTCACTTCGAACTTATCTTGATTTCCCCCCTATTTCCCCTGCCATCAAAGGCTTTTTCTATTTACTGGTCAGGTACAGTCAGGTTGTAAATACACTGGGTGGCGATTCCATCCTCCTCCAATCAATACGCTCAACCAATCTATTATTGCTTCCGAATCTATCCGCACAAACCTTATAAAAACCGAGATGGTCATTTCAGTGATTAACATCAGGCTGGTTCCTTTTGGCTGGTTGTTTTTGCTGTTCAGTACATTGGACATTGGACATTGGCTTTTCACGGTTTTGAATACCTTGTTCTTCATGGATGTATGTTGCTGCTTTGTAATATTACAGGGGCTTTTTGCTGCCAATTAATACGCAAATGTTACGCCATATAAAGAATAAATAAGGCGTGAAAAACGGCTGTTTTTTGCTCGGGAAAAAGTGTGAACCGAAGCACTTTTGTTGTGAATTTAGAGTTTTATTGAAAGCTGTGGAATGCAATTTAGCAGAGCAAAACGATAAATATGGGCGTCAATTTTTCTAAATCATGGAGTAATTACCTAAATTTCCATGATTGGTGGAATCAAATGCCATTTCTTTTTGTAGGGGAATATAGTCGTTTGCGTTGGTCGAATACGCTGCCTGAATGCGATGTATCAAATGCCATGAAAGATCTACCTGTCACATTCAGGCGGGGGTATTTCGGCCCAATTCCAATAACGAACGATGAAACCCTAGCTACGGAGGAAAGAAGTATGGGTGATGCATTGGGTTTGATTGAAACCAAAGGTCTTGTGGCGTGTGTAGAAGCCGCCGATGCCATGTGCAAAGCCGCCAATGTCGAGCTGATCGGTTATGAGAATGTTGGCTCAGGTTTGGTGACGGCCATGGTGAAAGGTGATGTGGGCGCAGTGAAAGCGGCGGTGGATTCCGGTGTTGAGTCAGCGCGTCGAGTGGGGGAAGTCGTGACGTCGCTGGTCATTGCCCGCCCTCATAACGATATCGACAAAATTGTGATTAAACACAAAGCCTGAGGAAGCAAGGAGATAACCATGAATGATGCCTTGGGACTGATTGAAACAAAGGGGCTGGTTGCGTGTATTGAAGCGGCCGATGCCATGTGTAAAGCCGCCAATGTTGAACTGATTGGCTATGAAAATGTGGGTTCAGGCCTGGTAACCGCAATGGTTCGTGGCGATGTGGGGGCAGTGAAAGCTGCCGTGGACTCGGGGGTGGAATCGGCTCAGCGTGTTGGTGAGGTCGTGACATCTCTGGTGATTGCCCGTCCCCACAGTGACATCGAAAAGATTGTTTCTCAGTACACCGTGACTGAATAAAAAGGAAAAACCTATGAAAGAGGCATTAGGTTTGATCGAAACCAAAGGGTTGGTTCCGAGTATTGAAGCTGCCGATGCAATGTGCAAAGCCGCCAACATTACGCTGATCGGTTATGAAAACGTAGGCTCCGGCCTGGTGACTGTGATGGTGCGTGGTGATGTGGGAGCTGTCAATGCGGCAGTGGAATCGGGCATCGAAGCGGCAAGAAAGATCGGTACGGTTGTATCGTCCCGAATCATCGCCCGTCCCCACAATGATATTGAAAAAATTGCGTCAAAGCACAAGGCCTGAGGGCATAGCTGCCGCAATGTGAAACACAGAAGGAGCCTTGCCAATCAGGGCAAGGCCACTCCAAACCGCTATCGGCAGCAGAAAAGGATGAAAATTTACCATGATGCTAGATAAAGATTTGCAATCAATTCAGGCTGCGCGTGAATTGGTGAAAAATGCCAAGCAAGCGCAGGCACTGTTCGCGAAATTTACGCAAGAGCAGGTAGACCAGGTGGTTGCGCATATTGCTGCCGAAGCGGCGAAACACGCGGAAGAACTGGCGAAACTGGCCCACGAAGAAACCGGTTTTGGGCGTTGGCAGGACAAAGTGCTGAAAAATGTTTTTGCGACCACGAAAGTACACGACCACATTCGCGCGATGAAAACCGTCGGGGTGATTGCTGAAGACCCTGTACGCAAAGTGATGGAAGTGGGGGTGCCACTGGGGGTCATTACGGCACTGGTGCCTTCAACGAACCCGACCTCGACCATTTTTTACAAAACCCTTATCGCCCTCAAAGCGGGGAATGCCATTATCTTCTCCCCGCACCCGAATGCGAAACAGTGCAGTCACAAAGCCATTGAAATTGTTAAACGCGCAGCACGGGAAGCCGGTGCGCCGGATGGCATTGTTGACGGTGTGAGCCTGCTGACTATGCAAGCGACCGAAACCCTGATGAAGAGCAAAGATGTGTCTCTGATTCTGGCAACCGGAGGGGAAGGGATGGTACGTGCAGCGTATGCTTCCGGCACACCAACGATCAGCGGCGGCCCGGGCAACGGTCCGGCATTTATTGAGCGCAGCGCTGACATTGAGCAGGCGGTGAAAGATGTTATCACCAGTAAGACCTTTGACAATGGTGTGATTTGTGCGTCAGAGCAATCCATTATTGCTGAACGCTGCATTTATGAACAAGTTCATCAGGCGCTGATTAAACAAGGCGCTTACTTCATGAACGAGCAGGAGTCTGCATTACTGGCAGGTCGTCTGCTTCGCCCTAACGGCATGATTAACCCTGAATTTGTGGGACAAAGTTCTCAGACTGTGGCTGAAAAAGCGGGCTTTAGCGTTCCGGCCCAGACCACCGTCTTGATTTCTCATCAAACCACGGTATCGCCTCAAAATCCTTACTCACGAGAAAAATTGTGCCCAGTTCTTGGCCTTTATATTGAAGAAGACTGGCATGCGGCCTGTGATCGGGTGGTGGAGCTGTTAACCAATGAAGGTAAAGGGCACACCTTGGTGATTCATACCCAGAACCCGGAAATTGTCCGTCAGTTTGCTCTGGAAAAACCGGTGTTCCGTATGCTGGTTAATACTCCGGCCGCGCTGGGCGGCATCGGTGCGACAACCAACCTGACACCGGCTCTGACTCTGGGATGTGGTGCGCTGGGGGGCGGCTCAAGCTCAGACAATGTTGGCCCGATGAACCTGCTGAACGTCCGTAAAGTCGGCTACGGCGTGTGTTCTGTCGACGACCTGCGCCAACCGGTTGCTGTTGCTACCCCAACCCTGATACCGACTCACCATACTGCGTCTGTGGCAACGCAGGCTGCTTGCACTCGTCCAGTAAGCATTTTTGACGATGCGCGCTTTACCGGGGAGTTGTCAGCACCATCTGTGGCCCATACAGCCAATACGTCGATGGGAGGTGATGATCGTTTTGCTTGCGTATCACCTGTTGCTCACAACGAGATGAATGAAGCCAGAGTTGAGCAGATTATCCGACAAGCTCTTGGCCGACAGTAACGGAAGGTAGCTGCTGATGATTCTTGCAACAGTAACAGGCCATGTTGTCGCAACGCAGAAATGCGACCAACTACGGGGATCCAACCTTCTGCTGGTGACTGCCTTGGGAGATGACCTCAAACCGATCAAAGACAGAACTTATGTCGCTGTCGACAGTGTGGGTGCCGGGGTGGCTGATCAGGTGTTGGTTGAAGACTATTTTGCGCTTTACAAAGAGCAATACAAAGCGATGTCGATTGTCGCCATCGTCGAGAAGATCCACAAGGGATGCTAGGAAGAAACCACGATGAATACCTTTCAGATCAAGCCCACTCTTCATTTCGGCGCCGGGGCACTAGAAAGACTGACAGCGTTAAGCCATCAGCGCACTTTGATCATCACAGATCAGGCAATGGTGAAGTTTGGGCTGGTGGAGCAGGTGCGTCGCTACCTCTCAGGCACACCTGAAATGATAAGCCTGTTTGCCGAGGTAGCGCCTGACCCTGACGTTGCAGTGATCTCTGCTGGCATGAAGGCTTACAAGGCGGCAGCACCGGATCTGCTTATCGCGATCGGTGGTGGCTCAGTGATCGATGCGGCAAAAGGGGTGCTGTACACCTTGCACCAAGCCGGAGAACTGGCTGAAAAGCCGAAGTTTGTTGCAATTCCGACCACCAGTGGGACCGGCTCGGAAGTTACCGCCTTTTCGGTGATTAAGTCAGGAACCGAAAAATGGGCACTGGTCGATGACTTTATGTTGCCTGATCTCGCCATTCTGGCACCCGAGCTGGTGGCATCGGTGCCGGCAGCAATCACTGCCGATACCGGAATGGATGTGCTGTGCCATGCCCTCGAAGCCTATGTGTCGAATCAGGCATCGGATTTCAGCGATGCGCTGGCAGAAAAAACCGTTCAACTTGTTTTTGCTCACCTGCCGGATTGTCATCGTAACGGCCAGGATTTGGTGGCCAGGGAGAAAATGCACAACGCCTCTTGTATTGCCGGTATGGCATTTACCAATGCTTCGCTGGGGATCACTCACAGCCTTGCTCATGCCTTGGGTGGCGGATTTCGGGTTCCCCATGGTCGTGCGAATGCCCTGCTGATGAGTCAGGTGGTGGCCTTTAACGCAGATTACCACGGCCAGTGTAATAACGCGGCGGCCTGTAAGTATGCGCGTCTGGCCAAGTTGCTTGGACTACCAGCCTCCGATACCCGAGAAGGCGTGATGAGCTTACTGGTAGCCATTGATGTGTTGCGTGAACAACTGGACATACCGGCCAGCATTGCCGCAACCGGTGTGGAGAGGCCGGCATTTGAAGCGGCGTTGCCAGCATTGGTGGCACAAGCACTGAAAGACAACTGTACCCCGACAAACCCGCGTAAAGCATCGGCGCTCGACATTGAGCAGTTATACCAACAGAGCTTTCGATCGGCGGCAACTCAGTGATGCGAATGCCAAGCGCTAGTGCCCAAAAGTGAACACAAAAAGCGAATACCAAGAGCTGATACCCAAAGCGACGACCGGGCGCTAACACGACACCCTAATACCCAGTGGTAGGTTGCAGCCTGCCATCGTGAAACAAAATTATAAGGAGAGGCCCATGGCCCACTATACCCTGACGCCACGCGTAAAAGTGCTGGCAGAACAACTGCTGGCCAAAAACAGCATCATCTGTGCTGAGCGAGCCAATATCCTGGCTGCTATCGGTGATGATATTGCCGGCATGCCGCCTCTGGTTAAAAAAGCCCAGCGCTTTAATCAGCTGGTCTCGGAGTTACCGATTTACATTGGTCAGGATGAACTGATTGTCGGCAGCCAGTCATCTGCGCTGAGAGGCGCGATTTTCCACACCGAAGAAGAGTTGAGCAGTGAATCTGTCTTTGGTTTTCTGAGCAGCGATGCCACGGGAACGCCTGACTACATGACCGTTATGAGTACCGGTTTTCAGGTACTGGAACAGCACATGGAAACGCGCCTGAAAAATATCGGTAGCGCGATCAGCCGTAGCGGCATGGATGAAGTCAATCAGGGCCGCGCGATGATCATGGCCTGCCAGGGGGCGATCTATTTTGCCAATAAACTGGCCGATACGCTGGCAACCAAAGCCAGTGTAGAGAGTCATCCTTACCGCAAAGCAGAGCTGGAAGAATCTGCGGCGATGTTACGTCATATTCCGGCTCAGCCTGCCCGGACATTCAAAGAAGCCTGTCAGGCTTTCTATCTGATTCAGCTATTGATGCACCTTGATAACGGCGGTTATGCCATTGGCAGCACTGGTTTTGATAAGGCGTTGTTTGGGTATTACCAGCGGGATATCAATGCCGGCCTCATTACTCCGGCGCAGGCGTATGAGCTGGTGGAATGCCTGTGGCTGAAACTGGCCGAGTTGTCAGAAGTACGTGCCGATCGTGCTGTTGACGGTTACCCGATGTTTGACTGGCTGGTTCAGGGCGGTCAGAACGGTGACAGCCAGATGGTACAGAATGAACTGTCCGCCATGCTGCTTGCTGCCCGGGATAACCTGGCTGCGTTAAATCGCTCTCTGACAGTCCGTCTGTATCAGGGCGGTGCCAAACCAGCGGAGGTTACACTGTGTAATGGCAATGTTCTGCCTGTCGATGAAAGCACTCCGGCGATGGAAGGACTGACCCCTCGTATGCAGCGCCTTCGCAGTAACTACCTGAAAGCCAAACCAAGTGTGTCCATTTATCGGGCGATTGCGTTCACTGAAGTGACCAAGCAAAACCTGGGTTTGCCGCCAATATTGCTGCGAGCTAAAGCGTTCCGTAAAGCCTGTGAAACCGCCCCTTTGCTGATTCAGGATGACGAGCTGATTGTCGGTCACCCTTGCGGTAAGCCTCGAGCCGGAGCATTTTCGCCGGATATCGCCTGGCGCTGGGTTCGCGATGAACTCGATACCATGAGTACCCGCCCTCAGGATCCGTTCCTGATCTCTGAAGAAGATAAGAAAGTCATTCGCGAAGAGTTGGTGCCATTCTGGGAAGGCCGTTCGCTGGATGAAATCTGTGAAGCGCAGTATCGCGAAGCCGGTTTGTGGGAATTCAGTGGTGAGACATATGTCAGTGATTTGTCTTACCACCAGATTAACGGTGGGGGTGATACCTGTCCGGGCTACGACATTTTGCTGTTCACCAAAGGAATGAACGGCATTAAAGCAGATGCCGAAGCTAAGCTGGCAGCGCTGAGCATGGAAAACCCGGATGATATCGACAAGATCTATTACTACAAAGCGTCAATCGAAACCTGCGAAGGTGTGATGGCGTATGGCCGCCGTCTGGCTGCTCATGCCCGCGAGCTTGCCGCAAAAGAAATGAATCCGCAGCGTCGCGCTGAACTGCTGACTATTGCTGACGTCAACGAAAATGTACCGGCGAACCCGCCGAAGACCTTACAAGAAGCTCTGCAAAGTATCTGGACCGTCGAATCACTGTTTGAAGTGGAAGAGAACCAGACTGGCCTGTCGCTGGGACGTCTGGACCAGTACTGCTACCCGATGTTCCGCGCGGATATTGACTCGGGGCGTTTGACGCACGAACAGGCGCTGGAAATGATGCAGGCCTTTATCATCAAGTGTGCCGAGCTGATGTGGATGTCGAGTGAGTTGGGGGCGAAGTATTTTGCCGGTTATCAGCCGTTCATCAACCTGACCGTGGGTGGCCAGAAGCGTACCGGCGGTGATGCGACCAACGATCTGACGCTGCTGATCATGGATGCGGTGCGCTTCGTGAAGGTATATCAGCCATCGTTGGCCTGTCGTATTCATAATCAGTCACCGCAGCACTACATGGAAAAAATCGTTGATGTCGTCAAAGCGGGGATGGGCTTCCCGGCCTGTCACTTCGATGACTCCCACATCAAGATGATGCTGCGTAAGGGTTACGACTTTGAAGATGCCCGTGACTACTGCCTGATGGGTTGCGTTGAGCCGCAGAAGTCTGGCCGAATTTACCAGTGGACCTCTACCGGTTACACCCAATGGCCAATTGCGATTGAGTTTGTACTGAACCGTGGCCGCATGGTGCTGTTTGACAGCTATCAGGGACTGGATACTGGTGATCTGAATAGCCTGACCAGCTTTGAAGCCTTTGATGCCGCAGTGAAAGAGCAGGTGGCATACATCATCAAACTGTCGGCCATTGGTACGGTGATCAGCCAGCGTGTGCACCGTGATGTGGCACCCAAACCCTTGATGTCTCTGTTGGTTGAAGGCTGTATGGAGCAGGGCAAAGACGTCAGTGCCGGGGGCGCCGTGGTGAACTACGGTCCGGGGCTGATCTTCTCCGGCCTGGCAACCTATGTCGACTCCATGGCAGCGATCCGCAAGTTGGTATTCGAAGACAAGAAATACACCCTGGAGCAAATGCGCGATGCGATGCTGGCCAACTTCGAAGGTTATGAAGAGCTGCGCCGTGACTGTCTCAATGCGCCGAAGTTTGGCAACGATGATAACTACGCCGATGAGTTCGCGCTGGATATCACCGAGTGGACTGAGCGCGAGTGTGGCAAGTACCAGATGCTTTATTCGCGTCTGAGCCACGGCACGCTGTCTATTTCAAACAACACCCCGATTGGTGAACTGACCAATGCCACTCCGAATGGTCGTCTGGCCTGGATGCCGCTGTCTGATGGTATCAGCCCGACGCAAGGGGCGGATAAGCACGGTCCTACCGCCATCATCAAGTCAGTGAGCAAGATGAATGTGGAAACCATGAACATCGGCATGGTGCACAACTTTAAGTTCCTCAAAGGGTTGCTCGACACGCCGGAAGGTAAAAATGGCCTGATCACCCTGCTGCGTACCGCGTCCATTCTGGGTAACGGCCAGATGCAGTTCAGTTACGTGGATAACGAAGTGCTCAAGAAAGCCCAGAAAGAGCCTGAAAAGTACCGCGATCTGATTGTGCGGGTGGCCGGTTACAGCGCTTACTTTGTTGAGTTGTGTAAAGAAGTTCAGGACGAAATCATTAGCCGTACTGTACTGGAAAAATTCTAACCCAGAAGCGGGGGCCGCTATGGCTCCCGCTGTAAAAACACTGCCTTCAGACGCAGTGAGGAGTAGTCACAATGACTGGGACAGCACAAGTGAGCAATGGCAGCGAGCTGAAAGGTCGTATTTTCAATATCCAGAAATATTCCATTTATGACGGTGACGGCATTCGCACACTGATCTTCTTTAAAGGGTGCAACCTCCGGTGTGACTGGTGTGCTAATCCAGAAGGACTGAGCAGCAAGTTTCAGGTGATGTGCAGTCACGATAAGTGTGTGTCTTGCGGTAAGTGTGCTGATGTTTGTCCGGCTGGGGTGCATGTCATGACCACGGATGCCGAAGGCAACAAGGTGCACAAAATTGACCGCAATGTGGACTGTATCGGTTGTCGTCAGTGTGAGGAAGTTTGTATGGGTGGCGCACTGGATGTCATGGGTAAAGATGTCACGGTTGCCGAGTTGATGGCGGTGATCATGCAGGATTATGACTTTTACATGTCATCCGGCGGTGGCGTGACATTGGGGGGAGGCGAGCTGAGCTTGCAGACCGATTTTGCCGCCGCCCTGCTGACTGAATGCAAAAAGCAGATGATCAATACGGCAATTGAAACCCAGGGTACCACCAGCATCGACAATTACGAGAAGCTGGCCACCTGCACCGATCTTTTCTTATTTGATATCAAACAAATATATACCGACCAACACCGCCAGCTCTTTGGTATTGGTAACGAAGGGGTGAAGCGCAATCTGGAGCGTCTGGTTGAGCTGGGTGCCAACATCGTGATTCGCATGCCGCTAATCCGTGGTTATAACGATTCTTTCGATGCCATTACCGGTGCTTTTGAATATGTGATGGAACTGGCCAAACGCGGCAACATTCAGCGAATTGATGTCCTGCCATACCACCAGTTTGGCAAAACCAAATACGACAAACTCGACATGATTTATCCGATTACGCAAGACATCGGTTACAGCAACGAGGAACTGGATCAGCTCAGCACTTTCTTCAAGCAGTTTGATTTCGATATCCGCCTGGTAAGGCATTAAGGAGGCGCTATGACAATCAGTCTTGGTGTGATTGAAACGATAGGGCTGACTGCGGCAATTCACGCCGCAGATGCAGCCTGTAAAGCGGCTGGGGTTTCTCTGACCGGCTACCGCAAAGTCGGCTCTGGTCTGGTTTCTATTTACTTACAGGGGGAAATCAGCGCAGTTAAAGTGGCGGTCGATAGCGGGGTTAAAGCGATAGAAAACCAAACCGATGTAACGGCCGCGATCGTGATGGCCCGGCCGGATCCCAGTGTGTTGGCAATGCTGGAAAACGCCGGTGGTTGTGTCACCGAAGCGGAGCCTCTGAGCAGTAGCGTGGCGCCGGAAACTGACCTACCGGGGGGGGACGTTCTTATCCAAATACCGGAGGCCCAAGCAGCCGAACATCTGGCGCAGATGGCTCAGGAGGCCGGCACTCAGAATGCCGAATTCCAGGGGCAGGCGAGTAAGGAGCCTTTGGATGCCAGCAAGGTGGATACCGTGAAAGCAGAAGCGGTCAAGATGGCTTCTCCTGTATCGGCATTGGCTTCAACTCACGCGAAAGTGACCACCAGCCGTTCAACTTCCACTCGGCAGAAAAAAAGTGCGGGCCAGGTTAGTTCACGGGGAGGCAAGTCATGATCAACGCAGCGTTGATGACGCAAATTGAACAGCGTTTAACGGTATTACCACAGCGGTGGTCAGAAGGGCAGATAGCAACGGAGGTTGGCATTCCGACTGGTGTGTCAAATCGCCATGTTCATTTGTCTCAGACGGATATCGAGGCCTTGTTTGGTCTGGGCTATCAGCTGACCCCGCTCAAGTCACTGCGTCAGCCGGGACAGTTTGCGGCCAAAGAGTGCGTGATGGTGGTTGGCCCTAAAGGTTCGATAAGTAAAGTGCGGGTGTTGGGCCCCGCCAGGGCTGAAACGCAATTGGAAGTCTCAAAGGCGGACTGCTACGCCCTGGGGATCAAAGCGCCGGTTCGTGAATCCGGTGACCTTTACCAGTCAGCGGATGCCTTACTGGTTGGCCCGGCAGGGCACGCCAATCTTCAGTCCAAGGTGATTTGTGCTCAGCGTCATATCCATATGTCGCCGCAGGATGCGCGGCAATTGGGCGTACAGCATGGCCAGACGGTGAAAGTGCGGGCCGGTGAGCAGTGTGGTCTGGTGTTCGAGCAGGTTGTGGTACGGGTGAATGAGCGCTTTGCCCTGGAATTTCATATTGATACCGATGAAGCCAACGCCGCCGGGATTCGGTCGGGGGATCCTGTTTATCTGGTCGGTTAGAAGGAATCGCGGATGGATGAGCAACAACTTCGGGTCTTGGTTGACCGCATATTGGCCGAGCAGCGTGCTCGCACGTTAATGATAGTCACACCGGCAACGGGCTATCGTTCGGAAATCGCTGCCCGTCTCCGCCAGTGGGAAAGCATCCGATGGGAAATCCTTGCCTGCGAGGGGACGGAAGAGGAGTTGGTGGCACTGGACGGAATAGGACAGCCTGTCCAGTGGGACGGTAAGTTACCGACAGAGTGGCTAGATCGCTTTGACCAGATTGTGATGCCGTTTCTCGATTTTGCCACCTTGGCGGAAATCAGCCTGGGTGTGTATCACAGCCCGGCCAGCCAGCTTTGTCAGTATGCCCTGATGAAGGGGATTCCGGTCTTTGCTTTTGATTACCAATGCAATCCGGCCAGTGAGTTGAATCAGTTAGTGGGACTGGATCGTAGCCAAGCCATGGCGGCACGGGTTGTGTCTCAGCTGGCTCAAGTCAGGGCCTTGGGAATGATCACCGGCACTCTCTCACAGGTCGAGGCGGCTATTAACGGCAAAGACGTGGCAGAGTCCGAGTCGTCTGAACTCAGTAAACCTGGCGGGTATATCACCCTCAGTGACGTGAAAAAACGGGGCGTGGGGACGTTTACGCTTCAGGACAATCTTACCGATCTGGCAGCAGAATACCTGAGAGAACAACAACAATCGTAATTTTTAAATCCAAACGTTAGACAATTTTATTACTTAAATTTAGGAGCTTCCTATGTCTGAATCGATAAAAAAATGGCTATGGATGGTGCTGGTCATTGCATCTGAAACCTCAGCCACCTCAACCCTGAAAATGTTTGATACCAGTGAGGGATTTACTAAAACTGCCCTGCTTGCGGTCATTGTCCTGCTGTACATCGTGTGTTACTACGCACTGTCCCAAGCGGTGAAATATTTGCCGGTGGGTCTGGCTTATGCGACTTGGTCCGGTACCGGTATTTTGCTGGTTTCGACACTGGGGATGCTGTTCTACGGTCAGCACCCTGACATGGCCGCTATGATCGGGATGACTATCATTGCCAGCGGCATCATCATTATGAACTTATTCTCGAAAATGGGCGAAGAAGAAGCGGAAGACACGCAACGGGTTGTCGCGGATAAAGAAGGAGAAGCACAATGTTAAATGCAGGCGTACTATGGTTGGCACTGTCAATTTGCTCAGAAATTACAGGCACTTCTTTTATTAAAAAAACCAATAACTTCCGTAAACTTGCACCATCACTGTTGGTGATCAGTGCTTACAGTATCTGTTATTTTGCTCTGACAAAAGCCATGGGATACATTCCTGTTGGAATCGCCTATTCACTTTGGTGTGGCTTCGGGATTATTGGTGTGACCATTTTCTCTATGGTGCTTTATAAGCAAAAACCTGATTTTCCTGCAATTATTTCAATGGGCTTAATCATTACCGGCGCAGTGATCATGAACATGTTTTCTCAGATGTAGTGATAGTTGCCATAAAATAAAAGCTCGAAAAGCCAGCGCTCGTCGCTGGCTTTTTTGTGGTTTTGTTTCCCGCGGCTTCGCAGCAACCCGCCTAATATCAGGATTGCCGGATGTGGCGGGGGAAGGTTTGTCCGGCAATAGAGAGGCAAATCACGGCAGGAGAGCGACTTGCTTGCTAGTCTGAGTAGGACAAGCAGCATTTAAGCTACGTTGTAGAGGGGGCGCCTATGAATACTTTATTAACCGTAACACTGGCGGGTGAAGATCACCCTCAACTGATCAATACCCTGGCCGCGAAAACCCATGAGCTGGGGGGCAAGTGGCTGGTCAGCAAAATAAACCGCCTCGACAATCAGGTCGTCGGTATTCTGAAAATTGACTTGCCGACAGAAGCGGTGCCTGCACTCAAGCAAGCCTTTGCTTCTCAATCGACGCTGGATGTGCGAGTGATAGAGGCGTTAACGGCACAGGCGCAGATCAAAACGGATCATGTGATGATGAAAGTGGAGTCGGCGGATCGTCCGGGTCTTGTTCATGATCTGACGCATATTCTCGATAACATCGGGATCGGTATTGTGAAAATGGAAAACCACCGAATCGGGGTACAGGATATCGGGAAAACGTTGTTCTTTGCCGAGTTACATCTCGATGTGCCGGTTGATATTGATACCGAGCAGCTGGTGGAAGCATTGCAGCAGGTGGAAGAGGGCATGCGAGTCAGCATCCTAGAAAATGCCTGATGCCTGATGCCTGATGCCTGATGCCGAAATAGACAGCGGCGTGAGACAGGTCGGAAGACCAAAAATACGCAAAGAGCCTGATTATTCAGGCTCTTTGCGTTTGTGATAGGACTTATATTTTACATCTCAGCGGTGAGTGACAGGTGAGTACTAACAGACTCGTTATATGGAGTGTGCGCCGCTAAAACTCTTTGTTGATTGCGGTCAGACACGCCAGCAGGTGCTGACGGTCAGTATCACTCAGCTTCGCTGTCAGATCCTGAGTCAGGTTCAGGTGCAGCTGGTCATGCTCCTGATAAAGCGCTTCGCCTTCTGCGGTCAGATCGACCAGAATCGAGCGACGGTCAGATTCATGAGGACGCCGCTCAATCAGCCCCATCTTGACCATTTTGTCGACCTGAACAGTCAGTGTTCCGGTCGTGACCCCCAGCTTGTCAGCCAGCTCTTTCATCCGCATGGCACCGTGGACACCCAGAATCTCAACCACATGCACCTGCGGCAGGGAAAACCCTTTGCCACGCACGACCGATTGCTCCCAGGAAGAGAGCTTTTCATAAAACTCGATGATGGTGTGGTTTAACTGTTCAATGTCTTTCATTCGTATCCCGTACCTCAGTGTGGCTCCCGACACTGGTTTACCTCAATGGTGAGGTGGCTGATTTTATCGAATTCTGTCAGTAATTGCTTGTATTCCTGAGCAGGTTTCGGGTGTTGGGTAACCAGCGAAATCACAGCAGCATAATGATCGGCGCTGACTTTCCAGATATGCAGATCGCAGACCTGGTTATCATCGGCCGCTTCAAGGGTATCAATCATGCGCTGCTGATAATGGGGATCGATGCTGTTGTCGAGCAGGATAGGGCTGGTTTGTTTGATCAGCCCGAACGCCCAGCGTGAAATAATCAGTGCACCGACGATCCCCATGACGGAATCGAGCCAGTTCAGGCCGAGGTATTTACCCAGAACCAGCGCGATGATGGCGAGTACCGAAGTCAGTGCATCGGCCAGAACATGAAAGTAGGCTGCCCGCAGGTTGTGATCTTCATGCTCATGCTCATGCCCATGTTCAAGGTGATGATGGTGAGAGTGTGTATGGCCATGAGGGTGATCGGCGTCATGAAGAAGGAAGGCACAGACCACATTCACGATCAACCCGATGACGGCCACCAGGATCGCTTCGTTAAAATGGATTTGTGCGGGGCTGAACAGGCGGTGCGTAGACTCAACCAGCATGATCAAAGCCACAATGCCCAGCGCAATTGCACTGCTGAAACCGCCTAGCACACTGACTTTGCCGGTACCAAACGAAAAAACCGGGTTGTCGGCATGCTTGCGGGCATAGCGATAGGCAAACAGTGTAATCAGAAAAGCGGCAGCATGCGTCCCCATATGCCAGCCATCCGCCAGCAGTGCCATGGAGCCATAAAACGTCCCGGCAAGGATTTCCGCGATCATGGTGACGAGGGTAAGGAGAAAAACCCAGAATGTTCGTTTTTCACCCAAAATATTGTTTTCTGCAAAATCATGGCGGTGTTGCCAGGATGAGAGATCGGTGCGGTGCATGCTTGGATACCTGCTCTTCAATGAAAAAGAAAATGGCGCACTCGAATAAGTATAGTGGTTTGAGTGCAATATAGTTTGAATATCAAAGTATATTGGTTTTATTTATTTTGACTGTCAAATATTTTGGTTTACAAAGGGATTGGGATGTTAAGCACATTGTGTTTCTGAGGGGGATCGTGAGGTACGCTTTTTAAGGGAAAAATGCGGCGATAAATTAAAAAAATGGCGGGATAACGAAGGGAAAAGGGCGGAATTCCGCCCTTTGATTTTGGGATGAGTACTCCTGAACCCGGAGGTTCTGCATATGCTCAATATGCGGATTATTCGCTACAGCAATTGCATGGTTGTGATGCAAGTGCGGCTGTTGGCATCGGTACTCAATACTTCCGATGCCGTCTTTCCTTGGTATGTAAAAGTGAACTGGTAGCGATGGTCTTTTGGCAGCCAGAAATCAATGAATCCGTCTTTCTGTGTACGCACCATGCCGGACTGAATCACTTCCTGAGTCTCGGCATTGGTGATTTTGACCATCATGGCTTTTTCCACCATTTCGCCCTGACAACCGGTCGGGACGTGGAAAGTACAGCCGTGGGTGACGTCTTCATATGGCGCGACGGAAAGCAGGAACTGGTCGCCGGTTGGAATTGTGGCGCTGGACTGGTCGGCAAAACTGGCTTCAATCCGGTCGGGATAAACTTTGACGCTGGCTTCACCGGTATGGTGCCACTGGTGTGATGCTTCCAATGCGTCTTCGGCAGACAGCTGGCGAAACGTGTCGGCTTGTGTCTCGGCATAGGCCTGAGGGGCAGACAGTACCAGCAGGGTAGCGACGATCAGTGGGTAACGGGATACGAAGTTCATGTGTGACTCCCTGATTATTTCAACACGGTATTACGTTTCATACCGGCTTCCGAATGGCCGGGAATGTTGCAGGAGAACTCAACAAAGCGCTCTCCCATGAAATGCCAGCCCATCTCGGCGCTTTCTCCCGGAGCCAGCGTGACTGTGGTGCCGTCATGGTGTTCCATATTAGGCATTTCGCGCATCATGTCACGGTGTTTGGCCTGCTCATCAAGGCTGCCGATGGAAAACTCATGCGGGATTTTACCTTCATTTTTAACCATGAAATTCACCACATCGCCCTGTTTCAATGACAGCGCTGGCTCAAAGCGCATTTTCATGTCATCGGTCAGGATGACCTGATAAGTTTTGCTTGCCTGAGTCGCTGGTGCAGGCATGCCGACGGATGAGGCCATCTGACCATGGCCTGCCATATCGTGACCAGCCATGCCATGATCACTCATGCCGTTCATGTTGCTCATATCATGATGGCCACCAGCGGCCAACGCATTACCGGCTGCCAGAAGAAAGGCCAGAGAAAGCAGTTTTGTTGATGTCATGGTAACTCCTTTACCCGGCACACCGTGCCGGGGAATGATGGGATGAATTAAGGATTAAGTTTGTAGTGATAGCTCTTCCAGAGCTTGAAAACGGCAGGCAGCACAACCAGCGTCAACAGCAGGGCTGATGACATTCCGCCGATCATCGGTGCGGCAATCCGCTGCATGACTTCCGACCCGGTACCTGACCCGTACATGATTGGGATCAGACCGATGATGACGGTGGCAACGGTCATCATTACAGGGCGTACCCGTAACCCGGCACCTTCGCGAATGGCGCGTACCAGCAGGCGCTGGGTGAGTGGTTCCTGTGACTGTTCCGCCTGGTGCTGATGGGTGTGCCAGGCCTGGTTGAGGTACACCAGCATGATCACGCCGATTTCGACGGCAACCCCGGCCAGGGCGATAAAGCCGACCCCGACGGCAATCGAGAAGTTGTAGCCGAGCAGGTGCATCAGCCAGATCCCGCCGACCATGGCGAGCGGCAACGTCCCCATGATGATGAGCACTTCGCCGACCCGACGGAAACTCAGGTACAGCAGCACCATAATGATGGCCAGCGTTGCCGGCACGACGACAATCAGCCGGGCTTTGGCGCGCTCCATGTATTCATACTGACCGGACCAGACTAGCGAGTATCCGGGTGGCAAGGCCAGTTGTTCGGCCACCGCCTGCTGCGCTTCCTGCACATAAGAGCCCAAATCCCGGCCGTCAATGTCGATGAAGACCCAGCCGTTAGGACGGGCATTCTCGGTCTTGATCATTGGCGGGCCGTCTTCAAAGCGGATGTCCGCGACATCGGCCAGGGCAATGCGCGCCCCGTTCGGCGTCACCAGTGGCAGGTTTTGCAGTTTCACCAGCGAGTCGCGGTAATGTTGCGGGTAGCGCACGTTAATTGGGTAGCGCTCCAGCCCTTCAATGGTTTCACCGATATTCATGCCACCCACGGCGGTACTGATGACCTGCTGAATGTCCTGAATACTCAGACCGTAGCGCGCGGCTTCCCGGCGTTTGATATCCATGGTGATGTAACGTCCGCCAGCCACCCGTTCGGCGTAGACCGATGCTGTCCCCGGCACCGGTTTGAGCAGGGTTTCCAACTGCGTGCCTATTTTCTCAATCTCCTTGAGATCCGGCCCGGCAATCTTGATTCCGATGGGGGTCTTAATACCGGTGGCCAGCATGTCGATCCGGGTTTTGATAGGCATCACCCAGGCATTTGTCAGGCCCGGGAACTGGATCAAAGCATCAAGTTCGCGGCGCAGGCTTTCGGTGGTGACCCCCTCCCGCCATTCTTCCCGTGGTTTGAGCTGAATAATGGTCTCAATCATGGTCAGCGGTGCTGGGTCGGTGGCGGTGTCCGCACGGCCGATTTTGCCCCACACGGTGTTGACTTCCGGAATGGTTTTGATCAGCTTATCGGTCTGCTGGAGCAGTTCGCGTGCTTTCCCGATGGAGATGCCCGGGTAGGTGGTCGGCATATACATCAGATCGCCCTCATCCAGTGGCGGGATGAACTCGCTGCCCATGCGCTGAAGCGGGTAGAGCGCTGAAGCCATGAGGGCCAGAGCCAGGATGATGACGGTTTTCGGATAGGCCAGGCTGATGTTCAGCAGCGGCCGGTACAGGGCGATCACCAGACGGTTCACCGGGTTTTTGTGCTCCGGCAAAATGTTGCCCCGGATCAGGTAACCCATCAGTACCGGCACCAGGGTAATCGCCAGCCCGGCCGCCGCGGCCATGGCATAGGTTTTGGTGAACGCCAGTGGCGAGAACATCTTGCCTTCCTGACCTTCCAGCGCGAACACCGGCACGAAGCTCAGGGTGATGATGATCAGCGAGAAGAACAGCGGCGCACCGACTTCCTCTGCGGCTTTACCGATCACCTGCCAGCGGTTCTCATCGGTCAGCGGGGTACGTTCGATATGCTTGTGGACGTTCTCAATCATCACGATGGCGCCGTCAACCATGGCGCCAATCGCAATGGCAATGCCGCCCAGCGACATGATGTTGGCGTTAATGCCTTGCCAGTGCATGATGATAAAGGCCGATAAAATGCCAATCGGCAGACTGATCATCACAACCAGTGACGAGCGGAAGTGGAACAGGAACAGGGCGCACACCACGGCGACCACAATGAACTCTTCCAGCAGCTTGTCGTACAGGTTGTCGACCGCCCGATCAATCAGCCCGGCGCGGTCATAGGTCGGCACAATCTCAACCCCGTCAGGCAGGCTGCGCTGCAGGGTTTCCAGCTTGGCTTTGACATTGCCGATGACCTCGCGGGCATTTTCGCCGAATCGCATCACCACAACGCCGCCGACGGCTTCCCCTTCGCCGTTGAATTCAGAAATGCCGCGGCGCATTTGCGGACCGGTGTTGATGGTGGCGACATCGCCCAGCAGCAGCGGTGTGCCCTTATCGGTAACGCTCAGCGGCAGGTTGTTCAGATCGTCAATACCGGAAATATAGCCGGTGGCCCGCACCATGTGTTCCGCTTCTGCCAGCTCCACCACCGAGGCTCCGGCTTCCTGATTACCGGCCTGAATCGCTTTGTTTACTTGTTGCAGAGTCAGGTTATAGGCACGCAGCTTGGCCGGATCAATCTGAATCTGGTACTGCTTGACCATGCCGCCGACGGTGGCAATTTCAGACACGCCATTGACCGTTTGCAGCTCATATTTCAGAAACCAGTCCTGCAGGCTGCGCAGCTCGCTCAGGTCGTGCTGGCCGGTGCGATCAACCAGCACATAGCTGTAAATCCAGCCCACCCCGGTGGCATCCGGACCCAGCGTCGGTTTGGCACTCGGCGGCAGCTTGGGCGCCACCTGACTGAGGTACTCCAGCACCCGTGAACGGGCCCAGTACAGGTCGGTGTCATCGTTAAAGATGATGTAAACGTAGGAATCCCCGAAGAAGGAATAACCGCGTACGGTGTCAGCCCCCGGTACCGCGAGCATGGCGGTGGTCAGCGGGTAGGTCACCTGATCTTCCACTACCTGCGGCGCCTGGCCCGGATAGCTGGTTTTGATGATCACCTGAACATCCGACAGATCCGGGATGGCGTCGATCGGGGTCTGCCTGACACTGAACAGTCCGGCGGCCACCAGAAAGGCTGTAGCAATCAGCACCAGAAAGCGGTTTTTGATTGACCAACGGATGATTGATCCAATCATTGCTCACCTGCCTTGGTGGCCGGCACCATCTTGCTGTGATCCATCTTGTTGTGATCCATCTGACGGTGAGCCGCATCTGCCGCGACCACATCGCTGACGGTGTATTGGCCATCCGGTTGCTGGTGGATCAGAAACCGGATGCGCTGCCCGCCAATCAGGGCACTGAGATCGGTATCCTCGCTGACGGTGAAATCCATGGTCATGGCCGGCCAGTCCCATTCCGGAACAGCGTCGTGTTCAATGGTCACCATGTTGTGGGCAGCCATGACGTGACGAACCACACCGGTGACGGTGACAGATGTCGGCGGTTCACCGGCGGATGACGTTTCTATCCGGCCCAGATCGGCGCTCTGGCTGGATTCGGAATCCAGCAGGAACTGGGCGGATGTCACGATATGGTCGTTGGCTTGCAGTCCGGCCAGCACTTCCACCATACCGCCGGCACTGCGCCCGGTCTCGATGCGTACGGAGCGGTATTTCCCGTCACCAGCCGCCAGAACGACCCGGCTCATATTCCCGGCGCGGATCACTGCTTGCTCAGGCACCACTATCACCGCCTCGGGACTGTTGGGACGCAGTTGCAGGTTGGCAAACATGTTCGGCTTCAGCTCGCCGCTTTTATTCGGAAATTTGAGACGTACACGCAAGGTACGGGTTTTGGGATCCAAAATCGGGTAGATGTAATCAACCTCTCCCAGCCATGGTTTCCCCGGCAGGGCATCCACGGACATCTCCGCCGCAGTGCCGGGTGTGATCCACTGCGCCTGGCGTTCGAACACTTCGGCATCGACCCAGACGGTGTCGAGGTTCCCGCCGGTAATCACAGTTTGTTGCGGTGACAGGTACGCCCCGTTGCGGACATTAAGCGTCGCGATAACGCCATCGGCCGGCGCCTTGACCGCAATATGCTGTTTGGCACTGCCACGCCGCAGCACCTCATCGATTTGTGCATTATCGACGCCCAGAGAGCGCAGACGATCTTTGGCTCCCCGGACCAGTACGGCTTTGCCCAGGCGTTGCGCATTCAACAGTTCTTCCTGCGCGCGCACCAGATCGGGAGAGTAGAGTTCAAACAGGATCTCACCCTTGCGCACGCGTTCCCCAATCGCATTGACGTTCAGGGTCTGGATCCAGCCGCTGACCCGGCTGTTGATCTGCCATAACTGGCTTTCGTCAAAGGCGATATACCCGACCGTGTCAATGTTCGGCACCAGTGCCTGTACCTGAACCGCTGCCGTTTTGACCCCGAGGTTGTTTTCAACCGCTGGCGTAATCGTCACTGTGCCGGCAGGATCCTGCTTGTCACCCGCCAGATCCTCGGCATACACCGGGATCAAATCCATCCCCATGGGGGATTTGCCCGGCTTATCCCGTTTGTAATTCGGATCCATCGGAGCCACCCAGTACAGGGGCTCGTTGCTGGCCGCGGCAGACGCTTCACCGGTCGGCTCGGTCGTTGTCGTGGCGATGAGATACCCCAGCACGCCACCGATGGCCAGTGCCAGCACGGCGACAGAAAATGTTTTGTTCATGTTGTCCCTTAATATTGATTCAGCAAATACGCCAGATTGTTATTGGCCTGGTTGAGATCGGCCTCAAGACGCGCTTGTTCGAGTTCGAGCGCCAGCTCATCGCTGGCCGCTCGGATGTATTCGTCTAGCTGGCTGGTGTTGTTCTGGTAACCGCGCTCCACCGCGCGGGTTTTCTCTCTGGCTTGCTTGAGCAGGGTGCGCTGATAGCGGGCCAGGCGTTGCTGAATATGGCTGCGGTCCGCGTCGGTCGCGGCGGCTTGAGCCTGCATTTGCTGGATCAGCAGATCGCGCTGGGTACGGGCGGCGCCAACCTGATGCTGAGCCGCGGCCAGTTTCTTGTCCTGACGTTTTTCCGTAAACAGCGGCAGATCCATGGTCAGATAAGCACTGACCAGATCCGGAGCCGGCGAGCCGTCCATGCGATCGGCCTGACGGTAGGCGTACATCACTTCCACACCGAACTGGGGCTGGTAGGCTTCACGGGCGATATCGACGCCGGTTTCGGAGGTTTTGATCAGGGCATCACGCACCTGCACCGCCGGGTGCGACGCCAGCGTTGAGACATGATTGGCCGGTTGGGTGGTGAGGTACTGGGTCAGGGTCTGCCATTGCGGATAGGAGGTGACCACTAACGATGCAGACTGGCTACCTAACCATTCTGACAGCTGCGCCCGCCAGCGCTGCTGCAGTTGTTGGTTAGCCTGCAATTGTTCGTCAATGCGGCTGATTTGCAGCTCGGCCTGAATAATGTCCTGAGCCTGATTGGCACCCAACCCGTAGTTGGTTTCAAGGTAGCTCAATAACTCGCGAAACAATGACTGGTTTTGCACCATCAGCGTACGGGTCTGGTTCAGATAGGCCAGCTCAATCCAGGCGTTGGTCACAGCTTTGGTGATATCCAGCTTGCGAATATCGGCCTGCTGGCGTACACCGCTTGCCTGTTGTTCACTCTGCTTTTGTTGCAGAGTCTGGGTGTCGCCGCGGCCAAATTCCTGCATCAGCCCGACGGAAATGTTGGTCATCGGGTCTTCATCAAACGCAAAACTGTCGACAGGCAGACCACCCACGCCCAGTTTGAGCTTCGGATCCATCAACTGGCTGCTGGCGATCCCCATTTCGCTGATGGCATCAGCCTGATAGTGAAATTGCTGCTGGCCCGGATCGTGGTCAATGGCCCACTGAATCAGAGTCGTTAAATCAGGCTGAGCATATGGCTGCAGCTCAGGGGATGAAGAAATCGGCATGGATGCGGCGTGCGCCAGGGCTGGGTATGCCTGGTTGAGCATCATAAGCATCAATGCCATGCCCAACGGCTGGGCAAGGTAATGTTTTGACATAAAAATTCACTTGAACGAAGTTAGTACTGACTGACGGCCTGCAAATGGCGATCAGTTGTCATCGTTGACATATGCCCCGGAAAAAGGGCGCAGTGCGTTCAGTGAATAGGCGGGCGTAGCGGGTTTTCCGCGCGCGAGACAGGCTGCAGTGTCGTCAGCACAGGACGGACACTGTCAGGATAGAGAGTGCTTGGCTCAGAATTCAGAACAATGATGACCGAGGACTGGCAGTGACGGCTGTCACAGCTGCTGCAATCGGAAAACATATCGGAAGAGGTGCAGTTGTCGGCGGCTTCGGCCCCACTGCCGCAGTGCTGACAATCTGGATTCGGGGTATCGGGTGTGGCATGAACCATCGAGGCGCTGTTCTGGCCTGAGTGATGTCCGGTATGTGGAGCAGGCGACGCCGCGTTAGCCGGATTTTCACCGTGCAACCCAGAGCCGTGTATTGATGGATCGTGCTTTGTCATGTCGCCATGCATCATGCTCATGCTGGCGTCAGTCATCGTCATGCCGTCGTTTTTCATTGCCACGGTAGCATTCGCCATTGTGGTCGCGTGCGAAAAAGACATGCCCATAGCCGGACCGGTGATCAGACTGACCACCAGTAGCAGGGTAAAAGCTGTCAATTTGTACGGGGCACGCAAAAACGTCATGTCACAACCGATTGAAAGCGAGAACGGCAACAGCGTTCAAGTTACAAAAATATACCCTTGAAGTGTAAACCTTCCCCCTAGGGAAAGGTCAAATTTTTCATGTTGTAACGCTGAGACTCACGCTGGCAGTCGCGGCTTTTACTGTTCGCTGTTGTCTTTTTTTAACTTGGCCAGCAGGTCAGATTTGACGATTTCCAGCGCTGACAGCGCCGTTTTGGGGTCAATCTCGTTCGTTTCCAGCAAGTAAATCAAATCGACTGCCAGTTTAATATCGGCAGGGGCATCATTCAGGGAAGCGGTGTTTTTTTCGCTCATGGGACAACTCGTAACGGCGGGATAGACAGCCGGGCTGGTGGTTCAGCCCAGCTCCAGAATATTCATGGCTGAGTATATAAGCTGGGCGTGCAGATTGACCAGTAGCTGATGGTCATGGCGATAACCGCCACCCACGACCGCCGCCACCGGAATGCCCGCTTCGCGACATCGGCTCAGCACCAGGTGATCCCGTTGATAGATACCTTCGACGCACACATTGAAATAGCCCAGCTCGTCATCCTGGTGGATATCAACCCCGGCATCGTAAATCACCAGGTCCGGCTGATACTGGGCGAGTGCCAGCGGTAACAAGCCCTCAAAGGCGTTCAGGTACTCTTCAGTCGTGGTGTTTATTGGCAGGGCCAGATCGAGCGTTGAGTCCGGTTTGCGGGCCGGGAAGTTTTTCTCACAATGCACAGAAAACGTAATCACGTTCGGCTCATCGGCCAAAATGGTCGCGGTGCCATCACCGTGGTGGACGTCGCAGTCAATGATCATCACGGTATCGACACCGGGCAAAGTGAGTGCATGCTTCGCTGCCAGCGCTAGGTCATTGACCAGGCAGAAACCGCTGCCGAAGTCTTTGTGGGCATGGTGGTAGCCACCGCTGAGGTGAATACTCAACCCGTACTGGTGAGCCAAGTCAACGGTCAGTTTGGTGCCGCCGGATGACATACAGGTTCGGGTGATCAGCTGCTCACTCCAGGGAAAGCCGATACGGCGCATTTTCGCCGCGGGCAGGGCATTGGAAAACAACGCGTCGATATAATCCGGGTCATGCAATGCCTTGATTTCGTCGACACTGATGGGCTCCGGCTGAAACAGCCGGATGGCCGGGTGCTGCTCAATGTTCAGGGTGTCCTGCAGGTACTGGTACAGACGTCGATATTTACTGATCGGGTAACGATGCGCCGGCGGTAGATCGAGTTCGGAGTAAATAGGGTGATAAACCAGAGGTAACGTCATTAGCCTTTTCGCTCCTGCAGGCTGATATCTTTTTCAATTTTTCTCAACGCAGCACGGCAGCGGGTAAGGCGACCGCCCAGTGCCAGCACTTCCTGCTGAAGTGTCTGGCGCTCTGTCAGTGAGGTACTGCGGTTGAGCAGGTGCTCTTTATCACGCAGCATCGCCGCCAAACGGCGTTCCCAGTCCTGGTGCTGGGCCAGATCCTGATAGAGCTGATGGATGGGTTTACGCCAGCCAGAGGTGCGCTTAGGTTCATTTTTGCGGATTTGCTGAGTCGCCAGCTCGCGCTGAATGGCTTGGATTTGTGACACCAGCTTTTCACACACATACTGGGTGCGAGCCGCTTCAAGTCGGCCGGTTCGACGTTCCATACGTAACGCGCGAATTTCATCCCGCAACTCGTTAACGCAAGGCGT
Organism: Photobacterium ganghwense; assembly: GCF_017329545.1. NCBI lineage: Bacteria > Pseudomonadati > Pseudomonadota > Gammaproteobacteria > Vibrionales > Vibrionaceae > Photobacterium > Photobacterium ganghwense. Next base: position 919,195 of record NZ_CP071325.1, read on the forward strand.
CAGGAGTTTGCTGCGGCAATGGAACAGATGCTCGTCGAACAGAGGACGTTCCGATTCCCCGCGGGTACGGTCAAGCTGGGCAGCGTCTTTACCCAGCTGATCAATAAGCGTTTCAAGACGTTGGAGATCAGGCATGCTATTTCCTCAGGAAGCGAAATCAGAACCAGGCTTGCCAGGCCAGTTTAACGGCAAGCACAATCACCACAGTCACGAATACCGGACGGATGAATTTAGCTCCAAAACGGATGGCAGAATGGGCCCCTATGTAAGCGCCCAACATCAGGCAGACCCCCATGGTCAAACCCAGTGCAAAGTTGATATGTCCCAGTATGGCAAAGGTCACCAGTGAGGTCAGATTGCTGGTGAAATTCATGGCTTTTGCCAAACCAGATGCCATCAAAATATCTAACCGGTACAGCGCCATGTTCGAAACGGTCCAGAAAGCGCCGGTGCCGGGGCCGGCCAGTCCGTCATAAAACCCTAGCGTGGTGCCTTGCAGCCATTGTTTCCGGGCAAATTTTTCGCACTTTTCGGGCAGTTCATGGTTGTTGCCTTTAGGATGCGGGTGCCAGACGGTATAGACCGCAGCCGCCAGAATAATCAGCGGCAGCACTTTTTCCAGCCACTCGGTACTGATTAAATCGACGACCAGCGTGCCCAGAATCGCACCGGCCAGTGTGGCGATGAATGAGAGTTTCCAGAACGACGGAGAAAACAGCTGTTTCTTGTAATAGGTCCAGGCGGCCGTTGACGAGGCGAAAGTCGCCGCCAGCTTGTTTGTGCCCAGCGCAATGTGCGGCGGTAAGCCGATAGACAGTAAAGCGGGCACAGTCAGCATGCCCCCGCCACCGGCGACGGCATCAATAAATCCAGCAATCAGGGCTACCAGACCAAGCACCAACAGCATGCCTGGTTCTATCATTTCAATCATTCAGTCTTATCTTGTATTCAGGCTCTGTTCGATGACACGTTTAAACGGTGGCAGTGAGTCGAGTAGGGCTTTACCGTAGCGGCGGGTCAGCACACGGCGATCAAGCAGCACGACTCTACCAGAATCTTCTTCCTTACGCAGTAGACGTCCTACCGACTGGATCAGTTTCTTACTGGCCTCAGGAACGGCAATCTGCAAGAAGGGATTTCCGCCACGGCTTTCGATGTATTCTGCATGTGCTTCTTCTACAGGAGAAGTGGGAACGGCAAACGGAATTTTCGTAATAATCAGGTTGGTCAGCAAATTGCCAGGAAGATCAAGACCTTCTGAAAAACTGCCCGTTCCAAATAATATACTGGTTTTACCCTTTTGACAGTTTTCTTTATGTTTTTTTAGAATAATGTGACGGGATTCCTCACCCTGAATCAGCAGCTCCCAGCGATTTTTTACTGCCAGTGGGCGCAGTTTGTCCGCGACCTGGTTCATTTGCCAGTATGAAGAAAAAAGCACCAGGCTGGCGGTTTCACCTTCTAGGAACTCCGGCAGTTTCTCGATAAGCAGCTCTGTGAACTGTTCAGCCTGAGGTTCCAGCGGCATTGCTGGGATAACCAGCCGGGCATTATTCTGATAGTCGAACGGCGAAGCCAGTGCCAGGAAACGTGTTGCTTCTTTTTCAAAAATTCCCGCCTGACGGCAGAAATAGTCGAAGCTGTTTAACGCTCGAAGGGTCGCCGATACCAAAATAGCCCCGACCGCCCGGCTCCACAGTAACTGATCCAGACGGTGTCCTACCTCCAATGGCGACACTTCTACGATATAGTCGTTCTCCCGATCCGGGCTTTTTTCCAGCCAGCGTGCCAGCGGCGCCCCTTTATCTTTATTTGGCTGGGCCATCTGGCTCCAGACTTTCTCTAGGTTTTCCAGACGTTGCAGGTAAAAACCGGACTCGGCCAGCGCGGGTTCGGCTAAACGAGGGGCCAGTTCATTGTCTTTATTGCGCTCCGCAATCAGATCGTGAATTTTTCCCAGTGCCTGCAAGGCTTTCTTGCAAGATTCCTTGCACCCTTTCGCTTCTTCCTGCAGCCAGGCGGGCAACTCACCATGCTCAAAGCGGTAAACTCCGTCTTTATTAAACATGGCCGGGTCAATCGTGCTGGCAATTTGTCTTAACGAAGGGATGAGCAGGGCGATGTTTTCATTGAGTGCTGTCTGGAAACGGCCGGATTTTTTATAGTCGGCCAGCTCCGCCAATTTCCCGACGGATTGGTTGAGTTTTTCCAGCCAGCTTGCCGCCCCTTTCAGGCTGGCGGCGGCGGCAGAAAAATCGCGGGCAACCTGAGGAAGGTGATGGGCTTCATCTATCACATAAATGGTTTTTTCCGGCTCAGGCAGAATAATCCCGCCGCCCAGCTCAATATCGGCCATTAACAGGGCATGGTTGGCAATGATCACATCAGCCTTTTCCAAATGCTCCCTGGCCTTGGCAAACGGGCAGTGTCGATGTTTTGGCAGTCCGGAATGGCAACTGTGTTTATCTGCCACAATCTGCTGCCAGACACGGTCGGGAATGGTGGTTGGCCAGCTGTCTCTGTCACCGTCCCATTTCTGACTTTCACTTGCTTTGAGCATCCGCTTGAGCAAATCGAGATCTGACTTTTTGGGTTTTTCATCCCATAAAGCGGCCTGTTGGCCAATTTCACTGCTACAGCTGGCTTCCAGTTTGTGGTGGCAGCAATAGCGTTGGCGGCCTTTAGCCAGGATGAAACTGAATTCCTTAGGATAAATACGATTAAACAGAGGCAGATCTTTGTTGATGAGCTGCTCCTGCAGGGCCACGGTCGCAGTAGAAATCAGGACTTTCTTATTGTTGAACATCGCGTAGGGAATCGCCCCGAGCAGGTAAGAAAGCGACTTACCAATCCCGGTACCGGCTTCGGCCACCAACATCCGATGTTTCTTATGGTATTCACCACCAAGGGTTTTGGCGATTTCAGCAACCAGATAGTTTTGAGCCCTTCTGGGTATAAAGTTATCGAGCTGGTTACCCAGGTTCTCATAGCACTTTTTGATATCTTGCTTAATCTGGTTGTGTAACATTTTTGAAACTTCGTAGTGGCAGGGCCGGGCATTATAGCACGAAGGTCTGAATGTGAGCGGCTGCATATTTTGTTCAAATAGTTATCCAAAATGCGAATCACCTCACGAATTGTAATTGAACTATTCTATCAATATGGTGAACACCCTTTGAGGTGAAGAAATTAACTGTAAAAACCTGCTGTTAGTAATATTTTGTCCTGTATGTGTTGTTTTTTTATCTAAATTTCAGTTTTTAATCTTGGTTGAGTGTTTTGATTGTCATCAAATATTCATGCTTTTTTGATAAAAACAATGCTCAATTAGTAGGCTTTTGTTGGTGTAAGTTATTGATATTTGATGTTTTTGATGTTTTTTTAGTTTTTGTTTAGAGGTATTTGACATTCAGAGGAATCTTCTGTCAGGATGAAGTCCGCAAATTTCTTGCTCTTGGATTCTTTTATCATTCTTTATGTTTATAGAGGATGACGGAAGCTGAGAGACAAATAATGAAAAGGAATTCTGGAAACAGGAATTCCAGTCTAAATAAGAAAAGGCAGTGGATATCATGAAAAAAACACTTCTAGCACTTTCAGTACTAGCAGCAGGTTCTGCAAACGCAGGCATCAACCTATACGATGCAAACGGTGTAACAGTTGACCTGTCTGGTGCAGCTGAAGTTCAGTACTTCCAAAACTACGTAGACAGCGATGCATCAAACACTGATGACGCTGGCCTGCACCTGGATGATGGTGATCTGCAACTGAACACCACTATCGCTGTAACTGACCAACTGAACGCTGTTGCTGGTATCGGCTTCAAGTTCGAAAAGCGCGACGTTGAAAACGACGAGCTGTGGGTTGGTCTTGGCGGTGACTTCGGTACACTGACTTTCGGTCGTATGCTGTACATCTCTGATGACATGGGCATCGGTAAAGACTACGAGCTGGGCTTCGACCAAGTTGACTTCGTTAAAACTGAAGGTAACGAAGCAATCAAATACGTATTCGACAACGGTCAGTTCTACTTCGGTCTGACTCACGACCTGGATGCAGACGGCTCTAGCCCTGCAACTGACTACCTGAACAGCGATGGTACTGTTACTGACGTTCGTATCGGTGCACGTTTTGCAAACTTCGACGTTCGTGGTTACTACTACACAGCTGAAGACCTGGGCGACACTGATGTTGACGCGTTCAACATCGAAGCTGAATACGTAATGGGTGCATTCGCATTCGCAGCGTCTTACGGCAACGCTGAGTACGAGCAAAACACTAACCGTGCTAACAAGTCTGATGTAGACGTTTACGAAATCAACGGTTCTTACACTATGGGCAAAAACACTTTTGCTCTGGGTTACAACCATGCTGATACAGACATCGACGGTGTTGGTCACTACATCACTCGTGACGGCGTAGACAACGTTTACGCGAACATCACTCACCAGCTACACAGCAACGTAAAAGTTTACGGTGAGCTGGGCTGGGCAGACGCTGACAATGTTGACCTAGATCTAGGTTACCTGGTTGGTATGGAAGTTAAATTCTAATTGTGAGCCACAGTTAGAAAACTTTCTGAAAAAAGCCGCCTTTATGGCGGCTTTTTGCTATCTTGATGGGCTTATAACAGGACAAAAAAGGACAACTTGGACATGAAAAAGTGGTTTCTAGCGCTTGGTAGCCTGGCGCTGCCTCTGGCTGCACAGGCAGGCACATTAAGCACGGGTGAAAACATTAAATTACTGGTGGTTGACGGCAAAAAGGTAGCGTCTTCCTTCTGGTCTGAGACCAGCGCTGTGAATCTGCCTGCAGGCAAACACCAGATTGTTGTGCGTTATGACGGAGAAGTGAAAGACGGCTCGAAAACCCGTATCTATACGACTCGCCCTTATCTGTTTGAGATGGAAGTACCTACCCAGAACGCGACCATTACACTGCCTCGTCTTTCGACTTTGTCTCAGGCAGAATCTTATTTTCAGCGTGGCCCAGAGTGGCAACTGGAGCTGGCTGGTGGTGCAAAACAACCGCTGGAATACGTAGAGTTGCAAGGTAAAGGTTTTGCCGCATTCAGTGACATGGAAGCGCTGGTTGCGGAATACAACCGCGAGCACGGCATTACCTTTGAAGAAGGTTATGCGGTAGATTTGGAAAAAGCCGCGGTAGAAGTCAGCGATAAAGGTGAAATCAGTATCACCGGTGATGCGCTGGTTCAGCTGAAACTGTGGTATAGCAAAGCCAATGCTGATGAAAAAGCAGCGTTTGAGCAGTGGGTAAAAACTCAGGCGAATCAGTAATCTGCTATAAGCCGTCAGAAGCTTGACGGCGTTGTCGGCCTGACGAAACCAGGTCAGGCAGAACTGATGAAAAACAATAGGCGGGAATGTCCCGCTTATTGCCGTTTTAACGGCGCTGAACGGATTTTTCAGGCCTCATGGTGATAGCGGCTGTGCTCTCGGCAGTGCTGGCAGCGAGGCTGAGCCGGATCTGTTTCCAGATCTTCTATATCGATCTCATCTTCACAATCAGCACACAGGCCGTACATGCCCAGTTTAATTGAGCAAATGGCGGCATCCACTTTTTCCAGTCGGGTTGCTAAATCAAACAAATTCGGAATAAATGATGATTTAGCCATAACAATTAAATCACTCAATTCCGCGCCTTCAATTGCAGCTGATGACGGAAGCAGAGTATTGAGCAACATTTCTTGCTTAAGCTCGGAATAAAGTGCAGCGTGCTCCTGCTCAAGGCGAACCCGCAGCGGTTCATAAGTTAATTCTGACGTTGCCATAAGATCATCATTTTTGTTTTAGGTAAATTTAGTCTAAGTCGATTCTTAACTTTGATTGTGATTTGAATCAAACAAAGTCGGGGTTATTCCGGAATACCCGTATTTTCTCTCGGTTTTTGCGACACCCTTTATCCGCTATATTAGCAGGGTTAATGAGATGAGCGGCCCAAGAGCCGTGAACGATTATCAGCCTAAAATCAATCAGCCAATAAAGGAAGTGTACCATGGAGCATGGTTTTAAAGACCCATACAGCGTAAAGTACTTTTTCGGTTTTCTGCTGGCAATGGCATTGCCAACACTGCCAGCAAGTCTGACCTGGTTGGGCATTCTGTCTTCTTAATCAGGCAGAAACTCCCGTCTTTCTGAACGGCCAGCAACAAGAGTGTTGTTGGCCGTTTTCTTTTGTTGCTACACTGCCAAGAGGACAGTACCGGAATGTGATGTATGGTAAAAAGAACAATACTCTTGGTTTGTGGTTGGATTTGCGTGGTATTGGGCATGATCGGTGCTTTTCTGCCGCTGTTACCAACAACACCCTTCCTGCTGCTGGCCAGTGCCTGTTTCATGCGGGGCTCGCCGCGTCTGAACCATTGGTTGCTGAGCCATCCGCAATTTGGCCCGGTGCTTGAGAACTGGCATCGTCACCGCTCGGTTTCACCTCGGGTGAAACGCCGCGCCAACATTATGATGGTGCTTAGTTTTGCCTTCTCTATTTATTGGGTGCCATTGATTTGGCACAAAGTCATGTTGCTGGTCATGCTGGCAATATTGTTGTTCTGGTTTAACCGTCTGCCAGTCAGGGAAAACCCGCCATTATCTGATCCTCTCTAAGTGACACTCTCTATGTGACATTGGGTGGTGCAGATCTGGCGCCAGTCCTTGCTCCTGCTGCGGAAAATCACTACTATTTGAGCCGGTTTTTATCGGCTTTTAGCCGTTTCACTTACATTTGCCCCGTTGGGAGGGGCACGGATAATCGAATATGAATCAAGATAAGCTCGCGTTGATTAAAAACAGTATTAAATCAATCCCTGATTACCCAAAACCAGGGATTCTGTTTCGTGATGTGACCAGCCTGATGGAAGATCCTGAGGCTTACCGTGCAACGATGCAGGTGCTGATTGATCAGTACAAAGACAAGGGCATTACGAAAGTGATTGGTACTGAAGCGCGTGGCTTCCTGTTTGGTGCACCGCTCGCACTGGAACTGGGTGTCGGTTTCGTGCCGGTACGCAAGCCGGGCAAACTGCCGCGTGAAGTGATCGGCGAAAGCTACGAGCTGGAATACGGCCAGGATACGCTTGAAATCCACGTAGATGCTATCCGCGAAGGGGACAAAGTCCTGCTGGTAGATGATCTGCTGGCAACAGGCGGTACGATTGAAGCGACCACTAAGCTGGTACGTCGTTTGGGCGGTATTGTTGAAGATGCAGCATTTGTCATTAACCTGCCTGATATCGGCGGCGAACAGCGTCTGCAAGGTATCGGCCTGAAGGTCTTCAGCATCTGTGATTTTGACGGCCACTGACAGGCTGTCTGGCCAGGTGACTGGCTAATCATTGGGCGCTCGTCGAGCGCCCTCTCGCCCCATTATCCTCCCTGTGCTAGCATTGAGTTCTTGATTCTGTAAGGTTAGTTAACATGAGTTATCAGGTTCTGGCACGTAAATGGCGCCCGCACCAGTTTGCTGATGTGGTGGGTCAGTCCCACGTTTTGACAGCACTGGAAAATGCGCTTGCCCATAACCGTTTGCACCATGCCTACTTGTTCAGTGGAACAAGAGGGGTAGGTAAAACCACGATCGCCCGTATTTTTGCGAAAGGCCTGAACTGTGAGCAGGGTGTCACGGCTTCACCGTGTGGGCAGTGTGAGACTTGTCGTGAAATCGATGAGGGACGCTTTGTCGATCTGTTAGAGATCGATGCCGCCTCACGCACCAAGGTTGAAGATACTCGAGATCTGCTGGATAACGTGCAATACAAGCCAGCTCGGGGACGGTACAAGGTTTACCTGATTGACGAAGTGCACATGCTCTCTCGTCACAGCTTTAACGCCTTACTGAAAACACTCGAAGAGCCGCCGGAATACGTTAAATTCATTCTGGCGACCACAGATCCGCAAAAGCTGCCGGTGACGATCTTGTCGCGCTGTCTGCAGTTTCATCTCAAACATCTGGATAATACTCAGATTCAGGCGCAGCTTGAGTACGTACTTACCCAAGAGCAGGTTGAATTTGAACCTCGCGCATTAAGTCTGCTGGCCCGTGCAGCTGAAGGCAGTATGCGTGATGCACTGAGCCTGACCGATCAGGCCATTGCACTGGGGAACGGCAATGTTCACGCGACTGCGGTGTCGGAAATGCTGGGCACCCTGAACACGGAACAAGCTCTGTATTTGCTGGAAGCGGTTGCCCAAGGGGAAGCGCAGCCAGCCATGGCTTGCCTGGAAGAACTGGCGGGTGTCGGCGTTGAGTGGGACAGCCTGCTGCGTGAGCTGGCTTCCCAGCTTCACCGCGTTGCCATGTACCAGGCATTACCGGCATCGCTTGATGATTCTGTACCGGATGCCGAGCGTATTGTGCTGCTCAGTAAAGCGGTATCGCCGCAGGAAGTGCAGCTGTGCTATCAAATTGCGTTGCAAGGGCGACAGGATCTGGCTTACGCGCCGGATGGCCGTACCGGTCTGGAAATGGTGTTGTTACGCATGCTGGCGTTCCGTCCTGTTGCAGTGTCAACGGTGACGCCTCAGACGATTGCTGTTCCTGAGACGCAACCAGCAACGCAACCGGCGACTCCATCGGTCGCACGAACGCCAAGTCCTATGGGGCAACATCCCGCGGGCCAAACGCCTGCCGGACAAGGCCAGGGGATGCAGCGCGTACAGGCCCTGAGAGCGCAGATGCAGACACCAGCTGCTCAGCCAATGGCTCAGCCGGCGGCGACGCCTGCTTCGGTGGACACGGCGGCGCAAAGGCCGATGCCTGCGACTCACCACTATGAGAATCCGCCAGCTTACGACGCGCCGCCAGTGCCTGATTACTCTGAGTCATACGGTCCGGAGTCTCAGCATGTGGATCCGAGTGTGGCGTATCCGCAATCGCCACCGTCTGGTCAGGCTGCGCTCAGCCAGCCCGTGCATAATCAGCAAGCGAATAATCAGCCAGTGCACACTCAGTCAGCGCAACCGGCGGCAGAGCGTCCGGCTTCGGCAGCTTCTGGTCTGTTGGCGGCAAGGAACAAATTACGGAGTCAGGTGAAGCGTGATGGCGCGGCACCGGCCAGCGGAAAAAAGACCCAACCGGTACAGGCTAAAAAAGTCGCGACCGTCAGCGTTCTCGATCGAATTGCCAGTAAGCAAAACGGTCGTCATGCTGCCGCACCTGATGCGATGCCGGTACCGGGTATGCCGGGAGGCGGTTCATCGTCACAAGCGGCACCGCACTCTACCGCACCGCAGGAATACCAGTGGCGGCCAACGGCGGAGCCTGATGAGTCTGTTGTTGTAACCGAAGTTGCTCCTGCCCAGATGAAACAGGCGTTGGAGCATGAAAAAACACCTGAAATGGTGAATTTGCTTGTCAACGAAGCGGCAAATCAGGATAGTTGGTCGGATTGGGTGACTAAGCTTAATGTAGGTCGTATGGTTCAACAGCTTGCCCTGAACTCTGCGTTTGAGCGCAGTGGCGATGCGGTAACACTGACGCTGCGGCCGAGTCAAAAGCACCTGGATACACCGAAAGCGCGTGAGCAACTGGCTCAGGCACTGAGCGAATTGTTTGGTGCGGCTATCAGCCTCACCATCGAATTAAGTGATAGGGGACGTACACCGCTGGAATGGCGGGAGTGCCTCTATCAGGAAAAACTGGATCAAGCCCGGCAAAGCCTGATGGCTGATCCCAACGTGAATTTCATTTGTCAGCGGTTTGCTGCTGTACTGGATGAAGATAGCGTAAGACCCTTATAGATTAACCAGACCATAGAGAGAGAACATATGTTTGGTAAAGGCGGTATGGCTAACATGATGAAGCAGGCGCAACAAATGCAGGAGCGCATGCAGAAAATGCAAGAAGAGATCGCGAGTATGGAAGTCACTGGTGAGTCCGGTGCCGGCCTGGTAAAAGTGACTCTGACTGGTAGCCACAGCGTGCGTCGTGTTGAGCTGGATGACAGCCTGATGGAAGACGACAAAGACATGCTGGAAGATCTGATTGCTGCGGCGTTCAATGATGCGGCACGTCGTATTGAAGAAGCTCAAAAAGAGAAGATGGCAAGCGTGACTGGCGGTATGAACCTGCCAGCTGGCTTTAAGATGCCATTCTGATAAATGCGTACCAGTCAATTACTGGAGCAATTAATGGAGGCCTTACGTTGTCTGCCTGGGGTTGGCCCCAAGTCAGCACAGCGGATGGCCTTCAGTTTGTTACAGCGAAATCGTCAGGGTGGCCTGCAACTGGCGGATGCTTTGCAAAAAGCCATGACGGAAATCGGTCACTGCCGTGATTGCCGGACGTTTACGGAAGAAGAGGTGTGCTCCATCTGTTCAAATCCGCGTCGTCAGGAAAACGGCCAAATCTGTGTTGTGGAAAGTCCGGCAGATATTCTGGCGGTCGAAGCCACCGGGCAGTTTTCCGGCCGGTATTTCGTGCTGATGGGACACCTGTCGCCGCTTGATGGCATCGGGCCATCGGATATCGGGCTGGATGTTCTGGAATTCCGGATGCAGACCGAAACCATCAGTGAAGTGATTCTGGCAACCAACCCGACCGTAGAAGGGGAGGCGACAGCTCACTACATCGCTGAACTGTGTGGCGAGTACCAGGTTGAAGCCAGCCGCATTGCTCATGGTGTACCGGTTGGCGGTGAGCTGGAGCTGGTGGATGGCACGACCTTATCCCATTCTCTGGCCGGTCGACACAAGCTGATCTGACGGCAGCGCAATACGTAGCGTTAGCTAACTCAAAAAAATACCAACTCTCGATTTAGTCGGGCGTTGGTATTTTTTTATCTTTCCGCGGCAAAAGCCCGTATTTCTTTGCGCTCAATGATGAGTTTTTAGCTGATTGAGATTTTTAGAGTCTGATTTAGTTTTTATATCACCTTAATTTCTAAGGATAACTATTTAAATATCGTTTAAGACTGTTTTTGTTCATAACCCTTTGTTTCTATGTGTTTAATAGTCCGTGTCTCCCTAATGGCCAACACACCTTACGGGAAACATGCTGGCTGAAGTTGTGTGCTTTTTGTACCGCTTTCATCCGGCAGGTAGCAGTGAAAAATAAAAAACTGACGCCCAAAGAAGGGCTGATAGAGACAATAATTAGGAGTGAACATGAAAAAGACAGTTGTAGCAGCTGTGATCGGTTCTGTGGTTGCCAGTGCATCAGCAATGGCAGCGGAAGTATATAAATCCGATGACCTTTCAGTAAACATTTACGGTAACCTGCGTGTTCGTTACGAGACGACCGATAACGGCATCATGGGCGCTGACGACACGTTCACCGGCGAAGGGACAGAGCTGGGTCTGAACATGACCTACTTCATGCCAAACGGCCTGTACGTGAACGGTGATGTCCTTAAAGAGCTGAACATCATTCCTGAAGACGGCAACGGCTTTGATGATGAAGAATTCACGAAATTCGCTTCTGCTGCGATCGGTGGTGATTTCGGTGAATTCCGAATTGGTCGAATGTCAGCAGTGCAGGATACGCTGGCCGGTCAGTACGATATCACCTGGGAATACGGTGGTACGGCCAACATTAAAAACGACTGGTCAGCAACAGATCGCCTGACCAACGGCGTGCAGTACAAATTTGAAAAGAACGGTTTCACTGTGATGGCTCAGTACCACACTGGCCAGGAATATGATGACCGTGATGGTGTGATCAGCGGTGACATCATCGAAATCGATCAGGCCTATGCACTGGGTGTAGCATGGGAATCAGATTTCGGTCTGGGTTTGTCCGGTACCTACACCAGCTCTGAGCGTACGGAAAAAGACAAGAACTTTGGCGATGACAAAGATGATTCATGGACACTGAACGCCACATACGCGTGGAATAGCCTGTCACTGGCAGCGATGTACTCAGACTATGATTTTGCGGGCGATGAGCAAACCGGTGTGGGTGCGATGGTACGCTACGATTTCCCAATCGGCGTGGGCCTGTACGGTGTGTATGATTATGTTGACTACGACACCAAAGACAACACGCTGGATCAGTTCACCGTGGGTGCCGACTACTGGCTGACCAGCCAAGTGGTTTCATACATGGAATACGCTGACATGAGCTACGATGAAGAAAAAACCGCAATTGATGGCCAGAAGATGATGGATGACAGTGCTTTCACCATCGGTATGCGTCTGTACTTCTAATAATTTGTCTGTTTTGTTCATTATCAAGGGAAGCGTTCGCTTCCCTTTTTTATTGCCGCAAGTAACGCCAGTGTATTGATAACACAAAGCGATAGCCGTCTAGCCAACACCGATAATCTAGGTGTTGCCCACACAGTGTTCCCAAACTGGCTGGTCGAATCGAGTCAAAACCCCTGAGGCACTGAGTGTTAATCCCTCCGTGCCTGAGTCCAAGCAAGCCTAAATCCAAGCCCAAGTCCAAGCGTATGTCCTGATACCAAGCCCAACGCTCTTTTTCCACGAACCCAGAACGCAATTACCGTGCGAACAGAAAAACAACGTCGCGGGACGAACGCTAGGTGTATGGCGACTCAGCAAGACGGAGGGGGAAAGTTAAGAACGTGAGATGTGGAGATAAAGCTGGTCTCTGCCCCCTGATAGCGTTCAGGAGGCAGGTTCAGGACGCCACTGACGGCGAGTAGCAGTGCTTACAGTGAGTAAAGGATCGTGGAACCAAAGCTCAGGCTGGTCAGCAGAATCGACTTGTCATTGCGGATATCAACCCGGCGACTTTGCTCGGCATCCATCCGGAAAATCTGCTTCACAATGCTCAGGTGCTTGGGTTTAAAGTCCAGGTTGTGGCCAGATGTGATATCTTTAAATTCCAATGGCTTAGTAAGTAAATACCCACCGCTGACATCCCAGTTACCGGACTCGGAAATATGCAGCGTCAGTGGTGTAGCTTCATCACTGAACAGCTTCAATACCGTGATTCGCGAGTAAGTATTGTTTGGCAGGTAAATCACATGGCTGGTCTGCTCGACCTGTCGCAGCATCCCCAGCTCTTCCAGGGTGGTGTCCTTGATGCGGCTGACCGAGTTAGCATGCCACTCACGCGAGGTCAGCAGTTGCTCCAGCTTATAATCGCTGGAAAAGTACAGCCAACCGCTAAACAGGCAGGAAATGCCTAACAGAATAAATGCCCAATATTTTGCAGCCAGGAATTTGAGAGCTGAAGGCTTAATTGTTACTGACATAATGTGGCGTTGTCCTTGTTACTGGTCAGCAAACGCAGAGTCACGTTTTCATTGGGAATTTTGTCATTGTGTACATAGTTCAGCCATAGCTGAGAGCTTTGTCCGCCGGTTGCAATGACTTCGGTCGGCCGACGATCACCTTGGTGATATTCCAGATAAGATTCAACGCACTGACTGATCATGGTTTCCCATTGCGATACCGAAGGGTGGTTCTGCGGTACCAGTACCGGAATACCGTCGATTTGCGTCAGCTGGGTAAACGCAGAGGATTTTTGCGGCATGATCACAGTAACGATCAGCGGCATGACGAAAGCCAGCAATAAAGCGATGATACTGGCCAGTTTCAGCCCGGCGCTGGTGTGGCTTAAGCTGCCAAAACCGGCATGGTTTTGTGCCATGTAGTGATGACTGACTGAAGCGTGGCTGGCACCTGCCGCCGTGTTAGTCTGACCGCTTGCAGAAGGCGTTGAAACGGTTACCGCGTCGTCAAGCTCAGCGACTGGCAGGCCATCCAGAATTGCTTCCGCAGGCTCCGATTCAGAAACAGGTGGTGTCGAGTCAGACAGGGTTTCCACCGATGCAATCATCTGATAGCCGCGTTTTGGCACGGTTTTGATAAATTCAGGTGATTTGGTGGAATCTTTCAGGGCTTTTCGCAGGGTGGAAATTGCCTGGGTCAGGCTTGAGTCATCGACTTCAAATCCTTGCTCGCGCCAGACATAGTTATGTAATCGGGTGCGTGTAATGATGGCACCCGGTTCTTCCACCAACAAGCACAGTGCCCGGCTTTCATTTGTCCCAAGACGGGTGAGCTCATCCTCTTCGAGCTTGTCGACCAGACTATTATCGTATGGGTCAAAAACAAAACGCTGCCCAATAAGTAACTTACTTTCTATTTTATTCATTTTTAGCATTAACAAAGTTAAATCATGCAGATATATAGCATGAAAAGGCTGAATTATGCCTGAATGTAAAAAACATAAAAAAGTGTTCTGAAAAAACCTCAAAGAGATAAATGCAAACTTTTAGGTTGAAAACCGCCGAGAAGCCCACATGTATACAGAGTAGTGAATTGGGACGGCCATCCGGTGATGAAAAAACAGGGTGGGAAAAGGTATTCCAGACAGCGAAAATCGTCTGAAAGTTAGCGGTGACTCACTTTATAACAGCTGTGTCACCGGGGTTTCAGATTCGACGTCTGCACGTCCTCTTAATGCAAGTTACAAGTGCAAAATACAAGTTTCGGAGTCGAAATGAGCGAACAAACTATCCACAAAAATAAGGAAACCCGTGGTTTTCAGTCTGAAGTCAAACAGCTGCTTCAGTTGATGATTCACTCTCTCTATTCGAACAAAGAAATCTTCCTGAGGGAGTTGATTTCGAATGCGTCGGATGCTGCAGATAAGCTGCGTTTCCGTGCACTGTCTCAACCAGACTTGTATGAAAATGATGCGGATCTGGGTGTGAAATTGTCGTTTAATGCGGAAGCAGGAACACTGACGATCAGTGATAACGGCATCGGTATGACGCGAGATGAGGTGATTGAACACCTGGGTACGATCGCGAAATCCGGAACAAAAGACTTTTTTGCCAAGCTGAGCGAAGAGGAATCGAAAGATTCTCAGCTGATCGGTCAGTTTGGGGTGGGCTTCTACTCGGCCTTTATCGTCGCCGACCGGGTAACCGTGAATACGCGTGCGGCGGGTGTAGCAGCCGATGAAGCGGTGTCCTGGGAATCGACCGGTGAAGGCGACTACACCGTTGAGAGCATCGAAAAGGCAAGCCGCGGCACCGAGATTATTCTTCACCTGCGTGACGATGAAAAAGAATTCCTGAGCGAATACCGTCTGCGTGACATCATCGGTAAATACTCGGATCACATTGGCATTCCGGTGTATATCCAGACTGTTGAGCGTGATGACGAAGGCAAAGAAACCGGCCGTAAGTGGGAGCAAATCAACAAGGCTCAGGCTCTGTGGACACGAAACAAAGCCGATATCAGCGATGAAGAATACCAAGAGTTCTACAAACACGTATCCCATGACTTTGCGGAGCCGCTGACCTGGAGCCACAACCGCGTAGAAGGTAAGCAGGACTACACCAGCTTGCTGTATATCCCGTCAAAAGCCCCGTGGGACATGTACAACCGTGATGCCAAGCATGGCCTGAAGCTGTATGTGCAGCGCGTGTTTATTATGGACGACGCCGAGCAGTTCATGCCGTCGTACCTGCGCTTCATGCGTGGTCTGATCGATTCTAACGATCTGCCGCTGAACGTGTCACGTGAAATTCTGCAGGACAACAAAGTCACGCAGTCGCTGCGCAAAGCTTGTACCAAACGTGCCCTGACCATGATGGAGCGTCTGGCAAACAATGATGCCGAGAAGTACCAGACATTGTGGAATGAGTTCGGCATGGTGCTGAAAGAAGGCCCGGTTGAGGACTTCGCTAACCGTGACAAAATTGCCAAACTGCTGCGCTTTAGCTCTACCCATGCGGAAACCCAAGAGCAGACGGTATCGCTGGAAGACTACATCGGCCGCATGAAAGAAGGTCAGGACAAGATTTACTACCTGACTGCCGACAGCTTCACGGCAGCTAAGAACAGCCCGCACCTTGAGCAGTTCCGTGCTAAAGGTCTGGAAGTATTGCTGATGTTTGATCGCATCGATGAGTGGCTGATGGGTCACCTGCCGGAGTTTGAAGGCAAAGCCTTCCAGGCGATTACCAAAGCGGATTTGGATCTGTCCAAGTTTGATGACGAGGAAGAAAAAGAGAAGCGTAAAGAAACAGAGGAAGCCTTCCAGTCAGTGGTTGAGCGCACGAAAACCTACCTGGGCGATCGCGTTCAGGATGTGCGTACTACCTTCAAACTGAAAGACACGCCAGCGGTTGTTGTGACCGGCGAAAATGAAATGGGAACACAGATGGCGAAACTGCTGGCTGCAGCGGGTCATTCTGCTCCTGAAGTAAAATACATTTTTGAGCTGAACCCGGAGCACGCGGTCGTCCGCAAGATGGCTGACGAAGCCGACGAGGAAGTGTTCGGTCGCTGGGTCGAGATGCTGCTGGGACAGGCGATGCTGGCTGAAAAAGGTACCATGGATGATCCATCCAAGTTCCTGTCAGCAGTGAACCAGCTGCTGGTATAAAGAAATTTAATCAGCCAGTTAAATCAATAAACAGGCGGGGGGATGTGACTAAGGTCTAATCCCCCCTATCTATGTCAAATTGTATGCTGAGACAGTATGTAATAGCAGTCAGGCAGGGCAGCCGGGCTTGCGACTAAGGGCTAATCAGTGTATTTTTCATTTTTTTGAAAACTCCATTCAAATCTAAGGGGATCAAGATGCGCATCATTCTTCTGGGCGCTCCAGGTGCAGGTAAAGGTACTCAGGCACAATTCATCAAAGAGAAGTTTGGTATTCCACAAATTTCAACCGGTGACATGCTACGTGCAGCAATCAAGGCAGGGACTGAGCTGGGTCAGCAAGCGAAAGCCGTTATTGATGCTGGTCAACTAGTGTCTGACGACATTATCCTAGGTCTGGTTAAAGAGCGTATTGCTGAAGACGACTGTGCAAAAGGCTTCCTGCTGGACGGTTTCCCTCGTACGATTCCTCAGGCTGACGGTCTGAAAGAAATCGGCGTTGACGTTGACTACGTGATCGAATTTGACGTGCCAGACGCAGTAATTGTTGAGCGTATGGCGGGTCGTCGTGCTCACCTGGCTTCTGGCCGTACTTACCACGTTGTATACAACCCGCCAAAGGTTGAAGGTAAAGACGACGTAACTGGCGAAGACCTGGTTGTACGTGATGACGACAAAGAAGAAACAGTACGTGCTCGTCTGGGTGTATACCATGAGCAAACTGCTCCACTGATCGCTTACTACACCAAAGAAGCTGAAGCAGGCAACACTAAGTACCTGAAATTCGATGGTACTAAGCCTGTAACAGAAGTAAGTGCAGAGCTGGAGAAAGCACTGGCGTAATTCTGCCGGGTAGCTAAACCACTTTGAATCGGGTCAGCCTGTCAGGCTGGCCCTTTTTTATGCCTGATTTTATATGCTTGAATAGTTGGTGAGGAAATCGCCAGTGATCGTATTATTGTTAAGTTCGGTATAACCAGCTGAATTAAAAACTGTTAAAGTGACAAACGTTTCACTTCAATTATTTGGCTGCGTGAAGTACGAAGGACATTATGAGCGAACAAAGCACAGACCACATTGAACATACGCCTTCCTACGGTGTTCTCCTGGTTAACCTGGGTACGCCGGAAAGTGCGACATCGGCAGGTGTTAAGCATTTCCTGTCTGAATTCCTGCACGATCAGCGTGTCGTTGATATGAGCCGTTGGTTATGGTGCCCGATTCTGCACGGGGTCATCCTGCCAATCCGGTCCCCTAAAGTTGCCAAGTTGTACCAGAGCGTCTGGATGGAAGAGGGCTCGCCGCTGATGGTGTATTCGCGTCGCCAGCAGCAAAAATTGGCTGAAGCGCTGGACGTGCCTGTCGAGCTGGGGATGACCTATGGCAAGCCGAGCATTGAGGACGGTCTGGCCGCTTTACAGGCTCAGGGGTGTCAGCGAGTGGTGGTGTTACCGCTCTATCCGCAGTACTCGCGCACAACCACCGCGGCGGTATTTGATAAAGTGGCGAAGGGGTTGAGGCAGCGTCCGTATTTGCCGGAGCTGCGTTTTATCAATCACTACTTCGATCACCCGGACTATATTTCAGCGCTGGCTGATTCCGCCACACAGTTCTGGGCAGAACATGGTGAGCCGGATTATTTGCTGTGTTCATACCACGGCATCCCGAAGCGGTATGCTGACAATGGCGATCCGTATCCGGAACACTGCAATGGCACCACGGCGTTGCTGGCGGAGAAGCTGGGGATGGCGCGGGAAAAAATGAGCATGAGCTATCAGTCCATTTTTGGCCGGGAAAAGTGGCTGCAACCATATACGGAAGGGACGATTCGTTCTCTGGCTGAGAAAGGCGTTAAACGGCTGGATGTTATGTGTCCGGCGTTTTCGGTGGACTGCCTGGAGACCCTGGAAGAGATCGCTGTGGGTTGTAAGGAAGTTTTCCTTGAAGCTGGCGGGGAGACGTTCAATCTGATCCCTTGTCTGAACGACCAGCCTGAGCATATTGCAATGATGCAGGCACTGGTAAAACAGCACACCCAAGGCTGGTAGGCCAGTGCTGACAAGCTGAAATACGGCGTCCTGGAAATTCTCATTCCGTTAACTAGCTCTCGATTTGTTCGAGAGCTTTTTCTTTCTTGTTCTATATTCTGTGATAGAATTCGCAAAATTTCTCTACAGACAGCTCATCGACATGAAATTTCCAGGCCAACGAAAGTCCAAGCATTACTTTCCAGTACACGCACGTGATCCTCTTCTAAGTCAGTCAAAACAAGAAAAGCGACTCGCTCGTACTCACATCATCGGTATTGATCAGACGCTGGTGGATATTGAAGCCTGTGTTGATGATGAATTCCTGGAGCGCTATGAGCTGAGTAAAGGTCACTCACTGGTGATCACGGATGAAAAGGCGGAAGCCCTGTACCGTGAACTGAAAGAGAAAGAGCTGATCACGCACGAGTTTGCCGGCGGTACCATTGGTAACACGCTGCACAACTACTCAGTGCTGGCAGATGACAAATCTCTGTTGTTGGGTGTGATGAGTAAAGACATTGAAATCGGTAGCTACGCTTACCGCTATCTTTGCAACACATCCAGCCGTATGGACATGAACTACCTGCAACCGGTTGAAGGTCCGATTGGCCGTTGTTTTGCGCTCATTACCAGCGATGGCGAACGTACGTTTGCTATCAACGAAGGCCGCATGAACCAACTGCGTCCGGACAGCATCCCGGAACACGTCTTTGAAGATGCATCAGCGCTGGTACTGACGGCGTATCTGGTGCGTTGTAAAGAAGGTGACCCAATGCCAGCTGCAACGATGCAGGCCATCGAATACGCGAAAAAGTATGATGTTCCTGTGGTACTGACGCTGGGTACCAAGTTTGTGATTGCTGATGACCCGCAGTGGTGGCGTGATTTCCTGCGTGAACACGTGACTGTGGTTGCTATGAATGAAGACGAAGCTGAAGCGCTGACCGGGGAAACCGATCCGCTGATGGCGTCTGAAAAAACCCTGGAATGGGTTGACCTGGTGCTGTGTACCGCGGGGCCTGTGGGCCTGTACATGGCGGGTTATACAGAAAACGCAGCGAAGCGTGAAACCAGCCTGCCGCTGCTACCGGGGGAAATTCCTGAGTTCAATCGCTACGAATTCAGCCGCCCGATGCTGAAAGCCGACTGCCAGGATGCCATTAAGGTATACTCTCACATCGCGCCTTACATGGGTGGCCCGGAGCGTATCAAAAATACCAACGGTGCGGGTGATGGTGCGTTGTCAGCCTTGCTGCACGACATGTCAGCAAACCGCTACCATCGCGAAAATGTGCCGAAATCTAGTAAGCACCAGTACACTTACCTGACGTACTCGTCTTTCTCGCAAATTTGTCTGTACTCAAACCGAGTCAGTTATGAAGTACTGGCACAGCATTCGCCGCGTTTGTCTCGTGGCCTGCCAGAACGAGAGGACAGCCTCGAGGAAGCTTACTGGGAACGGTAATTCCCATAGAGAATACAAAGGCCAACGTAAGTTGGCCTTTTTTATTCTGTTTAGGACAAACTTTACACAAATTTTTTGGCATATTTTATGACCGGCTCCTAGTCTTAGTTTGAGTTACCTCAACAAGGAGTGGGATAAAAATGAAAAAATATGCAGTGGCATTGGCTGTGATGGGAGCGCTCAGCGCGCCGTCTGTATGGGCTCAGGTTTCTTTACCGCAAGGGACGCAGGAACTGGCTTTACAAGGTAGTCTGGATCTTGACTACGTTGATGATTACCTGTTCATCCTAAATACATCTTATGGTTATTTTATCCGGGAAGACTGGGAGATTGGTGCGGTACTGGATATCAATATGAGTGACAGCACTCAGACCTTCCAGTTTGGTGGTTTTACGGAGTATAACTTTACGAACCAGTCGAATTGGGTGCCTTACCTGGGGGCTGCCGCACAGGTGGCGAACTTGTCAGGGGATAACGGGGATTTTGAATTTGACTTTGAAGATGTGACGGCGCTGAACATTAAGATTGCCGGTGGTATCAAGTATTTCATCAACCCGCATGTCGCGCTGAGTGCCGAAGTGAACTACAACATCTCAACTGATGATATCAGTGTCACCAAAGATGGTCTGGAAGACAGCTTTACCCGTTTCATCTTCGGTACCCGTTTCTACTTCTGATGGAGTACTTGTCACAAGCTACTGAACTATGGCTTGATGACATTTCAATCAGCGAACAAACAAAAAGCGAGAGCCAAGGCTCTCGCTTTTTTTATGGTTATGGGGCTGGTTTGGTATTGCCAGCCCCGACGCTGCATGTGTCCGAATGTAACGTTGTTCTTAGTCAAAAACGTGCTGAGTCAGAAACGTACAGGTGTTGATGAATACATTTATACCGACGCTTTCTGGTATGCCTCGTTGTGTACGGCGGCTACTGCACGGCCAGATGGATCGGCACTGTTTTTAAAGCTCTCATCCCATTCAATCGCTTTAGCACTTGAGCAGGCAATTGATGGACCACCAGGTACACATTTCGCTGCGTCTTCCAGTGGGAACAGCTCTTCGAAGATTTCGCGGTACACGTACGCTTCTTTGGTGGTCGGCGTGTTGTACGGGAAGCGGAATTTCGCAGTTTCCAGCTGCTGTGCCGTGACTTTTGCTTCAGCCACTTCTTTTAGCGTGTCAATCCAGTTGTAACCTACACCGTCAGAGAACTGCTCTTTCTGGCGCCAGGCCACAGATTCCGGCAGGTAGTGGCCAAAGCATTCACGAAGAATGTGTTTTTCCATTTTACCGTTGCCACACATTTTGTCCTGTGGGTTGATACGCATGGCCACTTCCAGGAACTCTTTATCCAGGAACGGAACACGAGCTTCAATACCCCATGCCGCCATTGATTTGTTCGCACGAGCACAGTCAAACATGTTCAGAGCCAGCAGCTTGCGTACGGTTTCTTCGTGGAACTCTTTGGCGTTTGGTGCTTTGTGGAAGTACAGGTAACCACCGAATACTTCATCTGCGCCTTCGCCAGACAGAACCATCTTGATACCCATTGCACGGATCTTACGTGACATCAGGTACATCGGGGTTGATGCACGGATAGTGGTCACATCATAGGTTTCGATGTGGTAAATCACGTCGCGAATCGCATCCAGACCTTCCTGAATGGTGTAGGTCAGTTCGTGGTGAACCGTACCGATGTGGTCGGCAACCTTTTTCGCGGCTTTCAGATCCGGTGCACCTTCCAGGCCAATCGCAAATGAGTGCAGGGTTGGCCACCAGGCTTCAGATTGCTCATCATCTTCAATTCGGCGAGCCGCAAACTTTTTGGTGATTGCGGAAATCACGGAAGAATCCAGGCCACCGGACAGCAATACACCGTATGGTACGTCGGTCATCAGCTGGCGTTTTACGGCACCTTCCAGCGCGTTGGTCAGAGCGACTTTGTCAGTAACGTTTTCGGCAACACTGTCGAACTCCATCCAGTCACGCTTGTAGTAGCGAACCGGTTCACCTTTTTTGCTCCACAGGTAATGGCCTGGAGGGAACTCGCTGATGGTTTTACAAACCGGTACCAGCGCTTTCATTTCAGAGGCTACGTAGTAGTTTCCGTGCTCATCATAACCTTGGTACAGCGGGATGATACCGATGTGGTCACGGCCAATCAGGTATGCGTCTTCCTGCTCATCGTACAGGATGAAGCCAAAAATACCGTTCAGGTAGTCCAGCAGTTCCGGCCCTTTCTCTTTGTACAGTGCCAGAATGATTTCACAATCAGATTCAGTCTGGAACGGGTAATCAGGGGCAAACTCTGCGCGAAGTTCTTTGTGGTTGTAAATTTCGCCGTTAACAGCCAGGGCATGAGTTTTGTCGGCGTTGTAGAGAGGCTGCTCGCCGCTGTTCAGGTCAACAATGGCCAGACGCTCGTGCACCAGAATCGCACGGTCTGATGAATAAATACCGGACCAGTCCGGGCCACGGTGGCGCATTTTTTTTGACATTTCGAGTGCCGTTTGACGCAGCGCGGTTGCATCACTTTTAATGTCTAGAATCCCGAATACTGAACACATACTTCCTACCCCAAATCTAATGGCTGATTGCTATCCATGTAACTGTTGGAATCGAGATGTAGCCGGCTGACTAATCTGTCAGGCAGATCCTGACTACATACTTGTCGTTTCCCTGTTGGTTTTTAAAATTGCGTATTCGATAATGAAATGCAACCTCTAACTCCAATTCAATAAACAAAAAGCACCTATGGTGAATATTTTTTAATAAAAACAAAAAATACAGAATATTTTCTATATTGAGGCGATATTTCGTACGAAAAAACAAACGGCAGCCTGAGCTGCCGTTGGAGGGGGAAAGGAGGATTAAAGCTTTGACTTAATTTGTGGCGACAAATGCTCAACGACGTGGCGAGCAAAGCCACTACCGGCTTCGTTGTAGATATTGAAGGCGGCATCGACACCCAACTCTTTCAGTTCGGCTTCATCATCATTGTATTTTGCGATGGCGGCAATTTGCCCCTGATAGTCACGTTCGCGAATCTGCTCCAGCGCAAAGTTATTGGCCTGGCTGTGTGGCATTGCCAGCAGGATCAGCTTGGTGTTGCGTTTGGAGATGACCCTGGCCCAGAAGTCCGGGTCAGTTGCATCGCCGTGAATGACATGACGGCCTTCTTCTCGATGCTGGGCCACGGATTCTTCACGGGTTTCGACGCCAATCACCTGATCCCCGTAACGAGCAACCAGCTCATCATAGGCACCGGTACCGATACGGCCCATCCCTAGAATAAGAATCTGCTTCTCACCGAGGTCTATCAGGCGATCGCTGGCGTTAAGTTTTTCCGGTTCAAATTCTTTAAGCCATTTGGCGGCATCTTTGTACAGACGGTGGCCAAGGCTGTTGAGTGGGGCGGCGATCAGGAATGACATCGATACTGCAATGGCAATGGCGACCAGGAAGCTGCCAGGCAGGAGGCCCATGCTGTATGCCAGTCCACCCACAATCAGACCGAATTCACTGTAGTTAAACAGCGTCAGGGTACCGAGTAGCGAAGTGCGGACACGGTAGCGGAACATATTGAAAATGACGTAGTACAGGATCCCTTTAAGTGGCAACAGGGCGATCAGCAGCAGTGCCATCAGCAGGCCATCAATGGTCGGGGTTTCCGAAAGACCGATATTGAGGAAGAAACAGACCAGCAGCAGCTCTTTGAAGTTAAACAGTGACTTCGACATTTCTGATGCTTTCGGGTGGGCGGCCAGCAGCATACCCATGATCAATGCCCCCAGATCCGGTTTCATCCCGACGGCTTCAAACAATCCTGCTCCGGCAACCAGCGCCAGGAATACGCCGTACAGAACCAGCATCTCACCGTGGCCGGCACGATCCAGAATTTTAAACAGGGAAGGGCGCAACAGCGGTAGTGCGAACAGCGCCAGGGCGGTAATGTCCGGGACTTTTCCGGTCGAAATAGTCAGGAAAATGACCGCAAAGATATCCTGCATCACCAGAATACCGATCGACAAGGTACCGTAGGTGGCATTCAGCTCGCCTTTTTCCTGCAGCGCTTTAATGGCAAAAACGGTACTGGAGAAGGACAATGCAAAACCCAGCAGAGCCAGTTGCGTGATATCCAGGTCAGCCATAATACCAATACCGAGCTGCTTGAGCGCCAGTAGAGCCAGGGTAAACAGGCCGGTTGTCAGCAGGTTATGCAGGGTTGCACCGCCCCAGATCTCTTTTGCCAGCAGGGTTTTGACGTCGAGTTTCAGGCCAATGGTAAACAGCAGTAATGTGACACCCAGATCTGCCAGTGAGGAGAGGGTGGCGGTGGATTCATAGCCTGAGATGTTTAACGCGAACCCGGCGACAAGAAAGCCCACAAGCGGAGGCAATTTGCACCTGAGGGCAATGTAACCTGCCAAAAAGGCAGCAATGATATATACAAGTTCCATGGCTTGACTGAAATTTCTTATGGTTAGAAGACGATGCCCCGTCTGACGGGGGACACATTTTGCGCAGAAATATAACACAAGGAGCATGCTCCGAATAGGAACATGCTCCTTGTAATTGTTACAATATGAATAACTTAGCGAGCTGTCTACCCGCTGAATCGGCTAGCTGTTTGGTTATTCTTCCAGCAATTTCTGCAGCAATACACCGTTTAGCATGGCACGCTTAATCATTGAAAATGCACCAATTGTCGGCTGGGTATACAGCTCTGATTCGACGATTGGCAAATCTTTGTGGAAGGTCGACAGCGACTGGGTCTCAATGCAGCGACGAATCGCCGGGAACACAATGTTTTTCGCCTGTACAATGTTGCCGGAAATGACAATTTTCTGTGGGTTGAACAGGTTAATCGTCATCGCCAGTGCTTTACCCAAATGGTTACCGACTTTAATCAGTGCCTGAGTAGCCAGTTCATCCCCTTTGTTTGCCGCTTCGCAGATAGCGGGCATCGTGACCTCTTCCAGCTCCTGTAAACTGCTTGGGTAGCCCTGAGCCAGCAGAGCTTGAACGTGCTTGATGATCGCCGGTTCAGAGGCAACGGTCTCAAGACAGCCAAAATTACCGCACTGGCATTTGTCGCCCAATGGATCAATCTGGATGTGGCCGATTTCGCCCACATTGCGGTTATATCCCAGGAATACCTGGCCGTTAACAATGATGCCTGAACCGGTACCGTGGTGAACACTGACCAGAATTGAATCATGGCAGTCACGGCTGGCACCAAAGTAGTGCTCGGCCAGTGCCAAGCCACGGATGTCGTTACCGACAAAGCAGGCTACGCCATATTTGTCGGTAATGATGTCTGCCAGTGGCAGGTTATCAACCTCGATGTGCGGCATGTAATCCACCACACCGGTCTCCGGGTCAATCAATCCCGGTAACGTGATACCGAATGCTACCAGTTCGCGCATGATGCTCTGGTTATCAGCGATAAACTGCCGGATATGGTCAAGCAGGCCGTCAATCAGTGCTTGCTGACTGGTGTAATGAAATGCATGGCCGGTACCGGCAATGAATTTACCGCTCAGATCGTACAGCGTCAGTTCGATGTAATTGCGGCCCAGACGGATCGCAATTGAGTGAAAAGGGGTTGATTCCGTTGTCAGGGAGATAGCTCTCCGACCGCCGGTAGATGCCTGCTGCGCGACCTCTTTAATCAGGCCGCGCTCCAGCAGTTGGCGGGTGATCTTAGTAACACTTGCCGGGGCTAGCTGGCTGACGTCAGCAACCTGGATTCGTGAAATAGGGCCCTGCAAGTCAATGAGCCGGTAAACAGCTGCACTATTTAGCTGCTTTACCAGATCTACATTACCAATTTGTCCGCCTGTCATAGTTTAGTTCTGCTCGTATTCGCCGTTAACAACAGTCGCCCGGACACGGTAGTCACGATCAAAAATAGTCAGGTTAGCAACCATGCCTTTTTTGATGGCCCCCAGTTTCTTGTCAACGCCAATTGCGCGAGCAGGATACAAGGTAGCCATACGAATCGCTTCGTCCAGGGCGATACCTGCATGCTCGACACTGTTTTGAACTGCTTCAATCATAGTGAGTGCCGAACCACCCAGTGTGCCGTTTTCATCAACACACTTACCATCTCGGTAATATACTTTCTTACCGACAAAAATAAAGTGATCAATGTCTGCTCCTGCGGGTGCAGTTGCATCGGTGACCAAAACAAGTTTGTCACCTTTCATGCGATGCGCCATTCGGATGTTGGCGTAGTCCACATGGAAACCGTCGGCGATGATACCGGTATATACCTCAGGGGTATCATAAATGGCACCAACCATACCGGGTTCACGTCCGGCAATTGGGGTCATGGCGTTGAACAGGTGGGTAGCGAAGCTGATACCGGCCGCAAAGCCTTTACGGGCTTCCACATACGTTGCATTGGTATGGCCTGCCGAGACGATAATGCCAGCCTCAACCAACTGTTCAATATGGCTGTGGGCGTTTAGCTCCGGTGCCAGGGTCACTTTGGTGACCACATCAGCATTCTCGCAAATCGCGTGAATCATCGAATCATCAGAACGACGAATATGGTCAACAGAGTGGATCCCTTTTTTCATCACGTTAAGGTATGGTCCCTCAAGGTGCAGGCCCAGAGAGTGATTCTGGTATTTACTCTGGTATTCACGAGCTGCCTGGATAGCCGCTTTCATGTCTTCATCTGAAGAGGTGATCAGAGTGGGCAGAAAGCTGGTGCAGCCCGACTTGAGGTTGGCGCGATGCATGGTATGAATGGTGTCGGCGTTAATTTCGTCATTGAACATGACGCCACCGCAACCATTCAGTTGTAAATCAATAAAACCCGGTGTGAGGTTAGCCCCCTCCAGATCGTAGGTTGCTATTCCGGCAGGTAGGTCAGACTCAGGGCAAACAGCGTGAATGTTCACGCCGTCAATGATGACGGCGTGGTTATTCAGCACATCGCTCCCGGTAAAAATGCGGCAGTTGGTCAGCGCGTACATGAATAACTCCTTCAATTACAGATGTTTGATGTTTTCTGCTTCAAGCTCTTTGAAGTACTTCACAGTCTTCACTTTCAGTTCCTGCGTGGCAGGTTCATCGCAGACAATCAGTGACTTAGGATGAATCTGAAGGGCTGATACTGTCCACAGATGGTTAACTGAACCTTCGACAGCGGCCTCAAGAGCCTGTGCTTTACCGTGGCCGGTTACCAGGATCATGATCTCTTCGCTATCCAGCAGCGTCCCGACACCGATGGTTAGTGCGTATTTCGGCACCTGGCTGATATCGCCGTCAAAGAAGCGGGAGTTGGCAATACGAGTATCTTCGGTCAGGGTTTTAATGCGCGTGCGTGAAGCCAGCGATGAGGCTGGTTCGTTAAATGCGATATGACCGTCGTTGCCTACGCCACCCATGAACAGGTTGATTTTGCCGTAAGACTTAATTTTTGCTTCATAACGTTGGCATTCTGCGTCGTGATCGCCAGTGTTGCCGTTCAGGAGATTGATATTTTCTTCTTGAATATCAATGTGATTGAAGAAGTTGTTGTACATGAAGCTACGGTAAGATTCCGGGTGATCCGACGGGATACCGATGTACTCGTCCATGTTGAATGTTACAACATGTTTAAAACTTACTTCTCCTGCTTCATAAAGCTCAATTAAGCGCTTATATGTAGCCAGTGGCGTACCGCCGGTAGGCAGTCCAAGAACGAAAGGACGTTCTGCGGTAGGCTTAAATTTATTAATACGATCAGCAATATAGCGAGCAGACCACAGACCTACATCTTTAGCATTGTTCAGTGGGATTAGTCTCACGGCGACACCTCATTCCAAGTTTCGATTATGGGTCAATTCTAGCGCGATTCGGGGTTTGTTTTGGATAATAAAATAAGTTTTATGATCGAGCTAGCAAAATCGCTGTTTGATTGGGTTTGCAGGTGATTATGATCACAATTGAAGAGGTTTTAATTTGCGGGGCGAAATTAATTTCTTACACTGCATATTACTTAATCGGATAACTAAAATAAGTTATTCATATCGCATCTGAGAAAACCATAGGGGGAACTGAGGGTGAATATTCTTGGATACTTTCAAAAAGTAGGTAAAGCGTTAATGGTGCCAGTCGCCACGCTGCCTGCTGCTGCAATCCTGATGGGTGTTGGTTACTGGATTGACCCGAATGGCTGGGGGGCGAACAGCGCTCTGGCAGCTTTTCTGATTAAAGCCGGTTCCGCCATCATTGATAATATGTCGGTACTGTTTGCGGTTGGTGTCGCATACGGTATGTCTAAAGATAAGGATGGTGCGGCGGCACTGTCTGGCTTCGTTGGCTTCCTGGTGGTAACCACGCTGTTGTCTCCGGGGGCTGTTGCACAAATCCAAGGTATCGACCCAAGCTCAGTACCGGCTGCGTTTAACAAGATTAACAACCAGTTCGTTGGTATTCTGGTTGGTATTGTATCGGCTGAAATTTACAATCGCTTCTCCCATGTTGAGCTTCACAAAGCTCTGGCCTTCTTCTCTGGTAAGCGTTTGGTTCCTATCCTGACGTCGTTTGCAGGGATTTTCATTGCCTTTATCCTGATGTACATCTGGCCTGCAATTTATGGCGGTCTGGTATCGTTCGGTGAAGGTATCCAGAGTCTGGGTGAAGTGGGTGCTGGTATCTATGCCTTCTTTAACCGTCTGCTGATTCCTGTTGGTCTGCACCACGCGCTGAACTCTGTATTCTGGTTCGACGTAGCGGGTATCAACGACATTCCTAACTTCCTGGGTGGCGCTAAGTCAATCGCGGAAGGTACAGCAACACCGGGTGTAACGGGTATGTACCAAGCGGGCTTCTTCCCAATCATGATGTTTGGTCTGCCTGGTGCTGCACTGGCGATGTACCACACTGCGAAAGCGAAGAACAAAGAGAAAGTTGCCTCTATCATGATTGCAGCGGGCTTCGCGTCTTTCTTCACTGGTGTGACTGAGCCTCTGGAATTTGCGTTCATGTTCCTGGCTCCGGGTCTGTACGTTCTGCATGCACTGTTGGCGGGTATCTCTGTGTACATTGCGGCATCAATGCACTGGATTGCGGGCTTTGGCTTCTCTGCCGGTCTGGTTGACCTTGTGTTGTCGACGCGTAACCCACTGGCGGTTAACTGGTACATGCTGATTGTTCAGGGTCTGGTGTTCTTCGCACTGTACTACTTTATCTTCCGTGCGGTGATTGTGAAGTTCAACCTAAAAACACCGGGCCGTGAAGACGAAGATACCGAGTCGTCTGCTGTTACCGGTTCACAGGAAACGGGTGAGTTGGCGAAACAGTATCTGAAAGCGCTGGGTGGTCATGAAAACCTGGAAAATATTGATGCGTGTATCACTCGCCTGCGTCTGACTCTGAAAGATCGTAGCCTGGCAGATGAGAAAACTCTGAAAGCACTGGGTGCGATGGGAGTTGTCAAACTGGGTTCAAATAACCTGCAGGTTATCTTGGGTCCATTGGCAGAGATTGTGGCTGGTGAAATGAAGAAAATCCCAGCAAGCGAAGATCTGTCCGCAGTAAAACTGCCATAAGAGAAATGCCGCTGGTTATCTGAAACCAAAGGGTTCTCTGCAAATCGGCCTCAGTAAGAGGCCGATTTTTTTCCCACTTGCTTGGTCTGCTAACGTGAGTACAAAATACAAAAACAGAGTAGGGGAAAGGTGTGGCGTTAGGTCGTTTCTGTATCTGTTTTTCGCTTTGCGCAGTATCGATATAGAAGCGGTTTGCACTGCTTCAAACCGGGCTGCCGCTATCCCTGATAGGCACCTGAGTGGAATGTTGTATTCGGCTTTTATCTGAAAGCCATTTAATTGCTGAGAATAATCTCTCGATTGCCCCGCGAATAGCGGGGTTTTTTTATCCATATCGACAAACAATGCATACTATTTGTTGAGTCATACCCCATATTTATGGATCATAGGGAAATCAAAAATCCTTCAGCACACGAGGTGTACCTAGATGAGTGAATCTGAAGCTCGTCCAACGAACTTTATCCGTCAAATCATTGATGCGGATTTAGCCAGTGGCAAACATACCAGCGTTCATACCCGATTCCCGCCAGAGCCAAACGGCTACCTGCACATCGGCCATGCGAAATCTATTTGTCTGAACTTCGGTATCGCTCAGGACTACCAGGGTCAATGTAACCTGCGCTTCGATGATACGAACCCAGAGAAAGAAGACATCGAATACGTTGAGTCAATCAAGAAAGATGTTAACTGGCTAGGTTTCGAATGGGACGGTGAAGTTTGTTACTCGTCTGACTACTTTGACAAGCTTCATGGGTTTGCCATTGAACTAATCAACAAAGGCCTGGCTTACGTGGATGAGCTAAGCCCAGAGCAGATCCGTGAGTACCGTGGTACCCTGACTGAGCCGGGTAAGCACAGTCCATACCGTGATCGCAGCGTAGAAGAAAACCTTGAGCTGTTCGACAAAATGAAGAACGGTGAAGTGGAAGAAGGCAAAATGTGCCTGCGTGCGAAAATCGATATGGCATCACCGTTTATGGTAATGCGCGATCCCGTTCTGTACCGTGTGCGTTTCGCTACTCACCATCAGACAGGCGACAAGTGGTGCATCTACCCGATGTATGACTTCACCCACTGTATTTCCGATGCACTGGAAGGTATTACTCACTCTCTGTGTACGCTGGAATTCATGGACAACCGCCGTCTGTATGACTGGGTGCTGGATAACATCACCATTGACTGCCGTCCACGCCAGTACGAGTTCAGCCGTCTGAACCTGGAATACACCGTGATGTCCAAGCGTAAGCTGAATCAGCTGGTGACTGAAAAGCTGGTTTCTGGCTGGGATGATCCTCGTATGCCTACCATCTCTGGTCTGCGCCGTCGTGGCTTTACGCCTGCGTCTATTCGTGAGTTCTGTAAGCGTATTGGTGTAACTAAGCAAGACAACACCATTGAGATGAGCTCTCTGGAGTCATGCATCCGTGATGATCTGAATGACATCGCACCGCGTGCAATGGCGGTTCTGGATCCGGTGAAGGTGGTGATTGAAAACTTCGACGGTGCCACTGAAATGCTGGAAATCGCGAACCACCCTAACGACCCTGAAATGGGTAACCGTCAGGTACCATTCACGCGTGAACTGTACATTGAGCGTGAAGATTTCCGCGAAGAAGCGAATAAGAAGTACAAGCGTCTGGTGCTGGGTAAAGAAGTACGTCTGCGCGGTGCTTATATCATCAAAGCTGAACGTATCGAAAAAGATGAAGCGGGCAATATCACCACGATCTTCTGTACTTACGACAATGACACTCTGGGCAAAAACCCGGCAGATGGTCGTAAGGTGAAGGGTGTGATTCACTGGGTATCGGCTGAAGCAGGTGTTCCGGCGGAATTCCGTCTGTACGATCGCCTGTTCACTGTACCAAACCCAGGAGCAGCAGAAGACTTTGTTTCTGTCATCAACCCTGAATCTCTGGTGGTACTGAAAGGTTTCGTCGAGCCAGCGCTGGTTTCAGCAGAAGCAGAAAAAGCATACCAGTTTGAGCGTATGGGTTACTTCTGTGCCGACAGCAAAGACTCATCAGCAGAGAGTCTGGTATTTAACCGTACTGTTGGTCTGCGTGATACTTGGGCAAAAATTGGTGACTGAGACTAAGTCTCAGTAGCTCAAAGATAAAAACCAGCCGAAAGGCTGGTTTTTTTATAGAGGGAGAAATATCAGTGTCAGTGGCCAGTGTTGAGCCGTCCGGCCCTGGTCGTTATGGTTGTGACTGATTATTTCTCGTCGTGAAGACTTTCGTCTTCCTGGCAATTACCATTCGCACAGTGACCGTACAGGTACAAGCTGTGGTTAGTAAGAGTGACATTGAAGCTGGCTGCGATTTCTTTCTGACGCTGCTCAATGAGATCGTCAGAAAATTCAATCACTTTACCGCAATCCAGGCAAACCAGGTGATCATGGTGGTGCTGGGTAGCCAGCTCAAACACCGATTTACCACCTTCAAAATGGTGGCGTGTGACGATGCCTGCATCATCAAATTGGTTCAGTACACGGTAAACAGTTGCCAGGCCAATCTCTTCACCGATATCGATGAGTTTCTTGTATAGGTCTTCAGCACTGATGTGCTGGCATTCAGGCTGTTGCAGCACTTCCAAAATCTTTAGACGTGGAAGCGTTACCTTCAGGCCAGCTTGTTTAAGTGCGTGATTATTATCTGACATTGGATTTTCCTATTGGCTATCCGCACCCTCATGGCACGGTAGTCTTTCTCTTCTTTATTCATTATAAGTGACCACAAGGTAACAATAAACCTAAAAGCGGGTCAATCTTGCTGATCTCTAACTTTTTCTTCTGTTGCTTTCTTGTTAATGGAATGTACATTTGTCGCGGTGTAGAGTAAGCTTTGGCTCATCGTACCAGTATTCAGGAAGAAACTACGTGTATCGATTCTACAAACCGGGCATTGTCAAAGCAGCCCTGAATATATGGCCGCCTTTTTGGGGAGCCGGCATTCGTATCGTCCATATTTCCGACGATTTTCGGGAAGTTAAGATCAGGCTGAAGTTAAGATGGTGGAATAAAAATGCTAATCGTACTCAATACGGCGGCAGTATTTTTTCTCTGACGGATCCTGTCTACGCGTTGATGCTGATGGGGATTCTGGGTAAAGAATATTTTGTCTGGGACAAGCACGCTGAAATTAACTTTATCAAACCGGGACAGACTGATTTATTTGCAGATTTTGTCATCAGTGAAGACTGCCTGAGCGACATTCATAAAGCGACGGAAGGGGGAGATAAGTACTTTCCTGAATTCGTTGTACATGTCAAAGATGCCAACGGTGAGGTCGTGTCACAGGTGAAACGGGTACTGTATGTCCGTAAAAAGCCGCAATACCGTGAAGCCGGCAATGAGGCGGAAAGCGAGGTGTTATCTTAAGCCGGGCAATGAACAACGTGGTACAAATCGACAATTAAGCCAGAGAGCAACGAGTAATTTTTCTTTTTAAAAGATTAGGTTGCATGTCTCGGTTCAAACGTCAGCCAATAAAAAACGCCAGGTAAAACCTGGCGTTTTGCTTGTGTGAGAAGGAAATTAGTCGGCCAGTTCTGCCAGACACATTTCTTCGTAAATTTGGTTAACCCATTTCTCAACACGCTCTTGCGTCAGTTCTGGCTGACGGTCTTCGTCGATACACAGGCCAACAAAGTGGCTATCGTCCACCAGGGCTTTAGATGCTTCGAACTCAAAACCTTCTGTTGGGAAATGACCAACAATCGTTGCGCCACGGCCTTCCACGATGTCACGTACTGTGCCCATGGCATCACAGAAGTATTCTGCGTAGTCTTCCTGGTCACCACAACCGAAAATCGCTACCAGCTTGGTTGAAAAGTCAATCTGCTCCAGCTCTGGGAAGAAGTCGTCCCAGTCACACTGTGCTTCGCCGTAGTACCAGGTTGGGATACCCAGTAGCAGCAGGTCAAAATTGTCGATGTCTTCTTTGCTGCTTTTTGCAATATCTTTGACTTCAACCAGCTTTTTACCCAGTTGCTTCTGGATCATTTTAGCGACAGCTTCTGTATTACCTGTGTCGCTACCAAAGAAGAGTCCTACACTCGCCATAGTAGAGATTACCCGTATTTAATTGTTGACCGTCAGCGAAAACGCTCACGATATACATAAATTAACCCGAGAGCCAAATGCTCCGGTCGCCAATGGTCATTCGGCTGAAAGCAGCGATTATACCTGCAATGATAACCATTGGCGTTGTAAAATTCAGCTTAACCGATGCCGGCGCCTTCCCAGCTAATCTGGATCAGCCCTTTGGTAACGAATCCTGCACAGCCCAAAAACAGGACCAGCCACACAATTTTGCGGCCAAAAGGCGGAACATTACCTTGCTTCAGCACATCTTTGATCGCCATACCGATTAAGAAGAAAATGGCGGCAAACATTAAATCCAGCCCGATAGATTCAAGCAAGTCCATGTGCTCATACAGCATTTGCGTCTCCTTACAGCCATAACGTTGTTGCTGAGTCAGGCGCGAACTATACCACAGACATAATGGTACTGTTAACGTTAAGCAGCTTGTAAGAAGTTTAAAATGATACGGTTAACCGTGTCCGGCTTTTCGGCATGAAGCCAGTGTCCGGTATTGGCAACCATGTGAGCTTTGGCATTCGGGAACTGGCGGCTGATCGCCTCACGGTGCTCTGGCAGAATGTACTCTGAATTCTGTCCTTTAATAAAGAGGGTTTTTCCTGCGTAAGGCGCGACTTCCGGCCAACCCATAATTGTGTCGTAGTTAGCAATCAGCCCATCGACATTAAAACGCCATCCGTAGTCGCCGCTTTCTTGTTTGGCGAAAGATTTCAACAGGAACTGACGGACGCCCGGCTCAACCACATGCATGGCCAGGTACTGCTCGGCCTCACTGCGTTTGCTGACCGGATGGCTGGCAACTTCACGTAATCCGGCAAAGACATTTTGATGACGGTGAACCTGATAGTGGACCGGTGCCATATCCAGCACCATCAGGTGATTCAGGCGGGTAGTGGCCAGCTCAGTCATCGCCATGGCGACTTTTCCGCCCATGGAATGACCAATGACGGAAAAACGTTCAATATCCAGTTGATCCACAACATTCAGCACGTCAGTGGCCATGTCACGGTAGGTAAAACGGTCGCTGTGAGGGGAGCGTCCATGATTGCGAAGATCCACGCTGATCACTTTGTATTGTTCTTTCAAGGATCTGGCGAGCAGGCCAAGGTTATCTGCACTGCCGAATAAACCGTGGATCAAGACGATCACATCGCCTTCGCCATCAACCTGATAATGAAGTTTCACTGACTAATTTCTCTTGTTGTTAACGCTTTACCGTAGAGTATAACCTCGGTTCACGTTATAATCTCCCGGTGATTTTTAAACGGAACGACAATGAACACTACGATGAAGACTATTGAGGTAGACGAAGAGCTATATCGCTACATCGCCAGCCAGACTCAACATATTGGCGAGAGTGCATCCGATATCCTGCGCCGCTTGCTGATGATGCCTGATCAATCCGGATTAGCCGTTCACACTGAAGTTGCTATACCGGTTCGCCAAAAAGGGATCGTAGTCAGCAAAGATGCGGGCAAGGTCGAGCAGGCTGATCGTGTCAAAGAAATGCGATCTCTGCTGATCTCCGATGAGTTTGCCGCTCAGGAAAAAGCGATTGGCCGATTTATGCTGGTTCTGTCTTCGCTTTATCGTATCGATCCGGAAGGCTTTGCAGAAGCCGCGGCAATCAAAGGTCGTACACGCGTGTATTTTGCTGACAGCGAAGAAAAGCTGCTGGCCAGTGGTAAAACGACGAAGCCGAAAGCTATCCCGGAGACGCCATTCTGGGTCATTACGAATACCAATACTGATCGCAAACGCCAGATGGTTGAGCAGTTGATGAACAAGATGAGCTTCGGCGCGGATATCATCGAAAAAGTTTGCGGTGAAATTTAACAGGCAAAAGCCTTTGATTTTACAAGGATAAGTTAATGGCGATTCATCCTCGAGCTGGGCAGCGTGCCCAGCAAGAAGATATGCATAATATTCCTGCGTTAGTGGCAAATTACTTTCTGATCGAGCCGGACGTTCAAGACTCGCAGCAGAAAGTGGCTTTCGGGACTTCCGGTCACCGGGGAACGGCTGACAAGGGAACCTTCAACCAGCATCATATTTGGGCAATTGCCCAGGCCGTTGCAGAAGTTCGCGCTGCGAATGGGGTAACGGGTCCGCTTTTCTTAGGTAAAGACACCCATGCGCTGTCTGAGCCTGCTTTCAC
This sequence comes from Photobacterium ganghwense, assembly GCF_017329545.1. Lineage (NCBI taxonomy): Bacteria > Pseudomonadati > Pseudomonadota > Gammaproteobacteria > Vibrionales > Vibrionaceae > Photobacterium > Photobacterium ganghwense. The sequence continues at coordinate 954,832 of NZ_CP071325.1, forward strand.
CTCCACCCTGGAAGTGCTGGTTGCCAATGGCGTACAGGTTGTGATTCAACAAGGCCGTGGCTATACGCCAACGCCGGGGATCTCACACGCTATTCTGTGCCATAACAAAAACCATGAGGCAAAAGCCGATGGTATCGTTATTACCCCGTCACATAACCCGCCTCAAGATGGTGGGATCAAATACAATCCAGTACATGGCGGCCCGGCTGAAGGGAACCTGACCAGTGCCATTGAATCTCGTGCCAACGAGATTATCGCCGCTGGGCTGCAGGACGTTAAGCGTGTAACGATTCAGGATGCTTTTGCCAGTGAGCTGGTGGAAGAGCGTGATCTGGTTGCTCCGTATGTTGATGATTTGGTTAACGTTATCGACATGGCTGCGATTCAGCAAGCGAACCTGAAACTGGGTGTGGATCCGCTGGGTGGCTCGGGTATTGAGTACTGGCGTCAGATAGCTGCTCGTTACGGGTTGGATCTGACTTTGGTTGATGAGTCGATTGATCCATCGTTCCGTTTTATGTCGTTGGATAAAGACGGCGTCGTGCGGATGGACTGTTCGTCACCGTACGCGATGGCGGGTCTGCTGGCACACAAAGATAAGTTTGATCTGGCTTTTGGTAACGATCCGGATTATGACCGTCACGGTATTGTAACGCCTACCGGATTAATGAACCCGAACCATTACCTGGCTGTTTGTATTGACTACCTGTATCGCCATCGCCCTGAATGGCGACAAGATGTTGCGGTTGGTAAAACGCTGGTATCTAGTGCACTGATTGACCGTGTTGTAGCTGATTTGGGGCGTGAGCTTTGCGAAGTACCGGTTGGCTTCAAGTGGTTTGTGGACGGTTTGTACAGTGGTGAGCTGGGCTTTGGCGGCGAAGAAAGTGCCGGAGCGTCTTTCCTGCGAATGGACGGTACGCCTTGGTCGACAGACAAAGACGGTATTCTTCTGTGTCTGCTGGCTGCGGAAATTACCGCAGTAACGGGTAAGAACCCGCAGCAGTACTACGAAGCACTGGCTGCCAAGCACGGTGAGTCGGCCTACAGCCGCCTGCAAGCGGTCGCAAACAGCGAGCAAAAAGCCGTGCTGAGCAAACTGTCGCCGGAAATGGTTGCTGCTGAGACGCTGGCTGGGGATGTTATTACTGCACGTCTGACCCATGCACCAGGTAATGGTGCCGCAATTGGTGGCCTGAAAGTAACAACTGCGAACGGGTGGTTTGCTGCACGTCCGTCAGGTACAGAAGACATCTATAAAATCTACTGTGAAAGCTTTAAGGGCAAGGAACACCTCGCTCTGATTGAACAAGAAGCGCAGGAGATTGTCAGTAAGGTTTTCGCTGACGCTGGTATGTAAGCTTCCAGCTTTCGAGTTACTGATCAGGTCGATTGCTGACTGAAATTTAAAAACGCCCGCTTTGCCGGGCGTTTTTTTATTGCCTCGTTTTATATTGCTCGTTTTATATTGTTCCACTTTTATTATTGTTTCATAGGGCCTATCGCGATCCCGTGTTTTCTTCAATCCTGTATGTCGAACTGTTCTATTTCACCATCTGATGTCCTAGCCTGTGTTCAGGTTGCTGAGCAGGCCAGTGATCCGGCATTACGAACCAGAGGTTTTCTTGCGCATCGACCGCCATGGCCGGATGAGAAATCACGCCCGTTAAAGGCGGCGTCGCCAGCGTTGAAAATGGCGGTGGAGCAATCCATTCCCGTTTTGTCAGCGGTCGTAATATCTTGTCTTGAAGCTGGTGGCTGTAACACCAGCGTCCGATGCTGGCTCCCGGATTAAGAGAAATGCCGGAACCTTGGCTGGTTTGATCTTCCGGGTAAAACAGTCGACCCTGCATGATGAGACGTCTAACCGCAACCTGACCGAAGATTGGGGAGAGCTGTTGTTGATAAGCCATGTGATCAGAAAGGGCTAACTGGTGCTCCAGCATTCGCTTTGCTTTTTTATCTAAGTTGTCTTTGGCGTTAGGACCCGGCCAACTCTGCTCCCAGGCTAGGTAAAATTTGATTGCCACTTCCCAGTGTTCCAGTTCACCTGTCATCAGATTGCGAACCAGGAAATCGATCGCCCCCAATGTTTGTTTGTTGTCGTGTAGCTGAAGTTCTTCCGCAACCAGATCATAATGCGGGTGTTCAAGGATGAGTTGTTGCCAAAGCCACTGATAGTAAAAGCCCAACCGTGGATTGCCCTGGTAGGATGAATCCGCTGGAATATTGGCGGATTGGCGAAATTGCGCCAGCCAATCTTGGTCGATGATGTAGTCATGCCCCGTGAGCAGGGGCGGCAGATGTAAGACAGCCTCAAACGGTTAGGCGAGCTCTGCTTATGGTTGAGCGGCTGGTTTTGCAATAGCTGGTTTGATGACATTTTGATATAAATCGCCTTTTTATATAAATAGATGGACTAAAAAGTTCGTCCGATTCTCATATCGCAGGAGATTTCTTCGATATCACCATGCCAATAATGGCTCTTGTGGATAACTATGGCGACTTATAAACAGCTCTGGTTTATTTTTTGCGTCGTCAGTGGGTAGCGAGATGGTATTTGTGCCTTACCTATCGCGATTTTCCTGCAATGTCGGGCATGCTGCCTTTATTACTCTTGATGGTAACAGGTTAGGAGCAGGGTGTATGGCCTTATCACGGCTTTTTTCAGCCCGGTTTCACGTTAGAATAGGATCATAGACGCAAAAGGAAATGACCATGAATCACTTAAAATTAGAAACTTTGCTCAATGAATTACTGAGTCCGCACCTGATCAAAGATTACTGCCCAAACGGGCTGCAAGTTGAAGGGAAAGTTGAGGTAAAAACCATTATCACCGGCGTGACGGCCAGCCAGGCGCTGGTTGACCGAGCGATTGAAGAAAAAGCAGACGCATTGTTGGTCCACCACGGTTATTTCTGGAAAGGGGAACCTTCTGAAATTCGTGGTATGAAATACCGTCGTATTAAGGCGCTGATTGAAAACGGGATTAATCTGTACGCTTACCACCTACCGCTGGACGTGCACCCAACCCTTGGGAACAATGCGCAATTAGCCAAGCTGCTGGATATTGAAATGCTGGGCGGGCTTGAGGCGGGTAATCCGAACTCAGTATCTGTTTTTGGCCAGTTTGCTGAACCGTTGAGTGGTGATGAGCTGGCAGCACGTTTATCCATCGCATTACATCGTGAACCGCTGCACATCGGTGATACGGGGCCGGCAGAGATCAAGACCGTTGGCTGGTGTACTGGGGGAGGTCAGGATTTTCTTGAACTGGCTGCTCAGAAAGGGCTGGATGCCTTTATTTCCGGGGAAATTTCGGAACGTACTGTGCATACTGCCCGCGAGCTGGGTATTCATTATTTCAGCGCGGGTCATCATGCGACCGAGCGCTATGGAGTGAAAGCACTGGGTGAATACCTGGCAGCTAACCATGGCTTTGACGTGACCTTTATTGATATCGATAACCCAGTGTAGTAACTAAGTTCGTCGTGCCAAGCGATGATGCGAAAGAAAGACGAATTAAAAAAGGGCCGTAAGGCCCTTTTTTAGTGAAGTAACTTATTCACGCTCATGCAGAGGTTTGAACGCACGCTGCTTGTAACCGGTGTACAGCTGGCGAGGACGGCCAATGCGGTTGTGCGGATCATTGTGCATTTCGTTCCAGTGGGCAATCCAGCCGATGGTACGAGACATTGCAAAGATCACAGTGAACATAGATACCGGAATACCGATTGCTTTCAGGATGATACCTGAGTAGAAATCAACGTTCGGGTACAGTTTCTTCTCAATGAAGTACTCGTCAGACAGAGCGATACGCTCAAGTTCCATCGCCACATCCAGCAGCGGATCCTGAATATTCAGCTCTTGCAGTACATCGTGACACGCTTCACGCATTACGGTTGCACGTGGGTCGTAGTTCTTATAAACACGGTGACCAAAGCCCATCAGGCGGAATGGGTCATCCTTGTCTTTAGCACGTTCAATGTACTCAGGAATCTTGTCTACGCTGCCAATTTCTTCCAACATTTTCAGACAAGCTTCGTTTGCACCACCGTGGGCAGGACCCCACAGAGAAGCAATACCCGCAGCGATACAGGCAAATGGGTTAGCACCCGAAGAACCTGCCAGACGGACTGTTGATGTTGACGCGTTTTGCTCATGGTCGGCGTGCAGCGTGAAGATTTTATCCATCGCGCGAGCAACGACAGGGCTCACTTCGTATTCTTCACACGGAGTGGCAAACATCATGTGCAGGAAGTTTTCCGCATAGTCCAGGTCATTACGCGGGAAGATAAACGGCTGGCCAATCGAGTATTTGTAACACATTGCTGCCAGAGTCGGCATCTTCGATAGCAGGCGGAAAGCCGTGATTTCACGGTGGGTATCGTTATTGATATCCAGAGAATCGTGATAGAACGCTGCCAGTGCGCCAACTACGCCACACATAACAGCCATTGGGTGTGCATCACGACGGAAACCGTGGAAGAAACTCGAAATTTGCTCGTGAACCATAGTATGGCGTGTCACCGTGGTACGGAAAGTTTCGTACTGCTCACGGGTCGGTACTTCGCCATACAGCAGAATGTAACAGACTTCCAAGTAGTCAGCGTTATTGGCTAACTGGTCAATCGGGTATCCGCGATGAAGCAGAATACCGTTATCACCATCAATGTAAGTAATTTGAGATTCACATGACGCAGTGGCTAGAAAACCCGGGTCAAAAGTAAAGTAACCGTTAGCGCCAAGCTTACGTACGTCAACTACTTCAGGCCCTTCAGTGCCCCCGATAATCGGCAGTTCGATCGGTGCATTCCCTTCAATATGAAGAGTAGCTTTCTTGTCTGCCATAACAATCTCCTTTGTTTTTTTATAATCCTAATCCGATCCTAGTCCTAGGCGGATGTGCATTTGTTGTACCGATCGGTGGAGTGATTGTCAATTTTTGTGCTCACTTGTGTGCGCTTGTTAATAACTTTGGATAAAAGGGGTAAATTTCTAAAAGCGTGTTAGAGGTCATGTAACAGGATTTGTAATTGACTGTTGCGAGGCGTATACTCGCCGCAGGTCTCTGGTTCTGCCGCCGCCAGATACAAATGCTCAAGTTATCAATAATTTTCGTAAGTTAGGTAAGGCACCGTTTTATCGCTATTTCAGGGTAAAACATAATTGCAACCTCAAGTTACAACAATGTTAACGGTTAACGCAGTTGTACGGCTTAAGCGGAAGCGGAGAGTGATAACAATAAAATTGCTTCAATGGAGCTGAGTGGGCAATCACCGTGAAAGTAAACAAGCCAAGACCTGTTAACCTCGACCTACAGACGATTCGCTTCCCTCTAACTGCGATAGCGTCTATCTTGCATCGCGTTTCAGGCGTGATCACCTTTGTATCCGTAGCTATCCTGTTGTGGCTACTGGGCCTCTCCCTGTCTTCCCCGGAAGGTTTCGCAAGTGCTGCTGACATTGTCGACAGTTTCTTTGTGAAGTTCGTTCTTTGGGGAGTACTAACTGCACTGTTCTATCACATTGTAGTCGGTATTCGTCACTTGTTGATGGATATGGGATATTTTGAAGAGATGGAAACCGGTATTGCGAGTGCAAAAGTAAGTTTTGCAATCGTTGCTGTACTGTCTCTGTTCGCTGGAGGCCTGGTATGGTAAGCAACGTTTCTACAGTCGGCCGTAATGGCGTTCATGATTTTATTCTGATCCGCGCAACGGCAATCATTCTTACGCTTTACACCCTTTATATGGTTGGTTTCTTTGCCTTCGGGCCTGATCTGACCTTTGAAACCTGGAGTGCTTTCTTCGGCAAGCTAAGCACTAAAGTCTTCACCATGCTGGCACTGCTATCCATTCTGGTTCACGCCTGGATCGGTTTGTGGCAGGTACTGACTGATTATATTAAACCTGCTGCGCTACGTGCGGGTCTTCAGTTTGGTGTTGTTGCTGTTCTTCTGGTTTACCTGTTCTCAGGTTTCTTCATTGTGTGGGGTGCGTAAGTGAGCATTGCAGTTCGAGAATTTGATGCCGTTGTAATTGGTGCTGGTGGTGCTGGGATGCGCGCCGCACTGCAAATTTCTGAGCAGGGCCTGAAATGTGCGCTGCTGTCTAAAGTTTTCCCGACCCGTTCACATACGGTATCTGCGCAAGGTGGTATTACCGTTGCTCTGGGTAACTCACACCCGGACAACTGGCAATGGCACATGTACGATACCGTAAAAGGTTCCGACTACATCGGTGACCAGAACGCGATCGAGTACATGTGTAAGACTGGCCCACAATCCGTAATTGAGCTGGAAAAAATGGGTCTGCCGTTCTCTCGTTTTGACAATGGCACTATTTACCAGCGTCCGTTCGGCGGTCAGTCGAAAGAGTTTGGTGGTGAGCAGGCAGCACGTACTGCAGCTGCAGCTGACCGTACCGGCCACGCACTGCTGCACACGCTGTACCAACAAAACGTGAAGCACAAAACTACTATCTTCTCAGAATGGTATGCACTGGATCTGGTTAAGAACCAAGATGGCGCTATTCTGGGCTGTACTGCATTGTGCATGGAAACCGGCGAAATCTGTTACTTCAAGTCTAAAGCAACCATCCTGGCAACAGGCGGTGCTGGCCGTATCTACGCATCGACGACGAATGCTCACATCAATACCGGTGACGGTGTTGGTATGGCTCTGCGTGCCGGTGTACCGATGCAAGATATGGAAATGTGGCAGTTCCACCCGACGGGTATTGCCGGTGCCGGTGTTCTGGTAACGGAAGGCTGTCGTGGTGAAGGGGGCTACCTGCTGAACAAAGACGGTGAGCGCTTCATGGAGCGTTACGCACCGAACGCGAAAGACCTGGCTGGCCGTGACGTTGTTGCGCGTTCAATGATGGTCGAAATTCGTGAAGGTCGCGGTTGCGATGGCCCATGGGGTCCACACATCAAACTGAAACTGGATCACCTGGGTAAAGAGGTACTGGAATCTCGTCTACCAGGTATTTGTGAACTGTCGCGTACTTTCGCGCACGTTGATCCGGTGAAAGAGCCAATCCCAGTTATCCCAACCTGTCACTACATGATGGGTGGTGTACCGACTCAGGTTTCAGGTCAGGCAATCAAACAAACAGCTTCCGGTCAGGACGTTGAAGTTCAAGGTCTGTTCGCATGTGGTGAAATCGCCTCTGTATCAGTACACGGTGCGAACCGTCTGGGTGGCAACTCACTGCTTGACCTGGTGGTATTCGGCCGTGCAACCGGTCTTCACCTGGGTGAAACACTGCTGGCGCAGGCTGAAGCCCGCCCTGCAACTGAATCTGACATCGAAGCGTCACTGGCTCGTCTGAACCGTTGGAACAGCACCCAGAAAGGTGAAGATCCGGTTCAAATCCGTAAAGATCTGCAGCGCTGCATGCAAAACAACTTCTCGGTATTCCGTGAGGGTGAAGCAATGGCAACCGGTCTGGAAGAGCTGAAAGTGATCCGTGAGCGTCTGAAAGAAGCCCGTCTTGACGATACTTCATCAGAATTCAATACCCAGCGTATCGAATGTCTGGAACTGGACAACCTGATGGAAACGGCGTTTGCCACCGCTGTTGCGGCTAACTACCGTACTGAGAGCCGTGGTGCGCACGCACGTTTCGACTTCCCTGAGCGTGATGATGCAAACTGGCTGTGCCACTCTATTTACAACCCTGAGACAGAAGAAATGTCGAAGCGTGATGTAAATATGTCGCCAGTTCATCGTGAAGCGTTCCCGCCAAAAGCGCGTACTTACTAAGGGGAAGATAGATTATGAAACTCAATTTCTCGATTTACCGCTACAACCCTGACGTAGACAACGCGCCGCACATGAAAGGGTACACCCTGGATGTGCCGGAAGGCTCTGACATGATGGTACTGGACGCCCTGATTCTTCTGAAAGAACAGGATCCGTCACTGGCGTTCCGTCGCTCATGCCGTGAAGGGGTATGTGGTTCTGATGGCATCAATATGAACGGTAAAAACGGTCTGGCTTGTATCACGCCGCTGTCGGCGCTGACAGGCGAAAAGACCATTGTTATCCGTCCGTTGCCTGGTTTGCCTGTGATTCGTGACCTGATCATCGATATGGATCAGTTCTACACCAACTATGCCAAGGTTAAGCCGTTCCTGATTAATGAAGGCGCACAGCCACCGGCTCGTGAAAACCTTCAGTCACCAGAAGATCGTGCCCACCTTGATGGTCTGTACGAATGTATCATGTGTGCATGTTGTTCCACATCGTGCCCGTCATTCTGGTGGAACCCGGATAAATTTATTGGCCCGGCTGGCCTGCTGGCGGCATACCGCTGGTTAATTGATAGTCGTGATACCGCGACTGACGAACGTTTATCTGATCTGGACGACGCTTTTAGTGTTTTCCGTTGCCATGGCATCATGAACTGTGTAAATGTTTGTCCGAAAGGCTTGAATCCGACAAAAGCGATTGGCCACATCAAGTCGATGTTGCTCAAGCGCGCAGTATAATTTTTCGAATTATCGATATGCTGGCTCTCTGATTCGCAATCGGGAGCCGGCTTTTAGCCCGGTACCCAATCCGGCGCAAATGGCGATAACTAGTGGTTAAGGGAAAACAATGCAGAACGGCGTTATGAAGACTTGGTTAGAGTCTTCACACCTGGCTGGCGCCAATGCAACTTATGTAGAGGATCTCTACGAGTTGTATCTTAGCGACCCAGAGTTAGTGGACGAAGAATGGCGTCACGTATTCAGTGATCTGCCTGTTGTGAGTGAAACTGCCGTTGAGCAGCCGCATTCACGGGTTCGTGACTACTTCCGGCGTTTGGCGAAAGAGACGACTCATCTAAGTGCTACCGTCAGCGATCCAGACGTTGATGCCAAGCAGGTTAAGGTATTGCAGCTTATCAATGCTTACCGATTCCGCGGACATCAGCACGCGAACTTAGATCCGTTAGGCCTGTGGCAACAGGAGCGAGTCGCAGACCTCGATCCTGAGTTCCATAACCTGACAGCGGATGATTTCAACGAAACATTCAACGTGGGCTCTTTCGCTATCGGCCAAGAGACCATGAAACTTTCTGAGCTGTATGATGCGCTGAAGAAAACCTACTGTGGTTCGATCGGTGCCGAGTACATGCACATCACTAATACAGAAGAAAAACGCTGGATTCAGCAGCGTCTGGAATCTGTGGTGGGTCGTGGTACTTTCACGAAGGAAGAGCAACAGACATTCCTGGAAGAGCTGACAGCTGCTGAAGGTCTTGAGCGCTATCTGGGCGCGAAGTTCCCTGGTGCGAAGCGCTTCTCACTGGAAGGTGGTGATGCCCTGATCCCTATGGTCAAAGAACTGATTCGCTACGCAGGTACTAATGGTGCCCGTGAAGTGGTAATCGGTATGGCACACCGTGGTCGTCTGAACATGCTGGTCAACGTTCTGGGTAAAAAGCCGCAGGACCTGTTTGACGAGTTTGCCGGTAAGCACGGCGAAAGCTGGGGTACTGGTGATGTGAAATACCACCAGGGTTTCTCTGCTGACTTCGCAACGCCAGGCGGTGACGTGCATTTAGCACTCGCATTCAACCCGTCGCACCTGGAAATTGTGAATCCGGTTGTTGTGGGCTCGGTTCGTGCCCGTCAGGATCGCCTTGGCGACAGAGATGGCTCGCAAGTTCTGCCTATTACCATCCACGGTGACTCTGCAATTGCCGGTCAGGGTGTGGTAGCTGAAACCTTCAACATGTCCCAGTCTCGTGGTTACCGTGTGGGTGGTACTGTTCGCATCGTCGTGAACAACCAGGTTGGTTTCACTACATCCAACCCGATGGATACCCGTTCGACTCAGTACTGTACTGACATCGCCAAGATGGTTCAGTCACCAATCTTCCACGTTAACGCTGATGATCCGGAAGCCGTTGCATTCGTTACTCGTATTGCACTGGATTTCCGTAACACCTTTAAGCGCGATGTCGTGATTGATCTGGTGTGTTACCGTCGCCATGGTCACAACGAAGCGGATGAGCCGAATGCGACTCAACCGCTGATGTACCAGAAGATCAAGAAGCACCCAACGCCACGTAAGCTGTATGCTGACATGCTGACTGATGCAGGTTCGGTTGATTTGGAAACTGCGACTGCACTGATCAATGAGTACCGTGATGCGCTGGATCGTGGTGATTGCGTCGTGAAAGAATGGCGTCCAATGAAACTCCATTCCGTTGACTGGGCTCCATATCTGGGCCACGACTGGACTGTTGAGTGGAAAAACCAGTACGACGAAGGCCGCCTGATTGAGTTGGCGCAACGTATCTGTCAGTACCCTGAAAGTCACATTCTGCAAAGCCGGGTTCAGAAGCTGTACAACGATCGCCTGTCTATGGCGAGCGGCGAAAAAGCTATCGACTGGGGTATGGCAGAAACACTGGCGTACGCCACTTTGGTTGACGAAGGCAATCGCATTCGTATCACTGGCCAGGACTCAGGACGTGGTACATTCTTCCACCGTCACGCGGTTCTGCACAACCAAAACGATGCAAGCACTTATATCCCGCTGGCAAACATTCATGACAAGCAGGGGCCTTTCCAGGTGTTTGACTCTGTGTTGTCGGAAGAAGCGGTACTGGCATTTGAATACGGTTATGCCACGGCTGAGCCGGGCGGCCTGACTGTATGGGAAGCCCAGTTTGGTGACTTCGCTAACGGTGCACAGGTAGTGATTGACCAGTTCATCAGCTCGGGTGAGCAGAAGTGGGGCCGTATGTGTGGTCTGACTATGCTGTTACCTCATGGTTATGAAGGTCAGGGCCCTGAGCACTCATCAGCCCGTCTTGAGCGTTACCTGCAGCTGTGTGCTGAGCAGAACATGCAAGTGGTTATCCCATCCACACCGGCTCAGGTTTACCACATGTTGCGTCGCCAGGTTGTACGCCCAATGCGTCGCCCGCTGATTGTGATGTCTCCGAAGTCGCTGCTTCGCCATCCACTGTGTACTTCTACTCTGGATGACCTGGCTAACGGCAACTTCCAGCCTGCTATCGGCGAGATTGATGATCTGGATCCGAAACAGGTGAAACGTGTCGTCCTGTGTTCAGGTAAGGTGTATTACGATCTGCTGGAACAGCGTCGTAAGAATGAGCAGACCGATGTTGCCATCGTGCGTATCGAACAGCTTTACCCATTCCCGAAAGAGGACGTCGAAGCGGCGCTGGCGGATTACCAGCACGTTAAAGACTTTATCTGGTGTCAGGAAGAACCTCAGAACCAGGGCGCTTGGTACTCAAGCCAGCACAACTTCCGTGCTGCTCTGCCTCAAGGCGCTGAACTGAACTATGCAGGCCGTGCGGCATCAGCCTCACCGGCGGTAGGTTACATGTCGGTTCACCTGAAACAACAAAAAGCGTTGGTTGAAGACGCACTAACAATAGCTTGATTTGAACTGGAACAAAAAGGACAAAGCCGATATGACGATCGAAATTCTGGTTCCCGATTTACCTGAATCAGTTGCTGATGCGACAGTGGCAACCTGGCACAAACAACCAGGTGATGCAGTTACACGTGATGAAGTTCTGGTTGATATCGAGACAGACAAAGTTGTGCTGGAAGTACCAGCACCTGAAGACGGTATTCTGGAATCTATTCTGGAAGCGGAAGGTACGACAGTTCTGACCAAGCAGCTGCTGGGTAAGATCAAAGTGGGCGCCGTTGCTGGCGAACCAACTAAAGATGTACCGGCGGAAGCCGAAGCTTCACCAAACAAGCGCAGTACAGCCGCGCTGAGTGAAGAAACAAATGAAGCACTGAGCCCTGCGGTTCGTCGCCTGCTGGCTGAGCACAGCATTAACGCAACGGATGTGAAAGGCACTGGTGTTGGCGGTCGCATCACTCGTGAAGACGTTGAAGCTTACGTGAAAGACGGTAAGAAAGCGGCACCGGTTGCTGACACTGCGGTTGAAGTGAAAGCAGAAGCGCCTCTTGCTCACCGTAGCGAGAAACGTGTTCCGATGACTCGTCTGCGTAAGCGTGTGGCTGAGCGTCTGCTTGAAGCGAAGAACAGCACTGCGATGCTGACGACCTTCAACGAAGTGAACATGAAGCCAATCATGGATCTGCGTCAGCAGTACAAAGACATCTTTGAAGAGCGTCACGGCATTCGCCTGGGCTTCATGTCTTTCTACGTGAAAGCTGTGGTTGAAGCGCTGAAACGTTACCCGGAAGTGAATGCTTCTATCGACGGTGACGACATCGTGTACCACAACTTCTTTGACGTCAGCATCGCTGTGTCAACACCTCGCGGCCTGGTAACTCCGGTTCTGCGTGACTGTGACAAGCTAAGCCTGGCTGAAATTGAAAAAGGCATCCGTGACCTGGCTATCAAAGGCCGTGACGGCAAGCTGAAAGTTGAAGAGCTGACTGGCGGTAACTTCACTATCACCAACGGTGGTGTGTTCGGTTCCCTGATGTCTACGCCAATCATCAACCCGCCACAAGCTGCGATTCTGGGTATGCACAAAATCCAGGACCGTCCAATGGCGGTAGACGGCAAGGTTGAAATCCTGCCAATGATGTACCTGGCACTGTCTTACGACCACCGCCTGATCGATGGCCGTGAGTCAGTAGGCTTCCTGGTTACTATCAAAGAGCTTCTAGAAGACCCAACACGTCTGCTTCTGGACGTATAACACTGTATCAGGCCGGGCAGGCTCAACGTCCGGCCTATTTAATATGCAGTGAAGAACGAAGAAATACCCCAGCGTATTTCGCATGGATATAACAAGTCCCTTAAGGGATATGAAAACGGATAGAACATCATGAATCTGCATGAATATCAGGCGAAACAGCTGTTCGCTGAGTACGGTCTGCCAGTTCCGGAAGGTTATGCGTGTGATACACCGCAAGAAGCAGCAGAAGCTGCTGGCAAAATTGGTGGCGACAAATGGGTCGTGAAATGTCAGGTACACGCTGGCGGCCGCGGTAAAGCGGGCGGTGTGGAACTGCACAAAACCAAAGACGGTATCAAAGAATTTGCACAAAAGTGGCTGGGTAAAAACCTGGTAACTTACCAAACAGATGCAAACGGTCAGCCTGTTTCAAAAATCCTGGTAGAAGAAGCCTCTAACATCGCGAGCGAACTGTACCTGGGTGCGGTTGTAGACCGTGCTACTCGCCGCATCGTATTTATGGCGTCTACTGAAGGCGGCGTTGAAATCGAGAAAGTTGCTGAAGAGACCCCTGAGCTGATCCACAAAGCGGCTATCGATCCACTGGTTGGCCCTCAGCCATACCAAGGTCGTGAGCTGGCTTTCAAACTGGGTCTGCAAGGCGATCAAATCAAGCAATTCACCAAAATCTTCCTGGGTCTGGGCAAAATGTTTGCTGACTACGACCTGGCGCTGCTTGAAATCAACCCTCTGATCATCACTGGCGAAGGCAACCTGCTATGCCTGGACGGTAAGATTAACATTGACTCGAATGCAATGTACCGTCAGCCAAAACTGCGCGAAATGCACGACCCATCGCAAGAAGATGAGCGTGAAGCGCATGCAGCGAAGTGGGAACTGAACTACGTTGCTCTGGATGGCAACATTGGCTGTATGGTAAACGGTGCTGGTCTGGCAATGGGTACCATGGACATCGTGAACCTCCACGGTGGTAAGCCTGCAAACTTCCTGGATGTTGGTGGTGGCGCGACGAAAGAGCGTGTAACAGAAGCCTTCAAGATCATCCTGTCTGACGCAAACGTGAAAGCCGTACTGGTTAACATCTTTGGTGGTATCGTCCGTTGTGATCTGATTGCCGAAGGTATCATCGGTGCCGTTGAAGAAGTTGGCGTAGAAGTACCGGTTGTTGTTCGCCTTGAAGGTAACAACGCTGACCTTGGTGCAGAAACACTGGCTAAGAGTGGCCTGAACATTATTGCTGCGACATCCCTAACTGAAGCAGCGGAAAAAGTAGTTGCTGCAGCGGAGGGTAAATAATGTCAATCCTAATCAACAAAGACACCAAAGTAATCTGTCAGGGTTTCACCGGCGGTCAGGGTACATTCCACTCTGAGCAAGCGCTTGCGTACGGTACGCAAATGGTTGGTGGTGTATCTCCGGGTAAAGGCGGTACAACGCACCTGGGTCTGCCAGTATTCAACACTGTTCGTGAAGCTGTTGAAACAACAGGCGCAACGGCGACGGTTATCTACGTTCCAGCACCTTTCTGTAAAGATGCGATTCTGGAAGCGATCGATGCTGGCATCAAGCTGATCGTTACCATCACTGAAGGTATCCCAACGCTGGATATGCTGGACGTGAAAGTACGCCTTGATGAAGCTGGCGTTCGCATGATTGGTCCAAACTGCCCGGGTGTGATCACACCGGACGAGTGTAAGATCGGTATCATGCCTGGTCACATCCACAAAGCGGGTAAAGTTGGTATCGTTTCACGTTCAGGTACGTTGACGTACGAAGCGGTTAAGCAAACGACTGACGAAGGCTTTGGCCAGTCTACCTGTGTTGGTATCGGTGGTGACCCAATCCCGGGTTCAAACTTCATCGATATCCTGGCGATGTTCGAGAAAGATCCAGCGACAGAAGCCATCGTAATGATCGGTGAAATCGGTGGTACAGCGGAAGAAGAAGCGGCAGCATACATCAAAGAGCATGTAACTAAGCCTGTTGTTTCTTACATCGCGGGTGTAACAGCCCCTCCAGGTAAGCGCATGGGTCACGCAGGTGCAATTATCTCTGGCGGTAAAGGTACTGCAGAAGATAAGTTCCAGGCACTTGAAGCGGCTGGCGTTAAAACGGTTAAGAGCCTGGCCGATATCGGTAAGGCGCTGCGCGAAGTAACTGGCTGGTAATTCCTCAGTTACTGACTATGCACAATAAAAACCGCTATCCAGTTTAATGGATAGCGGTTTTTTTATATTTATAGTGAAAAGTGATGAGTTGACGCTATAGCAGCCGTTGCAGCCAGTGGCTATGCTGCCATGAGCTTGAGTGCAGGGCTAATGGTGAAGGGGGCCTCGGTGGCTGCTTCGATATCCGAGATCGTAAAATGTGGTGAGATTTCGGTCAGCACAAGCCCCTCTGGCTCCACAACGAAAACGGCCATTTCGGTGATGATGACATTGACCTGGCCAGCTGCAGTGAGTGGCAAGCTGCAATGGTTAAGAATTTTAGGCTGTCCTTTTGCGGTATGCTCCATTGCCACAATGACCTTTTTGGCGCCAACCACTAAATCCATCGCCCCGCCCATACCCGGTACCATTTTTCCGGGGATGATCCAGTTCGCTAAATTTCCCTGCGCATCGACCTGAAGCGCGCCCAGGACAGTGACATCCACATGTCCACCTCGAATAATGGCAAAGGAGTCAGCACTGTTGAAATAGCTGGCACCGGGAATGGCGGAGATCGCTTGTCCTCCGGCATTGACCAAATCCGGATCAACGTTGTGCTCATTGGCCAGACCCTGGATCCCTAACAGCCCGTTCTCGGATTGAAATAACACTTCAATGTCAGCATCGATTTCGTTGGCAACTAACGAAGGCAGGCCAATGCCTAGATTAACGATATCGCCATCACGCAGCTCCCGGGCAACCCGCCGGGCAATGGTACAGCGGACGTGTTGTTTATCATTGTCGTTTGACATGGCTCAAGCCTCCTGGTGATAGATGTGATCGATAAATAAGCCGGGCGTGTGAACGTTCTCCGCCGCGATGGCACCGGTTTCAACGAGCTCGTGGGCTTCGACAATCACCGTCTCCGCCGCCATGGCCATCAGCGGATTGAAATTTTGTGTGGTTCGGCGATAGAAAGTATTTCCCTTGCTATCGACGACAGAGCCGCGGATTAACGCCAGATCAGCACGCAGCGGTTTTTCCAGTAAGAACATCTGGCCATCGACATCGATGACTGGTTTTCCTTCCGCAATTACAGTGCCCAGCCCCGTTGGGGTCAGAAATCCACCCAGTCCGGCGCCAGCTGCTCGGATCCGCTCGGCCAGAGTGCCTTGTGGGATTAACTCAACTTCCAGTTCTCCGGTAACCATTTGCCGACCGGTTTCGGGGTTGGTGCCGATATGTGATGCCAGCAACCGGCGGACACGTCTGGCGGCAATGAGTCGTCCGGAACCGGAGTTAGGTGTGCCGGTGTCAGTGGTGACTAGGGTTAAATTCTTCACTGAGCTGCTCAGCAGGATGTCAATCAGTTGTTCCGGAGCGCCATTTGCCATAAATCCGCCGATCATGATGGTCATGCCATCACGAAGGAGAGACTCGATTTCGCTGCGGTTGATATTCTTCTTCATTGGTTTTGCCTCAAACAGTCAGCGTCAGCCACATGCTAGTACAGATGTGGGGCGCTTAGAAACTGGGGTCGTGGTTCATTTGAGTGTATGGGGCGAGAAGAGTGGAGCGTTAGCGCTATTGCGGCAAAGCGAATTTGCGAATATGCAAGCGAGGGTGTTGTTTGGAAGAAGGCCAGCGAGACGCGGGGTCGGTCTCGCTGAAACTGGGCTAGCCCAATGCACGCTCAAGCAGAAAGGCCTTAAAACTACTGGCTGCCGCTGACGCTCGTTGCGGAGGGTAATAGTACAAGTTGAGGCTCCAGGTGCTGGTTCCATAGTCGCTGAATAAAGGCACTAAGTACCCGTTTTGAATGTCATTTCGTACGACGAATTCGGGTAAGTAACCAATCCCCGTGCCATTTCTTACCCCTTGCAGCAGCATGTCGCTGTCGTTGACCTCCAGATTTTTCGGGATCTTAATCATTTGGGTTTCAGGTCCGCAGGTAAAGATCCAGTCGTTGCTGCCCGTCAATGTTGATGCAAACAGGCAGCGGTGGTGGCTCAGTGCTTCGGGAGACTGCGGGGTGCCGTATAACGCCAGATAAGCGGGTGAGGCGACGGGAACAAACGGACACTGCATAATCTCTCTGCGCACCAGGTGCAGATCTTGCTCCCGATAGCCCTGATAGGTGGCATTGGCACTGATCATCAAGTCCGCTTCACCGGCATGATCTAAAGCCCAGGGGGTAATATTTAAAGAGAACGTGACGTGCGGTTGCTCGACCAGGTAGTCGTTGATTTCTTTCATCAGGAAATGATTGGCATAGACGGGAGTACAGGCAATATTGATATGTCCCTTATCATGCTCCTGATAGTCGAGCAGGGACTGCTGAATGTGGTGGGCGCTATCAACCAGCGGCGCAAATTCCTCGAACAGTTTCTGTCCGGCTGGAGTGGGTGTCAGTAGTTTGTTGGTGCGTCTGAGCAGGGGCATGCCAAATTGTGACTCTAAACTTTGCAGCCAGCGGCTGCCAGCAGAGACAGATATATCAAATTTACGAGAAGCGGCCGAGATTGAACCGCAGCGTATGACATTAACGAAAAAAGCCATCTTATCCAGCATGAGATCCCTTTTGCTTGATAACAGGTTGATAAAACGGCGACAGGAGAGTCATTCTCAAGTGCAGTGCCGGAAAGTTTTTCAAAGCGCTGTCCGGCGGGTTTAGCGTCGATGAGATACCCCTCGCCGAATTGAGCGGAATTGACCAATGTAACTGATATGTTTAGTGGTATCAGTGATGCAGACTTGAATCCTGGGATCGGGCACAGGGCGTTCGCGCCAGCACATGCAGGCCGGGAATGGAATTGGGTGTTAGTTGATGATAGTGCATTGGTAATGCTGGTGGTTATTTTGAGTGGCTATTGTGAGTGATTATTGTGGAGAATGGTCGATTGCGGGGCTGAAAAATGATGGAAATCGTTGGCAAAAAAGCAGCCTGCTCGGCGGTTAAACCTCGCAGGCCACTGAATTACCCGTTTAGAACAGTACGAGTCCCAAGCCGATGATCAGGCCGGAAGCCAACAGCGCAACCAGGCAATAGCCCATAATGTCTTTGGCGTTCAGGCCAGCAATACTCAAGGCTGGCAGGGCCCAGAACGGCTGGATCATGTTGGTCCATGCGTCGCCCCAGGCGATGGCCATGGCGGTTTTCGCGGCTGGGACACCCAGTGCTTCACCTGCCGGCATCATAATTGGTGCTTGGACGGCCCATTGACCACCCCCAGAAGGGACGAAGAAGTTGACAATGCCTGCGCTCAGAAAAGTAAAGAGCGGAAAGCTACCTGGTGTGGAAATACTGACGAACCAGTCGGAAACGGCTCCCGCCAAAGAGATCCCTTCCGGACCTTTAGCGACCATCATCCCCATAATCCCGGCGTAAAATGGAAATTGCAGCAAAATTCCAGCAGTGTTCTTGGTGCCTTCTGCCACCGCAGCGATCAATTGCTTTGGTGAGTCATGCAGGAGGATGGCGGTGAACAGGAAAATAAAGTTAACAATATTTAGGTTCAGGGCAAATCCGTGCTCAACGAAGTAGCTAATAATGTAGCTAAAACCGAGTAAGGCCAGCAGGCGATTGACCCAAGGGCTATGTTCCAGTTTTTCAGCTGGCGTAAGCGGATGAGAGGGTTGCGAAGTCGGCGGTTCTTGCAGCAGCGCCGGGTCGATAGTAACGACCTCGCCAGCCTGGCTCGGGTGCATTGCTTTGTTTAGCAATGGAATCACAAGGAGCATGACAGCCAGAATCAGTAGGTTGGATGCAGAAAAGAGGGTTTCGTTGGTAGAAATCGCCTGAGTGACGGCCCCGGCGGTGACAACCTCCAGATTACTTCCGCTGGCAAGCGCTAACGGGATCGAGCCTGACAGACCGGCATGCCAGAACAAAAAACCGGTATAGGCAGAGGCAATCAGCAGGCGATAGTCGACGCCTTTGACTTTGGCTGCAAGTTCTCGGGCAAAAATAGCCCCTACAACCAGACCAAATCCCCAGTTAATCCAACAAGCAATGGCACTGACGAGGGTAACAATAAAAATAGCATGGCCCGGCGTTTTGGCGGTCATCGCCAGGTAGGCCAGACTGCGCTTGAACACCGGGGCTGACGCCATGGCATGCCCGGTTACCACGACCATCGCCATTTGCATCGCAAACGTCAGCAAGTTCCAGAATCCGCCAGCGAAAGCATCGACCATCTGCATCGGGCTTTGTTGGGTTACAGGCATCGCAATCAAAAAGACCACAAAGGTCAGGATTGCTGCAAATAAAAAAGGATCCGGTAGGTAGCGCTGCACCAGGGTCGTGCAAAGGAACGAAAAGCGTTGCAACAGTGTGGACTGTTGAAAGCCAACAGTTTCAGTCGACATGGTTAACTCCTTTCCATGGATGGTTCATACTCATTGGGTGTGTTGATGTGGCTGCCAAAAAGCCTGTTAATAAATTGTGAAATTCTGGCGTTTGTCAATTCAAGACTATCCTCCGCCAGAATGAAACCTGTATTAACGGGAATATGATTTGCAAATTTTCAAGGGTGTACGAGCGGAGATGGAGGCCGGTGATGAAACGAGTCGTTGCGTTATTGCTGGGCGCTTTCGTTACGGTCAGCAATGTATCGGCAAAGGAAGACAAAGCCGGATATGAGGATTGCGTGCTTGAGCATGTGTCCGGAGCGGAAGAGGCGTTGGCAGTGAATGTCATCACCTACGCCTGTCATCGACTTTACATCGATAATTTCATGCTGTCGGGCAAAGACGAGGCGTATTTTTCTTGTTTGCTGGAGTACTTACCGGCTTCAAAAAGTGAGCAGGTGACCCACAAAATCAGAAACATTTGTTATCGTCGGCATCTCGGTTTGTTCGAGTTTTGAAACTGGCAAAACATAAAAAAACAGGCTGCGCGTGGCAGCCTGTTGTGCGGTTTTGTGCTGTATCTATGCAGTTCTTCACGCATGAGTACGTTTAAACTGACTCAGCATAAAGAGCCCTGCCGCTGCGACAACCACAGACGGGCCAGCTGGCGTATCGTAGTGCCATGACATGGCCAGACCCAGTATGACAGCGACCGTGCCTAAACCTGAGGCGATGGCCGCCATGGCTTCCGGGCTTCGGGCAAAGCGGCGTGCGGTTGCCGCAGGGATAATCAGCAGAGAAGTGATGATCAATGCGCCGACAAACTTCATTGCCACCGCGATAACCAAGCCGATCATCAGCATCAGCAGCAGACGCATCAGCTCTACATTAACACCTTCCACCTGAGCCAGTTCTTCATTAATGGTCATGGACAGCAGTGGGCGCCACAGTACAACCAGCATCGCAATAACGACAATTCCCCCACCGTAAATCCACAGCAGATCCTGTGTTGTTACCGCCAGTAAATCGCCGAACAGGTACGACATCAGGTCGATGCGGACATGGTCCAGAAAACTGACAGCCACCAAGCCCAGAGATAACGCACTGTGAGCCAGAATACCCAGCAAGGTATCAGTAGCGACATATTTCTGCTTCTGCAGGCTCACCAGAATGACGGCCAGTGACAGACAGCAGATGATCAGTGCCAGATTAAGGTTAATGTTGAACAGGAACCCCAATGCGATTCCCAGCAGCGAGGCATGAGATAAGGTATCGCCAAAATAGGCCATTTTTCGCCATACAACGAACGACCCCAGCGGACCGGCTAAAAGGGCGATGCCAATGCCGGCAATCAAAGCGGGAAGCAAAAACTCAAGCATTGTGTTTCTCTTGATTCTTAGGGTGTTCGTGAGTGTGATGATCGTGTTGGCAAGGGCCTACCGGACTGCCGGATAAATCATGGTCGTGATTATGATGATGCTGGTACAACGCCAGTTGTTCGCTCTGCTGGCGGCCAAACAGGGCGACATATGAAGGGTGCGTGGTAATCGCCTCCGGCTCTCCGGAGCAGCAGACATGGTGATGAAGACAAATAACGTGATCCGTTTTTGCCATCACCAGATGCAGATCATGGGACACCATCAGAATGGCGCAGTTCAGCCGATCGCGCAGTGACTGGATCAGGCTGTAAAGTTCCAGTTGGCCGTTGACGTCAACGCCCTGAACCGGTTCATCAAGAACCAGCAGATCCGGCTTTTGCAGCAGGGCGCGGGCCAGCAGGACGCGCTGCATTTCGCCACCTGAGAGTGCATGCATACTACTGTGATGCAGGTGCTGGCCGCCGACCATATCCAGGGCCTCAATACGCTCCTGTTCACGGTAGCGTCCTGCCAGACGAAGAAAACGATCCACCGTCAGTGGCAGGGCGGTATTGAGAGCCAGTTTTTGCGGAACATAGCCGATGCGCAGCCCGCGGGAGCGGATAACGTTACCTGAGGTCGGCTTGCGCAGACCGGTGATGACTTTGACAAGGGTCGACTTGCCGGCACCGTTAGGGCCGATAAGGGTAGTGATTTGGCCGCGCTCAAGTCTGACAGAGACCTGATCCAAGACATGGCGTCCTTCAAACGCTACTGTCACTGCCTGTAATTCAACTAAGGTTGCCATTATTTCGTTGCTTAAGATATTTGCCAAAGTGAGATGTTATAATATAACATCTGTGCCGGTTGTTGTAATCAAGAATTATTCAGGGAACAAAGTATGCGTCGACTCCTTCTTTCATGTAGCTCACTGGGCTTACTGTTTTCTTCTCATTTGCACGCTGCTGATCTGAACGTGGTCACAACCGTGAAGCCACTAAACCTGATTGTGCAGGAGCTGACTCACGGCGTGGCGTCCAGTGAAAGTCTGCTTCCTGCGGGCAGCTCTCCCCATGATTATGCGCTGAAGCCGTCAGATGCGAAAAAAATTCAACAGGCTGATCTGGTGATTTGGGCCGGACCAGAGCTGGAAATGTTTCTGACAAAAATGCTTAAGGATAATCCTCGTGCACTGGCGCTAACCGCTCAGGAAGGCATTGACTTCCGCTACTATGGCGAAGACAGTCATGCTGACCATGCTGACCATGCTGACCATGCTGACCATGCTGACCATGCTGACCATGCTGACCATGCTGACCATGCTGACCATGCTGACCATGCTGACCATGCTGACCATGCTGACCATGCTGACCATGCTGACCATGCTGACCATGCTGACCATGCTGACCATGCTGACCATGCTGACCATGCTGACCATGCTGACCATGCTGACCATGCTGACCATGCTGACCATGCTGACCATGCTGACCATGCTGACCATCACGGGCACAGCCATGACGGCATTGATCCGCATCTGTGGCTGGGGCCAAAACAGTCTCTACAGGCGGCAAAAGTGATTACTGCTAAGCTGATTGATCTTGATCCATTGCATAAACAACAGTATGAAGCTAACCTTTCCAGGTTTACTTCCGAGGTCAATAACACAATTCAGGCGCTTGAGCAGGAGCTGCAGCCGCTCTCAAGTCGAGGCTATTTCGTCTTTCACGATGGCTACGGGTATTTTGAAGATCAATTTGGTCTGAATAAGCTGGGTCATTTTACGGTTGAACCGGACCGCCGTCCAGGCGCAAAAACGCTGGTGTCAATTCGTCACTCACTGAAAGAAGCGCAGGCGAAATGCGTGTTCAGTGAGCCTCAGTTCTCGCCTGCTGTGGTGAACAGTGTTATTAACGGCGCGGAAGTAAGCGTTGGCACCCTGGATCCGATGGCAACAGAGATTGCTGAAGAGCAGGGTGGATACGTCCAGTTTTTGCGCCATTTGGGGCAGAGTTTTACCAAGTGTCTTAAATAATAATGAAAGCAAAAGTAAAGGTTGCAACGGAAGCCCTTTCCCGGCTGCCGCGTCAGCACCGAATTGCGCTACTTACGACCTCATGTTTGATGGCGGCTGTCATTTTGTGGCAGCCCGCTGGGGTTCATGTCGATCACTCGTCGGTTTCCGGCCGCAAAGATATCTTGCTGCCGCTGGATGATATCGAAGTGCTGTCAGAGCAGAACAGTGAACCGCTTGGTGCGGTTATTGACCCGCAGGATCCTGAATTCCAGGTTGAGAAAGATGAGCTGGAACAACAACTGGATGAAGTGGTTGAAACGGCACACAGCCATAATGTTGCCTCCGGTGACAATCTGGGCTCCATCTTTAACCAATATGCGTTGCCGATTGCGGATATGTACAAGATGATCGGGGTGAACAAAGCCATCGAACGTCTTGGCGTTGGCCAAAGCCTGACCTGGACTTTGAATGATGATGGCCAGGTCAGTGAGTTTGCGATTAAGCGAAATGCCAAAGAAACGGATCGGTATACTTTGGTTGGCAAGCAATACCGTTTTCAGACCATTGAGGAAAAAGGGGAGATTAAACCCGTTTTCCTGACCGGTCGTATCTCGGGCAGTTTCTATAATTCTGCATTGGCGGCCGGGCTGTCGCCTAACCAGATTCAGACTCTGGTACAGGCGATGCAATGGCGGTTTGATCTGGGGCGTGAGAGCCAAAAAGGGGATCGCTTTGCGGTCACCGTTGATCGTGAATTTATTGATGGAACTGCGGTGAACCGTGGTGATATTCGCTCGTTATACTACCTGTCCGGCAACCGTGAAGTGTTTGTGATGCGTCATAGTGACGGGCAGTTTTATGATGTGGAAGGCCACAGCCTGAATCGGGCGTTACGGCGTTTTCCGTTGGCGAAGCGCTACCGGATCAGCTCCTCATTCAATCCTAACCGTAAACACCCGGTAACCGGACGTATTTCTCCGCATAACGGGACGGATTTCGCCACACCAGTCGGTACGCCGGTGCTGGCATCTGGTGATGGGGTTGTAGTAAAGGCGCAGAAACACCCGTTAGCCGGTAACTTTGTCGTTATTAAGCATGGCCGGGAATATATGACCCGCTATCTGCACTTGCACCGCATTTTGGTGAAAGTCGGCGATAAGGTCACCATGGGGCAGCGTATCGCGCTGAGTGGCAATACCGGGCGCTCAACCGGGCCACACTTGCATTATGAACTGATCAAGAAGAACCGACCGGTTAATGCAATGAAAGTCCCATTGCCTCAGGCGGCGCCGGTTCCGTCTGCGGAACGTAAGCAATTCCTGCAACAGGCTCGTCAGGAACGTGACAAGCTCAAGGAAGTTGTGCCCGGGTAATGAAGGAATCTCCTCATTGGGAATCACTAAACGGTTTTCTGATACAGGTCTAAAAAAACGCACTTCGGTGCGTTTTTTTATGCATTTAACCTCATTTTATAAATGCCAGCTTATCTAAATACTCTGGATATTGCATAATGAGTCCAACTTTTATGACAAGGGTGAGGGCTTTTTACCACAGACTATGATTAGGCGGATTTTGCTTTTTTGGTGTTTTTTGTTAGCGGTTTGGTTTGGAACTGCCAACAGTTATGCGTCTGATTATTTGTTTTATCCGCTACCAAGCCAGGATCCGAGTAGTGTGGTGGTAGCAAAAAAAGTGCTCAATGGCAGTCAGAGTGGTCTGTGGCTGATAGATATCACCCAGGCGCTTTATTACTATGACGGCAGAAGCCTGAAACCGGCCAAAGACAGACAGGGTAATGCCATTACTGGGGTTACCGATGCGGCCTTATTGGCCGACAAACTCTGGTTGGTTAAAGAGGGCAGTGCCTATTACTATGAACCTTCGACGGCAAAACTCTCTAAGCTGAATCTCAGCCAGATCCCGGTGGAAGCTGTGGCGACCACTTCAAAAAACGTCTGGTTTGCCAACCGACGAGGCTTGTACCAGCTCTCCGAACCCCAAACGCCTCCTGCTTTTACCCCCTTCGCCCACCCGCTGCGGCTGACTGGTATACATGTCGCTGGTGACGCATTGTATGTTGCTGCCCAGCAAGGTGTGTATGAATATGCTGACAGCCTTCGTCCTGCGACATTGTTGATGCCGGAGCAAACAGTCACCGCCGTTTTTATGGATGATGATAAGCAGTTATGGTTTGGCACTTACGAGGGGTTATTTAAAGGACGTGACGGTAAGCCGGTGACCTTGCCGAGTGAGGAAAGGCGCCAGAGTACGACAGCGGTTACCGCTATTAGCCAGACTCAGCAAGGTCTGTGGGTGGGCACAAAGCAGGGGCTGTATCTGCTGGATCGCAGCAAGCTGACTGCCCGTCGCTATACCGCCTCGGTCCAGGAAGATTTTATGCTGCCGGGAAACCGAATTCTGAATTTGCATCGGGATCCGCTCGGCGCGCTCTGGATTGCCACTGATCGGGGGATTCGCTTTTTGCCTCAGGCGGCGGGGCTGGTGAAGCGGCTGCGGCTGGGTGATGGCAAGGGGTTGCTGCCGGCAACGGAGGTCAACGATATTGCTTTCACCAGTGACGGGAGTTACTGGCTGGCTACGGACAATGGCCTGATTGAAGTCTCACTGTTTTTTGATATTTTACGCCACCATAAAGGGCTGGGAGCGGTTCAGAAGCTTGACAGCTATCGTCATAATTTGTGGCTGCTGACAGCCTCTGGCGTGTATCAATACTCCAGGTTGCGGCATCACTGGTTGCCGCTGGCCCTGCCGCCGGGGCTAAACCATGAGAGCCTAACCACTCTGATGGTGGATCATTACGGCTCGCTGTGGCTGGCCGCCGGTTCACGACTTTATCGTTACTGGCCGGATTCTGCCGAGTGGATGGAATTCGGCGAGCACTGGCTTAAAGACCCGTTAGGGCAGGAGAAAATTACGTCGCTGTATGCAGACAGTGAACATCAAATCTGGGTGGGGACGGATTACGGGTTGTATCAGTTTGAATCTGGTCATCTGTATCTGGTGTCAGACACGGAAAAGCTGGGCGGGGTAAGGGACATCTACGAAGACCGCCTGGGGCAGCTTTGGGTGGCTAATCGTTACGGGCTGCAATATTCACAAACCCTGACACCGCTGGCTTTACAGCTGGTGCCGATAGTGGGATCTCGCGCATATCCTTATTGTGTGGTGGGGGACAGTAACGGGGTCTGGGTCTCATCCAGTCAGGGACTGTCTCACCTCTCTTTTGAAGCGCAGTTGATCCGGCACCTATCGCAGTCTGACGGTGTGCTGCCACAAGAGTTTTCCGCACCGGTTTGCCTGCGATCATCGGCGGGTAATTTGTTGTTTGCGACCCGTGAGGGATTGCTGACATTTACACCAAATACCTTGCTGGCGCACGAGCAGTTACCGGAGCAACTGACACTGAGTGAGGTTCGAGCCGATAACCAGTTGTACCAGATGGGCGGAACCAGCGATGAGCCGCTGCAGTTACCTTATGGTGCCGCGATCAGTTTTGAATTCACGATCACCCCCTGGCAGCAGCAGACCAATTTCTTCTACCGGATTCGTTCTGAAGACGGAGAGGACTCCGCGTGGCAGTCTGTTTCGAGTCCTAACGTCTTTTTGGATCACCTGTCACCAGGACATTTCGTGCTGGAAGCCTCATTGTCTTCACCGGAATCCGCCTTGGGGGGCCACAAGGTTTTGAGACTGGACTTTGATGTTGAACGGCCATGGTATCTGTCGACAGGTATCACGCTACTGGTAATGGCTGGCGTAGTGTCTTTGGTGGCAGCAGCCCTCTATTGGCGAAATGTGCTTAATAACCAGCAGAATATGCAGCTTAAGCAGGCTGTTTTTAAGAAAACGGCCCGTATTGAGCTGCAGAAAAAACAAATCAATGCCAGCAATATGCAGTTGCAGCGGATACTGGAAGTTCGGCAGAACATGATGGCACAACTGTCACATGAACTACGGACACCGCTTAGTCTGTCTCTCAGCCTGCTCGAAGGGGTAAAACCGCAGGGCAGCGAGCAAGGTAAGCTCGCGATTATCGAAAAAAATCTAGCTCATGCCTTGCACGTGGCTGAGCAGTTGCTGTCGAAAGATGCGCTGGCACTGGCAGAGCCGGATAAGCTGTGTGAGCAATGGGTCAGCCCTGTGGTACAGGCGAGCTGCATGAGCTGGCAGGTTGAGGCCGAGAAAAAACAGATAGCCCTTTGTCTGGAGGATGAATCCGCCGGATGCAGTGTGTTTCTTGCCCCATACCATTTGGAAATCATTCTGGGGAATTTGCTGTCTAATGCGCTGAAGTACACTGATCGTAACGGTGGCATTACGGTAACTGTCAAAGAAAGGCAGCAACAGCTGGTGATTTCGGTCAGTGACACCGGCAAAGGCATGAGCGCCGAAACCAAAGCACATTTGTTTGAAAGCTATTATCAGGAAGAGCCGGTATTCAGCCCGGAAGCCGGATTCGGTCTGGGGCTCAGCACAGTGAAACAGCTGGTGGAGAGGTATCAGGGGGATATCTCGGTGATCAGCTACCAGGGCGTGGGCAGCGAATTTATTGTACGTTTACCGCTCTATCATTCAGCAGCACAACATGCCGAACCGGAAATGGCGTCGGAAGCTGAGACTTGTGCTGCGCAGGCACCAGCCACCAGTAAACCCGCCGTGTTGCTGGCGTGCGCAGAAACACCGATGATTGCCTGGTGGCAGTCCCTGTTGAGTGAAGAGTATCGGGTGACTTGCGTCAGAGATGGTTATGAAGCGTTGATCGCTATGCTGGAAAATACCCCGGATCTATTAGTTGCTTCTGCGACGTTGCCCGGTTTGGCAGGAGTGCCGCTGCTGCAGCGGTTGGCTGAAGAGTTGCCCGATGGGTATGAGCCCCGTATTTTGCTGGTTGATGACAGTGGTAGCCTTGATAGCACGGATATCCTGCTTTCCGGTTGGGCACATGAGCTGATCACATGGCCGGCGGATAACCGGGATGTCAGAGCACGCCTGAATAAATTGATGCATCCCAAGGAGGATAGCTCAACGGACGATAAGGCCGTCCCTACGCCCGATCAGCTGTGGTGTGATAATGTCCGGGTTCTTATCGCGACCCATTATCATGACCCTCAGTTCAGTACCTCTATCGCAGCCAAGGCCTTGTTCTTATCGGAACGAAGCCTGCAACGTAAATTCAGACAGAAGTTTGGTCTCGCCTTCAAAGACTATGTTACGCAGTACCGGATTGAGCAGGCAATGAGCCACCTAGAGCAGGGGGAGCCCCTCAGTGAGGTTGCCCGGTCATGCGGTTTTCAGGATGTCGAGGTCTTCATCGCCCGGTTCAGAGCGGCAACAGGCCGTGAACCCGAAGAGATTTTGGCTGATTGCCCAGTATAGCTGATGATAGCGGCTTACTAAGAGAACAGCCTTCTTACTAAGCTTGCCAAGAGAGTTGCTTGCCAAGTGAGCCGCTTTCCAAGTGAGGATCGCCAAATGAACGGTAGGGGTAAGGATACAGTGGTAATTACGGCTTATCTGTACTCATTCAGATCTGATATGACAGTTACCCTCTGTTCGACTCGGTGCCTGTCTGATTCTATATGGGCTAGATTCTTTTCGCCCACATTGATTTCCCATCTTCTAATGTTGCTCTTGCCTGTTTAACCCCGTCTTTTATTTTCAACCGTTGTGGGATGACCCGTTTACGGAGCCGTTCATCTCAGAATGGCTCCAGCCCGGTATGGAAAAACACGGTTTATTTTCTTATCTAGCGTCTACTTGGCGATATTTCTATCAGTGAAATCAAAGCTGCAATCAATGAACCCATAAATGGAAAGGGTTTATTGATTTAAAACAAAGCCAAATGTGTTTCAATCTGTAACATTGATAAAAATGAATGAAAATTATTACCATTTAAGGTGTTGGTTATATGAAACTGTCAGAACTTTCCTGTGGCAGTGAAGGTATCGTGACCGGGATGTCCGGCCTTTCCGCAGCAACCCGAAAGAAATTAATGGTGATGGGCGTATTGCCGAATACGCCAGTCGCTGTTGTACGTGTTGCCCCTCTGGGTGACCCGATTCAGATTCGCGTCCGTGGTGTGGATATCGCGCTGCGTAAGCAGCTGGCTGAAGATATCGAGGTAGAGGTCAAATAATGCAATACAACATTCTCACTGTCGGCAATCCAAACAGCGGTAAAACAACCTTATTTAATGGCCTGACGGGCGCTCGTCAGCAGGTGGGTAACTGGGCGGGTGTGACGGTTGAAAAGAAAACCGGCCGCTACGAGTGTGCCGGTGACAGTTTTGCCCTGACGGACTTGCCGGGGATTTACAACCTGGACAGTGCCAACGATGCCAACAGTCTTGATGAAGCCATTGCTTCTCGGGCGATTCTGACCACACCTGCCGATGTGATCATCAACGTGGTTGATGCATCCTGCCTGGAGCGCAGTCTGTATATGACATTGCAGCTTCGCGAACTTGGCCGTCCCATGGTTGTGGTGCTGAATAAAATGGATGTGCTGGCTCGCCAGCGTCAGGTACTGGATGTCAAAGGGCTGGAAAAAGCGCTTGGCTGCCCGGTGATTTGCCTGTCGGCGAACAACCTTAAACAAGTCAATGAGTTTAAGGTGAAGCTGCACAAGATGCTGGCGCAGGGCATTGCTGTGAGCGACTTCTGTCTGGATTACGGGACGCGTTTCGAGCAGGCAGTGATTGAGATTGAGTCGCTGTTTGACGGCCAGCAGTTGAAACCACGAGCGCAAGCTATCCGGGTGATGGAAAACGATACCCTGGTAATTAATAGACTGGATGACGAATCAAAGAACGCTGCGTGTAATGCCCGTAACCGATTGATGGTGGATCTGGATCCTGATATTCAGGTGGCGGATACCCGTTACAGTTATCTGCATAATGTTTGTCAGAAGGTGCGTCGCCAGGAAGGAAAACTGAGCCACAGCCTGAGTGATAAAATTGATCGGGTTCTGCTGCATCGCGCCTTCGGTATTCCGTTCTTCTTCATCGTGATGTACCTGATGTTTATGTTCTCCATCAACATTGGTAGTGCATTCATTGATTTCTTTGATATCAGCGTCGGCGCGTTGCTGGTGGACGGCGGCCACTACCTGCTGGACGGTCACCTGCCGGTTTGGCTGGTGACCGTGATTGCGGATGGTCTGGGCGGCGGTATTCAGACCGTGGCGACCTTCATTCCGGTGATTGCCTGTCTGTATCTGTTCCTGGCTGTACTGGAGAGTTCCGGTTACATGGCGCGGGCTGCCTTTGTTCTGGATAAGGTGATGCAGAAAGTTGGCCTGCCGGGGAAAGCGTTTGTTCCTCTGGTGCTGGGCTTTGGTTGTAATGTGCCGGCTATCATGGCGACCCGTACGCTGGAGCAGGAGCGTGAACGTAAGCTGGCTGCGGCGATGGCACCGTTTATGTCTTGTGGAGCACGCTTGCCAGTTTATGCACTGTTTGCCGCCGCTTTTTTCCCTGAAAGTGGCCAGAACGTTGTGTTTGCCCTTTATTTGCTGGGGATTGCCGCTGCCGTACTGACGGGGCTGGTATTGCGTCATACCATTTATCCGGGAAGCAGTGATAGCTTCATTATGGAAATGCCGGACTACGAGCTGCCAACCATGCGCAATGTTGGGATCAAAACCTGGCAGAAGCTGAAGAAATTCGTCATGGGGGCCGGTAAGACCATTGTGGTTGTCGTGGCAGTCTTGAGCTTCTTCAACTCGCTGGGTACTGACGGTACGTTTGGCAATGAAGACTCGGCCAACTCTGTGCTGTCTAAGGCGGCGCAGGTTGTGACTCCGGTTCTGGCCCCGATCGGTATTCAGGAAGACAACTGGCCGGCAACCGTGGGTATTATCACTGGTATTTTTGCCAAAGAGGCGGTGGTCGGCACCCTGAATAATCTGTATGCCCCATCACAGTCTGGTGAGGAGGCTGACTATTATTTGCTGGGAAGTCTGCATGAGGCAGTCGCGTCTATTCCGGCGAACCTGGCTGACCTGAGCTACAGCGATCCGTTGGGGATTACGGTGGGTGAGTTGGAAGATCAGGCGGTGGCTGCGGAAGAGCAGGAAGTCGATTCCTCGATCTTTGGCAATATTCAGGCGCACTTTACCGGCGCAGCCGGTGCGATGGCGTATTTGATTTTCATTCTGATGTATACCCCTTGTGCCGCGGCAATGGGTGCGTATGTACGTGAATTCGGCCAGAAATTTGCGCTGTTTATCGCCAGTTGGACCATGCTGATGGCCTACACGTTTGCCGGTATTTACTTCCAGTTGGCAACGTTTACAGATCATCCGATGGCCAGTGCATTGTGGATAGCGTTCTTTGTGATACTGAACACGGCCTTGCTGGTGTGGTTTAAGCGTCAGGGGCGCAAGCAGGCAGATGAACAGGTGTTGGCCGTATGATTTTGCATCAGCTTAAAGCGTACATCGAGCAACACGGGCGTAGCAGTCGTAAAGCAATGGCATCGCACTTTGCGATGTCAGAAGATGGCGTTGATGCCATGCTGGAAGTCTGGGTGCGAAAAGGCAAGCTGGGGCGTGAACTGGTAGGCTGTGACAGCCGCCAGTGCTGTCAGGGAGCCAGTGACGTCTGGTATCGTTGCCTGGCCGAACAAGAGCTTTCTGTAACTGTGGTGAGAAATTAACGCCAATTCGTCCTGTTACATACGGGATTAGTATTTACAGCGCGTCACTGACAAGAAAGGCAACCTTCGGGTTGCCTTTTTCAGTTTACTATTCCAGCTTGTTTGTTCTGGTTTCTTTTCTTTGGTGTTTCTGTTCTAGCTACGCTGCTTCAGTCGCTTTGTTTCGGATTCCCGGTAAGCTAGTGAACGTCGGCCGGAGAGTTAACTCGTGACTGGGTTAAAGCGCCGCGGCAACAAAACCGTCCAGTTCAGCCATCAGGGCCTGAAGCTCTTCCGCCAGAGCCTGCTGAACGGCCTCGGAACGCTGAGTGCCGTCCGTGTTTCCCCAAACTGGTCCTGGCCAGGCGATATCTTCTTTAAATCGCGCAATATGGTGAAGATGCAGCTGAGGCACCAGATTGCCCAACGCACCGACGTTAATTTTGTCGGCCTGAAATTGGGTCTCCAGTAAACCGGCAACAGCACTGGACTCACGCATCAGCTGGAATTGTTCTTCCTGCGGCAGGTGATGAATTTCTCTGAGCTCTGCTTTACGAGGCACTAAGATGACCCATGGCCCCAGAGCTTCTTTCGACAGGAGCACCCGGCACAGAGGGAAATCACCCAGTACTGTGGTATCTGCTTCGAGTCTCGGATGAAGTGAAAACTGCATTTCTGTATTCCTTAATTGTATTGCTCAGCTCACAGGCTGGGAGTTTTGCCACAGCCTATTGCGCTGGCTGAGGTAGGATAGAGGCAGAAGAAAAAATTATGATGCCAGTAAGATAGTGGCTATCAATCAGTGAGGCAATGATTGATAGCTGATAAACCTCGGTATTCATTCAGGGAATAGCGCAAAATTTCAGGTGGAAGGCGTTTTATTGTCTCCATCATCAAGGGGGAACCATGGTGGCAGAGTATCAAGAAGTATTGGATTTCTGGTTCGGTGAAGTGGGCGAGGAAATGACCGTTGAGGACCACTCTCAGCTTTGGTTCGGTGGCAGCCCTGAGACCGATGTGCTGATCACAAACCGTTTTCGGGATACGGTGAGCCGCGCTGGGCTCGGCGAGCTCAGTCACTGGTCGAAAGAGCCGCAGGGAACGCTGGCGCTGATTGTTTTGCTCGATCAGTTTACCCGCAATATTTACCGCGGGCTGGGCGCGGCTTTTCGCTATGACTCCTTGGCGCTGGCGCTGTGCAAGCGAGGTCTGGCCCAGAATCAGGATCTTGAATTGACACCGATTGAGCGGGTCTTTTTTTACCTGCCGCTTGAGCATTCGGAGGTTATGGAAGATCAGGAAGAGGCCGTATTTCGGTACGATCGGTTACGCCAGTCGGTGACACCGGCACATTCCCGGAAATTTGATGAGTTCTACCAGTATGCACTCAGTCATTATGAGGTGATAAAGCGCTTTGGCCGCTTCCCTCATCGTAATTCTGTTTATGGTCGCCTTTCCACTCAGGAGGAGCTGGATTGGTTGCACAAAGGCGGGCAGCGATTCGGACAGTAAGATACCCGGATTTCAATAAATTTATGTGATATAGAAAATTGCCCGGTTAAACCGGGCAATTTTTATTGTTCAAGACCTTAAGTAATCGGTTCAAGGCTTCAAGCAATCGGTAAGACCCGATTCCGTCCCAGTTGTTTGGCCTGATTGAGATATCGATCGGCGCGGGTGATGACCTGAACCGGACTCTCGTTTTTTTCGCTGCAGGCCAGCCCCATGGAAGCTGTGATTGGCTTCATTCGCTCACGAGACTTTTTATCCTGCAATGAAATACGCTCAATGGCTTTGCGCACGATCTCAGCCTGTTGGCGGGCTGCAGACAGTGACTGGTCGGCTAGCAGTACCACAAATTCCTCCCCGCCGTAACGGTAGGCAGTTGCGCCGTCCTGACAGCTGACTTTGAGCTGGCTGGCAACCAGCTTCAGAACCTGATCGCCCAACTGATGGCCGTAGTTATCGTTAAACGATTTGAAGTGGTCAATATCCAGCAGGATCAGGCTGAAAGGAACCTGTTTCTGACTAATGCTTTCTATGTCGCGGTCAAAGGCTCGACGGTTGTACAGCCCGGTTAAGGCGTCTTCGTTCGCCTCCTGCTGGCTTTTATTCAGCGCGGCGCGCAGGCTGGCGATCTCTTTTTGGGCAGAGTCGAGCTGGCCTTTGAAGTTACCTGCTGATTGGCGCAGATGGCGCGATTCTTTCAGCAGACCCTTCACCAAGTTCGTTGTTTCTTCGAGGGACAGCCCGTCATTTTCCGCTTGCTCCAGCTTATCGAAGGTATGTTCGAGGACATCCTCAAAGTCAGTCGTACTGCTCAGGGTGTCGGCCATGCTGTGCGACAGCTCCTGCATCATCGCGGTCAGGCTAAGTTTGATTTGCTGGACATCGCGGTCTGTTTCGCTGGCAAGGTAGGCCTGATAAAGCTCATCACAAAGGGTGGGGGTACAATGCCCCTGCTCGGCCAGGCTCTGGTCCAGTGCGGCATTCAGTGCCGGGTTTTGCTGGGAGGTATAGGTATACCAGAGTGCATAGTTGGTAGGAGTCGTTGGGACCTTGTGTTTTATCATCAAAGGCACTGTTTTTTTGAGTGTCTCTGTTGATTTCACAAAGCTGTCGTTACGCATAACCTTTATCCATGTTCAGCAGCGAGGAGGCGAGGGGATTATCCCCGTCAACATCCGGAAGGTGGATATCCATGTAAATGATACAGAAATAAAAAGCCTTCTAAGGATACCTTAGAAGGCTCAATAATATTAGCGAATTAGCACGTTATCGGTGCGACGAATTGTTACATGCGATCCAGGGTTTCGATACCCAGTAGGTCCAGACCTTGCTTGATGGTCTTGGCGGTCAGCAGAGCCAGCTTCAAGCGGCTTTGCTTAACAGCTTCTTCAGCGTTCAGGATTGGGCATGCTTCGTAGAAGCTTGAGAACAGGCCTGCCAGCTCGAACAGGTATGCACACATTACGTGTGGGTGACCTTCACGGGCAACAGTTTGTACGGCTTCCTCGAATTGCAGCAGTTTAGACAGCAGCGCTTGCTCTTTCTCGTCGGTGATCATAACTGGGTGAGTCAGGTCAGACTGCTCAACGTTGGCACGCTTGAAGATAGACGCTACACGGGTGTAAGCATACTGCATGTATGGCGCGGTGTTACCTTCAAACGCCAGCATGTTATCCCAGTCGAAGATGTAGTCGGTAGTACGGTGCTTAGACAGGTCAGCGTACTTCACGGCAGCCATCGCTACTGTTTTCGCGATGTTTGCTTTTTCTTCTGCATCCAGTTCCGGGTTCTTCGCTTCGATCAGCTTAGTCGCACGCTCTTCTGCTTCATCCAGCAGATCAGCCAGACGTACCGTACCGCCAGCACGTGTCTTGAACGGACGACCGTCTTTGCCCAGCATCATACCGAATGCGTGGTGTTCAAGCGTCACATCTTCTGGCACGTAGCCAGCTTTGCGAACGATAGTCCATGCCTGCATTAGGTGCTGGTGCTGACGGGAATCGATAAAGTACAGCACGCGGTCTGCACCCAGAGTTTCGTAACGGTATTTAGCACATGCGATGTCAGTGGTGGTGTACAGGAAACCGCCGTCACGCTTCTGGATGATCACACCCATAGGTTCGCCGTCTTTGTTCTTGTACTCGTCCAGGAAAACAACCTGCGCGCCGTCATCTTCAACAGCCAGGCCTTTCTCTTTCAGGTCAGCCACGATGCCAGGCAGCATGTCGTTGTACATGGATTCACCCATGACATCATCACGCGTCAGTGATACGTTCAGGCGGTCATAGTTACGCTGGTTCTGAATCATGGTTACATCAACCAGCTTCTTCCACATTTCAGCGCAGTATTCGTCGCCACCTTGCAGTTTCACCACGTAGTTACGTGCACGCTCTGCAAAGTCAGCATCTTCGTCGTAAAGTTTCTTCGATTCACGGTAGAAGGCTTCCAGGTCTGACAGTTCCATGGACACTTCGCCAGATTCTTTCTGAACGCGCTCCAGGTTAGCAATCAGCATACCGAACTGAGTACCCCAGTCACCGATGTGGTTCGCACGGATGACTTTGTGGCCCAGATGCTCAAGGGTACGTACAACCGCATCACCGATGATGGTTGAACGCAGGTGACCCACGTGCATCTCTTTGGCAACGTTTGGCGCAGAGTAGTCAACCACAATGGTTTTGGTCTCTTCTTTTGCCACACCCAGACGCTCGTCAGCCAGGGCTTTTTCAGCCTGCTCAGCCAGCCACTCTTTGCTCAGGAAGATGTTGATGAAGCCAGGACCGGCGATTTCAACTTTATCGGCGATACCGTCCAGATCCAGTTGCTCAATGACTTTTTG
Source organism: Photobacterium ganghwense (assembly GCF_017329545.1). Classification (NCBI taxonomy): domain Bacteria; kingdom Pseudomonadati; phylum Pseudomonadota; class Gammaproteobacteria; order Vibrionales; family Vibrionaceae; genus Photobacterium; species Photobacterium ganghwense. The sequence goes on from NZ_CP071325.1 coordinate 990,373, forward strand.
TGCGAACTCGCGTGGGTTAGTACCCAGTTGCTTGGCAACGCCCATAACACCGTTAGCCTGGTAATCACCAAACTGGGCTTTCGCAGACTGACGGACTGCAGCAGGACTACCAGCTGGGGCACCAGCGGCTTCCAGCGCCTGAGAGACTTTGTCGTTAATTAGTGCTTGAATGTTCACACGCATATCCTTCAAATTCGTTTGGAACGCCAGGACTGACTGGCGAGGCAAAAGCGTCACCGTATTCAAGGAACTGACCGTCAAAAATAATCACGCCCAATGGGCTTAAAGATAGCACCTAGGGTTCAGTGGATAACGTGAGTATTTTTGACGGGGCCGCCTCTGATTGCTCGGAGAGGGGGAACATCTTGAATACGTTGCTTGCATTGCCCTAATAATACCCACAAATTTAGGTCATTTGGCAAGGTATAAAGGCTTCAGTATGCGAATTTTTTTTTACTTTGTCCGATGGGTGAAAATTATGCAGGAAGCAAGTCGCCACAAGGCCTTTACAGACTTGACGGGGCTGTTGTTTAAACCCAAAACTATGGATAATTATGCGTTGAACGGCTTGGCTCGAAAAATTGGAGAAAATACATGCAGAAGCTTGAACAAAAGGGGCTGCTTCCGGCTCAGATGCTGGCAGATTTACCGGCTTTCATTGCGCGGATAGAAGCGTTGGCTGCCGAATTGGGACTGGCTTTGTCTGAGTTTCAGGCTGATCACCTTGCGTTACGGGTTAATGACTGGGAAACGGCGGAAGTCCTGCATCAGGCATGGCTGGCTTATGGCGATGAATGGTCGAACAACCAGATTAATGGCCGCCCCATTATTGTGATTGGTTTCCATGAACCGATTAAAGTCGGATGCTGGACCATTGAGGCGCTGGAGTTGCCGTATCCGGGTGACAAAGCATATCCGCAGGAAGGGTGGGAGCATGTGGAATTTGTGATTCCGTCTGATGCGGCCGATACCGATACTCTGAAGCTGGAGCTGGACGCAAGGTTCCCGTCCCTGGCAGCGCAGTGGGAAAATCTGACAGACAAAGGGATCAAAGTAAAAGCCAGTTCGCCATCTGGTGAGAAAGAACGTCTGGCGAACCCGACGTATGCCTTTAAGAAAGGCGGAGTCTGTATCAAACTCCACCCTTGTTCACTGAAAGCAGTGATTGACAGCGAAACTGACGTGTAAAGCTGCCTCTTACAGGATCACGGTACGGTTACCGTAGACAAAAACCCGGTCATCAATCACTAGCCCCAGGGCTTTGCTCAGTACCGATTTTTCGACATCCCGACCGGCACGTGACATATCGGTCGCGCTGAAGTTGTGATCGACCGGAATAACGTTCTGGGTGATGATTGGACCTTCATCGAGGTCATTGGTGACAAAGTGCGCCGTGGCCCCGATGATTTTGACGCCACGCTCAAAGGCTTGCTGATACGGCTTAGCACCAATAAACGCCGGCAGAAAGCTGTGGTGGATGTTAATGATTTTATGTGGAAACTGCGCCACGAAGTTGGGCGTGAGGATCCGCATATATTTTGCCAGTACCACGTAGTCGGGTGTGTATTGGTTAATGGCATTGAGCAGTTCCTGCTCGTGCTCTTCCCGGCTAAGCCCCTCATGACTGACATGGTGGAACGGAATATTGAATTTGGTCGTCAGATCGGCCAGATGGTCATAGTTACCGACAATGGCCGCTATCTCAATATCCAGTGTACCGTCGAAGGTCTTAACCAGAATATCCCCCAGGCAGTGCGCCTCTTTGGTAACCAGAATCACAACGCGTTTGCGGGCTGAGCTGATGAGTCGGCGATGGCTGCCGGCCGGCAGGGCACGATCCAAATCGTCAAGGAAGGTGCTGTCGTTGAAGTAGCCTTCCAGCTCGGTACGCATAAAGAACTGGTTATGAGCATGGTCCACAAATTCGTTGTTATGAACGATATTCAGCTGATGTTTGTAACAAATGTTCGTAATTTTACTGATCAGGCCGATGGCATCCGGGCAATCTGTCAGCAGTGTTTTCTTTTCCATGCTCTTCCTTGAACTAAACTGTAGTACGAGATCAATTGACCTTTCGGCGCGCCAGCGACGTGCGTACCGAAAGGTCAATGGTCTGGGTCTCTATTGATATTTACCTTGGATTGATTTTGGGGTCAAAACATAAATGTTGGGCAAAAGGATTTGGGGTATTCGTCGTGAGTGCAATACGAGGATAAACTATGTTTGTTCAACGCAAATTTTGTCTTAAATCACTCTGCCTGCTGGGACCATTGTTGGCCGGAACCGTGGCTGCGACTGTGTCTGCGGAAGAAGCAAAAGAACCAAGCCTGTATGACCGCCTTGGTGGGTTATCAGCCATTTCGGTTGTGGTGGATGATTTCATCAACGTCATGGTGGTCGATGACGTGCTGAATGCGAACCCGGCGATTGATGCCGCCCGCAAAAAAGTCCCGTCGCCGTACCTGAAATACCAGGTTACCTCTATGGTCTGCAAAGCCACAGGTGGGCCATGTGCTTATACCGGCCGCACCATGGAAGAAGCACACAGTCATTTGAACATCACCCTCGAAGAGTGGCAACGCATGGTTCAGTTGCTGCGGGAAACCTTCAATAAATATCAAATTCCTGAAAAAGAACAGGAAGACATGCTGGAAGTCGTGTATTCGACCAAAGCTGCCATTGTGAAATCGGCCGAGGGTTCGGATGACGCGAAATCGGAGTAACCGCGCACCTAAGCCCGGGAATCAGCCTGGGAATTAATGATGGTCGCCTGAGGGGAAAGTTGGCATAATGGGCAGTCAAGTTACTGTATAAATAACCAATACTGACGGCCACGATTCTGATTTTATGATTGCCAAGTTTTTTGCACCCGGAGGCGCTTTGGATAAAGCGATCCCGGGTTTTCAGGCGCGCCAGCCTCAAATCGATATGGCTGAAGCGGTTGCCGATGCTATCCAGACCGAATCCCAGCTGGTAGTCGAAGCGGGGACGGGAACGGGCAAGACATTTGCCTACCTGGTGCCTGCATTAGTCAGTGGCAAGAAGGCAATCATTTCTACCGGTTCCAAAAACCTGCAAGAGCAGCTGTTTCACCGGGATCTTCCGTTAATGACACAGGCGCTGGGCTTTACTGGCCGGGTTGCGCTGCTGAAAGGCCGTGCCAACTACCTGTGTCTGGATCGGATGAGCCGTCAGATTGCCGAAAGCCATGGTATCCATGCAGATCCCAAGCTGCTGAGCCAGCTGGTTCAGGTGCGCAGCTGGTCGTCCTCGACCAAAAGCGGGGATCTCGGTGAATGTGATGATATCGCCGAAGATAGCCCTATTTTACCGATGATCACCTCAACCAACGACAACTGTCTGGGCCGGGAATGTCCGTCCTATGATGAGTGTTTTGTCGTAAAAGCACGACGTCGGGCGATGGAAGCCGATGTGGTCGTGGTTAACCACCATCTTTTTCTGGCGGATCTGGCTATTAAAGAGACCGGTTTCGGCGAGCTGATCCCCGAAGCAGACATGTTCATCTTTGATGAAGCCCATCAGCTGCCGGATATTGCCAGCCAGTATTTTGGTCAGAGTCTGTCCAGCCGTCAGCTGCAAGAGCTGGCCAAGGACATTGAAATTGGCTATCGCACTGAAGCCAAAGACATGCGCCAACTCCAGAAAACGGCGGATCGCCTGCATCAGGCTGCGTCTGATCTGCGGATTGTGCTGGGCGAGCCGGGGTTTCGGGGCAACTGGCGAGAGGTGATCAATAGTCCGGCGGTACAACGGGAAATCACCCGTTTGCAGGATGCGCTGGACTTAACCCATGAAGTGCTGAAACTGGCCCTTGGCCGCAGTCAGCTGCTGGATAGTGCATTTGAACGGGCAACCCTGGTGAAAGCCCGTTTGGAGCGGGTGTGCGACACCAGCATCACTGGCTATTCGTACTGGTACGAATGTACTCCCCGCCATTTCAGTTTGCACATAACCCCGCTGTCTGTTGCTGACAAGTTTCATGAGCAAATCACCGAGCAGGGTGGTGCCTGGATTTTTACCTCTGCTACCCTGGCCGTGAACGACGATTTCGGGCATTTCAGCCAGCGTCTGGGTTTAAAACCGAAGCAGCAGTTTTCCCTGGAAAGTCCCTTTGATTATCAGCAGCAGGCCTTGCTCTGCGTTCCTCGCTTTTTACCGGAGCCAAATAGCTTTGGCCTGGCCGATCGTCTGGTCGACATGCTGGCACCGGTGATTCAGGCCAACAATGGCCGCTGTTTCTTCCTCTGTACTTCTCATCAGATGGTGCGTGATCTGGCCGAAGGGTTTCGTGCCCGACTGGCGCTTCCGGTGCTGGCACAAGGGGAAACCACCAAGCAGAAACTGCTGGCCGAGTATCTGGAGCGGGGGGATGCCCTGCTGATTGCCACCGGTGCGTTCTGGGAAGGGGTGGATGTTAGAGGCCAGGCATTAAGCTGTGTTATTATCGACAAACTACCGTTTACAGCACCGGATGACCCGCTGCTGAAAGCTCGGATTGAAGATTGCCGCCTGCGTGGTGGCGATCCATTTTCTGAAGTCCAGATCCCCGATGCCGTCATTACCCTGAAACAGGGAGTGGGGCGACTTATCCGTGATAAACAGGATAAGGGTGTACTGGTGATCTGCGACAACCGATTGGTAACGCGCCCATACGGTGCGGTTTTTTTACGCAGCCTGCCGCCGATTCCTCGTACCCGAGACGTGGAACAGGTCGGGCACTTTTTGTCTTCAATTAATGGCCAGCAAGCGCCGTCAGCCGTTGAAGACCAGCATTCAGAGGCTTGAATGAGCAACAAAATTCTTGCAGTAGATACTGCTACCGAAAACTGTTCTGTTGCCCTTTTAATGGGCGATGAAGTGATTTCACGTTGTGAATATGCACCGCGTGAGCACACCACAAAAATTCTGCCAATGGTTGATGAGGTTCTGGCTCAGGGCGGAATTACCCTGAATCAGTTGGATGCTCTGGCTTATGGCCGTGGTCCGGGCAGCTTTACCGGTGTGCGTATCGGCATTGGTATTGCGCAGGGACTTGCATTTGGTGCAGATTTGCCGATGATCGGGGTCTCGACCCTTGCCGCGATGGCACAGGGCACTTACCGCCTTCACCAGGCTGAGCATGTCATGACGGCAATTGATGCTCGTATGGATGAGGTATACTGGGGACAGTATATCCGTCAGGCTGATGGTGACTGGCTGGTACACGGTGAAGAGCAGGTGATCAAGCCAGAATTGCTGGTTGGCCAGATTGAAACGCTGAATGCGCGCTGGTTTACGGCCGGGACAGGTTGGGAAAGCTATGCTGAGGTTTTAGCGCAATTGCCAACAGAGGTCGTGAAAGGGTCGGTGCTTTACCCTGAATCTGCGGATATGGTGCATTTGGCGAAATTTGCTCTGGCCCGTGGTGAAGTGGTGGCCGCAGAATCGGCTAGTCCGGTGTATCTGCGTGATACCGTGACCTGGAAAAAATTACCAGGTCGTGAATAAGGCAATTTGACCACTATGCCGTACTATTAAAGCGGTATGGTGGTGGAATCCCCGGTCACAACTTAACTTATGTCTCTTTTCTCTTGAGTTGACGTAAGGGAAGGACTGGCTGGGGAGGGTGCCAATCCCCCATCTGTCGGTTTTCTTTCTGGATATTGCTTATGGTTTCGATTCAGCGTCTTCCGGTTACTCTCACTCAACCCAATTCCAGCACGAAACCCGGCAAGTCCCCTGCTGCGCCCGGTAAACCCAAAGCGGTGGCTACCGCGGTTGCCCTTTCTGTTCGTGATCCCCAGACCCTTGAGGATGCCCGTCAGCACATTCAGTATGATCAGCCGGAAGGTAAGCATCGCGAAGCCTTAGCTTCTTACCTTGGTGTGATGCATCAACAGCGTCGAGATGAACTCTCGGCAATGGTTGGTGTCGATGTGTATGTCTGATCCACTTGTGCTCTTCATTGTTTCTTAGCCATGAGGCGGGTTCCCGGCTTGCGGTCGCGAACGGTCCTGATGTTGCGCGCATATTCATCAATCAGGTAGGAATTCAAGATGTTTAGGAAGCTATTGGCTGGGCTGCTTACTGGGATTATGGTAGGCTGCGCCGCAGTACCGGAGAGCTTGCAGACGACCACCGATCACCCGCTGACGGATATTACAGCTTTGCACCAGCAGGGCACGCAGGCGGTGGGTCAGGAAGTGCGACTCGGTGGGATGATTGCAGCCATTCGAAATGATGCCACTGAAACCAGGCTGGAAATTGTTGCTATGCCAATTGGCCGCGATGGTAAACCCAAACCGGATCAAGCATTGCAGAAGCGGTTTGCGGCTTATGTCAGCGGATTTCTGGAACCCATGCAATATCAGCCGGGACGTCTGATTACGGTTGCCGGTCAGGTAAGCGGAACGGAATCCGGGCAGGTGGGAGATTATCCCTACCTTTATCCGGTCGTGAAAGCCTCCGGAGTCCAGCTCTGGCAGGTGAAACAGGAAGTCTGGCTGGATGACTTTGACCGCTTTTCCCATTGCGTTGGTGCCTATTGCCCGCCGGTGTGGATCCGGGACGGATACACCCGCGGTGAAATTCGGGAGCGTGTTACCCACTAAGCACTGGGCAAAACACGGAAACATACTGCGAATGGAACTCATGACACATTTCACGATGGAAAGTATTACGTTTCAGCTGGATGCGTTACGTCTTGCCGGACTTTGTTCGTGCTCGCCGGGCGATCAGGTCATAACTGACCCGCAAGCCTGGCCGGAGGACACGCACTGTTTGACACCGGATAAACCGGTGTTGGTGATGCTGCATGGCTGGCAGGACAATGCGGCCAGTTTCGCGCCGTTGTTTGAGCCGCTGGCGGATCATTTCCACCTGCTGGCAATTGACTGGCCCGGTCATGGACTGTCTCAGGCGAGACCTGACGGTAACTTCTACCATTTTGTCGACTACGTAGACGATTTGGCGCAGTTATTGAGTCTATTGCCGGTTAGTCGTGTGCATTTACTGGGGCATTCTCTGGGGGCGCTGGTCAGTACCTGTTATGCCGCCGCTTTTCCTGAGCGGGTTGCATCCATGGTATTGATTGAAGGGCTGGGGCCATTATCCGAGCCTCCTGAGCATGCCGCGACGCGACTGCGAGACGGGATTCTCAGTCGGGAGCGATACCGTAAACGTGCGTCTGTCCGACGGGGGATGACCTCTTTCGATCAGGCAGTCACATTACGGTGTGAGGTGAATGCGTTAACTCCCGAGCAAGTTATTCCGCTGGTGGAGCGGGCGACGTATTGTCAGGATTCCCGCTGGTACTGGCGCCATGATCCGCGGCTGCGTTGCGATTCGTTGTATCGCATGGCGGATGGGCATAGCCTGGCGATGCGGGCTGCGGTCAGCTGTCCGGTGCTATCCATTATTGGTGAGCAGGGTTATCAAAGCCTGCAGCTGACGTCAGAGCAACAGCAGCAGTGGCAGAACCTGAGCCAGACCCGGGTAAGCGGGGGGCATCATTGCCACCTCGAAAGCCCTCGGGCAACCGTTGAACATATAGTGTCGTTCGCGTCAAAATTCAAAACACTGGTCTGACAAGTTGGTGTTAATTAGTTGTTACTTGTGCTGTAATGCGGTGTAAACAGATGTTTGATTTTCCCTACAGCACAGCATTGGCCTCGCGCCAGAATCGATAAGGAGAGTGCAAAGTGGATAAGGTTTGGCTTAACCGCTATCCGGCAGATGTACCGGCAGAAATTAACCCGGATCAGTATCCGTCGTTAGTCGAAATGTTTGAGCAGTCTGTTCAGAAGTATGCCGATCAGACTGCGTTTATCAACATGGGTCAGGTCATGACCTTCCGTAAATTGGAAGAGCGTAGCCGGGCATTTGCTGCCTATCTGCAGAATGAACTCAATCTGCAAAAAGGTGATCGCGTGGCGGTCATGATGCCAAACCTGCTGCAGTACCCGATTGCACTGTTCGGTATTTTACGTGCTGGTTGTGTGGTGGTGAACGTTAACCCACTGTACACGCCGCGCGAACTTGAGCATCAGTTGAATGACTCCGGTGCCAAAGCCATTGTTATCGTGTCAAACTTCGCGCACACGCTTGAAAGTATTGTGAAAAATACCGGAGTGCAGCACGTTGTACTGACCAGCCTGGGGGATCAGTTGTCCCGACCGAAAGGGACATTGGTGAACTTCATCGTGAAGTACATCAAGAAGATGGTGCCTAAGTATCATTTGCCACACGCGACATCTATGCGCATGGCGCTGCGCAAAGGCCGCCGCATGCAGTATGTGAAGCCATTTATGTCCGGTGAAGATACGGCATTCCTGCAATATACCGGTGGTACCACCGGAGTTGCGAAAGGGGCGATACTGACTCACCGCAACATGCTGGCAAACGTTATGCAGGCGAAAGGGGCCTATAGCCCGGTCCTGACGGAAGGCCGCGAGCTGATTGTGACCGCGTTGCCGCTTTATCACGTGTTTGCACTGACGGTGAACTGCCTGCTGTTTATTGAAATGGGCGGACGTAACCTGATGATCACCAACCCGCGTGACATTCCGACGTTTGTGAAAGAATTGCAGCGCTACCCGTTCACGGCGATTACCGGCGTGAACACCTTGTTTAACGCTTTGGTAAATAACGAAGATTTCCACGAAATCGACTTCAGTAATCTGCGCTTGTCGGTCGGCGGAGGCATGGCTGTACAGCGTGCCGTTGCTGAAAAATGGAAGCAGATCACAGGCAATTACTTGCTAGAAGGGTATGGTCTGACTGAGTGTTCACCACTGGTGGCGGCTTACCCTTATGATTTGGTCGACTATAATGGCTCTATTGGTCTGCCAGTACCGTCAACAGAAGTACGTATTGTTGATGATGAAGGCAATGTACTGGGTAACGACCAGACAGGTGAACTGCAGGTCCGTGGCCCGCAGGTGATGCAAGGATACTGGCAGCGTCCGGAAGCGACCAAAGAAGTGCTGTCGGATGACGGTTGGCTGTCGACCGGCGATATTGTGCGTTTTGATGACGAAGGTTTCCTGCACATTGTTGATCGTAAGAAAGATATGATTCTGGTGTCCGGCTTTAACGTGTACCCGAATGAAATCGAAGATGTGGTCGCACTGAACAGTAAAGTGCTGGAAGTGGCGGCAATCGGTCAGCCGCATGAGGTGTCCGGCGAGGTGGTGAAAATCTGCGTTGTGAAGCGAGATGCCAGCCTGACCCGTGAAGAATTGCTCAGCCATTGTCGGGAGCATCTGACCGGCTATAAAGTACCGAAAATTGTCGAGTTCCGTGATGAACTGCCGAAAACCAATGTCGGCAAGATTCTGCGCCGCGCCTTGCGGGAAGAATCCGATAAGCAGGTTGCTCAGCAAGCCTGACGGACGAAAACGAATCCAATGCCGGCGTAAGCCGGCATTTTGTTGGTAGGAAAATTGTGAATTTTGAAGTAATTACCAGTGCCACGCGCCTGGAAACTGTTTGCCTTCAGGCGCGAAACCAGAAGGCTGTCATGCTGGACACTGAGTTTGTCCGGACCCGAACCCTGTACCCAAAACTGGGACTGGTGCAATTGTATGACGGCGAAACCCTTGCGCTGATTGATCCGCTGGAGATCGACAACCTGGAGCCGTTGTGGGAGCTGCTGCGTGATCAGTCGGTGACCAAAGTACTGCACGCGTGCGGTGAAGATCTGGAAGTTTTCCAGTACTACGCAGGCACCATGCCGGTGCCAATGATCGATACTCAGGTGATGGCTGCATTTCTGGGATACGGGGTCTCTGCCGGTTTCGGGACACTGGTGAAAGATTTTCTCGGGGTGGAACTGGACAAAGGTGAAGCCCGCACGAACTGGCTGGCCCGTCCGCTGACCGATCGCCAGCTCGATTACGCTGCGGCTGACGTGTATTACCTAAAGCCCCTGTTTGATAAGTTGCTGCCGCTAGTGGAAGCAAAAGGCTGGTCTGAGGCACTGGAGCAGGAATGTGCCGCACAGGTACTTAAACGGATGAGAACCGTCGACCCTGATATGGCTTACCTGGATGTGAAAAATGCATGGCAGCTTAACCCGAGACAATTGGCTATCCTGCAAAAAGTAGCAAAATGGCGAATTCTTGAAGCCAGGAAACGCGATCTTGCGTTGAACTTCGTACTAAAAGAGCTGAATTTGTGGAAGCTGGCTCGCTTTGAAATCAAGTCGAAAGCTGTGATGGATAAAGAAGGCTTCGATAATATGGAAATCCAGCGTCATGGTAATCGCCTGATTTCACTGGTGAATGAAGTCGAGCGCATGTCACCGGCGGAGTATCCGGAAAAGATTGTCCGATTAGTGGATCTACCGGGGTACAAGCAGCGGGTTAAAGAGATTAAAGATGTCGTCAATGCGGTTGCTGAAGAAACCGGGCTGATGAGTGAATTTCTGGCGTCGAAGAAACAGATTAACCAGCTAATCAGCTGGGCGTGGAAGAAACAGTATCCACAAGATAGCCTGCCGGAAATGCTGAAAAGCTGGCGTAAGCCGCTGTTTGAAGAGCGTGTTTTGCCGTTGCTGAAAACTGTGTAAGACACGTCGGTTATAAAGATAATCAGTATTTAGCATCCACAAAAAAGCCCCATAAAGGGGCTTTTTTTATATCTTCAATCTTTTACTTGTCTTCGTCCGGTAACGTGACGTTAAGCTCCAGAACAGAGAGATCTTCTTCTTTCTGATCGAGATTAACCGTTACCTGATCCGGGCTAATCGCAACGTACTTGCGAATCACTTCCAGAATGTCCTGCTTAAGCTGCGGGAGGTAGCTTGGTGTACTTTGATCGGCTGAACGGCGCTCCGCAACAATAATCTGCAAGCGCTCTTTGGCGACGCTGGCCGTTGTTGTCCTCTTGGGGCGGAAGAATTCTAACAGTGCCATAATGTCTTTACCCTCCGAATAGACGTTTCAGGAAACCTTTCTTCTCTTCTTCAAGGAAGCGGAATGGACGCTCTTCACCCAACAAACGAGCAACTGTGTCCTGGTATGCCAAACCGGCATCAGAGTCTGTATCGAAGATCACCGGTTCACCTTTGTTGGAGGCATTCAGTACAGCTTGGCTTTCAGGGATCACACCCAGCAGCGGGATATGCAGAATTTCTTCCACGTCAGTCACGCTTAGCATCTCACCCAGTGTCACGCGGGCAGGGTTGTAACGTGTTAGCAGCAGGTGAGTTTTAACCGGAGACTCGGCTTGCTCAGCACGACGTGATTTCGAATCCAGGATACCCAGGATACGGTCGGAGTCACGCACGGATGAGACCTCAGGGTTTGTTGTTACAATCGCTTCATCTGCGAAATACAGAGCCATCAGCGCACCGGACTCAATACCCGCTGGTGAGTCACAGATAATGAATTCAAAACCCATTTCATCCAGATCTTTCAGGACGCGCTCAACACCTTCACGAGCCAGAGCATCTTTGTCACGGGTTTGTGAAGCAGGCAGAACATATAGATTTTCAACACGCTTATCTTTAATCAGCGCCTGATTCAGATTGGCTTCACCGTTAATGACATTAACAAAGTCATACACCACACGACGCTCACAGCCCATGATAAGGTCAAGATTCCGCAGGCCGATATCGAAATCGATCACTGCTGTTTTCTTGCCGCTCAGAGCAAGGCCCGATGCGATAGCTGCACTAGAGGTCGTCTTACCAACGCCACCCTTACCAGAGGTTACCACGATGATTCGTGCCATTCTTGATTCCTTATTAAACGCTATAGAGCCAGGTGCTCTATGTTCAAATTATTTTCGTTCAGCGAGATAACGACATTTTGCCCCCAGAAATCTTCCTGGATGTTGTCGCTCAGCCAATAGTTACCCGCAATTGAAATCAGCTCAGGTTGCAGGTTGTGACAAAAGATTTGCGCTTCCTGTTGCCCGCTGGCACCGGCTATTGCGCGTCCCCTCAATGTACCGTAGATGTGAATGCAGCCGTCGGCAATGACTTCCGCGCCCGCACTGACATGATTCATGATGACAAGATCACAATTCTTAGCATAAATCTGCTGGCCTGACCGAACCGGGGTGCGAATGATGCGAGTAGGGGCCATAACCGGCTCTGTCGCCTTGGCCTGACGCGCAGCATTCATGATCGCAAATCCTGCTGCTTTGGCTTTCTCCTGGAGCCGGGTCGCTTTGCATCCGCTGATGCCGACCGGAATCACACCGGCTTCGCTGACTTTATTTTTCAGCAGTGAGAAATCGATGGAATCGCCAGCCTGGCTGACATCGATAACTACGGGGGCGGATGCAAAAAAATGAGGAGCCTGCTCTACTTTCTGTTTCAGAAAGTCGGCAGCCTTATGGATGTCGCCGTCCACCAGGTGAAGGGCAGAGAGGGTGAAAGAGCCTCCCTTGAGTTCTGCTACTTTTGTCATTTGTCTAGCTGACTGTCGCTAAATTAGCCGTTCAGGTTCGTTATCTCTTTAGTACCTTGCATGTTATATTCCAAACCGTATATCAGCAAGCTATCCTTGCTTTAGCGTTGTAAATTCAGACAGGCGTCGCATCCCCCGTGGGCTGTGGGTTCCGGAGGGAGAGAAGTCGCGATGTTGTGGTCTGATACTGAGTCAGTTTTATCAAAAGGTTCTATCAGCATGTTGTGTGCAATTTATAAAAGCCCAAAGAAAGACAACACTTATCTCTACATCAATAAGAAAGACGATTTCTCTGCGGTGCCTGAAGCGCTGCTGAGCACTTTTGGCACACCACAGTTTGTCATGGTCCTGAAAATTGGCGACCGGAAGAAACTGGCATTGGCCGATATTGAAAAAGTGAAAAGTGAACTGCTGGAAAAAGGGTTTTATCTGCAGGTCCCACCGCCGGTGACGAATTTACTGGAAGAATATAAAGCCGCAAAGAAAGCCGCTTCACCATCTCAGGAATAGTTTATGCGTAAGCAATTGATCACGGCCCTGGTGGCCCTGGGCTTAGGAATGTCATCAGCGGTGATGGCCGCGGATGAAGGTTTCGATACCTATGTAAATGTACTGAAAACCGAAGCGCGGGAAAAAGGCATTTCGGAGCAGACCATTCAATCAGCGTTTGATGGTATTACATTTATTGAGCGTGCCGTTAAAGCAGATAAAAATCAGCCTGAGCGTAAGTTGACGCTGGATGAATACCTGCCGCGTGCCGTTCCGGAATGGAAAAAGAAACAAGCGAACCAGCTTTATCAGGAGCATAAAGCGGTGCTGGATCGAATTGGTCAGCAATATGGTGTCCAGCCGCGGTTTGTGGTTGCCCTGTGGGGTGTTGAAAGTAATTTCGGTCGCCTGACGGGCAATTACAATGTGGTTGAAGCGTTAACGACGCTGGCTTATGAAGGTCGTCGTGAAGCCTTTTTCCGTAATCAGGTGATGGCGGCGCTGGAAATTATCGATGCCGGCCATATTACCGCCAAAGAAATGAAAGGATCCTGGGCCGGGGCAATGGGACAACCTCAGTTCATGCCAACTTCTTTCCTGGCTTATGCCCGTGACGGAAATAATGACGGCAAGGCGGATATCTGGCAAACCAAAGACGATGTTTTTGCTTCTGCGGCGAATTATCTGCATGAAGCCGGCTGGAATGATGAATATACCTGGGGCCGACAAGTTTCGATTCCGGATAACATTGATGCCACATTGCTGGGTGTTCAGCCAGAGAAAGGCCGTTCGTTGTCTGAGTGGCAGAAGTTGGGTGTACGCCGTATGAATGGGCAGAATTTACCAGATACTGCGATTGATGCATGGCTTATTCAACCTGATGATAATCACGGAAGGGCATATTTGGTGTATGGCAATTATCAGTCACTATTAAAATGGAATCGGTCTCACTATTTTGCATTGGCTGTGAGTTATCTGGCAGACAGTATTCGCTAAATATTGCTTGGTGAAATGAATGGAAAGCCAGACTTTAACGTCTGGCTTTTTTGTACATTTCAGCGGACAGACCACAAGCAAAATATTTCCATTATCTTTGGCCGATGAAGCATCGAATAACGCGATAGCGCTATATTCAGTGACGGGTATTTAGAATAGTGACAGTGGCGAGTTGAAATAAGCAAAAATGTGATGGTAACTATAAATTATGAATAAATGAAAATCTTTCAGCGGGACATCTCAAGGTAAAGTAAATACTCTATAAGTAATCCGGATTTTATTATTTTATTTATTTTCAATAGCTTATGGTTGTGTTTCGGGTGAGAAAAAACCCGGTATAAAACCGGGTTTTTATAAGATTCAGAGGTAGGAGATTAGATCTCAAAATCTTCCAGAGATTTACCTTCATCCAGCGCTTTTTTCAGTGCGCTTGGTGTACGGCCTTGGCCTGTCCAGGTTTTCTCATCACCGTTTTCATCAATGAAACGGTATTTCGCTGGACGCTGAGCGCGTTTTTTAGGTGCTTTGCTGATAGCGGCAAGCAGTTCTTCTGGATCGATACCGTCAGCAATTAGCATGTCACGGTATTGAGTCAGTTTCTCCATGCGTTCTTCTTCTTTTGCACGCTCTTCAGCTTCTGCTTCTTCACGCTCAGTAACGACTGTTTGAAGCTTTTCCAGCGCTTCCTGAAGTTGCTCCAGAGAATATTCACGAGATAGGGCACGCAGGCTTCGGAGGTTTAATAGCACTTTCATTGCATCAGACATTTTTATTTCCTGTTGGAGTAATACTATGAAAATAATATTAGCAGTCTTAAATCAATAATTGCAATAACTAAAATGGTTATTATGAGCCTGAATATAAATAATTTGGGGCTTATTATCGGCATGTTAACTTAAGTAATTAACCATTCTTAATAATGGGATTAACAGCGACAGGAATTAACATTGTGGCCGGGGATAAGTGACCAATTTAATAAAACGGAATGAGTTTCATATAAGCTGGCTTAATATCGGTTTGCCTGGGGTGGTGGTTTTTTAATCACTCAGGCAAGACTATTCACTATTAATGTTAATTTTTTCACTTCAAGTTGTTGCAATCAGATCTTAAAGCCGTAGAATCGACTATACCTTGACCAAGGGTAGAGGCGCATCGTCTATCAGTAGCAAGTCGGAGGGTGATTCCGATGAGGGCTTGCAAAAGGAGCCGGTGCCGAAGTGAGAGAGGGTCATCATGCCTGCTCGCTGGGGTTGTCATCGAATAGAGGCAACACTGCCATAGTATATAATTACATTAACTATGGAGCGCTACTGTGGAGTCGGAAAAGGGGCACCTCTCTTTCTTTCACTCATTTTTCACGTTTTTAAGACGTGGCCAGCAGTAGATCTCCAACCAAGATCGGTTGTAGTAGAGATCATGAATATTGTAGATTTTTCACACTCCGCTGTGTCTGTGTTGCCCCCGCTGGTGGCACTGGGCCTGGCTATTGCGACGCGTCGCGTCTTGTTGTCTCTGGGCGTAGGTATTCTGCTTGGTGCCTTATTGCTAAATGATTATTCCGTTACGGGAATGGCCGGATATATCGGCAACACTGTAAAGGGATTATTCATTGAGGACGGCGGCATTAACACCTGGAATATGAGCATTGTCGCGTTTCTGGTGTTGCTGGGCATGACTACCGCTTTGCTGACCCTGTCCGGGGGAACCCGTGCGTTCGCTGAGTGGGCACAAACGAAAATTAAAAGTAAGCGTGGCGCAAAACTACTGGCTGCATTTCTGGGCGTATTCATTTTTGTAGACGACTATTTTAATAGCCTGGCTGTCGGTTCAATTTCTCGCCCGGTCACGGACCGTTTTTATGTGTCCCGTGCCAAGCTGGCTTATATTCTTGATTCAACTGCTGCGCCAATGTGTGTGCTGATGCCGGCCTCTAGCTGGGGGGCGTACATTATCACGCTTATCGGCGGCATTCTGGTGACACACGGTGTCACTGAATACACACCTCTGGGGGCATTCCTGCAACTGGCCCCGATGAACTTCTATGCGATTTTCGCCCTGCTGATGGTATTTGTTGTTGCCTGGTTCCAGCTGGATATCGGCTCAATGAAAAAACACGAGCTGGAAGCCAGCCATTGCCGCGGCTTTGATGAAGGGGATGATGACACCCTGGCGAAAGACCTGAACGATGAACTGGAAATTCAGGAAAGTGAGCACGGCCGCGTAGGCGATCTGGTGATGCCGATTGTGGCTCTGATCGTGGCAACGTTCTTCTTTATGATTTTCACTGGGTATCAGACGCTGCTGGCAGACGGTAAAGCCTTTGATGTTCTGGGCGCGTTTGAAAATACCGATGTGGGTGCCTCTCTGGTATACGGTGGGCTAATCGGCCTGGCGGCTGCCATGATTCCAGTGCTGCGTCAGCGTATTCCTGCCAGTGAAGTAGTTTCCACACTGTGGATTGGTGCTAAGTCAATGTTTGGTGCGATTTTGATCCTGCTGTTCGCCTGGAGCATTGGTAGTGTGATCAGCGATATGGCGACCGGTAAATACCTGTCGACCCTGGTTGAAGGCAGCATCAATCCGATGTTCCTGCCTGCGATCCTGTTCCTGCTGGCAGGGCTGATGGCGTTCTCAACCGGTACCTCTTGGGGAACATTCGGTATCATGCTACCAATCGCCGGTGATCTGGCTGCGGCAACTGACATTATGCTGATGCTGCCGATGCTGGGTGCTGTACTGGCAGGCTCGGTGTTTGGTGATCACTGTTCACCGATTTCAGATACCACTATTCTGTCGTCTACTGGTGCGCGTTGTCATCACATTGACCACGTGTCAACGCAGCTGCCGTATGCGCTGGCTGTCGCTGTGGTATCGACAGTGGGTTTCCTGGTACTGGGTTTCACCAGCTCACTGGCGGTGTCGTTCATGAGCGCAACTGTTATGTTTGTGGTGGTGTGTGCGATCCTGTCCTGGTTGTCTCGCCGTCCTAGTGAGTTGGCCGCGAAAGCCTGAACAATCTCTTAGGTTCAGCGTTAAGCTTGAACGCTAAGTCCTGATACTGTAATGAAAAGCCTGCCATGTGCAGGCTTTCTTTTTGGCGGTTTGCGGCAGTTGCTCTGATCCGGATGATACAAGCGATCGGGCAACGGGTGACAGAGCTCCTTTTAATTTGGCTGGGATTTCTGTAGCATCTCGCCAGTTTTTTCTTACCATTCTAAAGATAATCAGAGAAGCTTACTTAATGGCTCAGATGTACTTCTATTACTCGGCAATGAATGCGGGTAAATCTACCACCTTGTTGCAGTCATCGTTTAATTACCGTGAGCGTGGGATGACGCCGGTTATTTTTACTGCGGCAATTGACGACCGTTACGGGAAGGGGAAAGTCAGTTCACGTATTGGTCTGCAGGAAGATGCTGAGCTATTTTCCGTGACGGACGATCTGTATGCGCGTTTGCAGGATATGAATACGACGCAGAAACTGGATTGTGTGCTGGTTGATGAATGTCAGTTTTTGACGAAAGAGCAGGTTTACCAACTGACAGAAGTGGTCGATAAGCTGCATATTCCGGTGCTGTGCTATGGCTTACGGACAGATTTCCGCGGTGAATTGTTTGAGGGCAGCCGCTATCTGCTGGCCTGGGCTGACAAACTGGTTGAACTCAAAACAATCTGCCACTGCGGCCGTAAAGCCAATATGGTGATTCGTCAGGATGAGCACGGCAATGCAATTGCTGATGGTGATCAGGTCGTGATTGGCGGCAATGAACGTTATGTCTCGGTGTGTCGTACTCACTACAAAGACGCGCTCGAAAAATAACGCTGCCCTTGCGCTGTGTCGGATATGTCCGCTGAAGTTGGTTTTTTCAGCATAGCTTTGTCCGGCATGGTGGACGCATGAATGAATAATAAAGCCCGGCCTGTAGAGCCGGGCTTTTGTTTTTTTTCGATTTGCTTAGGTACTCTTTAAACGGTTTATTTAATTGCTTTATTTAACCGCTGTGTTTAAGCGCTAGGTTTATATGTTTGGCTTCAATAGCAGTGCGGTTATTTATGACGCTCTTGAAGACGCTGGGTAATATCTGCCAGTGACAGCCCCTGATCCTGAAGTAACACCAGTAGGTGGTAAATCAGATCGGCCGACTCATTCACTAGCTCCGCCTTGTCACCCGACGTTGCCGCAAGCGCGACTTCAACACCTTCTTCTCCCACCTTCTGCGAAATCCGCTTGGTGCCACGCGCGTAGAGGCTGGCAGTGTAGGACGACTCAGGATCGGCACCTTTACGAGCAGCCAGGACCTGCTCAAGTTGATGAAGAAACACCAGAGCCGGTTGTTCAGTCTGTTCTTCACCAGATGCATCGGTATCAAAACAGGTGGTGGTGCCCAGGTGGCAGGTTGGCCCAACCGGCGCGACCTGTATCAACAGCGTATCCTGATCGCAATCGAGGCGGATACTTTTCAGATTCAGCGCATTGCCGGACGTTTCTCCTTTGGTCCACAGGCGATTTTTCGACCGTGACCAGAACGTTACCTGATTGGACGCCAGCGTTTTGGTTAGCGCTTCGTCGTTCATGTAGCCCAGCATCAGCACCTGACCGCTGGTGTGATCCTGGATGATCGCCGGGATCAGGCCGTTGACTTTTTCCCAGTTAATTTTACTGCTCAGACTCATACCCGGACCTCCACGTTATTCTGTTTCAGGTATTGCTTTAATTCGCCGATATTGATGATTTGCTTGTGGAAGACCGAAGCCGCCAGAGCGCCGTCGACATTCGCCTGTTTGAAAGCATCGGCAAAGTGGATCATCTCACCGGCCCCGCCGGATGCGATAAGTGGAACGTGGCACACTTCACGGACCATGTTCAGCTGGGTCAGATCGTAGCCGTTGCGAACGCCGTCCTGATTCATCATATTCAGGACAATTTCTCCGGCACCGCGTCGCTGAACTTCCTGTACCCAGTCCTTCGTTTCCCATTGCGTCGCCTGAGTACGGCTTTCATCACCGGTGAACTGGTACACCTGGTACTTTCCGGTAGTGGCATCAAAGTAGGAATCAATCCCGACCACAATGCATTGCACCCCGAATTTATCGGCCAGATCGGTGATCAGTTGCGGGTTGGCCAGCGCCGGTGAGTTAATCGAGACTTTGTCTGCGCCGTATTGCAAAATCCGGCTGGCGTCTTCGGCCGATTTAATGCCTCCGGCGACACAGAAGGGAATATCAATCACTTCTGCTACCCGGGCAACCCAGCTTTTATCTACCACCCGGCCATCACTGGACGCGGTAATATCATAAAACACCAACTCATCGGCACCTTCTTCGGCATAGCGTTTGGCTAACGGTACGATATCGCCGATGATTTCGTGATTGCGAAACTGCACGCCTTTGACCACTTGGCCGTCACGCACGTCTAGACAAGGAATAATTCGTTTTGCCAGCATTTCTGTCTCTCCCCGATCTAGTCATTCCAACAGGCGAAAGCCTGCTCGGCGGTGAATTTGCCATCCAGCAGTGCCCGGCCGACGATGACCCCGGCAACCCCGGTGCCTTTCAGCGCGGCAATGTCGTCCAGCGAGCCGATTCCGCCGGATGACTGGAACCGGATATCCGGGTAACTCGTGCACAGATCCCGGTATAGCTCGACATTGGAGCCTGCCAGCGTGCCATCGCGGGAAATATCCGTGCACAGGACATGTTTCAGGCCGACAGTCAGGAAGTCTTCCAGAAGTGCTTCAATCGTCACGCCGGAATCTTCCTGCCAGCCAGATACCGCAACGTTGCGCTGGCCGTTGTGGTCAATGTTTACATCCAGCGCCAGAACAATGCGTTCCGGGCCGTAGGTTTCGATCCAGCCTTTGACCAGCTCTGGTTGCTTGACTGCCGTTGAACCGATAACCACGCGTTGGGCACCGGCCGCAAGCAGATTGGCCACGTCCTGTTCGGTCCGGACGCCACCGCCAATCTGAATATTGGCCGGGGTGCTGGCCAGCAGTTGTTGGATGAGGTTGAGCTGTCGGGCAGAGGTATCTTTGGCTCCGGTCAAATCCACGAGGTGCAGCCAGGTGGCACCAGCCTGGTAGTAAGCCTGAAATTGTTCTGCGGGATTGACCTTGTATTCAGTTGCTTTGCCATAGTCCCCCTGAAACAGGCGGACTACCTGGCCTTCAATCAAATCTAATGCGGGAATAATCATAACCAGTCCTTGTCGCCCTTACATTTCAAGAAAGTTTTTAATCAGTTGTGCACCGGCCTTACTGGATCGTTCCGGATGGAACTGGACCCCGTAATAATTGCCGCTTTGCACTGCCGCAGTGAACGGCTGGCCATATTCGCAACGGGCAATTGTGCGCCCTCCCGGTTGCTCAAACACTGGCATGGCGTAGCTGTGCACGAAGTAAAAGTAGCTGCCATCCGGAATGTCTTTAAACAGCGGGTGGTCGGCTTCCGGGGAAATCGTATTCCAGCCCATGTGAGGCAGCGGCAACGCACCGGTTTCCATTTTTCTGACCGGGGCTTCACACAGCCCCAGACATGGCACCAGCTCTTTGCCGTTCTGGCCTTGTTCTTCAGACACTTCTCCCAGCAGCTGCATCCCGAGGCAAATGCCCAGCAGCGGCTTGTCGACTTGTTTGACCAGCTCGATCAAATCACGCTCGCGCAGGTTTTTCATGGCTTCGCTGGCTGTTCCCACTCCGGGAAGAAACAGTTTGTCGGCAGCAAGCACGACGTCAGGATCTTTGCTGACAGTGACGGTATAACCGAGGCGTTCAATGGCAAAGCGCACTGATGACACATTGGCACATCCGGTATCAATAATGACGACTTGTTGGTTTTTCCCTGTCATTACAGCACTCCTTTGCTGCTGGGCAGCTCATTACCTTCCACCCGAATGGCCTGGCGCAGAGTACGGCCAAATGCTTTAAACAGGCTCTCCACAATGTGGTGGTCGTTATTGCCTTCCGACGACAGGTGCAGGGTGCAGGCCAGCGTATCGGTCAGCGAGCGGAAAAAGTGGGATACCATTTCCGTGGACAGATCGCCGACTTTATCGCGGCTGAAGGTTGCTTCGAATTTCAGGTACGGTCGGCCGGATAAGTCTAACGCGCATTGTGCCAGACACTCATCCATCGGCAGGCTGAAGCCAAAGCGACCAATCCCGCGTTTGTCGCCCAGTGCTTTTTTCAGCGCTTCACCCAACGCCAGTGCGGTATCTTCCACGCTGTGGTGATCGTCAATGTGCAGGTCACCTTCGACATTCAGCTCGAGACGGAATCCCCCGTGAGTCGCAATCTGATCCAGCATGTGATCAAAGAACCCCATCCCGGTGGAGATCTGGTTGCCGCCGGTCTCATCCAGATTCACCTTAACCCGGATATCGGTTTCTTTGGTTGTGCGAACGACCTCGGCGATGCGCGGTTGTGTTGTGAGATCTTTGACGATCTGCTGCCAGCCCATGGTTTGTGGGTGGTACTGAATACCTCGCACTGCCATATTTTCAGCCAGTTGCAGGTCAGTCTGACGATCGCCAATCACGGCAGAGTGAGCAAAGTCGACCCGACCTTGCTGCAGGTAGGTTTTCACCAGCCCCAGCTTAGGTTTACGACAACTGCAATTATCCGCTTCAAAGTGAGGGCAGATCAGAACATCGTCAAACCGGATACCCTGTGATTCGAAAATCGCCATCATCATGTTGTGTGGCGCATCGAAGTCAGCTTGCGGGTAGCTGTCAGTCCCTAGGCCGTCCTGATTGGTGACCATCACCAGTTTGTATCCGGCCTCCTGTAGCTTCAGCAAAGCCGGGATCACGAAAGGTTCAAGGGCCAGCTTGTCCAGCCGATCAACCTGAAAATCAATGGGCGGTTCGACGATGAGGGTGCCGTCGCGGTCGATAAATAAGATTTTTTCCTTGCTCACAGTGCTGTCCTTACTGAATTAATTCTGTTCTAGCTGTTTCCGGATAAATGCCAGGGTTTTCTCACACTCATCCCGGTTGCCGATACTGATGCGGATACAGTTTTCAATCGGCGAACGACGCAAAATAATGCCGTGCTCCCACAGGGCGTTAAACAGGCTGTCGGCATCCGGGAACTTGACCAGCAGGTAGTTGCCGTATCCTTCATAGACGGTAACGCCGTTTAGCATGCTCAGTCCAGCTTGCAGGTACGCGCGGTTGGCGCTTAAATCCAGAACCTGGAATTTGGTTTTGGCGCGACCCGCCGGGGAGAGCGCTTGCACTGCAATGTCCGTGACCGGCACCGGCACCGGGTAAGGCGCGATGACTTTCAGCAGCAGCTGAATGACATCCGGGTTCGCCAGGGTGAAACCACAGCGCAGTCCGGCCAGAGCAAAGGCTTTGGAGAGGGTGCGCAGAATGACCAGATTCGGGTATTGATCCAGCAGGTTCGCCATGGTCGCTTCCGGGCAGAAATCGATATAGGCTTCGTCGACCACGACCAGGGCTTTACCGGCCGTTTTATCCAGCAACGCTTCGAGATCATTGCGGTTAAGCAGGTTGCCGGTCGGGTTATTCGGGCTGCAGGCGAAAACCAGCTTCACCCCATCCAGGTTGGCCGTGATGGCTGGCATATCGAGTTGCCAGTCGGCTGTCAGTGGCACCACTTTGCGCTCAATATCGAAAGTTTCGGCACTGATGGCGTACATCCCGTAAGTTGGCGGGCAGTACAGAATGCTGTCTTTGTTCGGCTCACAAAAAGTGCGGATCAGTAGCTCAATCCCTTCATCAGCCCCGCGTGAAGTCAGTACCTGATCGGCTCGGACGCCTGCGTAATCCGCATAAGCTTCAATCAGTTCAACCGGTTGGCAGGTGCTGTAGCGGTTGAGGCGAGCGCACTGGATGTTGTACTCATTTGCAAATGGGGACTCGTTGGCATTGAGCCAGATGTCTCCGCTTCCGCCCAGGCGCCGGGCTGACTGATAGGGTGTCAGCTCACGTACTGTTTTTCGCGCCAGTTGTTCAATACTCATAATTTGCCTCGTTATTTAATGCGTTGTGATTGGGCGGTTAGTTTTTCGACCCGAATTGTAACGGCTCGTTTGTGGGCATCCAGTCCTTCCGCTTCAGCAATAGTGACGACGGTCGGGGCTAACTCAGCCAGTCCTTCGGCAGTGAGCTCCTGCACCGTCATGCGTTTGCTGAAATCAGCCAGTCCCAGGCTGGAATAGGTTCGGGTATAGCCATAGGTTGGCAATACGTGGTTCGTACCTGAAGCATAATCGCCAACCGACTCCGGTGACCAGCTGCCGAGGAAAATAGAACCGGCATTGGTCAGCTGGGAAACCAGCTCACGCGGGTGGCGGGTTTGTACAATCAGGTGCTCCGGACCATAGTGGTTAGAGATAGAGACACATTGCGTCAGACTGTCCGCGACTATAAGGATACTGGAACCCAGAGCCTGACGGGCAATATCGGCACGTGACAGCGCTTTCAGCTGCTTCTGGATAGCATCAGCGGTGCGATCGGCAATGCTCGGATCCGGAGTGACCAGAATAACCTGAGAGTCAGGCCCGTGTTCTGCCTGACTGAGCAGATCCGCGGCGATAAAATCCGGGTCGGCGCTGCTGTCTGCAATCACCAGCACTTCGGACGGACCCGCCGGCATATCAATTGCCGCGCCGCGGAAGTCATTGCTGACTTGCCGTTTGGCTTCAGTTACATAAGCGTTACCCGGGCCGAAAATCTTATCAACCTTGGTGACGGTTCGGGTGCCATAGGCCATGGCCGCGATGGCCTGCGCGCCGCCGACATTATAAATGTCAGTAATACCACACAGTTCAGCCACATACAGAATTTCATCAGCAATGGGCGGCGGCGAGCACAGGACCACCTCCTGACAACCGGCAATTTGAGCCGGTACACCCAGCATCAGTACGGTTGATGGGAGAGGGGCGCTGCCGCCCGGAATGTACAGGCCAACGGACTGAATCGGGCGGGTGATCTGCTCACAGACAACACCCGGTTGGGTTTCCACCCGCAGTGTTGCAGGTTTCTGCGCTTTGTGGAAGGTGGCAATGTTTTTGTAAGCCTGTTTCAGTGCGGCTTTCATGTCATCACTGAGGCGCGATGATGCAGCTTTTACCTCGTCAGCACTGACTTTCAACGAGGCGGGACGAATACCATCAAACTTTTCAGTCAGCTCGAGCAGGGCCTGATCACCGCGCTGGCGGACATCATCGATGACATCGGAAACGGTACGGCTGATGTTGCGGCCATCTGTGATGGCCGGGCGCTCAAGCAGGCTTTCCTGCTGGTTATCGCTCAGAGATTGCCAGACTACAGTTTTCATCGTGTTACTCCATCATCTTTTCAATTGGCAGTACCAGAATGGAGCTGGCGCCCAGCTCTTTGAGGAGTTCCATGGTTTCCCAGAACAGGTTCTCGGCACTGACCAGGTGAATGGCAACCTTGGTTTTGTCTTTTGACAGCGGCATCACGGTCGGGTCTTCAGCACCCGGCAGCAGGTCTTTGATTTGCTCAAGACGGTCGGTTGGAGCGTGCAGCATGATGTACTTCGATTCTTTGGCCTGAATCACCCCTTGCATACGGGTCAGCAGGCGCTCAATCAGTGCCAGCTTGTCGGCGGAGAACTCGCCCTGGCGCTGAATCAGTACGGCTTTTGAGCGCAGAATCACTTCCACTTCTTTCAGGCCATTCGCTTCTAGCGTGGCACCGGTTGATACCAAGTCGCAGATAGCATCGGCCAGACCTGCGCGTGGGGCAACTTCCACGGAGCCGTTTAGCATACAGGTGCTGAATGGCACACCTTGCTTATCCATGTAGCGTTTTACCAACTGCGGATAAGTTGTGGCGATGCGCTTGCCTTTCAGATCCTGCGGCCCTTTATACTCCGCGTCTTTATCAATCGCGATAGACAGGCGGCAGCCACCAAAGTCCAGACGACGCAGTTTGACATAATCAGCTGGCTCATTGCGGGCAAGGCGTTCCAGGCTCACTTCTTCCAGCTCGTTTTCGCCAATCACGCCTAAATCAACCACGCCATCCATAATCAGGCCAGGGATATCATCATCGCGAACCAGCAACAGGTCGATTGGCATGTTTTCACAATGTACGACCAGGCGCTCGCCCATCATGTTGAATTTGACGCCGCAGCGTTTGAGCAGCTCCTGACATTCTTTGCTCAGTCGGCCTTTCTTTTGAATTGCAATTCTCAGTCGTTGTGTTTGCATGGTGCTTATCCCTGTACTTTTTTGAATCCGAAAACGAAAAAACCCTCGGAAGAGTGCTCTTCCGAGGGTCCATGAATAGGGTAGTATCGCTGACCGCTGGAAGAGAGTTTTGCGTCTTCCAGAGCGAGGCGTATCCTCCTGAAAGACTAGTCAGGATGATGATGGTGATGTAGAGAAACCATTTGGATACGCATAATTATATACTCTGTTTAAATCTTTATTAACGCTGTGCTTAGCAAGCACACTAACCAAGCTGAGGATGTTTTGCAATAGCAATTTTACGGAAAAATGAAATTTTCTGGCGGAAGGTTAATGAGTGGTAATTTTTCCTAATGGGCGAGAAAAGCTAAACCAGCTTGCCTGCAGTACATGAACATGCAGTAAAACTAATATATTTACATTCAATTACAGTGGGTTAATCGCATTTTTGATTGTAGGGTGACTGAGGCCACATCCAGTTAAAAATAGACCTGCGTTGCAGACGGGTAACATATTTGGTTGCGTAATGCGCCAGATGGATGCAAATGTCTCAGTCAGAGTAAACGTCCTTATCCATCCAAAGAAGAGGATTAGCCTGACGGTTTTATGCATAAGAGGGCTGCTGGTACAGAATGCAAGACAGCGGCGGCATCCGAGTCAACCGAACCGTGGTGAACTGTAAGGCGGGCAGTCACACAGCTCCCGGCGAATGCTCGCCGAGAGTAATAAAGCGGAAGGCGGATTAGCCGCAGCATTTCTTGAATTTTTTGCCGCTTCCACAAGGACACGGGTCGTTGCGACCCACTTTGTCACTCACCACAGGTGCAGCTTTTGGCTCAGTGGCAGGTTCATGTTGTTGCGGGTAATCACCGTCTATGTAGAACCACTGCTGCTGGCTCATGTTGCTGGCGCTTTGTACGTCTTCACGTAAAAAACGAGAGCGCTCATGCAGGCAGTACTCATCCTGTCCATCACGATAGAAGGCCTGAAACTCAACAAAGCCTTCGCCGGAATCGGCAATTTCACTGTGTAGTACATCCAACCCCAGCCAGGTTGTATTTACTGACTCAGCAATGGCCTCTCGGTGTTGCTCAGCTTCACAGCTTGGGTGATAGGTGGCAACGACAAAATCAACCAGGCCAAGGACATGGGCGCTGTAGCGGGCACGCATGAGTTGCTCAGGATGCTCTGCCAGACAGGCATTTTCATGGATAGGGTGGCAGCATTCCCGAAGCGGACGCTGGCTGCCACAAGGGCACGCTTTATCTAGTGGATACATTAATTTTTCGGCATGTTCTGTTCAAAGTCAGCCGACCATTTTAATGACTCCATATAGCGCTCTGCAACGATTGATTCATCGAGCCCCAGTAACTGACATAAACGCTGCACCTGAGGCCAGTTGGCCTCATCATATGCTTTGACCAGACGTAATACCCCACCCAGATGACCCTGCTGTTTGATCAGGGCCTGATGTACCTGGGCGGGCAACGGCAGTTGTTCAACCAGCACTTCGATAGGCTGATCCAAGATGGAATCCAGCAACGAAAACAGCCCTGTCAGAAATGCCTGATTTTTATCAATCTGGCCAGGGAAGTTCATACTGAGCCTTTCACAGAACCAGGCCCGTTGTAATGAAAGATGGTAGAGCGACATTGGCTTATCTTCCATGACATGCGCAGTAGCCACGAATGTGATGAAATGCCGCAGCTTTTCTTCGCCCAGATAGACCAGCGCCTGCTTGAACGACGAGATCGGCTTCGCGCGGGTGTAAGTCATACAATTCACGTGGTGCAACAGCTTGTATGACAAGGAAACATCAGAGGCAATGATCCGTTCGACTTTGTCAAAATCCACCACGGGTTGGCTGATTTCACTAAACAGCCGTAAGGTGGTCAGGGCGTAAGGATTCAGGGTTTTACGCTGGACCATTTCCGGGCGACTGAAAAAGAAGCCCTGAAAGAGATCAAATCCGGCCTGCTTGGCAGCCTGATATTCGTCATAGGTTTCTACTTTTTCTGCCAGGAACAGCAGCTTGCTGCCTTGCTCACGATGGCGTCGAATAAAGAAACCGGCTTTGGCTATTGGGGTGGCACGAATATCAAATTTGATGATATGGACAAACGGCAGAAAGCGGTTCCATTCTGCTGTCGGAATGAAGTCATCCAGAGCAAGAGTGTAGCCTTTCTGATGCAGTTCCTGAATGGCAAGCAGGAGATCGTCATTTGGTTCGCAGCTTTCCAGCACTTCAATAATGAAGCTGCGCTTTGGGAAAATCAGCGGTGTGCGTTTGATCAGGCTGCTCTGAGGAAAGTTGATAAACGCAATTTTTCCGGCGGTGACTTCACTGGTCCCGGCACTCAGAAAATTATCTGTCAGTAAGCGATGGGTTGCCTGTTCATCTCCGACATCAGGGAAACAGTTTTGAGGGCCATCCCGAAACAATAGTTCGTAGCCGATGGTTTCCTTGTTTCGGTTGAGTACAGGCTGTCTTGCAAGATACGAATTCATGGATACGGCAAAAGGCTTTAAGTCGTGATTTATTCTAGGTGTTGCCGGGCAGGCTTATGATTATATCGGCCCATCGTGTCACGGCGTAGTAGTATGACAAAAATTAAGCTGTATAAACAGCGTTTCCTATAAAGCCAGCACTTGCTGATCTCAGGCATGGAAATACCTCTCATCTTAATAGATAATCCCCGCCTTTTTGTAATTATATGTGTAACTCATGACGGTATTCACAGTCATACAAGCTGGATTGCTTGTAGGTGGATGTATTTTTGTGGTCATGCTTTTAAAGTCATGGCGCAGAAACAAAAAGCAGGAAGCACATACCAAAATTCTCCCAATTGGCCTCATCGGAGGCTTTGCCAATTTCTGCGATACCCTCGGGGTCGGTAGTTTTGCTATCAAGACCGCCGGTTATAAGCAGTTTAACCTCATTGACGATCAGTTGCTGCCCGGCACCATGAATTGTCAGGCGGTGATGGCAACGGTGGTTCAGTCTCTGATTTTTCTTACCGCGGTTGATGTCGATCCGATGACGCTGGTGACGCTCGTGCTGGCGGCGTGTTTCGGGGCGACGATGGGCTCAAGGTTGGTTTCCGGCTGGGATCGCCAGATCATTCGCATCGTTATGTGTGGCGCTCTGATGGTAGTAGCCGGAATGATGCTGGCTGGCCAGCTTGAGTTGTTTCCGTTAGGCGGTACGGCTCTGGGGCTGTCGGGCTGGAAACTGGCGGTGGCCGCGATTGGTAACTTTCTTTTCGGTGCGCTGATGACAGTAGGCATTGGTTTGTATGCACCCTGCATGACCATGGTTTATCTGCTGGGCATGCATCCGCTGGCAGCTTTTCCTATCATGATGTGCTCATGTGCATTTTTGAGCTTCTTCGCGGCTGGTGGCTTTATCCGAAACAACCGAATCAACAGTCGTGCTGCGCTGGTGGTGGCAATTACCGGTCCGATCGGGGTGGTGATTGCCGCTTACATGGTGAAGTCTTTGGATCTGCAATTGCTGGCCTGGTTGGTGATTGGGGTGGTGATGTATACCTCTTTCACTATGTACCGTTCCTGGGCGAGTGAAAAATTCGGCGCAACGGCATCTGCAGCGACCTCGTCGGTAAAGAAAGAGAACGCAGCGGTGTAGACTGCCCGTGCGGAGGAGCTCGGTTAGTAAGAGCTCGGTTTGTAAAAGCCAGAGGCATCAGTTGTCTGCTTGGCCGAAGAGGCACGAATAGACGGAATATCTTTGAGTTACAGGCTACCAGGTCTGTCACCGTACCTATCGCCATGCCACAAGAAATAAAAGGTACGCAATTGCGTACCTTTTATTTTTCAATCAGTAGCTTGGTATTCACCGCGTGCTTGTTCACCGTGAGACTGATCGCCGTGTATCGGTTTGCCGTGACTCTGTTGGTTGGCCGTGTAGCGTAAATGCGGTTAAGCCGGAGTGCTCAGCGTGGCGAGTTCTGCCGGAAAGTCCCGGGTTTCAAGTTCACAGCCTTCCGGCGTGCAAACCAGCACGGAGCCATGATCATACCAATCCCCCAGCACAATTCGCTGGGCAGGTTGCCCCTGTACCAGAATGTCATGAACATCGGGACGGTGGGTATGGCCGTGAATCATCTGCCTGACCTGATACTGGTTCATGGCTTTGAGCACTTCAGTGGGGGTGACATCCATGATCGCCTGGCTTTTCATCTGGTTCGACTGGCTGCTGCCACTTCGCATCTTATGGCCAATTTGCTGGCGGTAGCGCAACGGCAGGCGGAAAAACAACCACTGAATAAAGCGGTTATGGACTTTTTTACGATAGCGCTGATACCCCTCATCCAGGGTGCACAAGGTATCACCGTGCAGGATCAGCGTCGGGGTACCGTACAGGTCAATCACTGAGTGTTCCGGCAGTAATGTTACCCCAGTTTCTTCACTGAACCGGCGCCCGATCAGAAAATCCCGGTTGCCGTGAATGAAATAACAGGGAACTCCGCTGTCGGTCAGTGCGCGGAAAGCCTGTTTCACCTGCTGGTGGAAGGGCGATTCATCGTCGTCACCAATCCACATTTCAAACAGATCGCCAAGCACATACAGCGCATCAATACCGCGGGCCTCCTGCGCCATAAAACGCAGAAAACAGGCAGTAATATCGGGCCGTTCAGCACTGAGATGAAGGTCGGAAATAAAAAGTGTTGTCATAAATAAAGGAAGGCAGGGCGGCATAAGGCCGCCCTGAATGAAGAATTACTCTTCGATGGTTACGCCGTTGATAGCGACTTCTTCAACCGGTACGTCCTGGTGAACATAGCCCCAGTTACCTGTTGCAACAGCTTTGATCTTGTTAACAACGTCCATACCTTCAACCACTTCACCGAATACACAGTAACCCCAGCCGTCTGGTGTTTCTGATTTGAAATCCAGGAATTTGTTGTCGTTCACGTTGATGAAGAACTGAGAACTTGCAGAGTGCGGCTCCATAGTACGTGCCATTGCAATGGTACCGACTTTGTTGCTCAGACCGTTGTTTGCTTCGTTCTTGATAGGTGCACGCGTTTCTTTCTCAACCATGCCTGACGCCATACCGCCGCCCTGGATCATGAAACCGTCGATCACGCGGTGGAACAGCGTACCGTCGTAAAAACCGTCACGGCAGTACTGCAGGAAGTTGGCACTTGTTTCTGGCGCTTTTTCCGCGTTCAGTTGGATTTTGATGTCACCAAAAGTAGTGTGAAGCGTTACCATGAGCTTGTCCTTTAATGGATATCTATTGCTTTAAACGTTGGATTGTAACGTACTCGTCTAACGCGTCAATAATATTGGCGGCGGATAACGAGCCGGGCTGTCATTTGTAGAGAAAGCCTGCATTTTCACGGTATGTTGACCGTACAGTCCGGATTGCCTGACTGCTGAAAGCAGAAAGAGTTGGCTTTAACTATAGAAGAGGATAGTGGCATTGGCATGACAGGGCTGGCCAGCAAAAGCACTGTATGTGCCGCAGATCGCATCAGACAGCAGGATTGCCGGGCAGAGTCAGGCAGATACGCAATTTTCCTTGCCTTAGCCTGCCATTAGAGGTGTAATTACTCCTTCATATTGTAACCCCACCAAATGAGTAGCAAAGAGACATGTTGAAGATCTATAACTCACTGACTAGACAGAAAGAGGAATTCAAACCCATCCAGCCTGGCAAAGTAGGCATGTATGTCTGTGGGGTTACCATTTACGATCTGTGTCACATCGGTCATGGCCGTACTTTCGTTTCGTTTGATGTGGTTTCCCGCTACCTGCGTTACCTGGGCTATGACCTGACGTTTGTTCGTAATATCACTGATATTGACGATAAAATCATTAAACGTGCGGCAGAAAACGGCGAAAGCTGTGATTCACTGACCGAGCGTTTGATCGGCGAAATGTACGCTGATTTCGATGCGCTGGGCATGAAGCGTCCTGACATTGAGCCGCGTGCGACGGCTTACATTGCTGAAATCATCGCAATGTGTGAGCGTCTGATTGAACGTGGTTTTGCCTATGTGGCCGACAATGGCGATGTAATGTTCGAAGTCAGCAAGTTTGACGAATACGGTAAGCTGTCGAAGCAGGATCTGGATCAGCTGCAGGCCGGTGCCCGTGTTGATATCGAAACGGCAAAACGCAGCCCGCTGGATTTCGTTCTGTGGAAAATGTCTAAGCCGGGTGAGCCGACATGGGAATCACCATGGGGCCCAGGTCGTCCGGGCTGGCACATTGAGTGTTCGGCAATGAACTCGGCGATCCTCGGTGATCACTTTGACATCCACGGTGGTGGTTCTGACCTGCAGTTCCCGCACCACGAAAATGAAATTGCACAATCTTGCTGTGCGACGGGCTCTAAGTATGTAAATACCTGGATGCACAGTGGCATGGTGATGGTTGATCGCGAGAAGATGTCTAAATCGCTGGGTAACTTCTTCACTATCCGTGACGTACTGGCCCACTATGATGCTGAAACAGTACGTTACTTCCTGATGTCTGGCCATTACCGCAGCCAGCTGAACTACAGTGAAGATAACCTGAAGCAAGCCCGTTCAGCGCTTGAGCGTCTGTATACCGCGCTACGTGGTTTGGATGCTGCTGCAGAAGCTAACGGTGGTGAGGAGTTCGTGACCCGCTTTAAAGAAGCGATGAATGATGACTTCAACACGCCGGAAGCCTACTCTGTACTGTTTGACATGGCCCGTGAAATCAATCGCCTGAAAGGCGAAGATGAAGCGGCGGCCGCTGGTCTTGCGGCACGCATGCGTGAGTTGGCTGATGTGCTGGGCCTGCTGAGTCAGGAGCCGGAAGCCTTCCTGCAAGGTGGCGCTGGTCAGGATGAAGATGTGGCGGAAATTGAAGCACTGATTCAGCAACGTCTGGATGCACGTGCAGCAAAAGACTGGGCTGCTGCTGATGAAGCGCGTGACAAGCTCGCGGCAATGGGCATCATCCTGGAAGACGGCCCACAGGGAACAACCTGGCGTCGTAAGTAAATTCCGGGTTGCGATTTTCCCGATTGCAACGATTCGGATTCCAATTGAAAAACCGGTGCATATGCACCGGTTTTTTTATTGTCAATTTTGGCAATACATATCACATTGATAATAAAATAATTTCGAAATCGCGCATTATGATCACATTTAGAAAGTGAAATATTAGTTTAATGTTCGTAAGTCATTATCATCAGCCTCGGTAATTCGCTGGATTTGGGCGGAAGAGAACACCGCTCACCAAATGGGATGATAATAATGAAGAAAACCATACTTACTGCGCTGATTGGCGCGACTATCCTCAGTACCCCCGCACTGGCTCAGGCTGACTCAGGTAAAATCGTTGTTGCACACCGCGGCGCTTCCGGTTACCTGCCTGAACATACTCTGCCGGCTAAAGCGTTGGCATATGCGATGAAGCCGGATTACATCGAGCAGGATGTGGTCATGACTAAAGATGATCAACTGGTTGTATTACATGATCATTACCTGGATCGGGTCACCAATGTGGCAGAGGTTTTTCCTGACCGCGCACGCAAAGATGGCCGTTACTATGCAATTGACTTTACACTGGCTGAGATTAAACAGCTCAGTGTGACAGAAGGTTTCGATATTAAAGCTGGGAAGCAGGTTCAGGGATTCCCTGAGCGTTACCCAATGTGGAAATCGGATTTTAAAGTGCCGACGCTGCAGGAAGAAATTGAGATGATTCAGGGGCTAAACAAAACCCTGGGTTACGACATCGGTATCTATCCGGAAATCAAAGCGCCGTGGTTCCACCGCCATGAAGGGAAAGATATCAGTCTGGCAGTGCTGAACGTGTTGAAGCAATACGGTTACACCAGCAAAGACAGTAAGGTATACCTGCAAACTTTTGATTTTGATGAGCTGAAACGCATTCATGACCAACTGATGCCAAAACTGGGTATGGATGTGAAATTGGTTCAGCTGATGGCTTACACCGACTGGAATGAGACCATGGTGTATGATCAGAAAGGCCAGGCGGCACCCTATAACTACGACTGGATGTTTAAAAAAGGCGGAATGGAAACGGTCGCCAAGTATGCTGATGGCATTGGTCCGTGGAAACCGATGGTTGTTTCTGACGAGTCAACCAAAGGAAACATCAAGCTGACAGGGCTGGTAAAAGCAGCACATGCGCAGGGTATGCAGGTGCATCCTTACACTTTCCGCAGCGATATGGGACGTATTCCGGCCTATGCCAATGACTTCAATGACATGTTGAACATTTTCTACAATACCGCAGATGTTGATGGCGTGTTCACCGATTTTCCGGATAAAGCAGTAAACTTCCTGGCGACGGAAAAGCACTAATCACGAGCGCTACATCCTCGGGCTTTTTGCCAATACCGAGCGTTTATCAAAAAAATAGCGGCCTGTAAGCCGCTATTTTTTTATCTGTATTCTTTCTTGTTTCTGTAACTTCGCTTTTCTTCGATTCGGCCACATGGAGTAACCCACGTAGGGCGCGCTCGGCTTACCGAGGACTTACAGATGTTCGGGTAACTCAGTGCCGCATTTGCGGCAGTAGCGCGCATCGGTTTCATGGCCGCTGACGGAGCAGTTGGTGCACCGGATTAAATCCCGCTGGGTGCGCAATTCCTGACTCAGCTCGGCAGTGATGATCCCGGTCGGCACCGCCAGAATGGAGTAACCCAATAGCATGGTAAAGGCGGCCAGCGCTTTGCCGATTTCCGTCTGTGGCACAATATCGCCATAACCCACCGTCGTAATTGTCACGATAGCCCAGTAAATACTGATCGGAATACTGGTAAATCCGTTGTTCGGTCCTTCAACGACAAACATCAGTGAACCGAGTACTGTGACCAGAATGGCTACCGTGCTGAAAAAGACAAAGATTTTACGCTGCGCCATCAGCAGTGAACGAAGCAGGATATTAGAATCTTTCAGGAAGCGGGCCAGTTTCAGGATCCGGAAAATACGCATGACCCTGATCAGGCGGACAATGAGCAGGTAGTGTGAGCCCGGGAAAAGGAAGGCCAGGTAGCTTGGCAGCACCGCTATCAAATCGACGATGCCATAAAAGCTTTTGGCATAAGCCCAGGGTTTGGGCGAACAGTACAGACGCACACCATATTCAATGGTAAACAGCAGGGTAAAGACCCATTCCAGAATAAACAGCGCTTCCCCGTAGCGGGTGTTGATTGATCCCACGGTTGAGAGGATAAGCACCAGCTCAGAACAAATAATGGTAACGATTAAGGCGATATCAAAATACTGACCGGCTTTAGTCTGGGTACCGAAAATCACCTCATACAGGGTGTCTTTTAAGCGGGGAGAGTCCACTGGCTTGCTTTCCTTTTTCTTTGGCCATTACTTTTTGAGGCATGCTTTGGGAGCATTGCTTTTTAATATTTATATTTTCGCTTTCGCACAAGGATATCGGGGATTGCGGAGGGAAACAATGTAAGCGCAGCTGCTTAATCTGGTGTGCGGATAATCCATGTAATCTATAAAGAAAAGGGCAGCCTTAGCTACCCTGGTTTTCTTTGAAATCTTTATTTCTTTCTTTGATGACGGGAAGCGGATCAAGCCAAACCTGGTAGCAGAACCCGCAATCCGTTGACAATAAACTCGATACCCAGTGCGCCCAGAATCAAACCCATGATACGGGTGATAACGTTGATCCCCGTTTGTCCCAGGAAGCGGACAATGATTGGGGCGGCACGAAACAGCAGCCAACAGCAGAAAGCAAAAAAGGCGATTGTCACAACAATCCCCAATGTGGTGCCAAGCGAGGGATAGCGTGAGCCATAGACGATAGTGGAGCTGATCGCACCAGGCCCGGCCATCAATGGCATCGCCAGCGGGACGACGCCGACTTGCTCACGACTGATTGATTCCGATTTCTCCTGTTTATTCTGCTTATCCTCACCCAGCTTACCGCTCATCATCGAGAAAGCGATGGTCAGTAGCAGCAGACCACCGGCCACCCGGAACGAGTCGAGGGAGATGCTGAATAGATCCAGCAAAAGCTGACCGGCCAGCAGTGACACTGTGAGGATCACGGCAACGGCCACGTTAGCGGTGATAGCGGTTTTGTTCCGTTCTTCCGGTGTCATATGTCCGGTCAGCGAAACGAAAACAGGCATGATTCCAATGGGGTTTACAGCGGCGATAAGGCCGATGAAAAATTGCAAAAATATAGCAAGTTCAATAGATGGCATTGTGTTGTAGTGGTTCTTGTCGTCGTTGATACAGGATAGTGCATCTCAACAAATGATCCGGCTGAGACCGAACGGCAAGGGAAATGGGGCACAATTTACTGGCGCCATTTTCCCCTGAAAAGTCCCCGAAGTCGCAGTAGATATGATCATGTAGGGTTGTTGATTGGTGATACTTTAAGCCAAAAGTCCGTTGTCCAACAATAAAATTCGCTGTCACTCCAAAACCCAAAAAGTAATTTATGAAGTTCTTGTTGCTCACCTGTAAAAAGGCTTCGTTATGGCTTACCCTTTAGTGGGATAGCGCTGTGCTACAGAACGGTATCCGACGTTGATTTGAACATCGGTTTTTTGTGTGATCTCGGTCGAGTTTGTTTCGCTATTTTACAAAATGTGTAGGATTATTACGTAAATTCAGAGGGTCGCTAAAGAACGATTTGTGCATTTGAATGCGTATTGCTGTTTTTCTTCATCTCGAAGTAATGATAATAACCATTTGATTTGTATTGATATTAAATTGAGAGTATCAAATTGTAACTATAAATAGGTGCAAATGATCTAAATCAATTTTTTTCGAGGTGTGAAAGAATATAATCAGTTTCGAAAGCGGTTTACTAAGCGTGTGTGTTACCAATTTGTTTGAGCGGGATGTTCGTAAGGTAACAATAAGGATGTAAGACGTATCCTTACTAAAAAGTTTTCAATATTAAGTTAGGAGTTAACTATGCCTGTAACTAATATGGCTGAATTGGATGCAATGATTGCACGTGTTAAAGCAGCTCAGAAAGAGTTTGCGACTTTCTCTCAGGAGCAAGTTGATAAAATCTTCCGTGCAGCCTCTCTTGCGGCCAACAACGCGCGTATCCCACTAGCTCAACAAGCCGTAGCAGAATCCGGTATGGGTATTGTTGAAGACAAGGTGATCAAAAACCACTTTGCTTCTGAATTTATCTACAACAAATACAAAGACGAAAAAACCTGTGGCATCCTGGAAGAGGATGACAACCTGGGTACTATCACTATCGCCGAACCTGTCGGTATCATCTGTGGTATCGTTCCGACCACTAACCCAACTTCTACTGCTATTTTCAAATCGCTGATTGCCCTGAAAACCCGTAACGCAATCATCTTCTCACCACACCCACGTGCAAAAGAATCGACAAACGCTGCAGCGAAACTGGTTCTGGATGCAGCAATCGCGGCTGGCGCGCCAAAAGACATTATTGGTTGGATTGATCAGCCATCAGTGGAATTGTCTAACGCGCTGATGAAGCACGATGACATTAACCTTATCCTGGCGACTGGTGGCCCGGGCATGGTTAAAGCGGCTTATTCTTCAGGTAAACCTGCTATTGGTGTAGGTGCGGGTAACGTACCAGTTGTTATCGACGAAACCGCTGATATCAAGCGTGCTGTTGCTTCGGTTCTGATGTCTAAAACATTCGACAACGGTGTGGTGTGTGCCTCTGAGCAGGCCGTTATCGTGGTTGATAAAGTATACGATGAAGTGAAAGAGCGTTTTGCTTCTCACAAAGGCTATGTACTGAGTCGAGCAGATGCAGACAAAGTTCGTAAAGTGCTGCTGATTGACGGCAACCTGAATGCGCAAATCGTTGGCCAGCCAGCAACGAAAATTGCTGAAATGGCGGGTGTGAAAGTGCCTGCGGATACGAAAGTACTGATCGGTGAAGGCTTGGACAAAGTGTCTTATGACGACGCATTTGCTCATGAAAAACTGTCTCCAACCCTGGGTATGTTCCGTGCGACCGACTTCGAAGATGCGGTGGCTCAGGCTGTGACTATGGTTGAAATCGGTGGTATCGGTCACACATCTGGCCTGTACACTAACCAGGACACTAACCAGGATCGTATCAAATACTTCGGCGACAAGCTGAAAACAGCGCGTATCCTGATTAACATCCCAACCACGCATGGTGGTATCGGTGACCTGTACAACTTCAATGTTGCGCCTTCGCTGACTCTGGGTTGTGGTTCTTGGGGCGGTAACTCAATTTCTGAGAACGTCGGTCCTAAACACCTGATCAACAAGAAAACAGTAGCGAAGCGAGCTGAGAATATGTTGTGGCACAAACTTCCAAAATCTATCTACTTCCGCCGTGGTAGTCTGCCAATCGCACTGGGTGACCTGGCTGGTAAGAAACGTGCATTCCTGGTAACTGACCGCTTCCTGTTCAACAACGGTTATGCCGATGACGTGGTTCAGCTGCTGAAAGCACAAGGTATGGAAGTGCAGACTTTCTTCGACGTGGAAGCGGATCCAACGCTGTCTGTGGTTGAGAAAGGTGCTGAAGCGATGAAGAGCTTCCAGCCTGACGTTATCCTGGCTCTGGGCGGTGGTTCACCAATGGATGCTGCGAAGATCATGTGGGTAATGTACGAGCATCCGAATACACACTTCGAAGAACTGGCAATGCGCTTTATGGATATACGTAAACGTATCTACAAGTTCCCGAAAATGGGTGAAAAAGCTGAGCTGGTTTGTATCACTACCACATCAGGTACAGGTTCAGAAGTGACACCGTTTGCTGTTGTTACCGACGACAAAACAGGTGCAAAATACCCACTGGCTGACTACGAACTGACACCAAACATGGCAATTGTTGATGCGAACCTGGTGATGAACATGCCTAAATCGCTGACAGCCTTTGGTGGTTACGATGCCGTTACGCACGCTCTGGAAGCCTATGTATCTGTATTGGCGAACGAGTACTCTGACGGTCAGGCTCTGCAAGCGCTGAAGATGCTGAAAGAGTACCTGCCATCTAGCTACGCAAATGGTGCGAAAGACCCGATTGCCCGTGAAAAAGTGCACAATGCGGCAACTATCGCTGGTATCGCGTTTGCCAACGCCTTCCTGGGTGTTTGTCACTCAATGGCACACAAAATTGGTGCTGAGTTCCACCTGCCGCACGGTCTGGCGAATGCCCTGCTGATTTCTAACGTGGTACGTTACAACGCTAACGACAACCCAACGAAACAGACGGCGTTCTCTCAGTACGACCGTCCTCAAGCGCGCCGTCGTTATGCGGAAGTGGCTGACCATCTGGGTCTGTCTCAGCCGGGTGACCGTACAGCACAGAAAATTGAGCGTCTGCTGGGTTGGATGGATGAGCTGAAAGTGAACCTGGAAATCCCAATGTCAATTCAGGCTGCGGGTGTTCCAGAGTCAGACTTCCTGGCGAAACTGGACGAACTGGCTGTAGAAGCATTCGATGACCAGTGTACTGGTGCGAACCCTCGTTACCCACTGATCAGCGAGCTGAAAGATGTACTGGTCGCGTCTTACTACGGTAAAGCTTATGTAGAAGGTGAAACTTTCGAAGGCACTACTGTTATCAAGAAAAAAGCAGACCAGAAACCTGCTACAGCAAAAAAAGCGAAAGCTGAAGCCTAATCACTGTTTTCGCTAGCGCACAACATTAACGTTCAGCCCGCCGTTTTGGCGGGCTTTTTTTATCTGCGTGTTTCTGGCCATTTACTCGCCTCAAGAAAGAATCGACTGGCACCGCTGTGCCACTAAGAGAAATATCCTTCAGATACAGATACAGATACAGATACAGATACAGATACAGCTACACAAATAGAAAAAAATAGGCACCCCACAAACAGAAAACCAGCCCGTAGGCTGGTTTGGTGTATGTCTCTGAGCTGATTCAGTGGGTGTTTCTCTGAAATTCACTGCTGATGCACGTTAATTTGCTGCACCTTCAGCTAACTTCGGCCTCAATCATTCGGCCATTGAAATAGTCATTGGCAACAATGTATTCCGCGCTGCGAACAATTTCATACTGGAGCGGCAGGCTGATGACATTCTGGGATTGGTTACGGCACGGGCAGTCAATGGTCAGTGGCACAACGCCTCCCACCCGAATATTAAACTCTGCCAGCTCTTTGGCCCAACTAAGGGTGAGTCCCGAAACCATGGCTTTTGAGCCAGAGTGGATCGCTGTGTGCGCACAGTTAGTATCGGCTGCCAGATTGATGATCACCCCCCGGCAACTCTGAGCGCACATATAGCGCGCCGCCATCTTGCCGAAAATAAAGAAAGGGGTCATGGATTTGATCAGCGTTTGGCTGAATTGATCAACGGAGCTGGGACCGAGTAACGAGGGCAGTTCTGCTCCTAACCAGCAATTCACCAGCACATCGATTTTGCCAAAATGGTGATGGACATTGTCGATAATCTCAGCAACATGTTGTTCATCGTCATATTGGGTCAGAAAGGATTGGCTGTGCGCCCCGACGGCTCGACATGCCGATAAAGTCTGCTGTAGCGACTGAGGGTGGCTGTCCACCAGAGCAAGCATCGCCCCCAAAGAAGCGAAATGCAGGGAAAGGGCTTTCCCCAAAGGGCTGCCGGCGGCGGTGACGAGTATGACTGATTGAGCAATATTCATGGCTCTTCCTCTCGTTCAGGTGACTGCA
Source organism: Photobacterium ganghwense (assembly GCF_017329545.1). Classification (NCBI taxonomy): domain Bacteria; kingdom Pseudomonadati; phylum Pseudomonadota; class Gammaproteobacteria; order Vibrionales; family Vibrionaceae; genus Photobacterium; species Photobacterium ganghwense. The sequence goes on from NZ_CP071325.1 coordinate 1,030,117, forward strand.
AACGGTCTCCGGTTTCCCTTCACCGTGTCGGAGGGATGGGCAGGCATCTGGTTCACTCGTGGCCTGACGCATCGTCCTACAGCCTGTTGTTCAATCAATAACCCAACATTACAGGCAGGGATCAAACAGGATCCTGAAGCCCAACCGTGCATGTCTGTTATTGAATGTTAGCGAACAGCCGACATCGTGCCGCATCGAAATGACAAAGCTATGAAGATGGTCACGAAAAATATCGGGTGTCCTTCGCGGGAAGAATTGTAGTGTGATCTGTTGCGGTAAAATCAAGCAGATACCGTGAAATGATGGCTCATTTCTGCGAAACGTTTGGCTTGAACCAGAGACAAATACAGGTCTTGAGGTGACGCTTTCAAGGCAACGTCTTCTTTAGGTGGCAGCATCCGGCGTTCATGGCCGGACAGATTATGGTACAGCTCTTCCGGCATGCCTTTGGTGCCAGTTGGCGGGTACGTCAGGGCTGTGGGGGATAATCCGCTGAGCAAGCGTACGTCAGCCATCCCGCCATCATGAAAAGCTTGCGCTTGTCGGGCACTGTTTTCATAGCAAGATTCGCTGGCTGAAAGCGGTCGGGGCGGCTGCAGCTCAAAGTATGCCCGGAGATCCCCTTCGGTTTGTTCCGTTGCCGGCAGGGTATCAACCGGTACGGTTTCCAGGCGATCCGGAGACAACATTGCCAGCATAAGCGCAAAATCAGCACGACGACCTGTCTCAACCGCCTGGTTGAGCTGGCTGCCGAGCTGAACTTCGTTTATCAGCTGTGCTTTGTCTAATGTATGGATTTGCATGGAAGCCTGACCGAACCTACCGGGAACTGATGTTCTGATGCGAGCATTGCGACAAGTCGAAAAGCTCGCTGATGTTCAGGGTATCGGTCAGGTGACAGATAACTTTAGAAAATTTTCGCGTAATCAGCCAAGTGCGTTGATGGCGTTGGTTATACGGCGCAATGCTTCATCCAGTGTTTCCGTGCGGCAGGCAAAATTGAGCCGGACAAAGCCCGGGTGACCAAAGTCCGCTCCCGGAGATAGTCCGACACCGGCTTGCTCAAAAAATTTGTGCGGTGACGGAACTGGCAGAGCCGTTGCATCAATCCAGGCGAGATAGGTGGCTTCAATCGGATGCAGTTTCAGGTATGGCAGGGCATTGATTGCAGCCTCCAGCTTGGCCTTATGGCCGCGCAGAAACGCCAGTTGTTGCTCCAGCCAGGGTTCACCTTGGGTATAAGCAGCCTCGGCGGCTGTGTATGCCAGTACATTGACATCCGGGACAATGCCCGCACGGGTTCGGAGAAAGGCTTTGCGCAATGCCGGATTCGGGATGATCGCCATTGACGCGCCCAGACCGGCGATGTTGAACGTTTTGCTGGGTGCAATCAGTGTCACCGAACGTTGTGCCGCGCTGTCGTTCAGGCTGGCAAACGGAGTGTGTCGGCAGCCGGGCTCCAGCAGCAGATCGCAGTGAATCTCATCGGAACATACCAGCAGGTCATGTTGTTCGGCAAAGGCCAGCACCTGCTCCAGCTCCTCTTTTCGGTATACGGTTCCCCCCGGGTTGAGCGGGTTACAGAACAGCAGCAGGCGCGATGCCGGAGTAACGTGACTGGGCGTCAGTTGCATCAGCCAGCGCTGTTTATCCAACGTCACCGGCAGGGTGGCTAACTCCCGTTGTGCCAGTTTGGCGGATGACTTAAACGGTGGATAAATGGGGGTTGGGCAGACCACGGCTTGTTCCGGGGTCGTCAGTGCCCGAACGGCCAGATTGATGCCGCACACCAGCCCCGGCAGGTACACAATCCACTCCGGCTGTATTTCCCACTGGTAAAGATGCTTCATGCGTTCAATCAGCGCGGCAGTGAGGCTTTCGGGTGCGCTGCCGTAGCCAAAGATACCGTGATCAACATGCTGGTGGAGAGCATTGATAATGGCATCCGGCGCGCGGAAATCGCTGTCAGCAACCCACATTGGCAGAATGTCCTGACCTTTGTATTTATTCCATTTGATACTGTTGCTCTGGGTACGGTCAATGTGCAGGTCAAATAACGGGTCGTTCGCCATGGCAGACATCCTTGTTGAGTGAATGGGGGCGGAGCAAGTGATTTAGTTTCAGGTGGTTCAGTATATGGCTACATGGCTCAAAACGGGGTCTGCCCAGAGTGTTCAAGTCACACGCTGTGAAGACGGTTACTGAGTCAATCCATGCAAAGAAAATCAGACAGCATTATGGCGTCTCGGCGAGGCAGAAAAAAGCCCCCAAAAATGGGGGCTTAAGGATCAGAATTGAGGTTTGGCGCCGAATTGCTCAGCGGCATAGGCCACCCGCTCAGCCGGAGAAGGCGGGATTGACGGAACGCCCAAGTTTTCGATGTGATGCAGTCGAGGCAGCAGACCACATCCGTTGGCAATTTGAATCGCCAGTCCGGGACGGGCATTCAGCTCAAGAACCATCGGGCCTTTGTACTTATCCAGCACCATATCCGTGCCTATGTAGCCCAGTCCGGTCATTTCCCAGGCGCTGGCTGCCAGAGTCAGTAGCTTTTCCCAGTAAGGAACGGTGAGCTCACTCAGCAGGCGCTCGGTGTCCGGATGGCGCTCAACCGGTTGGTTAAACTGAACGGCGCGCACGGCTTTGCCGCTGGCGATATCAATACCCACACCGACCGCACCCTGGTGCAGGTTGGCTTTGCCGTCAGATGCAGCTGTTGAGCAGCGCATCATGGCCATCACCGGGTAGCCTTTAAAAACGATGACCCGGATATCCGGCACCCCTTCAAAGCTGAAGCCGTCAAACACATCATCAAACTGGATCAGGTTCTCAACCATGGCAACATCGTTTTTGCCCCCGAGAGAGAACAGACCCGCCAGGGTGTTGGTAATGTGACGTTCCACATCTTCTTTGTTCATCTCAGCACCCGACGGCTTCACATAGATGCCGTCTTTGTGCTTGATCACCACCAGAATGCCCTTACCTCCGGAACCCTGGGCCGGTTTAATCACAAAGCCCGGCCAGTCTTTCACCATGTCATGAACGCGTTTTACGTTCACCTGGCTGTCGATGACCCCAATCAGTTCAGGTACCGTCGCACCGGATCGCTGAGCAATGATTTTGGTTTTCAGTTTGTCATCAACCAGCGGGTAGAGGCTTCGGTCATTGTATCGGCCAATGTAACTGTGGTTACGCTTATTCATGCCCATAATGCCGCGATGGCGCAGCTTGAAAGGCGAAGTAAACTGCGACAGAAATGACATGGTTTAGTCCTCCGTCAGCGGCTTGAAGCGACGTAGTTCACTCAGGCGATAACCGGTGTAGTTACCCAGCATCAGGATCATGGCCAGCACAATCAGCTGCATCCCGATAAAGTTAAAGGTCAGGTGACGAATCATCGGGTTCGTCATGGCCATGTACACCAGAATCGCGGTCAGCAGCGAGCCACCACCCTGAATCAGGACTTCTTTGGCACCTTCTTCTTCCCACAGAATGGACATACGTTCGATGGTCCATGACAGGATGATCATCGGGAAGAAGGTAATGGTCAGACCTTCCACCAGGCCAATTTTGAAGGCCACGACGGTAAATACTGAGATAATCATGATAACCGTAATGATGACCGCCGATATCCGCGCGACCAGCAGCAGGTTGAGCCTGGACAGATAGCTTCGGATGATCAGACCGGTACCGACGATCAGCAAAAAGCCCAGCACACCGGTGATCAGCTGTGTCTGCACGAAAGCGACTGCAATCAGGACTGGCATGAAGGTACCGGAGGTTTTCAGACCGACGATAATCCGCAGGAACACTACAATTAGTGCGCCGATAGGGATCAGCATGATGGTCTTAAACATGGCCTGCTCTTCAACCGGCAGACTGTGAATCGAAAAGTTCAGCAGATCTTCAGCCTGGATTTTTTCACGGGTTGCCTGCTGCGGCGTAATATCCTGCGCAATGATCGAGAAGCTGATATTGGAATTACGGCCACCGATGACGTCCAGCAGTGAATGGCCTTCCTGGTTCCACAACAGAATGTTGTCAGGCTTGCCTTCGCGACCGGTTTGCAGGTCGAACAGTTCCCAGTGCTCGCCACTCCAGACCTCAACCATCGGGGTGATGCTCTGGCGGCGACGGCCATCTTCCAGTTGCAGGCCACCGACGATACGGGCGTGAATCTTCTCCAGAGACAACAGGCTGATGATCGCCCGCTCACGGCTCAGGCTGTTCAGCAGCAGTGCGGAGTTCTGGTTGTTCTTGTCGTTGAACTGTTTAATCAGCTCGCGGGCCAGCGTGATGTTGTCAGAAGATAAAGTCCGGGCCTGAGTCAGCAGGGCAGTGGCCGCGGTTTGCTGCGGGTTGTCCAGGCTGACAGCCGGCGTCTCACCTTTCGGCGGGTCAACTTTAAAGCTCGCCTGATCATCAACCAGCATCTGGGTCTTGTAGTAGAGAACCTGTTTGCCCGTCGCCTGACGAACCGACCACTCTGCCCGGCGGCCCTGGTTCGTGTCGATCAGAGCGACACCGTAACCCGGTGATGAGGTGCTTTCGTCAATCTGAGTAAAACCTTGTTGTGTTTCCGGCGCGGCCATAGAAACCTTGACCGGATCGCCAATAGCATCAAACTCGATGCGGGCTTCCAGCTCCCATAGCGCGCGTTGTTCGCCTGGAGTCCAGGGCACACCATACACATCATGACGGTACATGCTCAGCGCTGTACCCGCAATGATAAGCAGGGTGATCAGAAAGTAGAACGGGATTCTTGATGTCATGACATCCTCATCGAATTGTTATCAGTTTTTTTGTACCTGTTGTTCGTTGTTGCCCTGAACAAACGTTTTACCCACATCCACAAGCGCTATGTCTTTGAAAAACTCACGACCTAATAATACTGGATAGGTCATTTGCGTCCGATCTGCCAAAGTAAATTGAGCCTTTTCATGGAGCTGGCCCAGCTTCACCCAAGCTTCAATAACCGGGCGACGCTGCGGTTCCTCGCTGTTAGCCTGGCGAATTTTCACCCAGCGAACAACTGGAGCCTCAACCATATCGGCATCTTCAGGGCGTTCATTGGCATCATGGTTCAGATTGAAACGAGCCCATTGTTTGCCGTCGCGCTCAAATACCTGAACGTCGGTCGCACTCAGTGAAGAGGTTGTGGCACCGGTATCCACTCGCGCCTTGAAAGAGGCTTTAAGGGAATCTAACCAGACCCATTCCTCTTCACCTAATATAACTTTGCCGTGAGCAGTACGCGTGTCATCCGTGATACTGATTGTTGATGTCAGCGCTTTCTGCTTCCTGCGCTCCTCTGCCGCAGCTTTTGCCAGCTGGGCATTTTGCTGGGCAACGTCTGCCGACAACGTAGATAGATCTTTTTCCAGCCCAGCGATGTAATTGTTTTGCTCATCAATTTGCTTGAGCATAGTCGCCAATTGGAAATGAACGCGATTTTCCATGGTGTTTAAGGCATCCATGGTTTGTTCATGCTGTTCTTGTTGTTGGGGTAGAGAGCACCCTGAAAGGAGGGCAAGGGTCAGTAATGGCACACAGCGGCGAAGCATTATTTCTCCCGGGAAGTCGGTATTTTTTTCTTAGGCAGCAGTATTTTAACTTACAAAAAGGGATGCGAACAGCATCCCTTGTCAGTACTTAGTCAGGATTTCGAGCGATCAGAACCGCACGTTTAGGTGCCGGGTAGCCCTCAATCGTTTTGCTTGGGTCATCCGGATCCAAATAGTCTGGCAGCGAGTTGTTAGTCATCCAGTCTGTTGAGCGTTGCTCATCGAGGGAAGTCACGCACTCGTCGACGATTTTCACGTCAACCAGTCCGCATTTTTCCATCCAGACCTTCAGCGCTTTAGCAGACGGGAAGAAGTACACGTTGTGCATCTGCGCGTAACGGTGCGTCGGCACCAGTACCGCATTCTCATCACCGTCGATGACCAGGGTTTCCAGAATCAGCTCACCGTCTTTGCGCAGTTGGTTCTTGAGCTGAATGATATGATCCAGCGGAGAACGGCGATGGTACAGAACGCCCATGCTGAACACGGTATCGAACGCGCGCAGTTCAGGCAGTTGCTCGATGCCCAGTGGCAGCAGGTAAGCCGGGTGTTGCTGGCCCAGCAGGCGCTTAATGGCCTCGAACTGGATCAGGAACAGGTTTGACGGATCGATGCCGACCGTCAGCTGCGCGCCTTCGCCTAGCATGCGCCACATGTGGTAGCCGTTGCCGCAACCGACATCCAGCACCGCACGGCCTTTCAGCGGAGAAATGTGTGGCAGTACACGATCCCACTTCCAGTCAGAGCGCCATTCGGTATCAATATGAATACCATGCATGTGGTAAGGCCCTTTGCGCCATGGGTGCAGCAGACGCAGCAGGCTTTCCAGGCGTTTCATCTCACCGTCGGCAATCGGCGTCGAGTTCTCGACACGCACGGCGTGCTTCAGATCGATAATGTCCGGCTTGTCGGTCGGAAATTTTTTCAGCGCACGCATCCAGCGGGCCATGTCGCCATGGGAGGCTTCTTCCCAGTCGGCCAGCTGTTGTGGCAGGGTGTTAAGCCAGGGACGCAGCGTCGGGTGTTGGGCAATGAGTTGATAAAACTCTGAAAAACTAAACATAAACAGCGAGTAACCTTATTTGATCGCAATCATCGAGCCGAAGTTGAAGCACTGGAACCAGACTTCCGAGCTGCTGAAACCAATTTTTGCAAAGCGTTCTTTGTGGGTGGCAATGCTGTCAGGGCGCATGACATTCTCGATAGCGCTGCGCTTCTGGCTGATTTCCAGCTCGCTGTAACCGTTGGCACGCTTGAAGTCATGGTGCAGGTCTATTAACAGCTCGTGGACCTGCTCATCATCGAAGATATATTTCTCAGACAGGATCAGAATCCCGCCCGGACGCAGGCCGGCGTAAATTTTTTCCAGCAGCGTCATGCGGTCTTCTGGTGCCAGAAATTGCAGGGTGAAGTTCAGCACAACGACCGATGCGTTTTCGATAGCGATATCACGGATGTCGGCTTCGACCACTTCGGTAGTGGTGTCGGAGCGGTACGCTTCAATGTGCAGGCGGCAGCGTTCAACCATCGCACTGGAATTATCCACAGCGATGATGTGGCAGCCTTCCTGTCGGATATGGCGGCGCATTGACAGGGTCGCGGCACCCAGCGAGCAACCCAGATCATAGAGGTTCGTATGTGGTTTGGCGAAACGCTCTGCCAGCATGCCGATTGCCGAAATGATGTTACTGTAGCCCGGTACCGAGCGTTGGATCATGTCCGGGAAAACTTCAGCGACACGCTCGTCAAAAGTGAAATCACCCAATTTATCGATGGGCGCGGCAAAAATATTGTCGTGACCTGCCATTCTCACGAACCTCATTAATATCTTACTTGAGAGTAGGGATCCTGAACTATCGTCCGGCGCTCTGTGCAAGAAGCCGGGCTCGGGTGTTCCGTCACCGTCTGAAAGGTCGCGTATTGTAGTGAATCTGCGCCCGTTTGTCTTTAGTGTTTTATATTTGCTTTGGCGGCAGTAAAGCGCTGATAGGGGAGGCGTTGACGGGGCTGGCGGCCGTGATTGGCCCGAATCGACCTTTGTGCCCTATGCCGAGTGTGCCGCGTGTCCTACGCTGTAATGCATGGATTTTGTGGTGATGCATGGGTTTTGTGCTTCAGCCCGGTTTTAATACTTAGTGTTGATGTTCGGGGCTGCAACCTGGCACGCCCCGGCTTTGCACTCGGTACAGAACATGCGGGGGTTACAGCAGGGGGCTACAGCAGGCTGAACTGCGCCGCACTGTCATCCGGAGGCAGACTGACATCGGGCAGTGCTATCGGGCTGACTTTTTGCAATTGCTGATACAACCGCGCAGCCAGTTCCGGTGCCCGGTTATTGTCAGGCGTGTGGATATAAAGATAAGGCTGCTTGCCGTCGGCCAGCCATTGCGGAAGGCGCGCCAGCCAATTGGCAAAAAAGGGATCGTTGTCAGCCTCCTCCGGGTGGCCGATGAAGCGGATCATCGGATGATCGGCGGTGGCGATCGCATGCACTGGCACCCGGGGTTTTTTCTGGTGCGCATCAATGATCGCCTCAGTAGTGGGGGCGGCGGCAAAAACCGGGCGGCTGTCCATGATAATGCGGTTTGCCTGATGGTCGAGCAACAGGCGGTTGAGTTGTTTTTCGGCCTCGCCTTTTTGAAAGAACGCCGGGTGACGGACTTCCACTCCGACCGGGAAATGGCGAGGCAGGCGGTTGAGAAACTGCTCCAGAGCGCCCAGGTGGTCGGGACCAAACTGGGCTGGCAGTTGAATTGTCCACAACCCGACTTTGTCGACCAGCGGAGCCATCACAGACAGGAAATCGGCCACCAACTGGTCGCAGTGGGCGAGTTGCTGCTGATGGGTGATGGCTTGCGGAAACTTAAAAGTAAAACGGAAATCATCAGGTGTGGCATCATGCCATTTCTTCACGGTGCCAAGAGAGGGCGTCGCGTAGAACGTGGTATTGCCCTCGACGGTGTGAAACACCTCCGCGTACTTCGCCAGCCGGTCGCCACTTTTACAGCCATTGCCATACAGCGACTGTTGCCAGTGGTTGTGAGACCACATGGCCAGTCCAAGCAGTACGGGACGATGGGGAGTGGGTGAGGGCATAACAGGTGTCCTTCCAGGCTGAATGTGGCGGAAATACCGCTATTGTGAAGAGTTTGTTTGTGTTGGGTCAATCTTTCTGCTGCTATCAGTTGATTCTGAGTGGTTTTTTGCTTGATTTCCGGCCGTGTTTTTTTCTACATTGGAACTTCTTGTTACTCAGTGTTCTCCTTGCAGTGTTTCAGACTCTTGACGGATGTCGGACCTAGCCGGTTATATTGGCTTCAACCTTGTGTATCCGTCAGTGCTGTGTCCGTCAGTGCTGTGGTTTCGCGGGCCTTTGTTACCATCGTCTCGGTTATCAAATCTCGGCTATTAAAGTCTTGGTTATCACCGCGCTTGTTAGCTAGGTACTGTTTACTTCAGGACATTTTGCTTCGGTACTGTCGTTCCGGTAATTAATTGGCGCTGAACATGCAAGTTAGGGGACTTGGGTATATAATACCTCGTTATTTTTGTCTCTCGGCCGACGGTAATACGTCAGATTGCGCAAAGTTTAATCTTATTGGCCGGGAAGAATTCAGATAGTACGCTGCTTGTGTGATTTTTAAGGTGGCAGTGTACTCAGGAAAGTTAGTAAACAGATCGGGAATTTCATATGCGCACCCAATATTGTGGTCACCTGAACAAGTCCCTTGCAGGGCAAACAGTAGAGCTATGCGGCTGGGTTAACCGTCGCCGTGATTTAGGCGGTCTTATCTTTATCGATATGCGAGATCGTGAAGGTATTGTTCAGGTAGTTGTTGATCCGGATATGAAAGATGTATTCGACGTCGCTAACCAACTGCGCAACGAGTTCTGTATCCGTCTGACCGGTGAAGTGCGTACGCGTCCGGAAAGCCAAATCAACAAAGATATGGCGACCGGTGAAGTTGAAGTACTGGCGAAAGGTCTGGAAATCATTAACCGTTCCGACGTACTGCCACTTGACTTCAACCAGAAGAACACTGAAGAGCAGCGCCTGAAGTTCCGTTACCTGGATCTGCGTCGCCCTGAAATGAGTGATCGCATCAAGCTGCGCGCGAAAGCGTCAAGCTTCGTTCGTCGCTTCCTGGATGAAAACGGCTTCCTGGACATCGAGACGCCGGTACTGACTAAAGCTACGCCGGAAGGTGCTCGTGACTACCTTGTACCAAGCCGCGTACACAAAGGCAGCTTCTACGCGTTGCCGCAGTCTCCTCAGTTGTTCAAGCAGCTGCTGATGATGTCTGGTTTCGACCGTTACTACCAGATTGTTAAGTGTTTCCGCGATGAAGACCTGCGTGCTGATCGTCAGCCGGAATTCACCCAGATCGATATCGAAACGTCATTCATGTCTGCTGAGCAGGTACGTGAAGTGACAGAAAAGATGATCGCGAACATGTGGCAAGAGCTGCTGAATGTGGATCTGGGCGCTTTCCCAATCATGAAATATGAAGAAGCCATGCGCCGTTACGGTTCAGATAAACCTGACTTGCGTAACCCGATGGAGCTGGTAGACGTTGCTGATATCCTGAAAGACGTTGATTTCAAGGTTTTCTCAGGCCCGGCAAACGATCCGAAAGGCCGTGTGGCTGTTATTCGCGTACCAGGCGGTGCGGTACTGACTCGTAAGCAAATTGACGAGTACACAAACTTCGTGGGTATCTACGGCGCGAAAGGTCTGGCTTGGATGAAAGTGAATGACCGCGAAGCAGGCTTCGAAGGCGTTCAGTCTCCGGTGGCGAAATTCCTGAACGAAGACATTGTCGCTCAGCTGCTGGATCGCACTCAGGCGCAAACTGGCGATATCCTGCTGTTCGGTGCAGATAAGAAACGTATCGTTGAAGAAGCAATGGGCGCTCTGCGTCTGAAGCTGGGTAACGATATGGAACTGACTGACACTAGTGCATGGGCACCTCTGTGGGTGGTTGACTTCCCAATGTTCGAGGAAGACGATGAAGGTAACCTGCACGCGATGCACCACCCGTTTACTTCTCCGCTGGGTGTTTCACCGGAAGAGCTGAAAGCGAATCCGGCTGGCGTGAATTCAAACGCGTACGACATGGTGATCAACGGCTACGAAGTGGGCGGTGGTTCTGTGCGTATTCACAATGCCGACATGCAGTCAGCAGTATTCGATATCCTGGGTATTGCCGCTGACGAACAACGTCTGAAGTTTGGCTTCCTGCTGGATGCGCTGAAATTCGGTACGCCACCACACGCCGGTCTGGCGTTTGGTCTTGACCGTCTGGTAATGCTGCTGTGCGGCACGGAAAACATCCGTGACGTAATTGCCTTCCCTAAAACCACGGCGGCAGCATGTCTGCTGACAGATGCTCCAAGCATTGCTAACCCGGCTGCGCTGGACGAACTGGCAATTGCCGTGAAGGCCGCGAAGGAAGACAACGCCGAGCAGGCGTAAGCGACCCCACACAAACAATCAGACTGGCCGAAAGGCCAGTCTTTGTTTTAGCCGCACCAGAATGGCGTCAGCCGTGATTTATCGGGTGCCGGTTAGCGGGAGGCTCTCTCGCAACAGATAAAATACGGTGTTTGCAGAAGCCATTTTGGCAATGGTGCGTTTGAAATGGCGCGTTTTGTAACTCTGTATTGTTAAAGCTATTTTAGTAAAATCTATTTTGTAAAACATATAGCCTTTCGGCTGGAAGATTTTCGGAGTGTGATATGGCAGGTCATAGTAAATGGGCCAACATTAAACACCGTAAAGCGGCACAGGATGCCAAGCGCGGTAAAATTTTCACAAAGTTAATCCGTGAGATCGTGGTTGCTGCGAAAGAAGGTGGCGGCGAAGCGGAGACCAACCCTCGTCTGCGTGCTGCTGTCGATAAAGCACTGTCAAACAATATGACCCGCGACACCATTAACCGAGCAATCAGCCGTGGTACTGGTGGCGAAGGTGAAGATAACATGGAAACGGTTATCTATGAGGGGTATGGGCCGGGTGGTACTGCGGTAATGGTTGAGTGTCTGACCGATAACCGTAACCGTACCGTTTCAGGGGTACGTCATGCTTTTTCTAAAGCAGGCGGTAACCTGGGTACCGACGGCAGTGTCAATTACCTGTTTGATAAAAAAGGTGTGATTTCATATGAGCCGGGTCTGGACGAAGACGCGGTGATGGAAGCGGCACTGGAAGGGGGCGCGGACGATGTTGAAACCAACGATGATGGTTCTATCGACGTTTACACAACACCGGCAGAATTCGGTCCGGTGAAAGATGCCCTGGATGCAGCAGGCTTCGAGGCACAGAATGCAGAAGTGACACTGGTGCCGTCAACCAAAGCGGATCTGGATGCTGATACTGCTCCTAAACTGCTGCGTTTGATCGATGCGCTGGAAGAGCTGGACGACGTTCAGGAAGTGTACCACAACGGTGATATCTCAGATGAGGTTGCGGCGCAGCTATAAGCGTCACGATTGCCCTAACAAGGAGTCTGACTGAATGTCAGTCATTTTAGGGATCGACCCCGGTTCTCGAATCACCGGTTACGGTGTGATTCGTCAGGTCGGGCGACATCTTGAGTACCTCGGCAGTGGTTGTATCCGCACTTCCGAAGAAGCCATTCCGGGGCGCCTGAGGCAGATTTATGCCGGTGTGACGGAAGTGATCACACAGTTTCAGCCTGATGTGTTCGCGATCGAAGAAGTCTTTATGGGCAAAAATGCCAGCTCGGCGCTGAAACTCGGGCAGGCGCGGGGCAGTGCCATTGTGGCGGCCGTGAATGCCGGATTGCCGGTAAACGAATATGCTGCGCGTTTGATCAAACAGGCGGTTGTCGGCACCGGTGGCGCCGATAAAGCGCAGGTGCAGCATATGGTGTGCTCAGTCCTGAAATTGCCGGGCAAACCGCAGGCCGATGCGGCCGATGCGTTGGCTGTGGCGATTTGCCACGCCCATACCCATAAAACCTTGGTCGCCATGGCCGGGCAGGCCCGGGGGGCACGTCGGGGGCGTTACCGCTAACACGGTTTTTTGAATCACGGTTCCCCGTTTTGAGGCACTGGTTATTGAGCCTCAAAATATCCATGGTTAATAGTAAAAGCAGCTTCGGCTGCTTTTTTCTTTTCTTATCTTTTTCTGTTTTTTAGTGCTGCGTTCTGCGTTCTGCGTTCTGTGGATAGTGCTTCTGATGGCTGTCGATTAATGAGCGAAGCTTGTTTCCTGTGCCGTTTATCCCACCCGCTGTGACTCTTTTTGCTCTAGGCTGAATCTTTAAGCAGAAAGCACCTCTGAAAAGGAGAAAAATGCTGGATATACATCCAGCCATTGACTATCCTAAAACCCATTTTGTGATTCAACGAAGAGATATTGCTGTGATTGGCCGACTACGTGGAACCATTATCGAAAAACAACCGCCGGAAATCCTGCTGGAAGTCGGGGGCATTGGCTATGAAGTCAATATGCCGATGAGCTGTTTCTATGAACTGCCGGAAGTCGGTCAGGAAGCTGTCATTGCAACGCACTATGTGGTGCGTGAAGATGCCCAGTTGCTGTACGGCTTTAACAAACGAAGCGAGCGTGATCTGTTCCGCGAAGTGATTAAAGCGAATGGCGTCGGCCCGAAACTGGGACTGGCTATTCTCTCTGCCATGACAGCCAGCCAGTTTGTGCTGAGTGTTGAGAATGAAGACATTACCACGCTGGTGAAAATTCCCGGGGTTGGGAAGAAAACCGCTGAACGCCTGGTGGTTGAAATGAAAGACCGCCTGAAAGGCTGGGGTGAAGGTGACCTGTTTACGCCTGCGCTGGATACGGCAGCGTCGAACGCACCGGTTCAGGACACGGCAGCGGCAGCACGAGCAGAAGATGAAGCGGTCAGCGCCCTGATTGCTTTGGGCTACAAACCACAGCAGGCGTCGAAAGTGGTGGCTCAGGTGGCTGCACCGGAGATGAGCAGTGAAACGATTATCCGTGAAGCCCTGCGGTCCATGGTTTAAGGTAAGCAAGAATGATTGAAGCGGATCGACTGATAGCGAACGATTACCCCACTTCGCGTGAAGAAGACATTATTGATCGCGCTATCCGGCCTAAGATGTTGTCTGACTACCGCGGACAGGATCATGTCCGTGAGCAGATGGAAATCTTCATCAAAGCAGCCAAACTGCGAAGCGAAGCGTTGGATCACCTGCTGATCTTTGGTCCTCCGGGACTGGGGAAAACCACGTTGGCCAACATTGTGGCCAACGAGATGGGAGTGAGCATTCGCACCACATCCGGTCCGGTGCTGGAAAAAGCCGGTGATCTGGCGGCATTGCTAACTAACCTCGAAGAAAACGATGTCCTGTTTATCGATGAGATCCACCGTCTCAGCCCACAGGTGGAAGAGGTGCTGTATCCGGCGATGGAAGATTACCAGCTGGACATCATGATCGGGGAAGGGCCGGCAGCGCGCTCAATCAAAATCGACTTGCCGCCGTTTACCCTGATTGGAGCGACGACAAGGGCTGGATCACTGACATCACCGCTGCGGGATCGCTTCGGTATCACACAGCGTCTGGAATACTATAAAGTGGATGATTTGTGTGGGATTGTTGAGCGCAGTGCGAAATGTCTCGGGTTGTCGATGGACTCTACCGGAGCAATGGAAGTGGCGATGCGATCCCGTGGCACACCGCGTATTGCTAACCGCCTGCTGCGCCGGGTACGCGATTTTGCCGAAGTGAAAGGAAATGGTCATATCTGCCCGGATATTGCCACTAAAGCACTGGATATGTTGGATGTTGACAGCAGTGGCTTCGATTACATGGATCGCAAATTGCTGATGGCGATTATTGATAAATTCATGGGCGGGCCGGTAGGGCTGGATAACCTGGCGGCGGCGATCGGCGAAGAAAAGGACACAATCGAAGATGTTCTTGAGCCCTATCTGATTCAGCAGGGATATTTGCAGCGTACGCCGCGTGGCCGGATTGCCACTCACCGGGCCTATCTGCACTTCGGGTTGGACTTACCGGAGTCGTAACTACCGATAAAAGTAAGCAAGTTGTAAAAACAGCAATAAAAAACGAGGCACAGGTGCCTCGTTTTTTTATATCCGTTTTTTGAGAAAACACAAAATAACGGATAAATCAGTTCGCTTATTTACATCTTATTGACAAATCAAAGGATATTTTTGATGTTGCTTCCGTCCCGGGATGAGATCAAAAACAAGCGAACGGCTACATTGTGAGCATTATTTTACTGATGCTTTGTACATTTCGGCAAAGCTTGGTTGATACAGTGCAATAATTTTTTCAAACATACGAGCCATATCCACTTCCTCATTCATACTCTGTTACAGATGGGGAAACAGCATACAACCCGCCAAAAAGATGACTTTTATCGTCCGGGCGGTTCATTCTGTTTCTGGCGCTGATTATAGAGATTTATTGCCTTACCAAAAGCGATATAAATTATATTTTCGGATTAGTTTATCTAATTTCAAAATCTGTTGATTAGCCCAGTGAAGTGCTGATTTAACAGCCTTTGAGGCCAGTTGATTGTGCTGATAATAGGGGTGTCAAGATAGGAAGGACTCGATTTTCTAACAGGTTTTATCAGGACTTTTTTGCTTGGTAAACATGCTGGCAAGTGGGCGGAAACCAGACCGTCAGAACCGGCTAAACATCCGTTTTTAGCAGGCGTATTGCGGGTTTTAACAAATGTTCGGATGTTTGATCCAGGTCAATCAAATAGTGCTTGTGTAAAAAATGAACAGGCTTTTTTGATGCTCATCAAAGCAAATTGTGCGCTAAATCCATTGAGCGATTTGAATAATGTCAGTAATATTAGCAATGACTATATTAGCTGTAGCTTAACAACAAATTAACTAATTTGGCACAGTATCGCAACATTATCAGGGATGCCGCTTATCACGGATAAATGGCAGCCAGGAAGGTGACAAGATTGCGGTTAAGTTCGGCTACAAGTTGCTAAGCCCAATCATCGGTACACTGTGTCGTACTGTCGTCAGTCAGCCTGGCGGTTAAAGGAGTTCTCAATGTTCACTGATATCGTCGAACTATCGCGGTTACAGTTCGCATTAACTGCGATGTATCACTTTTTGTTCGTCCCGTTGACTCTGGGGATGGCGTTCCTACTAGCCATCATGGAGTCGGTTTATGTAATGACCGGAAAGCAAATCTACAAGGACATGACCAAGTTCTGGGGTAAGCTTTTCGCGATTAACTTTGCACTGGGTGTGGCTACCGGTCTCACCATGGAATTCCAGTTTGGTACAAACTGGGCGTACTACTCTCACTATGTTGGTGACATTTTCGGTGCCCCTCTGGCTATCGAAGCGCTGATTGCCTTCTTCCTGGAATCAACTCTGGTCGGCCTGTTCTTCTTTGGCTGGGACCGCCTGTCTAAACGTCAGCACCTTGCGGTGACCTGGCTGGTGGCGCTTGGCTCTAACTTCTCGGCCTTATGGATTCTGATCGCGAATGGCTGGATGCAAAACCCGGTGGGTGCAGAGTTCAACTTCGAAACCATGCGTATGGAAATGGTGAGCTTTGCCGAAGTAGTCTTCAACCCGGTTGCCCAGGTGAAATTCGTTCACACTGTTGCTTCCGGTTATGTTTGTGGCGCAATGTTCATCATGGGGATCAGTGCTTACTACATGCTGAAAGGCCGTGATATCCCGTTTGCCCGCCGTTCTTTCGCGATTGCAGCATCTTTCGGGATGGCCTCGATCCTGTCTGTGATCGTTCTGGGGGACGAGTCTGGCTATGAGCTGGGTGACGTTCAGAAAGCCAAACTGGCGGCTATTGAAGCTGAGTGGCACACCGAAGAAGCACCGGCTGCATTTACCCTGTTTGGTTTGCCAAATCAGGAAACCATGCACACCGATTACGCGATTAAGATCCCATACGTGATGGGGATTATCGCGACGCGTTCTTTCGATACCGAAGTGACCGGCCTGCGTGACCTGAAAGCGGAGCACGAAGTGCGTATCCGCAACGGTATGATCGCGTACGGTCTGCTGGAAAAACTGCGTGCTGGTGAGAAAACGCCGGAAAACATTGCGGCGTTCGACGCGGTGAAGAAAGATCTGGGTTACGGCCTGTTGGTGAAGCCTTATGCCGATAACGTTGTTGATGCAACAGAAGCCGATATTGCTCAAGCTGCTGATGACTCAATTCCAACGGTTTGGCCGCTGTTCTGGAGCTTCCGGATCATGGTCGCCTGTGGCTTCCTGATGCTGGGTATTTTTGCTGCGGCGTTCGTCCAGACCTGCCGTCACAAAATCACCGAGAAGCAATGGGTTCTCAAAGCTGCGCTGTACGGGATTCCACTGCCATGGATCGCGATCGAAGCCGGTTGGTTTGTTGCCGAGTACGGTCGTCAGCCATGGGCTGTGGGTGAGATCCTGCCGGTATCAATGGCGGCGTCTAACCTGGCTGCGTCTGACATTATCACTTCAATGCTGGCAATTATTGCACTGTACACAGTGTTCCTGATTGCTGAAATGTACCTGATGATCAAATTTGCTCGTCTGGGTCCTAGCAGCCTGAAAACTGGCCGCTATCACTTTGAAACAACCGATGCCCCACAGAACGTGGTTGCGCGTCAGGTTGAAGCTTAATCAGGGAGAGTGAAGCAATGTTTGAATATGAAGTATTGCGCTTTATCTGGTGGGTGCTGATCGGTGTGCTATGCATCGGTTTTGCAGTCACTGACGGTTTTGACATGGGTGTAGGTGTTCTGTCCAAATTTATTGGTAAGACAGACAACGAGCGCCGCGTCATGATTAACTCAATCGCCCCGCACTGGGACGGAAACCAGGTATGGCTGATCACCGCGGGTGGTGCTCTGTTTGCTGCCTGGCCGCTGGTATACGCAACGGCGTTTTCTGGCTTCTACCTAGCGATGCTGGTAACACTGGCTGCGCTGTGGCTGCGTCCGCTTGGCTTCGATTACCGTTCGAAAATCGAAAATCCAAAATGGCGTGGCATGTGGGATAACGCGATCTTTATCGGTAGCTTTGTACCGCCAGTGATCTTCGGTGTGGCTTTCGGTAACTTGCTGCAAGGTGTGCCGTTTGAACTGAGTTCACTGCTGATCCCAACCTACAAAGGTTCGTTCTTTGGTCTGCTGAACCCGTTCGCCTTGCTGTGTGGTGTGGTTAGCCTGCTGATGATCGTGACGCAAGGTGCGGCTTACCTGCAGATGAAGACAACGACTGAAATCCGTGAGCGCGCTCGTCGCGTTGCCATGATGACGTCGATTGCGACTGCGGTATGTTTTGCCATTGCCGGTTTCTGGGCTCAAAGCATCGAAGGCTACATCATCACGTCTGAAATCGTGACTAATGCGCCTTCTAACCCGCTGAACAAAGAAGTGATGCGTCAGACAGGTGCACTGTTTGCGAACTACGATGCTTATCCGCTGCTGTGGATTGCACCGGCTCTGGCTGTGTTCATGCCGCTGCTGACGATGCTGGCTTCTCGCCTGAACCGTGGCGCCATGGCGTTTATCAGCTCCAGCCTGACAATGGCTGGCGTGGTACTGACCTTTGGTTTTGCACTGTTCCCATTCATCATGCCTTCAAGCCTGGTGCCTGCGCACAGCCTGACTATGTGGGATTCGACGTCGTCTGAACTGACCCTGAAAATCATGACAGTGGTTGCGGCGGTTATGGTTCCGATTATTCTGGGCTACACCTCATGGTGTTACTACAAGATGTTCGGTCGTCTTGATACCCAGTTCATCGAAGACAACAAGAACTCACTGTACTAAGGAGATAAACTATGTGGTATTTCGCTTGGATTCTGGGTGTGCTGCTAGCTTGCTCATTCGGTATCATCAATGCTCTGTGGCTGGAAGCGACAGAAAACATGGATGCTCAGAACGGTGAGTAACCTGGGCGATGGGGTAAAGAGAATCCATCAGTGGGTAGACGTTGGTCTGCTCCGACTGCTGGGGCTGGTGATGTCACTGGCCTCGGCAGGGCTGGTGGTGTGGGATCCCACGCTCTTTGCCCAGGCGATTGGCGGGTTCGGGCCCGTCATATCGCCGGCCCTGATTTGGGCAACCTGCGCCGCGATGGTCTATGGCGTCGGGTTTGTACCAAAGAAATGGTTCTGGCAGGTATTTTTTACTCCTTACCTGTCACTACCAATTCTGGCTTACATTCTCTACCTGAGACTGTGGTAATTGCTTCAGACTGTTAGAAGCTGAAACAAATCGAGAACATTGAAACAGCCCTAAGCATTTGCTTTGGGCTGTTTTTTTATTGTGCTGTCAGGCTGATGGCCTGCTTCGGCGCATGAATATTTTTATCGTTGGCAGCCAAGGATTCGCGGGTGGGTGATTTCATTCTACTGGGTAAGTTAGGTATAGTAGGCGTCTCGGAATGTACCTGTATTTTCGGTAATAACCGGATAGAACATAAAACTGGAAGAATGATGACCGAAGAGAATGCCTTTGAATGGCCGATCCGGATTTATTACGAAGACACTGATGTCGGCGGCATTGTATACCATGCCAATTACCTCAAATTCTTCGAGCGTGCCCGCACGGAACTGTTTCGGAGTGCCGGTGTCAGTTTAAGCGATCAATTTGCCGAGAAGATCAGCTTTGTGGTTCGCCATATGGATATTGATTTTCTTAAAGGCGCTCAATTAGATGATGAACTGGTTGTCAGAACCTGGCCAAATTCGGTGCGAAAAGCGTCGATCGAATTCTGTCAGGTTTTAGTTAACAATAATGGCCAAACCTTGTGTAAAGCCTTGGTTCAGGTAGCCTGTGTCCACCCTGATACCTTGAAACCAATCAAGATCCCAGAAAATATTATGTCGGAGATTTTTTAAGTGACTGCTGAACTGTCGATTTTAGATCTTTTTCTACAGGCGAGCCTGTTGGTAAAGATCGTTATGTTGATTCTGCTGGGAATGTCAGTTGTCTCGTGGGCCTTGATCATCAAGCGCTCGCAGGTGTTGTCGCAAGCCAAAGCGAAAGCGGAACGATTTGAAGACCGCTTCTGGTCCGGGATCGACCTGTCGCAGCTGTATCAGGAAGTCGAGGCTCGTAAAGACAGCCTGACTGGCTCAGAGCAAATTTTCCACGCGGGATTTAAAGAGTTTGCCCGTCTGCACCGCAACAACGGTAAAGCGCCTGAATCGGTGATGGATGGTACCAGTCGTGCAATGCGCGTGGCGCTGTCCCGTGAAGTCGATGATCTGGAAACCAGCCTGCCATTCCTGGCAACGGTTGGTTCGATCACTCCATACATTGGTCTGTTTGGTACCGTTTGGGGCATCATGCACGCCTTTATTGCACTGGGTGCGGTGAAGCAAGCGACACTGGCAATGGTTGCGCCGGGCATCGCTGAAGCACTGGTCGCAACGGCGATGGGTCTGTTTGCGGCTATTCCGGCAGTTATGTTCTATAACAAACTGACAAACCAGGTTGCAAAACTGGAGCACGCTTACGCGACGTTTATGGAAGAATTTTCAAGTATTCTGCACCGTCAGGCATTTGCGGCTAACCAGGAGTAACTGGCATGGCCTATCAACCAAAAAAGCGTAAATTAACGGCAGAGATCAACGTCGTGCCGTATATCGACGTGATGTTGGTACTGCTGATCATCTTTATGGTAACAGCACCGTTCGTGACTCAAGGGGTTGATGTGGATCTGCCGGCAACGGCTTCGGCCAAAACTGCCGCAGAGCTGGGCGGAGCCGATAACGATCGCCCGCCAATCATTGTCGAAGTCGGCAGGGAAGGGGAGCTGGGCCTGAGTGTCGACAACCAGGACATGATGCGTGGCCTGGCCATGGATGAACTGCTGACCCGAGTACGGGCCGAACTGCAACTGAACCCGAAATCATCTGTGCTGGTAGGCGGTGATGCACGCGCCCAATATGCTTACATCATCGAAACCCTGGATGCGTTGAATCAGGCGGGTGTCGGCTCGGTCGGTTTGATGACAGAACCACTTGAAGACTAGCGGGCGGACAAGGATGAAAAAGAATGACTACACCGTTGCCGTCATTGTTTCGTTACTTCTCCATGCTTTACTGGTCGTAGCCCTGCTTTGGGGCGCTGACTTTTCGTCAGACAAGCCCAAGCCTGCCGGCAGCACGATAAAAGCTGTCGTGGTGGATCCGGCGCTGGTGAATCAGCAGGCGCAACGGATCCGTCAGGAGCGCGCCGCGGCCAAACAAGCTGAACAGGATCGCCTGCGCCGCCTTGAGCAGCAAGCTGATGCGCTGGAAAAGCAGCGTCAGGAAGAAGAGCGACGTTTGCGTGAGCTGAAGGCCGACAAGCTGAAGGCAGAGAAAGCTGCTCGTGAGGCAGAAGAAGAGCGTAAGCGTGTAGCGGAAGAGCGCCAGCGTGTGGCGGAAGCCAAACGTAAAGCGGAAGACGAAAAACGCAAAGCAGATGAAGCGGCGAAAGTCGCGCGTGAGCAGGCAGCAAAAGCCGAAGCGGAACGTAAAGCGAAGCAGGAAGCTGCCCGCGTAGCGGAAGCAGAACGTCAGAAGCAGGTTGAAGAACAGCGTAAAGCTGAAGAAGCCAAGCGCAAGGCGGAAGCTGAAGCGAAGCGAGCTGAAGAAGAGCGTCAGGCTAAAGTAGCAGCGAAGAAGAAAGCTGAAGATGAGGCCCGTAAAGCAGAAGCGGCGCGCAAAGAAGCCGAGCGTAAAGCTGCTGAAGCCCGCGAGGCACAAAAGCAGCAGGAAGCTGCACTGAACGAGCTGTTTTCCGGCCTTGAAGCCGAAACTGAGCAACGTGGCGGTGCCCGTGGCCAGTTTGTTGCCGATGAAACGCAGCGCTACGGTGCCATCTACACGCAATTGATTCAGCAAAACCTGCTGGTGGAGCAAAGCTTCATCGGTCGTGAGTGTGTGATTCGTATGCGCCTGGCGGCAAACGGCCTGGTGCTGGATGCGTCAGAAGAAGGCGGCGACAGAAGTTTATGCCGTGCGGCAAAAGCCGCCGTGGTTAAAGTCAGCCAATTCCCGATGCCGGATGATCCGGCGATCGTTGAAAAGCTGCGTGGAATCAAACTGATTGTCAGCCCACAATGATGAAGGAGTGAGGATGAAACGTTGGTTAATGAGCTTGTGTGTTGCGCTGCTGAGTTTCAGCCAGCTGGCACAGGCAGAACTCGAGCTGGTCATCACTGAAGGGGTCGACTCTGCGCGCCCTATCGGTGTGGTGCCGTTTCAGTGGCAAGGTCCGGGCGAACTGCCTACGGACATGGCGGGCGTTGTTGCGTCTGATTTGCGTCGCAGCGGGAAATTCTCCCCGGTTGATGCGAGTAAAATGCCGCAGACTCCTTACAGTGACGAGCAGGTCGATTACAACGCCTGGACGTCAATGGGGGTGGATGCCCTGGTCACCGGTAACATCGTGTTGAACGCGGAAGGGAACTACGAAGTGACCTACCAGCTGATTGATGTGGTACGTGGCCAGCTGACGAGCGGCGACAGTCGCGGTCTGCAGGACGGCAAACTGGTACAGACGAAAGATCATGTTCTGTATGCCGGTCGTGCAGTGGTAGATGGCAAGCAGATGCGCAAATATTCGCACCGTATTGCCGACATCATTTACGAGAAGCTGACTGGGGAAAAAGGCGCGTTCCTGACCCGTATTGCTTACGTTGTTGTGGATGATAAGTCGAAATACCCTTATCAGCTGCGTGTGGCAGATTATGACGGTTACAACGAGCGCCTGGTACTGAAGTCCCAGCAGCCGCTGATGTCGCCATCCTGGTCTCCGGACGGCAGCAAGCTGGCCTACGTCAGCTTCGAGAATCAACAGTCAGAAATCTACATCATGGATATCTATAAGGGTACCCGTGAGAAAGTGGCGTCTTATCCACGTCATAACGGCAGTCCGCGTTTCTCGCCGGACGGCAATAAACTGGCCATGGTTCTGTCGAAAAGCGGCAGCCTGCAGATCTACGTAATGGACCTGCAAACCAAAGCCCTGACGCAAGTGACCAATGGTCGCGCCAACAATACTGAGGCATTTTGGGACCCGAAAGGTGACTCTTTGATCTTTACCTCCGACAGAGGTGGTAAACCACAGATTTATCGAGTAAATTTAGCGGACGGTTCGACCAAGCGCCTGACCTGGCAAGGCAGTCAGAATCTGGGTGGACAGTTAAGCCCGGATGGACGCTTCCTGGTCATGGTTAACCGTTCAGACAGTGGCTACAACATCGCCAAACAGGATTTGCAAACCGGTGCAGTACAAATCCTGACAAAGACATTTTTGGATGAATCACCAAGTATCGCGCCAAACGGCAGTATGGTGATTTACAGCTCGGTGAATAACAAATCCAACGAGCTGTCATTAGTGTCTATTGACGGGCGTTTTAAAGCACGACTACCTGCAACAAACGGACGAGTAAGGGCACCTTCTTGGGGGCCTTTTCTCTGAAGTCGCAGTAACAAACGATAACAAAGGAAAATAAAATGCAACTTAACAAAGTTTTGAAGGGCCTGGCAATTGCGCTGCCAATGTTCACTCTTGCGGCGTGTAGCTCTAGCGATAGCACTGACAGCTCTGCAGCTGAAACTAACGCTGGTACTTCAACTGAACAAACCACTGTTGCAACTCCAGTAGATTCTGAAGCTGCGGCACTGGCTGAGCAAGAGATGCGTAGCCAGCAACTGCGTCAGGAGCAAACTGTATACTTTAAGTTTGACAACGCAGAAATTCAGCCAGAGTACCAGGACATGCTGACTGCACACGCAGAATACCTGCGTGACAACACGGGCGTTAAAGTGATCGTTGAAGGTCACGCTGACGAACGTGGTACACCTGAGTACAACATCGCTCTGGGTGAGCGTCGTGCGAACGCTGTTGCTAAATACCTGCAGGCGCTGGGTGTTTCTGCTAGCCAAATCTCTATCGTAAGCTACGGTGAAGAGAAGCCGCTGGTACTGGGCCACACTGACGCAGATTACGCTAAGAACCGTCGTTCGGTTCTGGTTTACTAAGAAGCCATATAGGTTTTTATGATGAACAGTAACAAAATGCGAATGCTCGCATTAACGTTGCTGGTTGGTGCGGCGACCCAGGTGGTCGCCGCACCTGCTCCTGTCACCTCACTGGGTGGCAGTGCGCAGGGCGATAGCCTGGAACGTCTGGAAAGGATGATTGAGGCTCGCAACCAGATGCAGCTGGAGATGCAGCGGCAACTGGATCAGCTGGCAACCGAAATGGATGAGCTCCGAGGTATGGTTGAGCGAAACAGTTATGACCTGAGTCAGATGCTGGAACGCCAACGTGAATTGTATCGTGAAGTCGACGCGCTGAGTCGCCAGAAGCCACAAGCAGCGACTGAGGGTGACGGTAAGTCTGAAAAAGCCCCGAAGGAAGCTTATTCCGGCAATGTTAGCGAAAATGAGGCTTATGAAGCGGCGGTGAATCTGATCCTGAAGAAAAAGGATTATGATGGCGCGATTGCTGCCTTCCAGTCTTTCTTAACGACGTACCCGAATTCGGTGTACAAATCCAATGCCCATTACTGGCTGGGGCAGCTTTACTTCACCAAAAATCAGTTGCCGGATGCGGCGAAACAGTTCCTGGCTGTAGCCAGCGAGAAAGACTCCAACAAGCGTGCTGATGCCCTGTTGAAGCTCGGACTGATTGCGGAAAAAGCCAAGAAACCTGAACAGGCTAAAAAGTATTACCAAGAGGTGATCTCGACTTACCCGGATTCAACCAGTTCGCGTCAGGCAGAGAAAAATCTCAAGGCACTGAAATAGTGTGTTGACGCTAGTCTGTTGAAAAAAGGCCGGTTTTTACCGGTCTTTTTTGTACCATGATATTTGAACGTTTGCGGTGTATAATGCGCGGATTAATACAAGGACAGCAATAGAGCAAGCGAGCGATGAACCTGACATTCGATCCTTCTGAAATGGTCTATCCGTTTCCGCCTAAGCCGACCCCGCTAACTGTTGATGAGCAGGACGCTTATAAGGCCAAGATCAAAGCACTGCTGAAAGAAAAAGATGCCGTGCTGGTTGCCCACTATTATACCGATCCTGAAATTCAGGCCCTGGCAGAAGAAACCGGTGGCTTCGTCGGGGATTCGCTGGAAATGGCCAAATTTGGTAATCAGCATCCGGCCAAAACCCTGGTTGTCTGCGGCGTGCGTTTTATGGGCGAGTCAGCGAAAATTCTGACTCCGGAAAAAACGGTGCTGATGCCGACCCTGGAAGCGGAATGTTCACTGGATCTTGGCTGTCCGGCTGATAAATTTGCCGAATTTTGTGATGCCCACCCAGACCACACCGTGGTGGTGTATGCCAATACCTCTGCTGCCGTTAAGGCACGGGCTGATTGGGTCGTAACATCCAGTATCGCGCTCGAGATTGTTGAGCATCTGGATAGCGAAGGCAAACCGATTATCTGGGGGCCGGACCGCCACCTAGGATCGTATATCCAGAAGCAGACAGGGGCTGAGATGTTGCTGTGGCAAGGGGAGTGCGTGGTACACGATGAGTTCTCGGCCAAAGCACTGCAGGATATGAAGCATCTACACCCGGATGCAGCAATTTTGGTGCATCCGGAATCACCCGCCAGTGTCGTTGCCCTTGCGGATGCAGTTGGCTCAACCAGTCAGTTGATTAAAGCCGCTAAGACTTTGCCGCACAAGAAACTGATCGTGGCAACGGACAAAGGCATCTTCTTTAAAATGCAGCAAATGGTGCCAGAGAAAGAATTGATCGAAGCGCCGACTGCCGGTGCCGGTGCGACCTGTCGCAGCTGTGCCCATTGCCCGTGGATGGCAATGAATGGCCTGAAAGCCATTGAAACGGGTCTGCGTGAAGGCGGTGCTCAGCACGAAATCTTTGTGGATGAGGCGCTGCGTGAGAAATCTCTGATCCCGCTAAACCGGATGCTGGACTTTGCCGCTGAGTTACAGCTCAAAGTGAAAGGGAATGCCTAAGCCCTAAGCGCAGGTATTAGTCAGTAGCGCAAGGTATTTATTGCCGCGTTGCGTACAGAGACTTGTCTAAACAACGGCCAGCAAATTGCTGGCCGTTGTTGTTTGTGGCGCTTGTTTCTGTGTAAGTCTGGTTCGCTGTTCATGCGATAAATTTGCGCCGGTAACGACTGTTCCAGAGATAAACGCGCTGGTGGTTGTGGGATTATTCCGCGTCGTTATCTACCAGGTCCTGCGCTCGCAGCGTCAGGCCACACAGCATGGTTGGGACCGACTGGAAGATTTCTTCGAACTGCGCTAGGTTGTCCGCGCCTTCTTGCGCCAATGCTTCCATGGCACTTTCTGGATCGTAAAGCAGGCTGAAGCATAGCAATACGCCACCAAGCAGGGCATTGTTTTCGCTTTCTTGCGGCATCACGGTTTCCCAGTCGTCACGAGCGAGCTGCCAGCCTTGAAGCAGACCCTCTGCAAACTCACGGGTGTCTGGGGTGACCAGCTCTTTGTCATCCAACGCACAGCCTTCAGGCCATTGCCAGGTGCCGGTCAGCAAGGCTTCACGGGACGCATTCCACAGATCAACAATCGCGTTGGCATAGGCTTCCAGCTCTTCATGGCTGGCAAACGGAGACGTTTCTTCGCCGCCCCACATAAAAGCCAGCCACTCAGACGGATCGATGAGGTAGGGCGCAGCAGCCATTGCCGTGACAAAACCACGAGTCTGAGCTTCGGACAGTAATTGTTGTGCCAGCTGTGGCTCGGCCAGCAGCGTTTGCAGAGATGAAGACATAATACTCTCTCAGTCATTCGGTTGATGTGGAAAGCCATCTCTGGCCCCGGTTCAGATGGCCAGTATTGTAACAGGCTCACAATCTCAGTGGCACTATTGAACGGGGATTACGGCTTTCTGTTGTAAAATTAATCAGTTGAAAGAAAGGTCAGACTTTTTTGTTGACCTCTATAAGCATAGCCACTATAGTAGCGACCCTGTTGAGGCGTTAAGCCACGACAGAAAAATGTGGTGAGGTGTCCGAGTGGCTGAAGGAGCACGCCTGGAAAGTGTGTATACGGCAACGTATCGAGGGTTCGAATCCCTCCTTCACCGCCATCATTTAGAGAAAGCCCGCTGGTTGACAGCGGGCTTTTTCGTATCTGCGTTATTTTCCAATTCTGATTGCGGCACTCACCGTGCGCTGTGTTTACAGCACCATCTCTCGCGTTTCATTCTCTCGTGTACGTATGCGCCTCGTTATTGCCCCTGTTACTCATGTGCTGCACTCGTTACGTAATTTTCACATCAGTAATAAGACCGTTGTCGTGCCTTTTTCCTATATCACTCGGTATTAAGCCATTGTGATGACCCTTAAGCCGAAGGACATTTGAATAGAGGGCATTTAATCAGAGAGGCCCCAAAAGAGAATCTTCCGTGAGAATGGGCTTCGAAAAAAGCCGCTGAAAAGAAGAACCTCAGAAAGAAAAGACTTCTGAAAAGAATCGCTCCTGGCCTCCCTCTGACTTTACTCCTTTCGAACGGTAATAAACCGTAAGAAATACAGCCAGTTTTTATTGCATCAGTACAATTTTTCCAGATGTGCGGCTATCAATATCACGATTAAAAAACCTCATGTTTTGATGCTTTGGTGTGAAATGGTTTGAAAGGTTGATTTAAATCATTGTTTACCATCGCTATCAAGGCCGTCTGTTAACAGTTGTCTGGAGTAAATCACTGGATAGTGACCGTGTGAAGTCTTGAAATCAAATTTACCCTCCTATTTAACTGTAATTTATGGAGTATTTATTGGTATCTGAGTTGGTGGCGACATGGTAAATCTTTTTTGTGTTAATGGTTGGTTAATGTGCTTAGGGTGACTCTAAGTTCTATAAATGACAGCTTACGTTGCAATTCTGGCGCTGTGTTAGCATGGTTTGTTGTCAGTTTTGGCGGTCTTAATGACGTAGTTTTGGGTTGCAGCACGTCTGTGGTGCGTGGGTAGCAAAACATGCCAAAGTGAAGCCTCAAATCAGTGGTAAACTTACCAATGTTTGAAATATTTGGTGAGTAATTCCACATAAAAACTGATTTAATAATCACATCAACTGGTCACTAATCATTAACATGGTTAATTGGTCTGCTTTGAATCTATTCTGTGGATGTTTTTACTGTGTGATGAGGTTTCGAGATGTCTGGAAAAGCCCCGTTTAATGTCAGAAGTGCTGTAGCGGATACTTTCGCGATGGTCATATTTTGTTTTATTACAGGTATGGTGATTGAGGTCTTTGTTTCGGGCATGTCGTTTCAGCAGTCATTGGCATCTCGAACCTTGGCGATTCCGGTCAATATTGCAATAGCTTGGCCGTATGGGGTATTTCGTGACATGGTGATCCGGCAGGGAACACGTTTATCAGGTTCTGGCTGGATGAAAGGAGTCTCTGATATGGCAGCTTATGTGCTGTTTCAGTCTCCGGTCTATGCCTGTATCTTGTGGGTGGTCGGTGCGGATATGGATCAGATTGCCACAGCCGTCGCCAGTAATGCGTTTGTTTCTGGTCCGTTAGGTCTGGTTTATGGCCAGTTTCTCGAAAAGTGCCGTCGTTTGTTCCGGGTTCCCGGTTATTACCAGCAGGCCTGAGTCCTGTTCCTGTTTGTAGAAACGTAATTAATCTAAGCGTAAGCAACAGCACCATACGCAACAGTGTCCGGATACGCCTGAACAGCTGAACATGAAAACGCCCCCGAGGTTAACCTTCGGGGGCGTTTGTTTTTCGTGGTTGCACCAGAGTCAGCTCGCTGACTCTGTTTTTGAGTTGCGGTTTGAACGGTGTTTTAAAGCCGCACCCTTATACCGGCTGCGTTGTGCGTTTAGCCCGGTGTTTCATCTGAATTTCCAGCTGCGGATTAGCAATCTGGATGCCATTCGCATTGAATTTATTCTTGATCCGATTGTGCAGGTCATGCGTCAGGCGTAAACGGTGCGCGGTCTCTGCAGCATAGGCTCGCACTTCAAAGTTCTGGCTGTCGGCGGTCAGAGTCAGGAAGAACACCTCCGGCGCCGGGTTATCCAGAACCAGTTCGCATTCATCCGTGGCTTCAAACAACAGTTTCGTCACCAGATCGGTATTGGCGGCATAATTTACGCTGATCGACAATGTAACCCTCGTAATTGGGTCAGATAGCGACCAGTTTACGAATTGCTCGGTCACAAAGGCTTTGTTTGGCACGATCACTTCTTTGCGATCGAAATCGACAATGGTCGTTGCACGGGTCTGGATTTTGGCGATCACCCCGGTCAGGTTGCGGATAGTGACGGTATCCCCGATCCGGATAGGTTTTTCAAACAGGATAATCAGACCTGATATAAAGTTGGCAAAAATTTCCTGCAAGCCAAAGCCCAAACCAACACCAAGTGCGGCAATGAGCCATTGCATTTTCGACCAGTCGAAACCAATCAGACCGGAGCCGACGATGATCCCCATAAAAATGGCGACGTAGCGGGTCAGTGACGTGATGGCATAACCGGTACCCGGCGACAGCTCCAGATGCTGCAGGATCAGTAGCTCCATGGCACCGGGAAGGTCTCGTGCCAGGATGGCGGTGAGCCAGAACGCCAGAATGGCGAGCAGAACGTGCTTCAGCGAAATGGAGCTGAGTTCGTCAATGCCGTCAATATTGCTGGAAACATCCCACAGTGTGACATCTCCCAGGTACGAAATCGCCTGAATAAAGTCAGACCAGACATTTGACAGCACTGCCAGATAAATCAGCAGCAGCAGCGAACGCAACAGACGCAGAGACTGGGCGCTGATTTTATCGAGGTCGACTTCCGGCTCTTCAACATCAATCTGCATTTCACTGCTGGCGTGATGGTGGTGGTGCTCGTCCTTGTCTTCCTCCACCTCTGCCATACGCTGAGCAATGATTTCTTTTCGCTTCGCTTTGGCACGTTCAAAAGCGAGGCGGCGTTTCTGGATCAGCATCAAGCGTTTGATCAGATAGTAGATCAGCAGCGTCACGACGCCGATAACCGCTGACAGCTCCAGCTTTTGCATGACTGACTGTGAAGACGACAGATAACCATTCAGGGTCGAGTAGTTCAGACCCTGCGGGATCAGAATGAGTACCCACCAGAACAGGTGATGCCCAATATGCGGCTTACCTTCAGGCAAATCGCCATAGGTCATCGGTATTTTTTCGCGGTACATCTTCCACAGGAAGTAACTGACGGCGATATTGCTGACCACGAACGCCAGTCGTCCAAGCGTGGCATTGACATCAATGTCACTGTAGAGCTGGGTAAAATTCTGGATCACCATTAGCGGCAGGTAGATCCACAAAAGTTGCTGATAATGGCGGAAACAGCGGTGTACCCGCTCTGTTTCCCAGTCAAAATGCGAAATCAGCAGGCCGTTTTCTCGTACCAGCTCCCGTATAAAGCAGTACACGACCAGCGCCAGCGGCACAGTGAGTGCCTGCCCGATATGGTGTACAAACGGGTATTGCCAGGCTTCGGTAAACATCAGGCCAACCAGGCCGACCGTCAGGGGAATTGGCCAGGCGAAACAAAAGGACAAAAACACGTTGCCGTAGCTGTAACGGAATTTATCCTGGGTCACTTTGCCGATTTTTTTGCTGGTGTCGGCAAGGTGGCGTTTCCAGCGCTTACGGGTCCAGCTCAGGCCACCAATAAGCACCGCAATCACGGTCAGGGCAATAAACATCGGCAGTTTGTCGACCGATGCCGGGAACTTTAGGAAGCCCATCCACTGATAAGGGGAGAAAAACCACTTCAGCTTGTCCCAGGTTGAAACAATCAGGTTCAGGCTTAATGGATTGGTGTCCGGCGCCCAGAACAGCTGCTTGGTTGCCTGCGCCTTTAGTTCATTGAGGTTGTTGTTCAGGCGTTCATACGAGACTTTGAGCGTGGCCTGCTGGTAAATCAGGGCATCCGTGTTGTCGATCAGCTTATCCAGCAGCAGCTGGTTCGACTCAAACAGCGCGCGTTCCTGAAGTTTCTGCTCTTCCGTCAGCTCTCCTGAGCCCGGCAGCGTGCTGGGATCGGCAATCGTATCCCGCAGTTGTTGGTATTCGTATTTTTTGATCTGGTTCTGGGCGATTTCCTTATCCAGATCATCAATAGGCGGGTTGACCGGCAAACGGTTGATCTGGGTGCGCAGGTTTTCACTGAACGCCGGGCTCAGTTTCAGCCATTCAGACATGTTTTGCAGATCGGTGGCGGTTTTCTCAACCTTGCTGATCTGCTTTTCCGTTTGTTCAATGCGTTGCTGAATCTGTTCGCTCTGATTTGAGATGTCAGTCAGTGCTGCCAGAAACCGTTTATTGCTGGCGTTCAGCTGGCGCAGAATTTCGGGCTGATCAGTATCGAAATCTGAAATCGTCTGATCGACGTCTTCGGCACTGTCGCTGTTGGCATCAATACGCAGCAAGCGAGAAATTTCACGCTGCAGGTTATTGCGGTACGCCTGGCGCGCATCAATTTCAAGATTCAGCAGCTGGATCTGTTGTTTGACCAGAGTACGACGGTTACCGGCACTGAGTTGTTCGGCTTCCAGCATCGTCAGTTGACTGACGTAGTACTGATGAGTGATCTGATGCAGCAACTGCTGCTGAGAAGTACCCGCTTGCTCTTCCAGTTGCTGCAGTGCCTGTTCTTCCTGTTTGATCTGCTCGCGCAGCTTGGCTGAACGGCTTGAGAACTCGTCGATGCCTTTCTCTATGTCCAATTGCTCAGACTTGCGGCTGTTGCGGCTTTGCTCTAGCTGCTTGAGTTTGGCATCTTGCTGACGAACGGCTTCTCTGAGTCCGTCCTGATCCAGCTTGCTGTAATCGGGAAACTCAGTCAGCGCAAATTTGTTGATTTGCTGATCCAACTGGGTAGAGCGCTCCGGGAAGGTCTCTACCAGTTTGCGGTATTGTTCGGTTTGCTGCTCAAACTCGAGGGTTTTCTCCAGCTGTCCCTGCGCGCTCATCAAAGTATCGAGCACTTTCAGGTTTTCCGGGGTATTGGCCTGGGCCTGAATTGCCTCAATACGTTTATTGAGTTGCTTCTCCCGTTCGTTGTATTGATCGCTGGCAGCGATACTGAATGCGGAAACGGTGATCAGCAATATGAACACGAATAGCCTGTTGAACATAGGACTCCGATAAAATAGGTCACTCACGAGTTAAGAGCCTTAGTCTATCAGAGCTGACAGGGGAGGGAAGCTTCGGGTTAAACCTGTGTTAATTGCTGGTGATTGAGGCAGTTTGATCTATTCGTCACCACTTAGGCCTTTTAGAGAGAAAACCCCTTGACCCCTCTGCCGTTAGCCATTAAATTAGCCGCCGTTGAGACGCACAGTGTCACAGCAAACAATTTGGTGAGGTGTCCGAGTGGCTGAAGGAGCACGCCTGGAAAGTGTGTATACGGCAACGTATCGAGGGTTCGAATCCCTCCCTCACCGCCATATTTCGGAGAGATGGCTGAGTGGTTGAAAGCACCGGTCTTGAAAACCGGCATACGTTAATAGCGTATCTAGGGTTCAAATCCCTATCTCTCCGCCACATTCTAAGCCCCAGCAGAAATGCTGGGGCTTTTTCGTATCTCCATCAGGCAGATAAGCCAAAATCGTCCGCTCTCAGACTGAATGCTTTTCTTAATCAGCAAATCTCAAAAAATGCCACTGGGTTCCGCTTAGCAAGTGCTGTGGTAAACAAGTGTTGCTGTAATCAATAATTGCGGTAAACAAAAAGCAGAGCCAGATAGTAATAATTATATTTATATGCTTCGAATAACTTGTGTTTTATGACGTAAAGTGCAGATAAAAGTCGTCATGTCTTCTTATGAATTCAGAGCTTTCATCTTAATGGTGAGGTGTTTACGGAGAGAATGAGCAATGTGTGACAATTATAGATCTTTCTGAATTTGTCTGTTATTTAATTGTATGACCTGTAATAAATGTGAGTCATAGAATACAAATTTTTTAATTATAAATAAATCCATATATTATATTTGTGATTTTTAAATTATGGCTATCAACCATCACTCTACGTTTTCCATTCATAACGGCTTATTACTTTTAAATATGTCATCTAAAATATATGCACTGTCATTATTCGTGAGCAGGCGGAAAGATGTTGATGTATTTAAAAAGTTTGCCATGGTCAGTAATAATAACTGGCGTTGCTGTAACCATTTATATTCTGTTGTTTTTCTCCTGGTTTTATCAAAAGAAAACCATACATCGCCTGAAGTATCGCGCAAGGGCGAATCAGCGTTTTCATATAGCGACTTCCGTTGCTGGCCTGGGAGTGTGGGAATGGGATATTAAGCAGGATGTGTTGGTCTGGAATCCCTATTTATATCAGCTCTATGGTATGGGTAAAAAAGAGACGCTGACGGTGGATGAATGGAAAACAAAGTTAAAACAAAGTGATGCATTCTGTATTGAACAGCTTCGTGAAATGGCAGGCAATGCCCAACAAAAGGTGATTAGACTGACAATACCAGAGTATGGCAATCGAAAGCCGAAAATTATTGAGCTGCTCGCTTGTGGGGTGCCGGGAGAACCACAGCGTCTGATCGGCACTCAACGGGATATCTCAGAAGCCATTTCTATTCAGCAGGCAATGAAGCAAGCGGCCTTTGAAGATAAACTGACCGGGCTGTGTAACTCTCGTGCTTTGACCCAGCGTCTGCAGATAACGCTGGCGGAACCGCCGAAAAACCTGTCTTTTGGCCTGATGTTCATTGATTTAGATGGCTTTAAGCAGATCAACGATACCCTGGGTCATGATGCCGGCGATGAGTTGCTGCAATGCGCGGCTAAGCGGATGCGTAGCTGTATGCGACTTGAGGATGAGGTGTTTCGGCTAGGTGGCGATGAGTTTGTGATTTGGATTCAGCTGGAAGGCGAGCGGGGCTTGCAGGCAGAAGCGTATAAAGCCCGGCTTGATCTTATTGCTGCCAAATTGAAACAAACGCTGACCCAAGCTTTTGTCTTAAATGGGAAAACATGCTTTATTTCAGCCAGTATTGGTATTGCCTGTTATCCCATGGATGCGTGTAATGAGCAGGCTCTGTTGAAATATGCTGATATAGCGATGTACCGCGCAAAACAAACCGGTAAAAACCAATTTATTTATTATTCCGATATACATAGGGAAAGTGCAAATTCTTACACAGAAAGTGCGGTTAATACAGCCTGACAAAAAAATCCAACTTTCTAGTAAATTCTTTTAGACAAATTTGATACTTGTTCTAATATTTAATAAAACAATTAAATTCTCAATAATGAACTTGACAAATTGAGAAGCATAGACGTGTAAAACATCAGAGGTTATATCATGAAAGTAGTATCTTCGTGCTGGGCTTTTTGTGCCCGAGTTATATCCCGCCTTGCCCGTGATGAGAAAGGGGCTTCTGCCATTGAATATGTCCTGATTGCAGCTGTGGTGGTGGCTGCCGTTAGTTTAATCTCCGGAAATATTGAAAATGCTGTAAGCGCTGCAGGAGATAAACTTGAGCAGCAAGTTAGTGCTGCCAGTAGCACCATAGGATCATAATTACATGTAATAATATGGTTTTTATTTTCACATTTATATTATTGCTGTGTTCTTTATTAGACATCCAACAAAGAATAGTAAGTAACAAGCTATCCTTTTTACTTGTTTTAAATTCTATTTCTATGGTTGTTCAAAATAAAGGACTAATAGTTGGAAGTGAATGGTCATTCTGGTCACTGGTATTTGTCATTATATTAACGTTGCCCGGTTTTATTTTCGGCGTATTTGGTGGTGCTGACGTAAAAATTTTATTATCTGTGGCGATAATCAGTCCGCTTGCGTTAATGCTCAATATTTTATTGGTGTCGTTTGGCTGTTTTGCACTTTATTGGTTGTTGTTTATTCGTGATCGGCAACAGCACGGACCATTCATTCCGTGTTTGCTGGTGGGAGTCGGGCTGTCGGTATGGTTGTATTAAAGGCGGTTAAACCTATCAGCCAGTCAGTCGCTCGCCATCATCAGCAAGGGGCCGCGGCACTGGAAACCATTTTTCTGATGCCTGCCATCTTGCTGATGCTTTATACCATTGCGCACTACAGCCTGATTTTTGTTGCGATGCAGATGTTTACTTATACGGCAGAAGAGGCACTGAGGGAGAGTATCCGGTTTGTCGATGAGTCCTGCTATTACGGTGGCGGTTGCGACTCGCAAGCCCTGCAAGATGAAGTCAAAAGTAATGCGCAGGCAATTATTGGTGGGATGACACCCGGTGGAAAACTGTTTGGTCAGAGCCTGACGCAGGTCTGGACATCGGCAGAGACCAGTCAAAGTGGTAAAGCGTTTGAGATTTTGGTCGCAGATGTCGGGGAGGGTGAATGCTGTCAGGTTGTGATCCGTTATGAGTATGCCCGTTTTCCTTTCCTGCCGGCGATTTTTCACTTGCCGGTCCCTGACCAACTGACCGGATCGGCCAGATTGCAGTTATAACGAGGAAAAGCAAGGCGAACAGGAAAAGCAATGTCAGCCCGGTTTGTATCGGTGACAGGGGGCAGTCAGGAGAAAATTATGCAGGGACGTTCGTTAAAAATCGCGGCTGCAGTTTTATTGGGGCTGGCGGCGATGGTGGGGGCTTACGGGGTACATCTCAGTCAGTCTGCCGGGGTGCCGATGCCAGTGACAGTTGTTGCTCCACCGGTCAATGTCATTGAATATGCCGTTGATCTGCCCGCCGGGACCCTCATTCGGTCGGAAATGCTGCGCAGCGTCGAGGTAACGAATGCGCGCAAAGAAGATAGTCGTGATGGCTCTGACTATCTCGGACGTCGCCTGTCGCAGGCGGTAATGGCCGGAACACGGCTTCACGGCAATCAGTTTGCGGTATCCCGACCGGTTCTGGATACGCTGGAAGCCGGTTATCGTGCCTATGCTATTTCGGCCAATGCGCTGACAGTGGTGGGAGGACATCTGCAGCGTGGTGATGTTGTTGATGTGCTTTTTCTGCTGCGAGCCAACAAAGAATCCGGACAAAACAGCACGGCACGTCGATTGCTCAGTCAGGTAAAAGTGCTGGGGGTTGGTGGCGACTCTGAGAATCAGACAACGGGATCGGCTCAGGGAAAAGCCCAAGGTCATAAACAAACGGGTATCGCCAATACGATCATTCTCGCCGTACCCGAACAAGCTACACCTGAGCTGCTACTGGCTGAGAATACCGGGCAGCTCAGGCTGGCTTTAGTGGGAACAAATGAACATCAACCCGTGGTATCTATCAATAACCATGATGCCACCGTGCGATTGTCCACCAAGCAAAATTCTACCGATCAGGCTGGCACTGATCTCACTCTTACACTCACTCCCCAAATGTCTGCTCAGCCGGTGTTCCAGACTCTTGCACTGCAAGAGCCAGCCATCGAGTCACGGCCATTCACGATTGCAGCGCAGGGTATGCCCGCTTCACCTCTTGTGTCAGGGAATGACTCCAGTCATGTTGTCGCTCTGAAAACCCTGGGGGAGTACAAGGAAGTCGATATCGTGCAGGAAAAGCCAGCCCCGGTGAAATACCGTTATGTCACGCCCAGCGTAGAGATTTATCAGGGGGAATCTCGCACGCTGGTCCGGACTCGTCACTGACATTGGTTCGACAATGAATTGGAGTCTGGGATGAACATTTTCGTAATTTTGCTGCTGGCGCTATGGGGCTGGCCGTTGCTGGCCGCTTATCAGACGGTGGATTCGCCGAGAAGCGAACCCGCGAGGGGTATTGAACTGGCGACCGGGCAGCAACAGTCGCTGACCACATCTACTCGCATTGTCAGAGCGGCGATTGGCGATCCGGATATTGCTGGTCTGAAAGTATTGAGCAGTAAAGAGCTGATGCTCACCGGTAAGCAGGCTGGCTCCACCACGTTGCTGGTCTGGCAGCGCGGTACTGAAGAGCCGGTCAGGCATCGGATTCAGGTGACGCCCTATGGTGTGGCGACCGCCAATGTTCAGGTACAGACTGACATAAAAGTGGTTGAAATCAGCCGAAATGCACTGAAAGAAGCTGGATTTTTCTTTGGCAAGCAGGGCAATACTTTCTTCGGGATTGGTAACAGCGGCGCTCTGTCTGGTGGGGGCTTTGACGGCAATTTAATCAGTGGAAATAACTTTCTGCCGGGCTCTGATTCTTTCAATCTGGTTGTTGGCAATATATCGCAAGGGCTTCTGGGTACGATCAGCGCACTGAGTCGCAATGGCTTTGCCTACACCCTGGCGGAGCCCAGTCTGGTGACCATGTCGGGCCATACCGCGACGTTTTTAGCTGGGGGGGAATTCCCCTATCCCGTCAACGGGGGAGACGGGGACATTACTATTGAGTTTAAAGAGTTCGGGGTCAGGTTGAATTTAACGCCGACAGTACTGGCTGACGAGCGCATCATGCTCAAGGTTGCACCAGAGGTCAGTGAGCTGAATTATGCGCAGGGTATCAGTTCTGCCGGCGTGATGGTGCCGGCTTTATCGGTGCGTCGTACTGACACTACCGTGCAATTAGGAAACGGTGAGAGCTTTGTGATCAGCGGGCTGGTCAGCCGCAATACCATCAAAAATGCCGATCGTTTTCCGGGATTGGGCGATGTGCCGATTCTGGGGGCTTTCTTCCGATCAACCCGTTTCGACAGCAGTGATAAAGAAATCATGATGGTGGTGACGCCGCATCTTATCAAACCTTTTGCCCGAAATACGCCATTGCCACCACTGCCGGGTGAAATGTATCGCCAGTTTGAGCCTGACTTTTTTGATCTGATCTTTCTCGATGCCGAGCCGCATCCGCTGCCGGCCAACATGGGTTTTTCCCGGGAGGAGTAACATGTATCTGGCTGCTTATGATCAAGCCGGTGAGAGCAGGGCACTCATCTCGGATGCTGTCCCGTCGGGTTGCCGTCTCCACTGGATGGAAGCTCCAGAGCGGCAGACATCCCATACCCGATGGCATCAGTCACAGGTGCTGATTTTGGCCACCGACCGCTGGCCGGAACCGTCCATTGATTTGTTGATCGAGACTTTTTCGCCACGCCATATTGTATTGCTGGATCAGACGCCGGAAAGCCACTGGTATGGCATGCCTTCACGCAACAACCTTCATCTGTGTGATCCTGAACGCCTGGCAGAGACACTGGCGACCTTGGTGCAGGTGTCTGCGTTGCGGCCATCCAGTCGGCTGGCCATGATGTCGGCAAGACCCGAGTTCGACAGCGCGTTGCTGGCCATCTCGCTGGCCTGGCAAATCAGCCGGGATACGCAGCATCAGGGCGATGTCCTGATTCTGGATATCGGGCAGCCCGAAAGTGACATCCCCAGTTACCTCAATCAGCCTGCAGGTATCGATTTTATGAGCCTCGTCGAACGCAGTGCCTGCATAGACAAGAAGTGGCTGGCTGAGCAGGGGGTAGAACTGGCTCCGCGTATCCATGTGATTGGGATGTCAGAGCAGGAATACCCGTCGGCAATGACACAGGCGTCCCTGCAAACCGTCATGGATAAGCTCGAAACCATTTACAGCAGCATCATTGTCAATCTGGTCGGGATGCCGATCTGCCCGCTATTACAGTTGATGGCGCAGCGGTGTGATCAGCACTGGCTGCTGACTGATCAGAAAAATATCAGCTTGGCTCAGACCCGCCGTTTGGCAGAGATGCTTTATCAGGCTGGGGCCCGGCCGGGAGGGGTGAACCTGATCCTGGCACCGTTTTTAACACAGGTGTTGCCGGGCAGGGAGATGATTGCCGCCCAGCTGGAACTGCCTATCCGGGGGGTGTTGCCGTGCGCCCATCCGCTGACAACTGATATTAATGCCGGCACTTTGCTGCCGCCGACTGGGAGATAT
This sequence comes from Photobacterium ganghwense, assembly GCF_017329545.1. Lineage (NCBI taxonomy): Bacteria > Pseudomonadati > Pseudomonadota > Gammaproteobacteria > Vibrionales > Vibrionaceae > Photobacterium > Photobacterium ganghwense. Next base: position 1,068,509 of record NZ_CP071325.1, read on the forward strand.
AAGCAGTTCCTGCGTGAAGTCGACAGGTTACGCACGCTGAAAGCAGAAAAATCCCATTGGCTGGATAAGCTGACCGGGGTGATTGCCAGAGAGGTGAACAATGAGTGATGCGATATGGTGGCCCAGCCGCGAGGTGGCGATTCAGCAGGATGAGTCCCGCCAGGAGCTGAAAGCGGATTTGCACCGTTTTGTTATCGACCGGCTGGAAGATGACGGACTGATGCAGGAAATGGAGCGGCCCGAGTTGCAAACCCATGTGTATGACTATGTGCGCACTTACCTGAAACAACAGCAGGTGGTTGGCTTTCAGAATGAACTGACCGGGCTGGTGAATGAGCTGCTGGATGAAATCCTCGGCTTTGGGCCATTGCAGAACCTGCTTGATGATGACGAGGTCGACGATATCCTCATTAACGGCCCACGGCTGATCTATGTGGAACGCAAAGGGCAGTTGTCCCAAGTGCCGTTTCGTTTCATGAACGATCAGCATGTGCTGCGGGTTATTCGGCGAATGATTGCACCTCTTGGTCGGCGGATTGATGAAGCTAACCCAATGGTGGATGCCCGTCTGCCGGATGGTAGTCGGATTAATGCGGTGATCCCGCCTCTGGCCATTGACGGGCCTTGTTTGTCAGTGCGCAAATTCAAAACCGATTGCATGACGGCAGACACCCTGATCCAGAACGGGGCGATGAGCGTGGCAATGCACCAGTTGCTGAGGCAATGTGCCGCGGCCCGCTGCAACATCTTGATCAGTGGCTCAACCGGGTCGGGTAAAACCACTCTCTTGAATGTGCTCAGCCAGTACATTAACGCCGGTGAGCGGGTGGTCACCATTGAAGACGCCGCCGAGTTGCAGTTGCAAAACGGTCACGTTGTCAGGCTGGAAACCCGCCCGCCGAATTCAGAAGGACAAGGCGAGGTTACGCCGCGGGATCTGCTGAAAAATGCCCTGCGGATGCGGCCAGATCGCATCATTCTCGGGGAAAGCCGCGGCGGTGAAGTGCTGGATGTGCTGCAGGCTATGAATACCGGGCATTCAGGCTCAATGAGTACCCTGCATGCCAATTCACCGCAGGATGCCCTGTTAAGGCTGGAAATGATGGTGACGATGGCCGGCTTCAATTCGACGTCAGCACTGGTCAAACAGATTATCGCCACCGCATTGGATTTGGTAGTGCAGGTTGCGCGATTGCCGAACGGAAAACGAGTGATTACTCACATTGTGGAGATACAGGATGTGGCCGATGGCCAGATTCGAACCCAGCTGCTGTACACCTTTAAAGGCGGCGATTTTTCGAGTGTCGATACGTTATCGACTGCACTGAGAGCATGGTTGGAGGAGGCCGAGTGAATCTGTTGTTTGGGCTGGCTATCGTGTTGTTGTGTGCTGGGGCAGCGTTGTTACTGTTGGCTGCGCGTGCCGGTACACAGGTTGAGGCCGAGCCGTCTGCGGTAGCAAACGCTGACCGTGCATCGGCCAACTCCGCTGTTGGTAAAGCCGAACTGGGTTCGCTCCGGCCTGTTGGGTGGCGCGAGCGTCTGGCCGAACGCTGCCAGAAACTGGGACTGACAACGTCACCGGTATTCTGGACAGCGGTTATCAGCGTTTTTGTTGCAGGAGAGTACGTGATCGCTTACCGGGTGGGTTCCGTCGGTTCTGGGCTCTATGGTGTAGTGCTGGTCGCGTGCATTGTTTTTTGCGGGCAGTGGCGGAAAGTGGCAATCCGGCGCCGGATTCTGTTGCAGCTGCCGGGGCTAGTGGAACAAATCAACCGCCGGGTCAAAGTCGGGATGTCACTGTCGCAGGCGGTCGGGCGCTCCGTCAGTGTCTTGGAAAATCCCCTGCGGGACATTGTTGAGCGTGCCATCCGTCGCGAATCTTTGGGCACTGATCTGGATGCATCGTTTGCCAAAGAAGCCCGGGTAACCGGCGTGAAGGAATTCCAGCTGTTGGGGGCGGTTTTTCGGGTCAACCGGCAGTTTGGCGGCAGTGTAAGCCAGTCGCTGGATAACCTGATTGAGCTGCTGTACCAGAATGAGCGCAGCCAGCGGGAACTGAAGGCGATGACGGGGGAAACCCGGATTACCGCCTGGGTCATGGGCGTTACTCCCTCGGTAATGGCGATGTACTTGTTAGTGACTGATCCGCAGGGAATTCAGACGATGTGGTTGGATCCAGAAGGTCGCCAGGCATTGTATTTTGCATTGGGGGCGCAGGCGGTCGGCGCGCTGGTTTTGTGGCGGATGCTGCGTTCGCTGTCATAACGTGCTGACGCTTCACACTCTCACACTCTCACGCGGTCACGGGAAACGGAATGATGTTGAGGTAAAGCAGGGAGGTCTGCATGTGGTTATCTCTCAGTGTATCAACCGGGTTGTTCATCAGTGGACTGGTGTTACTGGTACTGGCTGCCGGGCTGTTTTTGTGGTCAGTCAGACAACAACGCATCAGGCGTGTAGAGCAGAACCTCGCGCAGCGACTGGGTAAAACCGGACGGCGTGAAGCGGTGATACAACAGAGTCAGGCTTTGTGGAGTCGCACCAAACGGCAGAAGATCCCTTCCCTGGCAGAAGTGCAGCAATTATTGCGCAAGGCGGGGTATATCTCGAACCGGGAACAGACGCTTTGCCTGATGAAACTGTTGGTGACATGGCTGCTAATCCAGTTGCTGGTGGTGATCCCAGTGGTTCAGGGGCAGATCGCCACGGAACAGATGCTGAGTTTACTGGTGATCAGTCTGGCGGGAGGGCTGTACGGTGCCCTGCAATGGCTGAAGCAGAAAGTTGCACAGCGTTCCCGGATCATTGATGAAGAGCTGGTTGTGGGACTCCAGATGATGAAAACCTTGTGGGATGTGGGCTTGTCACTGGAAAGTATTTTGCGAGCCTACTGCCGGGAATTGGGAAATCTGACCCCTGAGCTCACTAAAGAGATGCAGCTTGCGCTGAATAAAATTGAGGCCGGACAGGAGCGCTCAGCCGTGTTCTCCGTGCTTGCCCGTTCAACAGATTCTCAGGGGTTGCAGGATGTCCTGACGATGTTTGCTCAGGTTTCGGATTCCGGCGGCAGCCTGTCGACCTCACTGACTCAGCTGACATTGCTGCTGCGAGATCGACGTCGTACGCAACTGCAGGAGAAAGTCACCAAGTTGTCAGGGAGGATGTCGGTGGTGATGATGATTTTTCTGTTTCCGGCGCTGTTTGTGGTGCTGGCGGGGCCGGGCATGATAGCACTCAGCCAGGCGATCGGTTTTTAAACGCTTTCAGTCGATGCTCTGAGAGCCGTGATTATCAGCATGGAGGCAGGATGGAAATGCAACCCTGTATTTTGAATTGCCGTAAATTTAAATCGCTGCGGCTGGCAACGATCTTCATGGTGACAGGCCTGGTGGGATTAACCGGATGCGCCGGAAAACCTGCAGACACTCAGGCCAGCATGACCAAGCCGGTCGGGGCATGTGGTCAGCAGATTTCTGCCGGAGAAGGCATGTCGCTTTCTCTGATCCAGCAGCAAATTCAGAAAGGCCAGTATTACTCTGCGCTGGCGGAACTGGCGGTGTTACCGGACTCATCGCCCGACAGTCTGCTGATGCAGGCAGACAGTTATCGTAAGCTCGGCAAGTGGGCGGATGCCGAACCCTTATATACCCGACTGGTGGATACCTGCCTGAGTGGCAAAGCCTATCACGGCCTCGGGTTGATTGCGGCCTATCAGGGCAAGGTATCCCCGGCTGTGAAGCTACTGGAAAAAGCAGCCAGAGTGTCGCCTGTCTCAGCGAACATCCGCAATGATCTGGGCTTTCTGATGCTGGTAACTGGTCAGGATAGTCTGGCTTATGATGAACTGCGCACCGCGCTGGAGCTTAATCCGGACCATCAGACCGCAGCCAGAAATTTATGGTTTTTACTGCTCAAGACCCACCGAACGGCGCAGGCTGAGACCCTGGCACAGCGCTATCGCTGGGCCGAGCAGGATCAGCAGGACATGCTGGCGGCCATTGCCCGGTTTCGGCCATTGGATCTGAACCAGGATCCGGCAAGCCGCAAAGGTGGCACTTCGGTGCGCAAGCGTGGTTATTCGTTACTGACGCAGGAGGCTTGGCAATGACAAAAGGCATACACCGTATCACTGGTGGGGATCATATCTTGGGCCGTCTGGTTGATGCCCTGTTGGTGGTGTTTTTACTGGGTACGACAGCAGTCAGCCCGACAATCAGGGCTGAAGCAGGACAAACGTTTCAGCAAAAGCCTCAGCAAAAATCTCGGCAAGAACCTCAGCAAGAAAAAAGCACATTGAATGCTGCGCGCCCGGAATACTTGCCAGTGAGGGGCTCGGCCTCTTATCACGAGGCGGGTTTGGTGCCAATACAGCGCCCTAAAACCACGACGCAGATATGGCTTGAACTGCAGGCGAGCGGCAAGCTGGCGACAGAATATAACGATGCGGTGTTGCCGCAGGCAGCCGAGCAGACTGAGCAGCGGATGCTGAACAGCTTTACCACCCCCATTCCGGCCAAATTTATCTCTGATTCTATGGGCGGCAGCTAGGAAGGATACCAATATGTCGGTGCGCATCGGTGGTGGTATCAGAAAGCGGCAGCAGGGAGCTGTCGGGAGCGGGCTTATTCTGCTGATGATAGCGATGGCCGTATTTTTAGCGTTGGCAGTCGATACCGGGCGATTGTTCTGGGAACAACGACGACTGCAGCAACAGGCTGATCTTGCGGCATTAAGTCTGGGGCGAAGCGGTTGTTATCTCCACGGAGTCAGCCAGAAAAGTGCCATGGAAGCGACGGCTAAATCGGTTCTGGCGGCGAATGGCTTTGACACCAGTAGTGCCAGTTATCGGGTTGATGTCGGCACAGCCAGTATTCACGATAATCACTGGGTGATCGAGACCGGTACTGAGAGCGCATTTCAGGACGCCGCGCGGGTGACCATCAGCAAAAAGGTGGCTGCCAGCCTGTTTCCCCGTCTGCTTTCTGGCTCTTCTGACGCCCAGATGATCACCTTGTCAGCTCAGGCGGGGATCAATAAAAAAGCGAAAGTCGGTTTCGGCGTTGGCTCAACGCTGGTCGATGTCGGGTTGACCAATTCCATTCTCGGCGCGGCACTGGGCGGAAACCTGACACTGGTGTCGTATGACGAGCTGGTCAACACCCGAATCGGACTGGGAACCTTGGTTGCTGCAATGAATCAAGAGCAGCCGCTGGGTGGCGACTCGCTGGAACAACAACTCGATCAGTTGCTGGTCAAAGAGTTGTCTATCGCGCAGCTGATAGACGTGTTGATCACCCAAGTTGGAGCGACGTCAGAAGCCGGTCAGGCTCTTTCCCAGATCCGTAGTGTGGCCAGTGTGTCTTCCCTGCCGTTAATCACCCTGAACGGATTTCTGACGCTGGCCAACGGGAGTGATGACAGTGAAATAGTGGCTATTCATCAAGCGGCGCTCGCTGCCAGCCTGTCTTTATATGATCTTGTTTACGCATCTGTGCTGGCTGCGGTCAATCTCGACAGCCGTACCTTGTCATTGGCGGGAGGAGAGCTGGATCTGGCATCACTGTTGGCACCGTTAACGGAAATCCGTCTGACAGTGACGCAGCCGCCGCAATTTAAAATGGGGCTGCTGCCGTCTCAGGAAAATGACGGGTTCGTTAATGCTGTAAAAACCGCCCAAATAGAGCTGGATTTAAAGGTTAATGCGTTGAGTCTGCTGAGCAGTCTGGATCTGGGGATTATTACGGTGAAAAGCAGTGTCCTTGGGGTCAAGGTTGTGGCAGCAGAAGCCGAAACCCGGCTGCTGGATGTGTCTGGCTGTCAGTGGAGTCAGCAACATACCGTCACGTTTGATTTTGCTACCAAACCCTCGGTGGCAACGATTTTCGTTGGTGATGGTGGGGCAGAAGGCAATGCCGACGATTTCGGTGATATCAGTCAGCCGTTCTCGGTTGTGGTTGATATTCCGGCGCTGTATTCAGATTTGCTGGCGGTAGAAGTCGGGGCCAGTTTTCCGAATTCATCGGCGGCATTTCAGCCCCACAGTGAGCGCTTGACTGCTACCGATATGCTGCCCAAACAATACGCTCAGGTAGCTTCCGGCACCTTGTCTGAGACCGTATCCGGGGCAACCTTGTCTGCCAATTTGAAAACCGCTGACACGGGTGAAGACGTTGATAAAGGTTTGTTAGGAGGCTTGCTTGGCGGTCTTCTGGGGAGCCTGTTGAATGTACTTAACTCGGCATTAAGCCTGATAGACAGTGTGCTGCTTCCTGCTATTTTGCATGATGTGCTGACGCCGGTGGTGACGGAGGTGGTCGATCCTCTGCTGAAAGCTCTGGGGGTATCGGTGGGGCAGGCCGATGTGTTTGTCAGCGATTTCGAACTGGAAGGCGGGGTATTGATCGAATGACAGGTAAGGCGTAAACAAGGAAGCTAACAATAAGGACGAAATGCCCTTGATAAAGAGAACGGGATCACCCTTCCAGAGTTGTCGTAGGGAATTGTTCTGACAGGCAAAATCACTATAACTAGTGCGGTCAGCTAAAGGCAAAGAATCTGAAAGGGTTCGACGCAAAGCCACCGGCCTAACAAGCGCAGATTGCACGACCGTTCATACGCTATCCGGCGTGGTTACTTGTCGCTGTGCTTTATGGCAGCGGGGCTACCTGATTAAGAAAGCACGGCTTTCTTCACATAGCTGGCTTCCCAACGAATTAACTGGAAGCACATCATGAAAAAACGTTTTTCCTTATCATTGAGCGCCGCTACGGTGATGGCCTTGATTCCGTTACAGGTCAGTGCGCACGGCTACACCGATTTTCCCAAAGCCCGGCAAATGTTTTGCGTAGAAGATGGCGGGTATTACTGGCCGACAGACGGCTCTGGCATTCCGAACCAGGCATGTCGGGCCGTTTTTCAGGAATCCGGCGCCTATCCATTTGTTCAGAATCATGAGTTCTCTGCCAATGTGGCGGGCTACACCGACTTGAATGCCGTGAAGGCTGTGGTTGCTGACGGGCAGCTCTGTTATGGCTCGGATCCCAAAAAGAGCGGCATGGGGGTTGCCTCAGGCCAATGGCAGCGGACTGCGATGCAATCCGGTGAGACGTTTCAGCTCAAGTTTCGTGCTACGGCACCACACAACCCGAGTTTCTGGGAAATTTACCTGTCGAAACCGTCTTACAATGCGGCGCACAGCCGCTTGGGGTGGGACGATGTCGAGCTGATTGCCAAACACGGCAATATCGCGAAAACCCAGATAGACGGTCAGGATTACTATGTGATGAACGTGACACTGCCAGCAGGCCGTTCTGGAGATGCGACTCTGCTGACACGCTGGCAGCGGGATGATGCCGCCGGGGAGGGATTCTACAACTGCAGTGATATCCGTTTCGACGGTGAAGCACCGGCAGTTGAATGGCAGCCTCTGGGCGCGTTGATCCCGCAGGGGCTGGAGGCCCAGGTTGGTGATCAGGTGCTGTTCCGTATTTTTGATGGTTCAGGGCAGGAGGTGGTTGAAGTTACGCTTCCTGTAACGGCTGCCAATCAGAGCGTCCATTTGTGGTCGTATGAACTGGCACTAAAGGTCAATGAGCAGTACCACGCAATCACGCAGTTGGGGATGCTGCAATCAACTGGAGAGATCTGGTTTGATCAATCCGATCTGTACGGCAATCAGGTGTATGTGACCAACCGTGATTACCGTTATGCCCTGGATATTCGCGACGGTGAAGTGATCCCGCCGGATCCTGTTGAGCCAAGTGAACCTGGCGAATACGATTTTGTTTACCCCGACAATATTGGCAGTTACGAGCCGGGTAAAACCGTGGTGCTGAGCCGGGACGGCAGCACATACCAATGTCGGCCATTTCCGGAAGGCGGATGGTGTAACATCAATTCGGCCTCACATTATGAGCCGGGTTATGGTTCGAACTGGCAGGATGCCTGGTTGAAACTGTAATCAACCGCGGAAATTCAGAGAAAAGCGCTGGCACAGTCCGGCGCTTTTTTATACCTGAAAGTTCACGAAAATCAGTATGAAACGTCAATGACAGGAAAGTCAGTGTTTACAGTAAAAAACAATGAATCCTGTTTTAAACGGGTTTAGTGATCTGCTTCAAATTAATTTGGTTGCATATCTCGGCAACTTGAATACCTTGCTCAAGATCAATTTGTTGCACATTAATTTGGTGGTAGCTTCTACCCCGCTGGAGTTACACAAGACTGATTACAGGTAGCTTGATCAAAGCCAATCAGTCTCTTGGCCGTTGGTAAGCTAAAGTAATGAGTATTTGATAATTATGGAGAATTATAAATGAGCACTGCGTTCTTTATTCCTACAGTAAACCTCATGGGCGCTGGCTGCCTGACTGAAGCGGCGGATGCAATTAAAGGTCATGGCTTTAAAAAAGCATTGATCGTCACTGACAAAATTCTCAGCCAAATTGGCATGGTTAAGCAAGTTGCTGACCTGCTGGCAGAGCGAAATGTTGAGTCTGTTGTTTTTGATGGGACACAACCAAACCCAACCATTAACAACGTTGAAGCAGGCCTTGAGCTGTTGAAAGCAGGCGGCTGTGACTTTGTTATTTCACTGGGTGGCGGTTCACCGCACGATTGTGCGAAAGGGATTGCGCTGGTTGCAGCGAATGGCGGCAAAATTGCTGACTACGAAGGTGTTGACCGTTCGGCCAAACCACAGTTGCCGCTAGTTGCCATTAACACCACGGCGGGTACTGCATCGGAAATGACGCGTTTTTGTATCATCACTGATGAAGCGCGCCACATCAAGATGGCGATCGTTGACAAGCACACCACGCCGCTGATGTCGGTGAACGATCCTGAGCTGATGCTGGCGAAACCGGCTTCACTGACGGCGGCAACGGGTATGGATGCGCTGACGCACGCCATCGAAGCGTACGTGTCGACAGCTGCAACGCCAATCACTGATGCTGTTGCGATTAAAGCCATTGAACTGATTCAGGCCAACCTGCGTACTGCAGTGAAAGATGGCCAGAATCTGGAAGCGCGTGAACAAATGGCGTATGCCCAGTTCATGGCTGGTATGGCGTTCAACAATGCTTCTCTGGGTTACGTTCATGCAATGGCGCACCAACTGGGTGGTTTCTACGACCTGCCTCACGGTGTATGTAATGCCGTATTGCTACCACACGTTCAGCGCTATAACGCGCAGGTGTGTCCTGAGCGTCTGACAGATGTGGCAAAAGCCATGGGTGTTAACGTTGAGGGTCTGTCTGCTGAGCAAGGCGCAGCGGCTGCGATTGAAGCTATTCAGGCACTGTCTCGCGATGTAGGTATTCCTGCTGGTCTGGAACAGCTGGGCGCGAAGAAAGAAGACATTCCTGTGCTGGCTGATAATGCCCTGAAAGATGCTTGTGGTTTCACCAACCCGAAACAAGCGACACACGAAGAGATTTCTGGCATCTTCGCTGCCGCGTTCTGAATCAGAATCGAAGCAGAGTGATATCACTTCAAAATGCAAAAAAGCGGCCATTGGCCGCTTTTTTTGTGCTCGTCAGTGGTTGTATCAGTAAGCTGTTGGGTTATTTGGCGGGCAGGTTTGCCGGAGGGATCAGCTCCTGAGCGAGGGTCTGCGTTTTCATTGGGGAGTTTTCTGCTGCTTCCGCCTGGCGGGTTGAATAGTGAATCATGCCGTTTTTCCCTTGTTGCTTCACTTCATACATTGCAAAGTCAGCCTGTTGCAACAGATGCGAAACGGTTTTGGCGTGTTTCGGGAATTCACTGGCACCAATACTGGCGGATATGGCATGGAACTCTTTGGCATAGTAAGCAGGGGCTTTGAATGCATCCATCAGGACATCGTCCAGAGACGACACGGGATCGGCCTGCAATTTTTCAATGATGGCAAACTCATCACCTCCCATTCTGGCAACCCGGTAGTGAGCGGCGTTAAGGCAGGACAGGCGCTTGGCGACTTCAACCAGCAGTTCATCTCCGGCCTGATGGCCGAGGGTGTCATTGATTTGTTTAAACCCGTCCAGATCAATCAGATAAAAACGAAACGGCTCATTGTTTTCTGTCAGTTGATCCAGTTTTTGATTCAACCACAGCCGGTTATGAACGCCGGTTAATGAGTCATACATTGCCAGCCGCCGCATCAGGCGGGATTCACTGACCAGGGTATAAAACAAGGCGCCGCCCAAAATAAGGGTCACGACCAGCATGAAGTGAATAATGATTTCAATTTTTTCGGTGGCCTCAACCCGGCGTTTCAAATCGCCGCTGGTCAGGCGGAATTTATTATTCACAAACAGCACCAGGTTCTCGTACTGGTTGCGGGAGGTGTCGACGAGTTCGTGAATGATCTGGGGATCGGGATCATGAGCCAGACTGACCAGCCTGGGCTCGAAGGCTTTAATCAGGTCAAAGTGCTGTTGTATCTGTTCCAGCGCCCCTTCATAGAGGTGAAGGTGAATGATGGCTGAGTTGCTGAGAATGGTTTTGAAACGACTCCAGAGAATCTCATATTGCAGCATCATATCATTGTAATCACTCAGGTTTCCCTGATAACTGCGCAACTGATAATTGAACTCTGCATACTCTTTGGTGAGCTGGAGAATATACCAGTTAGCCTCGTGCTGACTGCTGGAAATGATATCTGAATGGCGCTTGAGTGCACTTACTGCCACTAAAATGCTGAGCACCAGCAGCGGAGTAATGATGATAAGAGCCTTTCTTGTTTTATTTTGTCTCATAGGCAAAAGTACTGCTACTGCTTAATTAATAGGTTTCAATACGGCTAAGTTGCCAAACCATCTTTGCCAAATGTTTCATCTCTGCGGTTTCAGGGTGCTCATCAATGGATATCACAATCCAGTATGGGCCGTAATCTCTGACTTTAAGGTAATGCCCGTTTTGCTTAAGAGCAATCAGCGGATCGTATTGCTTGATGTAGTCCAGCGTCATATCGGTGGCGTAGTTGTTCAGGGCCGATAACTTGATGCGGGGGTGAACCAGAGAAAAATGCTCCAGCAGTGTTTTCAGCCGCACTCCGGTGAAGGTGGACGGGCCTTCAAACCAGGGTAGATGTGTCGTGAGTTCACTTTGTGGCAGGCTTTCAAGCCGATCGCGTTCAAGTTGGATATCCACGCTTTTTCCTTCAGCGTTATACCCGATAAGGTGCAGCGTTGGTGTAAAGGCTTTCGCCGGAAACGAAAGCAACATGCCGATCATGACGATAAGCCAGAAAAGTTTAGCATCCTGCTGAGGCATTCGTTGAACTCCTGAATCATGTTGCCTGCAATATAGTGTAGTTGCTGCAGACGAAATAAGGACAACCCTAAATAATAAAGTTGTTATCAGTAAATCAGGCTGGTTTTTATTTTATTTATTTAAAATCAATCTATTAATTGAATGCATGACGAATAAAATTAAGGCGAAAGCCATATTAAATTGGAAAAGTTTGAGGTGGGTTACGTTTGGAGGGAGTCATTTATTTGGCGCTCGTCACAGGTTACCGGGCTGAGGCTGGCAAGTGGAAGGGGAAGCGTATGACAGATCTCAAACTGCGCATCGCTGAGTCAAGAAAGCCGTTATCCCTTACGGCACGCCAGCATGGTCATTCGGCCGTTCAGCCGGCAAACCGGGTTGCCGACTGAAGGATGTTATAGCAGCGGACTGAACATGTAGAAAAACTGCTCAACCAGTTTGTTGATGATCGGGCGTTTTTCCCATTCTTCCGGCCTGACCCGCGTCGACTGCTTGATGTATTCCTGCTGTACCCAATTGAGTTGCTGGGTGAACTCAGCATTGTCTACCGCCAGCGTGACCTCAAAGTTCAGCCACAGGCTGCGCATATCCAGGTTCACCGTGCCAATCAGGCAGTGATTACGGTCGATCACAACCGACTTGGTATGCAGCAGGCCACCATGGAAACGGTGAATGCGCACCCCCGCATTCAGCAGTTCCGAGAAGAAAGAGCGGCTGGCCCATTCCACCATCAGTGAGTCGTTCTTATCCGGAATCACCAGATCCACCGCGACACCGCGCTGCGCGGCAGCTTTCATGGCATGGAGCAGGTTCTCACTCGGTACAAAATACGGAGTGGTGATTACCACGCTTTCTTTGGCTTGATAGATACTCAGCAGCAGCACCTGATGGATGATTTCATCCGGCATCCCCGGTCCGGATGGGATCACCTGTACCGTGTCCGCATCATCGGACACGGAAGGCACATGACACTCCGGCAGGCGAGGCAGGTAGCGTTCGCCGGTTTCAACTTCCCAGTCCCAGGCCTGAATGGTGTTCAGTACCGTGACTGACGGACCGGTCATTCTGACCATCACATCAATCCACTGGCCGACACCAGCATTCGTCTTGAAATAAGCGGGATCGACTAGGTTCATCGAGCCGGTAAAACCAATGCGGCTATCGATCACCACAATTTTCCGGTGCTGGCGCAAATCCATGCGGCGCAGGAAAACCCGCAACGGTGATACCGCCAGTGCTTCTACCAGCTGTATACCGGCATGACGCATTAGCCGCGGCCAGTGCGAGCGGAAAAAGCGCATACTACCGGCTGAATCGAGCAGGATGCGAATCTCAACTCCCCGCTTGGCAGCCATGATTAACGCTGTGGCAATCTCATCGGCCAGCCCGCCCGGATGCCAGATATAAAACTCCATATGGATCGAAGACTTCGCCTGATGGATATCGTCAATCAGCGAGCGGAGAATTGCTTGAGGAGAGTCCTGCAGCGACAGGCTGTTGCCACTCAATGCCGGAATGCCCAGCCGGTTTTCGCACAGGTCGTTCAGCGGGCGGGCATGCTCGCTCATCAGGTGAGGCTGGTGGCCGGGACAGTCGTTGAGACGCTGGAACCATTCAGCAAAGGGATCAAACATGTCACGGGCGCGTTCAGCCCGTTTTCTGCCCAGATTTAGCTCGCCTAACAGGAGATAGGCCATGATACCGCCGATCGGAATGATATAGATGATAAGTAACCATGCCAGGGAGACACCGACTACCCTGCGCTTAAAGACGATGCGCAAGGTGACGGCGGCAATACTCAGCCAGTATATGAACAAGCTGGCCCAGGCCAAGACTTGATAAAACTTTTCCATTCAGTGGGTTGATAGCAACAGAACATGTGTCTTTATTGTGCATTGAAACTGGGGGAATACCAGCGAAATTTACAATATGTGACTTTTATCGCAGCAAATTCACGAATTTTCGCAAGACGAGATTCGGAGCGATCGCTCTCTGTTTTTGCCGCATTATCTGAATGAATGGGGGAAGGGATCGGCGTGTGCGGGATCGAATTGCGATGCTGTCTTAAAGGCAAGCTGGTTTCCTGCTCAATCTTGATTACATTGATATTAAGCGATTGTATGAACCGGGCGTGAAGTCATCCCATCCGTACCGGCTACTCGCGACAATGACTTTTTGCTACAGGTTCATGGCACATCGGTATTTTCAAAAAGAGTAGTGGTATGGCGAGTGCATCCCGGGCGCAGTTCAGTTCACGTTTTGGCTTCATTCTGGCCGCCGCTGGTTCAGCGGTCGGACTGGGAAACATCTGGGGATTTCCGACACAGGCGGCAAACAACGGCGGCGGCGTTTTCATTGTCGTCTACACCCTGATGGTGATCGGCCTGGCTTACCCATTGCTGGTGGCGGAGCTGACTATCGGCCGTTACGGTCAGGCGAATCCGGTGCAGTCGTTACGGTCGATTCTGCCATCCGGCAGCCGCTGGCTGGGCACATTGCTCGCATTGGTCGGACTTACGGCGGCATCCTGCATTCTGAGCTTTTACGCTATTCTGGCAGGCTGGCTGGTGGGTTATTTCCTCAGTCCGATCCTTGAAGCCATCGGGCTGACCGGGGTATCACAGTGGCTGGAGACATTTTCTATCGGCCGCAATCTGTTTTTGATGCTGCTGTTTATGTGGGCAACTATCCATGTGGTGAAAAGCGGGGTAGCGGAAGGCATTGAGCGCTGGTCAACCCGGCTGATGCCGATTCTGGTGCTGCTGTTTGTGGTACTGATTGGATATATCTTCACTCAGGATGGCGCGGTTGACGGTCTGAAATTATTTCTGATTCCGGATTTCAGCCAGATTCACCCGGCCCTGATTCACAGTGCCATGGGACAGGCATTTTTCTCGTTGTCGTTGGGAGTCTGCACCATGATGGTGTACGGCTCGTACCTTAAAAAAGACGCTAACCTGCCGCGGACGGCAGCGGAAGTGGCTCTGATTGATACTGCGATTGCGTTTATTGCCGGCCTGCTTATCCTGCCGGCGATGTTTGTGGCGCAGAATCATGGCGTGACGATTTATAATGATGACGGGCAACTGGCCAGCTCCGGCACGCTGGTGTTTGATGTGCTGCCAGCGATGTTCGATACCATGGGCGCACCGGGATACCTGGTCGCCTCGATTTTCTTTGCCCTGATGGTCATCGCCGCGCTGACATCGTCGATTTCATTGCTGGAAGTGCCGGTGGCCGCTGCGGTAGAAGAATTGTCCCAGCCCCGAAACTATGCCGCGTGGACAATTGGCGGGATGATCAGTGCATTGTCTGCCGTCATTATTTTCTATTTCGATCCTCTGTTTGACTGGGTGATTGTGGCATCCACCGAATACGCCCAGCCGATACTGGGGCTGATCTTTGCGTTGCTGGTCGGCTGGATTTGGCATCGCGATCAGGTGCTGGAGGAGCTGCAGAAAGGCAACCCGGCGATTGCCGCCGGGTGGTTTTGGAAAATCTGGCCGGTGTATGTGCGTGTGGTTTGCCCGTTACTGATGTTGTACGTGTTCTTTGCCTGAATCCTGCGTCCGGCTTGGTCTCATCGTCATGGTTGTTTATACTGCGCCCGGTTTTGACTGCAACCGTTTTTGACAGAAATGAGTTTTCCTATGTTTACCCTGCTTTACCAGCATCCGGACTTTCTGGTTATTAATAAACACCCCGGCGTCAGCGTGCATAAAGATGATAATGATCAGCCTTTGCTGGCGGAAATTGCCCGTCAGACTGGTGATGAAAAGCTGTACCTGATCCACCGGTTGGACAAAATGACCTCGGGTCTGTTGCTGCTGGGGAGAAACCGGGAGGCGGCGGCTCTGTTATCGGCAAATTTTGCCAACCGGAATGTCGAAAAATATTACCTGGCAATTGGCAGTAAGAAGCCGAAAAAAAAGCAGGGGGTAGTGATTGGCGACATGACCCGCTCACGGCGAAGCAGCTGGAAGCTGGAAACCACGCGTGACAATCCGGCCATTACCCAGTTCTTTTCGACAGCGGCCGGGCAGGGGCGGCGCTTGTTCCTGTGTAAACCGCATACGGGAAAAACCCATCAGATTCGTGTTGCACTGCGCAGCGTTGGCTCTGGGATCACTGGCGATGATATCTACGGTTCAGAAGCGGCAGATCGTGGCTACCTTCATGCTTATGCTTTGTGTTTTCCATACCAGGGGACGATGAGGCAGTTTGTCTGTCTGCCTGAGCAGGGCGAATTGTGGGCTTTACCGGAAACACAACAGGCGCTGGCAGACTGGCAGCAGCCCTGGACTCTGGATTGGCCGGTATTGCCGGGTAAAAAGGCATAATGTTAATAAAATGTAGGGTTTGCGACAAAAGGCACCATAATGCCATATTTTGATGGTTTTTCCTGCATATGAGCTTGCGGCATGGGCGCTGTGATAGCCGAATAAAGCAAAATCCTTTATCCTACCGGTCTAGGAATTACCCTAGACCGAGGAAATTATGCGCCTATCCCGCTCTGTGTCGCTGAGAATGCGACTGAAAAAGAAAAAGTCCCAATCTCGATTTTGGGGGCTGGCGCAGTCAAGACGACACCATAAGCTGCTCAAGCAACGCGCCCGCCGTTCCCGGCAAGTCCGTCTCCAGGCTGAATATGTCCACCTTGCCAGCCACCGTATACCTGAACTCGAACAACTCAAACTGGTCGCATGACGGGAATGTCCCCTCAGCGCGCTATTGCTGCCTGCCGTTTGCGGGTAAACTAGCGGCTGTTGTTTGATCCTGCGCAGAACGTCATTGAGGACATTCGTGCTCTGGCCTGTTTTCCCTTGTAAAGCTGAATAAAGAATGAAAATTGAAGCCCTGAAAGAATTAGTTGACCGAATTGAGAATTTACTCAGTGAGCCACCGAAAGAATTGCGCCGTCTGTTCCACGGGCGTGGTCAAACAGTGGATGGGCTGGAGCAGATTACGGTTGATTGGCTGCAAGGCCAGTTGGTTGTCGCCGTATTCAAGCAGCAGGACGATGATTTTATTCAGGCTCTTGAGTCGGAATTGCTGGCGTTAACAACCAGAGACGTCTGGAGCAAGGCCGAGGGCTACGCGATTCTGATACAACACCGCTATCAAGAACTGGCGCCGACGCAGGTGTTGTGGGGCGAAGAGAATGTCTACCCTGTTGGGGTCGAAAATGGCCTGAAATACCAACTAGAGCTTAAGAAAAACCAGAATATGGGGCTTTTTCTGGATATGCGCTATGGCCGTAAGTGGGTGCAGGAAAACAGTCAGGGTAAATCTGTTCTCAACTTATTCGCTTACACATGTGGTTTCTCCGTCGCAGCAATTGAAGGGGGCGCCACGCAGGTGGTAAACCTGGATATGGCCAAAGCGTCACTGAGTCGCGGGCGTGATAATCATAGATTGAATCAGCATGATTTATCGAAAGTGAAGTTTTTGGGGCATGATCTGTTTAAATCCTGGGGTAAGTTGAAGAAACTGGGCCCGTATGATCTGATTATTATCGATCCGCCAAGTTTCCAAAAAAATAGTTTTGTCATGACTCAGGATTATCAGAAGATTCTTCGTCGCCTGCCTAGCTTGTTATCAGCAAGTGGTGAGGTTCTGGCATGTGTTAACTCACCGGCCATCTCCACGCAGTTTTTAATTGATGGCATGGCCGCCGAAGCCCCTGAATTACAATTTATTGGGCGATTAGAGAATCCACCTGAATTTGAGGACATTGATCCTGAAAAAGGGTTGAAAGTGATGAGATTCACTTATTAGTTCTTCGTTCTCGCTGTACCCTGTTAAAGCGCTATCGTTCGATAGCGCTTTTTTGTTTAAAGTCTTGGTGTTTACTCTGAAGCCAGTTCCATTTGAGCCGCGTATCTTTGGTTGTCAACAATATACAGCCATCCCCCTCGGTATGGGGTCGCTAAGATGGCATTGATGTTTTGTGCTATATCCGGCTTTTTTTGAATCAGGACGGTATACCCCTGCGTTTCTTGCAGATAGTTTTGCAGCGCGTTGGGATTGTTTGGGGCTTGTTCGATAGGTGCGGTTAATTTACCGGCATAGCCAAAAGTATTTTGGTATTTTCCGACGTAAGCGACTTTGTTCCCTTGCCGTTGCAGAGCGTTGATCTGCTGAGCGATCGGCGTAACGTTATAAATTTCATTGATCATCGGGGAAATGCTGGCGAGCAGCGCCGATAAGCTCAGTAGCACCGCAATGATATGTAATGCCAGTCGGGAGGAGGTCAGGACGTTAGGCTTCATGACCAGTGCAGTCAGCACTAAAGGTAACACGCCCCACCAAGGGATGACATTCGCGCTCTCTGCATTGCGAAATACCTGTGGTGCCCATAATGAGGCACTGAATATCGCAATGGTGGCGGCTGCCAGAAAGATAATGACGACAGGCTCAAGGTTGAATTTTTCAGGTCTGAGTTTGTTGCTTGCCCAGATAGCAAGCACCGGAAAAGCGGGAAACAGATAATGGAGCTGCTTACCGCTGAAGCAGCTGAATACGGCCAGGATAATTGTGAACATTGCCAGACAGAATTTGTCGCTGTTCTGGTTGTTGTTCCAGAGGCCACTGCGCCAGAACCCAACTAAGAACGGCCAGGGAAAAATGAGCACAGGCAGTAACAACAGGTACCAGTAGAAAGGTCTTGCATGAGCAAACGACTCATGAATCCGTCCTGCGGATTGTCCCCAAAAAATCGCATAGGCATAATCTTGGCCTCCGACCACCGCAGCCGGAATCGCCCAGGCGAGAATGATCAATATGCCAATGGCAGCCATGACTACACTCGCCTTGAGGATGGCGGTGTGATTAGCCTGCGGGTCAGGGTTCCACCATTTGACCAGTGCCACGAAGGGAATCAGATAAATAAAGGTGACCGGCCCTTTTGTCAGCAACCCTAATCCTATTGCCACGCCACCAGACATTATCCATACCATCTGACGGGTCTCGGCATACTTCCACACGGACAACATGGCGGTCTGTACAAAAACCGTCAACAGCAAATCGAACATGATCATGCCTGAATACAGAAACCATCCTAAGCCGCTGCAGAGTACTAACGGAGCCAGAGCGGCTGCCTGCGGGTTGTCGGGGTAGATTTTCTGCGCCAGTTTTCTGATCAGAAAAAGATTGAGTAAAACGAACAGCGGAATGGTAAGGCGAGTAATGAATTCCGATGTACCAAACAGTGTCCACATCGAACTGAACAGCCAGAACAGCAGTGGTGGCTTGTGGGAATAGGGCAGTCCGTTGGCGTGCGGTACCAGCCATGTGTTATTCAGCCACATTTCCCAGGCAACAGAGACGTAGCGCGTTTCATCGATGGGCAAAATAGGCCGGTAAAGGAAGTTGATAGCAATAAAGAACAGAGTGATCGCACACGCTATGAAAGGATAAGTAAGCTGTTGTCTGGCTGTCATATTTCCCATCTTTTTATCAGTTATCAGTTATCAGTTATCAGTCAAAAGGCCATTTACAGGGAATGAACGTGTTGCATTACTACGGGATTATGCGTACTGCGGTTTAAAATGTGATGACAACGTACATGGGGAAGTGCACACGCTGACGGCGTATTACATTGCAATCAGTTATGTTTATCCCTGCACATGTGATTTATTTCCATCAATTGCATGAACGCTTCGAACCTGGTGGACGTTTTTATGCAGTGCCATCAATGAGTATGGATGAGTTTTTTTCTGTCAGGACAAGCCTTACGAAAAAATTGGTTTGATCTGTTTACTCACGTGTTGATACGTAAACCGTCGCAGGGCCATTCTGACGGTAAACAAGGTTTGAATGCGGTATTAGCATGAGTATGAGTATGAGTATGAGTATGAATTGCGAAGGTTGAGGCACGGTTGGACAGGTTGGTCATTGATTGGGTAAAGGAAAGAGTAAAGGGCAGACAAAGGCTGATTTACGGCACAGTCTTCGAAACCGGTTTTTTAGGGCCAGCTCTATTTTAGGGCTTGCCATTGGAAGTGCCGTTAACAGAAGCGCTGTTCAGTCAAAAAATAACGCCAGCAGCAGCTGGCGTTTTGGTAACGGGTGAAAGACCGGTATCTGGTGATCAGGACTTTGCTGCGCCTTGGGCAAGCTGATTACAGATTGCCGCGGTGATTGGTTGTGTGACCATAGGGCGGCCGCGCATGTCCATAATCACGATCGTGTAGCTGACGCCTTCACTCACCAGAGGGCTCAGTTCACTGCTGTTGCAGTAACTGGCGGCCGCGTTTTGCGCTGCCATAGTGGGTGGGGTTTTACCGCCACCCCCGTAGAGGATGGTGATCTCAACGTTCTTTTCGCGCGCCTGCGCTTTCATGATCTGGTACTGATCAATCTTGGCATACGGCGCTTTACTGTTGATTGCCATCGCACGTGACTTAGCCAGGTCAAATACCGCCTGATCTTTAGAATTCGATGCACAACCTGCCAGCAGCATCGCCGCCATGACAGCGAGCGTTCGTTTCAGCATAACTTTGAGTCTCACGTTAAAGTGTTATGGCAACACCTTCTTGAAGGGTTTCACGATGACTTTCTCATAGACACCGGCTTCGATATACGGATCCGCGTCAGCCCACGCTTGTGCCTCTTCCAGAGACGGGAATTCCGCAATCACAGTGGAGCCGGTAAAACCAGCTTCGCCCGGATTGTCACTGTCAATCGCAGGCATAGGTCCTGCCACCAGCAGACGACCTTCTTCTTGCAGATCTTTCAGGCGGGCAAGGTGCTTTTCACGGACGCTCAGGCGGCGCTCTAGGCTGTTTTCAACGTCCTGGGAAAAAATAACGTACCACATGTGTGTCTCTCCTTGTTTGCTCTCACACTAGATCGGTGGACGGCAGTGTAAGCTGAATGCGTGTTAATGTTCGATATATTAAAGGAAAAAAAAAGCCCTAGCATCTGCTTAGGGCTTTTTTGCGGACATCTGACAGAAACTCAGGCTTTTTTGACCGGGCGAGGGCGGCCGTTGCTGTCAATCGCGACATAGTTAAAGGTCGCTTCACATACGCGGTAGCGATCCCCGATACCGTCATGAGCCACCGGTTTAACCCATACTTCCAGCGCAACACTCATGGATGTGTTACCAATGCGCTTACATTCGCCATAGCAGCAAACCACGTCACCGACACTGACCGGGGCTTTAAAGGCGATGCTGTCGACCGAGACGGTCACAACCCGGCCGCCGGAAATTTCTTTCGCCAGAATGGCGCCAGCAAGGTCAAGTTGAGACATGA
This sequence comes from Photobacterium ganghwense, assembly GCF_017329545.1. Lineage (NCBI taxonomy): Bacteria > Pseudomonadati > Pseudomonadota > Gammaproteobacteria > Vibrionales > Vibrionaceae > Photobacterium > Photobacterium ganghwense. The sequence continues at coordinate 1,089,022 of NZ_CP071325.1, forward strand.
TCCAGCCACCAAAAATATCGCCGTTGGCGTTAGTGTCAGCTGGCATTGCGAGGGTGCGAAGCAAAAGTTGCCCGCGAGGAACGTTGTTTTCTGCTGTCATGTTGCGACTCTATAACTACTTTGAATCGGTTTCTTTTGGCATATGGTGATAAATATACCCGCCAGTGGCAAGGGTAAAGAGCAGGGTCAGAATTAATAGCCCAAACACTTTAAAATTTACCCAGACATCTAAGGGCAGGCGGAAGGCAATATAGACATTCACGACCGCACATACAATGAAAAACACCATCCAGGCAGTATTGATACGGCGCCAAACGGTGTCCGGCAGCGTAATTTCTTTGCCTAACATACTTTTTATCAGTGGCTTACCCATATACTGGCTAATGGCCAGACCAATGGCAAACAGGCCGTAAATAATAGTGACTTTCCACTTAATAAAGTCGGCGTCATGGAGAAAAATGGTCAATCCGCCAAAAATCGTCACCATTACAAAGGTGATAAGCTGCATTTTCTCGACTTTCTTATACAGAAACCAAGTCAGCGAAACTTGTACCGCCGTGGCAATAATCAGCGCGCCGGTAGCGGTATAAATATCGTGGGTCTTGTATAACACGAAGAAAATAATCAGTGGGATAAAATCGAGTAGCTGCTTCATAAGGTTAACCAGTTAATTACGCAGAACCATAGTATACCTTAAGTCAGTATAGAAACAGGCGGCAGGGTTGTGCCCGGCCGCCTGTTGATTCGTTTAACGGTTTTGAACCGCTAACCGATAACTCACACGTTTTGTGGTTTGTTCTCTGGTGCTTGTTCGCTTTCGTCGTTCATCATGTTATCAACGATGACCGCACATGCCGCGTCACCGGTAATGTTCAGCGCAGTACGAATCATATCGAAGATACGGTCTAGGGCGAACAGCAGTGGCAGGCCTTCAATCGGAATACCGGCTGACAGCAGTACCGCAACAACCAAGAACGATGGGCCCGGTACGCCGGCCTGGCCAACAGCACCCAGTGTCGAGGTGATAATAATGGCGATGTATGCCCCCATGCCCAGGTCGATGTTGAACATCTGGGCAAAGAAGATAGCCACCAGACCGTAGTAAATTGCATTACCACTCATATTGATGGTTGCGCCCAGCGGCAGCACGAAAGAAGCGGTGGAGTTTTTCACACCCAGTTCTTCTTCACAGGCTTCCATGGTCACTGGCAGGGTCGCCATCGAAGAAGCGGTAGACAGGGCAACGGCCTGAGGTTTCTTCATTACTGACAGGAACTTCATTGGCGAGGTTTTGCTGAATAGCTTGATCATGGCCGGATAGAAGAGGAAGCCATAAATCAGAATCGCGCCCACATACACCACGAACAGCTTAAACACGACCATCAGCGCCCCAAAGCCGAAGGTACCGACCGCATCGGCCATCAGACCGAATACGCCCAGTGGTGCAACTTTCATGACAACGTTGATCATCCATACCATCGCATCCACAATGGCATTGACCCCGTTGATAAGTGGCTCACGGCGCTCTTTTTCCAGTTTCGATACCGCAATACCGAAGAACAGGCAGAACACCAGAATCTGCAGAATGTTGGCTTCATTCAGGGACTGGAAAACGTTGGTTGGGATCATCCCCAAAAGGGTCGCCCAGAACGAAGGCAGGTCGCCTTTATCGGCATAGGCATTAGAGAACATGCCTTCCACACCGCTGAGGTCAACACCAATCCCCGGTTTGAAGACTTCCCCCATGAACAGTGCCAGGGCAACGGCTACCGCAGAGGTCAGGCCGAAGAAGCCAAGTGTTGTCAGACCGACTTTACCGGCAGACTGACTGCCGCCAAGACCGGCTGCACCGGAGATGATCGCGACTGCGACCAGAGGAATGACCAGCATTTTGATCAGATGGATAAAGATGCTGCCCAGTGGTGCAAACATGCTGGCGGACTGGCCCATCATTGCACCGACTAGTGTACCCACACACATGGCAATAACGACCTGGACGCCGATATTGCCTAACAGTCCTTTTTCTTTTAACACCTTTAGATACCTCAGTTGTGTTTGCTGCTAGCTTAATTTTATAGGGTCACGTTACTGTTTGGAATTTTGTTTTGAAATTGTTTTAAATGTTAACCCAATATTTTGCGGATGTGTTTTTACACCGAAACATAATATTTATCAATAATAAATTTAAATGTTTTATTCCTGGGTTATCATTTCTAACACTTAGTAGCGAAGCGTGACCTTTGTCTTAACAAGTTGGCTACTGTAAGGGCAGATAAGGGGAAGTTCTTTGATCTTTGTTCAGTTTTTGTTGGGTGTCACGAAATTGCCTTTTCCGCTGTCTGGCTGGCGCTTTGCTGCTTTCGTGGTGGGTTGCTCTCATTCCTTCTAATTGACTATGTGAAAACGTCTTATACATAGCCGTATAACCCTGAAATGGCGGCAACTTGTCGATTTACAACCCGGCTAAATAAAGAAGCCGCCCAGCAGGGGCGGCTTCAACAAGTAGCTATAACAAGTAGCTATACGGTCTTCGATAAAGTGCGGCGGTATGCGATAAAGTGCGCTGGTCACTCCGAGGCCATGCAAAGCATGATGCGAGACTGACCCTATTACGACTACATACTCTTGCTGCACATTATTTGCTTCACATTATTGCTACATATGGCGACTAGACGCGGGTCGCCGCTTTCATGTCACTGACAAAGCGATGCAGTTCCGACAGCATGGCATCATTGTCCGCCAGGTTTCGCTCAATGATCTTCACCACGGCAGAGCCGGAAATGGCGCCAGCAGCACCGGCCTGAATGGCGTCTTTTACCTGGGCTGGTTCAGAAATTCCGAAACCCAGCAGCGCCGGCGGGGCGTCATGTGCTTTCAGGCTGGCCAGCAGGTTATCAATGGGCATACCGGCTTTGGTTTCAGCACCGGTCACCCCGGCTCGGGACAGCAGGTAGGTATAACCGCCACCATATTCAGCCACAGTTTTCAGCGTATCTTCATTAGCATTTGGCGGGGCAATGAAAATCGGGTGAATGCCGTACTTTTCAGCGGCAGCACGAAACTCGGCAGATTCTTTCACCGGCACATCAGCGACCAGAACCGAATCGACCCCGGCATCTGCGCAGCGCTGATAGAAGTGCTCAATTCCGTTGGCAAATACCAAGTTGGCGTACATTAACAGGCCAACCGGAATGTCCGGGTGGCGCTCACGAATGGTTTTCAGCAGCTCAAAACAGACGGTCGGGGTGGTACCGGATTCCAGCGCCCGAATGGTTGAGCCCTGAATCGTCGGGCCATCGGCCAGCGGATCTGAAAACGGGATACCCAGCTCCAGTGCGTCAGCACCGGCTGCTATCAGGGTCTCGATGATGTTCAGCGACTGCTCCGGGTTTGGATCGCCAATCGTTACGAAAGGAACAAATGCGCCTTCCTGTTTAGCCGCCAGACGGGCAAATTGGGTTTGATAACGATCCATTACAGCACTCCCTTCTCTTCCAGAATGTGGTGAACAGTGAAAATATCCTTATCGCCGCGGCCTGACAGGTTAACGACCAGCAGCTGTTCTTTTTCCGGGTTTTCTTTTATCAGTTTCAGTGCGTATGCCAGGGCATGCGCAGATTCCAGCGCCGGAATGATCCCTTCATTGCGCGCCAGGGACTGGAAGGCATCCAGCGCCTCGTCATCGGTAATTGCCACGTATTCGGCACGGCCAATGGCGTTGAGGTGAGCGTGCTGAGGGCCGACGGACGGGAAGTCGAGACCGGCCGAGACAGAGTAAGACTCTTCAACCTGACCGTGCTCGTCTTGCATCAACGGGGCTTTCATACCAAAGAAGATACCGAGTTTACCGTGCTTAAGCGGCGCACCGTGCATGTTGGTATCCAGTCCTTTCCCGGCAGGTTCAACGCCGATCAGGCCCACGTTTTCTTCTTCAATGAAGTCGGCAAACATCCCGATCGCGTTTGAACCACCACCGACACAGGCGATGACGGCATCCGGCAGACGGCCTTCACGCGCCAGAATCTGGGCTTTGGTTTCTTCACTGATAATCCGCTGGAACTCACGCACAATGGTCGGGAACGGATGCGGCCCGGCAGCGGTCCCCAGCAGGTAATGCGCCGTATCGTAGCTGGCAGACCAGTCACGCATCGCTTCGTTGCAGGCATCTTTCAGGGTGGCAGAGCCCGAATGAACCGGAATCACTTCTGCACCCATCAGTTTCATCCGAAATACGTTAGGACTCTGGCGTTCAACGTCTTTGGCACCCATGTAAACGCGGCATTTCAGGCCGAGCAGGGCACAGGCCAGGGCCGTTGCCACACCGTGTTGTCCGGCACCGGTTTCGGCGATAATTTCGGTTTTGCCCATGCGTTTGGCGAGCAGTGCCTGACCCAGCACCTGATTGGTTTTGTGCGCGCCGCCGTGCAGCAGGTCTTCACGCTTGAGGTACAGTTTAGTGTTTGTGCCCTTGGTCAGGTTACGGCACAGGGTCAGGGCCGTCGGGCGACCTGCGTACTCGGTCAGCAGGTGCATAAATTCTTGTTGGAAGGCCGGATCCTGCTGGGCTTCAACAAAAGCGGCTTCCAGCTGGTCCAAAGCCGGGACGAGGATTTGCGGTACGTACTGCCCGCCAAATTCGCCAAAGTAGGCGCTGATTTTGCTCATAATCGTACTTATCCTTAATACTTTCTAATCGCTGTAAATGCAGCCTGTAACTTGTTCGCATCTTTCTTGCCGGGCTGGCTCTCAACACCGGAGTTCAAATCCAGCCCCTTGCAGCCGATATGGGCCGCTTCACACACGTTCTCAGGGGTCAGCCCGCCAGCCAGCATGGTGATTTTTTTCTGCTCATCCGGGATCAGTTGCCAGTTAAAGGCAACGCCGGTGCCGCCGGACTGGTTGCCCACTTTGCTGTCGAGCAGATGGCGGTCAACTTGCCACTGGGAGAAATCCGGTACGGAATCGGTTACACCATGAGCTTTCCAGATCTCACAGCCTGCGGGGAGCTGAGCTTTCAGCCCCTGCACATACTCCGGGCTTTCTTCACCGTGTAATTGAACCGCAAAGAGTGCCAGGGCTTTTGCCGCTTTCGTGACTGCATCCGGATCAGCATTGCGGAAAACACCGACGTATTTCAGCGGAGCACCACTCATGATCATGCGGGCCTGTTCAATGTCGACCTGACGCGGAGAGCCTGACACAAAAATCAGACCGCCATAGATGGCGCCGCTTTTGTACGCTGCGGCTGCATCATCGGCATGGGTCAGGCCACAGACCTTATTCTCACCGAGGGTCACGCGGCGTATCGCCAGTTCCAGATCATCTTCTGCCATCAGCGAGCTGCCAATCAGAAAGCCATTGGCATAGGCGGCAAGATCGCGTACCTGCTGGTGGTTGTAGATACCGGACTCAGAAATCACAATGGTGCCCTCGGGCAGGCGAGGTGCCAGCTCTTTGGTCCGGTTGAGATCAATGCTCAGGTCACGCAGGTTACGGTTATTGATACCGACAACCTTGGCCTTCAGGGTAATGGCACGCTCCAGTTCTTCCTCGTTACTGACCTCAGTCAGGATGCCGAGGTTCAGTGACTCTGCCACTTGGGCCAGTTGCTGGTACTGGTCGTCATCGAGCACCGATAGCATCAACAGGATCGCATCGGCTCCATAATGACGCGCCAGATAAACCTGATACGGGTCGATCATAAAATCTTTGCACAAGACCGGCTGGGAGACCTGACGACGTACCTGCGGCAGAAAGTCAAAGTTCCCCTGAAAGTATTTCTCATCAGTCAGTACGGAAATGGCACTGGCGTGGTTGTTGTACACTCGTGCGATATAGTCGAGGTCAAAATCCTCGCGAATCAGTCCTTTTGACGGTGACGCTTTTTTGCATTCCAGAATAAATGCCGCCTGATCGCCGGACAGCGCCTGATAGAAATCCCGGTCGCTGGGTGTCAGCGCATCCTGAAAGGATTCCAGCGGTTGCTGTTGTTTTCTGGCTTCAACCCAAAGGTGTTTGTCGGCGACAATTTTTGCTAGCACGGTTTCCATGATTATCCTCGTTCCGCCAGTTGACCCACAAGCTGGTAGGCCTGACCGGACTGCATCACGGCCAGCGCTTGTCGGGCATTGTCCTTTAACTCTTTCTGACCAAATAAACGCAGTAACAGCGCGACGTTAGCTGCAACGGCAGCCATCTGGGCGTCGGTGCCTTTACCGGTCAGGATATCAGTGATAATGGCACGGTTTTCTTCCGGCTCGCCACCCTTAATTGCATCCAGCGGGTAAGTTTCCAGGCCAAAATCCGCCGGGGTCAGAGTGTATTCACGAATGTCCCCGTTAATGATTTCCGCCACGGTGGTTTCTCCGTGAATTGCCACTTCGTCCAGTCCGCTGCCGTGTACGACTGCCGCCCGTTTAAAGCCCATGGCAGCCATGGTCTCGGCAATCGGGCGAACCAGCGCTTTGTCATACACGCCCATCAGTTCGATATTCGGGCGGGCCGGATTAATCAACGGCCCCAGCAGGTTGAAGATGGTGCGCGTTTTCAGGGCCTGGCGAACTGGCATGGCATGGCGGACGCCGCCGTGGTATTGCGGTGCAAACAGGAAGCATACGCCCTGTTCGTCAAGCGCTGCCCGGGCACTGTCCGGTGACATGGCGAGGTTAATGCCGAATTTATCGAGCAGATCAGACGAGCCGGATTTGCTCGATACCCCGCGGTTGCCGTGCTTGGCGACTTTGACGCCACACGCTGCAGCAACAAACGCCGAGGTGGTCGAAATATTGATGGTGTTATGGCCGTCGCCGCCGGTCCCGACGATATCGGCAAAGTCATAGTCCGGGCGGGGGAAATCGCTGGCATTGGCCAGCAAAGCCTGTGCGGCGCCGGCGATTTCTGCCGGGGTCTCGCCCTTGATTTTCAATGCGGTGAGCACGGCTGACAGCAGTACCGGCTCGACCTCCCCTTTGATGATGGCATCGAACAGGGTATGGCTTTCTTCTTGGCTGAGGTTTTGCTGGTCATACAGTTTGTCAGCCAGAGTGTAAATGGTCGCATCCATAAAAGTATCCTTCAGTGCTTGGTATGCCAGCGCTTATCCGCGCGCAGTTTGCTCGGCGGTATGTTGTCCGCCTGGTGGTACAGCCATGACCCATTCCAGCGTGTTGGTCAGCAGCTGGGCTCCTTGGGTTGTCAGGATGGACTCCGGGTGGAACTGGTAGCCACAAACCCGATCGGCGTCGTTGGTCACGGCCATCACCAGGCTGTCAACATCCGCAACAACGGTCAGGCTGTCCGGAACATCATGGGCGACCAGCGAATGGTAACGTGCAATGGTCAGCGGGCTTGGCAGTGGACCAAACACTTCGTGTCCGTTATGGCGCATCATGGCGGCCTTACCGTGCACAATTTCACCGGCTCCTGCGACTTTACCGCCATAGGCTTCGATGATGGCCTGATGGCCTAAACAGATACCAATCATCGGCACTTTGCCCCGCACGCGCTGGATCAGTGCCGGCATACAGCCAGCATCAGCAGGGGCACCGGGGCCGGGAGACAGGACCAGCACCGGATTGGTCAAGGCTTCCAGTGCCTGTTCGACCTGTTCGGCACTCAGGCTGTTGCGATAGATGGTGACCGTGCAGCCGAGCGAACGGAATTGGTCGACTAGGTTGTAAGTAAAGGAGTCGAAGTTATCCAGTAATACAATGTGTGGGGATGTCATATCCGGCTCCTTATTCAGCAGTTTTGCGCGATGATGAGGCCATCAGAGGCGCGGTATGCGCCTGACGGATCGCATTGATCACCGCCTGCGCTTTACTCCGGGTTTCGTCGGCTTCGGCTTGCGGCTGTGAGTCGTACACAACCCCGGCGCCGGCCTGCACACTGGCCATGCCGTTTTCGACATACGCCGAGCGGATCACGATGCAGGTGTCCATGTCGCCTTCACCGGTCAGGTAGCCAACAGCCCCGCCATAGGTGCCGCGACGGCGTTGTTCCACTTCCCGAATCAGCTGCATGGCGCGGATTTTCGGTGCTCCGGTCAGTGTTCCCATGTTCATGCAGGCCTGATATGCATGGAGCGCATCCAGATCGCCGCGTAGCTGGCCGACCACCCGCGAAACCAGGTGCATGACGTGGCTGTAGCGATCGACTTTCAGCAGGTCCGCCACATAGCGGGTACCGGGCTCACTGATGCGTGCGACGTCATTGCGTGCCAGATCAACCAGCATCATGTGCTCAGCGTTTTCTTTCATGTCGCTGCGCAGTTCCAGCTCAATGCGGCCATCTAAGTCCAGATTGATGGAGCCGTTTGGATTTTTGCCGCGAGGTCGGGTTCCGGCAATCGGGTAAATCTCGACCTGATTACTGTCCGCGCAGTACTTCAGGGCACTTTCCGGCGAGGCACCAAACAAGGTGAAATCGGCGTCCTGCAGGAAGAACATGTATGGGCTCGGGTTGCCGATTTTCAGCTCTTTATAGGCATTGAGCGGTGACGGGCACGGCAGGATAAACTGACGTGACGGCACCACCTGGAACACATCACCGTTAACCACATGCTGCTTCAGGTCGACAACCTGCTGGCAGAAGGCTTCGTCACTGACACTGGCTTGCGGTTCGCAGGCTTCCAGAATGGCGGCAGCCGGCAGGGGCTTAGGCTCTAAGCAGGCTTCCTTAATGTGTTGCAGGCGGCGGCTCAGTTCAAAATAGCTGGCGGTGTAGGCATCGCCGCCAAACAGGCTCGCCTGCAGTTTGCCTTTGCGACGCTGGTGGTCAATTACCAGCAGCGTTTCGGCGATGTAGAACAGGTAATCCGGACAGCGGTTATCCTGATTGACCGGCGGCAGCGGTTCAAAACTGTCCACCACGTCGTAGGCAAATAGCCCGCCGAGGAACAGGGCTTCACGAGGCTGCCCGGTACAGTCAAATGCATGCTGGATCAGACGCAACGCGTCAAACGATGAGGTCTGGCGCAGACGGCTGTCTTCATCCAGCGCACGGCCTGCCTGCGGGAAATCCAGGATCAGGCAACGTGCTTCACGGTTGGCCTCTATGTCGGTTGGCAGTTTGCTTTCCAGCGTCTGCAGGACGTTCAGCCCGTTATCAGTCAGGGCCTCAAGGCGAACCTGATGGCCACGGCAGACAATTCGTACCGCGGCATCAATCAGCATCAGGCTTTTTAGATCCTGTTTAGAGTCAATCTCGGCGGATTCCAGCAGCAGATTATGCGGCCGGTTGCCACACACGGAGTAATACAGCTCCGTTGGGTTTGATACGTAAGGGACATCCAGGCTGAGCACATCTAGCTCGCCCATGCCTAATGGGGTCGTATTCACAGCGTTCTCCCTGCCGCTTCTACAAACGGTTTCAGCTCTTGCATTAATTGTTCGAACATTGGACCGGTCAGTGCCTGGTGACCGTCAGACAAGGCTTCACACGGGTTGAGGTGTGTTTCGACGATGATACCGTCCGCGCCGACAGCAGCGGCTGCGCGGGACAGCGGAATCACCAGTTCACGCACGCCGGTTCCGTGGCTTGGATCCACAACCACCGGCAGGTGGGTGCGTTGTTTAAGAACGGCGACTGCGTTCAGGTCCAATGTATTGCGTGTTGCTGTCTCATAGGTGCGGATACCACGTTCACACAGGATAATGTTCGGGTTCCCTGCGTCATAAATGTATTCCGCCGCGAGCAGCAGTTCTTCGATAGTGGCGGAAAGTCCACGCTTGAGCAATACCGGTTTTTTACTCTCACCAACAGCTTTCAGCAGCGCATAGTTCTGCATATTGCGTGCGCCAATTTGTAAGCAGTCAATGTATTCGCACATGGCATCCATCTGACTCACTTCCATAACTTCTGAGACGGTTGGCAGCCCCAGTTGTTGGTTGGCTTGTTTCAGTAATTTTAATCCATCCAGCCCCATACCCTGAAAATCATACGGGCTGGTGCGGGGTTTATATGCGCCACCACGCAATGCAACCGCACCATGCTTTTTCACCACTTCGGCAACGGACATCAGCTGGCTTTCGGACTCGACGGAGCATGGCCCGGCAATCACCGCAAATTTTTCGCCGCCAATAGCTGCGCCGCCAAAGCGCACCACAGTGTCGTGCGCCTGTACTTCACGGCTGACCATTTTGTATTTGGTCAGAATCGGCTTGACGGTTTCCACGCAAGGGTAGGCGTCCAGGTGCAGTTGCTGGAGCACGCGTTCGTCACCCAGCGCGCCCAGCACGATGCGCTCTACACCCGGCATGTACAACGGTTTCAAACCGGCTTCTTCGATGCGGGTCAGAATGGTCTTCGCTTGTTCTTCAGTTGCATTGGGTTTGAGTACGATAATCATGTTTCAGTCCCTATTCAGTGCCTGGCACTGCTAAAAATTAAGAAGTTAATCGTTTGCCATCTGGGTGCAGAGTGAAAAAAACCCGCACTCAGGCGGGTTTGTGTTGTCTGGCTCAAGGCACAGCGAATCACACCACCCGCGTTGGGAAGTGCCACCACCAAGAGAAGAAAGCGCAGAGTTGATGATGAATTTGCTGTACCATGTTAATAATCCTTAACGCGATGCATTTGGTTGCGTTTAACTGCGTACTAGTAAACTAGTTCAGAGAAGTAATGTCAAGGCCTTAATTTTATGTTGTTTGATTTACACAGCCACACCACGGCGTCAGACGGACGTTTATCCCCGCAAGCGTTGATGCTCCGGGCCGTAGAAAAACGGGTGGATGTGCTGGCCATTACAGACCATGACACGGTAGCCGGTCTGGAAGCGGCTGAGCAGGCGATTTTGGAGGGTGATCTGCCAATATCTCTGATCAAAGGCATTGAAATATCGACAGTTTGGCAAAATTTTGATATTCACATTGTCGGACTGAATATCGACCCGCAGCACCCGGCAATCACCACTCTGATTGCGGCCCAGGCTGAACGTCGTGAAGCCCGTGCGGTGCTGATTGGTGAGCGTCTGGCGAAGAACCGGATTTACGGGGCACTGGACGGGGCAAAAGCGCTGGCGAATGGGGCCACCCTGACCCGGGCACATTTTGCCCAATGGCTGGTCGAGCAAGGGCACGCCAAGACCATGCAGGGTGTGTTCAAAAAGTTTCTGACCCGCAATAAACCGGGTTACGTACCGCCTAACTGGTGCTCGATTGCCGAGGCTGTGGCGGCGATTCAAGCTGCCGGCGGCCAGGCTGTATTGGCCCATCCGGGACGGTACAAACTCAATGGCAAGTGGTTAAAGCGGCTGCTGACAACCTTTGTGGAAGCCGGCGGTGATGCGATGGAAGTGGCCTTGCCGCAGCAATCCCCTCAGGAACGTCGCATGCTGGCCGATTATGCCATTGAATTTCAATTATTGGCTTCGCAAGGCTCTGATTTTCATTATGTCTCTCCCTGGACCGATCTCGGGCGCAACCTGTGGCAGCCCAAAGGGGTGACAGAAGTCTGGCAGGACTGGAGCGTTGAGAAGAAGCGCATTGAACAGGAAGTGTCGGAAGAGCGGACACTTTCAACGGAGGAAGAATGAGTCAGTTTTTTTATGTTCACCCGGAAAACCCGCAAACCCGCCTGATCAATCAGGCCGTGGCGATTATTCGCAATGGCGGGGTAATTGTTTATCCGACTGATTCCGGCTATGCCCTGGGTTGCCAGCTGGAAAACAAATCGGCACTGGAGCGTATCTGTCAAATCCGTCGCCTTGATGATAAGCACAACTTTACGCTGTTGTGCCGTGATCTGTCTGAGCTGTCGTTGTATGCCCGTGTTGACAACGGGGCGTTCCGCCTGCTGCGTAACAACACGCCGGGGGCATATACCTTTATCTTTAAGGGAACGAAGGAAGTACCGCGCCGGCTGATGAACCCGAAACGAAAAACCATCGGTATTCGGGTGCCGAACAATATTATTGCACTTGCGCTGCTGGAAGCCTTGGGCGAGCCAATGATGTCAACATCGCTGATCTTGCCGGGAAGTGACGTGACTGAGTCCGATCCTGATGATATTCGCGATAAGCTGGAACATGCGGTGGATCTGATCATCAATGGAGGTTTCCTGGGTGAGCAACCCACGACAGTGATTGATTTCAGCAACGATGAAATGGAAATCGTGCGTGTGGGTGCCGGTGACCCGACGCCATTTGAGTAACCCGGCGTCAGCTGAACAGATAATAGCCAACAGCTTAGCGCCCGCAGGAGTCAGTCGGCCGCTTGGGGCATATTTGCATAGGGTGGGAAAAATGATGATTTCCTGCGCTCTGTACCGTGTTTTCGGTGGTAACTGAGCTAAGCTTTTGGCATAATCCGCCGTCGCTTTAAGATGGCTTAAAGTGTGATGATTTTCGACGCCTGTGAAGGCGACAAAGGTTTGTCTAATGAGTGAAAAATTACAGAAGGTACTGGCGCGTTCTGGCCAGGGCTCTCGCCGTGAAGTCGAATTATTGATCCAGAATGGGCGTGTCAGTGTGGACGGCAAGGTTGCACAGTTGGGTGACCGACTGGAAGACCTGAGTTCTGTTGTTCGTATTGACGGTCACAAGATTCAGTTGGTTTCTTCTTCTGATGAAGTATGTCGTGTACTGGCTTATAACAAACCAGAAGGTGAGTTATGTACTCGCCATGATCCGGAAGGTCGTCGTACGGTATTCGACCGTCTGCCACGCCTGACGGACGGGCGCTGGGTGTCAGTTGGACGCCTGGATGCCAACACAGCAGGTCTGTTGCTGTTCACCACTGACGGTGAACTGGCAAACCGCCTGATGCACCCAAGCCGCAGCATTGAACGTGAGTACATGGTGCGCGTCTTCGGTGAAGTGAGCGAAGAAATGGTGCGTAACCTAGTTCGCGGCGTTGAGCTGGAAGATGGTATGGCACGTTTTGAAGACGTGGTTTACGCCGGTGGTGAGGGTATGAACCACACTTTCTACGTGGTGATCACCGAAGGCCGTAACCGTGAGGTTCGTCGTCTGTGGGATTCACAGGGTGTGACCGTAAGCCGCCTGAAGCGTGTTCGCTACGGTGATATCTTCCTGACCAAAGATCTGCCTCGCGGCGGATGGATGGAGCTTGAGCTGAAGGAAGTGAACTACCTGCGTGAGAAAGTGGAACTGCCGCCGGAAACCGAGACACATCTGACTGTTGAAGGTCAGAAGCGTAAGCGTGGTGTGCGTCAGATCCGTCGTGCCGTGCGTCGTCACGAAGAACGTCTGAATGACGAAACTCGTGGTGGTCGTCGCCGTCAGGATCAGCGTCGTTCCTCTTCCCGCACTAACAAAGTGGAAAGTAGCGAAAGCAACAATGGTCCACGTCGCAAGCCGTCAGGGAATGCAGCTAACCGCCGCAATCCGCTGAAGAACAAACCGGCTAAGCCGCGTACACGTAAATAAGTACCAGATATGAAAAAAAGCAGCCGGTTGGCTGCTTTTTTTATGCCTGTCATTCAGAGCAGACGACGGTGGGCTTCGTCTTAGCTGGCAGCACCGGGCTTGCGTTTAGGCTGGGCATCAATGCACTGGCCGTTGACGTCTTTGCTTTCCGGTCCCATCAGGTAAAGGTACAGCGGAATGATATCAGCCGGAGTTTTCAGCAGATTCGGATCTTCTGCCGGGAACGCTTTGGCACGCATGCCGGTGCGGGTACCGCCCGGATTGATGGCGTTGACGCGCACGTTGGTGTTTGCCAGTTCATCTGCCAGCACCTGCATCATACCTTCTGTGGCGAATTTTGAGATGGCGTATGCCCCCCAGAATGCGCGCCCCTGATGGCCCACAGTGGAAGATGTGAAAACGATACGGCCGTCTTGCGACTTCTTCACCAGCGGCAGTACCGCCTGAGTCAGCAGGAACTGCGCCTTCACATTCACCTGCATGACTTCGTCGTAGGTATCTTCGCCCAGTTGGTCAAACGGGCTCAATACGCCCAGCAGACCGGCATTGTGCAGCACGCCGTCCAGGCGACCGAACTGCCCTTCGATAGTTTCCACCATGTCGATGTAGTGCTGTTTAGTCGCACCCATCATATCCAGCGGGATAATCGCAGGCTGAGGGTAGCCGAGCGACTCAATTTCATCGTAAACCGCTTCCAGCTTGGCGACGGTTCGGCCCAGCAGAATCACGGTGGCACCGTGCGCTGCGTAGCTGATTGCGGCCTGACGCCCGATACCGTCACCCGCGCCTGTTACAAGAATCACTCTATCTTTCAGAGAGTTGTCGGCGATTTGATACTCCACGCTTTACATCCTTATTGTTTTTTCGTTTTCCTATTGTATTGCGATAGCCGAACCAATGACAACTTGGTTACAATGGGGTGACGTCAAAAAATGAGGACTCAACATTGGATTTTTTGTTTGATTACGGGCTTTTCCTGGCCAAGATTGCCACGGTGGTGATCGCAATTGTCGGTATTTTAGTGATTGCGAAAGGACTGAAAGGCCAGCACGGCGCAAAGGGCGAGCTGGAAGTAACCGATTTAACCGAGCAATACAACGATACCGTTCATCAACTCGAATCCCACTTGTTCGATAAGCCTCTGCTGAAAGCACGCGATAAAGCAGAGAAAAAGGCTGACAAAGAGAAAAATAAAGCGCGTCAGAATGAGATTAAAAAGGCTGCGAAATCCGGCGAGCTGTCTCAAACCCGTGAACCTCGCCTGTTTGTGCTGGATTTTCACGGTAGCCTGGATGCCCGAGAGGTCACCTCGCTGCGTGAAGAAGTAACGGCCATTCTGGCGGTGGCAGTTGAAGGGGATGAAGTCCTGCTGCGTCTTGAGACCGGCGGTGGTATGGTACATGGATATGGTCTGGCGTCATCTCAGCTGGATCGCCTGAAATCTGCCGGCATTAAACTGACCATCGCGGTGGATAAAATTGCAGCCAGTGGCGGCTACATGATGGCGTGTGTCGCTGACCGTATCATTTCGGCGCCGTTCGCGGTGGTCGGCTCGATCGGGGTCATTGCCCAGCTGCCGAACTTTAACAAGTTGCTGAAGAAAAACGACATCGAGTTCGAGCAGATTACAGCCGGTGAATTTAAGCGAACGTTGACAATGTTCGGTGAAAATACAGATAAAGCGCGTGAAAAGTTCCAAAGTGAGATTGAAGAAACACACGAGCTGTTCAAAGCCTTTATTGCCGATCACCGTCCGGAACTGGATCTGGAAAAAGTGGCGACGGGGGAACACTGGTTTGGTAAGCAGGCTTTTGAGCTGGGTTTGGTAGATGAAATCGGTACCAGCGATGACTTTATCAGTCATGCCTGCAAAGAGCGTGAAGTGCTGCAGGTGCGTTATGTGCAGCGTAAAAAGCTGGCAGAAAAACTGGCTGGTGCCACCGGTGACGCTGCTGACAATCTGCTGCTGAAGTGGATCAGCCGCGGTCAGCGTCCGATTGTTTAAGGGATGGCTATGAACCAGAAATGGGCTCTGTTCTCTTTTAAAGGGCGCATGCGTCGGCGTGATTACTGGTTGTACAGTATCCCGGTACTGCTCATGATCATGCCAGTGTTTTTCTATACGTCTCCGGAGAACTTCAGCCAGAATCCGCTGCTCGAAACGTTATCATTGGTGATAATGGGCTTCGTGACCTGGGCTTCCACCGCATTGAATGTCAAACGTCTGCACGATCGCAATAAAAGCGCGTGGTGGATCATTCTGACCTTCCTGCCGGTCATTGGCCCTATTTTTGTGATTATCGAGCTGGGTATTCTGGATGGCACTGCTGGGCCAAACCAGTACGGTCCGGATCCAAAGGGGCGGGGTGCACCGCCATCTTCGGGTACACCATCTTCAGGGCAGCCGTCTGACAAGGCGGAGAAAGATTCAGTGACCATCGAGATGTAACGGCTGGTCCAGTATGCTATAGCACTGAAAAGACGATAACAGCAGCCCCGTTCGCGGGGCTGCTGTTTTTGGTCTGTATGGATTATTCCAGGGTGAATTCCGGCGACAGCTGGTGGGCCAGATATTTGAACATGTTGAATACAGCCGTCGTTTTTTCCGTTGGCAGTCCATTGCTGTCCAAGAAATATTCCCCTTTAAACACCAGCACTCCGTCGCGCTCCTCAACGGAGGTGGCTCGCATACCTTCCTGGTAAGCATCATGGTCCTGAATCAGTTGGTTGGCGATCATCAGAAGGTCGGTAGATGAAATTGACTTTTTTTGACTCATGGGAATGTCTCTGTGGGTAAATTGAGCAATTTGTTGTCCCGGCAGGCCGGTACAGACGCGTTCAGTGTATTGAAACCGACACAGGATTACAAATCCTTGTTTATATGATGGTTATTGCAAAAGTGATGAAAGAGTAGGTCGCTAAGTGATTGAAATGCTCAAATTCTGTGAGCCACGACAAAGATCCGCTGTTTTTTATAGTCAAATTGTTGATGAGGTGGTAATGATTAGCGCCCGTTAAGGTATTGCACTGACATGAACTATATAAAAGAGGGAAAACGGTGATTTTTCGTTCTCGTGAAGAGGAAAAATTCGGTTTCCGGCTTGTGTAACGGGCTATTAACAAGTGGGGAAGGGACAACCAAACAAACCCGATTTGTTAAAAACCAGTTGACCTTCTTGGATTGTAGCCCAATATGTAAATACCAATTACATTACGTAACTACTTATCTATACAGTGTCCTCCACCCAGTTCGGGTCTCACTATGTGAATAGTTACTTAATCAGTTTGGCGTATCAACGTTGCCGTGCTATTCAGGTTTTTAAGCGTGCAACTATTTGTTTTATTTTGAATTTTGTAAGCACGAGGACGTAATAGAATTATTATGGGTAAATCTCTCGTTATTGTGGAGTCCCCAGCCAAGGCGAAGACGATCAATAAGTACTTGGGCAAGGACTTCATTGTTAAGTCAAGCGTAGGTCACGTACGTGATTTGCCGACCGGTGCGCGGAGTACGGGCAAAAAAGCAGCAGCCACTACAACCAAAGGGCTGAGTGCGGAAGACAAAGCCCGTATTAAAAAAGAAAAAGAACAGAAAGCACTGATCAACAAAATGGGTGTTGACCCATACCACGATTGGGATGCGCAGTACGAAATCCTGCCGGGCAAGGAAAAAGTCGTTACTGAACTGCAAAAGCTGGCGGCTGATGCTGACTGCGTTTATCTCGCGACCGATTTGGACCGCGAAGGAGAAGCTATTGCGTGGCACCTTCGTGAGATCATCGGCGGCGATGATGAACGTTATAAACGAGTGGTTTTCAACGAGATCACCAAAAATGCGATTCAGCAGGCGTTTGAACAGCCTGGTGAACTGAACATGGATGGGGTGAATGCTCAGCAGGCACGTCGTTTCCTCGATCGCGTCGTGGGTTTCATGGTCTCGCCTCTGCTGTGGAAAAAAGTGGCCCGTGGTTTGTCTGCCGGACGGGTTCAGTCGGTAGCGGTTAAGCTGATTGTTGAACGCGAACGTGAAATCAAGGCGTTCGTTCCTGAAGAGTTCTGGGATATTCACGCGAACACGCTGACTGCCGGTCAGGATGCGCTGCGTTTGATGGTCGCTCAGCAAGCGGGTAAAAACTTCCGTCCGGAAAACGAAGCTGACACCATGGCGGCGAAATCGCTGCTGGAAAAAGCGGCGTATACCGTGGTAGATCGTGAAGATCGCCCGACAACCAGCAAACCCTCTGCGCCATACATCACTTCGACGCTACAGCAGGCGGCCAGTACGCGCCTGGGCTACGGGGTGAAGCGCACCATGGGTCTGGCTCAGCGTCTGTATGAGGCGGGCTACATTACTTATATGCGTACGGACTCGACGAACCTGTCGAAAGAAGCGGTTGAGACGGTACGCGAATACATCACCAGTGAATACGGTGAGCAGTACCTGCCGGGTAAACCGAATGTGTACGGCAGTAAGCAAAATGCACAGGAAGCGCACGAAGCGATCCGTCCGTCCGATGTGGCTGTTAAAGCCGAGAATCTGGAAGGGATGGATGCGGATGCGGTGAAGCTGTACGATCTGATCTGGCGCCAGTTTGTCGCCTGTCAGATGGTTCCGGCTAAATACGATTCCAGCACCATTACGGTGGAAGCAGGTGACTTTACTCTGAAAGCCAAGGGCCGCACCCTGCGCTTTGCGGGCTGGACGCATGTTCAGCGCCCGATGGGTAAAAATGAAGACACTACGCTGCCGATGGTTAGTGTCGGAGATACCCTGAAGCTAGAGTCGCTGGAACCGAAACAACACTTCACGAAGCCGCCGGCTCGCTTTACTGAAGCGGCACTGGTTAAAGAGCTTGAGAAGCGCGGTATTGGTCGTCCGTCGACGTACGCGTCTATTATCTCGACCATTCAGGATCGTGGCTATGTGCGTGTTGACCAACGTCGATTCTATGCTGAAAAAATGGGTGAGATCGTTTCGGATCGTCTGAGCGAAAGCTTCGCGGATCTGATGGATTACGACTTCACGGCTCGCATGGAAGGCAACCTGGATAAGATCGCTGAAGGTGAAGCGAACTGGAAGAAGGTGCTGGACAACTTCTTCAATGATTTCTCTGCTGAACTGGAAAAAGCCGAGCAGGAAGAAGATGAAGGCGGCATGAAGCCGAACAAGATTGTTCTGACTGATATTGAGTGTCCGACCTGTGGCCGCCCAATGGGTATCCGTACCGCTTCAACCGGGGTGTTCCTGGGCTGTTCCGGTTATGCTTTGCCACCGAAGGAGCGTTGTAAAACAACGATCAACCTGGGTGACGAAGAAGGGATCGTGAACGTTCTGGAAGAAGACGTTGAAACTGCCGCGCTGCGTGCGAAGAAACGTTGTCCGAAATGTAGCACCGCGATGGATGCCTACCTGATTGATCAGGGCCGTAAACTGCATGTTTGTGGTAATAACCCAAGCTGTGATGGTTACCTGGTTGAGAAAGGCGAGTTCAAACTCAAGGGTTACGAAGGCCCGGTGATTGAGTGTGACAAGTGTGGCTCGGACATGGAGTTGAAAAACGGTCGCTTCGGTAAATACATGGGTTGTACCAATGAGTCATGTAAGAACACCCGTAAGATTCTGAAGAACGGCGAAGTGGCACCACCGAAGGAAGATCCGGTTCACCTGCCAGAGCTGCCATGCTCGCAGGATCCTGACGCGTACTTTGTACTGCGTGACGGGGCATCCGGTTTGTTCCTGGCAGCCAGCACGTTCCCGAAATCGCGTGAAACCCGTGCGCCGTTGGTGGAAGAGCTGGTGCGCTTCCAGGATCGTCTGTCATCGAAGTTCCATTACCTGACAGAAGCGCCTACGCATGATCCGGATGGTCGTCCGACAGTGGTGCGTTTCAGCCGTAAAACCAAAGAGAACTATGTTCGCTCTGAGGATGACGGCAAGCCGACGGGCTGGACGGCACTGTACATTGACGGAAAATGGGAAGTGACCGACAAGCGTAAAAAGACCAAGGAAAGTTGAGTCTGAAAACGAAAAAAACCGCCGATAAAGGCGGTTTTTTTGTCTCTGAAGCAGTGCCAATTAAAACGGTGTCAATGAATCCTGTGTCAAAAATCTAAAGTGAATAGGGCTGTGCACACTTTTGTGAAACGGCTCAGGCGGTAATGTCACTGGTTACCGGTACACCGCTGTGGAAACGAAAGTCGGGGTCGCCGCCGATAATCAGCTCTGCTTCTTTTGCGCCAATTGCCCGGATGCGATCTGTGATATCGCAACCGGCGATCTGCTCGGCCAGTGTCAGGTAGTCCTGATAATGGCGTGCCTCAGAGCGCAGCAATGAAATGTAGAACTTCTTGAGTTCGTCATCGAGGTACGGTGCCAGTTTGGCAAAGCGCTCGCAGGAGCGGGCTTCAATGTAGGCACCGACAATCAGCTTATCCACCAGAGTGGCAGGCTCATGGGTGCGTACCGCTTTCATCAGGCCACGGGCATAACGACCGGCACGCAGGTTGGAGTAGGGGATGCCGCGAGCAGCCATGATATCCAGCACTTGTTCAAAGTGGTGAAATTCTTCTTTGATCAGACGGACCATCTTGTCGATAAGCTCTGCACCGAAAGGAAAGTCCGCTTTTGGCTTCAATTCTGCGCTCAGGCCATTTTTCTTGCCGTGGAAGGCGGCGGTGTCGCGATGGATACCATACACAAATTCTTCGTACGGCTTGGCCCATTCCAACAGCGCCTTGCCGCTTTCAGCATCCACCGCGTACTTGCGGATCAGGAACATGGCTGTCTGACTGGCTTTCAACTCGCAATTACAGTGATCGACCAGCAATGCGGTCTGGTTCTCTGGTTTACGGGCTTCGTCAATCCAGGCTTGAGGCGTTTCACAATGCAGGAACTGTTTAATTGGCGTCAGTAGCTCGTCAATCATCCGCTCGGTGGTATTCATGGGCTTGCTTGTCTGAAATTGGTGAAATTAATTCGGCGCAGTATAGCAAAAAAAGTGGTGTTGGCGCAGCTTAGCCACTCCATGAAAAAGGCCACCTTGCGGTGGCCTCTGGCGAGTCTTGCTGAGGGTCGATGACCTTACCATTTACGTTTCGGCTGAAACAGAACATCCAGCTCATCCTGATCTTTTTCGATCCGTTGTTGGCGTTGTTGCTCCTGATTGCGGTTCTGGTTGCTGTCGATATCCGCCAGCATTTGCTGGAGCTTTTCACGAGCCTGATTCGCATAGTTGTCGTTTTTCGTTGCCAGTACGTCCAGACCTTTCTTCAGCAACTGTTTGGCGGTACCCAACTGGCGTTTGGCCGTGGCATCGTTAGCACGCTTAATCACATTTTCGATGTTAATACGCAGCTGGATCCCTTCAAGCCGTGCATTTTCCGCCACAAATGACTGGGTCGGCATGCGCCCCTTGCTGTGCTCACTCTTAATGACCGTTTTCAGTCGTTTAACCAGCTGTAACATGCCAATCGCCTGTTTGTCTGTACTCGGGACTTTAAACGTGGCCACATCTGACGCCGAATAGTTGTCCTGTAACTGGCGGATTTGCTCGGCCACATTATCAATGCGTTGCGGCAGTGATTTATCGGATGGATCGGTATCCAGCATACTCTGCAGGGAATACAGAATCCGTTTATTCAGGCATACCAATAGCTCTTTGCTGTAAGGCAAGTGATGGGCATTGCCGATCAAATCTTCGGTTGCATCAATAATTGCGATGTATTTGGCAAGTTCCTGCTGTTTGCTGCTTTGCAGTTTCTGGCGATACTGGATAATGATGTTGTATCCAATGATTAACACCAGTAATAAGCCCACTAAGCCTATAATCAGTGGCATGCTCATAAATTAGATAGACCGTCCATGCTGACACTAAGCCTCATAAGATACACTATCTCGTAAAGGGGTCATAGCGTTGTGGCTATTTTTGCTAAGTAAAACCGGGCTTAACGGGGATGGAGGCGGACAAATGTTGTCTGGCAGGCTGGAATGGGTTTCACATCTGCAGAAAACTTGACTATTCGCTGGTGAAAAATCATCTAACACTAGGAAAAGAAGCTAATAAGTTATATAACATTAAGTCATAGATGGGTGCATTAATATAATGGACTATGAATAGGCGGTACCATGAAATTACAGCAGTTAAGATACATTGTTGAGGTGGTTAATCATAACCTTAATGTCTCCTCAACCGCTGAGAGCCTGTACACCTCTCAGCCGGGAATCAGTAAACAGGTTCGCTTGCTTGAAGACGAGCTGGGTATCCAGATTTTTGAGCGCAGCGGCAAACACCTGACCAAAGTGACGCCGGCGGGGGAAGAAATCGTCAAAATTTCCCGCGATATTCTGTCCAGAGTTGAAAGCATCAAAGCCGTTGCCGGTGAGCATACCCACCCAGAAATGGGCACCCTGAACATAGCCACGACGCATACACAGGCGCGATACGCGCTGCCTGCGGTTATTCAGGGCTTTACTGCGCGTTACCCGAAAGTCACCCTGCACATGCATCAGGGGACGCCGAGCCAGCTGGCGGATGCGGTCTCGAAAGGGACTACTGACTTTGCAATTGCCACCGAAGCGCTGCACCTGTATCAGGACATGATCATGCTGCCGTGCTACCACTGGAACCGCTCGATTGTGGTGCGTGCGGATCACCCGCTGGCACAGAAGAAAGAGATTACCATTCACGACCTGGCGGCGTATTCGCTGGTTACTTATGTGTTTGGGTTTACCGGTCGCTCAGAACTGGACAGTGCCTTTAATCGTGCCGGCCTGACACCAAGAATTGTGTTTACCGCGACAGATGCCGATGTGATTAAAACCTACGTTCGGCTAGGCATCGGGGTTGGGGTGATTGCCAGCATGGCGATGGATCCGGCGACGGACAGCGACCTGGTGGCGATTGACGCGAGCCATATTTTTGAAGCCAGCACGACGAAGATCGGCTTTAAGAAAGGGACCTTCCTGCGATCTTACATGTATGACTTCATGGAGCGCTTTGCCCCGCATCTGACCCGTAATGTGGTCGATCAGGCGGTTGCACTGAAAACCAACGCCGAAATTGAAGCGCTGTTTGCCAATATGGAGCTTCCGGTCCGCTAATCGCATGATTTGCAGGGTGGCAGAGGCTGCCCTGCGATCCCCTCTCAGTTCGTTTTTCCTCAGGGCTTCTAACTCCTTTATATCTTGTTTTTCTTTCTTGTTGAGACAGGCTCTCTTTCTGCTCAACCTCCCAGGATTAGTATATAATTGCGAGGTTTTACCTGACCCTGGCAAGAGATACTGATGTACATCCCGTTATTCCAACAGCTTGATAGCCTTCTGACTGCGACCCGCGATTACTGGCAGTTTCTGCCATTCGCCACACCGCCGGGGCAGTGGCAGCACTCATATCCGGAGATGTACCAGTGGCTCGCTCAGTTGAAGGACGACGATCTTCAGCTGTACAGGGACGATCCTGAGCAACTTGCCCGGGCACTGTTACCGTGGATCCCTGAAGCGAAAGCGCTGTTGGCGTTAAGTGAGCTGAAATCCCTGCCGCAGGTCTCCCGTCCGTTACCCCGGGGAATGGACGCCGGTGTACCAGGAAGGAAATGGCAGCAGCTGGAAGCTTTTAATGGCGCAATGCCGGCGTTAGGGCTGCCCTGGTTGGAATGGTGCGCCGGAAAAGGCTTTCTGGGGCGGGTGCTGGCAGCGAGCCATTTTATGCCGGTGACGAGTTTAGAATGGCAAGCTGGATTATGCGAGGCTGGTCAGGCTGCGGCACATAAGCTGAAGTTGCCGATGACGTTTGTACAGGGCGATGCGTTTTCCGCGGACAGTGAGCAGTACATTGTGCCGGAGCAGCATGCGGTGGCTTTGCATGCCTGCGGCGATCTCCATGTGTCATTGCTGTCACGGGTGGCCCGGAAAAAGGGGCAGGCCGTCAGTGTGTCTCCCTGTTGTTATCACCTGATTCGTGGTCATGCCTATGAGCCGATGTCGGCCGTGGCGCGCAACAGCCAGTTATCGCTGTCAAAGCAGGATTTAAAACTGCCCTTGCAGGAAACGGTCACCGCAGGCAACCGGGTGAGAAACCTGCGTTTTCTTGAGGTGAGTTACCGCCTCGGGTTTGACAGCCTGCAAAGGAATATCCTCGGTCAGGACAGCTATCTGCCAGTGCCGAACGTGCAGAAAGCATTACTGAATGAAGGCTTTGAAGCCTTCTGCCGCTGGGCTGCCGGGCAAAAGCAATTGCCATTGCCGGGCAACATTGATTTTGCGGTCTGGCAGAATGAGGGAGAGCAGCGCTATCACTGGGTGGAACGCCTGGAGTTGGTGCAGCAAGTGTTTCGTCGTCCGCTCGAGTTGTGGCTGGTATACGATCGGGCGTGCTTTATGGAAGAAGCGGGTTATCGGGTAAGCGTCGGTACTTTCTGCGACAAGCCGATCACTCCACGTAATATTCTTATTCATGCGGAGAGAACACCTTAAATGGACACAAGTACACTGATTTACTGCGCCTTGGCTTTAGCGGCGGGCTGTTTTGTCCAAAGCACGGTGGGTTTTGGTATGGCTATTGTCGCAGCCCCCATTGTGTACTTTTTTGAACCTCGATTTGTGCCTGGTACGGTGACCTTTGTGGGGCTGGTTCTGGCCCTGATAAACATGTGGCAGTACCGGGCCATGATTTCTCTGAAAGGGCTGGGGGCGGCATTTGTCGGGCGGGTGCCTGGTACGCTGGTCGCCGGGGCGTTGTTGCTGTATATCTCCGCTGAAGCATTGGCTCTGGTGTTGGGCGCAGGGGTACTGATTGCCGTATTGATCAGTGTACTGAAAGTGAGAATTAGGCCGACCTCGACATCCTTATTCTGGGCTGGTTTTGCTTCCGGTCTGATGGGTACCACCACATCAATCGGTGGTCCGCCGATGGCGCTGGTACTGCAACATGCCGAAGCCGGTAGTCTGCGAGCCAATCTGGCCGGGTATTTTGTGTTCAGTTGTATTCTGTCACTGATCACGTTGTCGGCGACGGGACATTTTAGCTGGTGGCACCTGAAGTATGCGCTGATGATTTTACCTGCGCCGATTCTGGCGACCTGGTTTGCGTATCGGATTCAGCATTTAATCAAAGCTGAGTGGTTGCGGTTTGCCCTGCTTGGTTTGTGCTCATTTTCGGGAGTGATTGCTATCTGGCAGGGACTGTCACCACAAATGGCGTAAATAATGACGGGGAAGCATCAATGCTGCAGCATGCGTTGGTGTTACCGAGCCAAATACAAAAGGCCAGTGCAATGCACTGGCCTTTTTAGTCGGTTTTGGCTGGGCTGAAAGTCAGACCACTGCCGTATGCTGCAGCGTGAAATTGCGTTCTTCATGCTCATGAGCCGGCATTGGACGACCGAGGAAATAGCCCTGACAGTAATCAAACCGGCAGGACTTCAGGTAGTCCAGCTGCTCCTGGGTTTCTACCCCTTCTGCAACAACACGCAGATCCAGTTTCTCACAAATTGCACGGGTAGCTTCAATAATCGCCTGGCTGCCTTTGTGCTCGCCCTGCACAAAGCTTTGATCCAGCTTAACTGTGCTGATTGGCAGATCCTGCAACTGAGACAGGGATGAATAGCCGGTGCCAAAATCATCCAGATACAGCTCCAGACCCAGCGACGCGAGATCATCCAGGCACTGCTTGGCATCATCGTATTCCTGCAGCATGGTTGATTCCGTCAGCTCAAGGGCAAGTTGCGATGGCGGGATGTTATAGCGCAGCAACAGCGATTCTATCGTGGGAGCCAGGCTGGATTGGAGCTGAGCCCGTGACAGGTTCACGCTCATAATAAAGCCTTTACCGAACTTCTCGCGCCAGACTGACAACTGCTTACAGGCGGTCTTCAGAATCCACTTACCGAGCGGTACAATCTGGCCGGTTTCTTCTGCCAGCGGAATAAATTCGGCCGGGGAAACCTGTCCCAGTTCTTCATCGTGCCAGCGGATCAGCGCCTCGAACCCTTTCAGTTGCTGGGTCGTCATATCAACAATCGGCTGGTAGTAAAGCTCAAAAGCTTCCGCTTCCAGAGCCAGCGTCAGGTGATGGCGCAGGGTCATTTTCCGGTACAGGGCATCGGCCATATCCGGCGAGAAATGATGGCTGCGGTTGCGCCCCCGGAGCTTGGCGCGGTGCATCGCCATGTCAGCCTGAGTGATCAGGGTTTCAATATCTTTGGCATCTGTCGGGAAGTCCGAAGTACCAATGCTGCATCCGATTGAGAGCTCGCCCACTTCTTTGAGGTGAAACGGCCGGTTCAGGGCGCGGATCAGCTTCTGGGCAAACAACGAAGGCTGGCGGATATTACGGTGCTCGACCTGAATGATGAACTCATCACCGCCAAACCGCGCCAGCAGGCCATCATCTTTGACCTCGTCCTTCAGGCGGATGGCAATGGCCCGCAACAGTTTGTCACCAATGGCATGGCCATAGGTGTCATTGACCATTTTAAACCCGTCAATATCCAGAAACAGCAGACTGTAAGGGTGCTGGTTGTTTTGGTTTTCGGTAATGGCGTTAGTGATACCGCGGCGGTTCAGCAGGCCGGTCAGAAAATCATGTTCGGCATTGTATTTGGCTTTTTGCAGCTGCTCTTTCTCCTGGCTGATGTTAACCAGATTAAGCAGCAACTGGTGTTTGTCTGTCAGCCACTTGCCATCAATACTGAACCAGTGATGATTTTTGCCGGTCCAGCACAACTTTTTGGTTTTCAAGTTGCCTTCGGTTTTGGCTTTGGCCAGCCATTCCAGAGCTAACTGACTGTCACCCAGAAATCCTTCCAGGCTGAGTAATCGATCGCCAAAAGCGTGGGTAAATGTGTTGTTAGCACTGACCAGTTCGCCATCTTCGGCAAACAGCAGGGCTAAATTGGAGGTACTGGAAAACGCCAGTTCGCGGCGCAAACTGGATTCTTCGGCAATGACTTCAACCAGCATTCCGATGCGACCATCTTCTAATGGAATGCCGGAAAAATAGCAAAGCGCTTTCTTGAGAATGTTGTTCGGGGAGAAATACCACCATGTTTTGACAGTTTCACCCTCTTCA
Source organism: Photobacterium ganghwense (assembly GCF_017329545.1). NCBI lineage: Bacteria > Pseudomonadati > Pseudomonadota > Gammaproteobacteria > Vibrionales > Vibrionaceae > Photobacterium > Photobacterium ganghwense. The sequence continues at coordinate 1,115,476 of NZ_CP071325.1, forward strand.
AAACATTTCAGGTAGCTGTCGAGCACGGCATTCACCGCCTCTGACATATCCCGGCTAAGGTCGCGCGATACCAGCTCTTCTCGACAGGTCGCTTCCCATAAAGGCAAGGCGGCAGAATTTGCCCAAAGAATACGTTTTTGGTGAATGTCGAATACCCATACAGGCGACTGAAGGTATTCAAAAAGAGAAAAAGAACGATTCATCACCAAGCTATATAAATTATTGTGATAGTTGATAAATACTATATTAAAAACAGGATGTTAAGTATGTGCTCACTACGAAAGCGTGATGCTAATTCACGAATAATGAATTATTCTGTGTTATTTCTTGAAAGTCAGCAAAAAAATCGATAGCTGATCACTGTTTTTATATAAATAAGTGACTATTTTGAACGATAAACCCTAGCTTGGGTATGACTAAAAAGTATCAAATTGTATTTTTGAATCGCCAGATAAAATAAAGGCAGCTGCAAGAATCAGCTGCCTGGTTAATTATACAGGTCTCATTTTAACCGGTTAGCCAACAGCGGGTAGTAGACCAGCCATCTGCAGCAGCTGTGAGGAGATAATCAGCACTCCGGCGCTTGCCGCCAGCAGCAGCGCCGGTTTACCGCCTGCCACCCGGTAGGCGTCATCTTCCTGACCCCGTTGCTTGCGTTGTGCTGTCACCATGGCGACTGGTAGGAACACCGCCAGAATGACCAGGGCAATCGCCGCAAAACCCAGCGCCATAATGAAGCCCTGTGGGTAAAATAGGGCAAAGCACAGTGGTGGTACAAAGGTGATCAGTGCGGTTTGCAGACGGGCACTCTTGCTCTGACCTTTGCCAAAGCTGTCCGCGATGAAGTCAAACAGCCCCAGACTCACACCCAGGAAAGATGTGGCCAGCGCCAGATCGGCAAACACGGAAACAGACTGGCTGACCATCGGGTTATGCAGAATTTCGCTTAGTGCACCGATAAAAGTACCCAGAGAATTATTCGCCATCAGCTCACTTTGGCTCATCACCCCCTGGCTGGCTACCTGCCAGAAAATGTAGATGATCAGCGGCAGGGACGAGCCAAAAATCATCACCTTACGCAGTGATTTCATATCCAAACCGATGTAGCGCACAATCGACGGGATACTGCCGTGAAAGCCGAACGAGGTAAAAATTACAGGCAGGGCAGAAATGACCAGACCTTTCTCTACCGGCATGTCCACCAGATGCCCCCCCTCAACGTTGGGAACCAGCAGGCCCAGCATCACTACCAAGGCAACGACTTTAAGCGTAAACAGGACACGGTTCACCAAATCGACAGAATGTGTCCCGACCCCGACGATAGTTGCAATAATTACTGTAAACAACACGGCGCTGCTTTGCGGAGAAATACTTAATCCGGCCCAGTAGTTCAGTTTCTCATTCAGTTGATCACCGCCACCGGCAATGTAAGCCGCACACAGTGAGTACATCAGGAACACCACCGCGAAACTGGCCAGTAACTGGCCCTTACGGCCCAACAGCTGATGTGCGAGGGAATTCAGGGTTGCTGACGGATCGGCATGCTGGTGAACTTCCAGCATCAGCAGTGCTGTGTAAGTCATAAGCAGCCAGATACTGAACATGATCAGCGTGGCAGTGGTGAACCCCAGTCCGGCTGAAGCCAGGGGAAGGGCAAGCATACCGGCACCAATGGTTGTACCGGCAATAATCAGCATACTGCCGAATGTTTTATTCATGGACATTAAATGGATCACTCCCAGAAAAAGGATTTAGCGGTTCGGGAGGAAGTGTTTACACCTGCGGTGACTTCCTGCATGTAAGGAGGCCACAACGGCGCGTTCAGAGTGTTTATTTTTGTTTACACCTGTCTAAGCCGTTGTGGCTATCGATAGCAAGTGTTCATCTGGTGGTTTTCCATACTTCGACGCTGCTTTTTAGTTGTAAATTGCGGTTTTCTTACTCAGGGTAAGGTTTGGTTTTGTGTGCGTACCTTATCCTTATGATATCTGACTGTCAACTTTACTTTATCTTGGTGTAATTTTAGGTTTACACTCAAATGATTGGTAAGTTGAATGAGGGTATGGAAGCGTCGTGTTCGAATGAAAAAAAACTCAGGGAACAGAATGAGATAAGGAAAAAAGAGTGAGATAGATAGAAAAGCGAATTAAGATGAGAACACACCCAATGGCAAATTAAAGCGATGGACTGGCCGCTGTCGTTTCGGCCATGGTTCAGGCAGACCATAACGTTCAGGCAGAACGTAAATCAGCATGTAGGGGACAGAATGCTACAGGTAGTGATGATCAGTACCGGTGAAGAGGTACTGCACGGAGATATTACAGATACAAACGCAGCCTGGTTGTCGCGTTTGTTTTTTGAGCAGGGTTTTGCGATGACCCGCCGTACGACGGTGGGGGATCAACTGGACATGCTGGTAAAAGAAATTGAGCATTGCAGCCTGACGGCGGACGTTGTGATTGTTAACGGCGGATTAGGGCCAACAACGGACGATCTTACTAATCAGGCCGCAGCGATTGCAGCGAATGTCGGGCTGGAATTGTCTGACTCCTGGGTAGCGGCTATGCAAGCTAAATATGCGGAACTTGGCCGTGAAATGCCGGAAACAAACCTGAAACAAGCGATGTTGCCGGAAGGGGCGGGAATTTTGGATAACCCGATTGGAACCGCCTGCGGGTTCGCGATGCGGCTTAATCGGGCCTGGCTGTTTTTCACCCCGGGTGTGCCTAGCGAATTTAAAAAGATGGCTCACGAGCAGATCTTACCAAGGTTGAAAAACCGTTTCCCGGAGAACCTCGCCAAAGATTGTCACCGCTTGTATACATTCGGTTTATCCGAGTCGGGTATTGGCCAGACTCTGCAGTCTCTGCCGTTGCCGGAGGAATTCGAGCTGGGTTACCGGTCAGCTTTGCCGTTTATCGAAGTCAAAGTGTTCTGTCCACGTCTTCACCCGCAGGCTGGTACGGTAAAACAAGCCATCAGTGAACGTTTGGGTGAGAACGTCGTGTCGATGGATCAGCCGTTGCTGGCGCTACTGGAAGAAAAGCTGGCTGCGACCTCTTATTCGCTGGCTCTTGCCGAACAAGGCACCGGGGGTTTTGTGGTGAACTGGCTGCAGGAACAACCCACGTTACAGATGCGCCTGAAGCAAAGCTGGGTGTTTGGCGAATCATCAGGGCCGGCAGATGCAGATTGTGATCTTTCAGATGGTGAACCATTACTGGATGTGGAGTCGATGGCGCAGGCGGCAGCGGTGCAAAGTGGTGCCCAACTGGTGCTGGCCTCAGGCAAAATCCGCGATGGAAAGATTGCGGTTGCCCTGCTGACCCCTGATGGTATCTGGTCGCAAGAGGTGACCACGAAACGTCGGTACAATCATCAGTCTTTCCGCCATGTTATCTCGACCCTGATGCTGGATATGCTGCGGCGCTGGCTGAACGCTCAACCTGTGTTTGGTCATTCAGAATCGCTTCAGCGCCTGGGCAGCAAAGTACTACAGCAGAGTGCACAATAGCTGAAGTTTAATCGCAGCAGTTTTATTGCAGTCGCTTTTTTGCAGTCGTTTAGCGGCAGAGGTTAACCGGCATCAGTGTCAAAGCGGAGTACATTCTCGCCAGATTGTAAATGTAGCGAAAAAATGACAAATGCTGACCGTACGAAGGGGCTCTTATGCGGAGCCCCGTTTTTGTCGCGCTCTGTTTTATTGCTCTCTGTTTTGTTATGCGATGTTTTATTGCGCGATGAACTTTGCCTTAGCGCAATACTTTGACGCAGCAGTGTTTTAAACGCTGCACCCTAAACAATATGGATATACCCATGAATCTTGATGTTTTTCAGGTCGATGCTTTTACCTCTGAACCATTCAAAGGCAACCCGGCGGCAGTGTGTCTGATTCCGCCCGAGTACACTCATCACATGGATGAGACGCTGATGCTGGCCATTGCCAGAGAAATGGCGGTCTCGGAAACCGCCTTTTTGTTCCTGCATGACATGCGCCTGCGATGGTTTACACCAGAGGTGGAGGTTGCACTTTGCGGGCACGGGACCTTGTCTGTGGCGCATGTCCTCAAAGAGCTGGGACGCATTGAAAAAGGGGAAACGATCGCGTTTTCCACCTTGTCCGGAGTTTTGCGGGTAACGGTCAGTGACAATGACATTGTGATGGACTTTCCTGCCACTGAGGTGGATACCTCCGCGCAACTTCCTCAGGCCTTGCTGAGCGGATTGGGACTGACAGAATCGCAGGTAGTGGCGTCGGGTTTGTTCGATACCAAATACTTTATAGAAGTGAGCGATGAGGCCATTGTGCGTTCCTTGTCACCCGACTTTTCTGCCTTGAAGCAGTTGCCCGGTCGCAGTGTGCTGATTTCGGTACGTGCCGCGGAGGGGACGGATATCATCTCCCGGTATTTTGCTCCCTGGGTGGGGGTGAATGAAGACCCGGTGACCGGTTCGGCGCATTGTGCGCTGGCAACTTACTGGGGGAACATGCTGAATTTGACAACTCTGAGCGGTTATCAGGCTTCCGCGCGAGGCGGTCAGGTAAACATGACGCTCTGCGACGACAACAGGGTCAAGCTGTCAGGGCAAGCGGTAACCGTATTGAAAGGGCAGTTGATGTTGCCATCATGCTAAGCAAGCAAGCAAGCAAGCAAGCAAGCAAGCAAGCAAGCAAGCAAGCAAGCAAGCAAGCAAGCAAGCAAGCAAGCAAGCAAGCAGCGAACACATTGCGCCCGGGAAATGATGGCCGGATGCTATGTTCGTGAAGCTATGTCTGTGAGGACATGTTTTCGATCACATAAATGGCAGTATGAATGGCATAAACGGTAAGTCTGCTGCCCACTTCTTATGTGGCGTGAAAAGGAATTTAAGTCCCGTTTTATGATTCGACGTTATCGCCAAACCGACTGGCAATCGGTCACGGAAATCTATCTGCAATGCAAGCCGGCTGAGTTTGCCGGTGAAGCGTTTGCCGAAAAGGGACTGGTGATTTTGCCGCTGCAGGACAATTTGCCTGCCAGACGCCAGTTCTTCGCCTCGGATGTGTTTGTCTGTGAGAGAGACAAGCAGGTCGTGGGGTTTATCACCCTGGAAGCGCAAGGCAACCAACCTCTGCAGACAGCAACTCGGCATGACATTGCTTCTTCTGATAATGCTCGTCACAAAAAAGCCCCTCATAAAAAAGCTGTTTCACCCCAAGGCGTGCATATTGGCTGGCTGTATGTTTGTCCCCGCTGGCAGGGGAAAGGTATTGGCCGGCAGTTACTGAAGTATGTACTTTCTCTGCCACGAGGCTATTCTGATGCGGCTACTTCGGCCACCTTGTCTGTAACGCCGGAGGCGGTTGCGAATTATTCTGTTCCCACGAACTTTGGGGTTACTCACTCCGGTATCACGCAGTCAGGTGAAAGCGGGTGTGATGTGTCCCAAGAACGGGTTTCTGACAATGAGGTTACTGAAGTCTGTTCAGCAGAATTAGGTACAGGCACTATAAGCCTTTGTGTGACAGCCTCTAACCATAAGGCGATTCGTCTGTATCAGTCCTGCCAGTTTGATATCGTGGGCAGACAAGTGGTGTCAGTACAGGGGTGTCCGGTTGTAGTTTTACGGATGCAAAATACGTTGTGTATCTCTTAGGGTGTATCTCTTAGCGTGTATCTCTTAGGTCGGGCGATTGATGATTGCGGAATCGGATGTCGTTTGCCAGAGAGAGGCTATTCACACCAGACAACGCCAGGCTAGAGAAAAACAACGATTGTATTCAGGTTTGGTCAGGGCAAACTTTTATACTCAAAGTGCAAAAATGATTCATTCGAGCGCGAGACTAATCAGAGCGAAAGGAAGAGCATGGACGGCATTACAGAACTGGGATTGTTTATTATTACGGCCTTTGCGCTGAACATCACGCCGGGCCCGGACTCGCTGTATATTATCGGGCGCAGTGCGCATCAAGGTTGGCGCGCCGGGACAGTAGCGGCATTGGGAATTGCGTCCGGGGTTATGGTGCATGTGCTGGCTGCTGCGTTGGGACTATCGGCTTTGCTGGCTACTTCGGCCACTGCCTTTACGGTGGTGAAAGTCATCGGTTGCCTGTACTTGCTGTATATCGGCTTTGGCATGTTGCGTGCCCGCCATGCGTCACCGGAGCTGCCATTAAATTATGGCTCGGCTTGCATGCCGCTAAATGCCATCTATTTTCAGGGTTTTCTTACCAACACACTGAATCCGAAAGTGGCACTGTTCTTCCTGGCTTTTGTGCCTCAGTTCATCGCGCCTGATGCAACGGAGAAGACTTGGTCATTTATTCTGCTTGGGGTGATTTTCAATGTTAACAGTCTGCTCTGGAGCCTGTTTCTGGTCTGGACATCATCCAGACTCGGGGCCCGTCTGAGACACAATCCGGCATTTACTGTCTGGCTGAATAAACTGGCAGGTGGGTTGTTTGTGTATTTCGGGTGCAAGCTGGCTCTGAGCCAAAGTGCTTGATGTGGCGGTTGTTGTTGCTGAACACAGATTTGCAGAGCACAGATTTCATTGGCAGCGCTTGGTCTGCGATACAACCTGGTCTGTGATTTAGCCTTGTTTGCGGCAAAGTTTTATCTGAGACATAGCCCTGTCTGAGAAATAGCCTAAACGGAGAAGCAAACTTGATTAGGGGTTGGGATCAGGAGCGGTGGGCAGTGCCAGAGAGCGTGTTTTTAGTCAGGTCTTCCTGCTCTGTTTCGCCAATATCATAGGCGAACTCAACTTCGACCCCGGATTTCGGAATCGCGCAACAAGCCAGAATCTCATTGGGGGCAATAAACGCCATGCTGTCTTTCTGATCAACCGCACCGGCAGCCAGCTTGCAGCGACAAGCACCGCACATACCGTCACGGCACTGGAATTCCGGACGCAATCCGGCGCGCTCCAGCTGGATGAGCAAAGGCTCACGGCTGTTGCCGTGAACCTTCATGCCATTCACCTTGATGGTGATTTGACTCATAGCTCGAAATCACCCAAATCGTCGGCGCTGACATCGTTGTCGATCTGGCCAACCAGGTAGGAACTGATTTCTGCTTCTTGTGGGGCGACCTGAACGTTGTCAGAAGACAACCAGGAGTTGATCCAAGGAATCGGGTTCTGCGTCGCGCCCGGGAAGGCATGTTCCAGACCCACAGACGCCATACGCAGGTTCGTGATGTATTCCACGTACTGGCACAGGATGTCTTTATTCAGACCAATCATCGAACCGTCTTTGAACAGGTATTCTGCCCACTCTTTTTCCTGAATGGCCGCATCTTTGAAGATGTGGAAACACTGCTCATGGCACTCAGCGGCAATTTCAGCCATCTCAGGATCGTCCTGACCGGTACGTAGCAGGTTCAGAATGTGCTGAGTGCCTGTCAGGTGCAGGGCTTCGTCACGGGCGATCAGCTTGATGATTTTCGCGTTCCCTTCCATCAGCTCACGCTCGGCAAAGGCAAAAGAACATGCGAAGCTGACGTAGAAGCGAATCGCTTCCAGTGCGTTGACAGACATCAGGCACAGGTACAGTTTCTTCTTGATCTCACGTAGGTTGACGACGACGGTTTTACCATTAATGGTGTGCGTACCTTCACCAAGACGGTGGTAGTCGTTGGTGGCGCTGATCAGGTCATCGTAGTATTTAGAAATGTCACCCGCACGTTTGATGATGTGCTCGTTATCCACGATATCGTCAAAGACCACACTTGGGTTGTTCACGATATTACGGATGATATGGGTGTAAGAGCGCGAGTGAATGGTTTCAGAGAAAGACCAAGTCTCAATCCAGGTTTCCAGCTCAGGAAGCGACACGATTGGCAGTAGTGCGACGTTCGGGCTGCGGCCCTGAATGGAGTCCAGTAGGGTCTGATATTTCAGGTTACTGATAAAAATGTGGCGCTCATGGTCCGGCAGGTTATTGAAATCGATGCGATCACCGGATACATCCACTTCTTCCGGACGCCAGAAGAAGGAAAGCTGTTTTTCGATCAGCTTTTCAAAAATCTCAAATTTTTGTTGGTCATAACGAGCAACGTTAACTGACTGGCCGAAAAACATCGGCTCTTTCATTTGATCGTTATTGGTTTGACAAAAAGTGCTGTATGCCATCTTATCCTCAACATCAATGGGAGCCGAAGCTCCCATTCATCTAACTTTTAAATTTTGCAGCTTGTGCAGTCGTCTGCAACGTCACCTTGGGCATCGGATGCACCATCACGAGTGTTGTGGTAGTACAAGGTTTTCACGCCGAGTTTATACGCTGTTAGCAGGTCTTTTAGCAACAGTTTCATTGGCACTTTGCCGCCTGCTTGCTTGCTCGGGTCGTAGTTGGTGTTGGCAGAGATCGCCTGATCGATGAACTTCTGCATGATACCCACCAACTGCAGGTAACCGTCGTTGCTTCCGATGTTCCACAGCAGTTCGTAGTTGTCTTTGTACTTGGTGTACTCAGGCACTACCTGCTTCAGGATACCGTCTTTAGACGCTTTCACTGACACGTACCCGCGAGGAGGCTCAATGCCGTTGGTCGCGTTTGAGATCTGCGATGATGTCTCAGAAGGCATCAGGGCAGACAGTGTCGAGTTGCGCAGGCCGTGAGTTTTGATTTCCTCACGAAGTGCTTCCCAGTCGTAACGCAGTTCTGCAGAGCAGATGTTGTCGATATCTTTCTTATAAGTATCAATCGGCAGAATGCCTTGAGCGTACGTTGTTTCGTTAAACGCCGGGCACGCGCCTTGTTCTTTAGCCAGACCCAAAGACGCTTTCAGCAGGTAGTACTGAATGGCTTCAAACGCTTCGTGTGTCAGGTTGTTTGCGCTGCCGTCTGAGTAGCGAACGCCGTGTTTAGCCAGGTAGTAAGCGAAGTTAATAACGCCCACACCCAGGGTACGACGGTTCATGGTTGCACGGAACGCCGCCGGCAGTGGGTAGTCCTGATAATCCAGCAGGGCATCCAGTGCACGAACGGTCAGGTCCGCAAGCTCTTCCAGATCATCCAGAGAGTCAATGGCACCCAGGTTGAACGCAGACAGCGTACACAGGGCAATTTCACCGTTCTCGTCTTCCACGTTGTTCAGTGGTTTGGTCGGCAGTGCGATTTCCAGACACAGGTTTGACTGGCGAATCGGTGCAACAGACGGGTCGAACGGGCTATGCGTGTTACAGTGGTCAACGTTCTGAATATAGATACGGCCGGTTGAGGCGCGCTCTTGCATCAGCAGTGAAAACAGGTCAATGGCTTTGATTGTTTTGCGCTTGATGCTTGGGTCTTGCTCGTATTTCACGTACAGACGTTCAAATTCTGCCTGATCCGCGAAGAACGCATCGTACAGTCCAGGAACGTCAGATGGCGAGAACAGGCTGATGTTGTCGCCTTTGATCAGACGGGTGTACATCAGTTTGTTGATCTGTACGCCGTAGTCCATGTGACGAACACGGTTTTCTTCCACGCCACGGTTGTTTTTCAGCACCAGCAGTGATTCCACTTCGCCGTGCCAGATTGGGTAGAATAGGGTGGCCGCGCCGCCGCGTACACCGCCTTGAGAACAGCATTTCACCGCGGTCTGGAAGTACTTGTAAAATGGGATACAACCGGTGTGGTACGCTTCGCCGCCGCGAATTTCAGAACCCAGAGCACGAATACGGCCTGCGTTAATACCGATACCGGCACGCTGAGACACGTAACGCACGATGGCGCTGGCTGTGGCGTTGATAGAATCCAGGCTGTCATCACACTCGATCAGTACACAAGAGCTGAACTGACGAGTAGGGGTGCGCACGCCAGACATGATTGGCGTTGGCAGTGAAATTTTGAACAGAGATACCGCGTCATAGAAACGTTTGATGTAGTCCAGACGTGTTTCGCGTGGGTATTTGCTGAACAGACACGCCGCGATCATCATGTACAGGAACTGGGCGCTTTCGTAAATTTCGCCGCTGACACGGTTCTGAACCAGATATTTACCTTCCAGCTGTTTCACTGCTGCGTATGAGAAGTTCATATCGCGCCAGTGATCGATGTAGGTATCCATCAGGTCAAGTTCTTCTTTGCTGTAGTCTTCCAGCAGGTGTTTGTCGTACTTGCCTTTCTCAACCAGACCGGTGACATGGTCGTACAGTGCTGGTGGCTCAAACTGGCCGTAGGCTTTCTTACGCAGGTGGAAGATAGCCAGTCGTGCAGCCAGGTACTGGTAATCAGGTGTCTCTTCCGAGATCAGATCAGCTGCTGCCTTGATGATGGTTTCGTGGATGTCTTCAGTTTTGATGCCGTCGTAAAACTGAATGTGAGACTTGAGTTCGACCTGAGAGACCGAGACGTTTTCCAGACCTTCAGCGGCCCAGGTGATCACACGGTGAATTTTTTCCAGATCGATGTTTTCTTTGCGTCCATCACGCTTGGTAACAGTGAGCTGTTGATTCATTTTTGGTCGTTTTCCCGGATATCAGCCCAAAACAGGGAGTTTTGCAAAAATTAGCACGAACGTGAACAAAGAGTGTGATCTTTGTTAGGTTTCAGCCAATCGTTACAAACACTATATATTGGGGTGTTGAGCTATTTGAGTTACAAGATAGTGATGATAATGGGGTAATGCAAGGTGGTATTTTTTAACCGGCTGTGGATAACATGGGGACTTATAATTTTTAGTTAGTGCCAACTAACCGATTTGCGCAGGTCTGACAATATCATAGAAAAATGCAAAAAAAATTCGCCCCGAATTTGGGGGCGCCGAAAAAAAAATCCTTGATTTTTGACCCTCATTGTACAGGTCGGATGATACAAAATTTTCTGGTTATTTCTTGGCTAGTTAGCCCGTAAAAACGGGGTTTATAAAATGGAAAGTAGATCTCCCGGGTGGGATAAAATCCCCGTTGCCTGCCATGCCTGTGGCGTATGGTCAGCGCCAATATATCCCCATCCGGCCACATAGCCCGGCATACTGGCTGCTCTGGCGGCAATCATGTCTTTTTCGATGTCACCAATATAGGCGCAATGCTGATGCTGAATTCCCATCATTTCACAGGCATGCAGCAGGGGAGCCGGATGGGGCTTGGCGACTGACAGAGTATCGCCGCATACGATGACGCGTGCGCGCATCAGTTCCGGGAAAAATGGCAAAAGCAACTCAGTAAGAAAACCGGGTTTATTGGTCATGATCCCCCATGGCAGCTGCATGTTATCAAGCGCTGTCAGCATCGGGCTAATACCATGATACAGAGACGTATTAACGCAGATATTTTGCTCGTAGTAGTCAAGAAATTGCAGGCGTAGCTGATGTATATCGAGGTGCGACGGAATTGTGCCGAAACCGGCGGTCAGCAATCCCCGGGCACCGTAGCTGGTGTTGGCACGAATTTGTTCATCAGACAGCGGGGGATGATCATAGTCGGCGAGTACCCGGTTAGCGGCGTCAGCCATGTCTGGTGCGGTGTCAAGAAGGGTGCCGTCCAAATCAAACAGGACAGCCTTGATCGTTGATGCCATGGTACGTTTCCTTGTAATGACAAACTGACATTAGTGTAGTGGCTGGCATCAGGGCGAAGCAAGGGGACGCAGGTTTCCTGCGAGTGACATCTTTCTGCTTGCAACATCTTTTTGCGATGTCATAACAGCTGCGGAGTCATGCCGAAGAAGCAATACCGAAGAAGCAGTGCCGAAGAGGCGATGCCCGCAGCTGTTAATGTGTGGCTTGTTTTTGGCAAAGTCTTTGGCAGCGATCTTGAGAAAGTCCCTGCGGATTCTTTGCCAAATGAGCGTGATCGTTTTAAAGCTTCACGGTATGAACGATGTAGTTCACGTCCACGTTTTTGCCCAGCCAGTACTTATCAGTCAGCGGATTGTAGTGCAAACCCGTGATGTGACGTTCCTGCAACGGTGTGTTGTCGATCATCGCCAGCAGCTCTGAAGGACGGATAAACTTCTCGTGATCATGAGTGCCTTTAGGCACTAGCTTCAGCAGTTGCTCGGCACCGACAATCGCAAACAGGTACGATTTCAGATTGCGGTTCAGGGTCGAGAAGAACACGTGGCCGCCCGGTTTAACCATTTTGGCACAAGCGGCAATGACAGAAGCTGGCTGTGGGACGTGTTCCAGCATCTCCATGCAGGTAACGACGTCGTAGGTTTCAGGGAACATTTCTGCTTGCTCTTCCGCCGTCCGCTGGACGTACTCCAGCTTAGTGCCGGTTTCAAGGGCGTGCAGTCGGGCGACCGTCAGAGGCTCTTTACCCATGTCCAGACCGGTTACTTCAGCACCTTCAACGGCCATACTTTCAGCCAGAATGCCGCCGCCGCAGCCGACATCCAGCACTTTTTTGCCAAACAGACCACCGGCATGATCCATGACGAAGTTCAGGCGTAACGGGTTAATTTGGTGTAGCGGCTTGAATTCACCTTCGAGATCCCACCAGCGGGACGCCATCTCTTCGAATTTACTGATTTCAGCCGGATCGACGTTTAACTGCTTAGTCATCTGATATTGCCATATTCCTTATTAATGACCACATTATAGCGAAAACCGTCCCAGAGGTAATACAGCAGTGTGAAAAACCGCCCGGAGCGTGATCCAGGCGCGCCATCTTTTGATTTAAGGTTGGTTTAGTAAGGTGACAGGCCGACAGCCAGTGAGCCGATGGTAAAACGACCGGGTTCATTAGCCCTGTCACGGGTGAGCAGTGTAATTACTCCGTCGGGTCCAGGTGGCTGAATGCCAGCATTTCTGCCTGAACGTTACCGGATAACAGCATAGTGGCGGCTAAAATCACAATAAGCAGGTATTTCCCACCCATAATGCACATGCCGATGGTATTGATAGCTTGGCTTAACATACAGACCTCCGCTTAAATGTAACGGGTTGTAGAAAAACACAAATATCGCGATACAGGATTATTGTAGCGGGTGAAAAAAGGGCAATGTTGATAAGGATCAGGTTTCACGTTCAGACTCTGAACAGCTTGGTGACAAAAGTGTGAAACTGCCGCATCGATCGCTAATTTACAACTGGTTGCAATTTAGTCTGATTCGGTACAAAACAGGAAAAGTCGCAAAAAACAGGGGTTGGGTGAAAAGTGAACTGTTCTGTGCCAATTTGATAAATAAGCACTTTCGATTTTTTACTAATCCGCTAAATTACTCACAACATCATAGTGAAAGGTGTGCCTATCTAGACTGAAATATGCTATATTCTCGCACCTTGCACGTATGGTTCCAAACGCTATAGGTATCACATCACGAAGGCCCGTCCTGACGTGTGATAACTCTAAATATGTGATAGCTATGCCGTTTGGTATACGTATACGACAGAAATTACCTGAGGGATATTGGCTCCATGAGCGATCTTGCAAAAGAGATCACGCCCGTAAACATTGAAGAGGAGCTGAAAGGCTCGTATCTCGACTACGCGATGTCCGTTATCGTGGGTCGTGCTCTTCCTGATGTGCGTGATGGCCTTAAGCCGGTACACCGTCGCGTTTTGTTCGCGATGAATGTATTGGGCAATGACTGGAATAAAGCATATAAAAAATCTGCCCGTGTGGTCGGTGACGTAATCGGTAAATATCACCCCCATGGTGACAGTGCGGTATACGACACGATTGTACGTATGGCGCAACCTTTCTCGCTTCGCTACATGCTGGTAGATGGTCAAGGTAACTTCGGTTCGATCGATGGCGACTCCGCCGCTGCAATGCGTTATACCGAAGTACGTATGTCCAAGATTGCCCACGAGCTGCTGGCTGATCTGGAAAAAGAAACGGTTGACTACGTACCTAACTACGACGGTACAGAACAAATCCCTGCGGTACTGCCAACGAAGATTCCTAACCTACTGGTGAACGGTTCGTCAGGTATCGCGGTAGGTATGGCAACCAACATTCCTCCTCATAACCTGGGTGAAGTGATCGACGGCTGTCTGGCGTATATCGATGATGAAAGCATCACTATCGACCAGCTGATGGAATATATTCCAGGTCCGGACTTCCCGACTGCTGCGATGATCAGTGGCCGTAAAGGTATCATTGATGCCTATAAGACCGGTCGTGGTAAAGTTTACATGCGCTCTAAAGCGGATATCGAAAGTGACAAAAATGGCCGCGAAAGCATCATTGTTACTGAGATCCCGTACCAGGTGAACAAAGCACGTCTGATTGAAAAGATCGCTGAACTGGTTAAAGAGAAGAAAGTTGAAGGCATCAGCGCGCTGCGCGACGAGTCTGATAAAGACGGTATGCGCATCGTTATCGAATGTAAGCGCGATGCTGTGGGCGAAGTGGTACTGAATAACCTGTACGCACAAACTCAGCTGCAAACAACTTTCGGTATCAACATGGTGGCCCTGGATAACGGTCAGCCTAAAACGTTCAACCTGAAAGAGATGCTGAAGTGCTTCGTGAACCACCGCCGTGAAGTGGTGACACGTCGTACAATTTTTGAACTACGTAAAGCCCGTGAACGTGCCCACATCCTTGAAGGTTTGGCACTGGCGCTGGCTAACATAGATGAAATCATCGACCTGATCCGTAAAGCACCGACACCAGCGGAAGCCCGTGCCGGTCTGATCGCTCGCGGTTGGGACCTGGGCAACGTTGCGGCAATGCTGGAACGTGCCGGTACTGATGCGGCGCGTCCTGAGTGGCTGGAACCGCAATACGGTATCCGTGACGGTCAGTACTTCCTGACTGAGCAACAGGCGCAAGCTATTCTGGATCTGCGTCTGCACAAACTGACAGGCCTTGAGCACGAGAAAATCCTCGACGAGTACAAAACTCTGCTGGGTGAAATTGCAGAATTGCTGCATATCCTGGGTAGTTCTGAGCGTCTGATGGAAGTGATTCGTGAAGAACTGGAAGCGGTGAAAGAGCAGTTTAACGACCCTCGTCGTACTGAAATCACTGCGGCCAGCCATGATATCGATCTGGAAGACCTGATCACTCAGGAAGATGTTGTGGTAACTCTGTCTCATGAAGGTTACGTGAAATACCAGGTGCTGAGCGACTATGAAGCACAGCGTCGTGGCGGTAAAGGTAAAGCAGCCACCCGTATGAAGGATGAAGACTTCATCGAACGTCTGCTGGTGGCGAATACGCACGATACCATTCTGTGCTTCTCAAGCCGCGGCCGTATGTACTGGCTGAAAGTATACCAGTTGCCACAGGCCAGCCGGACTGCACGTGGTAAGCCGATCGTGAACATTCTGCCGCTGGAAGAAGGTGAGCGTATTACTGCCATCCTGCCGGTGAAAGAATACGAAGAGAACAAGTTTATCTTCATGGCTACCGCTGACGGTACCGTGAAGAAGACCCCGCTGACTGATTTCAGCCGTCCGCGTAGCGCCGGTATCATTGCAGTGAACCTGCGTGATGGCGACTCCCTGATCGGTGTTGATATCACCGCTGGCGGCGATGACATCATGCTGTTCTCGAAAGCCGGTAAAGTGGTACGTTTCTCTGAAGAGCAGGTTCGTGGCATGGGCCGTACTGCGGCAGGTGTACGCGGTATTAAGCTGGCAGAGAACGACAAAGTGGTGTCACTGATCGTTCCTCATAACGACGGCGATGTCTTGACTGTGACCGAAAACGGCTTTGGTAAGCGTACTGAGCTGCTTGAGTACCCGGCGAAGAGTCGTGCTACACAGGGCGTGGTATCGATCAAAGTGACCGAGCGTAACGGTAGCGTTGTCGGTGCTATCCAGGTACTGGACGGCGACGAGTTCATGATGATCACCAATGGCGGTACGCTTGTTCGTACCCGTGTGGCGGAAGTGAGCCGTGTTGGCCGAAACACCCAGGGTGTGACGCTGATTCGTACTTCAGAAGACGAGCAGGTTGTTGGTCTGCAGCGTATCGAAGAGCCTGAAGAAGATGAGCTGAATGATGCTCTCGAAGGCGACGTGATTAACGCTGAGAACGAGGCTGATAGCACTGAGTCATCAGTATCTGACGAAGATGCTGGCAATGATGATTCTGCTGAGCAGGATACCGATCAGGAATAATCCCTGAGTGTGTATCTTCATGTATTAAACGCAGCCTTCGGGCTGCGTTTTTTTATGGCTGAAAAAAGAGGATGAAGGAATTCGTCATGAAACCCTTTTCAGCGCCGTCATAAAGGTGTAAAAACAGGTATTCGATCCTGGTCACAAACTGTCAGAAAACATTTGTGACTTGTGTCGCAACTATAATGTAACCCCATGTTTTATAGCAGGAGCAAGTCTTTCATCATGGAGCAGGTTTATAATTTTTGCGCCGGACCGGCAATGATCCCGGCAGAGGTTTTAAAAAAAGCACAGCAAGAGCTGATCGACTGGAATGGACTGGGCACATCGGTGATGGAAATCAGTCACCGCAGCAAAGAGTTCGTAGTCGTCGCCAAGCAGTCCGAGCAAGACCTGCGTGACCTGCTGTCCATCCCTGATAATTACCACGTTCTGTTCTGCCATGGCGGGGCTCGTGCTCAGTTTGCGGCTGTACCGCTGAACCTGTTGGGTGAGGCCAGCAGTGCCGATTATGTGGATGGTGGCTACTGGGCTCATAGCGCGGCCGAAGAGGCGGAAAAATACTGTTCGCCGAATATCATTGATATTACCTGTGAAAAAGACGGTAAACGTGCAGTGCTGCCTGCCGCACAATGGCCGCTGTCAGATGATGCAGCATTTGTACATTTCTGCCCGAACGAAACTATCGACGGGATTGAAATCCGTGACTTGCCTGTTACCGATAAACCGATTGTCGCGGACTTGTCCTCAACAATTCTGTCCCGTGAAATTGATGTCTCCAAATATGGGGTAATCTATGCTGGTGCACAGAAGAACATCGGTCCTGCCGGCCTGACGATTGTGATTGTCCGTGATGATTTGCTGGGTAAAGCCAGAGCTGCCCTGCCAAGCGTGCTGGATTACACCGTACAGGTCGATAAAGAGTCGATGTTTAACACCCCGCCGACATTTGCCTGGTACCTGGCCGGTGAAGTCTTCAAGTGGCTGAAATCCATTGGCGGTGTGGCAGAAATGCAAAAACGCAATGAAGCCAAAGCCAAGGTACTTTACGATTACATCGATCAGTCAGCGTTTTACCGTAATGAGGTCCATTCGGACAACCGTTCTCTGATGAATGTCCCGTTCCAGCTGAAGAACCCTGAACTTGATGCCCTGTTCCTGGAGCAGGCTGAAGCGGCGGGTCTGAAGGCGCTGGCAGGGCACCGCGCGGTCGGTGGAATGCGTGCGTCTATCTACAACGCAATGCCTATTGAAGGTGTTCAGGCTCTGGTCGACTTCATGGTGAAGTTTGAGCAGGACAATGCCTGAGTGAAGTCGTGAGACGACATTGTTGTACAAGTAAAAAGCCGCCGAGTGCGGCTTTTTCTTTTTCCATGCAGGACTGCGGCGCCGTTTTCTGTTCTTAGCCTTAAATTTTATTCATCAACAGATGCTTTTGATTTCAGCGGCGGTTGGGGGTAGATCAGGTTGTCGACGGCAAAACCAGCCTCTCGAGCCCGCTGCAGGTAATTGCCCAGTTGCGTCTCTGTTAATGACGGTTGACGGGCGAGAATCCAGAAATATTCCTTATTGTAGCCACTGACGAGTGCCACTGAATAATCCGGCTCGAGATAAAACACCACATAGCTGCTGTAAAACGGGCCAAAGAATGAAACTTTCAGGTGTGCTTTGTTTGGCTCACCGACAAAAACGGCGCGCCCCTCAGCCTGCTTCCATTCTTGATGACTTGGGTCATAACCACGGTTCAGCACGCTGATTGAGCCATCGCTATTCTTTTCATATGTTGCGGAGACTTGGGTCAGGCCGCGTTCAAAAGAGTGATCCAGCCGGGCAATTTCATACCAGGTTCCCAGGTAACGGTTCACATCAAAAGATGAGACTGGCTGAATGTTGTCCGGTATTCCGGTACATCCCTGTAAAAAGAACAGTGCAAACAAGGGAATGATGAATCGATCACGTTGTTTTCGACAAAGGCACATCAGCCAGTTCATGGTATCTCCTGATAAGTTTGAGGAAAAAAGCGCACTAACGGGTCAAAACAGCAAAATTAGACCTTAAACAGGACTGGCGAACCGCCATATTATTGGTTACTCTGCTGAGACTGTGACCAAACAGGATTAAAGATAATACAGATGGAAAGTTTAACGTTACAGCCGATAAACAAGATCAATGGTACTGTGAACCTGCCGGGTTCAAAAAGTGTTTCCAACCGCGCCTTGCTGTTGGCTGCGTTAGCAAATGGGACAACCCGCCTGACCAATCTGCTCGACAGTGACGATATTCGTCATATGCTCAATGCCCTGAGCTTGTTGGGCGTGAACTACCAGTTGTCCGACGATAAAACTGTTTGCGAAGTGACGGGAGTGGGCGGTGCATTTCATTCTGCTCAGCCCTTGGAGCTGTTTCTGGGAAATGCCGGTACGGCGATGCGTCCGCTGGCAGCGGCTCTTTGCCTCGGGCAAGGGGAGTACATCCTGACTGGCGAACCACGTATGAAAGAGCGTCCGATTGGCCACTTGGTTGATGCGCTGCGTTCTGCCGGGGCAGATATCACCTATCTGGAAAACGATGGTTTTCCGCCGCTGAACATAACCGGAACCGGACTGAAAGGTGGCAGGGTTGAGATTGACGGTTCGATTTCCAGCCAGTTCCTAACCGCGTTTCTGATGGCGGCCCCGCTGGCTGAAGCGGATACCGAAATTCGCATCATCGGCGATCTGGTTTCCAAGCCTTATATTGATATCACTCTGCATATCATGGCTCAGTTTGGCGTGAACGTGGAAAATCAGAACTACCAGGCCTTTATCGTTAAAGGCGGGCAGAGTTACCAGTCGCCGGGTGAGTTTCTGGTGGAAGGTGATGCGTCCTCAGCGTCTTACTTCCTTGCTGCCGCCGCAATTCGCGGTGGTGAAGTGAAAGTCACCGGTATCGGCAAGAAAAGTATTCAGGGTGATGTGCAGTTTGCCGACGCACTGGCGGCGATGGGGGCTGACATCGAATGGGGCGATGACTATGTAATTGCCCGCAAAGGTGAATTAAAAGCCATTGATATGGACTTCAACCACATCCCTGATGCTGCCATGACCATCGCTACTGCGGCGTTGTTTGCGGAAGGTACGACCGCAATTCGCAATGTGTACAACTGGCGCGTCAAAGAAACTGACCGTCTCAGTGCCATGGCAACCGAGCTGCGTAAAGTGGGCGCGGAAGTGGAAGAGGGTGAAGATTTCATCACTATCACACCGCCGGCTCAGTTGCAGCATGCGGCCATCGATACTTACGACGATCACCGTATCGCAATGTGTTTCTCGCTGGTGGCATTGAGTGATACGCCGGTAACCATCAATGATCCGAAGTGTACGTCAAAAACCTTCCCGGATTACTTTGATAAACTGGCCATTCTTAGTCAGTAACTGGCATAATTTCAGACCGTTGTCCGACAACCCGCCATCACGGCGGGTTGTTTTTTTATTCGTTAATGGTCCAGAAGATAACCGGATTACAGATTGGTATCACCGCCTATTTTCCCGTATACTATGGCCCCGCTTGGGAGCGGTAATACGCATCAGTGTTGCCCGTCTGACTCGCGCAGATGCGTATTACTGCTTACATTAGAACAAGTTCGGAGAAAACCTATGTCTACTCACGCGCCAGTGATCACTGTCGATGGACCAAGCGGTGCCGGTAAAGGCACACTGTGTATGCTGTTGGCAGAAAAACTGGGCTGGAAGCTTCTGGATTCAGGTGCGATTTATCGTGTGTTGGCTCTGGCGGCTATCCATCACGGCGTTGATCTGGAATCAGAAGATGCCCTGGTACCACTGGCGGCGCATCTGGATGTTGAATTCATTGCGGAAGGCGAGTTGGTGAAGGTGATCCTGGAAGGTGAAGATGTTTCCGGCGAACTTCGTAAAGAAGAAACCGGCATGGCTGCCTCCAAAGTTGCGGCACTGCCTCGCGTGCGTGAAGCGCTGCTGCGACGTCAGCGTGCTTTCAGCGAAGCACCGGGTCTGGTCGCTGACGGCCGAGATATGGGAACCGTAGTTTTCCCGCAGGCTGAAGTGAAAATCTTCCTTGATGCAAGTGCAGAGGAACGTGCAGAACGTCGTATGAAGCAGTTGCAACAGAAAGGCTTAGATGTTAACTTTGACCACCTTTTGAAAGAAATTCAGGAACGTGACCATCGAGATCGCAATCGCGCGGTCGCGCCGTTACGTCCCGCAGCTGATGCTTTGGTGCTAGACTCTACTGAGATGTCAATAGAGCAAGTGACCGAACAGGCATTAGCGTATATTGAACAGAAATTATCTGCTGAGTAATCAGCATGATCGCGTCGGTTTCACGGATGAAAACTGACTTTACTATCAACCCCATGCGGTAGGATACCCGTGGTTGTTTATTAAATTGAAGATTGAATAATGACTGAATCTTTTGCTCAGCTCTTTGAAGAGTCACTAAAAGAAGTAGAAACACGTCAAGGTGCCATCGTTAAAGGTACTGTTGTAGCTATCGAAAACGGTTATGTACTGGTTGACGCAGGCCTGAAGTCTGAGTCTTCTATCCCTGCTGAAGAATTCAAGAACGCTGCTGGCGAAATTGAAATCGAAATCGGTGCAGAAGTTGACGTTGCTCTTGACGCTGTTGAAGACGGCTTTGGTGAAACTAAGCTTTCTCGTGAGAAAGCGAAGCGCCACGAAGCTTGGATCGTTCTAGAGAAAGCTTACGAAGACGCTGAAACTGTTGTTGGTATCATCAACGGTAAAGTTAAAGGCGGCTTCACAGTTGAACTGAACGGTATCCGTGCGTTCCTACCAGGTTCACTGGTTGACGTTCGTCCAGTTCGTGACACTGCTCACCTGGAAAACAAAGAGCTAGAGTTCAAAGTAATCAAGCTAGACCAGAAGCGTAACAACGTAGTTGTTTCTCGCCGCGCAGTTATCGAATCTGAAAACAGCGTTGAGCGTGACGAACTGCTGGCTTCTCTACAAGAAGGCATGGAAGTTAAAGGTATCGTTAAGAACCTGACTGACTACGGTGCGTTCGTAGATCTGGGTGGTGTTGACGGTCTTCTGCACATCACTGACATGGCTTGGAAGCGCGTTAAGCACCCATCTGAAATCGTTAATGTTGGCGACGAGATCAACGTTAAAGTTCTTAAGTTCGACCGTGAGCGTACTCGCGTATCACTAGGCCTTAAGCAACTGGGCGAAGATCCATGGGTAGCTATCGCTAAGCGTTACCCAGAAGGCACTAAGCTGTCTGGTCGCGTAACTAACCTGACTGACTACGGCTGCTTCGTTGAAATCGAAGAAGGCGTTGAAGGTCTGGTACACGTTTCTGAGATGGATTGGACTAACAAGAACATCCACCCATCTAAAGTTGTTAACGTGGGCGATGAAGTTGAAGTTATGGTTCTGGATATCGACGAAGAACGTCGTCGTATCAGCCTAGGTCTGAAACAGTGTAAAGCGAACCCATGGCAGTCATTTGCAGAAATGCAAGCTAAAGGCGATCGCGTAACTGGTAAGATCAAGTCAATCACTGACTTCGGTATCTTCATCGGTCTTGACGGCGGCATCGACGGTCTGGTTCACCTGTCTGACATTTCTTGGAATGTTGCAGGCGAAGACGCTGTTCGTGACTTCAAGAAAGGCGACGAAATCTCTGCAGTTGTTCTGGCTGTTGACGCTGAGCGTGAGCGCATCTCTCTGGGCATCAAGCAAATCGAAGAAGATCCGTTCAACGGCTTCGTTGCTATGAACAAGAAAGGCGCTCTGGTAACTGGTACAGTTACTGCTGTTGACGCGAAAGGCGCAACTGTTGAGCTGGCTGAAGGTGTTGAAGGTTACCTGCGTGCATCTGAAGCTTCTGTTGACCGTGTTGAAGACGCAACTCTGGTTCTGTCTGTTGGCGATTCTGTTGAAGCTAAATTCACAGGCGTTGATCGTAAGAACCGCGTAATCAACCTGTCAGTTCGCGCTAAAGACGTTGCTGAAGAGCAAGAAGCAATGGCTGCACTGAACAAGCAAGATGATGCTGCGTTCGGTAACGCTATGGCTGACGCTTTCAAAGCTGCTAAAGGCGAATAATTGAGCATAGGGGGATCATTTTTCCCCCTAAGCGGTTATACTATTGAGAAACATACTAAAAACGGAGTGTTTATGACAAAGTCTGAATTAATTGAAAGACTATGCAGTCAACAAACACATCTTTCTGCCAAACAGGTAGAAGATGCAATCAAGGAAATCCTTGAGCACATGGCTTCAACGCTCGCTGAAGGTGACCGTATTGAAATCCGTGGCTTTGGTAGCTTCTCTTTACATTACCGCGCTCCACGTGTAGGTCGTAACCCTAAAACCGGGGATAAGGTTGAGTTGGACGGCAAGTACGTTCCTCACTTTAAACCAGGTAAGGAATTACGCGACCGCGTTAACGCTTCAATTATTGGTTAACCGCGTATAAATAAAAAAACGGCATGCTGTTAAGTGTGCCGTTTTTTTTTATGCGTTTTGATCATGGTCTGTAGAGCCAAAATCCTGCATAATCAGCCCATACCATCTGCCTTTACAGGTAAGCGAATTTTTTAAAACATAGAGCTTTTACTTTAGCAGATAGGTACAATCTATTTTTCATTCGAGTGAGAAGGATTCACGATGAAGATACTGACTGTTCTCGTATTGGTTGCCTGCTTTTTACTTACCCTTGCGTTAGGCGCCCAGAACCAACAGCTTGTCAATTTTGACTATTTGCTCGCTCAGGGTGAGTTCCAGTTATCAACTCTGCTTGGCATTGCCTTCGGTGCCGGTTTTATCATTGGTTGGATGATTTGCGGCCTGCTGTATCTGAAAGCCCGCTTCACTAAAAATCGCCTAGGCAAAAAAGTGGCTAAACAGCAGAAAGAACTGGAGCAGTTACGCGCTGAGCCTGTTAAGGAATAATCGTTAATGCTAGAGCTGTTGTTCCTGTTATTGCCGATTGCCGCCGGTTACGGCTGGTATATGGGTAACAGGAGCGCTAGTAACAAACAACAGGAGCAGTCTCACCACATGTCACGTCAGTACGTGACGGGGTTAAACTTACTGCTGTCAGATCAGTCTGACAAAGCAGTTGATGTGTTTATTGAGCTGCTCCAAGTTGACAGTGAAACAATTGATACGCACCTGGCTCTGGGGAATCTGTTCCGCAGCCGGGGCGAAGTCGATCGTGCTATCCGCATTCACCAAAACCTTATTGCACGTCCAAACCTGACCATTGACCAGCGCAATCTTGCATTGCAGCAATTGGCACAGGACTACATGGCCGCCGGCTTTTTTGACCGGGCCGAGAAAATTTTTGAGCAGCTGCTGGATGAGCCCGATCATCGCAAAGGGGCGCTGCAACAACTGCTGACCATATACCAGCAGACCCGCGAGTGGGATAAAGCCATTGAAATGGCGACGCAGCTGGTCAAAATGGGGAAATCCCGGCTCAAGCATGACATTGCTCACTTCTGGTGTGAGATGGCGATGCTGGAAATGAGTGCGCAAAATCCGGATAAAGCCAAGCAGATGCTGAAAAAAGCCCTGTCGGTTGATAAATCCTGTGTTCGTGCAACGATTATGCTGGCGAAAATCCTGATCACTGAGGACGACTTTAAAGCGGCTGCCAAGCAACTCGAAAAGGTGGTGGAGCAGGACATCGTCTTCGTTGGTGAGGCGCTGCCTTTGCTGCTGCAGTGTTATGAAGCCACAAATAATGAAGCCGGCTGGCTGCGTTTTCTGCACTATTGTGTGGAACATGAAGCTGGTTCAACCGCCGAGCTGATGTTAGCTGATGAAATTGCCAAGCGTGAGGGATCAACCTTAGCGCAGACGTTCATGACCCGGCAGCTCCAGAAAAATCCGACCATGAAGGGTTTTTATCAGCTGATGGAGTACCACCTGGACGAAGCCGAAGAAGGGCGGGCGAAAGACAGCCTGTCGACATTGCGCGGCCTGGTTGGTGAGCAGTTGAAAACCAAGCCTCATTATCGGTGCAGCCAGTGTGGATTTGCGACGCACTCTCTATACTGGCAGTGTCCTTCCTGTAAAGGGTGGGGATCCGTCAAACCGATTCGTGGTCTTGATGGTGAATAAGCATTCTTGAAAGCCCGTTCAGCAATGAACGGGCTTTTTTGTATTTAGTCTTTTCGCAATTAACCTCGCCTGACAAACGATTGGTCTCCTGAGAAAAGTGTCACTTTTGGTGCTTTTGTCGAAAAGCTTAAAAAATTCTCGATAAATGGACATTTTATTGTACAATCCTGACCGCCCTCAGCGCGCCTGTGCTCGCCGGGTGATTTGTGAACCGTAACTCAGCAGGAGATGCCATGTTAGATCCAAAAGTCATTGTTGCACTCGACTATCCAAGCCAGGACGAAGCCTTAGCTTTTGTTGACCGGATTGAGCCGGGTAGTTGTCGATTAAAAGTCGGCAAAGAGATGTTTACTTATTTTGGCCCTGATTTTGTGCGTAAACTGCATGATCGGGGCCATTCTGTATTCCTGGACCTAAAATTTCATGACATTCCGAATACCTGTTCCCGCGCGGTAGCGGCGGCTGCGGAACTGGGTGTATGGATGGTCAATGTCCATGCCAGCGGTGGTGAGCGTATGATGGCTGCATCACGTGATATTCTTGAGCCTTATGGCAAAGATCGTCCGTTGCTGATTGCGGTGACTGTACTGACCAGCATGGAAGCTTCTGATTTGCGTGGTATTGGTATTACAGCCGAGCCTCAGGAGCATGTACTGAATCTGGCGCGTCTGACGAAAAACAGCGGTCTTGATGGGGTCGTGTGTTCTGCTCAGGAAGCCAGCATGCTGAAATCAGAGCTGGGTACTGAATTTAAACTGGTGACGCCTGGTATTCGCCCAGCAGGCAGTGCCGCAGGTGATCAGCGCCGTGTGATGACACCGGTTGAAGCGGTACAGGCGGGTTCCGATTATCTGGTGATTGGCCGTCCGATTACACAGGCCGCAGATCCAGCCGCTGTGCTGGCTGAAATTAACCAGAGCCTGTCTTAATGTCATCAACTGGCTCTGGTGTTCAGAGCCAGTTGCATTGCCCTGTCAGTGTTTTATTCTTCTTGCTTCTTGCTTCTTGCTTCTTGCTTCTTGCTTCTTGCTTCTTGCTTCTTGCTTCTTGCTTCTTGCTTCTTGCTTCTTGCTTCTTGCTTCTTGCCGCTGCAGAACCGTATGGTTCGACTGGCACTGTCATCGAGCCTATGCCTTTTAGGGCATTATGATGTGCTTCACTGATGATAAATCGTGACAAAGCAGGCAGTTATCTTTTCCTGTCCGGCCTACACTGAATACAAAACTGAGTATTGTTCCCCAGTTGCCCCCCGATAAGCTTATCGGCGTGGGGCCATGCTGAAGGTGTGCGCTCGAACGCCGAACCGCCTCAGTGAAGGTCAGAGTATACCAATATCCGGTATGACAGCCATCGATACGGAAGCGCGATATGGAAACCACCCTGGATCTGTCTTCTCCTTTTGTTCGTCTTGCAATCGCCCTGTTGCTGGGGGCGATCATTGGTATTCAACGCGGCTGGGTAGAGCGTAATGAAGCTGCCGGCAGTCGGGTGGCAGGCATCCGGACATATTCACTGATTGGCCTGCTCGGTGGGGTTTGTGGGCTGTTAGCCAGTTTATACTCGGAGCTGTTTCTGGGGCTGTCCTTCCTTGGCCTGGCTGTGATCATTACTGTGGCCTACGCTTACCGTCTGCGGAGCCAGGCGAATTTGAGTATTACCGGCTTGATAGGGATGCTGCTGACGTTTCTGCTTGGCGCACTGGCCGTGGTCGAGAACCCAGCGCTGGCGGCATCTGCTGCGGTAATCACCGCCATTATTCTCGACAACAAGCGTGAGCTGCATGATGCCCTGTCTAAGCTGCAGGAGTACGAGCTGGATGCGGCTTTACGCCTGCTGCTGATTTCTGTGGTGATGCTGCCGTTGTTGCCCAATGAGCAAGTGGGCCCTTTTAATGCGATAAACCCTTACGAAATCTGGTGGATGGTTGTCCTGATTGCCAGTATCTCGTTTATCGGCTACTTCGCCATGAAGATCGGCGGAGCTGAAAAGGGGATTCTGCTGACCTGTCTGTTTGCTGGCCTTAGCTCTTCGACGGCGCTGACACTGCAGTTTTCTAACCTTTCCAAACAGCAGCCTCGGTTGTGTGGGCTGCTCGCGAGTGGCATTTTACTCAGCTGCGGCACTATGTTCCCGCGTATTTTGTTCATCAGTTACGTGATTAACTCATCGCTGTTGAGCCTGCTCTGGTTGCCGATGACGGCCATGATGGTCGGTTTCTATCTGCCTGCCGCTTGGATCTGGAAAAAAAATAAAATGGACAGCCAGACCAACCCTGAAATGAAACAAAACCCGTTGGCACTTTCCTCAGCCTTGATGTTTGGTTTGGGGTTGATGCTGATTATATTGCTGGCGACCGCATTACAGCAGTGGTTTGGCAATACCGGGACCCTGATTCTGTCGGCGATTTCCGGGATCACCGATGTTGATGCCATCACGCTGGCATTGGGACGGCAGAGTATCGACACATTGACGCTGACGACGGCTGCCACCGGGATCTTCATTGCCTCGGCGGTTAACAGCTTGGTGAAAATGGGAATGGCGGTGGTTATTGGTGATAGCCGAATGGCAAAATTCGTGGTCTGGCCAATTCTTCTGGCGGTGGCTCTGGGGGCGGGCTCTGTGGTTCTGATGAGCTGAGCAAGGTTTGTTGTGCTGACACGTGGATAGTGCCAGCACATGCAAAGGGTCACACCCGCTCAGTACTCGATTTTGGGTGTCACGCTGCTGAGACGGTTGGTCCGGTCGTGGGCGGGGGCTGAAAAATGGCTGTCGAGCAGTTTCTGGGTCAGTGGATGTTGAGGGTTGTTGAAGACCTCCAGAGTCGGGCCTTGTTCGACCACGTCTCCGGTCTGCATGACCATCACCTTATCGGTGAAGTGTTTGATTACCCCCATATGCTGTGACACATAGATGTAGGACAGCCCCATCTCTTCCTGCAGTTCCAGCAGCAGGTTGATGATTTGCGAACGCATCGACATATCCAGACCGTTCAGTGCTTCGTCTGCCACGATGATACAAGGCTGAAGAATCAGTGCCCGGGCGAGAGAAACCCGCTGTTTCTGGCCGGTTGCCAGCATTTGTGGGTAAAAGTACGCATGTTCGGGTAACAGGCCAACCCGTTTCAGGGTCTCCATGATTCGACGCTCACGTGCCTGCGGGGTCATCTGGGTGTTTCGTTTTAATGGTCCTTCCAGGATCTTACCAATCTGAATGCGCGGGTTCAGGGAGGTGTTGGGATCCTGAAAGATCATCCGGATCAGCTTGCAGCGGGTCTGGTAGTCACGGTGAGCCAGTGGTTCGCCGTTGACACGAATAATCCCTTCCGTTGGCTCGACTACACCGGCCAGCATTTTGGCCAGTGTTGATTTGCCGGATCCGTTTTCACCGATGAACGCGATGGTTTCACCGGCTTCCAGCGAAAAGGAAACCGGTTTCACCGCTTCAATAGTACGACGATGAAACAGGCCTGAGCGATAGTGGTAATCTTTTTTGAGGTTCTCGACCTCTAGCAGCGCGCTCATTTATTGGTTTCCTCCATATTCAGCGGGAAGTGGCAGCTGAATTTATGGTTTTTAATCTTCCGTCGCTTCGGTACTTCGACGCATTTGCGCTGGGCGTGCGGGCAGCGGGGGCCCAATCGGCAACCAATCGGTAAGTGCTGCAACGGTGGGATCGAGCCGGGCAGGGTTTCCAGCTTACTTTTGTGCGGCAGGATATCGAGGTTGAAATCCGGCATCGCGCGCAGCAGGGCTTCGGTGTATGGATGATGCGGCGATTCCAACAGTTGCTGGCGGCTGCCGGACTCCACAGACTGGCCGCAGTACATCACGGTGATGCGGTCGGCCCACTGGGTTACGGCACTCAAGTCATGACTGACCAGCAAAATGGTGGTATTGCCGAGTTGGTTCATCCGGCTGAGCAGACGGAAAATCTGCGCTTGCGTGATCGGGTCCAGGTCATTGGTCGGTTCATCGGCAATGAGCAGGCGCGGGCGGTTAGCAATGGCCATGGCAATCATGACTTTTTGGCACTCACCGTCCGTCAGTTCGTACGGATAGCTGCGCATGACCCGGCGGTGCTCTTTAATCCCGACTTTATGGAGCAGGGCAATCGCCTGTTTTTGACGCCAGTGGAAGCGTTGCCAGAAATGTCCGTTGAAAGAGGACGATGGAATCGCTTCTTCCAACTGCGCCCCGACGTGCTCGCTGGGATCCAGACACGATGACGGTTCCTGGAAAATCATCGCAATTTCCCGGCCAACAACCTTTCGGCGCTCGCGTGGTGACAGGGCCAGCAGATCAATATCTCCCAGACGCAAACGGTCTGCGCTGACACGCCAGTTGGCTTTGGTCACCCCGGCAATCGCCTTGGCAACCAGACTTTTTCCTGACCCTGACTCACCCACAAGACCGCGGACTTCACCTTCATTGATGGTTAGGCTCATCCTGTCAACAGCTTTGACCATCCCTTGTGGGGTGTCGATTTCAATCGTCAGGTTTCGAATATCTAACAGTGGCATTAGTCAATCCCCGCATTAATGGCCTGGCGGAGTCCTTCTCCTACTAAGTTTACCACTAACACACTGAAGGTAATGGCCAGACCCGGTAATGTAACAGTCCATGGGGCCAGATAAATCAGTTCAATCGAATCGCCCAGCATGGCTCCCCACTCCGGCTGCGGTGCCTGAGCACCCAGCCCGAGAAAACCTAGGGCGGCAATATCGAGGATCGCGATGGAAATCGCACGCGTCAGCTCGTTGGTCAGCACGGTCAAAATATTCGGCAGTATCGAGTTATACAGCAGGTAGAAGTTATTGGCGCCGTCCAAACGGGCCGCGATGATATAGTCTTTTTCTACTTCGGTATGCACTGCCAGGTATACCGCGCGGATAAATCGCGGGATCAGGGCCAGCCAGATAGCCAGCAGGATGTTCACTTCCCCCGGCCCCATGTAGGCTACAACGATAATGGCGAGTAGCAGGGAAGGGATAGACATTACGGTATCCAAAACGTGGTTCAGGAAGCTGGATTTCAGACCCTGAGTCATCCCGGCCAGGACGCCAATTAGAATACCGATCACGGCAGAGGCCAGCGCGATGAGCACGGCGTAGCCGAATGTGAGCTGTGAGCCCAGAATCAGGCGGCTGAGAATATCGCGACCCAGATCATCGGTGCCGAAGAAAAATTCCACATGGCCGCTTGGATCCCAGGAGGGCGGCATCAACAGCTCACCAACCTGGCTGGCCGGCGCATACGGAGCCAGCAGCGGGGCCGCCAGCGTCACCAAAATCAGTAAAATAAGGCACCAGAAACCAAAAAAGGCGATCGAATTGGCGCGGAAGTTTTGCCAGGCGCGCTCCCATTGCGTCGGGATCTTGGTTTCCTGGTAAATGTTATTTGATAGCATACCATTCCTTGCGCACAAGCGGGTTAACGAAGGCACCAGCCAGATCAGACAGAATATTGGCCAGCAGGATAAAGCTGCCAACCGTTATTACGCCAGCCTGAATCGCCACATAGTTTTGCGCCGAAATGGCATCGAGTAGCCAGCGGCCGATGCCCGGCCAGTTGAAGATAGACTCGGTCAGCATGGCAAAGGTCATCATGGTCGAAAACTGCATCCCCAACTTAGGAATAATCGGCGGAATGGCGTTGCGCAGCACGTGGCGAGTGATGATTTCAAACATCGACAGACCCTTAGTTTGCGCGACTTTGATAAAGTTCTGATCCATCACATCCGAAACTGACGCCCGGGTCAGGCGAATAACTTCGGTGGTGGGTGCCATGGCCAGTACCAGAGTGGGCAGGATCAAATGGCTGATGACGTTCATCAGTGCTTCGGCGCGATAAGGCTGTGGCGACAGCATCACGTCGAACAGGGCAACCCCCGTCACCGGTTCAATTTCGTACAGCAGGCTGAACCGACCGGAAACCGGCAGCAGGCCCAGCTTCAGCGAAAACAGCATAATCAGCAGCAACGCCAGCCAGAACAGCGGAATTGAGTAGCCGACCAGAGTCACGGAGGAGATCACCGTGTCGATGAACCGGCCCCGTTTAACTCCGGCCAGCGTGCCCAGCGGAATCCCCACGACCAGAGATAAAATGAAGGCAAAGAAACAGAGTTCCAACGTCGCCGGAAAAACTGCGATCACTTCTTGCACAATAGGCACACCTGCCTGATTCATACCGAGGTTGCCAAAGCGCAGGTTATCCAGGTAAATGAACCAGCCCGACCAGAAAGAGCGCACGCTCCAGAAAGATTCAGGATCCAGGCGGAGAATACTGTAGCCAATCAGGGTTAGGATCAGCATGGTAATGATGAACAGGTTTAACCGTCGAATCGTATAAATAAACATACTAGTTTTCGTTCCGGTATACAGTCGAGAAAGAACGGGTGCCAAACGGGCTCATCTGCAACCCGCTCAGTGAGCGGTGATGAACCTGGAAATGGACGCCGTGCGCCAGCGGAACAATGGGAACTTCCTTATCCAGAATATCCTGAGCGACGTGGTAATAATCCAGCCGTTGATCCAGTTTTGTGGTCCGGGAGGCAAGCTCCAGCAGGTTTTCAAAATCCAGATTACACCAGTTGGCGACGTTCAGACCGGCCTGTTTGGCATCGCAGGAAAGCAACGGACGCAGGAAGTTATCCGGATCGCCGTTGTCGGCAATCCAGCCGGCCAGAATCAAATCACTGTTGGCTTTATCAATAGTGCTGAAGCGACGAACCGAATCCTGCGTGATGATGTTCACTTTCACCCCAATGGCATTGAGGTCAGCCTGAATCAGTTCTGCCGTTTTGCGTGGACTCGGGTTATACGGACGTGGCTCAAGCGGTACCCACAGACTGAGCATCAGATTTTTCTCGTACCCGGCTTCTTTGAGCAGGGCCTGAGCCCGCTCCGGATCGTAATCGAGCGCCTGACTGTTATGGTTATACGCCCAGGACATTGGCGGCAGCAGGCTGCGCGCTTTAGTACCGGTGCCGTAGTAGACGGAATTAAGCAGATTTTCCCGGTTGATGGCGTGATTGATGGCCTGACGTACCCGGACATCTTTCAGTTCCGGCTGATTCGTATCGAGCGCCAGAAACGCCACGTTCATGCCGGTCTGGGCATTCAATTCGTAATTGTCGTTATCGCTGATCACCGGTAACTGGCTGGCAACCGGTGACGACAAGACATCACACTCACCGCTGAGCAATTTAGCCAGACTGCCGGTCCCCCGCGAGGCGATATCGAAAACAACCTGTTCCATTTCTGCCTGACCCTGCCAGTAGCCCGGATGGCGTTTCAAACGGACAAAATCATTTGGCTGATAGCTGTAGAGCGCGAACGGACCGGTGCCAATCGGTTTGCGGTCAATTTGATCCGGCTTACCGGCACGCAGCAGGCTGGAAGCATATTCCGCCGAGTGGATAACGGCGTAGGTGGTTGCCATGTTCGCCAGAAAGGCGTTATCCGGGCGCTTCAGGTTAAAGCGCACGGTATAAGGGTCGAGAATTTCTATCTCTTCTATCAGGTTGGCAAAGCCCTGGCTGTCAAACCAAGGGTAACGCCCGCCGGAGACCGCGTGATAAGGATGATTCGGGTTGATGACCCGTGAAAAACTGAATGCGACATCCTGCGCGTTAAACTCGCGGGTCGGGGTAAACCAGGGCGTGGTCTGAAAGGCGATGCCTTTTCGCAGCTCAAACGTGTATGCCAGACCATCTTCACTGATAGTCCAGTTACTCGCCAGTGCCGGGGTCGGCTGGTGGCTGACCGGATCCAGCAACAGCAGGCGGTCAAAAATTTGCGCCGCCAGCGTATCGGCCGTCAGCCCTCCGTCAGTCAGTTGAGGGTTGAAGGTTGCCGGCGTATCTTGCCCGCAATATACAAAGCCGCGGCTGCGTATATTGCTGTCCTGCTGAGGGTCGCTGCAGCCAACCAGGCTGGCCAGGCTGACACACGCAAGCAGAAGACGAGTATAAGCGCTCATAAGATAAGAAATTTTCTGAAAACAAGGTTACAAATTTACCATTATCCCACTGACACACCAAGCCATCAGCCATAAATACCTGCCAGGGGCAGGTGTTTTATGATGGGAAAATCACCAATTAAGCAAAGTGGACCCGCAATTAAGTCTCATTGCTGCCAACCAGCTGATATTTTCTCAGCAGGCCTCTCAGTTGATGGTAGCTTAAGCAAAGCAATTCAGCGGCTTTCCGCTGATTAAACTGGCTTTGTTCCAGCGCTTTTTGGATCAGTTCAACTTCCTGATCCTGTTGCCACTGGCGAAAGTCCAGGGGCAACTCCGGCGTATGGGATACTGACAGCGTGGAAAACAGCGCCGACGGGGAAGCGAGGTCAGCTGGTTGAGTGGTTGCTGCATGGACCTCAGTTTGTTTTGTGCTCGGTGACAAGGATTTGTCGTGCCAGGGCGCATGGAACGGGTCGAGGATAACCTCACCAACTGGCTCATCTTCCAGACCGTGGCGAAAGACAGAGCGTTCCACCACGTTTTTCAACTCCCGGATATTCCCCGGCCAGCTGTAGTCCTGCAGCATCGCTTTGGCGTGCCGCGTGAAACCGGCAAAATAGCTGTAGCCCAGCTCCCGACACATTCTTACTGCATAATGTTCGGCGAGGGGCAGAATATCGTCCTGGCGCTCCCGTAAAGGGGGCAGGTGGATGATGTCAAAGGCCAGCCTGTCCAGCAGGTCCGCCCGGAATTTTCCGTCTTCAGCCAGTCGCGGCAGATTTTCATTGGTTGCGCAGATCAGCCGCACATTGGCCTGACAGGTCCGGCTGCCCCCGACCCGTTCATATTCGCCGTATTCAATGACCCGCAGCAGTTTTTCCTGCACGCCAAGGGGCGTCGTACCCAGCTCATCCAGGAACAGGGTGCCGTTTTCTGCCCGCTCAAACCGTCCCTGATGGCGGCCTTTTGCTCCGGTAAAGGAACCGGCTTCGTGACCAAACAGCTCGGAATCAATCACCCCGTCGCTCAGGGCGGCACAGTTGAGTGAAACCAGCGGCTGATCCCAGCGTCGGGACAGATAGTGAATACGCTGTGCAATCAGTTCTTTACCTGTGCCTCGTTCGCCAAGAATCAGCACTGGGCGATCCAAAGGGGCCAGACGTGATGTATGATCGAGAACAGTGAGAAACGCCTCGGACTCTCCAATCAGATTATCAGGTTTTCGCATGGTCAATCTCGCTAACTATTGGCGTATATCCTCAGACTTTAGCACCGCTATAGAATGGGTGAAATCATAAGCCTATGATATTTAATGAAATTAAAAGTTGGCACAGTTGTTGTAATAACTGATGTAAGCTTGAGACATGAAACCATGCAAGCGACAGCATAACAAGCTGACTACTTCGCATATTCAACAACTGGAGAAAATGATTATGGGTATCTTTTCACGCTTTGCTGATATCGTAAACGCGAACGTTAACTCTTTGCTAGATAAAGCAGAAGACCCGCAAAAAATGATCCGCCTGATCATTCAGGAAATGGAAGACACACTGGTTGAGGTACGCACCTCTTCCGCCCGTGCCCTGGCCGACAAGAAAGAACTGCAACGTCGCATTCAGGCCATCGAATCTCAAAGTGCTGACTGGCAGCAAAAAGCCAGCCTGGCACTGGAAAAAGGCCGTGAAGACCTGGCCCGCGCCGCGCTGATTGAGAAGCAAAAGCTCAATGATGTGGCGCTGACACTGAACGAAGAGTACAAGCTGGTTGAAGAGACCATTAATAAGCTGAGTACAGAAGTGGCGGAACTGGAGCGCAAGCTGCAGGAAACCCGAGCTCGTCAGCAGGCACTGGTAATGCGTCATAAGACGGCCGACACCCGCCGTGATGTTCGTCGTCAGCTGGATACCAGCAAAGTGGACGAGGCAATGTCGAAGTTTGAGCAATACGAGCGTCGTATTGACGAGATGGAAGCCGAAGCCGACAGCTACAGCATTGGCCGTGGCAAGAGTCTGCAAGACGAGTTTGCTGATCTGCAAGCCCAGGATGACATTGAAAAAGAACTGGCGCGCATGAAAGCCAACCTGAAGGACAAAGAGTAATTCAACGGTCTGAATATCGCTTGGTATGATATTCGGTGTGGCAATCCTATTAAAGTAACTGACTGAATCTGCGCGAAAAGGAGAAAAAAATGTCTATGGGGTTTATTGTTGGTCCGCTCATCGTGTTTATGATCTTTGTAGCCCCGTTGTGGCTGATCCTGCACTACCGCAGTAAAAAACATGCGGGTGAAGGCTTATCCGGGGACGATCACCAGAAACTACAGGAGCTGGTGGCGCGTGCAGAGCAGATGAAAGATCGGATTGTGACACTGGAGCAGATTCTGGATGCAGAAGCGCCGCAATGGAGGCACAAGCAATGAATAAGACCCTTTACCGAGATCCCAAAAACGGCAAACTTGGCGGTGTGTGTGCCGGTATTGCCGAATATTTCGGGATGGAAATCTGGCTGGTTCGGATTCTGACGGTGTCAGCATTCCTGCTGGGGGTCGGATTCTTTGTCACCCTGGCGTATTTTGCAGCCTGGTTATTTCTCGACAAAATGCCGGAAGAGCGTGAGCAGCAACATTCGGTATACCGGGAGCATCATGTGAAGCAGAAGGCATGGCAGGCCGGTCAGCCAGCGGGGCAGATTTTGCGAAATGTCGAAAGTGAACTCAATGGCATGGAGCAGGAACTGCGCAAGATGGAAGCCTACGTCACGTCAACCGCCTTCAAGGTTGATCGCGAATTCCGCAACCTGTAAGCGTTCGGGTGGTTAAAAGCAGGCGAAAGCCTGCTTTTCTGTTTGTGTATGTTCTGTCCCGCCGTTTGTTTTCTGGCTTGGCACTCTTTTCTGGCTATCGCCAGAGGGCGACGGATTCCAGTCTGCTGACTAACCGATAATTTGAATGATCCTTTTATTAACCTGAACTACTGATTCATCCCAGGTTAATCAACGCTTTATTATTATCTTCTCCGCTAAATGTTTGAATCAGGAATTGCTATGAACCGATTTGGCAGTGAGTTAAACAAACTTGTTAACCGTAGTCTGGACCGTCATGTCCGGCTGGCGGTAACGGGTCTGTCCCGGGCCGGGAAAACCGCATTTATCACATCACTGGTGAATCAGTTGATGCATGTCAGTACTAACCCCCGGCTACCGTTGTTTTCAGCTGTGCGGGAAGGCTATTTGCTGGGAGCCAAGCGCGTGCCGCAAGTAGACATGCATGTTCCGAAATTTGGGTATGAAGAAGGGATGAGTGCCCTGCTGACCAGTCCGCCGGCTTGGCCGTCGCCGACCCGGGATGTGAGTCAGATTCGTCTGGCATTGCGTTACAAGCCACAAAAAGGGCCACTGAAGTTGCTGCAGGATACCGCCACGCTTTATCTCGATATTGTGGATTATCCGGGGGAATGGCTGCTCGATTTACCGCTGCTGGACATGGATTTTGTGGCCTGGTCGCGTCAGCAGGCGCAGGTATTGAAAGGAAAACGGGAAGAGCTGGCGCACGACTGGCTGGCTGAGGGTGAACAGTTTGATCCGCTGGCTCCGGCTGATGAGGCGCTGATTGAACGTATTTCGGCCCGTTTTACCGAGTACCTGTTTAAGTGTAAGGCCGAAGGGGGCTTGCACTGGGTGCAGCCCGGCCGGTTCGTGCTGCCCGGTGAACTGGCTGGTGCGCCGGTTATTCAGTTCTTTCCTATGGTCTGGTTCGATAAAGTCACTGAGCAGCAACTGGCAGAGGCGGGCGAAGACACCAATGCCGGCATGCTGAAAAGCCGTTACCGCTACTATCAGCAGCATGTCGTCAAAGCGTTTTATAAAGAGCACTTTGCCAAGTTTGACCGGCAAATCATCCTGGTCGACTGCCTGCAGCCGCTTAACACCGGGCCGGAGTCGTTCAATGATATGCGGCAGGCTCTGGATCAACTGATGCAAAGCTTTCGTTATGGCCGCAGCTCGTTGCTAAAGCGGCTGTTTTCGCCTCGGATTGATAAAGTGCTGTTTGCTGCGACCAAAGCGGATCATGTGACCCCGGAGCAGCACCCGAATCTGGTGAGTTTGTTGCAGCAACTGGTTAATGAAGCCTGGCAGACCGCTTCTTTCGAAGGCATTCAGATGGATTGCCTCAGTCTGTCGTCCATTCAGGCGACGGAGCCCGGTTTTGTTGACTATCAGGGGCGTCAGGTGCCGGCGCTACGTGGCCACACCTTATCCGGCGAAGCCAAAACCCTGTTTCCGGGAGACGTACCGCGTCGCTTGCCGTCAGATGAATTCTGGCAAAGCAGTGAATTTGATTTTCTTAATTTCCGACCATTGGTGGCGCAGAGTGACGAACCGCTACCGCATATCCGGATGGACAAAGCCCTTGAATATCTGTTGGGGGACAAATTGCAATGAATAACAAATATCAGGGAAAAATCGTTTTTGATGAACCGGCCGATGCATCATCGACGGATAAGCCAAAAAGGGCAGAACACGATTTAACTGCCGCGATGCAATTTGCTGAGCAGGAGACGTTTCTGCCGGAGCAGGCCTCGTCGGCCGCATCGGTTGAGAAGGCGTTGGAAAAAACGTTGTCAGCCCGTCCTAAACTGCGGACACGCTGGCTGAAAGGTCTGCTGGCCGGTACCGCCGTTATGATTGGCTGGCAAACGGTCGACTATGTCGTGACGGCGGTTCAGAGCGGTGACTGGCTGAGTCTGGGCTGGAGCCTGCTGGTGGCAGGCGTAGCCACGGCCGGTATCACTGCGCTGGGGCGCGAGTTTGTCAGTCTGCGCCGGTTACGCCAGCGCCAGAGCGAACAAGAGCAGGCTCAGGCGATGCTGGAAGCCGATGGTATCGGTCAGGCCAAAGGTTTTTGTATGCAACTGGCTCGCAAGGCGCGGATTCAGGAAGAGCACGCCGGGTATGATCGCTGGATGCAATCATTGGCAGCCACGCATAATGATCGTGAAGTTCTGCAGCTGTATGACCAGATGGTACTGGCACATCAGGACAAGCTGGCTCGTCAGCTGGTTACCCGCTATGCCACGGAAGCGGCGGTCATGGTTGCGGTCAGTCCGCTGGCAGTGGCAGACATGCTGCTGGTGGCCTGGCGTAACTTCCGCCTGATTGAGCAAATCTCGGCAGTATATGGCATTGAGCTGGGTTACTGGTCACGGATCAGGCTGGTGAAGCTGGTACTGGCGAATATGGCGCTGGCAGGGGCAAGTGAGGTGATTATTGATAACAGTATGGATCTGCTGTCGATGGATCTGGCCGGGCGGATGTCGACCCGAGTTGCACAGGGCGTGGGCGTGGGCCTGTTGACCGGCCGACTGGGGCTGAAGGCAATCAGCCTGATGCGGCCAATGCCATGGCTGTCGGACAATCAGCCGAAACTGAATGATATCCGGAAAGATTTAGTCCGCCGTCTGGCTGGGATGAAAGAAAGCAGAGAAAAATAATGAAATTGAGCGCACCGTCATTATTCACTGTCTTGACTGCATGGAAGGGAAGACGCAAACTTCATGGTGTCAACAATTCCTGACACCTTGGAAGAGAAGAATATGAGGCTACAAGTCTTTTGTGAAGACCGACTTGGTATAACCCGTGAGTTGCTGGATATCTTGAGCAGCCGGAAAATTGACTTACGTGGGATTGAAATTGATCGGGTAGGGATCATTTACCTCAATTGCCCTGAAATTGAATTCGAGCAGTTCAGTCAGCTGATGTCACAGATTCGTCAGTTGGACGGGGTGACGGATGTTCGCAAAATTCAGTTTATGCCGACTGAACGTGAGCACAAAGAGCTGAAAGCGCTGCTTGAAGCTCTGCCGGATCCGTTCTTCTCTATCAGTTTGCAGGGGAAAGTTGATCTGGCCAACGATGCTGCTGAAATGGTTCTGGGCAAAAGCCGCAATGAGATTGTGGGCGAAAATATCCATGCGCTGCTCGGCTTTAACGTCCACCAGTGGCTGGAAAAAGAGAGCGCCGGGAAACGCAGTGAGCTGATTGTGCTGGCGGGTATGGACTACGTCATGGAA
The DNA here is from genome assembly GCF_017329545.1 of Photobacterium ganghwense. Taxonomy (NCBI): domain Bacteria; kingdom Pseudomonadati; phylum Pseudomonadota; class Gammaproteobacteria; order Vibrionales; family Vibrionaceae; genus Photobacterium; species Photobacterium ganghwense. The sequence goes on from NZ_CP071325.1 coordinate 1,153,611, forward strand.
GTGATGCCAGTCTATGTGGCTGACGAAAGTGAAGAGCAGGTGCTTGCCAGTGCGGTGATATTGCTGAAATCCCTGTCTGAAGCCAAAATGCCACTGGCTATGCGCCAGCTCAGCGGTGATAACGGCTTTGAGCATCTGGTCGGCCAGTCTTCACGTTTTAAGCAGCTGATATCACAAGCCAAGAAACTGGCGATGCTGGATGCGCCGTTACTGATTCAGGGCGAAACCGGTACCGGAAAAGAAATGCTGGCACGCGCCTGCCATCAGCGTTCCCTGCGCCGTGATAATCCGTTCCTGCTGGTGAACTGCATGTCGATGCCTGACAATGCTGCGGAAACTGAACTGTTCGGTATGGCGGCAACGGCCACGGAGCCGGGCAAGAAAGGGATTTTTGAACAGGCTGATGGCGGTACGGCTTTTCTGTATGAAGTCGGGGAAATGTCAGAGCACCTGCAGATTAAACTGCTCAGATTCCTGCAGGACGGCAGTTTCCGCCGTGTCGGTGAAGAGAAGGAAGTGAGGGTTAACGTCCGGGTGATTTGCTCGACCCAGAAGAAGCTGCCGGATCTGGTGGCTGCCGCACAGTTCCGTGAGGATCTTTACTATCGCCTGAACGTCCTGTCGCTGGTGGTGCCGCCACTGCGTGAGCGGACAGCTGATATTGTGCCACTGGCCGAGCTGTTCCTGTCTCAGTTTGCTCAGGAACTGCAACAGGCCAAACCGGCCATCTCGCCGGAGGTCGCGCAATATCTCAGCCAGTACGCCTGGCCGGGTAACATCCGTCAGCTGCGCAATGTCTTGTTCCGGGCCATGACTCAACTGGATAGCGGTGAGATGCGGGTGGAAGATGTCCAGTTACCGGAAAATGAGTCCACGACGGTCATCAGTGAAGAAACGCTGGACGGTTCGCTGGATGACATTATGAAGCGTTATGAGTCCGGGATCCTGACCAGCCTGTATCGCAGCTATCCGTCTACCCGGAAACTGGCGAAGCGCCTCGGGGTTTCGCATACGGCTGTAGCAAACAAGCTGCGTGAATACGGAATCAACAAACACTAAGAGAGAGTTTAAGGCGTTGCGAGGGTGCAGCTCGCTAGCTAACGACTTAATCGGTGATTTAACAGGGAGGCCATGGTGCCTCCTTGTTTTTTTTGGGCCTAATAGCTTCCCAGCTTCCCAGCTTCCCAGCTTCCCAGCCTCTCAATCTCAAACCTCTCAATTTCAAAGACTCTCTGTCCGCAGAATGTAGCGCTGACCGCGGGTGAAAAGCCAATCTGCGATAAAACGCTATAACTGATGGACGCAGTCTAAATCAGGCTGACTTCCCCTTTTTCCAGTGCCTGAAGCTGGTCGATAAACCCTTTCCCGTACCGGCAGGAGCACTGCTTGCTGTGTTCGTATTTCACCCGGTGGCAGGGAATAATGATGGGTATCGGATTGACATTTTTCGCCATGCCGACCGCCATCATGGCACACGGTTGGTTGAGGCGAGTCGCCAGTTCCTGGTAAGAGCGATGATGGTTAAAGGGGATATCGCTAATGGCCTGCCAGACCTGGCGTTGAAAATCGGTACCCTGTGGGGCGAGGGGGAGGGTGAAGGTCTTACGTTTTCCAGAGAGATATTCGGTCAGTTGCTTGATATAAGGTGCCATAAAAACCGGGTGATGTTCCCAGTGACTGTCGGGAGTGAATCCGTCACTGGCAAGGATCAACTGTCGGAGCCCCTGTTCGTCAGCCAGCAGGTATATCTTACCCAGTACCGAGTTGATAGAGTCGTAATACATAGTCTTCACTGTGTTAGTTGGCGTCGCTGCGGGCGCTGATTTGACAAGCATAGTTGATACAAAAGACCAAATCTTTGTCCTGCCATAAGTTTATAGTCAATGTTGTGCCCCTGTGCTAACGTTTCAGCTATCTGAGATAGCCATAGGATGAAGTGCTGTTGTTACATTCAATTATCAGTCGGGCGACGACGATCGAAATCAGTGATGACCAAGGTGGCAACGATGGCAAAGTGCGCCTGATCACCACCAAGGATTTGTCCGCGATTACCCGCTATTACCAGCGCAATCGCCAGTACCTGCAGCCTTGGGAACCTGTACGTGAAGAGGCCTTCTTCACTGAGTCCGGCTGGCAGCGCCGCCTGGAACAACTGGTGCAGTTGCAAAAGCATAAAATGGCTTTCTACTTCGTGATTCAGATGCATGACAGTGATGAAATTTGTGGGGTGGTGAACTACAGCAACGTAGTCAGATATCCGTTTTTCGCCTGCCATGTCGGCTACTCACTCGATGAAGGGTATCAGGGACGTGGAATCATGCCCCGTGCATTAGCGGCCACTAATCAGTGGATGTTCGATGATCAGGATATGCACCGTATTATTGCAGCCTATATGCCGCGCAATGGCCGAAGCGCCGCGGTTCTGAAGAAGTGTGGCTTTACCATTGAAGGTGAAGCACGCGATTATCTGATGATTAATGGGCAGTGGGAAGATCATATCCTGACGGCAAAAATCAACGATGCCTGGATTGCTCCGCTGAGTTAAAGCATGAGCTAGAGAAAAACACAAAAAAAAAGCGAGAGTATTTACTCTCGCTTTTTTTGGAGGGTTACCTAGCAGCGGCGTTTAAATACGTTGCCACAATTCGGCATACCGACCGTGTTGAGCCAGTAACTCACGGTGGCGGCCCTGTTCGATAAACTGACCTTCATCCATCAGACAGATGTGATCCATCTGCTCAAGACCGACCAAGCGGTGCGTAATGAACAGTACCGTCTTGTCTTTTGCATGCTCCAGCAGCAACGACATGATCTGTTGTTCAGTACGGCGATCCAGTCCTTCTGTTGGTTCATCCATCAGCAGAATCGGGGCATCGTGCAGCAGCGCGCGGGCGATACCGATACGGCGGCGTTCACCACCGGAAATCTGACGGCCACCTTCACCTAACCAGGTATCCAGCCCTTTACCTTTCAGCAGTGCACTCAGGCCGACTTTTTCCAGCACGTCACAGAATTCTTCATCGGTGCCTGATGGCTTGGCCAGAATCAGGTTTTCGCGCAATGAGCCATTGAACACGTCCACACGCTGGCTGACAACGGTGATGGCGCAGCGCAAAGCGGCTTCCTGCCATTGCGGCAGCGGCACACCATCCAGTGTGATCTGTCCCTGTTGCGGATCCCAGTTCCGGGTCAGCAGTTGAAGCAGGGTCGATTTACCGCATCCGGTACGTCCCAGAAGCGCGACTTTCTCACCCGCCTGAATCGTCAGGCTGATGCCTTTAAGCACAGGCTCATCACTGCCGTAATAGGTGTAAGCGATGTCATCAATGGTAATTGTGCCCTGAACGTTCGCGCTGTGCCCGTTCGGGTCAAACGGTGTATCCGGGGTTGCTTGAATGATCTCATTCAGACGACGTGCAGAAGTCAGGGTTTGTCCCAGATACTGGAACGCGCCAGCAACCGGCATCATAAGCTCAAAACTGGCCATGGTTGCAAAGGCTATCATGGCAACGAATGGATCCGGTGCCTGACCATGCACGCCATCTGCCGCCAGCCAGGTGATCAGTACCAGTGTCCAGCCTGTGGCAGCCATCAGTATGGCGTTGGCCATACCCGTCAGGTTAGCCATGCGGCGCTGTGCGGCCAGCAGACTTTCCTGCTCGTCCAGAGCTTCACGGTAGTAACGTTCTTCGGCATTGAACAGCAGCAGTTCAGCATGGCCCTGAATCCAGTCCAGCAGGCGTATGCGGTAGTTGGCTTTTGCCAGCGTCAGAGATTGGCCGTGGGTCTTACCCAGACGGTAGAAAATTACCGGCAGGCTTAACATCAGGGTCAGCAGAATGGCACCCAGTGTTAGGCCAATCGTGAGATCGAACCAGGCCAGAAAGCCGGTAATCGCCAGCAGGCCGATAACCCCGATGATTAACGGGCTGACCAGACGCAGATACACATGGTCCATGGCATCTACATCTGCTACCAGACGGTTGAGCAGATCGGCATCACGCAGATTTGCCTGCCTACCCGGAATCAGCGGGGTTAGCTTGCGAAAGAAGAACAGGCGTAGATCAGCCAGCAGCTTGAAGGTTGCGTTATGGCTGACCACACGCTCGCCCCAGCGCCCCGCCGTTCGGGCCATTGAGAAACCGCGAACGCCGGCCCCCGGCAACATGTAGTTGAACGTCTCACGGGCAATGGTCAATCCGGCGACCGCGGAGGCGGCGATAAACCAGCCGGACAGCGTCAGCAGGCTGATGGCCGACAGCAGCGTTGCTAGACCCAGCAGCATCCCCAGAGTCAGACCGAACCAGTGTTTACGGTAGAGTTTCAGGTAAGGGATTAATTCACGCATCGAGATCCCTCTTATCGGTGTGAGACAGCATATCCGCCAACAACCCGTGCTGGCGAATATCATCAAAATGACCGTTTTGTACCAACTGGCCGTTTTCCATCACCATTACCCGGTCCATGGCTGCCAGTTGATCCAATCGGTGGCTGACCATCAGCGTGGTCTGGCCATCAGTGGCTTGTTTCAGACTTTCCAGTACCAGATGCTCACTGTTGGCATCCAGACTGGCTGTCGGTTCGTCCAGCAGCCAGAAAGCACCGCTTTGCAACATGGCTCGGGCAACGGCAATACGCTGCGCCTGACCGACCGACAGACCGCTGGAGCGATCACCAACCGGATGCTGGTAACCATGCTCAAGACGCTGGATAAACTCATCAGCATAAGCCTGTCTAGCCACTTGCTGAATGTGCTCATCCGTCGCCAGCGGGTTGCCCAGCGTGATGTTGTCGCGCACCGTACCGTGCAGTAGCAGAGGGTTTTGACCGACCCAGCTGATGGCCTGACGCCACTGGCTGTGATCCAGTTCGCTCAGCTCACTGCCGTTGATCTTCAGGCTGCCGCGATAGGGCAGAAAGCCCAGAAGGGCATTGAGCAGGCTGGTTTTACCGGCACCACTTGGTCCGACCAGCGCCACTTGTTCATGCGCCTGAATGGCGAAGCTTAGTGGACCCGCCAGCACTTGCCCCTGAGGACTGAGCACTTCCAGGTTTTCCGCTTCGATCCGGATGGTTTCCGGTGAGTCCAGGTTTGTATCCCCTTGGCTCATGCCATCGGCTTCGGTGTTAAGGAATTCCACCAGTGATTCCGCCGCACCAATGGCCTGGGCTTTGGCGTGGTAGAAGGTGCCCAAATCACGCAGCGGTTGATAGAACTCCGGTGCCAGCACCAGAATAAACAAGCCGGTAAACAGCGTAATGGGTACGCCGTAATGGCCGAAATTCAGCTCACCGATAAAGGCAAAGCCAAAGTAAACAGCCACAATCGCGACGGAAATGGCAGAGAAAAACTCCAGCACGGCAGAAGACAGGAAAGCCATCCGCAGTACTTCCATGGTGCGCTTGCGCAGCACATGGGAAGCCGCGTGCAGGTTTTCTGCCTCGGCTTCAGCCCGGTTGAACAAGCGTAATGTCTGCAATCCCTGAAGGCGGTCATAAAAATGGCCGGACAGACGCTGCAGCGCTTTGAAGTTGCGCCGGTTGGCATCTGCGGCACCCAGTCCCACCAGCGCCATAAAAATCGGAACCAGTGGGGCAGTAATCAGGAAAATCAGGCCAGCCGCCCAGTTCAGCGGGAATACTGCCACCAGAATGACCAGTGGTACCAGAACGGCTATCGACATCTGAGGGATATAGCGGGCGAAGAAATCCTGCATCTCTTCAATCTGTTCCAGCACTAGACTGGCCCAGACACCGGCCGGCTTACCTTTGATGTATGCTGGCCCCAACGCCTGAAGACGTTGCAGGATCAGTTCACGAATATGAAGACGGATTTGCTCGCCACAGCGGTATCCGGCCACTTCCCGGCCCCAGCTGCAAAAGGCACGCAGGCCGACAATCACAAAAAGGCTGACAAAGCTGCTGACAAGTTGATATTTGTCTGTGTGCTCGATAATGAGCTGATGCAGGATATGTGCAAGCAGTGCCGCCTGGCCAACGAGTAGCAACCCCGACAGAAAACCAAGGCCGACACTGAGCATGAGCCAGCGTTTGGCCAGTTTGCTCTGTGATTTCAACCATTTGGTTAAATCGCGTTGTAGTTGTTTATCCATAAGAAAATCTTGCGCCGCATAAGCTGCCGGCTAAAGGTGAAGGCGAAAAACGGCCACTCGGGAGGAGTGGCCGGATAAAGATTATTGTTGTTCTTCCAGCGCGTCCAGGTAGCGCTCGGCGTCCAGCGCCGCCATACAGCCGGTACCGGCTGAAGTGATGGCCTGACGGTAGGTATGATCCATCACGTCACCCGCAGCAAATACACCGGTAACGCTGGTTTGGGTAGCATTACCATCTGTGCCAGACTGAACTTTAATGTAGCCGTTATGCATCTTCAGCTGACCCTGGAAAATGCTGGTGTTTGGCTGGTGGCCAATCGCAATGAAGGCGCCCATCACTTCCAGCTCTTCCGTCGCATCAGACTTGGTATCTTTAATACGCACACCGGTCACACCCATCTCATCACCCAGAACCTCGTCCAGAGTGCGGTCAGTGTGAAGGAAAATGTTGCCGTTCTCGACTTTGTCCATCAGTCGTTTGATCAGGATTTTCTCTGAACGGAAGGTGTCGCGGCGGTGGATCAGGTGAACTTCAGACGCGATGTTGGACAGGTACAGGGCTTCTTCAACGGCAGTGTTACCGCCGCCGACCACCGCCACTTTCTGGTTGCGATAGAAGAAACCGTCACAGGTAGCGCAGGCAGACACGCCGCGGCCTTTGAAGTTCTCTTCTGATTCCAGCCCCAGGTACTTCGCAGACGCACCGGTAGCAATAATTAGCGCATCACAGGTGTACTCGCCATTGTCGCCTTTCAGACGGAAAGGACGCTGGCTGAAGTCAGTTTCCTGGATGTGATCGAAAATAATTTCAGTTTCGAATCGTTCCGCGTGGGCTTTCATACGTTCCATCAGAGCTGGACCCGTTAACCCTTCGGCATCGCCTGGCCAGTTTTCAACTTCGGTTGTGGTGGTCAGCTGGCCGCCCTGCTGCATACCAGTGATCATCACTGGCTTCAAGTTTGCGCGTGCCGCGTAGACAGCTGCGGTGTAACCCGCCGGGCCAGAACCAAGGATGAGCAGTTTGCTGTGTCTTACGTTACTCATTACTTCTCCAGGCTGAAATGAGATTTCTATTATGTGATGGGTGATTGTAGGTAAATTGCGTGCCTAATGAAAGGGGGATTTCTGAAGGCTAAATGTGGGGAGGGGAGAAGTGGCTTCCTGCCTGTGGTTCCGTCCGGCAGGAAGTGAATTTTCATATATTAAATATTTATAAGTAATTCTTTGTGATTATAAATGAGCGGTACCGTCGGTCGTCAATCCTTGCTGGTTAATGCATGCTGATAGCCACGGTTGGATCGGTATAGTGCAGGTTAAAGGCATCAGCAACTTCCTTGCAGGTGATTTTGCCGTACATCACATTCATGCCCGCAAGGAATCCGGGATCGTCGAGCAGGGCTTTTTTATATCCTTTATTAGCCAGGTTAATGACATAGGGTAGAGTGGCATTATTCAGGGCAAAAGCAGAAGTACGGGCCACCGCGCCGGGCATGTTGGCAACACAGTAGTGAACAACGTCATCCACTATATAAGTGGGTTCGGTGTGCGTGGTCGGGTGTGATGTTTCAAAGCAACCACCCTGATCAATGGCGACATCAACCAGAGCCGAGCCGGGTTTCATGCGCTTCACATGCTCGGCAGAGATCAGCTTGGGAGCTGCGGCCCCCGGAATGAGCACTGCTCCGATGATCAGGTCTGCCTCAGGGACGAGCTTGTCAATCGCTTCATTCGTTGAGTAGAGTAGGGTGACTTTGCCCTGAAATTCCTGATCCAGAGCCCGAAGGGTTTCCAGGTTACGATCCAGCAGCGTAATGTTTGCCCGCATTCCCATCGCAATTCGGGCGGCATTTGAGCCGACGACGCCACCACCCAGAATCACAATGTTTGCCGGTTCGACGCCCGGTACACCACTGAGCAGCAAGCCTCTGCCACCGTGAGAATTCTCTAGGGTTTGGGCGCCAGCCTGGATAGACATTCTGCCGGCAACTTCTGACATGGGGGCGAGAAGCGGTAATTTGCCTGAGGAATCAGTGACTGTTTCGTAAGCAATACAGATAGCTTTGCTGTTAATGAGGTCTTTTGTTTGTGGAAAATCCGGTGCAAGATGGAGATAGGTGAATAAAATTTGTCCCTCGCGGAGCAGAGATCTTTCTCCGGCCTGGGGCTCTTTTACTTTGACAATCATCTCTGATCTGGTAAAAACTTCTTTGGCGTCAGAAATAATTTCAGCGCCGGCTTTTACATAATCAGCATCAGATAAACCGATGCCAGCCCCAGCTTGGGTTTCAATCAGGACGTGATGACCCAGCGAGGTAAGCTCGCGAACACTGCTCGTGACTAATCCCACACGGTATTCGTGATCTTTGATTTCTTTAGGGACGCCAATGATCATGCTTCACCTCCCTTGGCATCTGGAATGATTGGCTACTGATGAGGTTGTAAATGCAGATCTAATGGCAGTATAGTTTGACTGTCAGAGTATTTGATTCTAAATAATAGAAAGATGTAGTATATTTTTTTGCAAGGAAGTAAGAAGGTGGAATAAAAAATGGTAGATACCAAAAAGAAACCATCCAAGGAATTGGATCGCATTGACCGTAACATTCTGAATGAACTTCAAAAAGACGGTCGTATTTCAAACGTTGAGCTGTCTAAGCGTGTAGGCCTTTCTCCAACACCGTGTCTGGAGCGTGTGCGTCGGCTGGAACGTCAGGGATACATCAGCGGATATACTGCATTATTGAATCCACAATATCTGGATGCCTCACTGCTGGTTTTCGTTGAAATTACCCTGAACCGTGGTGCGCCGGACGTGTTTGAGCAATTCAATAAGTCAGTACAGGAACTGGAAGACATTCAGGAATGTCACCTGGTTTCCGGTGACTTCGATTACCTGCTTAAAACACGTGTATCGGATATGTCCGCATACCGTAAGCTACTTGGCGAGACCCTACTTCGCCTGCCAGGCGTTAACGACACCCGTACCTACGTGGTTATGGAAGAAGTTAAGCAGACCAACAACCTGGTTATTAAAACACGCTAATTTACCAGCGTTTTGAAGTACAGGATAAATCAAGCGGCCGCTGCAGAGCCGCTTGATTTGTATCTGGCGCTGGGATTTTCAGCACAGCCTTTGAAAAAATCACCAACTCTTTACCTTCCGCCACTCTCAAAATGGCAAAAACAGCCAGCATTTAGTATAAGATAAGGCAACAGATTCAATAGCGCCTGAACAGCCAGTGACGACTGTCAGCATAATAGGCAACCTGCTCACTTATTGAGTGTTTTTCATTGATAAGGAATGCAGGTAACGATTTTTCAGGTGCATTATTAGTGGTTACATCGGAGTGTTTTTTGAGGAAAGTTAAGGGCAAAAAGCAGCCTATCATTCGCCTTTCTGGGGGGCAGCGCTTACTGGAAAGCTTCTTAATTGTTGGCATTCTGGCTGCTATTTTTATCATGATCGCCTTGCTCAGCTTTAATCCGGCAGATCCTTCCTGGTCTCAGACCGCATGGGAAGGGCCGGTTCAGAATAAAGCTGGGGCATTGGGAGCGCTGGTGGCAGATACCCTTCTGTTTACTTTGGGCTCGTTAGCGTATCCGTTACCGGCCGTGATCATTCTTACAGCCTGGGTATTGTTCCGTCGTCGTGAACAACCTCTGAAGCTGGATTACATGATTTACGGTACGCGTCTGTTGGGCCTGCTGGTACTATTCGTAGCCAGCTGCGGTCTGGCGGATTTGAACTTCGATGACATCTGGTACTTCTCGTCTGGTGGTGTGATTGGCGATGTAGTCTCCAATATGGCGCTGCCGCTGTTTAATCTGCTGGGTGCGACACTGGTACTCATGTTTGCCTGGGCTGTCGGTTTTACCCTGTTTACCGGTATTTCCTGGCTCAATATTGTCGATTTTCTGGGGGAGAATACCCTGAAATCGATGGCCGGTATGCTGAACAAGGTACGTTCGGACCGTTCTGAAACCCTGACGCCGTTTGCCGCTGATATTCCGGATGAGCACCAGACCGAATTTGGTAAGCAGCTGATTCAGCAAATGGCCACTGAGCCGGATGCTGATGACGTCCTGCTGGCATCAAGCAGTGATGCTCAGGCTGCGAAGGCCGCAAAACAGGCTGAAGATCGGCATGTTTTCGCTCGAAAAGAGCCGCAATTTGGTGAACCGGGGCAAGCCGCAGATCCTTTGTTGTCTTCCCCGGCGGCGAAAGCGGAACACGGTGCTGGTTCTGAGCCTATGATTGTGATGCCGGAGCGACGCTTGCGTCAGCCTGTCCAGCCACAACAGCCGGGTGCAGGACAGGCAGTGGCTGCGCAAGCGCCTCAACCAGCAATGGTTCAGGGGGTGAATGCGTCGGTTGCTCAGGCTCCCCAGGCTACCGCTCCTCAGACTATGATTTCTCAGGTACATGCGCCTCAGACACATGCTGCTCAGGTGAATGCTTCTCAGCCTCATCAAACTCAGCCCCAGACTGGTACGCATACGTCGCCGAGCCCGGTTCAGCCGGTGTCATCTCAGCCCGTTGCTATGCAGCAGCCGCAAGCAATGCATCCGCACGGCCAGGCTGTAGCAACGCCTGAGCCGGTACGTCCATCAGAACGGCTTTCCGCTGTGCCTCAAGTGCAGCCTCAAACTGTGTCGGCCTCAACCGCACCAAGTGCAATTCAGCCAAGTACATCTCATCAAAGTGCAGCTCAACAAAGCGCGACTCGACAAAATGCGTCTCTGCAAAATACGCAGCCGCAGAGTGCGGCACAGCCAAATACCCCGCAGCTAAATACCTCGCAGTCAGGTGTTTCGCCGTCTGGCGTCGCAACTGCCACTTCTGTGATTGAATCCGCATCGTCGCTGCAGCCCACGCAGCAAGCGAAAGGGATGACCATCGCAGATCTGGAGCGTGAACTCGAAAGAGATGAAAACTTTACGGTGTATGTCGAAGATAGCGATGCTTTGCTGAAGGCCAGCGAAGCGGAAATGTCGGCTTCTGAACCAAGTACTGAGCCTCACCGTTACCCAGAGTCCCGTAACGAATCTTCATATTCCGAGCCTGAACTGGACCAGGAACCGTCTCAGTCGCTGTCAGAGGTATATACACCGGAAAATGAACCGGCATATTCATCCTCGGTTCATACCCAGCCAGTTACAACAGCTACACAGTCGGTTACGGAAACATCGTTTGCAGCAGCACCGATGCCGTCGTCTGAGATCGAGATTGGTGTGCAGGACGGGATGTCTGAACTGGAACGTGCAGAGCAACATGCCAGTGTTGACAGCGATGATGATTATGATGACGACTTCGATGATGCACAAAGCGATGCTGATCTGAGTGATGAAGAGGCTTTCCTGAAGAAAATCCGGGATGCCCAGAAAGCGCAGGCACATGCAGCCGGTCTGGATAATCCATTCCTGATGAAGCGGGAAGAGGACTTACCGGTACCGACTACGCCGATGCCAACCATCGAACTGTTGCAACCAGCAAGACAGACGGTACAGCCGGCAACAGAGGAAGAACTGAAGCAAACGGCCATGCTGGTTGAATCAAAGCTGGCGGATTACAAGATCAAGGCGAAGGTGGTCGGGGTTTACCCAGGGCCGGTTATTACCCGTTACGAGCTGGATCTGGCGCCGGGTGTGAAAGTCAGCCGTATTTCCGGTTTGGCGAAAGACCTTGCTCGGGCGTTGTCTGCCTCTGCGGTGCGGGTTGTGGAAGTGATTCCGGGCAAACCGTACGTCGGCCTTGAACTGCCGAACGTCAGCCGCGAAACGGTTTATATGTCGGAAGTGATCGCCAGTGATAACTTCCAGCACAAGAAGGGCGCACTGCCTATCGTGCTGGGCTATGACATTGCCGGTGAAGCGGTAGTGGCAGATCTGAGCAAAATGCCTCACTTGCTGGTGGCCGGCACAACCGGTTCCGGTAAATCGGTCGGGGTGAACGTGATGATTCTCAGCTTGCTCTACAAGTGCAAGCCGGAAGATTGTCGTTTCATCATGATTGACCCGAAAATGCTGGAGCTGTCGATTTACGAAGGAATTCCGCACCTGCTGACCGAAGTTGTGACCGACATGAAAGACGCGGGGAACGCGCTGCGTTGGTGTGTGGGTGAAATGGAACGTCGCTATAAGTTAATGGCCGCGTGCGGGGTGCGTAACCTGGCTGGCTTCAATGCCAAGCTGAAAGAAGCGGCTGCTGCTGGTCACCCAATTCACGACCCACTGTGGCGACCGGGTGACAGCATGGACGAGTATCCGCCGTTGCTGGAAAAAATGCCTAGCATCGTGGTTATCGTTGATGAATTTGCTGATTTGATGATGGTGGTCGGCAAGAAAGTGGAAGAGCTGATTGCTCGTTTGGCTCAGAAAGCGCGTGCTGCGGGTATCCACCTGGTACTGGCAACGCAACGTCCGTCGGTTGACGTTATTACCGGTCTGATTAAGGCCAACATTCCAAGTCGTATGGCCTTTACGGTCTCGACCAAAACCGATTCCCGTACCATTCTGGATCAGGGCGGTGCAGAATCGCTGCTTGGAATGGGTGATATGCTTTACTTACCGGCGGGACAAAACCACCCGATTCGGGTACACGGTGCCTTTGCGTCCGATGACGATGTACACAATGTCGTGAACGACTGGAAAGCCCGAGGTAAACCGCAGTACATCGAAGGGATTCTGGATACAGATCAAGGGGCTGATGGCCTGTTGCCGGGCGAAGCGCCGGTGGCTGGAGACGATGACCTGGATCAGCTGTTTGACGAAGTGGCGCAGTTTGTTGCTGAATCTCGTCGCGGCTCAGTATCCGGGGTGCAGCGTCGATTCAAGATCGGTTACAACCGTGCGGCCCGTATTGTCGAGCAGCTGGAGGCCCATGGCATTGTCAGTGCTCCGGGGCATAACGGCAATCGCGAAGTGCTGGCACCGCCGCCACCGCCTCGAGATTAACCCATTACAAACGGCCTGCTGTATCAGCGGGCCGATAATAAGGTAAACACGAATGATTAAAAAAATCGCATTGAGTCTGCTGGTTTCTGCTCCGTTATGGCTGTCAGCGCAAGCATGGGCAACGCCTCAGCAGGAGCTGACCACGCGCTTGGCAAAAGTGAATGCTTTCACGGCCAACTTTAAACAAACAGTAATCAGCCCTGATGGCGATGTGCTGGTTGAAGGCAAGGGCGACGTGGCGATCAAGCGCCCGAACCTGTTCCGTTGGAATACTAAGACTCCAGACGAAAACATTCTGATTTCTGACGGCCGTACACTGTGGTATTACAGCCCGTTCATTGAGCAGGTGACAGCCATGTGGCTCAGAGATGCGACCGAACAGACGCCATTTGTGCTGTTAACGCGAAACAGTGCTGCCGACTGGCAGAAATACAATGTGTCGCAAACGGTGGATACGTTCACCCTGACTCCGAAGAGCGGTGCTTCATCAATGGGCAAGTTTATTGTGACTGTGGCTAAAAATGGTGAAGTGCGGAGTTTCTCTGTGATTGAGCAAGATGGCCAGCGCAGCAACTTTGCTTTCAGCCAGTTCAACAAAACGGTGCCTGCGACGAGTCTGTTTACCTTTACGCCGCCAAAAGGCGTCGAATTGGATGATCAGCGCCAGTAAGGCGCCAGATATCCCTCATCGTTACAATGATTATGTTTAGGTGGTGTAATGCCACCTAATTTTGTTTTTAAGGAGTGGTTCATTTGAATAACTTCAGCCTTGATTTCTCATCGGATTTTCGCCCGTTGGCGGCCCGGATGAGACCACGTACTGTCCAGGAATACATTGGCCAGAAGCACATTCTGGGGGAAGGGAAACCGCTCCGTCGTGCACTGGAAGCCGGCCATCTTCACTCAATGATCCTGTGGGGGCCACCGGGTACGGGGAAAACCACGCTGGCTGAAGTCGCCGCTCACTATGCCAATGCGGAGGTCGAGCGGGTGTCTGCGGTGACCTCCGGGGTCAAAGACATCCGTGCGGCGATTGATAAAGCCCGTGACAATAAAATGGCCGGACGGCGCACCATCTTGTTTGTGGATGAGGTACATCGCTTCAATAAAAGCCAGCAGGATGCGTTCTTGCCGCATATTGAAGACGGTACTGTCACGTTTATTGGCGCTACCACGGAAAATCCCTCATTTGAGCTGAACAACGCGCTGTTGTCCCGTGCGCGTGTTTATAAGCTCAAATCACTTGAGAAAGCGGATATTCTCGCGGTGATTGAACAGGCGCTGGCTGACAGAGAACGCGGAATCAGCGAAACCAATCTGTACTTTGTCGAAGACGTGAAGGAGCGTCTGGCTGAACTGGTCGGCGGGGATGCCAGAATGTCCCTCAACTACCTTGAACAGCTGATCGATATGGCCGAGGAAGATGAGAAAGGCGTTAAGCAGATCACGCTCGCCTTGCTGGCGGAGGTCGCCGGCGAAAAGATTGCCCGCTTCGATAACAAGGGGGATTTGTGGTACGACATGATTTCTGCAGTCCACAAGTCAATCCGCGGCTCCAGCCCGGACGGTGCATTGTACTGGTTCGCCCGGATGCTGCAGGCGGGATGTGACCCGCTCTATGTTGCCCGCCGCTTGCTGGCGATTGCGTCAGAAGATATCGGCAATGCTGACCCGCGTGCGATGCAGGTGGCAGTATCTGCCTGGGACTGCTTTACCCGTGTCGGGGCATATGAAGGTGAACGGGCCATTGCGCAGGCGATTGTGTATCTGGCCTGTGCGCCAAAGAGCAATGCTGTTTATACCGCCTTCAAGCAGGCGAAGCAGGATGCGGCGAACCATCCCGACTATGAAGTGCCACATCACTTACGGAATGCACCGACCAAACTGATGAAAGAACTGGGTTACGGGCAGGAATACCGGTATGCGCATGATGAACCCGGAGCCTACGCGGCCGGTGAGTGTTATTTCCCGCAGGAGCTGGCCGGGACGCGTTACTATCACCCGACTAACAGGGGTCTTGAGACCAAAATTGCCGAAAAGTTAGATTATCTCGCTTCATTAGATGCAAAAAGCGCGTCAAAGCGCTATCAATAATAGGGCTTTTTGGGTATTGTTGATAAATCAGCGTTAGCGCCGCTAACGTATTATGATTCAAAAATTATTTAGCCATCGCATTGGCTAAATAATGTGCATTTTAGATCGTTATGAGCACAGGATTAGCATGCTAGATTCTAAATTACTTCGAACTGAGCTGGACGCAACAGCCGAAAAATTAGCGCGCCGTGGTTTCACACTTGATGTTGAACTACTTCGTTCCTTAGAAGAAAAGCGTAAGACTCTTCAGGTCCAAACCGAAGAGCTGCAGGCACTGCGTAACTCCCGATCGAAGTCCATTGGTCAAGCGAAAGCGAAGGGCGATCACGAAGAAGCCGAGCGCATCCTGGCGGAAGTAGGTAACCTGGGCTCTGAGCTGGACGAAGCAAAGAAAGCCCTGTCTGCACTGCAAGCTGAACTCGATACCATTACTCAGACTGTTCCTAACCTGCCAGATGACTCTGTGCCGGTAGGTAAAGACGAAGAAGATAACGTTGAGATTTCACGTTGGGGTGAGCCAAAAACTTACGACTTCGAAGTGAAGGATCACGTTGACCTGGGTGAGCTGGGTGGTGGCCTGGATTTCGCTAGCGCGGTGAAAATCTCGGGTGCTCGCTTTATCGTCATGAAAGGCCAATTTGCCCGTCTGCACCGTGCGATTGCTCAGTTTATGCTGGATCTGCACACTGACGAGCACGGCTACACCGAGATGTACGTACCGTACCTGGTGAATGCAGACAGCCTGTTTGGTACTGGCCAGTTGCCGAAATTCGGCGCAGACCTGTTCCACGCTCAGCCACTGACTGAGAAAGTGAATGATGAAGAGCCACGTACACTGTCTCTGATTCCGACGGCAGAAGTGCCTGTGACCAACTTGGTACGCGACACCATCACTGAAGAGGCAGATCTGCCACTGAAGATGACGGCGCACACGCCATGTTTCCGTTCTGAAGCGGGCTCATACGGTCGCGATACGCGCGGTCTGATCCGTATGCACCAGTTCGATAAAGTTGAACTGGTTCAGATTACCCGTCCGGAAGACTCAATGGCTGCGCTGGAAGAACTGACTGGCCATGCTGAGAAGGTTCTGCAATTGCTGGAACTGCCATACCGTAAAGTCGTGCTGTGTACTGGCGACATGGGCTTCGGCGCATGTAAGACTTACGATCTGGAAGTGTGGGTACCTGCTCAGGGTACATACCGCGAGATTTCTTCATGTTCTAACATGTGGGATTTCCAGGCGCGTCGTATGCAGGCTCGCTTCCGCCGTAAAGGTGAGAAGAAACCTGAACTGGTTCACACGCTGAACGGTTCTGGTCTGGCAGTAGGTCGTACCATGGTGGCTATCATGGAAAACAACCAGGAAGCTGACGGTCGTATCCGTATTCCAGCAGTGCTGCAGAAGTACATGGGTGGCGCGACGCACATTGGCTAAGATTAATTTAGTTAATCCTTCCCTAAACATTAAAAACCGGCCTGATGGCCGGTTTTTTTATGCCTGAAATGTGGTTTGTGAACCGCTTCTTCTGAGCTCTGCCTAGTGCCCGTTAACAGGAAGCATTAACACCACTGGCCTATTGGCTGGAATCGCCAAAAACTCGGTTATAGGTGGTTAAAGGGCAATACACTTGTACCCTGATGTTGATGCAGTTCGGGCAGTTTGACCTCGACCTCATTGGCTATTTCCGCCAGCATGCTATCGAACAGTTGAAACAGTGTGTCTGATACCTGCTGGGAGAACTGGTAGAGTGCATCCCGAACCTGGTCTTCATCGGCAACGTAGAGCGGAATATCGTCAAACTGGCCAAACAGGGTATCCAGTATCAGTGGGGGGACAGGCTCATGAATGGGCAGAGTCATTTGCCCCAGTCGACGTTTCAATATTTGCAGGTGCAGACGTAATTCCCTTTCCATCGCAGGGCTACCGACCGAAAAGTTATGAATGGTGTAGCGAAAGCGACTCAGGCTGTCGATTGCATTCAGAGTCACCGGCCATACTGCCTGATAGTGGTTGAAGATATGATTCTGCTCGGCCGCAATCAGGCTCTGTGTGATGGTATCGTCAATCAGGTAAAGAACATGCCGAATAAGCTTGCCGTGTTCTACTTGGTTGCGCTGCAGCGAATAGCTGGGCCATTCCTCAAGCAGGTTGTGGAGCCGCTTAGCTAAAATGCGATACATCGGGCGATTGCTCGGTTCGGCCAGGTTGGTCAGGCTTTGGATTAGGTTTTTGATGGCCCGGCTCTCTGCCAAAGCCGGTGGTTCCGGCTGCGCAGGAGGGGAGCCTGTCGTCGTATTGAGATGAATATTCAGCCATTGGTGGGTCTGGCGTCGGTGAAATCGCAATAAATGAATCAACTGGCGTAAGCCAATCACCTGATTAAAACGGCTTTGCAGCATCAGACGGGTCTGCTTCGCACGGTAAGCGTAAATAGCCAGCGCAAGCGCCACAACAAAGAGTGTGGAAAAAACATAGAGCATTGCTGCCTCCTTGGCGCGATGAAGCCTTAAAGAGACAGTTCAGCAAGTAATGTGCCTGAAAAGTGGCTGATTTACTTTATTTAATTCATTGAATTAAAACTGAAAAACACAGAGTGATTGGAGTAAATAACGCATTGATACTGTAGTGGTGCAACGATGGATCTTTTCAGTGCAAATAAAAAAGCTCCCGAAGGAGCTTTTTCTCTGAGTCATTAACTCTTACCGAGCACTGCTGTTACATATCGCCCTGTGAGGCTGGCTTAGAGTGTGTACCCGTTGCCGGATGCAGATGAACTTCTTCTTCTTTTTCGCCAGCATGCGGGTTGTGGTAACGGGTCAGATCCAGTTCACCCTCAGACTTAGCCACAATACAGGTTACACAACTGTCACCAGTGATGTTGACGGCAGTACGAATCATATCCAGCAGACGGTCAACACCCATGATCAGCGCAATCCCTTCAACCGGCAGGCCAACTTGGTTCAGCACCATAGCCAGCATGATCAGGCCGACACCCGGCACACCGGCTGTACCAATTGATGCCAGAGTCGCTGTCAGAATCACAGCCATGTAGTCACTCATGGTCAGATCGATGTTAAACGCCTGTGCGATGAACGCTGTCGCCACACCTTGCATGATTGCAGTGCCATCCATGTTGATGGTCGCACCCAAAGGAACAGTGAATGACGCGATACGGTTGCTGACACCCAGGCGTTTAGTCGCGGTTTCCATCGTGATCGGGATGGTCGCGTTAGACGAAGCCGTTGAGAAAGCAAACATGATGGCATCTTCCATTTTCTTCAGGAAGATTTTCGGGCTCAGACCAGAGAAGATCTTCAGCATTGAGCTGTAAACAACCAGACCGTGAATCAGCAGAGTACAAGACAGAACCAGGAAGTAACCGAACAGATTGAAGATTGCATCAATGCCCAGACCTGTGAACAGTTTTGCCATCAGGAAGAACACACCAAACGGTGCCACGTGCATCAGCAGCGCAACCAGCTTCATGATGACTTCGTTCAGGTCCGCAAAAACTCCGGCAATACGTTCCCCTGCTTCGCCCGCAGCACTGATGGCAATACCAAACAGAATAGCAAATACGATGATCTGCAGTGTGTTACCGTTCGCCATTGAACTGATTGGGTTTGTCGGGAACATGCCGATAATAACTTGTCCCAGTGATGGGGCTTCTTTCGCGGCAAAGGTAGTCGCCGCAGACAGATCGGCACCAGCCCCTGGCTGGAACAGGTTACCCATTACCAGTGCCAGAGTAATGGCAATGGCTGTCGTTGCCAGATAGAAGGCCAGCGTTTTTCCTCCCAAACGGCCCAGCGTGCTGAGATCCTTCAGGGTACTGGTACCGCAAACCAGAGAAACAAAGACCAGAGGCACAACCAGCATTTTCAGGCTGGCAATGAAAATAGCCCCGCCGACCTCAAACAGGCCGTTAACAATATATTCGTGAACAAAAGAATCTTCAGAAAAGAGGGAACGAATAATAAACCCGGTCAGGATGCCCAGCACCATACCGAGAATGACTCGGCCGGTAAGGGACATTTTTTTCTTTTGAGTTTGCATGAAAAGAACACTCCTTATAATTATTCACTCTGTCAGTCATTCGTCAGAGTGCGGAGCAGGTTAACAGCAGTTCTGGTGTTAATGCGAAGTAAAATGCTGTTTAATAATCAAAGGTATGTTTTAGATCACACTTTTATCAATAACGACAAGTGCTGAAAACAATGTTTTTAACCAAATTTTAACCTTGGTGATAATAATAGCTCGATTTTTATGTCGTGAATTGGATTGAAGATAATTTTTACGTTGCTTTTGCGGTTTGGTGTGATGAGGATCGGTTTCAGAGTTTTACGCTGTTAACATTTTTGCAGAGCATATATTGATAGCCTCTTCCTGAATTCGAGTGCTCATATGTAACTTATTGGTTAAAAAGGATTTGTCTTCACTTAATAGGTTTTGGCGGCGGCGTATTTATTTTGCGCGCTAAGTTGCATACTTATTCTTGTGTGCAAACTTGTGTACTAAGAGGAAGCCTTCTGTGTAAAGGGACGCATCAAAAAGTCTACCTGCGCCCTTGTCACTATGGTCGCGACCGATCAAGTCGCAAAAAAGCTAGCGGTCAACATACAGACAGACGGCAAATACCCAAAAGCGAAAAAGCGAAAAAGCGAAAAAGCGAAAAAGCGCATATACGCGAGGCACAAAGACAAACATACAGTGTTCGCTGATGCTGGTGGGTTGAAGTGAAAGGGAAGCTTCAAGGCTCACAATGCAGAAATGATTGCGTAGGGGCGAAACGAAAGCTCTGCAGCATTTGGGCTAGAGTGGCTCTAAGGTTTAACAGGAGCCAGCAAGCCAGATTTGGATAAGTAAGCCCGCACAAATGGCGGGAGAATAAAAAAGGAGCCCGAAGGCTCCTTTTTTTAACGATAGTTCATAACAACAGGTTACCGGTTAAAGGTAACCGGGCGTCGACTTACATGACGCGCATGCCAGGCTGTGCGCCTTCGTGCGGCTCAAGCAGCCATAGGTCTTTACCGCCTGGGCCAGCAGCCAGCACCATGCCTTCAGACATGCCGAATTTCATCTTACGTGGCTTCAGGTTTGCCACCATGACAGTGTACTTACCAATCAAATCTTCAGGGCTGTAAGCTGACTTGATGCCTGAGAAGACCTGACGGGTTTCGCCGCCCAGATCCAGCTGCAGCTTCAGCAGTTTGTCTGCTTTTGGCACGGCTTCACACGCAATGATTTTGGCGATACGCAGGTCTACTTTCGCGAAGTCATCAAATTCGATTTCGTCAGCGATTGGCTCTTCTGCCAGTGCACCCGCCGCGGCTGGTTTAGCCGACGCTGCTTCATCAGCCGCTTTTTCCGCTGCTGCTTCTTCTTTCGAGGTTTCGATCATCGCTTCAACGAACTTAGGATCGATACGGTTGAACAGTGCTTTGAACTTAGCGATTTCATGGTTGGTCAGCGGTTGTGCCAGACCTTCCCATGTCAGGGCGTTATTCAGGAAGGCTTCACAGCGTTCTGCCAGTTTTGGCATAACCGGTTTCAGGTAAGTCATCAGAACACGGAACAGGTTAAGGCTCACAGAACACACATCCTGCAGCTCCTGATCTTTGCCTTCTTCCTTGGCCAGAACCCATGGTGCTTTCTCGTCAACGTACTGGTTCGCTTTGTCAGCCAGTGCGGTGATTTCACGGATAGCACGGCCAAACTCACGTGTTTCGTACAGCTCTGCAATACGGTCAGACGCTGCAACAAACTCTGCGTACAGTTCTGGCTCGACACAAATGTCAGACAGCTTGCCGTCAAAGCGCTTGCTGATGAAGCCGGCATTACGGGAAGCCAGGTTAACAATCTTGTTCACCACGTCACTGTTAACACGCTGGGTGAAGTCTTCCAGATTCAGGTCCAGGTCGTCGATACGGCTGTTCAGTTTTGCCGCGTAGTAGTAACGCAGGCATTCCGGATCCAGGTGTTTCAGGTAAGTGCTGGCCTTAACGAAAGTACCGCGAGATTTTGACATCTTGGCACCGTTTACGGTCACATAGCCGTGAACGAATACATTGCTTGGTTTACGCAGACCCGCACCTTCCAGCATTGCAGGCCAGAACAGGCTGTGGAAGTAAACAATGTCTTTACCGATGAAGTGGTACAGTTCGGTTGAGCTGTCTTTGTTCCAGAACTCGTCGAAGTTCAGGTCACCGCGTTTGTCACACAGGTTTTTGAATGAGCCCATGTAGCCGATTGGTGCATCCAGCCATACGTAGAAGTATTTACCGGTTTCACCTGGGATCTCGAAGCCAAAGTATGGCGCATCACGCGAGATATCCCACTGTTGCAGGCCGGATTCAAACCATTCCTGCATTTTATTCGCGGTTTCTTCCTGCAGGGCACCAGATTTGGTCCACGCCTGTAGCATGCCTTCAAACTGAGGCAGGTCGAAGAAGAAGTGCTCAGAATCTTTCATTACTGGCGTTGCGCCGGAAACTGCCGACTTAGGATTGATCAGCTCAGTCGGGCTGTAAGTTTCACCACAGCTTTCACAGTTGTCGCCGTACTGGTCTTCAGCCTTACACTTCGGACAGGTTCCTTTAACGAAACGATCCGGCAGGAACATTTCTTTTTCCGGGTCAAATAGCTGAGAAATGGTGCGACTGGTGATGAAGCCGTTTTCTTTCAGTTTGGTGTAAACGAAAGACGCCAGCTCGCGGTTCTCATCAGAGTGCGTGCTGTGGTAGTTGTCGAAGCTAATATCGAAGCCAGCAAAGTCAGCCTGGTGCTCTTTGCTCACTTCGGCAATCATTTGCTCAGGTTCCATACCCATCTTCTGGGCCTTAAGCATGATTGGAGTACCGTGTGCATCGTCTGCACAGATGAAATGAACTTCGTTGCCGCGAAGGCGCTGATAGCGCACCCAGATATCCGCTTGCACATGCTCTAGCATGTGACCCAAGTGGATCGAACCGTTAGCGTACGGTAGGGCGCAGGTCACCAGAATTTTTCTTGGATTTGCAGCCATAGTGTCTTATTTCGCTCATGATGGGTAATAAAAACGTAGTCTTGAATACTACCTGATGGATAACTCGTTGCCTAGGAGGATCTGAGGTTTATGGCGGTAAACCAGAAGCGTAGGCTTTTCATTGGTGATAGGATGAAAAGAAAGAGTAAAAATGGAGCGCTAAATAACCATGAGTGACTCAATGATCCGATTTGAGAGCGTCGCAGACATTACCCGCTGGCTTAATCAGTTTGAGCATCCCTGGCTTCACGAAGAGTGGGCTGATACACCCAATTGGGTGTCAGTCTCGGCAACCGGTACGATTTCCGTTGTGTTCCCCTTTGCCGCCGCCACGGTTGTTGAATTACTGGAACAATGGATTTTCAGTCAGCAGCAGGCCAACCATATTCCCGCAGAAGCGAAGTTTGCCTTCTCATGCCGGGTTGCGCCGCTGGCTGCCGGTGAGAAACAGCCACTGCGCGGGGTGAAGAACATTGTCGTTGTCAGTTCGGCTAAAGGGGGCGTAGGTAAATCCACAACGGCGGTTAATTTAGCGCTGGGCTTGCAGGCGCAGGGTGCCAAAGTGGGTCTGCTGGATGCCGACATTTATGGCCCGTCAGTACCGATGATGCTGGGAGCAACCGACGAGAAACCGCAGTCAACGGATGGCAAGCACATGCTGCCGGTCGAGTCATGTGGTTTGTACACCAACTCTATAGGGTATCTGGTGCCGGCTGAGAATGCCGCAATCTGGCGGGGACCGATGGCGTCCAAAGCACTGTCGCAGATCGTGATGGAAACCTGGTGGCCGGATCTGGACTACCTGGTTATCGACATGCCTCCGGGTACCGGCGATATTCAGCTGACGCTGGCACAGCAGATCCCGGTTACCGGCGCGGTGGTGATCACTACGCCGCAGGATCTGGCGCTGGCCGATGCGATTAAAGGGGTCAGTATGTTTAATAAGGTGGATGTCCCGGTTGTCGGGGTAGTGGAGAACATGAGTTACCATATCTGCAGCCAGTGCGGTCACCATGAACCGATTTTTGGTACCGGTGGTGCAGAACGCATGGCCAAAGAGTATGCGGTCCCGCTTCTGGCCCAGTTGCCGTTGCATATTAAAATTCGGGAAGATATCGATCAGGGTAAGCCGACGGTAGCTGCTTCACCGGAGTCTGAGCAGGCACAAACCTACATTGAACTGGCCGGAAATGTGGCCAGCCGTTTGTACTGGCAGGGTACCCCGGTGGCGGAGCAAATTACCATTCGCACCATGTAACCGATTGCTTTTTCTAAGTTGCAGACATTCTGACCAAATGCCGCGGAAGCCGTATTTTTACTGGCATCTGCGGCCACAACTGCCTATAATCAGGCGGTTTATTTATGCCAAATTATACCTGTTTCAAACAATGTACCGGGCATCCCGATGCGAGCAGTGTTTTGTTTAGACAGGTATTTTTCACCTCGCTAAGTTGTTTCACAGGTGCTTTCTGATATGTCTGAACACTCACACCAATGCGTTATTATCGGTATTGCAGGTGCCTCTGCATCCGGTAAAAGTCTGATCGCCAGTACAGTTTATAAAGAGCTAAAAGAAAAAGTAGGCGATCATCAGATCGGTGTTATCACGGAAGATTGTTACTACAACGATCAAAGTCACCTGAGCATGGAAGAGCGGGTTAAGACGAACTACGACCATCCAAATGCCCTTGACCACGATTTGCTTTGCGACCACCTGCAAAAGCTGATTAACGGTGAAGCGGTTGAAGTTCCTCGTTACAGTTATAGCGAACACACTCGTATGGAAGAAACCACCACTCTGACGCCGAAAAAGGTGATCATTCTGGAAGGTATTCTGCTGCTTACGGATCCTCGCCTGCGTGAACTGATGCACGCCAGCGTATTTATGGATACGCCGCTGGACATCTGCCTGCTGCGTCGTCTGCAGCGTGACGTGGCGGAACGTGGTCGTACAATGGAATCTGTTCTGGCACAGTATCAGAAAACTGTTCGTCCGATGTTTATGCAGTTCATTGAACCGTCTAAGCAATATGCAGACATCATCGTGCCTCGCGGCGGTAAGAACCGTATCGCGATCGATGTACTGAAAGCCCACATTGGTAAGCTACTGCGCGCATAATTGTTTCGTGTATAATCAATCCTTTCAATCAGGCAGCATCCGCTGCCTGTTTTTTTATGGTTCAGAAAACTTACAGCAAAATTATTTGTCTTTATCAGAGAGATACGTTTAGGCTTCTCGTTGAAATGCGCTGTTGAAATGGGGATTCAATGAAAAAGATTTTATTTGCCTTACTGGCAATTGTGCTGGTCGTGGTGATCGGCATTGCAGCTCTGCTGGCACTGGTTGACCCAAACCAGTTCAAGCCAATGATTGCCGAGCAGGTTAAGAAAGCCACCGGGCGTGAGCTGGTAATGGACGGGGATATCAGCTGGCGCTTTTTCCCAAGCGTGGGGCTGGTTATCGGAAAAACGGAATTCCGTAATCCGGCAGGGTTTGCGGAAGAAAACCTGATGCGTTTTGACCGTGCAGAGTTGTCAGTATCGGTATTGCCGCTACTGTCAAATCAGCTGGAAATTGGCAATGTCAGCCTGCACGGCGGCCGGGTATTTATCCAAACGCTGAAATCAGGTAAGAGCAACCTGGATGGCCTGGGACAGGCAAAAGACGAATCCGGAGCTGACACCTCAGCACAGGATACGGCTAAAGACACGGCCAATGCGCCGAAGCAAGCATGGGCTCTGTCACTGGAAGGCATTGAAATTGTGGATGCCAGTGCAGTGATTCGTGACGATAAAGCCGGTACGCTGACACAGGTCGACAAACTGGACTTTGTACTGAATCGCTTTGCGCCCGGTGAGTGGACCGCAGCCAGCTTTGACGTAACGGGCAAAAACGGTGAACTGAACTTCCAGGCGAAAGGCAATACTGAGCTGATGATTGCCAAAGCGATGGACACGGCTGAGCTGAAAAAGCTGAGTCTTCAAGCTGTAGTTAATGATCCGAAAAACGACATTCGTGGTTTTACCCTGGCGATGGATCAGTTCAAACTGGGTGAATGGTCGGCGATCGAGTTCGCGGTAGAAGGTCAGATTCCGGATTTGACGTTCGATGCCAAAGGCTCGACCCGCCTGAAAATGGATCCAGCATTAACTGTTGTTGATGTGCAAGCGTTGGATATGAAAGCTGACCTGAAGGGGGCGGCACTGCCGCGTCCGGAAATGAAGGTAGCCCTGAAAACCGATGCGACTTATCAGCTGAAAGAGCAGAAGGCGACTCTGTCGAACCTTGCGGCGGATATCGATGAACTGTCGTTGACTGGTAAAGGCTCATTTAAGTCTGCCAATGTGCCAGTCATTCGCATTGATTTGGCCTCAGACAACATTGATCTGGATGCCTTCCTGGGTACGGAAAAATCGGCACAGGAGCAGGCGGCAACACCGGCTGAAGGTGGCCAGAAACCACAGGCTCCGGCAGCGGCCAAAGATAAGGACGCAGAGCCGGATCTGTCGGCACTGAAAACCGTTGATTTGGCAGCGAATGTAGCAATCGGCAAATTCAAAGCCGCTAATGCCAAGCTGAGCGATGTGTTGCTGAAACTGACCATCAAAAACGGTGTGCTGAACATGTCATCGCTGGATGCCAAATTGTATCAAGGCAGTATTCACGCTACCGCGAAGCTGGATGCGAACGGCAAACTGCCAACTTACCGAGTGAACAAACAAATCAAAGGCGTTCAGGTTCACCCATTGCTGATGGATGTGGCGCAAAACGATGTGTTGGCCGGTACGGGCGATATCAGTGTTAACCTGTCAGGCACTGGTCTGTCGGAAAATCGTATTCGCCAGAACGTTGCCGGCACACTGGCGATTAACTTTGCTGATGGCGCGATCTACGGTGTAAACATTCCTGAAATGATCCGTGAAGCGCGTGCGACCCTGAAAGGCAAGAAAGCCGACTATGTCGAAGAAGAGCGTAAAACGGACTTCTCTGCCATGAAAGCGACTTTCAAGGTAGGCAATGGGGTGGCCTCAACCGATAACATCGATGTCGATTCACCGCTGTTACGGGTGGATGGCAAGGGTTCGACCAACCTGATGTCTGAAGAGCTCAACTTCCTGATCAACACCTCTCTGGTGGCAACCAGCAAAGGGCAGGGCGGTAAAGACATTGATGAAGTGGCTAACTTGACTGTGCCGATTGATGTGAAAGGTAACTGGACGGAGCCGAAATTCGGGCTGAATCTGGCAATGCTGCTGAAGCAGAATAACGAGCTGGAGAAGAAAGCCAAGAAAGAGGTTGAGCGCGGTCTGGAGAAACTGTTGGGTGACAAAGCCAAAGATGAAGGCGTTAAAGACGTGGCCGACAAGCTGCTGAAAGGGCTTTTCAACTAAGTTGATCAATTAAAAATTGTTCAGCTAAGCATTGTTTAACTAAGCATCGTTCAACGCATAGCAGCTCAGCTAATTTTGCTCAATGAAGAGCTGTTTAAACTCAGGACTGTTCAACGAGAGCGAGAGGTTCGCTTTGAATGGGCTCAAGTTGATATCAATACAAGGCCTGCATCTGCAGGCCTTGTTGTTTGTACTGTATCAATGTTATGCTGCTGTGATGAAAAACAGAGTACGGCAGCGAGGTTAGGACCGTTGAGGAAGCCTGAGGATTAGACAAAGGCTTTTTTCTTTTTCTGCGTTTTCTGATGCTCCAGGCTGTCCTGAAACGCTTTGAGTAAATCGACGGCAGACAACATGCCAACCAGCTCGCCAGATTTGTTCAGAACCGGTGCCGCTCCGATCTGGTGTTCCAGAATGGTGCCAATGGCTCTGGACAATGTGTCGTAGGTATGGACGGATACGACATCTGTGCACATGACATCCTGTATCAGCAAATCATCCGTTAGCTGATACTCGTGACCAATCTCCGGGGTTTCATCAACCCAGCCCGGCCGACGCAGTTCCCGATCGCTGACAATGCCGACCAGCTCACCCTGCGCGTCCACCACTGGCAGGTGGCGGATGGCTTCATCTTTCATCATGAAGAATGCCTCCCTCAACCCGGTGTGTGGCTCAACAGTAATGACTTTCGGCGTCATGTATTCAGACACTTTTGTTGGCATCTCATCTCCCCTCTAAGAGTGAATAGCTAAGACTGCATAGCTTGAGTGAATGGTTGTTGCCCTATCCACCCTAGCGAATTCCAGACAGGTTAACTGCGAGCCGCGCCCAAGTTTTACTTTTGTAAACGAATGCGTCTGGCGGGTACGCTTTACATATTGTCTGAGAGCAAAATCTGGTATGGTACGCTCCGGTTTTCATAATCTTGTGTGATTAAACACAGCCTTAATAAGGAGTTGAAGTGGATTCAGTGACCCAGGCTGCTCTCGGAGCAGCGGTGGCCGGAATGATTGCGGGTAGAAATTGCTCGCCGAAAGTCTTGCTGGCCGGGGCGGCATTAGGCACGCTTCCGGATTTAGATGTGCTAATCAGCTACGGCGATCCGGTTTCCGATATGGTCAACCACCGTGGCTTCAGCCATTCATTACTGGTGTTGCTGCCGTTTTCATTTTTGCTCAGCTGGATATGGCAAACTGTTAAGCCCACTCGCATGGGTTTGCCCCGATTGTGGCTGCTGGTTGCGGCGTGTTTGATTACCCATCCGTTGTTGGATGCCTTTACCAGTTATGGCACGCAGTTATTGTGGCCGCTGGCGCTACCGGTCGCGATATCCAGTATTTTTATTATCGATCCGCTCTACACTGTGCCTCTTTTGGTGTGTCTGGCCGCCAGTCTGATGTGGCGGGATAAAATGGCGCACCTGTGTCGGGTTGGTGTCGCGATCTCGTCGGTGTATCTGATCTGGTCGCTGGTTGCATACAGTCTGGTATCGCACCGCGTTGAAACGCAACTGGCGGACACCCCGCTGGCTGAAAGACCGGTCTTTATTACTCCAACGCCGTTTAATACCCTGCTTTGGCGTGTTGTTGTTCACGATGGCGCTTATTACTGGGAAGGGTTGACCTCACTGCTGGATAAAAACACCGAGGTCGATTTTATTGCCAAAAACCGTGGCCATTGGCCGATTGAAGAACGATCCAACTACCTGCAAATGATCGAGCGCTTTAGTGCGGGGTTTGTGAAATATGAGCAGCGTGATAACACACTGGTGGTAACGGACCTGCGTTTAGGCATTCTTGATTACATGCCGTTTCAGTTCTCGCTCGCGCAACAGGATGAAGCCGAAGAATGGCTGCTGACCGATCCGGTTCAGCTACCGACGCCGCCTGTTAAACCGAAGCATCTGCCGGCACTGTGGTTGCGATTGCTGGGAAATCAGGATATTGATGCTAATTTGTGCCATGTCTCGGAGTGCCCTCATCCGGTAACATTTGCCAGCAACTAACGATCATGAATGACGATGAGCAATATGTCATAGATATTAACTGTTCGTTTTGAGCAACGGCTGACAATTGGTCAAATGACAAACCCGGTAAACCTTGGTGAGCCGGGTTTTTCTTTTTGACGTCCTTTCATTGGTTCCGTATTGCGGCCTTCGTCTTTTTTTGTGTGGTGGTTCTGGCAAGAAGTCGGCGGTAAGTGGGTTGGAAGGTATGAGGACTGAACGTTCTGTGTATCCAATGCTGGATAAATATTCGGATGAGTGATTTAACAACCAATGGATGCCCGGTTTGTTGCGGAGAGGTAAATAACGGGTTTCTCAATAGTATTCATCCTGTGGAATAAAATGGGTGGAAAGAAAGCAAATTTCCGTCATTTGTCACATAAATATAAGTTACTGAAATTACTAAGTAGATTCGCATAGCCAGTGATTTAATTCGCTCAGTATACTTGTCGTCCTGATTAAAAGGTTAATTATTATCCCGCTTGTGGGATATGCATTTTTCGATATAGGGAGATAGCGAGTATGCTGTATCTGGAGTTTTTATTCCTCCTTCTCGTGTTATATACCGGTAGCCGGTTTGGTGGTATCGGCCTGGGCGTCGTGTCGGGGCTCGGTCTGCTGGTTGAAGTGTTTGTTTTCCGAATGCCGCCCACCTCCCCGCCAATCACGGTAATGTTGATTATTCTTGCCGTGGTGACCTGTGCATCTATTCTGGAAGCCGCTGGTGGCCTGAAATATATGTTGCAGGTTGCTGAGCGTATCCTGCGCAGTAATCCAAAGCGCGTTACTTTCCTCGGTCCGCTGGTGACATACACCATGACGTTCATGTTGGGAACCGGTCACGCGGTTTACTCCATCATGCCGATCATCGGGGATGTGGCTCTGAAAAACGGCATCCGCCCGGAGCGACCAATGGCCGCTTCTTCTGTGGCTTCGCAGCTGGCGATTACTGCCAGTCCAATTTCTGCCGCAGTGGTCTATTACCTTGCCCAACTTTCCGGTGTTCAGGAAAGCATTCACCTGCTGACGATCCTGATGGTGACAGTGCCTTCAACATTGCTGGGTACCCTGCTACTGTCGCTGTACAGCCTGCGCCGTGGTGCTGATCTGGAAGACGATCCTGAGTATCAGCGTCGTCTGCGTGATCCGCTGTGGAAAGACAAAATCCTGAATACCACGTCCACGTCGCTCGACGAAATCCTGCCGGCGTCGGCCAAACATGCCGTGCTGCTGTTTCTGTTAGCGCTGATATCGATTGTGTTTGTGGCGATGGTGCCGGAAGTCCGTACTATTGGCGATGAGAAGGCGATTCCGATGTCTGTCATCATCCAGATGATGATGCTGGCGTTTGGTGGTCTGATTCTGTTGGTAACAGGCACAAATGTTCAGAAAGTCCCGGAAGGGGTGGTTTTCAAATCTGGTATGGTGGCGGCCATTGCGATTTTTGGTATCGCCTGGATGAGTGATACCTACTTCCAGTACGCGATGCCGTCATTCAAATCGGGCATCACTGAAATGGTGCAGGAATACCCATGGACCTTCGCACTGGCGCTGTTCATCGTTTCGGTGGTGGTGAACAGCCAGGCGGCTACTGCGCGTATGATGCTGCCGGTAGGGATGGCGATGGGACTGAATCCGGCTCTGTTGATTGGTTTGATGCCAGCTACGTACGGCTATTTCTTTATTCCTAACTATCCGTCAGACATCGCGACCTGCAACTTTGACGTGACCGGGACAACCAAAATCGGTAAGTGGTACTTTAACCATAGCTTTATGATGCCGGGCCTGATTGGTGTGATCTCGGCGTGTGCAATAGGTTATACCATTGCTCAAATTGTTGTTTAATCGAAATTAAGTCTCGGATACCGAATGCCATCAGGTTGATCCTGTTGGCATTTTTTTATGATTATTGTTTGATATTCATGCTGAATTTTAAAAGCAATCATAGATTCATGCTTTTTCAGAATAAAGGTGTGCTCTGATAACAGCAAATAGCTATAGTGATTAAAAACGCGCCAAACGAAATTCCTTTTCTTCAGCCGCGTTTCAGGGAATAAGACATAAAATGCTTCGTATAGATTGTGCAGTCAGCAATCTGTAGCGGTTTATTGGTGATTAGCGATCCTGATTTTTAGGGTATGACCTCCAGCTGTTTAGCCGCCCCGAAAGTGCCAACAGAGGTGAATAATGAAAAAGACTGAATTGGATGTGCTACGGGCAAGGATGCATGACAAAGCACTACAGAAAGCGCTGGATTTCTACCGAAAGAAGCATCGCAAAGAGCGTGTCGCCCGATGTGACGCAGATTAAATAACCCTGGATATCATCGGGTGGAGTAATGGCTCTTTGTTTGCTTATTCATTTCGGCTGTTTGATAAAACGTTCTGAGACAATCACCGGATAAATTCTGTTTTATATCGTGCACTGCGTGAATATCGCGGAACGGCAGACCGGGCAAACGCCCTTATAAAGGCTTAATGAAAAAGGGAGTGTAGCGACACTCCCTTTTTGTTTTCAGCAATCTGGTGGCTTTCTGGATTTATCCGTATTCGCGTCTGGCTGTAGTGATCCGCTTTTGTCAGTCTTCCGACTGATTTTTTGCCGGATCAGTGAGCTTCTCATACGGCCAGTAATGGTGCCCGACACGGATAAGCAGCGTGGCAGCGGCCAGAATAAAGGCTGCCAGGGCCAGCCAGACAACATAAATACCATCCAACTCTTTCATGCCGAGTGTGATGTATCGGGCGATCGCCATGATGGCGATATAAATCGGATAACGAACCGGGATCTTACCGTTGGTGACAAATTGCTGCACCATGGCTAGTACTTCCAGGTAAATGAACATCAGCAGAATATCTGTCAGCTGAATTTGCTTGTTCACGTACACGTGAATGAACTCGTTGACCATGGCTGCGAGGGTTGCCAGGGTAATCGCAACCAGCAGAATGGCTTCCAGAATATGGAAGATTTTCATAAAGGGCCGGGTAAACTGCGGCGGTAACTGGGAAGACATGGTCAATCCTTTTAGCAAGATAATGATTTCATTATATTAAGCTTGCCGGAAAACTGGAATGATTCTGTTACGTTATAGGGGAAACAGTGTGGTTGAAAGGCTGGTGAGCCAGGATACAGAAAGGCCGCCGTCTGCAGGAGTGTTCTTTACCGGCAGCCTGCAGTGAGTTCAATGCTTGATGAATAAAGTGAAATTCAGCGGGGCAGGTAGTAACCGGCACAAGTTTGCACCGGTATCCCATTATTACCAGTCAACGCCTTTACGGGCTTTAATACCGCTTTCGAAGGCGTGTTTGACATTGCGAACTTCCGAAACGGTATCCGCCATTTCAATCAGGCTGCGGTGTGCGCCACGTCCGGTTACAACCACTGATTGCATGGCCGGACGGTTTTGAATGGCTTCTAAGACCTCTTCCAGCTCAATGTAGCCGTAGGTCACCATGTAAGTCAGCTCATCCAGCAGAACCACATCGTAACTGTCGTCAGCCAGCATTATTTTACACTCAGCCCAGGTTGATTGCGCTGCCTGCGTGTCTGCCTCTTTGTTTTGGGTTTCCCAGGTAAACCCGGTTGCCATGACCGCAAAATTTACTCCGTGCTGTTCCAGCAGTGCACGCTCGCCGCAGTCCCAGGTACCTTTGATGAACTGGCCGACGCCGCATTTCTGACCATGGCCAACTGCGCGTGCGATAGTGCCAAAGCCGCTGGTGGATTTGCCTTTACCGTTTCCGGTAATGATCAAAAACAGGCCTTTTTCTTGCTGGGCCGCATCGACGCGTGCATCAACTTCTTCTTTGATTTTCTGCTGACGGGCTTTGTAACGTTCGTCTTTCTGATTCTGGTCTGCCATGAGAACCTTATTCCGTTTGTTAGGATGAGAGGCTTGCTAATAACACAAGATAACCCGCGATTTCTGCAAGCTGCTGTGTGGCACCCAGACAGTCTCCGGTGTAGCCACCCAGTTGCCGGGTAAACCATCGGCCACACAAGTGGCGGACAAGCAGTAGTGCAACGGTAACCCCGATTGCTGTCGATAGCGGTAAAAGCAGTAATATAAACAAACCGGTAAAAATTAAAACCCACAAATCTTGATGACTTTGCTGAGTCGCCAGCGGTTTCACCTTGCTTTGCTGATCCAACTGGACATAGGGATAACTGAAGATCAGACTGGCGGCGATGGCCCTGCTCAGGCCGTGCATCACAATCAATGCGGTAGCGGCCAGTTCAATGTTGAGTGTCGCCAGCTCGGTCAGCAGTGTCCATTTCAGCCCTAAGCTGATGAACAGAGCGGCAGCGCCATATGTACCCAGCCGGGAGTCTTTCATGATGGTGAGTTTTTGCGCCACATCCCAACCACCGCCAAACCCGTCAAACACGTCTGCCAGACCATCCTCATGGAATGCGCCGGTCAGTAATAAGCTGGCTCCCATCGCCAGCAATACTGCGACGGAAACCGGCAGAAAATTCGCACTCAGCCAGAAGACCGCCGCGCTGCACAAACCGATCAGTACCCCAACCAGCGCAAAGTAGCGATTGGCCTGATTCAACCGCTCCGGTGAATAGGGGGTATCGGCTGGTATCGGGATGCGGGTGAAAAAGGCTAATGCGATGAGAAAGGTCTGCCATTGCTTGTTCATGAAGGTTCCTGGCTGAAGGCGATGCGATAAGTAGCTGTAAGGTACTGAAAATGGTTAGGGAAATCTATATCGTGAGAAAGCTATACCGTAAGAAAGCGATATCGTAAAAAGAATAACAAGATGCACCGTCGGAATAATCATAAAAGAAGCCGCCAGGGCAATAATAATAGCCAGTGATATTGTGGGAATACAAAGGGATGGAGATGAGGGGTAGATAGGAGTGATTAACGATTTTCTCCCGCCATTCCTGCTCCGGATAAGGCATTTTTGAGCATTGAGCGCGTCGGTGGATGTAAGTCAAGCGATCAGCTAACTGAACGTAACGGGTTGGTGAAGCAAGGCCGTTTCAATTCAGACTCTCGTCACTTAGATGAAAACCGCTGATACACTTGGTATTGTTTATATTCTGGTGCATATTGAGACGGATGAGCACCGAGACAAGAACACGGTAAAACGCAGTATCAGCCAGATACTGACCACACAGAACAGGATTGTGCTTAGTTGCCGTTAGTTAGAGATAATTGTAAAAATGACAGGAAGTGAGGATTAAATGAGCTGCATATTTTGTGAGATCGTGGCCGGGAATGCACCGTGTCATAAAGTTTGGGAAGATGAAGACCATCTGGCATTTCTGTCTATTTTCCCCAATACCAAAGGGTTTACTGTCGTTATTCCTAAAGCTCATCATGGCAGTTACGCCTTTGAACAATCGGATGAGGTGCTGAGCAAACTGGTGTTGGCTACCAAACAGGTTGCCCGATTGCTGGATAAATCCTTCGAGAATGTCGCACGGACCGGTATGTTTTTTGAAGGATACGGCGTCGATCACTTGCACAGTAAATTGTTCCCGATGCACGGAACAGGAAATGATTCCCGTTTCCAACCGGTAGAATCAGTGTCTGACAAATACTTTGAGCAATATGAAGGCTACCTTTCTTCCCATGACAGTCATCGCGCTGATGATGCCGAGTTAGCCAGTGTGGCGGCGCACATCCGTCAGGTAGCGGAGAAATCAGTGTAACAAATGGTCTGAACCGTATTGTTTTAACTGTCGTTGTAAGCAGGTTTAGAGCAAGTTACCTGAACTAATACAAGTTACCTGCTCCGGTCTGTACAGAATTGTTTCATGAGGCCGTCTCACAGAATTATTTACAGTCTCGAGACGGCTTTAGCTTAACGGGCATGATCAGGACGAATACTCAGTACTCGCTGAGAACATCATCCAGTAATCGATCAATAGCCTGTACCACGTCATCGCTGGCACTTTCCATGGCTTCAATATGCTGGAGTAGTGCCTGTGATGACTGATGTAACCCTGCATGTAATGCGTTTTTACCGGAATCATGCACTAACTGGTGTGGCGGGTTCAGTTTGCTGAAACTCGGTAAATGGCTGTATTTTTCCATGCCCGCGCCCTCAAAGTACCACTTGCCCAGACGGCATTCGGTATGGGCATTCAGGACAGAGGCAAAGTTTCGCTGTTCGATTTGGCTATAGACATTGTTTTTCCAGACCGTGTGATCAAGTTTCACCGTATCAAGAAAAGCCCTTGTGGATGCAGCTCTAATCACTTCCTGCATGTGCTTAGACTTAGTGAGTACGTCAGAAACTACGATCTCAATTTGTGTCGCTGATGTGGCAACATCATCGGCGCAATGACGATTTTCATTGATTGATTTTTTGATGCCGTCAGTTTGCGATTGTACCTGATTGACCAGTGATTCAATATCCGAACTGGCGCTCTGAGCTTTACCGGCCAGGTTTCTGACTTCACTGGCAACCACGGCAAACCCACGTCCTGCTTCACCGGCCCGTGCGGCTTCAATGGCGGCATTCAGGGCTAATAGGTTGGTCTGCGATGAGATTTCCTGAATCATTCCGACTAATTTTCCGATAGCGTTGGCCGTGTTGTCCAGCACAATGGCAGATTCCATGCTCTCCTGTGCCTGCTGTTCGATTTTTTCCGCTCTTGAAGTGAGCCGTCTTAACGCCTGATGAGTTTGAGAAAACATTTCATCAAGCTCTTTTAGTGCCTCATTTTCTTGCTCCAGACTCTCCGCGCTGCTGGCTAAGCCATTACGGATCGTTTCCAGCATTCCACTGCCGCGCAGATGTAAATTCAGCAGAGCAATCTCTAAAGTGTTGGATTGTTTTTCTAGATCGAGTTTCTGGTGAAGCTGGCTTAATTCAGCATTAAGTTCCTGGATTTCAGCTTGATGGTTTTCTCGTTCTTGCTGTAATTGTCGCCGTAGTGACTCGACTTCTCTTTTTATTGTTTTATTTAAAAGCATAAAATTCTCAAGGCTGACTTAATTGAGATGAATGTAAATAACTTCTTTCTGGCAGTATACGAAGTTCGCATCCCTCGGAATGTAAGACGAATCACGAATAGTTATTCGCAACGTGGGTATTTGGGGGCAGGAAGAGGATCTTCTAAAAACCGATTATTGGTTGCCTGTGTTTTAATTGAACGGCTGGTCATGGTTTTGGTATCGCTCACTTTTTGCTTGTCCTGCTTCCTGTGTTAGCACTGAGTGAGTGTGCATGCATCTGTCAGGTTATCGATGGGTACCCAGCCAGAGGTTTCGACTTTATTGCTACAATTTGGAAATTCACACCATATCCAACCGTTCATACGGGTTGATCCATACAGTGTATCCCCTTCATCCACGTTTAATTCCCGCGCGGTATAGCTTTTAAGTGCAATGGCCGTGTCATTGGTTATTCTTTTGAAAATTTGCTCGGGAACCCATCCGGCTGCACCGTCTTCAGTCCGGCAATAAAACCAGTTGTGCCACTCTTCCTGACCTTGATATTCTTCGCCTACGAACAATGTGGCGCCTTTCGCAAAATGAATAGGGTGAGGGTATTCACTTCGATGCTGGCGTGTGACTTTGTACAGTTTCATCTTTTCCCTTTTCAGTAAAAATGTGACAGCACTTCCTTCGGCTGCTTTGTGAATAATTAAAGAAGCATTGAGCGTATTTAATTGCCGTAGTGGTTAACGGCCAGCTTCTACCATAGTGATAATCTTCCTCGCTTTTTCAAAATGATCCAGCTGATGAGTGTGTATCCACCAAGTCGCCGCTTCCATCAGTAATTCCGGGTCATCGTTTTTATTGGCAAAGAATGCATAAAAAGAAACCCCCACGTTTTCTCCTTTCTTCGCGATCTTTTTTGTACAAACGTCGATGATTTTTTCTCTTAATGAGTGGCGCATAATGCTGGTTATCCATTTTCCGTTTTGTTGGTGCAAACTGATTGCCGCTTTGGATAACATTATCCAGTTGTTGCGGCACCCGTTGCTTAATACTGCGCCCCATCAATTTTTCTGACCGGAATACTTTGCAGTAATTCGGTGTCAGCCATTTTCATGTTGATCGCTATTATCTGGGAAGCGCATTGAGGCGTGGTTTTATAGTGCGTGATACAGCCGCAGAGGTGACAGCGGTGGAACTCAACTTCTTTGTCACCCCAGATGTAGAATATTGACCTTTCTTTTGCAAAACTGATCACCACCTCTTGCGGTGGGTAGTACGCCCATGATGCGGCATAACGGCGGCAAATAGAGCAATTACATTCACCCACTTCTTCAGGCTTATAGTTCGCTTTCAGGGTGATATTTCCACAGTGGCATGAGACTTCCATGTTAATCCTCTATTTTTATTTATAGCTTGTTAAGTAAGCTTGTTAGTGTGCTGCTTGTATTTACGTCTGGCGTGTGTAGAGTCCGTGGTCGGTAACCAAGTTTCTTTTTTCATATCGCTGGCTAGCTCCTGCGCAACCCATTTATCCATCGAGGGTACGGAATCGTCACATCTGGTTGTTCAACGGTGCTATAACAGTGGACCGCGGCGTATCTCCATGTTGGTGCAATGTACGCATGGGGACTATTGAAGATAATCAACACTCATTGGCTGACTGCTGAGGAATAATTAAGACTAAGCCGCCAAGAAAATCGAATACGGCCAGTGTAGCGGATATGTGGCAGCTATGTGAATCCCTGTATTGCAACCTGAATGTTTCAACGCATTTATATTGGCGGTGATCTGAGAAAGGGACGATATTGAAGAAAAACAGGATTCAGCCAAGCGTATGTGGTGTTTGAATCCTGCAAAAATTGGCGGTAAAAGTGTTAGCGTTGAGCTTGAGTCACTTAATTCGAGTTTCTTAAACCTTTAAGAATAGAGAGTGCGCCACTTTCAGTGTGCTCGATAAGCATGCTTTGGGTCTCCCCTTCGACGTTTGTCAGAGCACCCATGGGTAAGACATTGAGATTGACCAGTTCTCCGGTCCATTCCAGATAATAGATCTTGCCCGGGTTAAATGTGCCGTTAACTTTTAATTCTTTAAACCAGTCACTACGATTTACCTTTGGCATCGTAATGACATGCTCACCAGGCTCAAGGTCTACGCGAAGAAAGCCGCCATTTGTCAGACAGCCTTTTTCAACCTCATCAATGATGACGGGACGACAAATCAGTGCTCCAACAAATTTACTTTGCCTCATCAGATACAGGGCACTTTTATCGCTGTCGACTTTTACAGAGTTATCAAATTTTGCGCCGGTCGTCACACAGCCGGAAAGGAGCATCACTGCCAGGCAGTGAAAAAACAGCACTAACTTTTTCATTTCTTTCTCATTGGATGAATGGATAACGCAATAATATGCTTCGTGTAACAATATGTTAAGAAATAAATGAAAGTTATTCTCATGTATTTGTGATCAAGATTAAAAAAGTGTCTTTAGCGGCTTGGGCAATGTAAATGACGATACCGCGTCGAACGATGATTCAATCGAATAAAATAAGTTCAAAAATAGGGTGTCGGTGAAAAGCAATTAATACATATAGCCTAGCCAGTCGATTGAGCCATTATTCCAGACTTTGCCACTGATCGATTTAATGAAAAGATCGTCGACATGCTCAGTCGCCACACCATAACTTTGATGTTCATGTAATCTTAACCAGGTATTTGGCTCGCTGACTTGGGTAAAACCGTGACGTGTATAGAAGGCTGCCAAATCGGAAATCAGGATAATGAAGTCAACATCTTTTGTTATGGCATAATCGCTGAGTTCAGTTAACATCGCTGAGCCTATACCTTTTCCCCGATAATTCGCGTCGATGCAAAAATCAATAATTCCCAGTATTTTTAGTGGGGTCTCAGCGACATTGATGACCCGATAATCCAGCCCCATATAACCGACAAGTGTGTCATCCCGGTATTTCGTCACTCGCATATGGGGTAATTGCTTGTAATAAGAACGTGCTACCTGATGCTCGGGGAATGCGGCATTTCGCAACCGAGTAATTGCTTCGTGCTCTTGGCGGGATACATCAATTTCAGCTGTGATTTTCAATATTTCACTCTTCTGTTTTTTAAATCTGGCATTGGCCTGTGGCTGGACTTGTTTAGCGGTCACTTCGCGGCAGGCTGTGATTTACGCGCAGGTGTTAACCCCAGAACTTGTCGCTCTGACACGGTATATTCATCCGGTCTACTATGTCACGGGGATCATCTGGCATTTGAGATCTAAGGCATGAAGGATAGGGTAGTGTTGAGGCCGTGCGAAGCTATTGATGAATTTATTTTCAGCAGCAGTCACAGGATTGGCGGGCAGGCTTGAAGATAGGCAGGCAAACTGCTATTGCTGAGGTACTGGCTATGGGTCTTAATGGGTAACAGGAGAGGGTATGGTGCAACGGGTTTTGGTCGTCTGCATGGGTAATATTTGTCGTTCACCGACGGCTGAAGCGGTATTACGGACTAAAGTGGCAGAACGTGGGCTGTCCATGGAGATCGATTCTGCCGGGACAATAGGTTATCACGCAGGAGAGTTGCCTGATCCGCGTTCTCGTGCAGCAGGGGAAGCTCGGGGATACAGTTTTTCGGGGATGCGTGCCCGCCAGGTTATTCCGGAGGATTTTGAAGTATTTGACCTGATATTAGCGGCAGATAATGCTAACTTACGGGATCTTCAGGCCATTTGTCCGGCTGACTATCGACACAAGGTGAAGTTGTTTATGGCGTATGGCCGCAGCGGCGTCACCGAAATTCCAGACCCGTATTACGGTGGCCCTCACGGCTTTGAACATGTTTTGGACTTAGTGGAAGACGCAGCTGAAGCACTGCTGGATACATTGCCGATTCGCTGAGTGGCGTTCACGTTTCGTGACGATCGCTCAGGTATGTTCTTCACGTCTGTAATATGCAATGAAACGCCCGCATTACGCGGGCGTTTTGATTTAGCTGTTAACATCTTTCTGCGCGAGGTAACCAGCACCAAAAATCCAGAGCAAGGAAGCCAGCGCCAGAAAACCAGCACCACAAAACGACTATCGTGGCTGGTTAGCCCAGAGTATCGGTCGCTACTTTGTACGTCGGGTCTTCCATCAGGTTAACTTCCACCAGATTACCGGCCTTTTTCAGCAGGGAACGACATTCAGGACTTAAGTGACGGATGTGCAGCGTTTTACCCTGGCTGGCATAGCGCTCGGCGATGGTATCAATGGCTTCGACTGCAGAGTGATCAGCAACACGCGACTGAGCAAAATCAATGATCACGTCTTGTGGATCATTTTTTGAGTCAAACAGGTCCAGGAAATGAGAAACTGAGCCGAAGAACAGCGGACCGTTCACTTCATAGATTTTCGAGCCGTTCTCATCGGTGTGGCTGGTGGCGAAAATATGCTTGGCATGTTCCCAGGCAAAAACCAGGGCAGA
Organism: Photobacterium ganghwense; assembly: GCF_017329545.1. Taxonomy (NCBI): domain Bacteria; kingdom Pseudomonadati; phylum Pseudomonadota; class Gammaproteobacteria; order Vibrionales; family Vibrionaceae; genus Photobacterium; species Photobacterium ganghwense. The sequence goes on from NZ_CP071325.1 coordinate 1,193,569, forward strand.
GTAGATCACACCCGCCAGTACTGCCAGTGCCAGGTCGAACGCCACAGTGACCCCTGTCACCAGGATGATGGCGAAAAAGTCATGTTTTGGTACCTTGCGTGCCAGCTTGAAGGTTGCCCATTCGAAGGTGCCGATCACGACCATGAACATCACACCAACCAGCGCCGCCAGCGGGATCATTTCAATCAGATCAGAGCCGAACAGAATGAACAGCAGCAGACCCACGGCCCCTGTGATGCCTGACAGACGGCCACGGCCTCCGGAATTAATGTTGATCATTGACTGGCCGATCATCGCACAGCCACCCATTGCACCAAACACCGAACAGGTCATGTTAGCCAGGCCCTGGCCGACACATTCCCGGTTCCCCTGACCGCGTGTTCCGGTCATTTCGTCAATCACGGTCAGCGTCAGCAGCGACTCAATCAGGCCAACGGCTGCCAGAATCAGAGAGTACGGCAGAATAATCTTCAAGGTTTCCAGATTGAAGCCAACTTCAGGCAGCGCAAACGTCGGCAGTGAACCTGCCAGAGTAGCGTCGGCATTGCCACTCATCGAGCGGACAAAATCAATCACCGTACGGGTATCCAGGCCCAGGCCGTGTACCAACGCGGTAACGGTGATAATTGCAACCAGTGAAGACGGAACAGCTTTGGTCAGTTTAGGCAGGAAGTAAATGATGGCCATCGTCAGGGCCACCAGGCCCAGCATGAGGTAAAGTTGGGTACCCTGCATCCACTGAAGCGCCCCGGTTGCATCCGGTACTTTAAACTGGCCAAGCTGAGCGAGGAAAATAACGATCGCCAGACCATTCACAAAACCGATCATGACCGGATGAGGAACCATACGGATGAACTTACCCAGTTTAAAGGCACCGGCGAGGATCTGGAATACGCCCGCCAGCATGATAGCAGCAAACAGGTACTGGATTCCGTGTTCGGCAACCAGGCTGACCATGACAACGGCCATAGCACCGGTGGCACCGGAAATCATACCCGGGCGGCCGCCAAGAACCGCGGTAACCAGGCCGACGATGAACGCGGCATACAGGCCGACCATTGGGTCGACACCGGCAACGAAAGCGAAGGCAACAGCCTCCGGAACAAGAGCCAGGGCAACGGTCAGCCCTGAAAGAACGTCATTTTTGACTGACTGTCTTGAAAATTGTGGGAACTCAAACATGATGATTCGATTTGCTTTGGGTCTGGTGATGACAAAGAGCGTACAAAGGCCGTGATCCTACAGAAATCTGTGATTCGGTTCAACTTTTGTTCAACTTGTTTAGCAAGATTTGTCTCGGAATGTAAAAAAGCTTGATGGCTATTACGTTTATTTTGAAAAACGTGTGATTTTGCAGGTAGTGGGCATGTCTGCGGTGTGCTCGTTGTGAGTTCAAGCCGTAAAGGAGAAATCACGATAGCCGGAGGCACCGTTGTTACAAACATTTGGCAATAAAAAAGCCATGCCGTTTAAGGCATGGCTTTTATGGGTACTTTCATCGTCACCTGCCGGATGGTACCAGCAGGTGAGAGCCAGACGGCTTATTCTGCAGTCGGTTTGCTCATTGGCGATGTTGCACGGTTGCTTGCTCCCTGGCTGCCACCTTGACGGCCAAGTACACGAGGTTCACGCATTGGTGCGATGGCCACGATGCTTGGTTCCGCTACGATTGATGGTGCTGGTGCTTTGGTCATCGGAGAAACAGCATGGTTACCGCGAGGTGTATTCGCCGTCACTTGCTCTTTCACTGCTGCCACAACAACAGGTGCTTCAGCTACCGGTGCGACTGCATCTGCTTCAGCATCCATAGGCATTGTCATACCCATCATAGCGGCTTGTGCAGCAGCAACGGCTTCAGCAACCTCAGCATCCGCCGTGGTTGTTTCAGCGTTAACTGGCTCTTCGGCTACCGTAACGTCTTTAGCCACGTTAGTCGCCTCAGTTGCAGCTGATTCAACAACCTCAACGGTAGTCACCTCGGCTTCCTGGCGGGCAGGCTCGGCTGCTACAGGCGCTTCGGTTGGTTGCGCTTGAGCCGTCACCTCTGAGCGCAGTGGGAAGACTTTACCCATTGCCATCTCTGGAGACGCTACACCGCTACGCAGTGCCGGTACAGCCGATGCTTCAGTCACGGCAACCGTTTCTTGTGCAATCGTTGCTTCTGTAACTGCTACGTTTTCTGCTACTACAGCTTCTTCATCCAGAGCGACAACCGGCTCTTTAGACGCAGATGGCCATACTTTACCCATTGCCATTTCTGGTGAAGCCACGCCGCTGTGCAGACGAGGAACCGCCTTTGGTTTCTCAACAACAGAAATCACGTTTTCGATATCGTTCAGAACATCGCTGGCTTCTTCAACCGCATGGCCCACAGCTTCCGTTACGATGCCTTCAACGTCTTCATCTTTTTCCGGACGGGTGTCACGGATACGACGACGGCGTTGGCCGCTTGCACGAAGATGACGCGGCGAGCGACGGTTACGGCGCTGACCGTTACCTTCCTGACCACCGTTGTCCTGTTCGATAGCTTCTTCCGCTGCTTCTTCAACAATCTCTTCAGACTTGGCCATTTTTGCCATTTCTGTGCCCATTGCTTGCAGTGGCGAAGCATCTTTCGCGTCCTGTACGGCATCCAGCATCAGCTCTTGTGTCTGCTCGGCATCATCAGTAAGACGCACTTTCTTACGCAGGTCACGGCGCTGACGACGTTGTTTCACCTTAGCGGCTTTTTCCTGCTCAGGCTTCTCTTCCACAACAGGTTTTTCAGCTTTGGCAGGTTTCGCAGCCTTTGGTGCTTTCTCTTCAGTGCGGCGCTGTTTCTGAGCTTGAATGTCTTCACGGCGTGACTGACGTTTTTGCTCTTTCTCTTTACGCTGCGGAGCTGCTTGCTTATCGCTAGCCTGTGGTTGCTGTTGTTCAGGTTTGTCTTTCGCCTTCTCGTTACGACGGCGAGACATACGCTGTTCACGCTGCTCAGCAACTTGCTTGTTGTCCGCTTCCTGACGTTCAGGACGGTTACGGCGAGTGCCTTCTTTCGGCTGACGACGGCCTTCCTGACGCTCGTTACGACGGTTGTCCGGACGACGGTTGTCACGACGGTCACGGCGGTTACGCTTACCGTTGTCTTGTTTCTCTTCCTGCTTTGCCTCAGTGGCAGGCGAGAAGAAGTTAGCAATCGCGGTGATCAGGCGGCTGAAAATACCTGGCTTGGTTTCACTTGGCGCGCTTGCAACAGGAGCCGCCTGCGGTTTCGCTTTGGCTTCCGGCTTTGGTTGCGGCGCGCTGAAACCTTGCAGAACAGGTTCTTCACGCTTCTTCACGGTCAGGCGCTCTTGAGGCGATTCGTTCGACTCGGCTTCACGCAATGCTTCAATCGCACGAGGCAGGTTGTAAGACAGTGTTTCATGCTCATCACCGGTACGGACACGAATCACTTCAAAGTGCGGCGTTTCCATATCGGCATTCGGTACGATGATCACGCGCACATCGTGCGATTTTTCAATGTACTGAACAGAACGGCGTTTTTCGTTAAGCAGGTAAGAAGCAATAGCCACTGGCACAATCGCCAGTACCTGAGAGGTGTTATCCTTCAGGGCTTCTTCTTCGATCAGACGCAGGATGGACAGCGACAGTGATTCACTGTCACGGATAACACCCGTACCGCTACAACGAGGACAAACGTGATGGCTCGCTTCTGCCAGAGACGGGCTCAGGCGCTGGCGAGACATTTCCAGCAGACCAAAACGTGAGATGCGGCCAATCTGAACACGGGCACGGTCCATACGGACGGCTTCGCGCAGACGGTTTTCTACTTCACGTTGGTGACGCACTGGTGTCATATCGATGAAGTCGATGACCACCAGACCACCCAAGTCACGCAGGCGCAGCTGGCGAGCGATTTCATCGGCCGCTTCCAGGTTAGTCTGCAGAGCGGTTTCTTCAATATCGCCACCCTTAGTTGCACGGGCGGAGTTGATATCAATAGAGGTCAGAGCTTCGGTTGGGTCGATAACGATAGAACCACCTGATGGCAGACGAACCTCACGCTGGAAGGCTGATTCGATCTGATTCTCAATCTGGTAATGATTGAACAGTGGTGTATCGCTGTTTTCATACAGTTTTACGCGAGACATGAAGTCCGGACGTACCTGCTGAATGTGTTCGCGGGCACGGTCGTAGATCTTTTTGCTGTCAATGACGATTTCACCGATGTCACGGCGCAGGTAGTCACGAATAGCACGAGCGATAACGTTACTTTCCTGATGGATAAGGAACGGTGCTGGTGCTGAGTCTGCTGCGTCTTTTACGCGATCCCAGTGGTTCAGCAGGTAGTTCAGATCGTATTCCAGATCTTCTGCTGATTTACCCACGCCGGCTGTGCGCACGATAAGGCCCATGCCTTGCGGCAGTTCCAGTGTGCTCAGTGCAGCTTTCAGCTGGGTACGCTCGTCACCCTCGATGCGGCGGGAAATACCACCTGCACGCGGGTTGTTCGGCATTAGAACCAGATAGCTACCAGCCAGAGAGATAAACGTGGTTAACGCGGCGCCTTTGTTGCCTCGCTCTTCTTTGTCTACCTGAACGATAACTTCCTGACCTTCCTTCAGGACTTCCTTAATGTTAGGACGGCCTTGGTAAGTGTAATCAGCAGGGAAGTAATCGCGGGCGATTTCTTTAAGAGGAAGGAAACCGTGACGTTCTGCACCATAGTCAACGAACGCTGCTTCCAGGCTTGGTTCGATACGTGTGATGCGTCCTTTGTAGATATTTGCTTTTTTAGATTCGTGGCCAGGGCTTTCGATATCCAAATCGAAGAGCTTCTGCCCATCAACTAATGCGACGCGCAACTCTTCCTTTTGAGTTGCGTTGATCAACATTCTTTTCATTATATTTTACTCGTTATTTCGTTGTGCTCGTTCTCTCAGCGCCAAGTTTGGTATTGGTGGTGCCCGACCCCAAGTCTGATCTTTCATGCAACCTCACGGCTGGAATTTCAGGGGTGCTAATGGCAACACGTCTTATCCAACTGTACCTGGATGGTTAGATCGGTAAATGTACAGCTGGCACACCGGTAATCACGGCGGTATCTCTCACACCAATAGAAAAATCGTCACAAAGAGAACAAAAAAACACTCCAAGGAAGTGAACGTCTTACGCCACATGCTGCGTTATTCGTTAGAGCGGTATATAAAGTAGTCAGGTGGGTGGTATTCTGCACACCCTGTTAGCAAAGTAGGCACTTTTTCCCACTTGTGCACGCCAATCATAGCAGGGTGACTTTTTTGCGGCAATCTGCTTTGTAGGCATGTTAGAATGAAACCCATGAAAGATGATAAACCAAAAGTGCAGTTCATCGAGATTTCTGATGATTTTGCAGGCCAGCGAATCGATAATTTTCTTCGGGCGCGGCTAAAAAATGTACCAAAAAGTATGATTTACCGGATTCTGCGTAAAGGGGAAGTGCGGGTAAACAAAAAAAGAATAAAACCGGAATACAAGCTGCAAGACGGGGATCTGGTTCGGGTACCTCCGGTCGTTGTCCCGGAGAGGGAAGAACAGGCGCCGGTCAGTACGAAGCTGGATAAAGTGGCGAAGCTGGAATCATGCATTATCTATGAAGATGATCACATGCTGATTCTGAACAAACCGTCAGGTACCGCTGTGCATGGCGGTAGCGGACTGAAGTTCGGTGCCATTGAAGCCTTGCGTGCGTTGCGTCCGGATGCGCGTTTCCTGGAGCTGGTACACCGTATCGACCGGGATACTTCCGGTATTTTGCTGGTCGCCAAGAAGCGGTCTGCACTGCGTCAGCTGCAGGAGCAGTTCCGCCAGAAAACCGTGCAGAAATATTACTATGCGCTGGTAATGGGCGAGTGGAAGGCTTCGTGTAAAAAAGTGACGGCACCGCTGCTGAAAAATGAGGTAAATAGTATTGTTCGGGTGAACCCGAACGGTAAGCCGTCTGACACCCGTTTTAAAATTATTGAACGACTGGAGCAGGCGACCCTGATTCAGGCGAGCCCGGTAACCGGCCGGACGCACCAAATTCGTGTTCACTGTCAGTATGCTGGGCACCCGATTGCCTGGGATGACCGCTATGGTGACCCGCGTTTTGATGCGTATACAAAGAAGGTGGGGCTAAACCGTTTGTTCCTGCACGCTGCGAATATCCAGTTCACGCATCCTCAAACGGATGAAAAGATGGATATCAGTGCGCCGATGGAGCCGATGCTGGTGAAAGCCATCGAGCAATTGCGCCGAAAATCAGCGTGAGGGGTGGTTGAGCTCCTTTCTGATGTAAGGCTCTGGCTTGTAAGTGGTGTGATTTGCCCAGTTTGGCGTTGTAATGCCAAATCGGTCGTAGGTGGCACTTCAAACACGAACGGCAGCGAAAGCTGCCGTTATTTGTTTGGGGTTTATATCAGTGGTTGACTGACACAACCACAACCACAACCACAACCACAGCCTCAAACCAAACAGGTGAAGCCTAGCCGGATAGGCGAGAGTGGGTGTAATTCGTAGCTCTAAAGGATTTCGATTCCCTGGGTTTGCAGCAGATCGCACAAGGCGATGAGCGGCAGACCGACAAGGGTATTGGGATCTCGCCCGTCTAACCTGTCAAACAGGGCAATACCAAGCCCTTCGCATTTGAAGCTGCCAGCACAGTACAGCGGCTGCTCTTTGGCAACATAGCGGGCAATGGCTTCATCGCTCAGTTGGCGGAAGTGAACATGAAAAGGTTCACAGATAACGCGGCTGTCACCGGTTCGGGCATTAAAAACGCAGAGGCCGGTATAAAAGGTAACCACCTGGCCGCTGGCGTCTTTTAGTTGCTGGCAGGCTTTCTCTTCGGTCAATGGTTTACCGATGATCTTGTCATTGATGACGCAAACCTGATCTGACCCGATGATGATATGGTCAGGATGACTGGCTGCACAGGCTTTGGCTTTCCCTTCGGCCAGACGGCGAACCAACTGCTCAGCGTTTTCGTTGGGCAGAGGCGTTTCATCGCAGTCAGGACTGGCGATAGAAAAGGGCACCTGGAGTTTTTCCAACAGGGCCTGACGAAAAGGTGAAGTCGATGCCAGCAGCAAGGGTTGGGTCATGGCGGGTTTCCGGTTGAAATTGATTGAAGATAGTCTACGTGCCATCAGCATAAATGGCTATATAATGAAGGTGAGTCTGGTGAGAGACTGGTATCTCACCAGGCAGTTGACGGTAATTTGACCGCATTGAATAAACCATAACGGGTCATTCTCTGGCGGGCATTTACCATCAAATTGGCGGAAGTGGTGGTGACGACTGCGCTGCAGGTAAAATGGCACCCTCGAATTAGCTTAAATGCTGTTAATTCGAGCACATTTCCTTTGACTCAAGCTGATTAGAAGGCTAATATTCGCGCCCTATGCAAAAGGTAAAATTGCCGCTTAAAGTTGATCCGGTTCGCGCCGCTCAAAAGAAACTCGATTATGATGGCATCATCAAAGCCGAGTTACTGGAGCGTCTGGCCGAGTCAACACAGAGCGTAACACGTGATGCAAACGTCACCTTATCATTTGACCTGGACCAGCGTCATATTGCATTCATGCGAGGCCGCGCGGATGTGGAAGTGATGCTAACCTGTCAGAGATGTCAGGAAGAATTCAAACACGAATATAGTGTTGAATTCTGTTATAGTCCGCTCCTCAACCGAGAGGGTGCAGATGATTTACCGGAAGCTTATGAGCCGGCTGACGTCGACGAAAATGGTGAGATCAATCTGATTCAAATCGTTGAAGACGAGTTGATTTTGGAATTGCCACAAGTCGCTATGCATGATGAAGCTGACTGCAAAGCCAGCGGAAACATGACTTTTGGTGAGATCCCCGTTGCTGATGAGCGTCCGAATCCGTTTGCAGTATTGAAAAACTTGAAGTAAGTAATTTTTAACAGGAGTAGGGTTAATGGCCGTACAACAGAGCAAAAAATCACGTTCAGCACGTGGTATGCGTCGTTCTCACGATGCACTGACAACTGCAGCTGTGTCTGTAGATTCTGCAAGTGGTGAAACTCACCTACGTCACCACGTGACTGCTGACGGTTTCTACCGTGGCCGCAAGGTTATCAAAAAGTAAGGTTGAGCCTTGAGTGGTCTAACCGTTGCACTTGATGCAATGGGCGGGGATTTCGGTCCTCAAGTAACAGTGCCTGCCTCCGTGCAGGCACTGTTGCAATTCCCGGAGCTTAAAGTCATGTTATTTGGTGATCAGACTTTGATCACATCGCAACTCTCTCTCCTGAATCAAACCAACCATCCCCGTATTAAGATTGTCCATTGTGACAATGTCATCGCCAACGATACCCGGCCGTCACAGGCATTACGCCATAGCCAGGGCTCATCGATGCGGGCAGCGCTTGAGGCGGTTTCAGAAGGTCAGGCAGACGCCTGTATCAGTGCCGGTAATACCGGTGCGCTGATGGCCTTGTCCCGTTATATCCTCAAACAGCTGCCGGGTGTGGATCGTCCCGCACTGGTTTCCGCAATTCCGACCCAAAACGAAACGAAAACCTGGTTACTCGATCTGGGCGCGAATGTGTCATGCGATGCTGATACGCTGTTCCAGTTTGCGGTGATGGGAGCGGTACTGGCCGAGCAGGGGAAGGCGGCGCCACGCGTTGCACTGCTGAATATCGGCGAAGAAGAGATCAAAGGTAATGATCTCGTCAAGCGATGTGCAGAAATGCTGGCGGACGCTAAGGAAATTAACTACATAGGCTATCTGGAAGGGGACCAGCTGTACAGCGGAAAAGCCGATGTGATTGTCTGCGACGGTTTTGTTGGCAATGTAAGCCTGAAAACCAGCGAAGGGGTGGCTAATCTATTTATAAACAATATCCGAAAAGCCATTTCGGACAATCCGTTTAAGCGTCTGGTCGCTAAATGGTTGTTTCGTGACCTATTCGAGAGCCTCAGGCAACTGAACCCCGACCAGTATAACGGCGCGAGTCTGTTAGGATTGCGCGGTATTGTGGTGAAGAGCCATGGAAGTGCTGATATCGCTGCCTTTACCAATGCCATTGGTGAAGCAGTCTGCGAGGTCAAACGGCAGATACCGATAAAAATCAGTGACCGTTTGGAACAAGTCTTACTCGAGAGGCATTATTAGTCTTCATGTATAGCAAAATTTTAGGTACTGGCAGCTACCTGCCGGAACAAGTACGTTCTAATGCCGATTTAGAACAGATGGTCGATACCAGCGATGAGTGGATCGTTGCTCGTACCGGTATTCGAGAGCGTCGCATTGCCGCAGAGGATGAAACTGTTGCGGTAATGGGATATCAGGCCTCCCTGAAAGCCATTGAAATGGCTGGCATTGCCAAGGACGAGATTGACCTGATAATCGTAGCGACTACCAGTGCGAGCCACGCTTTCCCATCGGCGGCCTGCCAGGTGCAAGGTATGCTGGATATTAAAGGCTGCCCGGCGTTTGATATTGCCGCTGCGTGTTCAGGCTTCATCTACGCATTGAGTATTGCCGATCAGCACATTAAGACCGGCATGGCGAAAAACGTGCTGGTAATTGGTTCTGATGCGCTGTCTCACAAGTGTGATCCAGAAGATCGTTCCACGATCATCCTGTTTGGTGACGGTGCCGGTGCGGTTGTTGTTGGTGCCAGTGATGAGCCGGGGATTATTTCTACCCACCTGCATGCTGACGGTCACTTTGGTGGCCTGCTGAGCCTGGCGGTGCCGGAACATGGCCAGACGTTCAGCGACGACAAGTGGCTGTACATGGCAGGTAATGAAGTCTTTAAGGTGGCAGTGACTCAATTGTCAAACCTGGTGAAAGATACGCTGGCTGCTAACAATATGGACAAGTCAGAACTGGACTGGCTGGTGCCTCATCAGGCTAACCTGCGTATTATTTCCGCGACGGCGAAAAAATTATCAATGTCGATGGATCAGGTTGTGGTCACGCTTGATCGCCACGGTAACACGTCGGCGGCGACCGTACCGACAGCGCTTGATGAAGCCGTCCGTGATGGCCGCATCAAACGTGGTCAGACCCTATTGCTGGAAGCCTTTGGTGGCGGTTTCACCTGGGGTTCTGCACTGGTGAAATTTTAAGGCTTAGCCTACCGAATTCGTTTCAATGAGGGAGCCTGTGGGCCAAACGGCACATCTGACGGTCTCCCTCTATTTAGTACTGAATGTTTCAGTCACAAAATAAGGATTCTCGAATGTCTAAATTCGCGATTGTATTCCCTGGTCAGGGTTCACAAGCTGTTGGCATGCTGGCGGAGCTGGCTGAGCAGTTTGAAGTGGTTAAACAGACTTTTGCCGAAGCTTCTGAAGTGTTGGGCTATGATTTGTGGGAACTGGTACAGAACGGTCCGGCTGAACTGCTTAATGAGACTCACCGTACTCAGCCTGCGCTGCTGACATCTTCTGTTGCTATCTGGCGTGTATGGCAGGAGCAGGGCGGTGCCCAGCCTGACGTACTGGCCGGCCACAGCCTGGGTGAATACTCTGCACTTGTTTGTGCGGGTGTGATTGACTTCAAAGACGCTGTCAAACTGGTTGAGCTGCGTGGTCAGCTGATGCAGGAAGCTGTCCCAGCGGGTACTGGTGCGATGTCAGCGATCATTGGCCTGGAAAATGACGCGATTGCGAAAGCGTGTGAAGACGCGGCGCAGGGTCAGGTTTGTTCGCCAGTGAACTTTAACTCTCCTGGTCAGGTGGTTATCGCGGGTAATAAAGAAGCGGTTGAGCGTGCCAACGTACTGTGTAAAGAAGCGGGTGCGAAACGCGCACTGCCTCTGCCGGTATCTGTGCCGTCTCACTGTGCGCTGATGAAGCCTGCCGCTGAGAAACTGGCCGTTGCTCTGGACGAGATCACGTTCAATGCACCGTCAGTACCTGTAATCAATAATGCGGATGTGGCAACGGAAACTGATCCGGCTGCAATCAAGCAGGCGCTGGTGAAGCAACTGTATGGACCGGTTCGCTGGACGGAATCTGTTGAGCGTATGGCAGCAGAGGGTGTGGAATCACTGCTGGAGTTTGGCCCGGGTAAAGTCCTGACTGGCCTGACTAAACGTATCAGCCGTTCACTGGGCGGTTCAGCAGTTAACGATCCGGCGTCACTGGAAGCTGCGAAATAAAAAGCCGCTACATAACAAGCGACTAAAATACTGGGTCAGCCGGGCAGCCTTAGCCTGTGCGGCTGACACCTCAATCCAAGCAAAGAGGAATAACAATGAGCCTGGAAGGTAAAATTGCACTGGTAACAGGTGCAAGCCGTGGTATCGGCCGTGCGATTGCAGAAATCCTGGTTGAACGCGGTGCCACTGTTATTGGTACAGCCACCTCTGAGAAAGGCGCAGAAGCGATCAGCGAGTACCTGGGTGAAAACGGTAAAGGTCTGGCGCTGAACGTCACTTCTCCTGAATCAATTGAAGCGGTTCTGAAGCAGATCAAAGACGAGTTCGGTGAAGTTGATATTCTGGTGAACAACGCCGGTATCACTCGCGACAATCTGCTGATGCGCATGAAAGATGACGAGTGGCAGGACATCCTGGACACCAACCTGACGTCTATTTTCCGTCTGTCAAAAGCGGTTCTGCGTTCTATGATGAAGAAGCGCTACGGTCGCATCATCAGCATCGGTTCTGTGGTCGGCACCATGGGTAACGCGGGTCAGACTAACTACGCTGCAGCGAAAGCGGGTCTGATTGGCTTTACTAAATCAATGGCGCGTGAAGTGGCTTCTCGTGGTATTACCGTGAATGCGGTTGCTCCAGGCTTCATTGAAACTGACATGACTAAAGCTCTGAATGATGATCAGCGTGCGGCAACATTGTCTAATGTTCCGGCTGGCCGTCTGGGTGAACCGCGTGAAATTGCAGCAGCTGTTGCCTTCCTGGCTTCAGATGATGCTGGTTATGTAACCGGTGAAACGCTGCATGTCAACGGCGGCATGTACATGATTTAAACAAAAAAGTTGCATAACTTGATGATGCAGGTCAAACTCAATTTGTTTTCACTGAAAATCGTGGTTTGACCAGCGTGTTGAGTATTGCAACTTTTGCAGTATTGAATAAACTACAGCAAATCGCATTAGCGAATTCTTGTTTTAAGGAAATAGATTAATGAGCAACATCGAAGAACGCGTAAAGAAAATCATCGTTGAGCAACTGGGTGTAGACGAGTCTGAAGTTAAGAACGAAGCTTCTTTCGTTGACGATCTGGGTGCAGACTCTCTGGACACCGTTGAACTGGTAATGGCTCTGGAAGAAGAATTCGATACTGAGATTCCTGACGAAGAAGCTGAGAAAATTACTACAGTTCAAGCAGCTATCGACTACGTTGTTAGCGCATCTGAGTAATTAAAGAACTCCCTCCAGGCGGTCACCATGACCGCCTGATTTTTCTTATGAATCCTGTTTTATCCTCAATTCCCGGAGAAATTAATCGTGTCTAAGCGTCGCGTAGTGGTTACTGGCATGGGTATGCTGTCACCGGTAGGTAATTCCGTTGAATCTTCATGGAAAGCCCTGCTTGCCGGAACTAGCGGTATCAGCACTATTGAACATTTTGATGCTAGCGCATTTGCTACTCGTTTTGCTGGTATGGTCAAAGACTTCAATTGTGAAGATTACATGTCGAAAAAAGATGCACGTAAAATGGATTTGTTTATCCAGTACGGCATCGCAGCAGGCGTGCAAGCATTAAAAGACTCTGGTATTGAAATCACTGAAGAAAATAACGCACGTATTGGTGTAGCTATTGGTTCAGGTATTGGTGGCCTTGGCTTGATTGAAGCTAACCATCAGGCAATGCTGGAAAAAGGACCGCGCAAAATCAGCCCGTTCTTTGTTCCTTCAACCATCGTAAACATGATCGCTGGCCACATGTCTATCATGTACGGTCTGCGCGGTCCGAATATCGCTATTTCAACTGCCTGTACAACAGGTCTGCATAACATTGGCCACGCGGCACGTATGATTGCCTACGGCGATGCAGATGCAATGCTGGCTGGTGGTGCTGAAAAAGCATCAACTCCGCTGGGTATGGGTGGCTTTGCTGCGGCAAAAGCGCTGTCTACTCGTAACGACGATCCTCAGGCTGCATCTCGTCCGTGGGACAAAGATCGCGACGGTTTCGTACTGGGTGACGGTGCCGGCATGATGATGCTGGAAGAATATGAGCACGCGAAAGCTCGTGGTGCGAAAATTTATGCTGAACTGGTTGGCTTTGGTATGAGTGGTGATGCTTACCACATGACTTCACCAAGTGCTGACGGTTCCGGCGGTGCACTGGCCATGGAAGCGGCTATCCGTGATGCGGGTATCAATGCTGACCAAATCGGTTACGTGAATGCACACGGTACTTCTACCCCTGCGGGTGACGTAGCAGAAACGCTGGGTATCAAACGTGCACTGGGTGCTGCGGCTGATAAAGTTATGGTTTCTTCAACCAAATCAATGACAGGTCACCTGCTGGGTGCAGCTGGCTCTGTAGAAGCGATCATCACGGCACTGACTCTGGTTGATCAGGTTGTACCGCCAACAATCAACCTGGATAATCCAGATGAAGGTTGTGATCTGGATTACGTACCAGGCGAAGCCCGCCAAGCGAAACTGGAGTACGCTCTGTGTAACTCGTTCGGCTTCGGCGGCACTAACGGCTCTCTGCTGTTTAAGAAAATCTAACGATAACCTGTTATTATAGTACCTGTTATCATAGTACGGCCTGGTGGTAACCCACCGGGCCGTTTTTTTATCTGTTTTTTCAGCATATTCGCAGGGATTAGGTATGATACTGATCAATGGGAAAGCGGGAGACACGCTCGGTATCTCTGACCGGGCGACGCAGTACGGTGACGGTTGCTTCACCACCATGCTGGTGGAGCAGGGGGCTGTCCGACTCTGGCCGTATCATTTATCCCGGTTGCAACGTACGCTTCAGGTATTGGCGATAGCCGAGCCAGATTGGGAAACCCTAACCCTTGAGGTGGAGCGCCTAGCTGCGCAGTATGCCAATAAAGGTGGTATCAAAATTCTGATAAGCCGTGGTGCAGGTGGCCGGGGCTACAGTCCGGTGGGGTGCCAGCAGACGACGGTAATTGTGTCTGATTTTGCCTGGCCGGTTCATTATGAGCAGTGGCAGGCAGATGGGATCACTCTGGGGGTTTGTCAGCAGCGGCTAGCCTTGTCGCCAATGCTCGCCGGTCATAAGCATTTAAACCGTCTGGAGCAGGTGATGCTGAAACGCGAAGCTGAGCAAAATGGCTGGCTTGATGCTGTGGTACTGGATGTGAATGGTTGTGTGGTTGAGGCAATCGCTTCGAATATTTTCTGGCGCCAGGGAAATGTGGTTTTCACGCCAGAACTGGATATGTCCGGGGTACATGGCGTAATGCGCCGCCATATTATCGAGCTCTGCAAGCAGCTCGGATATTGTTTAGAATTTGTCAAAACACCCCTCGATAACTTGCTTTGTGCAGATGAAGTCTTTATTACTAATGCCCTGATGGCGTTAGTGCCGGTAAATGAAATTAAAGGAAAACAGTTCACTGAGCGAACCTTGCTCAATGCACTGAATAAGAGGTTGTACACGTGCTAAAAAAGTTGCTGATCGCCTGTTTGCTGTTATCGCTGATCATTGCGGGCGGACTGGTCTGGTCGTATCAGCAGGTGAAGTCTTCACTTGATCTGCCGGTGCAGACACCTGAAAACGTCCTGATCACGGTAAAATCCGGAACATCTTTCCGTGGCCTGTTGAATCATTTGGCGGAGGAAAAAATCATTCGCCCATCAACCTGGACTCGCTGGATCCCGCGTCTTGAACCGGAACTGGTCAGGCTGAAAACCGGAACCTATCAGATCACGCCGGTGATGACGCTGCGTGATGTCCTGGCACTGATCGCTTCTGGCCGAGAGCACCAGTTTGCGATCACTCTTATCGAAGGGGATCGTTTTATTGACTGGCAGACCCAACTGACACAGGCGCCATATCTGAAGCATGCCAGCAAAACGATGAGTGAAGCGGAGATTGCCAAAGCTATTGGGGCCTCGGGCATAGAGAAACTGGAAGGATACCTGCTGCCGGAGACATACCATTATACTGCCGGAACATCCGACATTGAGCTGATGCGGCGCGCCTATCAGGCAATGATGTCGCTGCTGGATGAAGCCTGGCAGACCAGGGATCAAAATATTCCGCTGAAATCACCCTATGAAGCGCTGATCATGGCTTCGATTATTGAGAAAGAAACGGCGGTGGATGATGAGCGCGGTGTGGTGTCTTCTGTATTTATGAACCGCCTCAATAAAGGAATGCGTCTGCAAACAGACCCAACCGTGATTTACGGGCTGGGTGAAAGCTATGACGGAAATATCCGTAAGCGGGATCTACGCACCCCGACCCCTTACAACACATATACGATTTTTGGCCTGCCGCCCACGCCAATCGCGATGCCGAGCAAGGCGTCTGTTCTGGCGGCGGTGAAACCGGCTGAAAGCAGCTATTACTATTTTGTGGCCGATGGCAAAGGTGGCCACAAATTCTCCAAAACACTGACTGAGCATAACCGTGCAGTTCGTGACTACCTCAGAACACTAAGTAAATAACAATGACTGGTAAGTTTATCGTAATTGAAGGGCTTGAAGGGGCAGGGAAAAGTACTGCCATCAAGCAGGTTACCCGCGTGCTGGCTGAACATGGGATCTCGGATATCACATCAACCCGTGAACCGGGAGGAACCCCTCTGGCAGAGCAGATGCGTAAACTGGTGAAAGAAGGCCATCCGGATGAGCCGCTGACAGACATGGCTGAACTGCTGCTGCTGTATGCCGCGCGTTCACAGCTGGTGGAAAATGTTATCAAACCGGCTCTGTCTGGCGGTCATTGGGTCGTGGGTGATCGCCACGATATGTCTTCACAGGCTTATCAGGGCGGTGGTCGTGGTTTCAATCAAACCGTCATGGCTCAGCTGCGTGATACGGTATTGGGTGATTTTCGCCCGGACTTTACTATCTATATGGATATTGATCCGGTTGTCGGTCTGGAGCGCGCTCGAGGCCGGGGAGAGCTGGATCGGATCGAAAAGATGAACATTGATTTTTTCCATCGTACCCGTGCCCGTTTTCTTGAACTGGCCGAGCAGGATCCACGTGTTGTTATCATTGATGCTGGTCAGTCTCTGGAGAAAGTGACCGCTGATATTACCGATGCACTCGAGCAATGGCTGGAGCGCCAGTAAGATGTTGTATCCCTGGCAGGAAGGCATTTGGAAAAACTGGCAGCAGTTGCTGGATCAGGGACGCCTCCACCATGCGATTCTATTGGTCGCACCGACAGGCAGCGGGCGTGAGGCGTTAGGGAAACAGCTGGCCAAAACCGTACTGTGCCAGAATGGCATCACAGAGCCTTGTGGAATGTGCCATAGCTGCCGGCTATTTGATGCGGGCACGCATCCGGACTATCACCACCTCGCGCCGGTTGATGGTAAGCAAATCGGGGTTGATGCGATTCGTCAGTGTAACCGTTGGGCTGTTGAAACATCGCAGTTGAGCGGAGAGCGGGTCATACTGATTGAACAGGCGGATGTGATGGGAGAGGCAGCAGCAAACGCCTTGCTTAAAACTCTGGAAGAGCCGCCATCGGGCTGTCAGTTTATTCTGATGGCTACGTCACTGGACAATTTGCTGCCGACTATAAACAGCCGATGCAATAAATGGCGGCTTGCAATGCCGGCTGAAGCGGATACCCGCCGTTGGGTCGAAAGTGCCTTGATGCAAAGTATCCCGCTTGAAACTGTTCGCCTTAACGGGCGAGCACCGCTGGCAACGCTTCAGTTCATCGAGCAGGGGCAGGATATCCGCTACCGTAAATTACTGGAAGCTTTCGCTGGTTTTCTGAACCCGCCTTTCCTCGGTGTATTTGACGTTGCGGGCATGTGTGTTGAAGAAGGGCATCAGAGTTTGAAATGGCTGAGCTATTTCCTGGTGGACTGTCTGAAATGGCAGCAAGGGGTAACAGAGCACCTGATTCACTGTGAATCGCTTCCGTTGGTGCAGCAAGCAGCCGCGACGACAGACCCGATTCTGCTGCAAAGCCAAGTTCGTAAAGTTAATGCACTGCTGCGGCAACTTGAACAACAGACCGGACTGAACCAGGAACTGTTGATTGTCGACTGGCTGACAGGGTTTATGAACCAGCCTTAACATGCGGCCAGACAGACAGACAGACAGACAGACAGACAGACAGACAGACAGACAGACAGACAGACAGACAGACAGACAGACAGACAGACCGCACGCATAGCGTGCAAAGAACCGAATACTGAGGAAAAAACGTGTTAGTAGATTCGCATTGTCACCTGGATAAACTGGATTACGACAAGCTGCATACCGGCATTGATGACGTGCTTGCCAAGGCAAAAGCACGCGGTGTGGATTACTTTTTGTCTGTCGGGGTAACGCTCAATAGTTTCCCTGACATGATGGCGATGATTGAGCCTTACGAGAATGTGTTTGCATCTTGTGGGGTGCACCCGCTGGATATTGAAGCAGGCTTCGATTACGACAAGCTGAAAGAGTATGCGCAAAATGAGCGTGTTGTTGCGATCGGTGAAACCGGTTTGGACTATCACTACCAGCCTGAGCTGGCTGAGCAGCAGAAAGAGGTTTTTCGTCAGCATGTTCGCCTGGCCGTTGAACTGAACAAGCCTCTGATTATTCATACCCGAATGGCTCGCGAAGACACCATGCAGATTCTACGTGAAGAAGGCGCGGAGAAGTGCGGTGGTGTGTTGCACTGCTTTACTGAAAGTCTGGAAATGGCGAGAGAGGCAATTGAGATTGGATTCTACATTTCGATTTCCGGGATTGTGACCTTCAATAAAGCCAGTGATCTGAAACACGTTGTTAGTGAACTGCCGCTGGAATGCTTGCTGGTCGAAACAGATTCTCCGTATCTGGCGCCAATCCCGCACCGCGGAAAGCAAAACCAGCCTGCTTATGTGCGCGAAGTGGCTGAATATATTGCCTTGCTGAAGGGGGTTTCGGTTGAAGAAGTGGAAGCTGTCACCACGAAAAACTTCTTCACACTTTTTTCGCAGGCAAAACAGTAACAGAATAAAAAAGGAGCGTTGGCTCCTTTTTTTTCGTCTTTATTTTATGAGTCAGGCGAAAAATCACCCAGAATAAAACAAGTTACTCAACAAATTTGAAAAATGGCTTCTTAAATGTACAAAAAAGTTGAAATGTAATTTCGTAACGTTAAGTAACATAGCTTACAGTATTGAAAGATAATTACATACTCTTGTGCCCTGTCCGAATTCCTTATTATTTCATATAAAACAGTATCTTATGTTTTGATTTCTTGCTTTTTAACCAATTTTTTCACTGTGATCTATATTTTATTTTGAAATTATATTTCATGGTGCATTGGTAATTTTGATAGCCATCAAGTTATATTTAGCGCCGCATCTTATACTTATGCTGTATTCAAAAAGAGGGTCGTATCGGATACACGACTACGGGGGTAGGTCGCTGATACTGGCCTGATATCTAATTAAAAACCTCACTCAGGAGCACAATATGTTTAAGAACCTTTTTGCTAACCTGCAAAAAGTCGGTAAGGCGCTAATGCTGCCTGTATCGGTTTTGCCGGTAGCAGGTATTCTGTTAGGCGTGGGCGCCGCTAACCTTGGCTTTATTCCAGATATCGTTTCGAATCTGATGGAGCAGGCTGGTGGCTCTGTATTTGGCCAAATGGCCCTACTGTTTGCCGTGGGTGTAGCCCTGGGCTTCACAAATAACGACGGCGTTGCTGGCCTGGCAGCTATCGTTGGCTACGGCATCATGACAGCGACACTGGGCGTAATGGCTACAGTGATGGGCGTAGAAAAGATCGATACTGGTGTACTAGGCGGTATCCTAGTCGGTGGTGTGGCAGCTTGGGCTTTCAACCGCTTCTACAAAATTCAGCTTCCTGAGTACCTGGGTTTCTTCGCCGGTAAACGTGCGGTGCCAATCATCACAGGTTTCTCTGCTATTGCTCTGGGTATCATCCTGTCGTTCGTATGGCCACCTGTTGGTGCGGCGATCGGTGCATTCTCTGACTGGGCTGCTCACCAGAACCCAACCGTTGCATTCGGTATCTACGGTGTGGTTGAACGTTCTCTGATCCCATTTGGTCTGCACCACGTTTGGAACGTACCATTCTTCTTTGAAGCCGGTTCTTGTGTGAACGCAGCCGGTGAACCTCAGAACGGTGTACTGACTTGTTACCTGGTTGCTGATGAAGCTTCTCGTGCTGCGGGTAATGGCTTTGGTCAGCTGGCTGGTGGTTACATGTTCAAGATGTTTGGTCTGCCAGCAGCGGCGATTGCTATCGCTCACTGTGCTAAGCCTGAGAACCGTGCGAAAGTAATGGGTATCATGCTGTCAGCTGCTCTGACATCATTCCTGACTGGTATTACTGAGCCAATCGAATTCTCATTCCTGTTCGTTGCGCCTGTACTGTACGGAATCCACGCACTTCTGGCTGGTTCAGCATATGTCGTGTCTAACCTGCTGGGCTTTGTACACGGTACATCATTCTCTCACGGTCTGATCGACTTCCTGGTTCTGTCTGGTAATGCACAGAAGATGGGTCTGATGATTGCGGTAGGTCTGGTATACGCAGCGATTTACTACACAGTATTCCGCGTAGTAATCACTAAGCTGGATCTGAAAACACCTGGTCGTGAGCTGGAAGAAACCTCTAACGGTGTAGCATCTGAAGGTTCTGACATGGCGAAAGACCTGGTTATGGCTTTCGGCGGTAAAGACAACATCACAAACCTGGATGCATGTATTACACGTCTACGTGTTTCTGTTGCCAAGGTTGAGAACGTTGACCAGGATCGCCTGAAGAAACTGGGTGCAGCCGGTGTGGTTGTTGCAGGTAGCGGTGTACAGGCTATCTTCGGTACAAAATCTGACAACCTGAAATCTGACATGGATGAGTGGATCCGTAATAACTAATACGGCAGTCACTTAATCTGACAGTAAAGACAAAAGGGAAGCTTCGGCTTCCCTTTTCGTGTCTGCGTTCCATGCTCCGTTCACTCACACTATGAGTCTCAGAGGGTTAGGATGATGGCGACCTAGATGGATGTTCTCTTTTCATTTACTCTTTCTGAGGGCTCTTAGACTGCCTGACAGCGGTGTTTGCGTTTTATCAGGCTCCACACACAAGAGTATGCTCCCGCGAGGCTCAATGCCAGGTTGAGACGATTTCATTAGCTTGTTCCTGGATGGGCTGCATGCTGATGAGCGCGACAGGTTTATCGACGAAGCAGTGTGTGGACACCTTGAGTTAACTCAGAGGTTCTGTGTGCTGCGGGTTATCCTTGTCCGCGTCGCTGGTAAACAGACACAAATATCATCAAAAGAAACGTCACCAAAAAAACGAGAGCAATGTGCTCTCGTTCGTTTGGTGTATCCAGAAAGTAACGGTCAGAGCGAAAGGAAAAACAGCATCAACACCGGGACTAACAGACTCAGAATGAACCCGCTAACAATGGCGATAGGGACACAACGGATCCCGCCGCAGTTCTGAATGACCGGCAAGGTAAAGTCCATGGCTGTGGCACCGGCATATCCGATAGCCGTACTGGGGTACCGACGAATCATCAGGGGAATCATACTCAGGGCTACCAGCTCCCGCAGCAGTTCGTTAAGAAAGGCCACGCCACCCATGACAGGTCCCAGGCTGTCACCAATCAGAATCCCCGACAGGGAATACCAGCCAAACCCGGAGGCCATTGCCAACCCATGATTATAAGGCATATCCAGAAAGTAAGCGGCCAGTAGTCCGCCGGGCAGGGAGGTGGCAATGACAGCCAGAGCAATCAAAATGCCTTTCTTGTTCAGCAGAATCTGTTTCAGCGTCATGCCACTGTTGCGTAGCTGGATACCGATCAGAAACAGTAGGATGAGCAGGATAACTTCACTGGCCTGATCAACCCAACTTAAATCAATGCCGCTAACTAAACCGAATAGCAGGCCACCGGCCACCACGAAAATCAGTTTGACGGATTCCAGTATCATTTCCCGGAAAGGCAATTGCTGATGAGTATGCTCGGTAGACGTCGGCAACAGTTTATCGAGAACGGGTAGAACCAACAGGTTGCAACTGCTGATAACCAGAAAAAATACTAAAGTGTAAGTGACTATCTGGCTCAGGTTCTGGCTGATGTTATCCAGCCCCGCGAGACTGAGCCCCATCAGGGTCAGAATAACCAGAATCAGGCGGGTGGTCTGGGTATTAATGAATTCCAGCACCGACGCTTTGTTAACAGGGATCAGGTAGCCAATAACCAGTGGCAGAAAGATGTAAAGCATTCCGGAGAACATGAGGGTCCTTAAACAGTGTTCACGCTGAACTGCACGATAGAATCCATTCCTACCGGCAATAAGCAGATGAGGATGCGCTGCTAAATGCGGCCAGAATCAGCATAAGTTGTAAACAGAGTATGAATTCAACAGCTTATCAGCAAGGCTGAGAAACGGTCAATATGCTTTCTCAGCCTTTCCCGGCTTTATTTCTGCCGGTAGTAGGGTGTGGGGGAGGAAATCAGAAGCCGCTATTTTTAAACACGGTTTTGAGGCGATGGTTAAAGTCGGGATCCGGCAGGTTCGTCAGTTCATAGATTACTTCGGCAGCCGCCAAATCCATCTCGACATGATGCTCATCAATGGCGTCATCATTGTTTTTGAATAACAACAAATAGTGCGCCATGCGGGCAATATCCAGATAGATATGTTCTTTCATCGTGGCACGGTAAGGTGCCGGACGATTTGATGCCACTTCCAGATAATCATCATCAAATCCCCAGTGTTTAAGAATCATCATGCTGGCTTCCTGACAGCTGTGTTCAAAAACGTATTTGGCGATATCCAGGTCCAGATAGTTACCGCCGTCGAGATAGGCTTGGTATTCGTGTACCAGGCTAAATAAACCAATATCGGCAAACAGGCCGGCCAGCAGGGCTTTCTCCGGTTCAACCGCTTTGGGAAATTCAGGGTGAGTTGCCAGACCATTGGCGATGAGTGCCATAGTGGCAGCCAGCTGGCGGGAGCGAATTGCACTTTGTGTCAGTAGTTGATTGCCTTCCTGGCAGAATAAGTGGCGGGTTTTTAATTCTTCAATGGCTTTTGCGGTGATGATGTCTCTGACGCGGTACATCCCCAGTCTGCTGACGGCAGCGTAGATATCGTGGCAGACAATATTACGGCGATTGAACATCATGGTATTGGAGATTTTGATGATGTAAGCCGCAATCCCGGGGTCGTCCAGCAGAAGCTCGGCAATATCGTTCAGCGAGGTGTCTTCGTTTTTACAAAGTTGCTGAAGCCTGATCAAGACATTAGGGATCGGGGGTAAGGTTAATTTATCCTGTTTGATGGCATTTTGGACCAGGCCACAAAATTCTGACTCCAGTCCTTTTACTATCTTGTCGTTTTCAGGTTTTAACCAAAAGAAAGATACATGAGTCATTTGAAATAATAGAAATAGTTTTAACAAGGCTATTCTAGCCATAGTTAATGGTAAGTGACAGAAAAAAAAGATGAAAAAAACCTTTTTAAAACTGCATGAATTATTTTTAGTCAGTCAGGAACAGCTTGTGCAGAAAACGGACGGTCAGGCGCGGGGAATCCTGGGTGATAAGCAGTTGTTTGTAATGTACTTCCAGCGGTAAAACTTCGATCCAACGTTGGCAAACCCAGCATAAATCATCAAACTCCGGATCGGGATAGAAGGCGCCAATTTCCGGCACGGACTGATAGAAAACTTTAAGTTTTTCAGCGAGTTCATTGTCTTTGCTTTCCAGAGGCAAATAGTCCCAATTCGGGAAGTACGTACATTTTGCCCTCATCAATCCATCGTCTTCTACCCGGATCGAAAGCAGCCGAACCTTGTGGGTTCCTTCCAGCGCAATGCTCAGTAAGCCGCCTTCAAGCTGGTCGAAATTGATCACTTTGCAAAGGGTTGCGATAGCCGGAATTTTTTTTACATCGCTATCTTCTTCCATCTCGTTGAGCATACAGACGGCAAATTGACGCACCCCAGCCAACGAATCCTTCAGCATCTGAATGTGCCGTGCCTCGCAGATTGTCACATCCATTCTCCCATCCGGTAACAGATGAGATGAGGAGGGAAAAAGGGCAATTTCTAACGGTTTATCTGTCTCTGGCATACAACGGCTTTATAGTTTGTGGATAAGAAAAAAAGCTAAGAGCTCACTGAATAGTTTAGGTGATCTGTCAGTTTTATGCGGTTGCAGAATAAGGTCGATTTTGTCCCATAACGCTTATTTTTTGGTCCATAATATGTTTGGAATCCCACTTTGAAGTGTTCGCTGTTTCATATGGAAAAAATATGTATAGGGTAGAAGCAAGTCACGATATTGACGCTAAATTGTCCAGCGTTACTGGGGCTTTGCCAGGGAAATAACGTTTAACGGGAGATTTACTGTGCAGGATTTTAAGGAAGAGTTATTTAATTATCTTCACGAATTTGGTGGTTTCGAGAAGCGTTCAATGTTCGGTGGTACAGGTGTTTTTATCAACGGTGCCATGTATGCCATCATCACAGATCGCGCTCTTTACCTTCGTGGTGGTGAACAGCTCGATTCTCAATTAATGGCACAGGGGTGTGAAAGGTTCCGACACGTCAAGCGCAGCACTACCGCTGTAGTGAACTATTACAATGTGACGGATGTGTACCTGCAAGACAAAATCCGCTGTTCTGAGCTGATTCGACACTCAATTGATGTTGCTGTATCAGAGAAGGTGTATAAGTTATCGGATCAGAGTAAGCGCTTGAGAGATTTACCAAATATGCGCCTGACGCTGGAACGGATGGTAAAAAAGGCCGGGATTCCGGATGTCAGCAGCTTCGTGGCGCTGGGGGCAGTAGAGGTGTTTCGTAAGGTACGTCAGAGCCAGGGAAAAGACCTGGATCTGAAGCTGCTCTGGATGTTTGCTGGTGCTATCGACGGTTGTCACTGGACCTTATTGAAAGACGACCATAAGAAGCAGTTATTACGCAGTATTGAATAAGTTATCGCTCTTATTTTTTAACGGAGTCTAAGCCGCCGCCCTTTTGGCGGCTTTTTGTTGTATGATGGAGCGCAAATGGTTTGGTGATAATGACTTATGCGACTTCCACAATTAACCGGTTCGGTGTTGTCAGGACTGCATTGCTTTCTGATTGCTGCCGACCAGATGAGTTTTACCCGTGCAGCCGAGCTGCTGTGCCTGACCCAGAGTGCGGTCAGCCACAAAATCAAGAACCTGGAAGAAACGCTTGGGGTGAAGCTGTTTATTCGTCAGCCAAGAAAATTGGTGTTGACGGACGAAGGTAAACGGCTCAAAGAAGTGGTTGCCCACAATTTCGGTGATATTGCGAATGAGCTGCGGGATCTGAAGACCCTGGATTTAAGCGGTGATCTCAATGTGTCCGTTCCGCCGACCTTCGCCCAGTGCTGGCTGGTCCCACGTTTGAAGTCATTTGTTGAAAAGTACCCGGCGCTTCGTTTCCACCTGCGCACCCGTAATGAGCTGGTCGATTTTCAGACTGAATCGTTTGACTGCGCCATTTATTTCGGTAACGGCAAATATCAGGGACTGCATGTCAGTAAAATTATGGATGAAAGCATCATCCCTGTCTGCAGTCACGAATATGCGGTTGAGCATGGCCTGTATGGTAACCCGGCGAAGCTGTCCTCTTGCCTGCTGTTGCACGATGCGGCGCCGTGGGCCCGTGCCGGCCGCAATGATGAATGGCAGTACTGGGCACAGCAAAATGGCGTGGCGCTGGCGGAAGCGGGTTGTACATTCGATCGTGCAGACTTGGCACTGCAGGCTGCGGAGCGGGGGATTGGCGTGGCGATGGGGCGTGCCTCGTTTGTTACCGAGCAATTGGCTTCAGGTCGGCTGGTGGCGCCGTTTACCCTGTCGGTGACCTCCCCGCAGAGCTATTATCTGGTGTGCCGTAAAGAAATGGCTACTTCGCCGCGGATCAAGGCTTTTATCGACTGGCTGGAAGAAATTAAATAACCGGTGTGAGCCATTACGGCGTCTTAGGCCTGTCAAACGAAGTCTGGCATCAGGTATATGCCATCTGGGGAATGAATGCGACAGGCAAAAAATAGACGCGTTAAAAAACGGGCAAAAAACACCCCGGACTGAGCCGGGGTGTTTTAGACCGGGTAAATCATGCGAGTCGTACGAAATTAACAAGCACTTTAGTTAACAAATGCTTAAGAATACGTACGTGAGGCAATCAGTACTTAAAGCGCGTTGTCACCAGCACCTGATCGCCGTATACATCATTGAAACGGCCGGCAACACCGATAGAAAACAGCTCAGTGGCGTGGAAGCGGCCGTAAACACTGCCGATGGTCTTGTCGTGATCATCAATGTTCAGGTGACCAATCTGGCCGCCAACTTCAAGTTGTGGACCCAGCCACTGACGTACACCGAGGTTCACTTCGATCCCGGTTTTGCCGCCGGAGCTGTCAAACTCGTCTTTATTTTTCACGTTACGGGCTTTCAGCTCACCGGTAACGTCTGCCCAGTTGTTAACTGGCGCGTGGAAACCCACACCGAAAGCGGCATCCCAGTCGCTGTCAAATTCGGTATCAAGGCTACCCAGAATGTGCGCGTTCGGATGGATGGACTTGCTGAAGCCAGCGCCGTACGTCAGCGGGCCAACACCAATGCGGGCTTCCGCATAGTCGTAGCTGAAATTGCTCATTGATGGCGCGTTTTCGGCCTGAGCGGTAGAGATAGAAGCCAGGATTAAACCTGTTGCAAGTAGTATTTTACGCATGTGATTAGTCCAGCAGGGCTAAAAGTGATTGGCATATTTTAAAGGACAACATTGCGCGATCCTAGATTTTTGCCGGACTCTGTTGTTTTTTTACTGTCAAAAAACGTCAAAAAGGGTAAGGAAGTGCTGGTTTTGTGATCCTGCCGTCGCTACAGCGGGTTACGGCGATGATGAAAAAGGGCAGAGCGACCTGATCACTCTGCCCCGAATCATGCCGAGAGTTGGCAGATGCAGTCGTTAAATCAGCTCATTGCCTGAGCGTTCACCTTCTTCAAATTTCTTGATGCTGCTCAGCGTTGACTCGGCGATATTTGTCAGGGCTTCATCGGTGAGGAATGCCTGATGGCCGGTAAACAGCACATTGTGGCAGGCCGACAAACGACGGAACACGTCATCCTGAATCACGTCGTTTGACTTGTCTTCGAAGAACAGATCTTTTTCGTTTTCGTATACATCGACACCCAACGCCCCAATCTTGCTTTCTTTCAGCGCGTCAATGGCATCTTTGGAGTTGATCAGCTCGCCCCGGCTGGTGTTGATGATCATGACGCCATCACGCATTTTCTCGAACGCTGTAGCATCAAGCATGTGGTAATTGTCTTTGGTCATCGGGCAGTGCAGGGTAATAACATCTGCCTGCTGATAGATATCATCCAGCGTGGTGTAAGTGACACCCAACTCAATCGCGGCCGGATTTTCAAACGGGTCGTAAGCCAGTACTTTCATTCCCAGGCCGTTCAGAATACGGATGGTGGCGATCCCGATTTTCCCTGTGCCAATTACACCGACGGTTTTCCCGTGGAAATTGAATCCGGTCAGCCCTTCCAGGGAGAAGTTCGCATCACGGGTACGCAGGTAAGCGCGGTGAATACGGCGGTTCAGGCAAAGCATCAGGCCAACGGCGTGCTCGGCAATGGCTTCCGGAGAATAGGCCGGAACACGTACGACCTGAAGCCCAAGTTCCTTGGCGGCAGCCAGATCGACTTTGTCATAGCCAGCACAACGCATTGCAATCAGACGGACGTTTTCTGATGCCAGCGACTCCAGCACCGGACGGCTGAGATCATCATTCACGAAGGCACAGACCGCATCATAGCCATGTGCGATCCGCGCGGTTTGTTCCGTCAGGTGAAAATCGTAGTAATCCAGTGTATGACCAAAATGCTGGTTAATCTGGTCAAAGGATTTCTGGTCGTATTTCTTGGCGCTGAAAACTGCAACTTTCATCGATCACCTTTTGAGGTTACCTGCCTGATTCATCGTCTGGCAGTGTGTTATCTGAGATACTTTCTGTGATCAAGATAACACTATTATAGTGCCTCGCAAAGTAATGGTATGACAAATAATAACCAATCAGTTATCGGACAAGGAGAGCCTGCGATCGCTGAGTGCCTGCATCACTCGCTGAGTGTCCAGCACTTGAATCCAGGGCATTAAATCTTTTTCATGCTCAATGACATAGGTAGTCAGCTGATCAATAACCACCTGCTTCAGGGCATCCCCGTTCCACGGTTTGGCAATGTAGTAATCCAGGCTGGCATTGTTGACCGCCTGCACGGTTTCTTCCAGCCCGGCCTGACCGGTCAGCAGAACTTTGCGGGCGTCATTGTTTTCTTCCTGGTGGGTGAGCTCAATCAGGAAATCGATACCGGTTTCGCCGGGCATGATGTGATCACATAGGATCAGCGCCAGCGGGATATGATCCGCGATCGACTCGGCGATCACTTCTTTGGCTTCATCGACCGATTCGGCAGCCTCAAGCACAAAGTGGTCTTCAAGATCGCTCAGGTCATGGAGTACGCTGTCGAGCACTTCCCGCTCATCATCCACGCAAAGTATCAGATATTTGTTCATGAGGCCTCCTTCTTAGTGACATCCTCTAAAGGTAACGTGACGATCATCCGTGTGTATTGGCCCGGCTCCGATTCAACCCGGATGGTGCCGTTGTGCTGGTGGATGATTTG
This sequence comes from Photobacterium ganghwense, assembly GCF_017329545.1. Taxonomy (NCBI): domain Bacteria; kingdom Pseudomonadati; phylum Pseudomonadota; class Gammaproteobacteria; order Vibrionales; family Vibrionaceae; genus Photobacterium; species Photobacterium ganghwense. Next base: position 1,221,409 of record NZ_CP071325.1, read on the forward strand.
CTGGCACACCGACAGGCCAATCCCAAGACCAAAGTTGCCTTCGCGCTTGGTGGTGTAATTGAGTTCAAAAATCTTTTGTTGCTCTTCAGGGGGAATCCCTTTGCCATTGTCTTCGATCACAACCTCAATGGCAGCCTGCTCAGGTTGTGCAGCACCGGGGGCGTTTGGATTCTCGCTGGCGAACGGCTGGCTCAGCCGCGTGATCACCCGAATTTCGCCGGGCTCGGTAATGGCATCCAGCGCATTGGAAATCAGGTTCGTCCAGACCTGTTGCAAGGCAATGGGTTGGCAGGTCAGTGGCGGCAACTGGGCGTATTCTTTGATGAGCGTATGGCGTTTCAGCTTGTTTTCGAAGATGACCAGGGTATCTTCCAGCCCTTCATGGATGTCTACCGAATGCAGGGTTTCATCATCCTGGCGGGCATAGCTTTTAAGGCTTTTCACCAAATCCGCAATTCGTTGGGCACAGACATTGATAGAGCGCAGGAAGTTGCCCATCTGGTAATAGTGTTCCCACTCGCCCATGACCATGGCTAAATCGCCTTTTTGCGGAAGCAACCACTGGTTGAGATGGTCAGCGTCGTCAATGCCCATTTGCACCGCTTTGCGAGCCAGCTGGCGATCGCCGACTGCCGGTTCCAGATCTTTGGCCCGCTGGCGGGTTTCTGAGGTCGACAGAGGGCGGGACTGCATGGCGCGCTGCATGATGATGTGCCCGCGCTCCTGGTTAATTTCGCTGAGCGAGGTGTGGGTTAGTTTACCGATGGTCTGTTTTAACGTATCGCTGCCACGCAGAATGGCGGACACCGGGTTATTCAGCTCATGGGCCACACCAGCAACCAGCTGTCCCAGCATGGCCATTTTTTCTTTCTCAATCAGTTGGTGATAGGCTTCATCGAGCGACTTCAGGGTCTGTTGTAAGCGTAGCTCGGTTTTGATGCTGCCTTGCAGGCGTCGGTTGAAGTTCCTTAACAGCAGGTTGGTAAACAGCGGCAGTAACTCACTGCGTGAGTGCATGACCTTGTTGAAGAGATTACGGTCGAGTTTGATCACCGACGTCTGGCACAGTGTGACCCCGGTTGAGAAGGAGTTTTCCCCGGTCACGAAAGACATACCGCCGACCAGATGGCCGGGACCCACCCGAACCACCTCATGGCGGCAACCGTGTTCGTCTTTTTTGTACAGGGCAACTTCCCCTTCGGTAATGAACCACAGAAAACGGTTGGGCTCACCTTCCTGGGTCAGCAGATGGTGCTCGCTATAAGTGCGGCGGGCACGGTCTTCATCATTACCGGCAAAAAATTCGTGCAGGGCGTCAGACACCTGCTTGGCCAGGCTGGCATCGTCCAGGGTGCTGGTATCCTGAATAAAGCCGGAGCGGAACCGATTCATCTGCCGTTCGATGTGCGCGTTCAGAATACGTCGGTGATCCAGCACCTGGCTGTAGCGCAGCCAGTCTTCATCCGGATGTTTGAGAATAAAACTGGTCAATTCTTTGATCAGCACCTGGCGTAATTCCTGCTGGCTCCAGGGTTTATTCAGGCAATAGTGCAGCCGTCCTTCATTGACGGCCTGCATGATGACGTCCAGCTGCGGTTTGTCGTTGAGCAGCACAGAGCGAGCCTGCTGGCTGGCCGGGTACTGGGCAAGAGCGATCAGGAAATCGACGCCTTTATCGGCACCCAGATCGTTATCGCAGATCACCATCGCAACCCGCTGTCCGCCCTGATCAATGTCTCTGAGTACCTCGTGGGCTTCATTCAGGCTGTAGGCATTGAAAATATCGAAGAGATCCGCAAAGCCGGTCAGTTCCTGATTCAGACGTTCGACGATGCGCGGATCGTCATCGAGGCACACAATTGCAAAATTATTCACCCGTTTGTCCTTTACACTGCGTCACCCTGACGTGTGGTTAAGTGTACCGGAAACCCGGCACTGAGACTGAGAAGCCGATTGCAAACTGACCGGTAAGTGTATGAAGGTCTCAGTTAAGTTAATGATTAGCCATCGATAAATAGACTGTTCACACGGCTGTGTTAGACTCAGTTTTCGACTCTTGGTTACTGGGAATCCAAATACAATGTTGAAGAAAATTGGTGCGGTAGGCGGTGCGGTAGCACTGGTGCTTTGTTGGCCGCTGGCGACGGGTCAGATTGGTGAACGAATCTACCTTGATACACTTGGTCAGTACGACAACCCGTACCTGACCGTCACCAATGACAGCTATGATCGTGGCTACCTGACATCGGAAGTGGTGTCGAAAGTGGTGTTCAAAGATGAGCTGAAAGCCATTTTTGAAGATGAAGGGCTGCCGACGGAATGGTACTTTAAACATCACGTCAGCCATGGCGTGACGGGTATCAGCTCAACCAGCGAACTGATGGTCAACGATGACATTAAACCGGTGATCAAACAGCTGTGGGGAGAGAATGCGATTCCGGTTGCATTTACCACCCAGACCGCGATTACTCGCTCAACCGACTTTACGTTCACCATGAATCCGATCAAAGTGGATAACCTCAATGGTAACCGTGCCGATGTTGCGGCGTTTGTGATGACTGGTAGCGTAAATGCTGATGGGGCCGGCGAATTTTATTACAAACTGCCGACGGCGAGCCTGACGACGGTAGCCAGCGAAGAGATGCAGCTTGAAGGCCTGGAAGGCAGCGGGAAAGGCCGTCTGGACCGCCAGTTCTGGATCGGCAGCCAGAATCTCAGCCTGAACAGCGTCAGCTTTAAAGACCTGTCGGCAGAGAAAAGCGTTGATATCAACCGTATTTCCATCGACATGAATAACGTTCTGTCTGAACCTGCAGAAAAAGGCGCGTCTCCGATCCTGACCAACACCAATCAGGTGACGGTGGGGAACCTGACTTCGCTGGATGGCGAGCAGTACAAAGACTTTAATTTCCAGTTGTCTTTCGCTGGGCTGGATTATCCGGCAATCAGCCGACTGGGAGAGTTGTCTGAACGCTTTGAGCAGCAGATGACAGAAGATCAGGTACGTGAAGCCGCAGAAGCACTGGATGAGCTGGTGGCCAAAGGTCTGACGTTTTCCATCAGCGACCTGAGTGTGATGACACCGCAGGGCAGCGTCAAAAGCCACCTGAGCCTGACGGTTTCCCCGGGGCTGGAGCGCGCTTCTGAAAACATGGCGCGTATCGCCGAGAATGTCACAGGTGACATTCAGCTTAGCCTGCCGGTTGAGTTGGTTGAGGCTGACCCGGTACTGAGCGAGCGTGCTACTATGATGGAGCAAAGCAGCATCGTTGAGCGTAACGAGACCCACTATCTGCTTAATATGAAGATTGATGGTGACAAGATCATTCTGGCATCCGGCGATCAGTTGCCACTGGCTATGTTGTTTATGCTATTCATGTAATGTAAAGCATGTAAATCCCTCGTTCTTGCCGCAAAATCGGCATTAAAAACGGGTTCTTTCAAAGCCGTCCTCAGGGGCGGTTTTTTTTGTGTCTTTTTGATGTCGTTTTTATGTCATAGAAGGTAACGATTACTGAAATCGGTATTTTCTATTTAGTAATGTCAACGAAATAGACGACACTTATATCAAAAGGAGGTGCTCTCACAGAGGAGCCACCATAGTGACAATAATGATTTGAAGACGGCCGGAAATCATCATCGCGCCGGTTTCAGAATGAAAAAGATAGGTTATAGGGGGATGCATGGAATCATTGAAAGTGAAAGATTACATGAATATGCGCCCGGTGACATTTGAGCCTAAGATGTCACTTGCCAAGGCCTTAGATAAATTGCTGACGTCCAAGCAAATCGGTGGCCCGGTGGTGGATGAGAACCGCAGAGTGGTGGGATTTTTGTCTGAGCAGGACATGATCCACAAATTGCTGAAAGTCGGGTACTACTGTCAGGATACCCACACCGTGGAAGAGTGCATGCGACCTGATGTGCTGACGGTTTCTCCGGATGACTCCATTATTGAGCTGGCGGAAACAATGGCCGGTCAGAAGCCTAAGATTTATCCGGTTGTGGAGCGGAACCAATTAATCGGTGTAATTACCCGCCGTGACGTTCTGACCGCAATCAGTAACCAAATCGGGGATTGCTTTAAACATCCGGTGTAGTCCGGTTTTGAACTCGTGTAGGGACACCTTTCCCATTTCGCGATTACGCTTCTCTCCAGGCCAGCCTGAATAGGTTGGCTTTATTTTATCCGTTGAGCGGTCATTTCTTTGACGAGAAGCCCCACAGATAACAGCACTTTCCTGTTACTTATCATGTGCTTGATAGTAACAGCCACAAGGTTCCTCAAACCTGCCTCACAGATTTACGTTAAAGTCCTGTGACTTCACTGGTTTCTTGATCTAACGCCGGGAACAAACCCCTTCCATCTGACAAGGTGCGGTTGATTTATGGCCTCCGTCGACGCGTCTCAGTCGAATGAATGTCTGAGAGCCTGGCACCGGTAACGTTTGCTTACGACACTACTTTACCGGATTGGATTTGTTGGTACTTGTTATTGAGTCTTAAGGGATTGTTGCCACTATGCGTTTTTCTATGCAGTACCTGCTGCCTGTTTTGATACCCCTGATTGTGTTATTGCTGCCGGCTTCGGCTTTTCCGGTTGAAGGGCTGACGGTGATTCAGCAGCGGGTGATTGCGATCTTTCTGCTGGCGGCGCTGTGCTGGGTTCTGGAGCCTATTCCTATTTATGCCACCTCCGTGGTGATTATTGTGCTGGAACTATTGCTGCTGTCAGACAAGGGACTGTATCTGTTCCGCCTTGATGAGGGCAGCCCGCAGTTTGGGGATTTGCTCAACCACAGTGACATTATGGCGACGTTCGCCAGCCCGATCATTATGCTGTTTCTGGGCGGATTTTTTCTGGCCATGGCGGCCACCAAATACCGGCTTGACGTCAACCTTGCCCGAGTGCTGCTGAAGCCGTTCGGTACTCAGCCCAAATTTGTCATGTTTGGCCTGATGATGATCACCGCCGTGTTTTCGATGTTCATGTCCAATACTGCGACCACGGCAATGATGCTGTCGATTCTGGCGCCGGTGATTGCCCTGTTTGGCCCTAAGGACCCGGGCAAAATTGCTTTTGCTCTGTGTATTCCGGTGGCGGCCAATATCGGCGGTATCGGTACGCCAATTGGTACACCGCCTAATGCAATTGCCCTGAAGTACCTGACCGGCGAGAACATGATTACGTTCGGCGAATGGATGTTCTTCGGGGTGCCGTTCGTTGCCGTCCTGCTGGTGTTCGCCTGGGGACTGATTAACGCCATGTACCCGGCCGAGCAGGACAAAATTGAACTTACGATTAAAGGCACTTTCCTGAAAACCCCCAAGGCAATCACGGTTTACCTGACCTTCGGACTGACAATTGTGTTGTGGCTGATGGGAACGGCACATGGCATGAACTCGTATACAGTCTCGCTGATCCCGGTGGCGATTTTCTCCCTGACCGGAATCATCAACAAAGAGGATCTCAAGAAAATTTCCTGGGATGTGCTGTGGCTGGTGTCCGGGGGGATCGCATTAGGGCTGGCGCTGGATCAGACCGGCCTTGCCAGACTGATGGTACACAGCATCCCGTTTGATCAATTCTCGCCATATGTAGTGCTGGTCGGTTCAGCGGTGCTGTGCCTGCTGATGGCGAACTTTATGTCACATACCGCGACGGCTAACCTGCTGATGCCAATCATGGCAGCACTGGGCACCTCGATGACCTCGCTCGTCCCGTTGGGAGGCGAAATCACCCTGATTCTGGTGGTGACGTTTGCTGCTTCACTCGGGATGTCACTGCCTATCAGTACGCCGCCCAATGCGCTGGCACATGCGACCGGTCATGTGGAAAGTAACCAGATGGCACGAGTCGGGGTCATTATCGGGGTTGTCGGGGTTATACTGAGTTTCGGGATGATTTGGCTGTTGCATATGATTGACCATATCTGATGCGAGGGGGAGTTATGGATAAACTGAATATCATCTGCGTGGATGATGAAAGGGAAGTGCTGAACGCGGTGTTAAAGGATTTGTCACCGCTGGATGCGTACTTTCAGGTTGAAGGGTGTGAATCAGCAGATGAAGCCCTGGCCCTGATAGATGAGCTGGATGCTGCCGGAGAGTACGTCGCGCTGTTGATTTCGGACCATGTGATGCCAGGTAAAACCGGCGTTGAGCTGCTGACCGAAGTGTCGCAGGATGTCCGGTTCGCCCAGACCAAGAAGGTATTACTGACTGGGCAGGCTACGCATCAGGATACGATCGCAGCTATTAATCAGGCGCGTATCGAAAGTTATTTTGAGAAACCCTGGCAGGCAGAAGCATTGTTGGCTCGCGCCCGCAGCCTGGTAACTGAGTATCTGTTCGATAAGGGGCTGGATTATGAGCCCTGGCTGGATGCCTTAGACAACAGTGTGATTTACCGGCGGCTGACCTGACAGAAACAGACCATCGCAGTAAGTGCCAAAGAAAATCATTCTCCGCTTGACCTTGGACTTGGCTCTAAGGTTTATAGTTGGATATATGGAGATGAAAACCATTATCAACTAAGGAGAATGGCCTTATGTGTGCTCAATGTAATAACAAGAAATTGCACGTTCATGCTGCCCATCCAGGGCAGGACAGCCCGGCAACGGTTCAGGTTGCCAATAACCAGCATGATGGCGGCAGCTGCTGTGGTTCGTCGAGTTGCAGCTCAGTTAACGGTACCGATCCGGTGATCAACGAAGGGGATTCCCCCGGCGATGAGGAGCCTGCGCCCAGACCGCCCGCTGGCCTTGCTGTCAATCGCATCACGTCGGCGCCCGCCGATACCGAATCCTCCTGTTGCAGTCAGGGTGGCTGCTGTTCTGCTGAGTCTGTCGCTGACGAAGAGCAAGTAACGGCAGAACCGCCACCCGACCGCGCCACGTTAAGCTGGAAAGTCGGTGGCATGGACTGCCCTAGCTGTGCCAGCAAACTTGAAAAGGCCATCTCCGCGTTAGAAGGGGTGACGTCGGCCAAAGTGATGTTTGCGACAGAAAAACTGGTGGTCAGCTGCCTTTCAGAACGCGTTGCGGCCAGCCTCTCCGAGGACATTATCGCCAAAACACGAGAAACCGGCTTCAGTCTGCTGGACGCTGAAAATGCCCCGTCGGAATCAGAAAGCCAGAGTTTGCTCAAAGCGAATCTGCCGGTACTGACTCTGGCTGGCATGATGTTGCTGTCTGTCATCCTCAGCCAGTTCAATGACATGACTGGTACGGTGGCGTTCGCTGCGACCACATTGCTGGGGCTCGTGCCGATTGTGCGCAAGGCTGTCTCCTCTGCCAAAAATGGCTCGCCGTTTTCCATCGAGACTCTGATGAGCGTTGCGGCTGTTGGTGCCCTGTATCTGGGGGAAACAGCGGAAGCTGCCATGGTCTTGCTGCTGTTCATGATTGGTGAGCAGTTAGAAGGCTATGCTTCGGCGAAGGCGCGAAGCGGGGTCAAAGCGCTGATGGCTTTAGTACCTGAACAAGCAACTCGGCTGTTGTCTGATGGTCGACGCGAACAGGTTGCCGCGAGCGCGCTGCAGCCCGGCGATATTATTGAAGTCGCGCCGGGTGGCCGATTACCGGCCGACGTTGTTCTGCTCGAACATGCAGCCAGTTTTGACGAAAGTGCTCTGACCGGCGAATCGGTGCCGGTTGAACGCAACCCGGGAGAAACCGTGATGGCGGGGGCGTTGGCAGCTGACAGTGTAGTACGGCTGAAAGTGGTCTCGCGGCAAGGGGAAAATGCCATTGACCGCATTTTGCACCTGATTGAAGAGGCGGAATCTCGCAAAGCTCCGCTGGAACGCTTTGTCGATCGCTTCAGCCGCTGGTATACCCCGGCCATGATTGCGTTGGCGACGCTGGTTGTGGTTATTCCGCCGCTGTTTTTTGCGCAAAGCTGGGAAGCCTGGCTGTATAAAGGGCTCACATTGCTGTTAATTGCCTGTCCTTGCGCGTTGGTGATCTCTATTCCGGCGGCCGTTACGTCTGGTTTGGCTGCCGCCACCCGTCGTGGTGCCCTGATTAAAGGTGGCGCGGCTCTTGAGCAGTTAGGCCGGATTCAAACCGTGGCCTTTGATAAAACCGGCACCTTGACCGAAGGGAAACCTGCGGTAACCGATATTGTCAGTTGGGACGGCGATGAAGAGCGGCTACTGCGTCAGGCCGCGGCCATTGAAGTCGGCTCGGCACACCCGTTAGCCAAAGCGGTTATCACGGCCGCAGAAGCGCGTGGCTTAGCGGTTCAGGAAGCTGCCCACCGAAAAGCCCTGCCGGGTCGCGGTATTCAGGGGGAGATTGACGGTGAACTACTGATGTTGTCTGCGGCCGATCGGTTACCAGAGACAGTCAGTCTGACCAAGCCGCAGGCTGATCAGATTTTCGCTCTCGAAGACGAAGGGAAAACGCTGGTCGTCGTGCTCCGTAATCAGCAGCCGGTCGGGCTGATAGCCTGGCGCGACACACTGCGGCAGGACAGTGCAGCAGCCATTGAAGCGCTGCATGGAATGGGGATCCGCACGGTGATGCTGACTGGCGATAACCCTCGCGCTGCCGCTGCGATCGCCCGTGAAATCGGCATTGAATACCGGGCTGGATTGCTGCCGGAAGATAAAGTGAAGGAAATCGAGCAGGTCAGTCAGCATACCCGGATCGCAATGGTTGGTGATGGCATTAATGACGCGCCGGCAATGAAAACCGCATCAATCGGAATTGCCATGGGCAGCGGGAGTGATGTCGCGCTGGAAACGGCTGATGCGGCGCTGACCCATAACCGAGTGGCGGAACTACCGGTTATGATTGCCCTGTCGCAGGCTACGTTGGCGAACATTCGCCAGAATATTACGTTAGCTCTTGGGCTTAAGGGGATCTTTCTAGTGACAACCCTGCTGGGCATGACCGGCTTATGGCTGGCTGTGCTGGCGGACAGTGGCGCTACCGCGCTGGTGACGCTTAACGCGCTTCGGTTACTGAAGTTTAAATCGTAGGGGTTCCCCGGGGTGAGTGCCGTCCCCAGACAGTATTCAACCCGCAAATTGACCCTCTCTCTTACATCATCAAAGGACACTGTTATTCGAACAGTGTCCTTTTTTTATCTGACTGATTTTCTGTATGGCGTGGGGGAATACCCATGATGCGGGCTCGGCATTGGCATGCCAGAGGTTGGCGGAGAAGACGCTGTTTACGGTTGGTTGAAAAATTAATGGTTAAATAATGACCGCTATCAATCATCCGAAACAAAAAATAATATGCATCCTGTTTCTTGCTATAACTGATCATAGTGATTGCCAATAAGAGCTGACATCAACATATATTTAGTCGGGCATTGATGTCGAAGGGGCGAAATGAGTACATCGCTGCCGCCACTGTATTCAATACAGGATATCTAATACAGATCGGGACAAATTGAGCACGCCAAAACACAGGGAGTTGGGGGGACACTATGGTCAGAGACTTAAAACTGGGATGGAAAATCGGAATTGGCTTTGCCGTTGTATTAGGTCTGCTGTCTGTGATCCTGACCATCAGTATCATGGCGCTGCGTGATACCGAGCAGGGGATTGGCTCTTACCGGGAGCTGGCACGCGACAGTAATCTGACCGGACGTCTGGAAGCCAACATGCTGATGGTAAGGATGAACGTCAAAGACTACCTGTTGAGCCAGCGTGATGAAGATCTGCGGCAATTCACCCGTTATCTGGATAAAGTGAATACCTTAATGGCTGAAACCCGTCAGTCGGTTCATGATCCGGAACGTTCAGCGTTGCTCACTCAAATTGATGATAGTTTGAAAGAATACAATCAGTCGTTTGAGGAAATGGCAGCGCTGACCCAACGGAGCAATCAGGTCCGTAAAGATAAGCTGGAGCCACTCTACGACACTCTGTTCAGCACGATGGCATCAATTGCCCACTCAGCGTATCAGGACAATGATTACCAGACCTTTTTCTTTGCCACTAAAGTGCAGGAAGTACTGCAAACCGGGCGGCTTTATATCACTGATTTTCTGCACACCGGACTTCAGACCGATTTTAATATGGCGCGTTCAACGCTGGACACTTCAATCAGCGAACCTTTGAATCGTCTTAATCAGCTGGTGGCGAATCCGGTGCGCAAAGGGTTGCTGGGCCAGTTTCACACCGCCCATCGCGATTATCTGGACAGCCTGAGTACCATTTATAGCGATATCAACGCGCGCAATACCCTGATCTACGAAAGTCTGAATAAAATCGGGCCAGCGATTGCTTCCGATCTGGATGCCGTGAAAATGTCGGTGATAAATGATCAGGATCAGCTCGGGCCACAGTTGGTGGCAGTGACCAGCCGTCGAATTACCATGAACGTGATTCTCTCTGTGGCGGCGGTGATTGCGGGGGCGGTGGCAGCATATATCCTCACCAAGGCGATTACCGGGCCTATCCGGCGCGCGGTGCAGGCGGCGAACCAGTTGTCGGAAGGGGATCTGACGCTGGTGATTGACAACCACAGCAAGGATGAAACCGGCCAGTTGCTGGACGCGGTGCAACATACCGCCACGAATCTGCGCAATATGATCACCACAATCTCTGCAGCCAGTATTGAGCTGGCGTCTGCGGCTGAAGAGCTGGCCGTGACTGCAGCGCAGTCTAATCACGGCATTGAAGAGCAGGAAAAGGAGACGGAACTGGTTGCGACGGCGATGAACGAAATGACCGTGACTGTTCATGACGTTGCCGATAATGCGGCACGGGCGGCGGAAGCGGCCGATCAGGCAGACCGCGAAGCCACTGTCGGTGGGAAGGTGGTCGAAGAGACGATTCAGTCGATTAATCAGCTCTCTGATCAGGTGATGGATTGCTCAGCGAAGCTTCATGAGGTCGAGAAAGAGACCATGAATATTGGCCGGATCCTCAACGTGATTCGGGAAATTGCCGAACAGACCAACCTGCTGGCTCTGAATGCTGCCATTGAAGCCGCACGAGCCGGTGAGCAGGGACGTGGTTTCGCTGTTGTGGCTGATGAAGTCCGCTCGCTGGCACAGCGTACCCAGTCATCTACCGAGGAGATTCAGACGCTGATTGAACAGCTTCAGTCTGGTGTGAAAAGTGCGGTAACCGTGATGAACCACGGCAAGGATCAAGCGGTTGCCAGCGTGGGACAGGCCGCCGATACCGGAGCTGCGCTGAAAGCCATTACTCATGCGGTGAGTGTGATTAATGATATGAACATGCAAATTGCCAGTGCAGCAGAAGAGCAAAGTTCGGTGGCTGAAAGTATCAACCAAAATGTGGTGTCGGTACGACGGATTGCAGAGGAGAATGCCGTTGCTGCCACTCAGAGTCAGAATGCGACCAGTGAGATTGCGCAGCTGGCAGAGCAATTGAAAGGGATGGTGACCCAGTTCAAGGTTTAAGGGACAAAGGTATAAAAGACAGAGGTAAAAGAGGCAAAGGTAAAAGAGGCAAAGGTAAAAGAGACAGGTTTAAGGTCTTCAGTAAGAAGAAAAGAGTCAGAAAAAAGAGTCGAACGTTTTGAGCTCGGACAAAAAATCGTTGTAAATTCCATCAAGTAAAGAGCCGGGTGCAAGATGCAGCTGGCTTTTTTACTGGTGATATTCAAAACAAATAGTGTGATATATCGCAAAGGTAAACGTTTTTATGTGACTATGGTCACTATTAACTGAAATTTTAAAAGTCATACCTTTCTCTTAATGTGACAATCATCACTTAACTATTGGTTGCTATGAGCTATCGTTATTCTGTGTTTCACAAGTGCTTCTGACGCGAAGCCTTTTGAGTAACAGATTATCGAGTGCTTGTGAAACAACTCACGTAGAGCCGCTAGCCTCTTATCCCTATCTGGCGGCAATAACAAAAAAGGATATGACTATGTCTGACAACGCAGTATTTCATCTGGGTGTGACCAAAGCCGATCTTAACGGTGCTGAACTGGCGATTATTCCTGGCGACCCTGCTCGCGTAGAGAAAATCGCGAACCTGATGGAAAATCCTGAATTTCTGGCTAGTGCGCGTGAGTACACAGTTTACCGTGCCAAGCTGGACGGCAAGCCAGTAGTAGTGTGTTCTACAGGTATCGGTGGCCCATCAACTTCTATCGCGGTGGAAGAGCTGGCTCAGCTGGGCGTTCGTACTTTCCTGCGTGTCGGTACCACAGGTGCAATCCAGCCGCATATTAATGTGGGTGACATGATTGTGACTACCGGCTCTGTGCGTCTGGACGGTGCCAGCCTGCACTTTGCGCCGATGGAATTTCCTGCCGTGGCTGACTTTGATGTGGCAACAGCCATGAAAGCGGCTTGTGATGCTGATGGTGCAACCGTTCACACAGGCGTAACGGCTTCCAGTGATACTTTCTACCCAGGTCAGGAACGTTACGACACATTCTCTGGCCGTGTGGTACGTCGTTTCCAGGGCTCAATGAAAGAGTGGCAGGAAATGGGCGTGCTGAACTTTGAGATGGAATCAGCCACGCTGCTGACCATGTGTGCAAGTTCTGGCCTGCGTGCTGGTTGTGTGGCGGGTGTTATCATCAACCGTACACAGAAAGAAATTCCTGACCACGCCACGCTGAAAGAAACAGAAGCTCGCTCAATCAAAGTCGTGGTTGAAGCTGCACGCCGTATGCTGGCCCAGTAAATACTGAGTCTGAGACCGGCAGGAGCGGCTATTCATTTGGTGTAAAACGCTCTGCCTGTTCGTCAGTCTAGTATCAGGTAAAAAATCATGAAAAAACCAGTGCGAAAGCACTGGTTTTTTTCTTTTCAGGCACGGTGGTAGCCAAATTCATCGCATTGCCCCCATGACGAGACTCGTTTTTTGTAACTGAATACAGAGTGCATACACGAAGAAACGGGCTTGTCCGTTGCTTTAAAAAACGGCTGATACGTTGAGTTACAAATGAGAGATTAACGAAACAATCTATGGCCAAGAATGGCATGTGTTAACTGAAAAATGTCATGATTTAACCAGTGTTTCGCACGACACTGTGTCCATCCGTCATTGCCTTACAAGGAATACGTGACCTTGTTCCAGAAACCTTTCTGATAGCTCTGCCTGCTTTCTTTCTGTATGTAACGAATTAAGTTACGCGTCAAAATCCCCATAGTTATCAGTAATAACAAATGCTTAACTGTTCAATTCCAATACAGTGTGATCCTTTGTCCAGACTCTCTCCGTCGCTTTAAATAGTTATTCATTGTTATCCCCTTCGTTTTCCATTCTTACTATTGATAATTGATTCACTAAAAAAATAAAGTGTGATTTCTGTATCTTTTACTTAAAGTTTTACCAAATTATTATCCCTCCGAATTTTCGTATTTTATGACATTGCGATTGTTTTCTTTGAGCAAGGCAATTTCTTTTCAGCACCATTTTTCCCTGTGTCCGGGCGACGCTGGCACTGGGAGCAAGAGGGAATCAATATGTTTCGACACACAGTGTTAGCCGCTCTGATAGGTTCAGTCATTGCGCTGGCGGGCTGTAATAGCAGCTCCCAGGATGAGAAAACCGCCGCCGTACCATCCGGCCCATACAAAAATGTTATCGACCGCACCGGATCTCCGGCGTTTCTTCGTGACTATGACGAGTACAGCAACCTGAAATACAACGCATTTGTTGATTTAGGGGCGTGGCATGGGCATTTGTTGCCAGCCGATGAGCAAGGCTATGGGGCATTTGGCGGGATCATGCAGATTACCCAGGAATATGCGCATTACATGTCAGGACAGGCATTTGACAAGCTCCACATTGCCGATCGCCTGAGCGGGGAAGTGATTGATCTCGCAGGTGCTGAAGCAACGGTGTACAGCACGCCGGGCGCATTAGTGCAAATTCTCAAAACAGACGTGCTGACCGTACAAATGGTGCTGCGGTTTGTGACGGATCGGACCTCACTGGTCGAGACTCAGATTACCAACCACAGCGGTAAAGCGATGGAACTGGCGCTGACCTGGGACGGTGAGCTGTTGGAAAAAGCCCGTTCGACACCGGGTTATGAAACCATGTCAGTGGATGACATGTATCCGGATTACCAGCGCCGTATCGAACCAATTGAAAACGGTCTGAAAATTCGTTTCGGCGAGATGAAAGACAACTGGGCCATCCGCAATGATGGGGATGCAGAATTCCGGATTGTGCGCTCTGTGGCTAACCAGACCCATGTTGAGAGCAATAATATTGCGTTCTCATCGACGGCTGGCCAGCACGTGCCTGCCGATGGCATGGTGAAGATCTACACCACGTACTCACATCTCCATAATGCCGAAGAAGTGGAGAAAGAAGCGCGCAAAATCAACGACATTCTTGCTAATCCGCAGCCTTATATGCTGGCTACGGATGAGCGTTGGAACTCGTATATTGCATCGGGCATGGTGAATCAGCAGGCAACGGAAGCTCAGGCTCGTGTGGGGGTTAAAGCGATGATGACCCTGAACGGCAACTGGCGTTCGGCAGCCGGGGATATTCACCAGTCAACCGTAACGCCTTCCGTCACGGCTCGCTGGTTCTCTGGTAATCTGACTTGGCCGTGGGATACCTGGAAACAGGCTTACGCCATGGCGCATTTCAACCCGGATGTGGCGATGGATAATATCCGTACGGTGTTTGAGTATCAGGTCAAAGGCAATGACCCTATCCGTCCGCAGGACCAGGGATACTTGCTGGATGTGGTCAGCTATTCCTTGCCGCAGAGCCGGGGCGGTGCCGGGTCAGAAAACTGGAATGAGAGAAACACCAAGCCGTCACTGGCTGCCTGGGCTGTGATGGAAGTCTACCATGCGTTGAAAGATGAATTTAACCGTCCGGCAGATGCACAGGCCTGGATTGATGAAATGTATCCTAAACTGGTGGCGTATCATGATTGGTGGCTGACAAATCGGGATCACAATAACAACGGTGTGCCGGAATACGGTGCCGCGGTGGATCCGGCTCACAATACCGAAGATGGCCACATGTATGTGTGGGTAACCACCACGGAAGACTTGAATGCACGGTTTGGGGCGGATGTGCTGGAGCACAAAGGCAACGATTATAAAGTGCGGGGAATGGATAACTACAACACCATCCTGGATGAGGTGAATTACACCGCGCTGCATGTGGGCGCACAGGAAGCGGCAGGCTGGGAATCCGGAATGGACAATGCTGCCCGGTTTGGCTTTATTTCGGACGAACAGTTGCAAGCTTATGCCGACAGCCACTATGGCGGTAATCTGTCGGCAGCAAGAAAAGACTGGGAAGTACGTTTTGCGGAAAACCGGGATGATAACGGTGAACTACTGGGATTCTCCATGTTGCAGGAGTCGGTTGATCAGGCTTCATACATGTACTCAGACAACAAATATCTGGCCGAAATGGCGGCGCTTGTGTCCAAGTCGGTACCGGGCAAACAGCGAGCACAGGAGTTTCTTGATGGCGCTGAAGCGCTGCATACCTATATCAACACCTGTATGTTCGATGCAGAAAGCCAGTTTTTTTACGACATTCAGATGAACGTCGACCCGAACGGCAAGCTTGCTCCAGTGATGAAAAATGGCGTGGCCTGTGCGGGTGAGCCAATCGTAGCCCGTGGCCGCGGCCCTGAAGGCTGGGGACCGCTGTTTAATGGCGCAGCGACGCAGGCAACGGCGGATAAAGTTGTGAACACAATGCTCAATGCAGAAGAGTTTAACACCGCATTGAAGTATGAAGGGGCCGGTATTTCGCTGCCAACTGCGTCGCAGAGCAACCCGGCGTATCATGCCGATATTTACTGGCGTGGTCGCGTCTGGCTGGATCAGTTCTATTTTGGGGTGCAGGGCATGAAGCAATACGGCTACGGTGAAGAAGCGGTGCAACTGGCCAACGCCTTGTTCAGCAATGCCGAAGGCATGGTGGGTGACGGCGCGATTCGAGAGAACTATAACCCGGAAACCGGTGCCGTGCAGGGCGCGAGCAACTTCTCATGGAGTGCGGCGCATCTTTACATGCTGTATCGGGACTTCTTCAAAGAAACCAAATAGCGTGAGAAGGTATTATCCTCAGGCTTGAGTGAGAAAGAAGGGCAAAGGTAGAGGTCGAAGGATAGAAGCACAGAACCGAAAAAAGACCCCTTCAGAAAAAGAACCGTCATAAAAACAAAACCGCCACAGTCGTGGCAGTTTTGTTTGTCTTTTGTGGGCAGCTGTCAGCAGCATTGCGCAGACTTAGGCCAAATCCTGGCTCTGGCCTCCCGCCGCTTTGAACCACTGATGCAGATGTGTCTGCAAATCACCTAACTGCTCCGGCCCGATAATCGCCAGACCCAGATCCTGAGCGCGGACCAGATCGTGGTGACGCAGCGGACGGAAGCTGACTAGCATTGCGCGCGCCTGCAGGCCACCCAGCAGATCTCGCAGCGATTCCAGCTTATACAAGGTGTCGTCGCCGTCATCACGCATGCCTTTAGTTTTACATTCAATGATGTGGAGTTTGTTGTTCACCACGGTTGCCACATCCAGCTCGTTACGTACTTCACGGTCGCCGATTTGGCGGTAAACCTGCACCCCAAGGGAGTGATCCTGAATGGTCGGCAGATCGTTCTGAATCGCACGCACTGTGCTGTGCACCAGGTTCTCCAGCCACTCACCGTTGGCAAAGCGACGGGCCTCTTCATGCTTAAAGGTCAGTACACCGTCTTGGTAATTGGCCAGTCCGGTTTCCTCTAAATCATTAATCAGCATGCCCAGCTCTTTATAGCCTTGCTGCTTGTCACTCAGTTCAACGTCCAGTTTTTGTTCTTTACGGCAGGTGGTCGCCAGGTAGTTTAGTGTCGCCAGACCCGGCCCCAGTTCCAGTGCCGCACTAGCCCAGCGTTGGCCCAGTTCCCACAGTTGCTCGTTCAGGGCTTCTGGTACCTGAGATTCCGGCAGTTCGCAACGGGCACCAAAAATGGTCAGGTAATCGGTCAGCTGAATGCGGTCTTCAACCTGCTGTTGTTCGCGGTCGGCCGGATAAAGCCAGCACATCTCATCGCTGAATGGTTCGATGACATAAATCGGCCAGTGGTAGGTACGAAACACTTCGTAAGCAGAGAGCAGGCGGTGACGCAGACCACAGCTGGCATTGAACCAGACATCGGTGTTTTCTTTCTTGAGGCGTTCCGCCAGCTCAATCACGGTGGCGCGGATTTTGGTAACGTTGATAGAGTCGGGGATAACCCAGAATTCGGTGTCGATGTGACGGGGAGTCAGAATAGAGGCAAGGCGTTCATATTGATCCTGTTGAGAAGCCGTACCGAGAAAAATCATCTTGTCAGAAGGAATGCCGTGATCGAGAAGCGGGGTGATCAGTCTGACAGGATCTTGATCAATAATGCCAACGTGAGTAATCATAATTATCCTTAGGCGCTTTCAGTGACTTACTCCGGCAATCAACAGGGTACATAAAAGTCAGCTCCGGATAGTAAGGTCATTAAAATAACGCTTTTCATTGTCTTTCTTAATATATGTGGCCCGAGTGTCAGAATTTCAAGTCATACCCGGGAAGCTTTACTCTAAGCCAAGCAAATCAAAGAAATGTCTGAGTAATGTAAGTCTTTGTCAGCATAAATAAAAATTCGTAAATCCAGATTTCAGGACGTAATTTCCGCCCGCACTTTGTTATGTAAGCCAGGAAACCTGCCGTAAATTTCGGGAAAAAGATTGAAATTATTGTGCTGGCAGTGACAATAAACGGGAAATCATCAACCTGTACGAGTCATGACCCAGAAACTGACCATCCTAGATATTGCCAAGCTTGCCGGTGTCGGAAAATCCACGGTTTCGCGCGTATTAACTAACGATCCTAAAGTGAAGCCTGCGACCCGGGAAAAAGTGGAACAGGTGATTCGCGAATCCGGTTATGTGCCCTCAAAGTCAGCGCAGGCGATGCGCGGCGGCAGCGCCAAAGTGGTAGGGGTGATTCTGTCGCGTCTTGACTCCCCGTCAGAAAATAAAGCCGTCAGCGGTATCCTCGATGTGATCTACCAGGCGGGTTACGATGCCGTCATCATGGAAAGCCAGTTCAGCGCAGAAAAAACCAATGAGCACCTCGAGGTGCTGACCAGGCGCAATGTCGATGGGGTGATTGTGTTCGGTTTTTCCGGGTGCGATATGTCGGCCATTGAAACCTTTGGTCACCGTGCGGTCGTCATTGCGGTGGATACCGATCAGGTATCTTCGGTCGATTATGATCACAAGGGGCTGATTGAACTGGCGGTGAATAAGCTGGTGGAGCAGGGCCTTGAAGCCATTAGTTATATCGGGGTGGATGAGAGTGACCGAACAACGGGTCTGATGCGTTTGAATGCGTACAAAGAATGCTGCGAGCGGCTGGGCATTTCGCCTTGTTTTCAAACCGGCCAGCTTAGTTATGAAAGCGCTTACCACCTGACTGACAAGGTGCTGCTCGCTGAAACGCAGGCCATCGTCTGCGCCAGTGACACCCTTGCCATGGGCGTAGCCAAGCGCCTGCAGGAACTGGGGCGCACTGACGTTCAGGTCTCCGGTGTTGGCGCGACATCACTGCTTTCTTTCTTATTTCCCAATACCTTCAGTATTGATCCCGGCTACTACCAGGCCGGGGCAGAATCCGCCCGCTTGTTAATCCGGCAGCTTTCAGAACCGGCAGGCATAACTCATCTGGTGCAGCAGGCATCCGTCTGATCACTTCGTCATTGTCCATCGTTGCTGGCAGATCCAGCTAGACTTTCTTAACAGCAAGGTGTGAACTGATTCACGCAATGGGAATGTTCCCATTTTCAATGTGAGCAGTTTTTGGAATGATTGTTACTACCTGTTGGGAACATTCCCATACATGGCAAAAGCCTGCCGATACAGGCAAAAATGTGCGACGAAAAATACAACATTCCTATTTCAATAACGATGGACAACGGCATGAGTAAGATTACCCAACAACAGGTGGAGCGCCTGCTCGAACAAGTCGGAGGAAGCGAGAACATCGCCAGTGTCAGTCACTGCCTGACCCGCCTCCGCTTTGTACTGGCCGATACAGATAAAGCGGATATTAAAGCGATTGAACAGATTCCGATGGTCAAAGGTTGTTTCACCAATGCCGGCCAGTTTCAGGTGGTGATCGGCACTGAGGTGGATCAGGTCTATAAGATGCTGACCGAATTGACGGGCAAAGGCGGGGCGAGCAAAGAAGAAGCGAAAGTCGCGGCCCGTCAGAACATGAACATTCTGGAGCGCGGGATCTCCCATCTGGCCGAAATTTTTGTCCCGTTGCTGCCAGCTATCATTACCGGGGGCCTGATTCTGGGGTTCCGGAACGTGATTGGCGACATCAAAATGTTCGATGGCCAGACGCTGACGGAAATCAGTCAGTTCTGGGCGACGGTGCATTCTTTCTTGTGGCTGATCGGCGAGGCTATTTTCTTCTTCCTGCCTGTCGGGGTGTGCTGGTCAACCGTCCGGAAGATGGGCGGAACACCTATCCTCGGGATTGTACTGGGGATCACGCTGGTGTCACCGCAACTGATGAATGCTTACCTGATTGGCCAGCAGGCACCGGAAGTGTGGGACTTTGGCTGGTTTGTGATTGAAAAAGTCGGGTATCAGGCACAGGTGATCCCGGCCATGCTGGCAGGTATTGCTCTGGCGCTGATTGAAACCAATCTGAAGAAGATTATTCCAGCGTACCTGTATCTGGTGATCGTGCCGTTCATCTCTATCGTGGTGTCCGTGGTGCTGGCACACGCATTGATCGGCCCGTTTGGTCGCATGCTGGGTGATGCTGTCGGTGCGGCTGCACGTGCGGCGATGACTGGTGACTTTGCGATTCTGGGCGCCATGATTTTTGGTTTCCTCTATGCCCCGCTGGTGATTACCGGTATCCACCACACCACCAATGCCGTTGACCTGCAATTGATGCAGTCGATGGGCGGCACACCTATCTGGCCGCTGATTGCCTTGTCGAACATTGCCCAGGCATCGGCGGTGGTAGGCATTATCCTCATCAGCAAGAAACACAATGAACGTGAAATCTCGGTGCCAGCAGCTATCTCGGCCTACCTCGGGGTCACCGAGCCGGCAATGTACGGGATTAACCTGAAATACAAATTCCCGATGCTGAGCGCCATGATTGGCTCTGGTTTGGCGGCGGCGATCTGCGGCAGTGCCGGAGTCATGGCGAATGGCATTGGTGTGGGCGGCCTGCCGGGGATTCTGTCGATTCAGCCGCAATACTGGCTGGTGTACCTGATGGCGATGGCGGTAGCGATTGTGGTGCCAATGATGCTGACCCTGTTCATGTATAAGCGCGCAGAAGCGAAAGGTGAACTGGGCAATGACGAAGAAGCCAGTGCTGAAGCGGCAGCCTGATTCGGTCTGTTAATTTTGTAGCTGGCGGTGGCCAGCTACCTTTTCTGTAGTTTGAGTGTGCAGGTTTATGATGAAAGCGCAAAATGAATGGTGGCGGACTGCAACGGTTTATCAGATTTATCCGAAAAGTTTCTGCGACAGTGGCAGCAAAGGCACGGGGGATATTCAGGGCATTATCTCTAAGCTGGATTATCTGAAAACGCTGGGGGTGGATGCTATCTGGCTGACGCCGGTTTATCGCTCGCCGATGGTGGATAACGGCTATGACATCTCGGATTACTACGCGATCAATCCGGAATTCGGCACCATGGCGGATTTCGATGCCCTGCTGGCGCAGGCGCATGAAAAGAGTATCCGGATAATCATGGATATTGTGGTCAACCATACTTCTACTGAACATGCCTGGTTTCAGTCGGCGTTGGGGGATAAGCAGAGTCCTTATCGCGATTACTATATCTGGAAAGACCCGGTAGAAGGCGACGTCCCGAATAACTGGCAGTCGAAATTCGGCGGCAGCGCGTGGGCACTCGATGAGGCAACCGGTCAGTACTATTTGCACTTGTTCGCTACAGAGCAAGCGGATCTGAACTGGGAAAATCCGCAGGTACGGGAAGAAGTGAAGCAAGTGATTAGCTTCTGGGCGGAAAAAGGGGTCGATGGTTTCCGGCTGGATGTGATCAACCTGATTTCGAAACAGCAGGATTTCCCGAATGATGAATGCGGCGATGGCCGACGTTTTTACACTGATGGCCCGCGGGTTCATGAGTATCTGCAGGAGATCAGTGAAGCCGTTTTCCGGCAATACGGTTCGGTGACAGTGGGTGAGATGTCGTCGACGACACTTGCACATTGCCAGCAGTACTCGTCACTGGATGGTAAAGAGTTGTCGATGGTGTTCAATTTCCACCACCTGAAAGTGGATTATCCGAACGGCGATAAGTGGACCAAAGCGCCATTTGATTTCATCCAACTTAAACAAATCTTCAATCACTGGCAGACCGGACTGAACGGCAAGGGCTGGGGAGCATTGTTCTGGTGTAACCATGACCAGCCTCGGGTGGTCAGCCGTCTGGGGAATGACACCCGCTATCGGGTTGAATCTGCGAAAATGCTGGGCGCATCCGTGCACATGATGCAGGGTACGCCGTATGTCTATCAGGGTGAAGAAATCGGTATGACCAATCCGGGTTACACCAGCATTACCCAGTACCGCGATGTAGAAAGTACCAATATGTACGACATCATGGTGAAACAGCAGGGGATGAGCGATGCGGAGATGCTGGCCATTCTGGCGCAGAAATCCCGTGATAACTCCCGAACGCCAATGCAGTGGAACGACTCGGCCTACGCGGGTTTTTCTCAGGCTGAGCCATGGCTGGAAGTGGCGGGTAATTACCGTGAAATCAACGCAGAAGCAGCGGTGGCAGATGAAGACTCCGTGTTCCATTTTTATCGCCAGCTGATCAGGCTGCGTAAAGAGGTGGACGTGATCACTACTGGCGACTATACCGACCTGATGCCGCAGCATGAGAAATTATTCTGCTACAAGCGTGAGTCAGACAGCCAGATTTTGTTGTGTATCAATAATTACTATGGCGAGTCGGCGGAGTGTCAGTTACCAGAAGCCCTGGCTGTATCAAATGGGCAGTGCCTGTTGTCGAACTATTCTGCGGTAATGGCGCAACCGATGACATCGTGCTTTACCATGCAGCCTTATGAAACCCGGATTATTCTTATCGCGAAATGATGGTTTGGGTAGTACTGAGTATCACCATGAAAAAGAGCGCCGTTTGGCGCTCTTTTTGTGTTTAATGTCAGTGATGTGGGTGCTCAGCTCCCCCCCCGGGCATCTTGCTCACAATCGGCATTCAGTTGACTGAAGGCACTTGCGAGGCCAGCAGCCAGATCGCCAGCACAAAAAAGATCAGCCCCATGAATTTGTGCTGATTGGTACGGAATTTTTCGTTTTTCAGCAGTGGTTGACCCAGGCTGCCAATCATGGTGACCAGAAACAGATTAAACAGCAGGCCGAGCACATTGAGTAGCAGTCCCAGTACCAGCATTTGCTCGCCAGAGCTCGCAGTTACCTGTGAGGATACGAATTGCGGCAAAAAGAGAACAAAGAAAATCAGCGCTTTAGGATTTAGCAGATTACTGATCACCGCCCGTCGATACAGGGTTGTCGCCAGGCTCTGGCTGTTTTGTACTTCCGGTGTATCAGCCGGCTGAGTGCGCATACAGTCCCAGCCCATTTTCAGCAGATAGGCGCCGCCCAGTACCCGCAGGACTTCCAGGGCGAAAGGGTTCATGGCAATCAGTGCCGATACGCCCATGGCCGCCAGCAGTGTCAGGATCAAGCCTGATGTTGCATTCCCCAGACTCGCAAACACGCCTACTTTTTTGCCATAGCTCAGGCTTGAGCTGGCGATCAGTAACATATCCGGCCCCGGAATAAGCAGCAGGGCAATCACAGCAGTGAGGTAAACGGGCAGTATGGAAAAATCAATCATTTGCTTATCTGGGTTGGTTTAGAAGGAGCTGGATTCTACCGATTGTGATGGTCAAATTGAACTGTTTTTAACTTGATTGGTGGTAATTAGATCTGTTTTAACATGAGTGAGTGGAGAGATGTTCTGATTTGAGTGGTCAAAAAAACATCACACTGAAAGTGTGGCGTGAGCTGGCTGGCGTTTTACGCGTTCTTTTCACATCTGCCCGGTATTTTTATAGCAATCAATTAACGTCATATATACAATCAATTGCTTACTTGGTGGGTAAGTGATTTTATCGTGACGGGATTGTGTGATCTTGGGCGGTAGCATATTTGTCGTTAACCGGTTAACAATGGGGAAGGCGGATTTGCAACTGTATATGCCCTGTGATGTCTATCAGATTGTGCTCGATATACTGACCCTTTTTAAGCCTCATTAATAGACTGTGATGAGAGTACTGACCGGATAGTAAGTAAGGTGCGACAGTGCGCAATCACTTCTATAGTTATCAGTTCACTCTCAGACCATAGCTATTTGAAAAGGACACGTTATGTTTACAGGAATTGTTCAATCAGTGGCATTCATCGATGACATCAGCGATGAAAACGGAATTCAAACCTTTATCCTGAAGTTTAAAAAAGGCTTTTGTGACGGGCTGGAAGTTGGCGCCAGCATCGCCGTTGACGGTGTTTGTCTGACTGTAACGAAAATCCTGTCAGAAACACGGGTCAGTTTGGACATCATGTTGCCGAGTCTGGAGACGACGGCGTTGGATCGCTACCTGAAAGGGGATATCGTCAATGTTGAGCGAGCCGCCAAGGACGGAGCCGAAATTGGTGGCCATCCGTTGTCGGGCCACATTGATTTTCACACACCGATTTTGCAGATCACCCGAATAGACGATAATCACTGCCTGCGCTTTGTGCTGTGTGACGAGTGGAAGCGCTACATTTTCCCGAAAGGTTATATTGCCATTAATGGTGCCAGCCTGACGGTATCTGCTGTGAATAAAGACTCGGGCTGGTTTGAAGTCTGGTTGATTCCGGAAACCCGCCGTACGACAAACCTGGAAGCCAAGCGAGTTGGTGAACATGTGAATGTGGAGATTGAGCGGGGTACGCAGGTGGTGGTTGATACTGTCAGAGATACCCTGACTGAGAACCTGGGGCCGCTGATGCCAATGTTTGAAAAGCTGCTGGCTGAACAGGGGATCGATATGAATGCACTGGCCCAACCGGCGAAAGAGCAGACATCGTCGTTGCCTTGTCGTGAAACGTCCTGATTACCTCTTGGTAAATGCGCCAGTTGTCTGCGGCTGGCGCAGTTTCTGACGGCCATAGATAGCGCCGAGCCGGTGCTTACGGAACCGATGATAGCGTCCGCCGAGTAGGACAACCCCTCGCTGATTTTATCAATGAACAGTTTAGCCATACTTAGCTACAACTCACCATACCTAGCTAGTCACGTTGTGCAGTGAAGTAGGATGGGTGGTGGTAAGCACAACAGATAAAGGAGACAGACATGGAACGTTCCGATAAATCCGGCCTGATTGTGCTGGGGATATGCGTGCTGCTTGGCCTTTCGGCGTTAGGCTATATTTTGGGTCAGGCTGCGATTCAGTACAAAATGTATGACCGCACCGTCACGGTGAAAGGGTTGTCAGAGCGCGAGTACAAGGCTGACATTGTGATCTGGCCGATCCAGTTTAATGTGGCCGGGAATGATCTGACGGAGCTGTATAAGAGCATTGATGACCAGACCCATAAAATTCGCACTTATCTATTGAGAAATGGCATCGCAGAGGCGGATATATCCGTGTCATCACCGGCGATTACCGATAAATCGGCACAGCAATACGGTAATGATGCCGAGGCGAAATTCCGTTATACCGCGTTTCAGACAGTGACGGTGTATTCCAAAAATATTGATGCCGCCCGGTCGGTCATGAGTTCGTTGTCTGAATTGGGTAAACAGGGCATTGTTTTTACCGGGGATAACTACCAAAGCCAGACTGAATACCTGTTTACCCGTCTGAACGACGTGAAGCCGGAAATGATTCAGGAAGCCACCCAGAATGCCCGGGAAGTAGCCGAAAAATTTGCGCAGGACTCTCACAGCGATTTAGGCAAAATTCGTAAAGCCTCGCAGGGGCAATTCAGCATTGCAGCACGGGATCGAAATAACCCTCATATCAAACGTATCCGTGTTGTCTCAACCGTTGAGTATTACCTGTCAGATTAATCGTGCAGATGGCGTAAGGGTGCAAAAACGTTGCCCTCACGCTGACAGTTCTGACCCAAGATCTCGATATAAACCATCATCGTTTCAGATGCCATGCCGCTTCGGCGGCAAGGTATTCCTCCTGAGGCATTCCGTTCTTGAGCCTG
The DNA here is from genome assembly GCF_017329545.1 of Photobacterium ganghwense. Lineage (NCBI taxonomy): Bacteria > Pseudomonadati > Pseudomonadota > Gammaproteobacteria > Vibrionales > Vibrionaceae > Photobacterium > Photobacterium ganghwense. Next base: position 1,246,622 of record NZ_CP071325.1, read on the forward strand.
TTATTGCACCGTCAGGGTATTCGCTGGTGGTTCAAGCGGCTTTGCTGTTTCAACGCTCAAGCATCAAGCCGAGAACGACCCACAGGGCTGTTTCTGTCTTCACGGGCCACATGGACATCGGTTGTCCTGAGAACCGTTTGCCGTGGGAACTGCTAGTGACGTTGTTTGTTATCCGGAATTGAGTGCATTTTCATTACGCCTTTTCATTTATCCCTTTTTCAATGTCTCTTTTGATCTCTTTTGATCTCTTTGTTTCACGATATAGGACGCTATTTATGGCCCAAATTACCTCAATCGAGCAACTGGGTGAGCTCTACAGCCAACCAAGTACCCGTGCTGCCAATAAGTCACTGTATGAACTGGATGGCTATACCCGAACGTTTATCGAGCATTGTCCGTTTTTACTGCTCAGTAGCGTGGATGAACAGGGGATGACCGATGTCTCTCCGCGAGGTGGCCTGCCGGGCTTTGTGGCTATTTTGGATAATAAAACCCTTCTTATACCGGACAGCCCCGGCAACAACCGTCTAGATACCTTCCGCAATCTGCTGGAAAGACCGGGAATCGGTCTGATGCTGATGGTGCCAGGTGTCGAAGAAGTCGTGAGAATAAAGGGGACCGCCAGCCTGCACGATGACGAAGAGTGGCTGGAACGTTGTCTGGATGGAAAGCGTCCGCCAAAACTGGTCATTAAAGTCGATATTCAGGAAACATTTTTCCACTGTGCCAAAGCGATTATGCGGGCAAAATTGTGGGACGGTACCTATACCGTTGACCGTGATATTCTGCCTTCTCTGGCTAAGATTCTCAAAGAACAGCAAAATCTGGACGGAGAAGCCATGGAGCAGAAAGAAATGGTGGATTACTACCAAAGTACACTGTAACCCTTGAATACCAGTCTTTGATCGACAGAGCAGCGTTAAGACGGCGACGCAGCATCGAGAATGGAATACTAACCATCAGGAAAGCACCGTGAAGAGTACGGAAACCCTACACATTAAAACCGTGGATGTTGATGCACACTATCCGCAATGCCTCGCGTTTCGTCGCGAGGCATATCAGTGCAGCTTTGGCCATACTGACGGGTTTGATGATGCGTTTGAGGATTATGAAGCTCGTATACGCAGTCGTCTTGAATTACCGGAATGGCGTTATGAACATGTCTGGCTGGGAGATGAGATTATTGGTCAGTTGGAATACAAAGCCTATTCTTTTGAGCCGGGTTTGGGTTATGTGCATCTGATTTATCTGGCTCCCGAGTATCGGGGAGCCGGAATAGCAGATAAGCTACAACATTACCTAGCCAAGCAGTTTCTCTCGCTGGGGTGCCAGGGTGCAATTCTCTCTGTCAGTAAAACCAATGTCAGGGCTCTCAGGCACTACCAGAAAAACGGTTGGAATTTCCTGAAGTCCAACTGCCAGATGCCGCCAAAGCAAACGGATTATTATCAGGTGCGATTCCAGAGCCTGCATCAGTGCTAAAGCCTGTATCAGAGCTAACACCTGAACCAGAGCGAAAGCCCCATGGAGATGTATGAATAACACATGTCACCCCACAAATGCCCCCGTCAGTCTCTCAACTCGCACGGCCGGTGAAGACGACTATGAATTTTTGTTTCAGTTGAAAAAGGCCGCCGAATTCGGACCAATCAGCGCCGTGTTCGGGTGGGACGAAGCACTGCAGCGTGAATTTCACCATGATGAGTGGTCTGCGGCCAAGCCAGAGGTCATCTGTGTCAATGGTCAGCGAGCTGGCAGCTATCTGGTGGAAGAGCGGAATATCAGGGATAAACTGACCAACGAAAGCTCTCCGGAACTGTATTTCTGTCGTTTCTTTCTATTGCCTGAGTTTCAGGGCAAAGGCATCGGGAGTGCGATTCTGGCACGGTGTGTCGCGCAGGCTGACAGGAGGCGTAATCTGATGCGTTTGTGTTATTTGCAGGGAAATCGTGTCGGGGAGCTGTATCAGCGATTTGGCTTTGAGATTGAAAACCAGGACACACAATTTGTCTATATGGTAAGGCAGCCTGCCACATGAGTTGGGAGACAAGTTGTTATCTCAAGCAGTACATACTCATGTATTTACCGCAGCTATCTGCCGCCATGTGAAAAGGTTCAGGGAAGAAAAATGAACAACAAACAGGTAACCGACGCGTATCGTCGTTTTGAACGTCAGGGACTGGTGCTGGAAGGCTTTCGCAAGGAAGTAACCACCAATGTTGTCAGATTCGTATCTGACGGCGAGTCTGGCAGTTTTATTAGTTTTTTCGAGGTGCCAGAGCAGGACGCTGACCAGTTGATTCAGCAAGAGATTGCTTACTTCACCACCCTTGGCAAAGACTTTGAGTGGAAAGTCTTCAGTACCGATGAACCAGCGGGGTTTGGAGAAAAACTGGTATCGCAGGGATTCGTGAAGGAATCAACAGAAAGCTTTATGGTTCTGCCACTGCCTGTTTCTCAGGCTACAGAGACAGATACTGATGCAGTAGCAGTTGCAGTTGAGATAGAGCCAACACGCTTTGAACCTGAACTGGTGGCATTACGTTCTGAGGCCGTATCAGTCGTTGAAGTGATTGATGAAGCTGGTATCCGCGCGGCTATGTCGGTGCAGGCGAAAGTGTTTGGTGGTAATTGGGAGGATCATACCGGTGAGTTAATTGCCACTAAGCAGAAAAGGCCGGATGATCTAAAAATCTATGTGGTGTTCGATGCGGAGATGCCGGTTTCATCGGCATGGCTCCGCTTTACCGAAGGTAGCCCGTTTGCTGGGCTATGGGGCGGCGCGACGCTCGACAGCCATCGCGGTAAAGGATATTACTCGGCATTGGTGAAGCGTCGAATTCGTGACGCGATGGTTAAGCAGAAGCAGTACCTGACCATCGACGCATCTGAGATGAGCCGAGTTATTGTTGAAAAGCATGGTTTTCAACATGTTGCGACGACATCCCCTTATTTGTGGAAGCTAACGCGGGGATAGCTTAAGCGATACCAGCAGTATTGACTTGTCGGGTACTAAAGCGCCTGGCATGGAACCCAATGTAGTAAAAACAGTGCTAAAAACCCACTATTCAAAGGAGTGAGTACGGTGAATATCGGCATATATATCTATGACAACGCAGAAGTCCTCGATTTTTCGGGGCCTTTTGAGGTGTTTACTACTGCGGCAAGAGTTGCCGGGCTCGACTGGCAGGTTTCGCTGATATCCGAGCATGGAGGGCTTGTCACTGCTCGGGGAAATTACCTGGTCCAGTCTCATTACAGCCTTTCGGCGCATCCGCCGTTGGATGTGTTGATTGTGGCAGGAGGTGTCCACAATCAGGAGCTGACCAAGCCGGACGTTCTGGCGTGGATTCGTCAGATGTCAGAGCAAGCCACCTGGGCGACCTCGGTTTGTACGGGCGCATTTATTCTGGCTAAAGCCGGGGTGCTGGACGGGTTAACCGTTACCACTCATTGGGAAGATATTCCGGCATTAACTGAACATTTCCCGGCCTTGAACGTTGTCAGCAACCAGCGCTGGGTCGAGCAAGGGAAAGTCATCACCTCGGCGGGGATCAGTGCCGGTATCGATATGAGCCTGCATCTGGTTTCCCGGCTGGAATCGGTTTCACTGGCTGAGCGCACAGCGCGGCAAATGGAGTATGAGTGGCAGGGTAACAAGCAAGGGTGAAAAGAGCGATTAGCCGCAGCGTCGGCTTGGCCGACGCTGAATGAGTCTTTCATGATGACAATTGGCGAGTGACACTCTTGACGCTCAGATGCTCAGCAAAGCGTGTCGTCCTTGAGGGCTTCATTCTCTGAGTCAGTCAGTGAGAAGTGACGCTTTTACATTTGTTTGAAGGCGTAAACAAAACAGGAAATCGACAAGAACAAGTAGAGAAGGCGCGTTATCTTTTGCCAGTTCTCCTCGTTGAGTGACAACCGTTTTTTATAGGTGGTAAAACACAAGGTATACATCGAATGTATAAAAATGACGTTACCAGCAAAAATAACAATTAATAAGAAAAAATGAATATTCTCATCGAGGTATAAAGGGTAAACCGAGGTAAAAAAGAGCAACGCTTTAGGGTTAGTGACACTAATGAGAACGCCACTGAGCATTTCATGATTCCTTGCCATTTTTTCGCGCAGAACAACCTTTTTATTATGGGGTTTAGCCGCGGCCAGCCATAGAAAGTAACACGCACCAAACAGCGTTACCCATCCCAGTCCTCCAGGGATATGGCGATCAACCCGAAGCAGCATCTCATGAGAGAAATAGCCAACCACCAGAATACCTATTGCGACGCCAATATAACCTCTGATCGCCGTTCCGGGACCTTTCGTCAGGGTATTGGTTATCGTAAAGACAACCGCCGCACCGGGACTTGCAACAGTCAACGCAGATATGATGAAGTAAGTAACGAGTGAACTCATGTAGGTAACCTTGGGAATCATTTTTGTGTCATCAGAGTACCGGGTTGCCAAAAAGATAATAATATCAATACGGTTTAAACATTTTTAACTAATGGTTTATGGTTACCCGTTTGGTCTAACTGGTGGAAGGTGTCATGGACAAATTTAAAGCTATCGAAACATTTATCACGGTGTGCGATGAAGGTAGCTTCACGAAGGCATCAGAAAAGCTTGGCGTGTCTGTGACCATGGTCAGTAAATATATTAATTTCTTAGAGAAAGAAATCCGGCTGAAATTGATTAACCGCAATACGAGAAAGCAGGAGATCACCGAAGCGGGAGCAATGTATTTAAGCAGTTGCAGAGCTATTCTGCGTGAGTTGGCAATAACCGAAAAACACCTTGAAAGCTACGCTACAGTGCCTGATGGAAGAATACGGATCTGCGCTCCGACCAATTATGGGACGTATGAGCTTTGCCCGTTATTACATGCTTTTAGTTCACAGCACCCCAATATTCGTATTGAACTGACTTTATCTGATGAAATTTCCGACATTATTGAAGATAAATACGATTTTTATTTTCGTGTGGGGCAATTATCCGATTCAGGTTTTATTGGCATGCAGGTTGGGGAGCAGCAGATGAGGTTCTGTGCTTCACCGGCGTATTTGGAGGCACACGGCACGCCAACGACTTTAGCCGATCTTAATGACCATAACGTGCTTGCTTTCAGCCCTTGGTTTGCAGGTTCTTCATTTAAACATCGTTTTGACCTGACGCCGTTATCCCTCGATGCGTCGACATTCGTTAGCAATAACGGCAACAGCTTGCGAATCTGCGCAAAGCTGGGTGCTGGTATCATTCTCCAGCCTTTGCCTTTGTTGGAAGATGATATAAAACGGGGCGAGCTGGTGGTTATCCTTGAAGATATCAAGCTGGAGCCTAGGCCCGTTTTTCTGATCTATCAAAGCCGCAATTTGCTTCCCGCCCGAATGAAGCTATTTATCGACTTCATTAAACAGTCCTGCAGTCAACGTAAAGGGATCTATCGGTGTTAGCCGTCTTCCTTTATCCTGAAAAAACGCTGTATCTTCAGAGTAATAAGTAAAAAACGGCATCAGACTCGCCGCTGTGCGGAAACAGAAGAGGGAGCTTAATGCTCCCTCTGGTTGCGGTTGCGGTTGTGATTGTAGTTTCGATTTGTCTGTTTGAGGCTTACTGCGTTTGCTCCAGCAGATGGGTTTTCAGGAACTTGTCCATCGCTTCATAGGCAGCAAGGCGGTTTTCCAGTGAGTAGAAACCATGCCCTTCGTTTTCTTTCACTATGTATTCCACTTCCACGCCGCGATCACGTAAGGCCTTCACGATTTGGTCCGACTCACTTTTGACTACGCGCGGATCTTTTGCCCCCTGCAAGACCAGTAAAGGTGCTTTGATGTTCTGAACATGGAAGACCGGTGAATAAGCGTGAAGCATTTTGGCTTCTTCCTGATCCTGCGGGTTGCCGACCATATCGTGCAACATGGCCAGATAAGGCTTCCAGTACGGTGGAATGGCATCCATAAACGTGAACAGGTTAGAGACGCCTACGTAGTCGATACCGCATTTATACACATCCGGAGTGAAGGTGACCCCGGCCAGCGTCGCATACCCCCCATATGAACCGCCATAGATGCACACATTCTCTTTACTGGCGAATCCTTGGTCGATGGCCCAGGCTACGCCGTCAGTAATGTCGTCCTGCATCGACTGACCCCATTGCTTGAACGACTTTTCCCAGAATTCGCGCCCATAGCCGGTTGAGCCACGGAAGTTCATTTGTAGTACGGCGATACCGCGGTTGGCAAACAGCTGAACTTCAGGATTAAACCCCCACACATCCCGCGCCCACGGGCCGCCGTGCGGCAGCACCAGCAGAGGCAGATCTTCAGCTTTACGGCCTTTCGGTAGGGTCAGGTAGCCGTGAATCAATGTACCGTCGCGTGAGGTGTACTGTATCGGCTTCATCGTTGCCATGTGTTCCGGCTTATGCCACGGGGCATTGTCGGCCAGCTTAGTCAGTTTGTCTGCCGTGCGGTCATACAGGTAGTAGCTCGGACGGGCAATGTCGCTGCTGGTGACGACAATAAACTTCGCCTCATCGCGGGTGGCGTTGTTAATCGAGACTTCACTGTCGGGAAAACGGCGTTGGAGTGCAGCGAACATGCTTTGAAAGCCATCGTCCAGAAAATGGTGTTGCACCTTGTCGGTAATGTATTCAATGCTGACCAGTTTGTTCAGATGGCGGGAATAGAAGGCATCTTCCACATCCACGTCCGGATGAGAGAATATTTCCCGAATTTCGCGGTTGTTGGCTACGTCATACTCGACGATCGCTGCTTTATCACGGGTGATACGTGAAACGGCATACAGGTTGTTATTGTCCGGGGTGAAAGCAATGGGGTTGAACGCTTCTTTGTAGCTCAGCTGTTTCAGCGGGCGGAAACTCCCTTGCTCGTTGTCCCGGTATAGCACCGCCGTATTCACGCCGTCGGTGGTCTCTATCGCGCGGATAATACCGTTATTGTCAGTCAGCCACTCGGTCACGTTCCCCGGGTTTTTCGCCACTAACTCACGCTTTCCGGATTCTAGGTGATAACGGTACACATCAAACACTTTGGGATCGCGCTCGTTACTGGTCAGCAGAATTTCATCTGGTTGATTTTCCAGCGTATCAATCACAAAAGCCTGAGTGCCCGTCGTCGGTGTGATGGCTTTTTGTTTGCCGGTGACGACGTTGACCATGACCAGATAGTAGTTTTCATCGCCACCGGTATCGCGGGAATAAATCAACGTGTCGTCATCGACCCAGTTGAAATACGCGATATCCCGTTCTGTCACATCAGTCAGCCGTGCAACCTTATCGGGTTGGTCGGTCGGATGGACGAAGATATTCATCCGATCCTGCCACGGCTTCAGCATGGCAATAAAGTCGCCATCCGGTGAAATCTGGTAGCTGCGCACCACGCTGTTGCGGAAAAAATAGTCAATCGGATATTCCGGTGGCACTGACTCAGCCTCTGAAGGCGTTGTGTTGGCGGTCGGTTGTGTCCCCGACTGGCTGCATCCGGCCAGTAATACGGCCAAACTGGCTGAAAGCAGTAACTTGCCTTGTTTCATTGTTGTGCTCCATGGTTATTTTCCAAGTCATCGCTTATGGTTAAAAAATGCAGATACTGATGACTTGCTTTATAGGCATGGTTTAGTCAGCTAATTTGCAAGTAAGTTTTTGCTGTCAGGAAATATTACTGATATTTAAGCCGTTAATGGGATGTCGGTAACGCTTTTGTTACATCTGGCTGAGGTGAATCATACGCTAGCCCCGTTTTCGGTAGCCGACAACGTGCGAGAGAAAGTGTTTGGAAAACCGCTCGTTGAAACGAAATCCATAGCCTATGTCGGTGTCATTCAGTTTGTCCCAGCCGGTTGTTTCGAAATACTGATTGATATCGTCCACCGCGTCTTCGGCATCAAGCAGGTGTTTTTTCTGCCATTGGTAAGTATTGGACACAACCAGTACACCGCCAGAACGGGTACTCTGCTTCAGGGCATCCATGATGGTCAGCGGAGACTGACACTGATCCAGCACATTAAGACAGACCGTTAAGTCGGCTTGGACGGTCAGGGTTTTTCCGTCAAACGGGGCATTGATACAGGTGATCTCGCTGTGCTGGCAGGCGCTGGCTATTACGGTGGTATCAATGACAAGGCTGCCCCGCTCATTGAGACCTTGGATGTAAGGAAAGGCATAGCAGCCCGGTGTCATCAGCAACTTCTGACAGTGACTGAGCAATCGTTGAGAAGGCTCAACAAGCCAGCTTTGACGAATCTGGGGAAAGCGTCGCAGCGTTTCGTAGGTGACACGCCCGAGGGCTGGACCCACTTCCAGATAGTGGCTCGGTGCCACATCGGCTTGTTGGCAACAGGCCGCAATAAACTGACTGACCTCGCGATAAAACGGAGAAATAACAAAGGCATCTGGTACGGGCTTGGAAGCACAAGCCAGTGGGGTGTTGTCACCCTGAGCCCGCAATACTTCCAGCCACTCCGCCTCAAAATAAGCACCCAGATTGCGTTCTTCGCAGTAAAAATCGTCCATATTGCTGTTCTCCGACCTAGCTTTTTTTATCCGAAATAGCTTCTTTATCCGACATCACTCTTTTCTCAGGCATAGCCTTTTTCTGGCACAGTCCTTTTCTTCGTCATCGCACTGTTTTCTGAGATGGCTCTGTTCTCAGACATGATGCTGTTCTTCGATTTAGTACTGATCTTTGATTTAGCACGGTTCTCTGATTGAGCATTGGTCTCTGACAAAATGCCGATCTCGCTCCGCGCCACGTGTCACTGTGCCACCAACTGACAAAAGAAATTCGGGAGCCGCGAGGATTAAAGCACAATGCATTCAGTTGTTTATGCTGAAAAAGAAAGTTTGAGATCGCAGTGGATTAACCGGCAGAAAATGGGATGAAAAAAAGGGAAGGGCACAAGTGCGCTTCCCAAAGGTTTCGAGTCTTCTGTTATTTTTGTAATTCGTTGAGGTGATCTGGTTTAGCTGTTCAGGAAATGTCCCATTTCCCGGTACACCTGTTCGCATTCGGCCTGAACCAGATCTTCCATATTCATAAAGGTATGAATCATGTCTTCAAAATGCAGGTGACTGACAGGAATGTCGTTGTCCTCAAGCTGATTGACATACGCAAACCCTTCATCACGCAGCGGGCAGAATTCTGCTGTAATAACAAATGTCTCCGGCAAGTTAGGAGTAAATTCGCCATACAGGGGAGATGCCTGATAGCGGTTTTCACCGTGACGGAAGTAATTGTCAAAATACCATGCGATTTTGCTGGTGTGCAGCAGATAGCCGATGGCGTTCTGCTCCAGTGACGGCATGCTCATGGTGTAATCCAGGCTGGGGTAAATCAGTACCTGGCGATGAATTGAAACGCTGGCATCAAACTGCGCCAGACGGCTGACGCTGGCAGCCAGTGCACCGCCACCGGAGTCCCCGCCAATCGAGAGCTGTCTGGCATACCGGACGGCTTGACTTTCGAGCGTTGTCCAGAGGTGTTTGACCACGTTATAGGCATCATTTAAACCGGCCGGATACGGGCACTCCGGTGCCAGGCGGTATTCAACGGACACCACAATGTGTTGGGTGGTGAGGGCCATTTTCCGGCAAAGCGGGTCATAGACGGTGACGCTGCCGCCCATGTGACCACCGCCGTGAAAATACACCAGAACCGGCAGTTCGCGGGTAGGGTCCGGGTGGTAAATACGCACCGGCACGTCGTACTCTTCCCCGGCGACAATGTCATCTTGTACCCAGGCGATAACCGGCGAGGTGGTGACCAGCCCTCTGGTGAGGTTGGCCAGTCCTTCCCGTGCGTTGACAGGAGTCGCTTTGAAGCCGTTTTCTATCAGAATCGCTAGTTGCTCGTTAAAAACGGCCAACCATGGCTGAAGTTTGGGGCTGACTTGTCGCATCCTTGATCTCCTGTATCCTGAAATAAATTACGCCCGGCGTGTTGAGGGAGACAATTGCTCAGCGCGTTTTCCTGTTTCTGGCAGGAAAAAGCTGGCTAAGAAAAATGTCGAGGAACAAGCGACAGCAAAGCTGGCTGCAACCGAAATATTGCCGGTGCTATCTGCCAGCACACCTGCGAGGTACATCAATATCGTTTCAATAATGTATGACACTGACCAGAACATACCAAAAATAACCGTGATTTTTGCCGGGTTCATGCCGGGTAACTCCTGCGGCAGGGTAATTAAACAGGTCATTGGCATGAACATAAAAAATCCTGCCAGAAAGGCTGCGGCGTAAGCCAGTGCCGGGCTGCTGGTTGTAATCATGATGGCAGCACTTGCCGTCATGGCGAGGCCGCAATAACGAATGACGGGCACCCGTAACGGATACCGTTTGGCCATGATGATACCTGCAACGGTTCCCACCATACCTGCCGCGATCATGATAGAAGACAAATACTTAGCCTCGACGGCAAAGGTCGGAACCAGAGGGAACAGCGAAAAGACTGCGATATAGCAGAACAACAGTCCGGAGTAGGCAATGGGCAGCCACCAGTTAACCGGCTCTTTCATGCCATCGGACAGGGAATAAGTTTCTGCTGGCGTGGAAGATTGGGAGGCTTGAGAAGACCCCGTCAGGGAGAAATCGTCACTGATCACCCACCACACTACGAGTATCGCGAGGCTTGCTATCGAAATAGCGGAGACAACCTGCTGCCAGCCGTCAAAAACCGACAGCATGAGGCCGGTCAGGAGCAAAGCCATCAGATTGCCGGTGTTAAAAGCCGCCGCATTGATGCCATTCACGACAGGACGCTCTTGTGAGTCAAAGTATTTCACCACAATGGGGTTGAAGTAGACGATCACGAACGCGCCGCCAAAGCCCATAATCAGGCGGGAAAACACATACAGCGGGTAGTTAGAAGCAAAGGCGCAGAGAATGCCGGCAACGATAAGCAATGAGGCAAAGGTAAAGGCTTTTTTCGGCCCCAGTTTGATCAGCACCCAGGCTGCCAGCAGATTACCGACAATTTTGGCAATGGTGATGGCGTTGGTTATCCAGGTGGCAGACGTCATATCTTCCACACCATAATGCAGCATGATGTCCTTTGTCATCATGGCTCCGGATACCCAAGACATGGCAAACAAGGCATAGGTGAGAAAGATGACACCTTCGATTAAGTGCTTTTTCTGCATCGCTATCACTCCCTGTGACTTTGCTGAACGTGATTGGAGAAAGAGGGGCGCTTATTAATGGTAACGATTACGTGCTGCCCCCGGTTACTTACGTCGCATCCCTTGTTATCGGCTTGCCCCGTTGGCCACCTATTCCCATTGGCCACTCATCATTATCTCCCTGCCGTCATTGGCAGACTGTGTTTACTCTAGCGGTTTACGGCCGAAAGGATTATGCCGATTTCGCAAAATACTGTTGTGTGATCTCTGACAGCTATTGGGAGGAGAGATAAATTTGAAAGGGCTTGTTTGGGAAGGGGGATTTATCAAGATAGCGTCCTCTACTGCCATACCTGCCTGTAATACCGGTCTCAATTGCCGCATTGCGTTCAGGAGCGGCAGCCGTAACGTATGTTGCACCACAGCTTGCGGGAAAGATTCGATAAAAACCGCTAAATTCATTCGGATGTTGCGATAAAGTATAAAGATTACGGTGGTTTGAATCGGAGCAATGAATGCTTAACTTTAATCTGGAAGATGTCAGTCAGGTGCTGGTCGGGGCTTTTGCGCTGGCTGTGCCGATTTCTTTTTCGGAAGAAGCCTGGCGGTTGGGTGAAACGCTGCCGTTACCCAATTTACTGATGTTGCTGTGTTTATCGTTTTGCTTTCTTGGTTTTTTTGCGTATGAAAGTGTTTTTCAGGGCAATATCAGACACCGGGTCTTTGGTTTTTTCTTCCGTGTGGTGGTGGCATACCTGATCGCGGCAATGGTCGTGGGGCTGGTGTTGCTGGCGCTGGATAAACTGCCTCTGATGACTGACCCGTTAATGTCATTACGGCGGGTTATCGTGATTGCGATGCCGGCATCGATGGGCGCCATTGTGGTAGACAGTTTCGACAAGGAATAACGCCCTAAAAACAAAATAAACAACCTACATAAAAACCAGCGAATTAAGCCTAAGACTCGCGTTAACGAAAAAAAGTGCGTGCCCGGCAATCCAGAAAATAGCGATAAAACCTGGCCGTCGGGAGTGAATAAATAGCCGGGTGTCTCACCCTTGAAACCGCCGCTTTCAGCCATATATTGATCCGTAAGGAGCGATGAATTTTTCGCCTCTCGTTGATAATTTTGCTGGGTGCGCTGCCATGAAAACCAAGTCTCTGATGGTGTTGCCGGGCATTCATTTTGAAGTGAGTGAAACGGCATCCGATAGCCGCAGCCGTGAATGGCCGGCGGCTCAAAGTTTTCCTGTTTTTAAAAATGACACGGCCTTTACAGTGCCAAAGGTCCACTTTGTGGTCGCACTGTCTCCTGATGCCGTCATCGGGGCGTTATTGCGCCAGTACTATCCGCAGCATCTTCACTAGCGGAGTGGATGTCGTGTTAAACGGCTGAAAGTGATGTAAAAAGATAAAAGTGATGTAAAACTGATAAGAGGGTCGAATGCACTTGTGCTGAAGATGCTTGAGTTGATTGCTTTTGTAGCGAAGACATTGAATTGACGAAGCGGCAGCGTCTCTGAATGTTCAGGACGCTGCCGCTTTTGTTTTGTGCCGTTTTTATTTTTGCCACGGTCGCCATGTGTCACTTCATATGGGTCTGCCCGGCGTCGTTCTGCTTCGTATGACTAAGCTTCGTATAAATGAGCTCTGTATGACATCGCTGATTATTGGCTTGGCGCAGCTTCACTCTTTTCCGGGCTGGCCGTACTCTGGGTGGTATTCGTCCTCGCGGCCAGTTTATTGGCCAGCGAGTGCAGCTCCGGTAGCATGCGCTGAATCAGGTGTAACTGCTGCAGAACCATGCGGGCAGACGTACAGTCTTCATCCCGCCATTGGGCCAGACGCTGTTCCAAAAGGCTGTCTGAATCTGGTGCCTGCGCGCACACGTTGCCGTCAAGTTGTGCGGCCAGACAATCCAGATGCGCGTGGATCTGCCGGTGCGCCTGGGCAACCAGATGGTGCGTCTGCTCATCCTCCAGTCGGGTGCGGTGCGCGCCTAATGCCGAAATGTAACTCAGCATGGCATGGTTCAGGGTCAGAAAGCGGAAGCACTCATCGGTGGCCATCCGGTAGCGTCCCGGCTCAGACAGCATGTTGCTGATCGCCGTGCTCAGCTGGGCATCGGTATTATGCGCTTCTCGGCGGGCAATCCGGTAGCTCAGGCTGTCACGCTTGCCGATACGGTACTGGCCAATAATCTGGCCCAGATAATCCCGATTTGTCTGTATGGCCGCTGCCATCACCTTATGCAGGCGGCGAGCCTGCCAGTCCGGCAAAATAAAGCTCACCGCCAGCACCGCCAGTAAGCAGCCCAGCAGGGTATCGCCAAGGCGCGGCAGGATAACCGCAAAGCCTTCGCCTAACTGATTGAAACAGAACAGCACCAGCAGAGTGATAAACATGGTCGCCAAAGCGTAACTGGCCGCGCGGAAAGCGAAAAACAGGACGCCCGCTAAGACCATCAGTACCATCTGGCCTTCCTGACCCGGAAACAGAAACAGCAGAGGCATGCCGATTAACAGCCCGGCCAGAGTCCCGATAACCCGCTGCTTTAGACGTTGGCGGGTGGCGCCATAGTTGGGTTGGCACACAAACAGGGTAGTCAGCAAAATCCAGTAACCACGTTCTAAATCGAGGAACTGAATAAAGCCGTAGCCGACGGTCAGTGCCACGGCCATCCGAATGGCATGGCGGAACAGCATCGAGTTGGGATTCATCTGACTGATCAGCCGCTGCCAGCGCTCTTTCATGCTGTGCGCTTCGGTATCGGCCAGCTCTATGTCACTGTCGGTCTGGGCGGCATCGGGATTACTGACATTTGACAGCTGTCGCTCCACCGTCGCCAGGTTATTGAACAGATAATCCAGCTGGCTGAGGAAAATACGGTATTTGGGGTTTTGCTGGTTCTTCAGGTACAACAGCGATTCCTGAAGTTCATCCAGATTCCTGACACTGTCGGCGCCGTGAGAATAGGGTTTGCCCATTGCCAGAGCATCGGCAATTTCCCGGCAAGCATTGGCTTGGCTGGTCAGCAAGCGCTGGAACCGGAACAGGACGTCACTGCGCAGAAATTCTGCTGCCAGATCCTGATAACGGTAATGGGATGAACTGGCGCGTTCATGAATATCTTGCGCCAGAAAGTAAATTTTGAGGAAACGGTCACCGCTCGGGTTCAGATGTCCCCGCCGAACGCGGCGCAGCAGGTTTGCTTTGGCATTATTCAGCGCCGTCACCACTTTGGCATTTTGGCTGGCCGCCTCGATACGAAGCGGCTGTGGGTTCATGTTGGCGATGGGCTCAAACAGTTTGCTCTTGCAGTCCAGGTAGCTGGCAAATTCCGAGAAAACCGCCGCCAGTCCTTGCTGAACCGGCTGATTCGGCCACAGGATATGCCAGGTCAGTGACAATACCCCGTACCAGGTGGCGCCGCTGAGCAGAAGCAGCGGCTGATACCAGAGATTGGGACTTTGTGCGGCGCCGAGCATGGTATAGACCGCCAGCAGCAACGAGGCGAAAGCAATCGTGGCGTAGCGGGCACCGATCGCGCCCAGCATGATAAAACCGAAGGTCGAGATAAACAGACCCAGGGTGAATAAAATCGGGTAAGGGAACAGCAGTTCAATAGAGAAGGCGGCGACGGCGAAACAGGCCAGTGTCATCAGCAGCGATTTGATGCGACCACTGAGACTGTCATCGGTTTCAGCCAGTGCCGAGGCAATAATACCCAGCACCAGCGGGGTTACTTCTGAATTCGCATCAAAATACCAGCAAGGAAGGGCTACCCCCACCAATGCGATAAGTACCCGAACACTGAAATTAATACGATCTTTTGCCCAGTATTGGCGCAGGGTCAGTTTGAGTGGGTGACTTTGCATGGTAACTCTATCAATCCGTCGGAGTGCCTAAGATAGCAAAGTTTGTCTTTCAAAGGATATATATCCACAGAAAAAATGCTGTTAAGCCAAATTATTAGCAGAAATTTTACGCAAAAAGCAGTACTGAAGCTATGGTGAAATCAGAGTTCTTGATACTCTACCAGCAGTTTATTTTATGGCTCGGAGATTGCATTGCGAAGTGACCGTCTCTGGGCCAAGATTGATCGAGCATCAACGAACAAAATTTTGGTGACACAATGCGTTTAACAGCGGGGTGGCTGGCTCAGTGGCTCGCCCAAGGTGATTATTGCAGTATTGCATTAGGTGAGAATTGTCTGATTTTGGATAGTCAGACAGAAACAGAAGAAATCCCGTTTGATGAGTGGGATGGCGCGATTGCCGTACATCGGGGAGTGATGTGGGGCAGTTTTGAAATTACCTCTGCCGACCAGGAATACTGCTGGACGATTCACGGCTTACCCTGGCGGTACTGTAAATCGTTCGCCAATATGTTGCTGGAAGCGTACCGTAACTGGGCGCAGGGCCGAGTAGAAAAACTTGATTCGCTGCTGCCGGAGATGCTCAAACGCATTGATACGTTTACTTCTCAGGATGCCTACCTGCGTGAATCCGATCACCGCCGTCTTCATCATTTTCTGGACCAGTCGCTGGCGTCAACGGGGTTAACCCGAGAGCTGGCCGCGTCTTTTCGTCCACTGGCGTTTGATAAAGTCGAACCCTGGCTGGAAGGGAACGGTGAGTGGGTTGATACCTCAAACGAGAAATGGCTGGAAAAAGAAGCCGAAAAGTGGTCATCGTGGTTCGATAAGTTTGAATCTTCTCCGCTTAACCCATCACAGCGGGAAGCGGTGCTGATCAACCAGGATCATAACTTGGTGTTGGCGGGTGCCGGAACCGGTAAAACCAGCGTGCTGGTGGCGCGAGCAGGTTATCTGGTGGCTAACCAGCTTGCTCAGCCAGAAGAGATTCTGATGCTGGCCTTTGGCCGTAAAGCCGCTGAAGAGATGAGCGAGCGGCTGGCGGCGAAAGTGAACAACAACATTAAAGTCGCCACGTTCCACAGTCTGGGGACCCAAATCATTAAAGCGGTTGAGGGTGAAATGCCAAGTGTTTCGCCACTGACTCTGGATGAAAAAGCCCGTACCGACTGGTTGGCTGGCGTGTTGAAAGAGCAGTGGGAAAATGACACCTCAGCCCGTCGTTGGCAGAAACACCTGACCCAGTGGCGGATTCCCGGCTTCAAAGCTGAAAACTCGATGGAAAAGCAGGCGCGCAGTGAACAGCTGATCAACTGGGTATGGCGTCACATTGAGCTGATTGGCCAGCGCGGCGCGAACAAATCTCAGCTCAGTGACAGTATCGAGCAACATAGTCAGGACACCGCCAAGCCTCGCATGAAGAGTGAGCTGGCACTGCTGTGGCCGTGTTACCGTGCCTATGAGCAATACCTGAAAACCCACAAGCAGATTGACTTCAATACCATGATTCAGCGCGCGACTGAGTACGTGAAGGAAGGTAAGTTTGTGCCGACCTGGCGCTTTATCATGGTCGATGAATATCAGGACATTTCTCCGCACCGACTGGCACTGATTGAAGCATTGTGCCACTCCAAGCAGGCAGCGCAGAAGCCGACATTGTTTGCCGTCGGGGATGACTGGCAGGCGATTTACCGTTTTGCCGGTGCTGATGTGAATTTAACAACCGGGTTTGAAAAACGCTTTGGCGCCTGTCACATGACCGAGCTGGAGACCACTTACCGGTTTAACAGCATGATTGGTGAAGTGGCCAATGCCTTCATCCAGCAGAACCCGAACCAGCTTAAAAAATCGCTGACCAGTTTCAAGAAACAGAAGCGAAAAGCGGTGACGTTGTTGTGTCAGGATCTGATTGACCAGGAGCTGGCACAATTGGCGTCGCAGCACAGTGAGCCGGTGACGACCTTGCTGCTGGCCCGAAATAATAATCAGCGTCCGGAAAAGCTCAAGCAGTGGCAGGAAAAATGGCCACAATTGGGACTAACCTTCATGACCTGCCATGCAAGTAAAGGCCGTGAGGGCGATTACGTCTTTGTGCTCGATGTGAACCGGGGAGTGTTCCCGGCACCGGATCGTGATACCGGGCTGGCCGCTTGCTTGCAGGCGCGGGGCGAAAGCTTTACGGATGCAGAAGAGCGCCGCTTGTTCTATGTTGCCCTGACCCGTGCCAAGAAACATGTCTGGGTGTGTGCCGAGCCGGAGAAAACCTCGCCGTTTGTGAATGAGCTGATTGATGATAACTATCCGGTTGTCAATAAAATCAAGCGTGTGAAGGCCAAGCAAAAATAACCGCCGTCATCTGACGAGGTGATCACATACCTCTTGATGAATGAAAGATAAAACCCGCTGCGTTTTTGCGTCAGCGGGTTTTTTGTTATTGGTCGGATTAAGCACTTGGTGTTGTTTGCAGCAACGAGCGATCTAAACGTTTTGGTTAAGTCTATTTCCTAGGATCATCAGTTTTATTCCTCAGTACCTTGGCCAAAGCTTCCAAAGACGGCTTACTCCAAGCTGAGTACCAGCTTTCCGCTGTGTTGCTGACGTTTAAGCAACTCCAGTGCTTCAGGCAGCGCGTCAAAAGAGAAAACCTGACTGACCATGGCATCCAGTCGGCCCTCGGCGACCCAGTTTGCCAGCTGATTACCGATATCGGCCAGATGTTGGATGTGTTCGATCAAGCCATGGGCGTACGTGCCATGAAGGGCCACTTCATGAAGGCTGATCGCTTTGGTCGTGGCCATTAAGGGCACCTGATTAAACTGGTCGGCAATCATGACAATATGGCCGTTGTAGCGAATAAGCGCACTGAGCATGCTGCCGGATTTCGCCGAAATACAGTCGATGACCGCGTGTACCCGTTTATCTTCAGTCAGCTCAATCAACCGCATGGCCGTATTTTCGGTTTCCGGATCAATGACATGATCGGCACCGTAATCGTACAACCGCATGTGGTGCTGGTTTTCAGCGATGGCATAGACAGTTGCTCCCGCCTGTTTCGCCAGTTGTACCGCAAAGCCGCCTACGCCACCACCGGCACCGGAAATAACTACGCTTTGTCCGGTTTGTAACCGCAATTTGTCGTGCACTGCCAGCCAGGCCGTATAACCGGCGCAGGGCAAGGCCGCGGCATCTGTGAAGCTGACCGTCTCCGGCAACCGGCTGACGGCATAAGCTTTTGCCAGCGTATATTCCGCAAAACCACCTGCAACCCGGGGATCGAGAAAGCACATGACCCGGTCTCCCGGTCGAAAATGCCGGACGGAATCCCCCACGCTGGCAACCGTTCCCGCGACGTCCAGGCCAATAATGTGAGGATACGACCAAGTGGCGTAGCCCCAGTGTGCCAGTTTGTAATCGATGGGGTTGAGCCCGGCAGCATTCACCTTGATACAGACCTCATCGGCTGCTGGTGTCGGGCGGGATGCCCGAGAGAGTTTAAGGCACTGAATGCCCTCGGGTTGAGTCAGTTTCCATGCTTTCATCAGCCACCACCTGGAAAATTATAAGAATTTAGTGTTGTCGTTATCTTATTAACCATAAACCAAATTATTGAAAACGGGGGCGAATCATCCGCTTGGCGGGTTTGCTGAACTGTCAGGCTGAGCTGGTGTGATACTTAACCGGTGTGGTGCTTAATAGCTGGACTGTTTATCAGAAGAACAGGTGAGGGGATTAACCATGGCTGTGAAAAATGGTTTGGCACAGGTTGTGGGTACAAACGATTCGCTAAGCAATGTAGGTAAAACCGGTCAGGCTAAAACAAGACAGTCTCAAATAGGTCAGGCTAAAGCAGCTAAGAAAGGAGTCGGTGAAAACAAACTGGCTGCCATCACGCCGATTGAGGGCAAAACAGGCAGCCAGAGGAGTCAAATTTCATGGGGCAGGGGGTGATTAGCCCAGACGTTCATCCAGGTACGCGTTGTAATCCGGAATCTCGATCTCCACCTCTTCACTCAGCATTGGCGAAGAAATCATGAAGTTTGCACTGGCGCGGTTAGTGGCAACCGGCACATTCCAGACCGCTGAGATACGCAGCAGGGCTTTGACATCCGGATCATGCGGCACGGCATTGAGGGGATCCCAGAAAAAGATCATCATGTCGATTTTGCCTTCGGAGATCAGTGCGCCTAACTGTTGATCGCCGCCCATAGGGCCACTGAGCAGGCAGTTCACTTCCAAGCCAGATTCGCGGGCAATCAGGTGGCCGGTTGTACCGGTGGCATACAGAGTATGGCCGATCAGCTTGTCCTTGTGCTCGAGCACCCATCTCAGCAGATGAGATTTGCAGTTGTCATGCGCAACAAGGGCAATATGTTTTTGAGGTTGCATTTTACGGGTTGTTACGTGCATCTGGCGCTCCAGTTTGCAAATAGATAACTTGAGTAAGTCGGTCAGGGCTTCCGTCACTGGAAAACACCTGAAAGCTGCGGTTATAACTACCAGAGCCCGTCGCCGAAGTACAAATAATTCTGTTGAAATCAAAGATAGTTAACAGAAAACTCAGTGACAACCTCATGCCATTGGTGATTGCACCCGACGCTGCCTGTGTACTGTTAAGGCGGACCTACACTGAAGACCGGGCGGAACTCTGCGGGTGACAAAGAATCGGCGATCACAGCGTCCGGCAAATGGGAGGGCGTCAGCCCTTCGACCACCGTGGCGAGATCCAATTCGACAGGCTGATGTTCTAAATAGCGAACGGCCTGATCGACGGATAACATGGCCTGTTGTGCCATTTTATCCGTCGGGGCAAAGAGGATTTTGTGCCGCAGTAAGCCACGATATACCCCGTGACTGAGGTAGGTCGAGACCACATGAACTGTCTGTTCACGCTGGCTGGCGCGAAGTTCGCTGACGGCAACCTCGGCGGCGACGGCTCCCCCGACGATATAGTCGATTGGCTGGTCACTGGCGAAAAGCTGCTGGATAAGATTGCGTTGCAGCTCTTTGCTGTTATCGGCCCACAGTGTGGTCACAACCTGAATGTCACTGCCTGCGATGGCATCAAGGAATCCTTGCACGACAGGCTTGGTTCCACCGCGGCTTTGAGGCCCCGGTAACAAGGCCACCCTGACCACTCCGCTGCCTTTAGGATGACGTTTTGCCAGAAATTCTCCGGTTGCTTTCCCCATCTCCGTCCAGTCCAGGCCGACCCGTGCAATGACGGTGCTGGCGCTGTCCGGATTCTGCGTATCGAGATAATTGATGGTGGCAAATACTGGGATCTGGCCGGTGATCTTACTCAGTTGCCCGTCGTAGGCATGGCTGTCGACAGTACCGAGAATAATGGCATCTGCCCCCCATTCCCGGCATGCTTCCAGCTGTTCAATCTGGCGGGAGAGGTTTGGGTAGCCTCCGGCTTCCAGTACTTTCAGGCGAACGCCGAGCTGGCGGGCATGTTCCACCATCCCGTAATTGACCGACAACCAATATGAATCTTTCAGGTGCGGGTACACAGCGCACAGTTTCCAGGGCTGGCTGGCCGCTTTAAGCGGCTGATAGTGTATGGGGGTGCCTGCTTTACCTGCGGCAAAAGGTGGTTTAATACTCAAGACATCATCGGCATAGACCGGAGCGCACAACGCCAGTATCAGGATCGAGTGCAGTGGCGTGTTTGCCAGCCGCTTGATTCCTTGCGACTTAGTCCCTTGCAACATATTTCCTTGCGGCTTAGTTCCTTGTAACTTAGTTACCGAAAGACGGGTTACCAGGTATGTCCAAAGCTTAGACAGCAGGACACCGGCTCGATGTAACCGGGCGGTGGAAAATCTGGCAAAGTAGGTATCAAAAGCCGGTAACTTCATAACATTCATCACGACAAAACCAAGGGAGCGGGTTCGATAAACATCAGCGGCCACTATGGCAGTGCTGGTGGTTGTGTGTTTCGATGCGGCCTCGGCTTGATCCGAGTTGCCTGCAACTTACTGACAGTCAGGTATAATACCATTTTTAGCGTTTTCTGTGAGCCGTGGGTCTGACACTGTTAAGTGAATGGTCGGCGGCTTTATACCTCGTGGTTGATAAATATGACACTTACTCCCCGTGGCATTGGTCAGAAATTACTGATCGCCTTTTCGATGATGGCCGGATTGATGATGATCGCGGTTGTTATCGGTGTAGCTGGTTTTTCGCTGGTGGCACAAACGGAACGAACGGTGATCAATTCGGCGGTACCGGCGCTGGCGGAAGCGCGTCAGTTATCAGATCTCAGTACCCGCATTATTTTCAGTGCGCAGGTGCTGGCCAAATCCAAAGATGAGCAGGAACGTGAGCGACAGGGGAAATCGCTGACGGTCCATATCCAGTCACTGAAAAAAAGCCTTGATGCGCTGGAGCAGTATTCGTTTGCCCCAGAGCTGATGCAGCAGCTGGAGGCGGATGTTGACAGTATCGTCCAGAATCTGGCTCAACTCGGCCTGCTGGTGGGGCGTAAGCTGCAACTGGCAGAGCAGGTGGAGCATCAGAATCAGGCGCTGACGGCAGCGACCATACAGATTGACTCGCTGTCTCAGTCGCAGGTCTCCAATGCCAATACTATCGCGGTGGCGAACGTTGCCCGTATTTACGATCTAGTCAAGCAAGGAGACGATCAGGCCGTTTATCAGGCGTTAGACAGCCTGGTGGAAGTCGACATGGATCTCAGCGAGCGCCTGTTTGAACTGCGTTTCCTGTCATTGCAGGTCATCAATCTGCTGGATGATACCAGCCGCGTGACCAATCAGGAGGCGCTGGATAACCTGAAGCAACGTTTTAGCTATGCGGTATCGGTGATGCACCAGCGGGTGAAATCGGTTGAAGATCCCAGTCGTTCACAGCAGTTACTGACGTTTACGACCAAACTGAACCAGTCAGGAACATTTTTTGATGACTTGTCGTCCTTGATTCAGGCCCGGCAGGACGTCGAGCGTATGGAGCAGCAAAACTTGTTGTTGTTCCAGCAGCTGAATCAGACCGTTGATGACATTATCACCGCTGCGAACACCGGGACAACGCAGGCGGTGACGCAGGTTGAGCAAACCCTGACCGTTGCCCGTAACAGCCTGATTGCCATTTCGGCGCTGGGGATGGTCGCCTTGGTGCTGATTATGTGGCGCTATGTGTATGCCAGGGTGATTCGCCGGATTAACGACTACAGCCAGGCGCTGATGTCACTGGCACGGGGCGATCTGGCAATTCGTCTGACGACCCAAGGTGATGACGAACTGGCACAAATGGGCAGGGCCATCATGGTTGCCCGTGACACCGCTTATGAACGGCATCGTCTGGCACAGGCGGAAGCTGCCGCCCGGCATGAACTGCAGCAACATAAAAACAGTCTGGAGCGTCAGGTCGCCGAACGAACCAGCCAGCTGGAGCAGGCCAATAACCAGCTTAATGAAGAAGTGAAAAACCATGCTCAGGCCCGTGCTGAAGCCGAGCAGGCCAACCGTGCGAAATCAGCGTTTCTGGCGACCATGAGCCATGAAATCCGCACCCCGATGAATGGGGTATTGGGCACCGCATCCCTGCTAGCTGATACCGGTCTTACCGCGCAGCAGGCACATTATCTGGATGTAATTAACCGCAGTGGTGTCACCCTGTTGGATATTCTGAATGATGTCCTGGACTACTCCAAAATTGAGGCGGGACACCTGGATATCCGGCCTGCGGATTTTTCCCTGCCGGAACTGGTCAGGGATGTCCGTGACATGTTGCTGAGCCGAGCTGAAGCAAAGCATTTGGCGTTGGTGACAGACATTGACGACGGTGTCGGAGATATCTGGCTGGGCGATGCTACCCGATTGCGTCAGGTGCTGGTCAATCTCATTGGTAACGCGATCAAATTCACCGAGCATGGGCAGGTTTCGCTGTATATCAGTGCTTCGGTGCATCAGCCGGGGCGGTTGCTGTTTGAGGTAGAAGATACCGGTGTCGGGATTGCATCAGCCGAGCAGGCGACGATTTTCGATGCTTTCCAGCAAGCGCAGGACGGACGAAACAAAACCGGTGGCACCGGACTCGGATTGGCGATCAGCAAACGTATTGTTGAAGCGATGGGCGGAGAGATTGGCCTTACCTCGCAGCTTGGGGAAGGCAGTTGCTTCTGGTTCACCCTCACGCTGGAGCCGGGTGAGCGTCAGGCGGTAAATGTTGATACTGCCGCTGTTCAGTCATCATCTCCTCAGGTTTTGGCTTCTCAGGTCTTGGCTTGTCATATGTCGGCTTCTCAGGTATCGGCCTCTCACGCGAAAGTGTCAGCGATGGCTCCGGCGCACATTTTGCTGGTCGAAGACAACCCGGTTAATAGCCTGGTCGCGGAAGGGTTTTTGCGGCGACTGGGACATTCGGTGAGGGTGGCTGAGAATGGAGCAGAGGCAGAAGCCTTGTTTGCTGCTGAGCGTTTTGATATTGCGCTGCTGGATATCAACCTGCCGGATACGGACGGCGTCGCGTTACTGGCCCGTTTACGCGCATCAGATGCAAGCAAGGCGGAGATCCCGATGGTGGCGTTCTCGGCCCATGTTTTTAATGAAGATGTCGAACAGTACCTGAATGCCGGTTTTGCCGGTTTCCTGCCCAAACCGTTGGTTGAACACCAACTGGTGGATGTCATCGGGCAGCTGTTGGGCGGGCAAGAACGCGTTTGTCCCTCGTCTGCGTTGGTGAGCGATGTGTCGGCAGCAGAAGATGTGGCGGCAGCAGAAAAAACCATAGAGAAAAACGATGCCATCCCAAAAGAGGCCGTGAAGAGTAAGGAGGCCTGCAAAGTGAATAAGGAGACCCGCACAGTGAGCGACCAAACAGACACGGAGAAGGTTCCACTGCTTGATCCTCAAGTACTTGGCGGAGATTTGCAGGTACTGGGTAAAGAGATGGTGACGAGAATGATTCATCTGTTCATCTCGTCCTCCACAGAAACATTACGACAGCTGGATGATGCCTTGACTGACAATAATCCTAAGGCTGTCGCCAGTCAGGCGCACACCCTGAAGGGGGCGGCTGGCACCATGGGGCTCACCCGCTTGTTTCAGGTCTGTCTGAGGTTTGAAAAAGCCGGAAAACAGGGGGAAGTCTCGGCTCTGAATATGGCGGATCTGGAAGCGGTGTATCAGGCGTCAGTGGCACAGCTTCAGGCTGAGTATGTCCCGGATGATAATGCCTGACAGCCGGTTTCAGCCAGTAAGCCAGGTTGAGCAGTACAAGGCCGGTATTCAACCGACTTTGTACACTTTTGGTTTGGTACGACCGGCAGAAGGTTACTGCGCTTGTCCTGTGTCTGCCGGGGCAATTAGCAATTCGAAACGTTCGTTGCCCCGTAAATTTTCAAAGTCTTTCTCTTCCGCGGCCAGTTCTTTGAGCGATACGCTGTCTTCAACCGCGCGTTCCAGATCGTTAATAGCCTGCTCTTCGGCGCCCAGACAGGAGTAAGCACAGGCGCGCTGATACAAAGCATGGGCGTTGGATGAATCCAGTTCCAGCACCCGGTTACACAAGCTGAGTGCCCAGTGGAACTCACGCATTTCCATCACGGCATCGGCTTTGTAGGTCAGGGCTTCCAGGTCGCCCGGTCGAATCTTCAGGATCTCATCATACACTTCCACTTTTTGCTCCGCTGTATGCAGGTTGTGGGAGCGCAGCCAGAGGTTGTGGATCTCATTGATGATCTCAATCTCTTTGTTATTTTGCGTAATGATGCGGGTTTTACGCTTCAGATCTTGCTCAAGGCGCTGGAATTTCTTCTCGTATTGCTGAGCAATATCTTTCAGCTGCTGTTCGGCCACTTTTTTGGTGTTATCTCTCAGCTCGCGAAGTGATTGCCAACCGATAAACGCAAATAGCGAAGCCGCACCGGCAATCAGGTAGAAGAAATAGGTGACGGTGACATTGGCGTAGTTCATGGATTTATCCGCAACGGCCAGCTCGCGGTCAGTGATTTCTTTGATCATCCGGCGTTCAATATCCTGCTGATCCTGACGCAGACTTTTCAGCTCATCCAGCACATAGCGTTCCATCAACGGTCTGTCATACAGGTCCTGTTCGGAATATTTTTCGGCCGCCAGGGCGGAAAATGGCAAGAGTAAACAAGCGAGGAGGGGGAAAACACGAAATATCATCAGCAGAACCTTATGGGGTTGAATGTGAGCCGCAGCGGGTAGAGCTAAAGTTTAGGGTAACAAGGCCAGGTTCAAATTGAAAGGCGGGGTCAGACAAGGCTGTCTGTAGTGCGGAAAGAAAAAGGCAGCGGGTATGACGGCGAAGCACGGTGCAGATTTCGCCTGTCATACGCTGTGGCATCAGAGAAATGACTGCCTGCTTAGGAGGTTATAAGGTATTCAATGGGCACGAAATAGGCAGAGCATCCTCCGCATTCAACTGGGGGTTAAAGTCGTATAGCCCCCGGATTTCTGAACGGCTGCCACCAGCGCTTTTCGCTGTTTAATCCGGGTCTGTTCTTGTGCAGACAGGGTGGTTGGCGTTACTGATTCACCTGTACGTGTGTCAGTTTGAGCATGTGGGTTGGAATTTTCCTGAACGTGACTGGCAAAGGCAAAATCTTTATCAAAAATCAGCATGATGCGATCCCCTGAGTAGTTTGGTTAAGTCGCCGGGATATCGAATAAGCAATATCAACCGCAACAGTCGCAGCTATATTGTGGTGGGGTGGTTAAAAAAGCATCACCCTCGGTGCGTCATTTCAGGGAGGAGAACCGCGGGCGTAGATACCTGTTTTTTCACCGCTTCAGGCGTAGAAACCGCAAAACCACAAACAGGCGGCAGAGGATAACGCAGGCATTTCGTGAATGCCAGGCATCATTACGGTAGAATTGTTGATAGAAATGCCCGAGTTTCACCATAGGTTGAAAAGAATGTCAGAACAACATGAAGAATATGAAGTAGAAGCAATTGGTGTGGAGGTGAATGCTCAGCCTATTGAACTCTACAAAGTCCTGAAGATCGCGAATGCAGTCAGCGGTGGTGGCGAAGCGAAATTTGTCATTGCGGAAGGGTATGTCGCCGTAAATGGTGAGCTTGAGCAACGTAAGCGTCGCAAAGTGTACGATGGCGATGTCATTGAATTTAATGAAGAGTTTTACCTGGTCATTTGTGACCAGCCGATCACTGAGCAGCCTTCAAAACCTTCTGCATCATCTGCTGATATGGCTTCTTCAGCAGATACGGCAGCTTCAGTAGAAAAAGCATCGTCAGCCGTACGCAGCGAAAAAAACGCTTCTCGTCAAGGGGCTGAAAAAGGCAAGCGTCAGGCGGCTCCTGGTCGTTCACCGTCGAAAAAGGGAAAAGGTAACGCTAAGTCATCTGGCAATAGCAAAGCTGCCCGACGTGGAAAGAGTGCCGGTCAGGGGGCTAACCGAGCGTCCGGTCCGGCAGATAAAGCAACTGGTCGCAAACCAATCAGTTTCTAACGGTGTCAGCTTAGGTGTGTTTCAACGTTTGATAGCGCTGAATCACAGATAGGTAGACAGGCAGATAGGATATATAGCAAAACCGCTGCAGTCATATGCCGCGGTTTTTTTGTTAAATGGCCTGTCTCTGGCTGTTTACGTTTAGCCAGGTGCTTTGTCCACAGTAAAGGGCGAGAGCGTGGGGAAATCGAATCCGGAGGCGGATTTGATGTCAATATCCTCAATGCGTGTATTTTTCATCCTGTCGGTTTGGTTTATATTGGCCTCTTTCTCGTTAATTTTCTTGCAGTTATAAGGACAGTATTTTGCTTGGAACGCACAAATACACGCTGGCAGGTTGTCTGGCTATCCTGATGTGGAGCACCATTGTGGCTTTTATCCGGAATGTCGCCGAGCAACTGGGGCCGGTAGGTGGAGCCGCGATGATTTATACCGTCAGTACGGCGCTGCTAGCGATTTTCATCGGATTGCCTCGACCGGGGCGTTTTTCCCCAAAATATCTGTTGGTGGGCGGAGCCTTGTTCGTCAGTTATGAAATGTGTCTGGCGCTGGCATTAGGCATGGCTAATGATCGTCACCAAACCGTCGAAATGGGGGTCATCAATTATCTCTGGCCCTGTCTGACGGTGTTGCTGGCGGTAATGGTCAGTAAAAAGCGGGTCAGCCTGTTGCTGTACCCGGCGTTAGCGCTGGCGTTTCTGGGAGTGGCTTGGACGGTCAGTGGCGATGAAGGACTTTCTCTGAGTCAGATAGCGGCGAATGTCGCCACGAACCCTGTCAGTTACACATTGGCCTTTGTCGGCGCTTTTATCTGGGCAGTGTACTGCAACGTGACCAAACGCCTGGCTAACGGAGAAAACGCCATCACCTGGTTTTTCATGGCGACGGCGCTGGCGCTGTGGGCAAAATACTTCATGTCTGATGAGCCTGCCATGGTGTGGTCGATGGGGGCAGTGACAGATCTACTGTTTGCCGCCGTCGCTATGGGGGCGGGCTATGCGCTGTGGAATATCGGCATTATTGGCGGCAATATGATGTTATTGGCGACGCTGTCATACTTTACCCCGATATTCTCGACTTTTTTTGCGGCAGTGCTGCTGGATATCGAGTTAACGACCGCATTCTGGCAGGGAGTGATCATGGTGACGCTGGCCTCATTGGCTTGCTGGTGGCTGACCAGAAAAACGTAATCAGGGTAAGTCCGGTGTATTTCGCTACTTTTGGTTAAAAAGACAGCGAAAGTTGTGAATAAACCTCACTGCGCTCGAGCATCTTCTTGCATTCTTTCTCCGGTGGATGAAACCGGCATTCTCATGTTTATTGTCTTTGTTCTCGTATTGTAAGAATTAATCCTTCCTTTATCGTTTCTTTTCTTGCAATGTGAGAGTGGTGGTTGTGGTGAAAGCGCGGATAAGAGTTAATGAGCTTGTCAGCGTAATCCGGACTTTCAATGGGTTGCAATGAGTAACAATGGGCAGAAGTGAACCGTCCCAATGACCAATAAATACAAACTAAACGCTAACGAAAAAATGCTTCAGGTATTGATGCACATTGCATCGGCAGATGAGCCGATCACGGCGCAGTGCCTGAGTGAACAAACAGGTATGCCGACCAGCAGTATGTATCGCTACCTGGTGATCCTGAAAAACTGGAACCTGATTGAAGAAAGCCCACGTCAAAGCTGTTACAGCATTGGCCCGGCAGCGCTTCAGTTGCTGCGCAACTTTCAGCAGTTTTCACCGCTATCTGGCGGCGTACACCAGGTATTAAAGCGGGTTCAGCAGCAAACCGGCGAGATGGCCGCGTACTTGGTACCCGTAGGGTTCCGGGCGCTGTGTATGGCCCGAATTGACAGTCCTCATGCACTGCGTTGTGCCTATGAAGAAGGTCAGAGCCAGCCACTGATTCGCGGGGCATCTGCCAAAGTGATTCTGGCACATTTGCCGGAGCAGCGGATTTTGTCAACGCTCTATCACTTCGGGATCACTGAGCCTGAAGAGACACAGAAGTGGCAGCAGGAGCTGGCGGAGATCAAGCAACAAGGATATGCCATCAGTACTTCTGAGTATGACCTTGGGGTGTCTGGGGTGAGTGCCCCGGTCTTTTCCGGAAACAAAATTGTAGGTGCTGTCAGTGTTATGGCACCGGAAGACCGGGTACTGAAAAGGAAAAACCAAATTATTTATGCCGTGTTGCAAGCGGCCAGGGTATTACCACCCGATTCTTAATTGACAGACAGAATACGGTTTTAAGGAGCAATCATGCTGGATTTTAAACGTTGGTTTTCATTTTCGTTACCTGCCGGTCGTGCAGTAACCCAACAATCCCTGGCCATGATTGAACCTTATGCCGAGCAGCGTAAGGCGGGAGCCGTCGTGCTGGGAATGGCCAGTGATCTGAGCCTGAATTATTACGACAGCCTGATCGGAACCAAGGAAGGCCCGGACAGTATCCGCCGTATGCTGGCAAAACTGCCCGATTTAGGTGCCATGCCACTCTATGACGCCGGAGTGATTGAGGAAGAAGTCACTACGGAAGGGCGGGCAACCGGTAGCGCAGGCTTTGAAGCCATGCGAACCCGCCAGTATGAGCGGTTATGCGGTATGCTGCGTGCAGGGCACTTTCCAATTGTGCTGGGGGGCGGTCATGAAGTGGCTATCGGCAGTTTTCAGGCATTGTCTGACACCTTGCATCAGGCGAGTGACGGCATCGAAGACGGGATGGCTCAGCTGCCAAATGCCGGGCAAACCCGAATCGGTATCATCAATATTGATGCTAATTTTCAGTTGCGACGCAGTCTGGCGGTGCGCGCCGGTTCGGCGTTTCATTCGGTAGCCAGCTTTTGCCAGGAGCACCATCGGGAGTTTCACTACCTTGGATTAGGGATGTGTGACCATACCAACTCTCAGGCTACCTTTGCTTATGCTCGTGAACTGGGAGCTGACTGGCTACTGGATCGTGAGATGAAAATGAAAAACCGTAAGCGGATTCAGGCCACCATTGAGGCGTACCTGGCACGGGTCGATCATGTGCATCTGAGTCTGGATTTGTCGGTGTTTCCGTCACTGGTTGCTGAAGGGGTGAATTTATCCCGGATTTACGGGGTAAACCTGCCTGTGGTTGAAATGGTGATCCGGCAGATCATGGAAAGTGGTAAGGTGCGCATCATGGATGTTACCGGGCTGAATACAGAATTTGATTATCAGGGTGATACCGCGCGATTAGCAGCCAAGTTGATTCGCCACGCCCTGAAATCGGTTTCACCCTGATTGCTGATTATCAGCGCTCATTACGTTTATTCGAAATTTCCTCTTAACCTAGTTTGAGTCAATTGACTGAGGCTCCCCAGCCAGGGAGCCTTTTTTTATTTGTTGTTTCTACGTTGTGATTTTTTCTCTGGCCGCTTTCCTAGCATCCACTGTTCTTCTGACGGCAGCACTTATCAGCCTTTGTTCCGACTCTTCTTTTTTCATATTGTTTCTGCGCGAGCTGAAAGCCGGCAAATCAACGCAGGCAAAGCAGGGCTGGAAAATAAGAGTAGGCAGATTAACGCAGCTAAATCAAAACGGTTACCTTCACATCCGAACCACAAAAAACACCATAAAAATTGACTGTGGTGCCAGCTAAAAACGACGGCATTGAGTATTCAAAATACGAAGCAGAGCTAAGCTTATATGCAGAGCCAGGTTGATATAAAGAGAATAAAAAAACGTTGGCTGCTGGTTAACGGCCAAAATTTCACATTTATGCTATTAAATATCGGTTGATGGTAATTTTTTATTTTAACACTGTTAATAAATTCGATATTTTATTGGTGTAAATGTTTACTATCTTGTGGCTCGCCTTAAAGTTGAAAATGCACATAAAAAGGCGACAGGCTAAGGTTAGACTGAATAAGGAGAAAGGCCATGAAGAAATGGGCTGGGTTTGCAGGTTTAGGTCTGGTAATGGCGGGAACAAACGTAATTGCCGGTGAACCTGCTTTTGACTGTACAAAAGCGCATGGTGAAGTTGAGAAAATGATTTGCCGTGACAGTGGGCTGGCCGCGCTCGATCAAAAAATGCAGAAGGTGTTTGATCAGGCGATGCTGGCTTATCCGGAGACGGAAAAAC
Source organism: Photobacterium ganghwense (assembly GCF_017329545.1). Lineage (NCBI taxonomy): Bacteria > Pseudomonadati > Pseudomonadota > Gammaproteobacteria > Vibrionales > Vibrionaceae > Photobacterium > Photobacterium ganghwense. Next base: position 1,277,207 of record NZ_CP071325.1, read on the forward strand.
CATTACAACGTGCCATGCAGCGTGGTTGGATTAAAGGGCGTAACGAGTGCTGGAAAGATGTGGATGTACGCGCGTGTACCGAGTATGAGTACAAAACCCGCATCATTGATTTGCAGATCACCAGTGGCCAGTTGGAAGTACCTCAGGCTGTTGCGCTTGACTGTAATGACAACAGCCAGCCATTTACCGCCGTGTTCTACGAGCAGACGGATTCGAAAAGCGCTGTGCTGACGCGCGGCAATGATCAGATCATTGTGCTGGCCAAGCCAACAGCAAGCGGCACTAAATATGTCGGTCGTAATGTGACATATAACGAACACCAGGGTGAGATTAAAATTAATTGGTTTGATAATAAGTTAGAATGTAAGGCTAAGCGTTAATGCTGTACGCAGGGCAGAGGAATGAGGTTGAACACAAAAGCTTTTATTAAACCCTTTATTTTAGGTTGTCTGACTGTCGGCTGTGCTGCGGCATATGCAGAGCCGATGCGAGCGACACTGCCGGATGGTCGGCAGGTGATCTTATTTGATGACAATACCTGGCAATACGATACCCCGTCAGTGTCGCCGGGCGCCACGCGTGCTCCGGTTCGTCAGGGTCAGAACAGCCCGGCCTCACTGCCTATTCCTCCCAAACCCGGGGCCGGAGCGGCAGCGGTTGCCGTTGGTACGTCAGCTTCTGCCTCCGGCCACGCAGGTCAGGCATCAGCATCCCAGCAGGCTATGGCCACGATCCCGGGGGATATGATCATCCCAGGAAACGGCAAAGTGGTTGGTGTTCATGAGCGCAGTGGCATTGAGCTGACGTTGCAGGCCGCCAGTTACCAGAATGGCGAACTGGTGATTCCGACACGACTGAAAAATGACGCGACAGACGCGGTGGTGCTGGTGGAGCTGGAACTACGCCTTCGTAGCCGAAGCGGCGATGTGATTGCCCGTGAAAAGCACAAAGTTTGGACGTCTGTTAAGCGAATGCCGGAAACGTATTTCCGTCCCGGCACTGAGCGTACCGGTCGGGAAATCAGGCTGAAAGTCCCGCAGGCTGAGCAGTATTTCCTGGAAACAGAGTTCTTAACTGTCGAGCAGTGGTGAGCGGCTTACTGATTTTTGTTTGCTGTGATATCGCTGCAGTTCATGTTCGATGTGTTGGTTGTTTTCCTGCAGAAGCAGATCCAGATGCGACGGATAGTTGTTGTCGCGACTTTTCATGTACGCGGCCAGCAACTTAACGTCGTCCGGGCGTGGTCGATAGCTCAGGTTCGGAAAGGCGTGGTAAATCGTATGAATGGCTTCGAGCAGTGCTTCTGATGGTTGGCGGCTCATAATGATTACGCTTCGTCACTGTAGGTTTGATTCAAGACAGGGCGCATTGTAAAAACCCTTTATGACAACCTTGTTGCATCGTGTGAACTGACTGACGTTAAACGTAAAAATGGAAGGAAAGCCGGATTACTTATCCGGCTTTTTTATTGCTGATTGCGGGGACAGAAGGCGGCAGAGTGGCTTCTCAGCGCGTTTTTCGGTATCGACCTAATAGCGAGCCTTTGAGCGAGTGCCTTGGTGTTGAAAGTTACCGCTCAGCTCTGTAATCCGTAAAAAGTGACGAATAAAAGTAACAAATAAAAATAACGGCTTTAAAACACGCAAAAAACAGCCCAAACGCAGGGTAATCGCTTAACTCTTGCCGGTTATTTCAGATGCCGAGCCGGACATCCATTGCAGGATAAAGTCGGCCACTTGCTCAGGTTGGTTGAGATCCAGTTGTGGTAAGTGGCAACCTTGGGGGGCAGGGGCATCAGAGGCAAACGCGATAATGTAAGGGTCCTGCGGATAGAGCAGTGGTTTGCCATATTCCGGACGATGAATCTCAATCTTGGCGATGGACTCGTCGCGAAAACCCTCAACCAGCACCAGATCCAACTGGCTGTGATCCAGTTGCGCCACGCATTCTGCCAGTTGCGGCTCATCCCGTTCCGGCTCCGGATATTCAAAATACAGCATGTGGCGTTCTTTCGTGGCTAGTAAAGTCTGAGCACAGCCGGCATGCCGCAGGCGATAACTGTCTTTACCCGGTTTATCAGGTTCAATTGTGTGATGACTGTGTTTGATCAAACCAAGGCGGATTCCCTTTTGTTTTAAAAGGGGAATGAGTTTTTCCAGCAGCGTTGTTTTACCGGAGCCGCTGTAACCGGCAAAGCCGATAATCGGTGTCATAGGGCAGATAGAATCAGGGAACCAGACTGGAAAGTGTAACTAAAGCCGCGGCATAGAAAAAGCCTGCCTCAAGCGGTTTGTTTTGTCAGTGGTCAGGCATGACATACTGTTGCTGCCATACCATTTGTATCAATAGTGAGTGCGCCGGCTATTTTCTCCATGAGTGTCATGTTTCCGGCTACAGTTATTGTGTAGTTCACAGGCATCTGCTATTACCAAATACAGGTACAGCGGAAAAATGCTTACCAAATCTGCTGTCCATTGTTTTGACAGGATGTCGTGGTATTGACAGCAGGTTCCTATCTAACGCATCAGGGAGAGTGCAATGTGGGCAACATTGGATTTTGAAGCGTCGGGACTGTCCGATCAGTCTTATCCCATCGAAGTCGGCTATTCATTGCCGGATGGTTCAGGAAACAGCCTGTTAATCAACCCGTTGACCGCCAGCGATGTCTGGCAACACTGGGATGAGTTCGCAGAGCAGGAAATTCATCAAATTACACGGGAAAAGCTGCACGCTGAAGGGGTGCAGGTCAGTGAAGTCTGCATGCATCTGAATGCGGTACTGGGTAAATATGAACGTGTATTTTGCGACAGCCAGTGGGACCTGTTCTGGTTGGGACGGCTGTATCATGCCGCTCATATGCGACCGTCATTTTTTCTGACAGAAGTCGGACTGTGGTTGATGCAGGAAAACGGTATTGAACGGGCGCACTTTCAGCAGGCGCTGGCTGAGTTGGGGCCGGCTAAGCACCGTGCCGAGTCGGACGCCAGACAGATACGACTCGCGATCAGCCAGGTGATGAGATAATTACGTTTCCGGGAAACGTTGCTCTCTGAACTGGTTATGGTCTGAAAATGACGAACGTCCGGGACGTTCACGGTAATGCGTATAAACGGTATTGTACTGATTTTACAGCCGTATATACTGGCAGTGCTTAACCAAACGTCCCCAATCTATCATCGTCAGGATATACTTTTGCAGCCTCAAGCTCCGTCTTCTTCGCAAACGTCTTCATTGCCGCCTTCTGTGCGTGTTGCAGTCTTCAATATTTCAATGTCAGATCCCCAGCCGGGAAAAATCCATCAGCGGCTCAAGCAAAAAGATGAGCCCCGTTTTACGAAACTGGCTGCGATTATTCAGCATGTTCGCCCGGATGTACTGTTGCTGTGCGAGTTCGACCATCCTGGAGAAGGGGGAGATGATGGGGCTCTGGCACTGTTCTGCGCTGAATATCTGGAAGTACCGCAGCATGGACAGACCCCGATTACTTATCCTTATCGCTACGCGCCGCCCACTAATACCGGCCTGGCTATGAATGTCGATATTGATGGCGACGGAGAAATCACACTGCCTAACGATGCTCAGGGGTTTGGTGAGCATCACGGGCACTTTGGTTTTGTGTTGCTTTCCCGCTATCCCATTAACACGCGTGAAATCCGTAGCTGGCAACAGTTTCTGTGGCAGGATCTTCCAGACCACCTTATGCCAAAGGGCTATTACCCTGAGGCCTCGCAGGCTACGTTAAGGCTGTCATCAAAAAATCACCTGGATATTCCGGTGGAAATTCACGGGCAGGCACTGCATCTGCTATGTTGTCATCCGACCCCGCCGGTGTTTGACGGGGAAGAGAAACGCAATGCCCGGCGAAACCATGACGAGCTGGTGCTGATGCGGGCGATCATCGAGAATAGCGATTTTCTGCGTGACGATCAGGGCAACGCGGGTGGCTTGTCGGTTGGCAGCGATTTCGTGGTTATGGGGGATCTGAATGCAGACATGATGGATGGCGATGGAATGAAATCGGCAATTCGTCAGTTATTGCTGCATCCAAAGGTGCACCGTTCGGTGGCGTCCGGGCGTATGACGCCTAAAAGCCTTGGCGGGCGTTTTTATCGCCCCTGGCAACCCCGGGAGGGACGTGCCAGTGAATGGACGCATCTGTCAGGACTGCGGCTGGATTATGTGTTGCCATCGGCCTCTCTGGATGTGTTGCAAAGTGGTGTTTTCTGGCCCGATAAGAAAGATCCGTTATGGGCGCTGATCACCGACGAAACGGGGCGGGACCGGCCTCAGGCAGGTTCAGACCACCGTTTAGTGTGGGTGGATATCGCCTTGAAAAGACGCGAGATCTGACATCGACGCAGAATGGTTTAATTTCCGGTTCTGGCCTACGCTTTTCAAAAGCCTATGAGCCAGAGACAGGGAGTAGACCATGCCTCAATCGCGCAAATCAGATGCTCAGCATGCCGAATCACACAAGCTGGATCCCAAAAAGCCGCTAGGAGGGGAAGGGCTGCGCGGTCAGACTGCCGGGTCAACCGCTTTGTGTACGGTCGGGAAAACCGGAACCGGTTTGACTTACCGCGGATATGATATTTCTGATCTGGCTACCAAGGCCGAGTTTGAAGAAGTCGCGTTTTTGTTGCTGAAAGGCAAGTTACCCAATCGTGCGGAGCTGGCTAAATACAAAAATACCCTTGTCGCGTACCGTGGCCTGCCAATGGCGCTGAAAACAGTGTTAGAAGCGATACCGGCTACGGCTCATCCGATGGATGTGATGCGCACCGGTTGTTCGGTACTGGGCAATCTGGAACAGGAACACGATTTCAGCGAAGAGCACGATAAAGCGGATCGCCTGCTGGCGTTGCTGCCCGCGATCATCTGTTATTGGTATCGGTACAGCCATCATGGGGTCAGAATTGAAACTTACAACGACCAGCCCAGCCTCGGCGGTTTTTTTCTGCATATGCTGACCGGCACACCGCCTTCTGACATGTTCAAGCAAGCCATGAACTGTTCCCTGATTTTGTACGCTGAGCATGAGTTTAACGCCTCCACGTTTGCGGCTCGGGTATGCGCTTCAACACTGTCGGATATTCATTCCTGTGTCTGCGCTGCCATCGGCACGCTGCGAGGCCCGCTACATGGTGGGGCAAACGAAGCGGCGATGGACATGATTGAGCAATGGCAGTCGCCGGATGAAGCGGAACAAGGTATCCTGAAAAAACTGGCCAACAAGGAAAAAGTCATGGGATTCGGCCACGCGATTTATCGGGAAGCCGATCCCCGAAACGCGCTGATTAAAGTGTGGGCTGAGAAGCTTTCGAAAGATGCCCATGACCCTGTGCTGTATGATATTTCTGTTCGGGTCGAAGAAGTGATGAAGCGGGAGAAAAACCTGTTTTGTAATGCCGACTTTTTCCATGCACCGGCGTACCATTTTATGGAAATACCGACCAAACTCTTTACGCCAATTTTTGTGATGAGCCGGGTGACCGGATGGGCGGCTCATGTGTTTGAACAACGTGCTCACAATCGCATTATTCGCCCGAGTGCGGACTATATCGGCCCCCCACCTCGCGACTGGGTAGCCATTGAAGATCGGCACTGAACATGGCCCGTTTTGGCGTTAACGTTCAAGTTAAAGTTAAAGGTGTATCGTTGAAAGCGTGGCTCTTGTTACTGTTTGGTCAGTGAACGTTGGCGAGAGCAGGGCCAAAATAAAGCCATAACCAAATAAAACCATAACAAAAAACATGACAAATGAAAGCCGCTGAGGCAATTACACTGTGCAGACAAGCTATGCAATATTCTCTTTTTTCTGAGCCGGATTCAGAGCCGCATACAGACCGCGAAAACCAATCACAGACCGGCGATACATCCCGTTCAACGGCCTCTGAATCAGGGCTGGCCGGTATCCCTTATGGTTGGCAACCTGTACAGGATGGTCGACTCTACTGGCACCCGCATTTCTGGACGCCGGAGACGGCTCATCACCTCTACCTTCAATTGGATCAGACTCTGCCCTGGCAGCAACAGCCTATTCGTATGTATGGTCGTGAGGTGCTGCAACCCAGGCTACAGGCATGGTGCGGTGAGGCCGTGTATACCTATTCCGGCCTGACCATGCATCCGCACCCCTGGACACCAGCGTTACTGGCGATTCGCAACCAGTTGGAGGCATTGCTGGGGGTTCGCTTTAACTCGGTACTGGCCAATAAATACCGGGACGGTGAAGATTACATGGGCTGGCATCAGGACAATGAACCCGAATTGGGCGTAGAGCCGGTGATCGCGTCCGTGAGTCTGGGAGAAACCCGCCGGTTTGTGCTGCGTCACCTGAAAACGCAACAAAAACTGGAGTTCAGTCTGGCATCCGGCTCGCTGCTGGTCATGGCGGGAGAACTGCAGACCCATTGGCAGCATACGGTGCCTAAGACGCGAAAACCCAAGCAGCCCCGAATCAATCTGACTTTCCGGTCAGTGTTACCGCCAACCTCACGCCAGTGACTCACAGGGTTTAGGTTAAACGCGGGATCACAATATTCATCAAAATCTGAAAACAGCCCTTTGCTGTAAAAGCATTTTTTACCCTGTGCTGACTCTTGCGGTAAAATGCTTTGCTAGCGTTCGAATATGGATTGACGCGGATGATCATGGAGAGAATTGATGAAACGATTTATGCAACGAACATATGAGCAAAGGGCGTTCCCCGGTCAGCGATCCCGCCTGCGTGCCCTGACTCTGGCCTCGGTACTGATTGTTTCCTCGCTGTCACTGGCCACTTCGCAAAGCTGGGCTGATGCCGCTCTGGTTACTGAGCCACCTAAAGCGGTAACCAGCGCGCAGCTTCTGAGTTATCAGCAAGATGCGGCACTCATTCGTCAGACCTATGAAAGCCAGCTTTATACTTTGCCCGCCTTCAAGATGGGGCATTATGGCTTGCGTATGTATCGTCAGACACAGGATCCAAAATACGCCGCGGCTATCTGGGCCGATCTGGCGCGCGTGGCCAGTCGTCTGAATTACTTTGCCACTGAAGTCTCCACACCTGAACAAATTCAAGCTTATACCGATAAGCGCTTGCACCGATACGATAAAAAGTCGGATCTGCGCAGTGACATCCGCTATGAAGTCACCCTCAAACATCCGCATTATCTCTATCTTGGTGTTGATCTGTTAGGTTCAATGGCAAGGGCCAATGAATATGGTCTGAAACATCGGAACGACCCGACATTGCGGGAGGTTATCCGCCGTTATGACTTCCGTCAGTACGCGACGGATCCGGCGATGATTCGTGCCTGGGCTGCGCAGCTGGCCAATCAGGTGTACTGGCTGCGTCAGCTGGGTGAGCAGGACGTGGTTGAGGATTTCATTGCTGCGTTTCGGGAGACTTACCCCGACGCTAACGATGATCAGCTGACTCGCCAGCAGTTGATGAACAAAGTCTATGGTTTGACGCATATTATTTTTGCGGCCGCCGAGTACTATCAGAAGCCGGTGAAAGAGTCTGATTTTCAGTGGATTTACGACTATTACCGCGCCAATATCGAGACCATTCTGGCAGATACCAAAGAAGATGTGATTGCAGAGGTGGGAATCAACTTCTTGTTGGCGGGGCTGGAGCATGATCCGATCGTTGATCGGACCCGCCAGGCGATTCAGAAGTCACTCAATCGCAAAGTCGGTATGATTCCTGGTGTGGACGGCAATACCGATTTGGAGAATGGTGAGCACCGGAATGTACTGGCGATTATGCTGCTGGACTGGCGTGGGCCCAAAGCGGTGCCGACGATTCAGCAACAGCCGGACATGTTTAGCGGACTGCCTTATGGTCTCGTAAAGAAAACAGCGCAAGCCCCGTCATCATTGGTTGTTCCCGGGCCGGATAACGTCGTTATTCCGAAGGCAGAGTCGCAAGCAGGTGTATCAGAGTAACCGTTAAAACTGTGGATTTAGCGAGTTGAATAGCAGCAAGGCCCCGAATTGTCGGGGCCTTGTTTTTTGAGTCATGTAAATGAAGTCGTGATGTACTGACGGTGATATCACGGCTGATTTCTGACAGGCGATTAAATGCCGCTGAAATGATAGCGGCCTTTAATGCTGCTCACGGTGAATGTTTTCACTGACATCGTTGGTGACCAGTACACATCATTCCAGCCTGCTTTACGCTTAAGCTGACGAAGAAAATCGGCAGGCTTTTTTATTTGTTCCCAAACTTGCGGCAGGAACAGTGCCTGGCGATGCTGATCAGATAAAATAACACCGACCTTATTCTGGCTCAGATAATTCAGCAGCTCTTGTTCAGAGCTGACATCCAGCGTTTCCGGTGACGACAGGACAGACACTTCGATCTGCAAATCATCCAGCTGTTCTTCGGTTAAAGGCAGAAAACGTCGATCCTGATAGGCACTGGCTCGCGCCTGATTGTGCACTTCCATCACCAGCGGAGAGCGAGCCGCGATTGTGCCAAGGCACCCCTGCAATTGGCCATTGACGGTCAGGGTGACAAAACAGGCACCGGGCTGCAGGAGTTTACGGCCATACAGATCCAGTTGTGGGGGCTGGGGAATTTCATCGGCAAAATGGCCGCGAATGGCTTCGCGGGCAACATCCAGTAACTGAATGAGATCACCCTTATTGAGGTTCTGACACAATGTAGCTGACATATCCAACGACTCTCTCCTTGTCCCCGGCATCGGTATCGCCGGAGTTAATCATTATTTGACGTTTAAGTTGGTATCCCCTTTGTTTAGCCAGTAAGAGCAATGTATTAATGCCTGTCGAGCCGCAGGCTTGTTCCGGGGAAAGTGTTGGCTCAAATTGTTCTATCAGTGCACAGGTGTGCTTGTCGATACGCTGAGCGGCTGAGTAGGTATGGAAGTGGCTGAGATCACTGCTGACAACAAGCAGACAGTCATCACCTTGCCAGAGCGGGTCAATCAGCCGCGCCACTTTTGCCGGAGATACATTACTGGTTAAGAGCGGTAACAGGGTAAAGTCATGCAGGCATGACTGCAGAAAAGGCAATTGCACCTCAAGGCTGTGCTCCAGGGCGTGTACCTGATCAGATACCTCAATATCATCTATTTGCCGCAATTTATCAACACTTTGTATGTCAATTGGAATCTGCCCCAACGGCGTGCTGAAAAAGCGGGTTGAAGGCAAGGCACAGCCCTCAAAATAATAGCGGTGACTGGGGCCAATCAGGATCACCCGGCGTATCCTGTCTGCCTGCGCCCTCAGACAACGATAGGCGCCTGCCGCGACTTCACCAGAGTAGATATAACCGGCATGAGGCACAATAAGAGCACGAATCGGCTGTTGTTCAAGCGTGGCGGAATTCCGCTCATCGGGGGTAAGCCAACGGTTTAACTGACTCACCAGATAGTCAGGCGAATGAGAATAAAACTGGCCGGCAACAGCTGGTGGACGTACGTTCATAATGAGCATCCGTTTCATAACGAAGGGTCAGGAGACAGCAAGGTGTGGAAGGCAACGTAATTAGCGCGGTCTTGAACCTTTGTCCTGGCCGGGCAAGGCTTATACTTGAGTATAGGAACAAAATACTCACTTAGGTGATTATGATGAGACAGCCCCCGGAGTATTTCCCGACGCAATATTGGCACCGGCTGGATGACGGGCGGGTAGTTTGTGATGTGTGTCCACGGCACTGCCGTCTGCGTGATGGTAAACGCGGAGCATGCTTTGTGCGTCAGGCCAGACATGGTGAAATCGTGCTGACCAGCTATGGCCGATCTAGCGGATTTTGTATCGATCCCATTGAAAAAAAACCGTTGAACCACTTTTATCCCGGCAGTTCAGTGCTTTCATTCGGGACGGCAGGGTGTAATCTGGGGTGTAAGTTCTGCCAGAACTGGAGTATCAGCAAGTCACGCGAAATCGACACTCTTGGTAGCGCGGCGATGCCGGAACAACTGGCGCAGACAGCGTTGCGTTATGGCTGTGACAGTATTGCCTTTACCTATAATGATCCGGTTATTTTTATGGAATATGCCGTTGACGCAGCCAAAGCCTGTCACGCCGTGGGGATTCACAGTGTTGCGGTCAGCGCCGGGTATATGTGCGATTCGCCCCGACAGGCATTCTATGCAGAGATGGACGCTGCCAACATTGACCTCAAAGCGTTCACTGAACACTTCTACCATAAGATTTGCAGCGGCCATCTGGCACCGGTGCTGGATACACTCTTGTACCTGCGGCATGAAACCCGGGTCTGGTTCGAAATCACCACGTTGCTGATCCCGGATGAGAATGACAGTCCGCAGGAAATTGACGCAATGACCCGGTGGATTGCCGACAACTTGGGGCCGGATGTCCCTATTCACTTCAGTGCGTTTCACCCTGATTTTAAAATGCTGGATAAGCCGTGTACCCCTCCTGAAACGGTTAAACGGGCGCGTGAAATCGCCTTGGCGAATGGTCTGCATTATGCCTATGTCGGAAATATTTTTGATCAGGACGGAGACAGCACCTATTGCCCCGGTTGTGGTCGGAATGTGCTGGTCAGAAACTGGTATCAGCTGGGTGAGCAGCACCTGACAGATAACGGGCATTGCCAGTATTGCGGTTATCAACTGGCTGGTCGCTTCAGCCCGCGAGACCACGCGTTCGGCCGTCGGCGAATCCCTGTGCACATTGCGTAGTGGGCGTAGTGGCTCGGCGACTCGTCTGAGCAGTTTTTGGAGCGAAGAAGATTGCATTTTTTAACGGACTTGTCAGCAGGCAGGCCATCGATTATCTTAGCGGCCATTATTACCCTGATAAGAAAGTGAATAACAATGTCTGATATGACAATGGAACAGCTTGCGGGCTACACAAATCTGGTTATTACTCAGCCAGGCTGCCCATACTGTGTGAAGGCGAAAGCGATTCTTGATGCACGTGGCACTGAGTACACCACTCTGGTTCTGGGAACTGACCTGTCTAAAATCACCATGGTTGATTTTATTGAGCAAGCGACCGGAAACGTTGTTCGCACAGTGCCACAAATTATTCTGGATGGTCAGTACATTGGTGGCCACGATGATCTGGTTGCGTTTCTTGAGCGTCAGGTAGCGCAAGACGCATTCGGTGACTTTGAGCTGTAATGCAGTCCTGAAAAGCTGGACGAACTATTTGGGCTTAAACAGTCACGTTTAAGCAAGCGGATTTACACTCTGAACCGTTTACTAAAACTGAAAGGCAGCGATTTCGCTGTCTTTTTTGTTTCCGGTTCCGGATGGTACTTTCGCTGTGGTCTGTATCACGCCTTCAACTGACGGAGTGAACCTGTTGTTGTGATCACAGTCCGGTGTTCGTCTTTCAGGTTGGTTTGATCTGTATTAACAAAGCGTCATTCTCTCGCTTGCCTCCAAAATCACTCTGGTAACATGATGGACAACAACGGGTTGAGCTATCGTGTGCATGGCAGAAAGGAGTGTCGGGATGTGGGCAAAGACGGGATATTTGGCTGACTCAGTGATAGGGATGGCAGCGATAGCCGGGCTGGCTATGTTGGTGGCGGCAGTCATTATCAGTCACAGCTACCAGCAGCATCGGCGGGTCATGCCTCATTCCATCGGACTTTCATTGCTAATGGCTGGGCTGGCTGTCTCCGGATATCTGTACCTTGGTGACTTGCACACATGGCAGGCCCGAGATACAAAAGATGTAACTCAAACGCCAATCACAGTATCTGACTGGAATCAGCAGCAAATCAGCCAAATCCAGGATCAGCTGCGTGCTGATAAGCAAAACGGCGAGCTGTGGTTTGCTCTTGGCAACGCTTACATGGCCGATAATCGGTTTGGCGATGCCGTTACTGTATTTGGTTATGCGCAGCGACTGGCTGGAACACCACAGGCAAACCTCTATGCCGCATTGGCCAGTGCCGATTATTACCAGCATCAACAACGATTTACGGAAAGGGGGAGGATGTGGTTGGATCAGGCCCTGAGGCTTGAACCGGATAATCTGTCTGCCTTGTTGTTGTTGGCTTCCGATTATTTTCTGGAAGCCAGGTATCAGAAAGCCATCGACACCTGGCAGTTAGCGCTCGATACCGAGTACCGTGATCTGGACAGAGTCTCGATTATTCAGTCTATCCATCGGGCGCAGTCGTTACTGAGTAACAGCTAGTGCTCCAAAGGATTCAGGAACCGGATAACTTGCGACGGCGCAAATAAACCATCACTGCCAGAATGAACAGCAGCATCGGAAACAGAAGATCCGGCTCCGGAATCACCCTGACACTGACGTTATCCAGCAAATTGCCAACCGTTCCGTGATTGGCTGAGGTAAAACGTAAGGTTGTTAGTGCGCTGTCAGCCAGGAATGTACCGCTGAAATGACTCCAGCTAAACGGCGTGTGATCATCAATATGTCGGCTCAGCCGATTGGTCAGGCCGCTGACGTCAACCTGGAAGGCTTCATGGCCATTGTGGCGGGCGGCGTAATCGAATGACAGCTGATAAAGCTGATTTACCCTTGTATTGAACGACTGAAACAGGGTGAAATAGCTGCTCTGTCCCGGATGCGCATTCAGTTCAGCCAATTGCTCTCCTTCGCTGGCTTCAAAACCAAATACTGAATCCCAGATTTCAACGTTGCCCCCTTGCCAGGCTAATCCGGGTGTGCCGGAAGAAAAGATTTGCCAGGATCCGTCCGCAACATCGAGATCCTCGAATCCTCCATTGATCAAAAGGTTAGCTTGGGCGGGGTGAGTGAGTAAACCAGTGAGAATCAGCAGCGACACTGCTGCCCAGAACCGATTCAGACGTTTATAAAAGCGAGGGGTATTCATTTCAACCTCCTTGTAATTAGGATGATATGAATCAGATTGATTAATTGTTGTCGACAAGACAAAAAAATACAAAAAAAGTGAAAAAAATAGCGCCCGTTATGGGCGCTATCTGTCATCCGTCTGCATGTGCCCAAGGTTAGGCGACATGTTTGGCGTAGCTGCTGCGATCGATATCCAGTATTTCGACTGTCAGAGAGACAGACTGCAGTGATAAGGATTGAAGCTGGGACAGCACTGAGTGAGACAAAGCTTGTTTCTGCACGTCGGTGCGGCCTGACAGAATACGCACCGATACATGGATGAAGTCCAGTCTTTCATCACCAGTCTGATGATGTTCATAAGAGAGGGTACGGGTTTTGATATCGGGGCCTTCAAACAAGTCCGAGGCCAGCGCTCCCTGATACACATGACTGATCAGAGTTTGCGGGCTGACTTTCTTTTCCAGTTCTTTTGAATATTCAATAACGCAGTGTGGCAAAATTCTATCCTTATTTTGAGTTAACTGACTTTCTGGTTTCACGTTTGCAAAAGGCGATAGCGCTCAACAGGCAAAGTGCCCAAATTGGCCATGCACCACCGCTGTATCCGTCCCGATGGGTAATATTGGCAATTTTTTCTTCTTTTACCCGAGTTTTGAAGTGTGACAACTCATTGTTGAGGTTTGTTGTCATATCGGCAACCGCCAACTCAAAGCCTTTGAGCGATTGCTCTGACAGTGCAGAGGTAACGCCGACAGCTGTCGACCGATTTTCCAGTTTGCTGACACCAGGAGCTCTGAACAGCAGCGAGCGGCTGTTAATGTCAAACACGGCGGTATCAACAAAAGTCTGGATAAGATTGCTGTTACCCGGAATCACATACATCCCCACGATGGTCCAGTAGAGCAGGGCAGCGTTGTTTTCTGAAGACTGAGCCAGCTGGTCATAAGACACCAGCGCCATAATGTCGACATTATACAGGCGCGAAACCTGAGCAAGGGCATCAAACCCTTTTCCGCGCTTCAGATAGGTCTCAGGGATAATTTCAATCCGGTTGATGAAATCGTAATCGCCAAAAGCGGCTTTTACCTTGCTTAACAGCTCTGTTTGCGTTGCGGGGTGAATCCCGGTCTGATGGCGATTAGCTGAAGGGACAAATGCAATCCCCACATTCACCGGCAAATGAAGCGTTGGGATAGTAGGCTGAATCACGGTTTTATCTTGTGTATTCGGATAGAGGAAGTCCACCAGGCTGCTGGAGACGGTTTGTTCACGATCGACATCGCTTAAAAGCAGACTGCACGAGGTAAGAAAAAGCAAACTGATGCCAATAAGGCAGACTCTAAACATCACCAAGCTCCATTTGGTAAATATCAGGTATTTATGCCGTGCTCTGACTAATGAACGAGTAAAAAAAGCAGCTAACAAGAAAGAAACGGAAACAAGCGTACAGCATAAGCCGTTCGATTTCTTTGCAGACATACACCTGCGAGACACAAACCGCCATTATAAAAGGCTATGAGCTGGTTTGTATATTGGGTTGTGCGTAAAGTGGTCAGGCTCAGTCGTTTTTGAGCGCAGAGCGGAAGGTATTGTGGTGTAGCAGCGCCCGGATTTGAGCGCTGGCTGTATCAGGATATATCGGCTTTTTCGAAAATCAGTTGTTGATCGCTGGCTTTGATAATCAGTGTGTCGTCAACCACTTTGATTCGTGTAGGCTGGCTGAGTACCGATAAAATGGAAGCTTCCTGTTGTTCAATCTCCGGCAGGCACATCAGGTCATGTTGCATGGGTACCGTCAGGGCCTCTGGCTTATTGAGGTTACCTGTAAACAGGTGACAACCGGTGAAACCACTGATACTCATATCCGTTGCAATGTGAATGCTTGCATCACGCATCGTAATTCCCGGAATATGGACAGCATCCATCAATGTCCAGTCCCCTTGATATGGCGCGGGTTGATCAGCGATCTGCTGATTTGTGAAACAACCTGTCAGGACAAGCAGCAACAGGATAAGGAAGCCACTTTTCATCGTTTTCAATATTGTTCTCCCAATACCATCTTGGTTATTCGCCTTTGCTCCGAAAGAGGGGATAAAGCGCAACTAATCAAGGAAGTATCGAAAAAAAATGCCGGCAGTTGCCGGCATTTTTAAAACTAAGCTCTTGTTGAGCCGATCAATTCTGATGAATCTTATTTCAGAACGATTTGTACAGAACGCTCGATCAGAGATTTACCTTCAGCGTCTGTCAGTGGGTTAGTGTTAGCTACTGCTGATACGTTCAGACGAGAAGCTTCAACACCGTTGTCCACCAAGTACTGAGCTACAGCTTCAGCACGTGCTTTAGATACTTTATCGTTCACTGCTTGAGAACCAGTTGAGTCAGTACGGCCAACGATGTCAGCAGTCAGCTCTGGGTTCGCACGCATAGTAGAAGCAACTTCGTTCAGGTTGAAACGGCCGTAGTCGTTCAGTTTAACCTGACCAGTTTGGTAAGGCAGTACGTAAGAAGAACGAGTCGCTACAGGTACTTCAGTTGCAACTGCAACTTCTTTAACCACTTCAACTTGCTCAGTGATTACTTTTGGAGTTGCTGGTTGACCGAACTTGTAAGTCATACCCCAGTAAACTTGGTGCAGATCAGTGTCTTTACCGTCTGTGATTTCCAGGTTCTGGTAGTAGTCGTAACCGATCTTAGTAGAAACAGCGTTAGTCAGCTGGTACTCAAGACCTGCACCGATGGTGCCGCTGAAGCTGTCAGTTTTCAGGTCACGGATTTGGTCGCCAGCGCTTTTCTCATCAGCAAAGATGTAAGTTGCACCCAGCTTACCGAATACAGACAGGTTCTCAGTGAAGTAGTAGTTACCTTTAACACCCAGAGTACCCATGTGCAGGTCTGCTTCACCCAGGTCGTGCATGTAGTCGTAGCTACCGTACAGACCTACGTTTTTGTTGAAGTCGTAACCAGCTTCTAGCTTAGTGCTCACGCCTTCGCTTTGAGAACCAGGTACAACGTCGCCGCTGTCCACGATGCCCATACCAACGCCAGCACCGATCCACCAACCTGATTTGTCGATAGATTGTGTATTTGCTTCATCAGCCATTGCAGAAGTTGCAACGCCCAGAGACAGTGCAGCCAGAACTGATAGAGATAGAGACTTCAATTTCATCATAAACTCCAATGCTTAACTTACCTAATTGACCACTTTCTTTTGCGCGGCGACTGATTGTTTTTCTGTGTTGCCGCTAAGTGGTTTGTGTCAAGGAACGAGGCACATTGTGTGTTGGTTTTTGTGAACGGACAACTAATAAAAAATGATGTTCAATAAATTTAAGATTTTTTATGTGAGGGTCAATTTTATGACGCTGCATTGATCTTAAAAATTTCTATAAAAAGTGATATAAATCACAAGTCGTAGGGAAAGCTAGGCTTGGTGTATAAATAAAACCCTGGTTTCTCAGTATAAAAAAACATAAAAAACGTTATTAAACATTGGTTTGTGTGTTTTATTGGAGGCGTTTGATGAGTTTTAAGCTGGATTTATGCCAGTGGGGAAAGGTGGCTAAAAAGCTCAAGATAAGAAAAATGGCGTCAAAATTATTACCACTGTGAAACATAATAAAAGTGGTTGGCACGTTTTTTAACCGGTTGAGCTGGCAAGGTATTGTTTAAGTATAAAGTGGCATAAACTTGCCTACCGCTTCATGGTAAGATACTCAAACAGTAGCATTCATAATAATAAAAATGGTGTTTTTTATTGCGGGGGTTGCATGTAAAATCGGCAAAAGCCGATGCATACCGTAAATTTATCCCTTTTGCCGGATAGAAAGCGCCAAAAAAGTGCCGCAATCAGTCTCAACAAAGCGGCTCAACGTCAAAGGTGGCATTCAAATGAACGTCTATAAACATAAGAATGATATTTTCGAGCCTCAGAAGAGTGCCTATGTCACACCTGAAAACACAACGAAGTTAAGCGCCAGTGAAACGCGTATCCTCCAGTACCTGATTGAAAACAGCGGTGATGTCATCAGCCGAGAAACATTGCTGGAAATCGGGTGGCCGGAGAAAGTTGTTGTGCCAAATTCACTGAATGTTGCAATCGCTAACTTGCGTAAAGCGTTTAAGAATAAGTCAGACATCATCATTACTATAAAAGGTACTGGCTTTACGATTGCTGAAGACACCTTTACCAAACACAAGTTAGATGAATCGATGGCTGATTCGTCTGAAGAGGAGCCTCTCTTGGCTCAGACCGAGGAACAGCACGCGTCGGATGCGGTATGGAATAACGGCGATACTCATACTGCTTCCGCAACTCAATCTGTCGCGGTTGGTGTTTCAGTGGTGGCGGATTCTCCGACGGTAACACTTACTGATGAAGATAACGCTGGTGCGAATGACGCTGTGTTAAATTCAGCTGTTTCAGATATAACAACTCCAGATAGCGCCATTGTCCCGAAAAATAGTACGGCTAAGGGTATTGCTGCGAAAAGCGTATTGGTGAATGACAGCGATCCTTGTGCGGAGATGAGGAAAGCGAAGCTGGGCGATGGCCTGTCGCAGGGCGAACATAATCAGAAGCTTTCTCATCAGAAACATGCACCTAAGGAGCAATCCCATGCTTCAGGCTTTGCCATGCCAATGCGGATGAGTGTGCCAAAAGTCAAACGTGAGTCTTTCAGAAAGTTTGGATTGTTGCTGTGCGCGGCCATCATGTTGCTGTGGGTGACTCTCTGGATGTCCAGCTGGCAGTCACCCCCTTGTATTTCTGTCGATGGTAAACAGATTTGCGGCAATATCGAGCTGCTACGACTGAATGATATGCCTGAATCGGCATCTAACGGGCGTATGTATATTGATGTAACAGGTCGAGTTCATGAAGAAGGCTAAGTTTCTGATTCTTCCTCTGTTGCTACTGCTGATGTACCCGGTTATTAATGGGCTGGGATGCAATTTCAGCTTTAGTATCGAAACGCCGAGTCACAAGAAATTTGGTAGCTGTAAAGCGGGCCAGTATGTGCTCATTGATTATCCTGATCCCCATAAAGACAATGGCTATACCGTGCTGAAAGGCATTTTTATGTATGCTTTCGGTAATTCGGTTTTGTTGGTGACGTCGCATCAGGACAATACCAAAGTGATCACGGAAGCGTCGATTGAGAGTCTGAACCTGAATAATCAGCAATTCTGGCGACAAACTGCGATGAAACGCATCTCACCGACCAGCATGTATGTGTACAACGAACACCCCAAAAGTCGGTTAATGATCGTACCTTATCAGGGCAGACTGGCATTTAGTGACGATAAATCGCTGCGATAATGCTGGAGAAAGGTTGCTGGAGAAAGATTGCCGGTGAGTGGTTTGATCAGCCCCGGCGAGGTGCCGGGGCGGGGTGGGTTTAGTTGCTGTAACTGGCTTCTCTCGCCTCGGCTTGTTTATCCCATTCCGGGATCACCGTTTTCAGGAAGTCGTCTTTTTCAGCATTGAGTTTTTCCATGTCCATCCCCAGCGCTTGCTGCGCTTTGAGTTTGGTGGAGATGTCCGGTAGCTGTATTTCGTCTGTGATTCCTTTGGTTGCAAGCAGGCGAACCACTTTGGTTCGGGCATCGCTGGCTTTATCTATGGCAGTCCCAAGAACTCGCAGCGCGACTTCCGGTGCATGCATATGAACGCCATGAGACGCAATTGCATAATCCCAACGCCACTGAGCATGACGAATATCCATCAGAATTGGTTGCATATCAGCTTCTGTGGCTCCGGCATCCCATGCTGCTTTAGCTTCGAAGTGAGCCGCGACTATCTGTTTTTCAGCCCGTAATTTCATTTCTTGTACCTGGGCTTTGCGACTGGCAACAATGGCTTTCAGCGCGGCTTTATCCTGGGTATGACAATTTGCACAGGTATCTTCAAAGCGATCAAACGGATTGCCGACTTTATGATCGGTATAAACCACGCCTTCTTCGTTTTGTACTTTCGGCATATGGCAGTCAATACAGGTGACGTTGTTTTTGCCGTGAATACCTTCTCGCCAGGTTTCATACCCGGGGTGTTGAGCTTTCAGCATAGGGGCTTTCGAGACGCCGTGTACCCAGTCATTGAAATTGATGGCATCGTAGTAGCTCTCCATCTCATCAACCGTCGTGCCTTTGTCCCAAGGGAATTTCACCGATTTATTCGGGCCAGTAAAGTAGTATTCCACGTGGCACTGACCACATACTTGAGCCTGCTGACCCAATCGGGACTGATCTTCAAACTTCATATTGATGCTTTCCATGGCACGTTCCGCATAAGGACGTGACAAAGCCAGAGCGGGTTTCCCTTGTTTGAAATCGTCGCTACCGGTGTTATGGCAGTCAGAGCAGCCGATCGGGTTGTTGATTTCTGCTCCCAGCCGCGCCCATTTGCCAGCAAAATAACCGTCTTCTCCGCGTTCATCGATCAGGCGAGCCACATCCGGGCTTTTACAACTCCAGCATGCCATCGGCATAGGGCCGGAATCAGCATCTTTGGGACCGCCGGTGCGCAAGGTCTGGCGGACATCGTCCACTGCATAATAGTGGCCGCGGGCTTTGTTATAGTCTTTAGCAAAACCGTATCCTGCCCAGAGAATCACCATATTTGGATCTTCTGCCAGGGCATCTTCTATTTGCTCGCTGTCTTGGGTTGCCGCCCAGGTTTTATATTGATTGGGGTGGGCGGTGGCAAATGTCTCGTTTCTGCTTTCAATCCGCTCCTTGTCAGTGGTGTCTGCGGTGGCGCCGGCTGAGAGGAACAGGGCAGACAAAAGCGCCGATATTGCGACTGCCTTATGTGTCCAGTAATTGCTCACGATTGCTACTCCATTATTCTGATTCGTTATAGGCCAAGCGTTGTGAGGATGGCGGATTTGAGGCAGAAAACCGGAGTCACTCGAAGAATACTGAAATTTGTTTGGGATAAATGAAAAAGACGAAGCGTTATTGTTTTGGATCAAAGCCCAAATATTGGTTACGTGGAGAAGGTTAAAATTCTGACGGAATAACCCCAAAGTGGTATTTACAATAACCATTCATATAGAGTGGTTAAATTATTTGTTTTCTATTTAAAACAAATAATTAGGACAAAAACAGGTTTGATCTAAATCAGTAAAAGTTCATTTTCAATGCCACTTTGGAAGTAATTGTTGCTGATCGCAAATTTTCACAATTCGAAATATTGTTTAATAAAACCTGATAAGCGTTGTGGCTTTTTGATGTGATGGATTTGATGCCCCGGAAGACAGGATGTCTGTAGTGAACGTGACACGGTCACTAGCGGGTTCAGTGTGCTGTGCATGCTGAAATGTATCAATCATAACCTTTGATATCTGCGATACGGATGTCAGTAGGGACGATAAAAAGGTAAAAAAATGGGCAATAGTAAAGTAGCCCTGAACCGTATGCTGACCGTGTTGGTGGCCATACTGGTTTGGGGATATTCCATGAATGTTGCCGCTGACTCAGAGCCTGAACAGGTTGCGAATGCCACAACGCAAAATTCTGTTGCACCTCAAATGTCAGAACGGCACGTTGTCGAATTTATCCGGGACAGGAATTACGCCTGTACCCAATGCCACAAGGATGAACAGGACACGCTAAAAGGCACACACGGTGATGCCATACACACGTCTGCTAACCGTAATGTCAGTTGTGTTGATTGTCACGGCACCATCAGTGACGAGCACCGTAATGGTGCCCCTACCGTTATCAAATTTGCGCCATCTCAATCTGTAGCCGGGACAACCAAACCAGCCGCCGACCCTCGGTGGATTGCTCAGCAAAATGAAACCTGTGTGAACTGCCATGATCCTCATGATCTTCGTGAGGTGAACTGGACGCATGATGTTCACGCCTTGGATCTGTCGTGTGCTTCCTGTCATAACGTGCACCCCGAGCAGGATCCGATGAAAGGGATCAGCAAGTCGTCGAAGATCAAGCTGTGTGTCGATTGCCACTCAGATCAGAAAAAAGCCAAGTAGGGAGATGACGATGACCTGTTCAAGACGAAATTTTCTGATGGGAGCCGGCGCGGTGATCTTCACAACGGGCGTTGGAGCCAATCAACTGCTTGGCCGCCAGTCATTGGTCGCAGCAGAAGAGGGTAATGGCGTAGTCCGTTATGGCATGGTGCATGACGAAACCTTATGCATTGGTTGCACGGCATGTACTGAAGCCTGCCGGGAGGTTAACAAGGTGCCTGAAGGCGTGTCCAGACTGGAGATTGTCCGGAGCGAGCCGCAGGGGGAATACCCGAATGTGGATTATCGCTTTACACGGATTTCCTGCCAGCACTGTGACAATGCGCCTTGTGTTCATGTCTGTCCGACTGGTGCGGCGTATAAAGACCCAAACACCGGTATCGTCGATGTGCATGATTTCAAATGTGTAGGATGCGGGTACTGTCTTGCCGCCTGTCCATATCAGGTACGTTTCTTTAACCCGGTGACGAGATCTGCAGATAAGTGCGATTTTTGCCGCGAAACTAACCTGAAAGCGGGTAAGCAGCCTGCTTGTGTGGAGTCGTGTCCGACGAAGGCGCTGACCTTCGGTGACCTGAACGATCCAACCAGTGAAATCAGCCAGCTGATTCAGAATAAACCGGTCTACCGGCAGAAAGTGGAGCTGGGCACGCAACCCAAGCTTTATAAGGTGCCGCATGCAAAAGGGGAGATAAAAGGATGAGTACTACATTCACGGAAGCCTTTTATTTTGATTCGCTGGTCTGGGACTGGATCATTGCGATTTACCTGTTTCTTGCTGGCATGTCCGCCGGGGCCGTGATGATTGCCATTTACCTCAAACGTAAAGTGATTGTCGGTTATCCAGCCAGTAACGGGATCATAAAAGCTACGGCGATATTGGCACCGTTTGGGATCATCGTTGGCTTGCTGATCCTGGTTTTCCACCTGACCAAACCGTTGTCATTTTGGAAAATCATGATTTTCTATAATCCGACCTCGGTGATGTCGATGGGGGTGATGCTGTTTCAGATTTACCTGGTCGTCTTGTTTGCCTGGATCGCGACGATTTATCGCCACGAGTTAACGCAATGGCTGGGGGCACGGTTTCCGGTTGTCGGTAAAGTACTGTACTGGCTGACCCGGTTTGAACGTGCCGTGGAACTGTTCCTGGCTTTTCTGGCGCTGCTGCTGGCTGCGTATACCGGCTTTCTGCTGTCGGCGCTGCAAACCTTCCCGCTACTGAATAACCCGATTCTGCCGATTCTGTTCTTGTTTTCCAGCCTGTCGTCCGGTGCTGCCGCCTGCATGCTGGTTGGAGTGGTCTTTTTCAAAGAGTCGGCAACCGGAGCCAGTGCCAGTTGGGTGCACCGGTTTGAGCGTCCTGTGGTGTTGTTCGAGCTGTTTGTCCTGTTCGCCTTCTTTACCGGCTTATATTTTGGCGGTGGGCAGAGTCAGGCCGCGGCGATGGCGGCAATTGGCGGTGGTTTCTGGGCAAGCTGGTTCTGGTACGGTGTGATCGGCATGGGCATGCTGGTGCCGCTTGGGCTCAATGCGGTTAGCCCGGCGGTAGTCCGCCACAACCGGGCTTTTATTATGCTGGTGACCAGCCTGAGTTTGGTGGGGGTGCTGATGTTGCGGACGTTCATCCTCTATGCCGGTCAGCTGACAACGCTGTAAACAGACGGGTGTGACTCAAGGATCGTCACAGTGAAAGCTGTGGCGATCGGTTAACAAGGTGATGGAATGCTCCCTGAAATTGCACATTTTTCACTTATTCTGGCAACTGTACTGGCGTTGTTTGGCACCGTCATTCCTGTGCTCGGTGTGGTTAGATCGCGACAGGATTGGCTTCGCTATGCCTGGCCGTTCAGCTATTGCTGTTTCGGGCTGATTGCGCTGTCGACAGTGCTGCTGGGCTGGAGCTTCCTGCTGGATGATTTTTCGGTCAGGTATATAGCACAGCATTCAAACAGCCAACTTCCGATGTTTTTTAAACTGGCTGCTGTCTGGGGTGGGCATGAAGGGTCGTTACTGTTCTGGGTTTTGGCGCTGTCAGGTTGGACAGTCGCTGTTGCCCGCTGTTGCCGCGAACGTGATGAGGACTATTTTTCCCGGGTGCTGGCAATACTGATGTTGCTGGTTTTTATCTTCGGGGTGTTTGTGCTGCTGGCTTCTAACCCGTTTGTAAGAATGATGCCGGTACCGCTGGAAGGGCGTGATCTTAACCCTATGTTGCAGGATATCGGACTGATTCTGCATCCGCCGATGTTGTACCTGGGGTATGTCGGTTTTGCCGTCAGTTTTGCCTTTGCCACTGCCGCCCTGACAACCCGAGAGCCGGTTACTCAGTGGGCGGCGTGGTGTCGTCCCTGGACGCTGGGCGCCTGGATTTGCCTGACCGCTGGTATCGGGTTGGGCTCATGGTGGGCGTATTACGAACTGGGATGGGGCGGCTGGTGGTTCTGGGATCCGGTTGAAAATGCGTCACTGATGCCATGGCTAACCGGAACGGCACTGGTTCACGCTCTGCTGATTACGGCTTTCCGGCAAGCTCTGGTGGGTTGGAGTCTGTTGCTCGCCATTTTCACCTTTTCACTTAGTGTGCTGGGCACATTTGTGGTGCGTTCGGGCGTACTGACTTCGGTACATGCGTTTGCGGTCGACCCTGCCAGAGGGCTGGCGCTACTGGCAATTCTGTCACTGATCCTGATTGTGGCGCTGGTACTGTTTGCCCTTCGGGCAGAACGCTATTTTTTCCCGGCTCAATTTGGTCTCTGCTCGAAAGAAGCCATGGTGTTAATCGGTAATAGCCTTCTGGCTGTGGTGACGCTGACGGTACTGCTGGGTACCTTTTATCCCATGGTGTTTCAGGCACTGGGGCTGGGGAATATCTCGGTGGGTGCGCCTTATTTTAACGCGATGTTTATTCCGCTCAGTTTTCTGGTTTTTACCGTGATGGGGTTCGGAGTGCTGATTCGGTGGCACAAACTCAGTAGTGAAGCTCTTATTGTGCGCGCGTTGGCACCTATGTCAGTCTCGGTGGTGATGGGTGTTGCGCTCTCTGTGCTGTTCGAACACGGTGTCAATCTGACCGTTTGTCTGGCCTTTTCTACGGCCCTTTGGGTTAGCATTACGGCAGTTCAGGCAATGTTATTACGCTTGCGGGCGAGGAAAACCAAACAGCTTAAAGGCGGAGGAATACGCCAGCTCGGCATGGTCATTGCTCATCTTGGGGTGGCCGTCAGCATCATTGGGGCGGTATTAGTCAGTCACTATGAGGAAGAAATCAGTGGCCGAATGGGGCCGGGCGATCTACTCAGCTTAGGGCACTATCAGTTTATTTATGATGAGACAGCCCTGTTGATTGGCCCTAACTACACTGCGGAGCAGGCCAGAATTCAGGTTCGGAAAAACCATGAACCAGATGCCCAGATACTGGCGGTGATCACCCCAGAACGCCGTCATTATTCAGTGCGTACTCAGACAATGAGTGAACCGGGTATCCATGCTTTCTGGCACGGTGATGTGTATATCTCGTTGGGCGAAAAACTAAACCGGACTGATTACGCGGTGCGGATTCAATACAAGCCTTTTATACGTTGGTTATGGTTGGGAGGATTACTGATGATGGCAGGGGGGATACTGGCAATTTGCAGTTTTCGCCGTCAACGCGCAGCGCACAGGCAAACGCCGTCTCCGGTTCTCAATCAGACCATCTGTGTCTGGCAGTCTGTATCTGGCGATGAACGCCGCTGACAGAAGTGACAGCCGTCAATGTATCGGGCGGTCGGATATGACATACATATAGAAAAATTACTGACATTGTGAAGTCATTGTAGTGTGGACGTTATGGCAAAACACAGTCGATATTTACCACTGATCCTGACCTTTACTGTTATCGCTGTCATTGTGGGGGCGATGTTAAAAGGTAAAGAAAGTGCAGGAGTAACAATAGAAAACAAACCTATGCCTGATTTTACGCTGGCATTGCTGGACGCTAAAGGGCGGGCCGATCAAAGGGTATTTCAAGGGCAGCTGAGCCTGCTGAATGTTTGGGCATCCTGGTGTGCGGTGTGTCAGGTTGAACATCAGTTTCTGATGCAACTGGCCACTGATCCTGAGCGTTTGCATGGGGTCAATCTGGTTGGGCTGAATTATCGGGATAATCGGGCCGCTGCCCAACAGGTGCTGGTGCAGGAAGGTAACCCGTACCGTACTGTGCTGTATGATCCAAACGGGCTGCTGGCTCTGGACCTGGGAGTGTATGGCACGCCGGAAAGTTATCTGGTTGATACGGAAGGGGTTATCCGTCATCGCTATATGGGGGCGTTAACGCCGAAGGTCTGGCAGAAAGAGTTCGTGCCGCTGATTACTTCGTTGCGTCAGGCAAGCTATTGAGTCGCTGACATACCATTAGTGACTCAAAATAGCTCCTGCATGGTCATCAAATACGGTGACCCAACGGAGTTAAATACAATGGCAAACGTGCTGTCGTAGATGAATGGATTAAAAAACATGTGGGAAAGTGTGGCAAATGGCATAAAACGACTCTGGCTTCGTTTGTTGGGGAAGCCTGCGGTTGCTGAACAGACGCTGTCGGCTGGCGTGTTGATATTGCTGCTCGGGGGACCAATGTTGGCGGCATACCCGGTGATGGCTCAAGAGGCTCCTATATCTGTGGTACAGCAATCGGCATCGACCACAATGACTGCGTCGCTGTCTCGGGCTTTGCCTCAAACTGGAAACGTGGCAGTGTTTACAGCGTCGGATAAAGTGGTGACTGAGGCGGTCGAGACTTTTCGCTTTCGATCGGCAGCAGAGCAAAAACGGGCAATTGCCTTGTCGCGCCAGCTTCGATGTCCCCAGTGCCAGAATCAGAATCTGATTGAATCTAATTCACCGGTGGCCAAAGACTTACGGCTGAAAGTTTATCAAATGGTCAATGAAGGGCAGAGCAATGAGGCGGTGATTGGGTTTATGACATCGCGTTTTGGCGAGTTTGTCCGATATAAACCGGCGTTGACCCCGCAAACTTATTTACTCTGGGGCGGGCCATTTTTATTACTGGCGGTATTCGGT
This sequence comes from Photobacterium ganghwense, assembly GCF_017329545.1. Lineage (NCBI taxonomy): Bacteria > Pseudomonadati > Pseudomonadota > Gammaproteobacteria > Vibrionales > Vibrionaceae > Photobacterium > Photobacterium ganghwense. Next base: position 1,303,048 of record NZ_CP071325.1, read on the forward strand.
GGGATTATCATGACCACTATTTGGCGTCGCTGAATGATTGCCAGCAAGCCTAATTTGGCGGGGCAGAGGGTAACCTCGGCCCCGCTTTTATTTTGCCGTCGCAGTGTCCTGCTTATTGGATTGGGCTAATACAGTACAGAGTCCGTGAAAGGGATGCCTGATTTAAGCCTCTGTTGTTTGGGTTCCTGCAGGCTGGGCTCCTGAGCTTTGAGTTTCTGAGTTTTGAGTTCCAGAGGTTTGGGACTGAGTATATTGGGTCTCAGTTTTTTGGATCCCAATCTTATTGCTCTTGGCTGCGCTATTGACCGAATTTGACAGCAAAATCGCCATCAGTTTACGGCCTAACAGCACCAAACTACATGGCAGAAACCAGCAGGCATGGGCACTGTACAGAGGTAACCACTCGGACAGTAAAGAGTCCAGATTCGCTGGCATCATCTCCAGGATACTCATGGCATCCAGCGTGCCGAAAGCGAAGGCGACAGTGATCACCGCGACATATGTTGCCTGATACTGTTTGTCTGCTGGGTAGAACAGCGCGGCCAAAATCAGTGCGATTGCCACCGGGCAGAGTACCAGAATGGCAGGCAGGCTCAGCGCGAGAATTTGTTCTAGTCCTACATTGGCAATCAGGGCTGTTACCAGCACAACGATGGTGGCGCTACGGCGGAAAGGGACGTTGAACGTCTGCTGATAGTATTCAGTACAAGCATTGGTCAGGCCGACAGTTGTTGTCAGACAAGCCATGATGATAATCGCGGCCAGCAAAAATTGTCCGAAGCCACCGAAGCTGTGCGCGACGTAGCGGCTCAGCAATTCACCACCGTTGGTGACCCCTTCCGCTATCGGGGCGGAGGTTGCGCCAACGTAACCCATGGCCAGATAGCACAATCCCATCAGGAAGGCATAAATCAGAGCCACTTTCAGAGTAATGCGGCGAACGGTAGATGCTGCTGTTACTCCCTTGTTGTTGATGTTTTTGATCACTACCCAGCCAAAGCCAACAGCAGCAATTGCATCCATGGTCATGTAACCCTGAACCAGCCCTTGCGTCAGTGCCAGATCTTCGAACTTGCCGATGGCTGCTTGTGGCGCAGCAAGGGGAGAGACCACGGCAGTGATGGCCAGCACGCACAGCATCAGAATTAACAGCGGGGTCATGATTTTGCCTATGTAATCCACCAGTTTTCCCGGATGAAAGGCCAGCAGCAGGGTCAGGGCACAGAACAGAACAGAAAAGGTCAGCAGGTGATCACCTGAAAAGAAAGGTTTGATGCCCATTTCGTACGCGACGGTGACCGCGCGCGGCATGCTGAATGCCGGGCCAACGGCTGTCAGCAATGCGACCCAGATCAGTGTGGCCAGCCAGGTTGGTAGTGGCTGAGTCAGCTGCTTGCTGTCACTCAGGCGGCCGAACACGATCAGTGTCAGGGCAGGTAAGCCGACGGCGGTGATCAAAAAGCCCGCCATTGCCGGCATCAGCTGTTCACCGGCTTCCAGTCCTAGAAAAGGCGGAAAGATAATGTTCCCGGCACCGAGAAACATGGCGAAGGTCATGAGGCCGAGGGCCATTATGTCATTTGTTTTCATGGACGAATCCTTCTGCATACCAAAGTATTTTGCTTAGGACCGTCAGACAGCTGGGGAAAAATAAGATAGGTGTGCTCATCTTCCGTCAGCCTGGCTGACGGAATGTGCCGCCAGCCTAGATAACGATGACCAAGACGACGACTGCGACGACAGATTGTGTTGCACGTAATACCGCACGCTTGGCTTTCGCCAAGAGCAAATCAGCAGATTTTGCGGGATTAGTGAAAATGTTCAGCATAAAAAGATTTATCAATTATTACGGGCAACGGACACAACATATAAGCAAATTCCGCCTCTGTAAACTGATTCATTGAATTTTTTAAGAATTTCAGGCGAAAAAATCATCACAACTGACTCATTACATGCCGACGAAAACACCGAGAAAGCAGGGCTTGGCGGGCAAATAACCATGTCCAGCTCTGTTGTGGCTGTCATGCATTGGTAGCAGCCATGCATTGATAGCGGGCGTTGAATTGATAGGGGCGTTGGGGCCGGTACTTTCTGGTCTTGTGCTCGTTTTTGTTATTGGTCTTGCTGTAAATCGAATATCCAATCAGGACGAGCTGTACGAGAACACCTTTCAATGCAGAGCCGTTTCGGTGAAATGTTTGAGGGAAAAGCGCGATAAAAGCTATCTCTCATCGCGACATTTCCTGCTCAATTACAGCATTTCCTCTTCACTTACGGCCTGTTTTTGGAAAAAATTACGCATTTTCGGTAGACGGTGACGCTGTGTTTGTTCTCGATGCCACCATACCGACTACCAGAACAAGCAGGCAAGGCGGCAACCAACTGGCGTGCGCGCTGTACAGCGGCAGGTAGCGCTCCAGCATGGGTTGGACTGATTCCGGCAGCATGCCCAGAATACTCAGGGTGTCCAGCCCGCCAAAAACCAGCGTGGTCGCTACCGATGCAAGGTACACCGACTGGCGGTAGTGAGACGACTGGCGCTTAGCACCGGAAAAACACATGGCAGTCAGTACCAGTGTGATGGCCACCGGGCACAGAACCAGAATAACAGGCAAGCTGACGGCAAGGATCTGGTTCAGGCCAAAGTTTGCCACGACACCTGTCAGTACCACAACGATAGTGGCGGTCAGTGCAAACGGGGTGCTAAACGTTTCACGGTAATACTCAGCACAGGCGTTAGTTAGACCAACTGTGGTGGTCAGGCACGCCATGATGATGATTGCCGCCAGCAGGTACTGACCGTAAACACCGAACACCTCTGCGACATACAGGGTCAGAATTTCACCGCCATTGCTGGCTTCGCTGGCCACTGAGGCAGAGGTGGCCCCCACATATGCCATTGCTAGGTAACAAGCCGACATCAGAACGGCGTAGATCAGCGTAACTTTTACCGTGATTCCTGAAAGATGACGGCTGTTACCCCCATTTTTATTAAGGATAGCTTTGATGATGACCCAGCCAAAACCCACAGCCGCAATCGCGTCCATTGTCATGTAACCCTGGATCAAACCTTCTGTAACAGGGCGCATTTCATAACCAGCTGACGCGACTTTCAGGGTATCTAACGGAGCGATCACCGCGCTCGCAGCCAGAGCAAGCAGTAACAGAACCAGCAGAGGAGTCATCACTTTGCCAATGTAATCAACCAGTTTCCCCGGGCGAAAAGCCAATATCAGTGTCAGGGCAACAAAGCCGGCTGAGAACACCATCAGAGAATCTGATTCCACGAGAGGTTTGATTCCCATTTCGTAAGCGACTGTGACAGCGCGGGGCATGCCAAATGCCGGTCCGATGGCAGTGAAAAGCAGTACCCAAAAAGTGATCGCAAGGGGTTTTGGTAATGCTGATGTCAGTTGGTTGCTGTGGCTAAGGTGGCCCAACACAATCAGAGTCAGCGCCGGCAGGCCAACAGCCGTGATCAGAAATCCCAGCATTGCCGGTAGGAATGCTTCTCCTGCCTGTAGTCCGAGAAAAGGCGGAAAGATGATGTTCCCGGCACCCAGAAACATAGCGAAAGTCATCAGGCCGATTGCTAATAAATCATTTCTTTTCAATGGACAAGTCCTCAAATTGACTACTCGGTAGTCAGTGTTTATTGGGACCGTCAGGAAGGCTGAGGAAAAACAGAGAAAGATTACGGCGATTTCTCCGTCAGCCTGGCTGACGGAGAAAGCCGCCAGCCTAGTTAATAATCACTAGAATAGCGGCAATAATGGCACGTGCTGCAAACGACACAGGAGTAGTCAGCGAAGGCGCGCAATCAAATTGTAATTGTGTGCTGCGAAACATGGCTTAAACCTGGTCGTTAGTATTGAAAACCTCTTCAACATATAAGCAAAAATTCACCGTGTAAATACTTTTCTAGACATTAACGCTAAAAAAACTTTTCTATTTGGTTGTATTCCCTGATGGAATTTTTTGAGCAGAAATACTTAATCGGCCAGCATGTCGCAAAAAGAGAAGCCAGATAAATAGGTGTCTTGTAAACAGCAGCCTCGTAAACAGAGCACTCTGAAAGGAGTAAGCCGAAAGCAAATGATATCGTTGGCAAGCGCGAAAATGTGGCGCTCTGCGAAGCATGAAGCATGAAGCATCGGGCGGGCTAACTTCTGACATCAAAGCTATCCCCAGCGGTGCTATACAGACGCATTTGTGAATATGTTCAAGTGCCGTTTAACGTATTATGTGCTGTGACAGAGAATTTCTCTCATCATCGTATTGCCACTGGAGGAAAGAGTGCTTAAAGCCATTCATCATGCCGCGATTATTTGTTCAGATTATGAATTATCGAAGCATTTTTACAGCCAGGTGCTGGGATTACGGATCATTTCTGAGCAATATCGTGCTGAGCGTGATTCCTACAAGCTGGATTTAGCGTTGCCGGATGGCAGCCAGATTGAGTTATTTTCCTTCCCGTCACCGCCAGCGCGCCCGAGTTTTCCGGAGGCTTGTGGCCTAAGGCATCTTGCCTTTGCCGTCGATTCGGTTGAAGAAGTGGCAGATTACCTGCAAAAGAAAGGTGTGGCAGTAGAGCCCATTCGAACAGATGCAGTGACCGGGAAGCGTTTTACTTTCTTCCAGGATCCGGATGGGCTGCCTTTAGAGCTGTATCAGATTTGAACGGTTGATTCAGCAGAAATGGCTAATGGAATGGCCAGTTATCAGCTGAGAATGCCGGATAGCAGGGCAGCAAATACCAGACTCGCCACTCCGTAAAAGCCAAACTCAATGCGAGACTCTGTAGCACTGGTTTCTTCAGTTGATTTAGCGGTCGCCATAGTAAAAAAAGAACCGCCTGACAGGCCAATCAACAGTACGATAAGGCCGAAAAGCGTACCTTCAATAAGAGATGTCAGATCCATGCTTGTATCCTTTGTGGCACGGTGAAACTGGTGGCGGAATGATACACTTCAATTCCCGTTTCGCAAAGGGATTTAACGATATAAACCTTATCAAAAACAAGGTTTTATGGGTGGTTTCTGGTAGGAGGTAGGCTGAAAACAGGCCGGAAATAGGCTGTCATTAAGTGCGATACAGGCGGTAAGTATTGGCTTACCGCCTCAAGCTGGTCATGAAAATCAGCAGGTTGGCATAATTATGGCCTCATGTCCGTGAAATTCAGAATAATGTTTCAACCCATTGGGACACGTTATAGTCCTCATCAGCGACACAGAGGTAGCGCCATTTGTCAAAAGTCAGGCAAGGATGCGATGTGGAAAAAGCGATCATATCGCCGACTGACAGATCATGCCCTTCGGGAACCTCAACAAAGGTGTGTTGATCCATAATGGCGATGGCCTTTAGCCCATCAATATCAAGAGTATGACCATTACGGTAACCGCGCTCAGGAATAGGCAGCCCGGCATCAAAAGCCACATCGCGCTTACCCATCCCGATCACCGCTTTGCCCGGCTCCGGTCTGGAAATCACGTAAGCCCAAATCTCCAGTGCTGATTCCAGGTCACCGCCTAAATCACAAGCCGCCCCTTGATTGCGTTCCGCGCGTGCCATCACGTTTGCCTGCGCATCTTGATAAATACCGGTATCGTGAATCAGGTAGCAGCCGGGACGGATAATTGCCAGCAGGTGAGGGTGATCAGCGAAGCTCTCGGCGACAACATCGTACCAGGCCGAGCCAGCGCCGGTAATGACAGGCTGGGAGCGAGTAATCAGCTGTCGCTCAGTAAGATGTTCAACGGTGTTTATCGCGCTGGCCAGAAAGGCGCGGATGTCTGCTTCCGCATTGGCCCCGTGGATCACCCCTTCGTACACTTCGATACCACAGAGGATCAGCCCAGGCAGCGTGTGGATGGTTTCGGCCAGTGCGACAACGTCCTGCTCAGAGCGACAGCCACAACGACCGCCAGGCACCCCATACTCGATCAAAACGTGTAACGGTTGCGATCCTTGCTCAAATGCCTGACTGAGCTGGCGGGCATTTTCAGCGGAATCAACACAGCAATAAAACGTGACGGCGTGTTGCTGCTGCAGGCGCCGGACCATTGCAATGTTTGCTTTGCCGACTAACTGGTTGGCCATCAGGATATGCTTGGCACCTGCCTCAACGGCGACTTCAGCTTGTGGCGCGGTAGCCACGGTGATTCCCCATGCCCCGGCTGCCAGTTGTTGCTCAAACAGGGCTGGGGTCATGGTGGTTTTGCCGTGAGGTGCCAGCTGAACCTGATGGTGGCGGGCAAACTGCTGCATCCAGTTCAGGTTGTTAGTCAGTGAGGATTGCCGAAGCACTGCAGCAGGCAGCGAAATCTCTTCGTGAATCAGGCTGTATCGGCCGCTTTCCTTTTCATTTACCCAAATCCCTTTAGTACCTACAGGCCATTTTTTGTGATGGCTGTCTTGATATTTACTAACATGCTTTTTATTTGCTTGGTTCATTTATTATTCTCCTAACATAGCTCTCAGGGCTTGTTATTGCTGCCTTTTGGCTTGTTGATAATATTTGTGATGTTAGAAACTATCAAACATTATCGAATGATTTGTGCTGTTTCTCACTGTTTTGCACCCGCCCTGAATCTACCATTTGCTGTGTCGAGAGAGGTGAAAGCCGTGACGATTGAAGTCGATATTGTTTCCAGAATTACTGAACGATTTTCGCAATTACGTGAGGCCGAAAAGAAAGTGGCCATGCTGGTGATGGATGATTTAGCTGCAGCCTCGGGCTACAGCATCAGCCAGCTGGCAGAAGAGGCCGGGGTCAGTGAAGCCACCATTACCCGCTTTGCCAAAGCGGTGGGTTGCAAGAATGTCCGTGACCTGAAACTAAAGCTGGCACAGTCGCTGGCTCTGGGGCAGCGGTTCATTCATGAATCGCCGGATCAGTCCGGTATTCAAGGGGTTTATGAATCGATCAAAAACGTGATCAACATAAATCGTAAAGTTGTGAATGAGCAGGATGTGGCGCAAGCCGTCGAGTTGCTACAGAACGCGCGGCAAATTCTGGCTGTCGGGATGGGGGGCGGTTCCACCATTCTGTCTCAGGAGTTGCAATACCGCCTGTTCCGGCTCGGGTATGCCGTTACGGCTTACAACGACGGATTGCTGGCTCGTATGGTGGCAGCCACTGCCGACAGCAATGATGTGATGGTGGTGATTTCCGCGACCGGCTACACCCCGGAAGTGGTGGAACCGGCTTCAATTGCGAAGCAGTACGGGATGAGCGTCATTGCCATTACAGCCAAGGATTCTCCGTTGGCAGAAGTCAGTGATCTTGTGTTGCCGATAGTGACCAAGGAAACCGATTTTATCTATAAACCATCGGCTTCACGTTACGCGATGATGGCAATGATTGATGTGTTGTCAACGGAACTGGCACTGAGCCATAAACGCCGGAGCCGTGACAAATTGCGCCGCCTGAAGATGGCGCTGGACAGCCATCGCGGTGGAGAAGACCGCCAGCCTCTCGGCGATTAACCACAACCTCACCGGAACAGTCGGTCGGGTTGTGAAGCTTAGCGAAAGAAAGAAGGAAGTTTCATGCAGTTCGATACCGTATTCCGAAATGTTCAGGTTGTTGACGGCACGGGTGCCGAGCCTTACCACGCTGATGTTGCCATCTCCGGGGATCGTATTGCAGCCATTGGTGACCTGGCGGGATGCCAGGCGACTGTGGTGATTGACGGTGATGGTAAAGCGCTGGCACCGGGCTTTATTGATGTTCACACCCATGACGACACCAACGTGATCCGCTATCCCGACTGTCTCGCCAAAATCAGCCAGGGGGTGACCTCGGTTATTGTTGGCAACTGCGGGATCAGCGCCTCACCGGCCGTGCTGGCAGGCGACCCGCCGGACCCGATGAATTTGCTCGGCAAGCAGGCTGATTTCCAGTATCCGACGTTTACGAACTATGCCCGCGCGGTTGAGCAGGCAGCGCCTGCGGTCAATGTGGCGGCGTTGGTTGGCCATACCACGTTACGCAATAACGAAATGGATGACCTTTACCGTGCGGCGACCCCCCTGGAAATTCAGGCGATGAAAGCACGTCTGCGGGAGGCGATGCAAGCCGGTGCGTTGGGCCTCAGTTCGGGGCTGGCTTATGCCTCTGCCAAACAGGCTCCGACCGAAGAGGTGATGGCGCTGGCGGAAGAATTGGCGGCCTTCGGCGGGATTTATACGACCCACATGCGCACTGAGTTTGAAGAGATTCTGGCTGCAATGGAAGAAGCCTTTGCAACCGGACGTCACGCCCGAGTGCCGGTGGTGATCTCTCATCTTAAATGTGCCGGTGCCGGAAACTGGGGACGAACCGTTGAAGTGCTGAAGTTAATGGAAGCAACCAGCCAGCACCAGGATGTTGCCTGTGATTGTTATCCGTATTCGGCCAGCTCGTCCACGCTGGATCTGAATCAGGTGACGGACGATTTCGACATCTTTATTACCTGGTCAGAAGCGTTACCGGAGCAGGCGGGAAAAACCCTGAAGCAAATTGCTGACGAAATGGCACTGCCGTTATTGGATGCGGCCAAAGCGTTGCAACCGGCCGGTGCGGTTTACCACTGTATGGATGAAGCAGACGTTGAGCGGGTGCTGAAATATCGCCTGACCATGGTGGGGTCGGATGGCTTACCGAATGATCCGCATCCGCATCCACGACTCTGGGGCGCATTTCCCCGGGTGCTGGGTTATTACAGTCGGGAACGCCAGCTATTTTCGCTGGCACAGGCTGTCCACAAAATGACGGGTATGTCGGCAAGGCGGTTTGGTCTGGCTGACCGTGGGGAAATACGCGAAGGCGCTTATGCGGATCTGGTGTTGTTTGACCCGAACACCATCATTGATGTGGCGGATTTCGCCCATCCCATTGCGGCAGCCAAAGGCATTGAGCAGGTAATGGTGAATGGCCATACCAGCTATCTGAACGGGGAAGTCAGTCCCCAACGTTGCGGGCGGTTTTTGTACCGTCAGCAGCGCTGAATCTGGCTCTATTTTTGATTCTTGATTCTTAATTCTTGGCCTGGCATGAACCGACGCCGTTTGCAGTTCGATTCGATGACAGACCTGATTTTAGCAACCACATTGGAGTAAGCAATTATGACTATCACACGCTATGGCATTGAAGGCGGTACAGGTACCGGCGGTCAGCACCTGCCATTTGCCCGCGCTACGCAGGCGGGAGGTTTCCTGTACGTCTCCGGCCAGACGCCAATGATTGATGGCGAAGTGGTGGAAGGCGGTATTGTTGAGCAATCGCGTCTGGCAATCCAGAACTGCGTCAACATTATGGAAGAAGCCGGTTATGGCCTTGAAGACGTGGTGCACGTGAAGGTTGTCCTGACCGATGCCCGTTATTTCCAGTCATTCAACAAAGTGTTTAAAGAATTCTTTGGCGAGCACCCACCGGCACGTATCTGCATGGTCTGTGATCTGGTGGTCGACGTGAAAGTGGAAGTGGACGTTACCTGCTACCGCGAAGATCGTCGCTAGTTCGAGGAATACCTGGTTCCGGGCGAACACCGTAAACCGCGGGTCGGATGAAGCCTAAGCAAAGTTAGCGCGGAGCAACCCTGAGCGTTCAGCGCTGACTCTGAATATAACCGAAATGCGGTGCGGTTGATAAAACTAACGTCAGGAAAAAGCCGGGAAAAACGCCAGGAAACTGGAAGAAGGTAAGTCGTTATTACCTTCTGCAAGATCTGAGGCAACATGGCTCTGAGCGGTTTCCAGAGCAACCGATAAAGAAAAAGGTTGGCAAAGTACCAACCCTTTAAAAAACAAACTGAAATATCAGTAAATCGCGGGGAAGGGAAACCCACGTCCCCAAGCAAATAAAAGCATAAACCAACTGAAGCAATAATCTTCCTTACAATTCATAAAGATAACTGTTCCAGCTGGTATAACGGATTATAAGAGGTATGGAATGAACAGTACACTCTTTCTCACCGGGTTCGGTGCGTATGTGGTTTTTTTAATCTGGCTGGGTTGGTATGTCTCCCGCCATCAGAAATCTGGCGAAGACTTCCTGCTCGGCGGGCGAGGCTTGCCTCTGTTCCTGGTGCTTGGCACCACGGTCGCCACCATGGTCGGGACGGGCTCCAGTATGGGCGCGGTCGGTTTTGGTTATGCAAATGGCTGGGCCGGTACCCTGTACGGGATCGGTGGCGCAGTCGGGATTTTGTTGCTGGCCTACTGGTTTGCCCCGGTTCGTAAACTGAACTTCATGACCATGAGTGAAGAGCTGTCTTACTATGTCGGTGCCAACAAGATCGTGAAAAATGTCGTCGGAATTCTGATTTTTATCGCCTCAATTGGCTGGTTGGGCGCGCACATTCTTGGTGGCGGCATGTACCTGGCATGGATTGCCGACATTGATCTCAATACGGCAAAAATCATTATCGCTGCGGCCTTTACGATTTATGTTGTGATTGGCGGTTATACCGCGGTGGTTTGGACCGATACCATTCAGGCAATCATCCTGTTTGCCGGATTTATCCTGATGGCGGTGTTGTCGGTGCAGCACATTGGTGGGCTTGAAAACCTCTATGCAGCGATGGATCCGGCTGCTGTGAGTGTCCTGGGTATCGAAAAACTGGGGATGATTCCTGCGTTGTCACTGGCACTGGTTGTCGGGGTCGGGATTCTGGCAACCCCTTCTTTCCGTCAGCGTATTTATTCGGGTAAGGATGTGCAGACCATTCGCCGCTCGTTTACGATGTCTGGCGTACTGTACCTGTTTTTCTCCATTATTCCTGCGGTTATCGGGATGTCGGCCCACGCTATCAACCCGGATCTGAATAATGCCAACTATGCCTTTCCGTACGTTGCCGCCACGGTACTGCCGGTCGCAGTCGGTATGATTGTGCTGATTGCCGGTCTGTCTGCCACTATGTCGAGCGCCAGTTCCGATGCGATTGCCGGGGTGTCTATTCTGCTGCGCGACATCTACATCATGTTTACCGGCAAAGTGCCGGGCAAAGACAAAATGGTGACTTACTCACGCTATGCACTGGTGATCTGTATCAGTCTGGCCCTGCTGTTCGCACTGACGTCAAACGACATCATTGGCTACATCACTAAAATGATCTCGACCGTGATGTCAGGCATGTTTGTCTGCGGCATGCTGGGACGCTTCTGGAGTCGTTACAACTGGCAAGGTGCCTTGGCTACATTGGCTGGCGCGTCAGCGGCTTCTTTCTCTGTCATGCTGAATGCGGAATGGGGAGCGTTCTGGGGTAACCCTGTAATACCGTCGGTATTGACCGCTCTGGTCGTCGGAGTCGGCGTGAGCCTGCTGACACCCGCCAATACTGTCACGAAGGAAGAGGCGAAAGCGTTACTGGATGCCGAACGTGCCGCGATGGAACAGAACCAGGAGCCGGATTTAGAAGGCCGTCCTGTAGAAGCAAAATAATTCTCTAAAACTCGTCAAAATGCAGGTCTTTGTTGTGATGTAAGGCCTGCATCATCGATTACGCTTTAATGACAACTCTTAAAAACACTGAAGGTGACAGCGTGAACATTGCATTTTTTGGTGAGTGTATGGTGGAGCTCAGCGGCCAACCGCTACGGCGTACATTCGGTGGCGATACGCTCAATACTGCGCTGTATCTGTCACGCCTAGGGGCCAGCCGTCATCTCTCCGTCAGTTACGCAACCGCATTAGGTGTCGATAATATCAGCCGGGATATGCTCAGTGCCTGGCAGGAAGAAAACATCGATACCCGGCTGGTTCGCAAACTGGAAAATAAATTACCGGGTCTTTATCTGGTTGAAACTGAGCCCAATGGTGAACGTCATTTCCATTACTGGCGTAATGACAGTGCGGCGAAATTCTACTTTGCGACCGATCTCTCGCCGCTGGAGCAGGCCATTGATAATCACGAGTTTGATGCGCTGTATATCAGTGGCATCAGCCTGGCCATTCTGGCGGAAGAAGCAAAAGCCACATTGATTACTCTGCTGGAAAAGCATCGCCAGCATGGCGGTAAAGTGATGTTTGACAATAACTTTCGGCCGCAGCTCTGGACGGCAAAACAGGCCCAGTACTGGTACAGCCAAGTATTGCGGTTTGTCGATATTGCGCTGGTCACTGAAGACGATGACCACAAAGTGTGGGGAAATAGCGACATAGTTGCCCGTTGCCGGATGTTTGGCTGTGAGGAAGTGGTGATTAAGCGCGGCTGCGATCCGTGCAAAGTGGTCAGCCACTTACAATCGGCTGAGCCGACAGTGACTTATGTGGCTGCCAATCAGGTTGAACACGTAGTGGATACCTGTGCAGCCGGGGACTCGTTTGCAGCCGGTTATCTGGCGGGTCGCCTTACCGGCGCTGATGAAACCCAATCTGCAGAATTAGGGCACCAGTTGGCTGCGATTGTTATTCAGCACCCGGGGGCGATTATTCCTCGCGAAGCGATGAGTGCGCTTTTGTGACAGATAGCCGTAACGGAAATTCTGACCGAACAGCTTTCACGACATAGTGAACTAAAGCGTAATCGGAAGCCTGACCAAAAGTCCTGATCAAAAAATTGACCAAAAAGTTTGGCCGAACACATTGATAGAAAAGCATTCTTGTGAAAAAGGAACTCTCAGTACATGTCTCAGCAACTAATTGAAAAACTACAGTCGTATAAAATTATTCCCGTCATCCAGATTAATCAGGTCGAGCAGGCGGTTCCGCTGGCTAAAACGCTGGTGGAAAATGGTTTGCCGGTGGCCGAAGTAACGTTTCGTACCGAAGCGGCAGCAGAAGCCATCCGGCTGATGCGTGAAGCGTACCCGGAGCTTTGCATTGGCGCGGGCACGGTTTTGAATGCTGAACAGGTTGACCGGGCAGTAGCGGCCGGCGCGGAATTTATTGTCGCACCGGGTTTGAATCCGAACACGGTACGATACTGTCAGCAGCAGGGTATTCCGGTCGTGCCGGGCGTAAACAACCCGAGTCAGGTTGAGCAGGCGGTTGAGTTGGGTCTGACTTTTCTCAAGTTCTTCCCGGCTGAGGCCTCGGGCGGAATCAATATGATCAAATCCCTGCTGGCACCGTACGTCGATATTTCTCTGATGCCGACCGGTGGAATCAGTAAAGCCAATGTTCGCGATTACCTGGCGATTGACCGGGTGGCCTGCTGCGGCGGCACCTGGATGGTGGCACCTTCACTGATTGATAATGGCGACTGGGAAGAAATCGGTCGTCTGGTGCGAGAGGCGGTAGAGCTGGTCGCCTGATGTAACAGGGCAATAGTAACAGGCAGAGAAGAAAGGCGAGTGTCAGACTCGCCTTTTTCGTCGGTGCGCATATCTGATTGCACTGCGTCAGACACGCTTTATGTCAGAGAGGCAGAAATTCCGCAGACTGCACTCTTCCCCGATCATCAAAATGAAGGGAAAGTGAATGCCATCGCATCTGCTGTGCCGGGAAGGTGGCCAGTGTGGTGTTCTGTTTCAGAGATAGCGCCGCTTGTTCGCCACTGCTGATGACAACATCCAGACCTTTAACGGCGTTGACAATCTGGGGAGCATAGGTTGGGGCAAACTGGCTCAACAGGACGACTTTGTTGATGCCCTGAATTTGCAGGCGATCGACGGTATTGGCGATCAATTGCAGATCTTCAGTCTGTGGGGAAGCATCCGGTTGTGGCGACTGGCGAATCAGCGATAAATAGGCAATTTGCTCACCGTGTATCTGCTGAACAAAGGCTTCGGCACGGGCTTTTTTCGGATTATACGCGTACAGTTGTGCACCATATTGCGCCGTACCGAAATTGATATTACTGGCCAGGATTGCCTGTTCAGGTAACAGTGAGTCAGCCACCTGACGTGCGGTGACCGGGTTGAGCATCAATGCGGTTACATAAGAAAAAGCCGGGGTCAGCACCGGCTGTGATGGCCACTGATAGGAGTAAAATGCCAGATAGCTCTGGTTTTGGGTGGCTGTATTTGCTGCTGTCTGGTGTCGGCGAAGATTATCGTTCAGCCATTGCTGCGTCGCGTGCTGATCAAAGCGGTTGTGAGACGTTAACAGGTGCGTAGGCGCAAGCGTGATGAAGCTGAGGGTAACCGTCACGGGCTGAGGGGCCTTGGGCGTACACGCTGAGAGCAGAAGCCCGATGATGACCAGACTGAGTATTCGAAGCATAACAGGCAAAGTTAGTGTGATTTGGCTCACTATTTTCCGGCAATTTCACTCGATTATCAAATATAAACATCATTGCATTTGACGGGGCAGGTGAGGGTTTCGCTGGGGGCCAAGAAGAGCAGGGCTCAAGGATGCTATTTCGAACCGGATCAAAGAGGGAAGGAGAGATCGAAAACACTGCTGACGTGACAGGCAGAAGCAGAAAAAGAAGACGCAGAAAATCGTAAGATAAAACGGGGACTGCTCCCTCGTAACTGAGTGACGAAAAAGGCCAAATAGGATGAAACGCACACTTTTAACGCCTATCCGTACATATATCAAACGATTGAATTTTTTTGCATGATTTTTTTGTTGACTCAACAGAGGCAATCCGTAGAATGCACACCATACCGCAGCGGCAAGGCCGATAGCGGATATTCAGAGGCGCGTTGGCAGAGTGGCTATGCAGCGGATTGCAAATCCGTGGACCTCGGTTCGACTCCGGGACGCGCCTCCATTCTCAAAGTTCTCATCCGGAGTGCTTTGAAGCAGACAATTAAGATATGGCATTAAGCGATATCTCACAAAATTGTGTGCCCTGGTGGTGAAATTGGTAGACACAAGGGATTTAAAATCCCTCGCCGTTCGCGGCGTGCCGGTTCAAGTCCGGCCCGGGGCACCATTAAAAATGACGGCTTACAGGTTAGCGCTTGTAAGCCGTTTTTTCATTTCCGCGTTCTGATAAAACGCGTATTCTCATCGCCTCATCGCCTCATCGCCTCATCGCCTCATCGCCTCATCGCCTCATCGCCTCATCGCCTGTACTAACGGCATTCTGCCCGTTATTTCTTGTTCGCGATTCTTGTTCGCGCTTACGTTCCCTGTACCTTTGCACTTTTATTATTCAGCCACCTAACGCGGTATGCCAGTGCACCACATTGTTAATATGGTGCTTTTTATATGACGTTAACATGGCGAAACAGGTGCTCGCCAGCTACGTTGTTAATACCTCATTTGGCTTGATCAGCGGTGGTTTTAGCCTGATCCACGCGCTGACTGCAAAGGATACGCCATGTCGGAATATTTTATTTATGCCTTTATTTACCTGGTTGCGGCGGTGATTGCAGTGCCTCTGGCTATTTTGTTCGGACTGGGCTCAGTGCTGGGTTATTTGATCGCCGGGGTTGTGATTGGGCCGGTGATCGGTCTGGTGGGTGACGAAACCACCACTATTCAGCATTTCGCGGAATTTGGTGTGGTGATCATGCTGTTTCTGGTTGGTCTGGAGCTAGAACCCAAGTCGTTGTGGGCGATGCGTCATCGCCTGCTGGGGTTGGGTGGGTTACAGGTGGCTGGGACAGCAGCGGCAATTTTGGGGCTGGGTATATGGTTGGGTTTATCCTGGAGCGTGGCACTGGCCATCGGCTTGATTCTGGCGTTATCGTCCACCGCGATAGTGCTGCAAACATTTAATGAAAAAGGGCTGACTCGCACCGAGGGAGGCCAGAATGCGTTTTCGGTTCTGTTGTTCCAAGATATTGCTGTGATTCCGATGCTGGCATTTATTCCCTTACTGGCGTTACCTGAGTTGGTGGAGAAGGCCCGCCATGTCACGCAGCAAGTGGCTGACCATAATGAGGAGCTGAGCCTGATAGCCGGTTTACCGGGCTGGGCCTATGGTCTGGTCATCACAGGTTCGATGGCACTGGTTGTGGTTGGGGGCCACTATCTCAGCCGTCCGTTGCTGCGGTTTGTTGCCTGCTCTGGTCTGAGAGAGATTTTTACAGCAGCAGCACTGATGCTGGTCATTGGGGTCTCAGTGCTGATGACACTGGTGGGTTTATCGCCGGCACTGGGTACGTTTCTCGCCGGTGTTGTCCTCGCCAACAGTGAATTCAGGCATGAGCTGGAAGCCAATATCGAACCGTTCCGCGGGCTGTTGCTGGGGCTGTTTTTTATCACGGTCGGTGCTGGGATCAATTTTGACATTCTGTTTAGCGAATTTTTTCTGGTTATGGGTCTGACTGTCGGGATCATCGTGCTAAAAGCATTGATTCTGTTTGTTCTGGCGACGATCTTCCGGATCCGGAACAGCAGTCGCTGGTTGCTGGCCCTGAGCCTGGCGCAGGCGGGGGAGTTTGGCTTCGTGCTGATCAATTACACCGTGCAGAATCATGTGCTGCCGGGAAGTATTGGTCAGACGCTCTCTCTGGTGGTTGCGATGTCGATGTTGCTGACCCCATTGCTGTTTATCTTTTTTGAGAAAGTCATTTTGCCCCGTTTTGAGCAGACGTCTAATGAACGCGAAGCGGATCATATTGACGAGCAGGGCACGGTCATTATCGCAGGCATCGGGCGTTTTGGTCAGATTGTGAACCGCTTATTAGTGGCTAACGGCATTAAAACGGTCGTACTTGACCATCAGGCAGCGCAGGTCGATAACCTGAGGAAAATTAATACGAAAGCCTATTTTGGTGATGCAACCCGACCGGAATTGCTGCACACCGCAGGGATTGAGCATGCCGCGATGCTGATTATTGCCATAGATAATCGTGACAATGCGATTCAGCTGGTGAAGTATGTTAAGCATAAATACCCCAACTTAAAGGTGCTGGTGCGGGCATTTGACCGTGGTCATGGCTACCTGCTTCGTCAGGCCGGGGCGGATATCATTGAGTCGGAAACGTATCACTCTGCGGTGGAAATTGGTGCCGCTGCCCTTAGGGTATTGGGCTGCTCCCCCGAGTTTGTGGAAAACAGGCAGCATACCTATAAGTCAGTGGATGCCGAGTTGTCGGATGCACTCTACGCTGCATGGAAAAGTGAAGCCGGTGAACAGGAGCGCTTTGACAATAACTACTACAAGCTGTTTATCGATTTTGAAGAGCGCTTGAAAAAAGAGATGGCATTCGGCCGGGAAGACGTGACGGCGCGAACAGACCCTCAGGGCTCGCGAAACGATAGCGAGCCGGAGGTGGCTGAAGGGAAAAGGGATCATTGAGGGGGATTTAAAGGGGATTTAAAGGGAGAGAAACTAAAAAAATTCGGTCAGGTGAAGCAATGACTCAGCAATGACTTATCCATATTCAGCAGACTCTGTTTTACTCAGTACTCAACTAGTTAGCGTCCTGAGCAAAACGAGCAAGCACAAACTCGACAAACAAACGCACCCGCAGCGGAAGGTGGTCGCGGTCACGGTAGAGCATAAACAAGGTTCGGGCTTTACTTTGCCAGTCTGGCAGCACCCGGCTGAGTTTTCCTGCTTCAATCAGCGGCAGGGCATGGTAATCAGGAATATAGCCAATGCCTAACCCTGCTTTAATGGCATGGGTCAGCATCCGGATCTCATCCACTTCCAGCCGGACACCAGTACCGACGAGATAGTCAAACTCTTGCCTTGTATCGGTGTGAATCAGCTCCCAGGTCGTCATCGGATGGCAAATGACGGCAGGATGGCCACACAGTGCGCCGGGTTCGGTAATTGTGTCGATCGGGTAACCGGCCTGAGCACAAACAATAAAATGGATGTCGACCAGCGGGCGTGCGATCCAATTCTCAACAACAGGGCTACCGACCCGAAATACGACGTCGATGGCTTCTGCCTCAATATCAACCAGCGTATTGGAAAATCCGATATCGAGCTGGATATCCGGATATTGCACCATGAAATCGAAAAAAATGTCCCGCAGAAATTGAGAGCCTGCATTGATGGGGGCATTGAGTCGAATTTTACCTTTCGGCTCATGCTTGTCCCGATGCAAGTCTTCACCAATATCACTGAGCTCATCAAATAGTGCGCTGGCTCGCTGGAAATACTGCTGTCCGGTATGAGTCAGCGACACCCGGTGTGCATCGCGGTTTAGCAGCCTGAGTTGCAAGTCGGTTTCTAATTGCTGAATACGGCGGCTGAGCGTGGAAAGTGGCATGGATAAGCTTTGGGCTGCCTGCTTAAAACTGCCCAGTCTGGCCACTGCACAGAAACAGCGCAGATCGTCGAGAGAATAGTTAGGTTTCATTATTGGTATCTACCGTCCTGATATTGCCAGTTTATCCACTAGGTGGAATCAATACACTAAAGGTATTCATCTGACAAGTTATGCGGAGTAACAATGGCATCCATAACCAAGCTTTTATCAATGAAGCTCTCATCAACATCAAAATCCGTGATACTGCTGATTTTATGTACCTTTTTCTGGGGAAGCTGTTTCCCGATAGGCAAGCACGCACTGAGTGAAATACATGCCCTGACACTGGTTTTCTGGCGGTTTGTGATTGCTGCCGCCTGTCTCGCACTCTATCTCCGTTTGATGCGCGGTCAACCACTCTCAATCACACGCAAGCAGTGGTTATGGGTGATACTGGTGAGCGCGGTGGGGGTAGGTGGTCTTAACCTGGGTTTGTTTACCGGCTTAACTTATACCAGCGCCGCCAACGGTTCACTGATCATGGCGCTCAGTCCGCTTATCACTTCTTTGATTGCGTGTCTCGCGCAACGCACCAGACCGACCTTTTCGCAATGTTTCAGTTTGCTGGTGAGTTTGTCGGGGGTATTGCTGGTGATCACAAATGGACAATTTGAGATATTGCTGAGTTTGACTCTAAATCAGGGCGATCAAATGATTTTCGTGGGGATGCTGGCCTGGAGTTTCTACACCTATTTCAGCCAGGGGATCAGCCGCTGGATGCCGGTGATTCCTTACACCTTCGTGGGGATGGTCAGCGGAGCCGGTGTTATTGGTGTGATGTGTCTGTTGACTCCGGATCTGAACCCGATCACGGAACTGTTTAACAGCCCGGCTATTAGTATTATTGATGTAGTGTATATCGGGTTGTTTGGCACAGTGGCGGGGTATCTGCTGTGGCTCAATGGCGTGCGTGAACTGGGATCGTCAACAGCGTCGCTGTTCTTTAATTTTGTTCCGGTCTTTTCTGTGCTGACTGCATTTTTACTGGGGCAGTCTGTTACGCAGTTGCAACTCGTGGGAATTGCCGTGGTGATCCTCGGCCTGATTCTGCCGCGCCTGATGATGCTCAAGCGCAAGCCAGACACGGCGTCCCAGATTGCCTGATAGAGCTGTCTGGCAGTCCGGCTGCTACGGTTCCTCTACGTTTGGCTAACTTGTTATCGTTCTCTCTTGTTATCTTTCGAGTCACCAATAACATGCGACTCAAATAAAAAGCGGCTGGCAGGTATGGCCTGTCAGCCGCTGATTGATATTGGGTCACCGGATTGTTCATTCACCCAGTCAGCTAGCCAGCCTTTACACGTATATTGCATCTCGCATAGGCCAGGTTGGCTGGACGTTGGTTATAGGTATAGATAAATAAGCGAAACACTCCGGCGTCCCTGCGCCACTGCTTTATTCATAGAGGACCAAACGCAGCATGAAATGGACGGCTGATATAGCCCGTCCATTTCCAGGTCGGATGTATGCCAACCGGGGTCGGTTATTTCAGATCGAACCGGTCCGCATTCATCACTTTGGTCCACGCCTTGATGAAGTCATGGACAAACTTCTCTTGCGCGTCATCGCCGCCATAGACTTCCGAAATGGCTCGCAATTGTGAGTTTGCACCAAAGACCAGATCGACACGCGTCGCTTTCCATTTAGCCTGACCAGACTTGTAGTTAATGCCTTCAAACTCCTGAGCATCGTCGGATGTTGACTTCCATTCGGTGTTCATATCGAGCAGGTTAACAAAGAAGTCATTGGTCAGAACGCCCGGTTTGTCGGTAAATACCCCGTGTTGGGACTGACCAAAGTTGGCATTCAGGACACGCAGTCCGCCAACCAGTACGGTCATTTCCGGTGCTGTCAGGGTCAGCAGCTGTGCTTTATCAAGCAGCAGCTCTTCAGCCGAAACGGTGTACTGTTTCTTCGTATAGTTACGGAAACCATCTGCAATCGGCTCCAGTACATCGAAGGAATCGGCATCGGTCTGGTCATCGGTCGCATCAGTACGACCTGGCTCAAACGGAACCGTTACACTGAAACCGGCATCTTTAGCGGCTTTCTCGACAGCCGCACAGCCGCCAAGCACAATCAAGTCGGCCAACGAAACGGCTTTGTTGCCAGATTGGGTGGAGTTGAAATCTTTCTGGATACCGTCGTAAGTACTCAGCACTTTGCGTAACTGATAAGGCTGATTCACTTCCCAGTCTTTCTGCGGTGCCAGACGGATGCGAGCGCCATTCGCGCCGCCGCGGCAGTCGGAACCACGGAACGTCGAAGCGGAAGACCAGGCGGTGTAGACCAGTTCAGTGACAGACAGTCCGGACTCCAGAATGACTTTTTTCAGTGCGGCAATGTCATTGCTGTCAATCAGTGCATGATCTACGGCAGGAACCGGGTCTTGCCAGATCAGGTCTTCAGCCGGCACTTCTGAACCGAGATAGCGGGATTTTGGCCCCATGTCGCGGTGAGTCAGCTTGAACCACGCTCTGGCGAAGGCATCGGCGAATTCATCCGGATGTTGGTGGAAGTGCTCGGAAATCTTACGGTATTCAGGATCTTCCCGCATCGACATATCTGCTGTCGTCATCATGATGTTGACGCGCTTAGAAGCATCTTCCGGATCCGGCGCCTGATTGCTGTCGGTCACCACTTTGGGTTTCCACTGGTTGGCCCCAGCCGGGCTCTTAGTCAGTTCCCATTCATTGCCCAGTAGCATGGCGAAGTATGTACTGTCCCAGGTGGTCGGAGTCGGTGTCCATGCGCCTTCCAGCCCACTGGTGATCGCATCACGGCCTTTCCCGCTGCCATGGCTGCTTTTCCAGCCCAGCCCCATTTGTTCGATAGGTGCGGCTTCCGGCTCGGGTCCGACCAATGCGGCATCACCGGCCCCGTGGCATTTACCAAAAGTGTGACCACCGGCGGTCAGGGCAACGGTTTCATAGTCGTTCATCGCCATGCGAGCGAAGGTTTCACGCACATCTTTACCGGAAGCGACCGGATCAGGATTACCGTCCGGGCCTTCGGGGTTCACGTAAATCAGGCCCATCTGCACCGCGGCGAGTGGGTCTTCCAGATCACGAACCCCCGAATAACGCTTGTTGCCCAGCCATTCGTCTTCGGCACCCCAGTAAATATCTTCCTCTGGTTCCCAGATATCTTCGCGGCCGCCGCCAAAACCAAAGGTTTTGAAGCCCATGGATTCCAGTGCCACATTGCCGGTCAGAATAAACAGATCCGCCCAGGAGAGATTCTTGCCATATTTTTGTTTGATCGGCCAAAGCAGGCGGCGGGCTTTATCAAGGTTGCCGTTGTCCGGCCAGCTGTTCAAAGGTGCAAAACGCTGGTTACCGGTTGAAGCACCACCGCGTCCGTCACCGGTACGGTACGTCCCGGCGGCGTGCCAGGCCATGCGAATCATCAGCGGGCCATAATGGCCATAATCGGCTGGCCACCAGTCCTGTGATGTGGTCAGCACATCTTCAATGTCTTTTTTAACGGAGTTCAGATCGAGCTTAAGGAATGCCTCTTTGTAATTGAAGCCTTCCCCCATTGGATTCGCCTTGCGGTCGTTTTGATGAAGAATTCTTAAGTTAAGCTGGTTAGGCCACCAGTCTACATTTTTGGTTCCAACGCCACTTAAGCGAGTGTTACTTCCGTGCATTACCGGGCACTTACCTTCGTTGCTCATAGGTCACTCCTGTTCGGTAGGGATGATGAGTGCGTCTTTCTTCATGTCGCTTTCAATTCAACTAACTTTCAGTCTGTCGTTTTTACATAGCTCTCTGTTACTGACATTGAATATAGACGCAGCTAGAGCTTGTCGCAGATGGAATTCTCAATAGCATCAATCGGTTTTTTCTATTCGATTGGGTTTTAGTAATCAGTATTTCCGTAAATAGTTCACCGCCGTCATGCTGGGGTATGCCTGAGCGATTCGGTGTGAGAGCGAATATTTTTAAAGATGGTTCGGCAGGAGAGGTATCAGTGCGCCCGGCATCGGCTTAACCGATGATGAGCCAGGAAAGCCGGAAGTATTGGCGAGTGCCGTGACAAGTAAAATGAATCACAGTTGTAAAACTGGAATACAGCGCACACTATCTTGAAGGAGCGGAATAGTGCATAGTATGCCGTACAATGTATGTATATCCATGTAAATGCATCCAGAAGCCTGTATGTAAATCCGCAGTGGATTGTCAGTGCTATGGCATCGCAAATACTAAAATAATACAAACGCTTATGTACAGTCAGGGGCAGTGGGTGTGCTTGGCTAACATACCGACGGTTGCCTTTTTACCTTTGGTCTTTTTCTTGCCGCAGAAGGGAAGGGCACATGGCTGAACTCGCTGAGTGCGGTCGCCAAGGCAAGAGATGAGTGAAAAATTTGATTCGCAAAGATATCTCTCAGTGCGGTATCTTTGACCCATTCACATGGTATCGATTATCTGGCGGGTATAACGCCTGAATTCAATAAGGATTTTGTCATTACAGGTTTCAGTATGAAAAAGAATTTCATTCTGTCTTTATTTATAGGGACACTTAGTTTTGCCTCCTACGGCTCAGATATGATCGACAGCATGGTGGAATTTACCGTTAACCAGATGAAACGGGACGGCGAATTTTCCAACCTTGCCAATGTCTCCGGGCTGAGTGAACAACGGCTTGAGAAAGCGTTTCGTCAGTCTTTGTCGACGTGTCTGAATCAAGAGCCCAAAGATGATGATAATTTTATTGAACACTGCATCAATGAACAGCTGAGTCAGTCATTATCCGTGACAACTACTCAGCTTGATCGCTGGATTGCGCAGCTGGATCAGACCTTAACCCCGTTAGAGCAGTTGGAGCGTGAGATCGCAATGCTGGAAGATCAGATTTATCTGATTGAAAGCAAAGACGAGCTGACAAAGGCAGAAGAAGATCATCTGGCGATGCTGAACAATGATCGCCTCAAGCTTCTGGCCCAGCAGGTCAAATTGCAGGTTAAAGAAGCCGACCAGATGATGGCGGATATACAGAAAATCAGCAGTCAGTCCAAGTAACCCAGTGAGCTGTCAGCACAGCTCCGGCTTTACTGAATACACTGAATGCGAAGACATCGCCGCAGCGTACAAGGATAGACGTTTGCCTTTTGATATCGTCCCTGCCTCACTTGCCGAGGCCAGCGCCATCAACGGATTGACCCGTGAGTTAGGGTATCCGGCCGAAAACGCAGAAACGACCGCTTGGCTGGCCGCATTGCTGGACTCTGAACACCATGTTGT
The DNA here is from genome assembly GCF_017329545.1 of Photobacterium ganghwense. NCBI lineage: Bacteria > Pseudomonadati > Pseudomonadota > Gammaproteobacteria > Vibrionales > Vibrionaceae > Photobacterium > Photobacterium ganghwense. Next base: position 1,326,390 of record NZ_CP071325.1, read on the forward strand.
TCTGCTGGCAACATCAAAGGAAACCGTCATCGGTTGGCTGGTGGCGGAAAAGCGGCTGACGCTGGAGTCGGGTTTCAAAGGAGAAATCACGGGGCTGGTTGTGGATGTCCGATATCGAGGAAGTGGCGCAGGGCGTCAGCTGGTTCAGGCTGCGCTGCAGTGGGCACAGGAGGCCGGACTGGAGCGATTGGTGGTGCGATCCAATATTCAGCGCACCGTTTCCCATCAGTTTTATGAGTCATTAGGATTCCGTCGCATAAAAACCGCACACTGTTATGAGTACCTTGGCTAATTATCAATGGATGACAGTGCGGTGCATTGCTTTGCGTGCGAAGCTGAACACCCTGGCTGCAAAAGTGTCTGAAAATAAAAGGCGTCTAAAATAAAGATGTCTGAAAAATTAATGGCTTCTGAAAATAAGGGCGTCTGACAATAAAGGCGTTTGACAAAAAAGGCGTCTGAATCTTCAGAGTTGTGCTGATTAACCGGGAGTTCATCATGTTCCTTTCTCTGCTCGTTGTTACCTTCCTGATTGCATTTGTTGTCTGCTACATCGTCACCCGGGTTTTTGCCAAGCCGATTGACGGGATACTGGAGCGTATCGTGGCAGACGATATCGCCTTTGCATGGACCAAATACCTTAAATTCGCCATTTATGTGGTCGGTATTTCCGGTGGCGTCAGAATTCACTATCTGGAAAGTTTTTTGCGTCCACCATCGGAAAACTTTACGCCGCCGGAACTGACCCTTAACCGCTGGGTGCTGGAAATCTACCGGACGGTGATTGAGTCGTTGCAATCCATTGCCTGGATGCTGCTGGTCTTTTTCATTTTTGCCTTGATTGCTTACGTTATCGTTAAAGCGTTTGAGCTCAACCACAGCCGGAAAATGAGAGGAAACACGGGGCATTCAGGGGAAAAGCCAACAGGCAGTGACGACGCTCAGTAACGCGACCTCGCACGTCCATAACTATCGACTATAGTGTCTGTTATTACTGCAAAGGAGGACGCTATGGATATCACAGTGACGACCACGATCAACCGTGACATTAAAACTGTCTGGGACGCCTGGAACTCCCCGGACTGTATTGTGGAATGGAATGCTGCTTCGGCAGACTGGCACACCACTCAGAGCCAAGTCGATCTCTCGGTCGGAGGCCGCTTTCGTCACCGGATGGAAGCCAAAGACGGCAGTATGGGGTTTGATTTTGAAGGCACTTTTACTCTGATCTCGGCACCGGAACGACTTGGTTATGTGATGGATGACGGCCGTAAAGTGGCTGTCACGTTTCAGGCTGACGGGGAAGCGACCACAGTGACGGAAACCTTTGACGCGGAATCAACCCATACTATCGAACAGCAGCGCGATGGCTGGCATAGCATTCTGATGAATTTCAAACGGTTTGTTGAGGGTGGCAAGGCTTAATACCCGGTAGGCGATCTCGTTTTCAAGGAAGATTTAACAACAACAAGGAGAAAGATGATGAAGCATGGCATCGTAAAAGCAGGGCTGCTGGGCATTGCGCTGGCAATGTCCGGGCAGGCTGCCGCTAAAGAATGGAAAGAGATCAAGTTCAGTGTGGAAGGGGCTTATCCACCGTTCAGCTGGACTACACAGGATGGTCAGTTAGCTGGGTTTGAAGTGGATCTGGCACGGGCATTATGTGAAGAAGTTCAGGTGAAATGTACGATACGCGCGCAAGACTGGGACGGCATTATTCCGGCATTATTGGCCCGTAAGCATGATGCGATCATCGCCGCGATGACGATTACCCCTGAGCGTGAACAAAAAGTCCGCTTTACCATTCCTTACGCCAAAGTGCCGACCCGGTTTGTGACCAAAGCGGATCGCAGCATTGAATTTACACAGGCCGGTATGAGCGGGCTGAAAGTCGGCGTGCAGCGCGCCACGATTGGTGACAAGTACCTGTCTGAAATGCACCCGGATGTGAATATTGTCCGCTACGGTACGTTTGATGAAGCCTTCATGGACTTGCGGGCAGGGCGTATTGACACCGTTTTCGGCGGAGCGATTGGGTTGCAGAGCGGTTTGCTGGATAAACCGGGCGGGGATGCGTTTCATTTCACCGGGCCGTCGTTTACTGAAGAAAAATGGTTCGGCCGTGGCGTGGGGATTGCCGTCCGCAAGCAGGATAAGGATTTGGCAGAGCTGCTGAATCGTGGCATCACGGCACTGCATGAGAAAGGCATTCACCAGAAGATCGCCAGCCAGTATTTCTCATACGATATTTATGCCGTGAACTGAATTCTCAGACATAAAAATCACGGACAAGGACGAAACGATAGCGGCAGACGTATTGCCTTGTCACACATTGCTTTGTTACGCATTGCCTCGTTAACCCGCTAATCGTTATTATCTGAAAAGGCCAGCAATAACGCTGGCCTTTTCCGTTTTGTTTTCTCAGGTAGGCACTTCAGGTAAGCACTCTCAAGGCTCGAGTTTGACTGACCACTCGGAGCTTTTACCTAGCACTCGTAGTTTTTCCTAGCACTCGGAGCTTGTGATACCACTCATAACCACTCACTCTCTAGCCAAGATCGTCCAGGGCGAAACATCAGTCTGCACGCTGATCGGCGAGAGGCTGCTGGCCATATACGCTGATTTCCGTACGCAAACCCTTAAGCAGGCTGACACACATCAGCAGGAGCACAAAGGCAAACGGCAGCGCTGTGGTCACCACTCCTGACTGCAATGCCTGCAAGGCTTCGGTGCCGCCAATCCACAGCATGGCAGCGGCAATGGCTCCTTCAACGGAGGCCCAGAAAATACGTTGTGGAATCGGCGCGTCCACTTTGCCCCCGGCCGTAATGCTGTCGATCACCAGCGAACCGGAGTCCGAGGAGGTGATGAAGAACACGATGATCAGCACAATCGAGATAACGGAAATCACCGAACCAAACGGCATCGCATCGTACACATGGAACAGAGTCAGTGAAATATCTGTCAGGCCATTAGCACCCAGTTCACCTACCTTATTTACGACCTGATCAATGGCAATCCCGCCAAACACCGCCATCCAAATCAGGGTCATCAGGGTTGGAATAAAGACAACGGCAATCAGGAACTCTCGCACTGTCCGGCCTTTCGACACCCGGGCAATGAACATGCCGACAAATGGCGACCAGGAAATCCACCATGCCCAGTAGAAGACCGTCCAGCCGTGCATCCAGGTGCTATCTTCACGACCATGCGGGTTGCTCAGCGGAACGATATTCTGCAGGTAACCCAGAATGGTGTCCGGCAGTGCCACAGAAACCACATCGAAACCTATCACCGTCACGAAAATTAGCAGTGCCAGAGCAAACAGCATGTTGATGTTACTCAGAATTTTCACCCCGCCATCAATCCCGCGCACCACAGAAATAATGGCCAGCACCGTGACAAAGGCAATCACCGCCATCTGCATTCCCAGCCCGCTGTTCAGGCCAAAAACATGGTTGATGCCGCTGGTGGCCTGCTGAGCACCCAAACCCAAAGAGGTCGCCAGACCAAACAGAGTCGCCAGCACTGCCATGATATCAATAGCATGACCCATCCAGCCCCAGGCCCGATCTCCTACCAGCGGATAGAAGATAGAACGCATCGATAATGGCAGGCCCTTGTTAAAGGCAAAAAAGGCCAGAGCCAGGGCGACGATGGCATACATGGCCCAACCATGGACTCCCCAGTGGAACATGGTTGCGCCCATTGCCAGCTGGCGGGCTTCGTCAGAGTAGGGTTCGACATTCAACGGCGTACCGAACCAGTCGGTAAAATACGCGGTGGGTTCAGCGACACCCCAGAAGAGCAGGCCGATACCCATACCAGCGGCAAACAGCATCGCCAGCCACGACCAGGTGGAGTGTTCAGGCTTTGCATCCACACCGCCAATTTTGATTTTCCCGTAGGGAGAGAGGATCAGCCCGAAACAGAACAACAGAAAAAAGTTAGCTGACCACATGAAAAGCAGATCGAAGTTTTCGATGATACTCATTTTGACGCCATTGAGCGCATCCTTGGCTGTGTTGGCATCGACCGCCAGCAGGGCGGCGAGGAATAGCAGGATCAGACCGGCACTGATACCAAAAACCGGGTTATGGACATCGAACCCCCATTTCTGAATATTGTCCTGTCCGACCTGATAATCGGTTGTTTCTATACTGTACTTCTTAAAAGAGTTATCCATACATTGTTTAAAAGTTTTGTCCTCAAAGCTTTGCTGTCGAATCAGCGCTATGGGATGACTCTGAAAACACAAACTAATTAGACCTCTAAATAGTTAAATGTGGCGAGAATGTTATCATTACCGTGGTTTTGAGACAAGCCTCCCGCTTTTTGGGTTGAGTTAACCAGCGTTTTCTTTGGGTTGTAGTGGTTGCTGGTGACGGTGTCGATTTTGATGCCGATACCATTAAATAATACAAGTATTGTGTACGAACCATTTGGTTTGGGATGAATTGAATTGAATTGAATTGAATTGAATTGAATTGAATTGAATTGAATTGGCTTGCTTTTGGTTGTTTTTCAGGGGTAGACAAGGGCTGAAACATAAACTGACACAAAAGCTGAGAAGGAAACTGTGTTTGGAACTGTGTACGGGACAGCTCTTGGGGAGAGCCTGTCGCAGGAAATGATGGGTTGGTGGTGGGTTGTGCCGACTAAATTGTGACGTCAGTGTATGAATACTATTCTTCAAGTTATTGATTGAATTAGGTTCTGTGAATAAAGTTGAGAGAGCAGAAATCAGATACAGGGAAGACAGGATGAAACTGAACTGTGATATGGGTGAAAGCTTCGGAAGCTGGCAGATGGGGCATGATGCGGCTGTGATGCCCTGGGTGGACATGGCCAATATTGCCTGTGGTTTTCATGCCTCGGACCCGGATCATATGGCCGCGACCGTGGCTCTGGCGAAACAGCATGGTGTAATGATTGGGGCGCATCCGGGATATGACGATAAACCAGGGTTTGGTCGCCGACATATCCCACATACCTCGCCGGCTATTACCCGGTTGGTGGCCTATCAGATCGGTGCTTTAGACGCCATTTGCCGGTTGCAGGATGCCACGGTGAGTTATGTCAAACCCCATGGCGCACTGTACAACGACATGATGGCCCACGAAGAGGTTTATCTGGCGATCCTGGAGGCGGTGGCCGGAATGAACCGTCACCGTGCTAAGCCGCTGGCGCTGATGATTCTGGCCAGAGCAGATAACTCGCGCTATCAGGCGTTAGCTGAGGCACAAGGGGTGCCGCTTATCATGGAAGCGTTCGCAGATCGTGCCTATGACGAACAGGGGCTGCTGGTGGCCAGAAGCCAGCCGGGTTCGGTGTACCATGACAGTCAGCGTATTCGCCAGCAGGTTGCTGAGCTGACGAGCGGGAAGGTGACAACGGTCAGCGGTCGTTCGTTAGCATTGCAAGCCGATACGGTCTGCGTGCACGGCGATAATGAGAAGTCGATTGCCGTCGTGAAAACGCTGCACGAGGACATCCGTTCATGAGAGGCTTGCAGCCGGTATCTGAAACCAACGCCATTCTCTATTTCGGTGACAAGATAGATCTGGCTCTGACTCCGCTGATTGGCAAGGTTGTTGATCATCTCCGGCTGATGTCGCATCCGGGGATCAGAGAAGTGATTCCCTCGTACACCTCCATTCTTATTGAATACCATCCTCTGCGTATGACGTTCGGTGAACTGGAGGAACTGATGGCGCAATCCGTCTCATTGGTTGAGGCTTCAGCTTCTGCCGGACGGGCAAGCCGCGCCAAGTCTGCCGGTTCTCGCCTGATCACCCTGCCTGTGTATTACGCGCCGGAAGTGGGGCCGGATTTAGCCGCGATTGCGGAGCGGAGCGGGCTGAGTATCGAGCAGGTGATTGAGCGTCACTATCAGCAGAGCTATACCGTGTGTGCCATTGGCTTTGCGCCGGGATTTGCCTTCCTCGCGGCGGTTGATGACAGTATTGCCACGCCTCGTCATGCGGAGCCCCGAAAACGTGTTCCGCCGGGCAGTGTAGGCATTGCCAACCATCAGACGGCGGTGTATCCCGCCGCTTCGCCGGGAGGGTGGCAAATCATTGGTAACTGCCCTCAACCACTTTTCCTGCCAGATCAGCAACCGATGACGCCGTTTCAGGTTGGCGATACGGTCAAGTTTGCGCCGATCACCCGTCAGGCATTTCTTTCTCAAGGAGGTGAAATATGGCCGGACTGGACATAATTCATCCCGGAATGCTGACGCTGATTCAGGATCTCGGTCGGTTTGGTGTCGCAGATCAGGGGCTCAGTCAGGGAGGCGCTATCGATTTACATGCCAGTTGCTGGGCCAATTATCTGGTGGGTAACGAGGCGGGTGCTGCGGTACTGGAAATCACGTTGGGGCAAGCTGAGATTCGGTTTCAGTCCGATTGCCTGTTTGCGGTCACGGGAGCTGCAATGCCGCTTACATTGGACGGGGAAGCGATTGAGAACTGGCAATGTGTGCAGGCCAAGCAAGGGCAGACCCTTAAATTCGGCTATGCACGAAGCGGTCTGCGGGCATATCTGGCTGTGCGTGGTGGACTGGATCTGCCTCTCGTTCTGGGCAGTCGGTCGGCAGTGGTACGTAATCAAATTGGCGGATTAAAAGCCGGGCAGCCGCTAGCGGCCGGGGATCGCCTGCATCTGAATCATGCGCAGGTTGCGCCAGTAAACGAGCTAGCCGGACGGCAGGCCGCCGCGCGGTTCGTACCGGATTATGCCGGGCCGGTTAGCCTCAGGGTGGTGGAATCCTACCAGCATCATGCTTTTCATGATGCTGAAAAAGCGCGGTTTTATAGCAGCGAGTACACCGTTAGTCAGGAAACTGATCGGATGGGTTGTCGTCTGAGCGGGCCGGCTGTGTACCCGTCGATGGACGGGATCATCTCGGAAGGCATCGCCCTTGGCGCGATACAGATTCCGCCAAACGGCCAGCCAATTGTACTGTTTAATGATCGTCAGACTCTCGGCGGTTATCCGAAGATAGGGTGTGTGGCCCGCATGGACCTCCCGCGTTTGGCTCAAGCCCGGCCGGGGACGACTGTGACATTTCGCCGGGCAAATCTGGATGATGTACAGCAGGAGTGGATCGCGTTTTCACGCTTTTTCGGACTGTAATTTGTCTGATGAAATTGCTATGGTGGCGGCTCAGCCGCTTGGGGGGCTGTGAAAGGGGGCACAATGCGCTCCCTTTTTATATCCCCGGGAAGCGGTCACACCCCGTTTACGATAAAGGAGCCGTATGTACATCTTTGGTTATGGAAGCTTAATCAACGCCCATTCACGCAGGCTGACAGGGCAAACTCAGGCCGCTATTCCCGCCACCGTCAAGGGATTGCAGCGACACTGGGGAAAAGTCGATGACAGTTACCGCATTGCGCCGCTGGTGGCGATGCCGGGCGAAGGTGAGTGCAACGGCGTTTTGGTTCGGGTGGATGACGCCGCGTTAGCCAGTTTTGATATTCGCGAGCGGGGTTATCAGCGTATAGCGCTTGACCCGCTGCAACTTCGAACCACGCAGCCGATTGATACTAACCAGCCAATTTGGGTGTACACCAAAGAGTCACCAATGGCCCCTTGTGCCGTTCAGCCGATCATGCAGACTTATGTCGACACAGTGTTGGCCGGATGCCTGGCGATTTCCGAGCAGTTTGCCCAAACGTTTGTGGATACCACTATAGGCTGGCACCATCCGCTGGAAAATGATCGCCTGCAGCCGAAATATGGCAACCATGCCGGGGTAGAAGAAAGTCATATTACCCATATTGATCGGCTGTTGGCGGCTATTCGCTAATTCGTTTTTACCTCTGTTTACTGATTTTTTGACTGGCAACGTTCGTTATGGCAAAACCCAATAAAAAAGGGCCAACTAAAACCGTCGATATTTTCTGCGCCGGGTGCCGCACCCAGCTGTTCAAGTATCGCAAGGGCGGTAAAGGGGCGCTGGTGAAATGCTTTAAAGAACGTATCGTCAAAGATTTCACGGTCGAGGAAGGGGTATGCCCGCAATGCGGTGTGCATTTTGCGCGGGATACCCTAATTCGTGGCGCACCCGCCCTTAAAATGGTGGGGGGGAAAGTGTCGATGAAGTAGCACTGCTGGCTGTTGTCTGGCTGAGGGTATTTACCCCGGGCGGACAATTAATGTTTTTGGTCAGCAGTACGGCTTTCACATCCACAATTTTACGTTGGTAAGTGGCACGAACGAGCTGATAGTCCACATCCGGCGAAAACCACATCACCAGCTTTCTGTCGCTCTTTCTGATTTGTTCAACCCGAATGGCTCTGACCGGACCGAAATTGGAATCAATGGTTTCCTGCCCCTTCACCTGAAAGTAGTAATGGCTGACGTCATCCGACTCCTGCATTTTGTAGTCGAAAAAGGTTTTACCCTCAATCAGATCCAGACGCATCTGGCTGCCAATAGCATCCACATCCAGGATAGGTTTGTCGCTACTCTGAAAGGTCAGCTTCTCCCCGTCATTGCTCACGGTCGACTTCTTCGCATCCCGGGAAAAACTGGCGCGGGTCGTGCCGTCCATCAGACCGCTGATATTACGGTCGAACCCCTTTGACAGGAAAGATTGGTGCTGCGGGGACCAGTATACCTCGCTGGACTGTTTGAAGCGGGTCTTGGTCGCCAGCACATTGATGCTACTGTAAGAATTAACGATGGCCTCTTGATCTTGCCAGCGCAACGTGCGGCTGAGCTGGCCAATTCTCAGGTTATTGAAATACAGCTGGTAAGTGAGTGTCTTGGTACACTGATGAAAATTTTTGGGCGGCTCGGCAAGCGCAGGGCCGGCTGCAAAAAAAGAAACACCCGCTAAAAATGCGGCGCTAGTCGCTGATAATAATGGTTTCACGCAAACACCTCGTAGAAAACCAGCGGCCTGAGCCGTTATCTGGCGCGTTGAGCAACTGTATTTAAATTAGCAGGCGAAAGGTGTTGTGCCAACTCAGCCCGGCCAATGCCGGGCTGAAAGGTGAGATTATTTCAGCATACGTTTCAGGATTTTACCGGTTGCTGTCATCGGTAACTCTTCAACGATGTCAATCAGGCGAGGGTATTTATAGTCAGCCAGGCGGGCTTTACCCCACTGAACCAGTTCTTTTGCGCTGACCTTGGCACCGTCTTTAAGGATGACAAATGCTTTGGCTTCCTCTCCGTACGATTTGTGTGGTACGCCAATGACGGCAATCATCTGGATATCCGGATGGGCCATGAAGGTTTCTTCGATATCCCGTGGGTAGATATTGAAGCCGCCACGGATGATCACTTCTTTTAGCCGATCCACCACGTAGACATAGCCTTCCTCGTCTATCCGGACGATATCACCGGTATGCAGCCAGCCATTAACCACTGTTTTCGCTGTCTCTTCCGGCTTTTTATAGTAGCCCTTCATCACGTTGTGACCACGGATCAGCAGCTCGCCTTCTGCCCCTGCCGGAACGGTGTTGCCCTGATCGTCGATAACCTTCATCGACACCCCAGCCAGTGGCTGGCCGATACTGCCGGGCTTACGCTCAAACTCAAGGTGGTTGAACGCGGCGACCGGAGACGATTCGGACAGGCCGTAGCCTTCAATCACCGGGACATTGAGCTTCTCTTCAAATTGTTTCAGCACTTCAACCGGCATGGAGGCACCGCCGGAAATGGCCACTTTCAGGTGCTTGGCAATCTCGATGATGTCTTCTCCACCGTGTTTTTCAGCAAAGGCCAGCAAGCCGATAAACATCGTGGGAACGCCGGCAATATGGGTGACCTTGTGCTCGTACATCTGCTGAATGACCAGTTTCGGCACAAAGCGGGGGATCAGAACCAGAGCACTGCCTGCCAGCATCGAGGTGTTCAAGATCAGTGACTGACCGAAGGTGTGAAACAGCGGCAGAATGGCCATGCTGACATCTGTGCCTTTCTGGTTCAGCAAAGCCTGGCATGCCTGGGCATTACACAGCATGTTGCTCTGGGTCAGTTCTGCGCCTTTGGCCCGGCCGGTGGTGCCGGAGGTGTAAAGAATCACGCAGGTATCTTCGGCACGGCGGAAAATCGCTTCAAAGTGATCGTTGTCGGTGTCGGTCAGCCAGCTACCGAAATTGTGGTATTGCGGAGCATTGTGTGTGGGTGCCGACTGCTCGTTCGGTTGCTCCGTCGGCAGTGCCATTTGCAGCTCAGAGCCGCTGGGAATGCAGATAAAGTGCTGGCAGCGCTCAGCCTGAGAGAAGCCCTCGTAGCCGTATTCACCGCTCGGCAGGGCACTGTTGCCTTCGTAACAGATGAAGGCAATGGCATCGCTGTCGTCCAGATGATAGGTCACTTCGGTGCCTTTCAGCATGACATTCAGCGGGACGGTGACCGCTCCGACTTTTTGGATTGCGTAGTACGCGATGACAAAAGCCGGGTTATTCGGGCATGACAGCGCGATTTTATCATCGGGTTTGACGCCGAGGTTGCGCAGGTGGTTCGCCGCACGGTTAATGAGCGTATTGAGGGTACGGTAATCGAGTTTCTCGTCATTGAAAATGAGCGCGGTACGGTCGCCACGAAAGCTCGCATTACGTTCAATAAGTGTCGCCAGATTGTACATTGTCTTTTTTGTCATTAATGATTTTGGCTCATTCTAATATAGCTGACGCCGCGCTGACGGATTTTTTGTGAAATTAAAATTTCACATGATTTTTTCGACATATTTTTATTCATAGATTCAGTCAGATAGCAACGAGACTGGTACGGTGTCTATGTGCCAGTTTTATGAATGTAGGTAACGTGATGAAAACAAAGAAGAAGGAAGCTTCGCGCTCTACACCATGTTTATGACGCTTTGATGGCGGTAATTTGACGATATTTTAGCCGGGTCCTATTTTTAGTGGGGTTTAACTGACAGAGGTGTGGAAAGATGAAGAAAATGAACTCGGCTTATCGTTTGCAAATCATCAAAAAAGTCGCGACTCGTCGGCGCCTGATGACCGGTGGTGACCCGATGGCCTGCCACATCTCTCAGTTATTGGAATCTCGCGATAGTCAGGATACTAATTTGGTTGAACACCACTTCAGCGGATGTCATTACGATGACAGAGTCGGCGGTTGGGTCAGCAATTTGTGGAGCTTGAAAAAGTAATGGTTCTGACCTGATTTGGCCATTTTTGATCGTTGAATGGTCAAAACAGGACAGTATCGGGCGATACGCCAGAGTCTTCTCTGATGATGCGGGCAAGTTCACTCTGCCCGCATTTTTTATGGGCGGTGTTTGCTGTCATCACTATGGGGTGTTAACACTGGCAAAATCAATGACGAAAGGATTAAAACGGAGAAACACTGGCGATCGGCAATCGACTCAGGTACATTCCCCCGGTCTCAAAATTTTAGGTCGATGCATGAACTACGTAGAACTGGATAGCTATTCCCGTAAGTGGATCTTCACTCACGCTTCTATGCCTGTCGAAGCCGATGACTTGGCGCAAATCAAACCATTCACTCAAGCGCGTTCAGCCCAGCTGTGGCGCGAGCATGTCAGCAGTCAGAGCCCGGATGCTGATCACTTTGAAAAGGGTGACTGGCCCGCAGATCAGAAAATCTGGTCTCAGTCATTTGACTGGCAGAGTGCCTGGGACGGTGACGATATCGATTTGCCGGATGCCATTTCGGCAGAGTTGAGCTGGGAAGATAACACGACGGTATTCTTCTGCTACGAAAAGTACAATGTGGTTGAAACCAAGTGGGGCGTCTTTAAACGCAACTGGAAAAACTTCCTGTTTTTCGATGATGGCCCACTGCTGTTGGGACGCAAAAAAAAGCAGGCTGTTTGGTTTAAATCTAACGGTACTTTCCAGATTGGTCATCGCCCGGATAGAACGCCGAGCGGCGAGTAACACGACTCACCGCCACGCCGTACATTAAAAAAACACGCTGTCGCGATTGAGTGACAGCGTGTTTTTTTTGGCTCAGTCCTTTTGCCTTGCTTTAGCCAGTTTCTGCATCTAATTCCGGCTGGTTGAATTCCACCATCTGACCTTTGCCTAACAACTTGGCGTCATACATTGCTTCATCGGCGCGCCGCAGGATATCATCCGCAGACTCCTGACTGTGTGGATGGACGTAATAACAGCCGATGCTGACGCCGACAGTAATACGTTTATCGCCAACTTTCATGACCTGACTCAGTCGCTCAAACAGCCGCTGGCTGGTGGCTTTGACATTCGCTTCGGTCAGCGGAGGAGAAAGAAGAATGACAAACTCATCCCCAGCGAGCCGGGAGACCAAATCACCTTTGCGAATGGCCCGCCGCAGCCTTTCGGCTACGATGCGTAATACTTGATCGCCAATTACATGGCCATGGCTGTCATTCACGGCTTTGAAATTGTCCAGATCCAGAAACAGTACCGCGAACCCGTGCTCTTCGTGTGACGGCGCTTCGAGCAGAGCCTGCAAGCTGCGATGCAGTTTGACCCGGTTGGCCAAATTAGTAAGCGGATCGTGGTTAGCCATGTATTCCAGCCGCTGAATCTCTTTCATTGAGCGCAGATCAGAGGCCACCACCACGGTCTGACGTCCCGGTTTGTGGGTGTCGGAAATGCGGGTGATCCGGACGAACAACGGCAGCGGTTCCCCTTTGGCACCACGGGCATTGATTTCCCCCTGCCACTGGCCGCTGTCTTGCAGGGCAGTGCCGATAATAGCCTGTAACTGCCGGTATTCTTCAGCCACCACCAGTTGGCTGAAATGCATCCCCATTACGCTTTGCTGATCGTACCCGGTCAACTGATGGAACGTGCTGTTGACCATGGTCAGGCGGCCCTGATTGTCGATCAGGATAATGGCATCCTGACTGTTATCAAACACCTTGGCAGCCAGTTTCTGCTGCCTTTCGGCGGAGTGTTTTGCGGTAATATCTTCAATCGCAAACAACGTTTGTAGCCTGCTGTGCAATGGCCTGCTGACAATCTGGTAGGTGCGGATCTCGCCGTTAGACTGGGCACCCTCGACAATCAGGTGATCAATCTGGCGTGGGTGGCTCAGGGCGTCATCAAGCAGCCGCTGAAAAGCTTCACGCTCAACCGGTGCGAGCATATCGATCAGCGAAGGCCAGTCATGGTGGGTAAAGGCTGACTGGAAAAGTGTCTGGCAGGCGGCATTGGCTTTGGTGATTTCACCACGCTGGTTGACCACCACCAGGCCGTGCTGAACGGTTTCGATGATGTCGTCAGCAATGGATTTTTCCTCACGGAGCTGGCGCAGGGCGAGGCGTAGCGCGGCATCCCGTTCAGAAATGGTGTCCACCATGGTATTGAAGCTTTCTGTTAGTTCATTGAGCTCATCCCGGCTGCTTCTGACTGGCGTAATCGGCTGATGCGCTTCGCCTTTAATGACATCACGAATACCGGCATTGAGTTGGGACACTGGCTTGATCACCCAGCGCTGCAGACGGCTGATGATGTAAGTGCTGACTCCCACCAAACCGAAAAACAGCAGCAGACTGATTTTTAAGTGTGTCCACTGAATGGCATGAAGTGATGCCAGTGACACCGAAATGTGCATGTGGGCAATGTTCTCTTTTTCCAGCAACACCGGAATCTGGAGATACAGGGTGTGCTCGCTAAACACCACGTCGTGTTTATCCAACCGAATCAGCATACCGGAAGGAAAGGCCTGAGAGGCTAAATCGCGGGTGTACTGTGAAAACAAGGTGCCATTGGGGAGTTCCAGCCGTACCGCCTTAATAAGCGGATCGGCCTGAAAGGTGGTCAGGATCTCTCTGGCAGCTTCGGAATCATTGAACAGCACTGGGGCGGTGAGGTTCATGGCGATACCGTTGGCCAGAATTTGCGTCCGGTTGACCAGATTGTCCCGCTCAATGGCTATGTAGCTGCGATAGCTGATGATTTGAAAGCCCAGGTAAACGAGCAGAATAAACAGCATCAACGGGAATCCGAGCCGCTGATTCAGTGGCAGGCTATCAATCCATTTTTTCATGTTGGCCTCCTTGTGCAACCGGGTAGGCATCATCGAGCAGAGCGATCCGCAGCAATTGAGATTTTACCGATAACCGGCCCTTCTCGAGGTGGTGGGGCGACAGTACGGGTTTGATTTGCTGACCAACAGCCCGCAGCTCAATCATACCGCCCAAGGCTAGAAACTGTGGACTGTCACTGATGGTCAGCAGGCCCTCATACTGAGGAATACTTTGCAGCACCGGTAGCTTTTGTGCCGTGATGTAGAGCAAATCACACTGCTTACTGGCATCCGTCAGGTTACCGACACTGCGAAACTGACCAAGGTGATCTTTGTCCGTGAACAGTTTCTGCAGCGTGACGGTCGTGCTGTCACGCCCCAGCACACAGTAGCGGGCGACGTGATCCTCCGGCACTTGCCACCGGATAAAACTGGCCAGCCGATAGATATACACGGCTTTGATCTTGTGCACGGCAAAGCTGCCTGTCATTGCGTGATCTGCGCGGGCAGGGTTTAGTGTCATCAGCAGAAACAGTGCCAGTATGGTGAGGAGCCCGGACGACCGTCGGAGCGATGTTGTGCTCATAGTAGGTTCCACGCCGCCCTCAATGTAATGCTGTCTTCCAGTTTGGCTTTTGTCGGCAAATCCCGATAGTGACCTTTACCCAAGGCATCGACAATCAGCTCAATCTGGGGCGAGTGGGGCGTTGCCTGCCAGGCGAGACGAAGGTCCAGGGTACTGACAGACGGTGCCCGGTAAAAATCATTGCTGGTGGAAACGGCGCTTTTGTAGCGGTACCAGAGATCCAGTTGCCACTCGGGAGTGATGTCCCACAGGCTCTGTACCGAGAGGTAGTGCGCTGGTTGCAGCTCATGGTTCAGGCGATAGCCGGTGTCGGCATCCGGCTCGCAACTGCTGTAACCCTGGCAGTCTGCTTTGGTCCGAATGTAGCTGTAGCTGGTATTGAGCGTAAAAACAGGCATAGGGGACCAACGAACTGCCGTTTCGAAGCCGTAGCTCTCGGCATCCAGCGCGTCACTGTAACTGTTGCCGATAACAAACATACCGTGTGGCAACTGCGTTCCATCAGTGCACAGGCCATAAACGCACTGAATGGCCATATCATCCAGCATGCGCAGATTTTTAAAGCGGCTGTAGAACAACGTACTGTCAATGGCCAGCTCTGCAGTGGGGGAGATTCGGTGCCCGATGTCTACCGTGGTGACCGTTTCGGTGTCCATATCCGGATTGGCCGTGGTACTTATCAACATCGGGTGGACGGTATTGGCCCCGGTTGCGTTGTTCTGTACTTCTACCTGGCCCAGGATATAGCCGTCGGTTTTGCTGTCGACAAATGAGGGGGTGACGGCCCCGCGTCCGGCTCCCAGCCACACTTGTTGCTGAGGACTGACATGATAAAGCAGCCGCGCCTGCGGCTGGAATTCCGTGGCATCGTTAATCGAGAAGTGTTCAACTTTGGCTCCGAGCAAACCCGTCAGCTTCTCCGTCAGTTGCGAATCCAGCTGCAGATAGGCATTCAGGATAACATCGGTTCCTCGCGGATCATGGCTGAACCGTCCCCATGGCTCGGTCTGGCGAAGAAAATCGCCCGGATACGGCTCGGTCCGGCGATGGATAACCCGGGCGCCACCGCCCAGCGTCAGGCTATGCCCGGCAGCCAGGGAGTGATGGGCAAGGGTATCCAGATCGAAGGTATAGAATTCTGCTTCCGCGGAGGGCTCATTGGTCTCATTGGCATCCAGCCACAGATGCAGCTCATAACTGGTTGTCTCGCCGTGTTCCAGCCAGTCGACACTGGCGTAGGCTCCGCGGTGATAAACATTCAGGCGGGCTGGCGAATAGATGCTGTCTGAAGGGCGGTAAAAGTCTGCCACTGTCCAGTCATGACTGGATCGGGTTTCAAAACCCCCGGCCTGTAGTGTGATTTCCCGCTCGCTGCCATCATAATCGGCCCGGAATCCTCCCCGCAGGTTCTGCCACGCATCGTTCCAGTCGCTGTAATAATCACTTTTTACGCCCTTGGCATAAAAACGGGCTGCCCAGTGGTCATTCAGGCTGAATCCGTAACGATAGCTGAGTTCCTGATACTGGTTTTCTCCGGCGGCGACTTCGATAAAGTGACCCGGTGTCTGGTGGCTGTTTCGGGTGATGATGTTAATCACCCCGTTAGCGGCATTACCGCCCCACATCGTCCCGGCGGTACCGCGGATCACTTCGATGCGCTCGATGTCTTCCAGAATGGTATCAATAGTGTGCCAGTAGGTACCTGACATCAGAGGGCTGAACACACTGCGGCCATCAATCATGACCAGAAGCTTGTTAAACAGTACTTCGTTCAGGCCACGCATTGAGACTTGCCAGTTAAACGTCGAGATCTTGTTTACCTGAACGCCCGGTGCTAATGCCAGTGCTTCGGCCACCGAGCGGACCCCGCTGCGGCGAATCTGCTCCTGAGAAATAACATAAACCGCTGCCGGCACCTCATTGAGTGCCTGGGGTTTTTTCGCTGCCGAGGTAATGCGGATGTCGGCATTGGCCAGCTCTTCCAGGCTCATGGACAGCAGTTGATCCAGCTCATCTGCGGATGCACTGGACGCGGCAAACAGCGCAGGCAGCAGGCAGGCCCACAATGTATGGCAGCAGCGATGGCCAGAAGGGGTGCTGGATGGTGGCATGATTGAAATTACAGGTTAAACAAAGTTGCATTCAGTTTAACAAAGAATGATTAAAGTCCTTATTTTTTAAGTAGTTAAACTTAAATTTGAAGTGTTTGTTTTTATTCTCAGGAGGTATGGAAAATGGCTGGGAATACCTTTTGGGGAAGGGAGATTTGGCTCTCAGTTTGTCGGCCGGGCACCGTATTTATGTGTGATGTGACATATGAATGAGCTAGTACGGTGCAATTCCGTACACATGAGTTTGATTTGACACAAAAGAACGCCTCGACCAGACGTGCAGCAGTACTAAAAATAAATTACAGATTTGTGATGGCTGTCAAGTTTTGGCTGCTGCGGACAGCGTTATTTACGGGTTGCCATGAGCTGCAAAATATTTTGCTCTGCTTTCGATAAATTTTCCTGACTGGAGTGAATCGAGCTGGGCGAAGCATAAAAAGGTTGATGGAGCGGTTTGCCCAACACCACAAAAAACTGCGCTCCGACCTTACCGGTCCGGACTTCGATAGGCAGGGCTGCTTTCTCCAGCGTGGCCATCTGGCGTGAGAACAGCTGGCTGCCCGCGACGTAAATACTGCCACTGCGGATAAACACGAATCCGGAGGTTTGCTCGGTATCCGGAGTGTAAAACCACACGCCAAACGGAGCCAGCATGATGTCCAGGTAGGTGAGTGGCACTGAGCAGTGTGCCGGGCTGGAGTGCGCCTGATAAGTGCCTACGATGACTTTGGTGGTGGAATCATGCTCTTCAATGATAGGCAGATCTTGGGCATGGAAATAACAACTTTCCGGTTTGGTCATCTCTTTCTGACCGGCGGGGAGGGCCGTCCAGAGGCTGAACGATTCCACCTGACCATTGTTCGGCGTCATGATGTCTTTATGGATGATGCCGCTTCCGGCCGTCATGATTTGCAAATCGCCGCTGGCGAGGGTGGTGTGACAACCGGCGGAGTCGTGATGACGCATTTTACCGATGACCGGGTAGCTGAGTGCATCAACGCCCGAGTGGCCGTGGTAATCCAGGCCGGTGGAATGGATGACTTCACTGGCAGCAAAATGGTCCCATAAGACAAAGGGATCGAGTTGATTTAATTCAGATTTTTCAATAAAAGCGGTGAGTAACCCATCTTTTTTACCAAAGCGGATTTTGGTTACTTTTCTTGTGTGTCTCATCACCGGCCACCAGCAACTTAGGATAGTTTTTTGCTCACGTTGATATACCCTAAATCTTAGACCTTACCCACAGAATCCACCAAGGTGGAAACCACGCTCACGGTACTTTTTTACGGAGCGCTGACATTGTCCCGATGCTTGTTGGTGGTGCGGGTTTTTACTGTCGGTTTATGTTGGTTTTCATTGCTGGAGTCCTTTTTCTATACATTCTCTCTTGGTGCTTATCTCATCTTCAGGCCGTTAATCCATGTGTCAATCCGTACATCAAATCATGCATCAATTCATGTATCAATTCATGTTTCAATTCATGTTTCAATCAGTGGCGTCGGCCCAGCTGACATAAGCGACCTGCGCCGGTATTTTCAGGGTCTGAAACATGGTCAGCCAGCGAATCTGATTACTCTGTAGCTTGTCGCCGGGTCCTTTGACTTCCACCCAGCAATAGCGGTCTTCTTTGAACAGAATCAGATCCGGGAAACCACTGCGGTTGCTTTTGGGGTCGAACAGGATGCGCTGAAACAGCTGTGCCAGCGCATCGGGCGGAAAAGCGGCGACACTGTGCTCAACCAGTTCACGACTCAGCAGTGTCCAGTTGACCCAATCGTTGGTCAGCCCTTCTTTTTCACGATAGACCGCAAGCCACTGTTGCCACTGACCATTGGCGATGTGGTGTAAGCGGGCCTCAATCAGTGTTTCGCGTTGTTCGGCAAATTCCGGTTGGTACATGTCTCTGGGAGAGCGCTGGAACGGGTTGAGAAACGCACCGGGCATGGGGGCAAAAATAATGTCCCAGAAGGCCAGCCCGAATAAACCACAAATCAGGGCATTTTCGGTATAGCAGGCGGTCCATCCTCGCCGGGCGTAATGCTCTGCCACCACAAGTTCAACCCGTTGCGCCTGTTGTGGCAAGGTGAGCTGTACTTCGTCAAATACCGGCTTTCGTCGGGGAGTTGTGCGTTGACCTTGCTTACGGCGCAGTTGTCGTAGCAGGGTGTCGGCCACTTCCCCTTCCTGTTCGTTGACGGGATCCTCCGCCATGGCCAGCGCCAAAGGCAAAGCCTGTTCTATTTCCTGCAATCTATCCAGAATCCGCACCTGACGTTCACGAGACGGCGGCAATTCGCTTTGTTGAAATAATGACAACGCCAGCGGCAGGTGATCCGGGTTGGTGACGCCGAGTCGTTCAATGTCGCGGGCAAGCTGATTGATGAGCCGTTGGCGTTTTCGCTCCAGCGGCGGCCAGTCAACGCGGGCTGGAAGCTGAGTGCTTAAGGCCAGAATCTGCTCTCTGTCTTTGCGTTGTGCCGCGTCCTGATACTCATCAGCCAGCTGGCTGAGTGCCAGCCACTGGTCGATTTGTTCCCGCTGGGTGAAAAGTCGCTGAAAGCGGTCAATGCGGTAGGATTCGAAGCGATACAGCCCTAAGTCGGCCAACACAAATTCGCTGAGATCCTGATGGCTGTTACCAAAAAAGCACAACAGCAGTACGCTCAGAAACTCGGTATGGCAGACTTCAAGGATAGGCTCGCCAAAGTCGCTAATATCCGGATGGAAGGCGTGCAATGCGGTCAGTAAGTCATTTTTCTTTGCTTGCTTAACCGGGGACAGTGCCGGAAACAGCTCAAGTAATTCAGGTTTGGTGAACAGGGCCCCCAATTGCTCTGCTGACCCGTGTTCAGGCTGTCGAATGATAAATCCGGCCATCACCAGTTCGTCACAGGCCGCCGGTATGCTGCTGATTTCCTGATAGTGAAGCTTCTGCTGGCGAAACAGCGGCCCTTTTCGAGATAGCAGGCGAATGTACAGCAATTGTCCGTCAAGGCTGAGGGCATCAAACGTGTCCAGCCAGTGGTGCTCTGTTTCAGTCAGCAGATCACTGTATTGCTGGCGAACGTGGCGAATCAGTACCAAAAAGTTATCCCGGTAATAATCCGCTTTTAGGATGGGCTGGGACGTCATGTTTAGGGCTGGCTGTTTCATGCAGGTTCAGATAAATCGCTAAAATAAAAAGAAATACACACATTAGCTATGAGTGTAATGTTATGGCAAATGTTTGTGCAATATCTAAGCTATCTCAATAGCTTAGCATACGTCGAGGTGCTATCATTGTCATTGTTTCTGCGGCATAAATCATAGGTTGATCCTGTTGTGAAAAATTGGGGCGTAATGCATTGGATTCTCTTGGGTTGGCTAAGCCTGTTCAGCCTGCATGGCGTAGCCGGTGCCTCTGTGCCGGTCGTAAAGGCAAGTGAAACCGATCCGAATAAGTTGGTGGGAGCGGTTTGCGTTATCCGCCATCAGGATCAGCTGGTGATGCTGGCAGAAGTGATCACGGAGAAGTTTTCGCTTCCTGGTGGGTATATCGACAAAGGGGAGACCCCGCAGCAGGCGGCTGCCCGTGAAACGCTGGAAGAAACAGGGATTCGGGTAAACGTTGGGGACCTGATTCAGAACCGGGGCAGGGCTGCCATTTATGCCTGTGTTGCACAGGAACCCATCCTGGTCTCATCGTTCAAAGACAAGTACGATCATCCGATTGTGGCTTCCTGGTTCTCGCGCCATTTTGCTACGGAAGTTAAGCGGGTATATCTAATTGACCCGATGACCTTGCCGGCGTCCGAGTACCGCTATCAGAAAGATATTGAGTTACTGACCGGCTGGCTGAATGCGACCCCTGAAAGTGACATCGATCTTTATGACAGCCTCGCCCGGCAGCTGAATCTGATGAATCAGTATGAGTTGGAGACGATTCTCACCTTTCAGCAGGCGGTTGCTAGCTGGCCCGCTGAAATCCAGTCTCTCTTTGGAGGGCTGGCCTCCGCGTTGAATCTTGCTGGAGAGCCGCTTTTCATTGTCTTTTTGGTATTGCTGATCGCCAGTCTTTGTCCCACCCGTTACCTGCTCGTCTGGCTGTTTGCTTTGGTGATGATGTTGTTTACGACATTGTTGCTGAATTTCAGCGTCACCGCCCCGCGGCCATATTTTGCGATGCCACAATTACAACAAATTGATGCCAATGGATTCGGTTTTCCGAGTTCGCACGTGCTGCTGGCGACGCTGGTCTGGATGTCGGTCTGGCAACTGAGCAGCCACAAGCTGAAAGCTGCTGGCAAAGTGCTGTCGGCGCTGTTGGTGGTGATACTGGTAAGCGGCTTGGGTGTGGCTCGGGTATGGTTTGGCGTGAATTTCTTCAGTGATATCGTCGTCAGTATTCTCCTGGCTCTGGGGCTGACCATTCCGTTATTTGCCTGGTGGCGGGTAGATTCCGTTTCTGCGTTAACGCTTGCGGGTAATCGCTGGTTCTGGTTGTTTGCCACCATCATGGTGGGAGTTGTCGCCAGCTACACACTGGATCCGAAAATTGCCTATATTTTCGGAGGTCTGCTGGGGGTGTTCCTGTCAGTGGAATATGCCACCCGTACCGAGCCGAAAACGAGGCTTTCGCTGGGGCGAACCCTGCTTGCATTTGTGGTCATTTCTTTGGTGGCGTTTGGACTGTACCGGTTGATTAACTATGTCTCTTATCAGCAGACCGTGAGCCTTATTGTATTAACGATAAAAGGATGTGGTGCCGCGGCGATCAGCGCCTGGCTGATCGGCGGGGCGGCTTTTATTCGACGCAGGCTGGCTACATCGTCGGAGTCTGATTTTCCCGCGCCTGACGATCGCGACCAATGAACGGCCTTTTCATGAACAATGATTTTATGGCTGTTCGTTTTATGAACATTCATTCAATAGACAGCCATCATCCAGACCGCTGATTTATCCGCCATGTATTATTCTGCTACGAGCTGGCTAAAGCAGCGTGGCTCGTGCTTTTTTTCCCTTTAACACTGGGGTAAAGTGTGACTATCCAGACCTTTCGGTCACAGGGTAGAGAGCAAAGGGCGACCTGCCCGAACCGATAATTATCAAAGAGGCCAGTCGTCGTAGGATACGTCGGAAAACTGGACAAGGAGAGCAATGTTACCTGCACTGACACATCAAGACAGTACCGATGATGTGGTTCTGTCGTTCCTGCGCGCATTAGAAAATGCCGGATTTCGCGGGGATATCGAACAATCTTATGCCAGCCGCCTGGCAGTTGCCACTGATAACAGCGTCTATCAGCAGCTGCCTCAGGCCGTTGTTTTCCCAAAAGATGAACAGGATTTAGTCACGCTTGGCCGGGTTGGCCAGGACGCTGAGTTTCGCTCTGTTACCTTCTCCGCCCGTGGCGGCGGTACCGGTACCAACGGCCAGTCCCTGACACCGGGCGTGGTGGTCGACATTTCCCGCCATATGAACAAGGTGCTGGAAATTAACCCGGAAGAGGGCTGGGTTAAGGTTCAGGCCGGGGTGATTAAAGATCAGCTCAACGATGCCCTGCGTCCGCATGGCTTCTTTTTCTCTCCGGATTTATCGACCAGTAACCGTGCCACAATTGGCGGCATGATCAATACTGATGCCTCCGGGCAAGGCTCCCTGAAATACGGTAAAACCTCCGATCATGTGCTCTCGGTGAAAGCCGTCCTGGTAGATGGCTCCGTACTGGAGACGGAGGCGCTGGAAACGGCGGCGATTCAACGTTTACCGGAAGGAAGTGATCTGGCCAACCGTGCATTGAAGTTGGCCGAGCAGGTTTGTCGGGATAAACGCCAGCAAATCCTCGATAAGTTTCCGCCGTTAAACCGCTTTCTGACCGGTTACGACCTGAAAAACGTGTTTGACGACGAGCTGAACCGTTTTGATATCGGCCGTTTACTGTGCGGCGCTGAGGGGTCACTCGCTTTTATCGCCGAGGCAAAACTGAACCTGACGCCAATTCCGAAATCGCGGGTATTGGTCAACATTAAGTACGACAGCTTTGATTCTGCGCTGCGCAACGCCCCGATGATGGTGGAAGCAAAGGCCCTGTCTGTGGAAACGGTGGACTCGCGCGTCCTGAACCTGGCTAAGCAAGACATTGTCTGGCACACCGTCAGCGATTTACTGGCAGAAGTGCCGGGGCAGGAAATGCTCGGTATCAACATGGTGGAGTACGCCAGTCAGGACACGGAAGAAAACCAGCGTCTGGTTGCGGCATTGTGTGCGCGACTGGACGAGATGATTGCTGAGAAGCAAAACGGCATTATCGGTTATCAGGTCTGTGACGATCTGGCCGGGATTCAGAAAATCTACACCATGCGTAAAAAAGCGGTGGGATTGCTGGGGGCGGCTAAAGGCAGTAAAAAACCGGTCGCATTCGCTGAAGATACCTGTGTCCCGCCGGAAAACCTTGCTGATTTCATCGTGGAGTTCCGCCAGTTGCTGGATGGTCACAACCTTGACTATGGCATGTTTGGCCACGTGGATGCCGGTGTGCTGCACGTTCGTCCGGCATTGGATCTGTGTGATCCCCAGCAAGAGCTGCTGATGAAAACCATCTCGGATCAGGTGGTGGCGCTGGTCGCAAAATACGGCGGCCTGATGTGGGGAGAACACGGTAAAGGTTATCGTTCTGAGTACGGCCCTGAATTTTTCGGGGAGGAATTGTTCACCGAACTGCGCCGCATCAAAGCCGCATTTGATCCGGAAAACCGGATGAACCCGGGTAAAATCTGTACCCCGCTGGACAGTGATGCCGAACTGGTCAAAGTGGAAGGTCAGAAACGCGGTTACTTTGACCGCCAGATTCCGGTGAAGATTCGCGATAGCTTTAAGCAGGCGATGGAGTGTAACGGCAACGGCTTGTGCTTCAACTATGACACCAGCTCACCGATGTGTCCTTCGATGAAAATCACCGCCGATCGTCGTCACTCACCAAAAGGCCGTGCTGGATTGGTGCGTGAATGGCTGCGTCAGCTGGCTCAGCAGGGGATCGATCCGGTGACACTGGAGCAGGATCTGATGAGCCGCACGCCAACGGTGAAAGAGATCATCGA
Organism: Photobacterium ganghwense; assembly: GCF_017329545.1. Lineage (NCBI taxonomy): Bacteria > Pseudomonadati > Pseudomonadota > Gammaproteobacteria > Vibrionales > Vibrionaceae > Photobacterium > Photobacterium ganghwense. The sequence continues at coordinate 1,350,134 of NZ_CP071325.1, forward strand.
CCGGCTCAAAAATACCTTTGGGGCGACCCGAAAAGACTATGACTTTTCGCATGAGGTGATGGAAGCCATGAATGGCTGTCTGGCCTGTAAAGCCTGTGCCAGCCAGTGTCCAATCAAAGTGGATGTGCCGAGTTTCCGCTCACGCTTCATGCATCTATATTACAGCCGTTACCAGCGTCCGGTGAAAGATTATCTGGTGGCGTATGTTGAAAGCTATCTGCCGGTGATGGCCAAAGCGCCAGCGACCTTTAACGCCATCATGCGTCCACAGTGGATGAAAACCCTGACAGCCAACACGGTCGGTTATGTAGACATGCCGCCACTGTCGGTGCCGACTCTGACCGAAAGTCTGGACGGACACCATGCCACCCGGTTTGACCTGACCTGGCTGCAGGCATTGTCAGAGAGAGAACGAGAAGACTATGTGCTGATTGTTCAAGACCCGTTTACCAGCTTCTACGATGCGGAAGTCATTCGGGACTTTGTCATGCTGGCTGAAAAACTGGGTAAAAAACCGCTGCTGGTGCCGTTTAAGCCTAACGGGAAAGCGCAGCATGTGAAAGGCTTCCTGCGCCAGTTTGCTAAAACCGCGCGTAATACCGCAGATTTTCTGAATCAGCTGGCCGCTTTGAACATTCCATTGGTCGGGGTCGATCCGGCGCTGGTGTTGTGTTACCGCGATGAATACAACGAGATGCTGGGCGAGAAGCGTGGTGAGTTTGCGGTGCTGACAGCCCATGAATGGTTGCTGCCGCTGCTGCCGCAGTTGGATGCACTATCATCCCGGCAGGATGACAACTGGTACCTGTTTGCGCACTGTACGGAAAAGACCAAACTGCCGAATGCTGAAAAAGAGTGGGCCACCATTTTCCGCCACTTTGGTGCAGTATTGCAGCCGGTTTCTGTCGGTTGCTGCGGGATGGCAGGGACATTCGGGCATGAGAAGGACAAGCTTGAGGTGTCAAAAGGGGTGTATGCCCTGAGCTGGCAGCCGAATCTGGCTCAGCTGGATCCTGAACGTTGTATGGCAACCGGTTATTCCTGCCGGAGTCAGGTAAAACGTTTTGAACATATCAAGATGAAGCACCCGGTTCAGGCATTACTGCAAGTGGTGAGTCTGGCCTAACGGTCGATGATTTGCCCGTTTTGACCCTCAAAGTGGGTTAAATAACGATGATAAAAACGGGAAGCTTCGGCTTCCCGTTTTTTTTAATTTCCGTTTTTGTTTCCCGTTTATTTAATAGGTAGAGTTAGTCGTCCGGATTAGGGGACAGCCAGTTGTACACCCAACCGGCGATTAACGCGCCGAGTAAGGGGGCTACCCAAAACAACCACAACTGGCTGAGAGCCCAGTCACCCACCAGTACCGCAGGACCGGTGCTGCGCGCCGGATTGACGGACGTATTGGTTACCGGAATGCTGATCAGATGGATTAAAGTCAGCGCCAGGCCTATTGCCAGCCCGGCATTGGCTGGGGTGGCCAGTTTGTGTGTCGCGCCCAGAATCACGATCAGGAACATGAAGGTCATGACAAACTCACTGAGAAATGCTGATATCAGGTTGTATCCCCCAGGGGAGTGATCGCCATAACCGTTTGAAGCCAGCCCTCCGGCCAAGTCGAAGCCGGGCTGACCACTGGCGATACAGTAGAGTACGTAGGCACCCGCAATGCCCCCCAACACCTGTGCGATGATATAGGGAATGACTTCACTGGCAGGGAAGCGGCCACCGGACCATAGCCCCAGAGTCACGGCCGGATTCAGATGGCAACCGGAGATATGACCGATACTGTATGCCATGGTAACCACGGTTAAACCAAAGGCAAAAGCCACTCCGAGCAGGCCTATTCCGACGTCAGGAAATGCGGCACTGATGACCGCGCTGCCGCAACCGCCCAGTACCAGCCAGAACGTGCCGATCAGTTCAGCGATAAGCTTCTTTAGCATGTGAAATCCCTCTGATCCGTTTCATTGACGGTGTGCAATGCTTGTTAAGCAAAGACGATTAAACAATGACGATTAAGCAATGACATTTAAGCAATGCCTTTAATTCAACGATGTTAATGCATTGGCTTTTGTGCATTGAGTATAGTGATCAGGTCGTTTCATGCTGCTTCACACTTGCTACAACTGAGCATCAGGTACTCAGCTTCACGTGCGTATGTGTCTGGTTGATTGGCATACTCAGGCGACTTTATCCGCTTTGCGTCGGGTGGTCAGAATGGGGTCGCCCGCCGGTTCTGGTTGTCGGACTGGTCGATGGTGAGGAGCCGGTTTATCCACCCGAAAGCCATTGTGACTGGCCAGACGGTGGGGTTTGTCTGTCCAGCGTGACAGGGAAATTTCCCCTTGATGGGATTCCGCCATATAGGTACAGCTTTCAATCCAGTCACCATCGTTGAGGTAGAGTATTCCGTCGATATCGACAATATCCGGGTGATGAATATGGCCGCAGATAATCCCGTCGACCTCCTGCTGCCGGGCGTAATTTACCGCAGCACGGGAAAAGCGTTCAATGGCCTGATTGGCTTGCTCGACCCTGGCTTTCAGGTATCCGGCCAATGACCAGTAAGGTTTGTTCCGCAGTTTGCGGTACAGGTGCCACCAGCGGTTGATAAACAGCAGGGCGTCGTATCCCAGATCCCCGATCATGGCGTAGAAGCGACTGTGACAAACCAGGCTGTCAAATTGGTCACCGTGCAGCGCCAGGATCCGACGGCCGGATGCGGTGGTGTGGGTGTACTGATCGTAAAGTTCTACCGCGCCGAGGTTATAGGCGAGAAATTTGCGGATGGCTCCGTCGTGATTGCCGGGAATATAGATAACCCGGCATCCTTGCTCAGCCCGTTTGAGTATCAGGCGGATAATTTGATTGTGGCTCTCCGGCCAGAAGTGCTTGTTTTTAAGTGACCATAAGTCGACGATGTCACCGACCAGAATCAGGGTGTCGGCCTTGTTGTGGGTCAGAAAATGCACCAGAAACTCAGCCTTGCAGTCGCGGTTGCCCAGATGAATATCAGATAGCCAAAGTGTACGATGAGAGAAAACGGTCATAGTGTTTACCATTTAGCTGTCAGGACAGGGACAATGTATTCATCATCCGTTCTGAGTTTACGCTAGTCAGTTAAGGTGACCGTTTCGTTGTTTTATCGTGACATCCTTATGTCACCTGATGCTGAGCCATCAGCCATCAGCCATCAGCCATCAGCCATCAGCCATCAGCCATCAGCTAAGAGCTAGTCATCAGGCCTCGTTCAGATACTGTTCCAGCTGGTTCGCCAGCCATCGGGTGATTCCCCCTTGCTGATTGTAAGTATTCTGAATCATCCCGTAGGACTGCCATTTCATTGCCTGATCGTGATTCAGTACTTTGACGCTGCCGTCCCGCAGATACGGGTTAATCAGCACTGACGGTACGTTTGACCAGCCGGTTCCGTCCAGCACGGCGTTGCGCAGGTGCTCATAAAAGGGCAAGGCAATGTAATTCCCTGAAGCCGGAGATACCGCGTGAAGGCCCTCGTCATCAATGGCCGACAGGGTAAATTCGGTGTACCGGGCCAAATCTGAGTTCACCACCTGACTAAGTTTGGAAAGCGGGTGGGCGCTATGGGCCACGGTCATCATTCTGATTTCACCCAGCTTGATGTGGTGGTTATTGGTCATACGGCGGGTGAACGGAAGCAGGCAGTAGGCAATGTCGACCATGTTCTGTTCGACCATGTCATCCAACTCCGGTGGCGGTGCCATATAGACCGACACGCTGGTGTTGGGGAAATGCTGGCTCATGTCGTGGATTAACTGACGCCAGAATGACTCCGGTAGCGCGTCATCCCGGGCGATGCGCAGCACCGATTCCACCCCCTTAATATGTTGGTCGCAGCGTGCCGTGATATCCCCGGCAATCATCACCATGCGTTCACAGTCGTTTTTGATTGCTTCACCTACCGCTGTCAGCGTGACCTGGTTTCCCGTGCGTTCCAGCAGCTGAACCCCCAGCTCATCTTCCAGCGCGCTCAGGGACGAACTGACGGTGGTACGGCTTTTACCTAGTTTACGTGCTGCCTCGGCAATCGAGCCGGTATCGCTGGTGGCAAGAAACATGGCCAGTTGATTGACTTTCACCTTGCTGAACCTCGAAAACTGTTTATATCAAAACACATTGTCTGCTGAAAAACCCACCCTTGTCGAGTCTTGCGACGAAAAACTCGTCGCTGAGTGATTATCACCATGTGAAAACCCCCGCTATGATTAGTTTCAGTTCCACAAAATCGAATAAAAGCTGACGAAAAATCGTTAGCATCGAGGTTTATATGCTATGCAATGTATCTTTAGAACGAAAACTATTAAAGTTCTCTACAATTTCTGCCTTATTTTTCGCCTTGATGGGTATCGGGCTCGGTTTATGGATGGGCTCGCTGGTGATTGTGTTCGACGGGGCGTACTCGCTGGTCAGCCTGGCGCTTACCCTTGTTTCGCTGGCAGCCGCGTCATATATCCGTTCACCAAAAGCGCGTAAGAACCCGCGTCTTGGCATGATTGAGCCCGGTGTAATTGCATTTAAAGGGCTGGTTATTGCACTGATGTGTGCGCTCTCATTCAGCTCGGCAGTATCGGCAATGATATCTGGCGGCCGTGAAGTTGATGCCGGTCTGGCGCTGTTGTTTGGGGTTGTAAACGTAGTGGGTTGTATCGCTTCCTACATGGTGATAGTGCGCTATGGCAAGAAAGCTCAATCTGCGCTGGTGACAGCCGAGTCTAAACAATGGCTGATGGATACGGTGATCAGTGCCGCCGTGATGGCTGGCTTTATCGTGGCGTCTCTGCTGACCTATGTGGGGATGGAAGAATACGCGGTGTACGCCGACCCGGCGATGGTGGTAGTTGCATCGTTGTATTTCGTGATTGTACCGCTGAAGATGATGGCGGGCGCACTGAAGAGGTGTCGTGAGCAGTATGAGCTGAGTATGTCAGCCAACTGGCAGAACGGTTAAGGGATCTCTCCTGGCCACTGAGCAAACATCACTCCTGTTAATAGTGATACTTAATAGCAACAGTTCACGCTACACTGGAAAAAAGGCGGTCATTCCGACGCACGTCATGATAAGCAGGATCAACATGGGGAGCCTTAAAGGCTCCCCATGTTTTTGTTGACTCTGATTTAGCCTTGGATGTCTGCGCGATCTCTTTTCTCACTCGTTTCACTCGGCCATTTGAACCGGCCCAGCCAGCTACCGTTGCAACAGCAGTGTCTCTTCGATTTCGCGAAATGCATGCGCAGTTTGGATCAGTGAAGTGGCCGTTAAACCGGGTACACCATAGATCTCAACATCAATGCCGTACTTTGACTGTACCTTTTCAACCAGCAGGTCGAAGTCACCGTCACCGGAAAGTAGAATAATACGGTCGACATCAGGCGCGTGTTCCAGCACATCAATGGTAATGCCCACATCCCAGTCGCCTTTGGCGGAGCCGTCACTGCGCTGAATAAACGGTTTCAGTTTCACCTCAAACCCGATTCCACGCAGGATATTCTGAAACTGGCGTTGTTTTTCATCGCCACGATGAATGGCGTATGCGTAGGCCGCTACCACGGTGCGGTCTTGGGTGGCCTCCGCCCAGAATGCGTTGTAGTCAAAGTGAGCCCCATAGGCATCTCTGACGGTGTAGTAGATGTTCTGGACATCGACGAAAATGGCTACTTTTTCCACGGTATTAGTCTGTTAGCAAATTCAATCGCTAGTATATACCTATCTGTATTAAGGGTAACCCTTACATTCTGACTATTTCTTTACGTTTCCGGCGAAAATCACTGGCAAAATAGCGCATGTTGACTGCGGTAAAACTTATGACATTATGTTCATTCTTGAGGTAAAAAGCGGTTTGTTATGGAAATGGCTATTAAGCATTCAATGTTGGCTCTGGTTGTCATAGGAGCGTCGTTTGGCGCGCAGGCACAAACGTGCCCGGTGGATGTCAGGAATGATATTCATATTGTCGACAACACCGTTTCGTTGTATCAGGAACAACAGCCGAAAGTGCTGATTGATGAAAATTATCAGCTGTACATCAATGGGCAACGAGTCACCCTGGATGATGCCCAGCAAAAAGCTGTTGAAGCTTACAGCCAGCATGTTCAGCAATATTTGCCACAGGTGGCCGCGGTTGCGGAAGAAGGTAGCAGCATGGCTAAATCGGTTATTGCCGAGCTGGCATCCGCTTTCGACAGTAATGAGGCATTTACGGAAGTCGACAAACTGGTGGACGAATATACCCTCAAAGCGCGGGAAAAGTTCTACAAGGATGATCAGTTTGTAATGCCGGCAGATATTTTTACAACGGCTGAAACCAGCTGGAAAGAAGAGTTTGAACAGGTGATGCAACGTTTAAGTGGTGCGTCAATGTCTGCGGTGTTTTCGGCATTAAAAGAAGAAATGAAAGATGGTGAACTGAATTTCACTGAGTTTCAAAATAAAATGTCGGAATTGAAATCCAGTATGGAAAATCAAATTAAAATACGCAGTGCGGATGTTGCCGAAAAAGCGGAAAATGTGTGTGACTCCATGCAGGGACTGGCTCAGGAAGAGCAGGCGCTACATGAAAAGATTCCAGCGCTGAAAGATTATCCGATGTTCGAGATCTGATAACGAGACTGTCTTTGTTGTTAATATAAAGTTTGTTCTATTGATAACACAGGCTGCGAATATTCGCAGCCTGTGTTTTTTTATTTAATGACCATCCTGTAATTAACGTTCTGAATGTGGGATATGTCACTAATTGATAGGCTACTTTGAACATATCAAAGCAGTTTTTCATATTTTGTGGATAATATGCGCCAGCAATAAGTTGAAATACCACACAAAAGAAATATGAAGCAGGTTATTAAGAACCGATGAGAAAAATAAAGCCGAAAACGTTAATTAAGCTTATTCTCCCTATTTTTATCTTTGTTATCGGTTTATTAGTTTATGTAGGATACGCAGAGTACAAGCACACCAAGGATGAGGCGATTCGTCAGGCAAGCGCGAATGTGAATCTGGCGAAAGAATATCTCGAGCAGCATTTTTCTTCAGCAGAAGCGCATCTCCTTCTGCTGGAACGATTGTGGCAATACAGCGGGGATACTGATCACCTGATTGCTGCCGCGCAGGAAATGGTCGATAACCAGCCCAAGTTTTTGGAGGTTGGTGTGCTGGTGAAGGGCAGTTTTTATGCAACCGGCGGTTTTCAGATTGTGGATGCCGAAGAAGGTGTCCGGCAGCGGCCGTGGTTTAATGCCGATGCGGCTCCCGGCGAAACCTATATCACTCCGATTTACTGGAGCAGTAGTACCGAACAGTGGTCTGTGGCTCTGGTTCGCGTGATTACCGTTGAAGGCGATCACGATGCCCGCCTGATTCTGGAAGTTGATGCTGACAGCCTGTATGAAAATCTGTCGCTGTTAAAAACCCTGAACAGTGGTTACGTGTACGCCGTGGAAGCTCAGACCGGCCGGATTGTGATGCACCCGGACCCCAGCAGAGTCGGCACACCATCGGTGAGCGTCACCCCTGCTATGCTCCAGACAATCCAGGACGGCCATCGAAGTGGCTATATTGGCTCTTATCAGTATGATGGCCAGCTTAAATTCAGTGTGTACGATATTACGCCATCATATGACTGGATCGTGTTGTCCGGCACCAGTGTGGCAGATCTTATCAAGCGTACCCTGAGTCTCGGTGCGGTTTCTGCCGGTCTGGTCGGGATGATTGCGATTCTGGTGCTGGTTGGCTATATCACGTACCGGATTAACCTTGACGGACGCCACCTGAACGATGTCAGCACCCCCTCGGAATTGACCGCTCATTTGCTGGATATGGTGAATGATCTGGTGACCTGTAATGGGATCACCTTGCTCATTCATGATGCCTATAATCAGGAATATGAGTCGGCGGATGGCACGATCGTTATCACAGAAAAGCAGGTTGTGGTGGCTCTGAAAGGAGAACTGCAGAGGATTCGCCTGGTCTCACCGCACGAGCAGGCCGGATTTGAACACGAAATAGTGCAATATCAGCCGTGTATCCGTATTCCGCTGACGCAGAAAAACCAGCTGATTGGTTTGCTGTATGTCCACAACGTGCGCTTTTTCTTCCCGTTATTTGCCGGAATTGTTCAGAACTACGCGCAGAGTGCGCTTAATCACGTCATGTTGAGCCAGCGCATTCAAAGCAAAGATGCGATGACCGGCCTGATGAATAAGGTTTATCTGCGTGAACAGATCAACCATCAACTGTGTCGCGGCTCTGATTGCTACTATCTGGCGATGATCGATATCGACGACTTTAAGCGTATCAATGATACCCATGGGCATTTGTTTGGTGATCAGGTCATTCTGAGTATTGCCGGGGTGCTGAAAGACAGTTTTGACCAGCACAGTGTGGTTTCGCGTTACGGGGGAGAAGAGTTCGCAGTGCTGCTGACGGTGCCGAATGAGCAGGCTGTGGTGCAGAAACTGGAAAGGTTGCGTAAAACCATTGCCAGTACCCTGATCGCCAACGGGACTAAACGCTGCTGTATTACCGTGAGTATCGGTGTTGCGAAAGTGGCCGAGAATGTCGAAATCTCGATAGCCCGGGCGGATCGGGTGTTGTACCGGGCGAAGGCGCAGGGTAAAAATCAGCTGGTGTATTTCCGGCCTGAACTGTATGCCGAATTATCGCTGATGACACAGGTTGAAGTATGATCCGGCTTGCAAAATTCGGGCGGACGGTTTGCTAAGCTAAAGATACGGAACGCATTTTAGAGGGGCAGAGATGTTAAAACTGGCGGTGATTGTCATTTTGCTGCTGCTCGGTGGCTTGGCTGTAAAGTACCTCGATGAGAAAACCCAGCATAAAGTGGTACTGGTTTTTGGTGCGATCATTGTCGTGCTGGTGGTGATACTAATGGCCTCTGAACTGATGCGACATTGATGCTAAACGGATGCGAGATTTACGTATTCACCCATCCCGTGAGCGGAAAGCTAAATAAAACCCAAGGTCGTTAATTCCAAAAAGAAACAGCCCGCATCGTGCGGGCTGTTTGCTTATTGGTGTGATCGAACGGATGCCGAAAACTCGGGCCGATTACCGTGCTTTCGCTCGTGCCGGCTTACCGTTGCCGTTGCGGGATGATGGTTTTCCGCTGAACGAACCTTTGCTCTTTGGCTTTTGGCCATTGCCTTGTGCCTGACCTTTGGAAGCGCCTGGCTTGTTACCGGCTTTTGGTCCGTTACCGCCGCGAGCTGGGCCATTACCGCTACGGGCTTGGCTGTCTCCACCTCGAGCTGATTGCCCCTGGCGACTGCTGCCCTGACCACGCTGTCCGTCTTTACGGATATCCGGCTGGTTAGGGTGTTTGGTCGCAAAACGCTTCGCTCCGTGGCGGCTGGAGCCACGACGTTGCGCTGGCGTCAGTTCGGCATCGCTGCCTTCTTCCGGTACCAGACACTCTGGGCGGCTGCCGATAAGGTGCTTTTTACCCATATTAAGCAGCGCTTCACGGATCAGCGACCAGTTTGCCGGATCATGGTAACGCAGCAGCGCCTTATGCAGGCGGCGCTGACGGTCGCCCTTGGCAACAAACAGATCTTCACGCTGTTTGTATTTCACGCGCTTCAGCGGGTTCGTTTCAGAGTGGTACATCGCCGTCGCGTTACACATCGGAGACGGGTAGAAGTTCTGTACCTGGTCACACTGGAAATCGTTTTGTTTCAGCCACAAGGCCAGGTTAAGCATGTCTTCGTCAGTACTACCCGGGTGCGCCGAAATGAAGTAAGGGATCAGGTACTGTTTCTTACCGGCTTCTTTACTGTATTTGTCAAACAGCTCTTTGAAGCGGTCATAGGTACCCATACCCGGTTTCATCATCAGATCCAGAGTTCCTTTCTCGGTGTGCTCCGGTGCAATCTTCAGGTAGCCTCCGACGTGGTGGGTTACCAGCTCACGGATGTACTCCGGCGATTCAATGGCCAAGTCATAACGCACGCCTGAGGCGATCATGATCTTCTTAATGCCTTTCACCTGACGTGCCTTACGGTACAGGTCAATGGTGTGTTTGTGGTCGGTATCCAGCTTCTTACAGATATCCGGGAAGATACATGACGGACGACGGCAGTTGATTTCGGCTTTCGGATCAGAACATCCCAGACGGTACATGTTGGCTGTTGGGCCACCCAAATCTGAAATCGTGCCGGTAAAGCCCGGTACTTTGTCGCGGATTTCTTCCAGCTCGTTGAGGATCGACTCATGAGAGCGGTTCTGAATAATCCGTCCTTCGTGCTCAGTAATCGAACAGAACGAACAGCCGCCAAAACAGCCGCGCATAATGTTGACACTGGTTTTGATCATGTCATACGCCGGGATCTTCGCTTTGCCGTACATCGGGTGAGGAACACGGGCATAAGGAAGGCCGAAGACGAAGTCCATCTCTTCCGTTGTCAGCGGAACTGGCGGCTTGTTTACCCACAGCTCGCGATCTCCGTGACGCTGAATCAGCGCGCGGGAAGAGTAAGGGTTCGCTTCCAGGTGCATGATTCGGCTGGCGTGTGCGTACAGAATACGGTCATTACGCAGCTTTTCGTAAGACGGCAGGCGCACAGCCGTGGTTTTTGAGTCATGACGCGATGGCTGAATCGTGAATGGCTTGGCTTCAGCCACAGCGGCTGCTTTTTCTTCGGCTTTGGCGTCTTTGTTCGTCGCGCAGGTTTCTTCCGTCGCATAAGGGTTTGGCATCGGCATTGCCTTGCCCGGTTTCTCAATACGGCTGGAGTCAATCTCTTTGTAACCGGCTGGCAGCTCTTTGAGAATAACGGCAGTACCGGCAATGTTGGTCATGGTGGTGATATCTTCACCATCAGCCAGACGGTGCGCGACTTCAATCAGGGCGCGTTCGGCGTTACCAAACAGCAGGATGTCCCCTTTGGCGTCAAACAGTACCGAGCGGCGAACTTTGTCAGACCAGTAATCGTAATGCGCAAGACGACGCAGGCTGGCTTCAATACCCCCTAACACAATCGGAGTATCTTTGTAGGCTTCACGGCAACGCTGAGAGTACACCAGTACTGCGCGGTCAGGACGTTTGCCACCCTCGTTATTTGGGGTGTACGCATCATCATGACGCAGTTTACGGTCAGCGGTGTAGCGGTTGATCATGGAATCCATGTTCCCGGCGGTAATACCGAAAAACAGATTTGGCTTGCCCAGAGCCATAAACGGTTCTTTTGAGTTCCAGTCCGGCTGAGCCAGAATACCGACGCGGAAGCCTTGCGCTTCCAGTACCCGGCCAATCACAGCCATACCAAAACTCGGGTGGTCAACATAAGCATCACCGGTAACAATGATGATATCGCAGCTATCCCAGCCTAGGGCGTCCATCTCTTCCCGGCTCGTCGGGAGGAAAGGGGCTGTGCCGTAGCATTCCGCCCAGTATTTCGGATAGCTGTTAATAGGTGTTACTTCAGTGCGCATAGATTGACCTCAAATTTTGAAGGCGGGAATTATAGCCCCTCGCAAAACAACTATCTAGCCCTTAATCTGTAAGGGGTTGAAAGCCGGTAAAACCTATTATTTTTACGGTTTTTCTCTGGCGTTAAGTGTGGTTTTTACGGTTTTTTCTGCAGTCATGAAAACCAACTTACAGAGCTGCTTCGCACCAGATAATTTCGCAGTCAGTTAACTATACGTCGGTTTGACGGGTGTGACGGAACAATGCTCGCCTACTAACAAACGCGCTGAGGCTGGTTGGGATGTGCAGAAGATTTGCCGGGCATGAATAAAAGACGAACCGAAGGAGAGGGAGGCTCGCTACAAATTTCTTTTTCTTATCTTTTTTGGGCAAATGTGCGCCCTGTAACGAGGACGGTTTGCTCTCGTTGAGGGCGCGGTAGACGTCGTATTATTGTCGCGATAGCTGAAGCCGTTAATGTGGCAATGAATGTACTTAGCCAAGTCGATGTATAAGCGGTGAATCAACGGCGGGTGTATCGGGTTTACACCCTAAAGAGGCTACTCGAACATTTCTTTATGGGCTTCCATGGCGCTTCGCAGTTCATCATGAGTTAGCACGCGTTTGCCTAATTCCTGTTTGACCTGTGTTCCCAACTCTTTGAGCTTGTTGCGATTGTCCTGAGTCTGCCGTTTGCCCATACTCTTCAGGCGACTGTTCAGCTCATGTTCCTCACCAAAGTTCACTAAATCTTTATCTTTAGCCATGCTCTGATCCTCATCAGTTGATAGATGCATTATCAGTGTGGATGCATATGGTGGAAACGCAACTTTTTGCTTTTGCTTTCCCTGTTACCGGGGAATCGGCAACAGGGAGGAGGTGATAAAAAAGCGGGAAGGTAGCCAGCCCGGTTTATCCAAAGGACTTGCCAAGCCCTTCCAGCATCATCATTTTTTCTTTCAACATACCGGCACCCTGCTTCATGGTTTCCATGCGCGCCAGGTTTCGGTTGGAAGTATCAGAAATTTGATGTACGTTGTTACTGATTTCGACCGATACTGTGCCTTGCTCTTCCGCGGCGGTGGCAATCTGGGTGGAAATTTCGGCAATCTCATCGACCATCGCGACTACCGCCCGGATTTTCTCGGCGGTGGCGTTGGTGTTATCGACACATTCCTGAGTTTTGGCGATGCTGATCTGGGTGGTTGACTGCCAGTGGGTCAGGGTGGCGTTAATGTCTTCGATGCTGGCCTGAATTTTTTCGGTAGCGCCATGGGTTCGTTGTGACAACGCCCGTACTTCGTCTGCAACTACCGCAAAGCCGCGGCCTTGCTCACCGGCGCGGGCCGCTTCAATGGCCGCATTCAATGCCAGCAGGTTGGTTTGTTCTGCTATGCCCTGAATTTCCATCATCATGGTTTCGATCTGATCAGACACTTTGACCAGTGATTTGGCGGTTTGCGCCGTATTTTCGGTCTTGATGGCCAGTTCGTTGATATTGTTCTGAGTGACATCCAGCACCTGAGTGGTATCAGCGCACTGTTGCTGGGCAATCATGGCTTTCTCGCTGGTCAGCTGGGTATTCTGCGCAATTTCTCTGGCGACGGCTGACAGTTGAGTAATGGAAGAGGCAATCATCTGGGTGTCGCTGTCTTGCTGGGTGATGGACTCCCGCATCTCTTCCGTTTCTCGGGTCAGGTTGTCTGCCACCACTTTCAGGGTCTGAGAGACATCATCAATCCGTCCGAGAACGGTTTTGTTGCGAGCGTCATTGAGCTGTAAGTGAAAATCCGCGATCGACTTCATGCTGTCGCCGCTGTATATGATGCGGGTCAGACTGTCATAACTCTGACTGAGCTGGCGGAAGAAACTCGGGGTGCTGAACAGCTCTTCTCGAAACAGAATGAAGACCATGGCCAGTGGGATCAAACCTGCTAATGCCTGATACTCAGTCAGGTAAAAATGCGACGCCAGGAGTGAGCTGATGGTGAGCAGGGTGGTCAGAGCCAGTTTGACCGGAGGTTTAAGGGAAAATGAGTAGGGATTCTTTCTGGCATTGAGTTGCTGATAAATGCGGGTGGCTGTGGTGATCATCTCAGGGGTGGGTTTACGCCTGACTGACTGATAGCCGCTCAACCGGTTGTTATCGTAAAGTGGGGTGACATAGGCATCAACCCAATAGTAGCTGCCGTCTTTACAGCAGTTTTTGACAATGCCACGCCAGGGTTTTTCTTCTTTCAGGTGTTGCCAGAGATCAGCGAACGCTTCCCGAGGCATGTCAGGGTGGCGAATAATGTTGTGGTGCTGGCCGACCAGTTCATCAGCGTGATAACCGCTGACACTGACAAACTCTTCATTGGCATAGGTGATGACACCCTGTAAATCTGTGGTTGTCACCAGTTGAGCCTGTTGATCAAGCACCACCTCACGGTTAGTCACATGACGGTTCTTTCTCATGGTTGTCCCTCTTCTACATAAAAGCTGGTCATCGGAGAACACCTTGGCAGTGAACCGTCAGTCAGCAGTCCATCTTATTGTTCTTTTTGTTCCATCGGGTTATCCCGTGCATTATCAACTGTAGATGCGAACAGGACAGGAGTGGTAATTTTTTGCAGGCAGCGGCATCTGGCTTTCCTGACAAAACAGGTGCCAGTGATCTGCCGTCACTTCTGGCCAATTTGAACAAAAAACTTGTAGAACAGGGCGGCCATTTCGTTGCCGGTATTAACTATTCAGCCGCCGCCGGGACAACTTTTTTTGGGGTGACACACTCAGCGTGCTTTTTTCATAAATTCCATAAACGCCCGATCCGCGAGGGACAAATAACCGTGTTTACGCCAGGCAATGGCGATATTCAGGTACACCGGTTCACTAAACGGCAAGGGCACCAGACCGCTTTCATGCTGAGTCACCATTTCCAGCAGTGCCGTAATGGCAAAATCGCGTCGGACGATTTTCAGGATCAACGGCAGCAGGTTGGTTTCAAATGCGATATTGGGCGTGAAGTGGTGTTGCTGGCAAAAGCGATCTATGAACTCCCGGTGGAAGTAGCCGGGTTTGAACATTGCCAGTTCCTGAGCAAAAAAGGTGTCGAAATCCAGACTGGTTTGCTGGGCAAGCGGGTTGTCCTCGCTGACGACGGCGACCATCTGCGAGCTGAGCAGGTGTTCTGTCTCCAGGCTATCCGGGGTTTCCAGACAGTGAATAATGCCAAGATCCAGCTCGCCACTCAGCAACATCCTGCGGATGGACTCTGTACCGGCTTCCACAATCGTCAGTTTGAGATCCGGATACTGACTTTTAAAGCCCATCAGAATTTCCGGGAAATAGTAAGAGCCAAGCATGCTGGGGAGTCCGAGGCGCACTTCACCTTTTGCCAGCCCTTTCAGTTCTTTCAGGGCGGTATTGGCATCATTGACCTGTTGCAGGATAAGACGGGCATGGTGTAGCAGTACTTCACCTTCTGGCGTCAGAATAATGCGTCTGTCTTTGCGGTCAAACAGGGTCAGGTCAAGCTGGCTTTCGAGCTTTTTGATCGCAACGCTCAGCGCCGGCTGAGCGATGTGCAGTTTCTTTGCCGCCTGCGTAACGTTGCGTGTTTCAGCAACGGCCACGAAATAGGTCAGTTGTCGGATATCCATATCGATTGTTTATGAAGGTGATAGTTTTAATATATTTTCACTATCGTTAAGGAATTGCTACTGTTTTCTCAGTTCCTTCCTCTGAGTGTGTGGTCATGATTGATATTAAAACCGCAGCATACCGGCGAGCCAGCTTCGCGCTATGTCTAGGGTCGTTCCTGATATTTTGTAATCTTTACTTATTCCAGCCGATGCTGCCGATGATGGCTGACACGTTTTCCGCCAGCGCGACCCAGGTGAACTGGCTGGTGGCGGCCAGCACGTTTGCCCTTGCCCTGACTCTGGTACCTTGGGCAGTCTGGTCTGAGCGGGTAGGTCGCCGGGAAGTCATGCTGATCAGCTTGGCGATGGTACCGGTGATTGGCAGTCTGATGGTCATGGCCGATTCGTTGCTGACGCTCAGTCTGGCGAGGGCTCTCATGGGTGCCGCGCTGGCGGGTTTTGCGGCTGTGGCTGTGGCATACATGGCCGAAGAGTTTACTCCGCGAGCCTTGATGCTGGCCGTGGGCGGGTATATCAGCGCAAACTCGCTGGGCGGTATCATTGGTCGTATCAGCGGCGGTTTTTTATCTGAACAGTTTGGCTGGCAGGGCGCGGCGCTGGTGATGGCAGTATTTAGCCTGTTGGTAGCGATTCTGGTGTATTTCCTGTTGCCGAAGCAGGCGCACTTTACGCCGTCTACCGGCCAGTTGCGGCAGCAGACACTCAGTGTATTTCACCATTTACGTAACCCGGTGCTACGGATTGCGATGCTGATTGGCGGGGTCAACTTCGCCCTGTTTGTGAACCTGTATACCGTTATGGGGTTCCGGTTGGTCGCTGAACCTTATTCGGTACCGGTCAGCTGGGCATCCATGATTTTTCTCTGTTACCTGAGCGGCACATTATCCGCCAAGCTCAGCGGGCGTTGGACCCAGCATTTCCGCACCATTCCGGGTATGGTGTTGGGAACAGTGGTGAGTGCTGTGGGGATGTGGGTTGCAGCACTAGAGTCGATAGCTGCCATTGTGGTCGGTTTGCTGTTAATCAGTTCAGGGGCTTTTTTTACTCACTCACTGGCTTATGGCTGGGTAAGCCAGCGGGCAAAATCGGCCAAGGCCACGGCCACGGCGTTGTATCTGGTTCACTATTACGCGGGGGGCAGCCTGGGTGGGTTCTATCTGATTTACTGCTGGCAGCATTATGGCTGGCATGGGGTGATAGCCGGAGGCAGTGTGTTGTATCTGATTCTTTTGCTGCTGTGTTTTATGTTGGCAAAACAGTCTAATCAGACTCCGACCGGCAATGAACTGCCAATTAATTAAGCCTCTAAGTTAAGCCCCTAGCTAAAACACTCAGTTAGAGCATTCACAAATAGAGGCAGCCTAGGTAAGTAGAAAAGTAGAAAAGTAGAAAAAGCAGTTAAACACAAAGCAAGTAGCAAGTAGCAAGAAATATCCCGGACGGTTTATCGGGGAACGAACCGTCCGGGATGAGGGTTATCAGGCTAATGCCATCGCCAGCAGGGAAACCGGGTGAATGGCTTCCAGCTCACTGTTTTCTTCAATCTGCCATTTGCACGTTTCGCAGTCCGTGATGGCAAAGTCCGCTTTGGCCCGGTTGATTTGCCGAAACAAATCATTACCGATGGCCATCGAGGTGTCATAGTTTTCCGTTTTAAAGCCATAAGTCCCGGCCAGGCCACAACACTGGCTGTCCAGTACCTGCAGCTCTAGCCCCGGAATCATTTTCAGCAACTCGATGGTGTACAGGCTGCCGCCGGTGCGTTCCAGGTGACACGGTGTGTGGTACACCACTTTTTTGTTTACAGGCTTCAGCTTCGGCATCCGGCCATTCATAAACTGCTTGAGCAGGTAGCGGGTCACATACTCAATGCGGTTGGCGACCTGGCTGTTGTCGACTTTCAGGACATGCGGATACTCTTCTTTCAGGGTAAACGAGCAGGTTGAAGAGGTCGACAGAATCGGAGCATCATACTTTTCAACTGCTTCGACAAAGCTGTTCACGTTCAGGCGGGCGTTCTTTTTCGCCTTATCGAAGAACCCGTTGGCAATCAGCGGCACACCGCAGCATTTTTCCTTTTCTACCAGCTGAACGCCAATGCTCATGGCATTCATGACCTTGATAAAATCTTTCCCCAGCTGAGGGTGGTTGTAGTTCACGTAACAACCGTGGAAGTAGTGAACCTGCTCCGGGTACAACGCCTGACTGGTGCAGTTTTGCTTGTACCAGCGCCGGAATGTACCGTGTGAGTATTTCGGCAGGGTTTTGTGGTCATGCACCCCGATTGTGTGATGCATGATCTTTTTCACCGATTTCATACCGGTAATGGTGTTCACGATTGGGGCAAAGGGTGTAGCAGCGGAGCCCATCAGATCAGTATGGCTCAGTACAAAATCCCGAATGGTCTTGATATTCAGTGCTTTTTTACCGTGCTCATCACGCGCCACCGCAATCATATCACCGATTTTTACCCCGGACGGACAGGCGGTTTCACACCGCTTACAGTTAGTGCACAGCTTCAGAGTTTCATCGTAAAAGTCCGGACTTTTCAGACGCAAACGCTCACCGTCCGGCCCGCATTGTTTTGGGCCAGGGTACTGAGGGTTCGCTTTGGCGACCGGGCAGTAAACGGTACAAACAGTACACTTGATGCATTGATCAAAGCTGGTATCTCGTTTCACTAGGCTCATGCGGGTGTCCTTTCTGGTACTGGTTGTGGTGAATCTGGTTGTTTTACATCTTGTTCGTTTGAAACATGTTCGTTGAGAGCAAGGCCATTGCGCAGCTGATACTGGCGGATCATGGCTTCGGCGACCTGATAGCCAGTGGTAATGGCGACCCCGGAGCCGGAGCCTTCGCTCACCGGATCATAGTGAGCCAGAATGGCACCAGCGCAGAAGAGGTTGCCAATCGTCTCGCCACGGCGGGAAGGGTTTAAGGCCGGGTTGCACTGCACACCCATTTTCATGAAGGGGTGGCCGCTACGGGTAAAGAACTGATCCTGATACCACTGTTCACGCGGTAGATCCGGTTGTGCCATATCCAGCCCGAAAACCGGCTCTTTCATCTGTTTGCGGTCAGCATGCAGGCCGCGACTGAAAAAACTGCCGGAGGCAAGCAGGAACGTCGACGCGCACAGCGGCATGTCTTCGTGATGACGGGTATAGATGCGTTTTAGCTCGCCGTTTTCCACATCACCGCCGGTTACTTCATCACCGGTCAGCAGCAGACCACCCAGCTGTTTGAAGCGAGATTTCATGGCCTCTTCCAACCGGATACCGAGCAGGGAAGGCGGCATCGTCGGGATTTCACAAATCCGGAAACCGGTCAGCCCTTCCAGCAGTTTGATGGTTGCCGCGCCATCCCCGTTACCGAACACCGCCGGCAGAATGACCAGATCCGCTTTGCCGACTTGCTGAATCATGGTTTTCGCGAAGACATGCAGCTTGCTTTCATCCCGCAGCACCCGTGACACATCAATTGAGCGGAATTCACACGGGTTACGCTGCATGGTTTCAAACCCCGGCAGCTCAATGGCCGCGGTTTTAATGGCGACTCCGGCAAAGGCCGGGTGTCTGGCGAGGTTGTCCGCAGCTAGCTGCGGCTGGAAGTCACGGAAACCATCAATGGTCACCAGCGCCACGGATGACAGCCCCTGAGCCGGGTGCTGTAAATCAAACAGGAAAGTGCTCTGTTGTGACAGATATGTGGCGCGAAACGTTCCCATTGGGGTTACTCGCGCGTGGTTCTGACCGTCAGGTAACGCGTCAAGATACACACCGCACTCGGCCATCATTGCGGTGTACCAAGCCAGGGCCGATTGAGTGCGCTCAGCCCCCAGATAACTGTAAGGATGCTCTGGTGCCTGTGCAGCCAGCGCCTCGAAGGCCGCAAACGGCTGTGAAACGGCTGACCCGTCTGGCAGGCGGCTGAGAACATCGACAGAGCCGGAAGAGAAGTGCAGGGCGCTCTGACCTGCGGCAATCACAGCCGTTTTTAGTCCCGCTTCCGCGCAGCGAATGGCACAGCTGAGGCCGGCAACACCGCCACCAATGATAATGCTGTCAAAATTCATGCTGTTTCCTCGTTGTGAGCTGGGCGGCGGATGGAATCTGTATGGTCAGTGGCTGGCTGCTGGCCGTTTGTGCTGATGTGTGGTGGCTGTTGCTCCGGCAGGTCGCTGACGCCAAACAGGCCTTCATAAATCCAGTAGGTAAATTCACTTTCACGCAGCGCATCGCCCCAAAAAACAGGTTTAATGCCTTTCCAGCGTTCTTCCAGAAAATCGCTCAGCAGGTGGCTTGACGCATTGCCTGATTGATTGCCGTATTCGGAAAACAGCCCGGCGGCACGGTATGAACAGAGCTCACCCTGACAAGGCCCCATGCCGATGCGGGTGCGGCGGCGCAGGTCAACCAGGTTATGTACATCCAGATCTTTAATGGCGTATTCCACCTCGCCACAGGTGACCATTTCACATTCACAAATTACCGCCTGGCTTTTCTTGTCATTGCTCAGGAACTTCTCGGCGCGTTCACCATGGCGGTAATACGCCGACTGGTACACTGGTTTTGCCAGGCTGGCGGTGTGTGATTTTTTGACTGCGTGCTGAGCTGAGCCAGGGAGCTGGCGCTCATGTGTGGTGCACGGGGTGGTGTTGCCCAGTTTTTTGGCAACCAGATCGGTCGCCCATTCCGCCATCATGCGATAAGTCATCAGCTTACCACCGGTAATGGTGATAAAACCGTCCAGACCGTCGCGTTCAGCATGATCAAGCAGCACGATACCGCGGCTGATATTGCGTCCGCTGGTATCGCCATCCACGGCGACAAGCGGGCGCACCCCGGCGTAGGCACGCAGTACCCGGGTGTTCGCCATAATTGGTGCCAGTTTGGTGCCTTCTTCCAGCAGAATATCAATCTCTTTATGAGTGACATGCAAGTCATCAATCTTGTCGTAATCGATCCGCTCGGAGGTGGTGCCAATCAGTGAAATGGTATCGCCCGGTACCAGAATGTCGGCATCTGATGGTTTGCGGCAGCGGTTGATCACCAGATTGTTGATGCGGTAATCAAGGATCAGCAATGATCCTTTGGCTGGGAACATCTTGATCGACAGATCACCATATTCACAGATTTGCTGGCCCCAGATACCGGCTGCATTAACGACTTGTTTGGCATGAATGTCAAACGCCTGACCGGTTTTGAGATTCAGACATTTCACACCGCACACCTGAGCACCGTTGCGGATCAGGCCGGTAACGTGCGTGTGGTTAAATAAGCGAGCGCCGTGTTCAACAGCATCAAGGACGTTGGAGGCCGCCAGACGGAACGGGTCGAGGGTGCCATCCGGTACTTTTACCGCGCCAATCAGGTTGGGGTTACAGTTGGGTTCATAGCGCAGCGCTTCCTGTGGTGTCAGCTGCTCAACATCAATATCGGCCTGTTGGCAGGCGCTGATAAAGGTTTGCTGAAAGGCAAGGTCATCTTCCGGCAGTGAAATGAACAGCCCCTGGGTATCTTCCACGCAGTGTCGGGCGATTTTCTTGAGAATGCGGTTTTCCTGAATACACTCCCGGGCGGACTCCTGATCGGTGACGGCATAGCGTGCACCGGAGTGGAGCAGGCCGTGGTTTCGGCCGGTAGTGCCTGACGCTAAGTCGTCTTTTTCGACCAGAATACAGCGAATGCCCCGTAAGGCACAGTCACGCATGATACCTGTCCCTGTTGCACCGCCACCGATGATCACAACATCTGTTTCAAACCAACTAGTCATGTTCGTTTTCGCTTATTTGTCTGTTCTGAATATCAGAAAAGGAACGAATCCTTATTTTCCATAAGGATAATATGCCAAGGAATACGTCGGACTTTCTTGATCAAAAGCAGACTAATGAGCGTTCGAGCGTTCAAACGAAAATTTAATGGTAATTATAAGAGTATGATCACAAAAAAGTGACACTTAGGAGCAGGTGTTTGCCCGCAATAGCGCAATCAAAATAAGTATTTGTTCCGAATATGGGATGAAAACAGGCATGGCTGGGCGTTTGCGAGCATTTAATGATGAGTGATGAGTATTACCTGATAAGTCTGTGTCGCAGTGCTTCAAGCCACTGCTTTGCGGCGTTCGTCACCAGCATAACGGTAGCCCACGGAGTGGTAGCGGGCACAGTCGCGCCCGGAATCTTTACACTCGTATAAGGCACGGTCGGCCCTTTCCATCATGGAAGAGAGCGTGTCGCCGTTGGTATAGGAGGCGATACCAATTGAGGTGGTGATATGTAGAGTGGACTGGTCATAGCCTGTCGGTAAATCAAGCTGACGGATGGCCGAGAGCATGCGGTCGGCGATTTGCTGGGCATTGTCAGCATTGCAGTTGGGCAGAAACAGCACAAACTCTTCACCACCATAGCGGCCAAACAGATCCGATTTTCGGATGTTGCCCTGTAAAAAGGTAGCAAAACCACGCAGCACTTTATCACCGGTGCTGTGTCCCCAGGTATCGTTAATACGCTTGAATTTATCGATGTCGAAGATCAGCACCGAGAAAGGTTGCTTCTTTATGTCGCACAGCTGCAGGCTTTTTTGCGCCTGCTGCAGCAGCATCCGTCGGTTGTATACCCCGGTAAGTGGATCCAACGTTGCCTGCCGGTACAGGCGCATTAACATGTAGAGCTTGGAGAGCTGTGACCAGAGTACCATCAGCGCGAGCACATTTTGCAGCCAGTAATCGGCGAGGTTTTCCGGGGTGAAAATCCGTCCGGCCTGTTGGTCGACATACAGCTGGGTCGCGGCGGTAATTGCCAGCAGGCCCAGGCTTTCTTTCAGGGTGACGGGCAGAATGGTCAGGACAGCAACGTGAATAATCGGCAGCAGGGTATAGCCGTAAATAAAGCCGCTGTACACCAGTGGAAAATCGAGTTGCCACACGGCGTGCAGGTAAAACAGGTTCAGCCCGATTACCAGCAGGCTCATACACAGTTGGGCGTGGCGTAGAGAAGTTTGTTGGTGGTTGGCGCGGGCAAGGGCGAACAGAAATGCTCCCAGCAGCGCGCGGGACAGGGCAATGGCTTCACCGTGGCCTGAAGGCAGAAACAGGAGATCAAACGGAATCCATGCAATAACCAGAACGCCCCACACGCAAGCCAGCATAGTGATCCGGCTGCGCAGGTAACCACTCCGTGTTTCACGAAAGCTGGCAGAATGCGCTTTGGCACTCCAGAGATCAGGAATATAAAGCTTGATTGTCTTTAGCAGTTGGCCAGGCGCTTCATGCATTCCGTTGCTTCTCATTGTTAAGGTGACGTGTAATAACCGCACTGCTTGTGGTTTTTCTCCGTGAAGGCGAATTATTCACCATCAAGCATATTTGTGCAGTGATGTTGATCCAAAAACATAGTGTAAATTTTGCTACTTATTCAAAAAATACGGGGCAGTACAGAATTTTATGCAACTGAGTGGTTAGTCGAAAAGCCATCAATGCGCAGTTCAAAATCTATTCCGTGCATTGGCATTTGGTATCGTGATGAGGAATTGCTATGATCGCCGCCACTTTTGACTCTTAGTTTCAGACCACAACTTATGAATGCCGCATTGATCTTTCTAATTCCTGCGCTGCTGGGTACGCAATTGATTTTTTCTCTGGTGCTGACCAAAGGGGAAATCTGCCCGGGTCAGCGTGGTCGTGTCCATAAAACCCTACCTGTTCTGCTGGCTGGTTGGCTGATTGCCGCCTTTTCGCAGCCGCTGTCCGTTTTGCCTCTGGCGGCAGTGGGCTACTTCACTATGCAGGTCAAAACCGGGAAAACCCGTGATGCCGGGCCGCTGAAAGTATTTTATCTGGCAAATGTACTGGCGGTTGTGGTGTGGGTAGCCGTGATGGTTGGCATGTCACTGCCGGTGATTGCCCTCAGCCTGATGGCGACTGCCTTGTTCGGTTCGATGGTGGCACATATTCTGCTGACGCATGCCCGTACCCGACTACAGGCTTTCCACCGTCTGCTGCCGTTTGCCGGGTTCGCGAGTGCGATGGTGAGTGTTCTCTGTCTGCTCTGGATGGCAAGCCGACTGGATGAAGCGCAGCTTCAGACGCTGATTCAGCCAATGATCGCGTCGCTGGCATTGCTGGTAATTGGCTTGCTGGTGTGGGCGTTCCACCTGCTCAGCGGAAAAACAGTCAACAAATGGCAGCTGGTTATGGCTGGCGCGTTGCTGGTGGTGTCCGCGAACTTTCAGCTGGTATTGCTCTGAGCATGATCTAAGCCGGTGAATTCAGTTCGAAGTGAAAGCGGACGTGATAACTGTGAGGCGGGGCTTTTTCATTCCGTCTCTCAGTGTCTATGCTTACTAGGTAAAAAAGCTTACTGAGTAGCTGAACGTCACCAGGGGGTAGGCATGGAGATTAACAACTTATTGCGCATGGATGGTCATATTGTTCTCGGTATCGTCAATGAAAAGCTGCGGCTGGAGTGCTCCACACTTGAAGAGCTGGCCAGCCGTTATGAGCTCGACTCTGAAGAACTGAATGCCAAGATGGAGCTGATGGGCTTCCGTTACGACCCCATCAATAATCAATTCAAATAACTTGGTCAAATAACCGGTAATTCTGTATTGGTTTCAGACTATGGCCAGCTTCAACTCCGGGCTGGCTTTATCGCATAGCATCAAGATTTACCTTCAATGCACCTTTCACAGAGCCGCTTGCCGTCACGACGGTGCTCCGCCACTGATGTGATTCTCCGCCACTAATGTAATGCTCAGGCGGCTTTAATTCCTTCCAGATGCGTTTGACACTGCTGTTTTGCCGTGGCAAAAAATGCCGTCAGGTAGTGACGCTCACGTTCCGATGCCCGGATAGCCGCAAACAGGCGGCGCCATAACCCCTTACCGAGCGGCTTGCTGACGATTAATCCCTGCCGCGCAAAATCATACACGGCCCAGTTAGGCAGTGCTGCAACGCCCAATCCTGCAGAGACCATCTGAATCAGCATCAAGGTGTTGTCAGCCTGTTTCCAGTGGCTCGGCTCGATACCGGCGGGCTGGAGAAAGTGTTTAACCACGTCCAACCGGTTTTTCTGAACCGGGTAGCTGAGCATGGTTTGCTCCGCCAGATCTTCCGGCTCAATGCAGGCTTTATCTGCAAGGGGAGATTGAGGGGACACAATTAAGCGCATTTCAAAATCAAACAGCGGCTCATAGTGGATTTCACTGCGTGGCTGGATATCTGAAGTAATCACAAGATCCAACTCCCCGGCGCTCAGGGCGGGAATCGGTTCGAACCCAAAACCGGAGGAGAAATCGAGAGAAACACTTGGCCAGTGAATCTGGTATTCCTTAAGTGCCGGCATCAGCCATTGGAAGCAGGAATGGCATTCAATAGCCATGTGCAGCCGTCCGTTGACATCTTCCTTCAGGCTCGCCAGTTCATGCTCGGCCTTGGCAATCCGGGGAATTACCTCGTCAGCCAGACGCAGCAAAATTTCTCCTTCGGCGGTAAACCTGACAGGGCGGGTCTTGCGCAAAAACAGCGGGCTGCCTAACCGTTGTTCTAAATCTTTCAACTGATGGGAAAGGGCAGATTGTGTCAGGCAAAGGGTGTTGGCAGTGGCGGTCAGTGAACCGGTGTCCCGCAAAACGGTCAGGGTTCTCAAATGTTTAATTTCAATCAATGGGCTTTCCCTCTGCTCATACCCGCCTGTATCAGGCCGGTTTCCATGTTCAGCCAATGTACTGGTTAATCATGGCGGTGTAAACATCTAGACGGCTAAATAACATAATAAAACCCAAAATCAATATGAAATTTGTTCAACATTAACTTTAGGCAATAGACATTGCCCGATTCCCTGTCCATCAGTCATTGTTACCTCAACAACGCGATGCCTGAGATACCTGAGATAGATGAATGGTTGCGTTAACCAGATAACCGCGATATTTCGATAACAAGGACAGAATCATTATGACTACGAAAACCACCACACATATCCTTGGCTACCCACGAGTCGGCAGCCAGCGTGAACTGAAATTTGCTCAGGAAAAATACTGGCAGGGCGATATTGACCAGGCAGAACTGAAAGAAGTCGGCAGCCTGCTGCGTCATCGTCACTGGGGGGATCAGTCTGGTGCCGGTCTGGATTTTGTCTCTGTGGGTGATTTTGCATGGTACGACCATGTACTGGGCACCAGCATGCTGCTTGGTCACCTGCCAAAACGACACCGTAAAGGCTTCCCGGATTTTGATACCCTGTTTCGGGTTGCCCGTGGTAAAGCACCGACTGGCTGTTCATGTGCAGCGGCAGATATGACCAAGTGGTTTAACACTAACTACCACTACCTGGTCCCTGAATTCAGCGCCGATGACGAGTTCACTGTCAGCTGGCAGCAGTTGTTTGAAGAAGTAGCCGAAGCCAAACAAGCCGGTCATGCCGTGAAGCCTGTGCTGCTGGGACCGGTTTCTTACCTGTGGCTGGGTAAAGAGAAAGAAGCGGGTTTTGATCGCTTGTCACTGCTACCGCGTTTGCTGACGGCTTATCAGCAGATCCTGAGTAAGCTGGCCAAGCTCGGCGTGGAATGGGTGCAGATTGATGAGCCGGTACTGGCGCTCGAGCTGCCTGCGGCGTGGTCTGAGTCGTTCAACCTGGCTTATCAGGTTCTGCATGGTAGTCCGAAGCTTCTGCTGACCACGTACTTCGATAATATTACCCATCATCTGGACAACATCACCAAGCTGAAGATTGATGGTCTGCATGTGGATTTGTCGGCGGCACCCGCTCAGCTGGATGAGATTGTCGATGCGTTGCCGGAAAACTGGGTACTGTCTGCCGGGGTAATCAACGGCCGCAACGTCTGGCGTGCTGATCTGAGCGCTCTGCTGGCTCGTTTGCAGCCGGTTAAAGCGGCGCTGGGGGATCGCCTGTGGCTGGGCTCGTCCTGTTCACTGTTGCACAGCCCAATCGACCTTGATCTGGAAACAGATCTGGACCCGGAAGTGCGTCAGTGGCTCTCTTTTGCCAAGCAGAAATGCCGTGAAATCACCTTGTTGGCTCAAGCTCTGGACGGCAGTGTGGTTGCGCAGGAAGAATGTGAGCGGTACAGCGCCCCAATCAAAGCTCGTGCTGCGAGTGAGCGGGTAAATAATCCTCAGGTACGTCAGCGCAGCGCAGCAATCACTGATGCGCTGGCTGAACGTAAACTGCCGTATGCAGAGCGTGCGCGTCTGCAGCGTCAGTCGCTGGGACTGCCGTTATTGCCGACCACGACTATCGGTTCTTTCCCACAGACGGGGGAAATCCGGACTCAGCGTCGTGACTACAAAGCCGGTCGCCTGTCAGAGCAGGACTATACTCAGGCGATTCAGGGACACATCGCCGATGCGATTGCCCGTCAGGAAAAACTGGATCTGGATGTGCTGGTACACGGTGAAGCAGAGCGTAATGATATGGTGGAATACTTCGCCGAGTTGTTGGAAGGTTTTGCCGTCACCCGTTTCGGTTGGGTACAAAGCTACGGCTCCCGTTGCGTGAAACCGGCGGTGATTGTATCTGATATTTATCGCTCAGAAGCGATGACAGTTGGTTGGACAACCTATGCTCAGTCGCTGACGAAAAAGCCGGTAAAAGGCATGCTGACAGGACCTGTGACAATTCTGGGCTGGACTTTCCCGCGGGAAGATCTGTCCCGTGAAGATATCGCGAACCAGATTGCCCTTGCGCTGCGTGATGAAGTGGCTGACCTGCAAGCAAACGGCATTAAGGTTATTCAAATTGATGAGCCTGCAATCCGTGAAGGTCTGCCGCTGAAAGCGAGCCAGTGGCAAACATACCTGAACTGGGCCGTGAAAGCGTTCAGAATTTCAGCTGCCAGTGCCGAGCCTGAAACGCAGATCCATACCCACATGTGTTACAGCGAATTCAATGACATCATCAAGTCAGTCGCGGCACTGGATGCAGACGTGATCACTATTGAGACTTCGCGTTCAGATATGGAACTGCTGAAAGCTTTTGAAGAGTTTGCGTACCCGAATGAAATCGGTCCGGGTGTGTATGATATTCACTCTCCGAACATTCCTGATGTGGCGCAGATTGTGCAGTTGGTAGAAAAAGCGGAGCAACTGATTCCGGCAGAGCGTCTGTGGATTAACCCGGACTGCGGCCTGAAAACCCGTAACTGGGCGGAAACGGAAGCGGCCCTGGGCAACATGGTGGCAGCCGCGAAACAGCTGCGTGAGCAGTGGCAGGCAAAAGCCGTATAACGGATAGGGTAATACTCATCTGTGTGAATATATGAAATTATCAAAAAGAGCGCTTAGGCGCTCTTTTTTGCTTTTTTGTGCCTGTCTTTCAGCCATTTAAGTACAAGGATTTGAAAAATAATCAGTATTGACTTTAATTAAGTAACCGTAACGAACAATGTAAAGGTCATCATGGAGCGTCGACTGTATCTTGTTACTGTGTTAGCTGTGATTATCGGCATTGCGCTGTCGTGTGCGCTGTATGGGTTGTTTTACCGTTTAGAAACAACCAATATCAAGCGCGAATTTGAACGTGATGTAGAGTCTAAGGCAGCCGCTCTGACACAGGCTGTCGAGCTGAATATCGAGGCAATATACAGTCTGAAAGCGGCGTATGATAACCACGGTCTGCTCGATTACCCGGATTTCAGTCAGCTTGCGGCGCAAACATTATCCCGTCATGCCCATATTCAGGCGCTGGAATGGATACCCAAAGTGGAAGCGGAGGGCCTGCCGGCACTGGAAAAACAATTTGGTGCACGCTGGCCGGGTTTTCATGTTACCGAGCGGGTAGCCAGTGGTGAAATGGTGCCGGTCTCCGAACGCAGCCTGTATTACCCGGTGATTTACGTTGAACCATTGCAAGGTAATGAACGAGCACTGGGGTTTGATGTCGGCTCTAACGGACGACGCCTGGATGCACTGAATCGGGCACGCGACAGCGGTAAACTTCAGTTTTCAGAACGTATTGAACTGGTTCAGACAACGGATGATCATGCCGGTCTGCTGATGTTGTTGCCGGTTTACCACATTGTCTCGCCGCAAAGCGTGGCGGATCGCCGCCAGACACTGCGCGGCTTTGTGATGGGGGTGTTCCGGTTGACGGCAATCCTGCAATCGACCATGCAACCTCAGGATGCAAGCCTGATGGCTTTTCGTTTGCTGGACGTCAATGCCGATCCACACAATCAACTGTTGTATCAGCAGGGCTCGTTGACCACGGAAGAGCAGCTGGCTCAGAAAGATTTCAATGTCACGCGTCCGGTGCTGACCCTCGGAGGACGAGAGTGGTTTATTGAAGCGACGCCGTCTGCCTCTTATGTTGCTGACAAGCGAACCCGTCTGCCTTTGGTTGTGTTTATCGTCGGTACCGTTTTGTTTGGTCTGGTGATTTTCTACGGCTTTATACTGATGCGGCGAAACCGTGAAATGGTGTCGACGCTGGCAAAGAAAAATCAGGCGCTTGATGACATCAATAAAAAGCTGGAACGCATGACCAAGATGGACGTGCTGGTCGGCATCGCTAATCGTCGTTACTTTGATGAGACGTTACACCGGGAATTCTCCCGCTCACGTCGGGAGGACAGGCCACTGGCGCTGATGTTGATCGATATCGATCATTTTAAAGCCTTTAACGACACCTATGGCCATCAGGCAGGAGATCGCTGTCTCAAGCTGGTGGCAGAAGAACTCGGCCGGGTACTCAAACGGCCGGCAGATATGCTAGCTCGGGTCGGAGGCGAAGAGTTCGGTATCATTCTGCCCAATACCAATAACGGTGAAGTGGTCGCCAAACAGTGCCGCAGTGTGGTGGAACGGCTGGCTATCGCGCATCAGGGGTCGTTAACCTCGGATGTTGTGACGGTCTCGGTGGGCGTGGTGTCGCTGGAAAGTCTGGACGCACAGACCCGGGATTCGGTATTCAACCTGGCGGATTCCGCCTTGTATCAGGCTAAGAGTGCCGGACGCAATCAGGTTCGGGCCATTCGTGTCGGCAGACCGCAATCGGCGTCGGTATCGAGTCTGTGCTAATCAAGTTTAGGTTAAGGGTGGATTTTCTTGATTCAGGCTCTTCCTGAACCGGTTTCTTCTTTAACCGCGTCAACAACAGCGTCAACCAGTAAACCAACTGCTGGGTAAATTGCAGACATAAAAAAACTCCTGCTGTAGCAGGAGTTTTTCGTTTCATTCGTAACGTAAGATTACTTAACGTCAGTACGGGTGAACGTCAGGTTGTGCTCTGCACCAGTCAGGCTCAGCTCGTTGCCGTTGATGCTGGCCGTGCTCCACTCCATCAGCGTTGAGCTGACAGTGTGCTCCAGCTTCATCGCCGGATCCTGACACGCCATCATGGTCATGCCCATTTTCTCAATACGCAATTTACCGTCTTTTAGTTCTGCCTGACCGAAGTAACGGTTACAGCCCGCGTGACCACTCGCACCCAGTTCTTCATTCAGCTGTAGCGTTGGCGCTTTGAAAGGCTGTTGAAGTTCCAGTGCTTTGTTATCGACTTTTGTCAGAACCCATTGGTGAGTCGCCAGGTCATTTGCAGAGATCATTGTTGTTTCAACCGGTTGTTTAACAGTTGTAGAACATGCAGCAAGAATAACAGGAAGCGCAAGGGCCGTCAGATAACGTTTTTTGATCATAGTTGTTTTCCAAACAGTAACGATTTGTGCCAGTTAAGCATAGGGAACCTGAACGAAAGCTGGCAGTTCGTAAAAAATTGTACGATGTTTTTTAATTGTCGTCCATAAAATAAACAGGTCTGAATGCATTTTAGCCGCCTGCCAGACATTGCAATCCGTTGCAATTGTCTGCTTATACAGAAAGTATCATAGACTAAAAACCAGTATAGTGATGTTAACTCTTTGTCATTTTGGATTTTTTTCTTCACTGACCATATGTAGGTGAACATCCTGCTGCGGGTAGGGGATCGAAATGCCTTCACGATCAAACCGCATTTTGACCTCGCGGGTCACATCCCAGTACACATCCCAGTAATCTTCCGTCTTGACCCAGGGGCGGACAATAAAATCTACCGACGACGTATTGAGAGTATGCAGCCTGATATTGGCTTCCGGAACGCGCAATACGGCCGGATGCTTGTCTAGGATGTCGTGTAAAATCCGTTCGGTTTTTTCGATGTCGTCGTTGTAGCCAATGCCAAACACCATATCGACCCGCCTTACCCGCTCATGGGTGATATTTTTAATGGTGTCCCCCCAGATCTTGCTGTTCGGTACGATCAGGATTTGGTTATCAAAGGTTTTGATGGTCGTGTTAACCAGGCTCATGTGGCTCACTTTGCCGGATGTCCCACCCGCTTCGACATAGTCATCCACGTCAAACGGTCGATAAATCAGCAGCATCATGCCGGAAGCAAAATTAGACAGGGTATCTTGCAGGGCAAAACCAATGATGACACCAGCCACCCCGAAGCCGGTTAGAACCGGGGCCAGGTTCAGGCCAATTTGTGACAGAGCAATCAGCAGGCCGATGACAAACACGATGTTGCCGCTCATGGAGATGAAGAACTCCTTCATCAACTGCGTCATTTTTAGGGTCGGCGAAGATACCGCGCGGGTCACGATACGTCGGGTCAGCAGCTTCA
Source organism: Photobacterium ganghwense (assembly GCF_017329545.1). Taxonomy (NCBI): domain Bacteria; kingdom Pseudomonadati; phylum Pseudomonadota; class Gammaproteobacteria; order Vibrionales; family Vibrionaceae; genus Photobacterium; species Photobacterium ganghwense. Next base: position 1,380,856 of record NZ_CP071325.1, read on the forward strand.
GCAGCCGGAAAATGAACAGAATCACCATGAAGATGAACAGTTTGAACAGCGCCTGAGGGGTATTCTGGAATACCCAGTCCTTCAGGTTTTTGGTCCAGCCGGAAATTAGCGAAACCAGCACTTTGGTGTTCATCAATTCGTTAGTCAGATCCCCGGTAACCTCAAACAGCTGCTTGGTCATCTCCGTGGTATCAAGCCCCATGTCCCGCGCCAGCGCCACCAGATTTTTCAGCTCTTCGGTGTCACTGACGACCTGACGCTGGGCCAGAATATGCTGGATTTGCAGCGATGATTTTTCAGCCTCTGCCGCCGCTTTAATCTGTTTGGTGAGCATTGTCTCTTGCTGGTGGTCAAAGGTCAGCTTGGCCGAGACAAAATCGATGCGCTGACTGACGGTGTCAATCAGTGCCGATTCTGCTTTGTCCAGCGGATGACCGAGCGTTCTCAGCCATTGGAAGTTAACCCATTGTTCTTGCATGATCTGGTGATAGAAGCGGGTGACTTCATGCAGTGTTTTCTGCATCAGGAGCCGTTGTTCGGCATCGGCGGCATCCAGTTCACTCTGCATCTTATTGATCTGTTTCAGCAGAAATGTCATGGCCATTTTCAGGTAGTCGACCTGTACTCTGACAAATTTGAGCAGGGTGGGGGTGTTCTCATCGGTTCGTTTTGGAATCAGGTCTTCCAGCTCGTTGCGGATGTCCTCATTTTTCTTGAGCATCTGCATGTCGATGATATTTCTTGCGGTACCACTCTGATTTTGCGCTTCGCGGTACAGCTGGTTGATATCCTGTTCCAGTTTTTCGATTCGCTCAAATTCGTTGGAAGGGGAAGCGGCTTCCGGCTCAGCCAGCACCAAGAAACTGAGCAGTAAGCAGGGAAATAAAAGCCAACGCATGAAAAACCTCTCTAACAAGCTGAACGCTATAAACAATCATAAAGGGAGAGCGGTGATTTCGATGTAATAATTTGGCGAAGGTGTGATATGAGCAGGTAATCCTGTTGAGTCTGACTATAGTGAATACCAGTTAGGCAAATGGCATCGAGCAGGAGTATCCGCGATGGATGAGTTAACAGGTATTGAGCGGGGATCATTGATCCATATTGTCACGTTGCGCTGCAAAGATACCGACCATGCCCGTCAGTGTCTGGAACTGCTGGAGCAGTTCGGCAAACCGGATGCCTTGCACTATCGCTGCCTGTCTTATGAATTTGGCCTCAGGGAAGGAACAACTGACACGGTATGCATTGTTGAACGCTGGCAGCACTGGCAGGATTTGGATGCTTTGTTGCAATATAAAGTGACGCCGGCATTGCTGATGTATAACCGCTTGTTAAGTCGGCCGTTTGACCTAGAAACAGATACCGTGCGCATTCGGTTGGTGGAGTGATGCTCGGCTCAGGTGACGTTTGAGCAGAAAGTGAGGATGGGAAACCTTGTTTGTTTTGATGGCCGAATTGACTCAATTCACTGATAAAGTTCGGAAATGATCGCAGAAGGCCGCAAACTGCGACAAAAAAAGCCCGCTATCCTTAGCGGGCAAAAATACACATGATGTGTCGTCGTGACACGAGCGAGAAAAAACAGTGTTTATTGTGTGTCCAGCACGTTTGCCTCGGTTGACGTTGACATTGAAGCTGGACTGCTTGAGCCAGCGGTGTTGGCGGCATGAACACCTTGTTTTGAACATGGTGTTGTCACCTGTCCCGCAGGCTGATGTTTAATACGGAACAGCAGTGCGTAGCTGACCGGCAGGACAACCAGCGTCAGCAAGGTTGCAAACCCCAGACCGAAGATAATGGTGACCGCCATGGCTTTAAAAAACGGGTCAAAAATCAGCGGTATCATCCCCAGCATGGTGGTAATGGCAGCCATCCCCACCGGTCTTACCCGGCTGACAGATGAATCAAACACAGCCTGATACGCGGCTTTGCCTTCGCGCACTTCGGCGTTGATTTGATCAACCAGCACAATCCCGTTTTTGATCACCATGCCGCTCAGGCTGAGCATGCCAAGCATGGCCATAAAGCTGAATGGCGCATCAAATAACAACAAACCTGAGGCAATACCAATGATCGCCAGCGGAACGTTAAACCAAATCACCAGCGGCTGACGTACCGAGTTAAACAGCAGTACGGTGATCAGGAACATAAACAGGTACCCCAGCGGCAGCGAACTGAAAATACTGGCCTGCGCATCTCGCGAGGTTTCGTATTCGCCGCCCCATTCCAGCGAATAACCATCCGGCAGGGGAATCGCTTCGATGTCAGCGCGAACCTTGCGGAATACTGAGTCTGCAGTTTCCCCGCTGTCGAGCACCGGATCGGCAAACACCGTCAGTACTCGTTTGCGGTCACGGCGCATCACAATAGGGTTTTCCCACTCAGTATCAAAGGATGATACCAGCTGTGTGACCGGCACAAATGTGCTGTTTTCCGAGCTCCAGACTTGCAGTTTGGACAGGCTGTTGGCATCTAACCGTTCCTGCTCCGGTGCGCGGGCCAGAATCGGCATCAGATGCGTCTGTTCGCGATATACTCCGATGGCTTTACCGCTGAAGTTAATCAGCATTGCATTGTCGAGATCCTGCTTGCTGATACCGACTTCCCGTGACTGCGCCATATTGAGTTGCGGACGCACAACCGCGACCTGATTACGCCAACTGTGGCGAATGTTTTCGGCGCTTGGCTCGGCCTGCAAAATTTGCTCTGCTTGATAGGCCAGCTGACGCAATACCGTTGGGTCTTCACCGTAGAAGCGGGCTTCAATTTTTGCGGCCGGAGACGGCCCGTTTTCCAGAAACTTCACCCGGAACTCGGCATCCGAGTAATTTTCCCGTAGATAAGCCGTCAGCTTAGGCATGCCTTCATACTGTTGCTCCAGGCTGTCCATTTCAATCATCAGCTGGGCAAATGCGTCATAGCCTTTTTCCGGCGCGTAAGGCAGCACGAAACGCTGGGCACCCTGACCGATCACGGATGTCAGCTGCTTCATGCCGACCTGGTTTTCCGCTTCAAACTGCAGCAGATCCTGCTCAATGCGGCTGACGAAATTCTCCGTACCCAGAATATCGGTGCCTTCCGGCATCCAGATATCGACGAAGAAAATCGGCGTATTCGATGGCGGGAAGAACACATTTTTCACGTGACCCATACCGATGACAGCCGTGACCAGCATAGCGACGACTAGACCCAGCGTTAGGATCTTAAAGCGCAGGGCCAGCGTCAGCAGCGAGCGGTATAGATTGAAGAACCAGCCCTGATACAGCTCCTGCGGCTCGCCATTGCTTTCACCGTCTTTGAACAACAGGTGACAGAAGAACGGCGTGATGGTGATGGCGGTGATCCAGCTGATAAACAGGGAAATCAGAAGTACCTGAAACAGCGATTTACAGAATTCACCGGTCGCATCCTGCGATAAGCCAATCGGGGCAAACGCGATAATACCGATGACAGTGGCACCCAGCAGCGGCCATTGGGTCTGCTTGACCACTTGTCCGGCGGCTTCCAGACGTGTTTGGCCTCTTTGAATGCCGATCAGGATCCCTTCGGTGACCACGATGGCATTGTCGACCAGCATCCCGAGCGCAATGATCAATGCTCCCAGCGAAATCAGCTGTAGTTCGATGCCCAGCACATTCATCGCAATGAATGTACCAAAGATGGTCAGCAGCAGTACCACGCCCATCAGAATGCCTGAACGCAGACCCATGAAAACCAGCAAGACCACAATAACGATCAGGATGGACTCGGCGAGGTTAATCAGAAAGCCGCTGACCGACGCATCGACCACAGCACCCTGGTCATAGACGGTATCCAGCACCATGCCGACCGGCATTTGCGATTCCAGTTGCTGAATTTTGTCGCCAATAGCCTGGGAGACGTTAACCACGTTGACGCCGCTGACAAAGGAGATCCCCACCGACAGCGCCTGCTCGCCGTTGCTGTGGTAAAGCAGCGACGGTGTTTCCGTTTCCGTTTTGTACACCGAGGCGATATCACCCAGATAGACCAGATGGTCACTGCCCGGCGGGCTGACCATCAGGCGTTTCATTTCCGCGACATCGGTAAATTCACCGGTTGGGTGAATACGGATGCGTCCTTCACCGACCCGGATTCGTCCGGCATTGGAGACCACGTTCTGGGTCTGAATCTGGCTGTAGATGTAATTCTGATCCAGGCCGAGCGCAGCCAGTTTTTCCTGGCTGATTTCAACCACGACCTGCTCTTCAGGCGCACCCACCACGGAGACTTTCTTTACCCCGTCAATCAGTACCAGTTCCCGGCGCAGATAGTTGGCAAAGTTCTCCAGCTCGCGATAGCTGTAGCCATCACCGCGCAGGTTCAGCAGAATGCCGAACACGTCGGAAAAGTCGTCAATGATTTGCGGCTGTACCGTGCCCGGTGGCAGTGACGCCACGGTATCATTCACCTTACGGCGCAGTTCGTCCCAGATCTGTGGCAGATCACGGGCGTCATACCTGTCCTGCATTTCCACTTCAATCTGTGACAGACCGGCACTGTTAATTGACGTGATATGCTTGATCTGCGGCATTTGCTGTATGGCGTCTTCCAGCGGCAGTGTCACTTCTTCTTCCACCTGCTCCGGAGAAGCACCCGGATACGGGGTGATCACCAAGGCCTGTTTGATGGTAAATTCCGGAAATTCCAGTTGCCCCAGACCGGTAAACGAGATGCCGCCACCAATCAGCATCAGCAGGATAAACATCCAGCTGATGACTTTGTTTTTAATGCTGTAATGCGCAATATTCATCGGTTACACGCCTCGTTCCCAGCGAAGCGGCTTCACGGTCATATTGTCTTTCAGGGCGTTGGCGCCGACTTCGACAATTTCATCTCCCGGGGTCAGCCCGGACAGCACTTCAATCCCGTTGGAACGCAGCTGACCGACAGTCACCGGGACGGATTCCAGCTTGCCGCTTTCTGCGTTATAGCGCCACACCGAGGTGATTTGTTCGTTATCGCTGCGCACAATCGCACTCAGCGGTAATACTGTGATGGCCTGACGTTCACCCTGATGGGCTGTCATGTCGAGCATCAGCTCTGCGCTCATTCCCGGCAGGATATTGAGATCCTTTGGCGGAATCAGGCTAAATACCACTTCATAAGTTTGGCTGCCCTGACTGACTGTACTGGCGTGTTCTTTGTACTGAACCGGGTAGGTCATCACTGTTCCGCTGGTTGAAACCGTCGGCGTAAAACCGCTCTCAATGGCCAGCGTTTTTGGAGCCTGGAAACGGACTTTGGGATTAAATGTATCGTCAAAACTGTTGTTTTTCAGCGAGAGCAGCAGTGATTCCGGCACCTGAATACTGACATCCAGTTGACTGTTGCCTTGCAGGGTCAGTACCTTCTGGGTGGCCTGAATCATCTGATGGTTGTCCAGGTTGACCCGCGCGACAGTGCCGGAAAATGGGGCTTCGAGACGGGTGTAGGCCAGCTGATCGCGTGCGGTATTGAGGGCCGCGCGTGCCGATTTCAGGGTGGCACGGGCGGTATCGTATTCGGCTTTGGAAATCAGCTTACGGGCAAACAGCTCTTTCTTGCGGTCGTAATCCACGGCGGCTAGCTCATGGCTGGCTTCGGCATTCAGCAGCGCGTTTTTGGCATCACGATCATCCATCTTGGCCAACAGCTGGCCCTTTTTCACGTACTGGCCTTCACTGAGATCAAGCTTCACCAGCTCGCCATGAATACGAAAAGCGAGATCCGCTTGCTGACTGGCTGCAATCTTGGCTGGGAACACCCGTACCTGCGCTTGCGCCATGTCTTCAATGGTCATGAGTTTCACCGGGCGAACAACCGGTGAGGGCTGAATAGCGCTTTCTGCACTGTCACATCCGGTCAGAGCCGAAGACAGCAGAATCGCCAAAAGGCTGAAAGAGGCCGGTTTCATGTAAGTGATTCCTGTTGTTATCAATTTTCGCAAACTATACATTTAGTCTGGGTTTCGATTAACCGGACAATTTGGAAAGACAAGTTCCATTTTGCGGAACACTAAAAAGCGGTAAACTGCTTTACAATAGTCAGGGACTGTGAACAGAGACAACGTTATGAAAACCGAAGACATTAAGTTATTTCATCAGATTGTGGATGCCGGCAGCCTGATCCGGGCGGCGGAAATTTTTGACTTACCCAAGTCCAACCTGAGCCGGCGTGTAAAATCGCTGGAAGAAGAGCTCTCGGTGCAGCTGTTTCACCGTCATAACCGTTCGATGCAACTGACGGAAGCCGGCAAGAAATTTTATGACCGAACCAAATCGATTCTGATTGAGCTGGAGCAGAGCATTCAGGAAATTACCGCGCCGGTGTACGAAGTGTCCGGCCACTTACGGGTTCAGTTGCTGCCACTGCCGGGCTTGATGGAAGTCGGTCGTACCATTTTCCGTTTTATGGACATGTATCCCAAAGTCAGTGTGGAGGTGATCAGCAGTTCGGAAGAATCGAACCTGATTGAAAACCATATCGATGTAGCGCTCAGGATTGGCCAAAAGCTGGAAGACTCCAGCCTGATTGCCCGTCCTTTCAAGTCTGCCTCGTTTGGGTATTACGCCACGCCGGAATACATTGCCCGTCATGGCCACCCGACGTCGCCGCAGGAACTGCCAAGTCATAACTTCATTTTGTTCCGTTATCCGAACGGGAATTTGGTCAACCGGATGCCAATTGGCAACGGCAAAGAGATTGAAGTCGGCGGCGATTTGATCATGAACAGCATTCCCCTGATCGTCGAAGCCTGTCTGCAGGGCAGGGGGATCATTCTGATCCCGGAGCAGCTGGCGGATTATTACGTGGAGCGGGGCATGCTGGTGCGGTTGCTGGAAGATGTTGAGCCGTGGATGAGCTACGGCTGGCTGGTGTATCCGTCACGCAAGCACCAGTCGCTGGCGGTCAGAACCTTTATTGATTTTCTGCTGTCAGAAGCTGAATTTTCGCCGACCTGTCCGGCGGTTGAAGCGGATATTCGGGGAATGCCTATCTAAGTGCGAACTCGGCGGCAAAGAAATGTGAATGGTGCATCCTGCGTGCCATTGCCTTGGTATGGTATTGCCTGGTTGTGGGTATTGCTCAGGCATGGCTAAAGAATTTATATGGCAAAGAATTGATGTGGCTTTGGTCGGTATAAGGTTTCGCAGATAAAAAAAGGCCCCCATTCCATGGGGGCAATATAGTTACCATCGCTTTTTATTATTTGTACAAAACTGCATGACTTACTTGCGAAGGAAGTAAATCGACATTAACCGAAATCACCGTTTACGTAGCCACGGGTACGCTCGTCACGTGGATTGTTGAACAGTGCGTGTGTGCTGTCGTGCTCAACCAGCTCTCCCATCAGGAAGAAGGCGGTGCGGTCTGAAATACGGCGCGCCTGCTGCATGGAGTGGGTAACGATAACAATGGTGAAGTCTTTCTTCAGTGACTCCATCAGGTCTTCAATTTTCTTGGTTGCAATTGGGTCCAGTGCTGATGTTGGTTCATCCATCAGGATCACTTCAGGTTGCATCGCAATTGTACGAGCGATACACAGACGCTGCTGCTGACCGCCCGACAGGCCGAACGCGTGTGACTTCAGGCGATCTTTCACCTCATCCCACAGCGCCGCGCCGCGCAGAGATTTTTCTACCACTTCGTCCAGACGTTTCTTGTCGGTCACACCTTGTGCACGCAGGCCGTAAGCCACGTTTTCGTAGATGCTCATCGGGAACGGGTTTGGCTTTTGGAAAACCATGCCGACTTTGATGCGCAGCTGAGACACATCAATGTTTCCGTACACATTTTCGCCATCCATCGTCAGTTTGCCGTCAATTTTCACGCCTTCAATCAGGTCGTTCATGCGGTTCAGGCAGCGCAGCAGGGTCGATTTACCACAACCTGACGGGCCAATCAGTGCCGTAACCTGACGGTTTGGAATAGGCAGGCAGATTTTCTTGAGTGCTTGGTTTTCGCCGTAGTACAGGTCCAGGTTTTCAATGTTGAATTTGTTCATGGTGTTACTTCCTCAGAATTAGTAAGTCGCAGTGTTAAAGCGTTGCGCAATCAGTTTGGTAATCAGGTTAATCACAAGAACAACCACAATCAGAATGGTGGCCGTGGCATAGGCCTGGTTCCATTCGTGAACCGTGTAAAGTTCCTGCGTGAGCTTATACAGGTGAACAGTCAGCGTACGCCCGGAGTCAAACATGCTCTCTGGGATACGGGCAACCATACCTGCTGTCATGAATACCGGCGCAGATTCACCGATGACACGACCTACACTGAGGATGATAGAGGTGACAATACCTGGCATTGCGCTTGGCAGAATCAGTCTCCAGATGGTGTAAATTTTTGAAGCACCCAGGCCGTAAGAGCCTTCGCGGTACGTTTGAGGCACTGCCATCAGCGCTTCTTCTGTTGTCCGGATAATAACGGGCAGAATCAGGATACTCAGGGTCAGGGCACCTGACAGGATTGAGTAACCAAAGCCCAGTACCACGACGAAGAAGGTCATACCGAACAGACCGTAAATAATCGACGGGATACCTGCCAGCGATTCAGTACAGAATCGGATCACTTTAACCAGACGGCTGCCGACTTTGGCGTATTCTGTCAAGTAGATGGCTGTCATGATGCCCATAGGAGCAGCGACAGCAATCGATGCAGCAACCATGTAAAGGGTTGACACAATCATTGGCCAGATGCCGGACTCTTGTCCGATTGTCGTGTAATTGCTGGTGACGAAGTTCCAGTCAACGTGCGACAGGCCGTTACTCAGGATGTACCACACGACCCACAACAGAAAACCAACAGTGATGGTGGCTGCTGACCAAATCAGGGACAGGGAAATATTGTCTTTCAGCTTTTGCTTACTTGGGTTAGTTGCTTGTAGAGCCATCGTAATTACCTCGCGCGCTCACGGTTTAGGTACAGCAGCGCACCATTCAGAATCATGATGAAAACCAGCAGAACAATACCGGTCGCATACAGGGCACTGGCGTGAATGCCGGTTGCATATGACATTTCAATCGCGATATTCGCCGTCAGGGTACGGGCAGAATCCAACAGGCCCTGCGGCATGGCTGGTGAGTTACCCATTACCATGATGATGGCCATGGTTTCACCCAGCGCACGGGCAACACCCAGAATAACGCCGGTCATGATGCCTGAGCGGGCAGCCGGTACAAGCAACTTAAAAATGGTAAACATGTGCGATGCGCCAAGGGCCAGAGAGCCTTCTTTGTAACTGCGTGGCACGGCACGAATAGAGGTTTCAGAAACGGTAATGACCGTCGGCAGAATCATCACCGCCAGAACAATGATACCGGCCAGCACTGTGTTACCTGCCGGTACTTCGAACACGTCCTGAATCAGCGGGACGATGATAACCAGACCGAAGAAGCCGTAAACTACCGATGGGATACCTGCCAGCAGTTCAACCATTGGGCGAATCAAATCTGCCAGACGTTTAGGGGCCACTTCAGCAATGAAAATCGCGGTCAGTACACCGATAGGCACACCTACAATGACCGCGCCAGCTGTCGAGACAACCGAGGCAACAATCATTGGTGCAATACCAAACAGGGCAGGCGGCAGCCAGTCATTCCCCAGTACGATTCCCGCGATGCCAGCGTGGGCGAATGCAGCGTAGCCTTCACGGAAGATGAAGTAACCGATAGTGATAAGCGACAAGATACCCAGAGCGGCACTAGTCAGAAACAGGTACTTGAAGAACAGTTCACGCCAGTCGATTTTATCTTTGGCTTTCAGCGATGATCCTTTCGCTGATTGTTCTATGTTATTTGCGATGGTCATATGTGTTACTCCAGATACTGATCCACAAATCCGAACCAGATATCGAGAAATCAGAAAACCGGCCATCGTCATCGACGATGACCGGAAAAGTAATCAGAACTTAGTGAACAGAGATGAAGCCTTTGTCAGCAACAATCTTTTGAGCTTCTTCAGACTGAACCCAGTTCAGGAAGTCTAGTGCAGCTTTTGAAGGACGACCTTCTTTGTAAACCACCAGGAATGGGCGCTGTACGCCGTATTCACCTGCTTTGATGGCTTCTACAGATGGTTTGTGGCTGTCGATAGACAGTGGTTTAACTGAACCGTCTACAGAACCCAGTGAGATGTAACCGATAGCAAACGGGTTGTTGGCTACGATAGTTTTCAGCTGGCCGTTACCGCTGGCAACCTGTGCGCGCTGAGAGATAGCTGAAACACTTGTACCGTTCACTTTCTTTTTCAGAGACATGATGTCTTCGAAAGCGCCACGAGTACCTGATGCGGTATCACGAGTTGCAACAACGATTGGCTTGTCTTCACCGCCAACTTGTTTCCAGTTAGTGATTTCGCCTTTGTAGATTTTAGCGACTTCTTCTTTAGTCAGGTTATCAACGGTGTTGTTGTTGTGTACAACCACTGCGATACCGTCACGAGCGATAACCACTTCTTTGATGAAGTCCGCTTTCTCAGAAGATTTCAGGTCACGAGAACTCATGCCCAGGTCAGAAGAACCGTCGTGCGCAGCACGTACGCCTGCTGATGAACCAGGACCTTGAACTTCGATGGTGACATCGTGAGATTTTGCGTAGGTCTCACCCAGAACTTCCATGATAGGTGATACGGAGCTCGAACCAACAACAGAGATAGTTTCGTTTGCAACTGCAGTGTTGAACACCATTGAACCTGCCAGAGCGAGTGCACCAATAACCTTAGTTTTCATTTTCCTAATCCTTAAAATGCTTGGCTGTTAAATGCCAGTCGGTTTTGAATGAACGAGGCAAAGGTTAGAAAAGAAATATGACAATCATGTTTCAGAACTTTGAACACTGTATGACGCGATTCATAAATTCTTCATTAGCATTTCTGGAAAATGGTCGCTTCTTTATATCTCAATGATTGATAGGCAAAAAAAATACGCTGTCAAATTAATGACATCAGTAACAGTTATTTTGACGGTGAGATTGCTTCTATCGCCTTGAAATTTAGATGTTTATTATGTGGACATTTTTGTGACGTAGATCTATATTTCCCGCATCAAAAATTCCAACGAAATTTCCTTGCTTGCATGGACGCAGGTGATTCTCTGTTATGAGGCTGTCATGCAATTTTCTCTGAAAAATTTATCTATCCGATACCAGGTTCTGCTGCCTGTTATGCTGATGGTAGTCGTGCTGTTCGCGGCGCTGCTTACTACAAAATTTAAACTGGAAACCGAACAGGGCGTGATTGCAACGAACACGACCAAACTGGTGACGTATAAAGATACCCTGGCGCGCATTGACGATCAGGTTTACCCACTGCGTATCCATGCCGTTTACGCCATTTACGACGCGAAGCGCCGTGAAGAATTCCTGCGTAATATCAACGGTGCCGTGAAAGAGCTGGGCTCCGATATTCAGGTTCTGGAAAAAGAACCCGAGTTCCGTAATGAAGCCAAGCAGGTCGAAAATGCAATTCGTGCCTACATGGACTTCTCCAAGCAGGCGGTTTCTTTATTGGATCGTTTCGATCACGGTGAAGTGTCTACGGCAGAGTTTAACCAGTTCATCAATGAATACCGCACTATCGGCGATAACATGGTGAGTGCTATCAATCAGCTGTCTGCCCATGTCAATGAGTATGCGGCGCGCAGCATGCAGCAAAGTGCTGAGAACAATCGTGCGCTGATGTCAGCAGCAACCATGGGGATTGCTGCGGTGTTCGTCATTGTATTCCTGCTGGCTTGGTGGTTGTCAGGGCTGATTGTGAATCCGATCATCAAACTGCAGGCAGTGATGCGTGAAGTGGCCGGGGGTAACCTGACGGTCAGTGCCGAGCAGGACGGTACCAACGAACTGGCGATGCTGAGCAGTGATGTCAATGTAACGGTGAAGCAGCTGCACAGCACGGTTGATTCGATGATCCGCATCAGTGAAGACGTTGCTGCAGCCGCCACAGAATTGGCCGCGGTAATGACGCAGTCGGAAGCCAATGCGCAGTCTGAGCAGAATGAAATTGATCAGGTGGCATCGGCGGTGAACGAGCTTTCATCAACGGCTGATAACGTTAGCGATACAGCAACTGCCGCCGATGCGACAGCTAAAGAGACCGATTCACTGGCGCGTCAGGGTCTGGACGTCTTCGAAGAGAGCAATGCTGCCAGCCAGCAGATGTCTGCCACACTGTCAGATGCAGCTGGGGTAGTGACTCGCCTGAAAGATCAGTCTGAGCAAATCAGCAAAGTAATCGAAGTGATTCGCGGTATCTCGGAGCAAACGAACCTGCTGGCACTGAATGCGGCGATTGAAGCGGCCCGTGCCGGTGAATCAGGCCGTGGCTTTGCCGTGGTGGCTGATGAAGTGCGTATGCTGGCGGCGCGTACTCAGGACTCAACGCAAGAAATCCAGTCCATTATTGAAGAGCTGCAACTGCAGTCGAACCAGGCAAATGACAGCATGCAGGTAAGCCTGGAAATGCTTGAACGCAATCAGCTGCTGGCCAGTCAGGCAAATGACGCGTTGATGGGGATCACTACTGCGGTACAGCAGATGAGCGACATGAACACCCAGGTGGCGACAGCGGCAGAGCAGCAGTCGATGGTGACTCAGGATATCAACCGTAACGTGACTAACATGTCGGAAATCGTCAGTCAGAACGTTGCCGGTATCAGCCAGAGCGCGATGGCCAGTAACGAGTTGTCACAGCTGGCCGAGCAACAGAAACAACAGTTGGCTTTCTTCCGCATCTAAACATCTCCTTCCTGCCTGAGGGAACAACCTGCTCGGCAGAAAAACGAATAGCCCAAGGCCTGTATGACACAGGCCTTTTCTTTTTTCTGGCGAAAAGGGCATTATGTGTTTCTTTTCCTGTGGTTACAGCGCTCAGGTGCGAATCCGGCTAGACTTGTAGCTATACAGTGCCGGGCATGGCTCTGAGTATAGCTATGGGTATAGCTCCGGCTACAGCTCTGGGTATGCTGGCTGTTACCAAGTGGCTGGCTGAAGCAATATTTCTTATAAGCGGTTTCAAAGACTGTGTTCTATTCCAAAAACCAAACATTCCAGAATGATTAAAAAAGTACAGCAAATGGTGGTCTTTAACGCGCTTACCCACCAGCGTAGTTTTACCAAGGCGGCGCAGTTGCTCGATATTTCCCGTACGCAGGTCAGTAAGCAGATTCAGCAACTGGAAGAGCGTCTGGGCGTGCAATTGGTTCAGCGGACAACCCGCTCTTTCGCACTGACAGAAGCCGGTGAACGATTTGCTGTGCGTTGCGCCAATATCGTGAATGAGGTGAATGAAGCAGAGAGTGAGTTGCTTGAGCGCAGTGACTCGATGCAGGGGATTTTGCGGGTCGGGATTGCGCAGTCTTTTGCCAGGCACCATATCGCGCCGCATATTGCCGAATTTCATGCACAGTATCCGCAGCTGGATTTGGAAATGAGCCTGTTTGATCACCGGGTCGACTTAATTGCGGAGCAGTTGGATCTCTGGATTGGAATGACAGATTCCCCGCCGGAAGGGTTTGTTGCCCGCCATTTAGCGGATTGCCACTTCGTGCTGGCAGCCAGCCCGGATTATCTGGCGAAACATGGTGTGCCTTATACCCCAGAAGCGCTGGTGGAACATAACTGCATCACCTATTACAGCCGGGAGCGAAAGGATAACCTCTGGCATTTCCGTCAGGACGGCCAAAATCTGCAGGTAAAAGTTTCCGGTAATTACCGGGTTGATTCTGCCGATGCCATTCTGGATGCCACGCTGGCAGGTCACGGCGTAGGGTATCTGGCGACTTATCTGCTGGATAAAGAATTCCGGGAAGGAAAACTGGTCAGACTAATACCGGATTGGGAGCTGTCACAGTACATGCCACTTTACGCGGTTTATCCGCGCCATAAGTTCCTGCCTAAAAAAGTGGATGCTTTCATCCGTTTTATCAAACAACACATCGGGGAACCCGTGTACTGGGATAAAGTACTCAACAACTGAGCCAATCGGTTTCCTGGTATTTTTCCGGCGAGTTATCGTTTGCGCAACGCTTTGTGCGGCGATTTTTTCATCTCTTTCTAGGATGCTATTGTCACCATAGGGAACAATAGTATCCCCTCTGCGCACCAATCTGGCGTTTCCCGGCTTTTTTTGCTGTATTCCTCATCATTGCCCGCTGAAATGTATGCAAACTGTGAATTGCATTAACAATTTGAACCTTGTCACATTTTTATATCTCCATAAAATGCCGCCGCAATCGTTTAACAAACAAATTGGTGGAGTTTGGCCGTGAATTATCTGGTCAGCCTGTTGGGCATTATTACGCTTTTTGCGGTTGCAGTTCTTTTCTCTGAAAATCGGCGCGAGATTAATTGGCGCACAGTGGGTGGCGCTTTTGCCATTCAGCTGATTTTTGCCGGTTTTATCCTGTATGTACCGGTAGGGCGTGAAATCCTGAACAGTGTATCCACTGCGGTATCCGGTATTATTGACTACGGTCGTATTGGTACTGAGTTCCTGTTTGGTGAACTGGCACAGTTTAAACTGGGCTTCATCTTTGCGGTGAACGTGCTGCCGACTATCGTATTCTTCTCCGCGTTGATCTCTGTGCTGTATTACCTGGGCGTCATGGGCTTTGTGATCCGCTCGATTGGCGGTCTGTTGCAACGTGTGCTGGGCACCAGCCGTACTGAATCTATGTCAGCGACTGCCAACATTTTTGTGGGTTCGGTTGAAGCGCCGCTGGTAGTACGCCCGTATTTGGCGAAAATGAGCCGTTCAGAGCTGTTTGCCGTAATGGTGGGCGGTTTGGCGTCGGTAGCTGGTGGTACCCTGGTAGGTTACGCCGGGCTGGGTGTGGATATCAGTTACCTGATTGCCGCCAGCTTTATGTCTGCACCGGCTGGTCTGATGATGGCAAAAATCCTTGTTCCACAAACAGAATCACTGCGTGATCAGGATGATGTAGCTGATGACGATGAAGACGCTCCGGTCAACATTATTGATGCAGCGACTCAGGGCGCGCTGAGCGGTCTGCAAATTGTCATGGCCGTTGGTGCCAGCCTGCTGGCGATTATCAGCTTGATCGCCCTGATCAATGGCGGCCTTGGCCATATCGGCGACTGGACCGGTGTGGACAACCTGAGTCTGGAACTGATTTTCGGCTATCTGTTTGCACCTGTTGCCTGGTTGATCGGTGTGCCTTGGTCTGAAGCGACAGTGGCAGCCAGCCTGATCGGTAAAAAAATCGCGGTGAACGAATTTGTGGCTTTTGCTGACCTGATGAATGTGAAGCAGCAGCTGAGTGAACACTCTCAAGCCGTAGTGACTTTTGCGCTGTGTGGTTTTGCGAACCTGACGTCGATTGCGATGCTGATGGGTGGTCTGGGTGGCGTGGTGCCAAGTCGTCGACCAGATATTGCTCGGCTGGGATTCAAAGCGATTTTCGCTGCGACTCTGGCAAACCTGATGAGCGCAACGCTGGCCGGTATCTTCCTGTCATTCTGATGAGTCGCAGAAAAGTCAGGGCAGAATAACCGGGTGCAGAACTGCCGGATAAAATCTGTATTGCCTTGAATTGAATATAAAAAAACAGAGTGCTCCGGCACTCTGTTTTTGCTTTGTTGCTACATCATAAGACCTAAGGACACATTAAAACTATAGCCAAGCCTTTCTCAGGAATTGTCTCAATCTTGAAATGTTGTGACATTCACCCAATAAAATTCCTTTTTAGGGTGTTGACCGCACCGTAATGATCACTTCGTGTAAATCTGGTCTATATCCGCAGGTATCAGAGTTCACTATCTTTATCCGCTTATCCGCTTATCCGCTTATCCGCTTATCCGCTTATCCGCTTATCCGCTTGCATGCGTTTAGAGGGCTCGTATCCCAGCTGAAAGGCAAGGGATGAATTGCAGCCTGACTGAAGGGCAATAGGTCTTTACTAAAATGGGTTATGGATGAAATTAGCCAATGTCGAAAAGAGATGGCTACACTTTTCAGTGTGGGGGTGTGGTTGCATAGCTTTCTTGTTGCATGGCTGTCTTGTTGCATGGTTGCGTTATCGAATAGATGTTAGGTTGTATATATATGATAATCATGTTGCTAAGAACAGCTACGCACTCCAAGGAAAACAAGGACTCATGTCAACAAGGAGTAAAGCATGAAGGGAATGATTCTTGCGGCAGGACAGGGAACCCGTGTCAGACCTATTACACATACCATTCCAAAACCTATGATTCCCATTCTTGGCAAGCCGGTCATGGAGTCCATGATTCAACTGTTTGCTACTCATGGTATCGACAAGATCGTCATCAATACCAGCCATCTTGCAGAGGTCATCGAAAATTATTTTGGTGATGGCCATCATTTCAAAGTGCAGCTGTCATATTCCTATGAAGGGGAATTTAAAGACGGCAAATTCGTCAGTAAAGCATTGGGATCTGCAGGCGGGATGCGCAAAATTCAGGACTTTTCCGGATTTTTCGACGAAACCTTTGTGGTGGTCTGTGGTGATGCCTGGATCGATCTTGATCTGACCGAAGCAATGCGTCGCCATAAAGAATCCGGTGGTATCGCCACGATTATTACCCGGGAGGTCGAGCCGGAAGAGGTGTCGAAATACGGGGTCGTGGTGACGAACCAATACGGCAAGGTTATCAGTTTCCAGGAAAAACCGGCAGTCGAAGACGCCCTCTCGAATCAGATTAATACCGGCATTTATATTTTTGAACCGGCTATCTTCGACTTTATCCCGCCTGGTGAAGTGTATGATATTGGCGGTCAGTTATTCCCGAAACTGGTTGAAAGCGGCATCAATTTCTTTGCGACCAGCATGAATTTCCAATGGCTGGATGTTGGCAATATCAGTGATATCTGGACGGTCACCAGCGATATTCTGAATGGCAAGGTTCCGGGTTATCCGATTCCCGGCACTCAGATAAAGCCGGGCATTTGGGTGGGCATTAATACCGTTTTCAATCCGGCAGACTGCAATATCACGCCCCCGGTGATCATCAGTAGCGGCTGTGACATTAAGCCGGGCGCAATTATTGAAGGGCCTGCTGTGATTGGCGCAAACTGCAAAGTTGAAAAAGGCGCGGTGGTGAAAAAAAGCCTGATTGGCGAATACATTCATGTGACGCCGTCGGCTTACGTCGAAAACAAAACAGTTTTTGGCGACTACTTTATTAGTCATGATGGTTATACTCAGTCGCTCGCTGAACTGGATGCCGTACAGCGGCTCAAAGGTCGCCGACAAGTGCAACCTATGATTGGGGCCATTGGCAACATGCCGGTTTTTGTCTCTAGCAAGCCGCCCGAAGACAGTGAAGAAATTCTGACTAAATAGCAATGCCGGAATTAAGCGGGTGGCGGGGATTGAACTGGAATTCATGTAGATCGATAAGTATGCCTGTAATCAGAAGCGTCGCAGAAAGCTTTCTTTTTTAGACAACGTTCTTTTTCAAACAGCTTTCTTTTTCAGACAGCTTTCATTTTCAGATAGCTGTCTTTGCAAGCATGCGTGTCAGTCCGCGCACTCGCACCTTTTCGCATATTCTCGTGCGCATACGTATTAGTCAGGCGGTGCTGTCTGTTAATCTGAACATCCACGACATTGACTGAGATTACCCTCCCACCATTTTGTAAATCGATTTCATTGACGATAGGTTCAAAAAGCATGTGTTTTAAACGGTGCCATGCATATAAACAGAGCTGTTCGCAAAGAAATGATAGCGAAATCATTCCGATGAGAATGTCGTTACGTTTACATTCTTGAGTAATAGATCGTGTGATAATTCTGTGAATCTGCGTTTTATTAGTTTCTTTGATGCCAAACTGGCGGCATTTCACATGCTTTATATTGGGCTTTTTGCCAAATGATTTTTGTGTTGATCACAATTTCTTAACATCGTAGCTTCCTTTAGTTGACATCTGTAAGGCTGATATGGGTAATTAGGATAAAACATCAATTTAAAACAAATGTATTAATCCTGTCTCCGACACGTGAAGAAAACAAAAGGTGAACCCATATGATGAATCTTGCTGCTGCGCTACAAAGGAATGCTGCTTGTAAACCCAACCAGGTTGCTCTGGTGTGCGGAGAAACGGAAATTACATATGCGCAGTTTGATGCGATTGCAGGAAAAATTGCCCATGCATTGATTCAAAATGGTATTCAGGCAGGAGATCGGGTTGCTCTGAGTTGTCCTAATCTGCCTTTCTTCCCTTTAGTGTATTACGGTATTCAGAAGGCCGGTGCTGTGGCCGTGCCACTAAATGTGTTACTGAAATCACGCGAAATTAAATATCACCTCGAAGACTCCAAAGCTAAATTTTACTTCTGTTTTGAAGGCACGCCGGATCTGCCTATGGCTCGTGAAGGGATTGCTGCCTTTGGTGCGGTAGACAGTTGTGAGAGCATGATTGTCATGACACTGGATCAGACGCAGCAAAAGTTTGAAGGGCAACCGACACTTAACAGTTTCATTCATGATGTCGAATCACTGGAAGACTATGTGCAGCGTGAAGCTGATGATACCTGCGTTATCCTATATACCTCAGGCACAACAGGGCTGCCAAAAGGTGCGGAGCTGACACAAAATAACATCGTGATGAACGCGATGGTGGCGCAGAATATCATGGCGATTCAGGGCAGTGAAGTACACCTCATTACCTTGCCTCTATTCCATACTTTTGGTCAGACCGTTCACTTAAATGCCGGAGTGCTGAGTGGGGCGAAACTAGTGCTGGTTCCGCGCTTTGAGCCAAACCACGTGCTGGAATTGATTGAAAAACACAAGGTGAACATTTTCGCGGGTGTGCCGACGATGTATATCGGCCTGATTCATGCTCAGCTTAACTATGATGTTTCTTCCCTGCGTATCGCAGTAAGTGGTGGCGCATCATTACCGACGGAAGTGATTCGTACGTTTGAATCACGCTTTAACGTCCCTATTCTGGAAGGTTATGGTTTATCTGAAACCAGCCCGATTGCATGCTTTAATCACTTAGACTGCGAGCGTATTCCCGGTTCTGTCGGCCAGCCAGTTCAGGGGGTAGAAGTGCGAGTCGTCGATGTTGGAGGCAAAACACTCCCAATCGGTGAGGAAGGAGAAATTATTGTCCGTGGCCATAACATCATGAAAGGCTATCTGGATCGCCCGGACGCGACGGAAGCGGCAATTCGAAATGGTTGGTTCTACACCGGTGATATTGGCCGGTTCGATGAGTCTGGCAACATGTACATCGTAGATCGGGTGAAAGATATGATCATCCGTGGCGGCTTTAATGTATATCCACGTGAGATTGAAGAAGTCTTTATGACACATCCATCGGTAGCCATGGTTGCAGTAATCGGGATTCCGAATGAGGAATACGGCGAAGAAATTAAGGCGTATGTGGTGCTCAAAGAAGGGCAGGAAATTGAAGCCGACGAGTTGCAAGCCTGGGGTAAAGCGCAGTTTGCCGCGTTCAAATATCCGCGTTTTGTCGAAATTCGGAAACAACTTCCAATGAGTGCAACGGGTAAAATCCTTAAACGTGAACTCAAGGCTGAAATCAAAGAAGTCACCGCCTAAGGCTATATCTGTACACTATAAAGCCTAAATTAAAACAGCCAGCATGGGCATCGCTAGCCTGGGCTGGCTGTTTTGTTTCCAATATCCATTTCACATGAGAGCTTTTTTATAACAAAAATATTAAATCAAAATTATTATCACGACACTGCCATTATAACGATGCATAGTGGAATATTGGCAAAGTTCGAGAGAGCTTAAGAGCGTGATATCGTCTGGTGGGTCAACACATTGTATTGTGTATCTTCTTCGTGGATACTGAAACAATATTTGTCAAAATCAGCGCCATAGACAGATGGTGGCATGGTGGCCTCCAGTGATTTGGTGATTAGACTTTCCAAGTGTGGAAAATCCTGATGAGGGGGGCGTGTCATTCGCTAAACGATAAAGGAAATAAATGAAAAAGTTAATAAAGAAGTTAGTTTTTTTAATATTGATAAGCGGCTCGCTTCACGGTTATGCGGGTACAAAAAGCGAAGTAATGAGCCTTGGTTTTAGAGAGAAAACAAAGCCTCTAAAATTATTCACAGGTGAGGTAATACAACTTGAGGGCTTAGCTAAGATATACGCTACGGAAACAGAAGCTTGGGTTCTCATACTCAACTATCGTTCTGATAGCCTAGAACCAACAGAATTAAGAAAGAAAGCCGAACTAATTTGGCCAAAGTTTAAACCCACTGTTGAGAAAATGGGGTTGCGGTATGCGGGTATTCACGCAAAAAAATACCCAGTTGAAAATCCTACAGCAGAGACTAAATTTGAGGGTTTCAATTTAATACTTGTTAAGCAAAGTAATGATGAGTGGGTATTTATCGATGATGCCAAGTGACAACCGGTGAAAAAAGCAATCAAGGTTGACGCGTTACACTCGGTAATTTGGGTATGAAGTTCTGTGTGCTGGTTGGCTCAGTGGGGTGCACTTTATTGTGCAGGTACATAAACTCCCCCGGTCGTTAACAACTGCTGTATATATTATAAAGCTGGGACTGCCGCTCTACATTCGGTCTGTTTATTGGCTTTTGATGCCATGACCCTGATGACACTACGCGGTTGCGGTTCCTCATTCGTTAGAAGGCATCTAAGTGCCCGCCGCATTATCAGGTCTTCCCGCAAAAGGTCTGAACCTTACATCATCATTGGCTATTGCCAGGACCCGGTGAAGCTTTTTACTCCTTTAGAAATCAGTTTGGCTTTATATTGGTTGGTATTCGGTGTCATTACTGAGTAGCGACCATATTATCCGAGCATTTTTGGCGGCCAGTGCCACAATGGCCCGCTTGAAGCCTCGCCGTTCGACCAAGTTTTTACACCATAAACTCAAGCGGTCAGTCTTGTTACCGATGGCGGAGATAACAGCTCTGGCACCATGAACCAATAATGTCCTGAGGTACTTATCGCCTTTTTGGTTATTCGGCCAAGCCGGGGCTTCCCTCCAGTTGAATATTGTGACGGCACTAACCCGAGCCAAGCAGCAAAGTCGCGCCCTTTGTCGAACTGCTCACCGTTACCGATGCTTGCTATGACGGCAGTGGCGGTAATAGGGCCAATGTCAGCCACTTTCATGATTTTCTGTGCATTATGGCTACGTGAAACTAGATATCAAAGCAGCGTTCTTGGTCAGCGATTCGCTGATTGATATTGAGTAAGTGCTCGTCACTATCGGAGAGGAGAGCTCTTGCTAAGTCGGGCAGTTGGTTTTCAGCATCTTCAAGTGCTTCGGGAATGGCTTTTTGTATAGCATGACGACCCTTTGGGGCGATAATACCAAACTCGGCCAGCATTGCTCGTAGTTGGTTAAGTAAGGCGGTTCGCTCATGAACCCAGTTATCACGGGCTCGATGTAGCAGCAAAATAGCTTGCTGGTCAGGTGATTTGATTTTAACGAAGCACGTTGAAGGACGGGTGAGACAGCCACGCAGATAGCGACGGCATCGTTGAGGTCATTTTTGGCACCCGTCCTGAAAGGCGCCACATATTTTGACGCCATTATCCTAACGGTATGCCCAAGTTTAGTGAGCTCTCGAGCCCAATAGTGAGAGGCACCACAGGTTTCCATCCCGACAATGGCTGGCGGGATATTGGCAAAGGTCGAAAGGACTTTAGACCGAGCTATTGTTTTATGGATCAGTGCCTTGCCTTGATCATCTTCGCTGTGGATACTGAACGAATGTTTGGCTAAATCAATGCCATAAATTGATAGTGACATGGTGACCTCCAAGGACAGTAGTCAGACTTATCAAGTGTGGCAAAGTCTAAGGAGGGGGAGTCCATGTCATTCGTTAAGTGCCTCAAGGAGTAATATGAAACTACTAACATCTGAAAACTATTTTTCTGAATTATCTAAGTTATTTGAAAATAGTTTAGAACTTGATATTGCGGTAGCATTCTTAGGCTATGACGTCTTATCACTGTTTGAAAGTAGTAGTTGTCAAAAAATTCGATTGCTATGTAATTTTGAAAGCGGTGCTTGTAATCCATATTTGGTTGAAAAACTACTTAAGCTACCTAACGTTCAGATAAAGACAAATGCCCGACTTCATGCAAAGGTTGTTTTGCAAGGTACAACTGCAATTGTCGGTTCTGCAAATCTATCTGCGAATGGCTTATCTCTCGAGGGGGCTGAGCAAACAGCATGGACAGAGTTGGGAGTTAAGTTTAGTAATAACGAAACAGTGAACAATACTAAAGCTTGGTTTGTGGATCAGTGGGGAAAATCTCCGACAGTCACAACTGATGACCTACCTATGCAATTCGACAATTGGAAAAAACGTCGTAAGAACAGACCATTGTCTCATCGTAAACTATCGATCATTGATGCGGCTCTAGAGCATCAAGAAGTGATTTTTGATCGAGATATATATTTTGCAGTATATCGAGAGTACGCTAGTCAAGAAGCAGATATAGCCTTTGAACAAATTTCCGAAGAGTCCAACGAAGTTTCTGGTACTTCAAACTACTTTGAAGACTGGCTAGAACTGCCTGATGATGCGTATCTTGTGAGTTTGCGCTTAGGGCCTAAAGGTGGTGTCTATTTTGAAGGTCTTCAGTATATGCCCTCGAAACCGATTACCAAAACTTTCACTAAAGCCGATGGCAGTGAAGGTAGTATTAAAATATGTTCTGACGTGAATAATATCCTTGGTTTTAAGTTCACTAGTTCGGATAAGAAACATATAAAACAGTATTTATCACATATTACCAACGAAGAGCCAGAAGGTGAATTTGCATATATAGTATCTTTAACTGATTGGGCAGAGTCCGTGGGAAAAGGCACTTAACAAACGACTATGGCGTCAATAGCTAATTTCTGGCTATGTTTTCGTTCCACATGACGCCATCTCGAAGCATCGAATTTAAGAGCACAACCATCTTCCTGACACACGCAATAATGGCGACTTTTTTCGGTTTCCCTGCATCTAAAAGTCGCTGGTAAGTATCTTTAAAAACAGGGTTACACTGCATCGCAGACATCATAGCCATGTAGAGCACGGTGCGTACTTGTACTCGTCCCCCCTGAATGACTCGCTTGCCTTTATAGCGTCCACTTTCTCGATTGATGGGGGCAACACCAATGAATGCTGCGGCTTGTTTGTTGGTAATAAGCCCAAGCTCAGGAACGTTGCTAATGATGGATGCAGCTGCGACTTTTCCGATGCCGGGAACGCTCTGCAGAAGACGATTTTTGTTTTGATACTCGGGGCATGATTCAATGAGAGATAGGATTTTTTGCTCAGTTTTTTCTATCTGATTTTTAAAGGTCGTGAGCACGGGTTTGATGGTGCCAGCCAGATGTTTTGGTAGTGATTGTAATCGGTTTTTCTCCATGGTTTGCATGGCCAGCAGTTGATGACGGCGAGCGACTAAATCACTCATTAAACGCATATTTTCAGGTTTCAGTTGGGTCAGATTAGGTTGAATGGCCTCGCTATAGTGAGCAATGAGTCTAGCATCTAATTTGTCTGTTTTAGCTCGTTGACCAATGGCTCCGGCGAACCGTTTTATATGTATGGGGTTGGCAATAACAAAGGGAAGTTTTGCTTCTGAACAAGCAATGATGAACGGCATTTCTAAATAGTTGTTCCTAATTGTAGATCTCAAAGGTAAGAGAAACTCAGTCCAGTTTGCGCGATCTGATCTATCGCCAAACAGAAAAAACCCACAAAAAGGACTGAGTGATGGCCATCATAGCACCGATCGACCGAGCAGAAAGACGACGTATCCACAAAGCGATTCAACGCACTCCCGATAAAGGGTTTGCTCGGCGACTAATGGCGATGTTGCTCTTAGCTCAAGGGAAAACGATTGTTGCTGTCAGTGACGCTACGGGTGCTGCACGTTCTTCCATTGGTCGATGGATAAACTGGTACACAGACGGAGGAATCGATGCACTTAAATCGCAGCCTTCAGGCAGACCTAACTCATTGCCCGTTGAGCAAATGTGTGCTGTTCTACTCATACTGATCCATGCTTCGCCGCAAGACTTTGGGTTTCAACGAAGCCGATGGAGTACAGAGCTACTCGCTTTTCAACTCAACGAAGTTTTCAAATCTTGTGTCGCTGCTTCTACGGTCAGACGTTGGTTACCTAAAATGGGGGTTGTCTGGCGAAGAGCCGCACCAACATTGCGAATTAAAGACCCTGAAAAAGCAGAGAAATTAGCGGCAATCGCACAGGCTTTAGATCAATGTAACCCCGAGAATCCTGTCTTTTATGAAGATGAAGTCGACATCGATTTAAACCCCAAAATTGGCGCGGACTGGACGCTGAAAGGTCAACAGAAAAAAGTGGTCACGCCAGGGAAGAACGAAAAGCACTATCTCGCAGGTGCTCTGCATGCCAAAACGGGTAAAGTTATTTACGTTTCTGGCACCAAGAAAGATTCCAACCTATTTATCGCCATGTTGGAGAAGCTCAAACGGCATTATAGGAGGGCGAAGAAAATCATCTTGGTGCTCGACAACTATGTCATTCACAAGAGCCGAAAAACCAATGCTTGGCTGGCAAATAACCTCAAATTCGTTTTGTTATTTCAACCTGTCTATTGCCCTTGGGTCAATGTGATTGAAAGGCTATGGCATGCCCTGCATGAGACCATCACACGCAACCATCAATGCAAATACATGTATCAGCTGTTGATGCAGGTAAAGCACTTTATGGAAACGGTATCACCTTATCCGGGCTCAGGGCATGGGATAGCAAAGATGACTCACAATTAGGATCAGCTATTTAGACGTCCAGTTGCTTCGACAACAACACGCTGTGGGACATGTTGTTTGATTGTTTTGATGGCCTCTTTGATACCTTTCTCGTCGTTGTTAACAGTAAAAAAGATATCAATTGGGCGAATAAAAATGTCTAGTTGTGACTTACCTGTATCAACACCTACATGAATGTTTTGATGTGTGCTTGTGTTCATAATAAGCTAACTCTTGCTTGCGAAATGCGGGTTCGAGACCCAGTCGACTATTCGAGGTTGATGCTTGGAGTCCTATGCGGCGTTCATGTTTGTTATCGGTCTCTCGACAGAGGAGCCAGCGTTTAAACGAACTACCGCATAAGAAGCTTTAGTTGCAGTTAAGCTTGGGTCTCACATTACCCAAATGACAAGCTTATTATCCATACAAACTGTTTAAGAGGGATTCGCAACGCGTGGCATTTTTACTATGCGTTGATTTTAGTGATTAAGGTGGTGTGCGGGAGCACCGTATTGCGTTGCTCACCACTTAAGCGGGCGTTAGCAATCCCCGAAAAATTAGGTTCTGTAATTATGAAATTAGTGTTTGATACTAGAGAGCATTTGAATATTGTTTGGGAATTAGCTGAGCAGATTTCAGTTAAAAGGCAAGGTTACAATGAATTTATAAGTGCAATGTTTTTTGTTTCTATAAGTCATTGTGATGCGGTGCAAACCCTTGTAGAAAAGAAAAACTTTGCTTCTGCATTCTCTTTGGTTAGACCAACTTTAGAAAACACTTTTAGGGCAGTTTGGCTCCGAAAATGTGCAAACAAAGAGCAAGCGAATAATGCGATTTACAAAAATAAATGGAATGCGGTAGGAAAGAATATTGAGCTAGTAGAGGAGCAATATGAAGACAGCATGCTCTTTAGCAAACTATGGGAAATGCTAAAGCCTTTTGTGCATGACTTTACACATGGTGGGTCAGAACTTACTTTCAGACATATTTCTAAAGATGGGTTTATAACTCCTACTATAGATGATCAAGAAGTTAGGTTCTTGTTGCAGCTAACGGTTTTAGTTTCTACGTTTGTTCTCGCGGAGCTTGTTGAGTTTTCTGATGAAAAACAGTTTGAACCATATGTTGAGAAATTAGTAAATCAAACTTGTACAAAAGTGTTTGGGACAGATTGCTAACAAATGGTGCAAGTGTGATTCGGCACGCGTAGCATTTTTTACTATGCGTTGGTTTCAATGGTTAAGGTTGTATACGGCGGCATCGGTATTGCGTGCCTCACACCTTAACGCGGCTACATGGACTCCCCTGGTTGTCAACAACAGCGTCAGGTAATGCAAGATTTGGGACTGCCGCTCTACATTCGGTCTGTTTACTGGCGTTCAACGCCATGACCCTGATGACACTACGCGGTTGCGGGTCCTCATTCGTTAGAAGGCATCTAAGTATCCGCCGCATTATCAGGTTTTCCCGCAAAAGGTCTGAACCTTACATCATCATTGGCTATTGCCATGACCCGGTGAAGCTATTTATTCCTTTAGAAAACAGTTTGGTTTTATATGGGTTGGTATTCGGTGCCGTTACTGAGTCGCGACCATATTATCCGAGCTTTTTTGGCTGCCAGAGCGACAATGGCTGGCGGGATATTGGCAAAGGTCGAAAGGACTTTTGAGCGAGTTATTGTTTTATGGATCAGTACCTTGCCTTGCTCATCTTCGCCGTGGATACTGAACGAATGTTTGGCTAAATCAATGCCATAAATTGATAGTGACATGGTGACCTCCAAGGACAGTCGTCAGACTTACCCAGTGTGGCAGAGCCTGATGAGGGGGAGTCCATGTCATTCGTTATGTTTTTATCTTAATAAGGAAGTCTAGGAAAAAATGAGATTTGTTTTTCGCTTGTTTGTTGTGCTGTTAATAATTATTTCTCCTTTTTCTAATGCGTATGAAGTCGGTTTTGATTACGCGAATGTGCCTTCATCTATTGAAAATAATGGTTTTCCGATGGTTGTATTTTATCCAACTAGTTCTGAGCCAAAAGTGGTTGAGTTAGGTCCATTTAAACTCAATGTGGCTGTGGAAGGAGAGATTCTAAAGGGCAAATATCCGTTAGTCATAGTGTCCCATGGTTCCGGTGGGAGCAATTTATCCTACAAGGATATTGCTATCTCATTGGCAAAGAGTGGCTTCATTGTTGGTATGCCGCTGCATCCTCAGAACAATTATATGGATAATACATTAGAAGGTTCTGTCACTAATTATACTAACCGTCCTAAGCATATAACTTTAGCAATTGACAAGCTTCTTAATACATCAGGGCTAAATACTTACATTGATTCGGATAAAATAGCGGTATTGGGACACTCTGTCGGAGGGTATGCCGCTATCGCAGCAGCAGGAGGTGTTGGAGACACTAGTAGCCTGATTGAAATATGCAAGAATAACCCTTTGCTCACTGATCCATACTGTACGCCTGTGCGTGATGGCTCTATGATGAAAACGGTTATAAAAAGTACAAAAGATCCAAGAATTAAGGCCATAATCATAATGGCTCCAGTGGGGATATTGTTTTCTACGGAAGGTTCTCTAAATGATGTCGACATTCCAGTTTTATTGCTGAAGGCAGAGAATGATAAAGAGGTGACAGAGCCGTATAATGCTGATGTGATTGAAAAAGGTCTTTCCAATAAACAGAAACTTATCAGCATAATGGTATCTAATGCTGGTCATTACTCATTTTTGACATCATTCCCTGATTTTCTCAAATCAGAACTTGGTCTCATTGCAGAGGATCCTAACGGTTTCAATCGCGAAGAGTTCCAAGAAAAGCTAGGTACAATTATTGTGGATTACCTTAAGGGAGTGCTGAAATAAAAACATAGCAAGCGCCTCAAGAGGGACTGTGGACTTTACCCGTTTTATGGAGAATTTACGTTTAATGAAAGTTGAAGCTTTTTTGGTTAATTCCTTTACTGCCAATGGAACCGGAGGAAACCCGGCAGGTGTTGTGTTGCACGCAGAGAATCTGTCTGATGAAGAAAAATTAAAAATAGCGCAAGCAGTTGGCTATTCTGAAACGGCATTTGTGTCTCAAGATGACGAAGTCGACTTTGAGTTGTCTTTTTTTACTGTTACAGGTGAAGTTGATTTCTGTGGTCACGCGACGTTAGCCGCATTTTCAATAATGTATCAGAAAGGAATGGTGACTGAAGGGCGATATGTTCAAAGGACTAAGGCCGGTTTACTTGCGGTAACCATAGAGTCTACTGGACATATAGTGATGGAGCAGAAGTTACCTGAATACCTTGCAGTGTTTGGTTGCGAGGTGATATCAAAGTTAATTGGAATTGACTCGACAGTTTTAGAGTCTACTCAGTTACCTATTGAGGTTATTTCAACCGGTTTACCTGATATTGTTGTTCCTGTGCCACATGGGTATCTAGATAACATCCAAGTGAATGAACATTTACTCAGTGAATTTTGTAAACAACATGGTTTTGTTAGTGTTCATGCTTTTGAATTGTGCGAAAAAGACAGCGGGCTGACGGCAAGTTGTCGAAATTTTGCTCCTTTGTTTGGTATCCCGGAAGAGTCAGCAACGGGGAGTGCGAGTGGAGCATTGGCATGCTATCTAACCAAGCACTTTTATGATGGCGAGCGTTCGAATAGTTTTACTTTTGAGCAAGGTCGGGCAATGGGTTGTGTTTCAAGAATTACAGCGTCCGTCGAGTCGAACGAGCAGGATATTATCAAGGTGATGGTTGGTGGTTTTGCTCGTGAGTTTGGGCTGCAGAAAATTACCGTATAACAAGCTATCCAATCAGATAATGGATGGCTCTTTGTTTTAGCAGGCACAGATGAGCCATCTGGTTGGATTGCATGATGACATCATGAGATGTGTTAGGCGGTTTGGCGATACTCTATCTAAGCCGTGCGCTATGTTTTATTGCGAACAAAGAAGCGTTTGTCACATTTTATTGATGAGGCATGGGAAGGCGATAGTGACTTCAAATTCTCTAGTAAATTTTGTCTGATTTAGCAAAGAACACCTGTCTGCTGGTGTAATCTATATAAAGTCGAACAAGGAAAGTCATGACTATTGTTGAACAAATTGTATCTCGCGAAATTGATGCAGCCATAGTGTATGAATCTGAACATGTCATCGCATTTGCTGATCATGATCCTATAAACTTTGGGCATATCCTCATTTGTCCGGTTGTTGCGTATGAAACATTTATTGATTTACCAGAAGACATTGCCTTAGAAATAAATCGAGTGGCTAAAGATCTTTATCGACGAATTGAAATTGCTTTCCAGCCTGATGGAATCTCATTTATCCAGAATAATGGATTCTTCAATGACTTATCTCACTACCATTTGCATATATTTCCTAGATTCAAAGATGATCAGTTTGGATGGGTATGCAGTGAACTTGGCGTGCAGTCAGTTGATAAATTACGCCAAACGTTGGTGAACTTATAACAAAACACTTTCAGTCAAAGGTTGGGGTTTGTGTTTAAGGGGCTAGGGGCTAGGATATCGCTCTGGCTATTGCAGCTTGTTTTCCGAACAAACCCAGGGCAATAACAAAAACGTCTAGGTGACTTATTTGTTACAAAGGCGGTTTAGAAGCGGTACAGGCATGGTGTAGTTAGTGGGTTTTGGTTTGCTTTGCGCGATAAGCCAGAGACGAGTATAGTCACCTGTCCTAGGTTCTTTGCCATTGGTTGGTTAGCGTTGGTTAACCAACGTTGGCGAAGTGCCATTGGCTAGCGGCAGGAGTGAAAAGTACTACTCACTTTGCTTAAGGTTGTTGAGCGTATGGCTCGCATTGACTAAAATGACAAATCACATATCTATTCTAGCTTTCTAGGTTAAAAAATGAGCGAAAACAACGCAAAACCAGCTTTGCCGGATCGTCTGTCGGGTAATCCTCGCAGTCCACACTTCGTGGCTGAATGCTTCGAGCACCACATTGGCATTCTCTTTAACGGTAAAGAGCGTAGTGATGTTGAAGAATATTGCATCAGTGAAGGCTGGGTAAAAATCCCTTCACCGAAAGCAAAAGACCGTTACGGTAACCCAATGCTTGTTACGCTGAAAGGCGAAGTGGAAGCGTTCTATAAGTAAGCCGTAGTTTTACTGCTTATAGACAATACATAGAGCGGCTTATGCTCTATGTATTGTGTTTACCTCATTTACCCCCAATTCCTTTCAGATATTTTTTCCTGCTGTTATATTGAGTCCTTTATTGTATGCGCTTTAAGTGATTTACTATTGGCTCTGTTTCTCTGAATTTTCGATATCAATAACCATTATTTTGTTACTTTGTATCGGGGAGCGTCATTCAGGGTTTTATAAGGAAATTTAAAATAGTGAATAAATTCCATTTATTGCTTACCAGCGTTGCGTTGCTGAGTCTATCCGGGTGTGCTTCACTCAGTGAAGAAGAATGTCAGCTGGGGGACTGGTATCAGATTGGTTTAGCTGACGGTCAGGAAGGCAAGAAAAATCAATCTGCTACTTACAGTAAAGATTGTGCTGAATATGGTGTAGCGGTTGATGCTCAGCGTTATAACAATGGTCGAAGTGATGGCCTGAAATCTTATTGCTCATACAATAATGGCATTCTCGTTGGTCAAGCAAATAAAGAATATGAAAATGTCTGCCCAGCCGAGTTAGCGAACGAATTTTTAGCGGGTTACATGCCTTATTATAACCTGGCAAAGGCTAGTGCTTACTTACGCTCAATTGAAGACAATGTGAGTTATTACAAATCAAAGCTGGATGATGAATCGACGCCTGCCGATGAAAGACAGACGTTCACAACAGGTCTAAAATCGGCTAAAGCAGAGCTGAAGCGAGTTAAAAGCGATGTCAGCCGGTATGAGTTAGAGCTTGAGCTGCATAAAGTCGTCCGTGAGATAGCCGGTATCAATGAGGAGTTGGCGGTAGATTCGATATCTTCGTCTCACCGTTTACAACTGAATAATCGATTGGCGACTTTAAGAGATAAACAGAACTATTATGAAACGTTAGTTCAGACCGATAATACGATACAAAACATCAAACATATTGCTGATTTATTCTAGTCGCGATTGAATTGAGTCACTAACGGGTTTAATCACGGTTAAATTTTATATACACAGGCAGTTCTGAGGCATATCTCTTACGTGGTATTAGAATAACCCAGTATTAGGGTTTCAATTGGGGTTGTGTGAGTGCTTCAGGTGAGTCGGGATATCATAAAATGAGGGGAGAAATGGAAAAGTCTGAATTTTTATCGTACCTAAAAGATGAGATTAATCAGTACAATCTGATGTCAGATTTTGAAGGGATTAAAAAGGCAGAGAAAAAGCAATATATCAATGGATTAATGAGGGCCTCTCGCTTTTTTGGTGTCAGTTTTGAGGAGCTTAAAGCCGTTGTCGATCAAAGTGAAACTGCAGAGCAAAGCTATGACGCGTCATTCGTTGGTACAAAAGAACCGCTTGAAATTCCAACGTTTGTCCGTCAAAACAAAATCATCAACATCTAGGTTTTGTAAGTCAAATGCCTGATAAAAAAGTCTGACATAAAAACCGCCCATAAAAGGGCGGTTTAATCGAGTGTTGCGGTGGCTTCTGTTATGGCTTAGCTAGCTGCCTCATCGACTAGATACAGGATAGACTGGTAAGGGATGCCGCTATGGTGCGACAAGCCGATTTCACAGGTGCGGCTGTTGCTGAATCCGCGGCTACAATGTTCAGGCACCTGCTTTTTCAGCGGGCTGACAGCAGCCTGATTCAGTTCCGGCGTAGTGAAGCCCTTGTCACCAGCCCAGCCACAACACTGAATGTGCTCTGGCAGAACCACATCAGTGGCACATGATTGGGCAAGTTTCAGCATCTGGTTTTCCAGACCCATACGCCGAGAGCTACAGGTTACGTGCAGCATTACGGTCTCTTGCACCGGGGTCAGCGTCAGGTGTGGCAGCAGGAACTCCGCGGTAAATCCTGCGGGTTCGTATACGTTCAAAGGGCGAGTAAAGTTTTCAATACTCCGCTTAGCGCATGGGCTGGTGTCCATCAGCACTGGTAACTCACCTTGTTCACTGGCATCCCAGATCACTTGCTCAAGGGCAGTCACTTTCTGTGTTGCCAGCTCATTCATCCCTTTGCTGTCATACGGCATGCCGCAGCATTGCTCACTGATGGATTTCGGGATAATTACTTCGTAACCAGCCTTGCGCAGCACGGAGAGTGTGACCTCGGTGAGTGGGCGCTGATCTTGAGCATCTTGCTGTTGCCCCATGGTTCGGGTGGCGCAAGAGGGCACGTACACCACTTTTTTCGTGGCATTTCCGGTGTGCTTGTGAGTCTTCGCGGCTTCCGTTTCAAAGCGGTGGCGGTTTGCCGTTGGCATTTCCGGAATCCATTGTGGGGTACTGCCGCCAGTCAGTTTGCGTAATCCGTTGGTCATGCCACTGACGGCGCCTTCACCAAACACTTTCTGCGCAACCTGATTGGCCTTCAGACCTGCTGTCACCATTTTGGTTGTTGCTGAGAAATGGTCGGCTGTCCAGCGGGCAATTGGCGTAAAGCGCTGGTATTTTTCAGTGCGCAGCTTTTTCACCAGATCGCCTGTGTTAATACCCACCGGACAACGTTCGGCACACAGGCCGGTGGCGGCACAGGTGTCCAAGCCCTGATATTCAAACACTTTGCGCAGTTCATCGACTGGCGGCTTGCGGCCATTACCCGCCAGATATTCACGCTCACGGTGCTGCAGCTCGCGGTATAAGACAATACGCTGGCGAGGAGACAAGGTCAGAGTCCGCGATGGGCAAACCGGCTCACAGAATCCACACTCAATACAGCGGTCGACCAACTCATCGGCAGCCGGCATGGGTTTGAGGTTGCTGATGTGTGCGTGTTTATCTTCATTGATGATCACGCCCGGGTTGAGCAAGCCTTGCGGGTCGAACAGCGATTTAATCTGTTTCATCAGCGCGTAGCCGTCTTTGCCCCATTCCAGCTCAACATAAGGTGCCATGTTGCGACCGGTACCGTGCTCTGCTTTCAGGGAACCCTGATATTTAACCGCGACTAACTCTGCCACCGCGTCCATGAACTGACCGTAACGTTCAACTTCAGACTGGCGCTCAAAGCCCTGAGTGAAAACAAAGTGCAGGTTGCCTTCCAGCGCATGGCCAAAAATGATGGCTTCATTGTACTGGAACTGATCAAATAGCTGTTGCAGCTCGCGGACACCGTTTGCCAGATGATCAACCGGAAAAGCCACATCTTCGATGATGACGGTCGTTCCGGTTTCACGCACGGCACCAACGGCCGGGAACATGCCTTTACGAATAGCCCACAGGGTGGCTACGGTGGCGGCATCGGTAGTAAAGGCGGTGGAATGGATAATCGTAAAATCCGCCAGTGAAGCCATAATTGTCTGGCATTGCTCATCCAGCGAATGCTGACAACCGGCGCGAGATTCAACCAGCAGGGCTGCGGCTTCGAGATCCAGCTCGCGGATGTAGTCCGGCATTCCCGGTTTATCCGCTACGGAGCGCAACGCGCGGCCATCCATCATTTCGACGGCAGAAACCGGTGTTTTCGCCAGCACCGACACCGCCTGGCTGGCGGCTTCAATGTTGTCGAATACCAACAGGGCAGACGCTTTATGCGGATGCTCAATCACAGTGTTGTAGGTAATGTCAGCGATAAAGCCCAACGTTCCCTCAGAGCCGATCATCAGGTGCTCAATGACTTCGATCGGATCAGAATAATCCACCAGTGCATTCAGGGCGTAACCTGTGGTGTTTTTCAGGCGGTATTTATGGCGGATTCGCTCGGCCAGTTCGGGATTGTTACGGGTTGCATCCACCAGCTTCTCAACGCCCTCAATGATATCCGGTCGCTGTTGTCTGAAGGCCTGAATACTGTCTTCGCTGGCCGTATCCAGGATGGTACCGTCCGTGAAGACAATCTTCATGCTGTCTACAGTTTTGTATGAGTTCTGCGCTGTACCACAGCACATGCCGCTGGCGTTGTTCGCGGCAATACCACCGATTTTACAGGTGTTGATGGATGCCGGATCCGGACCGATTTTCCGCTGAAACGGAGCCAGGTAGCGGTTGGCATCCGCGCCGATAACGCCCGGTTGCAAGCGAATTTTCTCGCCGTCAGCCAGAATGTCGTGGCCGCGCCAGTCATCGGTCAGGGTGATCAGCACCGAGTCAGAGACGGCCTGACCGGAAAGGCTGGTTCCTGCCGCGCGGAAGGTAAACGGGATGTCATGCTCGCGACAGGCCTTGATGGTAAAAATGACTTCGTCCAGGTTTTTCAACCGGACGACAATTTGCGGAATCAAGCGATAAAAACTGGCATCTGTACCGTAGGCTAGCCGTTTGGCTTCTTCGGTAACGATGCGTTCGCGTTCGATGAATGTGGAGAGTTGGGCTTCCAATAATGCGTAATTTTTGCTCATGGTATTTCCTCAATCAGCGCTCATCGGCAAGAATGAGACACTGTTGAATAATTACATTTTATTATCATACGATTCGCAATCCGTCTCTTCATTGTTATTGTTTCAGATTGCGATACGGGGCACCTCAATGGCTCAGGGCCAGCTTAGATTGCCGGCCCTTCACGTAGAGGCGTTATTTCATCAGGGCATCGGTTAATTGCATGCCGTAGATGATGGTGAGGCCGATGACGCCCGTCACCACGAGGTAGTAAAACGTTGGGATAACGGTTTTACGTAAGGTGGCACCTTCGCGACCCAGCAGACCCACTGTGGCGGAGGCGGCAACAACGTTGTGAATCGCAATCATGTTACCGGCGGCCGCCCCGACAGCCTGAAGGGCCACAATACCGGCACTTGATACCGTCAGCGCCTGCGCGACTTCAAACTGGAACTGGCTGAACATCATATTGGATACTGTGTTCGAACCCGCAATGAACGCACCCAGCGCACCGATGGTGGCACTCAGTGCCGGGAAAAAGTCGCCAACCATGTTAGAGGCAAAGTGCGCGGTTGTGACCGGCATACTCGCCAGATCCGCAGCATTGACACCGGAGTTGATGAAAATACGTACCATTGGGATGGTGAAAATCAGCACGAAGCCGGCACCAATCAGGGTCTTGCTTGACTCACCGAACGCTTCGCCCAGCGGTTTGACCTGACGGGATTGCACCAGCGCGGCAACGATAGCGACGAACACCAGAATGCCCCCCGGCAGGTACAGTGGCTGAATCGCAGCGCTTACCCCGGTTTCACCCAGGATGTTGTTGAAAGACAGGCTGATACCTTGTAGCACGGCTTTGAACTCAGTACTGACGCGGCTGGCAACCAGTACCACTGCCAGCAGCACATACGGTGCCCAGGCCATAGTCAGG
Source organism: Photobacterium ganghwense (assembly GCF_017329545.1). Lineage (NCBI taxonomy): Bacteria > Pseudomonadati > Pseudomonadota > Gammaproteobacteria > Vibrionales > Vibrionaceae > Photobacterium > Photobacterium ganghwense. The sequence continues at coordinate 1,415,991 of NZ_CP071325.1, forward strand.
CTCATCGGCGTTTTGGTCTCTTTCAGCTCAACCTTCAGTGATCCCAACCATTCAGCAGGCCACTTGTCTTCTGATTCAAAGTCCCACTGACTTTTTGGAACCAGAAAGCCTTTCTTCGCTGCAGTGACTACAATCGCCAGACCAATTAATCCCCCAATCAGAGACGGAAACTCAGGGCCAAGCAGCATACCGGTCAGGGCATAAGGCACGGTAAAGGCGACTCCGGCAAACAACGCGAACGGCAGAATATCCAGACCTTCTGTCCAGCTTTTGTTTTTACCGAAAAAGCGGGTCAGCATCATCGCCATGAGTACCGGCATCAGCGTGCCGACAGTGGCGTGAATCAGAGCAACGTTAGTGGTGATTTGCTGCAGGTAGATATCCCAGCTGGCACCGTTTTGCGCCAGCGTCTCTCCGATATTGTGTGTATCCAGGCCCTTGCTGACACCCACCAGAATCGGGGTGCCCACGGCACCGAATGACACCGGGGTAGACTGGATCATCATGCCCATCAGGACCGCTGCCAATGCCGGAAAACCGATTGCAACCAGAAGGGGGGCGGCAATAGCAGCAGGCGTACCAAATCCGGATGCACCTTCAATGAATGAGCCGAAACACCAGGCAATGATAATGGCCTGAATGCGGCGGTCACTGGAAATGTCGGTAAACCCGTTGCGAATCGTGGTGATAGCTCCGGTGTGTTTGAGTGTGTTCAGCAGGAAAATCGCGCCGAAGACGATCCACAGAACAGACACGGTAATGGTCAGTCCCTGCAGGGAAGAAGCCAATACGCGGTTCAGGGACATGTCCCAGCAGAACAGTGCGATGACAACGGTCATCAGGAAAGCCACTGGCATGGCTTTCTTGGCAGGCCAGTTCAGGCCAACCAGTAACACCGCCGCAACGGCGATGGGTGAAAAGGCGATTAAAGCGAGTAGGGTATCATTCATGCTCTCTAATCCTTCGGATTGTTGTTTTTTTGCACGTAGTCAGTGGTTGTTATGCTTATTTTCATAATTGTTAACCGGCTGTGACATTAAATCTTTCCTTTTATTTGATATAGGGAAATAATGAAAAAGATTTCTTCCAAAAATGGATAAATGATGGCTAAGACAGACGACCTGATCCTGTTTGCCCAGGTAGTGGAACATGGGTCCTTCAGTAAAGTGGCAGAGTTAAATTCCCTTACAAATTCAGTGGTTAGCAAGCGAATCGCCCGGCTTGAGGAAGATCTCGGGGTACAACTGCTGTTTCGGACCACCCGTAAACTCACGGTCAGCGAGGCCGGGAAGGTACTGTATCAGGGTGCGAAAAATGTGAAGCAAGCCACGATGGAAGCGCTTGATGCCGTGAGCGGATATGGCGAAAAAGTCAGCGGTCATGTCAAGATGTCTGTACCCACGATCTCCGGCGACCTGGTTTTAGCAGATGCAGTGGCGGAATTTTGTACATTACACCCCGGAATTACCGTCGATATGTCGCTGGATAATCGCTTTGTCGATCTGATTGAAGATGGTTTCGATCTGGTGATCCGGACCGGGTATCTTGAAGACTCGAGCCTGATCGCTCGCCACCTGCTTGACTCCCAATGGGTAATTTGTGCCGCGCCATCTTATGTTACCCGGAATGGTCGTCCGGAGCGGCCGCAGGATCTCATCCGGCATAACTGCTTACAGTATGCTTACCAGATGACAGGCGCATCGGAGTGGGAATTCATTGGTGAACAGGGTAACTATATGCTCCATGTCAGCGGCAGTTTCTCAACGGATAATGCCGGTGCATTACGAAAAGCCGCTCTGGGAGGGTACGGGATCGCGTATGTGCCGCGTTGCCTGGTCTACCACGACATCATGGGCGGGCAGCTGATTGACCTTTTTCCCGAACAGGTGGGCAAGCGGCTGGGTATTTACGCTGTCTATCCGTATACCCGCCAGCCGTCGCAAAAGATTAAGTTGCTGATCGAACACATCAGAAAGCGTTACATGGAAATCAGCCACTACTTCTGCCACTAAATACATGTCGAGAGGCTTGCTCTGCCAACGGCTTATCTTAGTCGTTGGCAGGCTATTTATCGCCAATGGACGGGGCGAGCTGCATTCACGATTGCCAACACGATTGCCAATACTTAAGACAAAACCGCTGTGAAGTGGTGTGCTGGATCGCTGGTGGGGTTGAGGGGCGTTTTATTCCGGAAAAAGAATCTGAATATAATCTGAGGCCAGATTATCGGAATCGTAGTCCTCAAAGCAGGTGCGCTGCTCAGAATCGCAGTACACACTATTACTGAAGGTGTAGCGGGCAGCGTCAAATTTCTCTGTTCCGGCCTGATTGATTTTTTCCATCAGCTTGGTTTCAGCGTCCTGACCCAGAAACTCTTTAGTAAACCCCATCGAAATACCATACTGATCCACACAAAAACCTGAAACTTTGTCGCAAATGACGCCCTTGTCCGGCGAATAAACACTACCGCCAAGTTCCGGTGTTGCCTGCACCCAGCCAAAACCCACAAACAATGCAATCTGAAGAAGGAGAAGAGGAAGAATCTTCATAGTGGACTCACTTGATATCAAAGCTAATCGGTTCATCAAAAAGCTTACAAAAAATATGACGAAACAATGTATGAGATCAGAGAATTAAGAACCTTGATTCAGATTATACTTTTAGCACACAGCCATCAGTAAGAAGTGGATGAATGCAATGAATGAAATTATGAACTGGTATCTTTATGTGCTTAAGAAGTATGCGGTTTTTAAAGGACGAGCACGACGTAAAGAGTATTGGTATTTCTTCTTGGTCAATATCGTGATCAGTGTGGTGCTGTCCTGGGTGGATACCCGGTTAGGTACTCCAGGCTCGGCAGAAGGTGCCGGGTTACTTGGTTCTGTCTATTCTCTGGCTGTTTTACTGCCTTCAATTGCTGTTGGTGTGCGTCGTTTGCATGACATTGATAAAAGTGGCTGGTGGATGTTGATTGGTCTGGTGCCGGTGATCGGTTTTCTGGTTCTGCTGTATTTCTTTGTTCAGGACAGCCAGGCGGACAGCAACGAATTTGGTCCCAATCCGAAGAAAAGTCGGGAAGGGCACATGCATCTCTGAATCACAGATTAAACGTATCTGGCCCGGCGGATGCCGAGCTTTTTTATGCCACTTTTGTCTTATTTGTAAGAATGCGATGCGAAATTCAGAACCGTTTCAAGTGTGAAAATCACCTTCAACGTTATGAATCAGCATCGTTTTAACCGGCGAGACAGGCGACGAGTTCGCCGTGAAGGCCAGTTTAAGTCATCTACACTTATCCCGTTACTCAGGTGTATCTCGCCAGTGAGACATTGTTGTAGTGCTGGTGAGGTGCCCCGTCTGTTGGCTAAACACTGTTCCGTGATACCACAGAAGTATGTGGAGTATAACGATGAGAATGAACAAAATAACGCTCGCACTGACGGCATGCTGCCTCAGTTATGCGAGCCAAGGCTTGGCTTCAGGAAGTGAATACGACAGTGGCGACAATAGTAGTTATGACAAAAGTAGTTATGAAAAAAGCAGTTACGGAAACGGGGGAGGACATTCCACGACTTATACTGAATCAGTGACGACCACTTACAACGGTAAGACGACCACCACCTATTATGAAACCACCTCTGACGGAAGCGACGATTACAGTGATGATGATTCGGCCAAACGGTTAGCTCTGCGTGTGGCCGGTAAAGGTTATATGTACGAAAAGGAAGTCCCGGATTACGACGGGGATAAAAAGCCCGATTCTGCTTACTGTTTTGATCTTGAGGTGAAAGAGATCATATCCGGTGACGTAATTGGTAGTGCCACTAAATGCTGGTCAGAAGTGACCTCAGAAGGTGACGGTTCGAAACTGATTGGTACGACATTCTTGTATCTGTCGGGAGGTCTTGTGGTTACTCGGGGGCAAACAACGGTTCAGCCCGTTCTGCAGGAAACGAAGACCTATGACGGGTATACCATCACCCATTTTACCGGGGCGTCTAATGATAAAAACGGGATCATCAAAACCAGTGGTGATTACGCCTGGCACAAAGGATCGGTGCGTGCATCCTGTTTAGTTGATCGCTCTGAATATTACGAGAGTGTCGGTGATGGCATCTATTTTGACTGCCTCTTAGTGCTGGACCTGAAAAAATTCCAGCCTAAGTATCCGTACGACTGGTATCGCCATCATTATTACAAAGATGGTCAGTATCATGACAAGTACGATGATAGTTCCGACGATCAGTACGGCGATGACAAGTACAGTGACAAGTACGACGACAGCTCCGATGATCATTACGGTGATGACAAGTACGACGACAGCTCCGATGATAAATACGGCGATGACAAGTACAGTGATAAGTACGACGACAGTTCCGACGATCAATACGGGGATGACAAGTACAGCGGCAAGTACGATAACAGCTCAGACGATAGCTCTGGCGGGAAGTATGACAACAAGGGCAAAGGAAAGTCTGACGATAAGTACAAAGGCAGTAAAAGTTGATACCAATACCATTAATAACGGCAAAAAGGCCTGATGCATATGCATCAGGCCTTTTTATTCTTCTCCGTCACTTAACCTAAACAGTCAACTGCAGTATTCGTTGCCATCATGTGGTTAGCAGGGGACGTGGTAGTGGCGGTACGGGGCAATTATTGCTTGGCCGTTAACCAGGTCCGGTATCCACCAATCAGGTTACAGGCTTTATAGCCATTGTTTACCAGTTGACGATACGCAACGTTTCCTCGCAGACCCACCTGACAGTAAATCACGATTTCTTTGTCTTTTGGCAGCTCGTCCATACGCTGACGTAGCTGATCTACCGGGATATTGATGGCACCATCGATATAGCCGACATTGCTTAGCTCACCCGGATTACGAACGTCCAGCAGAATCTGATCATCACTGAGCTGATCGATCGCGTCGTAATGAATCGGCGTCGCGTCACCTTTGAGGATATTGGTCGCGACAAATGCCGCTTGGTTGATCACGTCTTTCGCACTGCCGTATGGCGGAGCATAGGTTAACTCCAGGTGCTGCAGTTGCTCGACGGTCATACCTGCTCGCTGCGCCACCGCCAGAACATCAATACGCTTGTCGATACCGTCTTTACCGACCGCCTGAGCGCCCAGAATTTTGCCGCTGTGCGGATCAAACAACAGCTTCAGTGAAACCACTTCTGCGCCGGGGTAGTAGCTGGCATGGCTGGCGGTATGGACATATGCCTTTTCATAGGCCAGCCCTTCACGCTGAAGCTGCTTCTCGTTTTTACCGGTTGAGCCGACCGCGATATCAAACACTTTACAAATCGCGGTGCCTTGTGTGCGCTGATAGCTTTCCTGACGACCAAGCATATTGTTTGCTGCAATGCGTCCCTGACGGTTCGCTGGTCCCGCTAAAGGAACCAGGGTTGGCTTGCCGGTGACAAAATCGGTTTCTTCTACCGCATCGCCCACAGCGTAAATCGCAGGGTCACTGGTTTGCATGTATTCGTTGGTGTAAATACCGCCGGTGCTGCCAATCTGCAAACCGGCATCCTGTGCCAGCTTGATGTCCGGGCGGACACCAATTGCCATGATCAGAATATCAGTGGTCAGGGTGTCACCGTTGTTCAGGGCCAGATTCAGCTCTCCTTCAAGGTGCTGATGTTCATCCGTTTCACCGGCATTGCGGTTGGCAACAGAAGTGCTGGGAACAAATTCTACGGACTGTAACGCCACCCCCAAACGCAGATCGATGCCTTTGTTGCGGATCTCGTTATGAACAAAACCGGCCATTTCGCGGTCGACCGGGGTCATGACCTGATCGGCCATTTCTATCAGGGTGGTTGGAATCCCCAGCTGGTGGAAGGCTTCCATCATTTCCAGACCAATAAACCCGCCGCCGACAACCGTGGCATGCTCGGGTTTGTTCATTTGCAGAGTCTGGATGATTTTATCCATATCCGGGATATTACGCAGGGAGTGCGTCAGCGGGTTGTTGATGCCGGGAATTGGCGGAACGATCGGCCCAGCGCCCGGGCTCAGCAGCAAAAAGTCATAGCTTTCGGTGTATTCCTGACCGTCAATCAGGTTTTTAACCGTAACGGTTTTGTTTTCCCGATTGATACCGGTGACTTCATTGAATACTCGGACATCCACATTAAAACGTGCCAGGAAACTGTCCGGTGTCTGAAGCAGCAGTTTACTGCGGTCCTGAATATCCCCACCGATGTGGTATGGCAAACCACAGTTCGCAAAAGATACAAACTCACCACGTTCGAACATGATGATCTCAGCGTCTTCACTCAGACGCCTTGCTCGTGCCGCTGCTGATGCGCCTCCCGCAACCCCACCGACAATCAGAATTTTTGTCATCATTCGCTCCATTAATACAGAATTGAACGAGCCGGCCTCATGCCGGCTCGTGTTAAACAGGTTTACCTGACCGGACCATTAGAAAACCCCAGCCTGCTGAGGATCATGGCTGCCGGGCAAAAGCCCGTAAAGGCACTTTGAATAAGGTTTGCACCTATAAACACGGTCAGCCAGAAGAAATTAGGATGGACCCATAAAGTCAAGGCGACGGACAGGAGCACCATTATTCCGGCAAAAACACGCACTGCATTTTCTAACGTCATTTTCATACTCCTCGATATCCGTTTCAGTTAGCCTTACTATAAATTTAAAAATTAGCATTGTCTAATGTATTTTTAGCTAAATTAGTATTGACTAAAAGTGGTGGTCCGGTAACCTCTTAAGCAGAATTAATCATAGACCTGCTTGGAGAGATAAATGGAAACGTGGCCTTGGCATGCCTTATTCGGTGGAATGATGTTGGGAACATCCGCAACTATCTTGTTACTGTTTAATGGCCGGGTGGCTGGTATCAGCGGCATTCTGGGCGGCATTTTGAAACCGCAACAAGGTGATGTGTCGTGGCGACTTCTGTTTGTCATCGGCATGGTGGCCGCAGGGTTGTGCGCACCGCTAATGGGTTTTTCTTTGCCACAGGCCTTGCCGGTTTCCTCTCTGGGGTTACTGGCGGTAGCCGGGTTGCTGGTGGGTATCGGTACTAAACTCGCAAATGGCTGCACGAGCGGGCACGGTATTTGCGGAATGGGACGTTTCTCTAAACGTTCACTGGTTGCCACTATGGTGTTCATGGCAACGGCCATTGCCACTGTGTTTGTACGCTTTCATCTGTAAGAGGTCCACATGTCTGCACGTTTGGTTTCAAGTTTGATTGCTTTGTTTTCCGGTGTTCTGTTTGGCATGGGGATGATGGTGTCCGGAATGGTTGATCCGGTGAATGTTCTGGGTTTTCTGGATCTGGCCGGAGAGTGGGACCCAAGCCTGGCCTTTGTCATGGTTGGGGCATTGCTGGTATTTGCGCCAGCCTATCTTTTGATCATCCGTAAGCGCCCACAGCCGGTTTGTGAACAGACGTTTCACCTGAGTAAGAAGAAAGACATTGATAGCCGGTTGATTGCTGGTTCGGTGCTGTTTGGTCTGGGATGGGGAATCGCCGGTATCTGCCCGGGACCCGCTTTAACATCTCTGTCTGGTGGCAGTTTTGAAATGCTGGTGTTTGTTGTCAGTATGATACTGGGCATTGTGTTGAGCACAATTTGGGCATCAAAACGGGAAAAAGTTGTAGAGATAACAGCCTAATAGCGTTGATTGGACTAATCTAGACCAAAGATGCCGGAATTCGTGTTAATCGGCAGAGCAATCGCCATATAGTCAGCCATGTAACCGGCAATGACATTGAAACCGGAACTGAAACCTGCGCTAAAACCGGAATCTGAAGTCGGCACCAGCGCGGAACCAAAACGGCAGCCTACATGGCGCTGGCACAGTGAGGTGTGGCCGAAATGGCAAGAGAGAGGGGAAGACGATGACAGGTAAAGTCAGGCAGGCCTCAGGTAACGAAGGCCGTCGTCATAATGCACCAAGTGAGCAACAACCGGTCAGGCAAGGCATTGTCGGCCGGTTTCTCAATAGCTTATTCCCCCCTATTTTAATCATGCTGGCTCTGATTGCCGGAGCTGCGGCCCTGTGGCTGACTCCGCGTGAAGAAGACCCGCAAATTATCGTGCCGATGGCCGATGTGCTCATCCAGGCGCCGGGACTGACACCCTCTCAGGTTGAAAATCAGGTCACTCAGCCACTTGAAAAGCTGCTTACCCAAATAGACGGGGTAGAGGATGTGTACTCAACCTCTATGAAGGGCGCAGCACAGGTGATTGTGCGCTTTTACGTTGGTGAACAACGGGAAGAAGCACTGATCAAGCTCTACAACAAGATTTACTCCAACCTCGATTTAGTTCCCCCTTCAGTTACGCAATGGTCTGTCAAACCGATAGAAATCGATGATGTGCCGATTCTGGTTGCGGCGTTGTACAGTACCCGACCTGAGCTGGTGGGCAATGCAGAATTACGCCGTATTGCCGAGCAGGCGGTGAATCAACTGCAAGCTCTGGATAACACCAATAAAGTGGCCGTAGTCGGGGGAAGCCCGCGTGTGATTCAGATTGCCCTGGATGCACAGGCCATGGCGAGCCGACTGACAACGGTGGAAGACATTCAGCGGGCCTTTGCGCTGACCAATCAGCATCAGCAATTGGGTACGGTGCATCAACAAGGGCAGGTTTTCCAGCTTGAAAGCGGCCAGTTCCTGCAAAGCGCCAAGGATGTGGCTGACACGGTCGTGAACGTCATTAACGGACATCCCGTGTATTTACGCGATATCGCCACTGTGACAGATGGGCCGGAAGAAGCGGACAATCAAACCTGGTTTAGCTGGGGCCCGGCGGCAGTCCAGACCGGACACTTGGCGAGCTCATCCGCAAATGTGAAGGAGAATTCGTCGGCAAATCCGCAGGCTCAGTTACCTAGCGAACCTTATCCGGCCGTGTTCCTTTCCATTGCCAAACAGGCAGGCAGCAATGCTGTCTGGGTGGCCGACGATGTCGTGGAATTACTTAACGACATGGCTGCCAGCCAGTTTCCGCCGCATGTGAAAGTGTCTGTGATCCGTAACTACGGTGACACAGCCAATGAAAAAGTCGGCAATCTGGTGTCGAGCCTCGGACTGTCTATTCTGACGGTTGTCGTGTTTGTCGGGGTGTTTCTGAACTGGCGGGCTGCCATTGTCGTCGGTATTGCAATTCCGATCAGCTATGGTGCTGCACTGGCGATGGACTTGGCGTTTGGCTACACCATCAACCGGGTGACGTTGTTTGCCTTAATACTGGCGCTGGGCCTGATTGTCGATGACCCGATTGCCAGTATCGATAACATTGAACGCTTTCTGAAACGCAAAGGGCTCGCGAAATCTCAGGCGATAGCGCTGGCAATGAGTGAAATTCGCAGCGCGTTGCTCATGTCGACGGTCGCGATCATCATCGTTTTTACGCCGATGTTTTTTATTACCGGAATGATGGGGCCATACATGGCGCCGCTGGCATTTAACGTGCCGGTCAGTGTGGTGTTCAGTACAGTGGTGGCGTTTCTCATTACTCCCTGGCTGGCAAAACATATTCTTAACACCGCGCAGAAGTCCGGTGCTTATCAGGTGGAAAACACCTTGCTCTATCGGGTGTACGCAAGGGTGCTGGCTCCGCTGTTGTCGAAAAAGCGCAACAGTGTGATTTTCCTGATTGCGGTTGGGCTGGCGTTCGTCCTGGCGGCTATGTTACCTGCGCTGCGTATTGTCCCGCTGAAACTCCTGCCCTATGACAACAAGAACGAATTCCAACTGGTGCTGAACATGCCTGAAACCAGCAGTGTAGAGCAGACATCGAATACGATGGCTGATTTTGCAGATTACTTGAAGTCGGTGCCTGAAGTGGTTTCAGTGTCTGGTTTTGCAGGAATTGCTTCGCCGATGGATTTCAACGGGATGGTTCGGCACTATTTCATGCGAAGTCAACCACATCAGGGGGAACTGCGTATTGTACTGGCCGAAAAGCATCAACGTCAGCAGCAGTCTCATGAACTTGTTACACGGCTGCGTGCCGATTTGACGACCATAGCCAGGCGGCATAAGGCGGACATTCAGCTGGTAGAAGTGCCGCCGGGGCCTCCCGTGATTGCGACTGTTGTCGCGGAAGTTTACGGCCAACCTCACACATCTTATTCAGAGCTTCAGGAAGCCGCCCGCCGGGTAGCCGAAAGGTTAGCCAGAGAACCGCTGGTAGCAGAGACAGATACCACGATTCAAGGCGAGTTGATGACCTGGCAGTTCAAAGTAGACCAGGAAAAAGCCGCGTTATCCGGTGTGTCGGTGAACGATATCAACCAGACGCTGGCCGCTGCGAACGTGGGGGGGATCGTCAGTTATCTGCAGGACGAGCATGAAATTAATCCGTTGCCTATCACTATTCGCCTGCCGCGCAACCAGCGTGATGATCTTAGTGTGCTGGAGAACCTTTATGTCCGCGGGATGCCGGGTATTGCCAAGCGCGTGGAGCATGGCAGGGTGGTGGATGCCGGCCAGCCGTTAGTGCAGCTGTCGGAACTGGGTGAGTTTATTGAAGTCAGCGCATTGCAGCCGATTATGCGTAAAAACCTCAAACCCGTCGTCTATGTGTTTGCTGAAGCGGTGGGACGTGTGCCGGCTGAGGTCGTGGTGGATGTGATGACTGATTTGCAGGCCACAGACAATGTGTCGGCTGGTGCAACAACCGAGATACGCTCTCTGACTGAGCGGACTTACCTCAGCAATGGAGGAGGTGATACCTGGACACTACCTCAAGACATCAGCGTTGTCTGGAATGGAGAAGGGGAATGGAAAATTACGTTAGATGTTTTCCGTGATCTCGGGATTGCCTATGGTGCTGCGTTGCTCGGGGTGTTTATTGTAATGGTGCTGCAAACCGGGCTGCCTGCGGTATCGGGAATCATCATGTTGGCCATACCATTGACTGTTATCGGTATTATGCCGGGGTTCTGGCTGCTCAATAATGTAGGTACAACGGAAATCAACGGCATTCCGAATCCGGCATTGTTTACCGCAACCGCGATGATTGGGATGATTGCACTTGCCGGGATTGTTGTTCGTAACTCATTGGTACTTATTGAGTTTATTCATCAGTCTCTGCGAGAAGGCATGGCACTGCAGTCGGCGTTGATCACGGCGGGTGCCGTCAGGATGCGCCCCATACTGCTGACCGCAGGGACCACGCTGCTCGGTAATGTGGTCATTACGCTGGACCCGATTTTTAACGGGCTGGCGTGGGCGATAATTTTTGGTATCTCGGCCTCAACATTATTTACATTGTTAGTGATTCCGGTGGTCTATCACCTGGCATATGTTAATCAGCCGGGCCATGGGCTGCCTCCTGGCCTCGGCGAAAATGAGCCAGAAGCCAAGCGGAATACTGACCCGGCGCAAAATGTGGAAAGCAATGAAGAACAAGCCGTGACCAGTGGCTGAGGAAGGAGTCGGAGAATGAACAGGAAAAAAGGTCTGTTGACAGTCGCCGCGTTTACCGCGCTCGGCGTATTATTTTTCGCCATTTCCGGTGGCTTTGTCACTAAATTGGGAACGGAGAACCAGGCACTACCCGGGGAGCCGCTTGCCGGTCGTGAAACTGTCAAAGTCAGTATGACGCAAATCCCGGTTCAGCAAAGTTACACCGGAACCATAGTGGCAGATCAGCAAGCGACATTGTCGGCCCGTCTCACTGCGCAGGTGGCTGATGTGCTGGTGGATGTGGGGGACAAGGTTAAGGCTGGTGATATTCTGTTACGACTGGACAACCTGGATCTGGATGCGAGAGTACGGCAGACCGAGCAGGCACTGGCCAGTGCACAGGCACAACTGAATGTTGCCCGAAAAGAATATAACCGGATGCAGTCGCTGATGGCGCGGAAACTGGTGGCACAATCACAACTGGATAATGCCCTGAGTACGCTTCAGACCGCGCAGGCTGAATTGAAACGGCAGCAGGCATCGTTGGAAGAAGCACAAACCACTTACGGCTACAGCATTATTGCGGCTCCTTTTGATGGAGTCATTACCCAGAAGAATGTACACAAAGGGGATATTGCATCCCCCGGCGTTGCCATGCTGAGTTTGTATAATCCGCAAACGCTGATGCTGGAAAGTTCGATACCGGCCAGCGAGCGGCATTTATTGCAACTGGGCCAGCGGTGGCCGATGGTATTGCCTGCTCTCAAACAGGAACTGGAAGGGGAAATAAAAGAGATCACGCCGGCATCCGATACCGGGTCACGCAGTGTGATTGTTAAACTGGCTTTACCCTTATCCGCACTTCAGCCGGAAAGGCAGCTTTACCCCGGGATGTTTGGCCGGGTGACAATTCGAACAGGTGAACAGGCTGTATTGCTGATTCCACAATCAAGCCTCTATCGTATCGGACAGCTGCAATATGTGAAAATTGTTGAAGAGGAAAGAGTCGTGCCCAGGCTGATAGAAACACGCCCGTATAAGGCCGACAGTGTCGTTGTGCGTAAAGGCCTCACTGTAGACACTGTGTTACTCACTCATCCCGGTAAAATGGCAAACTAACACCAGCCAATCCTTCCTGAGCTATTTCTGGTAAGTCATAAACCACCACTCAACGGCAGCCATAATTGGAATCTAAGATTTCAATTGTGGTTGTTGTGATTTGTACTTCAGCTATATAAGTTGCTACTTGACCAAACAAAATAAGGGTATTCATTGGATGAATACCTGACATGCAGGGATATATCGTTTTTTGGAGTACGATAAATGAACAATCAGTCTGCGGGATGCGCACAGCTTCCTGTCCTCAGTCATACCTCTCATCGCGTAGCGAACGCTTTTCTTTACACTTTTCCTTCCAAAAGTTTCCAGTTTTACGGTCGCGTATCTGCTTTACAACTTGGTCAGTTTTTTAAATAACCACCTATACTGATCGTTGCTGTATTTTTTATACATAAAAATCAGTCACTTATATAAATATTAATGGATTGTCGCGTCATTTATTGGCGGCGAGCAGACACAACAGAAGAGATAGCATTGTGAAACTGAAGTTACTTGGAAGTTCTCTAATCATTGCAGGGACTGCACTTGGTGCAGGTATGTTAGCCATCCCGATGGTACTGGCCCAGTTTGGTCTGGTATGGGGCACATTGTTTATGGCGATGATCTGGCTGGGTACAACCTATGCAGCCTTATTGTTGCTGGAAGCCAGCATTAAAGCTGGTGGCGGCCTTGGTATGAATACCATAGCCCGTAAAACGCTGGGTAAGGGCGGTCAACTGGTCACGAATGGCCTGTTATATGCCTTGTTAGTGTGTTTGCTGATGGCGTATATCATCGGTGCCGGGGATTTGCTCAACAAACTGTTGGCAGGTGTGAATGTTGAAGTCAGTAATACACAGAGCCAGATAGCTTTTACCGTGATTGCCGGTGCAGTGGTGGCGGCTGGTACAGCTGTTATCGATAAAATCAACCGTGTGCTGTTTGCCATTATGGTGGTGATGCTGGGTCTGACTCTGCTTTCATTGGTTCCGGGTATTTCTCTGGATAACCTGATGACTGCAACCAGTGACAGCAAAGTGGCTCTGGTTAAAACCAGTTCAGTCCTGTTCACCAGCTTCGGCTTTATGGTGGTGATTCCTTCTCTGGTTACTTACAACAAAGACGCCAGCCATACTGAGCTGCGTAACATGGTGATCTTTGGTTCATCGATTCCGCTGGTTTGTTACCTGTTGTGGCTTTATGCAGCAATGGGCAACCTAAGTGCAGAACAAATGGTTGATTTTGCAAGTGTTTCTGAGCTTATCTCCGCATTGGGTGCACAACACAGCATGATCAAAGTCATTCTGTCGGTCTTTACCGGCCTGGCACTGCTGACGTCTTTCCTGGGGGTGGCAATGGCACTGTTTGATCAGAACCGCGATATTTTACGCCAGAACCGAGCTGTCACTTATGTCGTCACTTTTATTCTGCCATTGGTTGGCGCCTTGGCCGCGGCGGACAAGTTCCTGGCTGTACTGGGTTACGCGGGCATCATTCTGGTATTCCTGGCCATTTTCATTCCGATGGCAATGACAGTGAAACTGCGTGGACAGGATGAATCAAACTTCATGGTAGATACCAACGGCATGATCTATCAGGTAGGCGGTGGCCAACTGGCTATGGGACTGAGCTTCCTGTTCGGGTGTTTTCTGCTGGGTGCCGAGTTGATCTAACTGGGCGATAAAACCTAACAAAATACTAACAAAAAGCATCGTGGAAAGAGGCGTTTACCTTAGGTAAACGCCTTTTTTATTGGCTTGGAGTGGCAAGATGCGACCAAACAAAATTGCCGATAGAAATCTCAGTGACCAAACAAAGATTCCATGCTGCTTTTGGAGTACTTTAGGGAATAGGGTAAAGCAGCAAATCCAATGGCAGTGATAATACAAACTTTCATATGGTGCGGCTATACCCTGCGCAAACATCGATTTAGAGGTAAAATCTCAAAGTGTAAACTTAAAAATACACCATTGATCTTGGTTGTGACCCTGTAAAAGAGGATAAATGAGATAAACGTGCTACAGCCTAAAAAGGCAGGTTTTTACCTCGCATCAAGGTAGATAAGGCTTTAAAAATACGAGTATAGTGAAGGCATAAGACACAAAAGGATAGAAAGCATGTTCTGGAACAAGGCTGAGGGCGTTGCTGCCCGTGCGCTGGCCCTAGGTGAGCTGATGCCGATCACTACTGAGGCTCTGGTCATTGAGGAAGACAATATTCGCTTTTTGGGCCATGTTGTGACGGCCAATGCGGGGAAAAAGCCGATTGCGAGTAAAGCCTCGATTGATAGCCAAGCAAAAGTGAACCCGTTTTTACCTTATGAACCTGATTTGTATGTCGCCGAGGCCGGTGAAAACTATGTGTGTCTGCTAAATAAGTTTCCTGTGCTTTCACCCCATTTGCTGATTTGCTCCAAAGCGTTTATCCCTCAGGTTTCCGCACTGACGATCGCGGATTTTGAAGCCTGGATACTCGGGTTTGATGAGGACGACGTACTGGGCTTTTATAATTGTGGCCCTGTCGCCGGAGCCAGTCAGGCTCATCGTCATATGCAGCTGGTTAAAACAGACATCCCGCTAGCAGCGAGGATTAAAAGCGGTCAGTTACCTTTCAAACACGAGCGTTATCTGATGGATGCGTTTGATGCCTGCACTTTACATAAAATGTATTTACATGCTCTGGCGGCTTTGGATATTGGGCCAGATGCCAAGGGGGAATGTCGACCATATAACCTGTTATTGACCCGGGAATGGATGTTAGTACTGCCACGCACTACCAACAATATTGAAGGTGTGTTTGCAAACGGTATTAATTACAGCGGCCGTTTCCTGGTTAAGCGAGAGGAGCAACTGGCATGGCTGAAAGAATATGGTCTGATGAACTACCTAACCCATTGTGGCGCTGTCAGCGAGATCTAGTCAGTAAAGCGAAATGCCACTCTATATCAGCTCGATATCAATCAGAAAGCACAAATGTGCTGATTTATGACCTCCGGCAAACCCGGGCGGACAAATGTCCTCATCCTTTCAAACAGGTGCTGTTTACAATAGCACCTGTTTTTATTCCAATAACAAAAGGGTAATGAGATGGACTTGACCGCTTTTTTTGATATCAACAATACTCTGGTAACTATCCCTATAGGTGGTGGTTACGCGATGTCGTGGATCGAAGCGATTGGTACCGTATTCGGTTTACTGTGCATTTGGTACGCCAGTCAGGAAAAAACCATTAATTACCTGTTCGGGTTAATTAATGTCACGCTTTTCGCCATTATTTTTTATCAAATCCAGTTGTACGGCATCCTGTTGCTTCAGTTGTTTTTCTTTTGCGCCAATGTGTATGGCTGGTATGCGTGGACCCGACCTGCTTCTGATACAGGGGAGCGGTTGGAGGTTCGTTGGTTGAGCAAGCAGAAGCTGCTGGGAACCGCAGTAATCAGTGCGTGTTCTATCGCTTTACTGACACTCTATATTGATCCGTTTTTTGCGATGCTGGCTAAACTGGCCGTTAATACACTCAACCTGTTTGGGGCTGAGTTAGCTCATCCAGTCTTGGAACCGGATGCGTTTCCGTTTTGGGATTCGACCATGACGGTATTGTCGGTTGTAGCACAGATCCTGATGACTCGTAAGTACGTTGAAAACTGGATCCTATGGGTGGTGATTAACGTAATCAGCGTTGGTATCTATGCGGCACAGGGTGTGTATGCCTTGTCTCTGGAATACGCGATTTTGCTATTTATTGCAGCAAACGGTACCCGAGCCTGGATGAAAACGGCGAAACAGAACCAAGAAAAACAACCCTCGCAACAGGCGGCGCCTGAGGCTTCGGTATGACTATGAGTAAACAACCCCATATCGCAGTTAGTGCTGAGCAGGTATCGGAACGTGTGATTGTCTGTGGTGAGCCTGATCGGGTCAACCGTATTGCTGCCTTGCTGGATAATCCTGAATTACTGGCTGAAAACCGCGAATACCGTGTGATGCAGGGACAGTATCAGAACACAATGATCACCGTATGCAGTACTGGAATTGGCGCACCGTCAGCACTTATCGCGCTTGAAGAACTGGTGAAGTGTGGTGCCAGGTATCTGGTTCGGGTAGGCTCAGCCGGGGCGTTGCAACCAGATATTGGGTTAGGAGAGGTGATTGTGGCAGAAGGAGCGGTCCGGGACGAAGGGGGCTCGAAAGCGTACGTTGACGCCGGATTTCCTGCAGTGGCTAATCCACACTTGTTGGTTGCTCTGGAATCGTATCTGCAGCAAAGTGGCGCTGTGTTCCACCGGGGAATCGTTCGTTCTCATGATAGTTTTTATACCGATGAGGAAGAGAATATCTGCCGCTATTGGCACCAGAAAGGCGTGCTTGGCGCAGACATGGAAACGTCGGCACTTTTAACGGTGGGTAAGCTGCGGGGGCTGAAAGTGGCATCAATACTAAATAATGTGGTGCTTTATCAGCAGGATGTCCAGGAAGGCGTGAGCCAGTATGCCAATGACGATGACCAATTGATGCGGGGTGAACAAATTGCCGTTAAAGCGGCCCTGCATGCGTTGGTTTCGCAGCCTTAGTGGCACGAGATTAGTGGCATGAGATGAGTATAAGCCTGCTGACTTTTGAAAGCAGAATGCTCCGCGAAGCGAATAAGTTGCCGATTTGCTCTGTTATAGCGGCTTAACGCTGGTAAAAATAAGCCTGACTCTGTGTCGGGCTTTCTTTTTATCTGGCGTGTTTTTCCAGGCCGTTTATGGTCATGAACAAAAATCACAGCTTCCAATGCATTCCCCTCGTGCTGAATTTTTTGTTTCTTTCCCTTATGTGTTTCTCTCCTCTGTTTTGATTTATTTTGTCTGGTTTTTATTTTGACTGCTTGAGTTCCGAGCTATGAAGGGCTAGGGCTTGAGGTAAGCGAGGCAGTGATTGTGACCGACTGAGATCATTGTGCCAGCGGAGTGGTTTCGCTAGCATGCAAAGTATCTTTTCTACAAATATTCATTTGCTGTGTATCTATGCAATTAAAACCTTATTCAACAGGGCGGTTTACTGAGCATTTAAACTCACTTTATCCTGCATTTCGTGAGGCGTTTTATCGGTGCCGTATTGCCAGCCAGTATTTCCAGTCAGGTGATGTGCTTCTAAGACAGGGACAGGTAGTAGAGAGCCTGTATCTTGTGTCTGGAGGGAAGGTCTCCATCAACATGTCTGCGGTGAACGGACGCCGTTTTCAGCTGGGGGAAGTTGATTGTGATTACCATATTTTTGGCGAAATGGAATTATTTAACGGTACCCTTTGCCAATGGAGTGTGGTAGCAGAAGAGCAAATTGAAGTGGATGTTATCAGTCTGCAGGCGGTCGCCGACTTACTGACTGAGCGCCCTGAGTTTTCACTGTTTTTTGCCAGTGCACTGGCGTTTGATTATCAGGATTCACTGGCAATATCGACTCATCGCCTTTTGCACCCAATTACTTATAACATTGCTTATGACTTATGGCATCGTCAGCAGGAAAGTGTATTGCTAGGTGCGTTTGAAAAATCCGGGCTTGAAGCAGAGCGGTTTGGCACATCTAGTCGGGTTTATCGCCGGGCAGTCAAAGAGCTGATAGATAAGAATCTGATAGAAAAGCAGGGCCAGGAACTTAGAGTGAAGGATATGGCAGCATTAAAGCGATTTCTGGATACCTTTGAATAGCGGTGAAAGAAAGGAGGCTGAGTCGTTATTTGTTCTTTAGCTTGGCATATCAGTCATTTTAAGCCTTGGTACCTTATGTTTTGTTGCCAGTATTAACCTGACTGCTTGGACTGCTTGGACTGCTTGGACTGCTTGGACTGCTTGGACTGCTTGGACTGCTTGGACTGCTTGGACTGCATGAGTGCACATGCCATGAAGGCGGGTTCGAAACGCAACGAGACTATCATTCAGACAAAGAAAAACCCGGTTGCCGAAACAACCGGGTTTTTTAACACTTAAAGTAATTTAACAATTACTTCTTAGCGTTTTTCTCTTTCTGAGCAGCGATTACTGATTCAGCAACGTTCGCTGGACATGGAGCGTAGTGTGCGAACTCCATAGAGAACTGACCACGACCAGAAGTCATTGTACGCAGAGAACCGATGTAGCCGAACATTTCAGACAGAGGTACGTCACCTTTGATACGTACGCCAGTCACGCCAGCTTGTTGGTCTTTGATCATACCACGACGACGGTTAAGGTCACCGATTACGTCACCAACGTGATCTTCAGGAGTGAACACGTCAACGTGCATGATTGGCTCTAGAAGCTGTGGACCAGCTTTAGGCATAGATTGACGGAATGCACCTTTCGCTGCGATTTCAAATGCGATTGCAGATGAGTCAACTGCGTGGAAGCCACCGTCGAACAGCTCAACTTCAACATCAAGAACAGGGAAGCCCGCTAGAGGACCAGTGTTCATCATGCCTTGGAAGCCTTTTTCTACTGCAGGCCAGAATTCTTTAGGAACGTTACCACCAACAACTGTTGATGTGAACTTGAAGCCTGAACCTTGCTCGCCTGGCTTGATGCGGTAGTCGATCTTACCGAACTGACCAGAACCACCAGACTGCTTCTTGTGCGTGTAGCTGTCTTCAACTGGCTTAGTGATAGTCTCACGGTAAGCAACCTGTGGCTGACCAACAACCAGGTCAACGCCGTAAGTACGCTTCAGGATGTCTACCTTGATGTCCAGGTGAAGTTCACCCATACCTTTCAGGATAGTTTCGCCAGTTTCTTCATCAGTCTCAACCTGGAATGATGGATCTTCTGCAACCATCTTACCGATCGCGATACCCATCTTCTCAGAACCGCCTTTGTCCTTAGGAGCAACAGCGATAGAGATTACTGGTACTGGGAAGATCATTGGCTCAAGAGTACATTCGTGCTTAGGATCACACAGAGTGTGACCAGTCTGAACGTTCTTCATACCAACGATAGCGATGATGTCACCAGCTTGTGCTGAAGTCAGCTCGTTACGGTCGTCCGCTTGCATCTCAACCATACGGCCGATACGCTCAGTCTTACCAGTAGCGGCGTTCAGGATAGTGTCACCCTTAGCCAGTTTACCAGAGTAGATACGTACGAAAGTCAGGGCGCCGAAACGGTCATCCATGATCTTGAACGCAAGTGCGCGGAATGGTTCGTCTGCAGATACAGTTGCAACTTCACCAGTTGCCTCACCAGTTTCTTTGTCAGTCAGTGGCTGAGGATCAACTTCTGTTGGAGCTGGCAGGTAGTCAACAACTGCGTCCAGAACAAGCTGGATACCTTTGTTTTTGTACGCAGAACCACAGAAAGTAGGGAAGAACGCCAGGTCACGAGTACCTTTACGGATACAACGCTTCAGTTCTTCGATAGAAGGCTCTTGACCTTCCATGTAAGCTTCCATCAGGTCGTCGTCCTGCTCAACAGCAGTTTCAACAAGCTCTTCACGGTAAGCTTCAACTTCGTCAACCATGTCAGCTGGAACGTCTTGGATTTCGTAGTTTTCTGGCAGACCAGAGTCATCCCAAACGTATGCTTTACGGTTCAGGATATCAACAACACCTACGAAGTCTTCTTCACGGCCGATTGGCATAGTCATAACTAGTGGAGTCGCGCCAAGTACGTTTTTAACTTGATCAACTACGTTGAAGAAGTCCGCACCCATACGGTCCAGTTTGTTAACGAAGATCAGACGAGATACGTTTGATTCGTTCGCGTAACGCCAGTTAGTTTCAGACTGAGGTTCAACACCGCCTGAACCACAGAATACACCGATACCACCGTCAAGTACTTTCAGAGAACGGTATACTTCAACTGTGAAGTCAACGTGTCCCGGAGTATCGATTACGTTCAGACGGTGATCGTTCCAGAAACAGCTCACTGCTGCAGACTGGATTGTAATACCACGCTCTGCTTCCTGCTCCATAAAGTCAGTAGTAGAAGTACCGTCGTGAGTATCACCGATCTTGTGGATCTTACCAGTCAGCTTAAGGATACGTTCAGTAGTGGTAGTTTTACCCGCATCAACGTGCGCGAAAATACCAATGTTTCTGTATTTAGATAAATCTGTCATTGTTTTTCTCTATAAACAATTACTGTCACTATTCGGTGGGGGAGTATATCACTGATTTAGACAAACATGACATAGTTCATTTACGATAAAATGAACATTTGCTTGTTTTTGCTCCGTCTTTTCAGGATTTACGGCTCAAACGCTCAATAAATCCACTGGGATATCTGCCATAACATTTTGTGTTATCTGGCATGTGCAATCCTACTCCGTGCTGACATGTGAGTGTTTTCCATCGCTTGATGGCCTGTTTAACAGGCAGCATGATGCCGTAAATCCACTTTTATCAGCGAATCGACCCATTGCCGTCACTTTACAAATCGGCTTAATTCTAGCTGTTATCCGCTTTGCCTACCAGTCGTGAAAGCAGCAGTTTTTCGGCGTCATCATATATTCATGCTATGTATCACTGAAACCATGCAACCCGAGACTCTTGCTGGGTATTACTGCTGGCGTCATGCCCCTATAAGACAAGAAACTTCCTGTGTTTGCACCTCTGTTTACCTGTGACAAGCTGGTTTTTCAGAAGGCCGAAAAGGTACGTGTTCACCCGGTTTTATACGTAACCTACGGTAAATGGATGTTTCAGACTGTAAGAATGAAAGGAAGAGAAAACGCAGAGAACACCGGCGGAATTTGTCGGTTTCCGGATCGTAGCCTATCGTAAAAATATACCAAGTTGACTTTTTCTGACGTTTAAATCTGGCCGTAAATGAAGATGTTGTACCGGCTTGTTTGTTTACGAGGCGGCAAAAACAGCTTGTCAGGTCAGGTCATGTACAGGGAGGGATGGATGTTAAAGACCACCTTGGCGGTATTGATGATAGGCTTGCTGACCGGTGCCGCACAGGCTGACGTCATTGAATCTCGTGCTCTGGTTGGGTTTGGCACCGCCAAATACCCGCCGGACTTTACGCATTTTGATTATGTGAATCCACAGGCCCCAAAAGGCGGCAATGTAGTCTATGCCGAGGTCGGGACCTTTGACAGTTTTAACCGCTATGCCTCGCGGGGGGTGTCAGCCGCTGGCAGCGACACCATCTACGATACCCTCTTTTATTCTGCCGCCGACGAAATTGATACCGCCTATCCTCTGATTGCGGAGAAAGTCAGGTACAGTGATGACTATGCCTGGATGGAGGTCGATATCAATCCGGCCGCCCGTTTCCATGACGGGCACCCGATAACCGCTGAGGATGTGGCCTTTACGTTCGATAAATTTATGGCGCAGGGAGTTCCGCAGTACAAGGTTTACTTCAAGGATGTTAAATCGGTTATCGCCAAGTCCACACTGACTGCCCGTATCGAGATGACCAAACCGAATCGCGAGATTCTGTTGGCGTTGGTGCAGGGAATGAATGTATTACCGAAGCATTATTGGCAGGATAAAGATCTGAGTGAGCCGCTGAACACTCCACCTCTGGGCAGCAGTGCTTATAAAATCAGTGACTACAAGCCGGGACAAAGCGTTTCCTACACCTTGGTGCCAGATTACTGGGCCAAAGATTTACCGGTTAATGTGGGGCGCAATAATTTCGAGACTGTCCGGTATGACTACTACCGGGATGAAACTGTCACCCTAGAGGCATTCAAAGCCGGGGAATACGACATCCGGGAAGAAAACGTCGCTAAATTCTGGGCCACCCTGTATGAAGGCCCCAACTTTGACAAAGGCTTTATTGTAAAAGAAGAAATTCCGCATCAGATACCGCAGGCGATGCAGGCGTTTGTCTTTAATATTCAGCGTCCGGTGTTCAATAATCCGAAAGTTCGCGAGGCACTGTCTTATGCCATGGACTTTGAGTGGATGAATAAGGCCCTGTTCTATGAGCAGTACACCCGGACCCGCAGTTATTTTCAAAATACCGACTACGAAGCCAAAGGGTTGCCGTCTGCCGGTGAAGTGGCTGTTTTAGCCCCGGTCAAAGAGAAAATCCCGGAAAGGGTGTACGCCGAGGAATACCAGCCGCCGATGACCGATGGCTCTGGCCGTATCCGTTCCCAGTTGCGTACTGCGCTGGTACTAATGAAAGAAGCAGGATGGGAGGTGCGGGATAAGGTGATGACTAACGTGAAATCCGGAGAGCCATTCACCTTTGAGCTGCTGATGTACAGTCCGTCGACAGAACGTATCGCGATTCCGTTTCAGAAAAATCTCAAGCTACTGGGGATAGATATGCGGCTGAGGACTGTCGATACCACCCAGTATATTAAGCGGGTACGCGATCGGGATTTTGACATGGTGTCTTCTGGCTACAGTGCAAATGCTTACCCCAGCCCTAATTTGCTGATCGCCTGGAACAGCAAGTTTTTAGACAGTACTTATAACACTGCCGGGGTCACGAATCCGGCTATCGATTACCTGACTGAACAGATTGCCGAGAATCAGGAGAACCCGGACAAGTTACTGGATTTGGGACGGGCTCTCGACAGGGTGTTGCAGTGGAATTTCTACGTCATTCCGCAATGGCACATCAGTCAGTTTCGGGTCGC
The DNA here is from genome assembly GCF_017329545.1 of Photobacterium ganghwense. Lineage (NCBI taxonomy): Bacteria > Pseudomonadati > Pseudomonadota > Gammaproteobacteria > Vibrionales > Vibrionaceae > Photobacterium > Photobacterium ganghwense. The sequence goes on from NZ_CP071325.1 coordinate 1,439,052, forward strand.
CAGCTGGGATAAATTCTCGCGGCCAGCCATTCGACCCAAATATGCGCTCGGTAAAGATACCTGGTGGGTTGATCCCGCCAAAGTTGCCAAGCTACCGGAAAAACGGCGCTAGCGTATGACCGCATATATTATTCGGCGCTTATTGTTGGTGATTCCGACCCTCTGGGCGATCATCACCATTAACTTTTTTGTGATCCAGATTGCGCCCGGCGGGCCGGTGGAGCAGGCTGTGGCGCAGTTGGAAGGGCACGGCTCCGGTATCATGGAGCGCTTTTCCGGTGGCGGGAAAGAAGTTGGCGCGCCCGAGCCGGCAGAAAAGGCATCCGGTTATCGCGGTTCGCGCGGGTTGGATCCGGAAGTGGTGGAGGCGATAAAAAAACAGTTTGGTTTTGATAAGCCGCTGCATGAGCGTTACTTCGACATGCTCAAAAATTACGTCACCTTCAATTTCGGAGACAGTCTGTTTAAGGGCGGAAATGTCATCGATCTGATTATTGAGCGGCTGCCTGTGTCGATTTCGCTGGGGTTATGGAGCACCCTCATCATTTATCTGGTCTCAATACCGCTCGGGATCACCAAAGCTGTCCGGCACGGCTCCCGGTTTGATGTCTGGAGCAGTGCGGTGGTGATCGTCGGTTACGCCATTCCGGGCTTCCTGTTTGCCATTTTGCTGATCATTTTTTTTGCCAGCGGCAATTACGTCAGTTGGTTTCCGCTGCGGGGGCTGGTGTCTGCCAACTTCCACGAGCTGGCCTGGTATCAGCAAATTGCTGACTACTTCTGGCACCTGACGTTGCCCATCCTGGCCATGGTTATAGGGGGATTTGCCACGCTGACCATGCTGACTAAAAACTCCTTTCTCGATGAAATTAATAAGCAGTATGTCGTTACCGCCAGGGCGAAAGGGCTGGACGAACAGCGCATCTTGTATCGGCATGTGTTTCGTAATGCCATGCTGATTATCATTGCTGGGTTCCCGGCGGCTTTTATCAGTATTTTCTTTACCGGCGCGATGCTGATTGAAGTCATGTTCTCATTGGAAGGCATTGGGTTACTGGGCTTTGAAGCGACGATTCAACGGGATTATCCGGTGGTCTTCAGCTCGCTCTATATCATGACGCTGCTCGGCCTGTTGTTGAATATTATCTCGGATATCACTTATACCCTGGTGGATCCACGCATTGATTTTGAGGCACGCTGATGGCTGTGAACCCTCTGACAAGAGAGCGATGGGCGCGCTTCCGGGCACATAAACGCGGCTACTGGTCAATGTGGTTTTTTCTGTTGCTGTTTGTCGTCAGTCTCTTCGCAGAGTTTATTGCCAACGACAAGCCGCTGTTGATTCGGTATCAGTCGGCGTGGCTGTTTCCTGTTTTTACCGCGTATCCGGAAACCCGTTTTGGAGGAGAGTTTCAGTCTGAGGCTGACTACACCGACCCTTATGTGGCGGAGTTAATAGAAGCCGATGGCAAAATCTACTGGCCGCTTATCCGCTTTAGCTACGATACCATCAACTATAACCTGGAGGGACCGGCACCTTCGCCGCCGGATCATGTGAACTGGCTCGGCACTGATGATCGGGGGCGGGATGTACTGGCCAGAATCATCTACGGGTTTCGAATCTCCGTTCTGTTTGGATTTGCGCTGACCATTATCTCCACCATTATCGGTGTGATTGTCGGCGCGTGTCAGGGCTATTACGGAGGCTGGACAGATTTATTCGGTCAGCGGTTTATTGAAGTCTGGTCGGGGATGCCGACCTTGTTCCTGCTGATTATCCTGTCCAGTTTCGTCGAGCCGAATTTCTGGTGGCTGCTGGGGATCATGGTGCTGTTTAGCTGGATGGGACTGGTTGGGGTGGTGCGGGCGGAATTTTTGCGCTGCCGGAACTTTGATTATGTACGGGCGGCACAAGCGCTGGGAGTCGGTGACGGGCGCATCATGCTGCGGCATATGTTACCCAATGCCATGGTGGCATCGTTAACCATGATGCCGTTTATTCTGAGTGGCTCGGTGACTACATTGACGTCACTGGATTTTCTGGGGTTTGGCTTGCCGGCCGGTTCCCCTTCATTGGGGGAGCTCTTGGCGCAGGGGAAAGCCAACTTGCAGGCTCCTTGGCTGGGATTGTCTGCTTTTGTGGTGTTGTCGCTGATGCTGAGTTTGCTGGTGTTTGTCGGTGAGGCGGTACGCGATGCCTTCGACCCCCACCATCAAAGATAATTCATGGCAGTGATAAACTATGTCAGATGGGAATTATGACCAAAGCACTGTTAACGATTAAAGATCTGTCGGTCGGGTTTCAGAGCGGCAAAACGGTGTCGCAGGTAACGGACAATGTCAGTCTGACCTTGCGGCGCGGCGAAACGCTGGCTTTGGTGGGGGAGAGCGGGTCGGGAAAATCGGTAACGGCCAATGCCATCCTACGGTTGTTGCCCAAAGCCAGTGCCCGGTATCTGTCCGGTGAGGTACTGTACGACGGGAAAAACATGCTGCACTGCAGTGAACGGGACATGCGTCAGTTACGCGGCAATTATATCGGCATGATTTTCCAGGAACCGATGATGTCACTTAACCCGTTACACAAAATTGGTCGCCAGCTTTGCGAAACCTTGGCCATTCACCGCGGTATGCGGCCACAGGCCGGAGAAAAGCTGGCACTGGAGTGGCTGCAGAAAGTCGGGATACGCGATCCGGAGAAAAGGCTGCAGGCTTATCCTCATGAGTTGTCCGGCGGTGAGCGCCAGCGCGTGATGATTGCAATGGCACTGATTAACGAACCGGACTTACTGATTGCCGATGAACCAACCACAGCGTTGGATGTGTCGGTGCAGGCACAGATTTTGGACTTGCTGAAAAATCTGCAAAAAGAAATGGGTATGGCGATGTTGTTTATTACCCATGATCTCAGCATCGTGAAAAAAATTGCCGATCGGGTCGCGGTCATGCAGTTGGGCAAGGTGGTGGAAACCAACAGCCGCAGCGAGATTTTTGATAACCCACAAGATCCTTACACCATCAAACTGATCCATTCCGATCCTTCCGGTTCACCTGTGCCGGTGAAGGGGAATGTTGAACCGGTCTTCGAAATCGAAAAACTGCGGGTCTGGTTTCCTATCAAAGGCGGTGTTCTTAAGCGGGTACAGGATCATATCAAAGCCGTGACGGATGTGAGTTTTGTGCTGCGCCGCGGGCACAGCGTTGGTTTGGTCGGAGAGAGCGGGTCGGGTAAATCGACCACAGGGATGGCGATTTTACGGTTGCTCAGCAGCGAAGGTGTGATCCGGTTTGATGGTCACGAGATTTCCCGGTTAGGTCGCAAAGGTATGCTTCCGTACCGGAGTAGAATGCAGGTGGTATTCCAGGATCCTTTTTCGGCGCTGAATCCGCGGATGTCTGTTGCGCAGATCATCGGTGAAGGGCTGAAAGTACACCTTGCATTGTCCCCAGAGGAGGAAGACCGGGTAATCTGTGAGGCGATGCGCGAGGTCGAGCTTGACCCTGAAACTCGCCACCGATACCCGAATGAATTTTCCGGCGGGCAGCGTCAACGCATTGCGATTGCCCGCGCGTTAGTATTAAAGCCTGAATTTATTTTGCTCGATGAGCCGACTTCATCACTGGATCGCACGGTTCAGTTTCAAGTGCTGTCGCTTTTAAAATCCCTGCAGGAAAAATACGGGCTCAGTTACCTGTTTATTAGCCATGATTTAAATGTGGTTAAATCTTTATGCCACTACACGTTAGTCTTGAAAAACGGGCAAGTTGTGGAGCAGGGGGACACGGAAACCTTATTTTCACAGCCGCAACATGCTTATACCCGCCATCTTGTCTCTTTATCGACCACTTAGGTGGTAATACCTGCCACGTCAGGCTAGGCATACAGTCAGTTCTGCCGCATAATGGGGCGCCCAAAAGGCGCAAATGTCACTGCCGACTAAAATATGAGCAGATTTAGATTTTACCTATCGCTCTCATAGGTAAAATCGACTGTTACTTTTTTTTCTTAGTGATAACATTCGCAACACTAATAAAATGAATTACTTGTCCTGATGGATTCAGGCGAGTGGGAAAGCATTATGATTAAGCCTGAAAATAATTGTATCGTCATCTTCGGGGCGTCAGGGGATTTGACCCAACGCAAATTGATCCCAGCCTTCTACCACCTCTATGCGAACGGATTGCTATCTGAAGAGTTTGCAATTTTAGGGGTAAGCCGCACACACTACTCGGATGAGGAATTCCAGCAAAAGCTGAAAGCGTCCCTTACCGCAAACGAGAAAGTGGATCCGGAAACACTTGATGCTTTCTGTCAGCGTCTGCACTATCAAGCCATTGATACTTCAGATGTTGAAGATTACGCCAATCTTAAAAATCGTCTTGAAGATATTGAACAGGCTTATCAGACAGGCGGCAACACCACCTTCTATCTGGCGACACCGCCAAGCCTTTACAGCGTGATCCCGCAATGTCTAGCTCACTACGGTCTGAATACAGAAGATCACGGTTGGAAGCGCCTCATTGTAGAAAAGCCGTTTGGTTACGACCTGGCGACCGCTAAGCAACTCGACAAAGACCTTCACGCTCACTTCCAAGAGCACCAAATCTACCGTATCGACCACTACCTGGGTAAAGAAACCGTTCAGAACCTGCTGGTATTCCGTTTTGCCAACGGTATGTTCGAGCCGCTGTGGAACCGTAACTTTATTGATTACGTTGAAATCACCGCTGCTGAATTCCTGGGCGTGGAAGAGCGTGGCGGATACTACGACGGTGCCGGTGCGGTACGTGACATGTTCCAGAATCACTTGCTTCAGGTGCTGGCGATGGTTGGCATGGAACCCCCTGCCGCTATCAATGCAGACTCCATGCGTGATGAGGTCATGAAAGTCTTCAAGAGCCTTAAACCGCTGTCTGAAACTGATCTGCATAACAACCTGGTACTTGGTCAGTACACCGCTTCTGAGGTTCGTGGTGATCATCTGATCGGTTACCGTGAAGAACCGGGCGTAGCGGAAGATTCCCGTACCGAGACTTACGTTGGCCTGAAAATGTTTATCGACAACTGGCGTTGGAACGGCGTTCCTTTTTATGTCCGTACGGGTAAACGTTTGCCAACACGGGTGACGGAAGTGGTGATCCACTTTAAAAAGACCCCGCACCCGGTATTTGGCGCTAACGCACCGGAAAACAAACTGATTATCCGTATCCAGCCGGATGAAGGCATCCTGATGAGCTTTGGCCTGAAAAAACCAGGCGCGGGCTTTGACGCGAAAGAAGTGTCGATGGATTTCCATTACGAAAGCCTGGAAGAAACCCATATGCTGACAGCGTATGAGCGTCTGCTGCTGGACTCAATGAAAGGGGACGCCACCCTGTTTGCCCGCTCAGATGCCGTGAACGCCTGTTGGCAGTTTGTTCAGCCGATCCTGGACTACAAAGAAAATCCTGAGCACCTTTACGGTTACGCTGCAGGTACCTGGGGACCCAAAGAAGCAGACGAGCTTCTGGCGCGTGATAATCGCGAATGGCGTTTCCCATGTAAGAACCTGACCAATACGGATTATTGTGAACTATGAGTAAGATGAACTACCACGTTTTTGACAGCTCACAGCAGGTTGTTGAAGCGCTGGCGAAAAGCATGCAGGAATACAGTGAACTGGGCCGTCCGGTTCATATCTCCCTGTCGGGGGGCAGCACGCCTTCGCAGCTGTTTTCGTTCCTGGCAGCCTCTGCTTACGCCACCTCTATCAACTGGCAAAACCTGCACTTCTGGTGGGGCGATGAACGTTGCGTGGCACCTGAAGACGAGCAGAGTAACTACGGTCAGGCGAAAGCCCTGTTATTTGATCACATCGAGATTCCGGCGCAGAACATTCATCGCATTCGTGGCGAAGAATTTGCAGCAACGGAAGTAACGCGTTTCGCCGAAGAGATGCTGGACGTCATTCCACACAAAGACGGTGTGCCTGAGTTTGACTGGATTCTGCTGGGTATGGGTACCGATGGCCACACGGCGTCTCTGTTCCCGGGCCAGACTGATTACGAGTCCAAAGAGATTGCGATTATTGCGGCTCATCCGGAATCACGTCAGATCCGTGTGTCGAAAAGCGCCCACCTGCTGGCACACGCCAAACGTATTACCTATTTGGTACTGGGTGCAAGTAAAGCCCCGGTCATTAAAGAAATTGCTGAACAAGCCCCGGCTGCAGAGCAGTATCCTGCAGCAAAAGTCATCGCGAAAGATGGCATTACCGAGTGGTATTTAGATTCAGAAGCAGCCAAAGAGCTGGCATAAGGAGAAGTTAGAATGAAAGCTGATATTGGTGTTATCGGACTGGCAGTAATGGGTCAGAACCTGATCCTGAATATGAACGATAACGGGTTTAAAGTGGTTGCCTACAACCGTACCGTTGAGAAAGTGGAAGAGTTCCTGAACGGTGCAGCAAAAGGCACCAACATTGTCGGTGCAACTTCTCTTGAAGATTTGGTGAGCCAACTGGCAACGCCGCGTAAAGTCATGCTGATGGTGCGTGCAGGTGATGTGGTGGATCAGTTCATCAACAACCTGGTTCCTCTGCTGGAAGAAGGCGACATCATCATTGACGGTGGTAACACTAACTACCCTGATACTAACCGTCGTGTTGCGGCACTGCGTGAAAAAGGTATCCGCTATGTGGGTGCCGGTGTATCAGGCGGTGAAGAAGGCGCGCGTTTCGGACCATCTATCATGCCGGGCGGCGATCCTGAAGCATGGCCACACGTAAAACCGATTTTCCAGGCGATTGCTGCGAAAACCGACAAAGGTGAAGCGTGTTGTGACTGGGTAGGTAATGACGGCGCTGGCCACTTCGTGAAAATGGTTCACAACGGCATCGAATACGGTGACATGCAGCTGATCAGCGAAGCGTACCACTTCATGAAAGAAGGTCTGGGTATGTCTCACGATGAGATGCAGCAGATCTTTGCTGAGTGGAACAAAACTGAGCTGGACAGCTACCTTGTAGAAATCACGGCTGAAATTCTGGGTTACAAAGACGAAGACGGCGAGCCGCTGGTCGAGAAAATTCTGGATACCGCAGGCCAGAAAGGTACTGGTAAGTGGACAGGCATTAACGCCCTGGATCACGGTATTCCGCTGACGCTGATCACTGAATCTGTGTTTGCGCGCTGCCTGTCTTCTTTGAAAGATCAGCGTGAAGAAGCCGAAAAGCTGTTTGATAACCCAATCAGCCACATCGACGGTGACAAGGCTGAGTGGTTGGACGCGCTGCGTCAGGCACTGCTGGCGTCAAAGATCATCTCTTACGCACAAGGCTTTATGCTGATCCGTGAAGCGTCAGAATCTAACAACTGGTCACTGAACTACGGTAACGTAGCGCTGATGTGGCGTGGTGGTTGTATCATTCGCAGCGCATTCTTGGGTAACATCCGTGATGCTTTTGATACGAATCCTGAGCTGGCATTCCTGGGTCTGGACCCATACTTCAAAGATATCCTGCAAGGCTGTCTGCCAGCATGGCGTAAAGTGGTCGCGAAGTCATTTGAAGCAGGCCTGCCAATGCCATGTATGTCTTCTGCCCTGACGTTCCTGAACGGTTACACCACTGCTCGTCTGCCAGCGAACATGCTGCAGGCACAGCGTGACTACTTTGGTGCGCACACTTATGAGCGTACTGACAAGCCACGTGGTGAGTTCTTCCACACCAACTGGACGGGTAAAGGTGGTAACACGGCATCGACAACGTACGATGTGTAATTAATCCTCAGGATTGATTTTACCCTCAAAAAGCGCAGGCCCTGGGTCTGCGCTTTTGTCATTTTTGACCCATTTCACTCATTCCCCAATCATTATCTCGTTAAAATCCCTGCACTTTTTATAAAAAAGACAAGCAAAACTCTGTCATCACTGACTTCGTCTGATATCTTGTGTTGCTTAAATGTGATGAGTTTGATTGAAAAGTGTTGCATTAAGCGTCGGTGTTTGCCATGGAACAGGTAAGCCGAACTCCCAAATGTCTTTTTCATTCTCCGCAGCCTGATGACTCAAAAGCACATTTAAAAACACGATCAAAAGTAGTGCCAAACGAAAAGACACAACACGCAAATACATAAAGACAAATACACAACTCAAAGCCGCTGCAGGCGTGCTCCGAAAACCACAGAGCATGCTATCAGCGAACACTAGACAGACAGGAAGTTATGTTTCTTACTCGTTATGCCATAGCGCGGCCGGCAGTGATCGCTGTCGCCGTAGCGCTGACCGTCCTGTTCGGGCTGCTCAGTATTCGAACCTTACCCATCCAGCTGTTTCCCGATATTACCCGTCCCCAGTTAGCCATCACGGTGTACTGGCACGCCGCTGCGGCCGAAGAAATGGAATCGGAAGTGGCTGAGCCGCTGGAGCAGGTGCTGCAGGGGCTCTCCGGCAATAAGCACATTTTTACTGAAGCCGGAAACGGCAGGGTGGAAATCGGGCTTGAATTTGAGCTTGGGACGGACATGGAAAAGGCGATGATTGAGGTCATCAGCCGGATCAATCAGGCGTCTAATCTGCCTGGTGATATCGACGGCCCGTTTCTGCACAGCGGTTCGAGCAATGACACCCTGACCTCACTGTTTCTGCAGCAACTGCCCGGCAATAACACACCTATTGTGGCGTATCAGGATATGGTTGACAGCCAGATTAAACCTCGGCTGATGGCGATTGAAGGGGTATCGCAGGTTGAGGTCAATGGTGAGAGTGATCGTCAGGTGGAAATCCGGTTTGACCCATACCGGCTGGCAGAGCTGGGGATCACGGTCCCCGAACTGGTTCAGCGAATTTCCGCCGGAAGAGATGCCTCTGCCGGACAGCTGGATATAGGCCGGAAAGAGTACAAGCTGAGATTTGCCGGGCGTTACAGTATCAACGAATTTGGCGACATGGTGGTCGCATGGCGTGACGGACTGCCTGTTTATCTGCGGGATCTGGCAGACGTTGAGATTCGCCGTGATGAATCGCGAACGCTTCGGGTGCAGAACGGTAATCCGGCCATTAACATGTCGGTGAATAAAGAGAGTGGCGCGAATGCCCTCGAAGCCCTGCTGCGGGTCAAAGCAGAGATGCAAGCCCTGAATGACGAAGTGTTGGTCCGAAACGGTATCCAGCTGGAAATGTCTTACGATGCCTCAGTGTTTATCCTGCGGGCACTGAACATGGTCAGCGGCAATCTGATGTTTGGCGTCTTTTTGTCCGTGGCGATTTTATGGGGCTTTATTCGAAAGGCACGAGCCACGCTGATCATTGCTCTTTCCATTCCGGTCAGCATTCTGCTGACGGTATGCGTACTCAAACTGACAGGCCGCACCCTTAATGTCATTTCACTGGCCGGGCTGGCGTTTGCCGTCGGTATGGTGCTCGATGCGGCAATTGTGGTGCTGGAAAACATTATTCGGTTGCGGGAAAAACAGACTCAGCAGCGGCAAACCGGTTCAGAGGATGACTTGCATCAGCGCGAAGACTTGGCCGAGCAGGGTACGAAACAGGTCTGGAGTGCTCTTCTGGCATCAACTCTTACGACGGTGGCGATTTTCCTGCCGATTCTGATGCTCAACGATGTCGAAGGTCAGCTGTTTGCCGATCTGGCGATCACCATCGCAGTGGCGGTCACGATGTCGCTACTGGTGGCGGTGACAGTATTACCTGTGGCGGCATCGCGCTGGCTGACGGACAGCACGCTGAGTGACAGCTATGTGACGATGTGGAAAAGGATGGCTGGTATGAGTATGCGACTGACAGCCACACCGCTGCGGCGGGGACTGGTCGTGATGATACTGCTTGCGTTGCCATTGGGACTGACCCGCCTTGGTATGCCCAAAATGGATTATTTGCCCGATGTGAAGCGTGATGCCGTCGATGTGTGGTTCTCCATTGCGCCGGGCATAGGGATTAACACCGTGCGCGATGAGGTGATGAATACCATGGTCGAGCGGCTGCGTCCTTATATGAACGGCGAGCAGGAGCCGGCACTGAAAAACTACTATTTCATCATGTGGCCGGGCGGCGCGGTGATGGGGGTGAGGGCGGTTGATCAAAACCGGATTAAAGAGCTGGAAGCGCTGGTACGGGAAAAAATTACCGTGGGCTTGCCGGATGTGGAAGCTTTTGCCCGCCAGGGCTCACTGTTCGGCAACTTCGGCTCCGGTAAAAACATCGACGTGATGCTGAAAGCCAATGACATGGCCTCGTTGTTTCAGTCAGCCAAAGAAGCGAAAGCACTGATTGAGAAGGCCATGCCGGAAGCACAGGTCTGGGTTAATGGTTCGCTGGAGTTTACGGCGCCGGAACTGCGTCTGATTCCCAATGATCGCCGTCTGGCGGAAGTCGGCTGGGGGCGGGGTGATCTGCCTGCTGTGATTCGCTCGCTGGGCACTGGCATGATACTCGGCAACTTTTTTGACGGCAGTGAGCAACTCGATATGGTGTTGCTGACCCAGAAAGTGACCTCGCCGGATGAGCTGAGTGCCATCCCACTGGCAACACCGTCGGGAGCGATTGTGCCGCTGGGGGAATTGCTCCGGGTTGAAACCGTGCTGGGCCCGCAGTCTATCGACCGGATTGATGGCAAACGGGCGTTGGTGCTGTCAGTTGTCCCGGATTCAGATATGACGCTGGAATCGGCGATGGAAGAGATGCAGGGCAGCGTCATGGGGCAGATTGAAAACATCCTGCCACCGGGCGGCACGGTTGAATTCTACGGAACCGCTGACAGCCTTAAGCAGGCCATTAATAATATGTTGGCGATTTTTGCTTTTGCACTGTGCATTTTACTGCTGCTTCTGTGGGGATTGTTCGGCACGCTGCGCGATGCGTTGCTGGTGATTCTGACTTTGCCTCTGGCCACGGTGGGCGGTGTGGTCGCCATTCAGGTGATGCACTATCTGGTGGATCAGCCGGTGGATTTGCTGACGATGATTGGCTTTGTGATCCTGCTGGGGCTGGTGGTCAATAATGCCATCCTGCTGGTACACCAGACCAGAACCAGTGAGAAAGCCGGACTGTCCCGGGATCAGGCGGTGGAGGATGCATTGTTACGGCGTATTCGCCCGATCTTTATGACGACGCTGACCAGCGTATTCGGGATGTTACCGCTGCTTTTAAGTCCGGCCACTGGTAGTGAGATATACCGTGGTCTGGCTGCGGTGATTGTCGGCGGTATGCTGGTCAGTACGCTGTTTACACTGATTCTGCTGCCAGCGTTACTGCGAATGGGGAAAGGGGTAACGCACGAACGCGACGCGGCGGAACACATGATAAGACGTAACACCTATTAATAGGGAAGGGGCTCAGCGTCATCACATTAAGCCTGAACCAGCAGTGGGAAAAACACCACTGGCAGATTGAGCGCTGCGCTCGGTTCCTGAAGCCAGCCAATTTTTATCAATGATGCATTGTCTGGTGAGCTGTTAGGCGATGGTAATCAGTGACCTGACCCCAAGAATGCGACACCAAGGACGGAAAGCGATTTATGAAACACGTAATCAGCACACAATTGGAAGAAAGTCAAAACCACTGTCGCCAGAGCTTCAGTGTTCGGTATCGCCCAGCCACTTTTTCCCGCCCGGCAGGGCTGGGTTGGTTAAGAAAGTACCGCCAAACGATGAAGTCAAGGTTGCCCCGGGGTGCCTGGCTGGTCATGGCGTTGGGAGCCATGGGATTAACCGCGTTTTCAGCGCAGGCGGCTAAACCGGTGGCGCTCGCGGTGGTCGAAAAAGTGCAGCATGCGCCAGTCACTTGGTACAGCGGAACAGTACGCAGTCAGCAGGAAGCCCGGCTGAGTATGGAAACAACCGGGCGATTAACCCGATTGGTTGAATTCGGCCAAACGGTGAAGCAAGGACAAGTGCTGGCGGAAGTCAATGCTGATGCACTGGCGCTGGAGCTGAAAATTGCCAAGGTGGCGGCAAAACGGGCTCAGGCGGTTGTGAGTCATCAGGAAACGGAACTGGTGAGGCTGGATAAGCTGGCGACGCGGCGCAATATCTCTGAAACCGAGCAGGCTACAGCGCGCCATGAGCTGTCAATTAGCCGTATAGCGCTCGAAAACGCCCGTCTGGAAGTGGATCTCATCGAAGAGAAGCTGGCACGTACCCGATTGGTGGCACCTTTCGACGGAACGGTAAATGACGTGTTCAAATCGGGCGGGGAATACGTCAATCAAGGGGAAGCGTTGATTCATCTGGTAAATACCCGCCTGCAGGAGATTCGGTTACAAGTACCCATCGCAGTGACGGAAAAGCTGACAACGGGCACGGCATTGAAAGTGGTTGCCGGCGATCAGCCCCTGACGGCCTCGCTGAACACAAAGAGTGCGGGCGCAGACTTACGGTCTCGTTTGATTGAAATGCGATTGCACCCGGAGAATGCCTCCTTGACGGTTGGTCAACCGGTGCGCATTGCGATTCCCGGCCAGTTTGCTGAAGACAGTGTGCTGGTTCCTCGTGATGCCGTGATATCGCAGGCGGGTGGAACGGCGTTGTTTGTTGCCTCCAAAGGGGACGACGACAAAACGACAGTACGAGAGGTGCCGGTTAATGTGCTTTACAGTCTTGACGGTAAAGTTGCTGTGAAAGGCGAAATCGGTATTGGAAAACAGGTGGTTGTACGCGGAGCCTCAGGGCTGACGGATGGTCAGCAGGTTGAGGTGATGTCAGGCAGTTGAGCAACGATGTGATTTTTTATGCGATTCATGTGAAGGTTTATTTGTTACGAACGGATGTTGAAATGGCATGCATCACGCTTTTTAGTGAATTGTGTAGCGATAAATTGTGACAGGAAGAGAAAATTTGGCTCGATTGCTTGTTTTTTGAACACTCAATAAGGGCTGAACTTTCTCTTTTTTAGTCATAATGTCTGAAAAATCGTCTTTTCAAAGAGTGAGGAATTGCTTGTTAATAAATTGTATGTGCATCGTGCTGATGATCACGTTCAATTGAGTGATAAAATAAAAACCTTAACATTTAAGTTACATTCTGCTTATTATACTGACGAAGCATTAACCAAACATACAGGGAGTTTTTTAATGCAGTCGTTAGTAGATTTTCTCAATGGAATAATTTGGAGCCCGGTGCTGATTTATCTATGCTTGGGTGCCGGTTTGTTTTACTCCATCATGACCCGCTTTGTGCAGATCCGTCATTTTCGCGAGATGTGGCGCCTGCTGTTATCAGGAAAAAGTTCAGACGAGGGTATTTCCTCTTTTCAAGCACTAGCCGTTTCTCTTTCTGGACGTGTAGGTACTGGTAACATTGCCGGTGTTGCTGCGGCAATCGGCTTCGGTGGTCCAGGTGCTGTATTCTGGATGTGGGTGGTTGCCTTCCTTGGCGCTGCGACTGCATATACTGAATCTGCTTTGGCTCAGATCTACAAAGAAAAAGATGAAGAAGGCCAGTTCCGTGGTGGTCCGGCTTACTACATCGAAAAAGCCATGGGGCAGAAATGGTATGCATGGGTGTTTGCTCTGGCAACGATCCTGGCTTGTGGTGTGCTGCTGCCGGGTGTTCAGTCAAACAGTATCGGTAATGCGATTGAAACTGCCTTTGGCAGCGGCCCGATGATTGATACCACGATTGGTACTATCAGCTTGGCGAAAATCATGACGGGTACGTTTGTGTCTGTGATTCTGGCTTTCATCATCTTCGGTGGTGTGAAGCGTATCGCGCACTTTACCCAGATTGTGGTTCCGTTCATGGCGCTGACTTACATCATCGTTGCGTTCGTTATCATCCTGCTGAACATTGACATGGTTCCAACGGTTATCAGCATGATCGTCGGTGACGCATTCACACCAATGGCCGGCTTCGGTGCGGCAATCGGGTGGGGTGTTAAACGTGGTGTTTACTCGAACGAAGCCGGTCAGGGAACAGGTCCACATGCCGCTGCGGCTGCGGATGTTCAGCACCCTGCACAACAAGGTCTGGTTCAGTCGTTCTCTATCTACATCGATACACTGCTGGTTTGTTCTGCAACGGCGTTCATGATCATCATCACTGGTGCTTACAACGTACACGGCAGTGAAGAAGGCATGTTCCTGATTCAGAACCTGGCGGCAGATATCGGCGCGAACGGTCCAATGTTTACTCAGCTGGCAATTGAAAACTCAATGCCTGGTTTCGGTAAACCATTCATCGCCTTTGCACTGTTCTTCTTCTCATTCACCACGATCCTGGCTTACTACTACATTGCGGAAACCAACATTGCTTACATCCGCCGTACAGTGAAAGTTCCGGGTATGATGTTTGCTCTTAAAATCGTACTGACCGTTGCGGTGTTCTACGGTACGGTGAAAACAGCAAACCTTGCGTGGGCAATGGGTGATGTGGGTGTAGGCCTGATGGCATGGCTGAACATTGTCGGTATCCTGATTATCTTCTTCATGGCTAAACCAGCGCTGATTGCTCTGAAAGACTATGAAGTACAGCAGAAAGCCGGTGTGAAAGATTTCACTTTCAACCCTGTTCAGCTGGGCATCAAGAATGCGGATTACTGGGAAGAGCGTTGTAAAGAGCAGAACACTGCCACTGAAGCAGCCACAGAGCTGGATGGTGAGCAGGTTAAGCCAACGGCGTAACCCACTGAAAATTTGACAGACAACGTCACTAAAAGGCCAGCGAAAGCTGGCCTTTTTCTTTGGTTCACTGACAGAAGAGCTAGTCGGTCAGGCTGCGTTGCTCGTGACTGAAGAGACACGACCAGTTGCACATCTTATATGATTAATATACATTCCATTTATAAAACGTATTCAAGGTGTATCATGGGAATTGTGAAAATTTCAGATGAGCTGCATGAAGAGATCCGTAAAGCCAGTACGGTGATGGCGCGCTCTATCAATGCCCAGGCTGAGTTCTGGATCAAAATGGGTATGCTGGCTGAGATGAATCCGGGCCTGACTTATAATGAGTTGGTTCGTCAGCTACTGGCCAGCCAAGACGTGAATCTGGCAGGTGTCGTTAATGAATAATGTCACGATCAAAACAGCGCAAGAAGCGGAGCTGATGCGTGAGTCCGGCCGTTTGCTGGCGCAAGTGTTTGCGATGCTGGATGACTATATCCAGCCGGGCATTACGACCATGGACATTAATAATGTTGTCGAGCGCTTCATTACCGATGAACTGAAAGCCCGGCCTGCCAGCAAAGGGCAGTACGGTTATGAGTATTCGCTGAATACTTCGATCAACGAAGTTGTGTGCCATGGTGTTCCCAGTGAGCGGAAAAAGCTGGCCAGTAAAGACATCATTAACGTCGACATAACACTGGAAAAGAATGGCTTTATTGCAGATTCCAGCACCACCTATGTCATGCCTGATGCGACGCCGATAGCAAAAGCGCTGGTGAAAACCACGTATGAAGCGATGTGGGAAGGGATCAAAGTCGTGAAACCGGGTGCCCGACTGGGAGATGTCGGCCACGCTATCCAGCAACATGCTGAAAAACAGGGTTACAGCGTGGTACGCGAATATTGCGGTCATGGCATTGGCCGTGAAATGCATGAAGACCCGCAAGTTCTGCACTACGGGCTGCCAAATACCGGGCTGGTCTTGCAGGAAGGGATGACCTTTACGATTGAACCGATGATCAATGCCGGGACAGAAAAAACCAAAACGAAAAAAGACGGCTGGACGGTGATTACACGCGATAAGAAGCTGTCGGCGCAGTTTGAACACACGGTGCTGGTAACGGCTGACGGGTATGAAGTGCTAACCTTGCGTGCACACGAACAGCAGGGCTGACGTCTGCTTCAAGATGAGTTGAGAGCACGCCCGATAAAAAAGCCACGGCAGATGCCGTGGCTTTTTGTTACGTGAAAAACAATACGGGTACTCAGACGATAAATTTGTTCATGACATCGTCCTGTTCACGAACCCTGCTTATTTGCTCGCCCATGGCTTTGTTGGTGTCTTCCGCCGCGTTGGCCACCTGCACCGACAGCTCTTTGATATTTAAAGTGTTGGTGTTGATTTCTTCTGCGACCAGGCTCTGCTCTTCGGCAGCAGAAGCGATTTGCAGGTTCATATCATTGATCTGTTGAATCGCCGTACTGATACGAATAAGTGCCTCGTCGGCCTCGTTAGATTTCACGACCGTTTCGGCTGCTGTCTCTTTACTCAGTCCCATGACTTCAGCCGCTGAACTGGCACCGCTTTGCAGCTGTTCAATCATCTGGCGGATTTCAGTGGTCGATTCCTGCGTACGCTTGGCTAGGGTGCGAACTTCATCTGCCACGACGGCGAAACCACGACCGGATTCACCAGCGCGGGCGGCTTCAATGGCGGCATTCAGCGCTAGCAGGTTGGTTTGATCCGCAATCTCATTAATGACTTTCAGGATTTTCTCGATATTGCCGGTCGATACTTCAAGCTGACGGACCACTTCAACGGCCTGATCGATCTGGCTGGACAGCGCCGAAATGGCTTCTGCCGTGTGGGATACGACCTGGCTGCCGTCTTTCACTGCTTCATCGGCTTGCTGTGCGGCAGTCGCTGCGTTCTGAGCATTGCTGGCGACTTCAACCGACGAGGTTGCCATTTCGTGCATTGCGGTGGCCAGTTGATCCAGCTCTCTGAGCTGAATGGACATCGCTTCTGCGGATTCCTGTGCACCGCTTGCTGACTGCTCGGTCCCGGTCAGAATCTCACGGCTGAGCGATTTAGACTGGAGGATCAGTGTCTGCAATTTCTCGGTGAACGCATTGAAGCCGGTTGCCAGCTCAGCAAATTCGGCGTCAGTGTTCGTATCCAGACGGCGGGTCAGATCACCGTGACCGGAGGCGACATCCTGGATCGCAGCGTTAAGTTCACGCAACGGTTTCATCAGGATCTTGATCAACAGCAACAGGGCAATGATCCCGGCGATCAACGACACAACGGAATAAATCATAGCTTCATTTTTAAGGGCATTGACTGCCGCGAATGCCTGGTCTTCATCCAGCAGGGCACCGATGTACCAGTCCTGACCATTAATCTGGGTAAAGGACAGCACCATTGATTGCCCGTTCATGTCGAAGCGTTGTGCATCACCGGAAATCTGGTGAGTACCCAGAAAATCGCCCATTGGTTTGCCGTTCAGTTTGGCATCCGGGTGCGCAATCACTGTGCCGGCTTTATCGACAATGAACAGGTAACCGGCATCAAACAATGATACCTGATTAACCAGACTGGCCAGATCGCTCAGGCTCATGTCAAAGAAAATCGAACCTTCGAACTGTCCCTGATGAATCATCGGGCTGGCAATCGAGACCAGAATCTCATTGGAAACTGCATCGGAATACGGTGCGGTCACGATCAGTTTTCTGGCCTGCTTACTTTCGATATACCAGGGGCGGGCACGTGGCTCCCAACCTGCGCCGGGATCCCAGCTTGGATCGTTACTGGTGAAACTTCCGTCTTGCTCGAAACCGAGGCCGGTCAGAAGAAAAGCGTCTCTGACAACAGGCTGGTCAATCACAGTGTGAATGTTTTCACTGGTGAGATCCTGACTGACCAGACTGGTCACATAGCTTGCCAGTGAAAGACTGCTGGTGAGTTTGGCATCCACTGTGTTGCTCATCCCAGTGATGATTTCATCCATGCTGCGCATGACCAGTGTCTGAATATGGTTTTTGGTAGTGAAATATTGATTCGTGGACAGCAGCGACAATGCAGCCAGCATAATTGCTGAGGCTGTCGCGACCACTTTATGACTGAACTTCATTAGATCCCTCAAAAGCGCAGATAAATGCATGTGCTAAGCATTGTGTCGGCCTGGTAATAAAATTGTTAATATCGCTTTTCGGAATATGTGATCTAGATCTTGATTTTAACGGCGTATTTTCACCTCAGTCTCGATACGCACAGCATTTGTGTTTGGTGCTGATATGTAACAAAGTGATTCGTGGTTGTTTTTTGACCTGTTATGGGATTTTGTCAGGCGTGGCTATTTGACCATAACATGGGCAACTTTTGGCACTGTCATGGTTGATGAATGCCCAGGATTGTTATGTGTATTGTTTTATATCTCATATTTTGCAATCCACTGTATTCCGTGCTTGGTGAATGGTGAGCTGTCGCTCATAGTGTGGTTCGTGAAGCAACTCGCGGGCTGATGCTGAACGTGGACAATAAAAGTGCTGGACAACGAACGTGTGGCAATCAAACTTGCTGACGCCTTTTTCCCATATGTCCAGAGACAAGAAATCAACCGAAATCCAAGCGGCTAAATCCGGTTAAGGACAGTTAAGTCAGCCCCAAGCAGAGTTAAAGCCAGTAAAACCAATTAAAGTCAGTAAAAGGAAGGGACATGTACCAGATTGCCATCGTCATTTTTGATGATTTTACGGATGTTGATTTTTTTCTGATGCGAGATGTTCTCGGCCGTTCACAGAAAGACTGGACGGTGAGCGTGCTTGGCACAAAACCTCAGCATCATTCTGCGTTGGGTATGGCGGTCAAAACAGACGGGCCACTTGATGACGCTAACAAGGCTGACGTGGTGCTGTTTACCAGTGGTTACAAAGGTGTCCCTGCCGCTTTGGCGGATGAGGCATTTCTGTCTGCCTTCCGTCTGGATCCGAAACGTCAGTTGATCGGCTCAATTTGCGCGGGAGCCTATATTTTGCAGGCTTTAGGATTACTGGACGGGATACAGGCCACCACACATCCGGATGCCAAGGCGGGCCTTGTGAAATTGGGCGTGGATGTGCTGGATAAACCGCTGGTGGTGGAGGGCAATATTGCAACAGCTGGTGGCTGTTTGTCTTCAATGTACCTGACCGGCTGGATAGCAGAACGCTTGTATGATGCAGATAAACGCCGTGAAGTGCAGCGTCAGCTGATCCCGGCTGGCCAACAAGCGCAGTTTGAGGCACTGATAGCCGGGACGATTGCTGAGGCGATACCAGCTGTTATTGACTAGTTGCCTGAGCAGGTGCTGACTCCAAAGCCAAAGCCAAAGCCAAAGCCAAAGCCAAAGCCAAAGCCAAAGCCAAAGCCGAGGATTGACCTGGCGGCTGAATATGCGTAATCCAAGCCCGAACTGACTATTCCTTCGGGGCTGGATATGATTGGGGCTGGATCATACGTGCTTGGCAGCACGACGCATATTCAATCGCTATCTAAAATGGAATCCGGCCAGCTTTCAGCTTCGATTTTTGCCAGCGCATCCGCCGCACGTTGCAACGCGGGCAAGAAATTCAGGGCTTGATCCGGCTTTAAGCGCATAATGGGGGCTTGTATCGCAATCCCTAGATTTGAGCGCCCGGATGTTGCTGGCACTAGTACCGCCACACAGAATAAGCCCGGTAAAAACTCTTCATTATCGGTAGCAAAACCGTTCCGTTTTATGTGTTCAAGTTCGGTTTCCAGCGCATCAAAATCCGAGATGGTTTTCTCCGTGTATTGGGTCAGCTCAACATTTTTGAGCAGACGTCGTCGCTGTGACGGGGTCATGTTGGCCAGAAATAATTTGCCCGTGGCCGAACAATGAACCGGCACGCGAGAGCCCGGGTGCAGGTAAAACCGCAGCGGAGCTTCTGTTTCAACCCGATCGACATAAATGACCTCACCACCTGACAGGGCGGTAAGGTTACAGCTTTCACCCACTTCTTCTTTCAGCTTACGCAGCACAGCATGGCGTGCGCTGTGAGTGGTGCTGTTCAGCAGTAACCGCTCAGCAAGGCGACGCAGTCTTACACCTGAACTGTAGTGTCGCTCATCACCATCACGCTGAATAATGCCGGCATTTTCCAGTTGCTGAAGCATCCGGTGCAGGGTCGGCTTGGGCAGCCCTGTTTCCTCGACCAGTTTCTGCAGAGAGAAAAATTCATCCTTCTCAGCAATGACTTCCAGTAGAGAAAACAGGCGCAGCGTCGGGGTGTCTCCCTCCACACGCGCTGGTGTCAGGGTCGGTTTATCTTTCACTGTACTCGTCATATTGCTTTGATTTCCTTATGTATCCTAAATACATAATAGCAATTATACCGTTTTTTTGAATATTCGTTGACGATAAACAGGTGAACAATTAATATTCAAATTAAATATCGTTAATCGGAATATATCGTCTCATTATTTGTTGTTTTTGTGGTGAGACCCATAAGGCAGGCACATATGAAGGCAATGAATCGCATCATCGAAAAAGCCAGACAGGACAAGGTTCGCATTGTGCTCAGTGAAGCGGATGATCCGAGAGTGCTTAAAGCGGCAGCGATGGCTGTTGAGCAAGGGATTGCGACAATCAGTCTGGTCGGTGACGTAAGGAGCATGAAGGCGCTGGCTGCACAGGAACACATTGATATTAGCCATTGTGAACTGATTGAGCCCGCCAGTTCGCCATGGCGGGCTGAACTCACCGACGCGTTGTTCCAGTTGCGTGCAGCCAAAGGGATGACCCGCGAGCAGGCAGAAAACGCGGTGATGAATCCGCTCTGTTTTGCCAACCTGATGGTACGACAGGGGATGGCAGATGGGTCGGTGGCCGGAGCTGTGCTGACCACGGCCGAGGTGGTGCGTAGTGCAATTCAGATTATCGGTGTAGCGCCGGGGTGTAAGCTGGTGTCGAGCTTTTTTCTGATGATGCTGTGCGAGCCCTTTCATGACCTGAAAGGCGGTGTCATCTTTTCCGATTGCGGTCTGGTGGTTGATCCCGATGCCGAGCAGCTGGCAGATATAGCCTTGTCTGCCGCTGACAGTGCGCGAGGCTTGCTGATGGAAGAGCCCAAAGTAGCCATGTTGTCGTTTTCTACCAGTGGCAGTGCCAGTCATGCGGCTGTCGATAAGGTGGTACAGGCCGCAGCACGGGTGAAACAGCGTCGACCGGAGCTGGCGATTGATGGTGATGTGCAGCTCGATGCAGCTATTGTGCAAGAAATTGCGGCGCGAAAACTGCCGGAATCGCAAGTGAAAGGGCGATCAAATGTGCTGATTTTCCCCAATCTTGAAGCGGGCAATATTGGCTACAAACTGGCTGAGCGGGTTGGCCGGGCGGTGGCAGTGGGACCGCTGCTGCAAGGGTTGGCCAAACCGGCCAATGATCTGTCTCGCGGATGCAGTATTTCCGACATTTTCAACGTGATTGCCGTTACGGCGGTACAGGCGCAGGCAAATCAGCAGGCGGTGCCGGAGCGAGCATTAACAGAATCTCATGGCTAATTTCTAAGGGGATTCATTACTAGATTCTTTGTGTTAGCCCTTAAAAAGGCATCACATGAAATAATCCTCTGAGTCACGGGCTCGGAGGATGAACAACTGGGTCTGATGTCATGGCGCCGGGCACTGGGGCGTCAGTACAAGTGTGTCATTGTAATTAGCATCATTAGCATCAAGGCAATCTGCCGTACCATTTCGGTGAAAATCCAAGTCAATCGGTCTCTGGTTGCAGTATCTGAGTGAGAGTCAGGCATCATGTCCATCGAAACCTTGTTTACCTTGCTCGCCATAATCATGGTGGGAACGTATTTTCAGACCGTCACCGGATTTGGGATGGGAATAATTGTTGTTGGCGCATCCAGCGCGTTGGGACTGACCACCGTGGCTGTGATTGCTGCGGTGGTCAGCCTGATCACACTGGTCAACTGTGCTGTTGCTCTGCTGGGGGTAGCCCGCCAGACAGACTGGCGGGTGGTTTTTTCTGTGGTATTGGGCGTGCTACCCGGAATTGCAGCTGGGGTTTGGCTGCTGGATATGTTGAGTGACTCGGCGACCAATCTGCTGCAAGGGCTATTAGGCTCAATGATTGTTTACAGTGCGGTGAATTTTTTTATGCGCCCTGAACCCGGACAACGGCAGTCGGGCCGTTCCAGCTTTGTGGTCAGCGGCTTTGGTTCCGGACTGGCTGGTGGCCTGTTTGGTATGGCGGGCCCACCGCTGATCTATCAGTTTTATCGCCAGCCATTTGATATTAAAACTATCCGGAATTTGCTGCTGATCAGCTTTGCGTTTACGTCTTCGATTCGCAGCGTCTTTATCGCGGTTCAGGGCAAGCTGGACACAGAAATTTTGATCTTGGCGGGTATCGCTATTCCGGTCGTAACCCTTAGTACGTACCTGGCCCGGCAATTTCCGCCGCCGCTCAGTGCAGAGGCCATGCGGCGGATGGTGTTTGGTATTTTGATGCTGATTGGCCTCTATTTGCTGGTTATTGCTTTCTCTTCATGGGCTTAATCGGATGATTAGCTCCACTGCAAGCGCCCCGGTAGCTCATATCCACTATCCACTATCCACTATCCACTATCCAGTAGCCAGTAGCCAGTAGCCAGTAGCCAGTAGCCAGTAGCCAGTAGCCAGTAGCCAGTAGCCAGTAGCCATTGGCTACCGGCGTGCCCCTGCAAGCAGTGTCACGATATCTGCCAACAAGCGGTTGTTGACCTCAAGACTGTCACCGATAGCGAGATTCTGTCGGTAGTAGGGACTGAGGTCTAACCCGAGCCCAATTCCCAGCACGGCCACATCTCCCTGGCGCTGTTGCTGTTCCACTACCGCTTTCAAGTGATTATCAAGATAGAACTTATCATTAGTCAGGTTGGTTGCTGTATCCATTGGGCAACCATCCGAAAGTACCAAAAGAAATCGCCGTGCCTCAGGGCGGGCTCGTAACCGCTGGCAGGCCCATTCCACCGCCTCGCCGTCGATGCCTTCTTTGAATAAATCGGCTTTGAGCAAAGCTGCCATTTCTTTGCGGGCATGCCGCCAGTGGCGTTCTGCGGGTTTGAAAATAAGGTGCCGGATCTCACTCAGTCTGCCTGGATAAGCAGGACGCCCCTGACGTAACCAGTCGCTGTAAGCCCGGCCACCATTCCATGCCTGAGTGGTAAATCCCAGCACCTCACTGGAAATACCCGCCATACCCAGTGCCCTGACCATCACATCAATCATCAAAGCCACTTTTTCACTGTGGTCGCGCATCGAGCCGGAACAGTCGATAAGGAAACTGACGATAGCGTTCGCGGTAGGGGGATAACGCTCCTGGCAGAACAGCCTACGTTCCGATGGCGAGCTGATAAGCTGGCTGAGTCGGCGGCCATCAATCCGGCCTTCTTCCTCCCCAAACGTCCAGCCATTGCGCTGTGGCGGATTAAGAGCGGCTGCTAACTGACGTGAAAGATGGCGCAAATTAATACCCTGATTGCGTATTTTCTCGTCGAGTTTATCCCGAAATTCAACCAGCAGGGCATCGCGCACCAGCGAGGATGCCTGAACTTCTTCATCATACTGTCGGGTGTATACCTGATAACGCTGATGATGCTGCGTAAAGGCTTTGCTCTCACCGCTGGCGGCAAGGCTGAGGGTTTCATCGGCAAGGGCTTCGTCACTAAGAAGCAGTGGAAAGGCGGCTAACACCTTGTCCAGCAGATTGTCCGGTTGGGAAGCGTCACTGTTCTCGGCCTGCTGCGCCAACTCGGCATCGATCATCGCGTGGATAGTGTCGGCAATAGCACAGGCATGGATGGCAAACTTTTCCTGGTTATGTATCTGGCGTTTTAATCCGGCCAGATCGGTGCCGATAACCGGCACAATGGCCGCGCGTGTTGCCTCGATGGCGAATTCGGCATACTCAGGCACTGGAATCGTGTGTAACCGCGAACGGGTGATCAGAACCAGGGTATACAGCAAGTTTCCAATCTGGGTTTCCGTCAGACCTGACTGGAAAGTCAGTTGCGCCCAGTGGCTGAAATGTCGGGCCAGATTGGTGCGTACACCCGGCAGGTGGTCCGGCACAATGGCCTCAATACGAAATTGTTCCAGCAGATCAAAAATCAGTCGGGCAACGGGAGGCTGTGGGGCTAACTGCCTATGAAGAGGGCGATTGGAATAGCGCAAATGCAGCGCGATAGCATCCATTTGACCACGTTTGATCATGAAGGGCGTGGCTTCATCGCTAGATTGGACAGGGGGAGCGGGATGCAAATGAACGGCAGGAATGGGCAAGGGGGTATGTTGCCGATACAGCCGGTTGCCGCGAACATGTAGGCCTGGTTCGCCACTCAGAGCACGGGCGCCAGCACTGCAAAGTTCCGTGGCTTTTTGTTGCGCTCGGGAATATGGCTTCATGCAGTTCGCTCCTCACTGAGCGCCCAGGAGGCGTCCAGTTCCTGATCAAAACAGCGCTGGAAGTATTCCGCAATGACCGGGCGCTCTAACTCATCGCATTTATTCAGAAAAGAGAGCTTAAAAGACAGTGCAGGATTGCCGAAAATTTTGCAGTTTTCTGCCCAGGTAATGACGGTTCGCGGTGACATCAGGGTCGAAATGTCGCCAGCGGCAAATCCGTTGCGGGTCAGTTCAGCCACGGCAATCATCTGACGCAGTAAGCGGTGACCCGATTCGGTGTTTTTCTCGGGCACACGAGCCAGTACGATGGCCAGTTCTTCCTCGGCAGGCAGATAATTCAGGGTTGCTACAATGTTCCAGCGATCAATCTGAGCGTGGTTTAGTACCTGAGTGCCGTGATAGAGCCCGGACAGATTGCCAAGGCCAACGGTGTTGGCAGTGGCGAACAGGCGAAAGGCCGGATGTGGCTGAATGACCCGGTTTTGATCCAGTAA
Organism: Photobacterium ganghwense; assembly: GCF_017329545.1. Taxonomy (NCBI): domain Bacteria; kingdom Pseudomonadati; phylum Pseudomonadota; class Gammaproteobacteria; order Vibrionales; family Vibrionaceae; genus Photobacterium; species Photobacterium ganghwense. Next base: position 1,463,606 of record NZ_CP071325.1, read on the forward strand.
AGTGAATTTACCGTCACGTTCAAGGATCCGCTGGATCACAAACATGACGTCTGGTCGGCCAGCGTCATATTCATCGAAAATCAGCGCGACAGGGCGCTGTAACGACCACGGAATGATCCCTTCCTGAAATTCTGTGACTTGTTGACCGTTACGCAGCGTGATCGTGTCTTTCCCGACCAGATCCAGCCGGCTGAGGTGGCCATCCAGGTTCACTCTTACACAAGGCCAGTTTAATCGTGCCGCGACCTGTTCGATATGCGTGGATTTCCCTGTACCGTGCATGCCTTGCACCATGGTTCGGCGATCCTGAGCAAACCCGGCCAGAATCGCTAAGGTGACCTCCGGGTTGAATCGGTAGGCCGGATCGATATCAGGTACATGATCATCACGCACCGAAAAGGCTGGCACCCGAAGATCGGTATCAATTCCGAACACGTCCCTGACTGACACTTCAATATCCGGCTGACTAACTGCTATTTCCATCTCTATTTTCTCCTTGAATTTTACCGATCTGTTTGTATTGGCTTGCTGATCCCGCACGGCGTGATCGGCCTTGGCTTGTGGCTGTCTCGCTGATTTTTGTAAACGCCTCTGCAACGGTTTCTGCATGTGCTTCTGCGTCTATTTCTGCTTTTGCTTTTTTCTGGCTTGCGCGGTGGTCTGTTGTTTTTGCGTATCCCCCGAAAGCTGTTCTTGTACAGGCCTGGAGTGAGCAAACATCAGGCGTCACGCGGGTTTCATTGTTAACGCGAAAGCGGCGATCCCGAAATAATCATAGTGCAACCTTGCTATCAAAATATCACTTTTCGGAATTTTTTTAATCAAAAAGTGAAATTTGTTTGACGGCTTGAAAATGTATGTCTAGGTTTAGATGGAGTTGTTAATAACGAGACAAATGGTTCCGATATTTAATATTTAGTGTTGCTTAACATTTAAAGTTCCATCATCAAGGAGATAGCTATGAGTGAACTCGATACACGCAAGGCCGTTGAAGGACCAACAAAAATGACCCCGTCAGAAGCATTTGTTGAAACCATGGTGGCAAATGGGGTGACCGACATGTTCGGCATCATGGGTTCAGCATTTATGGATGCGATGGACATTTTTGCGCCGGCCGGCATTCGCTTGATTCCGGTTGTCCACGAGCAGGGCGCCGCTCACATGGCTGATGGGTATTCGCGGGTATCCGGCAATCACGGTGTCGTGATTGGGCAAAACGGGCCGGGTATCAGTAACTGTGTGACCGCCATTGCCGCGGCATACTGGGCGCACAGCCCGGTGGTGATTGTGACCCCGGAAACCGGAACCAATACCATGGGGCTGGGTGGCTTCCAGGAATGTAATCAGCTGCCGATGTTCCAGGAATTTACCAAGTACCAGGGGCATGTGACGCACCCGTCGCGTATGGCTGAGTACACCGGGCGTTGTTTTGACCGTGCCATGAGTGAAATGGGGCCGACGCAGCTGAATATCCCGCGTGACTACTTCTATGGCGAAATCACCTGTGAAATTCCAAAACCTGCCCGTCTGGAGCGTGGTGCCGGTGGTGAACAAAGCCTGAACGATGCGGCTGACCTGCTGGCCGAAGCGCGCTTCCCGGTCATCATTTCCGGTGGTGGCGTGGTGATGGGCGATGCAATTGAAGAGTGTAAAGCACTGGCTGAGCGTCTGGGTGCGCCGGTCGTGAACAGCTACCTGCACAACGACTCATTCCCGGCCAGCCACCCGCTGTGGTGTGGTCCTCTGGGGTATCAGGGCTCGAAAGCCGCGATGAAACTGATTTCTCAGGCTGATGTGGTGATTGCACTGGGCTCGCGTCTGGGGCCATTCGGTACACTGCCTCAGCATGGGATGGATTACTGGCCGAAAGACGCCAAGATCATCCAGATTGATGCTGACCATAAGATGCTGGGTCTGGTGAAGAAAATTTCCGTCGGTATTTGCGGTGATGCCAAGGCAGCGGCAGTGGCACTGGCCGATCGTCTGGAAGGGCGCGCTCTGGCTTGTGATGCCACCAAAGACGAACGTTTCAGCAAAGTACAGGCTGAAAAAGAAATCTGGGAAAAAGAACTGGACGATTGGACCCATGAACGTGATCAGTTCAGCCTGGATATGATCGAGAAAAATGCCGGTGAAAAACCATTCTCCGGGGGCGAGTACCTGCATCCGCGTCAAGTGTTGCGCGAACTGGAAAAAGCGATGCCGGACGATGTCATGGTGTCTACCGATATCGGCAACATTAACTCCATTGCTAACAGCTACTTGCGTTTTGAAAAGCCACGCAGCTTCTTCGCCGCCATGAGCTTTGGTAACTGTGGTTACGCGTTCCCGACCATTATCGGGGCCAAAGTGGCCGCTCCGCACCGACCAGCCATTTCCTATGCCGGTGACGGTGCCTGGGGGATGAGTCTGATGGAGACCATGACCTGTGTTCGCCACAACATTCCGGTTACTGCCGTCGTGTTCCATAACCGCCAGTGGGGCGCAGAGAAGAAAAATCAGGTTGATTTCTACAACCGTCGATTTGTGGCCGGTGAACTGGACAACCAGAGCTTTGCTGAGATTGCCCGTGCGATGGGCGCAGAAGGTATCACGGTTGACCGCCTGGAAGATGTCGGCCCAACCCTGCAAAAGGCCATCGACATGCAAATGAACGAAGGGAAAACCACGGTCATTGAGATTATGTGTACACAGGAGCTGGGCGACCCGTTCCGCCGTGATGCACTGTCTAAGCCGGTACGTTTCCTGGATAAATACAAAGATTACGTTTAATCCTTGGTGACACTTCGCCTGGCTCACAGTTGCCCTGATTCAATTGGGGCCAGGCATTTTTCTTCCTTTGTTGAGGACTTCCAGATGACCACAAACACCCTCAGCCATCCCCGTTCCCGCTTCGATGCTTTCACCCGTCTCGTTCCCGGACTGATGTTTTGCACAGTGATTGCTGCCGCAGCGTCTTTTGTGTCAGCGCAATATGGCGGCCCCAAGTTTCTGTACGCGCTGTTAATCGGGATGGCATTTCATTTTCTGGCTGACAACGGCAAGTGCCTGCCCGGCATTGAAGTCGCAGCCAAGAAGCTGGTGCGGATTGGTGTGGCGTTGTTGGGGGTGCGCATTGCTATCAGTGATGTTCACGCGATTGGTACTGTGGGAGTGGTGGCGCTGGCTGGGGCTGTCGCGCTGACCATTCTGTTCAGCCTGTTGCTGGCCCGGTTACTAAAGCTGCCGCCAATGCTGGGATTATTGTCAGGTGGCGCAACCGGTATCTGTGGGATCTCTGCCGCAATGGCAATTTCATCGACGCTGCCGCAGGGCAAGGAAAATGAGCATTTTACGTTGCTTACCGCGATTGGAGTGGCCGCATTTTCCACCGCTGCCATGGTGCTGTATCCGCTGATAGTAACTGCGATGGGGTTGACCACGTCTGAAGCCGGTCTGTTTTTAGGCGGCGCGATCCATGATGTGGCACAGGTCGTCGGGGCCGGATTCATGATCTCGACCGATGTGGGCGACGCCGCCACGCTGGCCAAAATGTTCCGGGTCGCGATGCTAATGCCGGTGGTGGTGATTCTGATGCTGGTGTTTCACAACGCCCGTACGGCTGCTGGTGGCAGCGAAGCAGGCAAGCAGCCTTTGGTCCCTGGATTTCTGCTGGTGTTCATAGCTCTGGTGGCGTTCAACAGCCTGGGCATGTTACCCGCATCGGTAGTGGCGGTCAGCTCCGATCTCTCTAAGTGGTGTCTGGTGATCTCCATTGCAGCGCTGGGGGTGAAAACATCCTTTGAAAAGCTGGCAGAATTGGGTTGGCAACCCGTCGCGTTATTGCTTGGGAACGCGGTATTTATTGCGGCATATATGCTGTCGGTGGTCTTCATGACCCGGCTATGGACAGCGTGATTGATTGACAGGAGTACTGATATGCAGACATCAACCTATATCCGTTCTGTTGCCGGCTTTTTGGCTGCAATACGGGAACACAGCAGCGAGCACGAGCTAACGCTGTTTCGCGGCCAGCCGAACCGCCGCCGCTCGCTGTTACCGGCCATTGCCCGGCAGGCTCACGCCGCAACTCTCGATACCGAACGTCAGGTACTGGACATGTTTCGCCACTACGGTGGGGAAGATGTCGAGGTGGCGGGGCGTTATCACGAGGCTGCTGGCACCCATTCCATGACATCGACCCCTTCACCTTACTGGCACCTGTTGGCGCAGGCTCAGCAGTTCGGGCTGAAAACCCGGTTGCTGGAGTGGAGCAGTAATCCGCTCATTGCGCTCTGGTTTGCGTGCCAGAAAGCCGGGGCAGAACCCTATGTTTACTTGCTGAATGCCAGCAAGCTAAACGACGTTGATTACGATAGTGACCCGTTTGAATTGACCGAAACCCGGGTGTTTCCACCAACATTTGACCATGCTACGCATCCCCAACTTGCGGCGCAGAAAAGCTGGTACACCATTCACCCGTCGCTCTCTGCAGGGTCGGCTGAGTCGGCAGATTTGGCAGAAACACAAACGGGATTTGTGCCGTTGGAAAAAGAAGCGATCTCGCAGGGGCGGTTGGTGGAACTGCCAATTCTGCCGTCGATGAAAACCTCTTTGCTGGCAGAGCTGGCAAGCCACGGTATTGATCAGCGCTCAGTGTCACCGGGTCTGGCCGGATTGTGTCAGCACCTGAACAGTTTGCTGGAGCCTGAGAGTCGATCTGGTGGAGGTGCCGCTCAGGGGCTGGAGCTGCCTCTGATGAAGAATGAAATGATGGGACAGGATACCGCAGCCGCCTTTTCCCGCTTGTCATCGGCCAGGCAGACAGCCTCGTCGTCGGCTGCTTATCGGCATGAACCTCAGGGGGGATTGCGTCAATACCGCAAGCGTTACAGCAGCGATTTTGATTTCGACTGAATGTGTTCGGTATCTGAGAGCGTTTAACGCCAAAGATGGGAAAGAGGACGGATCTGAGAAGCGACTGGTCAGCAGCGAATGATATTAATGCATATCTATTGTTGAGGCTATTTGTATAGGTAAGGTCATTCGTATAGGTAAGACCATTTATTTTATATAGGTACGACCCTTCTTGCATTGACCTGAATAACCATTGGCATCGCCACGTACGTAGAAACGGGACGAAACAGCTCAGAAATTCATACCTGAAGTGGCCGTGATTTTGCATTAGTTGCAGTAGCTTGGAATGGTTGCGGCTGAAAAGGATGAATCAAATAGCGAGCTTTGTTATTAAATTTTATTTTGTGGAATTATTTGTCTCAAATTACGAAATTTAATTTGAACAATACCATAGTCGGGGCTAACTTTAAGTTAAATTTATGTTACTAGTTTGGTGGGTTTCAAAAAGCAGAATACTGGCGAGTTATACGAACAATGCTCCCGGTTGGTGCCCCAAAAAGAAACACCGAACGAAGAAGATGCACCGGCTTTGTTCATCAGTTTGGGTTTCAGTCTTCAAACGGCTTGTTACCCACTGAATATCAAACCCATACGAAAAATCTATTATGTTACTTGTTAATTGAGAAGGAAAGCACTATGAGCACACAAACAAAGGAAATGTTGAACGATCAAGTCAGTGTGGAGTTTTTACAAGCCTTCAGTGCTGCCTGGAACAACCATGATATCGATGCACTGATGAGCTTTGTCACCGATGACTGTGTGTTTCATACTGCGGCCGGCCCTGAAGTATTCGGTAGCACGTTCTCAGGCCGTGACGCGGTTCGAGAGAGTTTTCAGCAGGTCTGGAAAAACTTTCCGGATGCCGCCTGGCTGGATGGTGATCACTTCGTCAGCGGAGACCGTGCCATTTCCGAGTCTACGTTTTGCGCCACCAAACCGGATGGCAGCCGTATCGAAGCTCGCATGGTTGACGTGTTCACACTGAAAGACGGCAAAATTCAGGTGAAAAATGCGTTTCGTAAAGACCGCCCATCACAACTTTCCGAATGACAGCCGCTGAGTGATAACAACCGCGAACGGTGAGTCTGTTCCTGAAGAGAAGGAGTGTGAAATGAGTGTACTGGCGGATAAACAAGAACAGGATGTTGACGTCAATGTGTCATCCAGTGCGGCGGCTAACCGGCAAGAAGCCACCCCGGACGGTAATGACAAACAAGCCACCCCGGCACGAGATCAGTATGACCCGGCTTACGATCCGCTAGTGGCCGCCAATCCGGGGCAGGGACGCGATTATGCTCCGACGTACTGGGTCGGCACCGCGGGTGAGCCGCCAGCCGATGACGGCCCGATCACCAGCGATGTCGATGTCGATGTGGTGATCATCGGCTCCGGTTTTACCGGCCTGACCGCGGCCATTTTCCTGGCGGAGCAATACGGTATCAAAGCCACTGTGCTGGAAGCTAACCGCGCCAGCTGGGGATGCAGTACCCGCAATGGCGGCCAGGCGCAATGCGCTTCGGGACGCTTGAAACGCTCACAATGGATTCAGCGCTGGGGGGTAGATACTGCGATAAAGATGCACGAAGAGTGTCTGGACGGGATGGCAACCTTCAAATCCCTTATCCAGGACATCGACTGTGATCCGCAGCCGGGAGGGCACCTGTATGTCGCTCACCGACCTCGCGTCATGCCACAACTGGAAAAAGAAGCTAAGTTACTGCGGGAAACGTTCAACTACGATGCCCAGATCCTGGATGCCGACACGGTGAAAAAACAGTTTGTCGGGGATCAGGAAGCCTGCGGGGCAATGCATGAACCGGAAGGCATCGGGATTCATCCCGGTAAGCTGGCATTTGGTTACCTGAAAAAAGCCCGTGCCCTAGGGGCAACCGTGCATCCGGCCAGTCCGGTCATCGGCTGGGAAACGAAGAATGGTGTTCATCATCTTCGTACGCCGGGAGGTATTGTCCGGGCTCGTGCGGTGGGTGTGGCGACCGGCGGGTACACGTCTCAGGGGCTGCACCGCGAGCTGAAAAACCGGTTGTTACCCATTTTGTCCAACTCGATGGTGACCCGGCCACTGACTGATGCGGAAATTGATGCCTGCCAGTTCCGCACCAACCAAGTGATCACCGATACCCGGGTGTTACGTCACTATTATCGCCTGCTGCCGGATAACCGGGTGCAAATCGGAACCCGTAGCGCCATTACCGGCCGTGCGGCACCGAACCAGAAATATGAGGATATGCTCAAAGCCGATTTGACTCGTAAGTTCCCCGCCTTGGAAGGCATTCAGGTGGACTATTCATGGTGGGGTTGGGTCGATGTCAGTCACGACATGATGCCACGAATTTATCAGCCGAATCCGAAAGAATCCATTTACTACGCGATGGGTTATGGCGGCAACGGGGTGATGTACTCAGCCCAGGCTGGTAAGCGTCTGGCCCAGTGGATCGCCGGAGATGCACAGCAGCTCGACTTACCGATTTTCCAGTCACGCCTGCCGTTCCCGAATGTGCGGGAGATGGTCGAGTCGGAAGCCTTTGCGCCATTCCGCCGGTTTGGTCAGCGTTTTCTTTATCGCTGGTACCACCTGAAAGATGAAATGTGACGTGCAATGAAACCATTGAAGATGCGTATACGGAAACAGAGCACATAACAGAAGAATTAAAGAAAGACAGCACACCTGCCCGACATGCAGCCTAAACCGCTGGGGCGACTGAATGATCGGAAATTAATTTTTCGAACAATGAGTTATCTGTAACTGGTTTATCAAACGTGGACATGTAAATGGCCAGGTGGCTCACTGCCATGCTGTACCTGGGTCATTGATTGCGAAATGAATCTGCGACATGACAGAAGGGATATTTTATGACGTTTAATAAGAAAGCATTACTTCCTCTCGTGGCTGCCGTCAGTCTGGCGGTTGCCTCTCCACTGGCACTGGCGAAAACCTTTAAAATGGCGCTGGGCGATGCGGCCGGTGGGACTCAGTATGAGCTCGGGAGCAAGTTTGCGGATCTGCTGAAAGAAAAAACCGACGGTAAAGCCGCAGTGGACCTGTTTCCGAACAGCCAATTGGGTACTGAGCAGGACACCGTCAATAACGCCGCTATCGGGCTACTCGATTTTTCTGTCGTGGCGATCAATAACGTGACGCCGTTTTCCCCTTCCGTTGGCCTGCTCACCATGCCGTATGTGATTCAGAGTGCCGATGAGGCCAAGTTGCTGACGCAGGGTAAAGTCGGCCAGCAGCTGGTGGAAAACACTATCCGCGATGCCGGGGTGCGAATTATCGGTTGGGCCTATTCCGGCTTCCGGGTGCTGACAAACTCCAAGCGCCCGGTGAAATCGCCAGAAGATCTTAAAGGGCTGGTGATTCGGGTACCGCGTAATGAAATTATGATTTCTTCTTATCAGGCATGGGGGGTTAACCCAACACCAATGGCCTGGTCAGAAACCTTCACCGGTTTGCAGCAGGGCGTGGTCGATGGTCAAGATAACCCTTACATTACCATCCATGCGATGAAGTTCGACGAAGTGCAGAAGTATGTCACTAATATTCGCTACATTTTCTCTCTGGAACCTCTGATTATTAGTGAATCCGTTTTCCAGCAGCAATCTCCGGAAATGCAGCAGGCGATTCTGGCTGCCAGCAAGGAAGCCACTGAGCACAGTTTCAATTACCTGCAGGCAACCGAGCAGAAAATCCGTGATGAGTTAGCCGCGAAAGGCATGGTGTTTACCGACCCAGCCAATGGCGAAAAGGAATGGATGGAAAAGGTCACAACCGCAGTCTGGCCGAAGTACTACGCCAGCATTGGTGGCAAAGAAAAACTGGATGCTGCGCTTGAAGTGCTGGGCCGCTAGTCGCCTTTCTATGTCACGCTGATGATCAGCTCCCGCTGCCTGTCTGATTGCGCCCCGTCACCGAGTGAACGCGGGCGAATCAACTGGCAGGCAGCGGGAGTCCCTTTTCCGGAGGCTATATGTCTGTCATGCACTCTATCCGCAAGCATCTCAACAATGTTGAGGAATACACCTGCTGTCTACTGTTGGCTGCGTTTGTAATCCTGCTGTTCACCCAAATCCTTGTCCGCCAGTTTTTTGAATATTCCATTCCCTGGGGAGACGAAATCGCGACCTACATGTTTGTTTGGTTTGCTTATCTCGGGGCCGTTGTCGCTGCCAAAATGTCAGCTCATAACCGGGTCAGTTTTCACTTCAAGTTCTTTCCGCCCATTGTCAAAACCATCAGTGAAACCATCGCCGATCTGATTTGGGCCGCGTTTAACCTCTACTTTGTTTACCTCAGCTACGATTTTGTCTTCAACAAAATGAACCTGTTCTGGAAATCGCAGACCACAGGGATCCCAATGAAATACTTCTATCTGATCCTGCCTATCGCATTTTCGCTGATGACAGTCCGCATTTTGTGGAACAACTATGAGCGCCTGTTCAAAGGCGTAGAAGCCAGTGATCCGGAAACCAAGGAGTTGCAAAAAATGCAGCAGCAACAATCCATCCGGCAAACGGCTGCGCAGTAACGGCGAGGGAGGAGGAATCTCATGGAAGACTATTTAACCCTTATCCTGTTCGGTGGCTTTCTGGTGCTGCTGATTTTGGGAGCACCGATTACGGTGTCGTTGGCTGGCGCCTCGATGGCGGCCTACCTGATTCTGGATAAAAACCCGATTGCCCTGGTGCAGATTGCGTTCACTTCAGTCGGTAACTTTCCGCTGATGGCGCTGCCAGCATTTGTTCTTGCCGGTGCTTTAATGGAGGCGGCTGGGATTTCTAAACGGCTGGTTGATATTGCCGAAAGTCTGGCCGGCCCTGTGACTGGCGGGCTAGGGGCTGCCACGGTCTGTGCATGTTTGTTCTTCGGGGCCATTTCGGGCTCGGGCCCGGCGACCACGGCAGCGGTCGGGATGCTGATGGTTCCGGCAATGGTGAAGCGTGATTATGAACGCAGCTATGCCTCAGCGGTGACCGCCGCGTCTGGCGGGCTGGGAATCATTATTCCACCGTCGATTCCGATCGTGATCTTCGGGATTTCGGCAATGGGGCTGATGCCGCCACCGGAAGCGATTGCCCAGCACGGCCAGTTTGCGTCGCTGTCGATTCCCAAACTGTTTGTCGCCGGGGTGATTCCGGGGCTGATTATGGCGTCCACGCTGATTTTCACGAACTACCTGATTGCGAAAAAGCGCGGGTACAAAGGCCTGACGGAAACCTGGTCAGTCACCGATATCAAAGTGACGTTGCAGCGTGGCATATGGTCGATTCTGGCACCTTTCCTGATTCTGGGAGGGATTTACAGCGGTCTGTTTACCCCTACTGAATCGGCGATTGTGGCGATTTTTTACTCCCTGTTTGTCGGGTTCTTCCTGCATCGCGAACTGGCAGTGAAAAGTATCTTTAAGTCGCTGACCACGACGACCTGGATTACCGGACGCGTACTGTTGATCCTGTTTGCAGCGACGGTATTCGGTCGTCTGCTGATTGAACAGAAAATACCGGTTGTGGTGGCAGAATCGCTGCTCAGTCTGACCGACAACATGTACATGGTCTGGGCGCTGGCCATCCTGATGCTGCTGTTTGTCGGGATGTTTATGGAAACGCTGGCCGCCATCATGATTATTGTGCCGGTACTGCTGCCCATCATGTATATGTTGGGTGCAGACCCTACACACGTCGGTATCGTGGTGGTGTGTGCACTGTCTATCGGCTTTGCGACACCACCACTGGGGGAAAACATCTTCGTGGCATCGGGGATCGGCGGGTCAACGGTGGAGCAGATTACCGCAAGAATACATCCGTTTGTTATGGCGTCGGTGGTTGGGGTCTTTCTGATCGCGTTTTTCCCGCAGCTGACACTCTGGTTGCCTTCTGTCGTCGGCTACTGACCGGCAACCAACAGGTACAAATACATATTTAATTGGGAGCGAAACAATGATTAAAACAATGTCGCTTGCGTGGAAAGGGAGTATGGCTCTGCTGATACTGGCCGTGGCGGCGATTGCGTGGGCCAACACTGCCGAAGTGGAGCATGTCCTGAGTAAAGATGAACGACGTGCCATGGTACTGCTCAACAAAGCGGTACGGCATATCGAACAACAGGGAGTGGATGCCGTTACAGATTTTAATGCCAACCCCAACTTTATTGATAAGGAGCTGTATGTATACGCCTTGCGTGTTGACGGGCGGTTTCTTGCCAGCGGCGGGTCGTCGACCGTGCTGGCCGGCGACACGGTGCTGGACACAGTCGATGTGTTTGGTAAGCCGTTTTTCCGGGAAATGATTCAAACGGCGGTCGAGGCTGGGAAAGGGGTCATTGAATACCACTGGACCAACCCGACAGACAGCCGCGGCGAGGCGAAACGCACCTTTTTCATCAGGGAGGGAGATATCATTGTAGCCGTTGGTTATTATCCTTCCCGCTCGACGGATTATGAGGCTCGTCACTTTCTGGATGAAGCCGTGAAAGCGATGGTGAACAATGAGCCGGAGGCCATTGAGCAGTTTAATCAGTCGCAAGGCCCGTTTGTGAAAGACGATTTGTATGTCTTTGTTCTGGATATGCAGCAAGGGCAGTTTATTGCTCATGGCGCAACTCCGTCACTCGTCGGGCAATCGCATGTTGACGTGTTGAGTCCGGATGGCAAACCGGTGATTACGGAAATGCTGGATCAAGCGAGGAAGAACGGAAAAGGCGAGCTGGTGTATCAATGGCAAAACCCGACGACGGGCAAAGTTGAAACCAAGCATACCTATTATCGCGTTCTGGATAACAAGCTGGTAGGGGTGGGGTTTTACAACAAGGGTAACGAGTAACAACACCCGCTTGAGCGGATTGTCGTCACCATTCGGGTTCATATGGTTCTTGCGCTGAAGAGCGCAAGAACCATGGCTGATCCGAAATTAATCGTTGATCAGGTCATACTCGCGACGCAGAATGTCCACGATCTCAGCTTTCGGGTTTTCACTCAGTACGATTTTTTCGCCGGTGATCTTCTCAGCAATGCCGGTGTACACTCGTGACAGTTCCATCATGGCATCAACCGGCAGGTCGTTGTCACGTGCCAGAGCAAAACGTTCTTCCATGCGGTCTTTGTTCAACAGGATGTCCGGATCAGGGAAGTGGTTCAGCAGCATCTGGCGGAAACCTTCTTTCGAGTTTTCCACGATTTCACCATTGCGGTACGCCGCGCCATCCCAGATACGGGATGAATCAGGTGTGCCCACTTCATCCATATAGATCAGTTTTTCTGCGCCATTGGCATCTGTGACGTAACCAAATTCAAATTTGGTATCGACAAAGATCTGATCCAGTTCAGCCAGATCCTTGCTGATCACATTGAAACCATCTCGCAGCAGTTTTTCGTAGTGGCTGATGTCGTCTGGTGAACGGAAGTTGAACGCCGCATAGTTGTTTTCCAGATCGGCGCGGGTCACGTTTACATCATCGACTTCCGGTACTCCCGGAATACCGGTAAGGATCCCTTTGGTTGATGGTGTCATCAGTAGCTCAGGCAGCTTCTGGTCTTTTTCCAGTCCTTCCGGCAGTTCAATACCACAGAAGTTACGCTCGCCATTGGCATAGGCACGCCACATAGAACCGGTAATGTACTGACGGCAAATCGCCTCGACTTTTACCGGTTTGGCTTTTTGTACGATCCAGATGAATGGGTGCGGAATATCCAGAATGTGGCTGTCTGCCAGTCCATTGTCACGGAAACGCTGGAACCAGTGGTTGGAGATGGCATTCAGGGCTGCACCTTTTCCTGGTACGCCTTTCAGGCCACCTTCACCGTGCCAGATGCAGTCAAAGGCAGAAATACGATCACTGATCACCATGATGGCCAGCGGCGCATCCGGCTGAACATTGTAGCCTTTTTCTTTGATCAGACGACGACTATCCGCTTCTGTTAACCAGTAAACAGAACGGACTTTACCGCTGTGCACAGGTTTATCTGTACGGATTGGCAGGTCATCATTAACAGCGAGAACTTGATCAGCAAGGCTCATGGCGAATTCCTATTTCGAAAGTTAAATGAAGGGCACGGACCGTGTCACCGGGCCGCTATCAGGGCCACACCCTAAGATGCTGGCGATAATATCAGAACTTTGTGTGGCTTTCAGCAAGAAAAGCAAACGTTTGCGCAAATTTATTTTTCAGCGGGATGCCAGCGGGTTGGTCATTAAAAAATACACCAGTAACACGGGCAACCTCAGCACGAACTTGAGCTGAAAGGCTCTGGTATTTTTCCGGTTTATTGTTTGAACTGCTTTCAACGTGCTGAAATTTATTCGTCATCCCTGCGTGATATATGGCAGAATCATGGGCCTTTTTGCCGACCTGATTTGCTATGACCCGCTTTACTTCAGAACAGACCGCCTTTATTCACCATCAGCAGGGCAATGCCTTATGTATTGCCGGCGCCGGCACGGGCAAAACGACCACGCTGGTTGGACTGATCGGTGAAAAACTACAGCATGTGTCTGCTGACCAGATGCTCGTTCTGATGTTTAACCGCGATATCCGCACTGACTTTCAGGCCAAACTCAGGGCTGAAGGTATTGATGTGCCGGTACCGGTGCATACGTTCCACAGTTTCTGCCTGCGTTTCCTGAACCAGAGCGGTTTTTTGCGCGAAACCGGTTACCGGGTTGATTACCAGAGCGGGGAAAGTGACAAATCACTGGTCAAAGGCGTTCTGCGTGAGCTGGCCGGGCTGGAGAAAACCTATCAGCGCCAGCAGGTGATTAAAGACCCCAAAACCATTGAGCTGTTGCTGAGTTTTATCGGGCTGGTCAAAGCGTACATGCTTTCACCTTACGAGGTGTTTAAGCTGGCGGAAATCAACCGGGACTATCTGTTCATTATTGATGCGTACGAGAAATTTGAATCGCTCAGAAAGCAACAAAAAATCCTGTTCTTTGATGACTGGCTGGTGGAAACCGTCAAGTTGCTCGAAGGCAACGAGGTCTTGCGGCAGCAGTATCACCAGCGATGCAACATGGTGGTGGTTGATGAGTTTCAGGATATTAATACCGCTCAGTACCGACTGCTAAAGCAATTATTGGGGCCGGCAACCCAGTTGCTTGCCGTGGGTGATGTCGATCAGTGTATCTATAAATGGCGTGGCAGCGCGCCGCAATTCATGCTGAATTTTGAGCAGGATTTTGCGCCGGCGACCGTTTACACCTTGTCCCAGACCTTCCGGTTCGGGCACAGTCTGGCTCTTGCTGCCAGCCATCTGATTGCCAACAATAAGCAGCGTTTCAGCGAATTTCTGACCACGTCTGGTGAGGGCGTGACGGATACGCAGATTGTGGAGTGTGGTTCATCGCGTCAGGTTGGTGAAATTGCCCAGTCGATTCAGCAGTACCTGTCGGAAGGCGGTAAACCGTCGGATGTGGCGATTCTGGTTCGGCGCTGGTCGCAGACCTTGCTGTTTGAACTGGCATTTCTCAGTAAGAATCTTCCATACCAGATGCCGGTGCCGTCAGTGTTGGCAAACAGTCGGGAAGTAAAACTGCTGATGGAGCTAATGAACCTGGCGATCGGTCGTTATTCCGGCTGGGAGGTTAACCAGCGAGCGTCGCTATTGTTCAGCCTGTTTTCGTTTCCTCATTGCTATGTTCCGAATAAGCTGCTGCGACCACTGTGTGAGCAACTGGCAGGAATGGAACCGCTGGGCTGGATGACGTTTCTGGGGCGATATGAAAAAGCAAACCCGACCCTGAAACTGGAAAACCTGACAGAGCGGATTGACCTGCTGACACGCCTGATGCGAAAAGGCAGTTTCAAAGCTGCGGAGGTCTTTTTGCAGTACCGCAAAGAAAGCGGCCTCGACAGCTGGATCTGGAAAACTGAAGCGACCGCTTCGGAAATTGAAGAAGCGGTGGAACGGCTCGACAGTGTGACGACAGTGCTGGAGTCGATGGATCAGAACTGTGAGAAGGCGCTGCAATACTTTGAGTATTATCTGCAGCAATCCCGATCTCATGCGTTAACCGGTAACCCGTCATCGTCTATGGGCAATCAGGCTATGGCAAATCAGGCGGTCTCACCTCAAGCTGTGGCACCTCAGGCAGGGAATGAGGGCAGTGTGCAACTGACCACAATCTTTCGGGCCAAAGGATGCGAATATAAACAGGTCTACTTGCCGTTCTGGGATAAAGACGCTTTTCCTTATATGAATAAATCGTCCGGCAGTATGGGGGCGGATATTGAGGAAGAGCGCCGACTGGCTTACGTAGCCCTGACCCGGGCAAAAGAAAAGGCGAGTGTTTATTACACCAAAACAGATATGCCATCGGGCAGTGTCAGCCACACAGGTAAAGGCATGAGTGCTGTCAAAGCCACGAATGCCAGCCGTTTTGTGCTGGAAGCCAAAGTGCCGATCGCGACTCAGCTTGGCCCGAAACTGTACCACGAGGGGGAGCTGCCGTATTACTCAAGCCCGGTGGTTGAAGAGTACTGCCGTCGTCTCGGGCGCGAAGAGGATGTGGTCGTGCCTGAAAAATTCCACAAAACTGCGCTGCCTAATCATCGTCATGGCTCCAATGCTGACAACAGCGATAACCACGGGAATGACAGTGGGAAGGATGAACATTATAGCCTGAAGTGGGCGCTGGCGCAGCCCTTACCGGACAATGCGGAAAAAGTGATCACCGCCATGGTTAAAACAAAAAATGCCAAATATCTGGATGGCGAAATCGCCCGGATTATCCGTGAGCTGGATTCGACGGCATTGACCAAGAAAAAGGTGCTGGTTAACCGGTTGATCGTTGCTGCTAATGCAAGAACCCGGGTGCGGCGCTGAGACAAATTGAACGGTGAACAGTGAACAAAGGCCAGAAAACACACCGGGTGGTAAAGATAAAGCAAACGCCCTGAACAGACAGTTCAGGGCGTTTTGTTTTTGCACTCTACGATGCTAGTTGAGGTTAGGGGATGTGACTGGCGTTAACCGACCAGGAATATCGCGGTCGGAATCGCCAGAAACAGACTGAGGAATGTCCGGACGAACCAGATCACGACCAGCTTCGCGACCGACAACGGAATACGCGTGGCCAGAATACAAGGGATCGACGCAGAGAAAAACAGCACGGATGAGACACAGACCACACCTGCAGCAAAACGAGCGATGATATCGGCGTCTGCCATCAGCAATGCCGGCAGGAACATTTCAGCCAGACCGGAGGCACTGGCTCGTGCCAGTGCGGCACCGTCTTCAATGCCCCACAGGTAGGTCACCGGATAAAATGCCATCCCCAGCCAGTCAAAAACCGGCGTGTATTTGGCAACCAGTAAGCCAATCAGACCCACTGACATGATGGACGGCAGAATGCTGATCGTCATGATCAGGCCATCTCTCAAGTTCTCAATGATATTTTTAGTCAGACTAGGTGCTTTCTCTGCAACTGCCAGCCCGGTTTCCAACGCCGTTTTGATTCGGTTACCGGGTTCACAATCAGGCTCACGGTGAGTCGCATGGTTGTCCATGGTTGACAGGGGAGGAAGACGGACTGTGATAGCGGTAACGATAAAAGTGATCACCAGTGTTGCCCAGAAGTAGACGTTCCAGATATCCATCAGTCCCAGTGTTTTCGCCACGATCACCATAAAGGTGGCTGACACGGTGGAAAACCCTGTCGCGATTATTGCCGCTTCCCGTGCCGAGTAATGGCCGGCAGTGAATACCCGGTTAGTAATCAGCAGACCAATGGAATAACTGCCGACAAATGAGGCTACAGCATCAATGGCAGAACGCCCCGGTGTGCGCCAGATAGGCTGCATGAGTTTTTGTACCAGAATACCAATGGCTTCAAGCAGCCCGTAACTGACCAGAAAAGCCAGAAAGACCGAGCCAATCGGCACGATTAAGCCAACGGAGATCACCAGTTTGTTGAACAGGAATGGCAGCATATCCGGTGCCTGAAGTGCCGCCGGGCCAACGCCGGTGACCGCCAGTACCGCTGCAATAACCCCTAGCCATTTCAGCCCCAGAAATACCCTATCAGTCATGCTGTTACGCCAGCTTTTTGTGACCAGCGGGTACACCGCGCCAGCCACAATCATCGCTAATGCGTACCAGCTGGTGCCTGCGCCCAACCAGCTTTTCAGCAGGCTAACCAGGTGATCAAGTGGGATACTGGTTTTGCCGTTAAAGCTGACCGGGATGAAAAAGATGAAGATGCCCAGCGCGCTCAGACCGAACAAACGTCCATACTGTTTGGTCTGTACCTGAGAAGTGTCGTTGTACTGCTCCATGTTACCTCCTTGTTAACTGATATAAATGTATATACAAACAAGGTGGCTTGTTATGGATTTGTTTAAATTTCGTGATCTGTATGGGCTAATTTTTATGGACTAGTTTTTGGTGCGGCTTTGCAGTATCTACGTGTCAGGTTTCTGGAGACTAGCTTTGAGTTGTGGTCTGAGGAGTGTAAGTGAAGGAATCGGGAAGCGAGTTTAATTGTATAGATGATAAAAGGAAAACAGCGGAATCAATCAGCACCACTGGATGTAAAAAAAGCCCCCGAAGGGGCTTTGTCGATGAGCTTTGATGACGAGATGTCGGAGAAGGGGATGCCGCGCAGGCATCAGTAATATTCGATCCCTTCGCCTTGCTGGATGAGCGTTCCAGCTTCATTGACCAGGATTTTATCCAGATCAAACAGGGAGCCAATAGCAGCCTTACCGCGGCCACTGTTGACGAATTTACAGACCGCATCCACTTTTGGTCCCATAGAGCCCGCAGGGAAGCTGAAGTGAGACAGGCCTTCCGGCGTTGCCACTTTCATTTCAGCCTGATCCGGCTTGCCATAGTGACGGAAAATGGAACCGTCAGTCAGAATGATAAACAGATCGGCATTGATTGTTTCTGACAGCAGTTCCGCAGTCAGATCTTTATCAATCACACATTCCACGCCTTCTAGGCGCTCGCCTTCACGGCATACTGGCACACCGCCGCCGCCACAGGCAATCACGACGTTACCGGCTTTTAACAGCGTTTCAACTTGTTGCTTTTCAACAATGGCTTTTGGCAGCGGTGAAGGCACGACGCGGCGGAAGTAATTACCGTCGGCTTTAAAGATTTTGTCGGAACATGCCATTAATTCTTTGGCACGCTCTTCGGTATATACCGGGCCAACAAATTTAGTCGGATTGGCAAATGCCGGATCATCTTTGCTGACTTCGGTTTGAGTGACCAGTGTTGCCACTGCAAGGGACGGATCAACGTTACGCAGTTCCTGTTGCAACATATAGCCCACCATACCACATGTCTGCGAACCTAATACGTCCATTGGGTATGGTGTTGTTTCCGGAGAGTACTCCTGATAAGCACTGTTTTGTTCCATTAATAAGCCGACTTGAGGGCCGTTGCCATGCACGATAACAATTTCGTGCTCACGGGCAATGGCCGCGATACTCGCTGCCGCTTTTTGGATATTTTCTCTTTGGTTTTCTGCTGTTAATGCCTGGCCTCTCGCCAACAGGGCATTGCCGCCCAGAGCTAGTACTATGCGCATGATCGTATCTCCGCCGGGAGGAGTGAATCTCCAGCCCGTATTTGCTTTTTATTATTTGATATAGGGTATTTTTTATTTATCGCTCTTGGCGATTTAGACGTAGGTTAGAGAATTTATGGCGGGCTAAATGTGATAATTATCTTGTTTTTGTGCCAGAGATTTTTCAATCAAATTTAAAAATCAGTAAAGCACTGCCTAATTATCCGATAAAGAAATTATACAGGACTTAATATAAGTAATTATTAACAATACCCATGCGAGCAAATCGAATATTCTTTCCGGTTTCTTTAATGAAGAAACTGATAACGCGATCACATGTAAAAACTGAACATTAAAATATACCTCAATTTAGCTGTTAAATTAATGTTGCGTCTAGTTAGATTCAATCAATGTTTTGCCTGATGATAACGGGGTGAACTTGGACTTAGAAATCGGTGATGGGGTATTTATAATTGAATATCTTGTTGTTTAAACCAGGAACCGATACGCAAGAAATACAGACGATAATTATTTTTATTAAAAGTTTTATTTTTAATTTAGCGCTTAATCTGTCTATTTAGACGCTGATCCGGGACTGGCTATGAACGAGGTGAATGATAAATTTATCTACATTATCATTATCGTGTTCTTCGGAGTTCTGTGGTAGGTCATCAATAGTTGTTGGAATTTGCTTTCAAAAAATAATGTATTTTTTCTCGAAAATTTGATAAAAATACGCTTTCTTTAAGGAAGCTTAGGCAGGGAAGAGTAACAATCATATGAATTTTGAGTATGTCTAGCTTTCAGCGTTTGTTTTCCTTTTCATTAAAAACCATTCTGCTTTTCATTTTTTTGAACTGCTCATATTCTGTCAGCGCTACCGTTGATGCAAATTCCACTTGTCTAAAAGATTTGTCTAAAAAATTAGACGCCAGTGAACAACAATACCTGAATTTTTATCTTTTAAGCCAGATAGACCCGAGCGCTGCTATTAAGTTATTGCCGCAGTCGAATGACGCGGTCAAGGCGATGCCTGCCTCCCTCATGGCTAAAGCATTACTCCTGTTAGGAAAGTTGCGGATAGAACAATCGGGTAACGGCAATCGTGAATTAGCTAATCAGTACCTGGAAGCTCTGGATAAGCTTGCGGCTCAGTCCCGCTCTCGCTGGCTGAAATTGGAAGTTGAGTATCGTGAAGCGACCATTTTGGTTGATGAAAACGAGTTTGCACTGGCACAGGTCAAACTAAAAAGCGTGCGTGATGCAGCATTAAAGCAGGGCCATAGACACCTGTATGCCAGAAGCCTGAAGTGGTTGGGCAATATTGACGTTGATTTGGGGGCTTACGAGTCAGCATTGACGAACTATGAGAGGGCCTACCAGACTTTCGAACAATGCGGTGATCAGCAACAATTGATCCTAATCCTGTCAAACATTGCATCTCTCTATATCAACATGGAAGAGTGGCATCAGGCCGACTCGTACATTAGCAGGGCATTTGATCGATACGACAAGGAAGGTAGCGTTCACCCGATCATCGAGTCGGTGTTGCACATTAACGCGGCGGAGATTGAACAAGGTTTGGATAACATTCAACGCCGAAAAATGCATGTTGATCGGGCAATTGAATTGTCCGATAAAGTCAGCTCTCTACGTGTGCAACTTAATGCTCTGGTGAATCTTTCCTCGTACTATCTTGATACTGGTAATGAGGAAGCGGCACTAAAGGCTGCAAATCAATGTTTTGAGCTGGCATCTGGGTATAGCGGTGGGAATGAACTCAATATCGCGCTTTGTCATGAAAGTCTGGCAGACAACTATCTTTCTTCTGGGTGGCAGGAGTTGGCGCTTGAACATGGCTTAACGGCGTTGTCCATCTATGAAGCGGAAAATGACGTTTTGCGTAAGAGCAGAACCTACCTGACGTTGGCAAAAATCTATGAGTCAAAAGGTCAGTTTGAAACGGCACTGGCATTTTATAAACGTTTTTCTGAAGACAACAAGAAATTCCTTTTTGATATCAGGCAGAAAGAACTCTATGCCCTGCAAGAGCGCTTTGATGCCAATGTGAATGAAAAAGAAATTCAGTTGCTGAAAAAAGAGAAAGAATTGGTGGAATTACGTCTGGCTGAAAAGAAAGCCAGCGAAGACATTTTACGCCTAGGCACAGGGTTGATCATCATAGTGCTGTACGTGATGTATCGTCGGTATCGGATGGTGACAAAGCGAAAGCGATTGTTAGAGAAGTTTAACGCTGAGTTGCTGACACAAACGAATCAAGATGCACTAACAGGGCTTCACAACCGCCGATTTTTGGAACAGTGGCTGAATCGTCAGTCCAAAACCTCATTCCAATACGGATATCTGGTGTCAGTTATTGATATTGATCACTTCAAGAAAATCAATGATGAACTGGGACATCAGGTCGGTGATGAGGTGCTGGTGGAGATTGCCAATCGACTGAGAAAAGCGGTGCGTAAAAACGACATTGTCGTTCGCTGGGGTGGTGAAGAGTTTGTGCTGGTTATGGCATGTCAGCCTGAAGAATGTGATGCTTGTTTGACTCGAATTCTGGATTGTGTCCGCTCGAAAGATTTTGAACTCAGCTGTACTGATTTACCTGTCACTATCTCTATGGGGGCGGTATATACCAATGAACCCTCTCAACTTTCGCTGTACTGGAGTGAAATGCTTGTCAGGGCTGACAAAGCTTTGTACGAGGTAAAACGAAGTGGGCGAAATGGCTACCAGTTCAGCGAGTTAGAGCACGAGAAACGAACGCCATAGCTTTCAGAATAAGGTGTTGATCTGGGCTTGGATATGCTTCTGGTTCTGACAATGTTTGATGGAACCAGCCGCTGCCGGAGTGTACTTCTATGCTTGTTCATCGGAGTGATGAAACGGCTGCGGCTGTGAAGTCGTCCCGCAACTGACTGTATTCAGCCACCCCCATAAACGTGCCAGCGAGCCCATTGGCAACTGGCACGGATGTATTTTAGTTCAGGGTAGTTGTTGAACCATCTAAGGACTACGCTGAAACGTCTATGAACCAAGATGGCGCTGCTGTCTCCGCTTTATATTGCCTCTGGCAACCAAATTATCCATTAGTGGCGCGAACAGGTTGGCAAACAAAATCGCCAACATAATCCCTTCCGGATAAGCAGGATTGATGACCCGAATAAAGACCGTCATAACGCCTATCAGCAAGCCATAGGCCCATTTTCCCTTATCGGTGAATGCCGCTGAAACCGGGTCGGTCGCCATAAAGAACATCCCGAATGCAAACCCTCCCAGTACCATGTGCCACCAGAAAGGCATGGCAAACATCGGGTTAGAGTCTGAACCAATTAGGTTCAACAGCGTGGCGGTAACGGCCATCCCCAGGAAGACCCCGGTGACGATACGCCATGAGGCAATGCCCATGAACAGAATGAAGGCACCGCCCAGCATCAGAAATAATGTGGAGACTTCACCAATTGAGCCCGGCATATTCCCAACGAAAGCATCCATCCAGATTAAGGGTTCACCGGTTACATTGTGGATTAGCGCGGGTTGACCAGCATCTGCCCATTGTGACAGGGCCGTTGCACCGGAAAAGCCATCCGCAGCGGTCCATACCTGACCACCGGAAATCTGGGCCGGGTAGGCAAAATAGAGGAAGGCCCGCCCGGCTAAAGCGGGATTCAGAAAGTTTCGGCCTGTTCCCCCAAATATCTCTTTGGCGACCACGATACCAAAACTGATCCCGATGGCGGCCTGCCACAATGGCAGTGTTGGCGGTACGATTAGGGCAAACAGCATCGAAGAGACAAAAAATCCCTCATTGACCTCATGTTTTCGCACCGAGGCGAAAAGCACCTCCCAGAATCCACCAACGACAAAAACAACCGCATAAATCGGGATGAAGTACATGGCGCCGAGCAACATTTTGCTGGCCCAGCCCGCTTCTGCGGTTAAGCTGCCGCCCAGAGTCATGGTCAGCCCGTAGCGCCAGTTTTCAGCAGCGAGTGCGTTGATGTCTGTGGCAGAATACAGGCTCGACAGCCCCAAAATAGTTTGATGCCCAATATTGTAGAGTCCCCAGAACAGAGCGGGGAAAACGGCCAGCCAGACCATGATCATAATGCGCTTGAGATCAATGCTGTCCCGAATAT
This sequence comes from Photobacterium ganghwense, assembly GCF_017329545.1. Lineage (NCBI taxonomy): Bacteria > Pseudomonadati > Pseudomonadota > Gammaproteobacteria > Vibrionales > Vibrionaceae > Photobacterium > Photobacterium ganghwense. The sequence goes on from NZ_CP071325.1 coordinate 1,486,183, forward strand.
GGGTTTGCTGTCGGGTGACGAGTCCCGGCGTGTACAGAATGGTCGCAACGGCCTCATACAAGGCGTGCCATTTTTCGTATTTGCCACCGGGTTTAAAGGCCGGTTCCATGTTTTCCAGAAAGGATTTGATGCTCATAGTTAGCCCTCACGTTTTACCGCGTGTAAATTGGATAGGAATGGGCTGAGTGGTGAGCAATTCATTTATCCTGAAGTATTGAACTGCAAATCTGGCAGAAACGATCACTGCCGTCCGGTTAAAAATCCCCGTTTGGCTGGGATGAACCATACTTGTAATCTGAACGTAAGACTCCAAGCAAGCAGGCACATTAATTCTTATTCCTCTGGTGGTAGCGCAGGCTACGAGGATGTAAGGAGACATTATGGGTGAGTTAGCTGTTGATCTGGCAAGGTTTCAATTTGCATTTACCGTTTCTTTCCACATCATTTTTCCCGCCTTTACGATTGGTCTTGCCAGCTATCTAGCCGTGCTGGAAGGGTTATACCTGAAAACCGGCAAGCACAAATACATCGAGCTGTATCAATACTGGATAAAGATTTTCGCCATCAGCTTTGGGATGGGGGTGGTCAGCGGGATCGTGATGAGCTACCAGTTTGGTACAAACTGGAGCGTCTTCTCTGATAAAACAGGGCCGGTGCTTGGGCCTTTAATGGGCTATGAAGTGTTCACCGCGTTTTTCCTTGAAGCCGGTTTTCTTGGGGTGATGCTGTTTGGTATGAACCGTGTCGGAAAAACGCTGCATTTCGCCGCCACTCTCATTGTGGCGCTGGGGACACTGATGTCCGCTTTCTGGATTCTGGCGGTAAACAGCTGGATGCAAACTCCCGCTGGCTATGATGTCAACGAAATAGGTCAGTTTATTCCAGTTGACTGGTGGCAGGTTATTTTAAATCCGTCCTTTCCTTACCGCCTGGTACATATGGTGCTGGCAGCCTTCCTGACGACGGCTTTTGTGGTCGGCGGAGTCGGGGCATATCATCTGCTGCGTTCTCAGCATAACCATCTGGCCAGAACCATGTTTTCGATGGCGATGTGGATGGCAGCACTCGTCACGCCGATACAGGTTTTTGTCGGCGATCTGCATGGCTTGAACACGCTTGAGCATCAGCCTGCCAAAGTGGCCGCGATGGAAGGGCACTTTGATACCCATCAGGGTGCGCCGTTAATTCTGTTTGGGATCCCGGATCAGGCAAATAAAGAGGTGGACTATAAAATCCAGATCCCGCATCTAGGGAGCATCATTCTGACGCATGAATGGAATGGCGAAGTCAAAGGGCTGGATGCGTTTCCGGAGGCGGATCACCCGCCGGTTGGTATTGTGTTCTGGAGCTTCCGTGTGATGGTGGCACTTGGTTTCATGATGCTGGCCATCGGCCTCTACAGCCTTTGGCTGCGTAAGCAGGGAGAACTCTTCTACCACACCAATTTCCACCGTTGCTGTTTACTCATGGCGCCGGCCGGTTTTATTGCCTTACTGTGCGGGTGGATCACGACGGAAGTCGGTCGACAGCCTTTTACTGTGTATGGCCTGTTACGTACGGCTGAATCGGCCTCACCGGTTGATGCCTCGGCGATCAGCGTGTCCGTGGCTGCTTTTGTGGTGGTGTATTTTTCAGTATTTGGAGCCGGGATGTTTTATATCCTGCGTCTGATGCGCAAGCCGCCGACGAAATATGAACAGCCACCTAAAGCGCGCGTGCCGGAAACGGAGGCTGACATTGAGAAAAGCAAGCGTGCTATGGGCTCATCCAATCATTTATCTTCTTAACAGTAAGTCTTTGAGTAGTATGAGATGAGTAGTTAGCGGCGGGCTGAGTTGTATGGGGTGGGTTTTGTTCACTGTGGCTAAGACGAGTGTAGCCATTTGGAATCCAGGCTTCGCTGCATGTCAGCCCTGTGGAATCTGGCGAAATGGAATGAAGTGCCACTGGCTCTAAAGTGGCAAAACTTTAAAAGTGAGAAAAAGTAAGGCTTGAAAACTTGCATGGCTTAGAGGCTTAGAGGCTTAGAGGCTTAGAGGCACCAAGGCCAGAGTTAAGGCCCAAGGCTTCAAACTCCGCGATGTCACAATCAGGAGACATCTGGAGCTAACCGGATTGTAAGAGCGGGAGTTGTTATGGATTATGCATTGATATGGTACATCCTGATCGCCATCGCTGTATTTGCCTATGTGATCCTTGATGGGTTTGATCTGGGTATTGGTATCCTGTTTCTGTCAGCCCAAACCACCAAAGAGCGTGATTTGATGATGAACAGTGTGGCGCCGGTTTGGGATGGTAACGAGACCTGGCTGGTGTTAGGTGGGGGTGGGCTGTTTGCGGTGTTTCCGCTGGCTTATTCAGTCGTGATGCCTGCCTTGTATGCCCCGTTGATCATGATGCTGTTAGGGCTGATTTTTCGAGGTGTGGCATTTGAATATCGCTTCAGAACCAAGCGAGGGCAGTTCCTCTGGGACAGTTCATTCTTTATTGGTTCACTGACGGCCACGTTCACGCAAGGCATGATGCTTGGCACCCTGCTGCAGGGCGTGAAAGTCGTGGATCGCCAGTATAGCGGCGGGTGGTTTGACTGGTTTACTCCGTTTAGCCTGTACTGCGGTTTCCTTACTGTTGCCGCTTATGTGCTGCTTGGAGCCTGCTGGCTGCTGATCAAAATGCCGGAACATTATCAGTCCCAGTATTACGTCACTGCAAAACGCAGCGCGATTATTATGGTGGGGATGGTGGCCATTCTCAGCATCTGGTTGCCCATTCGCAATGATTTTATCGCCGACCGCTGGTTTTCATTTCCGCAGGCATTGCTGTTTTTGCTGATCCCGGCATTGTCGATTTATCTGGCTTATTTGCTGTTTAAAGATTTGATTGAACACATGCCGGTAAAGGCGTATCTGGCGAGTCTGGGTCTTTTCTTTTTGGCGTTTTTGGGTTTCGGCGTCAGTACCTATCCGTTTATTGTGCCGCATAGCCTGACTTATGTTCAGGCTGCCGCGCCGGACACCAGCCTGAAATTCCTGTTAAGCGGGGCAGTCTTCTTGCTGCCATTGATTATTGCTTATACCGCCTACTCTTATTATGTGTTCCGGGGCAGACTTAATGAAGATGAGGGGTATCACTGATGAACAATGCATGCGCCAAACGCTGGCTGTGGTTTGTGGTGCTTTATCTCGGGGGTATTCTGGTTATTGGGCTGGTGGCTGTGTTGATACGGTGGGTGTTTCTGGCGGCTTGAGTCTTAATTGAGTCTGATCCAGATTTTTAGTGAGTTAAGCGTAGTAAGTGACGTCTAGTGAGCTAAGTTTAATGCGCTATGTTTATTGAGCTAAGAGTAAACAGTTGCCCCAGCCAAACTAACAAAGTAAGGATGGGGCGACGAGTGTTCAGGCGGTTATTATGTTCCTATCTATTCAGTCCTGCTGTTGCGCCTCTTACAGCTTTTCAGTTTCCTCTTCAGACTGCGGGTGCTTGACCGGATGAGAATCCGATCCAGCGCGAGGCTGAGGAATTTCGCTGCCGGAACCAGTGTCACTGGTAGTTGCTGACGGTTTGGCGACATCTGGGGTATCCGGTTGCTGCTCATTCTGGTCACTTTCCAATGGTCCTTTTTCTCTGCCCAGCATCAGCAGGCAGGGAGTCAGGATCAGAGTCAGCACCGTTGCGAAAGATAGCCCACCCGCAACAGCGGTAGCCAGTTGCGACCACCATTGCGTACTGGGTGCACCAAACTCAATCTGACGATTCGTCAAATCGATATTCATTTCCAGCACCATTGGCATCAAGCCGAGCACCGTGGTGATCGTGGTCAGCATCACAGGACGTAGACGCTGCGCACCGGTGTGCATGATAGCGATGGATTTGGCCACGCCTTGTTTACGAAGCTGGTTATAAGTGTCTATCAGCACGATATTGTTATTCACCACAATCCCCGCCAACGCAATTACCCCGATACCGGACATAACAATGCCGAACGGTCGCTGAAAGACCAGTAATCCGAGGAAAACCCCGACGGTTGAAAACAACACCGCACTCAGGATAAGCAGAGCCTGATAGTAACTGTTGAACTGAGTCACCAGAATCAGCCCCATAACGGCCAGCGCAACTAGGAAGGCGCTCTCGAGAAAGGCTGATGATTTTTCCTGATCTTCATTTTGGCCCCGAACCTTTACTTCGGTACCGGATGGCATGCGCATTTCAGCAATCGCCGCCTGTACAAGCGGTAATTGCAGACTCAGGTTGTAGCCTGTTGCCATATCTGCGGTTACCTCCAGAATGCGTTTGCCATCAATGCGATTGATGGTGCCCTGTTTCGGAGACGGGACGATACTGGAGAAGTTGGTGATGGGTACCATGCCGTAATGGGTTTTGACCCGCAGTTCATCAAACCGACCGATATCACGTGATGAGGCCGGGTAACGCACCAGAATGTCGACCTCGTCATCGGTATCATCAGGCAGGTATTCCCCGATTTTGAGCCCGTTTGTCACGAAGCGCACCGTGTTCCCGACCAGTGTCGCATCCCCGCCGAAGCGGGCTGCATCATCACGGTTGACTTTGATTTCCCAGTCGATGCCGTTTTTATCGGAAGAATCCGAAATATTGGTAAATGCTTCCTGAGATTCCATCCAGTTTCGTACCTGTAGCACCGCGGCAGCCATGCTGTCGGCGTCTCGCCCGGAGACTTCTATGACCAAATCATGCTCACTCGGTGGGCCTGCCTGAGGGTACTTAAATTCCAGTTCAATACCGGCCAGATCTTCGGTGTTTTCCCGCATGGTTGCGATGATGTCTTTGATTGGCGGGCGTTCTTGCCAGTCCAGCGGGTTGACCTGAATCCGACCGATTTGATCCTGACCGCCGGTACGGGTGTAAATGCTGCTGACCCCTTCTGTATTGATGATGCGCTGCTCAATTTGTTTCATCAGGGCATCTTTCTCATAAATGGATAAGTCGCCATGGGAGCGGGCCTTGATAGTGAAGAACGGCGGATCCACATCCGGGAAGAAAACCACACCCAGTCCGGCTTTGGCGTACGCTACCCCCACGACCACGGCCAGCAGCAATGAGCTGAGCAGAATCTTGATGGGGTGGCGAAGGGCAATAGCCAGTGTGTCGAGGTACAGCCGGGTAATCCCTTTTGCCTGTTTAAAATCACCGTTCTCAAGGGCAATTTTACGCTGCGCATCTTTCTGGCTGATGTATTGCTGACGACCGATCACGCTGCCGAGAACCGGGACAAACAACAGCGCCATCACCAGTGAGGCAGACAGGGTTGCGATCAGGGTCAGCGGCAGGTAACGCATAAATTCACCGGTCGTGTCCGGCCAGAAAAGCAGTGGTGCGAAGGCTGCCAGAGTGGTTGCCGTTGAGGCTGTGATTGGCCACGCCATGCGTTTTGCAGCTTCCTGATAAGCTTGTTTACGCGGGATGTTTTCTTGCATCCGCCGATCTGCATACTCGGTAACCACGATCGCGCCGTCGACCAGCATCCCGACGGCCATGATCAAAGAGAACAACACGACGATATTGACGGTAAGTCCGCTGATCGCAAGGATCAATAATCCAGTCAGGAACGATCCGGGGATCGAGATGCCGACCAGCAGCGCTGTTCGGGAACCTAAGATCGCGAGGATGACGACCACCACCAATATGATCGCAGACAGAATATTATTCTGCAGATCATTGAGCATAATATTGACGTCTTTCGATTGATCCCAGGTGTATTCAATCAGCAGGTTATCCGGCCATTCGTCAAGTTTCTGCGCTTCCGCCATGACCGTTTTGACGATTTCCACGGTTTCGATGATATTTTCACCAGCCCGCTTTTTAATATCCAGCACGACTGCGGTTTCCCCGTTCAGGCGGGCAAAACTTTCCGGATCCCGGTACGCGCGGCGAATGGTGGCGATGTCGCCGAAGGTCACGACTTTGCTGCCATCCACTTTGATTGGCAGTTCGAGAATATCTTTCAGTGAATCAAACACCGAAGGCACTTTGACGGAGAAGCGGCCATAACCGGTATCGATGAAGCCTGCGGCAACAACACGGTTATTTCGGGCGACGAGGTTAAACACATCCTCCTGATCCAGGCCATAGCTTTCCATTAGCAAGGGCTCGACCAGTACTTCCACCACGTCTTCACGGTCACCGGCAATGTCGACTTCCAGGATCTGACGGAAGCTCTCCAGTTTATCTTTCAGATCGCGGGCGATCTTGATGGTGGTTCGCTCCGGGACGCTGCCGTAGAGCACCATTGATAACACCGGCTCTTCGCTGGCGAGGGTAATTTCATTGACCGTAGGTTCATCACTGTCATCCGGCAGTTTTACTTTGGCCAGATCAACGGCTTCTCGCACGTCAGTAAGGGCTTCGTTCAGATCCGAGCCTGCGGCAAACTCCAAAACAACAGAGGCATGGCCTTCGGCAGCGGTTGAGGTCATCTCCTTGACCCCTTCAACCGCTTGCAGCTCTTGTTCCAGCGGACGGACTAATAGCCGCTCGGCATCGGCCGGGCTGATACCCTGATGCGTTACCGAGACATAAATAATCGGAATCGTGATGTCCGGGTTCGACTCTTTCGGGATCAGGCGATAGGTGATCAGGCCGGCAATCAAAATCATGACCAGCAGGGTAAGCATGGTGCGTGAGCGGCTGAGTGCCGCATCAATAATGGAATACATTATTTGCTCCCTTGCTCAATCTGTGTGCCTGGTTGTTGATCTGGTGCGGTCAGCGATGCGGTTTGCCGCACCGGAATCACGGTGTCACCGTCGCGGACAAAGCCCTGACCGACAGTAATCACTTCAACGTGTTGCGCCGTGCCACCCAGCCAGACACCATCGGGTTCAACTTTCACAATCGCAATGGGAATAAACTTCACCAGATCGCCATCAGTCAGCGTTTTAATACCCAGATTTCCGGCTTCATCAAGGGCCAGCATAGAAGGGGGAATCTTGATGGCAGATTCGTCTTTCAGTTTCAGTTCGAGATTGGCACTGGCACCGGCCGTCAGGGTCATACCCGGATTGGCGATTTCAATTTCAATCGGGTAGGTATTGGTGGTTTCATTGGCAACGGTTGCGCGGTAGCGTAACTTGCCTTCCGTTGTAAGGCCTGAGACCAGTTCAACGTAGGCCAGCTGGCCTTTATATACTTTTTCGATATGGCGTTCGCTGACATCTGCGCTGATCACCAGCGGGTCTAAATCCACAATGGTCGCAACCGGATCGCCAATGCCCAGATAATCACCTTTCTCGACCAGCAGATGTTCGACAATGCCTTCAAATGGGGCATAGATAACTGTGTTGTTCAGGGTAATTTGCAGGCTGCGAACCGTTGCCTTGGCTTCAATCAGGGCAGCTTCAGCCTGACTGAACGCCACTTCTCCCTGTAGCCCGCGTTTGCGTAATGACTGCGCTGCGGAGTACTCCTGATTACGGACTTTCAGCAGGGCATTGGCACGCTGGAGCTGAAGCTCCCGGTCAGCTTTGTCGAGTTTGACAAGTGGATCCCCGGCCTTTACCCGTTGTCCTTTTTGTACCAGCAGTTGTTCAACGGTTCCTGATACCTCGGCGGCCAGTTTGGCTTCCCGATCCGGTGCTGTTCGGCCATAGAGTGAAAGGGTACGGGTTACTGTTTGAGTCTCAAACGGGCTGACTACCACTTTGGCCAGTGGCGGGGTTTTACTGGTATCCGTTGGGGCATCGCTTGTCGCATCAGACGCCTCATTGTTGGCAGACCCAGATCCGGAACCAGGGAGAAGTGTTCCGCTAATCAGCCAGGCACCGAGTAACAGTAGGATAATGACGGAGAGAATCCACGGCTTGCGGTTGAGAAGCTTTTTTACAGAGAGCATCGGTTACTGTCCTTAGTAAGCGGGTAATTAACCTGCGTCATTATCAATGCCGTTCAATTGTTTGAACAGCCAACGAAAAAAAGCGGCCATCAGACTTTATACTGAAGTAAGTGCATATAATAGCAGCAATTATTTGCATTGTTAATTCGCCTTATCGATACCTGTCTTGAATACCGTTTAAATAAATCATAGTTCCGGTCGCACTGAAGTGAGGTGAGTCATTAACGCAGACTGCCTATGAAAGAACGGATCACAATCTCGGTATCGTCAATTAATGGATCGCGGCATTTTCATCTTTGCAGCAAAACTCAGCTGCGACTGCGCTGGGTGGCAGGCACCTGTCTGGCGTTGACACTGAGTGTGGCGGGTAGCCTGGTCTATCTGAATCATTTGCTTAACTCTGCACAAAGTCAGCAAAAAGCGCTTGTACAACAATCTGAATCGCTGAACGGTGAGCTGGTTTCCCTGAAGCGGCTGAAAGCCGAACTTGAAAATGAGATGGACGAGCGGGAAAACCGTCTGGCCTATGTCGCTGAGCGTTTGGGAGAGCTGGAACATGTGCTGGGTGTCGGATCGCCAGAAGAAAGCTCGCTCGAAAGACGGCTGGATGTGGCAGCCATTAACTCGGCGGTGCGACTGGCCATGTTGGACACTATTCCTAATGGCCTCCCGGTTGTTAATGCCCGTCAGTCTTCCCCGTTTGGCGAAAGAGTTCACCCGGTTACCCGAAAACGCAAAATGCATCGGGGGCTCGATTTTGCTGTTAAAAAAGGGACGCCGGTCTATGCCACGGCTGATGGCGTCGTGGAAACGGTCCGGAGCAGCCAAAAAGGTTATGGAAATTTCATCCGGCTGCAGCACGCTTTCGGTTTCACATCCTCTTATTCCCACCTGAAGTCCTTTGCGGTTCGCCATGGTGACTTTGTTACTAAAGGGGATCTCATTGCCTATTCCGGCAACACCGGCTTATCGTCCGGCCCGCATTTGCATTACGAAGTGCGTTTTGTCGGGCGGGCACTCAATCCCCAGCCATTTGTGCAGTGGGGAATGGATAACTTTGAACACATTTTTGATCAAGAGAGTAAAGTGAAATGGGCTTATTTAGTCGACAGCGTCACTCTGCGGGTGAGCAGACAACTACAACTGTCATCGCAAAAGGATGTGAAGTTCATGGTGAGTTCCGGTTAGCGTCAGATATGCAGTTGGATGGCAGTGTTCACGGTGTCTTAAAATCGGAGCAGGGAGTTGTCGTTAGCTGTTCTGGTCGGCTCAAGGGAGAAGTGTGGGCTGATCGAATTGTCGTGAATGGCCAGGTCGAAGGGAGCTGCCATGCCAATGTTATCGAAATTCTCAATCAGGGGATTGTGAAAGGGGATATCTATTGCGATAACCTGAGCATCGAGCAAGGTGGGAAATTTTTGGGTACGACCCATCCCGGGGAAAGCCAGCAGGTGGTGATGCTGCGAGGGAAGACGACGCATACTGACAATTCAGAGTCCGCAAGAGAGAACGATGAATTAGCCAGGGCTGAGGCCAAAGATTTGGTGTCAGTGGCGGCGAACAGAAAACCCGTTCAGAAAAGTGCTAAGTCTGCCTCTTAGGCGGTTGAATGCCGCCGTAACAGATATTGCGCGAACAAAGGCCGTACTGGAATCAGTGGAATAGTCAAAAAGAAAAAAGCCTGTACTAAGTACAGGCTTTTCAGAAAGTGGTGGGCGATACCGGGCTCGAACCAGTGACCCCCTCCTTGTAAGGGAGGTGCTCTCCCAACTGAGCTAATCGCCCGAATTATTGCTTGGGATAAAGTTGTCAGGACAACTTACGAATAGTGCAATAATTGGTATATGGTGCGTCTGAGTGGACTCGAACCACCGACCCCCGCCATGTCAAGGCGATACTCTAACCAGCTGAGCTACAGACGCAAGGGTTTTTGAGCAAACCTAAGAGGTTGATCAAACTTTCATGTTTAAATGGTGCGACCGAGTGGACTCGAACCACCGACCCCCGCCATGTCAAGGCGGTACTCTAACCAGCTGAGCTACGGTCGCATCCTGTGATATCAGTGCAAAGACTTATATCAAAATATGGTGCGTCTGAGTGGACTCGAACCACCGACCCCCGCCATGTCAAGGCGATACTCTAACCAGCTGAGCTACAGACGCAGATTATAACAGTTTCTCTATCAAGAGATGGTGCGACCGAGTGGACTCGAACCACCGACCCCCGCCATGTCAAGGCGGTACTCTAACCAGCTGAGCTACGGTCGCATCCTGTGATATCAGTACTAAGACTCATATCAAAATATGGTGCGTCTGAGTGGACTCGAACCACCGACCCCCGCCATGTCAAGGCGATACTCTAACCAGCTGAGCTACAGACGCAAATTTTTCAGTTTCGATTACGAAAACTGGTACGACCGAGTGGACTCGAACCACCGACCCCCACCATGTCAAGGTGGTGCTCTAACCAGCTGAGCTACGGACGTACTGTGAACTTAGGAATGACTCACTCCTTAAGAACGACACGAATATTAACGAGTGATGATCATTGGCGCAAGTGTTTGAGTTCGCTTTTTTTCATTCCCTTGGCCTGTTTGCTTATGCTTTGAGCGTGCAGGGCTAAATGTGGCCGAAATAATAGGCAGTGGGGTGTCATTTAAAAGAAAAACCGTGCAGGCAATGTTCACAAGCGGTGGGTAAATCTGGTAGTAGGGTGCTGATAACTAAACGAAATATTGTGGAGCCTGTCACAGATCGTGCGTACCCAGTGCTAATGACGTGGTTTCAGTTAGAGAAAATCGCGTGATGTCGGCCATCCTGACGGTGAATCAAGAGGGAGAAAATGGCTGTACAAAAGACAGGTGAGGATAGCGGAAAGGTCAAATGGTGAATAAGGTGGAGAGGAAATGGTGAAAAGGAGAGAGCGGCGAGATAAAAAAGCAGGCCACTGAATGACCTGCTTGGGAAAGATAAGAAAATAGTCGGCAGTGTTTTACGTGGAAATGTCGACAAATCACCGCTTCATAACGGCTCAGGCGTTGAGTGGCACCTGATGAGCTAGGTTGACCGGCGCCTTACCCTGATACTTTTCAATGTCGAGCTGTGCCATCTGACCACAGTTACCCTGTGCCAGCTGAGACGAACCCTGGTCGAAAGTCAGGACATTCACACAGCCGTTGCGGCATAAGCCACCTGCCTGTCCCGGTGTGGCGGAATCGTACCAGGCACCCTCGCAAATCCGTACCACACCTTGTCGGATGTCTTCTGTGACTTTTGCGCCAACCAGAATCTGTCCACGGTCATTGAATGCGCGAACCAGATCACCGTCTTTAATGTTGCGCGCTTTGGCATCGGTCGGGTTGATCAGAATCGCTTCCCGGTTGGCGACGGCATATTTTTCACGCAGCGGGGTATTATCCAACTGAGAGTGCAGTCGCTGTGTCGGGTGTGCGGTGTTAAGCGACAGCGGGTATTTGGCAGCAATCTCTGCTTTATGCCATTCACGCGGCGCGTACCATTTCGGGTGCGGTGCGCAGTCTTCATAACCCATTTTGGCAATGGTGTCTGAGTAAATCTCAATGCGACCTGACGGTGTCCCCAACGGGTTCAGCAGCGGATTATCCCGAAATTCTGCATGGCGAACCCATTGCTTACTGGCTTCCGGAATCGGGAAAGAAATATAGTCGTTAGCATCCCAGAACATTTCAAACGGCGGTAACGGTACACGGTTCGTACGAGCCTGAGTTTTCATGCCGTCATACATTTCTTTCAGCCACTGCATTTCGTTTTTGCCTTCGGTATAGGCGTCTTTCACGCCCAGTTTTTCCGCCAGCGCGACATAAATGTCGAAATCATTCTTTGATTCATGCTGTGGCTCGACGACTTTGTGCATCGGGAAGACATAACGCTGCGAATAGTCGCCACCCATGTCGATGTCGTTACGCTCATAACTGGTGGTTGCCGGTAGCACGATATCCGCATGCTTGGCTGAGGCTGTCCAGTACGGCTCTTGTACGATAATCGTATCGAGTGTCTGCCAGGCCTGAAGCAGGGTGTTGATGTCCTGATGCTGGTGGAACGGGTTACCACCGGCGACATAGACCATCTTGATTGACGGATACGTGACAGTGCGGCCATTAAACTGGATTGATTTACCCGGGTTCAGAATCGCTTCAGCGATACGGGCAACCGGGATAGGTGACGGTGAGCCTTTCGGCGCAGTACCGGCATTAATGCCAGACAGAATGCCGCCTTTGGCTGTTGGACTGCCACCTGACGAGTAGTGGTAGCTGAAGCCAAAACCGCCACCCGGTAAGCCGATTTGTCCCAGCATTGCTGCCAGAGTCACCAGCATCCAGTTTGGTTGTTCGCCGTGTTGCTGGCGTTGCATGCCCCAGCCAGCCATCAGCATGGTGCGGTTTTTCGCAAAGTCGCGCGCCAGTGATTTGATCACGTCGGCATCAATGCCACAGATCTCGGCGGCCCATTCTGCCGTTTTGGCTTCACCGTCGGCGTCGCCGGTCAGATAAGCCTGGAATTTATCAAAGCCAGTGGTGTAGTACTTGATAAATTCTTTATCGTGAAGGTCTTCGCTGAGTAGAGTGTGGGCAATACCCATCATCATTGCGACATCGGTGTAAGGACGCGGGGCAATCCACTCGGCATCCATGTACTCCACGGTTTCATTGCGAACCGGGTCAATGGTAATAACGCGGGTGCCTTTGTCTTTCAGGGCCTTCAGACCTGCCTGACCTTCATGATCCGGAACGTTCCAGGCGTTTTTCAGGGTCACCATGGCATTAAAGCCCCACAGCACAACCAGCTCACTGCTTTCAACCACGACAGGCCAGGCGGTTTGCTGCTCGTACACTTCCATCGAGCCCATCACGTGCGGCATGATCATCTGTGCAGCACCGGTAGAGTAGTCACCGGCATAGCCCAGAAAACCACCGCTCAGATTCATCAGACGGTGCAACAGGGTACGGCTGTTGTGGAACATGCCGGTGCTTTTCCAGCCGTAGGAACCGGCATAAATTGAGGATGGCCCGTACGTTTCCTGCAGGCGGGTGATCTCGCCAGCGACCAGCTCGATGGCTTTATCCCATGGAACACGAACCCATTCATCGTTGCCGCGCAGGGTTTTGCCTGCTCCCGGCCCGCCTTCGAGGTAGCTGCGGCGTACCATCGGGTACTTCACGCGGTTGGTGGCGTGTACCTGATAGGGGGCCATTTTGATCAATTCGTTCGGTGCCGGATCATCGTCAACCGGCAAGGTGTCGACCATTTTGCCGTCTTTGACGATGGCCTGAAACGCCCCCCAGTGGGCAGCCGTCAGAACGCCTTCATGGGCGGTTTTGGTGTACTTGAACTGCGGTAGCGCTTCTTCAATAGCGCGTGCCAGCGCGGTTTTCGGTAGCAGGGCATTAACGGCAGGTACAGCGGCTACGGCGCAAAGTCCTTGCAGAAAACGACGGCGACTTAATACGGTTTGTGATTCTTGAGTCATAAGTTTGTTCATAGTTATTCGCCTCCCTTCATATCGCTGGCGTGTTTCTGGACATACTGAGTCAGGATGCGACTTTGTTCCTTGGTCAGGGAGGTACGGGATTCCATCCCTTTAATTACACCTATCCACTGGTTGGAATTGAAGTGATCAAGCGGTGTCAGGCCGTGGCAACCGGTACAGTTGGCAGACATCAGCTGTGAGCTGTAATCCCACAGTGGTTTGTCGTTATCCAGTAACTTTCCGTTATCCAGCCACACAGTGAGACTGACCTGGTGCCAGGTAATATTGGTGGATTCATCGGTGAAAGACTCACCCACTTTCAAGGCCGCTTTGGCATCGTCGCCCAACAGTGCGCTCAGGATGCGTTTACCACGCGCAGCATAAATCACGGCATCAACCCCGTCTTGCTGCCAGCCAGTCACGGTGACTTCAATACGGTTCTGGCTGCGAGATACGGCAGAAAGCTGAGTCGTTGGCAGCAGGTTACCCTGATTATGGCTTTCGGTTTCACCCAGGTAAAAAGGTGTGGTTTCATAGGTGTAGAGCGTTGCTGCCGTTTTGGAAGCGGATTGCGCTGCTTTGGCCAGCTCTGCGGCACCTGATTGTGCTGAATCTGAGGTATCCGGCAGCAGGTGCGCGATGCCTTTATGGCAGTCAATACAGGTTTCGTTGTTGGCGATGGCAGATTGGTGCATTTCACGCGCAGCCGGGCGCTGATCGAGCAGCGTCATTGCCGTGAATTCATGGCAGCTGCGACAGGTAGCAGAATCATTGGCTTTCATCTGACTCCACACCGTTTCAGCCATGTGCTGACGGCGGGCTTCATAATCGGCGTCGGTATCAAGTGTACCGGCGATTTCATGATAGATGTCTTTAACCGCACGTACCTTGGTCACCACATAGCCCAGCGTATCATTGGGGATATGGCAATCTGCACATTCGGCACGCACCCCGTGCTTATTCTGGAAATGGATAGTGCCCTGATATTCAGCAAGGGGTGTTTGCATGGAATGGCACGAGACACAAAATTCAGTCGAACTGGTTTTATGCATCACCACAGCAGTGGTCGCCAATGCAATTACACCCAGTAAAGCCCCGATGGCCAGTAGCCAGATCAAGGTACTTCGTTTCATCTTTCCAATTGTCATTATTAACCTTTAGATACATTTTGAAATACACTGAAAAATTCTAGGGGTTTATACCTCTAATTGGCTAGGTGCGCCTTCTTTTTTTACGCCATGAATAAAAATAATTTTTTCGTGTTACATGGGTGTAAGTGGTTGATGGGTTGGGTTGATTTTTATTTTAGGAGAGGTGGCTAAGTTGTGTGCTAATTGTGTTGGCTGTAGCGATTTTAAGACAAAAGTGTAACTAATGAGCCATCTTGACAAATAAAAACGCAACAGAATGAGATGCCACCGGAAGAATCTGGCTCCGGTCTTGTTTGGGAATATGACAAGAGGTGACAGGAAATGAATGGACGGGGTAGTGTGGCGAGATGATGCAGAAAAGGCACTCGTGAACAACGAGTGCCAACACCATACTTGATGATTTGAGATAGAACGTTAGAACAACAGTGCCTAATTCGCGGCCGCGTTACCCTCGACCAGAGTCTCGGCTTCCAACTGCGTGTAGAGCTGCTCAAAAGCCTTGGTCAGTTTATGGTTGGGCAGCAAATGCGGCAGCGGCTTTTGGTGATAGTGCGATTCCTTCATTTTCACCGATAATGGCAGGTAAGGCTCCAGTATCGGCAGATCCAGATCTCGCAGATCTTCAATGATCTTTGTCGGGAAATTCGCCTGGGCATTAAACATATTGACGATGATCCCTTCGACGGCCAACGACGGGTTATGATCATCACGCAGTTCTGCGACATTATTCAGTAGCGTCATCAATGCTTGCTGAGAAAAACTGTCGCAGTCAAATGGGATGAGCAGTTTGTGGGCGGCAATCAGCGCTGCTTTGCTATAGAAATTAAAGTTGGGTGGCGTATCGATATAAATGCGGTCAAATTGCTTTTCTAATTCATCCAGCGCATCACGCAGCTTATAGATTTTGTAGCGGCGTTCTAATTCGGCCTCAATCTTATCAAGCTTGGGACTGGACGGAATGAGGTAAAGATTGTCAAAAGCGGTGGGTTGCGGGAAATCTTTGACTGGCGTGGAAACGGAAAACCAGCCAACGGTTTGGTTGAGCAAATCGGCAATGGTGCGGTCTTTGCTGTCTGAAGCATCGTGTCCCAGATAGTGGCTGCTGTTTCCCTGAACATCCAAATCGATTAACAAGGTTCGAAAGCCCTTTGCAGCACTGAGAGCGGCGAGATTGGCAGCAATGCTGGATTTTCCGACGCCTCCTTTCTGATTAAAGATGACACGACGCATATTATTTCCCTGTCCTGGTCTGGTTCTGATTCCTTTTTGTACCATACTTCAGCCGGTTATGCGTCGCAATGGCTATTTCAGTAACTCGTGATCCGGCGGTAATAATCGGGAAATCCACAGCACCAGCTTATGTTTCATATTAGGGCCATCTTCCTGATCAACCGCGAGGGGGGTGATTTGTTTTGCCTGTACCAGCAAGCGGTAAATACATTCCACCCGGTCTGTGGACGGGACTGATTTATCCAAATCAGCAAATCCTTGTTTTTTAGCAAACGCGAAGCCAAGTTCCAGGGCCTTCTTTAACAGTTTTGCTTCGTTTTTGTGCTTTTTCACGGTCGTCTCCGATGAGGAAGTGTTTGTACATACTAGGGGAATCGTTCGGTATTGAGTAGGCGCGTGATGGAATTCTTTGTGGTTTGTCGGCTTTATTGCGCACCAATCTTCATGTTGCATCGTTTGAATGTGCGCTGCCAGAATTTGACATGGTTGAGCGTGGCTGCGCGAAAGGCGGCGTGCAGCTCACCGTCTACATAATACTGGCGGTATCGGGCCAGAACGGTGTTTGCCCCGGTTTCAGGGGCTCCGGGTTTTGTCAGTAACGTTGCCAGTACCGGTTGTATCTGCCGGTACTGGGAATCAAGTTCAGCCAGATAGGGCTGAATGTCAGCCACGAAAAACTTGTAGAACACGTTCTGCAGGTATTCGGCTTTTTGTTGGTTCCGGTTCGGTCCACATATAATGCGGTTTTCATTCTGCTCCAGCAGGCGGGTGCTGGTGTCCAGCCATTCCGTGGCAAACTGAAGGGAATATTCCAGCTGTGCGACGTAGTGGTAGGGGTGAATCTGTTTTTGATGAGTTAATAAAGTGTCAGCTTGCTTGGCGGCGAGTTTTGAAGACTCCAGTGCCAATTCATTTTTGTTTATGTTGTTTTGACTCAGGATCGACTGGACAAACGTGAATGCTGCTAACGCTTCATCAAAACCATAAAAGGTGCCGAGAGGGAAAGGATGGGGGTAAGCGGTGAATTGCTGGCGCCACTCTTCACCTGTCGTCAGCATGTTCCAGGTATGCAACGGGAGCTGGGCGCGTTTCTGGCTGGAGTAACGGGTTAACATCGGCAGTAAATCATTGTCCTGCGGGAGTGTGTCAAGGCAATGCTGCAGGCCATTCAGAAGCAGCAGCTCATAACGGAGCTGGCGGGTTTTATCCTGGACTTTACCCAGAATGGAGTTGCGTTCAGCAATCAGGTGAAACAGCCCGCATTTTCTCAGCTCATAAGCATCGAGCAGATCCACGCGGATTTCTTCGACAGGTATAAATAAAGAACGCGTCGCAGGAAAAGCAAGCGGATCAGTCAGGGAGGGGGCGAGGGGATCGGTATCGAGCACTTTTGCCAGGCGCTGGTGGTAGGTTTCAAAGCCGTTAATGGCCGTGTTTCGCTCGCAGCCGTACAGCCATGCTGCGCTGATGATAGTGAACACGCCGGTCAACAGGATTTTTCGCAATACAGGTCGATACGAAGGCAAAGTTAATCCTTACACAATGAACACAGGCCAATCAGGGTGTACCGGATTTATCTTATCGGTAATTATGGCAAAAAGAACAGGCGGCACGGTGGCCGCCTGTGTTGTCATTATCTCGTTATCGCATAGACATCGCGAGCTGAGCCTCGTCGTCCTGACGCTGTACCCAGTGGAGGCGATAAGCCAGCATGAAGGCTGCGGCACTCAGGCCGACAATGTTACCAATCCAGAAGCCGTGAGGCCCCATTGGCGCTACGATCCAGTCTGTGATACCCAGCACGTAGCCGGTCGGCAGACCCAGAATCCAGTAGGCAATAAAGGTGCGAATAAAGATGGCTCGCATGTCTTTATAGCCACGCAGTGCACCCGCCGCGACCACCTGGGTCGCATCTGTGCACTGATAAATCGCGGCCAGAAACAGAAGTTGGCCGGCAATCATGATGACTTCCGGGTTATCGGTATACATCATGGCGATTTGCTCGCGGAACACGATGGTTGATACTGCCGTGATGACGGAAATGATCAGTGCCACCGCCAGACCGCAGTGGCTGGCTATGCGCGCTTCTTCCAGATCTTCCCGTCCCATCAGGAAGCCCACCCGGATACTCAACGCGGCCCCCAGACTCATCGGGATCATAAAGATCAGCGATGAGAAGTTACTGGCAATCTGATGGGCTGCAACGGTGATGGAGCCCAGCGGCGATATCAGCAGGGCAATGGCCGCAAAAAGTGACACTTCAAAGAAAATAGACGCCGCAACCGGCAATCCCAGTTTAAACAGGCGGGCAATCGCTTTGACCTGCGGGCGGTGCCAGTGAGCAAACAGCCCAAGACTGTTCAGCTTCTTGTTGAGTTTGATGTATACCAGCATAGCCACGAACATCAGCCAGTAGACAATGGCAGTGGCAACACCACAACCGATCCCCCCCATTGCTGGTGCACCAAATTCACCGTAAACAAAAATCCAGTTCAGCGGGATGTTGGCTGCCAGACCAATAAAGCCGATCACCATCGACGGAACGGTGAGTGATACTCCTTCAGCGAAACTCTTCAGGGTCTGGAAATACAGGAAGCCCGGTACGGCAAAGAGAACTGCATGCAGGTAGCCGATGGTTTTGTCGGCCAGTTCCGGCTCCACATCCATCATGTCAATCAGCACACCGGCGTTATACAGCACCAGCATAATTGGCACCGATACCAGAGTGGCAAGGAAGAAACCATGTTGTACTTCAAACGGGATACGGTCTTTTTTACCTGAACCGTTTAACGTTGCAACAATGGGCACTAGTGCGATCAACAGACCCACACCGAACAGAATGGCCGGTAACCAGACGCTGGCTGCCACGGAAACGGCTGCCATGTCGGTAGCACTAACGCCACCGGCCATCACGGTGTCTACAAATCCCATGGATGTCTGCGCGACAGAAGCAATCAGGACGGGAATGGCAAGTTTGAGTAGATGACGCGTTTCGCGCCGGTAGTTTTGCACGTGAAGGCTCCTGACAGGTAGAGGGAAAACGCGTGGATTATAACGGGAAAAGGGGGAGAGACAATTATCTGTGCCAGAAAAAGCGTTAATAACAACTGAGTTAATATCGGATTTTATCAGTGCTATCTGTTACTTATAGTACATTTATCGCACTGTGCCACGGGAATTTCGGGTGGAAAAACACGGTTGTGGTGTCCCTGAATGTGACGAGCTAAGAGCTAAGAGCTAAGAGCTAAGAGCTAAGAGCTAAGAGCTAAGCACAGCCTGATTCTTGCCTTTCTCTTTGGCGTCATAGAGTCGTTGATCCGCCGTTGCATAGGCCTGATGTGGGTCCTGCTGACAGTAGCTGGCACCGATACTGGTGGAAACATATATCGATTGCCCGTTGTGCAGATAAGGGCATTTTTTGAGGCCATCCATCAGCTGTGAAGACAGTTGCTGCACGGTATCTTCATCAATACCCGGCAACCAGAGAGCAAATTCCTCTCCCCCGATACGACCAAACAAGGCCTCGGAATCTTCCAGGTTGTGGCGCAGAATGCCGTCGCAAACCTGAGCAAAGTGTTTGAGAATATTATCACCAATATGGTGGCCGTATTGGTCGTTGACTCGCTTGAAGTTATCCAGGTCCATCAACAGTAACCAACCAGGCTGACATTGGCTGTCATTTTCAAGACGTTCCCAGAATGACCGGCGGTTTGCGATGCCGGTCAGGTAATCGCTGTAAGCCATATGTTTAAGCTTCTGGTTGGCGGCTTTCAGCTCGCGGGTACGGATTGCCACTCGTGTTTCCAGACTGTGATTTTGCTCTTCCAGCAAGGCATTCAATCGCAGTGTTTTATCCTGCTCGGCCCGAAGCGCCTGCAGGGTGCTAACCAGATGATCCGACATCTGATTAAAATTGTCGGCCAGCAGGCCCACTTCATCTCTCCGTTTCAGAGGGATGCGGGTATGCAAGTCCCCTTCACGAATACGGCGGGTGGCCAGAATCAACTGGTGAATGGGTTTGAGAACATGCCGGGTCGCCAGCGCCCCGATAAACAGTGCCAGCAGACTGATCACAATTGTAAACAGCAGGCCCGCTCGTTTTACGGTATTGAGAGGGGGGGAAAAGTCGGACAGTGGCGAATAGAAAAGAATATTAATCACATTGTTTTGTGCCAGCTGATAATAGCTGGTCAGCGCTACCCACTGTTGTTGACCGGTATCGACCAGTTTGACGGTGTCGGTGCTGGCGGTATTCTGTTGAAGAAGTTGAGAAATAACCGGTGTCGCTTGTTTATTTATGCTCGGCAACTGGCCGTTTTGCGGGGTGTGGCGTTTGTCGGTACTGGCCAGAATCTGCCCGTCATTATTGAATAACAGCACTTCACCGTTATCACTGAGTTTGTTACTTTTCAGCTCTTTAATCAGCGAGTTTAAAGTCAGGTCAACGCCCCAAACGCCTAACAGTTTTCCGGCTTCATCACGAAAGGCTTTGGTCAGGCTGATTCCCAATAAGCTGGTATCGACCGCTCCCGGATACATTTTGCTCCAAACCGGCTGGTCGGTTTTCAGCGAGTCTTTGTACCAGTCTCTTTCTCTGGCATCGAAAAAGCCTCGCATCGCAGTAAACTGGCGCTTTTGCCCGTTGAAATTAGTGGTAAAACTGTTGAGCGGCCCGGCTTTTTCCTGTGCCGATTGAAGAAGGGTAAAACCGCCGTTGCTATAGCCAAATGAAAGCAATCCGCCCTGAGGATTGGCAAAGTAGTAATAGTCGACGTTGTAGTGGTGGTTGAGCATGGTCACGATGTGGTCAAGTAACAGACTACTGTCAGCCACAATGTTAATCAGCTCCTGACGAATGCGGGTTTGCTGTTCGAAAATTTGCCTGGCGTCCTGAAACTGTTCATCAAGCCGTTCTTTCAGGTTGGCGCTGGAGTACTGATATAACCGCTCAATGGTCTGGAACATCACTTTTTCCGAGTTGTGATACCAGAGCATGACAATGGGCAAAGCTGTCATTGCCAGCAGTGTCATCAGCATCATTTGAAGCTTGAACGTCAGGTTGTAAGTGAACGTCTTCGTCATAGAAATACTTTTAGTGACTAATGGCAATGACTGTAAGTGATGGCTGGTGGCATTTTTTTGACATTATCAGGGCTGAGAATAAGTGTTTACCAATGATAGTTCAAATCAGATTGTAAAAAGATTTAAGGTAATGGTTTACATCTCGGTTAATTGTATAAAGAGGCGACTAATCCCCAGTCTGAATTGTGATATGGTGGTCGCCAGACAGTATCAGTACGATTCATGAGGAGTATCTATGTTTACCGGGATCGTTCAGGGAACGGCCGAAGTTGTGGCCATTGATAAAAAAGATCGCTTTCAGACCCATGTGATTCAGCTTGATGAGCTGATGCGTGCCGGTCTGGAGATTGGTGCTTCTGTGGCGCATAACGGCTGCTGCCTGACTGTCACCCGTATTGACGGTGACAAGGTAGCATTTGATTTGATGCAAGAGACCCTTGCGGTGACCAATCTCGGCCAGTTGCAGGTTGGCGATCGGGTGAATATCGAACGTGCTGCGAAGTTTGGTGATGAAATTGGTGGACACTCTATGTCAGGCCACATCAATGTGGCGACAGAGATCAGTGAGATCGAGGTGACGCCGAATAACTGCACCATTTGGTTTATTATTCCGGAGATGTATCAAAAGTACATTCTACGCAAAGGTTATATCGGGATTGATGGTTGCTCACTGACAATCGGTACGGTCGAAGAAGGGCGTTTTTGTGTACACCTGATTCCGGAAACATTGCAGCGTACCTTGTTCGGGCAGCGTCAGGTTGGCGAGAAAGTGAACCTGGAAATTGATCCGCAGACACAGGCAATAGTCGATACTGTCGAGCGCTATCTGGCGGCTAAAGATGCCGGGCAATAAACCCCGTTATTTGCGATTGGTCAACCTATCGCTCCCGTCCTCATTATTAAGCAGATAAGCAGATAAGCAGATAAGCAGCTTAACTGCTAAACAGAGAGTGGCGACGTACTCGCAAAAAAAATCCCTGCTTTGTAGCAGGGATTTTTTTCAGAATATTTGTTCGTCGTCTGCATCCACGAATAAGTGAATGGTCTTATGGAGTTCATCCACCTGCATGTTGAGGTGAATGGCATGACAACACGCCGGACAGTCATCATAAAACTCCTGACTACCGGCACTGGCATCAAGGGTGATTCGAATATTGTGTCCACAATGCGGGCAAATTACAGATTGTTCAGTAAAGTTCTTCATTTTCTACTCCTTGAAGCGTGCCAGGCACATTATGAGCAAAAGTCATACTTAACTTTTGCAAACCGGATATGTCGAGGCTTGCCTTGCCCTCACAACACATACTCTAGCGGTGGCGATTCCTTTTTGCCTCAAATTAACCGGAAACTTTGACCCGCTGAAAAGTTTTGGGGCAGCGGAAAGCAGATCTGAGTTAAGTTTATGAAAAATCCCAAATCTTTAAGGTTTTTACCTTACCGATACTGTAAATAATAGGTCATGTTTGCCACAATTTCTCTGGTTAGTGGCGCGGTGGAAATGTGCAACATATCAGGTGAGATACATTGCACACTGAAACAGACGGTGGGGCAGGTTAGATAGCAGCGAAAAGCTGCTGATTTACTTCGAGTAGCGAGTTAAGTTTGCGATCGGCAATTGCCCAGCGCGGGTCATGGGCGAAAGCGGCATCAGGCACGGCTATCCCTTTCATTTGTGCGGCTTTCGCGGCCAGTAGGCCGTTGACTGAATCTTCAAACGCCACACAGGCTTGCGGCATCACACCTAATGCATCCGCAGCATTAATGTAGACTTCCGGGTGGGGTTTCCCAAAGCGCAAGTGTTCGGCAGACAGTACGGCCTGAAATTTACCGGTTAGCGACAGTGAATCGAGCGTTGACTGGATCAACCGCATCGGCGATGACGATGCCAGCGCGATTTTCAGTCCCATTTCTTCACAGGTCGCAATGGCTTCCAGCACACCCGGAAGCATGGGTTTGTGCTCTTTGATCAACTCCTCAACTCGGCAGACAATCATCTCTGTGACTGTCGGAACATCGTGGCCTTGCCAAGGTTGTCGCTGATACCAGTATTCAACCACCTGATCGATGCGCAGGCCCATCGTTCTGTGAGTATCTTCCAGGGTAATGCTGACTCCGACAGAGGAAAAAATATCCACCTGAGCGCGTTGCCAGAAAGGTTCAGAGTCGACCAGCAGGCCGTCCATATCAAATACTGCAGCTTGTAACATGAGACATGTTCCCTTGTGGGCTCGATAACACCATACAAATCGGGCAGGCCGGTCAGCTTGCCGGTTTGTCATTCAGAGCACCAAAAGTAACACAAATCCAGACGGGATGTCAGGGTACGAAATGCCAGAGCAGAAAGAACAGAATCGAAAGCACCGAGTAGCCAGGCCTAAGCAGATAGACCTGAGTGGTAGATAGGCCTGAGTAGTAGATAACGGGGTAGTAGAAAGAGCAGAGCTGAAAAGCGAGAGTAAGCCTTTCAGCTCTTGGCCCACATTCTTGGCGTACCAGTGCCGATGCATAATTGCATCGGCGTTATCCGGGAACACAGTCAAAGAATACCGACGTTAGGGGAAGGCTGGACTAACCTTCGAGTAACCCCAGTTCATCAATCATGCGCTCTGCCTGAGCGATATATGTGCCGCCGAACAGATTGCAGTGGTTGAGAATGTGGTACAGGTTATATAGCGGCTTGCGGGATTCATAGCCTTCATCCAGCGGCCAGACTGACTGATACCCCTCATAGAAGGTGGGAGGAAACCCCCCGAACAGTTCTGTCAGCGCAATGTCACATTCCCGATCGCCCCAGTAACTGGCCGGATCGAAGATGATCGGCCCATTCACGGTGACGGCTGCATTTCCCTGCCAGAGATCCCCATGAAGGAGGGATGGTTTGGGCTGGTGGTTCATCAAAAGCTCAATCACTTTGCCGGTGATGGTATCAATATTGCCAAACGAGATACCTTTTTCATTGCACAGTTGAAGTTGCCAGGCAATACGTTGCTCAGCAAAGAATCGGCACCAGCGGCGACGCCAGTTATTGGGCTGTGGTGTCAGTCCGATATAGTTATCGATATCAAAGCCATACTCGGGCTGATCCCCCCAGGCGTGCAGACGCGCCAGTTTCTGGCCGAGTGTAAAGCCGGATTCGTTATCGAGCACTTTGGTGGGAAGATAATTGAGGATCAGAAACGATTTGTCTTTGCTGGTCCCGAGGTGAATACAGCGGGGAACCAGAATACAGTCAGCTTCGTTGAGGATATGCAGGCTCTCCGCCTCGGTTTCAAAGAGCGAGAGCTGATCACGGTCATTCATCTTCACAAAGAAGCGTTCATTACCATCACCAATGCAGTAGCATTCGTTGATATCACCGCCTTCGACGGGCTCCTTTTCAATGATCCTGAAGGGTCTGTCCAAAACATCAGAAAGTTGGTGAGAAATCGCTTGCCACATAGCATCCTCCACGTCACTTCACGTTGTTGGTGAGGCTGTTGCCTACTCAACATAGTAGCCCATTTAGCCGTGCAAGAAGTGGGTATCTATCAAGGTTTTACATCTGGCACTGACAAAAAAGTGAAACAGAGAGACATTTGGAGTGTGACTAACAGAAAAAAAGCCGGAGAAAACTCCGGCTTTACAGGAAGAAATGAAAGAATCTACGAAGAGATTACAGGCTCGGCAACAGCTCTTCTGGCATCAGGTTGTTGTACTGAGCTTCAGCCAGCAACTGGTTGGCTTTCTCGATATCCGGTGCAAAGTAGCGGTCTTTATCGTAAAAGCTCACGCGTGCACGCAACATCGCTTTAGCTTGTTCCAGACGCTCAGAGCTGCGGTTCGGATGACGGAAATCCAGACCCTGTGCCGCGGCCAGCAGTTCAACAGCCAGAATACCGCGGGTGTTGTCGCCCATGTCTTTCAGGCGACGACCAGCGAACGTGGCCATTGAAACGTGGTCTTCCTGGTTGGCTGAGGTTGGAAGGCTGTCAACCGACGCAGGGTGGGCCAGGGTTTTGTTCTCACTTGCCAGTGCCGCAGAGGTGACCTGAGCAATCATGAAACCGGAGTTAACACCGCCGTTGTCTACCAGGAACGGTGGCAGTTTACTCAGGCTGCTGTCGATCAGCAGGGCCATACGACGCTCTGACAGGCTGCCGATTTCTGCAATCGCCAGAGCCAGGTTATCGGCTGCCATCGCAACAGGTTCCGCGTGGAAGTTACCACCGGAGATGATGTCACCGTCTTCAGCGAAAACCAGCGGGTTATCAGACACTGAGTTAGCTTCCACTTCCAGCACATCTGCAGCGTGACGAATTTGCTGCAGACAAGCGCCCATCACCTGTGGCTGGCAACGCAGTGAGTATGGGTCTTGCACTTTTTCACACTGCTGGTGAGAAAGGCCAATTTCACTGTCCATATCCAGCAGATGGCGGTAGGCTGATGCCGCATCAATCTGGCCACGGTGGCCGCGGACACGGTGAATACGTGGGTCGAACGGGCGACGACTGCCCAGCGCTGCATCAACGGACATGGCGCCACAGACAGTACCGGCTGCGTACAGATCTTCTGCCGCAAACAGTCCTTCCAGGGCAAACGCGGTAGAAGCCTGCGTCCCGTTCAGCAGAGCCAGGCCTTCTTTTGGCGCCAGTGTGATCGGCTCCAGACCGGCAATTTTCAGTGCTGCTGCACCGCTGATGATCTCGCCGTTATGGCGTGCCTGGCCTTCGCCAAGCAGCACGGTGCTCATGTGAGCCAGTGGTGCCAGGTCACCAGATGCACCCACTGAGCCTTTCTTCGGAATGCACGGGTAGATTTCTGCGTTCACCAGTGTGATCAGTGCGTCGACAACTAGCGGGCGGATACCGGAATAGCCACGAGCCAGGCTGTTGATTTTCAGTGCCATCATCAGACGTACTGTGCAGTCGTCCATGAACTCACCGATACCGGCAGCGTGAGACAGTACGATACTGCGCTGCAGGGTTTCCAGATCTTCCACCGCGATACGGGTGTTGGCCAGCAGGCCAAACCCGGTATTGATACCGTAAACGACTTTGTCTTCTTTAATAATGTTATCGACAACCTGAGTACTGGTCAGCATGTCGTCATAAGCGTAATTAGCCAGTGACAGTGTCACGCGTTGACGGCTGATTTTACGAAGCTCTTTTAGTGACAACTTGCCTGGTTGAATTTCTAGCTGGTACATACTACGTCCTTATGGTTATCGAAGATTATTTCTGAGTAGATGGAATCATTGGTAGATCCAGGTTCTGCTCTTCGGCGCACTTAATAGCGATGTCGTAACCGGCATCGGCATGGCGCATTACGCCTGTGCCTGGGTCATTGCGCAGAACACGACCTACACGCTCTGCGGCATCATCGCTACCGTCACACACGATAACCATACCAGAGTGTTGCGAGAAGCCCATACCTACGCCGCCGCCGTGGTGCAGAGATACCCAGGTTGCGCCTGATGCGGTGTTCAGCATGGCGTTTAGCAGTGGCCAGTCGGAAACGGTATCCGAGCCGTCCATCATGCCTTCAGTTTCACGGTTCGGGCTGGATACTGAACCTGAATCCAGGTGGTCACGACCGATGACGATTGGCGCTTTCAGCTCACCGTTTTTGACCATTTCGTTGAACGCTTTACCCAGACGGGCACGGTCTTTCAGACCGACCCAGCAGATACGCGCTGGCAGACCCTGGAACTGGATGCGCTCGCGAGCCATGTCCAGCCAGTTGTGCAGGTGCGGGTTGTCGGGGATCAGCTCTTTCACTTTCTGGTCTGTTTTGTAGATGTCTTCCGGATCACCAGACAGGGCAGCCCAACGGAACGGCCCAACGCCTTCACAGAACAGCGGGCGGATGTAAGCAGGGACAAAGCCCGGGAAATCGAATGCGTTTTCAACGCCTTCTTCCAGTGCCATCTGACGGATGTTGTTACCATAGTCAACTGTTGCTGAGCCGGCTTTTTGCAGATCAAGCATCGCCTGAACCTGAACCGCCATCGACTCTTTTGCGGCTTTCATGACCGCGGCTTCGTCCTGAGTACGCATTTCAGCCGCGTATTCCATAGACCAGCCCTGAGGCAGGTAACCGTTTAGCGGGTCGTGTGCGGAAGTTTGGTCAGTGGTACAGTCAGGTACGATACCGCGGCGCACGACTTCCGGGAACACATCAGCAGCGTTACCCAGCAGGCCGACAGACACAGGTTTACCGGTTTGTTTCGCTTCTTCGACAATCGCCAGAGCTTCGTCCAGAGTTGTTGCTTTACAGTCAACGTAACCGGTACGCAGACGGTAATCGATGCGGCTTTCATCACACTCGACAGCAATCATTGAGAAACCCGCCATGGTTGCAGCCAGCGGCTGAGCGCCACCCATGCCACCCAGACCACCGGTCAGGATCCAGCGACCAGATGCATCGCCGTTGAAGTGTTTATTCGCCATTGCCACGAAGGTTTCGTAGGTGCCCTGAACAATGCCCTGAGAGCCGATGTAGATCCAGCTGCCTGCTGTCATCTGGCCGTACATCATCAGGCCTTTCTTATCCAGCTCGTTAAAGTGTTCCCAGTTCGCCCAGTGAGGCACGATATTGGAGTTGGCAATCAGGACACGTGGTGCATTGCTGTGTGTTTTGAATACACCAACCGGTTTACCTGATTGCACCAGCAGTGTTTCATCGTCTTCCAGCCGCTTCAGCACTTCGACAATCTTGTCGTAACATTCCCAGTTACGCGCTGCACGGCCGATACCCCCGTAAACCACCAGTGAATGCGGGTGTTCTGCCACATCCGGATGCAGGTTGTTCATCAGCATACGCAGCGGGGCTTCAGTCAGCCAGGATTTCGCATTCAGTGTTGTCCCCGTTGGGGCCTTGATAGTACGGCTCTCATCCAGGCGCGAATGTGTGTGGGATGTCGATTGTGTCATGTGGCTCTCCTTGCAAAGCTGCCCGTTATGTAATGGTATGAGTGGGCAGCGTTCTGTCGTTGAATTGATTAACTCAAAAGTCCTTATCGCAGGTTGCGGGCGACGGTCCATGCCAGTCGGGCGGCAAGCCTAGCGGTTTGGTTGTCGATGTCGAAACGCGGGTTATATTCCGCCATGTCGAACACCAGAATTTTGCTGTTACCCTGTGGCGTTTTCGCCGCCAGAATGGTTTTCAGTAGTGGCTCAATAATGTCGAATGACACGCCGCGAGCGGCAGGAGCACTGACTCCCGGTGCTGTCGCCGCCGGAAACACGTCGAGATCGATCGTGAGATACAGATAGTCGCATTGGTCGATAAACTGACCGAGAGACTCCTGAATATCCGGCAGATTAGCCTGCGTCATGTCTTCATCGTCGCGGTACAGCACGCCCAGGGCGTCTGCTTTTTCATACAACGCCTGCGTGTTGCTGGTCCTGCTCAGACCCAGACAGGCGTAACGGAACGGCCAGTTGTTCATTTCGCAGAAGCGGGCAATCTGGTGGAACGGTGTGCCTGAGCTGCCTTTCTGAGATTGCGTGCCCGCTGGCGGGTTACGCAGGTCAAAGTGCGCATCAAAATTGATGATGCCAATGCGCGGGGCCTTTCTTGGTTCACCATTATCTGAACCGTCAACCGCATGTTGTTTTTGCAGCAGGTAGTTGCCGATCCCTTGGAACGAGCCCCATGCCACTTCATGACCACCGCCGAACACCATCACTTTATGGCGCTGGCGCAGGGCATGGCAGACATCTTCACCAAGACGATGCTGGGCCAGTTCAAGGTTGCCGTCATTACAGCTGATATCGCCGCCGTCGTAGACTGGCTCCTGGTGGTGCCAGGCAAGGTTAGCGAGGACTTTGCGAATGGCGACTGGGGCGTCATAGGCGCCTGTGCGGCCTTTATTGCGTGATACGCCTTCATCGCAGGCGAAGCCCAAAATCATGATGCCTTGTTCATTAGCCTGATCAGCCGGCTGCACTTTCTGGTGCCAGCGCAAGCCTTTTGCGCCATCTTCAGGATCAGTCCGGCCTTGCCAGACATGCATATCAACGGCCATGGTGTGCTCCAGTTACTGCTGGTTGGAAAAAGAGGTGCCCGTCTACCACCCGGAATTTCAGATCCGGAACGCCAATTCGATATGACAGTTCGGCAGGGTGGCTGACAGACCAGACGGCAAGGTCTGCATCCATGCCTACTTTGATCTGGCCGCGGCTATCACTGACGCCCAATGCCTGTGCAGCATGCTGTGTGACACCGCGCAGGGCCTCTTCCGGCGTCAGTCGGAACAGCGTACAAGCCATGTTCATCATGGCGCGCAGTGAGGCCAGTGGCGACGTTCCGGGATTAAAGTCGGTGGAAATGGCCATTGGTACCTGATGGCGACGCAGTGCTTCAATTGGCGGCTGTTGAGTTTCCCGCAGGAAGTAAAATGCCCCAGGGAGCAGCGTGGCGACGGTGCCGTGCTGAGCCAGTGCCTCAACGCCTTGCTCGTCCAGGTATTCGATATGATCTACAGACAGCGCGCCCATTCTGGCCGCAATCGCACTACCGCCAAGGTTGGACAGTTGCTCCGTGTGACCTTTAATGGCCAGACCATGTTGCTTAGCCGCTTCGAAAACGCGCTGACACTGGGCAGTCGAGAAGCCGATACCTTCACAGAACACGTCAACGGCGTCTGCCAATTGCTCTTTGGCCGCGACAGGAATGATTTCCTGACAGATAAGGTCGATATAACCATCGGCATTATCTTTAAACTCCGGTGGCAGAGCATGTGCGGCAAGCAAAGTTGTGGACACTTTGATGTCAGCCTGCTGGCCTATTCGGCGCGCCACGCGCAGCATTTTCAGTTCACTGTCCAGTGTCAGGCCATAACCGGATTTAATTTCTACCGATGTGACACCATCATTTTTCAGACCTTGCAGACGTTCGCAAGCCAGTTCATATAGCTCTTCTTCTGAGGCATTGCGGGTTGCATTGACGGTGGCAAGTATGCCGCCACCGGCCTTGGCAATGGTTTCATACGGCACGCCATTCAGGCGTTGCTCAAACTCATTTGCGCGGTTACCGGCAAACACCAGATGGGTATGACAGTCAATCAGCCCCGGGGTAACCAGTGCGCCATGGCAATCAATCACTTCCGGATGGCCGTGGCAGTCATAGTGATCCGCATGACCGGCAAAGGCGATTTTGCCTTGCTCGATTCCAATCATAGCGTTGTCAATGATCTGGTAGCCCGTGTCCGGCATCATGGTGACCATCTTCAGGTTTGTCAGCACTCTGTCCATTTACATGCTCTGGTAAGGTGGTTGTTTATGTATATACAAATTATTAGTCAACAATAGGGTCAAAGACAAGAGATTGTGTAAATGAAATGTGATCAAAATGGCAATAAATCGATACTAACGCAATTTTGATAGTGCTTTATGACCAGGATGAAAGCCCGCCAAACGTGGCTGTCATCGAGTTTGGGAGGAAATGTCGTCAAGGAAGATAGTCAAATGGGGAGCTGTAGTTTGCGAGGTGGCTGAAAGGGAGGAAGGCATGTGAATGGGGGGCTTTGGCTTGCCTTTATCCCCTAACTCTAATTACTCAACAGTTTCAAAGTAGAACTTGTAGTCATGTACACCGTCTATCTGAATGCCTTTTTCTCTTAACTCAAGGTACTGCTGAATCTTAATCGTTCTGAAATCCATAGCCTTCAGCGCAAGGATTATCCGTAGTTCATCCATTGACCGTGACTTAGCAGCAGAGCTGCAGGTACCACAGATAACATGAGCCTTTGCTTTAAAACCAAGCTTATCAAGCCAGTTAAGCTCTTTCGGTTCTTTATGCATACCACAGAAGTAACAGCGGTTGTCTTGCTTCAATGCGGCCTGTTCCCTTGAAGCTTTAGGGCTAAGTGATTTTTTGGGTGGGGTAGTGTTGCTCTTCTTACTACCACTGAACATCGAGAACTGAACGACATTAGACATTTGGATAACTCTTACTCATCAAATACTCATCAAAGTGTATTCGTTTAATTGACTGCGTATAACGACACGTCATTATTACATGTCTTTGTATCCTATTTCTTGTGCAATCAACTAATCAAAGTACCATTAACGTATAAATGGTACTTATTACAGAGTATAAATGTCCGAACGAATGTGATCGGCTCGAGCAAGACCCGATATTCATTTAGGCGAGCTGTGCACTATTACCATGCATTGATGTTTTGCTATTACGCAAAGTCACTGACTCCGTTCTGTCCAATTCTATGCATCAGTCACCGCACAAAAAGGTATCGCAATGTTTGAATCGCAGTACTTAAACCACCTTGGTTCTGGAGCTGAGCTTGTACTTATTCCCCGGATGATAGAGCAGGGCAGTACTGATCAGGTTCTTATTACTCCAGGTACGGCGGTTCAGTAACAGGCAGGGGGATTGCGGGCTGATGTGCAGTAAATCCGCGATACGCTTGTTGGGCAGCAAGGCCTCAACGGTATGCTCGATGTCACTCAGCGGACAGGCTTGTACCAGATACTCGTTCGGCGTTTGAGTGGAGAAGTCCTGTGAGATGTAGTCCGGCGCATAGTCAGGATTTACCCAACGTTCCTCAAGCTGAATAGGGACGTCATTTTCATAATGAACAATTTGGGTAAAGTACACCTCGGTACCGTGCCTGACCCCGAGCCTGAGAGCGACCTCATCGGTGGCTTTAATCGTTGATTGCAGAATCACATCACTGGAGTAAGCATGGCCTCGATTCTTCACTTCTTCAGCAATATTACGAATTTCCATTAGCGGCGATTCTGCTTTTTTATGGCAGACGAAGGTGCCCAGGCGAGGAGTACGCTCAAGTAAGCCCTCGTTCACCAAATCGCGAATCGCTTTATTGGCGGTCATCCGACTGACGGAGAATTGCTCCGACAACATGATTTCGGTCGGCAGCTTATATCCCGGCGGCCATTGCCGAGAATGGATCTTATCTAATAGGTATTGCTTGATTTGAAGGTAACGCGGTGACTGAGCCATAACTGTAACTTTCCAATTGCCTATACAAATGAAAGCAAGTTTCTTTCGCTATAGCAAGTAAAAATGCCTCGAAGTGGGGCGTTTGTCATGGCTATGTAACTGAAAAGTGACTTGATTTGTTGAGAAATAATAACATTACGTCTTTCGTGGGTATAAGGGTGAAATTATGTCTAATTATTTCCGCTCTGGCTTTGCATTCTGTGACAGGCGTTTGTTATAGTGGCGCTCTGCCTTTGCATTGGGATATTGCTCAGTATTGCGGTATCGGTGTAATTGGCCTTCACTCATTAAGCTTATCAAAGCTTTACGTTTAAATTGAACATGTCTTGCTTGGTGTGCAAGACCACTGTTAAAGGATAAATACATGCCTGTAATTACTCTTCCTGACGGCAGTCAGCGTCATTTCGACAACCCAGTTTCAACTATGGAAGTCGCAGCATCAATCGGTCCTGGCCTTGCTAAAGCAACCATCGCCGGTCGTGTGAATGGTCAGCGCGTTGATGCGTGTGATCTGATCGAAGAAGATGCGAGCCTTGAAATCATCACCGTTAAAGATGAAGTCGACGGTCTTGAGATCGTTCGTCACTCTTGTGCGCACCTTCTTGGCCACGCATTGAAACAGCTGTACCCGCAAGCCAAAATGGCTATCGGTCCGACCATCGACAACGGTTTCTACTACGACATTGATCTGGACGAGTCGCTGACGCAAGAAGATCTGGAAAAGATCGAAGCGCGTATGCAGGAGCTGGCGAAGACAAAGTACGAAGTTGTTAAGAAAAAAGTCAGCTGGCAGGAAGCACGTGATACGTTTGAATCACGTGGCGAACCATACAAGATGGAAATCCTGGATGAAAACGTATCTCGCGATGATCGTCCTGGCCTGTACCATCACGAAGAATACGTCGATATGTGTCGTGGTCCACACGTTCCACATATGGGCTTCTGTCAGCACTTTACTCTGCTGAACGTAGCCGGTGCTTACTGGCGTGGTAACAGCGACAACAAGATGTTGCAGCGTATCTACGGTACGGCTTTCCACGATAAGAAAGCCCTGAAGGCGCACCTGACTCGTCTTGAAGAAGCCGCTAAGCGTGACCACCGTAAACTGGGTAAACAGCTTGACCTGTTCCACATGCAGCAGGAAGCTCCGGGTATGGTGTTCTGGCACCACAACGGTTGGTCTATCTTCCGTGATCTGGAAGTTTTCGTTCGTGACAAACTGAACGAATACGGTTACCAGGAAGTGAAAGGTCCGCTGATGATGGACCGCGTTCTGTGGGAACGTTCAGGTCACTGGGACAAATATGCAGATGCGATGTTCACCACGTCTTCTGAGAACCGTGAATACGCGATCAAGCCAATGAACTGTCCGGGTCACGTTCAGATCTTCAACCAGGGTCTGAAGTCTTACCGCGATCTGCCGCTGCGTATGGCGGAATTCGGCTCTTGTCACCGTAACGAACCATCAGGCGCACTACACGGCATTATGCGTGTACGTGGCTTTACTCAGGATGACGCACACATCTTCTGTACTGAAGCTCAGGTACAGCAGGAAGTGACATCTTGTATTAAGATGGTTTACGACACATATCAGACTTTTGGTTTCGACAACATCGTTGTGAAACTGTCTACTCGCCCAGAGAAGCGTGTAGGTTCTGACGAAATGTGGGATAAAGCTGAGTCGGATCTGAAACTTGCGCTAGAATCTATGGAGATTCCTTACGAGATTCAAGAAGGTGAAGGTGCGTTCTATGGTCCTAAGATTGAATTTACTTTGCATGATTGCCTAGATCGAGCTTGGCAGTGCGGTACAGTTCAGTTAGACTTCGCACTTCCTGAGCGTCTTGGCGCAACTTACGTAGGTGAAGATAACGAGCGTCACACGCCGGTTATGATTCACCGTGCGATTCTTGGTTCTCTTGAGCGTTTCATCGGTATCCTTATCGAAGAGTATGCAGGTTTTTTCCCGACCTGGTTGGCTCCTCAGCAGGCCGTTGTGATGAATATCACGGACAGTCAGGCTGAATATGTACAACAAGTGGTCGAAAAACTGCAAAAAAGTGGAATTCGAGTCAACGCAGACTTGAGAAATGAGAAAATTGGCTTTAAAATCCGCGAACATACTTTGAAGCGAGTACCTTACATGATTGTCTGCGGTGACAAAGAAGTCGAAGCAGGCGAAGTAGCGGTACGTACTCGCAAGGGTAAAGATTTGGGTAAATTTAAGATTGACGATCTTGTTGCTTACCTGCAGCAAGAGATTAGCAGTCGCAAGCTCAACGTTTTGGAGGACTAAGGTATTAAAGGCGGAAGAAGAACACAAGCACCAGTAAAGCAAAACCCACACCGTATCAACGGCGAAATCCGTGGCGTACGTGAAGTTCGTCTTACTGGTCTCGATGGCGAATCAATTGGTGTTGTTTCCATCGAAGAAGCAATTACTACTGCTCATGAAGCAGGTGTGGATCTGGTTGAAATCAGCCCTAATGCCGAGCCACCTGTCTGTCGTGTGATGGACTATGGCAAGTACCTGTTCGAAAAGAGCAAGGCTGCTAAAGAGCAAAAGAAAAAGCAAAAACAAATCCAGGTTAAGGAAGTTAAATTCCGTCCTGGTACAGACGAAGGCGATTATCAGGTAAAACTGCGCAACCTGACTCGCTTTTTGGAAGAGGGCAACAAGGGTAAGGTCACACTGCGTTTCCGCGGTCGTGAAATGGCCCACCAGAGTCTTGGTATCGAGCTTCTTAACCGAATTAAGGATGACCTTGGCGACCTAGCGGTTGTTGAGAGCTTCCCGAATAAGGTTGAAGGTCGTCAAATGACGATGATGCTTGCCCCTAAGAAGAAGTAATTACGGCATTCAAGTAGCAAAGGCGCTGCTTAACCGCAGCGCTTTTTGTTCGCCTGATTACTATGTTATTAACAATCAACAATGCGGAGTCTCATCATGCCTAAGATGAAATCCAACAAAGGTGCTGCTAAGCGTTTCAAGAAAACTGCTGGTGGTTTTAAGTACAAGCACGCGACTAAACGTCACATCCTGACTAAACGTACTACTAAGAACAAGCGTCAGCTTCGTCCAAACGCTATCCTTCCTGCATGTGAAGTGGCAGCAGTTGCACGTATGCTTCCGTTCGCTTAATCGTTTTTAGTTATAAATTTATTTAGTTAGGAGTCTCCTATGCCTCGCGTAAAACGTGGTGTACAAGCACGTGCACGTCACAAAAAAGTTCTTAAACAAGCTAAAGGTTACTACGGTGCACGTTCACGTGTTTACCGCGTAGCTTTCCAAGCAGTTACTAAAGCTGGTCAGTACGCTTACCGTGACCGTCGCAACAAGAAACGTACTTTCCGTCAACTGTGGATCGCACGTATCAACGCTGCAGCTCGTCAGAACGGTATGTCTTACAGCCGCTTCATCAATGGTCTTAAGAAAGCATCTATCGAGATCGATCGTAAGATCCTTGCTGACATCGCTGTATTCGACAAAGCGACTTTCACTGTTCTAGTTGAAAAAGCGAAAGCTGCACTGTAATTTCAGTCAGTTTTGATGAGGAAAGGAGAGCTTCGGCTCTCCTTTTTTCTTTTGTGCTTTGTACAACTGGCAGAGCAGCATTAAGCATTCAGTTATCTCTGCTGTGTTTTCCCTGAGCAGTTCCGCTCCCCCTGAGTTTCATCTCTTCTTTTTACCCGATGTTTTTACGCGTCGGTCTAAACTTCTACGCATCGCTCTGATAAGCCGGTAAAGCAGGCCGCTTGTATCCTTACCGTTTTGCTGCGGACTGTATTCAGTCATTCATCACGCACTCCCTTTACTGATAAAAAACTGATAGATAGAACTTACATAAAACGCGCTAGTAGCGCCGCATTCTGTAATAGGCAGCATTCAAGCTTAGTTTCCAGAACCAGTGTCAGAGAGCTCTGAGCCGTTGGGATGGTACGACGTTGCTGTAGGCAACCTAATTTAATGAGATCGTGCGTTGTCTTTAATTGGGTTTCTGTCTTGGTTATCTGTTTTAGCAACGCTTTTTCTCTGCCTCTTAACCGAGCAAGGCGATGTTTAGCTGTCATTGTTTGTTCAATCATCTTGATGAAGCTGGTTGAACTTGTATTTGTTTGGGGAGCTGGCTCCAAGGCAGATTCAATAGCGGACTCGCGGCTAAAAATGTCTTGGGCCACTTGAGCTTGTTTTCCTTCAAGCTGTTGCTTTTGGCGGTTGAGTTGGCGCAGCAGCAGCCGAAGCTGCCGCTGTTGTTTTATAAGGGAATATAAATGCGTGTTCATCACAAACAAAGTTATAGTCGGCTTTCATCCAAATCGTTTAACAGTTGCGCGGTTTTGGCTTCTTCAAGTTTGTTCATTAATCGTTTTGACTCAACCTGATCACGTACCGCTTTACTCAGCGTAATGGTCGCACTGACCAGGAAAAGGCTGCAGATACTGTAGTAACCTTTAATCAGCAGGTCGCCGGGTAATTTGATGATGCTGATGACC
Source organism: Photobacterium ganghwense (assembly GCF_017329545.1). Classification (NCBI taxonomy): domain Bacteria; kingdom Pseudomonadati; phylum Pseudomonadota; class Gammaproteobacteria; order Vibrionales; family Vibrionaceae; genus Photobacterium; species Photobacterium ganghwense. Next base: position 1,522,477 of record NZ_CP071325.1, read on the forward strand.
ATCGCCACAACGGCAATCAGAAATGTCGCTTTGGCATAAATTAACCAGTATTTTTCTTGTGTATTCATTGTATTGCTCCTTATGCATTAACTTTTAGGGTCTGGTGAGTGATACCAAGACTTACAGCCTCATAGTCATTCGGTTATCACATTGAAACAAAACGAATAGTTAAGAGAGTTGGAATACATAACTCATCAATCGAACAGTGTTTTTAATTTAGTGGTATATTTCGGTTAATGCAACATTGTTTTTAATAAAATGTTTAAACAGAACGATTGGATTGAGATCATGCGATGAGACTCACGGTTTTATGTCATTGGATTTTCGACAAACTTTGCGTCTGATTATGATGCCTGCATGATCGAATCAGGTTTAAAAGGATGTGAGGGTGGCAAGCGAACGATTATCCACAGTGACAGAGGCAGACAACATGACGAAGAGAAAGGTGCTGGTGACAGGTTTTGAACCTTTTGGCGGAGAAGCACTTAATCCATCAGCATTGATTCTTGAGCAGTTAGCCCAACCGGAAGCGCAGTCCAGGCTGCATCAGGCTGGCGTGGTTCTTGTTACCCAAAAGCTGCCTGTGGTACGTCGCAGTGCAATTGAGCAATGTATTGTTGCTATCGAAAAGTATCTGCCGGATATGGTGATCATGCTGGGGCAGGCCGGGGGGCGTCCAGCCATTAGCTTCGAAAAAGTGGCTATTAATCTTGATGATTTTCGTATTGAAGACAATGCCGGTAACCAGCCAGTTGATGAACCTGTGGTGACAGATGGACCGGCCGCCTATTTTACAACTATGCCCGTTAAAGCCATGGTGCAGGCGGTGAATGGGGTAGGTGTCCCGGCTGAGATTTCTTACAGCGCCGGCACTTTTGTATGTAACCACCTGTTTTATGGCGTCATGCACTACCTGGCTCAATTCAACCGTAACCTATCGCGTTCAGAACAGAGCGATCTGCACATTCGGGCCGACTTTGTACATGTCCCTTTTTTGCCGGAGCAGACCATGGGTGATGGTCACAAACCTTCACTGACGCTGACGCAGATGACGGAGGGAATCTGCGCCGCAATTGTCTGTGCTGCGGTGACAGGTGACGACATCCGGTCACAAGGGGGAAATCTTCATTAATGCCGGTGAAATGAGCCTTTAATAGGACACCCAATAACAATCGCGGGATCAATGGGCTAAAGACGATTTTTTTCGCCCAATCCCACGCTTTTAGTGCGATTGGATTTGGATTTAGACGCATGTTTCTTTAGTATGTATCGTTACGCGAATTTATATCTCCCTAAAGGACGCCACCTGTAGGTGGATGAGGAAACGATGCAACATCTAGACGAGATTATTGCCAACGCAACGGCAGCTATTGAGCAGGCTGAATCATTAGTCGCTCTGGACGAAGTCCGCGTCCAATATCTGGGCAAGAAGGGCGAACTGACTCTTCAACTTCAGAGCCTGGGCAAACTTCCACCGGAAGAGCGTCGCTCAGCAGGTCAGGAAATCAACAAAGCGAAAGGTGCTGTACAGCAGGCTATTGCAGCGCGTAAAGACGCACTGCAAAGTGCCGAGCTGGAAGCGAAACTGGCCGCAGAAATGGTTGATGTGACTCTGCCTGGTCGCCGCATCGAAAACGGTGGTCTGCACCCGGTTACCCGTACGGTTGAACGTATCGAGCAATTCTTTGGTGAACTTGGCTTCAATGTGGAGTCTGGCCCTGAAATTGAAGATGCTTTCCACAACTTTGATGCGCTGAATATTGCCGCAGATCACCCTGCACGTACGGATCACGATACCTTCTTCTTTAACCCAGATCTGATGCTTCGTACTCACACTTCAGGGGTTCAGATTCGTACGATGGAAAATGGTAAGCCACCATTTCGTTTCATCGCACCGGGCCGTGTATACCGTAACGACTACGACCAGACTCATACCCCAATGTTCCATCAGGTAGAAGGTATGCTGGTAGACGAGAATGTAAATTTCGCACAGCTGAAAGGCATTCTGCATGACTTCCTGTGTAACTTCTTCGAGGAAGAAGTGGAAGTCCGTTTCCGTCCGTCATACTTCCCGTTCACAGAGCCTTCTGCAGAAGTAGACGTGAAAGGTAAAAATGGTAAGTGGCTTGAGGTTCTGGGCTGCGGTATGGTTCATCCGAACGTACTGCGCAGCGTAGGCATTGATCCTGAGAAATACTCTGGTTTTGCATTCGGTATGGGTGTAGAGCGTCTGACCATGCTTCGTTATGGTGTAAACGATCTGCGCGCGTTCTTCGAGAACGACCTTCGTTTCCTGAAACAGTTCAAGTAATCCAGAGGTTTAGACACAATGAAATTCAGCGAATCATGGCTTCGTGAGTGGGTAAATCCTGCGATTACTACTGACGAACTGACTCACCAAATTACTATGGCTGGCCTTGAGGTAGACGACGTGCTGCCTGTTGCCGGCTCTTTCACTGGCGTAAAAGTGGGTCACGTTGTTGAATGTGGCCAGCACCCGGATGCTGACAAACTGCGTGTAACGAAAGTTGACGTGGGCGAAGAAGAGCTTCTGGACATCGTTTGTGGTGCGGCAAACTGTCGTCAGGGCCTGAAAGTGGCTGTAGCGACTGTTGGCGCAGTACTGCCGGGTGATTTCAAAATCAAAAAAGCGAAGCTGCGTGGCCAGCCTTCTCACGGCATGCTGTGTTCATTCACTGAACTGGGTATTGACGTTGAGTCTGATGGCATCATGGAGCTGGCAGAAGACGCAGTAATAGGTACTGACTTCCGTGCGTTCCTGGGTCTGGATGACGTAACTGTTGACGTTGACCTGACGGCTAACCGCGCTGACTGTTTCAGCATTCGTGGCATGGCGCGTGAAGTGGGCGTACTGAACCGTGCAGACGTGACTGAGCCTCAAGCTGATGCAGTTGCGCCTTCTATCGATGACACCGTCTCGATTGACGTGAAAGCGCCAGCAGCGTGTCCTCGTTACCTGGGCCGTATCATCAAGAACGTAAATGTTCAGGCGGAAACACCACTATGGATGCAAGAAAAACTGCGTCGTTGTGGTATTCGCTCAATTGACCCTGTTGTAGACATCACTAACTACGTGCTTCTGGAGCAAGGTCAACCAATGCACGCATTTGATCTGGCGAAGATCGAAGGTGGCATCGTCGTTCGTATGGCTGAGCAAGGCGAGAAGCTGACTCTGCTGGACGGTACAGAAGCAGAATTGAACGCCGATACACTGGTTGTCGCAGACCACAACAAAGCACTGGCAATCGCCGGTATTTTTGGTGGCGAAGCGTCTGGTGTTACTGGCGAAACAAAAGATGTGCTGCTTGAGTGTGCATTCTTTGCACCTGACCATATCCGTGGTCGTGCGCGTAGCTACGGTCTGCACACTGATTCTTCTATGCGTTTTGAGCGTGGTGTGGATTACGCACTGCAGCACAGCGCGATGGAGCGAGCCACTCAGCTGTTGGTTGAGATTTGTGGCGGCGAAGTGGCCCCTGTGGTCGCGGTTGAATCTGACGCAGACCTGCCAAAGGCAAATACTGTATCACTGCGCCGTGCAAAACTGGACAGCCTGCTGGGTCACCACATTGCTGATGCAGATGTGGTTGAAATCCTTGAGCGTCTGGGTATGGCTGTTGCGACAACCGAAGAAGGTTGGTCTGCGATTGCGCCAACCTGGCGTTTTGACATTGCGATTGAGCAGGATCTGATTGAAGAAGTTGGCCGTATCTACGGTTACAACAATATTCCGAATCAGTCTCCGGCTGCTGCACTGAAGATGCACGATCACCAGGAAGCCAACCTGCCTCTGAAACGTGTTCGTCATCTGCTGGTTGATCGTGGTTACCACGAAGCGATCACTTACAGTTTTGTCGAGCCTGAGCAGCAAAAGCTGATCGTACCGGATGTTGAGCCGCTGGTACTGCCAAACCCGATTTCGGCAGAAATGTCAGCAATGCGTCTTGGTCTGCTTCAAGGGCTGCTGAATACCGTAGTTCACAACCAGAAACGTCAACAGCCGCGTGTTCGCCTGTTCGAATACGGTCTGCGTTTCATTCCTTGTGAGTCTGCTGAAAATGGCATGCGTCAGGAGCCGATGCTGGCAGGTGTTATCGCAGGTACTCGCAGTGAAGAACACTGGGATATCGCGACGAACACCGTTGATTTCTTCGATCTGAAGGGCGACCTGGAAGCCATTCTGGAACTAACTTCTAACGAGAAAGCATACAGCTTCAAGGCGGCTAAACATCCTGCACTGCACCCAGGTCAGTCTGCTGCCATCATCGTTGACGGTAAAGAAGTGGGTGTGATCGGTACTGTTCACCCTGAACTGGAGCGCAAGTTTGGTCTGAATGGCCGTACGATCGTGTTCGAAATCGAATGGTCAGCCATCGACTCTCGTGTGATTCCGGAAGCTGTAGCTTTGTCTAAGTTCCCATCTAACCGTCGTGATATCGCGGTTGTTGTAAATGAAGACATTGCAGCTGGTGACATTCTTGAGGCATGCAATGCTAACGGTGGTGAGCTGCTGAAAGACGTTAACCTGTTTGACGTTTATCGCGGTAAGGGCATTGAAGAAGGTCAGAAGAGCCTGGCAATTGCTCTGACACTGCAGTCAGCAGAACGTACCCTGGAAGAAGCCGATATTGCCGCAGCGGTTGAGAAGATTGTTACAGCACTGTCTGAGCAATTTGGTGCCAGCCTGCGCGATTAATGCAAATCCAGCATCGCGAAGGGGTGTTCATCGATCGATTAACAACCAGCCTTCATGATGTTTTAAGTAATTGTTTTATCAAGAGCAGTCCTTCGGGGCTGCTTTTTTTGATCTAACTCTAATTTATCTAACTTTTTGATAGTTAGCGGTTATTCCTATATGTCCATAAATTGATAGTTGGATATTTTGTAAATTATCAACTTTGCAGCAAATGTTATTGCTATCCATTCATCTAAAGCACAACCTGATGCATGTTTTTGACGGTTTGGCACATGCAAAAATCAATAATTTGACAGCAAGTTCACTTAAAAAAGTTGGCGGAAATCAGGAAGTTGGCATAAACTTGTCTCTAGCTAGGATATCCAGTGTCGAAAACGTCCTCCAGTTTTCTGACGCACAGGGTCTTACTGGACTAATACGCTGCAGGTATAGCCCTTGTTATAGCTGCGATCCATTCAACATAGTCTTGAGGGAATTATCTATGGCGCTCACAAAAGCCGATTTGGCTGAGAACCTGTTTGAGAATGTTGGATTAAGCAAACGGGACGCCAAGGATACGGTGGAAGTCTTCTTCGAAGAGATCAGAAAGGCGCTTGAGTGTGGCGAACAAGTTAAATTATCAGGTTTTGGTAACTTTGACCTTCGTGACAAAAATGAGCGTCCTGGAAGGAATCCAAAAACGGGTGAAGATATTCCGATTTCTGCCCGCCGGGTTGTGACTTTCCGACCAGGTCAAAAACTGAAAGCTCGCGTAGAAAATATCGAAATCAAAGAGTAAAACGCGGGACCGGATGATAAGAACCCAGGTAAGGTGTGTAGAACTTACCTGGGTTTTTCTTTGCCTGTTATTTGCTTCACTTGTTCGTTCCACATTTCCACTTCAGGTTAGCGAAAAATTCTTAGCCTACCTCCAATTACAGCGCTTTTTCTGATTAAATTTACTTAAAACGCATCAGATGTGTGATGTTGATGTTAAATATATGTTTTTCTGCGGTTTGATTTACAAGGGGAGAGCGCTAAAATGTCGGCATCCCGATTGAGAAATACTGATTAACAGGGAGAAGTTCAATGGGAATGTTAAAGCTGGTGAAAAGCGGAGACTTTCTGGCAGCAAGCCTGAATATGGAGCTGTCAGTAAAAACAGGAAAGTGGCATACCGCCAGCGGTGTAAAATGTGAGCTTCTTGGGCGAGGGATTTTGCAAATCACCCCGCCGGACCTCGCTGAAGATACAAAAGATATCGTGCTGTCTTCAGGGGTTCACGGTGATGAAACCAGCCCGATTGAATTGGTTCAGCAACTGGCACGACGAATTCTGGTTGATGGTCTGGTACCTGCCCACCGTTTATTGCTGATTATTGGCCATCCTGAGGCGATCAATCTGCACAAGCGGTTTGTGGTCGAAAACATGAACCGACTGTTCAATACCGAAAATCCAACAGAAAATCCTGATTGCCTGCGTGCAAACGAATTGCAGCAAGCGGTTATTAATTTCTATTCTCACCCTGATCGCCAACAGGCTTCACGTTGGCATCTGGATCTACACTGTGCGATTCGCGATTCAGAGCACTATACTTTTGCCGTTAGTCCATTTACGGAAAATCCTACCCGCAGCAAAGCCCTGTTTTCATTTATGCAGCGTGCTGAGTTAGAAGCGGTACTGCTGTCAAGCAGCTCGTCTTCGACGTTTAGCTGGTTCAGCGCGGAGAAATTTTCTGCTCAAGCACTGACGGTAGAATTGGGGAAAGTGGCGAAGTTTGGTGAAAATGACCTGGAGCGTCTGGCCGCTTTTGATCAGGCAATGCTGGAGCTGGTGACCGTACCGCAAGTTGAATACCACTGGCAGGGTGATCTGCTAAGTATTTATAAGGTCACTCGGACCCTGGTTAAACAGACCGATGAGTTTAAGCTGAACTTCCCGAATGATCAGGCTAACTTCACCTTTTTCGATCAAGGTAAGCTGCTTGGCAGTGACGAAGGGGTTGAATACTTCGCGTTAGAAGGCGGAGAAGCCGTTGTCTTTCCGAATGCCAATGTTGCTCTGGGTCAGCGAGCTTGTCTGCTGGTGCGTAAAACAGAGGTGAATCTGGGTGAGCAAATCACCGTGAAGTAAGTCGGATTGATTAAATCGGAGTCACTTTTGTCTGAATAATCATTGGGCTAGTGAGGGTTGCTTTCCATTTCCTGACTGAGCGAGTATGGTAATACCAAACTGGCTGGTCAGTTTGGTTTAAACCTCATTATTGTGTACTCCTGATGCTACTGAATGAACTAAGAGTTCGCCACGAGTCCAGATGGCGACTGGCAATCTTGATAGCAGGCGTCTTGCTAATGGCGGCCTGCTTTTTTTCCCTTGCGGTCGGTGAAATTTTTATCTGGCCGTGGTCACCTGACGGTCTGCTGGAACAGCAGTTACTGACACAATTACGTTTTCCCCGTTTGTTGGCGGCATTGGCGATTGGTGCCTCTCTGGCGGCCTCTGGAGCTGTGTTGCAGGTATTACTGGGGAATCCGCTGGCAGAACCCGGCGTATTAGGCATTTCCGGTGGTGCCAGCCTGGCTTTGGTTGTCGTCCTATTTGCTCTGCCACTCGCACCGACGCCATTGATCATGATGGCAGCGGCAATGGTTGGTGCGTTCTGTTTTACGCTTATTCTGGTCGGGTTGTCTCAGCGACGCAAAGTGTCAACGGCACGGCTATTACTGATCGGTGTTGCACTTGGGATTTTATCCGGTGCTATGGTGACCTGGGCTTTCTACTTCAGTGATGATCTGAATTTACGCATGCTGATGTACTGGCTGATGGGAAGTGTCGCCGGTGTGAGCTGGCCGCAACTGGTGCTGCTGGTCGCGATGATGCCTGTTCTTGTCTGGCTCTGCTTGCAGGGCAAAAAGCTGGATTTACTGATGCTGGGCGAAAACCAGGCCAGACAACTGGGGCTGGATGTCGCGGCATTTCGCTGGCGTCTGATTCTGATTGTATCCCTGTTAGTCGGCGCTTCCGTTGCCCTTGGGGGCATTATTGGGTTTATCGGGTTAGTGGTGCCGCATCTGCTCCGGCTCGCACTGGGGGCGGAAAATCGCTTTCTGTTGCCGCTCTCGGCTTTGTTTGGCGCTTTGTTACTGGCACTGGCAGATACTTTGGCCAGAGTGCTGCTTCCGGCAGCCGAGTTGCCAGTGGGGGTGGTGATTACAACGCTCGGTGCGCCATTGTTTATCTGGATGTTGCTCCGATCTCAGCTAGATTGATGGAATAAGCTTGATGACGTTATCTCAAACACATGCATCTGTGGTGATTCAGGCGCACAATCTGGCTATGCCACATCGTTTACTTCCGGTTTCTTTTGACGTGAAAGCCGGGGAAATTGTGCATTTAATTGGGCCGAACGGCAGCGGTAAAAGTACCGCCATTGCCATGCTATCGGGGCTGGTTGATTACCAGGGAGAGATTCAGTTCTCCGGGAAAGCACTAGTGCAGTTTGATTTGGCCACACTGGCCCGGAACAGGAGCTATCTTTCTCAACAGGACCGGCCCGCTTTTGCTGTGGCGGTGTATCACTATCTGTCACTTTCTCTCTCGGCGATTGGGCAGGTTGATGAAGAGCATGCGCAAGCGGCTGTTAACGAAATTTGTACCGCGCTGAAAATCAGAGACAAACTGAACCGAAGTATTCAGCAGCTTTCAGGCGGCGAGTGGCAACGGGTAAGGCTGGCGGCGGCGTGTCTTCAGGTGTGGCCGGATCTCAATCCGGATGCTCGGCTTCTGTTGCTGGATGAGCCGGCGGCAGCGCTGGATATCGGCCAGGAAGCGGTGATGTACAAATTGATCCGTAAAGTGGCCAACATGGGCATAGCTGTGGTGATGGCCAATCATGATTTAAATCGTACTCTGCGCGAAGCTGACAAAGTGTTGCTACTGAACAACGGTTCCTGTGTTGCCAAGGGGCAGCCCAAAGAAGTTATGACGGTTGAGATGCTGGAGCAGGTGTTTGCGACCCGTATTCAGCGTATAGAGCATGATGGGCGCGCCTGTCTGCTGTTTAATGATTAATAGGGTTCCGGGTGTTACCCGGATCGTCAAGGAGGAAAAATGACAATACCGAGCTGGGATCTTTCCATTGCTTATCGTGATCTGGATGATCCGAAGATCCAACAGGATCTGGCCTTCGCGGAAGAAAAATTGCCTGAACTGGTAAAATTTGAAACCGGGACGCCGGAAGGGCTGGCTGGTGCCCTAAAACTTCTGGCCAGTGTCAAGCTGCGAATTCATACCTTGTCTACATATGTGAACTGCCTGCTCTCTGTGGATGCATCTGATGTTGCTGCCAAGAAAGTGATGGGTAAGGTCAACAAGCTGCTGTCACAACTAGAGCAGGCCATCACACCGTATAACCAGGCAATCGTTAATCTTGAAGACAGTGACTTCAACCTGCTGATGACAACCTACGGCATCGAGGAATGGCGTTTCAGACTGGAATGTGCCCGTATGCTGAAAAATCGTCAGCTGTCCATCGCAGAAGAGCAGTTGATGACAGCTCTGGATCAGGACGGACGTGAAGCGTGGGGAAGGTTGTATGACAACATCACCGGCAGTTTGTCGGTTACCCTGACTTTGCCTCATGGCAAAAAAGAAACCATGGGGCTGTCACAGGCGGCCAGCCTTTTGTATGGCGGAGACAGCCTGCGTCGTGAACCAGCCTGGCGCGCGATTTCAGAAGCGATGACGGTTCATCAGGAAAGTTTTGCGGCGATTCTGAATGCCCTGGCCGGTGCGCGTCTGACTGAGTATGACAAACGCAGTCATACCGAGCAGGTACATTTTCTTGATCCAAGCTTGCATCTTAGCTGCATCCAGAAACAGACGCTGGATTCTATGATGAATGTAGCAAAAGACAGCCGCCCAATCGGGCAGAAAGCCGGTTTGCTGATGGCGCGTCTGTTTGGGACTGAGAAACTGAAGCCCTGGGATGAGCTTGCCTCTATGCCGGCATTGCTGTCGGCAGAGTCGCCGACAGAAACTACGGCCTCGAATGACGGTCAGACATACAGTTTTGAGCAAGGTATCGACATTATTCGTGAAGCCTTTGCTGGAGTGAATCCGGAAATGGGCGAGTTTGTCGATATGATGGTCGAAAACAAGCTGATTGATGCCGCGCCACAGCCAAACAAGCGCTTGGGGGCTTACTGTACCAAACTTGCCGATACCCGTACGCCGCTGGTGTTTATGACCTGGGGTGGAAGTATGTCCGATGTGCTGACACTGGCACATGAACTTGGCCATGCTTTCCATAACTGGGTGATGCGTGATATGCCGTTGCAAAAAACGCAATATCCAATGACGCTGGCTGAAACCGCATCGATCTTTGCTGAAAACGTGGTTCGCGATGCATTAATGGATAAAGCCCAGAGCGATCAGGACAAGCTGTTGATGCTATGGGAAGAAGCCCAGTCGGCATTGGCCCTGCTTATTAATATCCCGGTGCGTTACGAATTCGAAAAAGCGTTTTATGATCAGCGTTCGGCAGGGGAGTTCACTCCGGATCAGCTCAAGGCGTTAATGTCTGAGACCTGGCGTGACTGGTATGGCAATGCAATGGACGAAACCAGTGAGATGTTCTGGGCCAGCAAGCTCCATTTCAGTATCGCTGACATCAGTTTCTACAATTACCCATACCTGTTCGGCTATTTGTTCAGTAAAGGTGTTTATGCGCAACGTGCTGCGAAAGGTGAACATTTCTATGAAGACTACAAAGCCTTACTGCGTGATACCGGCTCTATGATGGCTGAAGAGGTAGTTGAAAAACACTTGGGCATGGACATTCGCCAGCCAGAATTCTGGCAGCAGAGTGTGGATATGGTAGCGAAACAGATCGACGAGTTCGAAAGGTTACTGGCAGCTTATCAGACAGAGAGTAAATAACAGTCAGCCTTTTAGCGTTCTTCATTCTCTATTTTCGTTTCTGATGTTTTGTGTAAACTCAGACTAGCAGAAAGAAAAACAGCCCGGGAGTTACCCGGGCTGTTGCTAAGTACATGTTGTTGCTTTTTTGATTGTCTTACCGACGTGATCAGAAGCTGTAGCGTGCACCCAGTTGGAAGTTCGTTTCTTTCAACACGTCAAAGTCGCGGTGAGCCAGGTTGGCTTCCAGGCTCATGTGCTCAGATACTTTGAAGTTGTTACCCAGACGCAGTTCAGTCATTGATTCATCATAGTTGGCAAAGCGTACTGCAGGCTCTACTGTCCAGTTATTCATTACCTGGTAACGTGCACCCACTTCACCGGTAAAGCCGCTGTCATCGTTGCTGACATTAACTGAGTGGCCAAAATAGTTCACGTCGTAATCAACAGTGATTGTTGACAGACCAGCCAGACCGTACACAGTCAGATCATTGTTAATCGGGAAGTAGTAACCTAGACCCAGCAGGCCCTGAGAAACGGTCAGGTCATCTTTTACCAGTGCTTCACCACGCGTTTCAACAAACACATTACCCGTAAAGTTCCAGCTACCACGCAGATAAAGACCTGTCATGCTGTCTGTAGAATCGTTGAAATTTACAGAAGTGTGGATATCTTCGTTTAACTCACTGTGAGACAGACCACCAGAAATGTAGTTGAAGTTCTGGGTCAGGTTACCATTGTCAGCCTGAGCGGCAAAAGTGGTTGTCAGAAGTGCAGCAAGCGGAAGAAGCATAACCTTTTTCATTTTTTTACCTTATTTTTCTATATTCATTCAATAGTGAACGGTGTTTAATTGATGTTTGCATTTCACCGTTGATGTTGTTGGCAGGATAGTAATCATAAATAAAATAGTGTGCAATAAAATTTTGACCATTGTTTTATTAAGTGGCTAATTTTTGCTCTTATGTATGATTTATGTGGCATATCGAGGTGGTTTCGGAGATAGGAAGTAAATCTCAGACTGCTAATTTTGAAGCGCATTATTAGGGGCTATAGTCTAACTTACTATCGTCTTCGTCTTCGTCTTCGTCTTCGTCTAAGAGTACCTGTTATATGTAAGTTTTCATTACTTGGTCTGAGGTGTGGTTGGAGTATCGCAGATTTTAATGATGAAAAATGGATAAAGCAGTGTATTAATAATATTCATCATAAGCATTGCAAACATTGTGTTCGACTAATTCCCTATAAGAATTTATTGTTTAAAGTGATGCCTTAATGTAATAAATTGAATGAGTTAGATTCATAATTTAAAAATTAGATCTTAACATCGCATTGGCCAAATTTTGAAAATGTGAATAAGCTCATAAGACAGTCATTTAGTGGCTTGTGACTCAATTTTATGCTTTCAATGTTGTTTCTATAGCGATTTAATACCTCCTCATAATTCAGGCTAATAACTTAAAAATAATGCTTTCTGGTATTGGATGAGCAATAAATTAATTAGCTGATACTGATATAAAATAGTTAAAACTCATATAGGATAAAGAAATGTCGATGAAAAAAATGGCTGTTGTAACTGTCTGCACTTTGGCGCTGACGGCGTGTTCTACAATGCAGCCTCCACGTTACTCAACGTCTGTTGATAATATTCAAAAACTTAAAACTTTTGATGGTGCTAAAGCTCGTGTTACAGAGCTTACACAAACGTCGAATTTTAGCGCGAACTGCCGCCTGATGGGGCCTATTGAGCCTGCTGATGGTTTAACCATTCCAGCATTTATCACCAAAGCAATCAATGATGAATTCAAGATGGCAAATATTTATTCAACTGATGGCACCCAAATAACGGGTGAAATCACCAATATTGAATTTTCATCAACATCTGGTCTGACAAATGGGTATTGGGATATTGGAGTGGTATTAAATTCGTCAAACGGTAACTCGATGTCTGTGAGCAATAAATATACGTTCAAAAGTGGTTTTGATGCCATTACTGCTTGTAATGCCACAGCGGATGCCCTGACGCCGGCAGTACAGGATCTCATCAAGACTGCAGTGAATAATCCTGCGTTTTCTGGTTTGATTCAAACAAACTAAGCGTTAGAAATAGTTCGCAATTTTCAGATGACGTTAAAAGGCATATGAGCATTATCATATGCCTTTATTTTTGATCATCAATCGCGATTGATAATATCTGAATACAGAACAGGAAAAGTACAAATGCGTTTGATATTGGCTGTAACCATGATTCTGCTGACTGGGTGCGCCACAGAGAGTAAAAAGAATATGAATATATGTTAAACACCGGAGAACCTGCCTCACCAGAGCAGGTCATCGCCGTTAAACACCACTGTCGATATGATGAGAATATCCAGTTAGTGTCTGAGTACATGGGTATGGCGATTTCCGTCGGGCGATATGAATCACAATTTGGTTCGAAGGCGTCAGCGGGCTATATCAACAAAGCAAGTGAGTTAATGACACAAGTCACTCAATGTTTGCATGACAATGGTTTGTCGACCCGAGAGAAACCTGTGCATGGTTAATGGTCGGGATGTAAAAATGTAAAACTGCTTATAAAGCATTGAAAAATAGAAGATCTTATTAAATAGATGTTATTCTGCTTACAGACTTTTGTATTCCCTTTTTATCATCGAAAACAAGGACGATTTATGAGTGAGAAAGTAGTCATTATTACTGGCAGCAGTCGAGGAATTGGGGCGGCAACAGCAAAATTACTGGCGCGAAAAGGTTATTCAGTCTGTGTTAACTATCGTGATAAAGCTGAACATGCAAATGATGTCGTGGAAGAAATTGCTAAGGCCGGTGGTAAGGCGATAGCGGTGCAGGCCAATGTTGCCAATGAGCAGGATGTGATTCGCCTGTTTGATGAGTCAGAGCGGGCGCTGGGGCCGGTGACTCATTTGGTCAACAATGCCGGTATTTTATTCACTCAATCTCGATTAGTCGATATCGATGTTGAACGATTCAATCAGGTAATGACAACGAACGTAACCAGTTGTTTTCTTTGTTGTCGTGAAGCCGTTAAACGGATGCAAAAAGGGCGATTGGTCAGTGGCTCGATCGTGAATGTGTCCTCTGCGGCGTCAAGATTAGGTGCGCCGTTTGAGTACATAGATTACGCCGCGTCGAAAGGGGCGATGGATGCTCTCACCAAAGGATTGTCGCTGGAAGTGGCCAGTGAGGGAATACGGGTTAACAGTGTGCGTCCAGGATGTATTTATACGGAGATGCATGCTGATGGCGGGGAACCGGGACGAGTGGAACGCCTGAGTCCGATGATCCCGATGAAACGTGGAGGTACTCCGGAGGAGGTGGCTGAAGCGATTGCCTGGCTGTTATCCGATGAAGCGTCTTACGTTACGGGCACGTTTATTGACCTTGCTGGTGGCCGGTAACGGGCTGCGGCCAATTTCACTGGCAGGCACGTAACGTGAAAGCATCAAGACAGAGTAAAGTTTAAGCCGTTAGCCGTTAAAAAAGGCCAGGCCGGAGAAGTGGCCTGGCAACATTTCAAAGTGCCCAAAGTAGCAGGGCAAGGAGTTGCGGAGAGAGGATACGCAAACACATTACAAGAGGATAAACGGTGGCATAGGAGAGCGCCGAGGCACCACTGCTGCTGTGCAGGCTGTTTGCAAAAGCCAGTGCCGGTGGATCCGTCATCGAGCCCGCAAGCATGCCGCAAATTGTCAGGTAGTTCAGTCCGCCAAACATTCTGGCAATCACCCCGACAGCCATTAGCGGCAAAAAGGTGATGAGTATGCCGTAGCCCATCCAACTCAGACCATCGCCATTAATGAGCGTGTCGATAAATCCGCCGCCGGATTTCAGCCCGACTACAGCCAGAAACAGCACGATTCCGATTTCACGTAGTGCCAGGTTGGCACTTGGTGGCATGAACCAGTAGAGCTTACCGATGCTGCCAACTCGAGCCAGAATCAGGGCCACAATGAGCGGACCACCTGCCAACCCAAGTTTGATTGCTGCTGGAAAACCTGGCAGATAGAAGGGAATAGAACCCAGTAACACGCCAAGGCCTATGCCAACAAACACGGGTAGCATTTGAACCTGTTGGAGCTTCTGGTGGGCATTCCCGACAATACCGCTAACTGCTTCAATCGCTTCCTGGCGGCCAACCAGATTCAGAATGTCACCAAATTGCAAAGTCGATTGGCTGGTTGGCACCAGTTCGACCCCGGCACGGTTTAACCGGGATACGACCACGTCGTATTTCTCTTTCAAATCCAAGTCGCGGATTTTTTTGCCTAACACAATCTCATTTGTCACAACCAGACGCTGGACACGAAGTTCGGTTCCCCGTGTAGACAACGAGGTATCCACTTCTTCGCCGATGACAAGGCGGGCTTTTTCGAGCGCTTGTTTTTCCCCGACCAGATGGAGCAGATCGTT
The DNA here is from genome assembly GCF_017329545.1 of Photobacterium ganghwense. Lineage (NCBI taxonomy): Bacteria > Pseudomonadati > Pseudomonadota > Gammaproteobacteria > Vibrionales > Vibrionaceae > Photobacterium > Photobacterium ganghwense. The sequence goes on from NZ_CP071325.1 coordinate 1,537,523, forward strand.
GACCGCTATGCGCGTATCGGGCTTTGGAATGTGGAGGGATTCATCACGTTTCAGCCGTGAGCAGACAATATCACCTTCAGTTAATGCCGGAACTTCCTGAAGCATCAAACCGTTCAGGTTTGGGTTTTTGACCGCAATGTTCAGAGTATGCAGGCTGGATTTCTTGTGGCCGTTTGTTTCTTCGAACTGATCTGCTTCCTGGTCTATGTTGACTCTGAAGATCAACCGCAGCACCCACATGGTCAGCAGGATTCCGCAGATCCCGAACGGGTAGGCGACGGCATAGCCCATCCCTGTCATATCAAGCATGCTTTCCTGCGCCCCCAGTTCTGTCAGAATCTGCTGTCCAGCCCCCAGTGACGGGGTATTGGTGACAGCACCGGAGAACACGCCGAGTATTACCGGCAATGGGACATCAAAAATAAGATACAAGGCAATGGTGACCAAGCACCCGAGCAGCACAATCAAGGCCGCAAACGCGTTGAGCTTCAGGCCGGAGCTGCGTAACGAAGAAAAAAAGCCGGGTCCTACTTGTATCCCGATGGTATAGACAAACAGGATTAAGCCAAATTCCTGGATGAAGTGCAGGGTGTGGGTGTCCAGTGCTATGTCCCAGGTATCGGTGAAGTGCCCGACCAGAATGCCACCAAACAGCACTCCGCCGATCCCCAGTCCGACCCCGCAGATGCGCAGGTTTCCGAACCATAGCCCCAGCACTGCCACCAGCGCAAGAATGCTGATTGAAAGTGCAATGTCACTCATAAGAGAGCCTCCTGATTTATGAAAATCCTTTTTCACCAATAACAGGACGAGGAAGGGCGGGTGCATACTCTGGATGCACCTTATCTGATAATGTTCAGGCCAGTTGCTCACGGCAGTGTGGGTGTTGTCGTTTGGCTAAATTATCCCTTGCGAAATACGCTCGTCCTGTTGCGGTGGGTTGTACCCGAGAGGAGTAGCTTGGAGCGCCAGGGGTAGGCGGTAAAACTCGGTAAGAACTGATCCCGTTCCGCTAACGGGAGAAGTGGTTAGGGAGTTGTGTCTACGGCTGGTGGAGCCAAAACATTCGTCATACAACATTGAGAACGCAAAGTGTGAGAACGTTATCAATGCAGTATATCTGTATCGGGCTTAACCTGTTGTCTGAAAACCAAAATACCCCTGTGAAAATCAGGTGTTAAGGGGCAAAGAGGAAAACTGTGCACTTGAGCGGTTATTTCCTTCGCATGAAAACAAGATGTTATTGCCTTGTAATTATTGCGGTTATTTTTGTTTGTTATGCCATGACGGGAGGGAGTCGAACTCGCTTATCAGGTTGCGCAGGCTGTCGATGGCCAGAGCCGGAATAATTTCCATACTGCTGTTAGCTCTTAACAGTTGGTTCTGAGAAGGCGACTCACGCTTATCATCATTGCAGGTAAGTTTGTTAGTGTCAGTAATGCGAGTCACTTCATATTAATAACTCAGCTGATGTAAATAGCAGTAAGTATAATTAGCCCATATTTTCATAGGGTTAAATGGAATTACTGGAATGAAGAAGTCTTTGATTTCGCTATTGTCATTGGTTGTATTGACTGCATGCGGTGGAGGTGGCGGCGGCTCCAATAACGATACACCCACGACTGTGGTTCAAGAGCGGTGTGGAAATATACCAGAGATGTCATGCGCACATAACTTAGATGACCTTACGTTAAACGTTTGGTTGGAAGTGGGTGAACAATATAAATTAACAGCTAAGTCAGATTTTGCTCATATGAATGGCGTTGAGGTTTATTTACACGCCCCCGATAAATTGGAAATCCATGCACAGGGGCAGGTTTATAAGCCAACAGTTCATCATAGCCCAGCGACTGCCGATACATATGACGAATTACCTAGCGATGCCAGCAGCTATGAGGTTTATTGGTGGCGAAATGATACGGTTGTTGCGCAGGGGATTGTTGACAGGCTGCCTAAGCTTGTTGATGGGGTATGGGTTTCCTCTGATCAAACGACGGACAACCTTTCCATTCATTGGAACAATAATAGCGACTTTGTTTATGACATCGACGTGAGATATATGACTTGTACGGCTGCAGATGGCAATAGCGAGCTCTTTTTCCCAGCTACCAGTTATTACCAAGAGTTGACCGCACCCTTTGAGATTCCAGCGTTGACGTTATTTGGAAAGCGTATTTCAGAACTCAAGGAGAGTTATAGCAAGTGCGTTGTCGAATTTAACACGTTTGGTAAGGACACAACTATCAAGCCAGTAAACCTTATGGATGAAAAGATATATTTTCACGTGTTAGCTTATCAGACGCATGTCGGAACTGTTTTTGAGCAATAATATTTTCCAAAATGGCATCACCTAAATAAAAAGCTGCCCAAAGGCAGCTTTTTATTATTACGTTTGGCGGTCTGGTTTAACTCAGCCGCACTTGGAATCACCACAGTTCAGGCAGGTCTGGCAACCGTCTTTGACGATGACTGACTTGTTATGGCATTTGTAACACAGGGTTGCGCTTGGCGGAAAATTACCACTTTCCTCTACTTCTTCTGTTTTGCCTTCCAGTTCTGCTTTTTTGGCTTCCAGAAACGCCTGCTGGTGCTCGTCGACTTCTGGTTTGCCCAGCATGCCGATTTCTGTCAGGTGCTGCTCAATCACATTGCCGATTTCAGCAATCAGAGACGGTACGTATTTTCCTTTGTTCCAGTAGCCACCGCGTGGGTCGAAGACTGAGCGCAGCTCTTCCACCAGGAAAGTACAGTCGCCACCTTTACGGAACACTGCTGACATAATACGTGTTAGTGCCACAATCCACTGGAAGTGCTCCAGGCTCTTAGAATTGATGAACACTTCGAACGGGCGGCGAACTTCGTGCTCGGTACCTTCATTGAGAACCACGTCATTGATCGTGATAAACAGTGAGTGCTCTGAAATGTGTTCCGGGGTTTTCAGTTTGTAAGTCGTACCCAACAGCTTCTCAGGACGTTGCATGTCTTCATGCATGTGCTCAACTTCTACTGCAGGCTGAGCTGGGGCAGCGGCTTGTGGCGCTTCCTGCTCCTGGCTCTTTACTTTGAAGGCAACGATTTTACCGTCAATTTTTCTGGTCATTTTCTCTGAACCTGTCTCTTAAAACTTACCGTAGTAGCCTTCTTTCAGGGCATCGTATAGGTTTGCGGCGCTGTGAATCTCGCCATCATATTCGATTTGCTCGTTACCTTTGGCTTCAAAGGTGGTGCCGTCTTCCAGCGTAAACACGTAGGTCGTGTTTTCCAGATCTTTCTCTTTAACCAGAACGCCCTGGAAGACTTCCGGGTTGAAACGGAACGTTGTACAGCCTTTCAGACCTTTATCGTAGGCATCCATGTAGATGTCTTTAAAGTCTTCGAACGGGAAATCGGTCGGGACGTTAGCGGTTTTAGAAATCGAAGAGTCAATCCAGCGCTGCGCCGCTGCCTGCACTTCAACGTGCTGGCTTGGGGTAATGTCATCAGCCGTGATGAAGTAGTCTGGTAATTGGAATTCTTCTTCTGTGGTGTACGGCATGGCTTTTTTGTTGATCAACTGGCGGTAAGCCAGCAGTTCGAAGCTGTACACATCTACGCTTTCTTTCGACTTCTTACCCGGCACGATGACATTACGGGTGTAGTGATGCGCAAAGCTTGGCTCAATGCCGTTACTGGCGTTGTTTGCCAGAGACAGCGAGATAGTACCGGTTGGCGCAATTGAGCTGTGATGGGTAAAGCGTGCACCGTTTTTCGCCAGTTCTTCGACCAGTTGCGGCTCGACTTCAGCGACCTGCTGCATGTAACGGCTGTATTTGGCGTGCAGTACCTTACCTTTGACTTTATCACCGACGTTAATGCCGTCTTTCGCCATTTCAGGGCGCAGACGCATCATCTTAGCGGTGACTTCGAACTCTTCGTCCATTACCGGTGCCGGGCCTTTCTCTTTCGCTAGGCTTAATGCTTCTTTCCAGCCGGTCAGGGCCATTTCCTGCGCGACCTGTTCGGTGAAGGCGACAGAGGCAGCACTGCCGTATTTGTGTTTCAGCATGGTCAGGGTTGAGCCCAGTCCCAGGAAACCCATACCGTGGCGGCGCTTATGGTTGATTTCGTGACGCTGTTTTTCCAGCGGCAGCTGGTTAATTTCAACGACGTTGTCCAGCATGCGGGTAAAAATCGCCACGACACGACGATAAGTATCCCAGTCAAAATGCGCATTATCAGTAAAAGGTTCACGGACAAACTTGGTCAGGTTCACCGAGCCCAGCAGACAGGCGCCGTAAGGTGGCAGCGGCTGTTCACCACATGGATTAGTAGCTCTAATTTCTTCGCAGAACCAGTTGTTGTTCATCTGGTTCACTTTGTCGATCAGGATAAAGCCCGGTTCGGCATAGTCGTAAGTGGAGGTCATGATGACATTCCACAGGTTACGTGCAGGCATGGTGCGGTAAACCTTGCACGCGACACGGCCTTCTTCATCTTCAACCAGATTTTCTTTGGTCGGCCAGTCCGCCCAGACAATATTTTCGTCGTTGTGCAGATCAAGTTTATCCTGCTTGGCCTCTTTCGCGGTGACCGGGAAGATTAACTGCCAGTCCTGATCGTTTTTGACTGCCTGAATGAAGTCTTCGGTGATCAGCAGCGACAAGTTGAACTGACGCAGACGACCGTCTTCACGTTTGGCGCGAATGAAGTCGATGATGTCCGGATGACGAATATCCATGGTGCCCATCTGGGCGCCACGACGACCGCCAGCAGAAGACACGGTGAAACACATCTTGTCATAGATATCCATGAAAGACAGCGGGCCGGACGTATAGGCACCAGCACCCGAGACGAAAGCACCGCGCGGACGCAGGGTAGAGAAGTCGTAGCCAATACCACAACCGGCCTTCAGGGTCAGACCTGCTTCGTGTACTTTGTTCAGAATGTCGTCCATCGAGTCTTCGATGGTACCGGACACGGTGCAGTTAATCGTTGACGTTGCCGGTTTGTGCTCGAATGCACCGGCATTAGAAGTGATACGACCCGCCGGAATCGCACCGTTACGTAACGCCCACAGGAATTCGTTGTACCAGTGTTCCTTGACCTTGTTTTCTTCAAGATCGGCTAACGCACGCGCGACACGTTTGAATGTGTCGTCCAGCGTGACATCGATCGCATCTCCATGCTTTGATTTCAAACGATATTTGCTGTCCCAAATCTCCATTGACGTCGATTGGTACGCAATATCCATTGCCTGAGAGACTGTCGAAGCCGTAGGGGTTTTCGCCATTATGAATGCACCTTAATGTTTGTCGTAGTGTCTTGCCATCCCATCTCAAACCGCATGAACAACCGGTTTAATATGGGATTCACGCAGCAGTGTCGCGGCGTGGACCATTTTGGCAAGCGGCAGATCAAACCACTTACACTGATGATCTTCAAGTCTTGACAGGGTGATAATCAAGCAATGTAACTAAACGTTAAAACAGCAGAATTTATTAGATTAAATCGTTGTATATAACTCGTAAAAATTGTGACGTATTGTAACGACATCAGATGGAAAAATGCGCATCGCAGAGAAATTGCCACAAGTCGTTCACAAGTCGTTGAGAGTATAGGCCATAACGGGACTGAACAGGTGTGCTTGATGTGTTTGCTGTTAGGCCGTTTGTGTACACCCCGGTATGTCTCTGAATGAATGCCGCAGGCAGAATGTCCCCCCGAGTATTGAGGTTTGAAAGATAAGGGGCAGATAAAGGTGAAATAACCGAAAACAAGCATAGATAAACGCAGCAGTGAGAAGAGCAACATCAGTCGAGAAGAGTAACAGCAGGGAAGGAATATCGGCCCAGAGATATGAAAGTCACTGGGCCGTAATGGGACCGCTGGTTATCTGTTTCGGTGAGATCAGAAAACTATCTGAAATGAACCTAACCCGGAGTAACTCTGACGCGAGTTACTGTTTTTCAGACAGGTAGCGAATGGTATTCGCCAGATCTTCCAGGCTTTCATGCTCGCTGTTTTGCACCAGATATTTCCCTTTCACCAGGAATGTTGGCACCGAGGTAATGCCGGCGTTGGCTTCCAGTTGGTTGGCCTGAGTCAGGTGCTGATAGACTTCTTCACGCTGAGACTCTGAAAGCTGAAACGGGCTTTGCAGCTTGTATTTATCGAAAATGGCATTTAACGCAGTCTGGCGTTCATCTTCACTCAACGCGGTGCTGTCTTCCTGAATAAAACGGAACAGATCTTCTTTCAGTTCAGGGCTCGGCTTACCGTCAGTCTGGATGAACGCTGTGTAATACATGTAGGCAGCAACTTGTGCCCCCTGGTTGAACGTGACATGAACTTGTTCAATATTAACGCCAGCCAGTTTCTGAATGTCCGGTAGCATTTTCTCCATGTTTCGGCAGTGACCGCAACCCAGGGAAAACACTTCAACCACGCTGGCGGCATCGGGTGTTGGGGTTTTGACAACGGTGTATTTCACGCCTTCCTGCGGAATGTTCTGCTCACTGCAACCAACCACCGCGATGAATAGGGCGGTCATAAAACCAATGAGAGTAAGGTGCTTTTTCATAGTTTTCCATTAATCAGAAAGAAAATGTAATTATGGCCGATATTAAGCGGTAAAACGCGAAAATATATCAATATTATTGTGAATTTACGGTCAGATTAGCATCCTGTTTGCAGTTTCCGACAGATGCAGTATGATCGCCCGCTTTTATCAGCGCGGAGGATACGATGTTTATCGGTTTTGATTACGGAACGGCAAACTGTTCAGTGGCTGTTATGGAAAACGGTCAGCCGACGCTGCTGCCGTTAGAAGGCGAGAACACCTTTATCCCTTCGACGTTGTGTGCGCCTACTCGGGAAGCGGTAAGCGAGTACCTCTACCGCTTCATGGGTATCAGCCCGGCTGATTCGATTGGTGAGCAGGTGTTGCGTCGCGCGATCAACATGAACCGCGATGAGGACATAGAGGTTGAGAAAGGCGACTTGCTGTTCGGACAGGCGGCGTTGGATCTCTATCTCGCGGATCCGGAAGAAGTGTATTACGTAAAGTCGCCCAAATCATTCCTCGGCGCGAATGGTCTGCAGGATGTTCAGATCAGTTTTTTTGAAGATCTAGTCTGCGCCATGATGGCTAACATCAAATCGCAGGCAGAGCGGAGTTTGTCGGCCAGTATCGACAGCACCATGATCGGCCGTCCGATTAACTTTCAGGGAACCGGTGGCGAGAAAGCCAACCAGCAGGCTGAAACTATTTTGCGTCGGGCGGCTGAGCGTGCCGGATTTAAACACATTGCTTTCCAGTTTGAGCCGGTAGCGGCAGGACTGGAATATGAAAGCACGCTAAACGAAGATAAAACGGTGCTGGTGGTCGATATCGGCGGGGGAACCACGGATTGCTCGATGATCCAGATGGGACCAAGCTGGGCGGGAAAAACTGAACGTCAGTCGAGCCTGTTGGCTCACAGTGGCTTGAGGGTTGGTGGAAACGACCTGGATATTTATCTGGCATTTCGCCAGATTATGCCATTACTGGGCATGGGGAGTCAGACCAAAAAAGGCATCGACATGCCGGTCAGCCAATTCTGGAACCCGATTGCAATCAACAATGTAGTTGCCCAGTCAGACTTTTACGGATCAGCCAACTTCAAGACACTTGATCAGCTGCGCCGTGATGCTGCTGAACCTGAGAAACTGGCCAAACTGATTCGGGTTTATCATGAAACCCTGGGTTATCAGTTGGTGCGCAATGCTGAAGAATGCAAAATTGCATTATCAGAGCAGGCACTGAATCGTATTGATCTCGGGTATCTGTCTGATCAGCTTCATGTGGATGTTTCTCAGCATGAACTGGCAAGCGCGATTGAAGCGCCGAAAGCCCACATCAGCAAGTTGGTGGAAGAGGCAATGGTGCAAAGTGGTGTAACGCCTGATGTGGTATACATGACGGGAGGAACCGCCCGTTCGCCGGTTTTGCGCCAATGTATCGAACAGTTGTTGCCGGGAACGCCGGTTGTCAGTGGCAGTTACTTTGGTTCGGTTACGGCGGGTCTTGCCCGCTGGGCAGAACACTGCTTTCGATGAGTTAAGCAGTTGCTATTGTCCGGTAATTTAACAAGCCGGGCAGGGACAACACTCATCGCCGTGAGATAAAGACAAGCCTGGTTTTCACCAGGCTTGTTGATTTCGGGAAACGGGCTCATTTACGGCTTTTTGGCCCAGGCTGAACACCAGCCATTCACATTAACGGCTTTACCCGGGAACAGGGCACAAGGCCGCCATTCATCTCCCTCGTTACCTTGCAGCAGAGCACAGTTACCGCAGTGTTTTTCACTGTCAGGTGCTTGCTCGACATATTTTAATGCCTTTGCCTGAGGGTCATCGGAGGTCAGGTGCGGGAGGTCTTCTGCACGAGCAGGTTTTACCAGCAGCTGATTACCAATAGTGATCCCTATCAGGCTGCCAAGACTGAGTTTTAGAAAGCCGCGACGGCTTGATGTTCTATTCATGATTGCTTCCTTTGTTTGTATCACGACGTGCTTTAAAACGACGATCTTTTAAACGACATTACTTTTTATTATTGGTCGTTCTCATCCTAGACGAGTTTTGTCAAAGCGGGCGTGTTAACAGTCAAGAAAAATGAATGTGAATTTAACAATTTTGATACATTTTCACGCTAGATTAGGGTTAATAAAGAACGGTTGACGACTGTATAAAGACCGTTCAGTCCATGATCTCGATCATGGGGTTAAACATAAGTCACTGATAATAAATAGATTGATAGGCGGAAAGATTTACACAAACTATCAATTTATTGCTTGAAACATTTTGTTTACAAGTGCATGATCTTGTCGCGATCAGAATTGGCTCACGCAGGGTGAGCGACACGGGTCGTTTCAGAATAAAAGGTGTATGAGTAATGAACTTGTTTTTGATTGATATTGATGGTGCATTGGTGAAATCCGATAGTGTCGATCTGGATTGTTACTCGAAGGCTGTGGAAGATGTTCTGGGGTTCCGGCCTGAATTTGAATCAGATGATGAGTTGGCGCATTACAAAAGCCTGACGGATGCCGGTCGGCTTGATGAATTGATGATGAAATATCAAATCAGAGAGAGCCGGACACTGGTTCATCGTAAAGTTGAAAGTTGTTATCTCGCCCGGCTGAATGCGGCAATGGGCGATAAGCCTCAGGCATTGGTGGTGAGTCCGGGTGCTCAGGATTTTTTGACGAACATTCGTGAGCGCAAAGATACTTATGTTGCGATTGCAACCGGCGCGTGGGAATCAGTGGCGCGTCTGAAGCTTCGTGCTGCCGGGCTGGATATCGCTAACATGACAATGGCTTCATCGTCAGATGCGCTCAACCGAACAGAGATCATGGCATTGGCCGCTTTTCGTTCCAAACAGGACTCCGGGCAGGTATTCAGCCGTCGCGTAGTGTTTGGGCAAGGAACTCAAAGCCGGCATGCCTCTCAGGAGCTGGGCTATGACTTTGTAGAAGTTGGTGGAGGGACTTACAGTCGCAACCACATTCCTAATCTTGCTCACTATCAGGCCGTTTATTCGCAACTGTCACTGCAGTGCGCTTAGTGCATCACGCTTTACGACCACGGTCTGTAACCGTGACATGATTTTGGCTTCACCCACGATGTGAAGAGCCTTCCAGAATCAAGACCTGGCTGGATGTTGAAAGTCCCCCACGAAACAAATCGTTTTATAGTAGCGTTTCTATCGTTTCGTGGGGTTTACATGCAAGCTTGGCGTCCCATTCACTCTTTCGTTATTACACTTCTGTTCTCAACGGGTTTTATCTTCAGCATTAGCGTTAAAGCGGTAGAGGAGCAACTGCCGTATTGTCATCGTTATGCTGACCTCAATTTTCCGGATTATATGGCACTTTGGGACGAAGATGAGCCAGCGCTGACGGCATCCGCCTTTTTTGCCATGCTCAATATGGCAGCGGCCAGTGCTGACAAAACCTTTTTCAGCGAATTACTCAGTCAAATCGCCCGGACTTTTGTTCTACGCCAACAGTTTGATGAAGCAAACTTCTATCTGGATCAGGCAAGCCAGTATCTGGAACATGCACAGCCAAGAGCGAAGGTGTATTACTGGCGTGAGAAAGCACGGTTGATGGCCTATCAAAAAGATACTCAGGCAGCTGCCTGGTTACTGGAGAAAGCCTGGCAAGAAGCGCGGCAACATGGGTACGATCAGGTAGCGATAGAAACTGCGCTGGATTTGAGCGGGGTGGTCTTTACCCGTCTGCCTGAAAAGGAGCGTGCGGAGTGGAAACAACGTGCTCGGCAACTGGCCAAAACGACGGACGATAATCGGGCGAGACGCTGGCTGGCAGTTCATCAAGAGCGATTATCTATTTAGTTCGATGACTGAGCCTATTGGTTGAAATTGTCTCTGAAATGTCCGTCATTATGACAAAAATATGCGGGATTAGGTGGCAAAGTACCACAAAACTATGCTAATCCATTATAAGGGCCCCAAAACAATGTGGAGTAGTATCACATGGATGAGGATAGACAATGGATACTTCATTGGTTTCATGACGTTTGGGCAAATGCAGACGGGGAATGGTTGCAGCAATTGGCGGCTGAGCCGTTTCACTTTCATCTTCCAGGCGGTAAGTCTTACACGTTAAGCCACTCGGAATATCTGAACTTTGTCGCTATCTGGTGCCAGCGCTTCCGTGATGTCGATTTTGTGATCCGTGATGTGATTCAGGAGGGGGACAAAACGGTGGTATTGTATTCCTGCAATGCAACCTACAGCGGTGGCTGGGTGCGCATTCCGGCGAAAAAACAGCAAGTTGAGATGACCGGGATGGTGTACTTCAAAAAGTGTGGTGGACTGATCACTGACTGCTGGCTTGAAGACAGCAGTTTTGACCTGTATCAGCAATTAACCCGTTACCTCGACTAAGTGACAAGTGACAAGTGACTGTACTGCCGGAACGAGTATCGCAAAGGCTACAGATGACTGAGGTTGCTTGCGTGCTGTGAGAGCAGGTCAGACGCGGGTTAAACAATGCCCCAAATAAAAAACGGCACCTTTGGGTGCCGTTTTGGTGCATGCCATAAAAAGAGACATGTAACTAACGAATGTCTTCAGTGCTCCCTTGGGAATTACACTGTTTGCAGCTCAGCGTCGGATTCTGTGCTTGTAGCCGATAACTGCTGAAAGAACTGACGGGTTTCGCTGATGATCACGTCACGCAGTAACAGCAGGCCAATCAGGTTCGGAATGGCCATCAGTCCGTTCACGATATCGGCGATCAGCCAAATCATATCCAGTTTCAGGAAAGCGCCGGAAGCAATCAGAATCAGGAAGAACATTTTGTACGGCAGAATGGCTTTTACCCCAAACAGGTAAGTCACGCAGCGTTCGCCGTAGTAGTTCCAGCCCAGGATGGTGGTGAAGGCAAAGAACATCAGCCCCACAGTGACCATCATCGGGCCAATGAAGCTGGAGTTCATCCCACTCGCGAACGCATAGCTGGTCATCGCCGCACCCGCATAATCGCTCTGCCAGGCATTAGTCACCACCAGTGTCAAACCGGTCATGGTACAAATGATGATGGTGTCAAAGAAGGTACCTGTCATTGAGATCAGGCCCTGCTTAACACACGAATCAGTTTTAGCTGCGGCAGCGGCCATTGGAGCACTGCCCAAACCTGATTCATTGGAAAAGACACCGCGGGCAATACCAGACTGAATCGCCAGCATGATACCGGCACCGACAAAACCACCGGTTGCAGCATGGCCGGTAAAGGCGGAACTGATAACCAGAGCAATTGCATCCGGCAGGGCGCTGTATTGCGACACCAGTACAATCAGACAGGCAACGATATAGAAGATGGCCATAAATGGCACAACTTTGCTGGCCACGCTGGCAATGGATTTCACACCGCCTAACGTTACGGTCGCAACCAACAGTGTCAGCACAACAACGGTAATTTCTTTGGGCACTGCAAACGACAGCTCAGCCGCATCCACAATGGCATTCGCCTGCGGGAAAGTACCAATACCGAAACAGGCCACGCCCAGCGCGAATAGCGCAAACAGCTTCGCCAGCCATTTTTGTCCGGCACCTTTTTCTAGGTAGTACATCGGACCGCCAATCATCTGGCCATTGGCATCAGTCTCGCGGTATTTCACGGCCAGCAGACACTCAGCGTACTTGGTTGCCATACCAAACAGAGCAGCCAGCCACATCCAGAAGAGTGCACCCGGTCCACCCAATTTAATGGCAGTGGCAACACCGACGATGTTCCCCGTACCAATCGTGGCGGAAAGGGCAGTACACAAGGCGGCAAAACTGGATACATCACCCGCTGCTTTGCTGTTTTTATCGCCTTTAAACAGGTAGCGTAGCGCAAGAGGAAGGTGGCGAATCTGGATCAGGCCTAAACGGATTGTTAAATACAAACCGGTACCCACCAGCAACAAAAGCAGGGGAGGTCCCCAAATAAAGTTATCAATAGATTGTAGGAAGTTATAAAGCGGATTCATTCTCTTTACCTTTAAACATCAAAGGAAGAGATAAAGAACAACAGTTTTTCCCTTCGGTAAGGTGACAGAACAATGCGAAAAATCGACTCTGTGCTGCTGATCTTATCTCCTCTGTCCTTTTGCCTGAGAGTTTCACCTTCAGCAGTGTTTGCATCAGGTTTGCTCCTTCGGCGTCCGATTTAACGGATCTCTCCAGAGGCTCCTCCAACAACAGTCCATACCTTGCTACTCGCTCAGGGCGATCAGTAAGGTGCCTGAAAGATTTACAACCAGAGTTCATCGGGACGACAAACGGCATAGTTGCTTACTTCTTCGGCGGGCTTACACGTTTAGTGCTTGCCACTCTCCTGCTGTCTTCATAGGAACACGAAATTTGCGGATTCATACTAATGGATAAAAATGGGATTGTCTTCAAAAAAATACGGCTCAAAAGGGCTTTTTTAGATTGAAATAGAGTCATTGTGTGGTAAGTGACAATCTATCGGCTGTTTTTTGCACAATTCATAGCAGGGTGAGCGTTTCAATCGTGGCTCTCGAACTGGCGGCGTTGTATGGAGAGCAATAAGGCATCTGGTCTCCCGAGGTCATTTCTCAACGCTCTGCTAAGGCGTGTTGAGGGCGGATTGAGTGGATATTGAGGGAGTATTGATGTCATGTCGGGGCGTTAGTGCGAAGGTAATATACCAATGAAAGGTACTGCTCGCGTAAAAAACAAGCTCACAAAAAGTTCAATGTGGGTGACAGTGTCACCTTTTGGGTTTTATCTTATGCTCAACCAGTTGCGCATATGTGTAGCATGAGATGGTCTTAATCTTGCAAATATGTCTTCGTTGCTTGTTTTTCGCGGCGTAGACGAGACCTGGAAGTCAGGAATAATATTTAATAACAACCACTTTCTACTGATGTTTATAGATTATTTTGAAATATAAGTGTCATGTGATTAGAGAAAAATGACATAGAAAAAGAGAGGATTTATCAAGGAAAGCGAAAATAACTGACTGAACTCAGGGCAATAGCAGAACATCCTTCACGCATAGCCTTAAAGATGCAACAACTCTGTCATCTGGCATTATTGGTTTTTTTAGACGTTAATTATCCATAGGTGGTCACTTTTTTGACGGCTATAAAAATATAACAAAGTGACTTTCATCATTTACGACATGGAGAGTTTTGATGCATGCGCAATTGTATGTACACATAGATCAAGAATAAGGTAAATGCTCGTGATATGGGTTAGTTGTAGTCATTACGATAAAGTGGCAGAGGCCAAAGAAAACCTCAAATTGTCACATGACGTGGTTGATGTATCTCCCTTTGAGCTATTGTCGACGATGACCGGCCAGGAGCTGATTTTTCTGGAAGTAATCGACTCGACATCCAACGGCTTTGAGCTGCTTCGATCTGTCAAAAGTCGGTTCCCACAAGCGAAGGTTGTGGTGGTGTATCATTCACTTGATGCTGACCTTGCCCTCAATGTGTTGCGTGCGGGTGGCGAAGATGTACTGGCAGCCAGTGCCAGCAAACAGGAGATAGATGCCTGCTTCAGTCGCTTGCATACGCACAATGTGAAACCTGAACCTGTTCAGGGATTTGAGCAACGGGAACTGTCCATTCGCCCGGCACTGAAAATTATCGAAGAGAACATCAGTGCGCCGTTAAGGGAGGAAGATCTGGCCAATGCTTGTCATTATTCTCCAACCTATTTTTCCCGGTTGTTTCACAGTGTAATGGGAGTCACTCTAAAACAGTACATTATTAAAAAGCGACTGGATCTGGCGTGTGGATTATTAAGTTCAGACCGAGAAAAGATCTCTCAAATAGCACATTCTGCCGGTTTTAAAGATGTTTCATATTTCTCTCGCGTCTTTAAAAAACACATGGGTTGCTCCCCTGGTGAGTTCAGAATGAGAAAGCTTAATCTGAATGCATAATATCAACTGACCTGACATATCCCGATTATTGCTATGGCAGTCCGCAAGTCGGACTGCTTTTTTCTTTCTTATCAGCGCTTCGTTAGAGTATGTCCGGACTTATATCGAAGGGCTGAACCATAATTAAGACATCCTCCCTGTAGAGCAAAAAGTTACCAGACGAAGCGCAAATTACTGCTATCTTTAACTTTATCCTTGGTTGTAATCAGAGGGTGGTATGAGAGTAAGGTCTGTCCGATTGTTAATCAGCGCAATGCTTGTGATGTTTTCATTGGCGTCAGTCTCTGCTTTCGCAGCGTCAAGTCGGCTGACCGAAATCATAGATCGTGGTGTGTTGCGGGTTGGCACAACCGGCGACTGGAACCCGATGACGATGCGTGATCCTGCCACAAATTTCTACCGAGGGTTTGATATCGACATCACCACTGAGCTGGCAAAAGATTTGGGGGTGACGGTTGAATACGTGCCAACTACCTGGAAAACACTGGTTCACGGTGTGGTGACAGAAAAATATGACATGACAGGAAGTGCTTCACTCAATATGCATCGTGCCAGAGTGGCAGGCTATAGTGATACCTACTTTTATCTGGCGTTTGTTCCGGTGATCCAAAAAACCAACACCCCTCGTTTTCGTCAATGGCAAGACTTTAATTCCTCGTCAGTGATCGTGACGTCTCAGGCCGGTACGGTACAGCAAAATATTGTGAAAGATCTGCTGCCCAATGCCAGGCAGCACAGCGTCGATGGTCCTTCTGACATGCATCAGTTTCTGCTGGAAAATAAAACGACCGCCATTATTACCTCTAACATCGAAGCGGCGACATTGGTCAGCCAATATCCACAGCTGGCGATAGCACGTGTGGATGGAATGCGGCGTCCGACACCTATCGCCATGTTATTGCCCCGGGATGATCAGGCGTGGATTAATTTCGTCAACCATTGGATTGAGTTGAAAAAAACACAGGGATTTTTTGACCGGATTGCGCAAAAGTGGGGGCTGGTCAAACTGGATGTGAAATAAGTGCGGCTAACTGTATTCATTGAAATCTGGTTGGCGATTTTACGTGGTTGAGTTTAAAACGCTTGTCGCATCACTCCGTATGAAAGTCATCGCCACGAATTAACGTGGCGATTATTTTTTGAAGGAAGAGCGTTAACAAGCTCAGATCACTGTCTTGTCCTCTTTATCTTTGCTGTACTCCAGCTTTTTGAACTCCCGTTTGCTGAACCATAGTTGCACGAGTTAGCTAGGCGTTATCACTCGTCAGTTCCGACTGGGTAGTGGTGTGCGATAATTCGGTATGGTGTTGATGCCATTTAGCCAACACATAGACGAAAACTAGCTGGCTGATTAATGCGATACCAAGCACTAACGGATTTGCAAACACCCCGGCGACGATGAAACAGGCAAGGGCAATACCACCATTGAGTAATGCGTACGGCAACTGAGTTTTAAAGTGTTCAAACTGATCACACCCGGAGCCGGTCGAGGACAAGATTGTGGTTTCAGAAATCGGCGAGCAATGGTCACCAAATAACCCACCTGACAACACCGCGCCAATGCAGGCAAATAAAGGTGCATCAATCGCCACTGCGGTAGGAATAACCAGAGGCATCATGATAGCGAAGGTGCCCCATGACGATCCGGTCGCGAAAGAGATAATCGCAGACAGCAGGAAGGCAACAGCAGGCACCAGCCAGTACGGAAATCCGGCCTGAGCCTGTTCGGCAATGTAGGCGGCCGCGCCCAGTTCTTTGCCAATGCTGCTTAATGTCCAGGCCAGAATCAGCACGACAGCTACCTGCATCATATTGCTCATGCCTTTCAGGTACACGCTGATACCGTCCTGCCATTTACGCACTCCGTAATACGCCATCAGGATAATCACAGTCATTGCCGCAAAGAAATAGGCACTGGATAGTGCGGCACGAAAAAAAGACCCCGAGACTTTCTGGAAGGGAAACCCCAGAGGAACCAGCATAATGAGCAGTACTGATGCCATGACAATCAGTGGTGCGAACACAAAAGAGGCTTTTGCATTTTTATGCGTAAAGGGTTTCAGGGTTTCCGTACTTGCTCCGGTTTGAATACCGGCTTTGGCATTGGCTTCAGCCACGGCCATCGGGCCGAAATCGAGTTTTTTAATCGCAACCAGAGGAACAATGCCAATAGCCAGAAACGCGTAAAACTGAAAGGGAATAGCCTGAATAAAGGCATCCCAGTCGGTCACTTCCAACTGCAAGGCCGTGAACTCTTTTTGCAGCAGACCCATGATGTAAACCCCCCAACCGATGAAAGGGATCAGAATAGCCACCGGAGAAGCGGTCGAGTCGATAATGAATGCCAGCTTCTGACGAGAAAGAGACAGCTTATCAAACAGCGGACGAAAGACCGGGCCGACAATCAGTGGCGTACCAAGGTCAGAAAAGAAGATGAAAATGCCGCCGAGCCAGGATGAAATCTGTGCCCGGCACTTTGTGCTGACCCAGTGCGTCACTTTCTTGGCAAATGCGTATCCGCCGCCAGATTGTTCCATCAGCGCAACAAATCCCCCGATAAAGACAAGCAGTACAATGACCCCAGCGTTATAGCTGTCAGTGAGTTGAGGCACCAGATGGCCCTTCACCATGACACCGAAGTTATCCAGCAGTGAAAAACCATTCAGCATCACCACGCCACTGAATACACCACCAAACAGGCCAATAACAACGTTTCGTGTACTCAAAGAGAGAGTGAGAGTAATGATGATGGGTATGAGTGAGCTAAATTCTGGTTGCGCCATAAAACCTTCCTGTCTGTCGCGGGCTTGTTCGGGAAAATAAATACATCAATAAAGTGAATATAAATTTAAAAAATCTGAATGTATACCCTGAGTGAGAAATTTTTTAACAAAAAAGTTCCAGGGGACAGCAGATAGCAACCCAAAGACCATAGTGAACAGCATAAAGTCATAAATGATTTGTTTGTTTTTTGTACATCTTGATGTGCTGAGGTATCTGTCTGCCAAGAGAGCGCTAAACGGCTCAAGTGAACAACGATGAAAAAGGCATGAGAGACGAGAGATAAAAAATAGAGAGTGAGATTGTTGGTTATATGCTTGATTTATATTCACTTCCTATGTGATAACAGAATACAAGGGCTGACGAACTACGGTCGAGAATCTGCTAAATAGAAAGTGGATAACTTGAGAAAATTAAGAGACATAGAGAGAAAACGAGGTAAGTAATCATTAAGGGATTTATTTATGATGTCTTTTGCGGTGAAAACGCATCAGGCAACCCGTGTGGTGTCGTGATGTTAGACTCATGGTTGGATGATACGGCATTACTTCAAATTGCCACTCGGCTTGCCCAACCGGTTACAGCTTTTGTCATTGCGGACCATTTTGACGCAGTGAATGGTAGTGTAAAGGCGATGGAGGATGTCGGGATTAATTCAGAAGCAGAGGCAGATTCCGGCGCGTACCTGATTCGTTGGTTTTCACAGACTGGAGAGATCAACTTATGCGGTCATGGCAGCCTGGGAGCGGGAGCCGCGATTGCGGAACATTGGGGGGACAACCTTGCCCAGTTGCGATGTAAATATGGCAACCTGACCGTAGCGAGATTTGATCAACGCTATCAGATTGAGCTACCGGCCTGGCAAGCACAATATGTCGAACTGGCTGAGCTGTCGGTCAATCTGGATGCCTCACCGCAAGAGGTGTTCACAACCAGAGATCTGGTGGTGGTGGTGAACAGCGAAGAAGACGTTGTGAATTTTGTGCCCGACTATTCAAGCCTGGCTGACATTGACCCTTACCACGCATTTATCGTGACGGCACAGGGTGCCCCTGATGAATATGTATTACGCTACTTTGCCCCTAAAATTGGCATACCGGAAGATATCGCAACAGGTTCGGCGCACTGTTCACTGGCCCCATACTGGTTTGACAGGCTTAAAGCAGACACCTTAAATGTTCGCCAGGTATCCAGCGGCGGCGGCGCTTTCCGGGTCAAGAAATCAGGCTCAGAATCTGTTTTATTGTCATCCTTCGTCAAAAAGCGGGCAGAAATCGATCTGTTTTAACGGCGAACGTTTCGTATCGTTTGTGCAGTAGAGACGCCGACACGTTACAAAAACATGACTCAGTAAGGACACAAGAATGATCCACACACCTCGACTATTGCTGCGACAGTTTGAAAGGCCGGATCAACCGATCATGACTGCTTTATTGGGAGATGCAGAGTTTATGGCATATTCGCCGTCGGGTGCGATGACAACAGCACAGGCCGAGTTGCGTTTTGAGCAATTGTTGAATGCCTACACGTTACACGGCACAGGCAAACTGGCGGTGATCGAAAAATCGACAGGCCAATTAATTGGCTACTGTGGACTTGAGGCATTTGAATACCAAGGGGAACCGTGTGTCGAACTGGGGTATCGGCTGGCAAGGTCAGCCAGAGGGAATGGCTACGCCACGGAAGCCTCTCAGGTCGTGCTTGAATCTGCCAAAAAAGCTGGTTATTCCCGCATACTGGCATTAACCGAACACGATAATGTGCGCTCAAAACACATACTCGCGAGGCTGGGTTTTGTTGCCAGAGAAACCGGAATTTTTGACGGTATGCAGGTTCAGTTTTTTGAAAAACGGTGGTAGCAATCACAGGGCATTACTGATAGTGAGTAAACGCGGTGCAGTTTGATACTGGCGTCTGTTTACTTGTGGGGGCGTATTATTCGGACACCGCTTTTTCGTTCAGTTGTTTATTCATAACAGTTTTGTTGCAGTGAAAAAAGTAAAAACATGAAATCACAAGGAAGAGATTCAGTGAAAATAGGTATTGTCCAAATGCCAATGCAGTGGACGACAGAGGAAAATAGCACAACGATTTGTCAGTACATAGCGCAGCACGAAGATCTAGATTATCTGGTTTTCCCGGAACTGAGCTTGAGTGGTTTCCATCGGAATATTATCGCTCAGTCTGATAAATATACCGTTGATAACGCCATCAATTTAGTTGCTCAGGCGTGCCGAAAGTATCAGGTAAACGCCTTTATCGGTGCACCGGTCACGGTCGAGTCAGCCATATACAACAGTTATCTGGCCATATCCGCAGAAGGAAAATGCCTGACCCGTTGGGACAAAGTTGGATTGACGCCCAGTGAAGCACGCATTTTCTCTGCGGGGACAGCGAGGAATATCATCAAACTGGGTTCATCATACGTCACATCATTTATGTGCCGGGAAGCTGACGATCATGAGTGGTTTATATCTACTGTCGGTCATGCGCCGTTGAACTTTATCCTTTGGCCATCTTACATCTGCCATGGTGACGGCGAAGGGAGCGATGATGGTTCTAGCCAAAGCGGCTATTTTGCTGGCGCTTCATCCATTGCGAGGAACTTACAGAGCGTGGTTATTCAATGCAACTGGCCGTGCTCGGTAAACGATGCGGGTATAAAAGGCATGGGAGGTAGCCGCATCTACGGTTCTGATGGTGAAACTTTATATACCATGCCTCGTGATGAGGTTGCTGTCGGTGTTTTTGACCTCAATGAGAAAACTTTTGCAGTTCGTGTTTAATGGCTTGGCTTTTCATCAATCCAATAATAGCAAGCCGATTCATTCCGCATCTGAAAACGCGATGAGGAAGGCCGGTAAAGGAAGCTTAGCGAAAGAAGCCAAGTTAAAGAAGGTGGTCAGTTCAAGAAGCTCAGTTAAGGCAGGCCCGACAAAAGATTGGGCCACGTTGCAATATAAGTGAAACAAGGTAGAGATACAGTGAAGCCCGGCCCCAAGGGAACACAAGACGAGAGTAAGAAAAGGTCACGGTTAAGGATGGGGGGATGGAGGGAGCAAGCAAGGGTTGCTTTTCAAGCTGCCAAGCGCCTCTTCTCTGGAAAACCTGGACAGTAACTGTTAGAACATTACAAGGCGTTGATAGTACATCGCCTGACCCCTGACGTTATTTTCCCGATGACAGAGCACCGGAGAACGACTTGTGATTTTGTCAAAAATGACAGTGACATTAAAGAGAGACCGCTTATAAAAAACAAGGAGCACTATGGATTTATCACGCTATAAAGGCATTATTTTTGATATGGACGGCACGCTCATTGACTCCATGCCTGCCCACCTCGAAGCATGGGAAAAAACCTGTGCAATTCATGAAATTCCATTCGACAGAGAGTGGTTTTATAGTCTTGGCGGGATGCCGACGTTACGCACGGCTCAAGAAATTAACCGCCGTTTCCGTCAGCATTTCGATGTTGAACGACTGGCCAAAACCAAATCCACCTTTTTTGCAGAACTGGATGAGCAAGGCGATTTGATTCCGGCGACACACCGAGTTTTGCTGGATCACAAAGACAGCAAGAAAATCGCGGTAGGGACGGGATGTGCAATGATGAATGCCGAGCCATTACTCCGTCAAACAGGGATTCTGCCGTTGCTGGATGCCTTAGTGACATCCGATGATGTTGTGAACTATAAACCGGATCCGGATACTTTCCTGGAAGCTGCCAAGCGTATCGGTTTGGAGCCACATGAGTGTGTGGTCTTTGAAGATACAGCATTAGGACAATCCGCTGCGTTGTCGGCTGGGATGGACTGTTACTTGGTCGTCGACGGTAAAATCACAACGCTGACCCGAGCGAAACCACGAGCTGAGTTGGTCGGAAGTCTGTAAGAAACGATGTCTATTTCTATGGTTTGCTTTTTGACTGAGTCATTCATGCCGCTCCCTGGCTATAAAGAGACATAAGGCGCCAATACGGAGATTCACGAAGCACTCAGGCATAAAACGAATTACACATAGTAATATAAAGGGTATTCTTAATGCTCGTCGGAATACCCTGATAGCCATGAACAATTACAATCGACCCCATACAAACAGCAAAGGCCGTAATAACGGTTCGCGCAGCACCAGCACGGACAGCACCTGTTCTAATCGCTCCTGTACCAATAGCAGCGACATGCCTGCCGCGAAAATTTCAGGCTCTGACACTGATACGCCATGTACTGATATTTCACAGACTGCTTCTTCAAGTGCAGATTCTTTAAGTACAGATGCTTCGATTACAGGCACTTCAAGTTCAAATTCTTCCTATAGAGAACCTGCGCGTATAAAACCATTGACCACAAGGGCTTCACTTGCAAGCTCTTCGTCCACAACATCTTCGTCCACAACATCAGAAACGGAACCGTCAGCATCGTACGGCTTATCTGAAACCCGATTCTGGATTCAGAGGTTGAGTAAAACTGCAGTACGCGCTCTGCATATTCTGGGCGTTGCGGGGAGTGCAGGAGGGATCCTGTACGGGCTTGAAAAAGCAGTCTGGATACACTGGTGGATCATGGCGATGGTGACTGGGATCCTGTTGATCACCTTTGAATTGATGCAATCCCGATTATGGCTGATTCAGCTGAAAGGCGTGCTCACTCTGGTGAAGCTTGGGTTACTTTCATGCTTCTTTATTCTCCCCGAGGAAAAAGCGGCGCTTTATGTCGTTGTGATTCTGATGTCCGTCATCGTCGCGCATGGTCCGGCCGGACTGCGGCATTATTCGATCTGGCACCGGCGTCGGATTGATGAACCCAAAGGCAGAAAAAAGTCGATGCACGGTTAGTCAGAAAAATTAACCCTCTTGCCTGTGTTCACAGTCACTACTTGTATTTTCAGTTCCGCCCTTGTTCATCGTTACCCAAGTGAAGAGCCTTGCTGTTGACAGGTACTTGGTTGGTGACGGGTACTTGGTTGGTGACGGGTACTTGGTGACGGGTACAAAATGTCATCACTTTTTTGTGGTGACGCTACACTGATAAGTAGGTGTACTGCGTACGAAAACAGGAGAATAGCTGTGAAAAAACTGCTGAGTATGCTTTTTTTGCCGCTGGTGGTAACGGGGTGTTCACAATCTATCGATGAGCGTGCGGATCACTACGTCGAGGTCAGTTATACCTTGTGCGGTGCCAAGGTGCGTTCTTATTCGCAGGGCGACGACGGTAAAATCCGAATTGTTTGCGACAACAACAGCTATTTTTCAGTAAAAGATGAAGACACACTGGCTTATATGCATGAGCTGAATGGGGCGTATTGTCAGGGTAAAGGCTTTTCCAATTTTCATGAGAGAAGTCGGTATTTTACCTTTACCTGTGAAGATGACAAAAATTTCAATGTCCCTAAATAGGCAGTGATTCTGTCCATAAAGAGTCTCAAGACTAAGTGTAAATACTTGTTCGGA
Organism: Photobacterium ganghwense; assembly: GCF_017329545.1. NCBI lineage: Bacteria > Pseudomonadati > Pseudomonadota > Gammaproteobacteria > Vibrionales > Vibrionaceae > Photobacterium > Photobacterium ganghwense. The sequence continues at coordinate 1,560,203 of NZ_CP071325.1, forward strand.
TGAGAGCAGGAGACAAACACATCTCCTGCTCGGATGACGGGATGAGGTTGGTTCAGGGGCTGCTCTCGATTAGCTCCATTCCAAGTTTAATCTGTTTTTACGCTGTCTCTAAAGCCCTTGCACTAACTGATAACGGCGTTGCGGGCGGCCACCGGTTTTATAGTTCAGCACCAAGCGGATCATCCCTTCGGTTTCCAGATATTCCAGATAACGTCGGGCCGTGATTCGGCTGACATTCATACGCTGGCCAATGTCTTCGGCTGAAAAATCATCCATTTGTTCGTTACGCAAAATCGCTTTCAGGTTGGCCAGGGTCGTGGCATCAATGCCTTTGGGAGTCTGACGGATGGGAGCCGCCGGACATTTCCGGAGTAACTGGTCAATGTCCGTCTGATCAAGCGTGGTGGCCGCTGTCAGTTTTTCTCTGTAGCGAAGAAAATCCTCCAGCGCTTGATTGACCCGGGAAATTCGAATCGGTTTGACCAGATAATCCATCACGCCGAGCTGCACGGCCTTTTCGATGGTGGCGATTTCTCGCTCGGCGGTGGTCATAATGAAATGGCAACTGGCCTGACGCTCGCGCAGCAGTCGTACTACTTCTAATCCGTTGCCGTCCGGCAGGGTGATGTCGACAAAAATCAACTCAGGACGGTACATCTCAAACTGCCGCACGGCGTCGGCATAGCTTTCACTGGCGGCAATTACAGTAAATTGTGGATGCTGATTGATGGTTGACTCCAGGGTGTAACTGGCGCGGAGGTCATCCTCAATCAGCATGACGGTAATTTTTGTCATTGTATGTTCTTATCCAGATAAACGCTAAACAGGGTAGTGTGATGTTCGGTCCGCTCCCAATCGATACTACCGTGAAAATACTCTACAAGTTGACTGACCAGATAGAGGCCGACGCCATTTTGTTGTTCATCATCCTTGCTGCTGATCCCAAACTCCAGAATGTGGTCATGGATGTTTTCCGGCACACCGGCACCGCTATCCTGTACCTCCATAATGATGTGCTGGCTCCGGTCACTCAGATACAACTGAACGGTCGCCGGCTGCTGATCGCGGTTCTGCCAGGCGGCCAGCAGGGCATTATCGATCAGGTTCCCTAAGATAGTGACAAACTTATCTGACAGCGCTTTTTCGTAGCTGTTCAGGCTACTGTCTTCATCCAGACTGAAAGTTACCCCGAGATCTTTCGCTTTATTAAATTTTGCCAGTAACAGTCCGGCGACTGCACTGTCTTGCACCGTAGTGACGATACTGCGGATGATTGACTGGTAGCTGTCGGTTTCCTGCTGGATGAACTCCACCGCTTCGTCATGGTGGCCAATTTGTAGCATGCCGGACAGAACATTGAGCTTATTGGAATACTCATGCGTTTTGCTACGTAACAACTCGGTATAGTTCTTCAGATAAGTCACCTCACTGGCCAGTTCACGTTGTTCCAGATTGGCGAAGAACACGATCACATGGCCCTGAGTACCTTTTGTTGTCGTGATAGGGTAGATATCGGCGTGATAGGCGTGTTTGCCCATATTGAATGTGTCTTTTACACATGTTGCTTCGGCCGATGTCTGCTGGCTGCATAGCACCAGATGGCTGAGTGATGCGGAATACTGGGACAGGGGTTTACCGATAAAATCTTCGCGGCCAAAAATGCCCATAGACAGCATTTTACTGGCACTGTGGTTGACGGTGGTGATGCGCATGTCAGTATCCACGGCAATGATCGCGTCGCGGATACTGTTCAGGATCATTTCGTGCTCACGGAACTTATTGACGATAACCTCTGGTTCGTAGTCAAGAAATGTCCGCTTCATTTTAAACACGAAGGTGGCGGTTAGGCTGATGCCAATCAGGTACACCAGCGTAATCAGGCTGCCCAACTGGCCAAACTGCTCCAGCAGAATGCTGATACTGCGGTCATACAGGTAGCCAATGCTGACCACGCCAATCACTTTCCCGTCCGCCACAATCGGCGTGAAGTTACGTATAGCTTTACCCAGGGTGCCACTGGCGATACTGGTATGGTCGATGCCTTCAGTTAAGGCCGGGGTAATATCCTCACCGCGAAAAGGCAGTCCTATTTTACTGGGATCAGGGTGAGTCAGACGCAGGGCGTGATTATCTGTAACAACGATAAATGAGGCGTCAGTTTTACTGCGAATCGATTCAATATAAGTTTGGAGGGCGAAAGGCTGCTGGTGGTTTTTGGCCTGTACAGCCTCAATCACCACGGGATCGTGCGCGAGTACCCGCGCCAGTTCCAGACCGCGATCCTGAATACCCGCGATATGCGCATTCTGCAGCAAGTAGAAAATGACCGTTGTCACCACGACGACAATGGTGGAGGTGGTAGCGACAGTAGAAAGGGCAAGGTAGCTCTTCAGTTTCATGATGTTGTTATCCGGAAGCAGCGTTTCGCGTTAAGCCAGCCAGTATAACGTGTTCTTTATCAGGAAGGGTACGGCTTAACCTGAATCCGCATTTAATCGGCGGTATTTGGAACAAGCCTATATTGGCAATAAAATGCCGGGCAAGAGCCCGGCATGTCTGGCGCGAAAGCATATTGCTGCTGAGTTTGCTTGTTGCAGCAAAGATTTCTGCTCTCAGAGTTCTTGATGCCGTTTACAGCAATTCGAGAATCATGGTTGCCAGAATCAGCATGAAAGCACCGCCGATACGGGATGAAATCTGAGCAAACGGCATCAGCTCCATACGCTTACTGGCTGCCAGTACCGCTACGTCACCCGTACCACCCATGTTAGCCATACACAGGCCAGCAGTGATAGAAGCTTCGATTGGGTTAAAGCCCATCAGACGACCGATGATGGCGGTACCGACTACGGCACCCAGTACAGTTGCGAACACCATCAGGAAGTAAACCAGTGTCAGTGAATCAAGAATCTGGTTCAGGTCAGTGTAAGCAACGCCGATACCAACCAGTAGCGCCGGTGTCAGGTTGTCGACCACGAACTTATACCAACCGTGTGCTGCACGTTCCAGTTCACGAGGCATCAGACCTGCCACTTTAACCAGTGCCACGAAAATGATCATCAGTGCGTAAGTGTGCATGCTGATCACCGTACTCAGCATTGAGCCAACGTAGTACATAGTGATCGCCATCAGTGCACCGATACCCAGCACATTGATAGAAATTGGCTGCTCGTTTTCTTCTTCCGCTTTTGGTTCCGCAGCGCCGCGCATCAGCTGGCCGTTACCGGTCAGAGACGGGAACATGTTACCGACTTTATCCAGCATACCTGCCATCACGATGGCCAGAGCATTACCAATGGCCAGTGCCGGTACCATTTTAGACATCAGCATCTCTGCTGACATGCCTGTGTTACCAGACATAATTTCAACCAGTGGAACCGCACCTGCACCCATGCCGCCACCCATAATTGGCAGAGCAATAAGCATGACTGAGTCCATGAAGCCGTGGCCCAGCAGTGAACCGGCAATACCGGCAAACAGGAAGGCAACGGCAACACCACCTAAAATCACCGGGATGTATTTCAGGGCTGCTTTTTTCAGGACGTTTGTGTCCATGCCCAGAATAGAACCGGTTACCAGGCTGGCAATGAAGAAAGAAAGGAAGCCACCGCCTTTAACAAAAGAAGTGATGGATTCTGCGGTTTCTTGCGGAATCAGGCCACTGTGGAAAATGTAGGATGAGCCAAAAATAATGACAATGGCACCGCCACCGAAGAATTGGTTAACGATCGGTGTTTTGTCACCGGCAACGTTCAGAATATAACCCACGACGGCCATAATACCGATTGCACCGATTATTCCTGTTGGCATATTGTTCTGAACTGTTGCCAGAAGGATCACCGCTGCAGACAGCGCAAAGATGATGTTCATCATGCGTTTGTCTTTTAAAGACATGGTGTTATTGGAAAACATAGTTCACCTGTGTAATTCATTGTTGTGATTTCGGGGGTAGTTTAACAACTTGTACACAGGCAGAAATTGAGAACTTCAATTATGTAACTATGTCGCACTTTCGTAACTTTTGTAACCCTGGGTTGGATAATTATCTGGTTATTAAGCGAAAAATTGCGGTTATTTTTGACTTATTTTTGTACTATGCCGTATTAAGTTTATGTTGATAAGAGCTAAAAGCGAGATATTGGTTAGTAAACTTAGCTTATAGAATTTAATGAACCTACAATCATTTTTGAGATGCTTGATAAGTAGAACTTGAAAGTGATTTGTAGGAAGAAGAGGTTGCTGAGTGCGAGAATTTCAATCTCTAAACGGCCTTATTACCAGTCCATTGTAATTCATGCTACATATTTGAGCAGAATGCAACTCCCCCCAAGGTTAAATTTCAGTTTATTTGGCTTGTTTTTCAAACTTTATAGAGATAACCTTAGCGCGATCGGAATAAGTGTGCTGTGTCATATTGGTTGAGTTGCTATCAAGGATTGATATAAATGGTAAAATATTGGCTATCTTGCCTTGTCTTCCTATTTCTTTTCAGTAGTAAATCATTTTCTGACGAATCAGAAAATGTACCTAATAAAATAATTACTTTGGAATATATGGGGATAAATGGTGAGCATTTTGAGTGGTATAAGGATGGCGTTGAAGTCGTTTGGAACCCCCATGCACCCAAGTCAAATATTGATTCAGAACCCAATTTTTTCGGGTGGCTTTACATCAGTCATTTTAGCCCATCATTTTTAAATGAAAATCAGAGTGTTACGATTAGACGAAAAAACGCACTTAAAACAGAGTTATCAACTAAGCCAGCTGCACCCTATGCATTTTTATATAATAGCGGAGGGGCGAACTTATTCCCTTCAGAGTTTCATTTATATGAAAGAAACCCAATACGGTTGTACGTATATGGTTACGAGAAAATAGAGAGAAACACTACGTCAGAAAAGTCTTTCGTTTATGCTGAGCGTTTGGAATATACTATTGATGTTTTTATGAATATAACGGTTGGCGTTGAGTTGGATTACTACCAAAAGATGAAAATTTGATTGGTAGACATTTCTTCAAGTCAAGCATGAAAACTTTCTATCAAAGAAATTTTTGTTGTCAGATTCGTAGGACTGGTAAATACCACGTTATGTGTAAAGTACAATTATTTCACATTGAAGAGGCTACAGAAGCGTGGTGTCAGACTAAATAAAAAATAAAGCTAATTATTTTTTTTGTGCAATATATAATCTATTTGGGGTGTTAATAAACCGCGTTGTATGATTTTTGGGATATTTCTGAGGTTAATCGCTGCTTTCTTGGCAGTATTAATGTTGAAGTGGCTAAATAATAGACTCAATTATTCAATGTCTTATGAAAGCCCTGGGGCTTGTGTGGATTTTTCTTGATAGAGTTTATGTATATGCTGCTATCACCTCAAAAGTCGTTGCTGCTAGTGTCTACCCCACATAATTTTTGTGAAAGTTAGAGTGATACTTTACTCTTCTCGATCTTGTTTTGTTTGAAACTGACGTTAGACCAATGCGGACAATGCATGTCAGGTCAGACCAACAACATGACTTAACCATATAGAGTCCGGAAAACTGATTCGAGTCTATTGCAATATTATTTTTAAGTTTTTTTGTTCAGTTGTGTGCCTGATTGTTGCTTTCTATTCCAGTAAAAATGCAATAAATACAATTGTTTGACTGTTGGATTGCAACCTGTGTCGAGGCAGAGTTGAAGAATAAAACGCCAAACAAATACAATTAAATATAAAATTAAAGGTGAAATCCTGTTTGGAGTGTGGACAATACTCCGCGGCTAAAACGTATTATCCCTTCCGGCACCAGTATGGTGCTCGCTCAATCAAACGACAAAAACAACGATAGACAGGTACACCTTACGTGGTTTTCACGAACGCGCAACTCACAACGATTCATCATGCTCTGACGAAAGGGGCTGTATGTTTAGATGATCACCTGGTACAGGGTGTGCTGGTGTATGTCGAAAGTATAGTGATTAGCCACGGTATTGAGCGGTTCGATTATCTGGAGCTGTCGCAGCTTCAGAATCCGTGTGCGTATATTCGAATGCGGTCATTACAGCCTATCAACTTTTTTAATGACTGTGATGAACCGGATGTTGAAAGGGTATGTCGCGACCAGAACTTTAAACCCATTACGCTGCAGGTGTGTTATCCGGTTTATTATCCCAATGCTGATCCTGAACCTGAATGGCAAACCTATGCCAGATATGAGCGTGCGCAGGTCATCGAGGCGATCAACACGATGCTAAGCCTGCTCTGTGATCAGCAGTTCACAAGCTGTCGTCGTTGTCAGTGCTATTTACCCACGGGTTTTATGACCAATGGAAAATGCCGATATTGCTGTGTTGACCAGCGTCGTCATCGTGAAGTCAATCACCGGTAGGTCATGATAGAATGGCGTCTTATGGCGCTGTTAATGCCATAGGCGATACAGCCCCCGCATCTCATCTTGACGGACGATAGCTTGCTTCCCAGGTATATACAGACAACGTTGTACTATTAACCACGACTGATGACTACGACTGATAGGTCGCTTCAAGATTTCGCTGCATGATTTCCAGTTGCGCAAGCAGAGAAGGAACCTCTTGCGTTTTACCTCTTGAAATAGCCTGGCGAATTTTTTTCTGACAGGAACGAACACGACTGATGTAGTGTTTTCTGGCAAAAATCTTTCTTAGCCCGATTGCTTGGTCCATCACTTTCTCCTTAGCGACATTTGTACTTTTTTATTTAGTATTACCTAGTTTAAAAAAAGAATTGTCGGATTTATGTCAAAATTTTATTGCAACTAATGGCATATTGATGGGATATGGCTCGGTATCTACTTTTGCGTGACCTGTCTTATTGAGAGTTACATCAAAATGTTGATATGGAGCCAGAGTTCACAGTTATTCATTCAGCTTAAATGTTCCCGTGATTGCACGTTATTTGTTCATCTACCTTTTAAAAGCGTCTGTAATTAAAAGGAAAATAACGTGAAACTTAAAACAATCATCATCTCTGCCATGTTGGCAGGTAGTGCTGCCTCTGCCCCCGTTTTTGCGTCAGCCAGCGCATCCTCATTGGAACTATCTGGTTATACCGCAACGAAATACCCTATTGTATTGGTTCATGGCTTATTTGGCTTTGATAGCCTGGCCGGCGTAGATTATTTCTACGGCATTCCCCATTCGTTGACCAAAGATGGTGCGGCTGTATTTGTTGCACAGGTATCAGCAACAAACAGTACAGAAGCCAGGGGGGAGCAACTATTAGCGCAGGTCGAAAATCTGCTGGCCGCGACCGGATCAGAGAAGGTCAACCTGATCGGCCATAGTCACGGTGGCCCAACGGCCCGGTATGTGGCGTCTGTACGCCCGGATCTTGTTGCGTCGGTCACCAGTGTGGGTGGCGTTCATAAAGGATCTCGTGTGGCGGATGTGCTTAGAGGGGCTGTGCCGCCGGGCTCTATATCAGAAGGCGTTGCTGTAAAAATGGCTGAAGGATTGACTACCTTAATTGGGTTGTTGTCAGGCGGCCATAATCTTGAGCAAGATCCTCTGGCTTCACTGGAGGCGCTGACAACTGCTGGATCACTGGCGTTTAATCGTGACTATCCGGAAGGTGTACCTACCAGCGATTGTGGTGATGGCCAATTTCTGGCTGACAATGGGGTGTATTACTACTCCTGGACGGGATCTGCAACATTTACTAATGTGCTTGACCCGACAGATGGAGCCATGACGATGCTCGGCTGGGTGTTTGATGGACCGAGTGACGGGCTGGTTGGGGTGTGTAGTGCGCACTTAGGCAAAGTCATTCGCGATGATTACAAAATGAATCATCTGGATGAAATCAACGGCCTGTTGGGTATTCATCATCTGTTTGAAACTGATCCGGTGACGTTGTATCGCCAGCATGCAAACCGCCTGAAGTTACAAGGTTTGTAAGGGGGGATGTGATGGTGAAACATCGTCAATCTTTAGGTTGGGGTGGCCGTGTCGGTGAGGCCACCCGAAAACTGGCTGTCAGGCCATCGTATTTGCAGGATTTGGCTTTGAAGAATCGGCATGTGCAGAATCAAGCTGGGAACGCAAAAGCGCAAATTAAGAGCAGGCTTGGGGTGTTGTTATGTGCGGGAGTTGCGGCTTTGTCTTTTGCTGGCTACCAAAGCGCGCTTAACAGCCAGGCTTTATTGCCGTACCAGGCTGAACCCTCTTACGCCTCCGATAACCAGGAAGGCGCCGTTCTTGGTTTTGCTAAGGTAGGAGAAACCTCAGCTGAGACATCTGTAGCAGAAGCCTTGAATCTGCCGGTGGCACAAGTGCCTTCACAGCTTAACACTTTGGTTGACACTGCCTCTTACAAGGCGTTGTTTGACTATCTGCTGTCCGGATTGGGTGAGTCGGATCTTACGAGGGTTCGCGAGGCTCTGCAGCAGTATATAGACACCACCTTGCCCCCTGGAGCGCTGCCGACAGCAGACGTGATGAGGCTGTTTGATCAATATGTCGCGTACAAAAGGGCGCTGGCAGATATGTCGTTACCCGCTTCCTCTCCGTCGTCTGTCACAGAGCCAATTATTGCCGAAATTGAATCAGTTGATGTCGTGCCCATGAGTACTGAGGCTGTCGGTGTAGACGCTTTGCGCCAGCTCCATCAGCAAATTCTTGACTTGCAGGCGCGCTATTTTACGGGTGATGAGTCTGAGATGTTGTTTGCTGATGAAAACCGCTTGCGTCAGTTGGCTATTGATAAACGGCAAATAGCTTCCTCGGCAATGGATGATGAAGAGGCTGGCGATAGGGCACAGGTGCTGTTGGCTGGTCAGCCGGACTATATTCAGCAGGCTGAGAGAAATGTCAGTCTGGCGTCTCAGCTGACATCGGGGCAAGCCCTGCCGGAGCAGGAACGTTATATCTTGCGTTCGGCGCTGGTGGGGGAAGCCGCAGCTGAAAGGCTGGCTGATTTGGATCGGTCCAGAGAAACCTTTAATGATCATCTGACAGCGTATCTGGCGGAACGACAGGAGATGCTTGCTACACAGGGGCTCTCTGAATCGGATAAGCAGCTGCAGATAGGGCGGCTGCGCGAGTCTTTTTTTGCCAGAAAACAGTGGCGAAGGGTACAAGCGCTGGAGCGCCTGCATGACCGTGATAGTCTGGTGAATAGCTCTGTAGCGCCTTGAGTTGTGTGTCTTTGTTGCCTGCCTGAGTTTCTATTTTGAGTTGTGGGTTATGAATGCTTGGTTTCAGATAAGCAAAAGGTCGAGAACAATTGGAATGAGCTACAACCTGCGTCAATAAAGACAAACGCCAGGCTACTGCCTGGCGTTCTTTGTCTGCTGACATAAACAGTGTAGGTGTCATGTTTGGGTCTGTTGCTGTGTGACGTGCAAACAGGCCGGCGACAAAACCCTCAGGATTTCTGGGTTGGCTGCAGCAAAGAGCCCAGATAGCGGACAACGTGAGCCGCGTCTTGTGCGGTATGGGTAATCTTCTTGATGATAGCTTCGGCACGTTCTGTGTCATCACCCAGCGCGGAGCGGACTTTTTCATTCATTTCCTGAGCGTGCTCCAGTTTTTGTTTACAGTCTTCAAACAGAGCAGACAGAAACTGGATATCGACCTCACCGCCTTTGATAAACATTTCAGCGGCAAGCTTGTAGACAGTGAAAAACTTTGTCGCCATGTCTTTTTTGCTTGGGTCGCTTTCTTTCGCCCAGTCATTTGCCCAGTCTTTGAAAATAATGGCAATTTCCGGGTTAGGAATGATGTTTACTTGTTGCATCAATGGTGTCCTCAGGCGTTCAGCAAGTGGTTGTGGGGCGTCAGTGTACTGGAGGGGGGAGCAAGGTGAAAGTCAGTCACACCTGACTGTATGAATTATGATCACATTTGTACGGGGCAGCGTATGCCTTGTCAGAGATTCACAAACATTCTGCCTATGAGCCTATCCGTAACTCTGGTATCTGTCACTCGGGTATCAGTATCTCTGGCATCAGAAAATGGGCGTTCGCAGACAGGGCTGGTTGATCAATGATCGTGAGCAGGAGGATGTCGATGAAAATAGGGTTGTTTGAGCAATGCCAATGGTTACTGTTAAGTCAGAGAACTGCACGTACTCACGGACAGTTAGTCAAGCTTGTCAGCGGGCGATTGCTGGAGGGGATGGCACGATTAGGACGTGGTGTATTGGGTTGTACCGTATTGGGGCGTACTGGGCTGGGTTGTAAGGTTCTTGTTTGTACCGTTCTTACGCGTACGATTCTCAGGTGTACTGCTTTATGGCGTCATGTTCTATTTCGTCATGCTCTATGGGGCCATGATCTATGGGGTATAGCCTTCAGGTATGGTGCGCTTGGTTCGATTGCAGTGATTTCAGGTGCAGTATTGGCAGAGACGTATTCACCTGCTACTGAAAACCAGCCAAAGATTGAGCAACAGACATGCAGCAAGTTATTGTCCCATCAATTTAAAAAGCTCAATTCGTCAGATGAGATTGACCTGTGCGCTCAGTTCCGTGGCAAGGTGTTGTTGGTCGTGAATACGGCCAGTCAGTGCGGTTACACGCCTCAGTTTGAACAACTGGAAGCGCTGCATCAGCGTTATCGTCAGCAAGGGCTGTCTGTCATTGGTTTCCCGTCGAATGATTTCCGGCAGGACAGAGGCAGTGAAGCGGATTCTGCCAAAGTGTGCTATCTCGATTACGGTGTGACCTTCACCATGCTTGAACGCAGCCATGTTACCGGTGAGCAGGCGAACCCGGTTTTCAGGCAACTGGCTAATGACGCAGGTGTTGCTCCAAGCTGGAACTTCTTTAAATACATTGTCGATAGAAATGGTAAAGCCGTGGCTGTATTTTCCAGTCGTACCACGCCGGATGATCCATTGATTGTCGCGACAATAGAAAAGTTGTTGTGAGTGCTGACCCTGTGAAACGGGTATGTAACGTGGCATAACAAACACAGCCGACAAAATTGTCGGCTGTGGGGTAACAGACTGATTGTAAGGGCTAAAACCTGAAATGACAGCTTAAGGCAGCGGTGTGTAGGACTGTACCATCATCTCTGAGGCTGCTGGCTGAGACAGAGGCTGATTGGCAGCGGTCATAGCCTTGATGTAATTAATCAGCGAATCCGTGTACAGCAACCCGGTATCTTCACGACGTGCAGGGTCATTGTACACCGGCACCATTGCGTCATAACGGTCACCGCCAGCGGCGATGAAATCATTGGTTACCACGACATATGTGGCATCCAACTGAATTGGAGACCAGACGCTCTCATTACGTCGGCGAACCTCCACATTGCTGATACGACTGCCTTTAGCGGCTGTCATATCCAGGTCAAAGCGTAGATTTGCAGCGGCCGGAAAAGCGCCGGTGGAATTGTTGACAACCACGTTATCAATCGCATCTTCAATGGTATTGAGGATCTCTTGTCCGGTCATATCCAGATTCACCAACAAGTTGGTAAACGGCAGCACATCGAAGGCGTGGCCGACGCTGACGTCACCGGCAGGGATACTGTTACGAACGCCGCCGGTGTTCTGAATCGCAATATCAGAACGAAGTGACATGGCTTTAAAAGCTTCTGAGACAATGCTAGCCATGACACTGCCGTGCTGATTGAGGAAATCCCGCTCCGGTGAATTGGCGAGGCAAATATCCCCGTGAGGGTGGTTCTGGCCCGGAACGCGTTCTGCACACAGGTTGTCGAGACTGGTACCGATAATCTCCGCTTTTTTCTCGTCAATTTTTGATTTGTAAGTGTCGAGCAGAGTGGCGGTTGCTACATCAGCGTCAACAAGGCTCAGCTCCGCAGTATTGGCGACCTGAGTCTCGATAAGGGCTTTATCAGCTTCTGAAACCGGCTGTTTGTCGCGCTGGAAAGTATCACCCAGCATCAGGTGAGGGTGACCGCTACATTCGGTAACCTGACCGGCTGCATTGAAGGATACGGACAGTTCTCCCAGTGCTTTAGCATTTTCCCATGCCTGAACAATACATACCTGATCGCCGCTGGCATTATTGACGATAGTTGGGTAATCACCGGAAGGTAATAAACCGAGTGGTTCAAGAACAGTTTTATTTCCCAGTAAGGTATGGCTGTCACCGCCCACAATCACATCCACATCGCGCAGAGATTTTGCCATGGCAATATCATTCTTGTAGGTGTAATGAGAGAGCAAAATGATTTTATTGATGCCGTCAGCTTTAAGTTGATCAATATATTTTTGTGCCGTTTCGACTTCATCAAGAAAAACCGTATCTTCCGAAGGAGAAGAGGAGGCCTGTGTTTTTCCTGAGATATCCAGCCCGATAATGGCGACTTTTTCGCCGTTAAATTCTTTGATTACGTATGGCTGGTATTTATTAAAGATCGGGTTGGATTCCGGTACTTCAATATTTGCAGCCAGAACTGGCGTTCCGCAATTACCTTCAGCCAGTTTATCCATGAAATGGGAAAGCTGTGTATTCCCATCATCGAATTCATGGTTACCCAGAGCGAAAGCGTCGAAACACACCTGATTCATCATCAGGGTATCCGGCAGCTCTTCACGAAACAGGCTGTAATACATGGTGCCAGTCATCGCATCACCAGCGTGAAGTTTGAGGACGTTTTCATGCTGACTGGCTAACTCATTGACTTTAGAAACCAGTCGAGGGAAACCACCCAGTGACACCTGAGTTTCCTTATCCTGCAATAGCAGTGTGAAGTTGTCAGTTGCATCCAGTTTGGAATGATGATCGTTAATGTGCAGTAATGTGAGGTTGAGGGCTTTGCTTTCTTTGGCTTGGGTATCGTCATTATCTGATGAATTACAACCAGTCAGAGCCAGTGCCAGCGAAAGAGCCAGAAGAGATTTCACTTTTTTCATTATTTGTGCAGTCCTGTCCAATTATTTAAATCAGTCAGAAACAGTAGTGGGCATTTTTTTCAAAACTATGAAGCTGCTATTAGAAATCTAATCAGTAATTTGTTCACGAAGGTGTCATGTAATCGATGACAATAATATCAATGCTTATTTTTTGGCTTTTTATACTGAAAAACATACACCATTGTAAAAACGGCAGATTTTTAATTTTTTTAAAAGTAACCAATAATTGTGGCGCACAGCAGATTAGCAAAATGTCATTCTGGCTTCATATGTTAAGCCTAGGATGCTTTTGTATTTTTTAACGGAGTAAAAGATGAGACCTTTAAAACCATTAAGCGGTGCGATTGCACTTGCATTAATGAGTGCGCCGGTGTCGGCACAGCTTATGATTACGGAATATGTCGAGGGTTCCGGTAATAATAAAGCCATTGAACTGACCAACCTGTCAGCGGCAGAGATTAACCTTTCTGACTACAGTCTACAGCTTGCCGTGAACGGGTCAGACACTTTCAGAGCGCCAATCAGCCTGCAACCGGTAACACTGGCTGAAGGCGAGAGTTATGTGGTTTACCACAGCAGTGCGTCGGCAGAGCTAAAAGCGGCCGGGCATTTTGGTACCAGCCAACTGGCATTCAACGGCGACGACGTAGTGGCGTTGTTTGAAAACGGTACACTGATTGACAGTCTGGGCCAGTTGGGCAAGTCGATCAGCTTCGGTAAAGACGTCACATTGCGCCGTGATCCTTCAGTAACCACGGGGCGTACAGAGGTCGACAGCCCATTCGATGTTAATGACCAATGGGTTGTACTGGCAAAAGACACCTTTGACGGGCTGGGATGCCGCGGGCTGGACGCTTGCGAAGCAGAGCCGCCGGTTGTGTTCCAGTGTCAGCCAGATAAAGCGGTGCCGGTGTACGCAGTACAGGGAAGTGGCAATCGCAGCCCGTTAGTGCCCGACGGCCGTTTTGACAGTGAGGAAACTTACTTTGTGCAGGGCATTGTTACCGCTCGTGGCGAAAGCTTGTACAAAGGTTTCTACCTGCAGGATGCCCAGGGCGATGGGGATGAAGCCACCTCTGACGGCATTTTCGTTTATCTGGGCGGCAACCCGGCTCCGGCTGAGATTCAGCCCGGCGCGGAAGTGTGCGTCGAAGCGAAGGTGAAAGAGTATTACGGGAACACCCAACTGGACGTACAGGACAATGCATATGCTGTGCTGGGAGAGGGTTACCCGATTCCGTCTCCGGTGCGTTTTCGTGTTCGAGAAGGCGAAACACTGCATGACGCGCTGGAGCGCCATGAAGGAATGCAGGTTCTGCTGGATCAGGACAGTCCGCTGGTAGTGACCCGTAACTTCAGTTTTGATTACGGGTCATACCGTAACAACATGATGCTGGCTCATAATACACCGCTGTACAACCCGACCCACTGGTATGCGGCGGAAACGCAAGAAGCTCTGCAAATGGCGGCGGACAATGCGGTCAGCCGGGTGTATCTGGAATCTGACTTCAAAGCAGCGGACGGTGTACTGCCATGGTTTAATAATTTCAATCCGGAAACGGGCTATCTGCGAATCGGTGATCAGCTGACGGGGCTGACGGCAATGGTAGGTTACAGCTATGGTGAGTACCGTCTGGTTGCAACGAATCACATTACCAGCGGCGATTTGCTGCGCACCACAGCCAACGAGCGAAACGATGAACCACAGACGGCAGACGTCAACGGCCTGAAAGTCGCTGGCTTCAATGTCTTGAACTATTTCAACTCTTTTGCTGAATCAGGAAATCCGAACGCAACCTGTACGGAAGCCGTGGTTGCACCTGGTGCGAAATGCTATCGCGGAGCACCGACAACTGAAGAGTTTGCGATGCAACAGGCGAAATTGGTTAATGCCATTATTGCAATGGATGCCGATATCGTCACGCTGATGGAGCTGGAGAATAACGGCTTTGACGAAAACAGTGCGCTGCAATCATTGATTCAGGCGCTAAATGATGCGCAGCCAAACAAGAAAGATCATTATCGCTCGGTGAAAGTCCGTAAGTCAGATCTGACGTTTAAAGATGCGCCGGGATTTGAAAACGTTGCCTATTTCGGTGAAGATGCCATCAAAGTTGGCATTATTTACCGTCATCATAAGGTGAAGGCGAAAAATCATGCCCGTCAGATTCAGATGCCTGAACAGCATGCTCCGCTGAATGATGGTGCTACTAAGAGTGCTTATCAGCGTCACGCGATGATGCAGCGCTTTAATATTCCGGGTGCGAAAGATGACCTGACTGTGATTGTGAACCACTTTAAATCTAAGGGTTCCAGCTGTTGGGAAGATGACACGCAGTTTGCTGAAAAAGAAGATGTACAGGGTAGCTGTAATAACTTCCGGGTTTCTGCAGCAAAAGTGCTGGGCGAAGAAATTCGTCACCTGAACGGAGACGTGCTGGTAATGGGGGATCTGAACTCATACGGAATGGAGGATCCGATCCTGACGCTGACCAGCTTCGATCCTGAAGATCGTGGTGGCAAAATTTATACCGCGTCGCACACAACACTGGGCGGCAAAGAGTATGAAGCGCAAGGGCAGTTGATTGAACGCGGCTATGGCCTGATTAACCTGAAGCATAAAACGGATTACAGTTACAGCTTTGAAGGTGAACTGGGTAGCCTGGATCACGCTCTGGTTACCCCATCGTTGGCGAAGAAAGTGGCAGCGGTCGAAGCATGGCACATTAATGCCCCTGAGAGTAACCTGTTTGAGTACGGCAAGAAGTACACGGGTGAGTTAGAAAAATCTGACAATATCTATTCTTCTTCAGACCACGATCCTATCATTGTGACGCTGGATTACGGCAAACGTGCTCAATGGCCGGGAAAAGGGCATGGTAAAGTCCAGCACTGATAGCCCTTAGCAAACCGGGCGATGGGTAAAACGTGCTACAGGTAATTTGAGCAAAGTAGAACGCAAACAGCCAGCATTATGCTGGCTGTTTTTTTATTGAACATGGGAGTTGTACTGACGATTCCTTCCACAAAGGCCGTAGAACAGAGACCGGGATGATTTGTCTTCATTGGCATGGTGTAATCCCCATCTTCTGCTGACTCACTCACATCTCGGATGAAAAACCTCTTGATGTTTATATTCTCATCTAAACTTGCCTTATATCACGGGCTTACATAATTTTATCGCCGTAAATGTGACGTCGATCTGCTATTAATTTGACGCTTCACGCACTCTGTTATCAATTGTGTTGCATAATGTGGTGCGAAGTCACTATCTCATTAATAACGACAGGGATGCCAAGAATGAATACATTTGTCCGACCCTTGGTAGGGATGCTATTGGGTTCGACATTTTTTATCGCGACAGCCAGTGCCAATGCACTGGTTGGCGAAATGTATGACTATGAGAGTATTGGCCGTTCGTTCAGCCATCAGTTTGATAAGATTCTGAAGTTCGAATCTCGGCTGAATGCGATAAAAAGCAACAAAGTGGCTTTTCTGGATCAGCAGCAAATTGATCGGGTGAACCGGGTGCTGAGGCACATTCGGCAACTCAAGCAAGTTCACAACAAACTGCATAAAGGTAACTATTACTCTGTGGGCAGAGAAATTGTTGATGCCTCGCTGGGTAACCCGAACTGTGAAGTGCACACTATTGCGCTGGCAGCGGCAAAGACGATTCAGGTGTCCTGTACCGGATTAGGTTACGACATTGAGAGTGATACCTACTATTCCGAATATGCCTATTCAGATTTCTTTATGACCGAGAAACAGGGCAGTGGACGGGTAGTCGTAACATCCTTTATTGACGGGCGACTATCTCATCTGGAAGAGCAGATCATCGCCGTTGATGATGAAATGGCGCGGGTTTATGCCCCATATCTGCATGATAAGCAGCGGACATACAAAACGCCCTGAGTGAATCTGGCAGGCGTCAGTTAAAAAGAAAGGCTTTCAGATGATGAAAGCCTTTTTTCTTTGGGCGCTATTAGGAATCAGCTCAACAGAGTTGCCTATGCGACAAGTCTTATAAGCTAATTCAAGCGGTTATTCAGTCACTTCCGCATGACTGATTATTGACAAGGAGTCTGTAATCAGAAGCTTGGTAAAAAGCGCCGTGGAATAAACGACTAATCTTAAAGCGCGCGATTCAGGGTGACCACTTCGTAGCTCAGTGGCGTCAAAACTGGTTTCTTATCTGCAATGTAGTCGATCACTGCCTGGGCGTCGGTATTACAACGGGTATTAGCGGCCTTGCAATCTGGCCCCTGAGTGGCGTAATGCACGTTGTACTTACCGTTTACCGCCTCAATGCGCTGCACTTTAAAGCCTGTCAGCTTACCGTCGACATATGCCAGATCCACCCGGCCTGACTGGTGTTGTTGTGCCGTAAACAGTGGCGTCCAGCCATCATTGCCGCTGGCATTGTAATTATTGATCGCCACATTGTAGGTTTGGTCCGGATTAATGGCTTGCCAGATCGGTTGATCCTCTGTACCTGTCATGACTTCGATATAATCAACGCGCCCCGCTTTATGCGGCACAGTTTCGGTGAACTGGTAACGAAGATGACCGCCATATGGGAATTTGCCTGCGTGTGAGCCTTCTGGCAGCGTGGCCGTAACGGCACCTTCAATCAGGGTTACCACGTCTTTACCTTTGATTGGTACGACAGACATGAAGTTTGAAAATGGCAGCATTTCAAGTGAGACGTTGCCTTCGCGATATTCACCGGCATCAAAGTTTGTACGGATACCGCCAGCACCAATCAGGGCAAAATCCACTTTCATACCGGTGACGGCCTGAACGGCTGGAAGATTAGCCCAGTAGTATTGACCTTCGGCAATCAGAGGCGCGACATCAGAGCCGTGCTTATCCGTGCCTTTATCACCCGGACGACGCTCGTGTTTGATTTCTTCCGGTACGCGGGAAATCACTTTGCCATATGCTTGCTCAACCGCAGGCTTGTACTTGCTGTCGATCAACTGACGCATTGCCGCTGCTTCTGCAGCGATAACAAGGTTATCTTCACCTTCAATAAAGGTTTTGACCGTGTCAGCCTCTGTTGCACTGAACTGGCTGGTGGTTTCACGCAAAGGCGAGTGGAAGTAGGTGTCATTACTGAGCAGGGTGTTATGACCCTTGCAGCTAATCACATTGCCGTTGAGATCGAAACTGACGCTCAGCTGGCCGATAGCCTGTGCGTATTGTCCGGCCTGGACGACACAGGTTTTACTCTGGCCGTTCGGATTGTTAACCATCTGCGCATAGGTGCCACTGTGGTCGTGGCCGATGTTAGTGAAATCACCCAGCAGCGTGTGAGAGTGGCCACCAACAATCAGATCGATTCCGTTAACCTTTGCAGCCACGTCCAGATCTACCGCGTTGCCGATGTGGGTCAGGGCGATGATGTTGCGGATGCCTTTCTCATGCAGGAAATCAACCGTTGCCTGCGCAGAGGTCACCAGATCATGAAATTCGACTTTGCCGGTGTTAGGTGCCAGATTAGGCATATCATCAAGGGCTAAACCGAATACCGCAACCAGATTGGAATTTGCCGGCAGTTTATCCAGATCTGTCACAGGTGTTTTTTTGTAACCGTCATAAGCAAAGACGACAAAAGGTTTCAGATTCGTCTGGTCACGCAGGTCAGGATCCTGACTGGCATCCACATTGGCGGCCAGTACCGGGAAGTTGACCTCGCCGATGAAACGGTTAAGTTTGTCGTTGCTCAGGTCAAATTCATGGTTACCCAGCGCCATCGCATCCAGGCCCATTCGGCTGAGCAAATCGGCGTTCATCATCCCTTCATTCAGCTTGAAATAGCCGCTTCCCTGCCAGGCGTCACCTCCATGCAGAAACAGAAAACTCTGGTTATCAGACGCTGCTGCCTGACGGTATTGTTCTGCCATCGTTTGCAGGCGAGGGTATCCGCCAAATTCGTTGTAGACGCGTAACTCGTTGGCCATGAAACTCGATTTGACCGGATCAAAGTTAGAGTGGGTGTCGTTGATGTGTGCCACAGTCAACGAAAAAGGTGCATCCGATGGTGACTGGGTCTGACAACCGGCCAGAGCGAGAAGTACAGACAAAGAAATGAGAGGCTTTGAAAATGTCATTGTATTACCTATAGCGGCGGGTGTTACCTGAGTGACGGGGATGCCGGCATCAGATACCCACTTATTCTTCTGGTTGATTGCAAAATTTAGCGTCGAAAATGTAGCTAAATTCGCAAAATGCCTGAAATTTTGGCGATGGGACTATATCGGAGATGATTTGCTGCCGCAATCGGGGAATTGTCCTGACTTGTAAGGACATTTATCCGATAGTGAGTGTGCAGTGAGTACGCTGCGATTTAATCGTGAAAGAACTGAGTCCGGTCAGATTGCTTGAGAGCTTGAGAGCTTGAGAGCTTGAGAGCCTGAGAACGGTAGGGTGGAAAAAGAGAAGAGCGTGAGTAAAGGTAATGACTGTCAGAGGAGACAATCCCGGATAACAGATATCGCAAGCTTGAACAGGAGCTCAAAGTTTCATCGCTGTGGCTGGAATTAGCATAAAAAAGAGCCGGTGTGGTCGCCGGCTCATTAACGATGAATCTATTATTTGGTGCTGGTGACAGGCTCAGAGCCTTCCGGGTGCCATGCGCCATCCAGTTCTTCCAGCTCTGGGAATTTAGAGCGGTCAAACTCAGGCGTTTTGCCTTGCTTCAGCTGGGTTTCGTAGTCTTTGATAACTTTGATCGCCAGTTTAGACAAGAGTACCAGTGCAATGATATTGACCAGAGCCATCATACCCATCGAGGCATCTGCCAGGTTCCATACGACAGGCAGCGAAGCCACTGAGCCGAACATTACCATAGCCAGTACACACAGGCGGAAAATAAACAGGCCTTTCTTCGTGTTACCGTTCAGGAACATCACGTTGGTTTCAGCATAGCTGTAGTTCGCGATGATAGACGTGAAACAGAACAGAATAATTGCTGCCGCCATGAAGTAGGTTGTCCAGTCACCCAGCTCGCTGCTCAGTGCCTGTTGCAGCAGGCTGATACCGGTTGCTGCGTCAGGCTGGTTCATCACGCCACTAAGCATAATCATGGCAGCAGAAGCCGTACAGATAACTAGGGTATCAACAAACACACCCAGCATCTGAACAAAGCCCTGAGAAGCAGGGTGGTTTGGGTTTGGTGTCGCTGACGCTGCAACGTTGGCAGCAGAACCCATACCGGCTTCATTCGAGAACAGACCACGGGCAATACCGCTTTGCATCGCTTGTGCAACGGTGTAAGCAACACCACCGGCCGCCGCTTCCTGCCAGCCAAATGCGCTTTTCACGATAAGCATCAGAGCTGCTGGCAGTTCAGACAGGTTCATGATGACAATCAGCAGTGCAATTGCCAGGTAACCGATGGCCATCACAGGCACAATACGTGCTGATGCCGCCGCTACTTTACGCAGACCACCCATAATAAAGAAGGCAGAGAAAGCAACGATGATCATCCCCATGATTGTCTGGTCGAAACCAAATGAATGGCTCAGCGCATCCGTGATGGTGTTAGCCTGTACGGCATTGAACACCAGACCAAATGCAATGATCAGACAGATTGAGAACAGAGTACCCATCCAGCGTTGACCCAGGCCTTTTTCCATGTAGTAAGCCGGACCACCACGGTACTGACCGTCGATATCTTTGGTTTTGTAGATCTGAGCCAGTGTGGATTCGATAAAGGCAGTCGACATACCAAACAGGGCGATCAGCCACATCCAGAAGATCGCACCAGGGCCACCGGCCGCAAGGGCAACAGCCACACCGGCCATGTTACCTGTACCCACACGAGCTGCCATTGAAGTGCAGAAAACCTGATAAGAGCTGATACCGTTATCAACGTCTTTACCGCTTTTCAGAACACTGACCGCGTGACCAAATTGACGAATTTGAATGAAGCCCAGACGTAAAGTGAAGTAAACACCTACTGCAACCAGTAAGTAAACAAGGAGTTGGCCCCATAGTAATCCATTAACAGCACCAATAACGCCATTCAATGCGTCATTCAGCGAAGTTAAGAAAGATCCGTTCGTAACACTCATAGTAATTTCCTGTATATAACGCTTAGCAAATCGAACAATTCCCTAAGCAACTGGAACGTCCATTTATGTGACAGTTCATGAATACGATTCTGAATTTATATTTTTTATTGCTTGCGAAATTGAAGCACTGTGCAACTTGGTGAAGTTACATTTATGAAACATAGAATCAGATGTTTCATCTTCAGACGGGACGCTAAGTTAGCATGAAATATCGAGATTTCAGCGTGATCTAAGTCACATTTTATGAACGGTTTTATGACACAAGTACAATATAAAACGTCGTTCAGTAATTTATTTTCTTTATATTCATAGAGTTAAAATTGTATAAATGGTTACTGAATGTGATCGTTTAAAACGTTGTTCATTATCAAATAATTTCGACTTTTACACCAATTTAACCTGACTTGTTAGGTTTTTTAACTTGTTTTGGGGCGGTGTTTGAGATGATTTCTTAACATATGAGAAGGTATTCAATAAGAAAGGGAACAATTAGTGAATAATTCCAGGTTTAAAAATGATTTGGTATGCAGGACTTATTGTAGTGTGAGAATGGTGCTCATAAGGAAAAGATAAACCGCCAGAGTATGGCGGCTAGATGGGTATTCAAAATGACGGTTTCTCAGGCGTTAATGCAGAAGCGGAGAAACGTAGTTCATTGTCACTTGGTATGAGGATGTCGTGTTGTTATCAAGGGATGATGGGCTAATGGGGTCGGTATGGAATTCATGGCCACAGACACAGATGTATTCCCCTGATTCTGAAACCAGGAACTCCTCATCTTGACCGCATTGACTGCAAACGGGCAACTCTTGCATTGCACTCTCCATTTATTGTTTTATTTGCCGTACGTCGTAACCGGCTTAGTTTCAACCAGTAGCATAAAGGCAGACAGGCTAACAGGGTAACAATGAAGCTAGATTCTTAGAGTAAGGGCTAAATTTACCGAATTGGCGGGAAATTGTGTTTGATATTGATTGCAGTATGATATATGGATTAAATTTTCTCAGTAAATTAAGTCACTTATAGTAAAAAAGCCCGCAAAAATGCGGGCTTTGGGAACAACGATTAAGTAATACCTGGCCGAATAATGGCTGGCGATCAGAAAGAGGTACGCTTGTAGCGACGGTATTCTGATTTCCAGAAGTTGTCGTTAATCTTCTCTTTAATTCGCTCGTCGGTATTTTTCGGTGCTTTACGCTGCTCGACAGCTTTCTTCGCAACAGCAAAGGCAATGTGGCGTGAAACATCCTGAATGTCTTCCAGTGGCGGCAGTAGCGGACCATTGCCGTTAATTGCCAATGGTGAGCACTCAGACAACGCACGGCTACTTTCCATCAGCATTTCATCCGTCACACGACGGGCGCCAACAGCCAGTACACCCAGACCGATACCCGGGAAGATGTAGCTGTTATTACACTGCGCGATAGGGTAGGTCTTACCGTTGAACACAACCGGTTCAAAAGGCGAACCTGTGGCTACCAGTGCTTTACCTTCAGTCCAGCGGATCAGGTCGGCAGGCGTTGCTTCTACGCGGCTGGTCGGGTTAGACAGTGGGAAGATAATTGGGCGCTCACAATGCTGATGCATTTCGCGGATAACTTCTTCACTGAACAGACCAGGTACGCCTGATACACCGATCAGAATCGTCGGGTGGGCATTGCGCATCACATCCAGCAGAGAAATGTTCGTGTCTTCTGTTTCCCACTCGTTAATGCTGGCACGTGGCTGAACCAGTTTCTTCTGGAAGTTAACCAGATTTGGCATATCGTCCAGTAGCAGACCCCAGCGGTCGACCATAAATACCTGGCTACGTGCTTGGGTATCGCTGATACCTTCAGAAACCATTTGCGCAATAATTGCTTCGGCAATACCGCAACCTGCTGAACCAGCACCAAGGAAAGCCACGCGTTGTTCAGACAGTTTGCTGCCTGCCGCTTTACAAGCAGCCAGCAGAGAGCCAACGGTCACAGCTGCGGTGCCCTGAATGTCATCGTTAAAGCAGCATACTTTGTCTTTGTAACGCTCAAGAAGTGGCATTGCGTTTTTCTGAGCGAAATCTTCGAACTGAATCAGAGCGTCAGGCCAACGGCGTTTTACCGCCTGTACGAAATCGTCAACAAACGTATCGTACTCTTTATCGGAGATACGCGTATGACGCCAGCCCATGTACATTGGATCAGATAAACGTTGTGGGTTATTGGTACCCACATCCAGCACTACCGGCAGGGTGTAAGCCGGGCTGATACCACCGCATGCGGTGTACAGAGACAGTTTACCGATTGGAATACCCATGCCACCGATACCCTGATCGCCCAGACCCAGAATACGCTCACCGTCTGTCACAACAATCACTTTCACGTTATGACGAGAAGCGTTGTTCAGCATGTCTTCGATGCGGTCACGGTTAGGGTAAGAGATGAACAGACCGCGGCCACGACGGTAGATATTAGAAAAGTTTTCACAAGCCGCGCCAACTGTCGGGGTGTAGATGATTGGCATCATCTCAGTAATGTGGGTCTCAACCAAACGGTAGAACAGAGTTTCGTTCGTATCCTGGATATTGCGCAGATAGATGTGCTTATCCATGTCATTTTCGAACTTCAGATACTGCTGATAAGCACGCTCTGCCTGTTCTTCGATCGTTTCGATCGCTTCCGGAAGCAGACCTTCCAGGTTAAAGAACATACGTTCTTCAACAGAGAATGCGCTTCCTTTATTAAGGAGGGGAGTTTCTAGTAACGCAGGGCCTGCGTAGGGGATGTAGAGAGGACGTTTATCGTTGTTCATGCAAAACACTCTGTTTCCTAAGGTGAGAGAAAAATGAAAATGACTTTTTTCATTTAGGGCCTAATCGTAGATCTACCGTGCTGATTATTCAAAGGGAATGCGCACATTTTTCGCGAATTTGATCATGTTTTTATGCATCTTTTTACAGGATTTAACACGGTAAAATGAATAATGTTTCATCTTTGTTTGTTTTGTTCTGATTTTGTTTTATATCTGTTTTGTTGTTGTTTTACAAAAATAATTATTCTGTGATCTTTGGGCGGGAAGTGGTGAAGGAAAAGGTCTGGTGTGAGATTAAACTCAATTGTGTGTGATTTATGTTCTTTTTGTTAAAATTTGGTAGATATGTTGTTTTTATTGTGTGTTTTGTATGTTTTGTTCACGTGTCTTTCATCGCAAGAACAGAAAAACATGCCCTGACGAATCCAGGGCATTGAATTTATTGAAATAAAACAATATGGCGAATTAATAATGCCAAGGGAAGCGGCTGAAGTCCTGATCGCGTTTTTCCAAAAAGGCGTCGCGGCCTTCCTGCGCTTCATCGGTCCCATATGCCAATCGTGTGGCTTCGCCGGCGAATAACTGCTGGCCAACTAAACCATCATCAGGCAGGTTGAAGCCGTATTTCAGCATGCGCATTGCTGTCGGTGACTTGCTGTTGATCTCTTTGGCCCAGCGCAGTGCTTCTTCTTCTAGCTCAAAGTGATCAACCACTTTATTTACCATGCCCATTTCGTAAGCTTCCTGGGCGCTGTAGTTAAAGCCACAGAAGAAAATCTCTCGGGCACGTTTCTGGCCAATCATTTTTGCCAGGTAAGCAGAGCCGTAGCCGGAGTCAAAAGAGGCAACGTCTGGATCAGTCTGTTTGAAAATGGCATGTTCTTTCGAAGCCAGTGTCAAATCACACACCACATGCAGACTATGGCCCCCACCCACGGCCCAGCCGGGCACGACAGCAATCACTACTTTAGGCATGAAGCGAATCATGCGCTGCACCTCAAGAATGTGCAGCCGTCCCATGCGGGCGACATCTGCCTTACCGGCTTCTTCACCTTCATATTTGTAGCCGTCTTTGCCACGAATACGCTGATCGCCACCCGACGAGAATGACCACTGACCTTTGTGTGACGGACCGTTACCGGTCAGCAATACGCAGCCAACATCAGACCATTGACGGGCGTGATCCAGTGCGGTGAACAGCTCATCGACTGTTTTCGGACGAAATGCATTCAGGCAGTCTGGACGGTTGATGGCGATGCGGACTGTGCCCTGGTTTTTGGCACGGTGATAAGTGATGTCTTCAAACTCAAAACCTGGGACTTCATCCCACAGTTCAGGGTTAAAAATTTCTTTGCGGGTCATGTGACGAGCCTCTTTGGTTAGATGTTTTAAGGCTAGGGAGTCAGGAATAAAAGTCAATGGGTTATGATCAATCACAACAGCAAAAGTAGGGGATTTTCATCTGAATGGACAAAAAAAAGCCCCCGACAGTGCCAACTGCCAGGGGAACATGGTTACTACCAGATAAAAAGAAGAAGCGAGATTTCAAATATCATGTAAAAAGCAGGCGGTTAATTAGATCTTAACCAGCATCTTGCCTTTATTCTTGCCTTCAAACAGACCAATGAAAGCATCAACCGCCTGATCCAGACCGTGGTAGACCGTTTCTTCCGAAGTGACTTTGCCTTCTTTCAGCCACTGGCCCATCTGCTCGACGAACTCACCGTACTGATCCCAGTAATCCATCACAATGTAACCTTGCAAAGTCAGTTTTTTGGTATTGATCAGTAGCAGATTGCTTGGTCCTGGTTGAGGTGTTTCAGCATTGTAGTCAGCAATCATGCCACACACAGGAATGCGGCCGTAAGGGTTCATCACATTCAATGCCGCTTCGAGATGTGCGCCGCCAACATTTTCGAAGTACACATCAATGCCTTCAGGCGCTGCGTCACGCAGAGCTTGAGTCAGATCATCAACCTTTTTGTAGTTGATGACGGCATCAACGCCCATGGCTTTGACCATGTCCGCTTTTTCATCAGACCCGACAGAACCGATGACTTTACAGCCATGCAGTTTCGCAATCTGGCATACCACACTGCCTACAGCGCCGGATGCAGCGGAAACGAACACGGTGTCTGTTGGTTTAAGCTGGGCAACTTTAAACAGACCGACCCAGCCGGTAAGACCCGGCATGCCAATCACACCCAGAAAATGTTGATCAGGCAGGCCAACCGCTGGCAGCAGAGTCAGATCACTGCCATCACTGATGAATGTTGTACGCCAGCCACTGATGTTGCTGACTTTTGCACCGACTGGGAATTGCGCATTCATCGATTCAATGACTTCACCAATGGCACCGCCTTCCAGCACTTCGTCAATCTGGAATGGGGGGATATAGGAATCTGAAACGATCATGCGGCCCCGCATATAAGGGTCAACGGACATCCAGGTATTTTTAACCAGTACTTCACCTTCCTGCAGAGCAGGCAATGTGACGTCTACCGTTTTAAAGTTCGCTTGCGAAGGCATGCCTGTCGGGCGTGAAGCAAGATGGATTTGTTGGCTGTTCATCATGTTCTTTCTCTCTTTGTTTCCTTGCCCTGTATTGGCTGCGCGTGTTGCGACATCAGGACACAGGGATATTGAAGGCACAATTTTTCAGATTCGATATGTATCAGACTTCATTTCTTGGTTTTCAAATAAGTCACCCGCAAATAATTTGCGCACAAATCATTTGTGGATAACTTACCCGGGTAGGAAAGAGAGTGCAAGATATTTTGCTCAAAAATAATTTGCTCGCAAACTATTTTGCCGAGGTGAAATTTGCTAACATCGTGACCTTGCTTAAGAAACATTGCATTAATCAACAATGCTTTTGTAAAAACAGCTTTTACAGACCCAGTTAATATCGGCTGGGCGTTCAAAAACGGATGAATACATGGCCCAGAAATTATCTGATAGTGTGTGTTTTGCGCTGTATACCGCGACGAACTCTCTGGTGAGAGCGTTTCGTCCCATTCTGGATGAGTATGATCTGACGTACCCACAGTACATTGTGATGCATTCGCTCTGGTGCCAGAATGACGTAAGTTTGAAAGAGCTGTCCAATGATACGCATCTGGATTCGGGCACTCTGACTCCAATTGTTAAGCGTCTGGAATCAAAGGGGTTGCTGACCCGGCGGGTTTCTGAGCTGGATGAGCGAAAAAAAGTGATTTCCTTAACGGCAAAAGGCAGTCAACTGCAAGATGAGGCGAACGAACTCACGGCTCAACTCGAGTCACGTTCCAGTATGACGGCAGAGAGCATTGAAGCACTCCGTCTGCTGTGCCTTGAGCTGGATGAAAACCTGCGCAAAAGCGATTAACCCTGATTTAACCGGCGTTTACTTCATGTTTGTTTCACTTCCTATTGATGATATCCAATCTGAATTTCTAGCCCGGGTTGAACAACAACACTTGGTTGTCGTCGCTGAAACCGGCTCGGGGAAATCAACCCGTCTGCCGGTATGGGCGGCACGGCGTGGTAAGGTGCTGGTTGTTGAGCCGCGGCGGGTTGCCTGTCGGTCTCTGGCTGAATTTGTTGCCGGTGAGCGACAAGAGCCGATTGGTCAGTCGGTGGGGTACGCGATTCGGTTTGAGAACCGTTTCAATGAGGCATCAGACATTGTTTTTGTGACTCCCGGTGTCGCCTTGCGCTGGCTCAGTGAAAATCAACTGGCGCAGTTTGCAACGATCATTATTGATGAGTTCCATGAACGACGCTGGGATACCGATCTTTTGCTGGCGATGCTGAAAGTGCAGAACCGTCACCGGCTTGTGGTGACTTCTGCAACGCTGGACAGTGAGCGTCTGACTGCCTATCTCGGTGGGATTTGCCTACGAGCGGAAGGCCGTCAGTTCCAGGTGACAGTGAATCATTTGGCTGATGATGCGCGTAATATGCCTGATATCCGCCATCTGGAAACGAAAATTCAGCAAACGGTACTGGCACATTACCGCCAGCACCAGGATATTCTGGTTTTTCTGCCGGGGCGAAAAGAAATTGCCCAATGTCAGTCTGCGTTACGACAGGCACTGGCAGCAGAGCTGGACTGCGGAGAAATAGATGTCATTCCTCTTCATGCGTCGGTTTCAGATGATGAGCGGCACAGGGCGCTGACCATTAGCCACAAACAGCGGGTTATTCTGGCGACCAATGTGGCTGAAACCTCGTTGACCATTCCCGGGGTCACCCTGATCATCGACAGCGGGCTGGAACGCCGGACGCATCAGCGAAATGGTCGTACCGTGCTGGGTTTGCATGCCATTTCCAAAGCCAGTGCGGAGCAGCGTAAAGGCCGGGCAGGGCGAGTGGCAGACGGAACGTGCCTGCGTTTGTACGGCAAAGCGGCACCGCTGGAAGCCATAACACCACCGGAATTGCACCGAGAAGAATTGGTGGAGCCGATGCTGGCGGCAGCCTGTAGCGGGTATGTGCTTGATAAGTTGCCGTTTGTTGATCCGGTGCCGGAAAAACCGATGCTACTGGCCCGGGAAAAGCTATTGCAAATGCAGGCCATCAATACGCAGGGGCTGGCAACCGACTACGGAAAAATTCTCTACCCGTTACCCATCGACACGCTTTTTGCCCATTTGATCAGCGCGATGCCGGATAAAGCCAGCCGGGAAGCGATGGTGGATGTGGCCGCCGCTCTGAGTGTGTATCAGAAAGTGTGGCAAATGCCCAATAGCGAAGAAAAGCGAGAGAAACTGTCGCAATGGGAACCGCAGCATTGCGACGCGATGGCGCTGATTAAGCTGCTTCGTCAGGATGTCCCGGACTGGTTGAATATTGATTCTGACGTGCTGACAGAAGCACGTCTGCTGTCGCAGCAGATTCGCGATGCACTGGCTCTGCCAGACCTTGACGTGGCCACCTCGGTAAAGCGTGAAGGGTGGCTGAAAGCGGTGATGAGCACTGCTCCGGAACTGGTGTTTATTCGCAGGGAGAAAAGGCGACAGGCTCTGGGGAACGGGTACGCGGAAGTGAATATCGGCAGGGATAGCCGATTCGCCGAAACAGCAGAAGCGGCGATTGTTTTTGATCAGTTTGCGTTGCCCGGTAAAGGTGTGAAGCAAAATCTGGTGTTGGCAACCTGTATGGCACCGGTTCCTTTATCCTGGCTGAATGAGCTCGGTTTTGGTGAATCGGCCTTTGGCCGGACGCAAGTGACCGACGATGGTTGTCTGGTTGAGCATCAACGCATTTATGCCGGCCGCGTTATCGACTCCTGCTGGCAGGCACCACAAGGTGTCTCTGCACGCGGCGCACTGCTAGATATGGTGCTGAACGGTACGCTTCTCGACGGGCTGGCGGAAAAGCTGCAAGCCGATATCCATCAGTGGAACCTGTATCTGGCTTTGGGGCGTTATCAAAGTGAAACCTGTCAGCGGGACAACGCCCCGGTTGAGATCCGTACGTGGTTAAATGAACAGTTGGAAGCGCTTGGGGTAGAATCGGCTGATGATCTGGATTTATTTTCCGGCGATGACTTTCATTTTGAGGGGATTCCGGCATGGGAGCGGGAGGATTTTGACAGCGAATTTCCGCAGTTTGTTAACCTGACCGATCTGAAAATGCATGTTGAATACCATCTGGCTAAAAAGCAGGTGGTGGCGGTTTACCAGTCCGGAAACCGCAAAGCCGATCCGAAACGCTGGGAGCTACCTCGCTGGCAAGGATGGAAAGTTCGCTATCGCAAAGCGAGCAGACTTATCGACATTAAATAACCCAATGAACTGACTGAAAAGATAAAGCGCGGTGACTGGTCGTATATCCAGTCATCGCGCTTTACTGTTTTAGCTGTTAGCTGTTAGCTGCTAGCTGTCAGTCGCTTCCTGCGCCGATAACTTGGCACGAATAAACGCTGAGTGATCAAGGTAAATCAGTTCTGCGACCTGACGAATGACGGCCTCTTCAATCGGGTCAGCTGTACCGTCGGCATAGGCGACCTGCCACATGGCTTCAATGAGGTCGTAGCGTTGTTCCTGAGAAAGTGACCGCAGGTTCGTAGTGAACTCAAACAGCGACACAGACAGATCGCTCTGCTTTTGTGCTTTTTCTAACAGTGCCCGCGCATTATCCTCACTGATATCCAGTAAATTCACCAGCAAATGCTCTTTTGCCCGGGCTTCTCGGTGATCTTCGACGTGATCAGCACTGGCGACTTCGCACAGCAAACTGGCGATAGCCAAATGCAGAGAGGGGGTGTCAGAAACGCCGCTGGCGTCGCCGTCATTCATGACCTGCTGAAACAGGGTACGCAACTTGTGTAACATGCTTGCCTCTGAACTGCTGAAAATGGAGCTGTATTGAGTGTGGCGTCTGATAATCAATTTAGCCACATAAATTATGACTGCCTCTGGCGAGATGAGTTCCTGAAAAGCGTGATGTTTTTCACGTTTTTCTTAGGCGATAAGTTTTCACGATTAGCTGTTACGAGTAGTTTTTACAAATAGCTTTCAGGGTTTGTTTTCAATATTTAAAAGAGGGCTGTCGATGGGGTATCGAATGGACAGCAGAGCCTGTCATCACAGGTAACGGCATCCGTAAACATGTTGGCTGCAGGCAAGGAAAAGTGCAGGCAGGGATTAATACAGAAAAAATCAACACAATAAACAGCATGAAAAACAGAGAGTCTCAAACTCCCTGTTTTTTTCATCGCTAGCGTGTCTTCGGGTTATCAGAAACGGGCGTTAATGATTGGGAATACCGGCAGATCTTTACTGATGAAGGTACCCGATTTGTCGTAGTTGATCAGACCAATCTGAATACCTTGGTTGATGCGGTCAGTGGCGTTGATAAAGCCAAGCTGCAGGCCGTTCAGGCTGCCTGCGTAGTTAAACGCACCAAATTGCAGACCGGTAAACTGGCCGCCAGTATAGTTAGCAAAACCGAAGTCAGCACCTTTCGCCGTGTTGTCGTTCCAGTTTGCCAGACCAAATTTCACACCTTTCGATGCGCCGGTAACACGTGTTGCACCAAACGCGATACCTACGCTCAAACCTGTGAAATTCTGTGATTCAGCCAAACCCAGAATAGGCAACTGAAGACCGGTCACAGAAGGCGTCTGACCGTAAAGCAGAGAAGCACGGAAACCCTGAACGTTACCATCTGGCAGGTTGTTGCCCGGAACAGACAGCTGAATTGGCTGTGCGGCAAAGGCTGGTGCAGCCATTGCGGCTGCCAGGGTAAAACCTAGTAGCGCTTTTTTCATAACAAAATTACCTTTTGGGTTAAATCAGGACAAAATTTTACTATTGGGATCAAATGAGTGCAATCTGAACAAAATCCTGCTTTCAAATGTTGCCGACAATGTCAATGTTTAGCCGGTATAGGTTATAACGGATCCCCGTTTACCTGTGTTTTCCGTAACCTCGGTGATTTATGGTAGAATTCGCTCAGAACTACCAAGCTGATTTAGCAGGACTTCTTTTGACTCAGTCAACCACTTCTCAGAAAGACGTTTTGAATAACGAAAATACGCTAAAAGCTGCTATCAACGACTGCATGATACGCGACCGTTTCCGGTTGCTGAAACGGGTGCAGGGCGCAGCAAAGATTAAGAACGAACAAGCCCGCCACGCGGTGTTTGACGAAATCGCGATGGATATTGCCAAGTCCATGCAAGTGGCTCAGCTGCGTGCGGCGCAACGCCCGACGATTCGCTATCCGGAACAGCTGCCTGTCAGCCAGAAAAAAGACGACATCGCCGAAGCCATTAAGCACAACCAGGTGGTAATTGTCGCCGGTGAAACCGGTTCGGGTAAAACGACCCAGCTGCCGAAAATCTGTATGGAGCTGGGGCTGGGCACCAAGGGGATGATTGGTCACACCCAGCCACGCCGACTGGCTGCCCGTTCGGTTGCGAGCCGTATTGCAGAAGAGCTGGAATGTGAACTGGGCTCTTACGTGGGTTACAAAGTTCGATTTAACGATCAGGTTTCCGACCGCAGCCAGATTAAGCTGATGACGGACGGTATTCTGCTGGCTGAAATTCAGAATGATCGTTTCCTAAACCAGTATGACACCATCATTATCGATGAGGCGCACGAGCGTAGCCTGAATATTGATTTCATCATGGGTTACTTGCGCGAGCTGTTGCCGAAGCGCCCGGACCTGAAAGTCATTATTACCTCTGCGACCATTGATCCGGAACGCTTCTCTAAGCACTTCAACAACGCACCGATTATCGAAGTGTCAGGCCGGACGTATCCGGTGGAAGTGCGTTATCGTCCGATCAGTGAAGAGAGTGAAGATAACGACCGCGATCAGCTGCAAGCCATTTTTGATGCCGTCGATGAACTGTGTGAGGAAGGGCTGGGTGACATCCTGATCTTCATGAACGGTGAACGTGAGATTCGTGATACCGCGGAAGCACTGGAAAAACGTAAGCTGCGGGATACTGAAATTCTGCCGCTGTATGCCCGTTTGTCTGCGGGTGAGCAAAACCGGGTGTTCCAGTCGCACACCGGCCGACGTATTGTTCTGTCGACCAACGTGGCTGAAACCTCGCTGACCGTACCGGGTATCCGATATGTAATTGATCCGGGGACAGCCCGAATCAGTCGCTACAGTTACCGTACTAAAGTACAGCGCCTGCCGATTGAACGCATTTCACAGGCGAGTGCCAACCAGCGTAAAGGCCGTTGTGGCCGTGTGGCTGAAGGTATCTGTATCCGCCTGTATTCCGAAGAAGACTTCCTGTCGCGTCCGGAATTTACCGATCCGGAAATTCTGCGTACCAACCTGGCTTCCGTTATTCTTCAGATGACTGCAATCGGGCTGGGGGATATTCAGGCATTTCCGTTTGTTGAAGCGCCGGATAACCGCAATATTCAGGACGGTGTTCGCCTGTTGGAAGAGCTGGGGGCGATCAATGCGCAGGCCAAAGATCCGCGCAAACGTCTGACCGCAATCGGCCGTCAGCTGGCCCGTTTGCCGATTGACCCGCGTCTGGCCCGAATGGTACTTGAAGCACCGAAGCAGGGAGCGCTGCGTGAGGTGATGATCATTGCGTCGGCACTGTCGATTCAGGATCCACGTGAACGCCCGATGGAAAAACAGCAGGCATCGGATGAGAAGCATCGTCGTTTCTACGACAAAGACTCCGATTTTGTGACCTTCATTAACCTGTGGGACTACGTACAGGAGCAGCAGAAAGCGCTGTCCGGCAACCAGTTCCGCCGCCAGTGTAAGAAAGATTACCTGAACTACTTGCGGGTTCGTGAGTGGCAGGACATCTACTTCCAGGTACATCAGGTTGTCCGCGAGCTGGACCTGAAGATGAACTCACAGGAAGCCAGTTATGACGGTATTCATACTGCATTACTGTCCGGGATGCTGTCTCATATTGGTCTGAAAGATCAGGAAAAGAACGAGTATCAGGGAGCGCGTAACGCACGCTTTAACATTTTCCCGGGCTCCGGCATTTTCAAGAAACAGCCGAAATGGGTCATGGTCGCGGAGCTGGTTGAAACCTCAAAGCTATGGGGCCGCATTGCCGCCAAGATTCAGCCTGAATGGGTAGAGCCGCTGGCCGAGCACTTGCTCAAACGCAGCTACAGTGAACCTCACTGGGAGAAAAAACCGGCTTCGGTATCCGCTTTTGAGAAGGTGACCCTGTACGGTATTC
This sequence comes from Photobacterium ganghwense, assembly GCF_017329545.1. Taxonomy (NCBI): domain Bacteria; kingdom Pseudomonadati; phylum Pseudomonadota; class Gammaproteobacteria; order Vibrionales; family Vibrionaceae; genus Photobacterium; species Photobacterium ganghwense. Next base: position 1,593,596 of record NZ_CP071325.1, read on the forward strand.
CCATCATCGCCAAGCGTAAGGTGAACTACGGTCGGATTGATCCTGTGTTGTCCCGTGAGCTGTTTATCCGCTCGGCACTGGTCGAAGGTGACTGGGAAACGAAGCACAAGTTCTATCAGCAGAACCGCAAATTGTTGCTGGAAGTGGAAGAGCTGGAGCATAAATCCCGTCGCCGTGACATTCTGATCGACGATGATGCGATGTTCGAGTTTTATGACCAGCGCATTGACCACACTGTGGTTTCCGGTCGTCACTTTGACACCTGGTGGAAAAAGGCATCGAAAGACAATCCTGAACTGCTGAACTTTGAACGTGAAATGCTGTTCAAGAGCGATGCCAGCCATGTAACGGATCTGGACTACCCGAACTTCTGGCATCAGGGGAACCTCAAGCTTAAGTTGAGTTACCAGTTTGAACCGGGTGAAGATAGTGACGGTGTCACGGTTCACGTCCCGCTGCCGATTCTGAACCAAGTGGAAATGGAAGGTTTCGACTGGCAGATCCCGGGTCTGCGTCAGGAGCTGGTGGTGGCTCTGATTAAGTCTTTACCCAAACCGGTGCGCCGCAATTTTGTGCCGGCACCAAACTATGCCGATGCTTTCCTGGCCCGTGTTGATGCAATGGCAATGCCGCTGCTGGATGCGCTGGAGAAAGAGCTTAAACGCATGACTGGCGTGACGGTTTTGCGTGAAGACTGGAATCTTGAACAGGTGCCGGATCACCTTAAGATCACTTTCCGTGTGGTGGATCATCGCAACCGCAAGCTGCGTGAAAGCAAGGATCTTTACAGCCTGAAAGATGGCCTGAAAGAGAAAGTGCAGGAAACGCTGTCTAAAGTGGCGGATGACGACATCGAGCAGGAAGGTCTGCACACCTGGAGTTTTGGCAAACTGCCTGAGTGTTATCAACAGAAACGTGGCGGCTTTGAAGTAAAAGCCTACCCGGCGCTGGTGGATAACAAAGATTCCGTCGGAATCAAACTGTTTGAGACAGAAGAAGAGCAGCGCACAGCCATGCAACAGGGTCAGCGTCGTTTGATTCTGCTCAATGTGCCGTCGCCGATCAAATATCTGCACGACAACCTGCCGAACAAATCAAAACTTGGCTTGTACTTTAACCCGTATGGTCGGGTGTTGGATCTGATCGACGATTGTATCGCCTGTGGGATCGACAAGCTGATTGAAGAGAAAGGCGGCCTGGTATGGGAGCCGGAAGCGTTTGAAGCACTGAAAGAGCATGTCCGCGCTGAGCTGGGTGATACCGTCGTAGAGATTGCCAAGCAGGTGGAATCTATCCTGACAACGGCATTCAACATCAACAAGCGTCTGAAAGGGCGGGTTGATTTGACCATGGCGTTTGCGTTGTCTGATATTAAAGCGCAGATTGAAGGGCTGATCTTCAAAGGCTTTGCTACGGAATGTGGCTGGAAGCGTCTGCCGGATATTCTGCGTTACATGAAGGCGATTGAGCGTCGGATGGAAAAGCTGCCGATTGACCCGAACAAAGACCGCATGCATATCATGAAGATTGAATCGGTTGTGTCGGACTACAAAGAGCTGCTGAACAAGATTCCGAAAGGTCAGCCTGTTCCGGAGAAAGTGAAAGAGATCCGCTGGATGATTGAAGAGCTGCGTGTCAGCTTCTTTGCGCAGCAGCTGGGGACGCCATATCCGGTATCAGATAAGCGAGTGCGTAACGCCATTAACGAATGTTAATCGCCAACGCGTGCTAACAGATGAAAAACCGGAGCCATGCTCCGGTTTTTTGTGCCTCAATATCAAAAGCACCAACCAAAATGGCATGTTTTCGTTTGTGTTTCCGCTTTGGCGATGGAATCTCTCATAAAAAAACGGAGCTTATTAGCTCCGTTAGTCAGTCTGTAAGTCAGATTGTAAAACGCGGGATTAACGCTCCCAGTATGCTTCTTCCAGACAGTCTTCACGCTCAGGTAAACCGCGAGACAGGCGCGGCGCATGTTGCGTCAGCACTTCATAGCTGACACGGTTAGAGTACTGACAGATTTGAGAAAAAGAGGAATATGTCAGGAACTCAGCCACATGCTTACCGGAATTCGGTACATTGACTTTGTGATAGCGGTTGGCAGACATGTCGTGCAGCAGCGCAGATAGCGCGGCATCACCGGCACCGTTGGTGTTTTTGATCTCAACCGGGCCACCCAGGTAAGGTGCGATGTGCGAGTATACGCGAATTGGATTTTCACACGTTTCACGTTTCATTGGACGGCTGAATTCGTACTTGTTGAAATCAGCAATGCGGCCAGGCAGGATAGGCAGCGTTGATTCACGCTTCAGGGCATCCTCGGTATAACCGGCCATGTAAAGGCCAACCGGACCAGCTGTACACAGAACCAGATCAACCCACTCCAGCGCTTTGTCCGCAGCCAAGAGGGGATCTTTCTCGCCAGTCAGGGCTTCAGCTTCTTCTTCGTTCATCGCCACACAAGTGACGTGCTCTTTCAGAAACTCAATCCACCAGTCTTGTTTGCCTTCGATGACGTATTTTGTGCCCAGCGTCAGCACAACAGGCACATCGTACTTCTTGGCGTATTCAATGGCTTTCAGCGCAGAGTCTTTCATTGGGTCTGTCGGCTTGCCGCGAACCAGATAAGATGAAAGCACCAGGGCTGATGCATTTTCGAATGCACTTTCCGGCACAAATTCCGGACGAAGCTGGTTCATTTCACCTTCATTGATCGCAAAGGTACGTTCACCGTCTTCAGTGATCAGGGTGTAGCAACGACCGATAGGCCCATTAACCGGTTGCAGGTAATCCAGATCCATACGACTGGAGGTATTGCACAGGTAGCGGTAAGCGTAAGAACCAATTTTTAGATCCTGGCTCATAACACCCAGCAGAATTGACTTGTCGTCAGCCAGAACAGAGTAGTTGTGCAGCGTGTTACCAATGGTATCACCCGGGTACTCGTGGCTGATCAGATTACGTTCTTTCAGCTCTTCGTACAGTAATTCGGCTTTGTCTTCGGCAAGAACCAGAGAGTGACCTTTACTCAGGTTATGGCGAGCCAGAAAGGCATCATCAACTCGAGCTTCGATATCAACAATGGTTTGGCCAACCCCCACCAGGTGGGTTCGTGATAGCGGATTTTCTTGCTGGATTTGAGCTACTAATGGATCGCGGGCATTGACAGGGAAGTAATGCTTTGACTTACGCTGACCAGGGAATTTCATGTATGGGGCTATCAGTTAGAGAAAATTTTGTTTCATTCTATCATAAAAATGCGATTCACATCCCATATTGTGATGTGTTGATGACAGCGAACGTTCTTTTGCTCACTTTTTGCTCGGGCTAAAGCCGGCTTATGCATCCACATTTCTATAACTGCCTAGTTTGCAAACAAAAAAACAGCCGTAAAAACGGCTGTTTAATTGAAAGCGAAGGCGTAATTTACCCCAGCTTTACTGAGAAAGCAACTTAGGTTCGAAGGCTTTGGTACCGGAAACAGGACGATTCACTGAAATGGAGCGGCCTTTCTTCATGCCTTTTTCATAATCGTCGGTTAAACCTTTCATCGCTTCCTGTAACTGCTGTTTGAAGGTTTCCCGATCCAGATTTTCGAACTCTTTATCGATGAAGTTAGTCATGCGTGAATCGTGATCATCATCGGTGTTGAGCTCCGGTAATTTCTCCAACGCTCCTTCAATCCAGCCAGCCAGGAAAGAGGAAACACGGCGGTTCACCTCGGCGCTGCTGGTTCCCGAACCCTGAAAACTGTTACGGAACTGACCGGTTTGCTGATTCATTTCGCGGTAAACCACATCAAAGGCAAAAGCGGCAAAAATGGCACGCTCGGCCAGACCGATAAACTCGGCCTGCTTTAAGCCCTTGTGGTTGGTCAGGACGCATTCCACACCAAAGCGGCGGTTAATACCGCGAATGATTTTCAGAATGGTCTGGCTGATATCTGCCGGGAGCAGGGTGGCCGTCTTGGTTTTACCCATCTGGATGAATTCGATATCGTCCTTGTCCAGCCCGTATTTCAGCATCAGACGATGAGCCATTTTGATAGCTTGAGCGGCTTCGTTGACATTGGCAGAGTTACCCAGCTCTAGGCATTTCGCAATTTTTTTCAGCGCCTTTCGCTTCTGTTCTGACATTCGATATCACCCTGATTGAAAAAAGGCCGATATTTTAACGTGAAGCTGGCATCAGCACAATTATCCTCACTCAAAACAGCGGCTGGAATGGTAAAAGAAGAGGGAAAATCAAAGCACTGCAACTTATCGTGAGTTGGGTATAATGAAAGACACGTTTTCGGAATCAGTGTAAATCATGACGTTATCTTATCAAGCGATTGATATCCCCTTCGAATATCGCCATACCTGCTGGTTTTGCGGCGAGCCGTACTATGAGTCGTTCGCCTTCATGCCTTCGCCGAACTATGACAATCAGGCGAGCCCGGTTCTGGTTCCCTGTTGTGAAGAGTGTTACGGGTTTTGTCGGACGATTAAGGTGAGTGGCCTTGATTTGTTGCGGGACAAGGTAAAAGAACAATTACATAAAAAATACCAAAAACACCTGCAAATCGGGGTGAACTGGACAAAAGAAGAGCTTGAAGCGAGTGAGTTTGAGGGTAAAGCCCTGGAAGGTTTTCGGGAAAGTGCCTGGAAGATGTTCGAAATTGCCAAAGGGCGAGTGAATTATCAGGGCTGGCCGCTGGCGATTGATGGTCAGCCTCTTGAGCCTCTGCATGGACGGTTCCATGTCCAGTTTGATGGTATTACTTATACCAGCCTGAATCAGGCTATTGTTCAGTTGGCCAAGGCGTACGATATACCACAACCGTATCTTGAAGCGGTTGTGGAGGTGGTCGGCCGGGATCGCCTTGCGTATGCGATTCGCTTTGCCAAAACCACCTATGGTTATTCCACCGCGGAAAGGGAAGCCAGTATCGCCAGCCTGAAGGCGCTGCTGGCTGAAGAAGAAGTGCTGGCTCAACCAGTGGCGAATGCCGAAGGTATACAGGTCGCGGTAGGGGAAATCAAAGAGCTGATCCTGCATCGCACGTTGATTCCGGCACATGCGACGCAATGGATTCTGGAGAAAGGGATAACATCTCTGGCGCAGCTGGCTGAACATGAAGACACGTTTTTTGAGCACTTTAATCAGGATTCAGAACTTACGGCGTTTACCTATTTTACCGCAATGCAGATTTATCTGGAGCAACGTGAGATTGACCCGTTATGGGCCGATGAGCAGGATCCGAATCGGGCGCTATTCGAGCGACTGCAGCATAATAAATAGCTTTTCTCGCGCTAACGTTATCCCGGAATTGCCATACATCGACCTATAAAAACAGGCGCCAGAGCGCCTGTTTTGTCATCGTCCGTTGCTGATCATCATGTAGCAATGAACGGGGTCTTTAATCGCGGTCTTAAACCACTGTTTTTCGCTTACTGTACCCGGTTATGTCTGGCCCAAATCTGGGTATTGCCATCTTTATCGAAGGCAAGTACATCGTAAGCATCTTTTTGATCCCCATACTCCATGCCCGGTGAGCCCATCGGCATTCCTCCGACAGCAAGACCAATGAAGTTAGCCGGCTTTTCTTTCAGGAAGCGTTGAATATCTTCTGCTGGCACATGGCCTTCAAACGTGTACCCCTCAATGACTGCGGTATGACACGATGCATACTCTGGACGAATCCCTTTATCAATTTTTATCGGGGTCAGGTTTTCTTCAAAAACGACATCCAGCTTGAAGCCGTTGTCTGCCATGTGCTTCACCCAGTCTTTACAGCACCCGCAATACGGGGACTGATAGTTAGTGCCGGTAATGGGCGTTTCGGTAGCGTTAAGCTCAGTGGCGGAAACAGAGGGGGTAGCCCATACGAACTGAGTCAGCGCAAGAAAAAGCATAAAACGGTATTTCATAGTCATTATCCTGTTATCGGTATTCGTGCTCAGCCGGTCTATCAAAATACGCCATGTATCGGCTGTTCAGCCGGCTGAATGGTAAAAGGGTTGGCTGCTTAAAGAACTATTAAATTAGCAGCGAGCGGAGTTAACCGCCGATTTTGTCACAGATGATGAGAATGAAACCGTAGCAGGAGGCCGAAAAATCTGGCGGCTAAAAGAGGTCGGTGAACCGGCAATGGCCGTCAGCAAAGAAGATGTTTGATTTTCCAGCAAGGGCAAGGTGGATACCAGAATGGCAAGCATTGCCGTGCTGCCGACATGGCATTGTCCCGAAAGGCATTTTTCGGAGATGCAGCCCTTCGAAAGGCAGTGGCCGGTAGCATTGAACGTGGAAAAACCCGCCACTTCAGGGCTTAGAGCAATGTTACCAGATGTACTGCCGCAACAGGGGTCTGAAGGCGTAGACGTCTGATCTGATTGATTGGAGGACTCATGCAAGGTAACGGGCATGGCTGTGGCACTACGTTCGCCCTGACAGCAATCCATGCTAACAGCGGAATACAGGTGTGTGTTATTCGCCACACTGCGGGATAGGCCCGGTAGCGAAGTTAGTAACATCAGTATGGTAATACCAAGAGCTATCGCTCTCTGAAGGAAGCCTCTTTGGATAAAGACACTGTTCAGGGAGTGACTTTGAAGGAAAGCCTTTCGGAAATAGGCTACTGGGAGACGGCCAAGATGGACATTGCCTTCTCGAAAGCATGCTCGCTGACTGCTCATCATTTACCCACTATATCCCATTGCTTAAACCTCACTCCATAACCACAAGTATTTTGTGTTTATGGTTTTGTGATTATAGCGATCGCTGTTGAGGTCACTCAACAAAAATATGACGAAACGTACCTGGTTTCTTGAAACTGAAATCTTCTAAGTAATTGTCTGAATGATAAGGCAGTTTAGAATGATAGTCTTTACTACGCTTGTAAGCCTTGTGTGATATAGATTCGATTGACATTAACACTGACTTTTTTCTGACAAACTATCGTGTTCTATACGCTTAAATAAGTGCAATTAAAAAGTACAAACGCTAGGACATTTTTGGGGATGCAATATACAGAACAAGACCGTCAGGTACTTCATGACACATGGATGAGTTATAAGGCGAAGATGCGTGTCACACAGATCGAGATGGCCAAAAAGCTGGGTGTCAGCCAATTGATCTTTTCTGACATTCTACGTGGCCGCGAGCCGCTGGAACCTCGTTTTGTTAATCAGTTTTGTAGTTATATCGGGGTTGACCCGATGTTGACTTTGCCGTCACTGAGAAATCAGATTGGCAACAGCATGCCGAACTCCGTGACGCTGACCAACACATTCATCGTTGATGGTGATATTAAAAGTGTGCGTTACAACGGAAATCAGGTTGTGGTTGAGTACGTTCACAGCGTTGATCTCCACTGATAGCCTTGCCTGTTTGCGATCTTGTTTATCTCTGGATGTTAGATGTTGTTAACATCAGATATTGATAAGCATCGTATCCGCATTAACAGAAGCGCACAAAATAGCCCTCATTGATGAGGGCTTTTTTGATTCACGGGTTTCATCCTGAGTAGCCTCTGTCGCGGCCCTTTTGTCGGTAAACCGTACTAAACGGGGCGACTGGTACTCAGATGCTTGCCTACGATTCAGATGTGAGCCATTACAGGGTTAAACCAATATATTCGGTTAATTTTTCTCATCATCGACTGGCCATTCCGGCACACACAGATACAAAATGGCTGCGCAGAACAGGGCCGCCATTAAATCTGTCGGCCAGTGCATGCCCAGCCAGACCCGGCTGATCCCAACACCTACCCCCCAGGTGATGACACCTGAAGCAGGCAGATAGTGTCTGCGACGCAGGAAAAATCCACCCCAGAATGTCACACATGCAGCCGCAAAAATGGTGTGGCCGGACGGAAAGGAGTAGTTGGTTTCTGATTTCCAGTGATCCGTCCGCCAGTGGCTGACACGGTTACCGGCTTCTTTAATGGCTGTCTGCTGTTGAGATTCATCCATCTGATAAAAAATGTCCGGAGACTCAACAATACCGAGTGCCTGAAGTTGATAGGTGTACGGGCGTGGTATCTCGGTAATATGCTTGATGGCTGTTTTGGCAATCATGCACAGCACCAGGAAAAGGGTAAATTGGATGCCAATTTTTATGATGTGTTGCTTGGGCATTTTCAATATTACCGGCGCTGACATCAGAATGATTACTGTCACGGCAAACCCCGGATTACCGGCAGAGTCAGTAATAAGGGTAAAAAACAACCCGATTGCATTATTGACTGAACCGGTCAGCGTTGCCTGAGAATAAAACATCAGCACGCCAGACAATAACGTTGCGAAAAGAATAAGGGCAATGTAGCCAGGTATTTTCCGGCTGAAAAAATTACGTGGAGACATGATTATAAAGTCGCGAAAAAATAAGACATAAAGTGTAGCAAAGGACTCTTAAGATAAAGTAAAGATTACGTCATTTAACATGCAATCCCAATGAGATAGGTTATCTCTTACTCAGGTGTTGGTGCCGTGTTACCGCTATGCTGGTAGAGTGCTGGTGCGCTGTTGGCGTCGAGTTGGCAGCCTGATAAAAAATTGTTTAAGGATAAATCATGAAAATTGCGCTTATTGGCCTGGGTGATATCGCGGTAAAAGCACATTTACCGGTGTTGAGCCAAATCAGTGAGGTGGAGTGGGTGCTGTGCACCCGAAACGTAGGGACGTTAACGCAACTCGCGGCAAGATTTCGGATCTCAGAATATTATACCGATTACCGTGATCTGATTCGTTGCGGCATCGATGCAGTCATGATTCACAGTGCTACTTCCTCGCATTTCGAGCTGGCTTCGTATTTTTTGAAACAAGGAATGCCAGTGTTTGTCGACAAGCCATTGGCGGATAATTTTGCCGATTGTGAAGCGTTACATGATCTTGCGGAATCACAGCAACAGCCACTGTTTATGGGATTCAACCGCCGCTACATCCCTTTGTATTGTCAGGAATTGCCAGGGTATGCACTACCGGGAACAGCTGTTTGTCATGCCGAAGCTTCGTCGCTCCGTGCGCTTCGTTGGGAAAAACACCGCTATAACCTGACAGGCGAGCCGCGTACTTTCATTTATGACGATTTCATTCACCCGCTCGACAGTGTTAACTTGCATGCCGATTTGAAAGCTGATGACCTGATGGTAACCACCCAGTTTGATGTGAATCAGGCAGGGGCATCATCGATGCGTCTTGCTCGGGTTGATGTTCAGTGGCAGCGAAAAAACACCCTGTTTCAGGCCAGTATGAATCGCCAGCATGGCATGACTTGCGAACATATTAGTGCCGATTATCAGAACATGAGTTTTCGGTTTGAATCATTTACCGAAGGGCGTTGTTGGAGGGAAGGAGCAGAGCGGACGGTTCGGCAGCCTGACTGGACGCCGATGCTGGCATCGAAAGGTTTTGAAGCAATGGCGCACCACTGGCTTACCGTGGCAGAGCAGGGTAAACAGCCATTGGCTATCACGCAGCGAAATTTTCACTCTCACTGGCTGGCCGAACAGGTTTTACGTAAAGTGCAGCCTAGCCTTTAATGACAAAAGTGCCAACGTATAACCCACCTCCTCACACTTGGCTGATTCGCAGCTATCAATTTTCCCGGCCATTGGCCGGGTTTTTTGTTTCTGCACTTTCCTGTTTCTGCACTTTCTGTTTCTGTGCTTATTGCTCCAGTAATTTTTGCATCAGTTTTTTTGTATCTGAACGCTTTGCTACTGCGTGCCACTTCTTTTTGAACAGAAGCAAAATGAAACAGCGTAGAAGCCTGACATTTGCGGAAACAGATCAGCTTAAAACGAGTGGTTTTCAGGCTGTGTAAATCATCGAAAAGGCTATGAACACTAAATATATTTTGCTGGAATTTTATTCTCTTAAAATTATGTTGTTTGAGTTCAAAATATTTTATGGGGTTGGGTGGTGTTATAGTAACTTACTAAATTACTTGGTTATTTTTGTTCTATAGCTTGATTTGTTGGTGTGATCTAAGCGCTAAATAAAAGAATATTAAGAAATATTTCACTGGAAAGTACTGTTTTGAGCTGTTAAGGTGCCGCCCCTCACACAAACCGTGAGAGTAATATGCACTTCAATACCCCTAAAGGTAGCGATAAAAATGTTTTAGTTCTAACGATTGGTTTCTTGGGGCTGTTTCTTGTTTTTTCGCTGTACGATCTCGCCCTCGTCAGTCGATTGATTGAGGCATCTTTTGCATCTGCAACTGAAATCTTCGGCCCATTGTGGCAATGGTTAATGGTTATCAACTTTGGTCTGGCAGTGCTTATCGCTGTCAGTCGATTTGGTAAACTCCGGATGGGAACAGCGGCGAAACCGGATATCGGCACATTTCGCTGGCTGGCCATGATTATGTGTACCTTGCTGGCCGGTGGTGGTGTCTTTTGGTCGGCGGCTGAACCTATCTACCACTTCATGACTGCGCCTCCGACGTTTGACGGTGTGGATGCACTCTCATCGTCTGCTGTTGATGCAGCTCTCAGTCAGAGCTTTTTACATTGGGGATTCCTTGCCTGGGCGGCTCTGGGAACGCTTGCCACCATTGTGCTGATGCATGCTCATCATCAGGGAGGGCTGAAGCTCAGACCTCGTGCGCTGTTGTATCCTCTGGTTGGCGATAAACTGGAAAATCACTGGCTGGGTTCTGTGATCGATGCCTGCTCAATTGTCGCGGTGGCTGCCGGAACAATAGGGCCTATTGGTTTTCTGGCCTCACAACTCGGTTACAGCCTCCAGGAAGTCGTGGGACTGGCAAACGATACTTCGACCCAATTGAGTATTCTGGCCGTCGTGGTTGCGATTTATTCGATCTCGGCCTTCACCGGAATGGATAAGGGTTTGCAATGGTTAAGCCGCTTTAATGTGGTAGGCGCTTTTGCATTGCTGGCACTGATGCTGAGCCTGGGTCCGACCGACTTTATTCTGGCGCATTTTGGCAGTGGTTTTGCTACCTATCTGCAAAACTTCACCACATTAAGCACAAACATCAGCTCTCCTGGCTGGAACCAATGGTGGACGTGGTTCTTCTGGGGGTGGTTTATTGGCTTTGCGCCGATGATGGCGATTTTTATCGCCCGGATTTCTGAAGGGCGAACTGTGCGTGAACTGGTGATGACCGTTGCGATCATTGCCCCTGTCGTGACCAACTTCTGGTTTACCGTTTTGGGCGGGACCGGTATCAGTATTGAACTCAGTTCCCCGGGCAGCATTTCCGGTCCGTTGACGGAATCGGGTCTGCCAGCGGTATTGTTGGCAACACTGGCACAATTGCCGTTTAGTGACTGGATTATTCCTGCATTTCTTGTGTTAACGACCACTTTTGTTGTCACAACCGGAGATTCCATGGCTTACTCGATTGCCATGGTGGTATCCGGCGACAGCCAGCCATCAAAAGCGCAGCGACTGTTTTGGGCGGTTACAATGGGCGTAATAGCGGCGGTGTTGCTTCTGGCAGGCGATGGCGGGCTCAATGCCTTACAATCATTTATCGTCATTACAGCCGTACCTGTTTCTTTGTTGGTGGCCGTCAGTCTGATCACCGGTCCCTTAACCTTGCTCGCGATGCAGGAGACAGATCGCCAGTCGCCAAAGCAATCAGTCCAGATTGTCTCATCGGTACGCTAAATCAGTATTAGCGGTATCACCGGCAACACGTTTTGATCGAGCCGACACTGAATGTGTCGGCTTTTTTATTTTCAGAAATCTGTTACCTGAAGATGTATTCAGGGCAAATAGCATCTTGTGTCACATCGGGTTTGTGCTATTAGTGAAAGTCTGTGATGAACGAAGAGAGCCTGAGGGAGATGGGTATGCGACCGGAAAGTGAACCACAACCCGTGATTGAGACTGAGCGATTAGTGTTAAGGCCGTTTCTGCTGACTGATTGTAATCGGATTGCAGAGCTGGCAGGCCATCGGTTAATCGCGGAGATGACGGCGAATATTCCTCATCCGTATTTTCCCTCAATGGCGGAGCAATGGGTCAGTTCCCACGATGCTTTATACCGTGCCAATGCGGGGGTAGTGTACGCCATCACGCTAAAAGGGGAAGATTTGATCATTGGTGCCGTGAGTTTTCCGACACTTAAGGATAACTGCGGTTTATTGGGCTACTGGTTGGGCGTGCCGTATTGGGGGCATGGTTATACCACGGAAGCCGCAAAAGGCCTTGTGGCTTATAGTCAATTGCACTTTGGGTTGGAAAAACTGCAAGTCATGCACTTGGTTACGAATGACAGATCGAAATCGGTAATCAGAAAACTGGGTATCCCGTATATTGAAAATCGATTTATTAGGGCAAATGGGTATGAGCGGGAGGTCTGTTATTATGAGGGCCGGCTTAAGTAAGACTGACAGAAATCGTATCGCCAGGCGAGAAGTCAAAGTATGCCCAGTGGTGATCAGATCAGGACGTCGAGGGACCGGCTGTTTTTATCCAGAGAATTCAGGCCAGCAGGATTTTGCTCAAATGAACTCGGCTCTTTCAGTGAATGCGCGTTCAGGTATTGAGCTTTTACTGTTCCGCCATCCTATTGCCGGGGTGCAGCTGGTCAAAGGGACACTTGAGCTCTGGGATGAGTCAATTGAAGCGGCGACAGTCAGAGAACTCGAGGAAGAGTCAGGAATACCAGTAAAAACGATTTCTTCGACCTCAATACTGGGCCAATGGGAAAGCGGTTTTCAAAACCAGCAGTGGCATTTTGTACTTTGTGATGGCGAAGAGAAAGCCTTGCCTGACACATGGTCTCATTACACCCAGGATGATGGCGGACATTGGTTTGAATTTTTCTGGTACGAGCTAGAGGGTGAGCCTCAGTGGAAAGCTCACCCTGTTTTTATTGAAGCCATTTCCCAGATTCGGCAGTTACTGCTCACGTCATAAAAAAGTGAACGCCGGTTACTTACGTACCGGCGTTCGTTTCTAATGAGTTTGCCGCATTAATGCTCCATACGGCTTTCGTCATAAGGTGCAGACTTGTATGGTTTTGGCGACTGTACAATTGAGGTGTCGCTAAGGGTTTTCAGATAGGCCACGATTGCCGCTTCTTCATCGGAAGTCAGTCCGAGATTACCAATTGCTACGCCAATAACACTGGTATCCGGAAACTCAGAGGCAGGCCAGCAGTTGTTGGCTAACGCTTCTGCTTGTGTCTGAACGCCTTCCGGACAACGTGTAATACCAAATCCTTTCGCTGTCGCTCCGTTTACATCCGCACTGTTGTAGAAGTGCACCAATGTTTCCAGGTTTTTGAACCAGCCATTATGCGTATAGGCTTTAGTGAAACCATTGCCTGGCCGCAAGTCGACGTTGCGGAGAGTCGGTGTTTTATGAAGACCTTTATCCCTTTCATCTTCTGTGACGCCATAAAGACCCTCATCAGGCTCGGGTGAGCCGGGTAGCTCATAATTCCGGGGCACCCCAATATTATGGAAAGCGTCGTCGGTATAACGTTGGTGAAGTAGTGTGCCGTCAGTATCGACATCCTGGTTGCTACGGTGGCAAATTGCGGCACAACCGGCTTTACCATAAAACAATTCGTGGCCTTCATTTTCCTGTTCAGTTAATCCATTTAGCGGGAAAGTTCGGCTTTCAGTGGCTAATAACGCTTTGTCACGTTTGGAGTCATAGGGGTTGTTTTCAGAAGAAAGCTGCCATGCGCTCAATGCGATCGCGAAGCGGGCAAAAACCGTATCCAGTTTGTTTTTGTCGCTACAATCTAGTGGTTCATCCCAGGCATATTCATACAATTCATTCCCCCAGGCCGATTTAGCCACTTGTTCACAGACCAGCTTGATATCTTCCAGTCGTGTCTCTGGTTTACCTTCCCCAATACCTTGCTCTACATGGTTAATGAAAGGACTGGCAAAGGCCTGATCAGCAACAGGGCCGAGATACTTTTCATACATTCTCTTAAATTCGGACACTTTGGCATTTTCAGAGAAGCTGAAAGCATTGGCTTTTGAATCTTCAATTTCGTGACCGGAAGCACGACCATTCCAGAATGCGCCACCACAAGTAAAGAATAGAGTGATTGGCCCCCTGGGAGTATTTAAGACTGAATTACAGCCGTTGATCTGAAAGTTTTTTAAACCAACGACATCACCGTTTTCATCCATGTGCTGGACATATTTGTTTGTGGGTGGTTTTAGACCACCTGCATTTTTGACACCGGGAGGCGTGTCATTGTTATCACCGTTAGGGTCTGCACCAGTGACGGCAACCTGTTTAAGGTTAACACCGGAGTGCTGGTTTGTACCGCCAGCGGGTGGATAGTGACACGACGAACAGGACTGGCGCTTAGGTTCGGAAATATTTTCAAAAAATAGCCGCTTACCTAATTCTTCAAGATACGTCATTTCAGACGAACTTTTGTTAGTGGCAGCAGGGGTACTTTTGCTCGGCTTGGCCTCTGCATGAGGTATCAGCATTAAGGGCAAGAGTGCGAGAGAAAGGGCTGAGAGTTTAAGCAGTGGCCGGGAAGGTAAAATTGCACTGCTCTTGTCAAATAGAGTTCCAATGTGACTTTTCATTATTTCTACCTCTGAATGGATTATTCAGTGCACCTGCGGTTCGATCTTTGCCGATTCTCAACAGGTACAAGCCAACATCTGTAGCAGTACAACTATATAGTCAGGGTGGAAACACGGATTCTCAAAAATAATAAGAGTCATAATTGATAAACAATTGACTCAAAAATATACAAAAAACGATGATATAAAAGTGCTGCATCACCACGATAAGAACACAGTATTATTTATAACTAACAGAGGGTTACTTTACAGGCCGGGGGATGTAGTCAGAATGCTGTATACTTATTTGGTTATTTCTAGAACAATGAAATCGCTTCAAGTTTCCTTTTTCTGATGTTTTAAAATTTTCTCCATCTTTTCAATGGATTGCCTAATGATAAGTGCAGGCTTATTTTTTTACCGCCTGCTATCGGGGTAATGTTATGTTAGATGCGAAAGTTGTAGAAGAATTTAGACAGGCACTACGGGGTGAACTAGTCACACGTGACGATCCGGCTTATGAAGAAACACGTAAGCTATACAATGGCATGATAGATAAAAAGCCATTATTGATTGCCCGGTGTGTGGATGTTGCCGACGTCATAAACGCGGTGAACTTCGGACGTGACAATCAACTGCTGACGGCTGTTCGAGGTGGTGGCCATAATGGCCCCGGGCTTGGCAGCTGCGATGACGGCTTGGTCATTGATTTGTCGTGTATGAAAGGGGTACATGTTAATCCGGAACACAGAACGGTTACGGTATCACCCGGCTGTACGCAGGGCGACGTCGACCATGCGGCACATGCATTTGGTCTGGCGGTTCCGGCGGGCATTGTCTCATCCACCGGGGTGGCAGGTTTAACGCTGGGGGGCGGACACGGCTATTTGTCTCGGCAATACGGACTGACTATTGATAGTTTGTTGGAAGTCGATGTGGTGTTAGCTGACGGGCGATTTGTGACCGCCAATGCTGAGCAGAACGACGATCTCTTCTGGGCGATACGGGGAGGCGGCGGTAATTTCGGTGTTGTGACCCGGTTTATGTATCAGGCGCATCCGGTCGATCAGGTATACGGCGGCCCGATTTTCTGGGATGCCTCTGATGCCAAAACATTGATGAAATGGTATCGCGATTTTCTGCCTCGAACTCCCCGCGAACTTTGTACTGTATTAGGTATGAAAACCGTCCCTTCAACGGCACCTTTCCCGGAACCTATCTGGGGGCGTAAAATTTGTGCCTTAATCCTTTGTTACAACGGTAATGAAGCGGACGCGACCGCGGCATTGCAAGAAGTCGAGGAAGCGCTGCCAGAACCTATTTTCCGCCATACCGGTATGATGCCGTTCACGTTCTTGCAAAGCCTGTTCGACCCGTTGTTACCACCGGGATTGCAAATGTACTGGAAAGGTGACTTCTTTGATGAACTGACAGATGAAGCCATTGAAGTACATCTTGAACATGCTGCCAAAGCCCCCAGCGAACTGTCACTGATGCACTTATATCCTATCGATGGCGCGGTGCATGAGGTGGGCAGCGATAACATGGCGTGGAGTTTCCGGAATGCGACATGGTCAATGGTGATTGCCGGGATATCACCGGATCCGACTCAGGCAGAAGATCTGAAGAACTGGGGACGGGCGTATTGGAAAGCCCTGCACCCTTATTCGTTAGGTGGGGCATACATTAATTTTATGATGGAAGAAGGCGATGAAAGGATTCGCGCAACTTACGGTCAAAATCATCAGCGGTTGGTGGAAGTGAAGCGTAAGTATGATCCGAATAACTTTTTCCGGGTTAATCAGAACATTAATCCTGATGGTTAAGGTCAGCCGAAAACTCGCTGTTGGTCAGGATGTTGGTCTATATGTTGTTCAATAAATTGACCGATTTGTCGAAACACTATCGCGCATAAACTGAACCGCCTCCGGATTGTGCCCGAGGCGGTTTTTTATGTTTGGGGCTGAAAGTATCTTTTGGTTTTAAAGATGCTCAAGTCAGCCAAAAATGCAGTCAGCCAGAACTCAGTCAGTGTTCATTGGGCCAGTTAATATCATCCCATTCTGGTAGCGTAACCCCCTCGGGCGATCGTAGCCCAGTAATACGGGGCCGTCTAAATCCACAATAGATGCGCGACTGGCCAGTGGCAGTGCCATCTCCATGGCTAAAGATGTCCCCACCATGCAACCCACCATAATATCGAAACCTGCCGCTCTGGCGGTTTGTTCCAGTTTCAGTGCTTCGGTCAGGCCTCCGGTTTTATCCAGTTTGATGTTGACCATTTCAAAACATCCGTTAAGCGCTGCGATGTCCTGCGAGGTATGGCAGCTCTCGTCAGCACAGAGCGGAATCGGATGAGGAATGCTTTTTAATAGTGAGGACTGTTCGGCCGGAACCGGCTGTTCGATCATCTTGATGTCCAGTGGCGCCAATGCATCAAACAACGGGGATAATGGCAGATCGCCCCACGCTTCATTGGCATCGAGAATCAGCGGAATGTCTGGTACCGCTTTACGGATGGCACTTACACGCTCGATAATCGCTTCAGCATCAAGCTTAATTTTGAGCAATGTTGCCCCGTTCACGGCCAGTTCTGCTGCCTGACCGGCCATAACGTCAGCTGTGTCGATAGAGACCGTCATCGCCGTGGGTATCGCAGGCGCAATTTCAAACGCGGGAGAGGGAAAGTGGCTCTGCCATTCCAGCCGCCATAACGCACAGTCCAGAGCATTGCGGGCAGCCCCTGCGGGCAGCAATGACTGAAGTTGTTGCCTGTTAAACGTCAGATTGTGGCCTCTGGCTGAGATCTGCTCAATCTGCCTGATGACACTCTCCACACTTTCACCGTAGCGCGGGTAGGGTGTGCATTCAGCACTGGCACAGCGGTTACCCTCATAAAGAGTGACGGTGACGACATCTTGATGAGTACGGGTACCACGTGAGATGGTAAATGGGCGGGCAAACGGAAAACGTTCATGTTGAACGGTAATTTTCATGCGTCACCTGTTTTATTTGGGTTCTCATTTTGGGTGCGGTGTGTGTTGATTTGGGCGCTCATGGCTGGCTTCAATTGTTTGACGATGTCGCTTACGCCAAAACGTACCGGATCCGTGACTGGCAGTTGGTATTTCTGACGCCAGTTCTGACATAACGTAACGGCTTCGTCATGGGATAAGGCAGAGGTATTCAGGCAAATGCCGACAAAATGGGCGTCAGGGTTTGTCAGTTTGGCTGCCGCCAGATTCGCTGCCAGACAGTCAGCAATATCCGGGATCGCCTTGTGAGGTAAATGACGAATATGCTGTCGCCCGACCTCGTGGCACAGTACCAGTGCGTCCGGCTGTGCGCCGTGCAATAAACCCAGACTTACGCCAGCAAACGACGGATTAAATAGTGAGCCTTGTCCTTCAATGATGTCCCAGTCGTGATTGGTAAATGCGGGGCTGATAGCTTCGGCAGCGCCGGAGATAAAGTCGGCAACAACGGCATCGACGGCAATGCCCTTACCGGCGATTAAAATGCCGGTCTGGCCAGTGGCACAGAACTGGGCGGAGAGGCCTTGCTTTCTCATTTCCTGCTCAAGTGCCAATGAAGTGTACATTTTACCCACTGAGCAGTCGGTACCGACGGTTAACAGGCGCAGACCTGAGCGAGGGGTACCCGTACCCACCTGCAGCGGCTCATCATGGTGTCGTACATCAAAGAGCTGGCAGTGATGCTGCGCAGCGGTATCCCTGAGGGTATCGTTATCGCTCAGGCGTTGATGCATACCGGAAGCAAGATGAAAACCCAGCTCCAGCGCCTGCTTCAGCGTAGATAGCCAGTGCTCGGGAATAACGCCACCGGCATTGGCGGTGCCAATGACCAATGTTTTCGCTCCCTGCTTTCGGGCCAGTTCGAGGCTGGTATCTGGCAAGCCGAGTGAAACCGTGTCGCTATTGAGGCGCAGTTGACCTAAACAGGCATCTGGCCGCCACTGGGCAATACCGGCGGCAGTTTTGGCTGAAAGAGGATCAGTCACATCCCCGAGAAAAAGCAGGTAAGGCTGAGGAATGTGAGCCTGCGAGATGTGAGTAATCGTCGATGAAGATGTCAGTCCGTGCATTGTGAATCCTTGTATAGGCAGTCGATAGGGGCTGCTTGATAACGTCGTCACAATACAGTAGTTACAACACACTGATTTATCGAATACTTATCTGTGAGTTAGTCATAACCTGAAGTTATGGCTTTGCCACCATGATAGTGAATGTCAGGTAAACGCTTCACCCGAATGCCCACATTTTTGCCAGATGAATGTCACTGAGTTGATTGTGTTTGCTGGCTCAGAAAGAGCTGAAATTGCCGGGCGGTGTCGGAAATTGGGGTATGTTCAGCTACCAGGCACGTCAGTGAGACGGGGATGGCCGGAGAGAGCGTTCTGGTGATGAGTTTTTCGGTAAAATACGACGCAGTCCAGGGATCGACAATGGCTGTCCCCATTCCTTCACCAACCAGCTTTGCGGCAGCCATGTAAGATCGGACGGTGACTTGATGATGATAATCTGGTGCGATGTGTTTGATTGCCTGACTGATCTGAATGCCGAGCGGGTCACGGCTGTCCAGACCGATAATTCGCTCGCCATGCAACACTAGCTCGTCAAGGGATACAGAAGATTCGCCTTCCATTGAGGCGCTGCTGGCTGACACTGAATCGTTGGACACTGACATTGCCGCTGTTGCTGGCAACAAAGCAACCATTTCGGATTCTAATATCACAGTGCCACAGGTCCCTGGCGGAATATCTCGGCCAAAGCTGACAACGACATCAATCTCGTTTTGGAGCAGTGCCTGACAAAGGGCACCCCGGTTATCCGTCGAAAGGTCAACTGAAACCGCTGGGTTCTGGCACAGTTTTTTAATCACAGGGGGAAGGAGAGTGGACGCCAGCACAGGCGGTGCGCCAATGCGTAAATGCTGATGGCCTTTTTGTAATTTGCTGGTTAACGACTGCAAGCTGCCCAATTGTTGATAGACCTTTTCCGCTTCAGGCAATAAGCGCAGCGCGGAATCTGTCGCAATCAATCTGCCTTTGTGACGATGAAACAACGGAAAACCGAGCTGCTGCTCAGTATGCGCAAGAACACGGGTCACATTGGGCTGCGAGACATGAAGTTGTTTTGCGGCACCGGAAATACTGCCCGCTTTCATGATGGCGTAAAACACTTCAATTTGACGTAAGTTCACTTTAACTCCTTATAAAGTCAGCCTGAAAACTATACCGTCAAACTGAATAGGAGGAAATCTTCACTTGTTGAAGGTTGTAGCCAGCGCCTCAGCTCTAGATATTGAGATGTTTAGATTCTCAGATGTTTAAAGACATCAAGACATAGCGAAACAAATACATAGAGACCACTTATTGGGATATGTACTTAGCGTGAGCCACAAAACCTGTTAGGCAGTCAGGCATGGCAACAGGCGATGATGTTGCTGTTGATGTGGTTAATAAAGCAGAGAACAAAGTGGTGAGTGACAAACCGAGATAGGAAAGAAAACAGACGAGAAAGAAATCCGGCTCAGGCGATGCGAAATGGCAGGCCGTGAGCCGGAGACCAAGTTTATTTGTCGGCAACCGGGATCATAATGTGAGCGTAAGGGGTATCTTTCCACATGACATAAGGGCCACCTTTGCTTGGGTCATCGGTCAGACCGGTGAGCATTTCTTTAGGCACTATGATCATCATGTGTGGCCCGGTTTCAACATAGTCTGCTGCTTCTTTGGGAGAGGCATGATAAGGATCAGAATTACTGACACCACCACCGGCATCCCCTTGCAGCATGTACGAAATCCCGATTCGGGTAGGTTTATAATCGGCCTTGCTGGTCAGTGCCCCCATCATTTCCAGCCAGACAGCATCGGCACATATTGGAGCATTGTCGCCGGGCATGGTTTCTGGCATACAAGTCCAGCCATTGGTGCCTTTCACTACTTCTTTGCCGTCAACAATGATAGTGGCATCGTTACTGACAGACGGTGGAGCGGCAGATTTCGCCCGGCCAATTTTATCGGTCATCATATCGTTTGACATGGTACTTTCTTCAGCCATGGCAAGGCTGGTCATACAACAGGCTGATATTACGGCTAAAGCACATAATTTTGCCTTGGTTTGAGTAGCCATGATGATTTCTCCAGATTTATTGCTATTCGTATCATGGATCGATCTGTCATTACTGAATGACAACATAAAGTATAGGGAATAAAGAGAAAGTCGTAGGCCGGAAGAAAGGAGAGGAGAGCTTGTTGCCTGTTTTCAAGGTGTGCAGAGATTTGTCAGGCAGACAATGAAAAACCGGCAGGCAAGGCTACCGGTTTTCTTCAAAAGCTATTTTTTGAGAGGCTTTTTTGCAAGGCGATTTCTATGAAAAGGGTATTCACAAAATCTATTGCTGTAAAAGCCACTTCGTGAGATTAAGCCGCAATTTTTGCGCTAAAGTCCACTTTGCGTTGGTTGAAGCGGTTTACCAGATCATCAATGTCATCCTGACAGTAAGGCTTCAGGCCGCTCATCAGCATGTGTTTACGACCAGTACCCACCACTTCACCGTTTTCCTTGAAGCAGAATTTCAGGGTCACGCTGCCACGTTTACCGTCCACTTCAATATCAGAACCGGTTAGTTCAACCGTTGGCGCAGTCAGATCAAGACGTTCAAAATCCAGTTCCATGCTTTCGTAAATGACCAGCGGACGTACCGGATTAATCATAATGTCTTTCGACTGCATCAGCGGAACCATGATGTGCGGGAAGTTCATTCCTGAAAATTGCACATAGCTTTGGGTAACGTGCTCGATAAGTTCGGCGTCGGTCGTGATGTCTCCGTCACGGGTTACGCGCAGGTATTCTTTACCCGCGTTGTCGACAACCGCAAAATTGTTAAACGAACTGTGCGCTGCTTTTAGTTCAATGCCATCATTAATCATACCCGCGAATTCAAAGCGCATTTTACGGCTGATACCGGCTTTAGCGAGTACCACGGAAAAAAGCAAATCGCCCGGTACACAGAAACGCTTATTGTCTTCATCGTGAATGGGATTGAAATCGCCGGCGATTTTCTTAGCAAAGTGGCTCGCCTGCTCACGGGTAAATGTGTAAACACCATTCTGTTCTGAATAATAGGACTCTAAAAACATACGTAACGTTCTGAAAATTAAAGGAGTTAATCAAACTGTCAGGTATTTTACATGATAAGTTCATGATCAATGGTCTAGCCAGTGGAAAGGCATAAAATCATTGACATTGACCTGCTTGTAGATTAGTGCACCATATCACAGATATGGTAATTGCGCATTAAGGGATATTTTGCGAATTGATAGAAATCATGGATTTCATGAATCGCTGTGAAAAACGAATAATTAATGGGTGCAACACCAGACATAATTATGTAGTATCACCGCCAGACAACAAATACAGACAAATTCTGACAAATAATGCACAAAACTAACAGATTTGTTGTTGTCTTAACAGACAGGTTCTTTATTACCATAAAGTAAGACAGAACAATGGCTAGGGTTGCTTTACATTTACTGAGCTAACAAGTGGTTAGGGTTTTTATAACCGTAACTGCAAATAACCATCTTCTAGACGTGTAGAAGCTCGGGAAAATAAAGCAGCACGGAAGCTGCATATAAAAATATGCCCTCAGTAAACGTTGTTAAACAGCGTTTGCTGAGGGCTTCATTATTTATAGCGTCTGATTATGCTTCGTCTGAGCCAATAATACGCCACGCGGCGTCTTTACAGGCTGCAATTATAGCGGTAAAAGCTTAGAACCTTGGTTGAGTGTTGAACCTGGGTCGAGCGTTTGCCTACTAACAATGCATATCTACTAATACGCCTGCGATGCGAGAGTTAAAACCCAAGGCGGCGGAGGTCAGATAAACTGTCGTCCAGTTCTCTTCTGCGTTACACAAGGCGCTTACCGCCAGACTCTCTTGGATTTGAGCCTCGCAGTAAGAACCTCGTGGACAAAAATCTCGAAGACAAAAGCCTCGTAGATATGCCCCTTACAATCGGTCCGTTAACGGAATAACCCGAACACTTTCGCCCACTTCAATTCCCGGTTGTTCCGGCAGAATCTCTATCAGACAATTCGCTTCACTCATAGACCGCAAAATGCCGGAACCCTGTTTGCCGGTACTGCGAACCACCAGACGCCCATTTGCATCTATAGAGTAAAAACCGCGGCTGTATTCAGTGCGTCCCGGACGGGAGCGTAATGGCTGCTCAGCAATCGCGTTAAAAACCGTTGGCTGCCAGTCGGTCATTCCCTGCATTTTTCGCAGTGCAGGCTCAACAAACTGAAGGAAAGTCACCATCACCGCCACAGGGTTCCCCGGCAGGCCAAAGAAAGGAATGCCCTGAATTTGCCCGAAGGCCAGCGGACGCCCCGGACGCATATTGATTCGCCAGAAATTAATGGCACCAAGTTGGCTGAGCACGGTTTTGATGTAATCGGCATCACCCACGGACACACCGCCAGAAGACAGAATCATATCTGCCTGCTCTGCGGCCTGAAGCAAAGTTGATGTCAGCGTTTCTTCACTGTCTTCGATGATCCCCATGTCAATCACCTCGCAGCCGGCTTTTGTCAGCATGGCTGTCAGGGTGTAGCGATTTGAGTCATAGATGCAGTTTGGCTTCTGGGCTTCGCCCGGTGCCTGAACTTCATCACCGGTTGAGAAAATGGCGACTTTCAGGGGAGGGCGAATGGAGACCGTGTCCAGGCCAAGGGAGGCTATCATCCCCAGTTCAGGGGCGGTGATTTTTGTGCCTGCGGCAACGGCAACCTGGCCCAACGCCAGATCTTCGCCGGCCTGACGCACATTCTGACCTTGGCGAATCGCTCCCATTGTGCGATTAAACGTGACAATGTCACCTGTTTGGCTGGCTTGCTCTCGCATGATGACCGTATCGGCATGCTGCGGAACCGGTGCGCCAGTCATAATCCGCACGGCTTGTCCCGGTTCTAATGGCTGATCAAAACAGTGACCAGCCATGACCTGACCGATAACCTGATAGTGGTCACGATCAAGATCGTCCCCACGGATGGCATAGCCGTCCATCGCTGAGTTGGTATGCTGAGGAACGTTGACAGGAGACAGGATATCTTGTGCGACAATTTGTCCCAATGCTTGCTCAAGCGCAACGGACACCTGCTCTTGCGGGGCTGAAAGTTGGCTCAGAATCTGTTCGATCCCCTGAGCGACAGACAGCATTCCTGAGGCATCAACATTGCTGCAACTCAGCGATTGTGCTGATTCTGACTGGCGTTGGCTGTTTTGGGCAAATTCAGCGACAAAGTCGGTGATTTGGTCGAGATCGTTGATATCCAGTGTCGGCAAATGGGTTTCCACCGGAACATTGGCCGCCACCGCTATGATGTTACTGTCTTCCGGGTGCAGCCATGGCTTGCCGACTTCCTGACGGTGAAGTTCAATTTTTGGGAAGTGCAGTTGCTTGAAGCCTTCCACCAGAATCAGATCAAGCTGGGTTTGATCCAGCTGGGCAATCAGCTGGGGCAAAGTGGCTTCCTCATCGGGCGTTTCAGTAACGATTGCGCGGCGATAGCGGGAAGAAATCAGCATTTGTGCAGCGCCGGCCTTACGTAAGCGGTAGCTGTCTTTGCCTTCTTTATCGATGTCAAAATTATGGTGAGCATGTTTGATTACAGCGACACGGATACCACGCGCGACCAGCTTTGGCAGCATGGCTTCAAGGACTGTGGTTTTACCGGTTCCGCTCCAAGCGGCAAAGCCCAGTAGGGGAAGATTCGCAGTTATCTGAGTCATAGCGCTTGTCCGAATTGTTCGAGTTCTTCTGGGGTATTGAGGTTGATAAAGGCATCAGGCTGATCGCTGAAATCAACGGTGACCATGTTGCATTGGCGGTACAGCAGGATAATTTTTCGGTCGCCGGCGGCAAGAAACTGCTCCAGCTTGGGCAGAATACGGCGATTGAGCAGGGTCACGACCGGCTGAATATGCTCGCCGTCGTGGGCTACTGCAATATCGGTGTCAGCATTACAGGCGCGGCTCATTCTGGCCACCAGATCGACCGGTAACTGCGGGCAGTCACACGGTACGAATCCGATCCACTCACTGTCCGGATACTGGTGCAGGGCAGCGTGCATCCCGCCAAGAGGCCCCGGATAATCCTGAATGTTGTCCCCGAATACGAAACCAAAATGGCTGTAACGTTCCTTGTTACGGTTGGCATTGATAGAGATAGCGGATGTTTGCGGTTTAAGGCGGTCGATCACATGCTCGATTAAGGTACGGCTCGCAAGTGGAATCAGGCCTTTGTCATTGCCGCCCATCCGGCTCGCTTGTCCACCCGCCAGGATCACCCAGCGAGTGTTGTCAGGCGTAGGCATAGTTGTTTTTTTCCCCGTCTACCAGTTGTAATTCTGTGCGTTCGATAAGTTTGGCGTCTGCAATGGTCCACTGACGGCGGCACAAAGCAGTTAACGCATTTTGTTGGTGGCTGGTGATTACCAGACTTGTCCCACGGGATAACAGATCTTTGCAGAGTAACACCATGCGATCAATGGATTCTTGATCCAGACTGGCACTTGATTCATCCATCAGTAAAACTCCCGGATTTAGTATCCAGGCGCGCGCCATGGCGACCCGCTGGCGTTCACCGCCGGACAATACCGAAATGTGTTCGTTGGCCAGGGTTTCTAAACCGACCATGCGCAGGGCATTGATGGCGGTCGATCGGCGTTCGCGGCGATTGCGCAGACTGAATTTCAGTCCGTAACTGACATTGTCCAGTACACTGCCGTCAAACATATAAGGCGTCTGGTGCATGTAAATCACGCCGCTGTGGCTTTGGGCGTAAAACAGACGGTGAAGCCAGCCTTGCTGACTGAGGTTAATAGTCCCGGTCGTGGGTTTCAGCAGGCCGCTTAATACCTTAAGCAGCGTGGTTTTCCCCACACCATTGTCGCCGGTGAGGTAGACGGCATCTTGCGGTCCCAGCGACAATTGCGGGATATGAAAAAGTAGCCGGTCTTTAAATCTGACTGAGAGATCATTGGCCTGAATCGAAAGCTGAGTCATCAATTTCCCTGGCTAGTTAGTTCGCAAATGGGCTTTGCCACGCGCGACAGATAAGAAGAAGTTTAGCCCCAGAGCCAGTATCAATAGCACCATTCCTAAGGCGACGCCTTGCGCAAACGCACCTTTGGAGCTTTCCAGCGCAATAGCCGTCGGAATGTTCCGGGTCGCGTTCATGATGTTACCGCCGACCATCATGGAGCAGCCTACTTCGGTAATAATGCGGCTGAAAGCGGCGATCACGGCTGCCAGCAGAGGAAAACGGCTTTCCCACATCAGGCTCATAAACGCGCGGGGAAGGCTGGCACCTAATGTTAAGGCGGTTTCCCAGGCGCGGCGATCACTGTTCTGAAATGCGGCGTGCATCATCGAAACCAGGATAGGCAGGCAAATCAGCATCTGTCCCAGGATCATTGCTTGCTGGGTAAACAGCATTTTCCAGTCGCCAAGCGGCCCGGCGCGCGACAGCAGCATATAAAGTAACAGCCCAATCACCACGGTTGGGATTGACTGGAAGGTGTTGAACAAAGACAGAATCAGCCAGCGGCCGGGAAAGCGGCCATAGGCGAGGGCAAACCCCAACAGCAATGCTGGCAACAGCACAAGGCTGATTGCCAGCAGCGATACGGAAAAGGACACACCAACAATCCCCCAGAGTGCACTGTCGCCGCTCATGAGTAATTGAATTGCCTGTTGTGTCGTTAGCCAAATATCCATGAAGTTACTACAAATCCCGCATTATTGGGTCAGCGCATCGGCAACAAACAGTTGCTCGCCGTGGCGCTTGTAGCTGTTGATCAGGTTCTGGGCTTTGGTGTTTACCAGCCAGTCACTGAAGGCCTTAGCACCCTGATAGTTGATGTCTGGGTAACGGCTTGGGTTGACCAGAATCACCTGATACGGGTTGAACAGACGTTCATCGCCTTGCAGAACAATCTTTAGATCCAGTTTGTTCTGGTACGCCAGCCAGGTACCGCGGTCGGTCATGGTGTAAGCCTGCAGCTCAGAAGCCATGTTCAGTGTTGGCCCCATGCCCTGACCAACTGCTTTGTAGTTGGTAAATGATGGCGCAATGGCGGCCTGAGACCACAGGAACAGTTCTTTTTTATGGGTGCCGGAATCATCACCGCGGGAGACAAAGCCCAGGTTATCGTCAGCGATTTTTTTCAGTGCGATGCTGACATCTTTCAGTTCACCGATATGCGCCGGATCCGCTTTCGGGCCGACAATCACAAAATCATTGTGCATCAGTTTACGCGGCAGGACGCCGAAGCCTTTTTCAACGAACTCTGCTTCCGCTTTAGGCGCGTGCGTCATCACCAGATCCACATCACCGTTTTCCCCCATGCGCAGCGACTTACCGGTTCCCGCCGCCAGCACTTCGACACTGTAACCGGTGTCTTTTTTAAATTCAGGCAACAAGTAGTCCAGCAGACCGGAGTGGTAGGTGCTGGTGGTTGTGGCAAGGCGAATGGTCATGTCTTCTGCAGCGTGCAGCGTGGTCGCTGTGATCAGGGCCATGATGGCCAGAGCAGATTTGAATAGTTTCATAGGTCTTCCTGACTGCGGTTAAAAAATAAACAGAATAAGAATTCAAGGTCATACCAAAAGTAAGAATGACCCAGTGCAGTTAACGCAAAGCAGTTACGCCGTAGATAAAGCAAATATAGTGCCAGCTTGGTTTTGCGTCATATCATATAGATAGATAAATCATTAA
Organism: Photobacterium ganghwense; assembly: GCF_017329545.1. Taxonomy (NCBI): domain Bacteria; kingdom Pseudomonadati; phylum Pseudomonadota; class Gammaproteobacteria; order Vibrionales; family Vibrionaceae; genus Photobacterium; species Photobacterium ganghwense. The sequence continues at coordinate 1,620,917 of NZ_CP071325.1, forward strand.
AGTTATGATTTAAAACAAATAAATCAGATGAAATCCGAAGGAATGACGGAACATCAGCTATGCTCTTTGACAGCTCTGTCGATACTGGGACAAAATGTCCCATACAAAACCCTAGTATAAGTAAGTACATATGTCCGAAAACACAGCGTCTTTGTCATGGTCTGCAGTTTCTGTTCTGGTGGTTGACGACGAACCGGGAATGCGGGCAATTCTTAAAAAAGCCCTGAGCAAGCAGTTTGCCCAGGTGGATGTGGCCGGCAGCATTGAAGAGGCGGAAGCGCTGCGTAAACGCTGCCATTTTGATTTGCTGATTGTGGACATAAACCTGCCGGGACGCTCCGGCATTGAATGGCATGAGGCCTTTGACCCCTCCAGTCGTCGCAGCGATGTGATTTTCATGACCGGGTATGCTGATCTCGATACCGCGATTAAGGCGTTGCGTGCCGGTGCGTCTGATTTCATTCTCAAACCTTTCAATCTGGATCAGATGATGCAGTCGGTTGAACGCTGTATAGAACGTCGGCTGGTTGAGCGTCAGAATTTTGCGTTAAAGCGCGATGTCGAGCGTCGCTTCCCAGTGGACATTATTGGTGATGCCGCCAGTACCCTGCATATGAAACAGCTAATCACCCGCATTGCACCGTCTCCGGCTGCCGTTTTGGTTGAAGGGGAATCCGGCACCGGTAAAGAGCTGGTGGCTCGTGCGCTGCATCAGCTCAGTAAGCGCAGCGGGCCTTTTGTGCCGTTGAACTGCGGTGCCATTGCGCCGGATTTGCTGGAAAGCGAGTTGTTTGGTCATGTCTCTGGGGCTTTTACCGGTGCCAAGAAAGGGCGTGAAGGGCTGTTTCGGGTCGCGAACAACGGCACCTTATTTTTGGATGAAATCGGGGAAATGCCCCTTGCCATGCAATCGTCCCTGCTTCGGGCGCTGGAGCAGAAAGCCATACGTCCAGTGGGAGCCGAGCGGGAAGTTCAGGTTGATGTACGCATTGTGGCGGCGACTAACCGGAATCTGAAAGAAGAAGTGGAAGCCGGGCGCTTTCGTCGAGATCTGTACTACCGCCTGAATGTGCTGACGATTGATCTGCCGCCGCTGCGCGACCGGCTGGATGATATTCCGGCACTGGCGCACCATTTCACACAGCAACTGGCAAGGGACATGGGGCTGGAGCCGGTTAGCTGGACTCACGAAGACATTCACGCCATGCAGTGTTACGACTGGCCGGGGAATATTCGTGAGCTAAGAAACCTGATGGAACGCTGTCTGCTGTTAGGCAAACCCCCGGCAGAACACTGGCACGAACTGGGTATGGACGGCAGTCTCCGTCAGCCATCCGTCGATCTGTCTACCGTCTCTCTGGCTTCATCAGAGCCTGAATCATTGGATGCTTTGCTGGATGATGAACCTGAACACGCTGAAAAAATCCTCTCCTCTGATGAAGGACGCAGCTTTGACGCTGGCAGCGGTTGCTATCCCTCTGACTGGTCACTGAAAGATGTGGAAAAAGCGCATATTCTTCAGGTTGTGGATGCCATGCAGGGCAACAAATCGGCGGCCGCCCGCCAATTAGGCGTGGCGAGAAAAACGCTGGAGCGCAAATTTAAAGAGTGGGCAGAAGAATCAGAGACTGATTACAGGGATTAAAGGGATGTCAGTGAGACAGTTTTTTTCAATGTGGATTCGCCGGTTTCGTACCATGGTCCGTTATCGGCTGTTATTACTGACTTCTGTTCCAATCATTATGACGCTGCTGGTTTTAATCGCTCTCACCATGTACTGGACTGTGCGATACACCTGGCAGAGCGCCCTGATGAACGTGCGGGCAGATTTGGCCGTGGCCCATCACAGTATGGTGTTGCTCCAGCAGGAGCAGCGCATGCGGCTTATTGCATTAACCCGATCATACGACTTTCAGTATTTTCTGCGGGAACACCCTGAGCAACTGACTTACTGGGCACGGGAGCAGTTTCAGAAGAATGAACTGGATTTTGTCAAAGTGCATCCGGCATCGGCCATCGGTGAGTTTTCCAAATCCAGCCGTCAGCAACTGCTTGCCGGAAAAGAGCAGACTTTTTTTGAAGTTCTGGATGCCGATGCGCTGAGTGCACTGCATCCGGATTTGCCGGCGAAGGCGCAAATCCCGCTGTTGCAGGAAAATACGGTGATGACCAAAGGGCTGGTCAGCCGCAGTCTGATCCCGGTTTTCGATGCCCGTCAGCAACTAAAATGGATCGTTGATGGCGGCATCCTGCTCAATAACAGCACCCAGTTGGTGGATCAGATGCGGGATCTGGTTTATGCCGCAAATACACTCCCTGAAGGCAGTATCGGTACGGTAACCTTGTTTTTAGGCGATATTCGGGTCAGTACCAATGTGCCGCTTGATAGTCTGGAACGAAATGGCAGAGCGGTCGGTACCCGGGTTTCGCAGGATGTACACGACGCTGTCTTGAAAAAAGGAGAAACCTGGGTAGATCGCGCTTTCGTCTATGACGACTGGTATATCTCGGCTTATGAGCCTTTGCGTGATCATCAGGGGCATGCTATCGGCATGCTGTATACCGGCTATCTGGAATGGCCGATGATGAGGATTTACCTGACCAATATTGTCGAATTGGGCATTGGTATTCTCATTATCCTGCTGATTTCCGGTGTGATTGTATACCGTGGTGCCCGAGATCTGTTTCGTCCGATTGAAAGGATGCATAAGGTGGTCATTGCTAACAAGCTGGGGCTGGATAAACGGATAGGCTCGCTGAACCTGACACCGCAACATGAACTGCAAATTCTGGGGCAGCAATTCGATACGATGCTGGATCAGCTACGTCAGCGCAATGAGGCGATCAGACGCGCTTCTCTGGAGCTGGAGGACAAAGTCCGGGAACGAACTCAAAGTCTGCAGGAAAAAACGAAGGAGCTGGAGCAGCACATTCACTTGTTGAATCAGGCCCGCAGCCGGTTAGTCAGCAGTGAAAAGCTGGCTGCACTTGGCGAGTTGACGGCAGGCATCGCGCATGAAATTAATAACCCGACCGCTGTGATTCTGGGGAACGTGGAACTGCTGCAATACGAGCTGGGCGATGATGTAAATCGGGTGGAAGAAGAGCTGACGGCCATTCATGAGCAGATCGATCGCATCCGAAACATCACCCGTAGTTTGCTGCAATACAGCCGTCAGGGCGGGGTACAGGATGAAGTCACCTGGCAACACCTGAATCCGATTGTTGAAGAAAGTCTGACGCTGGTTCGCTCCGGCACCAAGAAAATGGCCGTCCGGATTGATTCCCAGCTGGATGCGCATTGCTGTGTGGAAGTCAATCGGCATCAGCTGTTGCAGGTGTTGGTAAATCTGCAAATGAACGGGGTGCATGCCATGGATGATGAAGGACAATTACTGGTGAAAACCGAAGACTGGGTAAATGAACATGGCGAGACGTTGGGGGCTGTTGTGCACATTACCGATCATGGCTGTGGTATCAGCTTGGATGTGTTGCCTCGTATCTTTGACCCATTCTTCACGACTCGCCGCAGTGGTACCGGGCTGGGACTTTCTGTCAGTCAGGGCATCATCAGCGGCATAGGCGGAGAGATTTCTGTTGTCTCGGTACCTGGTGAGGGCTCAACTTTTTCGGTTTATCTGCCTGAAAAAGCGATTTGCAGTAACCGAACCCTGCTGGCGTTGGAAAATCTGTGAGGTTTATTCGGGGCCAAGGGCTTGGATTCAGTGCTAAGAGCTTTGGACTAAGCTTTGGTCTGAACGCTGAGATAAAATGGGATAAAACGATCAGTGGATTAATAAAAGTGGATAAATAACGCTGTCATTAAAGTTAGACAAGCTGGTGTAATTATAAAGGCATGTCGTAACATGCCTTTTTTATTTCTTACTTTCGCCGGTTAAAGGCTGCATGAGAAAATCCCGTAACGTTTACATGATAATTAAACCCAGCAACATAAATGAAAAGGCGATTAATACAGAACGTGTAATAATGCCGACATGGGTAGGATGAATGATTTCTTGGTGCATTTTTTACCTCCTTGTGACAGCGGGATGACATTTTTAATTTTTGTGTTACATCTTAATAGTAGTTCAAAGTTTTCAACCTAATACAAAATATTTTCAGAGCAAATATCGACATGCCCCGTAAGGTTGTCAAAGTTTGTCAATCAGATAAGGGAAAACGTTGAGCGTGGTGTTCTTGAAAAATATGATTCGCCGTTTTTATGTCAACGAGAACATGATGGGATGTAGAATGAAGACGTTAAAGCTGACTATGTTATTATTTGGTCTGATGCTGCAATTAATAGCGCTTTATATTGCTTTTTTCGAAGAGTTTTATGGAAATATCTACTTAGCTACGTTGTTGGTAGTGCTTTCTTTAGTTGGCTTGCTTCTGTTTAATGGGCTGGTTGCCCCCGTTTGCTTACTGGCCGGGGTTGTGATCGGGTTGTCGCTTTCACATAACCAGGCTGACAGGCAGATACTCACGCATTTGCAGGGAGATTTTTTCCTGACTGTTCATTTGATAGTCAATGGGAAGTTTCAGCCGGTGCCTGTCCCCGCAGACACCGATTCTCCTTTTCGTCCCGAAATTGTACCTGAGCCGTTACCATTATCGCCTGACGCTATCCCTGTAGTGCAGAACATCGATCTGGCTTTCGAGGGTACGGCTTTTTAGGGTATCGTTTTCGAGGGTAAGGCTTTCAAGAATAATGTGCCATAGCGTTATGGTGTCCGTTGATTGCACCTGAAATCCAGATACTTGCTACCTTTTAATGCAGTAAACAGAGGGGAATTTAATTTACATAGAAAATCTTATGTAAAGAAAAGGATACTGAGAGAAAAGGCTGCCTGGATATCACGAAATTTCTTCTGTTACTGCTTTATCATTCCCGATTTTTTCTTTATTGCATTGCAGTCTTATTTCATTGTCTTGGGATTAACAGTTTCTGTCCGACAAAAATAACTGAATCCGGCAAGTTGTTTATTTCTTTTATCAGTGAAACAGAAGTGTCATTTAATGATGCCAATTCACTTAGCGTATCACCCGCCTGAATATCATAAACCTCGAATTTATTTTTCACATAATGGTAGCTTTTTTCATTTTCATATAATGTTGCTTTATGTGTCCGAGGCAGAAGAATCTTATTTTCCCGATTTTTGAACGTATACCCACCGGTATATCCCGGGTTAAGCTGATAAAGCTGTTTACTGCTGATACCAGCATGGTTGGCGATTGTTTTTAATCGCACCCTGCGATCGACAACAATTTCATCCACCACCGGTTTTGCTTCTATCGCGACAATAGGCAATTCGTGCTGGTGGCGATGCTTAATCAAATCTGCCATGGCCAGCAGTTTAGGTACATATTGTCGCGTTTCGTTGGGTAATTGCAGTGACCAGAAATCAGTGGCTTTGCCCTGCTGTCGGTTTTGTTTGATCGCATTGCGAACCCGTGCTCCGCCGGTATTGTAAGCCGCAATGGCATGAAGCCAATTGTTATCGAACTTATCATACAGGTACTCTAATAAGTCCAGCGCAGCCTGCGTAGCCTCGATAACATCACGTCTGCCGTCGTAGCCCTGAGCCATTTCCAGACCAAATGTTTTGCCTGTGGGCGCGGTGATTTGCCACAGCCCGGCTGCACCTTTGGGCGAATAGGCAAACTGATCGAAACTGCTTTCAATAAAAGGCAGCAAAACCAGTTCAACCGGCAGCCCTCTGGCTTTTACTTGTTGATATATGTAGTAAAGAAAAGGTTCAGCCCGGTTTGTGACGGTTTCAACGTGAAGTGGATTCTCCAGGAACCAGCGCTTGTATTTAGTGACTCTGTTATTTTTCGGCACTTTGAATGAAAACTGATTGGCTATTTCTGACCACAAATCATTTTGACTTGACGTTGAGCTGTTTAGAGTGAGTGCATTTTTTTCGGTATCCAGACTTTCGGCGTCTGGTAAAGCGTCAGTTAAAGGCATGACCTGCCAGGGTTGGGTCGCAATGTAGCGTCCGTCAGTATGTTCGTGGGTGATTGAGCACTGATGGATGTCTGCCGGCCTAAAATTCGGGCGTAAGGGGCTGACCTGATAAGCCGGAGAGCGGTCTTGTCTGGTTGTTGGCGACATGTTGGCTTGCGAGTACCTGTCAGGTGAGGTCTGGCATGCCGTTATTGTCAGCGTGAGACAGATTAAAAGCAGACATTGTTTCAACATAAGCAATTTACAACGTATAAAATTTTGCTAAAACGTTCGTCATAATTTTGTCATCTGCCTTCAAGCGTAGCAGTGAAAGTTGGAGAAGAGAGGTCGAGGCTGAGAGAAAAACGGCGATTGTTGAAACTTCAACATGCATCTCAACACAGAGACACAGATCACAGTGTGCTGAAGATCAGCAGACACTAAAGTTGTAACTACAGTTAAAAGAGATCAGTCATCAACGCTGGGTTGTAAGCACAGGTTAAGACGTAGGCTTACTGAGGTGACTGTGAGTGGGGAGAGGAAGTATGCAGTTTACTCACTATCCGGCAGGCACTGTGCTGCGCGTTCGGTTCAGTACCTATTGGCATTATGGGATTGCCGATGGGCAAGGATGTGTTATTCATAATTCCAAAAAATGGCGGGAAGTACGGCGGGAACCGGAAACTGAATTTGCGGAAGGTCGCGCTATAGAAGTCAGTAAAATCAAGGGGGATGACCCAGATCAGGCTGTTGCCCTTGCAACCAGTCAGATAGGCCGTCCGTATGATTTATTGCAGCACAACTGTGAGCAGTTTGTGCGTGAAGCTCATGGATTGCCGGCTGAATGCACGCAAATTCAACGTCTGCTGGCGGCGGCTGCCGGAGGCTATCTTACTCTGAAGGCAGAATCGCATTTGGAGCGATTGGCGGGAATTGGGATGTTGGTGGGCGCTGTTTCTGCATCATCTGAAATGACACCCTATCCGAAAGCGGCTGCAGGGGCGCGTCTGGCGGTTGGGTCAGGGCTGATACTCACGACGTTATACCGAACGCTGCTGAAAAAGCGCTGATCGGTGAATTGGTGCAACACTCTGCGCGTTAGTCACAAAACCGCTTACAAGTCTAAAGAGCCTTATTGATTTCACTCAGTCTCAATCGGTCTGACATGAGTCCTGAGAGGTAAGTACTGATTGTTGGATCTCGTCCACAGATTTCTGGTCGGAATACCGTTATGTTAAAAAAAGGTGACTGAGTAAAAACACTAATCTGTGAGAGCCACTGTGACAATTTTAATTGAACGTCGTCATGACCGTACCCCTGAAGATATCACATCAATATCCGAGCAAATCGCAGGGGAGCTTGCCCGTGAATACGGCCTGAGGTGGACCTGGCAGGAAGATAAACTTCATATCCAGCATTCGTCGGCAAAAGGGTATCTGCATGCTGAAGAGGGGAAGATAACAATCAGTCTGCAATTGGGGTTCGCTGCCAGCTTTTTTTCTGGTGCGATTGAAAGCCATATTAATGAGCGGCTGGACCGAGTGTTTAACGCCATTGGCTGATGTCAGTTTTCCTCTTTCCAAATAAATAAAAAGCCAGTGTTTTCGCTGGTTTTTTTATTTATAAGTATCGTTGTTGCGTGTTATTTCTTCTGCTTCTTCTTCTGTTTGATATCCATATATCTATCGTATCGCCCGACATGTTGTAGCAATAAGATGTTCCGCTATCTTATTTAACTCTTTGATTTTAATGTTAAATTTTCGAGGTGGGTTGTCATTAATCAAAAAGATGATCCTGATCACTCAATCACGGGGTTTTAGGACGAACATTCTAATTGCAATTTGTACATTACACATAAGCAGTCAGGAAAGAGAAACCCACTGGCTGGCAAAGTTGCAATCGAATGGAGGGGATAAGGATGAGCATCTTTAAACAGGCTGCGGGGCAATCTAAAAAAGAGCACATTCGCGACGCGATGGTTTACAACATTTGGCTGGCCGGTTTAGGTGCTTACGCCAAAAGCCGCGAAGAAGTGAATCAGATTTCCGGTAAAGGGAAAAGTTTATTTGATGAACTGATTGAGCGTGGTCGCGCTGTGGAATCGCAAACTAAAGAGCGTGTTCATACTGCACGTAGCCAAACATCAGTTGCCATTGAAGAACGTATGCATTCTATGGTGCAGAAGTTTATCGGGATTGATAACGATCGTCTGGATCGTGTGGATGACAAAATTGATCAACTAACCGCAAGCATTGAAGCGCTTCTGGCTCGCCAGCAAGAGGCTGAAGCTGCAAAACCGGCGCCACGTAAACGCGCAGCAGCCAAAGCCAGCACCAAAGCGGATGCGCCGGCTGCGAAAAAGCCAAGTGTGGCTCGCCGTAAGAATGTCAAAGCGGCTGAGCCGGTTCAGGCAGCAAAGGCTGATGGCACTAATGTTGATGGGGCGGGCGTTAAGGTTGAAGAAGCCAACACTAATGCACCGACAAACGCTGAAGTAAAAGCCGCTGCAGTGCAGGCGGAAAAGCCGCCGGTAAAGACTGATACCGTTTCAGCTTCCACGAGTGCATCGACTGAGACGGTAACGAAAACCGAAGTGGCCAGCTAACCGGTTCTACCCAGTAAAGTATTGTCGTCATATACCCTGTGGGCTTTTAGGTATGTGACAGGAAAAGCAAAGAGTGCGTCTTAACGCAGGGGAGATTGAATTATGAGCGATAAAACAGTTGTGAAAGCGGCAAAAAATGTCGTTGAAAGCGGTGAAAGCATTGCGCGCAACATCTGGCTTGCGGGGCTGGGTTTATACAGCCGTAGCCTGGAAGAAGCGCAACAGCTGAATGAAAAAACCAGCAATGTGTTTGATGAGCTGGTAGAACGCGGTAAAGAAGTGGAGGTGCAGGCGAAAGAATGCATTGGTCGTAACACTGAAAAAGCGTCAGAAGAAGTCGAAGCAGGTATGAATGATCTGTTTTACCGACTGAGCGGCGTCGACCGTGAAAAACTCGAACGTATGGACGAGAAAATCGATAAGTTGACAAAAGCCGTTGAGAAATTGGCAGCAGCAGAGTAACTGCCGATACGGGGCTCGATCTCAGCCAGCCAGATCATCGAAGCCCCGAGGCACAGCCGCCTAACCCAGTCTGCTGGTGGCTTGCCTTTCAGGTTGCGCGTGGGCCATGCACGCGCACCTTTTTTCGTTTATTAACCTGATGATCCGTGGCCAAATTTGACCAAACCCCTCAATTAAATCTAACTTTGTAATTGAGTTGTAAGAAAGGTGGCGCTTATGGATAGTTGGCGAAATAGAGCTTTTAACAAGGTTTTATTCCGGATCATGCGGCAGCGTCTTGCAAACTGTACTTCCACATTGGAAATGCGAGATCTGATCTTATCCATTGATAACTATGGGCCGTTTATCTCTGCGCCAAAGGGAATGGACGTAGTGCCGACGAAACTGGCTAAAATTCCTTGTGACTGGGTGGACATGCCGTCCAGCAGCGGCAACAAAATCATTCTGTATTTTCATGGTGGCGGATTTTGTTTTCACAGTCCCCGAATTCATAATGCCTTTCTCGCCAGACTGGCGGGGCTGACCAAATCGCGTGGCCTAATGGTCAATTACCGCTTAGCACCTGAACACCCATATCCGGCAGCACCGGATGACAGTTTCGCGGTTTACCGTGCTTTGCTGGTAAAGGGGTATCAACCTCATCAGATTTTTCTGGCAGGCGATTCTGCCGGGGGAAACCTTGCTTTGACGACGATGCTACGCCTAAGGGAGGCCAAGCTACCTCAACCGGCCGGGGCAATTATGCTTTCTCCGGTGTCTGATATGGCTGTCACCGGTGAATCTGCGTTTAAAAAATGTAAAGACGATCCGTTCTTTGACTTAAGTACATTGCTTCTGATGCGCAATAACTATATCGGGATGCGTAATCCCTGTGAGCCTGATATATCACCTTTTTATGCGGATCTTCGTGATCTTCCGCCAAGCTTTATTACGGTTGGAACGGAAGAGCTATTGATGGATGATGGTATCCGGCTGGCCGAAAGAATGGGTGAGGCGGGTAATGATGTGACGATTCATATAGCCAAAGGCGTCCCACATGTTTACCCGCTGTTTTATCAACTCAGCGAATCACGTGAAGCACTTAAACTGATGGCCAGTTTTGTTAATGACAAGTTCAAACAAGCCAAGTCTATGGACAAAAAAGCCAGTTAACCCGATTCCAGACTATCCAAGTAGATGTAGTAGCCCACCTGCATGTGTTCCAAGCATATGCTGAATAGCTGAATAGCTGAATAGCTGAATAGCTGAATAGCTGAATAGCTGAATGCTATTGAGTTTTCTGTATTCAGCGGAGTGTCAGGTAAACTCAGTCAGCCGAACTTTGTCGTTAGCAGATTATTGCTGTGCGTGATCATCATTTTGTGCCATGTTCTCACCTGATACCGCTAGTGTTCTCCGCCGTTTTCGACTCGGTATCTTACGAGAACAAACTGAGAACAAACGCCAGAAGGTTTTACTAACAAGCATCAAAAACGGCCTTACCAAGTTATTCAGTGTGATTATCCAGTCAGAAGAGATATCAAAAGGACGACACCATGTTACAGCAAGAAATTGAAGACTACCTGGACTTGTTTCCTGAGGCTGAAAGCGGCTATCCATTTGGCCCTGAAGCCCGGGTATATAAAGTGTTGGGTAAAATGTTTGCATTGCTGGCCATTCATCGGGGTGAGCTCAGTATGACTGTGAAGGGTACACCAGCGGACAATGAACTGCTCGTCAGTCAGTTTAAAGGCATTATTCCGGGATATCACATGAATAAACAGCATTGGGTGACAGTGTCACTTGAAAGCGATGTGAATGACGGGATGATAAGGGATCTGGCGGCGCAATCTTATAAGCTGGTGGTCAGCACTCTACCAAAAGCGCAGCAAAAGCGGTTACAGCTATTAGGGGCATAAATCCGTGCAGCACGCACAGGCAGGGATGATTTGTCTTACTGTCAGCCTGACACACTGTAAACCTTGCCCATTCTATACTCAGCTCAGCTCAGCTCAGCTCAGCGTTTTGTCTGTTGGGGGTTATGGCTGTATCGGGAAATGGATTTCTATTTAAGAGGGGCACACTATTTAAGCGGCCGCTCTATTTAAGGAGTATCAATGAACATCGAAACACTGGCATTGTACTGTGCTGTATCATTCTTTTATATCATCAGCCCCGGGCCGGCGATTTTCCTGGCCATTTATAATGGTTCAATGAACGGAGTAAAGTCGGTGATGGCGTCGGCGCTAGGTAACATCATAGGCTTGATGCTGCTCTCCAGTCTATCTATCAGTGGGTTAAGCGCCATCTTGTTGGCATCGTCGACGTTGTTCATGGTCTTCAAAATTGTTGGTGCCAGCTATCTTATTTTCCTTGGTTGCAAACAGTTGAAATCCAGCTTTAAGAAAAGCGCACACTCTGTTCAATCGCCGGCCAGGCATCATTCCAGTTTGTTGTCTTATTTCAGGGAGGGGCTTTTTGTCGCCGTGACGAACCCGAAACCGATCCTCTTTTTCACGGCGTTGTTCCCGCAGTTTATTGATACCAGTCAGCCGATATTTTTCCAGTTTATAGTGATGACGCTAATCTTTATGCTGTTTTCATTCCTGTCACTGTCTACCTATGGGTATTTAGCGGGTAAAGCCTCGGGGTATTTGGCAAAACCTGACACGATGCGCTGGTTTACTCGAGTAAGTGGGGGGCTGTTTGTCGGAATGGGAACCAGTCTTTTTTACGTTAAAAACACAAGCTCATAGTGACGGGTTTAGAGCCAGTGGCCCTGTCGTGCTCGGTGAAGAGACACTGATCTACCAAGCATAGCGGGTCTAAAAAGAAAAGCCTGACTGAGTGAGCAGCCAGGCTGGTGGATTGGTGAGTCTCAGCTGACTAACTCGTCAACCAGATCCTGATGGGTAAAGAACGGGGAGGTGGCATTTTCTGTCAGGTAAGGTTCTACCATGGAGATCAGGCGTAACACCCCGGTGCGCACCAGTTCACTTTCACTGTAATGGTCATCCAGCAGCGTCTGGTAATTCAGCCAGTTCAGGCTAACCAGCAGCAGGTTATCGGCCAGTAATGGCAGACTGCTTTCATCACACCGCAGTTTGCCCAGTTCGACCAGATGTTTGAGCATATCATTACTCAGATGACGCAGTTTCAGAATCAGGGTTCTGATTTTACGCTTGATTTGCGGATTCTGGCCGTTGAGATTATCCAGGTTGCGGAACAAGAACCGGTAATGGGTAAATAAAGCCATCACGGTGTGCATGAACGGCCAGTAATCATCGAAATCTTTTACCTGGTCGGCGTACTCGTTACAGACGCGGGTCAGAGAGTTTTGCAGCTCATTGATGAGCGTTGCAATTATTTCGTCCTTGCCTCTGAAGTGATAGTACAGGTTACCCGGGCTGATCCCCATTTCGGTCGCGATGATCAGTGTGCTGACCTGAGCAACGCCATCACGATTAAACAACTCAAGGCTGACCGCTAAAATCCGATCTTTGGTTTTCATCGTTCTTTCCTTGCTTGTCAGGCCCGACATTGAACTCCATGTGTGCCGGGCCCGGTTTGCTTGCTGTCGGAATGACTATTCTTCTTCTGTCATCAGCTGTGGCAGTTTGTCACAGAGAAACACATATTCAGCCTGCATCTGGTTTTTAATGTCGTTACAGATGAAAGATACCAGCGTGCTGCCAACCAGAGGGACAGAAGAGTGAACCTCTACCGATACATGGTTGGATGTCGCCACACCCGGGCGTGCAGTTGGCTCGCTGAAGTTCATCTGTCCCTGAATGGTGGCAGGGACGCCGACAATGTCCACGTTGAACTTACACAACAGCTGGCCGTTTTCCTGCCAGTGCCAGGATTCAGACTGCTTGATGGTATTAAAACTGCCCAGCAGGCTTTTCAGTACGCCCGGCACATTGGCCGGCATGTCACGCTGGGTTCGTACCGAGAAACCGTCCTCAGTGTCGGTAATGTCCGTGACGGAGATGTTTTTGGCACCCAGAGCCTGATACTTTTCGGCGATCAGGTCTTCTTCGCTGAAATACCGTAGCAGGGTATCCAGATCTTCTTTGTAGTCGTGAATAGCGGTAACTTGCATAGGGTATCCTTACATGTGTATTTCACGCATGATGCTAGAGAGAGCCACAACGTCGGCGGTTGGTTTTTTTGATTTCGCGTCAGGGTTATCCTGCTCGCCATCGTCATCAGGGTCATAGCCGGTTGCCATCAGCAACTCACCCAGCTTCGGATAGACACCATGGACAAACGCGCCCAGTAGCCCCAGTTTAGTCGCTATCCGCTTCGGTTTTTCGATAATTGCTTTCACAATGAGATCTGCGGCTTCTCCCGGAGTCAGCAGCGGCACGCCGCCTTCATTCTGGCGGTAGTGATCCGAAATCATCCGGGTTTCCACAAGCGGCATGTTGATGGTGGTAAAGTTAATGCCCTGACTGCCCAGCTCGATGCTGGCGGTGCGTGAAAAGCTGTCCAGCGCTGCTTTCGAGGCAGCGTAAGCCGAGAACAGTGGCTGGTTAGTCAGTACCGCAATGGATGAAATATTAATGATGTGGCCTTCTTTGGCCTCAGCCATGCCCGGCAGACAGCCCAGAATCATGCGCAGGGAACCGAAGTAGTTAATCTGCATGGTACGCTCGTAATCATGCAGGCGGTCTGTGGCGTGGATAACCGCACGGCGAATTGAGCGACCAGCGTTGTTAATCAGAATATCCACCTTGCCGTGATCTTTTCGGATTTGCTCCAGTGTCGCTGCCGCACTGTCATCCAGTGCCAGATCGCTCTGGTAGATAAAGGCTTGTCCACCAAGGCGCTCAATGTCATTGCGGGTTTGCTGAAGGCGCTCCAGGTCTCGGGCAATCAGCACCAGTCGGGCTTTGGTTGGTGCCAGCTTCAGTGCGGTCGCATAGCCGATACCGGAAGACGCGCCGGTAATGACCACGACCTTTCCGTTCACACAACCTTTCAGCGTTTTTTCAACGTGCAGATCCGGATCCAGGTTGCGCTCCCAGTAATCCCAAATCTTATCGGCATAATCCGGCAGACGAGGGCAGGTGATCTGGCTGTCAGCCAGCGCATTCAACGTATTGGAGCAATCAAACTGCGTCGGATAGTTGAAAAAGCCCAGTGCATCTTTCGGGATGTCCATTTCGTTGCTGATTGCATCAATAAAGCGTTTCAGCACCGGAATCTGCCCCAGTTGATTCCAGAGATGCGACGGAATCATCCGGAACACCCGCATATCCAGTCGCATTGCCATCCGTGGGGCGTGTCCGGCTTCGGCAAAAATGTTGAGGACTTCACCGGAGCGGTAGGGATCTGGGTCCACAATATGGAAGCACTGGTTATCTAACTCCGCTTTGTGGGCAATATGATCAATCGCGTCAGCAACATAATCGACCGGCACCAGGTTCAAGCGGCCACCTTCCAGACCCAGCAACGGGGCCCATTCAGGCAGCGCACGGCGGATTTTCTGAATCAGCTTGAAGAAATAATACGGACCGTCGATACGTGCGGCTTCACCGGTTTTGGAATCACCAATGACAATCCCCGGACGGTAAACCCGCCATGGAATTGTCGCCGATTCCTGAACCACTTTTTCTGCGTTGTGTTTGGTCGTGAAATACGGATGATCCAGCCCGGTGGCTTCATTGAGCATGTCTTCACGGAACCAGCCCCGGAACTGACCTGCGACAGCTATCGAACTGAAGTAGTGAAAACAACCCGCGTTCAGCCGCTCGGCGAAGCGCAGTGTATTTTCTGTCCCTTCGATGTTGGCGCGCATCATATCTTCTTCACTGGCCGTTAAATCGTAAATTGCGGCCAGATGGAAAAAGTGGGCGATGTTGCCGGTCAGGGCTTTGATAGTATCGGTGCTGACACCCAAATTGGGCTCGGTTATCGATCCTCGAACGCAGTGAAACTTGTGCTTCGGTAGCCGGTGCTTCTCAAGAAGGGCCTGCAGCCTGTCTTCTGACGTCTGGTCATAGGTGAGAAGGTAAATATCGCCAGACCGTTTTGCCAGCCGTTGCAACAACTGAGAGCCGATAAATCCTGTAGCGCCGGTAATGAAATAATTCATGACCACTCCTTACGCGTATTTGACATTCATTTGCAGAGCAATTAACTGGTCGGATGACCTGATTTAAGTGTGCAGCGCACCGGGCATTTCCTCAAACAAAACCTGAATAAAAATTGCGCTGGCTCAAGATTCCTTTCGGGAATTTTCAGGATTGGAGTGTTTGCTCACAAAAAGTACAGCTCGTTTCATTGATCTCATCAGACCAGTGATAGATGCGGTCGTAACTATCTCAACTAGCAGGGAATTTTTTCAGGCTATAGAGATTTCTATCACTTTTCTGATCCTGAACCTGTTTTTCTTTATGGCTTTGGTGTGTAGCGGTAATGTAAATATGTTGTTGAGTTATCGCTTGTTAGAATGATGTGCTAGATAGGCTGTTTATTTCACAAACCACAGCCCTGATTAAAAGTCGAAAATAAAAGCGCGGTCACTTTTATTACTGGGGCATATTTTATGACCATGGTATGCCATGACAAAGTGAAAGCATAGTTAAGGTGGGATGTTTTATTTGTTTGGTAAAAGATGGCAATTTACCTAGGGCTCAATTATTTGTCTTGCTGTAAAATGCCATCAATTGAATGATTCTGGTCTTCGGCCTGATTTTCGGTTTCGGGATTATTTGCCGCTCCAGACCTGACGACCGGTTCTGGCAAAATTATAGCCACCAAGCTGATCGCCTTTGGCCTGAATATCCGGTTCGGACAAAAGCTGTAACAGTTGCTGTTGCAGGGTTCGGAAGTAAATATTACGGGGCAACACCAGTTCAAAGGCTTCCGTACAGAGGGGAATAAACCCGAGTCCGAATTCTCCGGCGGTACTCTGACTGGCACAGCCGACATCAGCCTGACCACGCGCGATACATGACGCCAGTTCACGCTCGCTGTTACACACATCGACCTGGTTCAACATTTCCAACGTGCAGGCATGGTTATGCAGCCACTCACTCAGCGCCCGCATACTCCCGGCCCCTTCCTGACGCATCGCCCAGCGCCAGCGTGAAGCCAGTAACTCCTGCGGCAGAATAGAACGGTTATTGACGCACTCTGCAATATCGTGCGCCACCACCAGACCTTGCTGACGTTCAAACGCATGAATCAGCACCCAGTTTTTATGTCCTGCGTACTGCTGGATTAAAGCCGGATGGCGCAAAGCGGCTTCTTCTGCATGTCCCCAGTGAATTGCGCACATGTCCACATGGCCTTTGCTCAGCATAGCCAGCCCCTGACGGGTTCCGGTTGAGGTATAGCCGACCAGTGCGGTGCTGCCCAGCTTATTGGCCATCTCGCCAACGACCATCTGTAATAGCGGATCGTCAGACCCCGCGATCAGCAGGCGATCGGTCAGCGCGCCATGGTGGCAGGACTCCAACAGCCACTTATCGAGCATTGCCCGCGGAAATAACCATTTGCCGGTGACTTTGGTCGCAGGTAGCAGGCCATCATTGGCAAGGGCATACACTTTCTTTTCGTTCAGGTCGAGGTACTCTGCGACCTGCTTCGCATTCATGAATGTCGGGAAAGCCTCAGTCACTGCGCACTTCCTCGCGAAGGATCTTTCTGGGTTTGGGTAAGTTGAGGCAGAGCATCAGAATCGGTTTCGCCTTTATGGTCCGGTTTATCGCGGTCGCCGGGCTGCATGTCAGGGCGAGTATCGTTGGTGTCACAGCCACCTTTCACATCCAGAACCAAATTTTCCATCCCGTTAAACACCTGGAAACGGTGACCCTTTGCGCGGGCGATCATGGTAATCCCCAACTGTTTGGCCAGTTCGTAACCCATTTGAGTTGCGCCGGATCGTGAGAGCAGCACAGGAATGCCCATCTGCGCGACTTTAATTACCATTTCAGAAGTAAGGCGCCCGGTGGTATAGAAAATTTTGTCGGCACCGGATTCGCCCTTCAACCACATTTCACCCGCCAGCGTATCCACCGCATTATGACGGCCCACATCTTCGACAAAAGAGAGAATGGCAGTGCCCTGACACACGGCGCAGCCATGCACGGCACCTGCCGCTTTGTACGTTTCATTATGATGGGTCAGCGCTTCCAGCAGGCCATAGAGCATCGATTGTGGCAGCGTCGGCTGGGGGAGCGTCACACCTTCCAGCTTTTTCATCACATTGCCAAACATGGTGCCTTGTCCACAGCCGGAGGTGACGGTTTTCTTTTCCAGCTTTTTCTCCAGACCGGCGGTGTTCTCTCGGGTGATGACTGCGGCAGAGTTGGTCTCCCAGTCAATAATGACAGACTCAATGGCATTGATGTCTTCTATGAATCCCTGATTTTTCAGGTAGCCCAATACCAGCGCAGCCGGTCGTTCACCGAGCGTCATCAGCGTGACTACTTCAATCCAGTTAAGGTAAACCGTCAGCGGGTGCTCGCAGGCGATATGTTTTTCCATCATCTCGCCATATTCATCCATGACGTTTACCGCCATCGTCTGATTGACCGAGGACTTGGTTTTAATGATTTTTGGCAACTGATTCATGACCCTTCCTGTTTCAACTTGCAAAGTGGGCCGACTGACTCTGTGGTACGCGATGATCTGGTAAGCATTCAGAACTGTTAAGCAATGAGAACTAATGAAAACCCGAAAGCGACAAATCTTTAAGAGTATGCCGGAACGGTAGTCGCAGAGTCAGTTATTGCCCGTCACTGCATTCAGTTAAGCAAAGATCGTTCCAGAACTATTGGTCAAACAGAACTATTGGTAAAAGTTGGTCTAATCTTTGCTTAATGCTTAAGTGGATAAAGCGTTAATCATGTCATCGATAAATACTATTCTCTGATCTCTGATGAAGGTCGATAGCACAGCTCTATGGCATAGGTTGATGGCAGAGGTTAATGGCATAGTGTTTGATGGTACAGGTTTATGCCGCTGGTGGTTTTCGCTCGTCACGGTGATGACGTTACGCAGATTTGGTTTGAGCAAATCGCCCTGCGTGTGAACCAAGATAATGTTGGATTGAGAAATTAGTAAGAAAGGAGCGGACGTGCTGGAACAACTGAAAGATGAATCAGTCTGGCCAATCGGATTCCGTTTGGTGGGTAAAGAAAAACAGGTTGGCCGCTGGATGACCGTTGTCTGGACGATTGAAGATGTCTGCCTGTATGGTGAGGAACAAAAGACAACGCTGGCGCAACAGCCTGATGGTTACGTACTGCCGCTTCAGCTTCAATTACATGAGCGAAGCGATTATCGGTTTAACCTGAGTTCACGCGATCCTCATCTGTTTGTCGTGTGCTCAGAAGAGGGAGAGCGGCTTAAACCGCTGCTGATTACGGCTGCGCAGGGTCTGGCTGCAGGGTATATGGATGGCGAATATCAGATCCTCGATATGTCGATTCCGCTTCCTGTTCAGGCCTGGATGGAAGCCTTTATCGGGCGGCATGGTGAGCAACTGGATGTTCGTCGTAAGGGAAACAAAGACAAGCGTAAAGAGAAAAAGGGGTTGATTAGTGGCAACTAATTTTTTCCAGCGCTGGTCGAGTCGCAAGCTCAAAGCCCGGGAGAGTGCAGAGCAGGAGACCGAACTGGGAACGGAGCAAGCGACAGCACAAACCGAAGAAGGGTGTACTGCTTCCACTGGTGGTCAGACGGCGAATCCGGAACATGCTGATTCTGAGAATTTGGATCGCACTGCTGCAGCCACGGCAAGTGAGCACATGGCAAGCGATTCCGCGTTGGATGCGGGTTCTGTTTCTGAGAATGATTCAGAACATCGCTCAAAAGCGGTTTCAGAAGAAGCTCTTTCAGAAGGCGGTGAGGTCGTTGCCGATCCGTTACCCACATTGGCAGACGTTTCACGCGTTTCGTATGAATCCGGTGTGACGTCGTTTATGCAGCAAGGCGTGGATAAATCGGTAAAAAAAGCCGCTCTGCGTAAATTGTTTCATTCTGAAGAGTTCAACTATATCAGTGATATGGATGACCATACGGAAGATTTTTCTAATGTGCCTGTATTGGATAAAGGGGTTACCCAACAACTGCGTAACTGGTTTGGCGACAAAGTAGAAACAGCGATTAACGAGGCCGGAAAAGAAGCGACAGATGCAATGGCGCAAGCGAGCCCTCAGACGGTCTCCCGAGCTTATCATGAGGAACTTCAAGCACCACATACGCTTGAATCGCAAAGTCAGGCATCAAGCTCTTATACTGCAACTACTGAAACATCGCCTGATTCTGATGGCAAAGCGGGGAATGATGAGAAAGAGGAGGCGATTAATACAGATGAAGCGGTGTCTGTCACACTAACAAATGGCGACATGGCTGATGCGCAACCTGCGGAATCTGTCAAATCTGTAAAGGCAAACCCTATCACTGCCTTGCCAGATGATTCTCCGGTAACACGTCCTAATCTTACTAAGACCCAATCATGAACGGGTGAGCCCGTTTACTCATTTCCAGAATTCTAAAAATAAGTCAGTCATAAAACGCCAGTGGCGAACAGAAAAGCGGAGTTGGGACAAAAAGGGAAAAATACCCTTATTGATAATCGGGACATTTTGGCGCAGTTCATAAAATGCAATGCGTCAAAATGTCTCAGTGTCCGATGTTGTTTTTGCTTTGAACAGACTCTGACTCCTTCAGTGTCATTTTCTTCCGTGGAAAGTTGGATCGGTTATTGCCTTTATAAGGGGCGCTAAATGCAGGCTTTCAATTTAACTCATAACTATCAGAAAGCTGAAGCGTTTTAATCGCCACTGAAACACGGTGACGAGTAGACAGGAATAGCAATGTTAAAAACTACACTAGAAGCATATGCGGACAGCTTATTTGCTGATCGCAACGGGCAAGCACGACTCACGGCCTTAAAGGGCACGGTTGAGCTTGCCAACCTCATTCCGCCAACGGTTTCTTATGAAAGTCGGGGGAATGTGGTCATTATCGGGGCTGAAGCTGAAATTGTTGCTCTGGCTCCGCAATTCTCAGCGTTGAATCCTGTCACATTACTGGCGACGGAAGTGGCTGAGACTCCTGAACGCCGTGGCAATGCTGACAGTGACACTCTGAATCGAAACAATGTGTATTTTGCCAACGCCCCGAGAGTCAAAGGCTATCTGGGCGCGTTTGACGTTGAGTGTGACATTCAAGGCGAGGTGCTGGCAGCGAATCTGGCGAAAGTGGCTATCGGACGTGAGTGTTTCGACCTTGTCATTGATTTGACACCAACCGGCATGATTGCGTCGGAAATTCCGCCTCCGGGGTATTATGCCATTGGAGCAGGCAAGGCAGATCTGGCACAAGTTGTTGAAGACTTGCCAGATATGATGGGCACGTTTGATAAGCCTAAATACTTTCGTCTGAACACTGATCTCTGCGCGCATTCTTCCCGTGGCGTTGAAGGATGTGATCGCTGTCTGGATGCATGTCCGGCTGGCGCGCTATCCAGTACCGGCCATTCCATTGAAATTAATCCCTACCTATGTCAGGGCGTAGGTACGTGTGCAACGGCCTGTCCGACTGAAGCTATTCAATATGCTTTACCTGAAGCAGAGAAGACGCAACATTTTGTGTATCAGCTACTGGCTAATTATCGTCAGGCTGGTGGCGAATCACCGGTTCTGATGTTTTATGGCCTGCGTGATGAAGCTGCTGTCAGCAAACGTCTAGAAACCCTGCCAACCTGTGTTTTGCCTGTTGCACTGGAAGAGTTGGCAACGGTAGGTATTGATACCTGGTTCAGTGCGCTGGTTTATGGTGCACATCAGGTTTTACTGGCGGCGCACACCGCTTTCATTCCACCCACCATCGATCGTGTTCTTGCACATGAGTTGCAGACTGCCCATGCGTTTTTAACGGCGATGGGGTATGACGAAAAGCGTCTGGATCTGTTTGATCTGAATGATCAGTCTTCGTATGCCGGATTTAATGCGCCATTACTTGTTCATAACCCAGCGACTGACTCAGCTCTTGATGGTTCAAAACGGGACAAATTGTTCGCAGCCCTGGATGCACTCTATGCCATTGCGCCTGAGCAACCTGCCACGTCTTCGGTTCCGGCTACCGCTCCTTATGGTTCGGTCACTTGTCAGACAGACGATTGTACTTTGTGCATGAGCTGTGTGGCAGTTTGTCCGACTCGTGCATTGCATGCCATTGGTGATCGCCCGGGTTTACTTTTTGTTGAACAAGATTGTGTTCAATGTGGCTTGTGTGAAAAAGCCTGTCCGGAAAAAGTTATTTCCCTGGCGCCTGGTATGAATTGGGACGCTGACGCGCGTCAGGCATCACGTCTGATTCACGAAGAAGAAGCCGCTTGTTGTATTACCTGCGGGAAGGCGTTTGCACCAGCATCTATGGTGAAAATGCTGACAGAAAAACTTCAGGGGCATTCGCATTTTCAGGGAGAAGCCATTCGGCGTTTGTCCATGTGTGAAGATTGCCGTGTTCGTGACATTTTCAGCACGATTGTTGATGACCCGGAAAGTCAGTTAAGGGTTTAGGAGCGCACTAATGATTCAACCAAATTCACCCCAAGATACGCTGCTGAAACCCGCTAGACAGCAAGACGATATCGCCTTGCGCGTCGATATTTACGCCATGCTGGCGCGTTTATTCAGACAGCCGCCCAATCAGCAGATCCTGACCTGGCTTTCAGAACTGGATGTGCAGATGCCGGAAGGCTCGATGCACGACAAAGCGCAGATGCAGGGAATGGCTGCGACCTGGTCGGTACTTCGACTGGCAGCCCAGACTACCTCGCTGCTCGCCGTTGAAGAAGAATATCAGGATCTGTTTATCGGTATCGGTCGCGGCGAAATTGTGCCATTTGGCTCCTGGTATCTGACCGGTTCGCTGATGGAAATGCCACTGGCGCATCTGCGTCGGGATCTGGCAATGATGGGGTTTGAGCGCGATGAAAGCGTGAAAGAGCCCGAAGATCATATTGCAGCACTGCTGGAAGTGATGGCGATGCTGGTGGAAAGCGGCACTAAAGAACAACAGCAACAGTTTTTTAATCGCCACATTGCCACCTGGTTTGAACGCCTTTGCAGCGATCTGAAAGCCGCCCAGAGCGCCGTGTTTTACAGCGCGGTTGCCGAGCTGGCATTGCAATTTCTGAATCTGGAGAAAACGCAGTTTGCTGCGTACCACTAACATTAAGATCGCCCGACAACAGTGCAGACTGAGATCGGGAGACGACATTAAGGAGCAATCTTCTTATGAGTGAGCAGAAGAAAACCAATCAGAGCCGCCGTCAGTTACTGAAAAGTGTTGGCCTGACTGTTGCAGCAGGTGCTGTGGCAGCCGGAACCACCCGAATCGTTCACGCTGAAGTGATTCAGCCTGAGGAAAACAACAAAAACAACGAAACCCGATATCGCGAAACGCAGCACGTTCGTGATTATTACGAGACTTTGTAAGGCGGAGCCATCCATGAAATTGACAAAACGTTCCGACAACGTAAGCAAGGATGAAAACCAGTTTGGTATTTCACGTCGCTCATTTTTGCGTAACTCGTCACTGGCTGCGGCTGGTGGTGTTGCCGGTGCCGGTTTATTTGCGCCGGGAATGATGAAAAAAGCCGAAGCTAAAACCGTCGATCCCCAGTCTCCGACAGAAGTTAAACGGACAATCTGTTCACACTGCTCGGTGGGTTGCGGTATCTATGCTGAAGTTCAGGAAGGGGTCTGGACTGGGCAGGAGCCAGCCTTTGATCACCCGTTTAATGCCGGTGGCCATTGTGCGAAAGGGGCCGCGCTGCGTGAACACGGACACGGTGAACGCCGAGTGAAATACCCGATGAAGCTGGTGGACGGCAAATGGAAAAAGCTGAGCTGGGAACAGGCACTGGACGAAGTCAGCCAGCAGGTGATGAAAATTCGTGAAGAATCCGGCCCGGACTCTGTGTACTGGCTGGGTTCGGCAAAACACAACAACGAGCAGGCTTACCTGTTCCGTAAACTGGCGTCGATTTGGGGAACCAACAATATTGACCACCAGGCGCGTATTTGTCACTCCACCACGGTTGCTGGGGTAGCCAATACCTGGGGTTACGGTGCGATGACCAACTCACTGAACGACATGCACAATTGTAAGTCGATTCTGTTCATTGGCTCTAACCCGGCGGAAGCGCACCCGGTTGCGATGCAACATATCTTGATCGCTAAAGAGCAGAACAGTTGCAAGATCGTGGTGGTTGACCCGCGCCGTACCCGTACCGCGGCGAAGTCGGACTTGTATGTGTCTTTACGTCCGGGTTCCGACGTGGCCTTTATCTGGGGCGTGCTGTACCACATCTTCAAAAACGGCTGGGAAGATAAAGAGTTTATTCGTCAGCGTGTCTGGGGAATGGATCAAGTGCGCGAAGAAGTTGCGCGCTGGACACCGGATGAAGTAGAGCGCGTCACCGGCGTGGCGGAATCCGATGTGTATCAGACCGCAAAAATGCTGTCTGAAAACCGTCCGGGCTGTGTGGTTTGGTGTATGGGGGGGACTCAGCACACCACAGGTAACAACAACACCCGTGCGTACTGCATTCTTGAACTTGCGTTGGGTAACCTCGGCAAGTCGGGCGGTGGCGCGAACATTTTCCGTGGTCACGATAACGTACAGGGCGCGACGGACTTTGGCGTGCTGTCTGACAACCTGCCGGGCTACTACGGTTTGGCGGATGGGGCATGGCAGCACTGGTCAACCGTCTGGGGTGTGGATTACGAGTGGCTGAAATCGCGATTCGATAACAACGAATATAACGGCAAGAAACCGATGAACAGTGCTGGTATTCCGGTATCACGCTGGATTGACGGGGTGCTGGAAGATAAAGCCAACATCGAGCAGAACGACAACATCCGCGCTATGTTCTTCTGGGGCCATGCGGTGAACTCGCAAACCCGTGGTACTGAGATGAAAAAGGCGATGGAAAAACTGGATATGATGGTGATTGTTGACCCATATCCGGGCGTTGCCGCCGTAATGCATGGCCGTAAAGACAATGTGTACATTCTGCCGGCGACAACCCAATTTGAAACCACAGGTTCAGTGACGGCAACCAACCGTTCTGTTCAGTGGCGAGATCAGGTGATTGAGCCGCTGTTTGAGTCTAAACCTGACCATGAAATTATGTACCTGCTGGCGAAGAAACTCGGTCTGGCCGAGCAACTGTGCAAAAACATTCGGGTGGAAAATAACCAGCCGGTTATTGAAGACATCGTGCGTGAATACAACCGAGGAATGTGGACGATCGGCTATACCGGTCAAAGTCCGGAGCGACTTAAAGCGCACCAGCAGAACTGGCACACCTTTAACAAGACCACGCTGGAAGCAGAGGGTGGTGTGGCCAACGGGGAAACCTATGGTCTGCCTTGGCCGTGTTGGGGCACCCCGGAGATGAAGCACCCGGGCACCCATATCCTGTATGACACATCCAAAACCGTCGCCCGTGGGGGCGGTAACTTCCGTGCCCGCTTTGGTGTGGAACGCAACGGAGAAAGCCTGCTGGCTGAAGACAGCTTCTCGCTGGGTTGTGAGCTGGAAGATGGCTTCCCCGAGTTTACCAACAAAATGCTCAAGCAACTGGGTTGGTGGGATGATCTGACCGAGGAAGAAAAAGCGCTGGCGGAAGGTAAAAACTGGAAGACCGATCTGTCCGGCGGTATCCAGCGTGTTGCGATTAAACATGGTTGTATTCCGTTCGGTAACGCCAAAGCCCGTGCGGTGGTCTGGACATTCCCGGATGCCGTTCCTCTGCATCGTGAGCCGCTGTATACCCCTCGCCGCGATCTGGTCGCGGATTATCCGACCTGGGAAGACAGTCAGGCAATGTTCCGTCTGCCGACATTGTACAAGTCTATCCAAGATAAAGATGTGTCCGGCGAATACCCAATCGTACTGACTTCCGGTCGTTTGGTGGAATATGAAGGGGGCGGTGATGAAACCCGCTCGAATCCTTGGCTGGCTGAGCTGCAGCAGGAAATGTTTGTTGAAGTGAACCCGAAAGATGCCAACGATATCGGCTTCAAAGATGGTGACATGGTGTGGGTAGAAGGTGCTGAGAAGGGCCGTATCCGCGTGAAAGCCATGGTAACCCGACGGGTGAAACCGGGAATGGCCTTCATTCCTTTCCACTTCGGTGGGTATTTCGAAGGCACCGACCTGCGTCCGAATTATCCGGAAGGCTCGGCACCGTATATTTCCGGTGAGGCGGCTAACACCGCGACAACCTATGGTTATGACCCTGTGACTCAGATGCAGGAAACCAAAGTTACCCTTTGTAAAATCAGTAAAGCATAAGGAGTCACTCAGATGGCACGTATGAAATTTCTTTGTGACTCAAAGCGTTGTATTGAGTGCAACGGTTGTGTGACAGCTTGTAAAAACGAAAACGATGATGCACTGGAATGGGGTATTCAGCGCCGCCGCGTGGTGACACTGAACGACGGCGAGCCGAATGAAAATTCAATCTCCGTTGCCTGCATGCACTGCAGTGACGCGCCTTGTATGGCGGTGTGCCCGGCTGACTGCTTTGTTCAGACGGAAGATGGCATTGTGCTGCACAACAAAGATCTCTGCATCGGTTGTGGTTACTGTCTGTTTGCTTGCCCGTTTGGTGCGCCGCAGTTCCCGAAACAAACGGCATTTGCTGAACGTGGCAAGATGGACAAGTGCACCTTCTGCGCCGGTGGGCCGGAAGTGGAAAACGGCTCGGTGGAAGAGCGTCAGAAATACGGAGCCAACCGTATTGCGGAAGGTAAACTGCCAATGTGTGCATCTCTGTGTTCAACCAAAGCGCTGCTGGCTGGTGATGCGGCGAAAATCTCTGACGTCTATCGCCAGCGTGTTGTTGCGCGTGGAGCGAAAGAAGCCGGATGGGCCAATGCGGATGATCTGGCGTACGACGCCGGTCAGGTACGCAAAGCCTGAGTGAACGTGCTGACCGGCTCTGAGCTTGTTTCTGACAGGGGCAGGGCTGGTCAGCCTCAGAGTTAACACTGTTTTTTACAGTCGGGAGTTTTATGACTAAGCGAATGCAACGCTGGCTGACGATGCTCTGCACCGCTTTTGTGTTGATGCTTTCTGTATCGGTGTTCGCCGCCGACGAATCCGATGCCAGCAAAGAAAGTACGCGTCTGGGTGAATCGGTTGTACAGCGTGAAGCCGTTGGCTTTGCGGGGGCTGACTACTGGCGCATGGTAAAAGATGGCCAGGAAGGCTATACCACGTCAAAATCACCAGAACATGGCGTGTTGATTCGGGTGCCGGGGCAGACCTGGTACATTCTGAAAGAAAAATGGATGTCGCCGTTAGGGGCACTGGCGATTTTCGGCAGCCTGGTACTGGTTGGGCTGGCTTACGTTTTGGTCGGACCCATCAAACTGAGCGCCCCGAAAACCGGGCGAAAAATCAAGCGCTGGAGTCGCTGGGACAGGGCACTGCACTGGAGTATGGCCTTTACCTTTTTGACGCTCGCTTTCAGTGGCCTCACTATTGTGTACGGCAAACACTTTATTAAGCCTGTGGTACCAACGGAACTGTGGGGTTGGATTATCTATGCAGCCAAACAGTACCATAACTACATGGGGCCGCTGTTTGCCGTACTGCTGACTGTGATGTTGCTGAAATGGTGGAGAAAGAGCCTATTTACCAAAGTGGATCTGCAATGGTTCATGAAAATGGGCGGCATGATGGGGAAACACAAAGGGTCGCATCCGTCAGCCGGATTCTCGAATGGCGGTGAAAAGGTGATTTACTGGCTGTTGATTTTCTTCGGTCTGTTCATTGCTGTCAGCGGCTTTGTGCTGGATTTTCCTATCTTCGGGCAGACCCGTGCTGATATGGAGCTTTCTAATCTGGTGCATATGTTCTCAGCACTGATTCTGATTTGTGGATTTATCTTCCACATATACATCGGTCTGTTCGGGATGGAAGCTGCCCTTGATGGCATGGTCACAGGTGAAGTGGATGAGACATGGGCGAAAGAGCACCATGATCTGTGGTATGAAGAGGTCAAAGATCTGCCTGAAAACCAGCCGGGTTATGATGTAAACGCTGAAGCTGCCCGTAAAGGGAAGACCGTAAAGGATAACGTGTAACCATTTACGCCGGAGGGTGTTCATTGAGTCATAGCCGCTACGTCTTGTCGCAGTGGCAATGGATGAATTGAAACCCAAACGGAATACACTCGGCATAGCAGGCCAACTACGTATCGTGGTTGGCCTGTTTTTATTTCTGCTGTGTTTGTCGGTCTGTATCTTCATAAAAAGGTGTCTAGTGCACTATAACTTTGTATTTGATGATAACTTTAAGACTAATGTCGTAAGCCTCAAACTTATATCAACATAAAAACAATGGTATAAAGTCTATAGGAGAATGATTTTGTAAGGATGCCATCATGAAATTCCCATATCGAAATATTGTTGTGTTAACCGGCGCCGGTATCTCAGCTGAGTCAGGCATTCGTACCTTTCGAGATCAGGACGGCTTATGGGAAAACCACCGTATAGAAGATGTGGCTACGCCGGAAGGCTACCACCGAGATCCGGGTTTGGTGCAGAGCTTTTATAATCAACGCAGGCAGCAGCTGGAAAGCGGGACGGTGTTTCCCAATGCTGCGCATAAAGCTTTGGCTCGCCTTGAAAAAGAGCTGGACGGTAAAGTCACGGTCGTCACGCAGAATATTGATAACTTGCATGAAGAAGCTGGCAGTAAAAACGTCATCCACATGCATGGTGAATTGCTGAAAGCGCAATGCAGCCGAACCGGCCAGACAATTGAATGGAGTGGCGACCTGTCTCAGGATGATCATTGCCATTGCTGTCAGCTGCCTTCGCCACTACGACCTAATGTGGTGTGGTTTGGTGAGATGCCAATTGGCATGGACCGTATTCACCAGGCGCTAATGGAAGCTGACTTGTTTATTTCTATCGGGACATCGGGTGCAGTATACCCGGCAGCAGGATTTGTCCATGAAGCTGCCTTACATGGCGCACACACGGTTGAGTTAAATCTCGAACCCAGTGAGGTAGAAAGTGAGTTTACTGAAAAACGCTATGGCCCGGCTTCAGTAATCGTCCCTGAGTATATCCATGAGATTCTGGAAGGCTAATTCACGTCGCTAGTTCGCTTGTATCTTGCAGACGTATATCCATGACGAAAAAGCATCAGGCAAAACCTGATGCTTTTTTATTTAGCACGATACTTGTTCCGGATGATTAACGCTTTTTGACTCTTCGGTGAATGATGCGAGAAAGCTGAACAAGCTAGAAGCAGGCAAGGAGATCGTTGTATGAATGAAAGGAAAATGATAAGTCATATTGATCACGTGGTTCTGACCGTCTCTGATATCGACGTTTCACTGCAGTTTTATGTGCGGGTGCTTGGTATGGAAGCCATCAGTTTTGCTAACGGGCGGAAGGCATTACGATTTGGCAATCAGAAAATTAATCTGCAAACCCTCGGACAAGAACCCAGAAATCATGCCCAAGTCGGGTCGGGGGATCTGTGTCTGATTACCCATTGGTCACTTGAAGCGGTGATTGCGCATTTGGTTCAGGAAGGTGTAGAGATTGTCGAAGGCCCGGTCAGCAAGTCAGGTGCGGTTGGGGACATTGAATCTGTCTATTTCCTGGATCCGGATAAGAACCTGATTGAGGTCAGTGTCTATGTTTTGTAAACAAACAGGTAAACAGAGCAGGCGGAAATACTGTCCCGCCTGCTCGTTCACTGCTTAGTGTTTCGAGATATGTTCTTTATGCTTCAGCGTACTGCCCGAACCATTTCACACGCAGAAGATCGTAGCTCCAGTTAAAAATCAGCGCATAGACCAGGAAAAACAGGACTACGCTGATATCCAGAATCAGTACCGTCCAGAAATCCAGCTGTAAGGCCCACATCAGGAACGGAATGGTCACAAGCAATAACCCGCCTTCAAATCCCAGCGCATGCGAAATACGTGTAATCAGCGTTCGAGATAACCGTTCTGCACCGAACAGGCGGTCGAACATCAAGTTGTACAGGTAGTTCCAGGTCATAGCCATAAGCGACAAGGCAAAACCGATAGCGCCGATTTCAGCGGGGTTATGCTGAGTAAACAGTTTCGCGCCCAGCATCATGAGACTCAGTGCAAATAATTCGAATAATACAGAGTGAAGAATACGTTCTTTAACAGACATGTTGTTTTCCTGCTGACTAAAGTATGCCTCTAATCTATCTTGATATATGATTGATACCAGTTAGTTAATATCACTTTTATTGATAGAACGATGAATCTTGAACACCTCAACATGTTTGTGGCGGTTGCTAAAACCGGTTCATTTTCAGCCTGTGCCAGACAGTTAGGTAAGGTACAGTCGGCGGTCAGTCAGGGAATCGCCAACCTTGAGATTGACCTTAACGTCACCTTGTTTGATCGCTCAACGCGCAAACCAACGCTGACTCCTGAAGGGCAACATCTGTTGTCTTTTGCGGAGGCTATCCTTCAGCAAACACAGGAAATGGAGCGCGCTGCCAGTGCATTGAGTCGGCAGGAAGAAACTCAGCTGACACTGGTCACCGATGATGGCTTGGAAGTTGACCGACTTTTCTCGGTGATTGATGAATTCGCAGTGCAGTTTCCCTCAACATCTTTGAATGTGATCAGTGCGGCCAGCTGTGACATCGTCGGATTAATCAGTCAGGGGAAGGCGAATATTGGCTTAATGCTGAGCGAGCTGACGCTTAACCAGGATGCCAGCGTGTGTTATATCGGCAACATGACGTTTATGGCTGTGGTTGGTGTAGCGCATCCGCTGGCTAAAGTGGGGCGGATAGAGCCGACCGACTTAATTCCCCATCGTCAGCTCGTTATCCAGAGCGGCAGCGATAAAATCCAGCCGCACTTCGAGCAGGTTTCCGCGCAGCTTTGGAGCGCCAGTAGCTTTGCAATGCTGATGAAATACACAGAGCGCTGTCTGGGGTGGGCTTATTTACCGACGCATATGGCGAAAGCCGGTATTGCCGCAGGTAATCTGCATGCCTTACCGGTGACTTTTGATCATAAGCCCTGGAGCGTACCGGTTGAATGTGTAACCCCTAAGCGATTAAAAACAGGCCCGGCAGCGACTTGGCTCCGGCAGGCGTTACTGACGCTGCTGGATGAGAAATAGCTCCAGCAAGCAGATATAAAAAAGCCCGGTAACCGGGCTTGGTATAAAAAGTGCTGTCTCAGATAGGCGAGGCGATTACTGGCCTGCTTTCAGCTTCTGGAAGTACTCTTCGTACAGTGTGTTTGCTTCACCCACACTGTTTTGCCATTCGCCAGCGTCCATCACTGCTTGTGGCGGGTAGATGCTAGGATCGTTCACGAACTCCGCTGGCAGCAGTTTTTTCGCTGTTGCAACAGGTGTCGGGTAGCCAATTTCCAGAGCCAGTTTGGCTGCGTTTTCAGGGCGTAGCAGGAAATCGATCATCTGATGGGCAGCGTCAACGTTTTTGGCGGTTGCTGGGATAGAAATGCTGTCCATCCAGAAAATCGCGCCTTCTTTCGGCCATACGATATCGATTGGTGCGCCTTCCTGACGCGCCATGTAGGCCGAGCCATTCCACAGCATGCCCAGCGACGTTTCACCCGCCATATATGGGTTAGCAGGGTAATCAGAGTTGAAAACCAACACATTTGGCATCAGTTTTTTCAGCTCTTCGTAAGCGGCTTTGATTTCTTCAGGTTTCGTGGTGTTTGCAGAGTAACCTAGCTTGCGCAGAGCAATGTGGAAGAACTCGCGAGCATCATCCATCATCATCAGCTGGCCTTCCCACTTAGGATCCCACAGATCTGCCCAGCTGGTGATTTCAGCTTTGTTCATCACTTCTGTGTTTACACCAATACCGGTCGCGCCCCAGATGTAAGGGATAGAGTAATCGTTTTGCGGGTCAAACGGCTTGTGCAGGAAGTTAGGATCGATGTCTTCGAAATGCGGCAACTTCGATTTGTCGATTTTTTGAAGCATATTTTCTTCACGCATCTTTGTGACGTAGTAGGTAGAAGGAACGACTAAATCATAACCGTCACCGTGCGTCTTCAGTTTTGCGTACATGGTTTCATTCGACTCGTAAGTCGAGTAAATCACTTTAATGCCCGTTTCTTTGGTGAACTGCTCCAGAACTTCCTGAGGAATGTATTCAGACCAGTTGTAGAAATACAGTTCTTTGTCTGCCGCGTTAGCCAGGCCGGAAAACATTGCCATGGCACAGACACCACCGGTCATTAAAGAAGACCATTTTTTCATTGTGATATGCTCCAATTAACAGGATTTTTGAGAGTGCTCTCTAGCGAATGTATCCAAATAGGTTCATGAATTACATGATAGGCTGAATACTTACCGCTTCTCCTACAAAGTGATGAATAATCCAGTGTTCGACCGGATCATGAACGGATTACTGCTACTGCATCTTGCGCCGATTGGCAGCAAAAAGCCTGCTAAACACAGGCATTTAAGGACTGATTATAACAGGGAACAGGGACGAAAAGATAAGGTAAATCAAAACCATCACTATCAGGTGGGGTATTAATACACAGTTAGCTCAGCAATCAGATACAAAAAAGGCAGCCATGTAGGCTGCCTGAAATATCTTGTTACAGAACGAAGATTACTGACCTGCTTTCAGTTTCAGGAAGTAGTTTTCGTAACGGACGTTCATGTCGCCAACCGAGTCCTGCCACTCACCACGGTCAAGATCTTCTTGTGGTGGGAACAGAGTAGGGTTGTCTTTGTATTTCGCGTTCGAGGCTTCAACCGCAGTCAGGTAGCCAGTATCTTCAGAGATTTTGGCTGCAATTTCCGGACGCAGCAGGAAGTCAATCATCTTGTGAGCAGCCTCGACGTTTTTTCGCGTTTTTCGCGATTGCCAGGCTGTCTACCCAGAAGATACCGCCTTCTTTTGGCCAAATCAGTTTAATTGGCAGACCTTCACGCTGAGCCGCGGCTGCAGAGCCGTTCCACAGCATGCCCAGACCCACTTCACCTGCCATGTAAGGCGCAGCAGGGTTGTCTGAGTTGAACACCAATACGTTTGGCATCAGCTTTTTCAGCTCTTCGTAAGCTTCGTCAATTTGCTTCGGATCTGTTGTGTTACCAGAGTAACCCAATTTACGCAGTGCAATGTGGAACACCTCACGGGTGTCATCCATCAGCATCAGCTGGCCTTTCAGCTCTGGATTCCACAGATCAGCCCAGCTATCGAAATCATCTGGGTTGTACATGTCTGTGTTGACTGCCAGACCTGTCATCGCGATTACGTGAGGAATTGAGTAATCGTTTTTCGGGTCAAAAGGCTTGTCCAGATAGTTCTTATCAAGCTCTTTAAAGTTGGCTAGCTTTGATTTATCGATCTTCTGTAACATGCCTTCATCGCGCATTTTGGCCACGAAGTAAGTTGATGGCACAACCAGGTCGTAACCTTCAGGGTGCGCTTTCAGCTTAGCGTACATAGTCTCGTTCGACTCGTAAGTCGAATAAATCACTTTAATACCAGTTTCTTTAGTGAACTGTTCACGAAGTTCCGTAGAAATGTACGGACCCCAGTTCATAAATACCAATTCCTTGTCTTCTGCATGAGCAAAGCTCGTGAACATTGCTGCTGCGCATGCAGTACCGGTGAGAAAAGCGGACCATTTTTTCATTGGATTATCATCTCCAAAACCCGTTTAGGGTGCTGATAAAAAACAAGTGGCCTGAACAGGACCACTTGCTCGTTTATTGGCTGATTGCCAAATTATTTAATCTTTTCGCGTGCAAGAAGCTGTGAGCTGACGACCATCACCAGAGATACCAGCAGCATAATCGTTGCCAGTGCATTCACTTCCGGTGACACGCCGACTTTCACCATTGAGTAAATCTTCAGCGGCAAAATTTCGTAGCTCGGACCCGTCACAAATGAGCTTACAATGACATCGTCCAGAGACAGTGTAAAGCTCAACAACCAGCCTGCAAAAACAGCAGGTTTCGCCAGTGGCAGAATGATCTGTTTCAGAATCACCCACTCGCTGGCGCCCAGGTCACGGGCAGCTTCCAGCATTTTCACATCAAATCCTTTCAGACGGCTGTAGACCGTCACAACCACAAATGGCAGACAGAAGGTGATGTGAGACAGAAGCAGGGTCAGGAACCCAAGTTCTGCGCCAATCAGGATGAACAAAGCCAGCAGCGAGATTGCCATTACGATATCCGGAGACATCATCACCACAAACAGCATACCGTTAACAAAGTTTTTGCCACGGAACTGGTAGCGGAACAGGGCTACGGCGGTCAGGCTGCCAATAATGGCTGCGGCTGTTGCTGAAAACACAGCAATGTTCAGCGAGTGCCAGGCGGCCTGCATCAGGCTGTCGTTGCTCACCAACTGGTGATACCACTTGGTTGTGAAACCACCCCATTTCATACCAAACTTGCTGGCGTTGAAGGAGTTCACAATCAGGATAATAATCGGAGTATACAGAAAAGCATACACCACAGTCATAAAACTGAATTTAAAGGCGCGTCCCATTATTCCAGCTCCACTTTACGGTTCAGTAACTTGCCTGCACGGTAGTAGGCATACAGCATTACGGCCATGGCTACAGTCAGTGCGATACTGGTTGCCGCACCGAATGGCCAGTCACGCGCATTAAGCACCTGGCTCTTAATCACGTTACCGATCAGCAGGTTCTTCGCGCCGCCCAGCAGGTCAGACACATAGAACATACCCAGCGCAGGTAGCAGTACCAGCAGAGAGCCGGCAATGATCCCTGGCATAGTCAGCGGGATAATGACTTTAATAAACGTCTGGAACTTGTTGGCACCAAGATCGCGCGCCGCCTCGATGTAGTTGTGATCCAGCTTTTCAATCGCCGAATACAACGGCAGCACCATGAATGGCAGCAGGATGTAAACCAGACCAATCATGACTGCATACTCGGTGTACATAATACGCAGCGGACGATCGATGATATTCAGGTACATCAGGCTCTGGTTCAGGATCCCTTGAGTACCCAGCATAATCTTCAGGCCGTAAGTACGAATCAGAGAGTTCGTCCAGAACGGTACGATTACCAGGAAAAGCATGAACGGACGCCATTTTTCCGGCATTTTCGCAATCGCATAAGCGAACGGGTAACCCACCAGCAGACACAGCAGGGTAGCCACCAGCGCCATGTAGAACGAGTGCAGCATCACCTTCGCGTATAGCGGATCAAACAAGCGGATGTAGTTATCCAGCGTGAAGGTCATGTCGATCAGGTTCGCTTCATCCCGAGTCAGGAAACTGGTTCCGATGATCATCAGGTTCGGTGCGAACACAAACACCAACAACCAACTAACAATGATTGTGATGATGATGTTCTGAAGATTAAGCGTCTTTTTCATCTGCCAGTACCACTTCCCAACTATCAACCCAAGTAATGGCCACTTTCTGATCCAGGGAGTGGTCGACGTCCGGATCATCTTCGTTGAAGAATTCGCTGACCATCACGGAAGTGCCGGATTCCAGCTCAACAACAGAATCCAGTGTCATGCCCTTGTAGGTACGATCACGTACGTATCCAATCAGGCCTTTCGCTTCATCGCCATTGTTGATCTCTTCGAGTCGGATATCTTCCGGACGAAGCAGAACTTTCACGCTGTCGCCAACCATAACAGGCAGATCACAGTGAAGCAGGGCAGGACGACCTTCAACATTCGCCATGATACGTTTGTCGTCCAGACGTTCTGTCACAACGGCATCAAACACGTTGATCTCACCGATAAAGCGAGCAACAAACAGGTTAGCCGGCTCTTCGTAAATTTCACGAGGGCTGCCGTCCTGCTCAACTTTACCTGAACGCATAACAATAATACGGTCAGACATTGACAGGGCTTCTTCCTGATCGTGCGTGACGAAGATGAAAGTGATACCCAGCTTACGTTGCAGCTGTTTTAGCTCAATCTGCATTTGCTTACGCAGTTTGTAATCCAGAGCTGACAGCGATTCGTCCAGCAGCAGAACTTTCGGCTTGTTCACAACGGCACGTGCAATTGCAACACGCTGCTGCTGACCACCGGAAAGCTGATGGGGTTTACGTTGGGCAAACTGATCCAGCTGAACCATGCGCAGGGCTTCCAGTACACGCGGTTCGATTTCATTCGCGGCAACTTTCTGCATGCGCAGACCGAATGCAACGTTTTCAAAAACCGTCATGTGTGGGAAAAGTGCGTAACTTTGGAAAACCGTATTAACGTTGCGGTGCTCGGCAGGAATGTAAGTCACATCCTTACCCGCAAGAACAACTTGACCTTCGTCGGCATTTTCAAAGCCGGCAATCAACCTTAGTACAGTTGTTTTACCACAGCCTGATGGACCCAGGATGGTAAGGAACTCACCATCGTTAACATTCAGATCAAGACCGGCGATGATTTGTTTGCCATCGAAGCTTTTGCTCAGCCCTTTAAGCTGAACTACCGGTGCTTTTGTTGTTTCTGCAGCGTTCAATTCTACGAGATCTCCACCTAGGGGTGTCATAGGTCATTCCCCCCTGATTGTTTGGATGAATTTAGGGGGCGCATGATAGACCCCTAAACGTGTAATTTAAAGCGTTTTTTGCCGATTTTTTTCACCAATTTCGATCATTCTTTAGCACTCAAACTTTTCTGGGCGTCAGGATGAGGTGTGGTTGGTAAAAAACATAATAAAATCAAAGTCAAAGCGTATCTTTTGCGTACGGTGTATGGATTGGCTTTTAGCCCTGATTTTCATAAAGTTTTACACCTTTAGTCAGCCAGTTGGGTGTGTCAGGCTGATGACGATGTCATGCTATATTTCTTTCTCGTCGCTGTCTGGCGTACAATCTCCAATCTTAGTATCAAAAAATAGTGAAAATGTGATGAATAACAAAACATTCCATGTCGGTGGTTCAATCGATAAAGCGGTTAAAGGTGAAGTTGAACTTCGTTCACTCGATGTATTGCAGGAAGCTTGGCGCATTACCGCCAAAAATTTTCTGACCTTTTTACCGGCCATCATTGGTTTGTTTCTGGCACAGCTTGCATTGCTGATGCTGGCATTACAGGTTCAGCTGGGAAGTCCCGCAGTATTCTTTGACGCCATTATTCAGGGTGGTGAAATTTCGGGTGCGATAGTTGAAGCTGGCTATATGGCTAACTTCTGGTCAGATGTACTCAGTGCGCCGCTTTATGCCGGTGTCAGCCTGATGGCACTGAACCATGCTGTCGGCTTGCCGAGTAAACCCAGCCATCTGGTTAAAGGGTTCCCTTATACCATCGTGTCGATAGTGACCATGCTTCTGGCATCGTCGTTACAGGGTATCGGCAACGCGCTGTTCCCGATTCTGGGGCTGATGCTGTCGATGGGCTTTAGCATGGCGATCATTCTGGTGTGTGAAAAGCGTGTTTCGCCGCTGAAAGCTATCCAATTCTCGTTGATGGCAACTGTACGTAAATTACTGCCGATGACCGCCATCTTCGTTGTGATCCTGACAATGTTCATTGTGTCGTTTGCAACAGCAGGGATTGGCCTGATCTGGACGCTGCCGTTTTTCTTTAACGTGAAAGCGATTATTTACCGTAACTTGTTCGGTATCACGTTGCAGGTAACAACGGTTAAAAAAGGAAACGACGATCACCATTCTGACAATGGTGATAACTCTAAAGTTTTCAACGCGTGACAGAACAATGTAAGGTGTCACCCAAATCGGATTTACATGTGATTGTTAGTGCCAAGGATATAGGATGAAGTACACCCATTGGCTGTTAGTCGGTTGCCTCGCCGGCTCTGCGATGATGACATCGACAGCATTTGCTCAAAATATTGAGATGCGCTACAGCACCTTATTTGGCAAGCTGAAACAGAATGCCGAAGAAGGGCATGATGATGTCAAAATCGCGTTTTATCTGCTGGATCAGCGTGACGGTAGCGTCTGTAAAATCCACAAAGGCTGGATGCAGAAAGACAAACATTATGAAGAACTCAACATACCGGCTGACAATGCGCTGGTCGTTCCTCTGGATTCAAACTTGCGTCAGGCCAATCCGGATGTGACCTTTGTGGTCGATGATGGCATTACCTGTGATGTGTCGATGCAAGTGATCGCAACATCGGAATACGGCCGTCAGATCAGCCAGGCGCAGGTACAGTCCCTGGCACCTCAGATGGACAAACTGCTGTCGGATTTAGGTGGCATGTTCTCTAAGTGGTTCATGCCTAAAGTTGGCGGTGTGGTACTGCATTTTGACCAGCCTCTGCAGGCTGGTATCAGCCTTGCCAGTGGCGGTGTCGCTGAAGCTCAGGGTAATAAAGTGATCCTGAAACTTGATGCGCTATCAGCGGGAGAAGTGGTTAAGTTACCGGATGATGTGGTTAAGGTGACCCCCTGGATCCCAAAATCCTGAGAGTTTGACGAACGCATAATCAACTCGCCCAATTAAACGCGCTAAAACAAAAACGGCCTGATTCACTCAGGCCGTTTTTTTGTCACTGAAGTAGGTATTAAATCAGGCGTTAATAGCTCTCTGCCATCAGTACATGTATTTCTGACTTGATGTGATCTGACTGGGTGCCGAAGATTGCCTGCAGGTTGTCACCAATCACCAGCACTTCCCGTGCACCCAGCGATTTGATTCCACCGATATCAGCCCGTTTAATATCATGCAGAGTAACCCGAAGGCGGGTAATACAAGCGTCCACGCTTTTAATGTTCTCTTTACCACCCATTTTCTGAATCAGTTGTTCAGCCAGTTCAGAATCGACAATGTTCAGCTCATTTACCGTTTTGGATTCAGACTCGCGCCCAGGAGTCATCAGATTGAGCTTAATGATCAGGGTGCGGAAAATTGTGTAATACAGCAGGAACCACATCGGGCCGATAACAATGAACAACCAGGCATTTTGTGAAAGCGGATAATAGATAAGAAAATCGATCGCGCCATGGGCAAAAGTGACACTGTGATGGATATCTAGAGCACTTACCAGCGCAAAACCGATTCCCGTTAACAGGCAATGAATCACATACAGCACGGGCGCAACAAACAGGAACGAGAATTCCATTGGTTCTGTAATCCCCGTCAGCCAGGAAGTCAGTGCGGCAGAGGCCATGATACCACCCACCATCGCTCTGTTTTCAGGTCGTGCCGTACGGTAAATAGCCAGGCCAACCGCCGGCAGAGCCCACATGGAATACATATAACCACCAGCCAGATTCCCTGCCGTCGGGTCACCCGCCAGATAACGTTGAATTTCCCCTTTAATGACCGCACCGGTTTCCGGATTAACATACTCGCCGACTTCAAAGAAGAAAGGTACGTTCCAGATATGGTGCAGGCCGAAAGGAATCAGAGATCGCTCGACTAGGCCGTAAATCCCGAAGGCCAGCGTCGGGTTCTGGTACGCCGCCCAGTGAGAGAAACTGTCAATGACGCCGCCGATAGGTGGCCAGACGTAACTCAACACAATACCGAGCACGATAGCACTGATGCCGGTAACTATCGGCACGAAACGTTTTCCTGCGAAGAAACCAAGGTATTCCGGAAGCCGGATATTGTAGAACCTGCGGTACATCACTGAGGCAATAGCACCGATGATAATCCCGCCAAATACCCCGGTATTGAGGGTCGGTATACCGATGACGGTGGTTGTTTCGATTCCGTGAAATTTTGCCATCACTCCCATGGTTGCCGTCAGAATGGCAAATCCGACGGTGGCGGCCAATCCGGCAACCCCGTCATTGTCACTTAACCCAAGGGCAACACCGATGGCGAAAATAATGGCCAGGTTGCTGAACACCGCATCGCCGGACATGGCCATGATGTCGGATACCAGATCCGGTAACCAGGAAAAATTCGCTGAGCCAATTCCGAGCAACAGCCCGGCAATCGGGAGTACCGCGACGGGCAGCATTAATGACCGCCCGATTTTTTGTAGGAGTCCAAAGGTTGCATTTATCATGATTTATTCCTTATTCATGCTGTCTTTTCAGAGTCCTTATCACTGTAATTAACTCACTGCTTCGTTAAGTAAGATATGGTTGTCGGTTTGTAAGAGAACGCTTACAAAATAAAATGAAAACCGCTGTATCTGTGATTCATGGGGTTGATAAACTCTTTCACAGATTCAAACTCTTTTCGTAATGTCACTGTTCTTCAGGATGAGAGAAAGTTTTGCAGTCAAAAACGATATTAGTGGTCGACGATAGTGAAGATATCAGGGATGCACTCAGTGAATATCTTGGGCGTTCTGGTTTTCGCGTGTTTACCGCCGAAGATGGCGATGAGATGTGGAAGGTCCTGCAACAGCATCAGCCTGATCTGATTGTTCTGGATATTATGCTTCCCAGTGATGACGGGTTCACTCTATGCAGGGAGATCCGCCAGCACTCACACGTGCCCATTATCATGTTGACCGCCGTCTGTGATGAAATCGATCGAATTGCGGGTTTGGAAGTCGGTGCCGATGATTACATCACTAAAACTTTCAGCCCGAGAGAACTGCTGGCAAGAATTAAAGCCCTGTTAAGGCGGAGCCAGTATCGCTCGGAAGGCGCGTTAAGTCGCCGTATTCGCTTTTTGGACTGGACGTTTGAGACCGTCAAACGGCAGCTTATTCATATTGATGGCGATACGATCCAATTGTCAGGCGCGGATTTTTCTTTACTCAGTTTTCTGCTGCAGCACATGAACCAAACCGTCAGTCGTGATGATATCGCTCGGTTTGTCTGGGGGCGGGATGTTGATCCGCTGGAAAGAGGCATTGATGTTCAGATAAGTCGGTTACGCAAGCATCTTCGGGATGAAGATCGGACCCTGATTCTGACCGTTCGCAACAAGGGCTATATGCTGGCTCTGGAACACATTTCAGACTGCTAGCCCGTTTGGTTGTAACTAATACGGTATACAGAGATAAACCATATAGGGATAAGCGATAAAGGGAATGGCTTATCGCTACTTGTTTTGCAACCGCAATCATAAAGCTTGGTAAGAAAGCTTGATTTAAAACAGTATTAAAACGCGGTAATAACGGAGAGCATGGATGTGAGAGGGAAGTTCTACCAATCTATTACCTTCCGTATTGGCATTACATTGTTCGGGGCCATACTGGTCGCGGAACTGTTGGCAGGGGTGATCTGGTACCAGACTTCGGCCGCTTCGCGAGAGGCCAGTGCACAGCATACACTGATGAATGTCGCAGAAGCAGCTTCTGAAACTTACTTGTATTTCGAGTCGTTACCCAAAAATTATCGTCACTTAATCCTCAATCAATTGCGAGAGTCGAGTGGTACACGTTTTTTCATTTCGATTAACCAAAACCCGCTCAACATCGATCCTATCCAGGATATTTCCCTGTTACCCAAACTGACCGGTTTCGTTGAACAGGCAATCACGAATCAATTTAGCGGGTTAAGCAATGTCAGGGTTGTCATTACCGATAAAGACAATATTCGGTTATTTAATTCGGGGATCAGACTGTCTGAGTTACCGGAAATCTGGACGCGTTACAGTTTGTCTCTGGGCGAGCTTGATTTGCCGATTTTGGTGATGCAATTAGAAATGGCTGAAAATGAGTGGTTTTACATCGCCTCTGCCATACCGCTACCCGAAAGCGTATTAACCGAGCCGATTATCAGTCAGCGGCAATTAATCTTTTTGTTTCTGGCATCGGTCATGCTGATGATGTGCATTTCGCAAATTATCCGTCGGGAACTGAAGCCGGTGAAATCACTGGCCAAGGCGGCAGCGCTGACAGGCTCGCCATTGAGCCTGCCTGAGCTTGAAGAAAGCGGGAGCAATGAAACGCGCAGTGCTATTCATGCCTTTAACAAGATGAGCAGGCGGGTAAAAGCCTATATTCGTGACAGAGAAATGTTGTTCAGTGCATTGTCACATGACCTGAAAACCCCGCTGGCCTGTTTAAAGCTTCGTACCGAGATGCTGGAAAACGACACAACCAAAAAGCAGTTCGAAAAGCTGCTCAATGAGGTCGATATTATGCTCACTGGGGCTTTGCAGTGCTTGCGGGAGACAAATATCCACGAAGAGTCAGAGTGGCTGGACTTACAAACGTTACTTGGTGATTGTGCTGAGTATTTTAATCAGCTAGCTGAGCGTAATTGCCGTCTGGAGTCTTGCACCCTGAATTCATGGGGTAATCTATTTCCCAGTGTAAATATCCGGTGTGAGCAACCAGTTTCCATCTTAGCGAAGCCTTTGGCCCTCAAACGCTGCATTTTCAACGTGGTCGAGAACGCGGTGAAATATGGTGAGCGAGTGGAAATCGATGTTTGTGAACAACAGAGCTCCATTTTACTGACTTTCAGGGATTATGGTCCCGGTATTCCGAAAAAAATGCAGGAAAAGGTCTTTGAACCTTATTGCCGCGCCGGCCGGAAGGATGCGAACGGTTCTGGGTTGGGGCTGACCATTGCGAGAAGCATTGCCCGTACGCAGGGCGGGGATTTGGTTCTGAAAAATCATGCTGCTCAGGGGCTGATTGTTGAGTTGACGTTATCGAGGAATTCATGAAACGGATTATCAGGCTATTGTCTCGGCCTACTGCACAGTTGTGCATCTCTCTAGTTTTCACTCTATTACTGCCAATGCGGTCAACGGCTGCAACAGCGACAACGATCAGCGCCGATATCCATTTTCTTCATTGGTGGACGTCAAAAGGGGAAACTAAAGCTGCGGAAAGTGTGAAAACAACACTGTCTGAATCTGATATTGCTCTTGCGAATGTTCCTATAGAAGGCGGCGGTGGCGCGACAGCCAAAGCGATTCTACAGGCCAGAGCTATAGCCGGTAATCCACCGGAAATGGCGTTAATCGAGGGGCCCGCGATTAAATCTTGGGCGGCGCTGGGGTTTCTTCATCAACTCAATCGCGCGGCTGAAAACGGCGGATGGCACGAAAAACTGCTGCCGCTGGTCAAGGATATTCATCAATTTGAAGGTCGGTTTGTTGCGATACCGGTAACAATTCACCGCCTGAACTGGCTGTGGGTAAATACTGATGTGTTACATCGTCACGGAATCGTAATGCCAGAAACCTGGCCCGCGATTATCTCGGCATTCCACACATTAAAAAGTCGTGGCGTCTCCCCTCTGGCAATTGGTAACGAGCCTTGGCAGATTGTGCAGCTGTTTGAAAATATCGCGTTTGGATTGGGCGGTTCGGCTTACTATCGACAAGCGTTTATCGAAC
This sequence comes from Photobacterium ganghwense, assembly GCF_017329545.1. Classification (NCBI taxonomy): domain Bacteria; kingdom Pseudomonadati; phylum Pseudomonadota; class Gammaproteobacteria; order Vibrionales; family Vibrionaceae; genus Photobacterium; species Photobacterium ganghwense. The sequence continues at coordinate 1,663,155 of NZ_CP071325.1, forward strand.
TGGATCCGAAGGCCATTGACAGTGACGTGACCCGACAGGCATTAGCGCTGTTTCGCGAGATCAGTGACATTGTTGCAGAAGATCTCAGTAATCAGTCCTGGGACGTCGCAACACAAGATCTGATGGCCGGACGGCGGGCGTTTCAGATCACCGGAGACTGGGTGGCTGGCGAGTTAATGGCCCTGAACGGGCGATTGCCGTTAGGTATTTCCTGCTATCCGGTACCGTCCAAAGAGTCGGGGTTTATTTATAACATGGACAGCTTCGCGTTGTTCCATACTCAGCAACTTGATAGCCATGATGCGAATAAACTGGCTGAGCGGATTGCTTCCCCCGATTTTTTACAGCGTTTCAATCAGGTAAAAGGCGGTATTCCTGCCTGGCAGGGCATTGAACTGAATGGTTTCAATCATTGTGCCAGACAGTCTATGACAGACTTCCAGTACGCTGCATCAACTCATGCCTTAATTCCAAGCATGATCGATTCGATGGCGGTCAGTCCGGTGATTCAAAAGGCGGTAAGTAGTGAGCTGTACCGTTTTTTCAATCATGCATCGGTGACATCAGAAAGTGTCATCGCGCATATGAAAAATCTGGGGGCGAGCCAGATCAACCTGTAACCAAAGTGGAGTTTGTGGTTATTTTTCCTGAACAGTTGGCAACAATCTGATTTGAGAGCGAAGTCATTTTACGCAATTAGTTCACTAAAAACTGATTCATCGCAATTCATTTGGTGCCTTATCCCCTGATACTTGACGTCCATAAATGGCAGTTATCAAGGCAGAGTGGGATATGGATAACTTAATTGAGCGTTTTCTCCAGTACATCAGCATTGATTCTCAATCTAACCCCGCTAATTCACAGTGTCCCAGCACCGAGGGACAGCTAACTCTTGCCCGCTATCTGGAGCAGGAACTTAAAGATCTGGGGCTTGTTGGCGTAGATCTGGACAGTAATGGGTATCTGATGGCCCGCTTACCGGCAAATGTAGATTATCCCGTGCCGGCAATTGGTTTTATCGCCCATATGGACACCGCACCGGACGCGTCGGGAAAAGATGTACACCCTCAACTGGTGGAAAACTATCAGGGCGGCGATATCGCCTTGGGCATCGGCGATGAAGTGCTGTCGCCGATCCAGTATCCGGATCTGAACGGTCTGCATGGCCACAACATTATCACGACAGACGGGACAACCCTGTTGGGGGCGGATAACAAAGCCGGTATTGCTGAAATACTGACCGCGATTGAGTATCTGATAGCGCATCCTGAAATTAAGCACGGCGACATCTGCATTGGTTTTACGCCAGACGAAGAAATTGGCCGTGGTGCTGATAGGTTTGATGTGCAGAAATTTGGTGCACAATGGGCTTACACTGTCGATGGTGGCCCGATTGGTGAACTGGAATATGAAAACTTCAATGCCGCTGCAGCCACAGTGATCTGTCATGGCGTGAGTGTTCATCCGGGTACCGCAAAAAACAAGCTGGTGAATGCCATGAATATTGCGGCTCGTTTTCAGATGATGATGCCTGCTGATGAAACGCCTGAAACCACCGAAGGGTATGAGGGTTTCTATCACCTGTCGACCATGACGTCATCAGTGGCTCGCACTGAACTGCATTATATTCTGCGTGATTTTGACCAAGAGGGGCTCGCGTGTCGCAAAGCTTTCATGGAGCAGCAGGTCGCAGCACTGAACAGCGAACTGAAAAAAGGGCGAGTCGAACTGATACTTCGCGATAATTACAGCAATATGCGAGAGATGGTGGAGCCGCATCCTCACATCATTGAATTGGCGAAACAGGCGATGGTTGAATGTGATGTGAAGCCACTGATCAAGCCTATCCGAGGCGGGACAGATGGTGCACGTCTGTCTTTTATGGGCTTACCATGTCCGAATCTGTTTACTGGCGGCCATAATTTCCATGGTATTCATGAATTTATTACCCTGGAAGGAATGGAAAAGGCGGTCGAGGTAATTGTTAAACTGGCTGAAAATACGGCCAGTGCTTATCGGCGCTAGTTTTCTGCTAGCGGTATAAGCCGTCAGCTTTTATCAATCCCCAGAATTTGTCACTTTTTACAGCCCTGGCGTGTTCCGCCGGGGCTTTTTTGTGCATCATCCGCCATTGTGGTTAGTTGCCTGAGCTGACACCTATCAGTATGCCAATGCGCTGAGAAGGGCTCAATCAGGAGAAAAATCACTATATTGTTCATATATGGACGTCAATGACCTGAGTGCCTGAATGATTTTCCCGGCTGATCGATCTAAATTTCAGACTCATTTCTGAGTAAGAAATTACGTACTGATACGAGTTAAGACATAGAGTCTGTATGAATGGAGCATTTTGATATACGTACTTTGATAAGTGCGCTTTGATAAATGCACTTTGATATGGTTGCTTTGATATAAAAACACTTATGTGCTAAGTTTGTCCATAAATATACATGTGTGTATCCGGTGATAGGTCTGATGACCCACTGAGAGTTGGCTAAGTTATGAGGGCCAGAAGATGAATGCAACGCATCGCGCAAGTTCGCAAGACCTCACAGATGTAGGGAATAAAGTCCTGCCTGTGGTGTTTAATATTCTGGATAAATGGTGTTGCAGCCAGCAGCAGCAAATGGCATTGCTTGGGCTGAGTAGTCGTTCCACGCTGAATAAATACCGCACACACCCAGAATCTGCCAAGGTCTCAAAAGATCTATTGGAAAGAATGAGTTATATCCTCAACATTCATAAGTGCCTGCGGATTATGTTTACTGCCGAAGACAGTGTTTATCACTGGGTGCAGAAATCGAATAGCCATCCGTTTTTTGCTGGTCGTTCCGCGATGGATGTGATGTGTGAGGGTAAAGTGGTCGATTTGTATCAGGTGGCTTCACGGCTCAATGCATGGCGAGGCGGGCAGTCGTAAATGGACATGGATGAAAAAACAATCGCGCTGACGTCTTTTAATAATCAGCATTGTTATCGCCTGATTCCGTCAAAATATCCGCCAATCAATCTGTATGAAGATGTGGCAGATGCAGAACAGCTGGAAGCTGTGTTTGCAATTGAGGCACTGACTAATCCGAGGCTGGCAGAAGAAACCGGTGATTTTAGGCGTATACCGGCAGAAGAGCGGCTGGTTGGTATTCCGCATTGCAGCTATGTGATGGCTGCGTTCACACATGTTAACCCGGACGGGGCGAGGTTTAACACGGCTGATTTTGGCGTTTACTACGCGTCACCGGAAGTGAATACAGCCATTAAAGAAACGGTACATCATATGGAACGGGTGATGGGATACACCAATGAGCCTGCTCAGGACATTCAGATGCGCTGTATTGAAGCCTGGTTCAATGCGGATTTGGTCGATATTCGTGAGCAGTCGCATCTGGACTCCGGGCTGTACCACCCGACGAACTACGCCCAATCCCAAGCACTGGCTTGCAGCATTAAATCGCAAAGTAAAGACGGTTTGGTTTATCAATCGGTACGTCATCAGGGGCACAGCTGCTTTGCACTGTTTAAGCCAAACCTGGTCAGCAAGGTTTGCCAGAGTCGTCATTACACATATAAGTGGAATGGCACATCTGTTAACTCGATTTTTGAAATGCAGTTGGTCTGATCGCCTAACCGCGTTGTGTTTGCTGTCGCCAGCATGATCTCGAGTCTCTTATGCAGTGTATTCGTTTTTGGTTGGGGTCTCTTCGTAAACAAGCATATAAAGAGAAAGCCGCCGTGAGGGGTTATCACGGCGGCTTTTTAGTAACAAATATCGTCGCTGGCGTTTATTTCAGGTAGCGATGAACCAAATGCTCTTTGAAGAATTGGGCATTGAGCGTTTCACCGGTCGCATCCTGTAGAACTTTACTGGTTGATACCGTAGAGCCACGTTTCCAGACATGGCGATCCAGCCAGTTGAAGATAGGTTGCAGGTTACGCTCTCGAATCAGGTTTTCAATGTTCATTTCACGACGCATTGCCGCCATAAATTGTGCCGCGTACATGGCACCCAGCGTATAAGACGGGAAGTAACCGAAGCTACCCATCGGCCAGTGAATATCCTGCATACAGCCGTCAGTAAAATTCCCCTTGGTATTAAGACCAAGGTATTCAGACATTTTTTTGTCCCACAGCTCAGGAATGTCCGCGACTTCAATGTTGCCTTCAATCAGATCTCGTTCGATTTCGTAACGCAGAATGACATGAGCCGGGTAGGTGACTTCATCCGCATCAACGCGAATGTAGCCTGGTTTGACTCGGGTATTAATCAACGTCATGTTTTCCGGCGTCAGGGCTGGATCGTCAGTGCGGCCAAATGTTTCTGCAGCAAGAGGAGCAAGAATACCAATAAAAGCCTCGCTGCGAGAGAGCTGCATCTCGAAGAAGAGGCTTTGGGACTCATGAATCCCCATGGAACGTGCTTTACCCACCGGTAATCCGGCCCATTTAACCGGCAGCCCTTGTTCATAACGGGCATGGCCTGTTTCATGAATAACCCCCATCAGGGCACTGGTAAAATCATTCTCATCATAGCGTGTTGTAATACGAACATCCGTTGGCACACCGCCACAAAACGGGTGAGCGCTGACATCCAGTCGTCCATGATTAAAATCGAAACCCAGCTTATCCATGATTGCCAGACTGAGCTGCTTTTGCTGCTCAACCGGGAAAGGACCGACAGGCTGAATAATCTGGTCGTGAGTCTGTTTTTCTCGGATTTGACTGATTAGCTCAGGCAGCCATGACTTAACATCGGCAAATAGTGCGTCCAGTTCTTTTGTGGACATACCCGGTTCATAGAGATCCAGCAGGGCATCGTAGCGACTGAGACCTGTTGCCTCAGCACGAATTTGAGCCTCACGGCGCGCCAGTTCGACAACCTTTTGTAGGTTTTCACTAAAGCCCGGCCAGTCATTCTGAGCACGTTGTGACCGCCAGGCATGCTCACAGGTCGAGCTGGCAAGCGATTTTTCTTCAACCAGGTCGGCTGGTACAACCGTGTGTTGCTGCCACTGACGTTTCATTTCACGCAAGCTGGCTTTTTCTTCTGCGGTCAACGTTTCGCGCTCTGCGCGCTCAAACCACTCTGCCAGATATGGTGCGGTTGCCAGCTCGTGACTGATCACTGCCAGTTCTGCCATCGCTTCAGAGCGAGCAGTATTACCGCCTTCAGGCATCATTGCTGCCTGATCCCAGCCGCAGATGGCCTCTAAGTGGTCAAGTTTTGACAGTTTCTTATGATGTTGTGCTAGTTTTTGATAAAAAGTCATTACCTATCCTTTTGTTGACTCGTATCGGCATCAGATTATACCACTCAATCTGAGCATAACCGCATTTCCCAAAGCATAACAGTGCAGGGAAAGAATTTCTTGTGCAACAGCATTTTAATGCTTGTTCAAACGGTGTGAGCGATGCGGTGGAAGTCTCAATAAACCGATGTAGGATGTGTCAATTGGTACCTGAATACTGGGGGGAGATGTAACGTTTTTTACAATAACGTAAGACTTCGTAAAGGTCACATGATATGACATTTATCTTCGATATACTGCTGTGTAATTGACCACTAATGGCGAAACAAGACGATGATTTTCAATAAAACTTATCGCATTTTGGCGGCCGGCAGCATGCTGCTTTCTGCCTCGGCATTTTCAGCGCCTGGCGTGATTCCTGATGCCCCGGTACTCGGAGCAAAAGGCTATGTGTTGATGGATTACCACACCGGACAAATTCTGGTAGAAAAAAATGCGCATTCAAAACTCAACCCGGCCAGCCTGACCAAACTGATGACCAGTTATGTCGCAGGTCAGGAAATGAAGCAGGGGAATATCAGTAAAGATGACGTGGTCGTCATCAGCCGTAATGCGTGGGCCCGAAACTTCCCGGATTCGTCCAAAATGTTCATTGAGGTGAATACCGAAGTGAAAATGATGGATCTGTACCGAGGGATGATTATTCAGTCAGGTAACGATGCCAGTATGGCCATTGCCGAGCATGTGGCAGGGTCGGAAGGGGCGTTTGTCAGCCTGATGAACAGTTGGGCACAGAAACTGAATATGACCAATTCTGCTTTCACTAATCCGCACGGGCTGGACAGTGATGGACTGTATTCGACGCCATATGATATTGCTCTGTTGGGGCAAGCGATTATTCGGGATTTACCTGATATTTATTCGCTCTATAGCGAAAAATCCTTCACATATAACAAGATAACCCAGCACAACCGTAATGGCTTATTGTATGACCGCAGCCTGAATGTGGATGGCATGAAAACCGGATTCACCAGTGGCGCCGGGTACAGCCTTGCAACGTCCGCGACATCCGGCAATATGCGGTTAATTTCGGTCGTAATGGGCGCTAGCAGCAAGAAAGCCCGTGAGGCGGAAAGCAAACAATTGCTCAATTACGGCTTCCGTTTCTTTGAAACCGTATCGCCACATAAGCAAGGTACCACGGTTCTGACCGAGAAAGTTTGGATGGGGACTGCCGATACATTGGCGCTGGGGACACAGTCTGATACTTTCGTGACACTGTCACGCAATGATGCCAAGAACTTGCAGGCAAGTGTTGAATTGACTCAGGAACTGGTTGCGCCGATTGAAAAGGGGCAGATCGTGGGTAAGATTTTCTATCAGGTTGATGGTACCGAAATCGCCCAGGCTCCGTTGGTTGCGTTAGAGTCTGTTGAACAGGGCGGCTTGTTCAGCCGACTGATCGACTACATTAAGCTTTTCTTTGTCAACCTGTTCAAATAATTACAGTCGGTTACTATTTCTCATCACTATTGATGTAATTACACCGATAAGAAACAGAAAGAGCCGCATTAGCGGCTCTTTGTTATTTTGTTTTCGCTGCCATTTCCCTAATATCAGGAAAAATGACCTGGATAAAAATCAGTTTACCTGAAGTACATCCAGTTGTTGGCTTGGGTCAAACTCAGCAACGTCTTCACTTGATACTGGTGTTGCTGGAATGTCTTGCTTATCAAAAGCTACATCACCGCCGTCAATCGCACCAGAGTCTTTGTTAATGCTCTTAAAGTCAAACAGATTGAAGTCAGCCAGATGTGAAGGCACCACGTTTTGCATTGCGGTGAACATAGTTTCGATACGGCCCGGATAACGCTTGTCCCAGTCACGTAGCATTTCTTTAATCACTTGGCGCTGAAGGTTCGGCTGTGAACCACACAGGTTACAAGGAATGATAGGGAACGCCTTCATTTCGCTGAAGCGTTCAATATCTTTCTCACGGCAGTAAGCCAGTGGGCGGATAACAACGTGCTCACCGTTATCTGAAACCAGTTTAGGTGGCATACCTTTCATTTTGCCGCCGTAGAACATGTTCAAGAATAGTGTTTCCAGCATGTCATCACGGTGGTGACCAAGAGCAATCTTGGTTGCACCCAGCTCTTTCGCCGTACGGTACAGAATGCCGCGGCGCAGGCGTGAGCACAGAGAACACGTCGTTTTACCTTCTGGAATTTTGTCTTTAACGATAGAGTAGGTATCTTCGTTAACGATCTTGTATTCCACGCCCAAATTATCCAGGTACTCAGGCAGAATATGTTCCGGGAAGCCTGGTTGTTTCTGGTCAAGATTGACAGCAATAAGCTCAAAGCTGACAGGCGCGCTACGTTGCAGACTACGCAGGATATCCAGCATCGCGTAACTGTCTTTACCACCGGACAGGCAAACCATGATGCGGTCACCGTCTTCAATCATGTTGAAGTCAGCAATGGCATTGCCTACGTTACGGCGTAATTTTTTCTGCAGCTTGTTAAAGTTGTATTGCTGAGCTTTGGTTAGCTCTTGAGTATCGCTCATTCTCAATCTCTCGTTGACAAAACGGTCGTATTACATCGTAAATTTCGACACTCACCGTCTGTTCAGAAACCTTGGACGTCTTCTTCTGCCGCTTATGGGGCAGAAAGTTTGTGGCGTGTATGATACGGATTAGCTCGTCAGATGCCAGTAACTTTTCACTTAAATCCGTTTGTTCGATGAAAAAACACCAGGTTAGCAGCTGCACAACTCACAAGAAAAAGGCCTCCCGAAGGAGGCCTGAGTCGTTAATTGAAAGTATTGACGGTCTTATGTATAGAATCGCTGTAACAAGGCTCTATGAATCGGTCAGGTTCGGGCTCAGAGGGCTGATGTAACCTTCTGGTTTCAGTGCCAGCAAATCACAGTTAAGGCTGTCTATGGTGTGCTCAGCGGTATTCCCGATAAAGACCGCAGATAAACCGGTTCGTCCTGTGGTGCCCAGAATGACCAGTTCGGCGTCCAGATCTTCAGCGACCTGAGGGATGATATCCTCAGGCAGCCCCTCTAAAACATGGGTCTGCTCTTCAGGAAGCCCGTGTTTGTGTCGCAGCGCTTTCATCGCTTTCAGATGGTGACCGCGAACCGCATCCGTGTAGGTTGCCGGGTCAAACTCAGGTAACTCAATCGTAATGTTGACAGGTGTAGCCGGGTAAGCGTTGACGATATTGACTTCTGCATTGAGAAGCTCGGCAAAGCTAATACCCTCCTCAACAATAGCATCGTTGAGTTTGTCATGGGTTTCATCTTCAGAAGCCAAATTAACACAGGCCATCACTTTGCCGTTTTCCGGCCAGCTGTGTTCTTTCACCAGTAGTACCGGGCAAGGACACTTACGGAGCAAATGCCAGTCTGTCGGTGTAAAAATGACAGAGCCGATTTTGTCGTGATCATGGGTAGCTTTGATCAGCAAGTCATGGTGCTTACTGAAAACCTCGGCAATAATTGCCTCGTATGGCCGATTATGCCATACCACGATCAACTCAATATCAAAACCATCATCGACATATGGCCGGATGATGTCTTGAAGCCAGGCTTCTCGTTGCATCACAACGCCACGACGCATTGCCTGACGTTCATCTGCGGACAGCATCGATGTCATTTCGTAAGAGAAATCATAAATAGCCAGAAAGAGCGTAATTTTAACGTTCTCACATTTACGAGCGAGATGAATAGCGCGAGATAGTGCTGGCTGATGATCTTGTGCCGGATCGGCCACAACAAGGATATTCTTGTACTTGGTCATAACTGCCCCCTTACACAAATTGTGTTGGCATCGAAACCAGTCTCTGTTCCCCAAAGGAATATTACCTGTCTAAAGAAAGTCGCTGACAGATAAAGTGCTTTACCAAATCAACGATTTGCCTCATATCGTTAAAGGTAAATCCATTACAGAGATAATCGATTTGGTACTAATAACTGTAACGTATAGGGGAGAAATTGGGGAGCAGCGGGCATAAAAAAAGTGATATGGCTCATAGCTCATATCACTTCTTTTCAATCAGTTAAGATAAAAATTAGGCTTTATCTTTACTAATGCCAGCCAGTGCCGACAGGGCATCGTGATCCAGGATAGTAATGTACTTGCCTTTTACACTTAGCATTCCGGATTTCTGGAAACGGCCCAGCAGACGACTAATTGTTTCAACTGTCAGGCCCAGATAGTTACCGATGTCGCCACGTGTCATGGTCAGACGGAACTCGCGAGGTGAGAAACCACGCTGTGAGAAGCGCAGAGAAAGGTTGTACAGGAAAGCTGCCAGACGCTCTTCCGCGTTTTTCTTGGACAGCAGCAAAATCATTTCCTGATCGCCTTTAATTTCGTTACTCATCAGACGCATGATTTGCTGACGAAGTTTTGGCATTTTCCCTGACAGATCATCCAGAATCTCGAATGGAATTTCACAAACCATTGACGTTTCAAGAGATTGCGCAAAACTTGGGTGCATCATTTCGTTAATGGCATCAAAACCGACCAAGTCACCGGCAAGATGGAAGGCCGTGATTTGCTCATCACCTTGTTCGGTAATGGTGTAGCTTTTGATGGTGCCAGAACGAATGGCGTATAGCGATTTCAGTTCATCGCCAGCTTTAAAGAGCTCTTGTCCTTTCTGGATAGGCTTCTTACGTTCGATAATTTGATCCAGCTGATCTAGCTCAGACTCATTCAACGTAAAAGGAATGCATAACTGACTGATACTACAATCCTGACAATGGATTGCACACCCGCCAGCCTGGACGCGTTTGGTTGCTAGTTTGTCCGAAATCATAAGCCTGTCTAACCAATTTGATGTAGGTCAATATTTTAACACAATATGAATCATTATGACGAGAGTTAAAAAACACTACATAATTTGTTTGATTGCGATATAACCAGTATGAACCCCATATATCAATAACAGCAAGGCGCTTGCTCGTCTGAAATAGAGGTTGCGTAACAGCTTTTGTAATTGTTGTGCCATCGTACCGACTGCCAACATTGCTGGCAAGGTACCAAGACCAAAAGCCAGCATTACAGCCGCGCCTGAGATGGCGCTGCCTGAAACCGCTGACCAACTCAGAGTGGAATACACCAATCCGCATGGAAGCCAGCCCCACAGCGCGCCGAACGGCAATGCAGCCAGGGGAGATTTCAGCGGTAATAGCGATTTGGCGCGGGGGGACACGTAACGCCATAACCATTTACCGGCGTATTCCAGTTTGCTGACCCCCGACCACCACTGACCGATGTAGAGCGCCAGCAGAATCATTAGCAATGCCGCGACAAGACGAAGGCTGACCAGTGCCATGGCGTGACCGCTAAAGCTGGCCATACCGGCAAAAGCGCCTCCGATGATGGCACCGGCAATCATGTAGGAAACAATCCGCCCTGTGTTATAGCAGAGCAGATAGGGCCACCGTCGGGTTGTCTGGTTGCCGGGCATGCCGAGTGTAATGGCGGCAGCAACGCCGCCGCACATACCCAGACAGTGTCCGGCTCCCATCAGACCAATCACAAAAGCGGCGTAAAAATCACTGTTCACGCGACTTCTCGTTTGACGGTTTGTGTTGCTGGCTCACTTTCTGTTCGCTGTCGTTTTCATCAAACAGAATGTTGTAGCCCTGACGTTCGAGATCCTCAAATTGTTCACTGCGGACGGCCCAAAGAAAGATGCCGACAGCGATGCAGACAAAAATGATGGCGATGGGAATCAGGATGTACAGACTAGCCATTTTCTTTTAGCAACCTTAAAGAGTTCGAGACAACGATGATTGAGCTGGCTGACATGCCGGCAACGGCTATATACGGTGCCACAAGGCCCGCGACAGCCAGAGGCAGGATAACCACGTTGTAGCCCAGTGCCCATGCCAGGTTTTCTCGAATAATTTTGCGTGTTTTCAGCGCAAGCGCTCTCGCACGGAGAATTCGGGAAAGTTGGTCACCCAGTAATACCATATCGGCAGAGGACTTGGCTACATCAGTACCGCCACCCATGGCCACAGAAAGGTGAGCGCCTGCCAGAACCGGAGCATCGTTGACGCCATCACCGACCATCAATGCAACCTGATGACGGTCCAAACTGTGCAGATAGTCCAGTTTACCCTCTGGTGAGGCTCCCGCGACCAGATGGTCAACTCCCAGCGCCTTTGCTACTTTGGCAGCGTTTGCAGAGTTATCACCGGTCAGCATAGTGACATTGATACCGGCCGCCTGGAACTGCTGAATCAGCTCAGGGCTGTCTTCCCGAATAGGGTCATCCAGCTTGAACGCGGCGATACAGATGTCATCACGGCTGAGCCAAACCTGGTACTGATCCAGCTGTTCAGCAGCAGGTTGGTGTTCGGCAGCGACACGCTCCAGCACAAACTCAGCTTTACCTATTCGCCATTCCCGTCCCTGGTCGGAACCTTTCAAGCCACTACCAATAATGTTCTCCACATCACTGAACTGCGGCACTTCCAGTCGGTGTCCAACAAATGCACGGGCAATAGGGTGATTGGCAAAACGTTCTAACTCGGCCGCCGTTGTGAGTACCTCTTGCTCCGTCAGGTTTGACGCAAACAAGCGAGTTTCAACCAATCGGACATTACCTTCTGTCAGGGTGCCTGTTTTATCGATCACTAACTGGTTCACGTTGCACAGGGTTTCTAACACATGACCACGACGTAAAAGCATTCCCATCCGACCCAGACGCGATGTTGCGCAGGTCAGGGCAGTCGGTGTGGCCAAAGACAGGGCACATGGGCAGGTCGCAACCAGAACAGCCAGAGTGATCCAAAGCGCATCTTCCGGTTTGTGCTGATGCCAGAACAGCCAGGTGCCAGCCGCGATAATCAGGATAATCCCGACAAAGTAACGAGCCACAATGTCAGCAATTTCAGCGACTTTAGGCTTGGTGCTTTGGGCTTCATCCTGAAGGCGGATAATGTTCGAAATTAGGGAGTTTTGACGATCCTGCGTGACACGCAAGGTGACGTTCCCGTCACCATTGATCGTTCCGGCATAAACCAGATCACCGGCTGAGCGTGGCACCGGCATTGGCTCACCAGTCAGCATTGATTCGTCAATGGCGGTACTACCCCGAATGATCTCTCCATCTGCAGGCAGGCTTTCACCTGGCAGAACGGTGACAACGTCACCGACTTTTAGTGTTTTCGCGGCTACCTGACTGCCATCTTCCAATGTCGCCATGGTTGGCACCAGTTTGAGAAGATTGGCACTGGCGGCGGCGGCTTGTCGTCGGGCGCGCATTTCAAGGAAACGTCCCAGCAGCAGGAAGAAGGTGAACATGGAGATCGATTCAAAAAAGACTTCACCTTTTTGCGCCACCGTTGCATACAGGCTGGCGACATATGCAAAGAGCAAGGCAATTGAAACCGGTACATCCATGCCAAGAGTTCGGGCTCTCAGATTACGCCAAGCATTGAGGTAAAACGGCAGGGCTGAATAAAGCAGAACCGGGGTGGCAAAAATCAGGCTGACCCAGCGCAGGTAGTTTTTGAATTCGGCATCAAGGTCACCAAAAATTTCAAAATACAGTGCGACGGCCAACATCATCACCTGCATGGTGGCGATACCGGCAATGCCTAACCGGTACAAATAGCCTTTCATGGTGCGATGATATTGCTGCTCTTGAGCATCAGCTTCAAACGGCGCCGCTTTATACCCCAGTTTGTGGATGACGCCTAATAAATGGCTGAGTTTGGTTTTTTCCGGATCCCAAGTTAGCAGGGCGCGGTGTGTGGTGGTGTTCACGCGAATATTCTGGACACCGTCTTCACGAGTCAGCTGCTTTTCGATCAACCAGGCACAGGCAGCACAGGACACACCGTCGAGAGACAGAGCGGCTTCCTTGAAATTCTCGTTTTCACGTACAAATTCCTGCTGAATTTCATCGTGGTCGTAAAGAAGCAGGGATTGGAGTTGTTGAGGTACGAGATCCGCTTTTTCAGCCGGGGTGGTGCGGTATTCGTAGTAGGAGGTCAGGCCACTGTCGACAATAGTCTGAGCGACCGCTTCACAACCCGGGCAGCACATATCACGAAGTTCGCCCAGGATTTCAATTTGATGGTGGTAATCCTGAGGAACAGGATCACCACAATGATAACAATTACTCGTCATTCCTTGTTCTGCCCGTACAGCGGAATCGGGTCGGACGTTGGTAGGTTAACGCGTCCCTGCAACATCCAGTCGCCATCGAAAGGCTCGATTTCGACAAACCATGGCCCATCCAGGGTTTCAGGAGCCTCAAAATGGTATTTACCGGACAAATCGGCGCTGACCATTTGAGTGAAGTCTTTGTTTGATAGAGTACGGTGTGTGAAAGTCACACGCAAGTTCGGGTTCGCTTTCAGTTCACCTTTCTGGAAATTGACATTAATTTCATTTCCTTCAACGGCGATGTTCGCGGTTATGTTGAGGGCGTCAGCCACACGTAGGCGTGAGAGGTCCTGATTGATGGCTTTGCCTTTCTTGTAATAGTCTTCTGCCACTAAGTCGACTTTATTCTGAGAGAAGATGTAGACGGCTGTCAGGCTATAGACAATCGATATGAAAGGGATTGAGAAAATGAACCAAGGCCAAAACTGCTTATACCAAGGCTTACTCATATTGATTACCTTTAAAGCTAAGATGGAATTAGCCCCTGAAAATAACAGGGGCTAGTCGTTAAGTCTCAGATTTTATTACAAGTAATTTGTATAAAATGTAACTGAGTGTATCGGCGGAATTATTTGCTGGTTTCGTTGCTCAGACCCCAGACATAGGCAGAGATAAGCTGGATTTTTTCTTCGCCCAGAATATCTTTCCATGCTGGCATCACGCCGTGACGGCCGTGAGTGATCGTTGCTTCAACCGCGCGGCGAGAGCCGCCGTACAGCCAGGTGTTATCCGTCAGGTCAGGCGCACCAAAGGCAGGGTTACCCTTACCATCAGTACCGTGACATGCCGCACAAACAACGAAGCGTTGTTTACCTGCTGCTGCATCTTTGGCGTTTACGCTACGGCCTGACAGGCTCAGAACGTAAGTTGCGACTTCTTTCACACCATCTTCACCCAACGTGTCGATCCACGCAGGCATCACGCCCTGACGGCCGTGCATGATAGTGGTTTTGATCGTTTCAGCTTCGCCACCGTACAGCCATGCATTGTCAGTCAGGTTAGGGTAGCCGCTTTGACCGCGGGCATCCGAGCCATGACATTGTGCACAGTTCTGCAGGAACAAACGCTGACCCACTTTGATTGCTTCAGAGTCACCTGCAATTTCCGTAATCGGGCGCAGGGTTTTACCTTCAGCATCATAAGCCAGTGTTTTAAACGTTTCACCAAAGCGCGCTTCAGCGTCATCCAGCTCTTTCGCGTACTGGTTCAGGCGTTTTTCTTCCTGAGCACGAGCGATAGCAAGCTTAGATTCTTCTACCGAGCGAACAGTCTGATCTGAGCTCTGCCAGCCAAGGAAACCTTTGTAGTTACCCAGACCAGGGAAAAGGAACAGATAAGACAAGCCGAAAGCGATAGTGATCCAGAACATGTAGGACCACCATTTTGGCAACGGGTTGTTGATTTCACGAATACCATCGTATTCGTGGCCCATATCTTCACCTTCTTCAACACCCATTTTGTCCTTGCTACACCAGTAAAGGATGACAGCAATACCAAAAATGGTGCCAAGCGTGATGATTGTTATCCATAGACTCCAAAACGTCGTCATGCGTACTAACTCCTGTCATTCTCACGCGTTGCCAAATCTTTTTCTTCGTCAGCAAACACCAGGTTTGCTGCTTCCTCGAAGCGGGATGTTTGGCGTTTACTGTAGGCCCAGAGGACGATACCAATAAAGCTCGCGAACAGAATGACTGTCCAAATGCTATGAATGGTTCCAATTTCCATGGTGCCCCCTTATTTCATTGCGTGACCGATTGACTGAAGGTAAGCAATCAGTGCGTCCATCTCAGTCTTGCCTTTAACAGCGTCGCCGGCATTAGCAACTTGCTCGTCGGTGTAAGGTACGCCGAAAACATCGCGGAAAGTCGCCAGTTTTTTCGACGTTAGCTTACCGTCAAGCACATTCTCCTCCAGCCAAGGGAAACCCGGCATGTTGGATTCAGGTACTACGGCGCGTGGGTTGCGCAGGTGAACACGATGCCAGTCATCAGAGTAACGACCGCCAACTCGAGCCAGGTCAGGACCTGTACGTTTGGAGCCCCACAGGAATGGGTGTTCCCAAACACTTTCACCAGCAACAGAGTAGTGGCCATAACGCTCAGTTTCAGAGCGGAAAGGGCGAACCATCTGGCTGTGACAGACGTTACAACCTTCACGGATGTAAATGTCACGTCCTTCCATTTCCAGCGCCGTGTATGGGCGCAGGTTCTTCACAGGCTCAGTGGTCTGATCCTGGTAAATAAGCGGCGTGATTTCTACCAGCGCACCAAAGCTAATAGCAATGATGATAAGAATCGCTAGAAGGCCGACATTTTTTTCTACAATTTCATGACGATTACTTGCCATTGTCGGTTCTCCTTATGCTGGTTGTTCAGTAACTTTTAGGCTTTCTTTAGGGGCTGAAATAGTCTTGTATGCGTTGTATGCCATCAGAAGCATACCAGACAAGAAGACTGCACCACCCAGGAAGCGTACAAAGTAGAACGGGTAAGAAGCCTGCAGAGACTCAACGAAGCTGTAAGTCAGCGTACCGTCGGTATTTACCGCACGCCACATCAGGCCTTGCATTACACCAGAGATCCACATCGCTACGATGTATAGCACTGTACCAATGGTTGCCAGCCAGAAGTGTACGTTGACCAGTTTGACTGAGTACATACGTTCCTGACCGAACAGTTTTGGAATCAGGTGGTAAACAGAACCGATTGAAACCATGGCAACCCAGCCCAGAGCGCCTGAGTGTACGTGACCAATGGTCCAGTCTGTGTAGTGAGACAGGGCGTTAACCGTCTTGATTGACATCATCGGGCCTTCGAACGTTGACATACCGTAGAAGGACAGAGATACAACCAGGAAGCGCAGAACAGGGTCATAGCGCAGCTTGTGCCATGCACCAGACAGCGTCATGATACCGTTGATCATACCACCCCATGATGGTGCGAACAGGATCAATGACATCACCATACCCAGAGACTGAGTCCAGTCTGGTAGGGCCGTATAGTGAAGGTGGTGAGGGCCAGCCCAGATATAAAGGGAAATCAGCGCCCAGAAGTGAACAATAGACAGACGGTAAGAATAAACCGGACGGCCTGCTTGCTTAGGTACGAAGTAGTACATCATACCCAGAAAACCGGCTGTTAGCAGGAAACCTACCGCGTTGTGTCCGTACCACCACTGAACCATCGCATCCACAGCACCAGAGTAAATCGAGTACGATTTAGTCATAGAAATCGGGATAGCCATACTGTTCACAATGTGCAGGACTGCTACTGTAAGAATGAAGGCACCGAAGAACCAGTTTGCCACGTAGATATGTGACGTTCTACGCTTAATCATGGTACCGAAGAACACAATTGCATAGGCAACCCATACCACAGCAATCAAAATGTCAATCGGCCATTCCAGTTCAGCGTATTCTTTACTGGTTGTATATCCCAGCGGCAGTGAAATCGCTGCTGACAGGATAACGGCTTGCCAACCCCAGAAGGTGAATGACGCTAATTTACCGCCGAACAACCGAGTTTGACATGTACGCTGTACTACGTAGTAAGACGTAGCAAACAGGGCACTGGTACCAAATGCGAAGATCACTGCGTTGGTATGCAGTGGACGCAGACGGCTGTATGTCAACCAAGGGGTATCGAAGTTTAGCGCCGGCCACACCAGCTGAGCGGCAATCAATACACCTACGCCCATTCCGACGATTCCCCATAGTATGGTGGCTATGGTGAATTGACGAACGACCGTATAGTTGTAGTTTTGTTCAAGCTGCTTTACTTGGCTCATGTTGCATGCTTCCAATTTTAATTTTCAACTACACTCTCTTTCCTTGTGCGAACAACAAGTTGTCGCAATGCCACCCAAAAGCAAAAAACTACCGCGATGCTTTTTTGAACACCAGAGCAATTAAATTGCTATTTTGTTGTAAAAGTGGCATTTTCAGTGCCATATACTACTGGTTTTAAAATATGAATGACAGAGTCAAGCCCACACATCCTTTACGGTTAAGCAACATTTATGTGAAAACTTTGACCTCTGTAACACGAGAAGTGCGATAAATCATGGCAGCAGAAAAACTGACAAAAGGCAGATTGATTCAAATTCTCTTTCTAATGGCAGTACTGATTACTGCATTTGTATGGAGAACAATCACCTACGAGCCAACCCAACCATCAGATCAACTGGAAAACAGCTGCCAACTGATGGCAGAGGAATGCACTAAATTGAATGGTGAAGGTGCTTATAACATATCGTTAAGTCCATTTCCTGCGGTTGCTAACAGTGAATTATTCCTACAAGTTGGTAACACTGATGTTAAACCCAATGCGGTTGTTGAAGGGCTAAGTATGTATATGGGCTCTATCCCGGTTGTGTTTGAAAAACAAGCTGATGGATGGGTAGGCAGGTTTACTGTTCCTGAGTGTACCCACGCTGAAATGGAATGGGTGATAAAGCTCAATACAGGCAGTGAAACTATCTCTGGTGTTTTTACTGTTAAAAAATAAGTAAAATTAATGATTTAAATGCTTATTTTGTAAATTGAAGGGGGTTGGTCTGCCAACCCCTTTTTTTGTGGTGTTTAATAAATTGATCTGCATCAAAACGGGACAGGTTGTATCACCTTCACTTCTAATCAGCGTTCTGTCATCAATCCTGATAGATCATTTTCCGTGTCATACCGCCGTCAATGATAAAATTTTGTCCTGTAATGAATCTTGCTTCTTCTGAGATCAAATATTTCACCATTGAGGCAACATCATCAGGTTGACCGACATGGCCGACAGGGTGCTGGTGATGATCGATATCGCGTAATGGGGCATGGCTGACATCAATCCAGCCCGGAGAGATACAATTAACCCGGATATCGGGACCCAGCGTGACCGCCAAAGAGTGGGTCAGGGCAACAAGCCCGCCTTTGCTAGCACTGTATGCTTCAGTGTTAGGCTCAGACTGGAGTGCGCGGGTTGAACTGATATTGACTACCGACCCATGTTGTTTTCGAAGGTGAGGAGTGCAATGTTTTGCCATTAACAGTGGCGCGGTCAGGTTGACCGTAAGTACTCTGTGCCATTCATCAAGCTCTAATTCTTCGACAGGGGCATTATATGAATGGCTGATTGCGGCGTTGTTGATTAATGCGTCAAGCTGTCCGTGCTGTTGAATGATCTCGAGAATCAGTGAGTTGACGCTAGCTTCTGAAGTCACGTCTACACATTTAAACCGCAATAACGGATTTTCAGATACGCATTGATAACCGGCATCCTCATCGTTGTCCGCAATAATGACGACAGCTTGCTCACATAAATAGGTCGCTATTCCTTTGCCGATTCCTTTCGCGCCACCGGTGACCAATACCACTTTTTTATTCATGATGTCCTTATGCTCCCTTTCGTGAAATCATCAATCAATAGCGGTCAAAGACACGATATCTTTAATGATATACCACAAAAAAACGACAGATATTGCTGAATCAAAAAAAGAAAATGACTATGATTGTTACTAGTTAATAACAACACCTGCTGCATAAATGGATATCGCCACAAGTTTTTCTTCCAGTCATGATGCGAGCACAGCGATAGCTGAGGCAATATCACGATTAAAACTGCAAATCATCAACCCAAAGCTTATTCTGGTTTACTTTTCAGAAAGCTATGAAGTTGCGCCGTTTCAGGAAGCGCTGCATTCGGCTTTCCCTGAAGCACAAATTCTGGGGTGTTCGTCATGCCAGGGTGTAATGACCGATGAAGGTTATCACGGTGGAGCAGGCGTAGCATTGTGGGCGATTTCCGATTATTACGGTGCATATGGCAGTGCGATTGTGGCGACGTCGCAATCCAAATATGAGATGGCGAGACAAGCGTTATTGAAGGCTATTGCCAATTGCCAGCGTTTTGGCGAAATGCCCTCAATGATTCTGCTCCATGCCAGCCCAGGAGAAGAAGAAGACATTATCCGAGGAATTGAAGACGAACTCGGAACCTCTGTTCCTATTATTGGAGGTAGCGCAGCGGATAATTTCATTCAGGGCAACTGGATGATCTTCAATCAGGAGCAGCAATCGAGAAATGGTGTCGGAATCTGCGTCTTTTATCCATCGTGTAAAATTAGTTTTTCTTTCCATTCCGGCTACGCCAGCACCGGATCCAGTGCCGTTGCAACTCGAGTGAACGGCCGAGAACTGCTTGAACTTGATGGTCGGCCTGCTGTTGAGGTTTATCAGGAATGGCTGGGCGAGGCACTTATTGAACAGCAATTTAATTTCGCCAGCAGCTTAAACCCGCTGGGCCGCATTGCAGGGCAAATTCACGATTTACCTTATTTTAAACTGGCACATCCGCTAAGAATAACAGAGCAGGGGGGGATTGAATTATTTGCGACTATTACTCCCGGTGAGACGTTGTATTTTATGGAAGGTACCGAAGAGCGATTAATTACCCGTGCCGGTCGTGTCGTGGGCTCCGCTTTCGAGTTGTATTCTAATAGCCAGTTGCATCCTATTGGTGGTATCACCATTTACTGCGCTGGCTGCATGTTACGGGTGCAGCATCGGATGGCAGAAGTAGCGGAATACGTCAATAAGGCGATGCAGAATGCGCCATTTGTCAGCCCGTTTACCTTGGGTGAACAAGGGCAATTTGCCGGCGGCGAAAATGCTCATGGTAATCTGATGATTTCCGCTGTTTTATTCCACAAGGATTAAGTGATGCCAAGTTACGAATCAGAAAAGCTACAGGAAACATTACTTGATCTGATGCGAAGTCGGGAGCGCGAAAAACAGCTGCGAGACGAAAACACCGCAATCTTGTCAGGCATTGCCGCAATGGCCGGAGCGAACAATAAGCGACAGGTATTCAATAGTTTACTTTCAGTTCTGAGAAAATATATCGGGTTTGAACATGCGCTGGTATTAACTCGCGAAGATGAAACGACACCGTTACAGGAACTTGTGACAACGTGTCGTTTTTTTGAATCCAGTATCTGGCCCGTTGGCGACACGTTTACACGTTCTATGAACGGGGCGAGTATCGCCTTATTTGCGCCGCGGCAGGTTTATGAATTTAAAGACCTGCCTGATGAAATGCTGTATTTCTGTCAGTCAGTATTATTAATTGGAGTAAAAGTCAGTTCGGGCGACGCCTTGCTGATGTTCTTCCACTCGCAAAAAGGTCAGTTTTCTCCAGACTGCCAGCGTGTTCTGGAGCGTTTTCGCCCTTTGCTTGAGCGAGCCATTATAGATATTGATTACCGAGAACGTTTGCAATCTTTAGTTACCGCTCGAACCCAAGAGCTGACACACAGCCAAAAACGATTCAAAGATTTTGCGAAAACAGTCGGGGATTGGTTCTGGGAAATCGACCCGGATTATCGCTTCACTTATATATCTTCACCTAATCTTGCCAACCACACGATTGATCATTCGAATATGTTGCGTGCATTTGGGGAGCATGGTGATTTTGCTGAAAAACTCAAAGCGAAGCTTGAAGCAGAAGAAGCCTTTGAAGATCTAGAATGGCAATTCGAAGACCATGGACAAATTGTTTGGTTCAGTATCAGTGGCACGCCATTTTTTAACAAGCAGGGTACGTTTCTTGGATTCCGGGGAACTGCGAAAGATATTACCAGTCGCAAGCAGCAAATCTTTGAGTTACAGCAGGCAAGGCAACAGGCGGAATCTGCCAATAAAGCCAAGTCACAGTTTCTAGCCATGATGAGCCATGAGATTCGAACGCCGTTAAATGCGGTGTTGGGCTTGTTGGATATGCTGGGCAGCTCCGGTCTGGACAACAAGCAGATGTCCTGGATAAACCAGATGGATCAGTCAGCGCAATTACTACTGACCATCATTAACGACATTCTGGATTTATCTCGTATTGAATCAGGCAGTTTTGAGCTGTACTACGACAAAATGAGCCTCAGCGATTGTGTCGATCTGGTAGTCACTCAACTACAGGAGCAGGCGACAAAAAAACACATCCGATTTAATACGACGATTAAGTCCGATGTGCCAGATGCTATTGTTGGTGATAAAAACCGAATCTCTCAGGTTCTGTTTAACCTGGTGGGTAATGCCATTAAATTTACCAATGAAGGTTCCGTCAACGTAGATATTCACCGTGATGGCAAACAGTTAAAGATAGAAGTCTCTGATACCGGTATTGGTATTGCGCCAGAAGCGCAGAAAATTTTGTTCAATCCGTTTATCCAAGCTGATGGCAGTATCACCCGCAAATATGGCGGCACCGGTTTGGGATTGGCTATCAGTCAGCATCTGATCCAAAAGATGCAAGGTGAGATCAATCTGCGTAGTGTTACGGGAAAAGGCAGTTGTTTTACGGTTACGATTCCATTGAAAGAGTCACCGCAAAATGACAAACACCGAATGTGCATGCCTCAAGATAAGCAATCTCTGGTGCCGCTCAATATTCTGGTAGCAGAAGACAGCCCGACAAACCAATTGGTTGCAAAGCTCATGTTGGAGAAACGCGGGCATCAGGTAACTATTGTCAGTAATGGCCAGCAGGTGGTTGATATGGTTCCGCTATGCTTGGCAGAGTTCGATCTTATCCTTATGGATATTTCCATGCCGGTTATGGATGGTATCCAGGCCACAAAGGCTTTACGAGACAGCGGAATTATTACGCCAATTATCGCGCTGACAGCAAATGTGATGCAGGCCGATCAGGAAGAATATTTACGGGCCGGAATGAATGATTTTATACCAAAGCCGATCATTGCCAAAGACTTGGAAATGGTTTTGGCAAGGTATCAAACTATCACGTCATTATCTGCTCAGTGTTGAATCTATATTATTAAAAACTAGATAAGGCTTGGCATTTGCCAAGCCTAGGTAATTAACGTAAATTTTAAGTACATAGCAATCGAACGATTTGCCGTAGTACTTAAAATAGGTGTTAATTACCTATTTTATGGTAAATACTCAATACTGTTAAATACCGGGCAGACTTAGCTCGGTGGACTAAAGCTAAGGGGGAGAGAAGAGTTAAAGTGATATCAGAATTTGGCGATACTCCTGTTCACAAACACTTAATTTAACATAATATACATAATGCGCACTGAAGCTTCGGGTTGTTAAATACCAGCAGCCCAGTCATACCAAGGGCTAAACCCTTAAACCCTTGGCGGCTTAACTTTGCCGTGATGTCATTCCAAATCTGTTGTGCCTTGTAATTTTTGGCCTTGTCCGCCGCCAAAAAGATTAATGCTTCGTGCGGGTCGATATTTGAATTTTCAGCTAGAAAAATTGCTTCTGCATCAGTTAGATAGCGTTCACCTTTTCGAATTTTACTAATCTTCTGTGGGCTAATTGCCAAATCATGGGCGATTTGTTTGTCTTGGATGTAGTTTTTCGCTGTTTTATAAGCATCTAACAGTGTGTTTGCATACATAATTTTTCCTCCGTTTTATCTATTCTAGCGCGTTAATCCCGAAAATAGGCTATTTACAATCCCGATTATCGTCATCTAGGCTATACGGAATTCGGGATTAATAGGCGCTGAGGCACACATGACAATGAAGACCCCTGCACAATTAGCGGCTGATTGGCTGGTAAATGATTGCGTCATTCTGGATACCGAAACCACGGGCTTGGATAACCAAGCTGAAATCTGTGAAATCTCTATCATTGATGCCTCTGGTGCTGTCCTGTTTGATACGTTGGTTAAGCCGGTCCGCCCAATTCCTGCTGAGGCTATCGCGATTCATGGCATTACCAATGACATGGTGGCCGATGCGCCAGCGTGGGCTGAAATCTATCAGGATGTGTTAGCTCTGCTGGCTGGTCGTTGCGTGGTTATTTATAACGCGGCATATGATTTAAGGCTCATTGCTCGATGCACTTTGCGTGCTGGTGTTGATGTGAGTTCGGGTTTGGATATTGATGACGTTGCTCGCCTTCTTAAGGGGATTGAGGGCAATGCTCAATGTGCCATGCTGACCTATGCCGAATTCTACGGTGATTGGGATGACTACCGTGATAATTACCGCTGGCAGCGTTTGACCAATGCGGCTGACCAGCAAGGCGTTGTCGTTGATGGACAAGCTCACCGGGCTTTGGCGGATTGTCGAATGACGCTTGGTGTCGTTGAGGCTATGGCTCAGGGCAAGTAGTTATGACTCATCAGCTCTATTACGAAATCAATGATGACGGAACGGGATTCGCCTTTATCAGTGGCGAGCCTGAATACTTCCGAAATTGGAACGAGCTGCACGAAATTGGTCGCGAATTTTACCCTGCCGGATATGAACTGCACCTTGTAACGGCGGATAACTGGCAAGAACTGTATGACATGGGGGCGTTTGATAATGAGTGCGATTATTGATTATTTGTCCCTGTCTTGGTCGCCAGAAGAATTAAGCCAGATTGTTGAACTGGCAAAAATGGGCGCTTCTATCAAGGCCATTCGTGGTTTTGAGTTTAACGAATACGGTGACGCCCTAAAGCACGATGCACTAGATACGGGTGCGATTGATTATGCGGCGGCTGTCCGTGCGCAGTTTCGAGATACTGAGTTTGCGATTGGGTCTGACTCTCGCAAGTTTCATGAGGTCAAGCGCGACCTGTTCGACCACTTCGGCCTGAATACGTTGGATTGTTTGTGTCGTGGTGAAGTGACCCGCTTTATCAACCGTCTTAATCACGGTTTGGGTCTGTTTGGTAATGAATGGTCATTTGAAATGCGTCCGGGTGGCTTCTCTGGCTATAAGCATTCCGCCAACATTTTAGTTAACGGTCAGCAAGCTGGCCTGTGTGCTTGGGGCGCAAAGAACCACGGCTGTTATGTCTCGTTCTCCGGTACGGGTACGGCGGTATTGGATTTACAGGAAATGCACAAGGTTCTACACGAATTGCCAGGTGCGAAAATTACCCGTGTGGATATCGCCTTTGATTCGTTGGACGGCAAATATGACATTAAGACTGCTCGCAAAATGGCTGAGCAAGGTCAGTTTGTTACGCGTGGTCGTCCGGCTTCATATTGTTATATCGAGTCAGGTCATTTGTCCAAAGTGGTCAGTTATCAGAAAGAATCCGGTAAATCGGAGTCTCTGAAAAGCCGTTATGGCTTCGTGGCGGACAAAGGGAAATCGTTTTATGTCGGCTCGCGTGATGCAGGAAAAATGCTGCGCGTGTACGAAAAAGGCAAACAACTGAAATCACATCATAAGGATTGGGTGCGCTGGGAACTGGAATTACGCTCTAAGGATAGAGTGCTGCCGTTTGATGTGTTGATTTCGCCGGATAAGTACCTGACAGGTGCTTACCCTGCCCTAGCCTTTGTTGGTTCGGCTGAGCAATGTGTTATTGCTACTCACAAGCGCAAGTGGTTCACCAGTGTCGATAATGCCGTGCGTAACGGTGCGACCCAATGCGGCAAACTGGTTAATTTCATGCGTCAATGTCTGGATTTAAGCGATTCGCAAATTGTGAATATGCTGACCAGTCATTTAGAAGATTTCGAAATACCAAGCAGATTAAATCAGCCTGTGTATCAAGATACGGCTGATTCAAGTGAAATTAAATTACGATGTATGCGGTTAATAGAGCCGGATAATCACGATATATATTCCATTGCTTAATTTATTCTCCCGCCAAACATAGGCGTTTTTAAAAAGGAAAAGTGTCATGTCTACTCTGAATGTATTTGTTACTGCGGTAACTAAAGGTGCTGGTATCTCTAAAAAATCTGGCGCACCTAAGCCTTATTCTTTTGCGCAGGTTCATTATCTGGTGCCTGCAAAGGGCTTTGTGAATGATGACAATAATATTCAAAAGCTGGGCTATGAAGAAAAAACCATTTCGATGAAAGATGACCAGTCTTTATTTAATCAGTTCGGCTCTGTTCAGTTCCCATGCAATCTGCAATTGATTATGGAATCTGACCCTGAAAACCCTTCGCGCAATATTGTGACGGACTTTTCCGATGTGGCGAAATGATGATTTATTTGAATCGCAGTTTTTCACTGCGGTTCTTAAAGCGGTAAATAGTTACGGGTATTTATCGTTAGAAACGTTGGCAGATTCGCAAAGGAACTGCCGTTTAAATTCCTCCAGGTCAACATCGTTTCGGCCTGTAGAAAAAGCAATAACGGTTTAGGGTGGCATCATGGCAACTGACAATGTTTGTGTAACGGTAAACGAACAAGGTTTTCTGTATGCCACCTCTCAGCCAATTTCGGAGTGTGCCAGCTATGTGATGGTGAGCCGCTCCACCTATGACAGCTTTATTGCTGATATGTCGGTGACGGGTGAGCAGCTTACAGAGGCGTTTACCTATGGTTTTGCTGCCGTCATCGTGTTTGGCTATTTTGCTGCGTATCCTGTCGGAATTGCGAAAAAATTGATTCGCAAAGTGTAATGTAATTAATTGGAGAAAAAGAAATGACTGATATTTTTGCTGCTGTTGAACTGGGTGACGTTGCGACTTTCGTTGGTACAACTGGCGTTATTATCATCGGTATCGCAATGGCGTTTAAAGGGATTTCCCTTGCTAAACGCGCCGTTAACAAGGCTTAATTAATGACCGCCCTATTGCATGATTTAATTATTACCGTCTGGTCATTGATTGGGGCTATAACGGGGTATGCCGTCTTGCAAGGTTGGCGGTAAATAACGGCATATGAATAAGGCGGCTTCGGTCGCCTTTTTTATTGGTGAGAAAATGAAAAGAATATTTCTTTTATTCCTCTTGGTTTTTTATTCTAGTTATTCTTATTCAGCCTACTATTACGTTGTCGCTTCGTCGGCCAGTGGTAATTATTCGAGTTTAGACCAAGCTATTTCTAAAGAAAAAGCCTATTTGCAAGGCTTTAATGAGATTGTTGGTGAGGTGGAAGTTAAGGAAAGTACGGCCATTAAAAATCATGGCTCAGTTTATATTTATTATAAGCCTTATGAAAGTTATTCATATTATATGAAACATTCATTCACTTGGTGGATTAAAGAGGATTATTGTTCTACTTCGTCTGCTCGTTCGGATTTAAATAATAAAATAAATGAGTGTTTTGATAATACTCCGTTAAATAATGAAGCATCACACAATTATTATTGTAGTGAGGATGCGGTTACTATCCTTGGTTCATGTACTTATACGCCAATTGAGGGTGAATGTACTGGTGATGCCTGTGGAGGTGATGGCTCTGGTGAGGGCGGTGAAGGTGGTGATGGTGGTGATGGTTCAGGCTCCGGTGGCGATGGTTCAGGTTCCGGTGGTGATGGTTCAGGTTCCGGTGGTGATGGTTCAGGTTCCGGTGGTGATGGTTCAGGCTCCGGTGGTGATGGTTCAGGTTCTGGTGGTGATGGTTCAGGTTCTGGTGGTGATGGTTCAGGCTCCGGTGGTGGCGGTTCAGGCTCCGGTGGTGGCGGTTCAGGCTCTGGCGGTGATGGTTCCGGCTCTGGCGGTGATGGTTCCGGCTCTGGTGGTGACGGTTCGGATGGTCAGGGTTCGGGTAGTGTGGATTTGTCCCCTGTCCTCAATAAATTGGGCAGCTTGCAATCTACCGTTGACCAAAACGCGTCAACTATCAAGGCAGCTTTGAAGGATGCGCAAAGTGCGAATACTTCGGCTTTGGCAGATATTGAATCGGCTACTCGCGGCCTTGGGTCTGACCTTGCTGGCATTGAATCAGCTACTCGCGGCCTTGGTGGTGACTTGTCTGATATTGCTGATAGCACGGCCTCTACCGCAACTCGGGTTAACAATCTGGCGGAATCAAACCGAAATGCGTTAGCAGGTGTTGAGCAAGCGACCACGGATGCAGGTAACAAGTTAAGTGTTGACCTGAATAAAATCCTTGATGCTGATAAGAAAATTAACGCCACGTTGGAAGAGCAATTAGCGCTATACAACAAGTATATGGAAACGGCTGAACAGTCCAGAAGCTCTCTTGAGCATATGGCGCAATTTACGGAGGAGGAATTAGCGGTTTTGCGTGAAATGCAAGGTCAGTTCATGACGAATTTCGACCGCCAGTATGACCAGTTGGCGGGGATTCATTCAGCGGTTGGTGATATGGCGCAGTCCATTAGTGACGACAATCTGACAATGATTAATCAGGCCGTTGATGAATTTAAGCAACTGGAATCACTCAATAACACTGCCCGGCAATCGGCGGATGAACTCGCCAACATTGCAGACTTAACCAAGGGGCTTGGCGACAGCCAGGTGCAAACCAATGACAAGCTGGATGGTGTCAAAGATGCTGTTAATCAGGTCAATGATACTTTGCTTGCCAATGAACAGCAGGAATCGGCTAGAGCGCAAGAAATGATTGATGCCATTCGTGATTCGGCATTACCGCAAGGTGAGTTAGAGGGGCTTCGCAATAGCGTTGATGCGATTGGTGATGATGTGGCTGACATTGGTGACACGCTCGATGGCATAGCCGCAAATCAGGATGCCCTTGCTAATCTGGATGTGTCCGGTGCGGGTGTGGTGCCGTGTTTTCAATCCAATGATTGTCATGGCTTCTACACCTCCAAGTACCCTGACGGGATTAGCGGCATTATGACGGCCTTCACCAATGATTTACGTGCCGGCGATTCGTTTGCCTTCCTTGACCAATTTAATGTGGATATTGGTAATGCGGCTGCACCGGATTTTGAAATGAATTTCAATCTGGGAAAAATGGGTAATTTCGGCACCCATAGTTTCAATATCAGTCCGGATGTGTGGCTGTTTATCCGGCTTTGTATCATGTTTGGCGCGGCCATTCTGGCGCGTGCGTTAGTGTTTGGGGGTTAATATGTACGATTGGATTGTTGAGTTGTTCAATACCCTGCTCGACTTCCTGTATCGGCTGGTCTTGTCGTTGGTCGAGATGATGAAAGATATGTGGTTCGCTATCTTCGAGCAACTGCTTCAGGCTGGCAAGGGTCTGATTGCGTTGGTGTCGTCTATGCTCGCTCCGGTGGATTTGTCGCAGTATATGACGGGCTTCCCGCCCGGTGTGTCGTGGGTCTTGGGTCAAATTGGTCTGCCGCAAGCGTTGGGCATTATTGTTGTTGCTATCACTATTCGCCTGATTCTCCAGTTGATACCGTTCGTCCGTTTGGGGTCTTGATATGATTAACCTGATTGTTGGTCGTCCCGGTGGCGGCAAAAGCTATGAAGCGGTGGTTTTCCATATCATTCCGGCCATTCAGAACGGGCGCAAGGTGGTGACTAACCTCCCCTTGAATATTGACCATTTCGTCAAGGTGTTTGGTGAAGATGCCCGGTCACTGATTCGCACCATTGATACCAAGCTGGATGACTTCGGTAACATGAACCGCGCTTTCAGCAAGCCGGAGGATTATCAGGACGACTGGAAAAACGACAAAGGGCAAGGTGTGCTGGTTGTCGTGGATGAGGCACATATGGTTTTACCCTGCTCTGGCACCTCTAAGGAGGTGCTGGAGTTTCTGAGCTTACATCGCCACTACGGGATAGATATCATTCTGATTACTCAGTCTGACCGGAAATTACATCGTGATGTGCGGGATATGGTTCAGCTGCTTTATCGCTGCTCTAAGAATACGGCACTCGGCAGCAATGACAGTTACACCCAAAAGGTCAAGGATGGTGTGCGCGGGGAAATTGTAAATACCAATATCCGGCGCTATAAAAGTTCTTATTTCCCGTTCTATCAGTCTCATACGGCGTCTAATGCTGCGGTTAAAGAGGCAATGGCCAATGACGTTAAACCACTCTGGCAGCACTGGAGTTTTATCGGTGCGGCGTTGTGTTTGGTGTTTGTGGTATTCATGTTCGCCACTGGTGCGGTAAAAAATCCGTTGGCTGTATCTGAGCCAGCCAATAAGGCTGACCAGCAAGTTAAATCACATCCTCCAGGTGCAAATGAAAATACGGCGGTGCCTGTAACGCCAGCTGCTCCGGCCAAACCGAAAACCAAACATCCCCTATCGGATTATTCATTGTTTGTGACAGGCTTTGCTAAGCAAATCGCAATCCGGACGGATAGCCGTTTTGATTTGGATTTGTCGTTTGACCGGGTTTATCTGGTTGCCTTCCAGAATAACGTTCGTCAGTTCGCGCTCGATTCCGGTGATTTGCAGCGTTTGGGGTACACCTTCCGGCGTTTGGGCGATTGCATCTACAGTCTTGAGTTCGAGGCATTTTCAAGCCTTGTGGTATGTACCAGCAATGACCAATACCGCCCGGACGAAACTGTCCCTCAACTAATGCCAATATAAGTGCGCGGAACGGGAGGGGTTCCCCGCCTTGCGGGGAGGGGCTCGTTACCGCCGCACTCTCTATCGCTCTTATCCCGCAGGGATGCTAAGGGCATCAGCACCCTAGCCTTTACTTTCCTCACACCTGATATGCCCGAGCCCAGCTCCCGCCGATGGAATCATAAAAAGCCTCCATACTGCTAAGCCTGAATACTGGGTTGCGCTCCCTTAACGGCGCGAACGGTTATCGATCGTCGGAGACACTATGAATCAATAGCTTGCACCATTATGCTCTCAAGTGTATAGATCTCTGGCCGTTATTAATTAGCATTGAGTGATAGAAATGGAATTATCTATACAGACTGCATTATTTGTTGCTGTGGGCTTTATCGTTGTATCAGCTGTTGTGGGTTTACTCATTCGTTCTAAAGGCACTACGGATGACACCACTGATACTCAATACCAGCCCATCAAACGACTTCTAACTCCTGCGGAACGTTCGTTTTATGGTGTCCTGTCCACCTGTTTAAAGGATGATTATTTAATTTTTTGCAAAGTAAGAATTGCCGATGTAATTAAGCCAGTTTCTGGTCTGAATCGGTCGGAGTGGCAGCGCGCATTTAATAAGATATCTAGTAAGCACCTTGATTTTGTTATCTGCGATAAGAAGGATTTATCAATTTTATGCGCTGTTGAGCTTAATGATTCTAGTCATGAAAAGGCAACTCGTGCCAAAAGAGATGCGTTTGTTAGCAAATCTCTGGAGTCTGCGGGCGTTTCTTTTACTGAATTTTCAGCAAAGAAGTCGTATAGCATTAGCGATGTGTCTGAGCGTTTATCTACCTACCTGAAAGATGCTGACAAATCAGTTAAAAAGAGTGAAATGGATTCTGTTGCTGATGACTGTGCTTTGTAACAAGCACCTAAGTGCGTGGTTTGTCTCGTAACATGGCCTTTGTAGGCTATGTATCTATAAACAAGGCTGCTAGCCTACTCTCAACATTCATTTTTTGCGGTTTCAGCCCCTGCACAGCTCCCGTTAAATAAGCTTGCTGTTACCGACAAATTCCCGCCAAAACTGCCACTAATTTCTATGCATCAATGTACATTTATGTGCAATAATCTTCGCCTGTGTACGTTATCAAGCCAAGGTCGAGGTTTTGGTTACTGAAATCGGCTGTATAACGTAATGGGCGTAATATGTACAAATATGTGCAAATAACTTACTTGGTTGCTGTATGACTCAATCAATTTATAACAATGAGACTTTGACGGAGTCGGTACAGGCAGAAGGGTTGCTTACGGCACCTACTGTGGGTACTTGGCAGGAGGACTTTAATTTGTCTGAAGCTGACTTTGTAAGGTTAAAATCTGGTAAACCTGTAACATTTAACTGGGCTAATAGTATTCTATTAACTTCTATTGGTTGGGGTTTTAATATATTGTCAAAGTGGTTCCCAACTTTTAAGGACCCAGCAGTACAAAGTAAAATAACGGATGGGGAAATATACACATTGGTGGCTGGTTGTAGTCTTGCCGTAATTCTATATTTAATTGGTTTAACAATGCCAAACGATAGAAAAACTGTGATGAAATCTATAGAAACACATTTTAAAAATGCAGAAAAATCAAAGCATGTGAGGAAAAGCTAATGATTACAACAAGTAATTTCCCTCCATTGTATAAGCCATTGGATGAACTTGAAATATGTAGCAATAAGTTGATTGGTGGTGGTAACTTGATTTCTATTGGTGATGTTCTGCCGATTCTAATTGGAGCCGGAAGGAAGCCTAAGGTTTGGTTACAGGCGATGCAAAATAAGACTAGGGAATCATTCGTTACTATCGTTGATAATTCTAAATCAATGCATCCTTTTGTTGACGTTAAAAATAAAAATAAAATTACAGAGTTTTATGTAAAGGATATCCTTATTTTACGTGTAAATAATAGAACTCGTACTCGAGCTGTTGTTGATTACGTTAATTTACAACCTTTAGGTATTAACGTAATTGGAGATAAAAGTAAATTAGTCGCGGGTAATGCAACTTTTAGTAATTCTACTTTCATGAACGTAGGCACAGTTCTTAATTTTGATATCTTCTAGAACACCCCGCCTAGTAATACGGGGTGAAAGGTTTTG
This sequence comes from Photobacterium ganghwense, assembly GCF_017329545.1. Lineage (NCBI taxonomy): Bacteria > Pseudomonadati > Pseudomonadota > Gammaproteobacteria > Vibrionales > Vibrionaceae > Photobacterium > Photobacterium ganghwense. The sequence continues at coordinate 1,694,939 of NZ_CP071325.1, forward strand.
GAGGATTGCAGACTGTCAGCGAGTACCCTTTCGGACTGTCCACAACCTCCAGGCTAATTTATCGAGATACCTTCCTTAACAGTCTGGCGGCCTTCATGATGGCCGCCTTTGTCTTTCTGTCATCTTCCGCATTGATTTCGAGTAGCGCATTACCCGTCACTATCCTATCTGGTGTCAGTGACCAGCCGTTCGGCGTAACCAGTTCACCGTGTTTTATCTTCCAGCCTCTCCAATTCTCGTTTATGGCTTCCAAATCACGGCAACTGTACAATTTCATTAATCTTCTACACACGGGCGGTATCTCCTGCCCCTCATCCCAACGCGTGACCGTTCTCACAGTTTTGAAACATAATTCAGCGGTCTCTTCTCTGCTCAAGCCACAAGTGAATTTCCGAAAAATGTAGTTGTTCGTTATTTTTTTGGACATGGTGTCACTTTTTGCATTCCTTGTTACACAAGGATTTGCATAGTAACGGCATGAATATAGCGGCTTGAACGGTTTCATGACTTATCTGTTATTTACCATAACATGGTCATAATGCGCACTGAAGCTTCGGATTGTTAAACGCCAGAATCCCAGCCATACCAAGGGCTAAAACACCGTTATTTAAGGTTTTTCTTGTGGTGCGCACTCGTAGTTTGATGAATATCATTCCTAAAGCGGTGTGCCGGTACGCTCTAACGTGGTTACGCCACAGCCGTTTCGTGGTGGTCGCCGCATGACACAGCCCCAGCAGCAAACTGTGACAAAGGAAAAGAAAAAGGAAGTCAGGAAAGCCCAAGCTAAACGTGCGAGCCGAGCATCACCACCATAATGGCTAATAAGCAAAAATGAGAAAGCGTGCTATTTTTAAAATTGTAAATAACATGATATCTCGATTTAATTAACAGTTGATACAGTCCAAGCCATGAACTTCACTTTAGCTGTTAATAAAGGCCCCTTACCGGGGCCTGTTTTTTACTTTTGTTTTTTTGTGGAAATCGAGCAATAGAAACAGCGCTGGAATAAGTGAGAAAAAATAGATAAACCCAGCGAATTTGATAATGAAAATCAATGCGATGCTGAAGGTATCCGGTATTCCTTTTTGATACTCCCAGCTAACAATGACTGTTGCTATACCGACCCACCATACGAACAAAAAGCAAAAAGGCATTTGGCGTTCCCTCGCTTTTTATTTGACATTGCCTACAAAGATAATCCATCTTCTAACGAGATGGTGGCATATTTTATGGGGAACGTGAGTTGAAGTTCAATTAGTGCTTCTATTTATTTTTTGTCTCCTGACTCCCACTCTAATTTCATGATCCGCTTCTCATGCAATTGCAGCATTTCCTTTAATTCGCCCAACACCGATTCATGGGCTTTGACGGCGCGGAACAGCAGATAACACATGATGAGAGTTGGAGGTGTCACCCCCAACTCAGCAAACAGCTTGATGAGCTCTCGCATACAAAACCGTGTCAAACAGGCCGCGATGAGTGCCGCCGCAATGGTCGGAATCAGGCCGCCAATTTGCGCGCATTTTTCACCGATAGTGACCTGGACTAACTCGCTGTGCCGGTTATAAGACTAGCTGCCATGATTTTTCGTGTTTCGCGAGGAATATAGTCAAAGGGTGACAGTGTCACTATTGGATTGTATGCTTTATCCCGTAAGCTGTTTGAGGAAAACTCTTCATCCAAGGCTCCGTGGAAATTCAGATTTGTGAGGTGGCGTGCTGATAAATATCTAGTGGGTAATGCAACCGCTTTGCTTTTAGCTAAACTCTTTTGGTCCAATCTTGTAGCATTCTCTGTTTTCCAAAAGGCACTTATCAAACATCAGCGATTAGTTATGTAAAAAATGCCAGGTACAAAAAAGCCCGCTTAACCGAGAGGTTTACGGGCTTTGGTCGTTGTGATATGAATCACGGAGTTCAGTTCAGTAGTTGATAAAACTTCCTGAGTATAAATTGTCTTAGTTCGTCTTCTTTACCGCTTGATACAGACTGCAACCACATAAATTGTGACTTGGTGGACATTTTCAGGAAAGCACATGAATCGATTTTATTCTCGCTAGGTACGTTGATAAAAGCTCTTTCAAGAGAAGTTTGTATGGCAGAAGAGATAAAAATATTTGTCGACTCTAGGTAGTCGTCCAGTTTTGACAGATCTTCCAATGGTAAGCGAGACTTCCTACTCATGTATAACGTTTATAATTTTATTTTTGTTTCTAAACCAGCATTGTAAACCTTATAAAATTTAATGACAATGCAATTAATGTTGCTTTGCTTAACACTGACTCTGACCCTCACCTATCCTAATCACTTATCAGCACTTGATTTAGCATTTGTGACACCGTGACATTTTAAAAAATTACGGAGCATATATCCTATGATGCTGACCTCTTCTTGAAGGACCAACCTATCTCCTTAATTGACAGTGATTAAACGGGCTGTGTTTCATGGGTATTGGAACAACAGTGCTCACAGAGTGCTGCGTTTTGATAAATTTTTCTTGCATGTTCGCTGGCCACATGACTTGAATCAAAATAGCCGACACAAGTTATGCTTTCCGGAGAAGGTAGATGTAGGCAATCATTTCTATGTACTTCATGAATTTTAGTGTTTCTTTGTGGCTTATCACTTACAAAATATACAGAATACGTCATTTCTTACACCATATAACGTTCGATGACACTACTATTATGGCTCGGTAAACATGAAGGAATGATTACTTGCTTCAGAGAAACGTCTAAGCAAAAACTAATTTGTAAACTCTGCCAATGCTTCCATCGCTTCTTCTGCTCTCTGGCTTGGAACAAAAATATGATCGTGGTAATACGCGGCAATGACATTTGCACTGATACCCCGTTCACTTAGTTTTGATGCAACACTCGCGGTAAGCCCTACGGCATCCAGGCTTGAGTGAACGGTTAAAGTGATCATTTTGTATGTACTAGAGAAGAAAAGATCTTTATCTTCAGCCACATTTTTAGGAAGGATGATAGTTAACCCCTCTTTTTCCAAGAATGTCGCAATGGGTTGTAATGCCAACATTTCGGACAAAGTGTTTGGAACTGAACAAAAAACATATTCTTGAGGTTGGAGTTCCGGTGATAAAGACTTGAGTAACGATTCTAGCTCTAGAATTCCAGACATTGACATCCCTCTCTTTTTGCAAGACTTTGTATAAGCTAAAACACTATTCACGTTTTTCAAAGAAGTTTATTTTTTTCTTAAAACAAAAGTTATAGTGCATTAGGTGATATGTTGAAATTTATAATTCGCAATTTGCGAACCTCAAAAAAACATAAGCATCTGTTTTAAAAGGATAATATTTCTGGCCAAAATATTGCTTTAAGAGCTATATGGCTAGAAAAGGATTACGGTATATAAGGATGAGACATAAGATCAGTAAGTCTCTAATGCTTCTACTAATACTCATTCCAATGGTGCTATCGGATATGACAGTGCCAGGTAGTCACGACCAATTAAATGAGAACATAATTGATGCGTCTCAACTGTCGAATAACAATGTGTTTAAACATGTTTCCAATAGTTCTTTTATTGAAAGTCAGCGTGAAGAGTTTACTCAACTCTCAGATCTGTATGCCACCTTACAGCAGAATGAAGTCAGAAATGAACAATTGCTATTTGGTGAATCAAATAGCGCTTCTTTACTTCCCTTACCTGGTTTTTTGTTCGATACAGCCACCAGCAGTGGTACTCCTTTAATTCAATTACCTGTCATACAGTTTATGTTTCCTTTTACTGTCTCCGACTTTCTACCACAGATGTCCAATCAGGTAGGAAATATGTTTAATCATCAAAGCCACACTTCCACCGGAATCCGCTACTCTGCTTCAATAGGTAATAATCTTGCAGCAGCAGCCCCCTCACTTTCAGTATCTCCAGCGCAATCCAGCTCGGTGAACTCAGGTAATATGACATTGAGTGGCGTGGGAGGCAGCACTGCTTCACCACAGCAAATGCAAGAGGACCCTGACCAAAACGAGGCTCAAAATAATAATACAAATACCAGTTCCAGTAGTAACGAGGCTAACTATAATAAACCAGCTCCGAGTGGTAACGAGAGCAGCACGGCAGTATTACCATTAAACGAACCAATAATCACAGCGCAATCTACCCCATCCCACAAGGTGTCTAATGTTCCAGAGCCTCCTTCATGGGTACTATTTCTTTTTATAGTGATGTACATTCTTATTCAAAAAATTAATTGTTACCACGTCACTACCCTGTTACGGTCAAAGCCTAACAAAAGGCCAAGAAATTTATAAAAAACAGTCATGCCCTTTCATTTATCTGCTAATAAATCTCTTATCTTCGATGGATTAGCCTTTACTGATGATTTCATGATTAAGTGGTGGTTATAGATAAACCCAAGTTATAGTGCATTAGATATTTGTGAGTGGGTTTGGGTCACATTTCTTCTGCTCAAATTTGAGCATTTGGTTAATAATCCTCCTCCAGATAGCTTATGATTAGAAAACGGTTGTTAGTTGTTTAAGGGATTCTGCATGAGCCGCTTTCTGATTATTGAAGACAATAAGATGATGACGCATATTCTGGCGCAATTGTTACGTAAGTCGACAAAGATAGAAAAGTTGCTTTACGCCACTACTGCGCAGCAAGCATGTAGTCAGCTTAATCGGTTTGAATTCGACTGCATTTTTTTAGATTTAAACCTCTCCAAGCCATTGGATGGTATTGAGGTGCTTGAATTTATTCACTCCCACCAGCTACAGATTCCCGTAGTAATAGTCAGTACTGATAGTGAAATGGACGTCGTCAAACAAGTGATAAAGTACAATCCAAGTGATTATCTGGTGAAGCCGATTTCTCTGCAAAAAGTAAAAAGGTGTATTGAAAAGCTTCGCCAGTCTCGGCAGGTTTATTTACTGGGCTAAACTACTCTTATCTATTTTATGTTCACTCTTTTTCACTGTGTAGTCAGCTTCTTAAATGACAGCTTAGAACCATCAAAGATAAGTTTGGATAGTAAAGATTTGGCATTTTCCCCTCCATTCACATCAAACAACACGCCACATTGATTTGCATTACCAGACTTCACAATGTTCTTTGTCACTCCAGACAAACGATACGGTTCCCCGCTCGACGGATGAACCACCCGAATGCTAAGCGGCATTCCTGGCGAAAATTGCGGGCCATGAAGCTCTGTCAAAAAACAGCAACCACTGCTTGATATATCTTTAAGCTCAACAGTCAGCTTTCTGCTCCCTAGTTGAATTATCCCTGTTAGATTCACTTCATAACGTGGCTCCTGACGCAATTGCGTCAGTGTGGCCGAGACAGGAATATCCACTACGACTAAACGAACAGGGTCTGTCACGAGATGCTTAATACGTGTTTTAAGAGTGATCTGAGCACCTTCCCCATGCTCCGAGATCGCTTTAATAGTTATCCAGTATCCCTGTTGAAAGAATTCTTCGCACTCGATTTTCGATATTTTTGGAGGCGCCAGATAAATCCGGTCAAGACCATCCGACCCGATGAACGTGGTTTCAGTCCGGTACAAATGCCCTAACGGAGTTTTAACGCTCACCATAACATCAGAGCCATGACGAATCATTTTTACACTTTTCAGGCCTGGTGCGTCTTCCTCTCGCGCTCTATTGGCCAGAATTTTTTGTTTCAACATTTCCGCTTGTTGATTCATGCTAAGCCCTATGTTTTTACTCTCCGTATTCACCGATTTTAATATTAGCGGTTCCCTATTTACAATCTGCTTACTTTTATTTCTGAGCAAAAAGACATCAATTAAACATCGTTGACTCCTTTCCCGCTGTAGCTTGTGATATCACCGACGAGGTAATTTGATTGCATTCTGTATTTCATCGATTTTTACCAACCCTCATATAAAGCTATCTTTTAGTTGAATAAGATAAAAATATAAATGACAATGCTATCAAACAAAAGCAATACAATAACTTATGGCAATTACAATTAGAAACATTGAAAAACATGCTTATATGATTGAAGAGCTAAAATCTTTAACAGAAAGCAATGTCACGACAAAAGCCTTAATCAAAGGTGGCTATTTAGCCGTCGAGTTAGGAAAGACCTTGGAGGAAGAACGAAAACAGCGGCTTCTTGCCGAAGAAAGGCTCTCTGCTCTGCAGAACAAAATACAACAATATCTCGTAAGCCAAGCTGCACTGGTTGATGCCGTGAATACAGCACCCGGCAAAACCCAAGACTAAATATTTGACGATGAGTTACCCTGATTAGACCATTCATCATTTGTTTTCGTCATATACAATGAACACTCCAAAGCATTCCCATAACCTTTTGCAGAATTTGCAGGTTTTACAGCTCTTGCTTTCTAGAGGTCATTTACAGCCTCTGTTTTACCCTGGCAGTGATACCCATATGAAAAGAAACCAGTAAATGATTTTGTAGACCGTCAATATACTCGGGTGAAACTTCAAAGCTTCACCCGAACGATGTCACCCAGACGCTTATTTGATAGCTTTAACGACCAGCTCCGTGAACCCAGTTTGATTGTCCAGCTCACGACTGAAGCTCAGGTTACGATACTCGGCAAGACAAATTTCTGCCGTAAACGAAACTAGCGTTCCTTCCAGCAAGTGGCCTCCATACATCTTACCTTGCTTGTCAGCGACGGATATATGTAGGTGAACATGCTCGGGGGTTAATGTGCCGGACAGTGTCAATATTTCCAGAGGCCCGTCTAAAAGTAATGAATCTGCCTCATTCGCTAACCTAATCGTCGCGGCAGATAAGCAACCGACACCACTCAGTAAAGACCCGGCTTGAATCCCCGTTTCCTGAACATACTCTAAAATGGCATTACGTAAATCAGCACCTTGGGTTAGCCTGAAAGCATGCGGAATTAACATATGAAAGTGACCTCCCTGAAAGTCAGCCAATGCACTCACAAATTTAATCGATGAAAAAGGCTTCCGAAGAAGCCTTGATAACTCACCCATTGTAACGCCCTAGAACCAAAGACGCTCAGACATAATCACGTAGAAATATGAGTAGATTGCGCTATGCGCGTTTACCTGAACGTTTTTTGCTACCGCCAGAGTATGGAAATACGTTATGAACGCGTTGTTTAACTTTCGCGGGTACGGTTTTCGAAAAAACCAGCTTTGTGGTGAAACGGTTCTTGTAGACTTTGATTTTCCCGCTGAATGGCTGCTTATGAGCGATATCTTTACACCCATTCAGAAAACCAGCCGGAATTGTGCCTTTCTGTTTGGTGAGCTTACCGTCTTCAAACTCCATCACCATAACCGGGCGGTCTTTAAACACCAGAATAAAAACGACAATAGCCAGAACGATGACATATTCCATAGTGCACTCCCTATAAAAACACGGACGCGTTCAGTACATCGTATTCTGGGTTAACCAACAATTCTTCAGGTAAGAACACCATCTAATGGTATGAACGCAAAGTAATCTCAAATCAGTCGAGATTCAGCAACTCGTGCAGATCCTGTTTCAGGTCATGCACCTGACGACTTGCCATCTCAGTTTTACTGGACTCACTTAACAAGTATTCGATAGCATCTGACAAAGTACAGTCTAACTCACGGGATTTTTCCGCCAGTTTTTCCCATACCCGGTAGTCCAGGTCGATAGATTTCTTCCGCGTATGAACCTGCTCAGCATTAAAATGTCGCTTACGCTTGGCACGGATCGCTTGCTTCAACTTGTTGTCTAGCTCCGGTGACATATGCTTATCAATCCACTTCAGCACTCGAGTCGGTTCATGCTCGATAGCAAAAAGTTCATTGATGGCAGCCTCTGCTTCACTGGTATCGATATAGCTGGTAATGGCTTCGCCTTCCTTCCACTTCTTAACCAGATACTTCCATTTCCAACCGGCTTCCAGATTTTCAAGCTGCTGATATTTCATAGTCGTCAGAATATCTCAATATGTCTACACTTAAGAGTGACAGTGTAACCTCAGTGTATTAAAAGCACAATTCTTTTCGGTTTTAAGCATTTGTTTTTAAGCCAGTCTCGCCTGACCTGCAAAACAGCTAAATAACATCACGTCACCGCTATTATGCGGCTATTGATTCCATTATACTGCTGTCTTTTTCACACTAACGATAGAAAAGCACAAAGCCTATGCATGAAGAAACCTGGCGTACGATGAGCCCAGATTATTCCCCGTACCACGCTATTTTAGCGCAGTATGACGATCTCTCCCCCGCTGTAACAGGAACGCTGCAAGATCGCCTGAAGGATGCTGTACGCCGGTTTACTGCTATTGAGCTACAACCTCGAGTGCTTTGCATTACTGCACCCGATAACAAAGTATATCGCGATTATGTCATTGAGCTGATTAATTTAACGGCACCTCAACGCGACGAACCACCAGTGATTGTAGCGGGTGAAAATGTTACTGAGCTAAACTTGTTTGGCGCGGTCTACCCGCCTGAAGATGGCAATACGATGGCCAAACATCAGGTTAAGCATGGTTTAGTACATCAAGCTCATAATGGCTATCTGGTACTATCGATTGGGGCGATTTTATCAAACCCCGGCTTGTGGCCACGACTGAAAAGCATACTAATGAATGGCCAACTGGAATGGCAGCCATCAACGAATAAGAGGCTCTACCCACTGCCACCAGCAGAATCACTCAATATTAAGCTGGTTCTTATTGGCGATCGTTACCTCATGGCTGAGCTTGAAAATGCGGAACCGGATATCTCTTCCGGATTTAGCATGTACGGTGAATTTGAGCAGGACCTGCTGCTTAGCGAAGATAATCTGCCACAATATATGGCTTACCTGAAAGCCATCATCACCAATGCATCTCTACCGGACTTGGCTGACCAGCAAGCTCTGGAAGCCGTAATGAAAACTGGCGCCCGCTATGCCGAAGATCAGGAGCGTCTTCCTCTATGTCCTATCTGGCATCTCAGTTTGCTGAGTGAAGCCAGCATTGAGTCTCAGGGTGCGCCGATTACGGCAGAGCATATAAAAGCCTCACTGAAGGCCCGTGAGTATCGTGAATCCTACCTGCCGGAACGCGCTATCGAAGATATTCATCACGGTCAGGTATTGATTGACTGCCAAGGCCAAGAAATCGGCCAGGTCAATGGCTTGACTGTGGTTGAAGTGCCGGGTCATCCCCGTGCGTATGGCGAGCCGGCACGAATTTCCTGTGTTGTCCATTTCGGTGACGGGGATATTTCCGATGTTGAGCGTAAAGCAGAGCTTGGCGGTAACATCCATGCCAAAGGTATGATGATTATGCAGGCTTTTGTCAGCACAGCACTGGATTTGGACCAGCCGCTGCCATACTCCGCGTCCATTGTTTTCGAGCAGTCATACTCTGAAGTGGACGGAGACAGCGCATCGCTGGCTGAATTGTGCTCTTTAGTCTCAGCTTTGGCTATGCAACCTATTAATCAGCAAATTGCCGTGACGGGTGCGGTCGATCAGTTCGGCCGGGTGCAGGCTGTAGGTGGTTTAAACGAAAAGATCGAAGGTTTCTTTAAAGTGTGTGCCTATCGTGGCCTGACCGGTACCCAAGGTGTCATTTTACCGAAAACTAATTTGACTAACCTATGCTTAAATGACGATGTACTTGAAGCCGTAAAAGCGGGTCAGTTCCATCTGTGGGCTGTCGAAAGTGTTGATGATGCTCTGCCATTATTAACCGGTAAAGTGTTCCGCAGTGACGATATGGAAGCCGACACCCTTCTGGCCCGAATTGCGGTCCGGATTGATCACTTCCATAACGGCGATCACGATAATGAAGTCAATTGGTTATCGCGTATCAAAAACTGGTTTGTCCAGAACTGATCCGAGTTGTATGGCGTACATGTGTAAGCTAAATTGCCAGCATACTTTTTAAGGAGCTTAAAAGTCTGATGAAACGCCAACAATCTTATAACTACGACGAACTTGTTGCCTGTGGTAAAGGTGAGCTTTACGGTCCTGAATTCCCTTCACTGCCATCTGACAATATGTTGATGATTGACCGTATTCTTACTATCACTGACGAAGGTGGTGAGCACGGTAAAGGCTTCATCCAAGCAGAGCTAGATATTCGTCCTGACCTGTGGTTCTTTGATTGCCACTTTAAAGGTGACCCGGTAATGCCAGGCTGTCTGGGTCTGGATGCTATGTGGCAGCTGGTTGGCTTTTTCCTGGGCTGGGCTGGCGGCGAAGGCAAAGGCCGTGCGCTGGGTGTGGGTGAAGTGAAATTTACTGGCCAGATCCTGCCGGAAGCGAAAAAAGTCACCTACGAAATTCAGCTAAAGCGTGTTATCAATCGTAAGCTGATTATGGGTGTGGCTGATGGTCGCGTGCTGGTTGACGGCAAAGAAATCTACGTAGCGAAAGATCTGAAAGTCGGTCTGTTCAAAGACACGTCATCATTCTAATCAAGATTACGCTTACGAATAATAAAGAAAGGTCGCCCAGGGCGGCCTTTTTTGATCTCTGCTCTCGAAAAAAGTGACATCGTCACATGTAATACTACCGACTCTGCTAGCCAATGGGTTAACAAAGCAGGAAAAATGGCAATCACGCCCAACCTATCAATAACATACAGACCATAAAATACAGTCGGCAAAAACAGTCCATATGTGACAGCGTCACCCAAGTGCACACCTCTTCTTCAAATACTACTGAATGATTGGATGATGAATGATTGGCTGAAAGTCTGAATGTATTTGGAAAATACCCAACCTAGCGCCTCAGAACCAAGAAGCACCAACGAAACGACAGATAAGAAGTAGCAGATATGATAGAGCCCCTATTCCTGGTAGGGGCTCGATAAGGGTGATAAGACGGAGGGATTTATTTATAGAGGCCAGATTGCAGATCTTGTCTTGCTTCTCGCCAGCCACCTAGCCAATTCGTACGGGCGTCCGTAGCATGATACGGACAATCTTCGCTGGAGCGACCATTAATACCAGCTTTATAACCTTGCGATTGAGCGCGTTCCAGGCGATCCCGCTTTTGTCTCTTCATAGTTCGATCCTCATCCTTATCGGTTCAGTCACTACTATTGCATAATGATGGAGCTTTTGTGACTCCACTATTAAGAATTGGCCAAACAGACTTTCAAATCAACCCTTGAAATGAAACAGGCTCACGATTTGTGAGCCTGTAGAAGTTTTGCGCAATATTTACACAAAAATCACTTGCGACGACGGAACCCTAACCAGCCTAGCACTGTCAAAGCCAATACACCCAAGCTACCACCGCCAGAACGTTCGATTGACGCTTCCTGCGTAGGACGTGACTCAACCGACGGAGATTGTGCTGCGTCAATTGGTACCAGTTTAACCGCAACAATACGCTCGACATTTGACGCGCCGCCCTGACAGAACGACTCTTTCGTCAAATCATCGTAACCGCCTTCACATTTGTAAGCCGTCGCTGAAATGACACCCGCATCATTGATACCTGTAGCTTCAAAGATACGGTATTGATTCGCGACATCGCCTTTCACAACGCCATCGTTGGTCAAGTCATCCAGCAGATACACATCGCCCTTCTTCAGAGCAGCTGAACCAGGAATGTCAGACATTACATATGTAAACGCACGCTGGCGACGGAATCGGCCATCAACCTGGTTGACAGACTCAGCATCCAGACGACCAACAATCTGATCATTGTTGTTAATTGCCGCTGCGTAACCATTCGCACCTTTGAAGAACAAAGATGAAATGCTGCTATCCAGGAACGTTGGGCTAGCACTTGGGTTGTTATTGTCATACACAAACATACGTTCAGAGTATGAACGGTTATCAACAAGGTAATTCTTCGCGACACCGATTACCTTGTTGTTTTCATTCACGTCGGTCGCGATGCTGTAAGTCAGCTTACGCTCGCCGCCCCCGTCTTCGATATCCAGCCCAGGGATAATCTTACGGGTGAATGACTCGCTGCTGGCGGTTGTTGAACCATCTGGCAGTTCCCATACAGAAGCACGAATCGCGTAGTAATCTTTATCCGCTTCATCGATGGACGTCTTATCAATAGAGTCAGTCGTGAAACCAACCACCACTGGCTTGCCGGAAACCAGAGCAACAGCACGCGCACCTGCTTGATAGCTGCGATCGTTATTATCAGGGTCAAGCGTGCGATACTCCAATTCAGGATTCCCTTTAGCTACCCGTTTTGACAATAGATTTGCTTCAGTGTTGTTGGCAGAAGAGCCATCAACAGTCCAGAAGACCGCGTCATTAGCAAAGACGGACAACTGGCACTCTTTAGTATTGTAGAATTGTTCTAGTTTACCTGGGATCAATTCATCACAGCCACGGAATGCGCTATCACTGAAGGTCGGGTCACCACGATCACTGCGGTTATTTGGCACCTTCAGATCAGAATCATCAAAGTCACTGGGTGCAAAAGAGGCACTGCCCACCACCAGCAGTTTTCCGTCAAACTCTACCGCATCAAACGCCAGAGACTGACCTGCAGTTTTGGTCAGCTCGTTGGCTGAGCTAACCGCTCCCAAGCTCAATGGCGAACCGTTAACGTTCACAAAGCCACGTTTGGCAAATTGACGAGCATAGCGGCCGTCTTTACCAAAATACGCACTGCTGGCAATACCCAATTCGTAAGGCTGACCACTCAGATTACCTACGTGAGTCACCACAGAATTCGAAGTCTCTCGGTCAGCAACCAGATCACCCAGCGCTGCGGATGCGGAATAATTAGCGGAATCAGACGCAAAAGTCTCAACCACGCTAAACTGGTTACCATTGGTCAGTAACGCCTGTGAGTTTGCATAGAAGTTTTTAGTCCAGGCTTCTTGCTCACGAACTAAACCACCCAGCCCGGAACGGTCACCAATGTCATTGGTGTTATACCCCTTTCCGTAAAATTCGCTGCGCGCCCATGTATCACAGGTATTCGGCCCTAGATTGCGATCACAGTAACGGTACAGGCGATCTTCATCGTTGATCTCCTGATAGTTATCGCTGATGAACGGAACCACATCACGCATGCGAAGACCTTCAGCCCCGAAACGGCTTTCGCCGAAGACCTGATAGTTATCACTGCTACACCCGCCGCTGACAAAACAGTTTTCACCGTCAGCAGAAGGACTAATACCCTGACCATGATATTCAATCTGGCTGCGCGCTTTATTTTGATCTACATTCTCAGGGAAGTAATCGCGACTTGCGACAGTCGGGTCTGCGTCAATTTCTACAACCTTATAAACGGCCGCATTTGCACTTGTGGCACCGGCGATCAGTATCGCCAGTGTAGATAGCTTCAAGGTGTTATGTTGCATTAAGATTCCTTTTGCATCGCTTCAAGTTCTTCCCAACGTTCAAATGCCTGCTCAAATTCCGCTTCGGCATCAGCTAAACGGGCCAGGACCGCTTGGGTATCATTTTTGACGTCCTGGAAGAAGGCAGGATCATTGATTTTTTCCTGCAAATCAGCAATTTCATTTTCCAGTTGTTCAATTCGTTGCGGCAGGTCTTCCAACTCTTTCTGCAATTTATAAGAGAGCTTCTTAACATTGCGGGGGCGATCAGCCTGACGCTGTTTGTTGTCTTCTTTCTTCTTCGCAGTTTCAATTTGAGCCGCTTGTTCTTTGGCTCTCTGGCTGTGCGAATTGGCACGCTGTTCCTGAGCGTCATGGTAACCACCGACATATTCTTCAATGACACCATTACCTTCAAAAATCCAGCTGGTTGCGACTGTGTTATCCACAAACTGACGATCGTGGCTCACCAACAACAAAGTACCTTGGTAATTGGCAAGTATATCTTCCAAAAGTTCCAAAGTTTCAATATCTAAATCGTTGGTAGGTTCATCTAGCACCAACAGGTTGTTAGGCTTCAGGAACAACTTGGCCAGTAACAGTCGGTTTTTCTCGCCGCCGGACAAGGCTTTTACCGGTGTACGTGCACGTCGCGGATGGAATAGAAAATCCTGCAGGTAGCCCAGTGCGTGGCGCGTACGGCCATTAACGGTCACTTCCTGTTTACCATCTGCCAGGTTATCCATTACCGTTTTTTCCGGGTCCAGCACTTCGCGGTACTGATCGAAATACGCGACTTCCAGCTTGGTACCACAGTGGAAATGCCCCTGGGCTTGCAGATCGCCCAACATAATTTTCAGCAGGGTACTCTTACCGCAACCGTTCGGACCAATCAGAGCAATCCGGTCACCACGCATTACATTAAAGCTGAAATCATTAATGATTGGCTTGTCGCCGTAGCTGTAGCTGATGTGTTCAGCTTCAAACACGATCTTACCGGAGCGATTGGCTTCCTGAAGCTGCATGTCAGCCTTACCCTGCACATCTCGACGCTCGCTGCGTTCACGACGCAGTTGTTTCAGCGCACGTACACGGCCTTCATTGCGGGTACGACGGGCTTTAATACCCTGACGAATCCACGCTTCTTCCTGAGCCAGCTTCTTATCAAACTCTGCGTTTTGCTCTTCTTCAACCCGCAGCATCTCTTCTTTGGTTTCCAGGTACTTGTCGTAATCACCCGGGAAAGAAGATAAGTTCCCGCGGTCCAAGTCGACAATACGGGTCGCCATGGAACGAATGAATGCACGGTCGTGCGAGATAAAGACAATAGAGCCTTTAAACTCTTTCAGGAAGCCTTCCAGCCACTCGATAGTCGAGACATCCAGGTGGTTCGTCGGCTCGTCAAGCAGCAGAATGTCTGGATCGCACACCAGAGCTCGCGCGAGCGCCGCTTTACGTTGCCAGCCCCCGGACAAATCTTTCAGCAATGTCCCTGGCTGTAACTGCAGGTGCTCCAGCACAGAAGTAATTTTGTTATCAAACTGCCACGCGTCGGCATGGTCAATTTTTTCCTGAGCACGAGCCAGCTTGGCAAAGTTTGACTCTGTTGGTTCATGAGAAATCAGATCGAGCAAGTGGTGATATTGCTTCAGAACTTGACCAATTTCAGCCAGCCCTTCAGACACAAAGTCAAACACCGTCCCTTCGGCGTCACGAGGCGGATCCTGCTCAAGGCGAGACACTCGCAGTTCAGACTGCTGTTGGATGCTACCATCATCAAGTTGAACGTCGCCGGCAATCACTTTCATCAAAGTGGATTTACCCGTGCCATTACGGCCTACCAGACAGACACGTTCGTTAGGTTGAAGAATAAACTCTGCTTTATCGAGTAAAGCATGGTCGCCATACGCCAGTTGGGCGTTACTGATGTGAATTAAAGCCATTATTGTTTAACCATGCAGCCAGCTTCTCGGCATCAAACGGCCAGCCGAGTTCCGGACTTTGTTGTTCAGAATCAGGATATTGAATTGCAAGCACAGGAATAGTGACACCGTAACGAGCAAAGAGCGTATCATCAAAGGCGATATCAACCACCTCAACGCGATTTGATACGCCGGCATGAACGAGCAGGCCATAGGCCTGCTCGCATAAGTGACACCCTTCTGTGCTATAGAGCGTAATTAGCACTTAACCTTCCTTGTGGGTAATGATCCAGCAGTTATGAATATGCTTGTTACGACCGAAATCCAAAGGCAACGTTTTATCAGAAATGTTCTGCGCTTGTAACCCAAGTGCTTCAAGTTTCTCGAAATCCATTTTGAAATGGCGCTTATTGTTCGAGAAAACAATCTGACCATTCGGACGCAGCATACGTTTCAGGTTTTCCATCAACATGATGTGGTCACGTTGAACATCAAAACTTTGATTCATACGCTTTGAATTCGAGAACGTCGGCGGATCGATAAAGATCAAATCGAAACTACCGTCCGCTTCCTGCAGCCACTGCAGGCAATCTGCCTGGATGAACTGATGCTGACGACCTACTTTACCGTTCAGTTCCATATTCTCCTGCGCCCAGCGCAGGTAGGTGTTAGACATATCAACGGTTGTCGTCGATTTTGCCCCACCGCATGCGGCATGACAGGTCGCCGAACCTGTGTAAGCGAACAAGTTCAGGAAGTCTTTCCCTTCGGCCATTTCACCCAGTTTGCGACGGGTAATACGGTGATCAAGGAACAGGCCGGTATCCAGATAGTCAAACAGGTTAACTTTCAGTTTCACGCCGTATTCATCAACGACCATGTGACGCTCAGCACTCGACAGTTTCTGGTACTGGCTCTTGCCTTTCTGGCGTTCACGGACTTTGAGTACCACTTTGCTGGTATCAACACCGGTTACCTGAATTGCAGCACGCATAACATCCATCAGGCGGCGACGTGCCGTTTCTTCAGGGATAGATTTTGGCGCAGCGTATTCCTGAATAACCAGATAATCCTGGTATTTATCAATCGCAGCGTTGTAATCAGGCAGATCCGCGTCATACAGACGGTAGCAATCCAGCCCTTCTTTGTTTGCCCACTTAGACAACTTACCGATGTTCTTTTTCAGACGGTTGGCAAAATCCGGCGCAACCTGAGTTTCTTCAAGTGTCCCTTCTTGCTCGCCTTCTACGTGTTTCACGCCACCTGCCGAGATCAGGTACGTTTTCAGCACACAGTCCAGCGCACCATTTCGCAGCTTGAATTGCTTATCAGCACGCATACGCAGGCAGCTAAGCAACTCGTTTGATGACGAGTATATCGCAGCCGTTGAACCCGCAAATGCCAGTTTCAGGCGATTACCAAACAAGGTGTAAAGAGAAATCAGCTCAGGTGTTGTACCCAGACGCTCACCGTATGGCGGGTTACACAGGATGACACCTTCTGCAAATCCTTCAGGACAAGTCAGCTGAGTCGCATCTTCCTGCTTAAATTGGATCAGTTCAGAAACACCAGCACGACCGGCATTATCACGCGCAATGCTCAGCACACGCTGATCTTTTTCACGACCAAAGAACAGTGGTTCAACGTTCGCAGGACCACGGCGAGCTTTTACTTTCGCTTCAGCATGAATTTCCATCCAGGCTTCTTTATCGAAATCGCTGATGAACTCAAAGCCCCACTGTTTACGCTTAAGACCTGGGGCAATGTCTGCCGCGATCATCGCCGCTTCAATCAGCAAAGTACCGGAACCACACATAGGATCCAGCAAAGGCTTGCCAGGAACCCAGCCAGATTTCAGAACCAGTGCTGCGGCATGGGTTTCGCGAAGAGGCGCTTTACCAGCATCAGTACGATAGCCACGCTGGTGCAGACCGCTACCGGCCATATCCAGACCCAAAATGCCGTTTTCGCCTGACAGACGCATATGAATACGGAGCTCAGGACGGACGCGGTCAATACTCGGACGAGGAAGATCAGCCTTTGTGAATTTATCCACAATGGCATCTTTTACTTTCATTGCGCCATACTGGCTGTTACGAATTTCGCGGTTAGTACCGTTGAAATCGACAATGATTCGAGTATTGAAGTGGAAGTAAGACGGCCAGTTGATAGCTGTCGCACCAAGGTACAGATCCATATCATCACGAACAGTGAATTCACCCAGTACCTGAATGATTCGTGAAGCCAGTCGTGTCCATAGACAGCAGCGGTATGCCGTACCCTGTTCCGCCTTAAAACGCACGCCGGCGTGAACAACTTTAATTTGTTGAGCACCAAGTTGCTCGAGTTCTTGGGCCAGAAGATTCTCAAGGCCACGGGAAGTGATTGCTAGATATTGATTCATGAGGTTCATTTCGCACTTATGTTGCGGTGAATTATAACTGAAAACCCTCTAAATACCTTGCACCAAAGGGATCTCCCGACCCATTTAGTTAAAAAAACAGCAATTATTTCACTCAAATTACGCTGCCCTGATTCAGCGTACAGATTCAAAGGTAATGTCAAGGGCAATTCAAGCTAAAAGATTCACCCTGAGTTCATGTCAAAGAAGAAGCAAAACAGGCCACATGAGCACTCAATAGTATACAACCCCACCCATCTGAATTGTTCACTCCGGGAAACAACAAACAATCATCACGAACGTTTCCATTTAGAAACGGTCAGGGAAACCTTAGCAAAACAACGCCCACCATCCCCTCCACAATCGTCCACCCTTAGAAACAAACAAATATAACCATTAATTATCAATGAATTGAAATCATAAAACAACAAGATGACTACGCACTTCCTGTCTGAGGTGATTCATGCTTTCCCCGATTAATAAGTTTGTACTGACTATCACCAAAGGCGAATCAAAACAAAACACTCGTTAGTTTCCCGATTGGAAATAGTTCAGGTTTGTAACGGATATCTCTCATACATCACTTGTAATTTAATTACACTAATAAGGAAATTGAGGAAATAAAACAAATCACCATGTAGATTCAGGTGCAAAATATTGGTGTTTTTTTGCCCTCAGAAGACAAAAAGAGGCAGAAAAAACATTAAAAAAAGATAACTTTTTTAGACCCAGCTCACTAATTTTGAACATATTTTGAACAAGCAAATGGGCATTCCCTTACCTTCACGTCTGCTCAGGCAGACAGTTTTTGACGCGCAACGTCAAAAATACGCCACATGCTGACTCTGTTACTTGGTGATGCCCCGGTAATGAAATACTTCAGACCAGAGCATTGCCTTTATTTTTCCCTTAGATTCATCCTGCTTTTGTGGTGTAGAAAAGATCGCTCAAGAGCATACAATTTATCTGTCTACTAAGGCTGAGTAGGCCAACTATGTGTTGTAAACACACCCACTTCAGATATATGTGAACAAAGCGACGAAAAAGTATTTGGTAGACTTGCTGACACTCATTGGGGCTAATGTGCTTAGGGATCCACTTGAACGACGCATTAACATACCGACAGAACTCGTCCATACATGAGTATAAAAACCTAACGGCTCTATTTTCGACTTCCCTACCCTTTCTCATTAATATACAAACAGTTATGACCGCCACATGGTAAGTAACCACTCGTCTCTTTTTTGTTCAGTACATGGGGGATTTCGTTAGAAATTGCACCTGATGGTTTGGTCCGTGCATTGAGAGTCGTTCAGAGGCCATGAGTGAAAGTCGTTTTAGTGAGAGATGTCGACCATGGGTAACGAGTCAATTGAGATAGACAGGCACTCTCTCTCCAGTTGGTACACAAGCGATAGCGATTGGCTTCTGGTAGAGATTGAACTCAGGTAGCAATTGGCCACAAAATGAAGGGAGACTAGAGTACGCAGCTGTGGTTTGGTTGCCTGTGGCTGCTTAAAGTTAATGGAGGTTAATGTTTCCAGGGTTAGTTTTTCGGGGCAATGGACAAGCTTACAACTCGCTATTTTCAGCGAGGAAGGAGATATAACACTGTTTCATGTGCAGTTATCAGGCAGAAATAAAGGTAACAATTGAGCTGGTACGCGCTGGCTGTGAATGCCACGGAGAAACATTTCAGAAGGTAAATCAGCCTACCAGTGCGAAACTGACAGGCATTTCTACGTGCGCCTCGAATGCTTCCATACGGTCATTCATCACTTTGATCGTATCGCAGAACTGCATTTGCTTCGCATTGTTAAGGTTAACGGCCTCCACTTCAGCCGACATACACAGGCTGGCGTTTCCGTTATTTTCAATCACCAGGAAGTTAGCCTGGCCATCTTCCGTATACAACGTGACAACGTCACCTTCAGACGGGCAATGTGCGTTTTTAAGGTCTTTAAAAAACCAGCTTTTCGGCATCATTGGTTTATGAAAGCGGTTTGCAGCCACTGCATTCAGAGCAATTTCAACTTTGCGCGGTGCTGGCAGATCGAGCGAAGAAACGCCCTCAAGGTAGGTTTGGTAGGTACTGGCGTCGTCAACAGTAAATACAGAACGGGTAAATGCACAAGGCACCAGATTTTTGGTTGGAATAGAGACGCGAAAAATCATCTCCTCCCCTAGATCCAGCATCAGAGCGTCATGTTTTTGGTCGTAGTACCACATCCATGAATTGTTAGGTTTCAACATGTTCTCGCTCCAAAATCCGTTCGTTATACTGCTTTATCCAACGTTCGAAACAAAACTTTAGAACAATTTTACTGTGGTCAGGCCAAATAAAAAGAGGAAATAAACAGGGCTAAGTAGATGAAAAAAGGTGTAAGTTTGACAATTGCCCCTGACTTGAGTGTCTGTCATATACCTTAAACAAAAAAAAGTGCCTGCCGATGAACATCAACAGGCACGATATACATTTTTTCTCGAACCGCTTACTTCAGGTTAGAGACAATGTCCTTAACCAGTTTTGGTCCGTGGTAAATAAAGCCGGAGTAAACCTGCACCAGACTTGCGCCAGCCATCATTTTTTCTCGAGCGGCAATAGCAGAATCGATACCACCCACCCCAATGATAGGTAATGCGCCATCCAGTTCTTGTGCCAACAAACGAATCACTTCGGTGCTGCGGTTTTGAAGCGGACGACCACTCAGGCCACCCGCTTCATCGCAATGAGGCATCCCTTCAATCAGCGAACGATCCAGAGTCGTGTTCGTCGCGATGACACCATCAATTTCATTTTTGATCAGTGACTGGGCAATCTGGGCAATTTCGTGATCTTCAAGATCCGGTGCGATCTTCAATGTCAGCGGTACATACTTGCCATATTTCTCACACAGCTCTTTCTGCTTCTCTTTTAGCTGTGCCAGCAGCTCATCAAGCATTTCACCGTATTGCAAGCTTCGCAGGCCCGGTGTGTTAGGAGATGAAATATTGACTGTGATATAGCCAGCATGTTCATATACCTTCTCCATACAGATCAGGTAGTCCTCTGCCCCTTTCTCAATCGGTGTATCTTTGTTTTTACCGATATTGATCCCGATGACACCGTCATACTTTGCCTTCTTGACGTTTTCAATCAGGTTATCAACGCCCAGGTTATTAAAACCGAAGCGGTTAATAATGCCTTCGGCAGGAATGACACGAAACAAACGAGGCTTATCATTACCAGGCTGAGGGCGTGGTGTGACTGTACCGACTTCGACGAATCCAAAACCCATCGCGCCAAATGCATCAATACATTCGCCGTTTTTATCAAGGCCAGCAGCCAGACCAACAGGGTTTTTGAATTTGATACCCATCACTTCGACAGGATGATCAGGGACGTGTTGACGATAGAAGAGATCGAGAGGTGTACCGGTGAAGCGAGAAAAGTTCTGAATAGCAAGATCATGCGCCTTTTCAGCGTCTAGCTTAAAAATAGCGGATCGTGCGAGGCGGTAAATCATTGTACCTCCTAGTAAAAGCCCCGTATAAACGGGAGAACATTATTCCTACTTTGTGCCACCAATTCAACGATTATTTTATAGTTTAACGATAAAAATACTCGCTACCCTATAAATTGACTGGCTAATGCAAATAATTAACAGTTTGTTTTTTAACAGAAATAGCAAACGATTAACTTACATGTTAACCAGAGATAAAAAAAGGCCACCTCACAGCTGTGGGTGGCCTGAAAATCAAACAATTTGAGCAGTTGCTATGGTTTATTCACCAATTTTGCAGAATTACATTGCCGGACGGCAGTGCAGATTCAGCAGCATCAGTTCACGCAGTGCAACAGAGAACTTGGCAAATTCATGAGTTGTACCTACCTTGAACTCAGTCAGCACGGTATTCCAGCGACGAATCGCCTTCTTGTGTTCCTTCATCCAGCTCTCAATCAGGCCTTCTGCGTCACCCCCTACTAAACCACTGCTGATAACAGCAGAAGTCAGCTGACGCTGTTGCCAATCCAGATCTTCGCGGAATGAAGCACGCGCCAGTGCCTGCCAGTGGTTTTCTACAGGCTGATTATGAACCTGTTTCAGGAACCAGTGCAGTGACAATTCAGCTCCCAGGACAAAGTACACTCGAGAGATAAGGTCGATATCTTTATCCATCTCACTGGTAATTTGTGCAATATCCATTGCTGAGTACAGGCTGCTCAGGCGCGCAATATTATGCGCCAGTTCTGCCGGTACACCCTGTTTGATCATCGATTCAGCCTGATCGTTGTGCTCTTTCACTTCTTCAGTGACAAGGTAACGTTCCAGATTTTCACGTAGTTTGCTTACTACCGGCTGGTAGAATGCAATTTGCTCTTCGATGCTTAGCTTACGGTCGCGGTTACGCAGAATCCAGCGTGTCGCACGACGCAACATACGACGGCAACGGTACATAATGTCATACTGCACATCGGCCGGTATTACGTTATCCAGCTCACGAACCTGCTCGAAGTACTGAGCAAAGTCGAAAATGGCACGGCCAACTGAGTAGGCAGATGAAATTTCGGCCACTGTTGCACCGGTTTCTTCCTGCAGACGAGTAACAAAGTTACAACCCATCTCATTCGACATCTGGTTAGCCAGAGACGTCGCAATCAGCTCTTTACGCAGTGGATGCTGATCCATTTGCGTGCGGAATCTTTCTTGCAGCTCTTTCGGGAAGTAAGCCGGCAGCAAACGCGCGTGGTACGGATCATTTGCAATTTCATCCGTTGCCATTTCTTCTTTCAGAACCATCTTGCCGTAGGCAACCAGTACTGCCAGTTCAGGGCGGGTCAGACCCATACCTGATTTTTCACGCTCAGCCAGTGCATCGTCATCCGGGATATTTTCCAGAGCGCGATCCAGCTTCCCTGCTTTTTCCATGTGATGGATAAAGCGGATTTGCTCTTTCAGCAGTTGGACTTCCTGATGCTGTGTCACGGAGATTGACTCGCTCTGACAGTATGCATCATCAAGAACGATTTCAGACACTTCGTCTTCCATACGTTCCAGCAGTTCATTACGCTGCTTGTAAGTCAGATCTCCGCCGGCAACCAGTGTGTTCAGCAGGATCTTAATGTTCACTTCGTTGTCTGAACAGTCAACACCGCCTACGTTGTCGATAAAGTCGGTATTAACACGACCACCGTTCTTCGCGAACTCGACACGGCCCAGCTGAGTCATACCCAGGTTACCGCCCTCGCCCACAATCTTCGCACGTAGCTCACTACCGTTA
Source organism: Photobacterium ganghwense (assembly GCF_017329545.1). Classification (NCBI taxonomy): domain Bacteria; kingdom Pseudomonadati; phylum Pseudomonadota; class Gammaproteobacteria; order Vibrionales; family Vibrionaceae; genus Photobacterium; species Photobacterium ganghwense. Next base: position 1,717,775 of record NZ_CP071325.1, read on the forward strand.
ATGCGCAGACCATCGTTTGCACGGTCGCCCACATCAGTGTGCGTCTCAGCCTGAGATTTCACGTAAGTACCGATACCACCGTTCCACAGCAGATCCACTTCCATTGTCAGGATCAAACGGATCAGCTCATTTGGCGGCATGGTTTGCTTACGGGTGCCCAGCAGCTTCTGAATTTGTGGCGTCAGCTTGATCGCTTTACTGCGACGAGAGAAGACACCGCCCCCTTCAGAAATCAGCTCTGGGTTATAATCTTCCCAGCTTGAGCGAGGTAGATTGAACAGACGGTTACGCTCTTCCCAGCTGGTTGCAGCATCCGGATTAGGATCCAGGAAGATATGCATGTGGTTAAAGGCAGCGACCAGGCGCGTATGCTTAGACAGCAGCATGCCGTTACCGAATACATCACCAGCCATGTCACCGATACCGGCACATGTAAAGTCTGTATTCTGGCAGTCAATACCGATTTCACGGAAGTGACGCTTGACTGATTCCCAGCCGCCTTTCGCGGTGATACCCATGGCTTTGTGGTCATAACCGTTAGAGCCACCGGATGCAAATGCATCACCCAGCCAGAAGTTGTAGTCTTCCGACACTGAGTTAGCCAGGTCAGAGAACGTCGCAGTCCCTTTATCGGCTGCAACAACCAGATACGGGTCGTCTTCATCATGACGAACAACGTTCGCTGGTGGAATTAGATCGCCGTCAACAATGTTATCAGTCACATCCAGCAGCGCACGAATGAAACGTTTGTAACAACGTTGACCTTCAGCCCAGATCTCTTCACGAGTTGACAGCTGAGGCTGACGTTTACAGATGAAGCCACCTTTTGCACCTACCGGTACGATAACAGTGTTCTTAACCTGCTGCGCTTTTACCAGGCCCAGAATTTCTGTACGGAAGTCTTCCTGACGGTCAGACCAGCGCAGGCCACCACGCGCAACTTTACCGCCACGAAGGTGTACACCTTCCATATCCGGTGCGTACACGAAGATTTCGAAGAACGGAACCGGTGCCGGGATTTCAGGGATCTCAGACGGACGCAGTTTCAGTGACAGCCATGGTTTCGGCTGACCGTTTTCGTCCAGCTGGTAGTAGTTAGTGCGCTGGGTAGCACGGATCATTTCCATGTAACGACGGATAATACGGTCGTCATCCAGGCTTTCTACTTCATCCAGCTTCTCATGCAGTTTTGCAATCAGATCCTGCTCTGCTTTTTCTGTGTGCTTGATTTCAGGATCAAAACGCAGTCGGAACAGCTGAACCAGATCACGAGCCAGATCATTGTGATTTGACAGCGTTTCTTCGATGTAGTGCTGGCTGAATGGGAAGCCAACCTGGCGCATGTAACGGGCAAAACTACGCAGAATCGTGATTTCACGACCTGTCAGACCGGCACACAGTACCAAACGGTTGAAGCCATCACTTTCGATTTCGCCGTGCCAGATAGCAGAAAATGCTTCCTGGAAACGATCGCGGGCTTCAGCCAGATCAATCCCTGTGCAGGCATTGTGGAGCATCGCAAAGTCCAGGATCCAGTACACGGTACCGCTCGCAGTCTTCACTTCATACGGTTCTTCACCAATCACGCGCAGGCCAAGGTTTTCCAGCATAGGCATAACGTCTGACAGGTGGATCGGCTCATCACGGTGGAACAGCTTCAGTTTCACGTAACGTGAATCGGTCGCTTCTTCCTGCGGACGGTAGAACAGCATGCCCAGCTTGTTATCTTCGCTCAGGCTTTCCAGCTGCTCGATATCCGCAACCGCGAAACCTGGCAGCATCTGCTCTTTGTATGAACGCGGGAATGCGCGGGCATAGTTTTTCGCCAGCAGCGTCCCTTGGCTTTCACCAAAGTTTGCGATCAGAGATGAGCTCAGACGGTCTTCCCAAGAAGAAGCCGCTTCAACCAGATTGTGTTCGATGGCTTTAACGTCGACATCGAAGTTATTGTTTTCTACGCGCACGATGTAATGGGTTCTTGCTAGTGGGCTCTCAGAGAAGAAAGTAGTGAATTCAACGTCCTGTTCAGAACCAAAGTATTCTTTCAGTACGCGCTGCGTCTTACGACGAAGCTCAGTGTTGTAACGCTCTTTCGTGACATACACCATGCAAGAGAAGAAACGACCGAATGGGTCGCGGCGAACAAACAGACGTAGCAAATCACGATCCTGCATACGTACAACACCACAGCCCACATCCAGCATTTCTTTTTCGCTGGCCTGGATCAGTTCGTCACGCGGATACGTTTCCATCAGGTTATTCAGCGCTTTCCAGGAGTGAGAACCAGCAGAATAGCCACTCTCTTCCAGAATACGGTTAACCTTATTGCTGATCAGAGGAATGCTCATGATCGACTGATTATAAGCCGTTGACGCGTACAGACCCGTGAAACGGTGCTCACCGATCACATTGCCATCTTTATCAAAACGCTTGATCCCGATGTAATCGGTATAAGCCGGACGGTGGATCTTCGACTTCACGTTGCCTTTTGTCAGGATCAGCAGATCCGGCTTACGCGCTTCAAAGCGGGCAGTCTCAGGCAGCTCAGACAGACGCAGTGTTTTCACCTTGCTTGACTTGCTCAGCAGGCCAAGGCCGTCTTCATTCGTCGGGCGCAGTTCATAATCACCTTCAATCGGCACCAGATCATAGTTGTGGTAACCCATGAAGGTGAAGTTGTGGTGAGTCACCCAGTCAAGGAAAGCAATCGCTTCTTCGCGCTTGTCTTTCTTAACTGGCATATTTGCATTTTTCAATTCTTCAACGATTGACTGCAGTTTTGCCTGCATCAGTTGCCAGTCATTGACGACCAGATCAACATCCTGAAGCACTTGTTCTAGTTCTTGTTTTAATGCTTCCAACTCTTGTTTGTCGTTCAGGCGGTCCACTTCAATGTGGAACAACGTCTGAAGATCGCCGTCTTTACCACACGCTTCAGTAATGACACCTTCCGCGTTGCGTTTGAAGAAATACGGGCCGTTCAGCATCAGGTGACTGGTGATACCCAGACGGTTCAGTGTCATGCGTACTGAATCAACCAGGAATGGGCGGTCCGGAGTAATAATTTCAACAACAGTGTGGGTAGACTGCCAGCCGTAACGGCTCAAAGTTGGGTTGTAGACACGTACTGAGATTTGATCAGGTTTATTTTGTACCAGGTGGTGCCACAGACTTAGTACAGCACCGTAAAGGTCAGATTCATTCCGTTGAAGCAGATCATCTTCTGCCAGTTGTCCTAACAATCGCTGAGCAAACACTTCTACTAATGACTGCTGAGGGGTCTCAATCTTGTCCTGGATTAAGCCATAAACTTTCTCAAGCAATACCGGCACTATAGGGTCAGGTGCGGTCATAGCAATGCTCCATCGTTATATTTTTACAATAAAGTATAGAATTTTTATAAAAACACTCATGAGCAGAATTGGGGATAAACAACTCACGAATGACGGGTAATCCGCGAGTGCTATTGTAGGGCCTTTTGTTGCGAAATGGTTACGTTAATATCACTGTCTGAGCAGGAAAAAATCGAATATGTGACTAAGGTAGAGATTTTGACTGGTCGGATTATCTGGGTCTGATGAAAATAGCGTCAAAATTCCCACAGGCCCTTGTCAATTGGTCTAACCATTTATTTTTAGGGTTATTTTCAGCTTTTATTCAGTTAAATAAAACTAATGCAAATTAACTGCATAACTTTTATTTTTGCTCTTTCATTAAATTCATTAGTTACAAAAATGTTATCAAGATATTAGCAGCAGTTTTATGCCAGCTTCTCCAGTGAATGGAATCGATTTTCACTGTTTACTGTTAAACGAAAACGCCCTTTTATTCCTATTTGGCTTAAAAATGGCCGCAACCGGGCCGCAGGTAACTGCAACCTTAACCCTTCATCTGTGACCACCTGGACCGTGCTGGCTGCGCCGTTGTAGTAGTTAAGGTAATTCTGATATGTGATATAGATTGAAAAAGTATACGCTTTCATGGTTTTTCCTAACTCGGCCTCCTGTACCTTCTCACGCTATGTCCAAAGAACGTTCTGTATGGCATGACGTAAGCATACCGACTGCTCAAAAAATAAAGGGCAGGTCTCCCTGCCCTTTATAACGGTTAAAACATAACTGCTAAACCATCGCGGTTAAATCAGCGTTTAAAGCCGCTGGTTTACTGTTGCAGCGCTTTTTGAACTTTCTCGTACAAATCTTTTGCCAGATTTTCCAGCTTAGCCAGTTTCTCAAGCTCAGCGCGCATCAGTGACTGGCGGGCTTCGTCATACTGACGATACTTTAGGAACGGCTCAATCAGACGAGAGGCGACCTGCGGGTTGCTGGTATTCAGCGTTGTCAGGATTTCAGTCAGGAACTGATAGCCTGAACCGTCTTTCGCATGGAAACGAACTGGGTTATTGGCACAGAAGCTGGCAACCAGACTACGGGTACGGTTCGGGTTTTTCAGATCAAACGCCGGATGCTTCATGGTTTCACGCACATTCTCCAGCGCATTCTCCGCCGGGTTCTTACCTTGCAGAATGAACCACTTGTCCATTACCAGACCATCGTGCGTCCATTTATCACTGAAATCAGTCATCTGAGCTTCGCGACAAGGAAGTTCCGCGTCATTCGCGACAGCCATCGCGGCCATGGTGTCAGTCATGTTATCAGACACCTGGTATTGCTTGCTGACCAGCTGATTACCTTGCCCAGTATGACCCAGATAAGCCAGACAGGTATTCCGCAATGCACGTTTGGCCATCGCGTCATGCTCAATGGTGTAAGCCCCCTGATTCAGGGCATGGTAGATCGCAGTAAACTCATCTTCCATTGCCTTCGCAAAAGCAACTTCCAGCTCTCCAACAACCTGGTGGATCGCATCCACATCCACCGTTTTGTACCAACCGGCAATTTCGTTTTCGTTTGGCAGTGTCAGGACTTCAGCGATGAAAGCAGGATCCAGCTTCTCATCCAGCAGCACGCCACGGAAGGCATCAATCACGGCTTCAGGCAGTTCAAACGCCTCACCCTGGCGAACGCGCTCTACATTGCGCTTAATGTACTTCGCCAATAGCATCTGACCCGCATCCCAACGTGCAAATTCGTTACGAGCATGCACCATCAGGAAAATCAGCTCGTCGTCGCTGTAATCGTATTCCAGGATCACCGGAGCAGAGAACTCACGCAGCATAGAGATCACAGGTTGCTCGTCGATGTTTTCGAACTCAAACACCTGCTCGGCTTCAGTCACATTCAGCACATGATGCATGGCTTCACCGTTACATTGTAACGGAAGAACATCACCCTGGCGGTTATACAGCTCAATATCAAATGGAATATGAAGCGGCAACTTCTCTTCCTGCTCAGGTGTTGGTGCAGTGTGTTGTTTAACAGTGACACGGTAACGCTTAACATCCGCCAGATACTCAGTATCAACCGTCACAACCGGTGTACCGGCCTGGCTGTACCAACGACGGAAACGCTCAAGGCTGATGCCCGATGCGTCTTCCATCGCCTGAACGAAATCGTCACAGGTTGCCGCAGTGCCGTCATGGCGCTCAAAGTACAGCTTCATGCCAGCCTGGAAGTTTTCTTCGCCCAGCAATGTGTGCATCATACGAATAACTTCGCTGCCCTTCTCATAGACGGTCAGGGTGTAGAAGTTATTCATTTCGATCACTTTGTCCGGACGGATCGGATGAGACATCGGGCCACGGTCTTCCGCAAATTGCGGGCCACGCATAATACGAACGTTGTTGATACGGTTAACCGGACGAGAACCCAGATCAGAGGAGAATTCCTGATCACGGAAAACCGTCAGGCCTTCTTTCAGGCTCAGCTGGAACCAGTCACGGCAAGTCACACGGTTACCGGTCCAGTTGTGGAAATACTCGTGACCAATGACCGACTCAATACCCTGATAATCGGTGTCCGTCGCAGTATTCGGGTTAGCCAGTACATATTTAGAGTTAAAGATGTTCAGGCCCTTGTTCTCCATGGCGCCCATGTTGAAGAAATCAACAGCAACGATCATGTAGATATCCAGGTCATATTCCAGACCGAAACGCTCTTCATCCCACTTCATGGAGTTGATAAGCGAAGTCATGGCATATTCCGCACGATCCAGGTTGCCTTTGTCGACAAAGATTTCCAGATCAACCACACGACCGCTTTTCGTCGTGTACTTATCACGCAGTACGTCAAAATCACCGGCAACCAGTGCGAACAGATAGCTTGGTTTCGGGAACGGATCCTGCCACTGAACCCAGTGACGACCATTATCCAGATCACCGCTGTCAACACGGTTACCATTACTCATCAGGTACGGATACTGGGCCTTGTCGGCAATCACTTTTGTGGTGTAACGCGCCAGTACATCCGGGCGATCCAGATAGTAAGTGATATTGCGGAAGCCTTCAGCTTCACATTGCGTACAGAAGGCACCGCCTGATTTGTACAGACCTTCCAGCAGCGTATTTGCTTCAGGGTTGATTTCTGTTTCGATCAACAGTTCAAACTCAGCAGGCACATTATAGACAGACAGTTTGCCCTCGCCTTCAGCAAAGTCGCTCCAGGCTACACCGTTAATTTCAATGCGCACCAATTTCAGGTGGTCGCCATCCAACTCCAGCGTCGTTGCGGTGTCTTTCTGACGGATAACCTTGCTGACCGCCAGTACTTTCGTGGCAGTGTCATACAGGTCAAATTCCAGGGAGATATCGGTGATGGTAAAGTCAGGAGACTGGTAGTCAGAACGGTATTTTGCCGTAGGCTGAGTCATCGTAGGTTGTTCGGCCATGTAAATTCCTTATTTCTATCCGCACAATTACCATAAAGGCAGAGCGAGAAGTCGCTGGCGGTTGTTTCCATTATTCTGTCTTTAACTGCGACAGACAAGAGCCACTGCCAGAATCGCTCTGAAGTTCAACACCAGATATGACAAGTGGTGAATATTCATGCAATGCAGGCAGACTTCAAACTAGTTATTCAGCTAAATGACAGGGCATCATTTTTACTATAATTAGTTTTATAAAAGATAATGGTTACCCAAAATCTTTCTCGCAGCAAGATCCTCGCATAAACATAGTGTTAACACTATGACACCAATTACCATAAAAAGTGCTTGGTAGGCTTGTCGTTGATGGCTTTTCAGCGTATGGTACTCGCCCTAAAAATTTCAACTATCTGAAACATTTTGAGGCAATCTCGGCTCAAAATAAGGTAAAATCCTCGGATTGCAAAAAACGACCAAACTAGTTATGAATCAATTAGGACACATTGGGATTATCGACTCCCTGCTTGATACCGATGCATATAAATTACATATGCAGCAAGCAATTTTTCATCAATACCCAGATATTGAGGCGGTCGCAGAGTTTCATTGCCGGAGCGAGGAAGACCTTCGTCCTTATTGCCAAGAGATTCAGGATCACATCAACCGTCTTGCCGGCCTGTCATTCACCGGTGAAGAGATTGCGTACCTGTCGACACTCAGCTTCTTTAAAGAAGACTACCTTGAGTATCTCAAGTCATTTCAGCTTAAGAGTGAGCAGGTACATATCGATGCAACCGGCGATCAGCTTGCTATCACGATCACCGGTAAGTGGCTGGATATCATTCTGTGGGAAGTCCCGCTACTGGCTATCATTTGCGAAATTCGCTGCAAACACCTCTACCCTGATGCCAGTTCAGACGACGCCCTTGCACAGCTGAAAGGAAAACTTGACCAGTTTTACCACCGTGCATCCGAGGAAGGTATTGATCTTGACGCCTTTGCACTGGTCGATTTCGGCACTCGTCGCCGCTTCTCTAAAGATGTGCATCACCATGTTGTGGATTATCTGAAAACAAACGTGGCTGAATTTAAAGGCACCTCAAACTATCACCTGGCGCGTACACGTGGTTTGACACCTGTAGGCACACAAGCGCATGAGTGGTTCCAAGCGCATCAGCAACTGTCCGGTGAACTGGCGGATTCCCAGCAACTGGCTCTGAATCGCTGGCTACAGGAGTACCCGGACTCACTGGGTATCGCCCTGACGGACTGCATCAATATGGATGCTTTCTTGCGTGATTTCGATCTGCGCTTGTCTGAGCGTTTTATTGGCTTACGCCATGACAGCGGTGACCCGATTGCCTGGGGTGAAAAGGCCATTGCTCACTATGAAGCACTGGGCATTGATCCGAAAACCAAGTCTCTGGTGTTCTCAGACAGCCTGACTCTGGACAAAGCACTGACAATTTACAAACACTTTGCACATCGCATCAATATCAGCTTTGGTATTGGTACACAGTTGACCTGCGACTTACCCGGTGTGAAAACGCTGAACATCGTGCTGAAACTGACCGAGTGTGAAGGCCGCCCTGTGGCGAAAATTTCTGACGAACCCGGCAAAAGCATCTGCCGCGACGAAGATTATCTTTCCCAGCTGCGTCAGGCTTTCAAGATTGTTGGATGATGATACAGCACCGAGCGTTATTGACTGAGGCAAAGAACTAATTACCTCTGACCGCCAATTTACGTTCAATGCTCTTCCAAAAAAATAAAAAAGGCTTGTGAAAACAAGCCTTTTTTACATCGCTATTTCACCCTAACCTTGCGTCTTTTGTTGCTTGATTCGTGTTGCTTGATTCGTATTGCTTGGTTCGGTGACCGATCAGCCAGCCACTCACCACTGTCCTCTCATAACCAATCTTTCATATGGACAACAACGCGATCAAGAAACCGTTATTCACGTTGCATGATAGCTTCCATCCCGAACAGCTTGTTAGTCAGAGTCAGGGTGTTACTGCCTAACCGGAATTGACTGTCGTGCTGGCCGTCTTCAAAAATCAGCACGATTTGATCATCTTCGATGTAGTAAATTCCGCGATGTTCGATTTTCTTGCCATTTTTGCCAGACACTTCTGCTGAAAACAAAAAGTCAGGACGAAGCGATAATGATAACTGAGTGACAGCATCTCCCACATCCTGGCCGCTGATGCGCGATGAACGCCAGTTGCCCGCCAGATGTTCAGGAGCCAGTTTTGTGAATCGCGCACCATCTAATAAAAACTGGTTGTAGCTCAGCATGTAAGTATGCTGTTGCTCAGGCTGGCCGCGACTGCGAAAGGTTACTGTTGATTCATCAATGTCGTAAATGCCGCTCCATTCTTCAACATTTCCGTCTACCTGCAACAGACGAATCACATAATGGTAGTCTGATTTAAACTTGATGTTCATTGCACGATAGCTGCTCCCTTCGCTTTCTACGCCCTCTTCCGTGTTGCTAAACCAGTACCAGTCACCAAGCAGCAACGGGTAATCAAATTCTGTCAGGTCAGCCTTTGCCTGCGCGGTGCCAGTCAAGGAAGCCAATAACATTGATACTGCCACTAACAATGATCTCACCATAGCGATTCCCTCGTGCAGAGTAAAACGGCCAGAATTTTGACATCTACCTTTTAACCCTAGCCTTCATTGCCAGGAATGGATGAGAAATATGATTAATATCACGGTTATTAGGCAAGGCGTCTCAGCTATGAGACATGGTTTTAAAATAAAAATCGGACAAGAAAGTCTGATAAATCAAATAGAAAAGCGGCACCCTAAGGTACCGCTTTCGAAGGTTATACAGAATCTGTATGCCGTTTAGCTCTGTACGCTGACAAGATCAGCGGTTACAGCAAGGGCTTCGTCCAGATACGCATCCGGCGCTTCGTAGTCTTTCGGCACATCATCCAGTTTGGCAAACGGCTGCTTGCCAAGTGCTTTCTGACGCTCGTTCAGACGAGTCAGACGCTCAGTATCTTCTTTATTCTGCTCCGCAATACGCTTCTTCTCGTTCAAAGAGATGGTGTTAATGTCCTTCTCTTCTTTATAACGATCGATGTCTTCCTGAATAAAGCCGAACTCCATATCCTTGTCGATACGTTTTTCGTGCTTGGTTTTCAGTGAAGGCAGAATCGGCGAAAAGTTATACATCTTCGAGTATTGCGCCGCTTTGATGCTGTCCCACGGAAGTGCGTTATCTTCGACGCTTTCACCGGTTTCAGACGGATCTACCGCCGTCGGGAATGGCACATCCGGAACAACACCCAGATTTTGTGTACTACCGCCGTTGATACGGTAGAACTTCTGAATGGTGTACTGAACGTGACCCAGCGGTTTATCAAACAGATCATAGATATGGTTCAGCGAACGGTGTTGCTGCACCGTACCCTTACCAAATGACTGCTCACCCAGAATGACCGCTCGTCCGTAGTCCTGCATCGCAGCTGCAAAAATCTCGGATGCTGACGCACTGTAGCGGTTAATCAGCACCGTCAGAGGACCATCGTAGTAAACACGATCATCTGAATCACCGTTGACTTTAACCCGGCCATAGCTGTCACGCACCTGTACAACCGGTCCGCTGTTCATGAACAACCCGGTCAGTGCCGTCGCTTCCGTCAGTGCACCGCCCCCGTTGTTACGCAGGTCGATCATCACCGCATCCACTTGCTCATCGCTAAGCTTCGCCAGCTCTTTCTTGGTATCTTCTGCCAAACCCACATAGAAGCTTGGGATTTCAATCACCCCAATCTTACGGCCGTGCGAGATTTTCACCTCTGACTTGGCTGCACGGTCTTCCAGACGGATTTTGTCACGGACAATTGTGACATCGTAACTTTTGGCATTGTTACCTTCAGGCAGGATCTCAAGCTTAACCTTGCTACCTTTAGGGCCTTTGATCAACTGCACAACATCATCAAGACGCCAGCCAATCACGTCCACCATGTCTTTGCCGTCCTGCGCCACGCCGATAATGCGATCACCGGCGGCCAGTTTCTTCGAGGCTGAAGCCGGACCACCAGCCACCAGCGAACGAATCACGGTGTAATCATCGACGACTTGCAGAACCGCCCCAATCCCTTCCAGAGACAGATTCATTTCTGACTGGAATTGTTCGGCGTTACGAGGAGACAAATAACTGGTATGCGGATCGACCTGACGCGCAAAAGCGTTCATGTAGATCTGGAATACGTCTTCACTGTGACTCTGAGTCAACCGCTTCAGCGCATTGTTGTAGCGCTTCTCAAGCGTTTCTTTGATATCAGGCCACTCTTTACCGGTCAGTTTCAGGTTCAGCGCGTCGTATTTAACGCGTTTGCGCCAAATCTCATTCAGTTCATTACGGTCTTTCGCCCAGTCCAGCTTGGAACGGTCGATCACCATGTCTTCATCGATATCAAATTTGATCTCACGATCAAGCTGATTCAATGCAAACTGGTATCGGTCATAACGACGCTTGAGCAGCGTATTGAACATATCAAAGGCAGCAGAGGTTTCGCCCCGTTTCAACTGATCATCGAGTTGGGTTTTCCACTTTTCAAACTGCTTGATATCTGAAGCGGTAAGGAAGCTTTTGTTGAAATCCAGCATTTCGAGATAACGATCAAACATGCCGGCAGAAAAGTTATCATCAAGTGAGAATTGCTTGTAGTGAGAACGAGTAAAGCGAGAAGCAACCCGCTTACTGGCAGTCGCATGCTGCTTTTCGGGTTCTAACTGAGGAATGTCACTTAATGAGTATTTGGCCTCAAGGGCCTGAGCTGAAGCTGCCAGCATCATGCCGGCAGCAATCAGTGAGAAACGGTATCGACATTTCATGCGTCGAACATTCTCCTTTATGAACGAAGGTGCTCCGCTTTCACTACCATGGTCAGACCATTTGATAGTCGCACTCGCACGTCGTCCTTACTAATTTCAACGATAGTCGCCGGCATGTTTCCGTTGCCCATGTTCACACTAACGTCTTTGCCGACAACAACTTCATCAGCAGCCAGTGCACGGGTCGTTTCTGCAGGCTTTTTATTTAGCTTAGTCGTTTTTTGCTTGGTGTTCTTTGGTTTAGCAGTTTTGGCGCGAATTTTTTTCGCTTTAGCTTCACCGTCTTTCTCACCCGCTGCCGCTTTCGCTTCAGCTTGTGCTTTACGACGTTCACGAACCTTGGCTTTGCTTTCTTCAAGTGCCTTTTGCGCGTGCTCAACATGTTCTTGTTCTAGCACACCGCACTCGTTGCCATCAAGGTCTACACGACTTACGCCTGCTTTCACACCGTGAAGATAACGCCAGGAAGAAGTGTATTGACGAAGCGCTGTACGCAGCTGAGTCTTGCTTACCTTCGGGTCATCACTAAGGCGCTCAGCCAGATCCTGGAAGATACCAATCTTCAGAGGCTTGGCTTCACCTTCAACAGTAAAACATTTCGGGAAACGCTCAGCAATATAGGCAATCACTTCTTTACTGTTCGTTAGCTTTTCAGAGTTTTCCATGGACTTTCCTGACACATGCGAGTCTTCCCCGCAGTTAGTACATAAATCAAAAAGAAATTGTTCCGCTATTATAATTACCTAACGCCGAAAAACCACCGAAAGCATCTAATTAGAGTCTTTTTTGTAGTTCTTCCAACATATATACCAAACCGTCTTCATCGGATTGGCTAAATCTTGATAATTTTGGACTATCAATATCCAATACACCGTATAGCTCACCATTCACATGAAGTGGAATGACAATTTCGGAATTGCTGGCTGCGTCACAAGCAATGTGGCCTTCAAACTGATGAACATCTTCAACACGCTGCACTTTGTCTTCCGCAATCGCAGTACCGCAAACACCACGGCCAACAGGAATACGTACACATGCCGGTTTACCCTGGAACGGCCCCAGAACAAGTTGATCCTCTTTCAGAATATAGAAACCTACCCAGTTAATATCTTCTAACTCCATCGCCAGCAGCGCACTAATATTAGACATATTAGCGATCAAATCAGGTTCACCTTCAACCAGCGCGACGGCTTGCTTCGTTAGTGTGTCGTAAAACCTCGTTACATTTTCCATGGCTTACTCCTTATATAGCCGTTAAAATGACACCAATATTAGTAATAGGAATCATTATCATTGTGAAAGAAAATTCGAAACAAATGATTAACTGGTCTTGGCTGATAAAGCAAGCAAAACATCATAAATCAAGACTGGTTGCTGCAAACGTTATCGCTCTTGCTGCGACTCTGATCAGTGTCCCTATTCCGCTATTGATGCCATTGATGGTGGATGAAATTTTATTGGGTAAGCCCGCCGACGGTATCCGCTTTCTGAACCTGTTTCTTCCTGAGTCCTGGCAGCAACCCACCGCTTACATTTTACTGGTTCTGCTGTTTGTAGTGCTGATGCGCATTTCCAGCCAGGCGCTGAACATTTTACAAAGCCGTCAGTTCACCCTCGTAGCGAAAGATATTACCTATAAAATGCGCCGCCACCTGATCGACAAATTGGGTCGCATCAGTATGCGTCAGTACGAAGAACGCGGCAGTGGTGGGATCACCTCTCACCTGGTAACCGATGTGGAGACCATCGACAAGTTTGTAGGTGATACTCTGAGCCGCTTCCTGATTGGTTTACTGACCGTCATCGGCACAGCCATTATTCTGCTGTGGCTCAACTGGCAATTGGGGCTGTTTATTCTGCTGGTTAACCCCCTTGTTGTTTATGCCTCTAAGCTGATGGGCAACCGCGTAAAAACGCTGAAGAAACAAGAAAATCAGTCCTTTGAGCGTTTCCAGCAGCGGCTGGTTGAAACCCTTGACGGTATTTATCAGCTTCGTGCTGCAAACCGCGAACGTGATTTTCTGGCTCAATTGAAAAGCAGCGCCAATGACATTCGCCGCGATGCCGATAAATATGCCTGGCAATCTGAAGCCGCCGGGCGTATTTCCTTCCTTTTATTCCTGGTCGGTTTTGAACTGTTCCGGGCAATGGCAATGATCATGGTGCTGTTCACCGATTTGACCGTGGGTCAGATGTTCGCCGTGTTTGGTTACCTCTGGTTTATGCTTGGGCCGGTTCAGGAACTGCTGGGCATTCAGTTTGCCTGGTACAGTGCATCCGCAGCGATGCAACGCCTGAATGGCCTGCTGTCTATAGAAGAAGAACATCGTCCGGTGCAGAAAGTCTCACCGTTTAATCGTGACAAACTGGTGGATATCGACGTCCGGAATCTACGTTTTTCATACGATGAAGATAAAGAAGTACTGCGAGGGCTGAACCTGACTATCCCTGCCGGCAAACGTGTTGCTCTGGTGGGCTCTTCCGGTGGTGGCAAGTCGACGCTGATTCAGCTGTTACTCGGTATCTACCAGAAAGACGGTGGCGAGATTCTGGTGAACGGCCATCCGATCGAAGATGTCAGCTACGAAGCCCTGCGTGACAGGATGGCAGTGGTCTTACAACATCCTGTTCTCTTTAATGATACGATGCGCCACAACCTGACTCTGGGTGGTGAGTATAGTGACGAGCAGTTGTGGCAAGCTCTGAAAATTGCCCAAATGACCGACGTAACCCAGCGCCTGACCGAAGGGCTGGATACGATCATTGGCCGTCAGGGCATCAAGCTTTCCGGCGGGCAACGCCAGCGATTGGCTATCGCACGTATGATTCTGACCGATCCTGAGTTTGTGATTCTGGATGAAGCGACTTCTGCCCTGGACACCGCGACGGAAGCGGCACTGCACACAGCACTGAATCAGTTTTTGGCGGGTCGCACGACGCTGATTGTGGCGCACCGTTTATCTGCCGTTAAACAAGCCGATGTAATCTATGTGCTGGAAGATGGTCAGGTCAGTCAAAGTGGTACCCACTATGAACTGGTCAACCGGGAAGGGCTGTATCAGACCCTGTATGGCAGCGTTCAGTCTGCTGAGCCGGTAAATTCTGAGTCACCGGCCACACTCTCAGTAGCCAGAGCTAACTTAAAATAATAATATAGCGTTCATTTTTAAGGGCTTAGTCCATTATTGTTTTACCAGTACTGATAAATCGAATGATGGGCAGGCCCTTTTTGATAAAAATTGCCCAAGCCTTAACCAAATTTTGGGATTGTTAAAGGATTAAACCCTCATGACAACAGCGAGACGATGTCCCGGTTGCGACCTGCCCGTTATGCCGCAAGTTGCCCGACACGGACAAAGCGCTTACTGCCCGCGATGCCAGACCCGGCTTTATCGCGGCAGTACTGTTCGCTTTACCGGCGAACTCGCTATTGCCTGCGCCTGCCTGATACTGTTCATTCCGGCGCATTTTTTTCCGTTGATCACCATTCGTCTGTTCGGGGTTATGATTCCGGCAACACTGCCATCCGGCACCCTGACGTTGGCCAGTGATTTTCCGGCGGTTGCTTTACTGATCCTGTTTTGCAGCTCGATTGCCCCATTTCTGGTCAGCACTGCGGTTATTACTGCCCAGCTTGGCCTGAAGTTTCGCAAGTTCGGCTTATTCCATCGCTCACTGTGGATTCTGGAACATCTCAAGCACTGGGCCATGTTCGATGTCTTTCTGGTCAGCCTGGGCGTCTCCTGCTTTAAAGTGCAGGATTATGCCGATATTTTTGTCGGCCCTGGTTTGTACTCTCTTGTGCTCCTCCAGTTACTGATGGGGATATTACTGGCGCGTCTAAGCGTCAATCGCTACTGGGAAGCCTGGCAGCCTGAGACCGACCATAAGCAAACCGAGTTTTCGTTACATTGTCACAGCTGTCATATGACACAGGGCGACCACAGCCATTGTGTGCGCTGTGGTGAATCTCTTTACAAACGTATGCCCCATTCCATCCAGAAAACCTGGGCATATTTACTGGCCGCTACCGTCTTTATTTTTCCGGCCAACCTGTATCCGATTTCAATCTTCCTCAATAACGGTAAACGTGTTGAAGACACCATTTTTTCGGGAGTCGCGACACTGGTAAAAACCGACATGGTGGGCATCGCCATCATCATTTTTGTTGCCAGTATCGTGGTACCTGTCGCCAAGATCCTTGGGCTAGGATTCATTCTGCTGACCATCCAGTTCAAGCGCAAAGTTAACCATCTGCAACGAATGAAGCTCTACCGCTTTATTCAGTGGATTGGGAAATGGTCGATGATGGACTTGTTTGTTATCTCGATCATGGTGACGCTGATTGACCGCGACCAACTCCTGGATTTCACGCCCGGCCCGGGGGCAATTGCCTTTGGTGTCGTAGTGGTGCTAACCATGCTTGCCGCTGAAAGCTTAGATTCTCGTCTGATATGGGACAACTATGAACAACGGACTCAACAACCAACAACCCGAACCGGTCAACATCAAGCGTGATCGGGGCATCTCGCCGCTGTGGATATTACCGTTACTGGCATTAATGCTGGCCGGATGGCTGATCTATCAGGCGGTCAACGACGCCGGTGAGCGCATTCGTATTCACTTCAACGATGCCGCCGGTCTGGTCGCCGGGCGCACGACGATCCGCTATCAGGGGCTTGAAGTGGGTATCGTCCGGGATGTTAACCTATCTGATGACCTGCAAAGCATTTATGTTGAGGCCGATATTTATCCTGAAGCCGTTCAGACCCTCAAAGAAGGCACCCGTTTCTGGCTGGTGAAACCCAAAGCGTCGATAACCGGTATTTCGGGGCTCGATGCACTGGTTTCCGGTAACTACATTGCCCTTCAGCCGGGTCAGGGAAAATTCGCCAATGAGTTTAGCGCGCTGGACAGCCAACCGGCAGATACCCCGGTAGGCGAAGGACTGAAAATCCAATTACGCGCCCCTAGCCTCGGTGCACTGACTATTGGTTCCCAGGTACTGTACAAACAGATCCCGGTTGGTGAAGTGTTCAACTATACCCTGAGCAAAGACCGCAAGCGCGTGGTCATCGATGTGCTGATCAAACCGGCCTATGCGAGTCTGGTCACAAATAAAAGCCGGTTCTGGAATGTCAGCGGTATGAGCGCGAACATCGACTTTAATGGTGTCGATATTCAGTTTGAAAGCCTGTCAGCCATGCTCAGCGGCGCAATCGCATTTGACTCGCCTGACGAAGGACTGGCCATTGAGGCTAATCACCTTTTCCGTCTCTACCCGGATCTCAACACTGCCGGTCGTGGTATTGCGATCAGCGTGGCTCTGCCTGAAGACAACAACATCAGTGCCAGTGGCGCACCGATTGTTTACCGTGGACTGAAGATTGGACAGATCTCAGATGTTCGTCTTGACCACGACCGCAAGAAAATCATTGCTCAGGCGGCGATTGACCCAAGCATGAGCGATCTACTGACCACTGGTTCAAAAATGCTGCTGGAAGAAGCTGAGCTTTCTCTTAACGGAGTAAAAAACATCAGCAACCTGATCCGTGGCAATTACCTGACGCTGATTCCCGGCGCCGGTGAAAGTACCCGAAAATTCGTTGCTATCAGCCAGGATGAACTGCAGGAGCAGCAACCGGGCGTGGCCACCTTCTCACTCTACGCTGAAGACAGCTATGGGATTAAGCGCGGCACCAAGATCCGCCACCGCGGCCTGGAAGTGGGTCGGGTGAAATCTGCCCGTCTGCAAGGTGATCGCGTACGTTTTGACGTGATTATCATGCCGGAATACACCGCACTGGTTCGCTCCGGCAGCCGCTTTTACATTGACGGCGGTATTCAGGCTAACCTGAGCACTCGCGGGCTGGACGTGAACATCCCGCCAGCCGATCAGCTCATTAATCAGAGCATTTCGTTTACCACCAGCGGGAGCCATAAAATTCAGTCAACGTACCCGCTTTACCGCAGTAAGCAACTGGCAACGCTGGCCGCAGAGAAAGCACAAGGATTCTCCAGCTTTACCCTGTTTGCCGAAGAGCTGCCGCCTGTTACGGAAGGTTCCCCGGTGTTGTACCGCAACATGCCAGTGGGTGAAGTGCAAAACTACGCCCTCACCCGTGACGGCGTCACCATTGGTGTTCGTATCAGTAACAGTTACCGGCATTTGATCACGCCTGACACCGTATTCTGGAATCGATCCGGCGTCGAAGTTGAAGCCGGATTATCAGGAGTGAAGCTAAAAGCCGCCCCTATTGCTGCTCTTGTTCAGGGTGGGATTGCCTTTGACAATATCAGCGGTGTGGCGAACCGGGTCGGCAACCGATACAAGCTGTACAGCAGCCTGCAGGATGCGCAGGATTTCGGCCTGCTGATTACCCTGACAGCCGACGATGCCAGAAATATCACGACCAACACCGATATTCGTTATCAGGGGGTCAATGTCGGTAAAGTGATTGAAACCCACCCGGATTTCAACACCGGCAAAGTGCTGATTAACGCCCGCCTGTTCCCGCAGTATGCGAAAACACTGGCGAAGAAAGACAGTTACTTCTGGGTTGTGACGCCAAAAATCAGTCTGAGCGGCACCAAAAACCTCGACTCTTTGCTGAGCAATTACATTTCGGTTGCCCCGGGTACCGGTTATTACGCCCAAGACTTTACCTTAGGTACATCGGAGCGCATCAATTCCGGGCTGACAGTAATTCTGGAAAGCGAAAAACGCAATTCAGTCTCTGTCGGAACCCCATTGCTATACCGTGATGTTCAGGTGGGCCAGGTGGTGGATGTTGCATTGGGCGATCTAGCAGACCGCGTGATCATTAAGGCCCATGTGGAGCCTGACTTCGATCATCTGGTACGCACCAATACCGTGTTCTGGAATGTCTCCGGTCTGGATGTGACAATCGGGTTGACCGGCGCATCCGTGCAGAGCGGTACCGTCGACAGCCTGATTAGAGGTGGCATCGCCTTTGCCACTCCGGAAGCGCAACCGCTGTTGCCGCGCGCCAAAGGTGATACCCACTATCTGCTGCATGACATTGCCAAACCGGAATGGCACACATGGCGAACTGCAATACCAAGACATTAAGTCCTTGGCATCTGTTCACATTTTATTGAAAAGGAGCGCACAGGCGCTCCTTTCTTTTACGACAAGCACCACAAGTGGTAGACTCTGCGGCCATTGCCAGATAACTGAGATTCCCATCTTGCATCCTAATATTTTTATCCCGGACGCTTTCATCGAACAAATTCGCCAGATCATGCCTGAGCACCTCAGCATGGATGAATTTATCGCTATCTGTAAAACCCCGCTTCGCCGCAGCATTCGAGTCAACACACTGAAAATCAGTGTCGACGATTTTCTAGCCCGCATAGCCGATAAAGACTGGACCCTGACGCCGGTTCCATGGTGTGACACCGGCTTCTGGATTGAACGCGAAGATGAAAACACCGTCTCACTGGGTAACACAGCCGAACACATGGCTGGCCTGTTCTATATTCAGGAAGCCAGTTCCATGATGCCGGTTGTCGCATTGCTCAAAGACAACGACCGTCTGGACTGCGTGCTGGACATGGCGTCTGCTCCAGGTTCAAAAACCACCCAAATTGCCTGTGCGATGCAAAATCGTGGCGCATTAGTGGCCAACGAACTGGCAGCCAGCCGTATTAAAGTGCTCCATTCCAACCTGCAGCGTTGCGGGGTTCATAATGCGGCGCTGACCCATTTTGACGGTTGTGTATTTGGTGGCTGGGCACCTGAAGCGTTTGACTCCATCCTGCTTGATGCTCCTTGCTCCGGTGAAGGAGCCATTCGCAAAGATGATGATGCAATGGAAAACTGGAGCCCGGAGCACGTAGAAGAAATCGCGGCCATTCAGCGCGATTTAATCATCAGTGGTTTTCAGGCGCTGAAACCGGGGGGCGTAATGGTCTATTCCACCTGCACCCTGAACCTGAGTGAGAATCAAAAAGTCTGTCACTTCCTGAAAGACACCTTCGGTGAAGCGGTGGAATTTGAATCACTGGCTGGACTGTTCGACGGTGCCGACAAAGCACTGACGGAAGAAGGCTTCCTGCATGTTTACCCACAAATTTATGACAGCGAAGGTTTCTTTGTTGCCCGTATTCGGAAGTTGGCTTCTGTCGAATCTCCGGAAGTGAAAAAACGCAAAGGCAAATTCCCGTTCAGCCAGGCCAGCCGCAAAGAGGCAGACGAGATTGCCAACCAGTTCAGGCTGGATTTGGATCTGTCGATTCCTGAGGACAGCGAAATCTGGCTAAGGGATAAAGAAGTCTGGCTGTTCCCAGCCAAACTGCATGCTCTTCTGAGTGAGATCCGTTTTCAACGTATCGGTATCAGGCTGGCAGAGACCCATAAGAAAGGCTATCGTTGGCAACATGAAGCCGTGATGACACTGGCTAGAGGCAATGAAAGCACCGCTGTGGCGCTTAATGCTGAGCAAGCCAAAGAGTGGTTCATGGGACGCGATATTCGCCCGGATATGCCTGCCGGCAAAGGCGAGGTTATTGTCACCTATCGCGACTACCCGATTGGCATCGGTAAATGGGTCAGCAACCGAATTAAAAATGGCCTACCGCGCGAGCTGGTGCGTGATACGAACTTATTTGAGATCTGATGTTCATTGCTGACACATAAAAATGCATGTTGTCACTGGCGGGTATACAGACAGTCAACAGAATCTGGCTATTAGGCTGAAATATTTGTTAACTATCAGAGTTGAATGACATTCTAAGCAGTGATACTGGCAAATTATACTGCTTGAACTACCATTGATAGTGTAATTGATCTCCATTTACTAACCAGTTAGCGCAAGGCTCTCACGAGCCATTCCCCTAAGCCCGAAACAGGAGTCGTTTCGGGCTATTTTTTACCTTGTCAGCCGCCCCCTAGCTATTCAGTTTTTTCCACCTCGTATCTGAAATCACATTAAAACGCTGTCTTGAAAACAAAATCCGCTGGGCCATCCGCCAAAAAATTAATTGAAAATCAGATAGCTACATGGATTGATTTGTAATTCAATTTTTTTGAACAAGTCGCGCGATTTTTTCCGCTATCATCCTCTGCGCCTGACTCTTATAGTGCTCATCAAGCACTACTGATTGAGATATTAAGGAATAACATCATGGCAAACGTACTCGTACTGAAATCAAGCATCCTGGGTGACTACTCACAATCAAACGGCCTGATTGATCACCTGGTTGATTCGTTACAAGGCAGCAGCATTGTAGAGCGTGATCTGGCCTCTAACCCACTGCCGGTACTGGATGGCGAGATTGCCTTTGGCCTGCGTGGCGGTGAAGAGCTGAGCCAGAAGCAGCAAGATGCATTGGCGCTGTCAGATACACTGATTGAAGAAATTAAAGCCAGCGACACCATTGTTATTGGTGCGCCAATGTATAACTTCTCTATCCCTACCCAGCTGAAAAACTGGTTTGATTTGATTGCACGCGCCGGTGTGACATTCAGCTACACTGAGAATGGACCAGTTGGTCTACTGACCGGCAAAAAAGTGATTGTGGTTACCACTCGTGGTGGTATGCACAAAGGCGGCGCAACGGATGTCATGGTGCCTTACCTGAAAACATTCCTGGGCTTTGTGGGCCTGACTGATGTTGACGTCGTGTACAGCGAAGCACTGAACATGGGTGAAGAATTGGCTGCCGAAGGCATCAAACAAGCCAAAGCAGAGCTGGATAAACTGACCGCGTAAATACGCAACACTTATCCCTCGCTATCCACCATTTTTCTATTAGGCTGAGCGTTCCATTTGCCATCGCCTTACCCGACCAGCTACCTAGCCAACATCATTCGGGTAAGGCTTTTTTCTTCCTCACTCGCAACTTTTCATTAACGCTCTACAACTTCTTCCGAAATCGTTTAAGGTCTTTCCCAATCACTAAACAAACGGAGAGCCCCATTCATGCTTTCAACCAATCCGTTTTCAGGTACTGACGCTGATCGTACCGCCATTTGGAATATGCTGGTACAGCGGGATATACAAGCTTACTGCCAGGCCAACTGGCAACTGGTAGAAAAGGACTTTTTGGCCAACGAATTCTTTGCCGTCAATGCCGGTAATCAAGCAGATCCCGGCAAATGGAACCTCGCGTTTTCAAGTCTGGAACATTACCGGGACGAATGGCTGCGTCAGGCTAAACTGGCATCAGACACTGAGTATGCTGAACCGCTGGAGGACGCTGTCCATGCTGCTACCCGGCTTGAAGAAATTGAAATTGCGGATGGCAGGGCGATTGCTCGGAAGCAGTTTAACGGCGAGATTAAGAAAACCAATGGTGAGGTAGACATTTTACTGTGGCAAACCCTGTACTATCTGAAGAAAACAGAAGACGGCTGGAAAATCTGTGGCTTTACCGGCTACCTGCCATATACGGCCTAACCACCCGCTGATTCATTGAAACAAAAAACCCGGCAACGGCCGGGTTTATTTAAGCGTTAAAGCAAGTCTCTACACGTGTATAAAAACAAGCCTCAAATTAGCGCCAGGCTTACACGTTGTGAGTGGCCAGATCAGCTTTCTTCAGCTCTTTAATGCTCTTGCTGACTTCACGGCGCTCTTTCGACAGCTCTGCACTGATGATGATGTGGTCATCCACACGATCTTCGTAATCCGCTTTCATGTTTTCGATGATTTCAACAATCTGATCGTGGGTCATGTCTGACTTGATGTAGTCCATCAGGTTTTCAAGAAGCTCAACACGCTTACGGTTGTCGCGAATTTTACGATCGTTATCCAGGATCTCGCGTTTCAGCTTGTTCTTACGGCGAGTTTGGCGAACTAGCTCTAGGATAGTGTTCATTGTTTGTCCTTATATGAATCTACAAAACCCAACTGACCCCGTTATAGCAGAAACCGCAGATGTTACTCAAGTCACATTTTAGCCAATCAGGCTGAATTTGCCCTATCTTTGATTTTTCTCAGAATTCATTAACAAATTTAATAATACCGTCTGATATCAAGTTTTTATGAAAAGGCTGTCTCTATATACAGTCTCAGGCATGGACTGTTTAACAATCTTGTATTTCCTCACTTTTATCCTGTGAATTTAAGCACAATTTTCTCAGAATTAGATTTGCATTTAGGCCGGGTATGCCTAGGCTTGAAGAGACCAGTAATGTTTGGCAGTGACGCAACACCGTTAAGAATCGCTTCATCTTGCAATACTTTCAGAAGTACAGAAGAGCAAAGGGATTCATCAGTTGTTTTCAAGGTTAAATAGTATTGGCATGTATGCAGATGTAAGTTATTCAGGAGTCACCATGTCTAAAGCAACAGGTACCGTTAAGTGGTTCAATGAAGAAAAAGGGTTTGGTTTTATCACGCAAGACAACGGCGGTGCCGATGTGTTTGTTCATTTCCGCGCCATTACTGGTGATGGATTTAAAACTCTTGCAGAAGGCCAGAAAGTCAGCTTCGATACTGAACAAGGGCCAAAAGGCTTGCAAGCGGCAAATGTAGAAAAGATTTAATATTTTGTTCATTTCTGTCGATTTTAAAAAGGGCAAATGATGCCCTTTTTTACTTTATAGCTACTTTTCAGCACAAAAATTCATTTTTATTTTCTTTTTCACTATCTTAACCTACAACCGACCTCACATTTTTCCCCTAAATCGTTATACTTTCAAAGTATTTGCTTGCCACACACTTCCGGCTGTGGCCTAATATTCCTCGGCCTGTAATGCAGTCCTATTTATGTTACAAAGTGAAATAGAAACTTCGTTCCACCGCTTTACACAGCGTCGTCCTGAAGCATTCAACGTTCTTTTGTCCATAAGTAATTCATTATGCTGGCTTAAGTGCGCAATCTAGCGTGACATCTATATTATTTTCAGGAGACACATCATGTCTAAAGCAACTGGTATCGTTAAGTGGTTCAACGACGAGAAAGGTTTTGGTTTCATCACTCAAGACAACGGTGCTGACGTTTTCGTTCACTTCCGTGCTATCACTGGTGAAGGCTTCAAATCTCTGGCTGAAGGCCAAAAAGTAGCATTCGACGTTGAGCAAGGCCAGAAAGGTCCTCAAGCTGCTAACGTAGAAAAAATCTAATTTTAGTTAGATTAAAGAATTTTTAAAGGGCGTTTTTAACGCCCTTTTTTATTTTCCGATTACCCTCGCCGCTTTCTTCTTTTCTTACCCGTTTCTTTTTCACATTCCGGGCAATCTTCATTATTCTCCCACCCTCGGTGAAATACGTCTTCTTGGCGTTTTTTAGCTTTTACTGTCTACCCTTCTCACTCCAATACCCGGGCTGACGGCAAGCGACTCTGCAAACCGTTATCAGCAAGTGGCCCACAAGTGCAACTACACGCAATTAAATGACAAGCACATAAAAACCACTCAAACAGTAACTTTTGATTTTCCAACCACCTGTCAGCGGCATAAATGTGATCCCACGCAATCTGCCACCTGGGGACATTTTTCTATAGTCAGCACGCAAACTGTTAATCAACACTTTAGGATGATCCCACAATGAAACTGACTTCAAACACACCGCTGGCAGCAGGTTTGCTGTTTACGTTAGCCACTCTGTCCGGACAAGCACAGGCCGAGATTAAAGAAATTACTCTGCTCCACACTAACGACATTGAAAGCGTGTATGAGCCTGTTGACGCCTTCTGGAATGATAATATTGAACGCATTGGCGGAATCCCTTACCTCGCCAGCCTGATTAAACAGGTACAGGCAAAGGAGCCAACCAGCTTTCTGATGGATGCCGGTGATATTTTTACTGGCTCTCTTGCCAAAAAAACGCAGGGTAAACTCTCTTTTGACCTGTACAATGCCATGGGGTACGACGTCATCACATTGGGCAATCACGAATTTGAGTACGGTTGGGAGACCCTGCGCGATACCATGCCGAGAGCCAGCTACCCTGTGTTGAATGCCAATATTGTGTATGAAAACGGTGATGTACCATTTGCCCAGCCCTACACTATTTTAGAGCGCGACGGCGTACGCATTGGCGTTATCGGCGTCATGGGTGTTGATGCATTCTACAACACCATGTGGAAAGGCAACCGTAAAGGGCTCACCATTAAAGACCCGACAGAAACGGTACAATACTGGGCCGATAAAATTCGTGATGATGTGGACATGATTGTTGTGCTGACTCACCAGAACAAAACAGCCCCCATGCAGACGGATAAAGAAGCCGATGATGAAGTTCAGCGCGGCTTTGACGAAGACTACGCAATGGCAGGCAAACTTAAAGGCGTGGATGTGATTTTCGGCGGTCATTCTGATCACGGCCTGTGGCAGCCTGTTGTCCACCCTGACACGGGCACCGTCATCGGTCTCACGTTTGGCCAGGGCAAATACTTGGGCTACACCAAGTTCTCCGTTGACACAGATAAACACGATGTGAAGCTGCTCGAAGGCAAACTGATTCCGGTTGAATCGAACAAGCTGCCACGCGATCAAAAAACAGGGGCTCTCATTGACCACGCCCGGGCAGCATACCCGCAATTGGCGCAGGAGATCGCCACCATTGACGCAACGGCATATCGCCGTTATTACCGTGAATCCAATATCGGTAACCTTATCGCAGACATTATGAAGGATGCCGGTCAGGCAGATATTGCGATGATCAGCTCTGGTAGCATCCGGGCCGATCTGAACAAAGGGCCGGTGACCATGGAAAAAGTCATGGATGTGTTCCCGTTTACCGACAAGCTGTCAGTGGTTTCCATCAACGGTGTCCAACTGAAAGAACTTATGGAGTACAGTTACACACTGCCGTACGGTCTGGCACAGTTTGCCGGTATTCAGTCAACCTATGACAGTACTCGCCCTGAAGGAAAACGCCTGATCTCGCTGAAAGTTAATGGTGAACCAGTTAAAACAGATAAGATGTACCGGGTCGCGACATACTCTTATGCTGCCAGCGGCGGAGATGGTTACCACATGTTTGCCAAAGGTCAGCTAGAGTCAGAAGGTAAGTCGGTAACTCAGGTACTGATTGATGGATTCAAACAGCGTCAAAAACTGAACGTACCTGAGATTGGCCGCCAGACAGATGTTAGCCGTGAGCTAGCGGCTGCCGGCCAGTAAGTCCTGTTGAGCCCATGCAGACCATGGGCTCAATACATTCTCCCCAGCCATGTCATCAAACAAGTTCTGTACACTAAGAGGTTTACGGTGTTTCGTAGCGAATTCAATGGTTGTAAATCCTACGGGTGCGATAATCTCGGCAATCCCGATCTCGCTCTTTACACTTATTCCGAAAGACTGGGCTATCCGGCATACCACTGTCCGCTGTGTGGTGCCTATCCTCCCGTTCTGCACAATGCTCCCATTATTCAGCTCACGAAGCAGACATATTCCCCGGTCGCAATGCATTTACACTGGCCCCGCTGTCGCTGCACACCTCAGCGTTTCGCGTTTGAGGCTAACGCCAAAGATGTACACCACGCCAACTTCGCGACAAAACTAGCCAGTCAAACACTGACCAAGCAAGAGCCTGCTCGATGGATCAAATATGGCCACACCAGTTCCGGTACGCCCCGAGTGCGCTGCCTGCAGTGTTTGGGAGTCACCAGCTTGCTCAATCCTTTGTCGCTCAGTCGCAGCCTACAGCCGCTTCTGACCGCGTTACTGGTCGCGTTCCGCAATAACGAACCGCTGGAAACAGCCCTGACATCACTTTCACTGTCGAACAAAGTCCTCTATGAAAAATTAGGCAAGCTGCAACAGTTGTTGGAACATGCCAGCCGTTGCTACGAGCGCCAATGGTTCTCCACATTACCCACTATTACCATACAGACACACAGTACGGTCAGCCATTGTCGTTCAGGATTGCAAGGTTATGACAGTACCGCATGTTGGTATCTCTCCACAGCAGAAAGCCGCACCGGTTATCAAATATTGATCAGTGATAATTTACTTCTGAATAACGTGCGTAGCGATGCTCACCAAACCGGCAGGTATTTATTGGATTATGTGGAACCGGATATGGCCGCGACTCAGTCCGTGTTTGAGAAAGCCAGGCTCACCTATGAAAGAATCATGTCGCGCAGCCAATTTGATCAACGGGGATATTGCTTACAGCAACACGCCGCCAGCAAAGAAGGTACGGTTTTGCGACCTGTTTACAGCGCCCACGCCCACATGCAGACCTTACAGGCACTGCTTCCACCCAACAAACCGTTGGCACTAGTACTTGAACATGAAAGTTTTCTTCGCGGAGCCGCCATTACCACCTTTGCCGAGTCAGTCCGTCTGCAGACTACACAGCTGTACTATTTACATGCGCTGCCTCGCTCAATACATTCAGAAGCGACCAAACACTATCTGGCAAACAACAATCAACAGCCTGTGAATAAACTGGTCAGCGATATCCAGCAAAGCAATTTACATCCGATAAATGTACAACAGAGCAATTTACAGCAGAGCGATAAACAGATTTTGAGCTGGTGGCAGGAAAGCTGGCACCAGTATGATCATTACTTTCCGGCGAAAAGTGGGTCAACAGCCTGGTCGCTGGGAATTGGCGTGCTCACCGGAAAGACTGCTAATGAGAAAACCACAAAAGGAACCGCTACCGAGCAGTTAGCTTCGTTGCTGGTACCGACACATCCGAAGTGGCATGAAGATTTCTGGTCCACATTTGAACAGTGGCTGCCGGAGCAACAGCGCCGTCGATTGTCCCATCAGCGCGTGTCACAGTGGCTGGGTATTTTCCGTTATCTCTATAATTTTTGCCAACAACCCGCCAGCAATGGAGCCGCGCCTGGTTCTAACAATCATGTTGTTCCGGCAACTCGTACTAAACCAACATTTGAACCAACGCACATCGCGAGTATCGCCGAATACATTAACAGCCAGCCCCTGAAATAATCACACTAATGATCGAACTGGGACTGGCTGTTTCTGCATCATCCTAAAAATAAGGCTAATTACTGAATACTATGCAGCTCTTTCCAATTCCCTGGATGGACCACATAGCCAAATAGTGCATGACCGCCATAAACCAGCTCTGTGCCTTCCGGAATCCATAACATCTGCCCCGGATACACCTTATGGATTTCCCCGTTGGCGGTCAGCTCAAAACACCCTTCAATGACGAAGACCACTTCGTCATACAGAACTGTCCAAGACACTTCGGCCCCTTCCCACCGGGCAAAACCAACACCAATATTGGGAGACACTTCAGGGCTCAGGGCGCGAGCCACATACGCCATACCCGGTGAATCGCCACGTACACTAAAATCGAGTGTTTGGCTATCAATCACTTTTACTTGCTTCATAGCTCACTCCGACTTTGCCATTTTGCCAGTTGAATTCGGCTTTTCACGCCCATACCAAGAAGAGGTTCCGGCGGATTTAGACTTGGCATTCCTGTCACTTGCTGAATATCTTTCAACGCAGAGGAGTATTCACCCGCGACAAGGTCTGCCAATAAAGTACCGGAGATCGTCCCCCAGGCTGCGCCCACACCGTTATCGCAGGCACTGGCATAAACCCCATCATCCAGTTGACCAAAGAAGTTAGTAAAGTTACGGGAAATCGCGTAAACGCCACCCCAAGTGTGTGTAAACGGTACGTCCTCCAGCTCAGGATATCGTGCCAGGAAAACCTGCCGATGATCATTTTGGATCTGTTGTTTTACTCTATCACTCACACTGGCGCCGTACTTCGGTACATGCTTATAAGTGTTACGGATTAGAATCCGACGATCCGCCGTCATACGTAGCGTTGTACCGGCATGATCGGCAGGAGTCAGCCCCCAGTTTAACTGTCCACCGTAACGTTGCATCTCTTCATCGGTCAGTGGCCGAGTCCAGCTGGCAAATGTCATTACCGGCAGCAATCGGTTTTTCAGGTACCCAAATTCGCGGGTAAAGATACTGGTACCCAGTAGTAGCTCTGGGGTTTTCACCACACCATGATCGCCCTGCAGCACCCAATGCCCGTTTTCTTTGTACAAACGACGTATTGGTGAATTCTCAAAAACTTCAATATTCTCAGGCAGACTTTCCCCCAAGCCGCGTACTAATGCTGCTGGCTGCATCAGGTAGCCACCGGGTGTATAAATAGCTCGACTGTAATAGTTCGTCCCCAGCACTTTTGCCAGCTCAGCACCATCAACATGTTCAAACGGTTCACCTAAATCTTTCATCAGGTGTTCAAAATGGTCCAGGTAAGCTTCACCTCGAGACCCAACCGCCCCCTGATACTTACCGACGGCCGACCACTGACAGTCAATGCTGTACTGCTTCACCAACTTCGACAGCTGTGAAATAGCAGAGCGGTTAAGGGATAACAACTTTTGCTTATGTTCAGGATTCGGATGCTCCAGCGCAAACTTGTGTGGCAAATCGATCACGAAACCTGAATTACGCCCGGAAGCTCCCTGCCCGATACGCTGGGCATCGATTAACAATATGCGGGCATAAGGGCTATGTTCAGCCAGTCTTCTTGCCATTGCCAATCCGGCAAAACCGGCGCCCAGCACCACATAATCTGTAGATACTTCGCCGTTAAGTTGAGGCTTCACGGGCGTTTGTGGCAGCGCCTGATACCAGCCACAAGTATTATCGTCATTGGGTAAGTGAATCATTTTTCCTCCACTCACGCTGCTGTTTGTTTAAGGGACAATTGTCCCAGCCATTTTGCCCGCATTGACTGAGCATGCTTGCCTAACAAGGCAAATCCGGTCATTACCCCTTCAGGTGTATAAAATGCGGCTGTCATATCTTCACCCTGTTGCTCGATGATCCATTCCCCGTAAGCAGGAGTTGAAACAGGGAAAACAGAAAGTGGCATCAACGGGGTTTTGACTATTACCGGGGTCGCCGACAGTATTACGGGAGTCACTTCACCGAGCAGACTTTTTGCCATAGACGGGATAGCCTGATTAATTGGCGCAATATACGGCTGCCAACCTTGAGATGTTTCGGCGCAATCGCCCAGCGCAAATATATGCTGGTCACTGGTTTGGCCATAGCTATTAACTATGATCCCACGTCCTGTTTCCAAACCCGCTAACTCGGCCAGTTGCACATTGGGTTTCAAACCGACGGCGCTGAGTATTAAATCGGCTTCAACCTGCTTTCCGCTGTTAAGATGTAAGAGGTAATCGGTTTGGTCTGCACTTGTTCTCTGAGACGGCTCGATAAAAGAAATGCTGTCTTGCAATGCCCACTTGACCCCACGACTTGAAAAGGTGGCTTGCAAAGCTTCGCCAAGCGGTTGCGGTATCAATCGCTCCATCGGCCACTGCCCCAGACCGATGACCGTTACGTCAAAACCGCTTTCGATTAGATCGTTGGCAAACTCGCAGCCGATTAAACCGTCCCCCAGAATGGCTACTCGTTTTTTCTCTGCCAGGTGTTGGCGAAAATGGCGATAATCCACTAAATCATTGACACTGAAAACACCGGAACAATCACCGCCGATAGGAATCGCTATTGGTGAAGCACCCGTTGCCAGCACCAAGCGACTATACGCATAAGTGCCGATATTGGTATGCAGTGTGTGATTTTCACGATCGATATGCTCGACGCGGGTATGCGGATAAATTCGAATGTTAAGGCGGCTTTCCCACTCCAAAGCACTTTCGCTTTGCAGGCTTTCGCCATCTTTACCCACAGCCAAAGCATTTGACAGAGCAGGCTTGCTGTAAAGTGCCCCATCATCTGCAGTGAACACGGTGATGGGCACATCGACTGACTGCGCCCGAAGTGCAGCGGCCAACTGGTAGCCACTGTGACCACTACCGATAATGACAATAGGTTCAACCGCAACAAACGACGATGGATTGACTTCCTGCTGTGAAGGTTGCTCGGCAGGAATCATCGATTCAGATGAACCTGACGGGTCTGCTACTACCTGTTCTGCGACAGCAGTGACATCAACAACTGACTCAGCTTCGTCCCTCGTAATTTCAATCATCTCGAAGTCAGCTTTACTTACCAGGCAATCCGGACAAAGCCAGTCATCCGGTACCTCTTCCCAGCGCGTTCCCGGAGCAATGCCATCTGCTGGCCACCCTTCAGCTTCATCATAAATCAAGCCGCAAATGATACAGAGCCACTTTTTCATCACTTTGTCTCCAAACTACCTTGTTCTGCTTTTACCGCATTGTTCTGCATTTTCCGCATTGCTCTGTCAGAGCAGTCCGGTGGCAATGAGCAACCTGCTTGTTGCAGGCTGTTCGGCACAACCTCTCCCTCACCGGTACCGACGCCTTCCTTACCCGTCCCGTTAATCAGGTTGACGCCGGGCCGGTGAAAGAGAGAATTGTTTCGGGTTACTCGTTGTCGTGTTGCAATCGAATTGCGATATTGCGGGTATGGACATAGCTGTAAATCGCCTCTTGTCCTTTTTCCCGGCCAAAGCCGGACAACCCAACACCACCAAATGGTGTTTCAATTCCACCGGCAAACCACTCATTAATGAACACCTGGCCACCACGAAGTTGCTGCGCCACCCTCAAGGTCTGATTTAGGTTTTCACCGAATACGCCAGCAACCAAACCAAAGTCGGTGCCATTGGCGATATCTACCGCTTCTTTTTCGGTTTCAAATGATGTAATAACCAATACCGGGCCAAACACTTCTTCCTGAGCAATCTGCATATCCGGTGTTGCTTCTATCACCGTCGGCGCCACGAAGTAGCCTGACAACTCTGGGGCATAGCCACCGGTCAGAATGGTCGCACCTTCCATTCTGGCTTGCTCAATCATTGCCAGCACTCGCGATTGCTGATCTTTGGAAACCAATGGTGTAATGTCCGACTGGCTTTCACCCTGACCAATACTCAGCCCTTCAGCCAATGCCACAACCGCCGCTTTCACTTCCTCGTAGCGCTCTTTTTGCACCAACAAACGCGACATTGCTGAACACACTTGTCCGGCATTGAAGAAAATCCCAGTCTGAACACTTTTCAGTAAAGTCCCCAACACAGCATCGTTGAGCACAATGGCAGCTGATTTCCCACCTAATTCCATAACCGATGGCGTAGCGCGCTGCGCCGCATCTTTGAGGATCCGCTGACCGGTTGGTACTGAACCGGTAAAGACAATCTGATCCACTTCTGGATGCTGCACCAGATGACTACCCACTTCCGACCCTTTACCACACATCAGGTTAATAGCCCCTTGTGGAAAACCAGCTTTTTCGATGGCTTTGACCAACAAGGTCATCGCCAGCGGCGAGATTTCTGGTGACTTGATAACCACCGCATTACCTGCCGCCAGTGCCGGAGCTAAAGAACGGGCGCAAATCGAGACAGGAAAATTCCAAGGCACGATCTGCACCGACACACCAAACGGCACGTACTGGGTAAAATCGACATAGTCTTTGCCAAGCGGGATCGAGGTGCCTTCCAGTTTATCTGCCATGCCTGCGTAGTATTCGAAGTAGCGGGCCGATTCCAAAAACTCATCTTTGGCATCCTGCAGTGACTTACCGTTTTCACGACAGGCCACCAGCCCGCCTTCGTCTACCATTTCGCGAATAGCGGCTGCGGCTTTCAGCATCCACCCGGTTCGGACTGCCGGGCGTACACCCGACAGCACCCCCTCATTAACACAACGGCGAGCTGCCGCCATGGCACGGTCGGCATCAGCAATACTGGCCTGCGCAATGGTTGCGAAAGGCTCTGCCGTGCCTGGGTTCATCACCGTAAGGGAACGTTCAGCATCACACCACTGACCATCGATGTAGTTAAGGTAATGCATCATGATCAGTCCTCCATGGCCGATTTCACTTGCTTCGCCAACCAAGTCTGGAAAAAGTGTGTCGGTACATCCATCTCCGGTGAGAATACGCCGCCACTAAAGCCAGGAGAGTGACGTCCCTGCTGCATCCCTTCTACAGCACCGATATCTTCACCGAACACAACACGCCATGATTCAACGGTAGCGGTACGGCAGGCTGCAAACTCATCCTTGGTTGCTTCATCGCCGACATAGAAAATGCGCAGATGCTCAACACTCTTCTCGGCAGAAATTGGCTCTATCATCATGGCAAATGCATG
Organism: Photobacterium ganghwense; assembly: GCF_017329545.1. Classification (NCBI taxonomy): domain Bacteria; kingdom Pseudomonadati; phylum Pseudomonadota; class Gammaproteobacteria; order Vibrionales; family Vibrionaceae; genus Photobacterium; species Photobacterium ganghwense. The sequence goes on from NZ_CP071325.1 coordinate 1,750,423, forward strand.
ATCCGCCTGAATGCCCAGGAGCACGTTCGGAAACAGCGCAACATATTCCGCATGACGCAGCTTATCTTCCGGCCAACTCGGGAATTTAGGCAAATGCGTGCCTGCCGTGTCAGACAGGTTATAAGCCAAGCTACCTTGACCGGCAAAACGTTCGTCAAACAGAATGTTGTAGTGATCTTCAAGACGCGAATAGCTGTTCAGACTTGGGTGAACCCAAGGTAGGTGGTACGCTTCACAGTAGTTTTCAACGGCCAGTTTCCAGTTGCTATTTACTTCAATTTCCAGGTTTCCGCCCATATTCACGCGGCGCAACAGGCCCAAACCGTCATCCCCCAGAAAGGTCTTCCAGCGTTGCTCAAGCGGGGCAATGTGCTCCGAAAAGCTTGGAGCTTCACCTGACAAATTGACGAACACCATGTCCATCCATACAGCAGAGCGCAGCGGCTTCAGACCGTGTTTCTCACACTTAAAACGCTCATCTTTGTGTTTTGCAATTCCGCCAATGTGCGGTGTGCCTTTCAGGTTACCGTCAAGGTCGTATGTCCAAGAATGATATGGACAGCGAATCATTCCCTGTACTTCGCCTGCTTCATGCACCAATTTCATGCCTCGGTGGCTACAAACGTTGTGGAACACCTGCACTTCACCCTGACGATTTTTCATCAGCAAAAGAGGCAGATTCATAAAATCGATTGGCATGACATAGCCGTTTTTTATCAGATCAGAAGCAAATCCAATACATACCCAGGTATTGCCAAATACATAATCACGTTCAAAGGTGAAATACTCAGCATTGGTGTAGGCGTCGTTTGGCATACCTGTCGCTTCGCTGATCGGATTCAGAACGTTTTCGACCAGCTCAATAGGGATAATGGTTTGATTGACATTGCTCATATTCTTATCTCCGCAAAATAGAGTTGCTTCCAGTGCTCACAATATCGTGTCGCGTTAATGGAGAAGATTCTGGTTAACAATGCCGTAACAAACAAACGACTTTTTTGGAGGGTGTTAATGAGATTTTGTCATTGATGCATTGATCTCGAACAATTAATTTATCCACACTAATAACAAGACTATTATTTGCATGATTAATTATCATCAATTGATGATAATTAATCAGTTGAAACACATTTCCGCACTCACTACCCTTTCGAAAATTAACAATAACGTAACAACACTAAAAGCACTGAACAGCAAAGAACTGAGAGGGATGTTTATGAGAGCAACATCAGGGATACTGAAAGGGCTAAACCCTACTGTTACGATTGCATCAAAAATAGTAGTAATAGGATTTGTACTTTTCTGCGCCATTCTCGCTAATCAGGCCGGACAATATTTCGAAACGATTTCCGGCATTTTATTGCAGAATATGAAGTGGTTTTACATTGGTCTGGTGTCACTCGTTGTCGGATTTCTAATTTATTTAATGGTCAGTCGCTATGGCCATATTCGACTGGGTAAAGATGATGAAAAACCGGAGTTCAGCTATTTGTCATGGATTTCGATGCTGTTTTCCGGAGGTATGGGAATCGGCCTGATCTTCTGGTCAGTCGCCGAACCCATGTGGCATTACGCAGATAATCCATTTACGGAAGGACTGACCAATCAATCAGCAGCGACAGCAATGAGACTGACATTTTTCCATTGGGGTCTGCACCCTTGGTCAGTCTTTATCATTGTCGCACTGGCATTGGCTTACTTTTCCTACCGTAAAGATCTGCCTTTCACTCTGCGCTCCATCCTTTACCCGCTAGTGGGTGAACGTATTTACGGCCCAATCGGGCATACCGTGGACATACTGACCGTTGCAGTAACCGCCTTTGGTATCTCACAAACATTAGGCATGGGCGTTATACAGATTAATTCCGGGTTAAATCAGGCATTCGGGTTTGATATCAGCCTGGGAACACAGCTAATTATTATTGTGACGCTGTGTACCTGCGCAGTAGCATCGGTTCTGTCTGGGGTAGGTAAAGGGATACGTCGCCTGTCAGAGTGGAACATGATTCTTTCACTGTTATTGGTGTTGGTAGTGCTATACATAGGGCCAACGCGTTATATTTTAAACACGATGCTGGAAAGTACCGGTGCCTATGCGCAGAACCTTGTAGGGATGAGTTTCTGGAGTGATGCGCAGAATGATTCTGGCTGGCAAAACTGGTGGACAGCCTATTATTGGCCATGGTGGATGACATGGGCACCGTTTGTCGGCATGTTTGTGGCACGTATTTCGAAGGGACGTACGATTAGAGAACTGATTGGTGGTGCCTTGATAGTACCAACCCTGATCACTTTCCTGTGGATCTCTGTTTTTGGTGGCGCAGCACTGAAAGTGGAGCAAGATGCCCGTATCGCTTATCAAAATAAGGTTGTCGCCGCCCAAGAAGCTAACCAGCCAACCCCACCCGCTTTTACCGGAGGTCCAATTCTGGAAGCAACAAAAGCCGATACAACTCGTGCCCTGTTTACCTTGTTTGATAATCTGGATACTGACCTGTTTGGGAAACTACTTAGTACTCTTGCCTGTTTGTTGCTTGGAACCTATTTTATTACCTCGGCAGATTCCGGCACACTGGTTTTGTGTACACTTGATGCAGGTGGCGACAGTGAGCCTCCGAAATCAATTCGGATTTTATGGGGTATTATGATTGCAGCCATTGCCGGCGTGTTGCTATATGCAGGCGGACTGAAAGCTATGCAGACGGCCTCTATTATTGCAGGCTTCCCAATTGCTATCTTTATCGCGGTGATGAGCCTTACACTGTTCCATTGTATTCGCCGGGAGCCTAAACCGTGGGCAATGCTGCCTGAACATGTACACCCAGAAAAAGATAAATTAGACGGGCCAGTTGAACCATTGTCAGAACCGAAGACAGAACTGAATACTGCGACAGCAACAGCAACGGCCGTTCAAGCAAATCTGGCTGATAAACCGGATACCGATCTCGCAGTGGACCAGAAACCTCTCTTAAGTTAGCCGTTTGATTCAAAAACGATTATGTAAAACAGACGCTTCATAGCATGCGACGACATTTGCATGCGACGAAATAAAAAGCTGGAATATATATTCCAGCTTTTTATATTCAGAGCTTCAACCTTATTCCAGGAGTCTAAACCAATCCTTTTTGTCCCACTCCATCGGGTAGTTGTCGCAACAACCACTCACGAAAAAGTTTGACGCTGGATGGTATGACTCCTCTTCCTAACGGCTCCAACATTGAAAAATTCGATGGTGTCGACAGAACGTGTTCAACAGGCCTTACCAAAGCTCCACTTTGCAAATAGTCGTCAACCAGCGATCCCCAGGCCAACGCTATACCCTGCCCATTAATAGCTGCCTGCAGCAACATTGGATAATTATTAATGTTCACTCGATTTCTGGGAGTATAGTGAGGCAGACCAACAGATTGGAACCACTCTTCCCAGTTAATCCAGTCACGCTGTGATTCTTCCAGATATAAAAGGGTTTTATTAAAGACATTCTCGTGCTCGGTCGGATGACCTATTTTTTCCAGATATGTAGGGCTACACACAGGAAACACTTCTTCAGAAAATAACGTCGTCACCTTCATTTCCGCAGGCGGAGTACGACAATAAAATAAAGCTATATCGCAATCCAAACGTCGTAAGTCCAGAATATTGTCCGAAGCCAAAATCCGAAGATCAATATCTTCATGGTCATTCTGAAACTCAGCTACTTTTGGAAGCAACCATAGCGCAGCCATCGCATTGGTCGTTGCTACGGTTATCTTTTGATCACCTTGCCATTTTTTAACATCACCGGTCACTTGCGCAATGTCCATGAGTGACTGGCTAATCGAATGGTAATATTGCAGTCCGGTCGGAGTAAGATGAATACTACGATTGGCTCGGGTAAACATCGCTTTTCCAAGGTACTCTTCAAGCTGGCGAATTTGTCGGCTAATCGCCCCTTGGGTCACATTGAGTTCATCAGCTGCCATGGTAAAACTTAGGTGTCGAGCTGACGCTTCGAATGCAATTAAGCTGTTCAAAGGAGGTAACGGTTTGATTTTCATTGTACTTCCAGTAAGGCGTGTTCTGTAATTATTATGATTTCTATGCCCTTATCGGCATGAAGAACATCAGCACATTCTGAGCGGAATTCACTAAACAACAATTGATAAAAGTAAAAAAGGAGACTTGAGTCATAGTTAACCCAAGTAAATTCGCACTTTTTCGCAAGTCGCATCCTTTGACCGAAAAAGTGAGGTCAATACATAGAAAGGGTCTTAGGCAGCTAAAACCCATTACTGTATGCAAGGTTCAATGTTATCTCGTTATAACGATAGGAATTGTGCTCTTCCTATAAGCAATACACCGACCTAATTGAAGAAAACAAACAGCACACTTTGCTAGCATTTCTCAGTTTCAACGATTTCAACCGTATAAGAGATTGCAATCTTTGGCTGCAGCATCAAGCAGACATGGCAGTACTTATTGATAGCATCTGATGCAATTTCAGAAATTTGTGATTCAGACACATTGTCCCCATCAACCACAAAATGCAAATTGACGGTTTCATATAAGCGCGGCGAAGATTCTGTCAGTGTGTAAGTCACCTGATTGCGAAAAGATTTCAGGACTACACCCTGCTCTTGCAATCCCATGACGACATCCGTTGCACTGCATGTTCCAAGGGCTGACAGTAGCACTTCTGTCGGACACGGCGCAGACTGGTTATCAGCATCAATATTCAGCGAAAAGCCACCGGATGTTTCAACGTTAAACTGGCAATCCTGTTGCCACTGTATTGTCAGACTCATTTCTTCCTCGTAATACACTCTCAGATGGGTATGTGGGTACGCGTTTCGCATACCAATCGTGCCACAATGACTATCACACCATACGCACATGATTGAGTAAACGGTAATTTCGAGCAGTCTTTACTTTCTCCCCTCAGGCCTCTGAAAAACAAAGCTTCAAAGTAACTAAACGTCTGCGGCCAAGGGCTTATAATCAGCAGTAAAAACCATTGTTTGTCATAGGGGGGATTGTTAACCTGACTTTCGGTTTCGGACTCGCGTTACCAGACAAGCCACAATCGACAGCAGCAAAAACAGCCAGAACAGTGGAATCAACCCGAACGACTCCACCAATTGACCGTTTTCAGCCACATACGCACCTGTCATGTTGTATCCAACCAAACAGCCTAAACCAAGAATTAAAAAGGTCAGAGATAACCAGTATTTTTTCAAAATCGTCATGAACTACTCACTCAATAAACCGGAAAGAACAGTCCTTAAGACTTGCTGCGAGCGCCAGAGTTCACGAGCGAATACCCAGACTTCAAGGGATTGACACGGTACTGACAAAATTTGCTACTATTACCGCCTCCCGTTGTAACGTTATCGAACGGTAAGCAAGTCGCTTCCCCATCACTTTCATCGCGGCTTTATTCTTGATTACAGCCACATCACGCTAACTGGATTATGATGGAAAGATATAACTCTTCCGTTCCAGCATTAATCCGCCTCAGTTGTATCAATCTCACTTTATCAAGCTAGCTTTGATCAATCTCTTTTTCACCAGCCTTGCTTTCATTTGCATTTTCGTTACGCATCTTTCCTGAAAATCCCGTTTTCTTTTCTCTCTAATTTTCATCTACCATTTTTAAGAGGTTCATCCATGAGTCAAAACGTCATTTTTACCGGTAGCCCCGGTTCGGGTAAAACCACAGTGATTCAAGCCTTAACTCGGAGAGGGTTTAGGTGCTCGGAAGAAGTCGGTCGCGCGGTTATCCAGAGCCAACTAAAGCATGGCGGCGACGCCCTGCCCTGGAAAAATAAAGCTGCGTTCCGTGATGCGATGGTTCAAGCTGAATTGAATAACTACAACGCTTATCAAGCGCTGCAAAACACCATAATTTTTGACACCGTCTTTTTTGATCGCAGCATCATTGACTGCGTGGGTTACTCTAACCTCGAAAACTTGAGCGTTCCGGTTGAGTTAGACGTGCTCTGTCAGTCATTGACATACCACAAGCAGGTTTTCATTTTCCCGCCGTGGGAGGCCATTTTCACCAATGATGCAGAGCGTAAACAAGACTATGCCGAAGCGGTGAGAACCTACGAAGCCATGGTCGCGACTTATACCCAGTATGGCTACACACTTATTGAGGTTCCCAAAGTACCCGTCACACAGCGTGTCGCGTTTATTCTCGACAGGCTGGCTTAAAATAAAAGCGATGGGGAAATGAAACGATAAGGGGCAAGAACTGATGCTGAAAACTGCTGGTCTACCAATGGGCTAAACCAGCGGTCTCCTGATGAACCATCTCAATAGTTAAAACCAACCACTCTCTTCTGCTGTTGATCATTACTACTATTGAGCACCACTTCATTCTCTGTTTTTTGTCTGAGTGCTCAGCTATAACTAAGCGATAAGCCAACACCCACATCTAATACATCAGAAAATTTTGAGAGCTTAATTTTGTATTCCAGACTGGTACAGTGACACGGATGAATATTGCTGATTGTATTTTCTTCAAAATACTTAAGCGTTCCTTTCGATTGAAGGTCACTGGGTGAAATCAAATGAAAGCCACCTATAACATCTACAATTCGGTCATCATTACAGACTTTCTTAGCATATTCGATAATGTTGCAGATACCCGCATGGGAACAACCAGTAATGATCACTAAGCCTTCAGGGGATATATACACCAAAGAAGAGTCGTCTTTGACGTGATCATCAACCAGTTGTCCATCCTTCTCACACAAGCCGATGGGATCGATATTCTCGAAATCATTCCCCCTTTCGATTTCTCCCAGGTAGACAAGGTTTTCAGTAATCCAAACCGGTGCTTTCGATAGCTGAATGTCATAGTACTGGCTCAGTGTCTGCTTATCCAAAATCGAGCCAATGCCATCACCGTCATACTCTTTGTGTGAAAGTGCATCAGGATGGGAAATAATCATTGGCTTGTTAAAGCTAACGCCTGCATCCTGCGCTTGCGAATAATGTTTAATAAGAGGAACAAGGCCACCGGTGTGATCATTATGACCATGCGAGAGCACAATATAATTAACGTCCATCAGCGATTCATTCATTTTTTCAGCATTTTGAATGAAGACGTCTGAGTAGCCAACGTCAAACAACAACTTAACATCACCCTCTGTGATCAAATAAGAGACACCTGGCTCTCCCAGATAGTACTTATCAATAATTGTGTTGTTATCAACCAGAACTTTTAGCTCCATCCTGCGCTCCCTTCCATCATCTATCGCGTATTATTTGAACTGGCATCAAAGCATATAAAACAGAATGCGTAAATGTGCTCACCGCTATTTTCTACAGCATCTCTGTCAACTTTTCGCATACAAAAAGCACTGAGCACTGAAGCGTCTCTGACAACAGGTGATGCTCACCACGATGCAAACTTGTGTTCTGCGTGAGCAATCAATACGCCTCTACTAAAAAGATTTAAGTGATACAGCTCTCACATGAAAGCCAATGAGGCACAATTATCACGTTAATCATGCAGCATGACAGACACCTAAGAAAATAAGCACATTAACGCATACTTTGGCTATGTGATAATACGTGAGTTCAAGAAATGGATGATTGCCTTTAAACAGGCTTGTCAAGAAAAGGACCAACTGATCACGGACAAGTCACCCACTCGTTCATGATGAACATTAATGAGGGAGCCACATGAATATATTGAAAATTGCCGGAGGATTAACAGCTCTCGCTGCTGTCGCCCACATAGCGATTATTGTTGGTGGTGCGGATTGGTACAGATTTTTCGGCGCCGGGGAAGAGATGGCAACATTGAGTGAACATGGGTTTCTCTACCCTGCGTTATTAACCGGTTTGATTGCCACAATGCTTGCGATTTGGTCAGCCTATGCGTTCTCCGGGGCGGGTGTCATCCGGTTACTGCCATTTACCAATAAAATATTGGCACTCATTAGCATCGTATTTTTAGTTCGGGGGATTTTCTCGATTCCTGCGGTTTTGCTGTCTAGTTCACCCTATATGCTTGAACTAGCTGATAAAATGCCATTTATGGTTATTAGTTCTCTCTATTGCTTGCTCTTAGGTTCCTGCTTTGGGTACGGCGTGTATTGCCGAACCAAGCATCAAGGTCATGCCTAAAACATGTAGCACTAATAGTGGTACTTTTAGTTTTCGCTTTTCCTGGTAATCCGCCCTCATGCATTAACGCAGCGAGCTCTTTACTCATTATTAATCGATGAATTAAAAGTAAGTTAACTTGAACAACGTCATTCTCAGGGAATATAAAGACAGTGATTGGCCGGACACCTGTGCAATTCATGATAAAGCCCGGCTCATTGAGCTTAAAGGTTCGTGCGACGAAAGAGCATTTGTACCACTCACCACCGATGAATGTGATTTGTAGAATTTCTATTTATCCAGAAATTTTGTTGCTTGCATCAACGATAAAATTGTCGGATTTATGAGTATACCAGAGAGCGAAGTCGCGTGGCTTTATATCGCTCCCGATGAGTTCAATAAAGGCATTGACCGTAATTTTCTCAAATACGGTTTAAAGAATTATTGATGACAAAGCGATTACCTATGTTCTCGATGGTAATCACACTGCTCGCAAACTGTATGAAAGTGAAGGTTTCAAGCTTAATGCGGTATTTGATAGTACTAACACTAACAATGGCTACCCGTGCACGGTACTAAAGCTGTCACATTGAATAAATCCAAACTGTCAACCATAAGGATAGGATTAGTAAAATGGAATTTAATGAGAAAATAGTGATTAAAGCGTTGCCTGAAAATATCTATCCTTTTTATTCGCAGGTGAGCGAATGGAAAAATTGGGATCCTGACGTGGTTTACTCATCTATTGAAGGAGATTTCACCCAAGGTGCTACCGGTACATTAAAGCCCCAAAAAGGGCCAGAAGCGAAAATCGTTTTCACCGAAGTCACACACAATAAATCGTTCACAACCATTACAAAACTGCCCTTTTGTACAATCACGTTTGTACATTTATTAGAGCAAGTTGGGGCAGATACCGAAGTCACTCATGCAGTCAATTTTACGGGTTTCCTGTCTCCTTTATTTGGACAACTGATCGGAAAACAAATTAAGAGAACACTACCAAACACCATGCAAGGCTTAAAAAAGGCTGTTGAAATGTACAACGACGAACAAGCTGCATAATCATTCGACATACTGAAAGGCGATAACCTGTAACTTCCCCTACTCGAAATCATGCGGGTGGGTTCATCCACATGTTTACTGTCCCAAGCTCTTAGCCCGATAGCGCATACAACAATTATATTCCCACCAAGCATCATCCCTCATCGAACATAAGAAGCCTGCGTCATTTAAGGGCCTAGCTCATCCACAACTATCATAGCTGGCCGTGTTTCAGAGTGGCTTAAATTATCGCCGTATGTATATAGCAGGTTCTGTAGATGCTTCCAAAATCAAACCCGCACCCAACTCAAATATTTGTTATTATGAGGGCAGACAACACTTTTACCTGTGTGTATTGATAATAATGAGTAACAGCAATAACCAGCCAACATTGTTTTGGCTCGATTATGAAACCTTCGGTGCCAGCCCGGCGAATGACCGTCCGTGTCAGTTTGCGGGTGTGCGTACCGATATGGATCTGAATGTGATTGGTGAGCCGCTGGTGATTTATTGTAAACCACCCGTGGATTACCTGCCCTCTCCTGAAGCCTGTCTGATCACCGGTATTACTCCGCAGGAAGCCCACCAGAAAGGGCTGTCCGAGCCGGAGTTTATTGCCCGCATTCATGATGAGCTGTCTAAGCCGAATACCTGTGTGATTGGCTATAACAACATTCGTTTCGATGATGAAGTTACGCGCTATACCCTGTATCGCAACTTCTTCGACCCATATGCCTGGAGCTGGCAGAACGGTAACTCGCGTTGGGACATGCTGGATGTGATGCGCACCTGTTATGCGCTGCGTCCGGAAGGTATTACCTGGCCGACCAATGAAGATGGTTTTCCTAGCTTCAAGCTGGAGCACCTGTCGGTCGCCAACGGTATTGAACACGCCAACGCGCACGATGCGATGGCTGATGTGTATGCGACCATTGAGCTGGCGAAGCTGGTGAAACAGCATCAGCCAAAACTGTTCAGTTATTTCTTTGATCTACGCAACAAGCGTAAATTACAGAACCTGATCGATATCGTGGAAATGACACCGCTGATGCACGTTTCTGGTATGTTTGGCGTGGAATGCGGCAATACCACCTGGATTGTGCCGATGGCGTGGCATCCGGATAACAAGAACGCGGTAATTGCGGTCAATCTGGCAATGGACCCAGCGCCGCTGCTGGAGCTGTCTGCCGATGAGCTGCGCGAACGTCTGTACACCAAGCGAGCGGACTTAGGGCCGGATGAGTTGCCAGTGCCTCTCAAGCTGGTTCACATTAATAAGTGTCCGATTCTTGCACCGGCTAAAACCCTGCGTGCTGAAGATGCGGCGCGTATCGGCATTGACCGTGAAGCCTGTCTGAAAAACCTGCAGCTATTGAAGTCTCACCCGGAAGTGCGCGAGAAGCTGCTGGCTATCTACAGTGAAGATCGTGAGTTTACGCCGAGCGATAATGTGGATGCACAGTTATATGACGGTTTCTTCTCTGATGCGGATCGCTCCACACTGGAAATCATCCGTAAAACGCCTTCTGAAGAACTGGGTAAGCTTGAAATCAATGTCAGTGACAAGCGTATCAAGCCGCTGTTGTTCCGTTACCGCGCCCGTCACTTCCCGATGACACTGGATTATAAAGAACAGCAGCAATGGAAACATTACTGTCAGGACTTCTTTGAAGCCAAGCTGCCTGGTTACATGCAGAACCTGGAAGCTGTGGCGATGGAACACCAAACCAGTGAACGGGATATGAAGATTCTGAAAGCAGTGTATGACTATGTAGAGTCACTGGTGTAAAGAATCAGATAGTTCGCTGTTTTTATGGTTCACCGGCAGCACTAAGTAACCAACAGAAAATGCTATAAAAACTACTAGCCTCTTCCTGCAAGTGCAGCAAGAGGCTTTTTTCTAAGACAATATCCTTAGAAGTGAAATTGCGCATCCCCCCTTCACCGCTCACACTTAAATCAGACCGGTGTAATCAACACCTTATTTCCGTTGTCTATTGGCCCTGCTGCTGGGCGTATTTACCGCAAAACCAGGTTGACCTGAGATCACCTGTCAGGTTGTGCGGATTCATTAGGACACTGTCATTCATGGATTCGAAGTTTGAATTGAAGTAATTGATATGGCAACCAGAACTCTGACACGCTGTTACCGTTTTCCTGACGTCGACTTCGAGCCTGACCTGCGTTTGCTGGTGTGGAAAGACAAGTCAGAAACGTCGCTGACTCAGCATGAATCCCGCCTGCTGGAAGTGCTGTGCTATTGTGCGGGGGAAGTGATCAGCGCTGAACCTTTGTATGAAAAAGCCTTCTCTCAAATCGACCCCTACGAAGATGCCAGCGGGCAACATTATGACATCAATGCTATTTTTCATTCACTGACGGATAAGCTCAATAGAGACGGCAAACTGGCAATTCCAATTGAAGTTTTGCCCCATTATGGATTCCGTGTGCCTCTACCGGACAAAACATGCCGGACGGTACATCAGAACCAGTTGAAGCCTAGCCTTCCGGCCCCGGAAGAAGATGTCCCGCCTCCTTACGAAGAAACCCCGACCGAAAAAATCGTGAAATACAGCGTCTGGCACAAAATCTCTGTGGCAATACTGACGCTGGCCGGGGTCGCCATGATCGTGGCCTCCACATTCTGATTTTGCAATCTAACTTCCATGGTCCGAGCAGGTCATTTTAGTGTGGTCTGCGTCACATTTATTTTGTATGATGAATGTGTGGATTCCTGATAGTGAATGGCTCATGGCGTATCTCCGTTCTTTCTTTGTCATCTTTATTTGCCTGATGTTGGGCAAAGGTATTCAGGCCCTGACTGGTCTGGCAATTCCCGGCAGTATCATCGGGATGTTAATCCTGTTTACTGCCTTGTCGATGGGTTTACTCCCCGCTCATTGGGCGATGAAAGGCTGCCACGTACTCATCAAGAACATGGCACTGCTTTTTGTACCTGTCGGTGTCGGACTGATGAATTATCTGGACCTGCTGACAGATAACACGCTAACTATTTTGCTCAGTACCCTAGGCAGCAGCCTGGTGGTATTTATGGTGATTGGCATTGCTACACACTATAAGGAAAAACAATGATCTGGCTTCTGACTACCGTTGTAGTGTTTTACACCGCACGGCTTATCTCCAAACGTCTACAGCACCCGATTGTTAACCCTTTACTGATTTGTCTGCTGGTGATTATTCCGCTTCTGATGTGGTTGCACGTACCGTATGAAACCTACTTTGAGCAGAACAAATGGATTAACGCCCTGCTGGAACCCGCAGTGGTCGCTCTGGCCTTTCCATTGTACGAGCAACTAAGCCAGATTCGCGCCAAATGGAAAGTCATTTTTTCCGTGTGTCTGGTTGGCAGCGTGTTATCCATGCTGACTGGGGCGGGTATTGCTTTCATGATGGGTGCCGACGCCCAGCTGACGGCATCGATTCTACCAAAATCCGTAACGACCCCCATCGCAATGGCGGTCGCCGATCAGATTGGCGGCGTGCCTGCTATCGCTGCAGTCATGGTCATTATCGCGGGCTTGTTTGGTGCTGTTCTGGGTTATCCGCTGTTTTCCCTTTTCGGCGTGAAAGCACCTATCGCCAAAGGACTGACCATGGGCACCGTGTCTCACGCGCTGGGCACGGCAAAGGCGGCAGAAGAAAATTATCAGGAAGGCGCATTCAGCTCGCTGGCACTGGTTATTTGCGGCGTCATGACATCAATTCTGGCGCCATTATTGTTCCCACTGCTCACAGCGGTGTTTCAATAGTGCTAATGTTTCTTAGCATATTTCTTTTTAGCGTTTTCTTAAGTGCACAGGCTCAATTGATTCACTAGGATCAGCCAAACTAAGAAACAGGTAAAATGAGTGGGTAATCGAATACAATCTCTAACTCACTGATAAATATTGCACTTTGAAAATTAACTTGTGTGAACTCACTCTCAATAATGAAAACAATGAAACAAACAAAACAATAACGTGATCAATATCACACAACAAAGTAAGGACACAGCCTACAATATTTCTCCATACACAAGACGGAGTGATAACTCATGCACACTAAAGTAATGGATGCTTTAGGCGCTTTACCCGCTGATTTAGCATCGGCCATCAAACCGATCGTGGAAGCGGATCATTTTGATGCAACTCTAAGCCCTGAGGTGTTTGCTCAGTTGCTGTCACAAACTCAGATGACAGACACTGAATTACGTGTTGCATTACTTCCGCTTGCCGCCGCTTATTCAATTACCCCCATTTCGCATTTCAATGTAGGCGCAATTGTGCGCGGTTTGTCCGGCACTTTGTACTTCGGCGCCAACATGGAATTTGTTGGTACCAGCCTGTCGCAAACGGTTCATGCTGAACAATCTGCTATCAGCCACGCCTGGGTAAAAGGTGAAACTGGCCTGCAGGACATTACCATCAACTACAGCCCTTGCGGTCACTGTCGCCAGTTCATGAACGAGCTGACGTCAGCGAAAGATCTGATTGTGCAACTGCCTGAGCGCGAGGCAAAAAATCTGCAGGAATATTTACCTGAATCGTTCGGCCCTGCCGACCTGAACATCACCGATGCCCTGCTGGCAACCGTTGATCACGGCATGCACACAGAAGCAACCGAAACACTGGTTCAGGCGGCCTGTCAGGCGGCAAACCGTGCCCACGCGCCATACACCAACAATTTCAGCGGTGTTGCGCTAAAAGCCAAAGACGGAAACGTTTTTGTGGGCATGTACGCAGAAAACGCAGCTTTTAACCCGAGTCTGCCTCCGCTGCAAGTCGCTATGATCAATATGAACATGGCTGGCTACCCGCTGGCTGATATAGAGGAAGTCGCTTTGGTTGAGAAATCGGACAGTACGATCAGCCACCTAGCTGATACCCAGACCACTCTGGAAGCGCTGAATCCCGACATTCCTCTGACTTACGTCGCGGTGTAATCCATCGTAAATACGTAAAAGTCATGCTTAAAATCAGAAAAACCGCCGTAATGGCGGTTTTTTTATACTTTTGTGTCAGCAACCAAAGAAAGCGGTTTCTTATCCTTCCTCTCGCGGGTATGATTTTTCAAGTTTTTCATTACCCTATCAATTTGAATGTCACACCAACATAATCCTATTCAGGGTGCCAGCTGGATGCTGATCGCCGGACTGGCTTTTGCCCTGGTTAACAGCCTGGCACAGTATGTCAGTATCAATTTCGGCATCCCTTCAACCACTGTCGCACTCATTCAGTACGCCATTGCTCTGGTCGCGATATTCCCTTGGCTTCGGACGCTCGGGCTTCGTCGTGCACTACGCACTCAGCATTTTGGCATGCACTGCCTGCGGGTTTTCCTCGCGGTAATAGGTATCCAGCTCTGGCTATGGGCGCTTGCCTATCCGGTTCCAATTTGGCAAGGCATTGCATTACTGATGACTTCACCGTTGTTTGCCACGATTGGTTCTGGGATCTTTCTGAAAGAAAAAGTCGGCACGGCGCGCTGGGTAGCTACCCTGACAGGTTTTCTGGGGGCGATGCTGATTCTTGAACCTTGGGCCGACGGCTTTAACTGGGCCAGCCTGTTACCGGTCGGTGCCGCGTTCTTCTGGGCCAGTTACTCCCTGATGGTGAAGAAGATGTCAGCGTATGATCCACCGGCCACTATGGTGGTGTATCTGCTGATTCTGATCACTCCCTTCAATATTTTTCTGGCTGTACCTGATTTCACAATGCCCGATACTGGTTTCAGCTGGTTGTTGCTGTTCGGAGCGGGTCTGATGACAGCACTGGCACAATGGGCTATCGCTAAAGCCTATGCGGTGGCAGATGCGTCGTTTGTGCAACCTTTTGACCATGCCAAATTGCCGTTGAATGTACTGGCAGGCTGGCTGGTCTTTGGCTGGGTGCCACCAGGACGCTTGTGGCTGGGCGCAGCCATTATAATTGCCTCGGTGGCGTTCATTACTCAGTGGGAGAATAAGAAAGCGGCGGGTCAACAGGCTGCAAAAGCATAACGCTGTCTGTCGGTCGCAGTTTGATTGCATCGCGCGCTGTCTCACTTTTCTTCCCCACCGTCTGCGGGTGTCAGTAAGGGTTTTAGAATCTATGGTTTCAGAAGCTGTAGTTTCATAGCCTAAGCTGACTCCCACAGACGACAGGGATTGTCTTAATCCCACGACAAGTCTCACTCTCTCACCGTCTAGACTCAGACCTAATGTCGTTTGCTGAACATTCTCTGTGAATCAAACCACTCTTGATCAGCAAACACAACGTAACACCCAACCCTTCTTTCCTCTGCCCGTATCTGCGAGGTCATTATGAAACGGTTCCGCACGCTGACTATCGCTTGTTTGTCCTGCTTCAGTTTGCTTTTGGCCGCCTCCGCCTTATCCGAAACCTTTATCACAATTGGTACCGGGGGCGTAACCGGCGTGTACTACCCGACAGGAGGCGCTATTTGTCGGCTGGTGAACAAAGACAGACCGGTACATGGCATTCGCTGCTCCGTCGAATCCACCGGTGGTTCAATCTATAACATCAACAGCATTCGTGCCGGTGAGCTGGATTTAGGTATCGCGCAATCTGACTGGCAGTATCACGCGTACAACGGTACCAGCATTTTTGCCGAGAAAGGCCCGTTCAAAGCGCTGAGATCTGTCTTCGCCCTTCACCCCGAACCCTTTACCGTGGTTGCCAGAGCAGATTCAGGGATTAAAACGTTTGCTGATTTGAAAGGAAAACGGGTCAATATCGGCAATCCCGGTTCAGGACAGCGTGGCACGATGGAAGTGTTAATGAAGGCCATGGGTTGGTCGCAGTCCGATTTCAGCCTGGTCGCTGAGTTAAAAGCGTCGGAACAGTCAAAGGCCCTTTGCGATAACAAAATCGATGCCATGGTGTATACCGTGGGGCACCCAAGCGGTGCCATTAAAGAAGCCACGACGGCCTGTCAGAGTGTGATTGTGGATGTTTCAGGGCCGGTGATCGACAAGCTGATAGCAGAGAATAATTTTTATCGGGTAGCCACCATTCCCGGCGGTATGTATCAGGGAAATCCAAAAGACGTGCATACGTTTGGTGTCGGGGCGACACTGATCTCTTCAGCATCAGTGGATAAGAACATCGTTTATCAGGTCGTGAAATCTGTTTTTTCAGACTTCGAGACGTTCAAGAAGCTTCATCCCGCGTTTACCCTGCTGAAGAAAGAAGAGATGATCAAAGACGGACTGACCGCTCCCCTCCATGACGGCGCGAAACAGTATTACATTGAAGCCGGGTTAATGAAGGAATAGCGACACAACTCGCTGTTTACGGTAAATCGGACTGCGCAGAAAAGCAGGATGTCAGTAGTCTGAAACCGATAAGCTGCATACCGGTAAACAGAATCCCGGTAAACAGAATACCGAAAACACAAGAAACAAGGGAATAGACATTCCACAGCACCCTCATTCTCTCCGAAACCGGAAAGAATGAGGATGGAACTCATGCGAAAGACTCTATAGAACCGGCTCGATTATACCTCAGAGTCAGTCGCATGAATCACGGATAACAGCTATCAAAAACGGTAACGAATACCCAGCGCGCCTTCAAGATCCGCATCAAAATCTTCAACCATGTACAGTGTCGGGCCCAGTTCACCGTAAATCTCGAAACGCTCGACCGGCACTTCAAAACCAACACCGGCACGTACGCCCAGTTTATTGTGTTTGTCGTCCACATACTGCCCGCCTACGAAGGTGTAGAAATTGTTCATAGACGGATCATTGGCCAGAGAACCCAGATTAAAGGTTTTATCTACCGCCACACCAAAGTCATCCACCCCCAGCGAGAAACGCAGATCGTGATGCTTGTACTGGACACCCGACATCGGGCTACCGAAGAAGGCACCAATAGACTGAGCCGCATGAGCCGACAGCGGCAGCGCCGCTAACAAACTTAAACCTAGAATTGCTTTTTTCATGATCCACTACTTTTTATTGCTGAATTTATGCTGGGTAATCTAGCCGCAAAAATGTCCTAATTCGAGGCCAGACCGGCAGGAATGACAGAACTTTTACAATTCTGCACACCGTTTTGCAGCTGCACTTTTCAGCATACGAACAGACAAATGCTCCTCGCCTGTAGCGTGTATCAACCATGTAGATGAAATACTCTCCGCTATTCCTGTCAAGCCATTTGACTGCATCACAACAAAATACAGCCGCCGCACCTTGCCATACTTTTATCGCCTAATCTGTTTTACCATTTCTTTATAAATCAAGGGGGGATAAACAACAAAGCAGGTATAACACACGCAAACGTTTGCGTATTTCATATAATCCGGTATCATGCCGACTATTCACTGACACTCGGTAAGGATTTTCGATGATTGGTTCAGCTACCCGTTTAAACGCAACCCGTGTTCTTCTGCTTGGCTCTGGTGAGCTGGGGAAAGAAGTGGCGATTGAATGTCAGCGCCTCGGCCTTGAGGTTATCGCGGTTGACCGCTATGCAGATGCCCCGGCCATGCAAGTGGCTCACCGCAGCCATGTGATTGACATGCTTGATGGTGCCGCCCTAAAAGCGGTTATTGAGCAGGAAAAACCGCATTACGTGGTACCGGAAATCGAAGCCATTGCAACAGATATGCTGGTTGAACTGGAAGCGCAGGGACTGAACGTTGTTCCTACGGCCAACGCGACCAAACTGACCATGAACCGTGAAGGTATCCGCCGTCTGGCTGCCGAAGAGTTGGCTCTGCCAACCTCGCCGTACGCGTTCTGTGATCAGTTTGAAGAGTTCACTGCAGCCATTGAGCAAATAGGCATGCCTTGTGTGGTCAAGCCGATCATGAGCTCGTCAGGCAAAGGTCAGAGCGTGGTGAAAACCGCGGCAGACATCGAGAAAGCCTGGCGCTATGCGCAAGAAGGCGGACGAGCAGGCGCTGGTCGGGTGATTGTCGAAGGCTTTGTCGATTTCGATTATGAAATCACCTTGCTGACAGTCCGTGCTGCAGATGGCGTGCATTTCTGTGCCCCTATCGGCCATCGTCAGGAAGACGGGGATTACCGCGAATCATGGCAGCCACAGCAAATGTCTGAAGCGGCGTTGCAAGCCGCTCAGGCAGCAGCAGAAAAAGTGGTGAACGCGCTGGGTGGATACGGTCTGTTTGGCGTTGAACTCTTCGTAAAAGGTGACAAAGTGCTGTTCAGCGAAGTATCGCCCCGCCCTCACGATACCGGGATGGTCACACTGATTTCCCAGGAGCTGTCAGAGTTTGCTCTGCATGTTCGTGCTTTCCTGGGACTGCCTATTCATTCGATTACACAATATGGCCCGAGTGCGTCAGCTGTGATTCTGGCTGAAGGCATCTCTGAGAACATTCGCTTTGATAACCTGGCAACGGCGTTGGCCCGTCCGAATACTCAGGTTCGTCTGTTTGCCAAACCGGATATTCATGGTCGACGTCGTTTGGGTGTGGCTCTGACCCGTCGTGACAGCATTGATGGTGCCGTCAATGATGCCGTAGCGACCGCTGCGGATGTAAAAGTGATCCTGTAACTCAACCTTACATCAAAACTGTGCCATAAAGGCCGCACTCGAAAAAGCAGGCATTACTAATCTGGCACTAAAGCCTGGTATTTTAGCTTGCATTGAGATCTAGGCATTAAAAAAGGAGCCCTCGGGCTCCTTTTTATGATTCTGATTCGCATGATTTTACGACGGGCTCATAACCAATTCGTGATTACACTTTCAGGTTATTTAGCCACTTACCACGTAATCCGTCTTTTATAACGAAATCAACCAGGCTTCTTCTGCAAACCGGCTCACCCCACGTTGGATACGCGGATGGTTCTCATCGCCTTCTTCGCGTGACAGATGACGGATCTGGTAGCCTTCGAACAAACGCTCCACTTCTTCCTTCGCCACAGAAAACGGAGGGCCGTCCATTTCATGCTGCGGGTAATCCACTGTAACCAGCAGAATACGGCCACCCGGTTTAACCAACGACAGCAGCTTTTCCACATACATCTGACGCATTGCTTCCGGCATCGCAATCAGTGCTGCACGGTCATACACCACATCAGTCGGTTCAATGCGCGTCGAGAAAAAGTCACCGCAGTAAATGGAAATTTCATCAAACTCATACAAACTCTGGCCATTACCCAGTGGCGTTACCAGCGGGGTATACAGGTGCTCAGAGAAGTAAGCGCGAACCGCAATCTCACTCAGTTCAATGCCAATTACCTGATTGTGTTTTTCCGCCAACCAGGTCATGTCCAGTGATTTACCGCACATCGGCACCAACACGACATCTTCGCGCATTGCCTTTACCTCCGGCCAGAAGCGTTCCAGCATTGGGTTGGTATCATTCTGGTGAAAACCGATGCGGTTTGCCGCCCAGCGGCTGTGCCAAAATTCTGCATCCATTGATTTCTTCTCATTTATTCAGGCTGACTGGCACGTTTATACCAAACTTCATCCACAATGGCTAACCGAGTGACATCACGCTGCATAAAAGAAAAACGCGATGCAACGCTTACATGACCCCAGCTCTTAGACCTTCTCAGCCGCATTCTGAGACCGTTTTAGCGACTCAGCCCCTGCATCCCACAGAGTCACGGCCAGAACGCCACCAGCATCGCTTCAGAGAGCACTTATCACACAACCACGCACCATTTCGGACAATAACCAACCATCCTGGTGAAATGACTGCGCTAAATGCCAGCCAACAAAAAAGGATGCCTGGGCATCCTTCTTCGCTAATGGAATTTTGCAAGGGCAAAAATCCATTAAAAATTATTTCTCAATTTTCTTTTATGAGAGTCATTGAATAATCGATGTTATCTATCGAATTAAGAAATTCGGAATAGCTTGATCGAGTCACGACGAACAGTTACGCCACGGAAAGTTACTGGCTCCAGCAGGGTCATCAGCTGCTTAGAAACGAAGAACTTGCCACCGTAGCTACGATCGCCACCACGATTTACCCAATCTGCAAATTCATCTGCCAAGCTGAACATAGAGTTTCCAACAAGCAGAACCAACACTTTTGCGACTTCACTGTCATTCTGTTTATTAAACTCCGCGTCGCGAACTTTCTTACGATATTCCTCGACGATTCTTTCTAGGCACTCAAATCTGCTCATATACACCACCATAAAAAAAGAGGTGCGGATACTACTGCTCAAACCCAACGAAATCAACCCATTCAGCATGCTTTCATGACAGAATTCCGTGAATTTTTCTTTCTATTAACATCGGCAACCCAAATTACGCGAAAAATTAAGATTTAGGTCAAATTATTACCGCCACTTTAAAGTTATATTTTACATATAAGTTTAAAGCAATGACGTCGAAGGTGAGTCATGACTAACCAGGCCCCCTCCCCTGTACCATCCCCGGTTTTGCTGGGCAGTCTCGATACCGAATTAAAAACCATTCAAGCTATGGTGAAAATCTATTGCCGGGATCACCACGGGCCAACGCTGTGCGATAGCTGTCGCGACTTTTTACACTATGCCCACACCCGCTTGGATCGCTGTCCTTACGGTGAAAATAAGCCAACTTGCCGAATATGCCCGATCCACTGCTACAAAGCCGATTACAAAGCCCTGTCTCGCACAATAATGCGCTACTCTGGTCCGCGAATGTTGCTTCGCCACCCTATCCTGGCAATCCGCCACCTGATTGCGGAAAAAAGGCCGGTGCCAGAAAAACCGCAAGACAAAGCCTCTAATCGCCACAAACGCAAAGCACTGGAAGCGGAAAACACCAGAAACCAGAAACCAGAAACCAGAAACCAGAAACCAGAAAAGATAATCACACGCAGTAATCCGGCGCCGACTAGCGATTAGCCGCCAATCGCGTAAAAATCGACAACAACAAAAAAGGGTCACCCTCGGATGACCCTTTTGTTTGTTGTGAATCAGCAGCGTTTATCGGTAGTAATCAACGACCTGAATTTTGGTCGGTGAGTCATTCGCCACCAGCGCCATCGAGAAACGATTACCACCCAGCATTTGCACCGTCGAACCTTGCGAACCGGTAACACTCACCCCTTCAATTTTGTCAAAGCTACGTGTTTCGCTGTAATGCATATTCACAGTCAGTGTAATGTCTTTGTTGGATGACAGCTCAAACTGACAAATACCGGTTACGCAGTACACATTCAATTGCTCGTCCTGATACTGCATGGTTTGTACGTCTTTTACCGGGTTTGCTGTGATCTGCAATTTCTCACCACATCCGGCAAGCAGCATTGTCAGGGCACTCACAGCGACCAACGCCTTTAAGTACTTCACGAATTTTCCCTCAAAAGATAACAACTTGCCTCCAGTATACCTCAATCGCATTTGGATGCGGTCAGATAATCCGTACAGATACACCTAGTATTTATGCGTGATTACAAAACAAGACACACAGTCTCAGCCTTGTCTTTCCTACACTCATCATGACTGTTTTTCTGGGCAGTCACTATTAGGACACCAAAAGGATACCCTCATGAAAACAATGAGCTACCGGCACACGCCCGATGTTCGGGGCGTGAGGATAACTATTGTTCAGCATATGGTTCTGCGTATGGCGATGTGGATGATGAATAGCTTAACTCAACGCATGATCTGGGGGCTGCTGTTATTACCTTTTGTAGTACTGGCGCAGCACCCGACGGGGAATGAAAAATGGCTTCATCCCCATAAACCTACCTCACAGGCTGAGATTGATGCCCAAATGCCGTTTTACCCCTCTCGCGCCAGCACCGGCGGGATGGATCTTAAACCCGAAATGTTTGAAGACCCGCAAGTCTGCAAAGGCTGCCATCAGGAAATTTACCGACAGTGGAGCCAGTCGGTAATGGCAAATTCCTGGGATGACCCTATCTATCAGGCGCTCTTTAAACGAGCCAGCGAAGCCACCAAGGGTGAGATCGATAATTTCTGTATCGCCTGTCACAGCCCAATCGGGATGACCAGTATGAAAGCGACCTCCGCCATGATAGGCAGTGATCAGACACTTCCGGGCGTGAACTGTGAGGTATGCCATAACATTTCTGAACTGTCAGGGCACGACAACGCCGCTTACGTCTTAACCCCCAATCGGGCAATGCACGTAAAACTGGGGCCAAGAACCGATGCCGAATCGCCGTACCACAAAACCGAATTCTCTGATTTACACACCCGCTCCGAATTCTGCTCCGTTTGCCACAATGTCACCCACCCGATGAACAGCACCCCGATTGAACGCACCTACGATGAGTGGCAGGAAAGTGTGTATAACGAGCAAGGAGTCCAGTGTCAGGATTGCCACATGACTCCAGGGCCGGGTACGTCAGACAACCCGGGTAAATCCGCCATCATGGGAAAAGATCGCAAGCACATTTACTCACATGATTTTTCCGGCGGTAACTCGACGTTACTGGAGCACCTGGGCCATTCGGAAAGTGCTCAGTTGTCCCGGGACATGCTGCGCTCTGCCGCAACCATTGAGTTCATGAACTTGCCGAGCCATGTTATTCCGGGCGAACCGGTAACTATTAAGGTCAAAGTGACTAACACCGGTGCCGGACACAAATTGCCAACCGGCTTCCCGGAAGGCCGTGAAGTTTGGATCGATTTCAGTGCTAGTCACGACAAAAACCGTCCGCTGTATCGCTCTGGTGCTGTCGTTAACGGCGAAACAGAGGCCGGAACCCGTAACTTTAAAGTCTGGCTGGGAGACAAAAACGGCGACATTGTGGATCTGAACGTCTGGGAAGTTGACCGGGTTCTGGCAGATAACCGGATCCCCCCCAAAGGCTTTGCCATTGTCGATTACACGTTTGTGGTCCCTGAGGACAGCAAAGGCAAGCTGACCCTTGCTGCCAGTCTGAAATACTGGCCTTTCTCTCAGCATTTGGTCGACGAACTATTGGGCGCAGGCAAAATGAAAGTGGATATCGTGGAGATGACGGCGGCAACCACAACACTGGCTGTCAAAAATGAGCCTTTGCCAAGTCTGATTGCTCAGGATAGCCACCATTAACTTTATTGATTGCTTTCATTCACTTAGCAATCAGCACGGCATAACGCTTAATGATAAAACTTGGTAACTAAGAATAAGCTGAGTAGCTAAGAATAAGCCGGGCAACGAAAAAGGATACTTAGTTATCACTGTCTTTAAGCCCAGCGTCCTTCGCATTTGCCCCGTGTCCCCTGAGTAATGGGGCAAATGCGTAGCTGGTCCAGCCAGGCAGTTAAAACTAAAGACATTCAAAGCTTATGCCTTCAGTTCCTTACTGGCTATTGTTGTTAACCAGCCATTCGTCACGGGTAATGCGATACAGGCAATGGCGTTTTACAGCATTAGGTTTATCCAATAAACGGGGGTGGTCAAAATCCTGCCCCGTGTTGCTCATACCAATTTTTTCCATCACCTTTTGCGAAGGAATATTTTCCAGCGTGGTAAACGCATACACTGCGTCGGCGATGTTTTGTTCGAATGCAAAACGCAAGGCTTCCCGAGCAGCTTCCGACGCATACCCATTCAACCAGTGAGATTTGGCCAGACGCCAGCCAATTTCCACAAAGGGCGTATTGGGAATAGCAACGCCTTCTTCCTGAAAATGCAGACCGACAAAGCCGATAAACTCACCGGTTTCTTTGAGCTCTGCTGCCCAGAATCCCCAGCCGCGCTGGCTAATCAGCCCCTGAATTCGGCTGGCCCCTGCATCGCTTTCTTCCCGGCTCAGCGGAGCGGGAAAATAACGCATCACCTCTGGGTCTGCGGTCATCTCAGCAAAAACCGGCAGGTCTTCAGCCTTCCAGCTTCGAAGTCGTAATCGTTTAGTTTCCAGTTCAAAAATTCGCTGCGTCATAATCAGTCCTGATGCCAAAATGTGGTGAAGTGAATGGCTCATCCCTCTTACTCATCCCTACGATGGGAGAAATTCGCTGAGGGTTCGCACAAAATGATAATGCATGGCACACTTGAGTTAACTCAGGGATCCAGAACTGGATTGAGAGCGGTAAAAACCGTAAACCGCATGGTTCAGAATACGATCGCCAACTTTTTCTTTGCGAGTTATGATGCCTTCCAGCGTCATCCCTAATCGCTCACACACGGCCCTGCTCGGTATATTGTCTTCGGCAGCAGAAATCTGGACTTTTTCCATCGCCAGTTCACTGAACGCATAATCGATCAGATGTCGGCAGCAACGTGTCATGATGCCCTTACCCTGGCAGGACTCCGCCATCCAATAACCAATCTCGGCTACCTGAAGCGTAGGATTAATGCTGTTGAAGCCCACGTTTCCAATGATCTCGCCGCGGTATTCAATTGCGCAGTTCATGGCAACGCCGTCAGCATATTTGTGCAGCGAACCTGCCACGAACTGCCGAAAATCCTCTTCGGTTGAACACACTGCCGGCCAGGCCAGCCATTGAGAAAGGTACGCTTTGTTCTCCGCCGCCAACTGGACATAGCGGGGAACAAAACGCTGGTGTACCAGACAAAGGTTTATTTCATCATCAAGCTTCCATTTGAACAAAATGCATCTCCTTTCATAACAATATTTTCACGTTATATCAGGGTATTGCATTAATCCAGTGATTTCTTGAACCGCAGTGAAGCTACAATCAGACCGATAATGGTAAAGCCTACCAGCCACACCGCATCGCGCCACAGATCGGCCAGATCAGCCCCTCGTAAAATGATCCCACGGATCAAACGAATGAAATGGGTAGCCGGCAACGCTTCTGAAATCCATTGCGCCGGAATCGGCATGGCTTCATACGGAAAAATAAAGCCGGACAGCAAAATCGATGGTAGAAGGATGAACACTGTCATCTGCATCGCTTGCAACTGGGTTTGCGCCACGGTTGAAATCATCAGGCCCAGTGTCAGGCTGGCGGCGATAAACAGCAGCGTCCCGAGCAATATCTGGCTCAGGGGGCCATTAATCGGTACATCAAAAATGAAATGCCCCAACCCGAGAATGATGGTGACCTGAATCAGACCGACAAAAATATACGGAATAATTTTGGCGATCATCAGCTCCAGCGAATGTACCGGTGTGGTAATTAACAGCTCCAGATTGCCGCGTTCACGCTCGCGCACGATGGCCGCAGAAGTGAAAAGGATCATAGTCATAGTCAGGATCACCCCTAACAACCCCGGCACAATATTAACCGCCGAGCGCCGTTCCGGGTTGAAAAACAGGGCAACCTCAAAAGTTTTGGGCGGCGGTGGCTGATAATTAACCAGCTCTCTGAGCGGCATAGTCTGAAGCTGGAGCAGTGCGGTACTCACCATGGTGTCAGAGCCGTCCACTAACCACTGACCGACCGTACGCTGTTGTGCCACTCGCTGCGTCAAATCTTTAGGCAGCACCAGCACCCCGCGCACCAGCCCCTGATTAATGGCTTCCTCGGCTTCAGCCACCGTCGGATACCGATGGATCACATGGACCACCTGTGTCGCTTTCACCGATTCGGTGATCATCCGTCCCAGTGCCGATTCACTCTGATCAACGATCGCAATCGGGATATTACGGACATCCGTATTGATGGCGTAACCAAACAACAGCAGCTGAATGAGCGGAATCATGACAACCATGCCAAATGTAATTCTGTCCCGCGACAACTGGCGGATCTCCTTGCTCATGATGGCTTTCATTCGCAGCAGGCTCATCACACAGGCACGCAGAAATGTGACCTTCTCTTCCACTCTCATTGCCGTCCCTCCCCGCCGGTGGAGGTGACAAACACATCTTCCAGACTCGGTCGTGCCAGATTCAATTGTTCAGGACGCAGTTCAGGAAACCGACTGGTCATCCAGGCAATCGGATCTGCCACTTCTTTTCGCACCAGCACCCGCAGTCTTACGCCCAGCTGAGCGGCAGAGCGCACTTCTGCACATTTCAGCAATCGTTCCTTAAGCTGACGGAGCTGACTGGCTTCCACTTCCACCACGTTCACGCCCATTTCCTGCATCAGCCGTTCTGGCGGACCATCGGCCCGCACCACGCCAGATTCCATGATCGCCAGAGCGTGACAGCGTTCAGCTTCATCCATGTAATGGGTCGTCACCAGTATCGTGGTGCCCTGATCGCATAAATCAAACAACTGCTCCCAGAATTCACGCCGATTTTCGGGATCCACCGCAGAGGTCGGTTCATCAAGAAACAGTAGATCCGGCGCATGCATCGTCGCTGCAGCCAGTGCCAGTCGCTGGCGCTGACCACCACTCATTTCTCCGGCGCGCTGTCTGGATCGCTGATCCAGGCCATAGGTCACCATCTGCTCCTGAATACGAATCCGGCGCTGCCGCGCCGGTATGCCATAGATTTCACCGATAAATTGCAGGTTTTCAAATACCGAAAGGTCATCGTACAGCGAGAATTTCTGGGTCATGTAGCCAATACGGCGACGTAACAATTCTGCTTGTCTGGGAATCGACAAGCCAAGAACTTCCACCTCGCCAAAAGTCGGACTGAGCAACCCGGTTAGCATCCGCAATGTCGTCGACTTACCGCACCCGTTCGGACCGAGAAAACCATAAATACTGCCTTTCGGCACCTTCAGGTTCAGCCCTTCAACGGCGGTAAAATCGCCGAACTTTCGGGTCAGTCCGCTGGCTAAGATGGCATAATCACTCATCCGGCATCTCCACCTGCGCCGGCACCCCGGCAGGCAGTGAACGCGCCGAGTCCGGCAGATCAATTTCCGCCAGATACACCAGTCGGGATCGATCCTGCTCATTGAGGGCGTAGTAAGGGGTGAACGCCGGTTCGGTGGCTATCCAGCGAAGCGTGCCACTGAATGGGTCACTGACACCGTCGACATACACGGTCAGGCTATCACCAACGGTCAGTTTCACCCGATACGGCTCTGGCACATACACTCGGGCATACGGTACTGTGTCGGCCTGAATCGCCGCGACAATGGCATTGACGGGCACGCGTTCACCGACATTGTACGGCAGGCTGTCCAACACACCGTTTCGGGTCGCCACTACAGTCAAATCGTCGAGTACCTGCTCCTGCAGGGCAACTTCCGCATGGGCAGCAGCCAGCGCGGCTTCGGCCTGTTTTATATCTTCAGGGCGCTCCCCGCTGGTTAACTTCGCCAGATCTTCTGACGCTGACGCCACATCGGCACGAGCGGCATCCCGCTCTGCCCGGGCTTTGTCTCGCTCGGCGTAACTCAGCAGTTTCTGATCCACCAACCGGTTAACACGCCGGTAATTTTGCTCGGCTTCCCGTAACGTTGCTTTGACGCGTTCAAGACGGGCCGCCGAGGCCGCAATGTCTTCCGGTCGCTCGCCATTTGTCAGTCGCAACAAAAAAGCTTCTGCCTTGGCCTCTTCCGCCCGGGCCCTGGCCAGAATGGCCACTTGCTGCTTGGTGTCCAGTTTGACCAGTACCGCGCCTTGCTGGACGTAATCCCCTTCCGCTACCGGCTGCTCACGGATAATCTCATTGGCTGTTGCGGTCAGAGTGACCCTGTCACGCTCAATCGTTCCCAGTGCCTGCTTTGGTGGCTGACTGTCGCAGCCTGCCAGCGCGATCATCGCGACTCCCAGCCAGATTCCCTTTATTCCCATACGCCAACCGTGCTCTGTTGTCTATTTAGCAAAAAGTGTAGCGGGATTGCCCGTAAATAGAGTGGGTTAGATTCACACTCTGCGCATAAAGAGGTGAATGAAATGTCACTTTTACAACAACCTCTCCGTTCTGCGCATACTTGAAAGGCATCAGAAAGCTGAGAACATGCCACCGCCGTCTGACACAGGTACTCTCGCCATAACCAACTGCCACAAAACATAAAAACGCTAACAAGCG
Organism: Photobacterium ganghwense; assembly: GCF_017329545.1. Taxonomy (NCBI): domain Bacteria; kingdom Pseudomonadati; phylum Pseudomonadota; class Gammaproteobacteria; order Vibrionales; family Vibrionaceae; genus Photobacterium; species Photobacterium ganghwense. The sequence continues at coordinate 1,778,350 of NZ_CP071325.1, forward strand.
CTTTTTTGCGGGAAAAGATTGTGATACACCATGAGTCACTTTATTATCCCACCGCATAAACGTACCCCTACAGGATTTATTAATGAAAGGTATTCTCTCGATTCAATCCCATGTCGTATATGGCCATGCGGGCAACAGCTCGGCCGTGTTTCCGCTTCAGCGCATGGGCTTTGAAGTCTGGCCGATTCATACCGTTCAGTTTTCTAACCATACCCAGTACAAGGAAGGCTGGACCGGGCGCGCGTTTGATGCGCAGGACATTCACGCATTGGTCAACGGCATGTCTGCCATCGGCCAACTGGCCAATTGCCAAGCCGTGATCAGTGGTTACCAGGGTAGTGCCGAGCAATGTGCCGCGATTGAAGACACCGTCAAGAAAGTAAAAGCTGAGAATCCGGCCGCGCTTTACGTTTGTGACCCTGTGATGGGTGCCCCAGACAAAGGGTGTATTGTGGCTCCTGGTATTGCCGAGCAGCTGATCAACACCCTGATGCCAATGGCAGATATCATCGTCCCGAACCAGTTTGAACTGAGCCAGTTTGCCGGGATGGAAATCACGTCACTGGGCGATGCCATTGAGGCGTGCCGTGTTGCGCTGAACAAAGGACCGAAGATGGTGGTGGTTAAACACTTACACAGCGTGTCGGACGAGATGTTTTCAATGATGCTGGCAACAGAAGCCGGTTGTTGGCTGGCACAGCGCCCTCACCTGCCGTTTGATAAACAACCGGTTGGCGTGGGTGATCTGATTTCAGCCCTGTTCACCGGTCAGTTCCTGGCACAAGGTAATGCCGTGGAAGCTTTCGCTCACTGTAACGATGCGTGCTACGCGGTGCTGAAAGAAACCGCCGCCCGTGGCGAATGGGAACTGCAAACGATCGCGGCACAAAACGAGATCGTGACACCGGCGGAACGTTTTACCCTACAGGCGCTGTAACCGCTTTTTTCTTGGCTAAACTGTGGCGGTAAAAACGCTAGCCATCATAATGCCAATCAGCAGCAAAAAGCCCTGCATTGTAGCAATGCAGGGCTTTTCATTTAGAGCACAATCACTGTCCGAGTCAACAGGTCAGAGCCAACGCCTAACCTGTTGCAGGTATTGTGGATAGGAATCCGGAAAAACTTTTTCCAGCATGCGCTCTTCCGGCTTGATCTGAAACTGGGTCAGATACCATGCAAAGCCGACACTCAGCATGATACCTGCCCCACTGGCCAGCCAGCATGACCATGCCAGTAACATCAGTAAAAAGCCCAGATACATAGGGTTGCGGGTCACACGGTACACACCTGACGTCACCAGAGCTGATGAGGCATCCGGAGTCATTGGGTTCACCGTGGTTTGCGCACGTTTGAAACTAACAACACCGCCCCATGCTACGCCAATACCCGACAGCATAAGGATTACAGCCAGCCATTTCCCGCTCACCATCAGTCCACTGACCGGAGGAACGTACGCCGCAGCAGCACCTACCGCAATACCAAACACCAGTAACAACACCAAAGGTGGTATACGTAACTCTAATGATTTCATCGTTTATCTGCATCCATTCTCAAACAACTTGTAACCTTTCTGTATCTTACTTCAGAGCCTTACTTCAGTGCCGAGCTTCAAAGCTGAGCTTCAAAACCGAGCTTCAGCGCTTTCCGTTTTCTCTGCGCTTTCAGCATTTTTACTGAAGCTGGGCTGGGTAAGGTCAACCTTTCTTTTTTCCTGGCTTTGGCTCCGGGAACGCATGACCATTACTGCTCAGAAGGAGCTTCGCAGTATTCCTCAAATGCCTCTGCTGTATTCTCAAAACCGATTTTCTCAGCAAGCTCCCATGGGCGTTCGCACTGCTGGGTTGACTCACACCAGCTATAACCCGCCGAGGCTTTACACCCGTGTTCATCACTGTCGCCGCCCACTTGATTGTCATCAGCCTTCTCGTTTGAGCTGGCTTCTGCGGCAGCTTCCGGTTGTCCCGTCGACTCTGGTACATCTTGCTCCGGGGTATTGGCTTGCTCAAGGCCGTTTGCTTGTTCAGGACTGCTGACTTGATCAGCGCCGGGCGCTGGTGATGACTGACTGTCCTGAGCCGGTTCACCGCACCCTGAAAGCATCAATGCCAACGCAAGCCATCCCGCACCATACCATTTCACACCGTTTTTGCTATTCACCTGGTTCATTTCTGACTCCTGAATATTGACCAAATTGCGATGTTAAGACACTGAATCAGTGTAGTTTTATTTTTGAAAAGAAAAAAGCCACTCGTAGCGAGTGGCTTGTTATTATTTTCGTTTAATACGGTTTTTGCGGTTTAGACAATATCCTCGGGAAACCGCAATCAGTAGTGGAACCGATCCAATACCGCGTCCGCAACTTTCTCAGCAATTAACCGGTGTGTACTGGTCGTCGGGTGTGTCACGCCCCAGAACACATAGCTGTCAGAACCGTAGGTCGCGCAGTCATTCCTCAGTGAATGACTCATCAGGTAGTCTTTCGCGGAGTTTCGGTTAATATCCAGACACGAATCCGTGGCATTACGGAAACCAAACTGCTGCGGGTTCGCGGTCAGCTCTTCAAACAGACGGTGCGTGTCAAACAGTGCCACATTGACCCCTGCCATCTGATACTTCATCACCTCGGCTTTCAGGAAGGTGTTGTACGCTTCGATTTTCTGTTTCACTTTCTGCGCTTCGGCAGGATCCGCATATTTAAACTGCGGTGCTTTCGACGCATCCGGCAGGCTCAGAATGACAATGTGCTGCGCGCCATTGCTGGTCAAGCGATCCATTGCCTTGGTGAAATCACGACTAACGTCTTCAACGGAGCGGTTATAATTCACGAAGTCATTTAACCCGAACTCCATCGTAAACAGCGAGTTTTCCGGTCGGTAATTCTTCGCCATCTTCATGTAAGTCAGATAAGATTCAACCTGATCATGAATCCCGGACAACAGTAAATACTGAGTGTCGCCAGCGGCTCCGCCGACGGCCCAGTTATACATTGGCAAGCCCATTTTTTCTGCCAGGTATTCCGTCCAGACAAAACCGTTTGAAAAATGGCCCAGGAACCAGGTATTGCTGTTCGGGAATGTCCATTGTGACGCGTTGAAGAAATTCCCCGTATCCGAAATGCTGTCACCCAGACTGATCACTTTATTGATTTTCTCTGGCTGGTTCGGCTTATCGTTTGTCCAGAATGTGTGGTTATAGGAATAACGCATATCTGAAGCAGAGAATGTCAGATCCCGGGTGTCATGCTCAACCCCAATGGTCTCTTCACAGCGATCTTTGATGGTTTGCTGCGGTGTGTCCGTGAAGAACATATTCATCAACGACACGGAAGAGTACCAATATCCCGGCACAGTGTAATAGCTGCCGTCCGGATTTTTCGCCCACTCCCACTGTGTGGCAGAATCATCATGGTTGTAATGCGGACGATACCAGCAACGTACATAGGTGTAGGTATTGTCATTCTGCACCTGGCTGATTTGAGCGGCGGTAATTTGCTCGGCACGTACCGGCATTTCAGTGGCCATTATGGCGTCACCGACTGGCCACTCAGCGGCGGACAACAGAGTTGCGGGTAACATTAAAGCGATGGATAAAGCTGTTTTTTTCATTCTTATTTTACGTGACATTCTTGTTTTCCGTGAATAGATATCTTGCCAACATCTAGCCTGGCAACGTGACAGCCTGACCACATAGAAAGCTGGCAGACTGTCAATGGTCATACACGTTTATGGTCGAACGGTGCTGAAATCTGTAAACCGACTGGTATACAGAATCCCAACGGGTTTCTCGGCGGTATCGTCCAGCGTCACAATGGCCGGTTTTGCATCCGAAGCGCCTGCACTGGCATCAATGGCGTTGATCGTACGGTCATGATTGACGGTATACAGAACGTCATTGGCAAAGCTGTTCGGCTCTTGCCAGTACCAAACCTGGCTGTTCGGCGCGTAATCAGCATGACACTGATTGCTCAGGGTCAGCTGACCACCTGCACTGTCGAGACAGTGATCCAGAAACTTAACGCTGCGGTAACGTTGCTCCTGGTCATAAACGAACGACTGCGATGTGGCACCTTCCACACAAGATGTGAACGAGAGCTGTTTGTCTTCTCCCACAGTCAGGCACTGCGCACTGTCCTGGCTCAGATACGTCGATTTGATCGTGACGGCATCAGCCCCCAGGAACCACGGACTGTTCCAGTCAACACTGAGCGTAAACTCATCGTGGTAAGCCAGTTTTTCAAAGTCGCGGTTTTCCTGCCAATCTGGATCAAACGAGGTTTTCTCTTTCCATAACTGACTGCCGGAGGCATAGCGACGACCAATAATCCAGCGGTTGTGGCCAAACAACGCCAGCCCCTGCACCGTGGTTTTCACGCTGATATCTGATGCTCCTTCCACCTCTGGTTTCGCTGCGACTTTGGCAACAAAATCAGGTCGCATCCCACTCACTGCCAGAGGGTTATTCTGCTTCAGCTTGTCAAAGTCCCACGGTTCACCGTATTTATCGTCATAGTCCCAGCACCAGCCATCAGCGGTTCCTAAATCACAGAACCCCTGTTCTGCCGGTACTGCTGAGCCATAACGGTTATTGACGTAACGAATACTGTAACCGTCCGATTTTGTATCGGTGACCAGAGAAAACTCTTTCTTGTTGGTAATGGTGTATTTATCGCGAAACGTGTATTCAATGTCTTTAAGCGGTATCTTTGCCGAAAAACCTAAACCTAATTTAATACTAGTGCTGGTTTCTTTTTCTATTTTTGAATCAACCTGATCCTGCATACGCGGATATAAATCATTAAAATAAATCTGTCCTGATTTCAGTTTTTCTGCATCATGGACAAGAATATCTACATTTACCGAATCGAGATATTCGTTATACACATAACTGGTACTGCTGTTATGGTTCCAGCGGTAATAAATACTGGACCAGTCATTTTCCAGCCCCATATCAATGCCTGCCCCTTCGGCCAGTACTACTTCCACATATTTATCTTTATCACCAGAGCGAGAATAAAAGGGCGACTTACTGTAATAGCGCACTTTATATTTCAGTGTTGCGTTACCATCGCCCTCACGCTCCACTGTAAAACGGCGATGAAGGACAAATTCCATGACATTGCCATTTTCTTCTGCCAGCGCACGTTTGACACGACGAGATGGGGTCTGCTCAGCAGATTGCCCCAGATCATGTTCCAGTTGCTCGACCAGATAATCGATATCCAGGTCATCCAGTAGATATATTTCACGTTTGCGAATCTCACCCGGACGGGTGATCAGTAAATAACGGGTATCAACCCCGATACCGAGCAGGCCCATCGTAAAGTGTTTGCGCTCTGCCTCATCCAGGTGACCGAGGTTCAGAGCCAGATAGTCACAATCCGCGGGAATCATCGTTTCGTTGCCAAACAGATGGCATTCCTGACGGTAGTACGCCGTCGAACTTTGAAACGCGTCTGCCACGGGGTCTGGTAAACCCTTGTTCGCTAATGCTACTTCCGGTGAAACAGAGACAGAATAAGAGGTTTCCGGAATAGCGTCGGTAGACGGAGTTACAGCCAAGGCGGGACCAGCAAAAAAGCCCCCTATCAGTGCGAAGCCAAATGCCGCTTTTTGACCACTCAAGTAACGAGCCGAGTGATGAGGGAGATGATAAAAAGGTTTGTCACGGCCGCGGAGCGTAGCGCTTCGAATAGCCCTGAATAGCGTGTTGTGTATGACCATAGTTATTTCCAAGGTTATTGTTATTCACATTCGTAAGCAGAATGTGGGCGGATTTTATGCTCCGCCGGAATATACAACTACGGGCAATATTCACATTTGAGTGACTGCTGTAAAAATTAGACAGCTTTTCAACATGCAAGCGAAAAAATGCCAACCATGCATTGAAGGGATGATTTATTACCGTCACTTTGGGTCTGATTTATCACTAATCATCAGATTTTTGGTCGAATTTATGACTCATCACAGTAAATCATGTAGTCGATTACACTGTCGATATATCAGTATCCGTTACAGGAAAAAGTGAGTCATTCAAAAAGGACAATGGGTAATTAGGTGAATGAAAAAGGAAGAGATGCCCATAAAGTTAGCCATTTGCTATCTGCTTTCAAGAGCTATCTGTTTTATGAGCCATCCGTTTTATAGCCACGGATGACTGAATTGCAAAATAATGAATCACTTAATAGCTAAATCACAGCCGCAGCCTTCATAGCGATAACACAAAGTGCGTACCAGAACGATATTCGAATCCCAGCCTGATAAAAAATTGTCTGGAGCGCACATTGCCGTCATCAATATCAGCAATTGCTTGCTTGATGCCATAACGAGATGCCAGCGACAACAATGCCGTCACCGCTTCTGACATGTATCCCTGACGCCAGTAATCGGAATGCAACAGGCAGCCGATTTCAGCTTCCGTCCGGCAGTTATTAAACGAATGAATCCCGCATGTTCCAATAACCATGCCTGACCCTTTGAGTGATACGCACCATTCAAAAGATACCCCTTTGCGGTGTAAATTCGCGACACTTTGCAGCATTTGATCGACTGTAGAAATATCGGTGAAAACCGGATCAGCCGCAAACTCCATCACCGCCTTATCGCTGTAAATTGAATATAATGCCTCTCGGTCTTCATTCTGTATGGCTCTTAATATTAACCTTTCGGTGTCGATTATCGGTAATATCATCCCTGCCTGTAATGTCATAGACTCTCCTTCCGATGGAAATTTATTTATGTGACGTCATCCGTTTTATTAAAACTAGATATTCGCAATTTTAGCGCGCTCTTCTGGTGTCGGAATACAATCACTGAATTTTTCATCCAGCCAATGGATGAAAGTATTTTCAAGTTCAGTCGGCGCCGTATCCTGTCGCAATAAAATATAGTTATATCCCGATGGGTTAAAACCAAACGGGGCAATTAAATTTCCCCGTCGAAGATCATCCGCCACAAGCGGGTAAGGCCCCATTGCAGCCCCAAGACCGTCAACCGCCGCCTGAAGCGAAAAATAAAAATGCGCGAATGTTTGCTGACTGTTATTTGCAAATCCTGCGTACCCGGTACGACTTATCCATTCTGACCAGGCTTCAGGCCGTGTTTGGGTGTGCAATAATTTCACCTGTTCGATCTTCTCTTTCATTTCATCCCAGTATCTGGGCGCAAATACCGGCCCCACCCACTCTTCCGTCAGGTGACGTTTCTGATAATCAAACACGACCGGAAAGTCATCCCGACGGATGGCCATCGCAATACCGGACGGACCTAACGTTACCGCGCCTCCCGCCGTTGACAACCGAATGTCAGTTCCGGGGTGTTCAGTATAAAAATCAGATAGCCTTGGCATCAGCCACCGCATCGTTAACGTAGGCTCACAGGAAATATCCAGGCTCTGCTGATTCAAGCCAACCACGGTTTCAACCCCTGCTTCCAACGTAGAGAATGCCTGCCCCGTATATTCAGACAGGGTTTTACCGGCTTCTGTCAGCACCACATGTCTGCCCTGACGTGCGAACAGCGTAAGCCCCAGATAACCCTCCAGCACTTTGATTTGTTTACTGACCGCTCCGTGAGTCAGATTCAACTTCTCTGCCGCTTCCGTAAAACTGCTCGACAGCGCAGCCTGATGAAAAACATAGAACGATTTTAAGTGCCTCACTGTGAATTTTTCTCACACATTGTCCGAAATCTCTTCGATTATAGTCAGCCCTGACATTGGCTACAATCACCCTCAACCTAAACATAAATACGGAGAGCAACATGGATATTTGGGGTCTGGCATTGTTGGGAATATTAATAGTGATCAGTCCAGGAGCGGACTTTGTTCTGGTTTTACAAACCAGTCTCAATGCCGGACGCAAAGCCGGTGTATGGACAGCGCTGGGAATCAGTGTAGCAATCACCCTTCACATCAGCTATTCCATGCTCGGGTTAAGTTACTTTATCTCACAAAACCCGACACTGTTTGCTGCGCTGCGATACCTGGGTGCCGGCTACCTGATTTATCTTGGAGTCAAAGGACTGCTGTCAAAGGGTCAAGCGCTACACATTGAGCGCAGAAAAACTGAGGAACAATCCGGCTTTTATTATTTCCGGCAAGGGCTGCTCTGCAATGCGCTGAACCCTAAAACGATGTTGTTTTTTCTCAGTGTCTTCAGCCAGGTCATGATGATTGACACCACCAGCCAAACCATCCCGATGTTTTATGGTTTATATATGATTGCACTTCACGGTCTCTGGTTTTCAGCTGTGGCCATGTTACTGACCTCTGATGCCTGCCAGTCATTGCTGCTGTCTGCCAAAGATCATATCAATAAACTGTGCAGCGCCGGATTAATTGCGTTTGGGGCATCATTAGGATTGCTTGGCTAACTAAATTCTGACAAACACTCAGGCTAAAAACAGCGCTGTCCAGCGACACCACAACCGTGCCTTGCCATTTTGTGCATTCTCTTGCCATTGTGTGGATAGTTTTGCCATAAGGCATCGAACAAACTCGGTGAGGTTGTCGCTGGACAGACTGGATAAGATTTCGCCACACAAGCCATTGATAATGAATAAAAAACAAACGAGACAGGCTCTATTTACGGTAAAAGTGTGACAAATGTATCAAATTGATTTTTATCTCATTGCTGAGACAGACCATTCAGCACTAGTATCAATCCCGTAGTCAGACAGAACGTTATGCGGACATCGTATAATGGTATTACCTCAGCTTCCCAAGCTGATGACACGGGTTCGATTCCCGTTGTCCGCTCCAAATGTTCACTGACTCATCACTTAAGGTTTTATGCGGTGGTGGCGGAATTGGTAGACGCGCTAGCTTCAGGTGCTAGTGTCCGCAAGGACGTGAGGGTTCAAGTCCCTCCCTCCGCACCAAACCTTGAGATACCTTTCAGATAGCACTTTTCAAAGCTGACATTCTCTGTTTGCGTTCCTCAATCTTTTTAAGATGCATCCTTGCAGCTTTCACTTTCTAGCGTTTCTGCTGTTGAATCATGGTTGCAATACCCACCAAAATGGGTGACGCATACTCATAAAACGCTTTCAACCCAGAGCAAAGGTAGTTAAGCCCAATTTCGCCTTCCGGCGTTTTGATCAACCTGTTTTTCGGGCACTCTCCCCAACACAAATTCAAGTGATCGCACGATAAACAGTAGTCAGGCAAACTATCCCGTTTTGACATGCCAAACGCTTCCTGACGAACAGAAAACACCATGTGATTGAGCTTGTGATCTCGAATGTTACCCAGCTTGTATTCCGGATAGACAAAGTGATCGCACGAATAGACACTACCATCATGTTCAATCGCGAGCGCTTTACCACAAAACTCTGAAGTTACACACAACTGAGAGGGATACCCCATGGTTTGGGCCACGGCAGTTTCAAACAGATTGACCAGTACCCGGCCCAGATCATGATTCACCCACTCTTCAAACACCCCTTTTAGAAAGTTGCCCCAGTCATCCGGGTCAACAGACCAATCGGTAACCACAGACATTGGGTGACCCGGTTTACTCAGTTCTGACCCAACCACTGGCAACATCGATGCATTCCAGAATTGTGGCGCGGTTGTTTTAAATGCATTGGCTTCAACACAAGGCGTAAACTGAATGTAGGTGGCTCCCAACTCTTTTGTCAGGAACCGATAAACTTCAAGCGGAAACTTCGCGTTGTGCCGATTCACAACAGTCAAAGCATTAAATGGCACATCATGTTTTCTCAGGCACTCAACGGCACGCATAACAGCATCAAACGTCGGTTTTCCGCTTTTTGTTACACGGTATTTATCGTGAATCTCTCTAGGGCCATCGATGGATAATCCAACCAGAAAATGATGTTCTTTGAGGAACTGACACCAGGCATCGTTCAGCGCAATTCCGTTTGTCTGCAAGTCATTATGAAGTGTTACGCCTTTTGGCTGGTATTTTTTCTGCAGCGCGACAACGTTGCGAAAGTAGTCAATACCTAACAGCGTTGGCTCACCTCCCTGCCAGGAAAACACGATTTCATTGCCATCATGACTGTTTATATAACTCTGGATAAAGTGTTCGAGGGTTTCATCATCCATACGAGGTTGTCGAGGCTGATGCAATAGCCCCTCTTTATGGAGATAGAAACAGTACTGGCAATCGATGTTGCACTTAGCTCCCCCCGGTTTCGCCATTACATGAAACTGGCGGGCATAGCGTGCTTGTCCTGATGGGTCCTTCTCTGCCGTTTTCAGTGGCACAAGAGACATTCGGGTCGTATCGCTGGTTTGCATACGTCGCATAACATTACACGTCCTGTGACAAATCGCTAATCAATACGCAGAGCCCAATCACAACCCATTCACAAAAAAAATCACAAGTTAGTGCTTGGACTCTGCGTGCAGCATCATGCTACTGCTGTGTCTTTTTCATCGCATCTTCAATGGTTTTAGCCATATCAAATGTTGAGCCACCCTGTACCGGCGGGTATTTCACCAGTGACTCAACGTGTTGCTGAACCATTTCACTGATTGGTGCCAACAGCCACGACACTTTCTGAGTCAGGTGGCCATAGGCATCGATAGAATCATAACTCTCGAACGGGTCCGCTCTCAGGTTATAGACCTTAGGCTTGGCCTGACTAACGAGGTTGTCATAGTAGTGTTCTGCAGTCGCAAAGTGGAATTTCCAAGGGCCAACCCGGACTGCCGATAGCTGACTTTCAAAGTAATAAAAGATAGAAGTGCGGGCGGATTTGTCGCTGGTACCCTGCCAGTAAGTCAGGTTATCAACACCATCAATATATTGCTTTTTCTCATCCATCATTTTCTTGCCGACATCCTTAACACCGGCAGCAGAAGCTAGGGTGGTAAACAAGTCCTGATGCCCCTGAATACCGTTGAGCGTTTTTCCGGCCGGTAAGACTTTCGGCCAACGAACCATCATCGGCACCCGGACACCACCTTCATAAGTCGTCATTTTTTCGCCCCGGAATGGCGTAGTCCCCCCATGAGGCCAGGATGAATGCTCGGGTCCGTTGTCGGTGGTGTAAATGACAATCGTGTTTTCTGCCAGACCCCGTTTTTTCAGCTCATCCAAAATAAAGCCAATATCATCATCATGCTGAAGCATGCCGCTGCCGTAGAAATCATACTCACTGGTGAAATTTTCTGCGGCATAACGCCATTTATCATTGAGGCGGGTATATAGGTGCATTCGGCTGGTGTTAATCCAGGTGAAGAATGGCTTATCGGCTTCAATGGCCTTATCAATGAACGTCAGGGCCGCCGGGATCATTTCGGCGCGGTCGAAGTCTTTCATCCGTTCATTGCCCAGAGGGCCGGTATCGGTACACTTCTGCTTACCAACCACTCCAAAACGCGGATCTTCCGTGGCATCTTCAGCCTCTGTTGCAAAGCAATGCAGTACGCCGCGGGTTCCGAATTTCTTACTGTACTCTTCTATAGAGCCGGAATAGGCTTTCGCGAAATTCTGGTAATCGCGTTGCTCATGCTCTTCCTGGGTGTTGAGGTGATAAAGATTGCCGAAGAACTCATCGAAACCATGCACCGTCGGTAAGGCAAAATTGTGGTCACCCAGATGGTTTTTACCGAACTGACCAGTGGCATATCCCGCCTCTTTCAAGACTTCAGCCAACGTTGGAGACTCTTTCTTGAGCCCCAACGATCCGCCGGGCATCGCCACCGTTGTCATACCTGAACGTATCGGATACTGACCCGTTATAAATGCAGCACGGCCAGCCGTTGAACTCGGCTGCGCATAATGATCGGTAAACTTGAGACCCTCATTGGCAATCCGGTCAATATTCGGGGTGGTATAACCCATCGTCCCCTGACCATAGGCACTCACATTCTGCCAGCCAATATCATCACCAAAGATAACAACAATATTTGGTTTATCCTGCTGCGCCAACACACTCCCCGGCAGCAAGATACCAATAACAGAAGCTAAAGAAGTTAGCCGCGTGGTACTTATGGTCTTCTCCATGTGCTCATCCTTATAGATAAGTAAATGCCAAATGACATACTCAAGCATAGACGCCAATCACAAAGGGGTAGAAGACATGGCATGGTTGGAAAGAAAAATCAGAACCAGATTCAAGAATTCAGGGCTCAATCAGTAAGCCGTACAGCGACAATGACCCGTACTCTTCCTAAAACGGCGGCCGAAGTACTTGCATCAGCAGTCTGGAAATGTGAGGTAATTAACAGCCTTATTTTATTGAATCAACCACTCAAAATAATAATGACAATAATCAATAGAAGCAGAGACGCGTTCCGCTAGCATGATGCAAAACATGGCCAGGTTACTACCCCGGGTTACTACAATGCGGACGTTAAGATATTCCTCCTATTACCTTCTGACCAAGCTGTCTTTGCTTATGGGTATTCTTATCTTCTGCCTGACCCTGCTTCTTTCCGTTGGCCATTATCACAACTACATTCATTTACGAATGAACACCTACCACGACATGCTCAATGTCATTAAAAATATTTACCTGTTAGAGCTTGTCGTCAAAAGTGAACGTCAACTGACTTCCCTCTCAGCATTACTGGACAAAACAGACATAGAGAACGGCCAGTCTGCCATTAATCACACCTGGCCAATTGTGCATAAAATCAAGATGGAGGCTGATCATTATATCTACTTCTATAACGCACAGACCGGGAACATTGACAGCTACCCAGAGTGGAAGAGACCTGACGACTTCGACCCGGTTACCCGTCCTTGGTACGCATTGATAGAACAGCCGACCGACAAACCGTCATGGATTGGCCCCTACCCGGAATTTGGCAGCGATAAACCGGTCATCAGCCTGGGACAGACCATTGTATCGACCGATGGACGCACACTTGGCGTATTGTTGGTGGACATGTCGTTGGATTCCATCCACTGTGTCATGGAAAGAGTATCCGGCGGGTTAGACGTCGCGATCTTTATGCGCTCAAAAGAAAATAACGAGATGATCTCTGTCATCAATGAACAGCTGTTAAAGATTGAGCATATTATCCCTAATGATAATTCTGTCGCGCTCAGTGGGTTAACGCAGGGTGCACTTATACTGTATTCATTACCCTACCTTCCCTGGGAAATCGGGTTATACATTCCTGCCCACCGTTTCAGGCAGGCTTTTATGAATGAACTGGTTATTCAGGTCTTACCCGTAACAGCCATCACACTCATCACTTTTCTGGGCATTCTGTTCTTACTGAAGATTTTTTATCAGGAACTCAGACTAGTTGAAAAAGAAGTCCGCCGATTAGGTAAAGCAGCTCAGCCACACTCCGTTGCCTTACCGTTTTCTTCCTGGTTTGTCGAAAAAAGCCTCAAAGCCCTGAATAAAAAACACCAAAGCCAGTATCAGACATTACGACGAGATCCATTAACCCGCGTTTTAAACCGGCGCGCCTTTGATCAAGATAAAAAGGTGTTATTAACGACTAATCAATCTTATGCTCTGATCCTGATCGACATCGATCATTTCAAGCACATCAATGACAGTTGGGGGCATCAGTTTGGCGACACCGTGCTTTGCCGCATTGCCGAACTCATCGCGTCAGTCGTCGGAGAAGATCACACCTACAGGATCGGCGGCGACGAATTCGCATGTATTGTTCCTGCTGACGTTGAACACCTTGAATCAACCCTAAACAAAATACAGCACTGTGCCAGCCACCAGCAATGGCGCGAGACAGAATGTCCGATTACATTGAGCATGGGGGCGGCAATGGGGCCCGACGAGCCAACGACTCTCTTTCAACAAGCCGATGCCGCGCTGTACCAAAGTAAACACATGGGCCGAAACTGCTGGCACCTTTCAGCAGACCAAGCTGACAACCAGACGCCACAGTGACCCATTAATAGAGTTCAACGGCAGGTTCGTTCGAGTCCAGCACGTACTAGTCAAACCGACTACGGCTATTAGCCCTCGCCTCAGAGAAAATGAAATTGTACCAGCCACAGTGTTTACCAGTACAATCCATTCCTATTGATAGAATATATCAATAAATATCTCTGCTGCTGCGAGCCAAATAACTAAAAGGCGTGTTGCGGTTCAGGAATAGTCTTGAAGGTAGCGTCAAATACGCTTCGGTCACCTTCCGACAGGTTAACTTGAAAACCCACTGCTCTCTCATAAAAGTCGTGAGCTTTAGCGTCTTCTCCAACAATGTGGCAGGCATGACTGAATACGGCATTCGTGAAGGCCTGAACCCAATCAGCCCCTTGACCATCAAAATATTCAAACGCTTTTTCTGCATATTGAACACTCAACGAAGAACCATTTACACAAAGTGCTCTTGCAACGGCCAAATAAGCCAAATGTTTGTTCTCTTCCGTCCCTATTTCTGACCAATGAAAGAGTGAAGTAAACGAAGCGGTTAAAAGCCTTTGCTTGTCTTCATTACTCAAATCACCCTCTGAAAGTGACCAGAATTCGTTGTTACTCTCTATCGCAAAATAACGATGAAAACGCGAAACATCTTCCATATTCGGCTTAGCCATAAAACATCCTTATTATTAATTTCATAATTACTTTCAGAAAAATATCAAATGGACACACTAAAACATACCTTTAAAGTATATTAAGAAAGATTTATCCATTCTGACAATGGCCTAAATTACCATACCTACACTTTTAATTTCACAGCAGGATAGATACATTGTCACTGTAAATATTAATACCAGAAAACCTCAGTGAACTTAGTAGATATTGAAAGAAAGTCTACTCACGACATTATCTATAAATACATTTTCTGATTTTCATCACATTCCATATGTTCATTCATGAAGTAATTCTAATACCACTATGTGTGAACGGCTTATCACTTCATGTCAGAAAATTTGGAATCTAACCATAATGATAAAAGATGAGAAAGAGGTATCGAGTCATTTATGAGTTTCAACTAAAACTGAGCTTTTATTTTTCTTACGAAGGCATCAACTCGAGCTTGTGATGCATTTTCACTCTTATAAAACGACAACATTTCAAACTTACATCGCTTTGCACATGCGCCCAATAGAGCCACTTTCAGTACCCTTTTCACAGGCTGCCAAAGTACAAACTTGTCCACCCACCAGGGGGAACCCAGTGTTGTTATCACCTTTACTTCTTGAAGGTTGTCTAAACAAGGTGTAATCGCGCCCAAATCTGAAGCATGATTGTAGGCATGCCCCGGAGCCCACACACGATCAAACCACCCTTTCAAAATAGCCGGGAAACCAAACCACCACGTGGGAAACACCAATACTAGTGATTCTGCTTGCTTCAACTGCGCAATTTCCTCAGCAAGTAAAGTATCATCAAAATCACTTTGATAATAACTCAGCCTCTCTTGCTGAGTTAAGGCTGGAGAAAAGCTATTTTCATACAGATCAAGTAAAGTAATCTCATAACCTTTTGACTGTAGGTGTTCAATCGTATGTTTTGCTAAATAGTGACATAAACTTTCCTTTATTGGGTGTGATACTACTATCAAACATTTCATTTATTTTCCCTTTAACTTTTAACAACGATACTGTTTATAGATTAATGGTTACTATCAACAACCAGACATTTTATACATTCTATAATCACAAAGAAAAAATCCACATGGCGTCTTATGAGGCTATACAACATTTATCATAGACGCCATCAGTGTTATAAACTTAACCAGCACATGGGTTGGTAATGGATATATCGACTATATTTATCGTAGACTCGATGAAAGAAATACTATCTTTACTCCCTTCACGCTTGTAGCTGTTTTTTGCAGTACCTTCCAAACCAATATACAAATTATCAAATAACTCATTAAATCTAATATCTATCCGTTTACCAACACTGATATTGAACCTCTCAGATGAATATGATTTAGTCGATTCAGATGTAAAATACTCATAGTTAAAATAACCATCATTGATTGCATTCCCACAAAGATAATCTGCAAACATGAAGTCTGAATAAGAATTCTGGCTTCCAAAACTATCTTTTTGACTTTTCAGTTCTCCAGAGCTAAGCCAAAATCCGTTAACGTTATCATCAATAAGGACGGTATAGGTAACGAAATCTCCTACGAGTACATGGCTAATTTCTTTTGAGGTAGTATTGTCGTTAACTCTAGTTACGATTCCTTCTACGGTAACGTATACTGGTTCAGCACAAATGCTGAATGATACGAAGAGTAATGCAAATCCTGTTTTATTCATTTTAATCCCTTGTAACAAATAATCGAATGAAAGAAAAACAGTGAAAAGATGACATCAGTTAACCTTAAGCATGTATCTTAAATCAACTACATCCCTTAGATACTGTCATGGTAATACTCGGCAACAAAGAAAATAGTTAGCCTGTTTCAATCTAGCACAGTTTTTAAAAAATCAAACAAATAAGATAGAATATTAAGTTGAATTTCTTACTGATAAAAACAACCTTTATTACAAAGGCATTACCACTTCATTAAAAATCACGTCTGTAATTCTTATTTATTAATAGAAATATAATTATATGATTTCATAAAAACTAAAAAATATTAAATGGCACATAAGTAAAACATTTCAGGACAGTACTAAAATCCAAAATTACACATGTGCCAAATAGCTATTAAACGCTTCTCTTGCTTAGTTAGTCAAACACAGGCCTGAAAAAACTGCGCTCATAGCTGACTATACAATTTGTTTTTTCAGCAAACTTAATAGCGGCTATGCATTCATTATCTTTAAAAGAGTCGTTCCGATATGACTCATACTCCGCAAGGCTCGGAAAAGTAAACAGAGCAAGAGCGACGTTGTTAGCACCTTCAGATGGTAGAAAATAACCATTATGCTGACCACCAAATTTGGCGACAAGCGGTATCCACATTTTTGCGTATTCTTCAAACTCACTGACCTTCGCAGGATCAATGATATATCTCAGGTAACACGTAACCATTTAATGAACTCCTTTTCGAAATTTCAGATGCTCTGCCAGCGTATAACCCACGCTACGAAAGCTTGCACTAAAAAAGCCTCTGTACGTTTCAATACTTAACCCAAAGCAGACAAAGAAAGCAATGAGTACCCATCGCTTCTGAACGCGTTATCAGGTCATTTCTACAGATATGTCCCGACAATAGACATACAATGTTGAACTGTACTTTCTTTTTCGCCTACTGGCGCCACATAGTGAATTGCAGCTTCGGCGTGTGACCTCCCCGCAAGCTTACACAATACCCATGTTGCTAAATACTGCGAGGATAAACAGCCACCTGCTGTTGCCAGGTTACCTTTTGCATAGAAAGGCTGCTCTAATACTTTGACACCCGCCTCGATAACCCAAGGTTTTGTTGTCAAATCTGTACACGCTGGAATTTGGTCTAGTAAACCCAACATTGACATCAGTAACGTTCCAGAACATTGCCCACCGATTATCTGCTTTTGCGGATTGAGGTTGAACTGCGATAACAATTGACTATCTTGCGCTATATCCCGTGTAAACACACCGCTACCAAACAGCACCGCGTCGGCAGTATGAGTAAATTCTAATGGCTGTTGAGCGCGAATGGTCACACCATTCATTGACGTAACAAACTCAGTGGGACTTGTAATTTGTACGTTCCAACCAAACTCTTTCATTCGATTTAAAATGCCGAATGCAACAAACGAATCCAACTCATTGAAGCCATCAAAAGTAAGCACCGCGATGTTCATATTGATCTTCCTTTTCCTGAATCCACATTTGGCCAGTGAATGCCAAACAGTGGGAATGACTCTTAACTACTTTGCTATGCCTGTACTAACTTTTGAGTGTAATGCTCAAAGGCAACACGCTACCGCCCCCTTGGATGGCGTCATTGCCTCCGGCTAGAACACAAGTTACCGAATGACAGTACAGTGTATCCACAACATCTGACAATCATGACTAGCACCCACAATATGCATGACAACACATAACATTAAAACCCATTATTGGCTTTGTTGACTAAATCGGCGTGAACTTTTCTGACATTCAGTGATGTGATCTTGCGACATTTACTGACAGGCCACCTCCATGGGAAAAAACACTTACCGGACAGATACCTGGAAAGAGTACAACCAAGCACAGATTAACCGCGGTTCACTGACATTCTGGATCGACGAGGAAACGATTTGCGCTTGAGTATGCTCTGAGCATCACGGTAAACGTGGACGCCTATTAGTACTCAGGCACCGCGATCATGACGGTGCTCATGGTGATGCTGCTTTTCAATATGTCACTTCGTGCTGTTCAAGGCTTCATGGAGTCAGTGTTTTCTCTGATGAAAGTACCGCTTACCAGCCCGAATTACAGCAGTATCATCAAACGAGCGAAAACGGTCGATATTCCCATCAAAATGCCTGCTCGAGGTGAAATTCGTCATCTTGCCATTGACGCAACTGGCCTGAAGGTTTTCGGTGAAGGTGAATGGAAGATGAAAAAACATGGCAAGGAACAACGCCGTGTCTGGCGAAAACTCCATCTTGTTGTTGATGCTGATAACCATCAAGTCATCTGCGAGGAACTCTCGTTATCAACCGCCACCGATGGCGAAGTCATGCCAATATTGCTCGACCAAACTTATCGTAAGATCAGACTGATATCAGGTGACGGCGCTTATGATACCAGGCTGTTCTATCAAGCGATTCAACGGAAGAAAGCACAACCCTTTATCCCTCCCAAAGTTGGAACAGCATACTGGGATCACGGTCATCCCAGAAGTGATGCGGTTGCAAACCAGCGTATTCACGGTAGCAATGAACACCCTCCAGTCGCTCAATCTCAGAAACGGTGATGCCGAGATATAAGCGGCTGCTGGCTCAACTTTAAACCAGCGTGATTACAACACTCAGGTCGGGGAAGTGCTTGCTGCAGTCCGTGCGTTGAACAAATTAACAAGGCTGGTATGCCCGTAACCCACAAAGTTAGATAAATCATGACTTATGTTGGCTAGATCTGCCGGCTTTCTGATTTGATCAACAAAGCCGACATCTGGTCAAAACTACATCAAACTGAAATCACGTCTCTTAGTGTTTGCAACTTTCAAGTTTACCAATTTTTCCGAGATATACGGAAAACCACTACGACTAGCGCTTTATTTTTTGGATATCCATACTCCCCTTCACTCATTGTTTTGTGAAGGTAGTCTATCGTAAATTCATTTCCAAATTCTTCTTCAAGACCAACTAACCGGCTTTCTAGTAGATCGCTCTCACTCAGTGCGCCATTGCCCTTTGTTAATGTACTTACGGCAGCAATATATCCAGTCTGGAGCCTGTTTTCTGATATTCCTTCTATCGCTAAGGCTTTTATTCTCTTTGCTTCTTTAATCAACTGAATTGAAAGCAGAGAGCGCTTTACTTCTACAACATGCCTTAAGTTACCTGTTTTTCTGCTGGTAATCACTAAATCAAGCTTTCCTGCGACCCTGAGATCATCTGGTGATGTCGGAAGTGACACTTTAAGTTTATCTAATACGTGTATGACTGGCATCTCCAGACGATAACCAATATTAGGGAAGAATTCAGATAGTGCCTGACCAATGTGGACATTTAAATAGTACTCAGGCATTTTTCGTATATGAACGGCGGAATATTCCATTGCATTACGTGCCGCATGTTCCAAAGCATCGAGCATAACTCGCTGTATAGCTAAAGTTGTAGCTTTACTCATAAATTTTTCCAACGTGATTGAATATCCGCCGACTCAGTAGACACTAAATAACCTTTCTTCATATCGCTTTTCATACTCTACAGACGACAACTGATTATTGGAACCATGTCTACGTTTAACGTTGTAAAACATCTCGATGTACTCGAAGATTTCCATACGAACTTTTTCCCGCGTGGCGTAGACATTTCGTTTTATTCTTTCTCTTTTTAGTAACTGGAACAAGCTCTCTGCTAAAGTATTGTCATGGCAGTTGCCCCGACGACTCATGCTTGATCAAGTCCATACTGTTTTAAGAACCTATCCCAATCATGGCTGGTATACTGGCTTCCTTGATCGGAATGTACGAGCACGTTTTCTTTAGGTAAGCGTCGCTAAATCGCCATCAAAAACGCATCCATAACCAGCTCTTTGGTAATTCTGCTTTTCATTGACCAACCAATAACTCGTCGGGAAAACAGAACAACTACTATGGCAAGATATAGCCAGCCATCGTGCGTTTTTATATATGTAATGTCAGTTACCCAAGATTGATTCGACGAATTTCGGCACTCTCATCATATTTGGCTTGATATTGGTGAACTCTGGGCCGTACGTTTAATCTAGGGATAAATACTATGTTTTGTTGTTCCTAGACGATAAACCACATCAGCCACGCAATGACCTTTTTCAGTAACCAGTTTGACGGCTTCAACTTTGAATTCTTCTAGATATCGCTTGCTGCTCATAAGCACCTCTCTGCTAGTCCATTGTCTAACTAAGGGTGTCTATCAAGTTGATGGCTATTCACCTACCCCAAAAAAGGGGGGCTGCGTTTTATCGAGGTTTAACTCAGCACTAAAGAAACGAACAAATAGTCTTATCTGATATCCGATGAGCTTAGAACAAGATTAGAGCCGGGATGGGAGAAGGCACAGGCGGCGGCGACCACCTATGCCTTTAAAGCGAGATTGTATTAACCGATTAGAGCAGGAATACCCGGAAGCTGGCCAACGACAGCAAGGGAGCCAGCGCAAATGATAAAGGCAATACCAGGAATCAGGTATTTATCTTTGCTCGATAGCTCGTTGGCGCGCTCATGGTCGCCGATAAGTCCGAGGTTATCCAACAGCATAGTGATTGCCCAACCAAAGACTGGGTTAACGAATGCACAGGCAAAAATACAGATACCTGCACTGAGTGAATCTTTATGCTTATGGATCATCTGCATACCCGCTTCAAGAAGTGGTAAGAATACACCAACAATTAGCGCAACGCGTAGAACAGGCTCCCACATTGCTAGATCCATCGGGTAACCAATTACTGCCGCGGCAATACACATTAAGCCCGTTAACAGCGCGCCACCAGGAATAGGACGTTTGGCAATTGCGGCTGGAATCATGTACGTCCCCCAAGAAGAAGCTAGGTTACCGCCACCCAATAGTGAGCCTACACCCTGACGAACAGATGCTCCGACCATCGTGTCGTCGACATCCATTAATACGCCTTTTGCTTCTTTTGGGTAGTTAAGTTCTTGAAAAACACGATGACCGAGGTAGTCAGGAGACCACATAGCGACGGCTAGCAGAGCAAATGGAGTAACGGCAATAAAGTGCTCTAGGGTTGGCCAGCCTAGTTGCCAACCGGTATTTTCACCCCACCAGTAGAATGGACTGAAATTAGGCAAGCCCGGCTTAGTGGTAAAAGCAAACTCGGCGCCCATCACATAAGCGACAATCCCCGCTAGTGCAGAACACAGTGGGATGGCCAACCAACGTTTGTTGATCTTGGCTAAGTAGGCATACACCATAACCGTTAGACCAATGACCACAAACGAAATGTACCCTTGATCCGTACTTGCAGCCCACGCTTCAGTCTTATTAATCTGTCCGATCAACCCCACTGCGCCGAGGTATATCAGCAACCCACCTCGAACCCCAACGCCAGTCAGGGTCATGAGTTTAGAACCACCTTTAGTCAAAGCGAGAATTAAACCAAAAGCACATACCATCAAACCGAGAGCCAGAGGATGTCCCCCTGCTGCAGCAATCAGAGGAATCAGCGGTATCATTGGGCCATGGGTACCGGCTAAGTTTGCGTTCGGGTTTAGGATGGCAGAAAACAGGATAACAAACAGAGCGCCCGCGATAAGCAGTTCGTAACGCACGTTTTCTGCAACGAACTCCGGAGATAAACCGAACTGAACAGCAAAGGCGGAAACCATGGCGGTTACCATCACCACTTTACCAATGGTTGCTGCTAATGCAGGTACCCAGTCTTCGATTTCAATACTGTAATCACGTGATGGCAGATGAATCCCCCAGCGACGAAAGCTCATGACGGTTAAATCATGGTTTAGAAAATCTTCTCGGTTTTCAAATTCATGCGGTTTTTTGCGCACATCCCTGTAAAAAGTCTTACCTGTATCAGACATTGAGTTATCCTTTTCATGTTTCGAAGTTGAACTATGTCAATTGGAGTTTCGCTTGGTATACAGACCCTCGACCAATACGAGACGACATCCTAAGTGCTATCGAGCACCTTTATTGATTTGAGCTTATTAAGCATGTGTTTCTACCGGTAGGAATATTAGACATTAGTCAAAGAGCAACAAAACTCTCACTTATTAAACATAAATTTAACATCGCATTGGTCGTATTGAACTTTGGGGAGTAATTTTACTAATGCAAATACGTATGAATGGAATTAAATAGATTTCATATCTCTAAATGATTTCGGGGCAAAAGTAAGTTAGACATGGCAGATCAAGATGATGTCTGCTCAAATCGTGCCAGACACATTGCTGAATTAACAATTATCACATAACCTCAGGTATGGAAAAATCGCTTAACTCAGTGTCAAGTATGAGGGTGCAGATCAGAGCCTCATCGCCTTTCTTTTCCTATCGTTTTCGATGATACTCTTGCACATTATTGTTTAGTTGGAAAACTTCATGCCTCAAGCAAATTCCGTGGTAGTACTTGACTTTGAAACCACTGGCCTTTCTCCTAATTTGGGTGACCGCGCAATTGAAATCGGTGCGGTTAAATTAGTCAATGGTGAAGTTGTCGATACTTTTCAGCAACTAATGAATCCTGGCTTCAGAGTGAGCTCATTCATTGAAAGTTATACTGGTATCACCAATAACATGTTACGTACAGCACCAAGCTGCGACGAGGTGATGGCATCGTTTAGTGAGTTCATTCTCGATGAGAACCTTATAGCTCATAACGCTTCGTTCGATAAACGATTTCTAGACGCAGAGCTTGAGAGAATCAACCGTGGTTATTCAGGAGAATTCGCTTGCTCCTTACTGGTGGCAAGACGACTGATTCAAGGTGCACCGTCACACAAACTTGGTGAGCTCGTTCGCTACAAAAACATCGACAACGATGGTGTTTTTCACCGAGCATTAGCCGATGCACAAATGACAGCCAAACTCTGGCTTCTAATGGTAGATGAATTAGAGCAATTAGGTATCGCCAAGCCTAGCTTCCAGTTTATGAAAACCGTTAGTAAAACAGCAAAAGGGAACGTGAATCTGCTACTCGCTAAAAGTCGTGCTTAACTCACTCTTACTCAAATACTTTTTGATAAAACTTTGAAAAGTATTTGATTTTAGGGTCTTCGACGTTTAAGTGAATTTCAAAAAATCAGCGACAAGGTTCGCCATCAATGTCGCGTATTTCTAAATCACAACAATCTTGACCCATTAAAAAGCATTATTGGACAATTTTGAGTTAGACCTCTTGCTCTACATATGTAACATCAGAGGAATTAGAGTACCCTTACACCTGAAATCAAGGGAGTTGATGACCTAGCTATCTAGATCATCTAACCTGAATCTTACCGATCTCATTGCTACGGCTATATAAATACTTCGGATGATATATCCAATATATATTTGGGTTATCAGAGTCTCGCGATATCCACAACTCAAGCTCTCCAGAATGAATAACAATACGCAATGTGGTTCTATCTACTGGTCGAGTTTTATTGGTAGAAATGTATATCTGATTTTTTAATGCACTGATCAATCTTTTTTCATCAAACTCAAGAGTTGTGCCTACGATAAAACTGTATTCACTCAACTGCTCTGACAGTTCATTTCTAATCATACGTTTAAGAAACAGTAATGAAAAAAAGCTGACCAACATGACACAAAACAATAGAATTATGACTTGCTTTCTTATCTTCCATTCTTTGAATAAAGCAGTAAAGAAGATTGTAAAAACACATACAGGGATAAGCGCATGTACAACCACATGCCATGTGTCAAATAGCTTGATCATAAATAACCTTATTACATAAGTCACCAGACCTCAATGTGTGTAATTTCCATTGCGCTTTATCCTTGAAAATTTACATCAATGAGAGATATGGTGACTTCTTAAGCTCATTTTCTGAAAAACATTACCAATTATAGGTATCACTTCTTCAGAGAGTAAAGTAAGCCAATAATCTATTGATTAAAAAGGGGCTCTAACTTCCCATCCCAATTAATGGTATTTGCAACCCACTCATTTTTTGACTTGTAGAAAATACAATTACACCGCATAGCGTGATATTAAAACTTAATAGCATAAGTGTGCATCACAAAGCTTGAACCAGCTTTTCGGGTTCCAATAAACTCAGTTCCCAATGCAGAACCAGATCTAAATGTAAATAGTTCAAACTGAGACATTCCTTGGTGAACAAGCTTATTAATTTCTTCTTGATTAATCGGCCAATGCGGTACTAGAGTGTCTGCTAGATATTTCATTTTACCTTTCTCGAACAACTTAGCTGAACTATGACATAGTTCTTTGATACCATCTAAATCTGGCACACTAGCGGTTACTTTTGTGGCAATTCCTAACAATAAAATCGCAATATAGACTCTCAAGATCAATGCTCCCTTTATCTTGAACTCTTAATCGACCTCAGCATGCATTCTTTGAATGCAGCTTGCTAACACCATTAACAATCAATATGCAACTAGGTTGGATTAAATACAAGTTTGATTAAGAAATAGTGAGAGCACTGATTACAATTTTTCAACCCTATCTTTTGATTTACGTATAAATTCCTCTATATCGGAACATTTCTTGATTTTTTAAGTCTCAACTCACTTATACGCTGTTTACTGTCAAACTAACCTGACCTGCTCCCCGCTTTCTAATCCAGCTAAAACTTAGTAATGTTCATCTTATAAAAAGGAAGGTGAATATGAAGAAGCAATTCAACGAACAGCAGATCATTGCCATTCTCAAGGAAGCGGAAGCGGGTCTGCCCTTCAAAGAATTATGCCGCAAGCACAATATTTCCGATGCCACATTCTACCTATGGCGTAAAAAGTACGCGGGCATGGATGTTTCCGATGCCCGTCGCTTGAAAGCATTGGAAGATGAGAATGCCAAGCTCAAGAAGCTCTTGGCGGAATCCATGCTTGATGTTGATGCTTTAAAAGCGGCTCTTAACCAAAAGTATTGACCGTCGGAGACAAGCGCAAGGCTGTGCATGCAATGCAGGAAGTCACCACGATTTCGGAGCGCAAAGCCTGTCTGCTCGTCGGTATAAATCGCGCATCGATGAGATACCAACCTCAATCTAAAGAGAGTGATGTGGAGCTGTCGGCTCGTATACAAGAACTGGCACTAGAGAGAAAAAGGTTCGGATATCGCCGTATTCACCATCTTCTTCGGCGGGAAGGGACAGAGGTTAATCATAAGCGTATTTACCGGTTATACCGAGAGTCTGGACTGACCGTCCGTAAACGGAAGCGAAGGAAATCATTATGTGTCGAGCGAGAGCCACTTTTACTTCCCTCACTGCCCAACCATACCTGGTCGATGGACTTCGTCATGGATGCACTCAGTTCTGGTCGTAGGATAAAGTGCCTCACTATCGTTGACGACTTCACAAAGGAGTGCCTGGATATTACTGTTGCATCAGGAATTTCTGGAGATGAGGTGGTCGCCATACTTGAGTCTATTGCAGCTTTCCGTGGTTATCCTGAGACTGTTCGAACAGATCAGGGGCCAGAGTTTACGGGTAAAGCCCTCGACCAATGGGCTTATAATCATGGTGTCATTCTGAAGCTGATACAGGCTGGTAAGCCAACCCAGAATGCTTATATCGAAAGCTTTAACGGCAAGTTCAGGGACGAGTGTTTTAACGAGCATCTGTTCAGAGACTTGAGCCATGCTCGTAAACTGATCAGTGACTGACGCATTGACTACAATGAAAATCGGCCGCACTCATCAATTGGATACCTAACTCCCTCTGAATTTGCAGTACTGACACGTTCAGGGCTAAACAGTAACGTAACTGACATTACTAAAGAAGTGCTGGATTAATTATTGGGGGCAGGTCAAACCTTCACCGGTAAGAACCGCTTAATCAAGTATCTAACTCATTTTGGGGCAAAACTGATTTAGCCGTTTTTATTACATCACCTCTTGACCACCTAATGTGACTTAACATCTCGTTGAAATAGCTACATGACTTTCATATTGAATATGTTTACAACACAAATATCCTTACTACTGCTACATCAGAATCTTTAAGTAGGCACTGAGGTGTCATTTCTAATACCTTACTGTTCACTTAATTGAAAACAGAAAATCAAAAATCATATGGCCAACCCGTCTCATCCAATGGCATGTTGACCCTACGACTTACCACGGAAACTGTTCTAGAAAGCATCTATTTATTGTTGGATAGCAAACGCACATCAACCGTGCCGTGTACCTGGCATACATGCCGTAACACAACATCTCAGTGTAAATGATTAACAATAAGCCCAAGAAACCCGCTTCTAATGGAAACCCTGATTCAACCAGCTAACGACTTCACATCAGTCTCAATATTTTGAAAGGGCTTTATGTAAGACTAGAAAGCACACAGCTTTTCCCATTTACTCCCATTTTCCCATTTAATCCCAAGGTGGAACAAAAACCACACTGAACTGAGACAGTAAAGATAGCTTAAATACTGACGTGTTTTTGCCCACACCACCTTAAATTACTGTATAAGACAGTTATATCAATGTGATGATCATAAAAAATTCATCACAAATATTCGCCTTTATTTCTCGCTAAACCTGGATTGCCTTGATCTCCTACCTGTTCAAAAATTAACAAAAAAACCATTATTTATCAATATTTTAAAATCATCTCCATAATCCCATTCAGCCGGACAGAATCCAAAATGAGACTGGAACTGACACACAAAAAACACTTGCATCAATATCCGAACACAACTACTGTATAGACATACAGCATGTATAAATAAACACTGTGAGGATGATGGACTATGGCAGCTTACCTTGAACACTTACATTCAATCTCTGCTTCTCAAGCTTATAAGGCAACTTTTACGGCGCAGACTGCTGCCCCATCGTCTCCGAAAGCTGTTAAATGCCCGATTGAAGTCTGCTTTTCAGACCGTACACAAACGCAACTGGCGTATTTTCTTCGTATCCTGAAACAGGCCAGCGAACAGAATCGTTGGATCATGTTTATCGGACAAGAATCCCTGGTGGATAAGAATTTGCTGAAAAGCGCTGGCATTGATCTGCACAAAGTTCTGGTGCTGACCAATAAGAAAGGAAAGAGTGATCAGGCTCTGATGGCACAAGCACTACGTTCAGGTAACTGTAGCGCGGTAATCGCTACGGGTGAGATTGAAGCCTTCACCAGTACCGATATTCGTGACGCTTCCGATTTTGGTGCCAGCTATGCCTTTGTAATTAATCGTGATAGCAAAAGCCAAATCACTTTTCATTGATCAAAGCGGCACATTTACTCCCTGTTTATAAACTTTTCGTGCCATCCTTTTGATAAAGCCATTTGCAAACGCTGATGGCTTTTTTGATCCAGTACAATGAATAGTGTTTTTAACTACTCATTACGTGACTTACATCACCTTAGGCGTGTAAGTTCATAGAATTACCTCATAATAGACCCGAAAATATCCTGCAATAAGAGATTAATACCGGATAGAAAAATGGATAACAAACTGGGTTTAGGCTCGCTAACCGCCTTAGTCATCGGCTCTATGATAGGTGCCGGAGTGTTCAGCTTACCGCAAAACATGGCAGCGGTTGCCAGTCCGGCTGCGGTCATCATTGGCTGGACTATCACCGGCATCGGAATGATCTTTCTTGCTCTGTCTTTTCAATATTTGGCTGAACAAAAGCCACATATTGTCAGTGGAGTATTTGGCTATGCACAAGCGGGTTTCGGTGACTTTATCGGCTTTTGTTCAGCCTGGGGGTACTGGTTAAGTGCAATGCTGGCAAACGTTTCTTATCTGGTCATCGTATTCAGCACCCTGGGAATGCTTTTCGACCAGCCAGATAACATTTTGTTTGGTCAGGGCAACACCTGGTTGTCAGTCATTGGTTCCTCGGTCTTATTGTGGATGGTTCATTTCCTGGTTAAACGCGGGGTACAGACCGCAGCACTGATTAACCTCGTGACCACGTGTGCCAAACTGATTCCTCTGTGCCTGTTTATCATTACTGCCCTCATCGCGTTTCGCTGGGACATTTTTGTTTTTGACTTCTCGGGTCTGCACTTCGGCGAGAGCCACAATCTGATCACTCAGGTTAAATCCACCATGCTCATTACAGTCTGGGTCTTTATCGGGATTGAAGGTGCTGTGGTGGTGTCAAACCGGGCACGCCATCGCCGTGATATTGGTCGCGCCACTATTCTGGGTCTGCTGACCGCCCTGACTATCTATGTGTTTGTCACGTTATTGTCGATGGGAGTTGTTAGCACAGAGACATTAGCTAGTTACCAAAACCCGTCAATGGCGAAGGTACTGACCGAAATCCTAGGCCCATGGGGAACGTATATTATTGGTGGTGGCCTGCTGATTTCGGTTTGCGGTGCATTTCTCAGCTGGACAGTGCTGGCTTCGGAAGCCCCTTATCTGGCAGCAAGAGACAACATGTTCCCGAAACGCTTTGCGGAACAAAATGAGGCCGGTAGCCCAATCAAATCCCTGATGCTGACAAACGTCTGTATTCAGCTCTCACTGCTATTTGTGATGTTTGCCGGCAGTACATACGACACATTGCTGGCCATCGCCTCAGAGATGATCCTAGTTCCCTACTTCCTGGTAGGAGCCTACACTCTCAAGCTGGCGCTGGAACAAAAAAATCGCGGCAAACTCTTGTTTGTCGGTATTGCCGCCAGCTTGTACGGCCTCTGGTTACTGTATGCTTCAGGCCTGAACTACCTGTTATTATCAGCACTGCTTTACCTGCCTGGGCTGTACTTTTATATCCAGGCTAAACGCGAGCAGAATATAAACCCGTTCGTCGGAAAGGAAAAAACCGCAGCCAGCCTGCTTACTGCGGCGGCCTGCCTGGCTGTCGGCATGCTCTGGCAAGGTATGCTTCATTTATAAGTTGCGCTTAGCAACCCGACTCTGCTTGAGCGCAAAAAGAAAAAGCCAGCACTTATATGCTGGCTTGTTTTTTGGTTGATTGGGCCTGTTACAGCATATGCGCTCTGATTACTTCACCCTGCTCATCCAACAGGATGAGTTTGCACATTGATTTTGATTCGATCTCACCTAATTGTTCATCCTCGAACGCATAGGGAAGCTGGATCGTTAACTCATCAATGTGCTCTGCTCGGGCCAGACGCAACAATCGAATAATATTGTTGGTATCACTCACACTGGTAGATAAAACTTTCAGTGCCTGCAACTGCAATTTTTCAGAGTTTGTCATTCCCGACGGCATTGTCGAAGTCCATGATATTTCAAATGCCGGAACGAGTGACTTTAACGCATCAAACAAAGTCATCCTCTGTTTGCAGGATGCAGATAAGAATGTGGTGTAGTTAAACGTCACATTCTCATGACTTGAGAAATCAACTGATGTTTCCATAATCGTCCTTACAAGAAACATTACTGCTGTTGGTAATCACTCAATGCATCGGGCTGATTACAAACTACCCTGTTTCCACTATACGTCGTAGCATTATTTGATCTATGTCGAATTTATAAAAATATGCAGCGGATCTTCTTTTTAAGTCATCATGTAGCAAATAGAAAATACATAAGAAACAATTGATTAACATCAACAAAACCGACGATAAACTTTTGGCCTTTCTTGATATAAAAGTCAATTTTTGCTAGTACGCTTGGATTTTGGCAGGTAAGCAGCGCTGGCAATTCGCTACATCTCGTCAAACTGCCAGCCTGAACATTTAAAACTGATAATCGGAAGGGATCACGACAACACCATTCGGAGAGACTTTGAAACGTTCTGCATCTTGCTTTTTGTTTACGCCAATTTGGGTACCCGGTGGAATCACAACGTGCTTGTCGATGATACAATTTTCAAGGTGTGCACCATCACCGACCGAGACATTCTCGAAGAGGATGCTGTTAATCACTACCGCAGCATTATCCACACGAACCGTTGGAAACAGGATAGAGTTCTGTACCGAGCCACCGGCGACGACAACGCCGCTTGAAATGATGGAATTAATAAAAATCCCTTCATTGCCCTGTGGTGAAGAAACCGTCCGCGCCGGCGGTAATTGCGGCTCATAGGTTCGAATCGGCCATTCTTTCTGATAAAGATCCATGGGCGGCTGCGGCGATAGCAAATCCATGTTCGCTTCATAGTAGGAATCAATCGTCCCCACATCTCGCCAGTACGCATCCTGACTCACCCGCCCTTCTTCACCACCGAACTGATAAGCATACACCCGCTCGCCATCAATCAATTCCGGAATAATGTCATTCCCGAAATCGTGACTGGAATCCGGGTTCGCGGCGTCTTTACGCAGGGAACGCTCAAGTGCATCCATCGAAAAGATATAAATCCCCATCGAGACCAGACAGGCATCTGGCTTATTCGGGATAGGAAGCGGATCGTCAGGTTTTTCTGTAAATGACTGTATTTTATGATTTTCATCAACAGCCATTACCCCGAAAGCACTTGCTTGCTCACGCGGCACTTCCATACAAGCCACAGTCAGTTCGGCTTCACTTTCAACATGGTGTTTGAGCATTGGCGCGTAGTCCATCCGGTAGATGTGATCACCCGACAATACAACGACATACTTGGCTTCGCTCCGGGTCAACAAGTAGAGGTTCTGATAAATGGCATCAGCCGTGCCCTGATACCAACTGGCACCAGTGCGCATCTGAGGGGGGACGGCTGTGATATATTCCCGCAACTCCGGATTGAAAATCGACCACCCATCCCGTAAATGCTTCTGTAAAGAATGGGATTTGTATTGCGTCAGCACCAGAATGCGTCTCAGGCCAGAATGAAGACAGTTGGTGAGCGTGAAATCGATGATGCGGTATTTACCACCAAATGGCACCGCCGGTTTTGCACGATTATCGGTCAAAGGCGATAATCGCGACCCCACACCACCAGCAAGAATGACGGAAATTGTCTCTTGTTTCATTACTTATCCCCTAACGCTTAATCCATATGAGCACATTTCAAAAACATAAACAGCAAGATTCAGACCAAAATGAGGGAATCGTAACCCAATGATTATTAATAAAAATCCTTCACCTTTTCATCAGATGGGTTTTCAGCGCTTCATTTTGGTGCCTCCAGTAAGAATAGTGCACTAAAAAAGCCCTAATGGCGTATGACCGCACCATTAGGGCTAACTGGTTCATTCAGATTAGGTTTTTGTTGTTATAAGCTGTGTTTCTTTTGCTTGAAGCCCGCTTTATTAGTCAGTTCAGGTTCCCCGCCGTGGAGAACCAGATGACGCTGCACCAGATCGTGGCAGCGCAAACTAAGCCACCAGCATCAAGCGTACCCTCAAGGGCGTTCACCTTCCGCCAGACGACGCTCAATATCGGCTACAACGTCTGGCAAATCCGCAATGGTATCAATTTGGTAATGTGCACCAGAATGGGCAAAGGCATCCTGCGCTTTGGCTCGCGCGGCAGCCAGCGTCGCTTCATCAGACGCTTCAAACTCCGCTTGAGTCAGACCCGCTTCGTTACCGGACAACAGCAGGGCGACCGTCCACATACCGGCATTCAGACCTTCTGTAATACCCGGCACAGAGTCATCCACTTTAATACACGCTTTGACATCACTGACCTGAAGCTCAATCATGTTCTGCAGCACCATGTAAGGTGCCGGACGACCGCCCGCAGCTAAGTCATCAGTTGCAACCGCGCAATCCGGGCTATAACCATTCGCTTTTGCGGCTGGGATGAGAGCGTCCAGCACGACACGCGGATAGCCGGTACATGAACCAATTTTAATGCCCTGCTCGCGCAGACCATCCACAACGGCTTTCGCACCAGGGATCAAATCCGCATGCTCACCGACCTTCGCTACCTGGAGCGGCATGAAGGTTTGATAAATCTTATCGATATCCGCTTTTTCCATCGCCCGGCCAAACTGAGCCTGCCAGCGCTGACTGACACTCGGCAGCGCACCAACCGCCTGAATGTGATCCCACTTACCGAGTCCCATCGGAACACGCGCTTCTTCCAGGGAAATGTCGAAGTCGTATTCACGGCGGAATGCTTCCACAAAAATGGTGGTAGGTGCAAACGAGCCAAAATCAACAATTGTACCGGCCCAGTCAAACATTACCGCCTGAACATACTTAGTCATGGTTCTATCCTTTTCTGTGTGAGGAGCCGCCCCGGGCTAACTGCACAATTATCGGGCAAACTCAGAGTTCAATCTTCTTTGATGTAAATAATGGTGATTCAACTGCCGCTAGCAGTTGTGCTGTAAATCCGATACTTCCCGGATTGCCTGTTCGACAATGTCCAAAGCGTGCTCCAGCTCGCCCCGCTCAATAATCAACGGTGGGCTAAGCTGCAAAACGTTACCCTGTGACACTTTAAAGCTGAGTCCCAGCTCAAGGCAGCGATACAAAATAGATTCGGCTTCATCCAAGGCGCGCCTTTTCGCTTCACGGCAGGTCACCAGCTCGATTCCCCAGAGCAGCCCCATTCCCCGAATGTCGCCAATCAGTGAATAGCGCGACTGCATTGCCCGGAGCCTGTCACGCACGTAGGCCTCATCGTCTTTAACTTTGGCCAGCAGTGATTCCTGCTCAATGACTTCTATCGTGGCCAGCGCAGCGGCGCAGCCCACCGGACTTTTCTCATGGGTGTAATGCCCCAGCGATACCTGTGAAGCCGTGTTGTATTTGTCTTTGGTCAGCATGGCCGCCATCGGGACGATGCCCCCGCCCAATCCTTTTCCAATACAAAGGATATCCGGTTCGATACCAAAAGCCTGATACGTAAACCAGTGACCGGTTCGGCCCATGCCGTTCGGTATGTCATCGATGATCAGCAACACATTGTGCTTGTCACAGATTTCTCGGATACGCTGCCAGTAGGCGCGGCTTGGAATTTGTACATCGGTATTTCGCAGTCCTTCAGCGATAAATGCACCGACGCCGCCCTCTTTTTCGATTACATATTCCAAATAGTCCGCATAGTGCACATCACTGCCATCCGGTGACGGGAAAGCACCCCGGTAGGTGATCGCAGGCGGAATTCGCTCCACTCCGGCCAGTAACGGCCCCATACCTTCACGAAAACACGCTTCCCCGCCGACCGCAATCGCATCCAGGGACGCCCCGTGGAATGAGTCCCACAGCGACACCACTTTGTAATTACCGGTAACATGGCGAGCCAGCTTCAGTGCCATCCCGACAACCGACGTTCCTCCCGGCGCAAACAGTACCCGGTTCAGTTCCCCCCCGGCGATTTCTGTCAGCTTTTTCGCGCAATCAATCGCTGTCTGATTGGTAAACCGGCGCGGTGAGAACGGCAACGCTGCGATCTGATTCTGAATCCGGTTCACCACGTGCGGATGCCCGTAACCCACCTGATGGACATTGTTGCCATGAAAATCCATATACCGTTTACCAGCGGCATCCCGCAGGTAAATCCCTTCCGCTTCAACCAGCGCATCAAGGCATGGCGTTGACATTGACTGGTGCAGGAAATACCGGCTGTCCTGCTCCAGCATTTGTTGGGTCGTGGGGTCCGCAATACTTTGCGTCCAGCGTTGCCGGGCCGGCGTAATATTGGTATCCCCTTCGCTGCGCAGTAACTGTGCCGACAGCGATGATTGCGAGTGGACCTGAGTAGACATGTTCAGAGCCTTTCTTTCCCGTGATTCTTTAAGCCTGCGCTTCGTTGAGTCATGCTTCTTTTATTACCAACGCATCCGTAAATTAATGCGTCTTTACAGCCATCACTTTCAGGCCCAGTACATTGACGCACGAATTGCATCAATCAGGCGGTGCATGTCTTGGTTGTGAACGTCACCGATATTTCCGATACGGAAGCAATCAGCGTTAGAAACCTTACCCGGATAGATAACAAAGCCTTTTTCTTTCAGCAGCGTGTAGAAACGTTTGAAATCATACTCAGCATGTTCCGGTGAGTAGAAAGACGTAATGATGGGTGAATGCAGCGATGCGTCCAGCAGACAACGGAAACCCAGTGATTCCATACCTTCAACCAAAATTCTCTGATTGGTATGGTAGCGCTGATAACGTGCCGCTACGCCACCCTCGTCAGCCAACTCAATCAGGGCCTGATGGAAAGCTCGAACCGTATGCGTCGGTGAGGTAAAACGCCATTTACCCTGATTTTTTTCCATGCATGCCCACTGATCAAACAAGTCCAGAGACAGCGAACGGGCACGACCACGGCATTGTTCCAGTTCCGCCTGCTTGGCTATCACAAACCCGAAACCCGGTACGCCCTGAATGCATTTGTTGGCCGAGCTGATCATAAAATCAACACCCATCACACCGATATCCATTGGGATCCCACCGAAACTGGACATCGCATCCAGAATCATGATTTTGTTTCGGGCTTTTACTACATCACATACCGCAGCAACTGGGTTCAACATACCGGTCGTGGTCTCACAGTGAACCATGGCAACGTGTGTGATGGCCGGATCCTGATCCAGTTGCTGAGCAATATAGTCAGCGTCAGGCTGCGCCACTTCACCGAGATCCAGCACTGTATGGGCAATGTTGAGGTACTGGGCAATCTGGCCGATACGCTCACCATATGCACCGTTATTGATCACCAGTAACTTACCGTCAGTCGGTATGACACTACCAATAGTCGCTTCTACTGAAGCGGTTCCGCTGCCCTGCATCAGGACACTTGTATAACCTTCCGATTCTGTTGCCAGCGCCACCAGTTGCTGACGGATCACCTCTACAACCCCTTTGTTGTATTCATCATCCCAGGTACACCAGTCTTTTAGCATGGCTTCACGTACTGTACGGCTGGTTGACAGTGGGCCCGGTGTCAGCAACAGATATTGATTATCCAAGTTTTCCATTTTTCTCTTCCAATTTTGGACTATACCAGATTGATTAAACTATACCGACCCGGATTATTTTGTGTAAATCCCCGGCCGGGACATTTCACAAAATCTTCATATGTCACTTTCATGACAAATTTGCGCTGATTAGCCGGAATTTGTCGTCAAATCCCTTTCAATAAAATTGTTAGCAAAATGCAATATTCCAATCATCTAACTGTCATCTTTCCTTCCTAGCATCATCCGGGTCGAAAACATCTGGTAAAGACCAGTTTGGTCGCCAATATCATTCATGGAGAAAGAACGATGAAAAACCGTTGGATTATTGCCCCTCTGACTGCAATTGCAGCCCTGACCGCTTCTTCTGCATTTGCAGCTGAGGAACTGACGGTCTACACAGCATTCGAAACTGACATGCTGGCGAACTACAAAAAGACCTTCGAAAAAGCTAACCCAGACATCAAAATCAAATGGGTTCGCGATTCAACCGGTATCATGACAGCCAAACTGCTGGCAGAAAAAGACAACCCGCGTGCTGACGTCGTCTGGGGTCTGGCAGGTTCATCAATGGCGCTACTGAAAGAAGAAGGTGTGCTGAAGCCTTACTCACCAAAGGGGCTGGCTGACGTTCGTCCAAGCATGGTGGATCCACAGGACAACAAAGCCTGGTTCGGTAACGATGCCTTCTTTAATGCGGTCTGTTTCAATGAAATGGTCGCCAAAGCTCAAGGCCTGCCAAAACCGGAAAGTTGGGACGACTTACTCAAGCCTGTTTACAAAGGCCACATCGCGATGCCAAACCCGGCTTCATCCGGCACCGGCTACATGCAGGTTTCCGCCTGGATCCAATCTATGGGTGAGCAACAAGCATGGACCTACATGGAGAAACTGGACAACAACATCGCGCACTACACACATTCTGGCTCTAAGCCATGTGTTCAGGCCGGTATGGGTGAAGTGGCTATCGGCATTTCAATGGCGCTTCGCGGAGCAACCCTGAAAACACAAGGTGCCCCTATCGACATCATCCTGCCAAAAGGCGGTGTGGGCTGGGAAGCTGAAGCCGTGGGTCTGGTGAACACGAAATCTGACGCTGCGAAACGTCTGGTTGACTGGTCAGTTTCGAAAGATGCGAACAAGCTGTACAGTGAGTACTACCCGGTTGTGGCACACAAAGACGTGAGTGCGCCAGTGAAGAATTACCCGGATGTAGAAAAAGCGATGCTGAATCTGGACTTCGGCAAAATGGCAGTCAGCCGTGAAGCCGTGCTGAAAACCTGGTCTGAGAAGTTCGACGCGAAATCTGAGCCTCGCTCATAAACGTTGGCCTAATCAGCACAAACAAAAAAAGCGTGGTGACGACAGTCACCACGCTTTCGTTTTTCTCTTAAACAGTCTGGCAACGCATCATAACTGATAATGCGCATAAGAGAGGCTCACCTGTTGTTCTTGTTGTTGTGCACTCTCTTGCTGCTCTTTGCGGGCATCCAGCTTTGCCAGCTCTTTTTTCATTTCAGACAGCTCACGCTCCATATAAGAGATATTGCGAATTAACATTTGTCTTTCCATGCTTCATTCCTTATGAAGTAAGTGTAACTTTCAGGGCCCCACCTGCCCGCATTCCCAGGTGGCCTCAAAGCATTAATGGATAGACTGGCCTACACCTTTCTGGTCAGTCCCCCCTCAGACATCGACATATTGAAGCTTCCGGGAAACAAAAAACGTGGCTTGCTCGTCATACTGCTTATTTTTGTACAACAAAAAATGCCGCATTCAGCACTGGTTAAGTATGGTCAGCCCGGACAAGATTTTCCATGTCAAAAATGTCTTTTTATCGTAAAACGCTTGTCATTTAAGTGTCATGCTGCGCCTTTAAATTTGGTATATACCAAATTTAAAGAGAAACAACATGGAAACGTATCTGAAGATTGAACATGTCAGTAAGCAGTACGGTCAGTTTACTGCGCTGAACGACATCTCCCTTGATATCCGCAAAGGCGAATTTATCTGTTTTCTGGGGCCGTCGGGTTGCGGTAAAACCACACTGCTGCGTGCCATTGCCGGACTGGATCTGGCCTCTTCAGGCAAAATTACCCAAGGTGGTAAAGAAACCACGTTCCTTTCCCCTGAAAAACGCGATTTCGGGATCGTTTTTCAGTCTTATGCCCTGTTTCCTAACCTTACCGTGTCAGAAAACATCGGCCTTGGCCTGCGTAATCAGGGCAAGGACAACAAAACCGTCGATGACGCCGTCAATCACTGGCTGGAAGTTATCGGTCTGCCCGATGCTGGTATCAAGTACCCGAACCAACTTTCCGGCGGTCAGCAACAGCGTGTCGCACTGGCTCGCGCCTTATCATTATCACCAGGTTTGTTACTGCTTGATGAACCTTTGTCCGCCCTTGATGCAAAAGTGCGATCTCACCTGCGTGATGAAATCCGTCGCCTGCAACGCAAACTGGGGATCACCACCATCATGGTGACGCACGATCAGGAAGAAGCGCTGGCAATGGCTGATCGCATCGTGGTGATGAATCACGGCGTCATTGAACAGGTTGGCACCCCACAGGAAATCTACCAGAAACCGGCCTCACGATTCGTGGCTGACTTCGTGGGCAACATGAATTTCATTCCGGCGTCTGTGGTCAGCGAGCAAGACATCCGTATTGGTGAAACCCTGCTGCCAAAACCGTGTGACAGCCTGAAACGCGGCGTGCAGTTCGAACTGGGAATGCGCCCGGAAGACCTTCACTTCCTGGAAATCGGAAAACAAACCGCTTCCAGTTTCCCGGTCAAGATTGAAGAGCTGGAGTTTCAGGGCACCTATGTACGGGCTGAATGCCGCGTGCAGGGGGAATATCAGGGCGGCACGATCAAAGTAGATGTCCCTATCCGTGAATTACGTGAACTGGCGCTGGAACGCGGCCATTACCACTTCGTCAATCTGTCGAACAAACACGCCCATATTTTTCAGGCGCAAGCATGAATTCGGGCATGGACACAGGAAGAGAAACTGTAATGGATACTGGAATGAGCACGTTAAGTCCCCAAGAGACGGCCAAACGACAATCGCCAATGAACACGCAAACGGCACCAATAACAACACGCCAGCGACTGGCACAATTTTCCGCCTCTCTCAGTAAAGATAACCTGATCCTCGGCACCGTTCTGCTGCTGATTCTGGCCATACTGGGCACCTTTGTAATTGGTCCGCTGTTCGCCATGCTGCAAAAAAGCGTGCTCAATGCGGACGGAGAGTTCGTCGGACTTGCTAACTTTGTCACGTACTTTGCTTCACCGGCCCTGTGGCAGTCCTTGCAAAATACCCTGACCCTAGGGATCATCGTCACACTGTGCGTCGGGCTACTGTCATTTGGTTATGCCTTTGCGCTGACCCGCAGCTGTATGCCACTGAAAGGCCTGTTCAGTATTCTGGGCTCTGCACCTATTCTGGCGCCATCTCTGCTGCCGGCGATCAGTCTGATCTATCTGTTCGGTAATCAGGGGATCGCCAAAGATCTGCTCATGGGCCATTCAGTATACGGTCCGATCGGGATCGCCATGGGCCTGATCTTCTGGACGTTTCCTCACGCCGTGATGATTCTGACTACCTCACTGCGCACCTCGGATGCTCGTCTGTACGAGGCAGCCAAAGCGCTCAATACCTCATCCCTGAAAACCTTTTTCATTGTTACTTTGCCAGCCGCGAAATATGGCCTGATCAGCACCCTGATCGTGGTGTTTACCCTCGTGGTGTGTGATTTCGGGGTACCGAAGGTAATCGGCGGCAGCTACAACGTACTGGCGACGGACATCTTCAAGCAAGTTGTCGGTCAGCAGAACTTCTCGATGGGTGCCGTCACCAGCGTATTGCTACTGTTGCCTGCTCTGCTCGCCTTTGTGGCCGACCGCTGGGTACAGAAAAAACAACAGGGGCTGTTTGATTCCCGTTCGGTGGCTTACGTGCCAACACCGAGCCCGGTACGAGACGGCCTGTGCTTCCTGTTCTGCGCCACTCTTTCGGTGATGATCCTGGCCGTGATCGGTATGGCGGTCTATGGCTCTCTGGTGACCTTCTGGCCCTGGAACCTGACGCTCAGCCTGAACAACTACAATTTTGAGCAGTTCAGTACTTATGGCTGGGAACCGTATTTCAACTCGCTGCACCTGTCTGGCATGGTCGCTTTGCTGGGAACGGTGGTGATTTTTATCGGGGCGTACTGCATTGAAAAAGGCCGCCTGTTCGCCCCGCTGCGCAGCCTGCTGCAAATGCTCGCCATCCTGCCTATGGCTGTACCGGGCATGGTTCTGGGTCTGGGCTACATCTTCTTCTTTAACGATCAGGCAAACCCGCTGACGATGTTGTACGGCACCATGGCCATTCTGGTGATCAACACCGTGATTCACTACTACACGGTCGGACACATGACGGCACTGACGGCACTGAAACAGCTGCCAGCCGAGGTCGAAGCCATTTCTGCATCCATCAAAATGCCGCAATACAAGGTGTTTTTCAAAGTCACGGTGCCGGTTTGTCTGCCAGCCATCCTCGACATTGCGGTTTACCTGTTCGTGAATGCCATGACAACCACCTCTGCCATTGTCTTCCTGTATGCGACCGACACCCTGCCTGCGTCTGTATCGGTACTGAATATGGACGATGCCGGTCAGACCGGTCCGGCCGCTGCGATGGCTGTTATGATTCTGCTGACGGCCGCAGGCGTGAAACTGCTGCAAGTGGGTAGCCACCAATTGATTGAGCGTTACACCCAGGCGTGGCGCAAACGCTAACCGCCTCAGTGATTTTGGCGCAGGCTGCCACAACTTGCCTGTTTGCCTGCCGGGCCGTAACTCCCTGACTAATAAATCCATTATTAGAAAGCGTTGCGGCCCGATTCAACAAACCGTCATACTCATCGATTACCGTCCTAGTGCCGTTGGGTTTGTGCTTACAGCCGGTCAAGCAAGCCTGATATAATGCCAATCCAATTAACCGCCCGCAGGTGCCGTTAATCGAATTTGCATTCTGATAAGGTGAATTGTGCAATATCTGAAAATCATGGAAGCCATCAACGAGCAGATTGATGCCGGTCTGTTGGTTGCCGGAAATAAACTGCCTGCAGAGCGAAAGCTGGCAGAGTCTTTCAATACCACGCGTGTGACATTACGTGAATCTCTCGCGCTGCTGGAAGCCGAAGGAAAGCTGTACCGGGAAGACCGACGCGGTTGGTTTGTCTCGCCGCAACCGCTGCGATACGACCCTACCTACACCACCAATTTTCCGGAAATGGCACGCCAGCAAGGCCGGACGGCACGCAGTGAACTGATTCAGGCCCGGTTGATCCCGGCCAGCCGTCGTGCGGCATCGCTGCTCAAAGTTCCGCCCTTGTCGGAAGTTTACCGTATCGATCGGGTTCGTTTTCTCGAAAACCGCCCTGTGGTGGTAGTGACCAACTTTATCCTGCCGCGCTTTTTCCCTGGCTTGCTGGAAAGGTCGTTTACCCACTCGCTGACAACTATCTACCGGGAAGAGTACGGCGTGCTGTATTCCAAAACACGCTACCGGGTCAGAACCACTTCGTTACTCGGTGACACGGCCCAGCATCTGCGTGCTACGGCAGGTAGCCCGGCGATGCTGGTCGAGCGACTGAACTACGACCAGCACGGCAATGTGATTGACTGTGATCTGGAATACTGGCGACACGATGCGATCAGCATTGAGTCTACCGCTACGCTCGACTAAAACCTTGACTCACCATCGCGGTGGCCAAACGTGTTTGCCACACCACAGCTTTAACCCCTGATAAAACAAAAAGCCCGGACCAATTGGCCCGGGCTTTGTTTATACGGGTGTCTCATGGATAACCGTGTGCTTATCCATCAACCGTGTTTTTTTAACAACCGTGGTTTTTATCCAACAACCGTGGTTTTAGGCAACAGCAATGAAGAACACGGCTGTCGAGATAATACCGATCAGTGCATATGGCAGCTGAGTCAGCGCGTGTTGCATCGCCGTACAACCAGAGCCTTGTGCTGACAGAACTGTTGAGTCACTGAAGAAGCACGAGTGGCTGCCCGCGGCTGATGCTGACAGTAGCGCGCCCACAGTGATGTGAACCGGCACCCCAAGATGCTCACCCAGCGGGAACACGATTGGCATCGCTACCGCAAACAGTCCCCAGGACGATGCTGTCGCAAACACCAGCCCTGTCATCACCAGGAAGATAATCACCGGGAAGAAGCCAGGTGACATCCATGGTGACACCGCTTCAATCACGTATTGCGTCAGACCCAGCTGATCGTTCACGTTTTTCAGCATGAAACCACCCACTACTGTTGCCAGTGGCACCATCATCACTTTGATACCGTCGTAGATAGCATCAAACATGGTGTCCAGGCTCAGCAGTCGCTGAATACCGTAGAAGAAAATGGTGAACATGATTGCCGCAAATACGCCAGCCAGCAGGTCAATGTCAAAGTACCAGCTCGCACCAACCAGCACGACCATTGGCAGTACAAAGTTCATCACACCCAGGAACGCATTCGGATGAGGCTCAATGTTGTCACCGAAGTTGATCTCAGTCGCGCCTTCGGGCTTCACCTGTCCGCTCTTGGCACGTGCTTCCGCCACTTTCATCGCGCCCATGTCAGGCAGTTTGTCAGTTGCGACCAGCAGTACCACCACCAGCGTTACCCAGCCGTAAGCCATGTAAGGAATCGCCTGAATATACACACCCAGACCACCCCCGGTTTCGGCCACGTTGTTATCTTCCAGCAGGGAACTGAAGAACACCGCCCAGGTTGAGATAGGAATGATGATACAGATGGGTGCCGCCGTTGAATCGACCAGGTACGCCAGTTTCTCGCGAGAGATCTTGTAGCTGTCGGTGATGCGTTTCATTGATGATGAGATGGCAATTGCATTCAAGTAATCATCAATGAATACCAGAATCCCCAACAGGAAAGTCAGCAACATTGACTGCTTGCGGCTCTTCACTTTGGTGACCAGCGCACTGCTCAGGCTAAGAATACTGCCGCCTTTTTCGAGGATGGCAATCAGACCACCCATCAGACCACACACCAGAATAACCCAGGCGATCGTCTCATCCATCATCACGCTGAGAGAGACATCGACGACCCCGCCAACCAGGTTTGCCGGATCAATCATCAGCAAGCCCATGATCGCACCACTGAACAGGGCTTCAACTGTCCTGTGAGTGATCAACGCAAACGCAAGGACAAACAGGGTCGGTAACAGGCTTACCCAACCGTAAGCCTCACCCTGTATATGGTTGTTACCGATAATGACAAAGGTAGCAATGGCGCCAAAAACGGCGACCAGATAGAACCAATAGCTATTGCTGGGCTTGACGGGGGTATCAAGCACTGTGTTTTGGGTCGTCATACAGATTCCTTCCTTTATTTTGGTCTTTGCTAAGCTGTGTGCAGCATCCATTCAACTTCTAATGGCGTGACCGCAGTTTCAAATTCAGTCAGTTCGCTTTGCTTACAGGCTGAATAAATGTGAATAAATTCCTCTGATAGATACTGTCCGAATTCGCCCTGTTCCAGTTCAGCCAATGCATCAGACATTCGGGTCGGAATCGAGGCCGCATTCTTGCTTAATGGCGGTGGGCACTGCTCCGGAGTAAAGTGCGGAGCCGCAAGAACACTTGACAACACCACTGACGCCAGAACATACGGGTTTACATCGGCGCCGGCAATACGGTGCTCAATACGACGGTTACTGCTGTCACTCATCGGAATGCGAAGCGCAACACCACGGTGGTTTTCGCCCCAGTCTGCTTTTGTCGGAGTATACGACCCGAGCGAGAAACGGCGGTAAGAGTTCACATTCGGGCACAACAGTGCAATAGAACTTGGAATGGCGTGAATCATCGCCGCCAGCGTCTGGTAAAACAGCGGGCTGGCATCCCCATTCGAGTTCGAGAACAAGTTTTCGCCATGCTCATCCACCACACTCATATGAATGTGCTGACCATTACCGGCTTCATGCGCAAAAGGTTTCGCCATGAACGTCACATCAAAGTTGTGCTGATGCGCAACCTGACGGATCAGACGCTTGGCAAAAATCAGCTGATCACACGCCTTGAGCACATCGTCGGTATGGTTGAAGTTGATCTCAAACTGACCCGGCGCCGATTCTGACAGCGCACCGGACGTATTCAGATCCTGCTTCTGCGCTGCAGTATTAAGGTCAGACAGGAACGCCGCGTAATCATCAAGGCTGTCGATGTCATACACTGCCGTGTCTTTTTCCTGACGATTCTTAGTTGGGTTATGTGCCGGTCGCACCAGCCCGTTTTCCGCCCGCTTCTTATCGACCAGATAGAACTCCAGCTCCAGCGCGATAACCGGGTATTTTCCGTCTTTATGTAGCGTGTCCAGGATCTGCTCCAGCACGTTTCGAATAAACAGACGGCTTGGCTTCTCGCCGGAGCTGTCCATCATCGAAAGCAAAAGCTGCGCCACACTTGGATTGGCAGTCGGCGTCAGCGTGCCCGGAATCGGCATACAGATATGATCCGGTTCACCCAGCGCTTCTCCCAGCCCGGCTTCTTCAATCACGCTCCCTGCATTGCTCAGTGTGATTGTTGAAACCGGCAGTGGTACACCATTCACCACCTTCTTCAAGGCATTGACAGGAATACGCTTCCCGCGAGGGGTGGCATTAATGTCGGTAAAAACGAGATCCACAAATTCGGTTTCAGGCCATTTTTGTAAAAAATTTTTAATTTCAGATTCGAATGTATCCATACAATTGTCTCCGGCTAATTTTTCATCGCCTGTCATATTCAACCGAACGCAAAAATTAATTATTTAGAACACACCATCGAATGTTACAACTAAGCAAAAAGAAAAATATTCCTTATTTTTTAATTGTTTATTCTCTGATTGCGCATTTCAATTGACTCAAGCGAGTAACAAATTATTAACACAACGATCGAGTTTTGCTCAATATTTTAAACACTATTTTGGTGATTAAATGGCATTTCAGCGATCACAATCACAAAATTTCATTCTTTTTGAGCATGAACGTTGCGTAAATCGATTACGTTTTGTAACGTCAATGTTAAATATTTCGAACAAGAAGTGTTAGACAAAAATGAATAGATCACCAGTCATCGCCATCGTTAGCTGTCAGAAGAAATTGAATGGTTATTTAATTCAATCGGTTAATGAGTTTTATATTAATGCTGTCACTGACTTTGGCGGGATCCCGGTTCTGTTACCGGCGGCACTGAACAAAGATGCGCTGGGCACACTGTGCGAACAATTTGACGGCTTCCTGTTTCCGGGCAGTCACTCCAACGTTGCGCCACACCGCTATCAGGCCACGCATGATGAGGATTACACCGATGAAGGACGTGATGAACTCGCATTGCAGCTGATTCGCACCGCTATAGAGCAACGTATCCCTGCTTTGGGGATTTGCCGTGGCTTCCAGGAAATGAATGTGGCGTTAGGCGGCAGCCTGCACCCACACGTGCGCCATGTGGGTTATAACGACCACCGCGAAAATCCGTCAGAGGACTTTGCGGTTAAATACGGTCCGGCCCACCCGATTCATGTTGAACACGGCGGCCTGTTTTCTGACTGGCTGGGCGAGCAAAACACATTTAGCGTCAATACCCTGCACAATCAGGGGATCAATCAGCTGGCGCCTGGCTTACGCGTGGAAGGTTGCGCACCTGACGGCCTGATTGAAGCATTCAGTCTGCCTGAACACCCGTACTTTGTTGGTGTGCAATGGCACCCAGAATGGCAAGCAAAACACAATCAGTTCTCACAGTTTTTGTTCAGACACTTTATTATGGCTTCATCTCAACGTAATGGAGCCAAGAGAAGTGGACAACGAAGCGATAGGTAACAAAATAGCCAGTTTGCGTAAAGAGCACGGAATGTCTCAACGCGAACTGGCAGAGAAAGCACACATGACCAACAGTGCCATTTCATCGATTGAAAACGGCAAGGTCAGTCCATCTGTC
The DNA here is from genome assembly GCF_017329545.1 of Photobacterium ganghwense. NCBI lineage: Bacteria > Pseudomonadati > Pseudomonadota > Gammaproteobacteria > Vibrionales > Vibrionaceae > Photobacterium > Photobacterium ganghwense. The sequence continues at coordinate 1,823,286 of NZ_CP071325.1, forward strand.
AGTTCCCTGCAGAAAATCGTCAATGTGTTTTCTTTGTCGTTATCTGAGTTTTTCACGTTTGAACAAAACGAGAAGAAAGAAGCAAAGGTTGTACTCACTGCCGAAGAACTTGTTGAAATGGGCAGTGAAAGCGTATCGATGAAGCTGGTATGTAACGGCACCAAAGAACGCAAAATGGGTTTTCTGATTGAAGAATACAGCCCACATTCCAGTACCGGCGCGGCAGTGATTCAGCACGAGGGTGAAGAAGCCGGCACCGTACTGGAAGGCGAAATAGAACTGGAATACGGCGATAAAACTTATGTGATCAAGCAGGGAGAGTCTTACCTGATTGACACAACCATCGCCCACAAATTTACCAATAAATCCGACAGGGTCTGTAAGATCATCAGTGCTCACACGCCTGCGACTTTCTAGCGCCCTGTCCTGTTCAAGGAGAGCGTATGAAATCGCAGCAGGAATGGAAGCAACTGAAAGACCAAACCCGGCTTGAAACGCGGGCATTCATCAACGGGGAATATGTCAGTGCCGCTGACGGCGAGACATTCAGTAACATTAACCCTGCGACCGCTGAAACACTGGGCCAAATCGCACGCTGCAAACAACATGATGTTGATCTTGCTGTCTCATACGCCCGCCAGGCATTTGAAAACGGCTGCTGGCAACACCAGCCACCAGCCGCTCGTAAAAAAGTCCTCTACCGCTTTGCGGAACTGATTGACACTCACCGCGATACACTGGCGCTGCTGGAATCACTCGATACCGGCAAGCCCATTGCACACGCCCACTCGACCGATATTCCAGGTGCCGCAGCTTCTCTGCGCTGGTATGCCGAAGCCATTGACAAAGTGTACGGCGAAGTCGCCCCAACCGAACATGACGTTCATGCCTTTATTACCCATCAGGCGATGGGAGTAGTCGCCGCGGTTGTGCCATGGAACTTCCCGCTCTGGCTGGCCTGCTGGAAACTGGGACCTGCCCTGGCGGCAGGCAACAGCGTGATTCTGAAACCGTCAGAAAAATCGTCCCTGACTGCTATTTATCTGGGTCAGCTGGCCAATGAAGCCGGTCTGCCTGCCGGTGTGTTCCAGGTCATTCCGGGCTTGGGCCACGAAGCCGGTGAAGCACTGGCCCGTCATCACGATGTTGACTGTATTACCTTTACCGGGTCAACCAAGATTGCCGGACACCTGATGGTGTGCGCCGGTGAAACCAACCTGAAAAAAGTCTGGGCAGAAGCCGGTGGTAAGAACGCCAACATCGTCTTTGCCAACTACCAAGATCTCGACAAAGCGGCTGCCGAAGCGGCGGCGGGTTGTTTCTACAATCAGGGCGAAGTTTGTGTGGCTGCCACTCGTCTGTTGGTTGAAGAAAGCATCAAAGATGCCTTCATCGACAAAGTGGTATCAGCTGCGCAGCGTTTTGCGCCGAAAGATCCGCTCGACCCGACATCTTCGATGGGTGCACTGATCGACCAGGATCATAAAGACAAAGTGCTGTCCTACGTTGACCTCGCCCAGCAGGAAGGCGCTACTGTGCTGTGTGGCGGTGATGTGGATGCGAAAGGTGCCTTTGTCGCCCCGGTTATCCTCGACAACGTTACTAACCAGATGCGCGTTGCCCGTGAAGAAATTTTCGGCCCGGTACTGTGTGTGATTCCGTTCAAAGATGAACAGGACGCCATTCGTATTGCCAACGACTCCCCATACGGCCTGGGTGCCGCAGTATGGAGTTCTGACCTGAGCCAGGCACACCGTGTGGCCAAGCAGCTGGAAGCCGGTTCAGTATGGGTCAACAACTACAACGAAGGCGACATGACGGTGCCTTTCGGTGGCTTCAAAATGAGTGGCAACGGCCGTGACAAGTCACTGCATGCCATCGAGAAATTCACAGAAACCAAGACCACTTGGATCCGCTTGTAAAAATAAAAGGACGTGATTATGAACAAGCACACTGATTCTTACTACGCCAACTCCATCGACAATATGCCCGATTACCCGCAGTTGCAGGACCATATCGAGGCGGATATTTGTATCGTTGGAGCCGGTTTCTCGGGTCTCTCCTCTGCCCTGCACCTGAGCCAGAAGGGATTCAAAGTGGTCGTGCTGGAAAGTGCCAAGATTGGTTTCGGCGCGACCGGACGCAACGGCGGCCAGATTGTAAACAGCTACAGCCGTGACGTCGATGTTATCGAGAAGCGCTATGAGCCGAAAATCGCCAAAGCGCTATGTGACATGATTTTTGAAGGCGGCGACATCATCCGCGACCTGATCAACACCTACGATATCCAGTGTGATCATAAACCAGGCGGCGTATTTGCAGCACTGAACCATAAACAGATGCGTGGGCTGGAAGAGCACAAAACCAACTGGGAACGCTTTGGTAACGATCAGCTGAGTTTGCTGGACAAAAACCAGATGCGTGAAGCCCTGGGGACCGATGCCTATGTCGGCGGTATGCTGGATAACCGTGGTGGCCATATTCACCCGCTGAAGCTGGCTCTGGGCGAAGCAGCAGCTGTTACTCAGCTGGGTGGCCAGATTTTTGAACAATCCGCAGTCGTGCGTATCGAAAAAGGCGCCAAAGCTGTCGCGCACACCGCAAAGGGTTCCGTAAAAGCCAGTTACCTGGTTCTGGCCGGTAACGCCTATCTCGGCGGTCTGGCACCCAACATCAGTAACAAAGCGATTCCATGCGGCACGCAGGTCGTTGCTACCCAGCCGCTGACCGATGAACAACTGCAATCTGTGCTGCCATCTGACTACTGCGTTGAAGACTGCAACTACCTGCTTGATTACTTCCGCCTGACGGCTGACAAGCGCCTGCTGTTCGGAGGCGGTGTGGTGTACGGTGCCCGTGATCCGGAAAACGTCGAACAACTGATTCGTCCGAAGATGGAAGGGATTTTCCCGCAGCTGAAAGGCATCGGCATTGATTACGCATGGACCGGCAACTTCCTGCTGACCTACTCCCGCATGCCGCAGTTCGGCTGTTTTGATAACAATATTTACTACCTGCAGGGATACAGCGGCCACGGGGTTACCTGTACCCACCTGGCGGGCAAGCTGCTGGCTGAAACCCTAACCGGCCATGCCGAACGCTTTGATGCCTTTGCATCGCTGAAACACTATGCCTTCCCAGGCGGTCGCCACTTCCAGGTGCCGTTCACTGCACTGGGTGCGGCTTATTACAACCTACGAGACAAACTGGCTATTTAATAAAGGATTATCATTATGCCTAAAAACGTCACTTTTGCTGCCGTCCAGCTTTCTATCAGCTGGGATTTAGACAACAACCTGGAAAAGATTCGCCAGCATGTCCGTGAAGCAGCCGAGAACGGTGCTAACGTGGTGGTACTGCAAGAACTGTTCGCCGCTCCGTATTTCTGCAAGAAACAGGAAGCAAAATACTTCGAGCTGGCACAACCACTGGAAAACAGCCCGCTGATCAAATCCATGAGCGAGCTGGCCAAAGAGTGTGGCGTGGTTATTCCGGTCAGCTACTTCGAGAAATCCGGTAATACCTTCTTCAACTCACTGGTCATGATTGATGCCGATGGTACGGTGATGGACAACTACCGTAAATCGCACATCCCTGACGGCCCTGGCTACAGCGAGAAGTTCTACTTCAGCCCTGGCGACACTGGCTTCAAAGTCTGGGATACCCGCTTCGGTCGCTTCGGTGCCGGGATCTGCTGGGATCAGTGGTTCCCTGAGCTGGCGCGCAGCCTGGTGCTTCAGGGCGCGGAAGTGATCTTCTACCCAACCGCGATCGGCTCTGAGCCGCAGGATCCGACTCTGGACTCCCGCGATCACTGGCAGCGCACCATGCAGGGCCACTCTGCGGCAAACCTGGTACCGGTGATTGCTTCAAACCGTACCGGTGTGGAACTGGACGACGGTATTGAAACCACTTTCTACGGCTCCTCGTTTATCACCAACCACACCGGTGAAAAACTGGCCGAAGCCAGCCGTGATGAAGAAACCATCATCTATGCCACGATTGATCTGGAAGCCACGGCCAAAGCTCGCCACAGCTGGGGACTTTTCCGCGACCGTCGCCCTGAACTTTACCACCGCGTAAACAAGCTGAGTGATAACTGATTCAGAGAGATAAGGAGATCCCCGATGGAACTAGCCAGCACGCCTGCACAGGATGGCTTTTATTTCCCTGCCGAATTTGCCCGGCAGGAACAAGTCTGGCTCGCCTGGCCGGAGCGGACTGACAACTGGCGTAACGATGCCAAACCGGCGCAACGCGCGTTTGCTGATGTGGCCAATGCCATCGTGAAAACCGTCCCGGTATGCGTTGTTATCAGCAAATGGCAGGCAGAATATGCCCGCCAACTGTTGGATGATGCGATTTCACTGGAAATCATGCCGTATAACGATGCCTGGATGCGGGACATCGGTCCGACCATTCTGGTGAACGACCAAGGCGAGCGACGCGGCGTCAGCTGGCAGTTCAATGCCTGGGGTGGCGACTATAACGGGCTGTATGACTACTGGGAAGATGATGACCAGGTGGCGGCAGCCGTATGCGCCAAACTCGGTTTAGATCACTACCGTGCACCGTTTGTACTCGAAGGGGGTGCGATTCATACCGACGGTCAGGGCACACTTTACACGACAGAGGAATGTCTGCTGAGTCCGGGGCGTAACCCGTCCATGTCCAAAGCCGACATTGAGCAACAACTGGCCGAGTATCTCGGTATCCAAAAAGTCATCTGGCTGCCGAATGGCCTGTTCAATGACGAAACCGATGGCCACGTTGATAACCTGCTGCATGTGATTGCGCCGGGCAAAGTAGCACTGACCTGGACTGACAATGTCCGCGATCCGCAGTACACACTTTCCCGTGAGGCGCTGCGAGTACTGGTGAACAGTACCGATGCCCGCGGACGCCGGATTGAAGTGGTCAAGCTTCCGCTGCCGGGACCGCTGTATCTCAGTAAAGAAGAAGCAGAGGGTGTGATTCAGTCAGAGGGCATGAACCGTACTGAAGGGGAGCGTTTAAGCGGCTCGTACGCCAACTTCCTGATGATCAACCATACGGTGTTTATGCCACTGCTGGATCCGATCACCGATCGTCTGGCAATGCAATCCCTGCAGGATGCCCTGCCCGATTATCAGATTGTGGGTATCCCGGCACGAGAAATATTACTGGGTGGTGGCAACATTCACTGCATTACCCAGCAGATCCCAAGCGGATTATGACAAATTCAGGCCGCACGCAATGCGGCGGCCTGCTCTGAATTAGGACAAACTATGCACCAGATTAACAATGCAAGTTTGCTCAGTGGACTGAGCGAACAGGGTTCTCACACCCTGACCATCACCAATCCGGCTACCGGCGAAGTACTGGGTCACGTGCCTACCGTTAGCGAATCCGCCTTACAGGACATGATTGAGGCCGCTCACCAGGGGCAAAAAGCTTGGGCAAAGACCACGGCCAAGCACCGTGCTCAGTGCCTGAACCGCTGGTTTCAGCTGATTCATGACAACCAGGACGATCTGGCACGCATCATGACGCTGGAGCAAGGTAAACCGCTGGCAGAAGCAAAAGGCGAAGTGGCCTACGGTGCCAGCTTTATCGAATGGTTTGCAGAAGAAGCCAAGCGTACTTATGGTGAGACCATTCCGGGTCATACCGCAGACCGCCGCCTGATGACCATCAAACAGCCAATCGGTGTTGCCTGTGCCATTACGCCGTGGAACTTCCCGATTGCGATGATCACGCGTAAAGCCGCCCCTGCGCTGGCAGCCGGCTGTAGCTTCATTGTCAAACCCTCAGAACTGACTCCCCTGTCTGCGCTGGCTATCACGGAACTTGCCTATCAGGCGGGAATTCCACGCGACATTCTGAAAGTGGTATGCAGTGATAACGCGCGCATGATCGGCCAGATCTTCACCGCCAGCCCGCTGATCCGCAAACTTTCTTTCACCGGCTCAACCCGGGTTGGCAAATTGCTGATGGAACAATGCGCAGACACCGTGAAACGCACATCAATGGAACTGGGTGGCAACGCGCCGTTCATCGTCTTTGATGACGCGGATATTCCGGCTGCTATTCAGGGAGCCATCGCATCTAAATTCCGCAATGCCGGACAGACCTGTGTATGCGCCAACCGCTTCTACGTTCACAGCCGCATTTACGACGATTTCGTGGCTCAGTTCCACGCCACAATCAACAAACTGGTGACCGGTAACGGACTGGATGAAGGCGTCACTATCGGGCCGGTTATCAACCAGGCCGCCAAAGACAAAGTCACCCACCTGATCAATCAGGCTTGCCAGCAAGGTGCGACCCAACTGGGTGAGCCAATTCCGGCAGACGGCCTGTTTGTTCCACCTCAGATTCTGGTCAATGTCGACCACCAGATGGACATCGTTCAGCAGGAGATCTTTGGCCCGGTTGCTCCGGTGATCAAATTCGACAGCGATGAAGCACTGATCGAGATGGCAAACGACACACCATACGGTCTGGCCGCTTACTTCTACAGCCAGAACATCAAGCGCATCTGGAAAGTCGCAGAAGCACTGGAATACGGCATGGTCGGTATTAACGAAGGCATTATTTCAACCGAAGTTGCTCCGTTTGGCGGAGTGAAAGAGTCCGGCATTGGCCGCGAAGGTGCCAAACAAGGCATCGATGAGTACATGGAAATCAAATATCTCTGCTTCGGCGGCATTAACGAATAAGGAAATGAACATGAAATCCAATCAGGAACTGCACAACCAAAGACAACAAGTGATCGCTCAAGGCATGGGTGCCGCGTATCCGCTGTACGTAGAGAAAGCCCTGAATGCCAAGGTATGGGATGTGGAAGGCAACGAGTATATCGACTTCGCCGCCGGTATCGCCGTGAACAATACCGGCCACTCCCACCCTCGCATTGTGGAAGCCGTAAAGCAGCAGCTGGATAAATTTTCCCACACTTGCGCCATGGTCACGCCGTACGCCTCATTTGTTGAGCTGGCTGACAAACTGACAACAGTGGCTCCTATTCAGGATGCTAAAGCGGTCTTTCTGACCACGGGTGCCGAGGCGGTTGAAAACGCGATTAAAATTGCTCGTGCCCACACCAAGCGCAGCGGCGTGATTGCTTTCAAAGGTGGTTTCCACGGCCGTACTAACCTGACCATGGGTTTGACTGGTAAAGTCGCACCATACAAAGCGGGCTTCGGACCGTTCCCGAACGAGATTTACCACGTGCCTTACCCAAATGCGTACCACGGTATTTCAATCGATGACAGCCTGCAGGCCATTGACGACCTGTTCAGCTGTGATATCGAACCAAGCCGTGTGGCAGCCATTATCTTTGAACCGGTTCAGGGTGAAGGCGGTTTTTACCAGGCGCCTCCTGCATTTGCTCAACGCATTCGCGCCCTGTGTGATCAGCACGGTATTGTCCTTATCGCCGATGAAATTCAAACGGGCTTTGCCCGTACCGGCAAGCTGTTCGCCACAGAATATCTGGGTATCGAACCTGACCTGATGACCATGGCAAAAGGTATCGCCGGTGGCTTCCCGCTGTCTGCGGTTGTCGGTAAAGCCGCGATCATGGATGCCGCGGGCCCGGGTGGTCTGGGCGGTACTTACGCCGGTTCACCACTGGGCTGTGTCGCAGGTCTTGAAGTGCTGAACATCATTGAAGAAGAGCAGCTGTGTAACAAAGCCCTGAATATTGGTGAAATTGCCAAAGCCCGTCTGGAAGCACTGCAACAGGACGTGCCAGCCATGGGTGATATCCGCGCACTGGGTGCCATGATTGCCATTGAATTTACTGACCCGGCAACCGGTAAGCCGCTGCCAGACCTGACGAAAGCCATTATCGGTCAGGCACAGCAAGCCGGCCTGATTCTGTTGTCCTGTGGTGTGAAAGGCAATGTCATTCGCCTGTTGCCACCGCTGACGATTGACAATGAAACACTGGAGCAGGGTCTGAACAAACTGGCTGAGGTACTGAAAGCCACAGCCTGATAACGTCTCACGATATCCCGAGATAAGACCAACACCGCCTGTCGGGGCCAGCCGACATGGCGGTGTTTTTTATTGCAAGCAAGCAAACGGAGCAACACCACCAAAAAAGAGCGATAAATGGCGGTTATGCTTTATCTGTCTTTCCGGCAGCATTGGCCAGTTTAGCCAACTGCTTATCAAGCCACAGCGGGGTTTTACCTGCGTCTTCCGCCGCTTCTTTACGTCGAATCGCATTTCGCACCAGCATGGCACCGGTCCATCGGAAAGGCTCTGGCGGGAAGTACCCTTTCGGTCCGGTTGTTAAACCGCACCGGCTCCATTCATTGTCCAGATCCAGTACCATCGCAGAGAGGATCTTTCCCCCCATCCAGGTCTGCACCACGCCATTACCGGAATATCCCAATCCGTAAATGATGTCCGAATTTTGTTTCATGCGCCCAAAAAACGGCATGCCCGTCACAGAACGATCTGAGGCCCCGGTCCAGGTGGCGACAAATTTCTCCGCTTTCAGCGTCGGAAAGAAGCGGTCAAATGCCCCACGCAACAAAGACTGGTAACGGCTGGGTTCATCAAAGACCGGGCTGATGCGGTTGGCAAACGAAAAATGGTTTCCGCCTTTCCCCAACATCAAACGGCCATCCGGCGTTGTCCGGTAGTAGTGCACAAATGTGCGGGAATCAACCACGGCTTTACCATCCTCCAGCCCGATTGACGCCAGTTTGTCCGGCATCGGTCGGGTAATCGCCATGTCGGATGAGACCAGTACCACACTGCGCCTGAACTCGGGAAACTGCTCTGTCATCCAGGCATTCAGCGCCAACACCACCTTGCGGGCATAAATCTCACCCTGGGGTGTTGAAATGGTCACCGGCACCTCAGTGTTGATACTCTCCATCGGGGTATTCTCGTAAATGATCACACCCAGCTCCTCCGCTACCCGCTTCAGGCCCCGCACCAACATCGCTGGTTGTACACTTCCGGCAGCGGGCGAATAGAAGCCTTCGCTGTGCAAATCGGAGCCGGCGGCTCGTTTGACTTTGTCGGCCTGCCACGCCTGCCAGCTGTTCAGCGCCTTCTCATCCAGCGCAGCCATCACCGAGGCCATGCTGCCTTCCTGAGCCGGACTGGTTGCGGTGTACAAGGCGCCATGGCGACGCAGTTGCGCATCTATGTTGTGGGCCTGACAGAATGCTTCCAATTCATAAACGGCCTGCTCCGAGGCCGCAACCAGACGGGCCGCTTCTTCTTCACCGTACAGCTTTTTCATCGACAGGTACTTTGTTGACCAGGTCAGCATACAGCCACCGTTTCTCCCGGAGGCTCCGCTTCCGCACAATCCCTTGTCGATAATCACAACATCCAGATCTGGCTGCTGCTGTTTGATATTGATTGCCGTCCACAATCCAGTGTACCCGCCTCCGACGATACAGATATCGGTCTGAATATCGCTGGTTAAAACGTTCGGTTGAGCGCCCTGCTCCTGCTTCATTGCCTGTGCAAACCAGAAAGGTTGGCTGGCAGTCCCGTTGTGTTGCTTGTCCTTTGCCATGTAGTGTTGTTATCCCGCTCAGCTGTTGTCAGAACTAGAATGACGATAGTAAATTGGTATAGACCAAATTTGTTAAAGGCACTCTAGCGACCAACTGTGAACGCTTAATGACAATCCTTCACAAACAGCGTATAACTGAAAACACCAGCCAGTTACTTTTCCTTTGATGCGATACTTAGCAACACCAAGGGCAAAAAAGTGATACGGGCTGAAAAAGTACTGGCGTATTTTATTTTTTCTTCTTAGAATGCGCCCGCTTTGGGGAGTAGTCACCTTAGTTCGTCTGTCGTCATCTCGAAGCCAACGCTTCCGGCAGCCGAGGGTGGAACCACCATCCTGACGAGACCAACGCCATTGAACTGACACAACTGTGTCTGTGTTTTCATGCGCGAAAGGTCTTGGCACGTCTCATCATCCCGCCCCTTTCGCGCACCTGTGAAAGGAGATTTTCATGAGTCTTATCAGCTACGAAGGGTTTGCCCTGCTGACATTGTGTATGTTGGCGCTCGATTTATACCAAACCCGAAATGGCCAGGTCACGATCAAAAAAGCCACCATCTGGAGCTTGTTCTGGGTCGGGCTGGCACTGATTTTCAACGTGGTGATTTATTTCTACTGGCCGATGATGGCGCCGGACAGCAGCTATACCAATGGTGAAGCCGCGACCGCGTTCCTGACCGGCTACCTGCTTGAAAAATCCCTGAGTGTCGATAACTTGTTTGTCTTCGCCCTGATCTTCAGCCAGTTTGCGGTACCGGAAGCGATTCGCCCTCGGGTACTGATGCTAGGGGTCGTCGGGGCACTGGTGCTTCGCGCGATCATGATTGGTGTCGGGGCTGAGTTGCTGACTCAGTTCCACTGGATTCTGTACGTGTTCGCTGCATTCCTGCTCTACACCGGTTACAAACTGTGGCGGGAAGACGAAGAAGAGGATCAGGATTTTTCAACGTCACTGCCGGTCCGGCTGGTTAAACGTTGCTTCCGGGTCAGCGACAGCTATCAAGGCCACCGATTCCTGGTTAAAGACAGTCAAGGCTGGATGGCAACACCGCTGTTTATCGTGATCGCGGTGATCGCGATGACAGACGTCATGTTCGCCCTTGATTCAATACCGGCGATTTTTGCTGTCACCAAAGAGCCGTTTCTGGTACTGACTGCGAACGTCTTTGCCCTGTTGGGTCTGCGCTCGCTGTACTTTGTGCTGGAAGGCATGCTCAGCCGGTTCTGCTACCTGCGCCCGGCTCTGGCATTCATTCTGAGCTTCATCGGGGTGAAAATGCTACTGATGGAAACGCCGTACGCCATCCCGACCCTTGTGTCTCTAGGGGTAATCGTGGTGACTATCACCGTCGCGATTGTCGCGTCGTTACGTAAAACCCGACGTATTGAAGCGCCTGAATCCAACTAAAGTCCGTGAGCACCCGTTACACTCTTGAGCGAATAGCGGCATGCTGAGTAACGGGAAACCCAAAAAAACGGGGGCAACTGCATGGCAAGCCAGAAAACAGAAAAACTGCCCCATGATACAAAGACAGAAGAGCCCTGCATTTGCAGGGCTCTTTTTCGTTGACGGCCATCGGTCAAGCGTGGCTGACTATCACAGAGACTGACACGATCACTGGGTATAACGATAGTTCTTCATTGTCGAGAACACAGGATCAGCCGGCTCATCCGTCGGCCGGTCATAGCCATAGATATCTTCCCGCATCTGCAACTGATCATTATCATCAACCCATGCCGTCAGATAGGTCATGTCTACATCAATTCTTCGCGGCAAGCTGATAGTATCCGTGGAACTGCCCGCCACCAGCTTATCGTAACTGCGCCAGCTTGGCCGCTGCTGGTAATCAATGATAAACCGGGCCAGATCCGCCGCTTTTTCAACCCGAACACACCCCGAACTCAGATTACGTTTAGAGCGGTTGAACAACCCTCTCGCCGGGGTATCATGCAGGTAAATCGCGTAGTCGTTAGGCATGAGGAATTTCACATTCCCCAGTGAATTTGTCGGCCCCGGCCCCTGCATAAACTCATACGGAAAAGTTTCTGGGGTGACGCTTGCCCACTCGATCTGATCCGGTGAGATCTCGCTGCGATCCCGCCAACTGCGGATGATCTTCAGATCTTTCTTCCGCAGATAATCCGTTGATGCTTTCGCTTTAGGAATCACATCTTTTTTCTTGATGGTTTCCGGCACATTCCAGTTCGGATTGACCACCATGACATTCAGCGCCGATGAAAACAGGTTTGTCGGACGGGAATTACGCCCGACGATCACTTTCGACTCGAACACAATTTGATCGTGGTAAGCGATTTCCATACGGTAGTCCGGGATGTTAATCCGGATACTCGGCCGGTTTTCCCCGCTGGCGACCAGTTGACTGCGGTGCAGGTTCAGCGCCAACACGCGCGCAACTTCACTATACGGCAGCGCCAGTTGTTTCGCTGTCGCCGGGCCAATAACACCGTCATCTGCCATGCCGTTGCGGTGCTGGAACCGGCGAATCGCCTGATTCACTTCACCGTCATTGAGAATTTGACGACTTGCACGATAATGGTCAGCCACCTCACTGCTCATATCCCCATACGCAACCAACACATCCAGCATTTCATGGCCTAGAGGGATCACCTGCCCTTTTTTCACCAGCACCCGCCCCTTAGGCGTATAGTGGTGAGCCGGTAAGCGTTGGTACTTCTCGGCCATTCGAACAACACGTGACATTTGCTCTGTTAGCGTCGGGCGACCCTGCAATTCATTCAGCAGCGTTGATTCATTAATACCCGAGGTGATCACCGAGACTGGCAGTGTCGTCAGTGCAGAGCGCTCAATGGGCAGTAACGACTGATGGCGGAACAGACGACTGGGTTGGGCTTTCAGTTGACGGATAAACGCCTGATACACCAGATAGCTGTCGGTCGCTAAAATATCAAAGCCCCGTTGATCATTGTCATGCTCACGCTCTTTAAGCTCTTTCACACGCTGCTCGATACCCGGCGCAAGACCTGCGTAACCCAAAGCTGTCAGACGCAGAAACAGTGCATCACGTAACGCTTTCGTGTTCCAAAGCGGCATGTAGCCATTGATGTCATAAATACGATTAACCGGCCCGGCAAAGCACACTTGTGCCGCCGAATGCGGGCACAACGCCGCCACGCTGTCGAGTGGCTTCGCACCCAGAAGACTGAAATCCAGCCCTTTGTGACTGGCCGTCGTCGACCGTGAAGCGTCACTCGCTGCGGGCGGGTTTTCCGGCGTCGTCTGTCGGCTGACAGCAGCACGCACCGGCGATGATATCACCGGGCCACTGTCAGTAGATGGAACAAGTTTTATTTGTCCCGGAACAGTCGTCACGGAGGAGACAACATAAGAAGTGCCGGACGTACGTTCAGAAACAGACTCGAGAGAATGCGCCTGTTGCGCATAACCACCTATCACAAGTGCTAACAAACTTAGTGCGGTTGGTCGGTGTCGGTAGCAAGACATCACTGGTACCCTGAGCTAAACAATGCTTTTTAATGCTCAATCCTTGAGGGAGTTATTGTAATCAATCATCCTGATTGTGATTTACTTCTCATTATATTTAGTCAAATTTTTGACATCATGACAAGTAAATAGTCATGATTATCACCAACATTATGAGACACAACGCATATATTATCATCTCGTTGCACTCAATCTTTCATGGGGATAAACCAATTCGTGATCAAAACCGTTGGATTTCAGATATAGAAAACAGTGATTGTATTTTTTTCACTTCAGGATTTGATGAATATAACTCTCAGCTAAACGAAATAATCAAGAACCCCGTCGCTATCACGCAGCAAACTTTAGATACAAATTGGGTAAACATTGAGAAAACAGTCCAGCAAAAATAATCAGAATAATGGCTGAAGAAAAATTTGAAACAACTTGAGACAAGATGACGAAAAAATGGGAATAAGATCTGTCAGATAAATGATGGAGGCTGCCCCCCATCATTAAATCACCCTACTTGACATGTTCATTTAGCAGAATGTGAAGTCAGCCTGCGTTAGTCAAAATCACTGTATAGCTTCGGTACCGCTGGTGGAAACTCAATAGGCTGCCAGCGATCATTGAAGGTATATTTGGCATAGAACATAAAATGGTTCGGCGTGTAAAAATCTGACCGTTGCAAATCAAAGGATGCCCCAAGATACCAACGTTCACTGACTCGTTTTTCTAAAGCAGCTTGCAGCGAGTAACCAAAACCACCTCCGGTATCTGACTGACCACTGGATAGATAAGGCGCATCTTCCTGCGTCCAGGAGTTCGATACCGAGCCACTGATCAAGTACGACCAGGTATTGTCATAACGACCATAGTAATTAACCGGCAAAGAGATAGAAAAATAGCTTTGCGGACTGTAATAACCACCATGCAGTAACGAATACTCGCTGAGATTTTTGTCATAGCTGAGATACATCAGGTTAGTCCCGACACTCAGGCGACGATCATCGGTAGCGATAAGCTTATAATATGCCCCTCCCAGCAGCCCCAGGCGCGTGTTGTCGGCCACCTTTTCACCATTCATAAAATGGAACTGCGCACTACTCCAGAACCCGTAAGATCCGCCGTCGTCCCAACTGGCATTGAATTTCACGCCGGTTCGTACAACACCGCCCCATTCTGTGCCGGCTGGGTCTGAAGCCTCTGAAGGGACCGTCATTCCCGCATAAGAGAGCGTACTACTGGTCTCCGGACGGCGCGATACCGTTGCCGTCCAGCCAATATCTCCGAGATCACCATCCACACTTAGACCGCCCACCCAGGTCGAATGATTAAAACCTAACGGGGTCGTGCCTATGTCAGCTCGCCAGTTTTCGGCTTCCCAGCCAACTCCCAGCGCCATACCGGATGCCTTGTTACGGAATCTGGTGATATCTTTGTCAGTATTTTTGTCGTAATAGCCCAGCTCACCGGAATCGACAGAGATATAATCCGCTCTCAGTAGAAGATGCCCCTCCCATTGGGTAACCGGAATACGTGCTTCAATGGGTATCTGACTGGATTTATTTTCACCGTCACGGGCGCTGTAATCCCAACCAATCAGAATATGGCCGTCAGTACGATCACGAAGCTTATCAATATCCGTTTTAACGTTTCGGGTTAACCAGTAATCGTCTGCTGTGTCGTAAAGCTCCCTGGGCGTTGGTGTTTCAGACTTAGCCACTGCGGTGTCTTTGCGTTTTTCGATACGATCGCTGTTTAATGCCTGATAGGCCCGCATTTCAGCCAGGTTCCACTGCTGATTGTCCATGGCAATGGCCATACTGTCGCGATAGTCCATGGCATCAGCGTCCGACCGACTATCCAGCAATGCGTTAAATTCACTGGCTTTTTGTTGATAACCCACTCGATGTAGCACTGTCGCAGCAGCCATAAGCTGACGCGCACTAAGTGAATGGCGCTTAGCATCTAAAGCCGCCACCAAATTCGGATAGCGCGCTTTATCACCTAACTCTGCGGCAGCCAGAAGCATACCTATCTGGCCCTGAGTCTGATATGGCTCTTGCTCCGATGACGCTTTTTCGTAGCCGTCAAAGGCACGTTTTGCATCGTGACGGGCCAAAAGAATATCGGCCTCTGCCAACCAACGTCGGGTTTGGAGAGCATCCAGTTCCCTCAATTCAGAGGCTGATAGTTTGTCGGAAACTGAACGTTTTCCTGTCGTGAGCTGAGGGGACAGAGTGTTGTACCAGCGATCAAAATCGGCAAAATGCATGAGACTGACCATCAGCCCGCCATACGCCAAATGCGCATCAGCGTCCCAGCTACCGGAAGGCTGTAACGTTCGGTATATACGTTCCGCCTCTTGCGGATGCCCTACATCTACCCATGCATTCGCGATACGAGAAAGAGGCTGAACCTGACCCGCAAACTGTTTCTCCAGACGATGAAGTGTCTCTCTGACCGCTGACGGGGAGATCGCATACTGCTTATGAAGATCAGTAAGATCACGGTTCAGTTGCAACCGGATCAGATTGCGCTGCATCGACTCAGTACGGTTGTTTACCGGCACACGTTCCAGTGCCGCGATGGCCGCATCCGGCTGCTCGGTATCCGCGAGATACAAGGCATACGCAAACTGCATTTCAGGATCCGCAGTCTCGGCCGCCCATCGCTTCATCTGTGCATCAGCCCGGGATCGCTCGCCCAGAGACAGCAGCACATTGGCGATATCCAGACGTAACCACGGTGACGTTGGATTAACCTCAATCAACGCTGCCAGATATTTCTCTGTCCCGGCTCTGTCATCATTCGCCATGGCTGTACGCAAATTGCGCAAAATAGTGTCCGACTGAATAGCCGCCATTTTATCGGCAACCACAGATTGTTGCGCCGGAGTATAGCGTTGCGCCAGTTTCAGAGCTCCAACAGCATCATCCTGCTCTAACAGCACATCAAGACGACCACGAAGCGCTGAGCCATTGAGCTTATCCCGCTCAAGTGCCATACGGTAATACCTGTCCGCGGCAGCGTACTTACCTTGCTGAAGGTATAACGCACCCAGCGATGTAAACGCGTAAGGCCCGCTTTGATCGATGGTGATGGCGCTTTTATAGCGCTGCTCAGCCTTGGAAAAATTGCCCCGCGCAGCAAACTTGTCCCCGTCGTCCAGATAGGTCCAGTAACTCGACGTCTGAACCAGGTTCTCCCATTTGGACTGCGTATCCGGGTTGGTATTCAGCGCCAGCGCCTGCTTGAAATAATTGAGCGCTTGCTTTTGATTGCCCGCTCTCAGGTAAACCAACCCCAGCCCGCCAAGAATGTCAGGGTCTTGAGGTCGTGTCGATAAAGCGTAACGTAACTGTTTTTCCGCCTGCGCGTTTTTCCCTTCATCCAGCAGCTTCAAGCCTCTCAGCTTAGCGAGATAAGTCGGATCTTTCCTCAGCTCCTGCTCGATTTCCCATCGCTTAGCCGCTCCCTGACTGGCTCGCTGAAGATCCATGTCCGAAGGAAAATAACTGGCAAGCAAAGAGTATTGCTTAACGACGTCGGCCGAGATAGGAACGATATCCAAAGCCCTCATCCATGAATTACGGACAGTCGTTCCCAATCCCGGGGTAAAGGCAAGCTGACGATAAGTGTTCAGCACCCAGGGATCCGCCGGGTTTTCTTTCATAATATGATTGGCCAGTGCCAGCTGATATTGCGGCACTCCCGGGTAATCAGCATTCAGGCGTTCCAGCCCGCGTTTAACGTCCGCCCAGCGACTGCTCAGATTGCCTTCCAGCTGGAGGTATTCCAGCTGCAATGCCGGTGACGGCATTCCTTGGGGAAACAGTGTGTTATACGCGGAAAGCGCTTCCTGATAACGACCTGATTTCGCCAGTAAGCGGGCATGTTGATAGGCCAGCCTGTCTTTACCGCGAAGGGCCAGAATGACGCCTAACGCCTGAGTGTGGCTTGAGCGAGGCGCTGATTTTTTCAGACGCTCATAAACCTGCTGGGCCAGTTCGGGTTGTTGCCTTTTCAGGTACATATTGGCTTCATAATAAAGCCCGGCAGGATGATTCTCTTCAATGGCGAATAATCGTTCCAGCGTGCTTTCGACAATATCATCCCGTCCGACCGCATCCGCCAGCTTAAGCTGATTCAACAACCACTCCACCGAGTTAACCCGAGGCACAGCCGTCGCAAACTGCGCTGGCTGTACCGGCTGATACACCGCCTCAAGTTGAGCCTTGGTTAAAGGTGCCGTCGAAATCTGCTGGATACCGGCGTGTGCGCTCAGGGAGGAAAAAAGGCTACTTACCCCCAAAGCAACAGGCATCAGATGCGTTACACTTATTTTTACGGCTGGTTTTAAAGCTGGACCTGTCCTTACTGGCATTGATTACTCCATGAAGGAAGAAGTTCGCCTTTAGGACCAAAACGATAACGCTCGTTGTGCCAGCCTAAACCAAACAGCGCCAGCACATTGTCATAGTAGTGATCGTAACGGTCGTGGTTAAACACTGCTGATGCCCGGTCAGCCTGTGAAGCCAGGACAGCCTGCTGGCCGGAAGCGGCCAGTAATGGCAACATAGCCGCTGAAAAACCGGCGCTTCCAGATTGGGAATAAGTCCCTTCAACGGTATTCACTTCTCTTGGCGGCGCTTGCAACTCGATTGTTGCCTTCACCATTGGCTGCATGGCTTTTACTAAGCGCGCTTTTTCTTCGACACTATCATCCAGCATCCCCGCCCATAAATAGGTACGAATGGCGTTATAGCTGCCTACCGGTCCAGTCTCAGCATCTGCTGAATATTGCCCGCCTTTCAGCCTTGCCCAATCAGGACTAAAACCTGCGGGCATCGTCTTCATCAACATGGCGGTGCTGGATTGATACAAGGATGCCCATTCCGGCTGCGGGTACAGGGAATGCATTCTTGCAACCAGCTGAAGCGGCTGATAACTCGGATTAATCCGGAATTCACCATTACCCTGCGCAAACCCTTCCGGTGCCGGAAGCAATACCATTCCGATACCATCAAGCGTAATTGTCTCTTCACGCAAAATCCGGCTGGCCAGCAGGTAAGCCAGCGACTGATAATAATAGTTGTCCCAAATACGCCCGGCTTCCGCCAGTGAATATGCGATCCACAGATCAGAATCAGAGGCCGGATTGGCATCCAGCACACCAAATTGACCATCTGGCTTGCGGCCCCACAGCCAAGCCGGTAAACGAGCCGTTAAATCACCACCACTCAGGTGTGTTTGCGTCCAGTCCAGCACGTCACTAAATGCCTGTTTGTCATTCGCGACCAGAGCAAAAAACAGCGCATACGACTGCCCTTCAGAAGTGGTGATCAGACGGGCATCACTCCCGTCAATGACCCGCCCCTGCTTCATGTAGACAGACTTAAAATGCTCCCATTGCGGCCAGTCGCAACTGTTCGCCAGTTCCTGGGAAGCAAGCACCTGTGACGAAAGCACCTGTAACGAAAGCATCATGGTCAGGATCGCAATCCACTTTCTCATTCTTCGTCCTCGGTATTTTCAGTGCGTTTCTGGGCAATCTGACGCAGTACCCGCCACAGTACGATAGTCACAATCACCACCAGCAGAGCAGCAAAGAAAGCAACGATCACCGGATGATTTGAGAAGTGATACCAGACAAGCTGCCATACCGGTAATTTACCCATATAGTAGTGCGAGCCAACGTTGTAACTGGCGACCTCACCATTACGCAGCGTCACCACAGAACCAAACATGTGTGCCACTTTACCGGAATCAGTGATTGCCTGATCCACCGCGGCAAAGTCTGCCGGTTTGGATGCCATAATGGAGACCAGAGTACGGTTTGGCGTAAATGGGGATTCCATGCCCGTAATGGCGGCAAACGAACCGCTCGCCTCAACAGAGACGAAATCAGCGGCATCCTGTTTGCTATTGGACGGATTCATCCAGTTCAAGCCAAGCTGTTGTTCGTTTTTACCCGGCAACAGAATCTGGCGTTTTCCGGCTTGCAGAACCAGATTGACCTGATCAGCATTTTGCGCAGCGTCTTTCAGTTCTGGCACCACACCAATACTCAGAATGTCTTTATTCTTCAGCGCCGCTTTATCCCATTGATCCGTTAACGTGACTTTAATGCCCGGATAGCCCGAGTCACCGCCCAGAGAGCCCATCACATTCATAAACGTTTGCAACGCTTCACGTGAGGCATTTTGCGGAATGACAACCACGGTTTCAGACAAGTCAGCCATACGCGTATACGGGAAACCGGACGTCGCAAAGGCACGCATGTTCGGCATTTCAATGTAATGCGGGAAGCCACTGAAATCGATGGTCGAATCGCCATCAATAACAGCATATTGCTTGCTCGGTTGCGTGACCAGACATTGCCCGTCAGTCACCGATGCAAAACCAAATTCAAACTCAATCTGGTTCTCACTGCCCACTTTGAACGCCGGGATACGAACCAGATCGTTAGTGCTCAGAAAACTGTCATCCAGCAGAGGGACACGAACGCGGTTGGAATCACCACCCTGTCCTGAAGTGGTCAGGTTGAAGGCTTCCACAAACTGATCGTTAATGCTCAGCGTCAGGCGCGACCCTGAGTTATCTTTAGTCGGTGGTGAATAGCGGTAGCTCAAATCCATCGGAATACCTCGGCTCTGCCAGGTAAACAGATCCGGCGGCAGACGCAAGCTGACATTGATCGGCGGCGGTGTCCGACCTTCTACCTGCAGCATGCTCTTTTGTTCAACCAGCTCTGACAACGCGACCGGGCGACTGGTGCTAACCCAGTTTGGCGCGTCATAAGGCACCCGAGGCTTAATCTGCTTGACCTCGTTGATTTTAGCCATGGGACCGGTCAGCAACTGGTTACCCAGCGCCAGTCCCTGCACTGCCGTGTTCAGATCATTGCTGTCGCGGCCGATCACCAGCAGCAGTTTGACATACGGATTTGTCGGATGACTGATGATCTGCAAGCGTGGGCCATCAGCATCAGGAAAATCACGCAGAAACGCCGGTTTGTTGTCATTGCTGACAAATACCACGGCGTTATGCTCAGGAACGCTATCAAAACTCAGCGGAAAGTGAGCGCCCCGCCAACCGGCTAACGAGCCAAAATAGGATGACAAGACCCCGGCCGCTTTGATTTCACTGAGCGAATAGTTATCTCCCATGATAATCGGCAGATTCAGCGGGCTGAAATCACGCACATCAAAGAAAGGCGCTGGCAGTAAACTCAGATCACTCTCCAGTTCCGTCTTTTGCACGTACATTTCGATACGGCTGCTCTGGCTAATTTCGGCCCAGATACTGGAGTCATTCGGGTTTGAACACTCTTTTTTGGTATTACCAATCAGTTCAAAACGAATCTGGTTAAAGTTACTGAAAAAGCGCGTATCCAAAGGCATCGAGAGGCTGAGCTTTTTCCCCTGCTGACCATCTTCAATGGAAGTGACACCCATCAGTTCATTATTCAGGTACACCTTGATATGCGAAACCAGTGACAACAATGCAGGTGACGGTGTCACATCAAAGTACAAGTTAGCCTTCGACACCACCTCATCAAGACGGGAACCAAAGCCAATGTATGCGTTTGCCTCACTGCCCAACATCGCAATCGAGCGGTTAAAGCCCAATTGGTTAAACGGCATCACCTTCTTGATAACAAGGGAAGCATCAGGTGTTTGAGACTGATCGTTGGAAACTGAAGAAAGCTGACTGACTTCCACAGCGGCAGCATCACCTGCCAGACAGGCAAGGCTTAATGCCGCAGTAAGCGCTGTTATTTTTTTATTAATTTTCATGAATAATGGTCCTGTTTGGGACATTTCGAGGTCGTAATGACCAAATAAAATTGCAACCTGCCATTACCGCACTGACACAAACGGTAACCGGCTTCGGACTGTGCTTAAGCAATCGCTTATAACCATTAAGCCCGACAAGAAGAACGGCCTGCATGCTCGACAAAGGCTTATCTGACTGATAACTCTGTTGCCATTTTGCCCATGTATCCGCGCGGGCAAACGTACACTGAACGTAATCAATTTGCTGCTGGTTAGTTAGTTCAGACAACTGCAATCCAACGATACCATTGCGCGCGTAAGCGACAACCATAGGGAAAACATACTCATGGCCGCCACGATTGAGCACGACGTCCAGCGGCTGCCCATTCTCGAACAAACCGATTTCAGCCTCAGATTCACTCATCTGAATGCGCACACCACCCAGAGAGAAATCTTTCATTTCCGCCTGCACCAAATGCCCGGAATTGAGTCGAACGGCAATAGGGATAGAAACTTCAACGCGATGGTCTTTACGTACTTGCTTGGCTTCTACAGCCACTGCGACAGCAGCCCCCAGAATCAACAGGTTGTATAGCGTCCAGACGATATTGACGATGACAGTACCAATTTCGTCCTGCGGCCCCCATCCGAGTCGGTAAACACCGGCTGCCAGACCTAAAATATTCAGCGCAACCAGCGCCAAATATGGCCGGGAGATAACCCAGTCGTAATGTGACTTCTCGACCAGACCACCTTTCGCGGTTACGTTAAAGGTTCCTTTATGCGGCGCAAACAAAGCAACTGTGGTTGGCCTTGCGATATACCAGGCCAGCACCGTTTCATACACCTCACCCCAGAATGAGTAGCGATAATCGCCCTGCATCCGCGAGTTAGTCATGCTGGCGTGAATCATATGCGGCAGCACGTACAGAATAATTGCTAATGCCGGTGCATAAATCACATAAGAGTGCAGAAGCAAATAAGCCAGTGGTGCGATCAAAAACACAATCCGTGGTATGCCCGATAAAAAATGCAGCATGGCATTGGCATAACACAAGCGCTGGGACAATTTCAGCCCTTTACCTTTAAAGGGGTTATCGACCCTGAAGATCTGCGCCATCCCCCTCGCCCATCGAATCCGCTGCCCCACATGGGCTGACAAGGTCTCTGTCGCCAAACCTGCTGATATCGGCTGCTTCAGATACGCAGAGTGATAACCCAAACGATGCATACGTAACGACGTGTGCGCATCTTCCGTTACCGTTTCAACCGCAATCCCGCCAACTTCTTCAAGCGGTTCACGACGCAAAATGGCGCAAGAACCACAGAAGAACGTTGCATCCCACAAGTCATTACCATCCTGAATCAAGCCATAGAAAAGGTTGCCTTCATTCGGCACATTTCGGAAGTTAGACAGGTTGCGCTCAAACGGATCCGGCGAGAAAAAGTGGTGTGGCGTCTGAATCAGCGCCAGTTTCGGATCTTTCAGAAACATACCCATGGTGAGCTGAAAAAAGGCCCGGGTTGGAATATGGTCACAGTCGAAGATCGCAACGTACTCACCACTGGTCTGCTTCAGGGCGTAATTGATATTACCGGCTTTGGCATGCTCGTTCGTTGGCCTTCGGATGTAATTCACCCCAATACTTTTGGCGAATTCACGAAAGTTGTCGCGTTTACCATCATCCAGAATATGGATCTTCAGCTTATCTTTCGGCCAGTCGACCCCCAGCGAGGCGTACACAGTTGCCCTTACAACGTCTAAATCTTCGTTGTAAGTCGGTATCATAATGTCGATTGTTGGCCATAAAGACTGATCATCCGGCAATGCCACAGGCTTGCGATTCAGCGGCCAGATATTCTGGAAATAGCCCAGAATCAGCACGACCCAGGAATAGGTTTCTGCCAGTAATAGAATGCCGCCTAGAAACAAGGCAAGCGGATCATCCCTGTTGAGCGTGGAAGAGTAACGCCACCACAGGTAACGGCACGACGCGGTGACCGACAAAATGATCAGCAACATCGTCGGGAAACGTCCCGGCATGCGCCGAAACATCATCGCCAACGACCACAACAGAAGAACAAAAACGATTTGCGCCTGATACCCAAATGGTACGGTAAAACACAGCAGTGCCAGGAACACAACCACAAACAGCAACAGATAATTCAGCAACATCGCTGACTTACTGGCTTTCATCTGTTCTCGAACTTCAGGTGATTTCGCCTGATTCGCCTTCATCTCAAGCCATTGCACACCTTTGGTAATGAATTCAAAAGGCAGGTAGAAGCACTCTGTCAGGACATCCAATGCTTTACCGGCCAGAAGATGTAAACGCTCAAGAAAAGCCATCGTCGCCTGCTGTTTGAAACACAGCAGCCAGATGCTCTGGATGATAAAGCGAAGAGGATCCAGTAACCCCGGTGCAGCAAAGTTAATCTGCGGGAAATACACCAACGGCAGTTTCCATGACGGAACACCTGCGATTGTTGGTTTTAAGAAGATAAAGGCAAAGCTGAGCCAGATTGTCAGACAGCACTCCCCTATCCAGGACGCACGGCAATCCCACTCACGTTCGTAAGTTCGCTTTTGCTTTTTGAACTGGTCAACAATCCAGTCCTGAAAAAAGAGATTCAGGCTACGAAACATAATCTAGTCATCAAGTTGATGTGAGGACAGAAACGACACGCACCAGAATGCCAGCGACTGAAAATCTTTTGCCGCCTGACTTGCCGGCGCATAGTGCTGAACTGTCGTTAGGTTGGCGACACTGTCCATGAGAGCCGTATCCTGATGAACTATAACCGGGACCAGAAGACCAGCCAGTTCCTGTTTCAGTACCAGCATAAAATCGCGGCCAACTTCCGTTTCTGGCTGGTATTTATTGGCGATAAATCGCAGCTTGCCTTGTTTGCTTAACACCTCTGCCGCAGGATGCGACTCTAACCATGACTGTAAAACCGTGTAGCTGACGGCATCTGGCGTTACAACAACAAACACCGCATCCATCGATGCCACAGCTTCTGTCAGGTATGAAGCATTCAGATCGGACATTTCCGCATGAAACAACATCCATTGCTCCCTGTCGGCAGAATCAAGCAGGTAGGTTTGCTTATTCAGGTCAACCAAGTACTGTTCGCGCGAAGCGTCAAATTGCTGTCTTTGTTCCGGTGACAACTGGCCAAAAGGTAATAAGGCAGCACCCTGAGGACTCTCAAAGCCAGCCTCATACCATGGGAGCCCTTTGAACAGATGGTGTGCCCATCCGTCAGTAGTAAAATTAGGAAGGCCAAAATGAAGGCGCAGCAGGTTAGCCGGCGCCGTATCAATCGCCAGCACATGCTTGTTGATCTTAACCAGAGCCTGAGCTAGGTTGGCGGTCACTGTCGTTGCGCCGCATCCACCTTTTAGGCTGACAAAAAGTAGTCGCTTCATACAGTATCCTGTTGTTCAGTGCCAGCAAAGGAATGCCCTTTCTGGTCTGTATGGGTTGAAGCGATATCTTCATTTGACTGCAATACCAGCCATTTACGACGAGCCCGCAGGTACGCTTCCTTTTCTGTAATTTCAATGTACTGGTGATTGTTCACCTTATATGATGCATAGATCGCATTAATATCTTTTGCTGATTCTGACACAACAATCATCCACTAATATGAGAGGGTTAACGCAACCTTGATGTTGCTTACGAAAATACTAAGAAGAAGCTTGAGCTAGGCACGCTACATGAAAAACCACACTGTTAAGTTTTTGTAATCAAGTCACAAACAAGAATCAACACAATATGGTAGAATTGAGACCTTAGTTCTGCACATCACAAGCATTGTCATCAAAGAGGATGAATCTGATAAGAACACATCATTAAGAATGATATTATCCCTGACAATATAATTACTTGTGATTTTTTGCTTGTAATTAATTGATTTACTTATCCATTAACAACTATTGCGCAAAATTGTATATCTATTTTTAATTTTTATCAATTTAGTTTAAGATTAAAGCGCCATTTTTTTGTCACTAATGATAAAATTCTGTCAGAAGACGTTTAAAGGCACTAACTGAAAGGCTATAACCTTTCTTAAGTTGCAAGAATTTAAGGTATTTTTATGTCTGGCATCCAAGGCCTAACAGCTATTACAAGCGAAAAACAGCTGAGATCTGTTTATGTCAATTTATTTTCACATAAAAGCTTAGCAATCGATTACCTTGCAAATTCTTGCTCTGTTGAAGATAACATTACCTTTACAAGCTGTTCTGATAAAGAATCCTTTTATTCGGGATTAAACAACCACAGCCAAGAGCAATTTAATGCTTGCGTCAATTCACGAATAAAGAATACCTATTTCCTTAATATTAAATACTCATCAAAGTTAATTAATATTTCTGATCTATCTGAAGATCTGTGCCGTATTAAAATTCAGAATAAATCCATTTTTATTCTTCTTATTCCTGACGCATTACTTTCAAATAGCAGTGATGCTGAAATTAATGATTTTTTGAAAAGGTTCAACTCCTTTTCAAAAAAACACACAGCAACAGTACAACTTTTTATATACGGTTCACTGGCACTGTCCCTGCTAAAGCCCAAGCTGCTAACAGCCAACAGTTATTTATCAGGTCTCGCAACGATGACCGTACTGGACGAGTACCGTTACAGTTACCTGGTGGATTTCTGGTCTAACACTCACGGTGTAAAGTCAGATGTTGAGTATATTTTGTCCCGGCTCGAAAATGGCGAAATTATTGCCGAGACGAATGAAAGTGCAGCACCAAGCATGCTAATTGAAGATAAAGCAGACAGTGAGCGTATGTATCTGAGTCAAGATGTACTTGGCGATAATACTATTCCGCCCAAAGGCGTGTATATCGCAGAGAACAATAAAGCATTATTAGGCTTACTCCAGAGTCCGCGTGCTTCTACGGTGATTTTCAGTTGCAGCAGTCAGAGCGAGATCCGTCAATTAACGATTGATTGCTTCCAACTTCGTAACCGAGCTGGTAATCAACTCAAAATCATTATTCGTGAAACCAGTCAGTGTTTACGTTACGCGGATGAAAAGTTTCTTATGCGGGCGGGGGTGAATCTGATCTCACCTTTCCAGGTGCCATTCGTAAGATTCATGACACAGGTTGAAGCTATTCAAGGACAAATACTTATCCGTCCTCAGCCAAAGAGTCTTGAAGAGTTGCTTAAATATGATCAAAAGTTCGGCCGAAAAGGATATTTACACAATAGCGACTTTACACATTATTGTCGGGACGTATTGAATAAATCCCTACAATCTAATATTCGCTTTGCGTTAATTCGCCTTCAGTTACTTCCGGGTATGAATGCAGAAGAATGTTTACGTCTTTGTCATATTCGCCGCGATGGCGATGTTATTACTGCGAGTGATAAAGCGCTATATGTTCTGTTTAGTGCAATCAGGCAAGATGACATTAATATTGCGCTAAACAATATTTTTGAGTTTCCGGTGAGGGATTTGTTCCATTCTGTTCGAACTTTCGAGAATCACCATGATATCGAAATTGAGCTCAAAAAGATTGATGAAAATGAAGTGATAATTTCTGAAGAAGTTTCAATGCTGGCTACAGAGAAACGTATTTTCTCATCAAAACCAACATCAAACGAAAACACGCCATCACTTTATGCCGTCAAAAAACCGCTTTCAGTTAAGGTGAGCGCATGAATATTAATGATTTCCTACTCACAACCGGAATTAGTTTAACCATAGGATTGCTTGTAGGTTATTTCATTCGGGATTTAATTGAGAGCGGTAAACGCTTTTATCAACGAAATCTCAAACGTTCGCGTTACTTTGAACAAGATATGACTACTAAGAAATAAGACAACCAGACAATGACGACCACTTCGAAAAACACCCCAACCCTACTGCAGGGACTTGGTTGGTGGAACATGTACTTTATTATCAAGATTGCCTTGTTTTTACAGGGGGTAATAGACTTCCACCCTGTCGAGAACTTTGCTCTGCTACTGTTGATCTTGTTTCCACTGCGTCAGAAAGCAATCAATGTGACCCGCCATATCGTTGCGGTTCCATTGGCTGTCTGGTTGATGCACTACGATTCATACCTGCCCCCGTTGGATCGGCTATGGGCACAAACCGGTCAGCTGCTGCAGTTTGAAACCGCTTATCTCATCGAATTACTGGGACGACTTGTCACATATCAGGTAATGATCGTGCTGTTCGTGCTCTGTACGGCCTATTACATATTGAGTAAGTTTTTGCGTGTGTCGGTACTTGTTGTAGCAACCATGATGTACATCAGCATCCCCCAACAGCAGACAGCACAAACCGTGGTGGCAGCGCCGATCACAAACCAGCAAACAGGTACTGCGGCCGGTAGCAAAGGAAACATGACAACAACACCTGTTGAAATCAATGACAGTGTTCTAAACAACCTTAAAGCGGACTTCTTTGAACGGGAATCAGCTCGTCAGGTTAACTTCAGTGCAGACAGCAGCAACGATGTTCCGTTTGATCTGTTGTTTCTCAGTATCTGTTCTGTTGCTTGGGATGACATCGAAATTACCGGCCTTGGTGACCATCCCCTGTTCAAAGAATTCGACATTATGTTCGATAATTTCAGTGCTGCTACCTCGTACAGTGGTCCGGCGGTCATTCGTTTGCTTCGAGCCAGCTGTGGCCAACAAGAGCAAGACGCGCTCTTTGAACCTGCACCAACTCAACAGTGCTACCTTTTCGACAACCTGAAAAACCTGGGCTTTGAAGAAAACCT
Organism: Photobacterium ganghwense; assembly: GCF_017329545.1. Lineage (NCBI taxonomy): Bacteria > Pseudomonadati > Pseudomonadota > Gammaproteobacteria > Vibrionales > Vibrionaceae > Photobacterium > Photobacterium ganghwense. The sequence goes on from NZ_CP071325.1 coordinate 1,850,828, forward strand.
GTTATTGAACCATAACGGTGTATTTGACAGCTTCCTGGATTTGATCCAGAAAAACGGAAATCTGCAAGCCAATATGATGCCTCAGACGGGATTAACCCCTTACCAGAAGTCATTTGATGGCTCGACAATTTTCAGGGATAAGCAAGTCTTAAATCATTGGTGGAACGAACGCTTGTCCAGTAACAGCGACAAAGTTGTGGCTCTGTACAATACCATCTCGCTTCATGACGGTAACCGTATCATCAGCGCCAACTCGTCAACCTCCATGGTGAGTTACAAGCGACGCCTCAATAATTTACTGGATGACTTGTACGATTTCTTCCAGACCTTGAAGGCATCAAAACGCAACATCGTGGTCGCACTTGTTCCAGAGCACGGAGCAGGTATGCGTGGTGATCGGATGCAAATCTCCGGTATGCGTGAAATACCGGCTCCGACCATTGTTCACACACCAGTAGGGCTAAAAATCTTTGGTGAAGGGATGGAACGTATTGGTGACAGCGTCGCAGTGAAGGCACCATCCAGTTATCTGTCTTTATCTCAGTTGGTGGCGAACATCCTTGAACAGGACATTTATAAAACCAAGCGTTATTCTCCAATCGCTTTAACTAAGGGTCTGCCTGAAACTCGTATGGTTTCTCAAAACTCTGGTTCTACGATGATGGAAGTAAATGGCAAGTATTATGTCACGCTGGATGAATCAAGCTGGAGTGAATACCCGGTTAAATAACGCAAACCACGTACCTCAGTCAGCCAGGAATAGATCATTCGACTGACTGAAAGACCACAGTACTCATCCAGTAACCCGCCGGATGAGTACTGCAACCTCAGGCTAAACTCTATTTAACCTTCTGGCCGCGTATGCTGAGCCGTTTTATCGTTCCTGCCGTCATCATTTACATCGGAAAGAACAATGAAACCTGACCTTCTAACTACCATTAGCAGTGATATTTTGCACTTTTCCTGCCACAGCGCACCGGGCAACCGCTTAGCACTGTATCTGCAAAATTGCCGTTCCCGCAGTCCCAATTGCCATACTCCTTCGTCTTCTCTCCCCTCAACAGATGTTGTGAGTTACCGGGTTCCATCTTGCCTGTGCGACCCTGCTGCCAACACTTTTGCACTGTCCGTTGAAGAGGCATTGACGCATATTCATCGCGAGCTACCTTTTATATCTGGCATCACGATTAGCTGTAATGAGGCAACACTGAAAGCCGATCTGGCGTTAGAATTGACGGTGGCGCTTTTCTCCGCCATCAAAAACAGTCCGGCACTGTGTCATTTGACTTGCTTGATCGACAGTAGCGGTTGTTTCAGTGAGGAAGGCTGGCTGAGACTGATGCCGTTTATGGATGGAGCGATGATTGATCTTCAAACCTGGCAAGCAGATACCCACCAATGGGTCACCGCTCGAGATCAGCACCGAGTAATTAGATCAATTGCTTTACTGTCACGTCATGACAAAGTGGAAGCGCTGAAATTGTTTTATATTCCGGGCATCACAGATTTTGAAGAAGAGTTAATTGAGCTTGCCCGTTGTTTAGGACAATTACCAGATAGAGCGCAGATTCAAATCAATCGATTTCAGCATCATGGTATGGATAGTGAGGTAGTGAACTGGGATATCTGCACCCACTATCAAGCAGTCGAATTTACTGAACAACTCAGGTTACTGGGAATAACCAGCGTCTGCCAAAGCGGGCTTGAAAAGAGGAAGAGCTAATGTGGCAAGGCAGTGCATTCGCTCCGACCCATCCGCTCCATTCATTCACTTTTCAATGCTTTCGATTTTCAATAGTATCACTTTTCAATAAAGAGGCAGATGGCTGGAACTCTGGTGATTAGCTCTCGCGAGCAACATGGACAATCTGCTCATAGAGCCACCGCTGGGCTGGATCATTCATGCCGGGCTGATGCCACACCAGTGAGTAAGCCACTTCACCGTAATCAAACGGCAGGGATTTAACCACTAAGCCCTTAGCCTGCCGCGCCGTTTCCGCCCACTTTTTCGAGCAGGTGAACAACAAATCGCTTTCGTGACACATGACTGCTGCGCTGCCAAAATCAGGCAGTTGTACTGACACCCGACGATGTCGGTGCTGCTGAGCCAATTGCAATTCAAAATATGGCACCGCGAGTTCACCATCAGAGATGCCAACATGGTTAAATCGCAGGTAATCATCAATCGTTAACGAATAAGCGGCCAGCGGATGCTCAGGCCTCATCAGGCACACCATCTCGTCATCCAGCAAACGTTCCCAGACCAGGTTACTCTGCGAGCTGGGCGGCTGGCTTTTGTCATGCGGCAAAATGATAAAATCCAACTGACCTTTACTCAGGCTATCGAACCCCATACTATCCCGCGAACAGATTTCCAGTCTCATGCCCGGAGCCTGACTCAATACCCGCGCGGACAATCGAGCAGCCAGCAATTCAAATGTACTTTCACGCATCGCCAGAGAAAACCGCCCCTGATAAGACGCCGGATCAAATGCCTCCTGCGTCAGCATCTGGTTCATTTCATTTATCATCTGGTGCACGGTTGGCCCCAGCCGACGAGCCAGCGGTGTGGCAATCAACTGATTACCGTGCCGGTAGAAAAGCTCATCATTGAGGCTTTCACGTAACTGACTCAGGGTTTTACTGACAGAGGAAGGACTCAGGCATAGCCGCTCAGCACTCACCGTCACGCTCAGAGTGTCCAGCATGACATGCAAAGTGATGAGGTGTTTCATACTGACACGCGACAGCTTGATAAGATCCATAACCCTTCTCTGGCTGAACAGTGGTAACAAAGGACGTTTAAACGTGAAAAAAGCCAGCAGTGAACCTGCTGGCTTATTGATAGTATCTGAACCGAGTGGTTATCTTCAAATGAAGATTTATCTTACACCATGCAGAAATTCAGCACGGGTCGCAGGGTTTCGTTTGAAAATCCCCCCCAGTGCCGTTGTGGTGGTCACACTCGTCGCATCCATAACACCACGCGCTTTCACACAGTAGTGAGTGGCATCCATGGTCACAGCCACATCGTCACTTTCTAGCAAGGTTTGTAGTGCAACCAGAATCTGCTGAGTCATACGCTCCTGCACCTGCGGGCGCTGAGCAAAGAAGCGAACAATGCGGTTGATCTTTGACAGACCAATAATTTTGCCACGCGGAATATAAGCGACAGTCGCTTTACCGTCGATAGTAACCAAGTGGTGCTCACAGGTACTGGTCAGTGTAATGTCTTTAACACGTACCATTTCATCACAGTTCATTTTATTTTCAATGACCGTGATTTTTGGGAAGTTGGCATAATCCAGACCAGAAAAGACTTCGTCGACATACATTTTCGCGATGCGATGTGGTGTCTCAACCAAGCTGTCATCGGTCAGATCCAACGACAAAAGCTCGAGGATTTCACGCATGTGATACTCAATCCTCTCTTTTTTCTCTTCGCGGCTGACAACCTTGTCGGTCATCGGGGTTTCAAGGCCACGATCAATCAGTGCCTGGCGCACCTTCAATGCAGATTCGCTGTATGCAGTCATTCTTTTCCTCCAACCGGCTGGCCGTACGACAAAACCATCTGCAGTTTTTGACTGAGACAACTTTCCGCTCTCCTTCCCCGTCATAAATCGGGACTGTCTTCTTTTTGCCGTCAGTAAATCGCATGCAATAAAAGAAGACCTGAGCTCCTGAACCTTCCGCAGCGATGAACACGAAAGACGCCTGAAACCCAGCAATGACATGAGATGAGAGCATGCCAGCAAACTTTGAGACCGAAGGATACCTGTAAATGGGAACAATTACACCACGAATTTGATCGGGTATTAGTGAACAACTTATTTTTTTGTCATAATAAGTGCTTACACAAAACAACGAAGATTATAGACGGATAGCAATTATGGGATGTTGTGACACACCAGGGTTGATGCCAGTTGAAGACGCACTGCAGAAGATTCTGGAACAAGTTAAACCACTGGAAACCGTCAATACGGTATCCCTGGCAGATGCCATGGGGCTGGTACTGGCTGAAGATATTCGCTCGCCGATTAATGTACCGCCTTTTGCCAACTCAGCGATGGATGGTTACGCCCTACGCAGTGCCGATCTGGCGCAGTCAGATACCTTGACCCTTGCCGGTAAATCATTCGCCGGGATCCCGTTTGAAGGCACCTGCGAAGCAGGCCAGTGTATCCGTATCATGACCGGTGCCCAAATGCCGGACGGTACTGATACAGTAATTATGCAGGAAGAGACCGAAGCGCATGGCGAGCAAATTCGCTTTCTGACGAAAGCGCCGGCGGGTGATAATGTGCGCCCGATTGGTGATGATGTTCGCCAGGGGGATGTTGTGGTTGCCAAAGGCACCCGTATCACCGCACGTGAAATGCCGTTACTTGCCTCTCTGGGTATTGCTACCCTACCTGTTTATCGTCGCCCTGTTGTTGCTTTCTTCTCAACCGGTGACGAACTTAGTCCGGTGGGTGAACCACTGGAAGCCGGGCAGATCTATGACAGCAACCGATACGGCATTCGTGCTCTGCTGGAAAAATTCGGTTGTGATGTGATGGATTTGGGCATCATCCCGGATTGCCCGGAAAAACTGCGTGATGCCTTTGCGGCGGCCACTAAAGCGGATGTTCTGGTCACTTCCGGCGGCGTCAGCGTCGGTGAAGCAGACTACACCAAAGATATTCTGGATGAGCAGGGAGAAATTGGTTTCTGGAAAATTGCCATGAAACCGGGCAAGCCATTTGCTTTCGGTACCATCAAAAACACCTGGTTCTGTGGTCTGCCCGGCAACCCGGTATCCGCCATGGTAACGCTATACCAGCTGGTTCAGCCTATGTTGGCTAAACTGTCTGGTCATACTCAATACCAGCCACCGCAACGCATGAAAGCTAAAGCGGCGACTGTCTTTAAAAAACGTCCGGGTCGGGCTGACTACCAACGCGGTATTTATCAGATTAATACCAATGGTCAGCTGGAAGTCTCCACCACCGGTAATCAGGGCTCTGGCGCGTTCAGCTCAATGCACCTTGCAAACTGTTTTGTCATCCTTGAGCAAGAGCGCGGTCGCGTGATGCCTGGCGAAGAGGTGACTATTGAACTGTTTAACCAGGCCATGTACTAATTCAAGGCAGTAACTGACAGGATATACCCGTGGTAGAACTTACCGATGCAGAGATGCTGCGTTATAACCGCCAGATCATTCTGCGCCAATTTGATTTTGAGGGTCAGGAGGCACTAAAAAGTGCTTCTGCCCTGGTACTGGGAGCTGGCGGACTTGGATGTGCCTCAACCCAGTATCTGGCTGCAGCCGGTATTGGCACGTTAACCCTGATTGACGACGACAAGGTGGAAGTCTCAAACCTGCAGCGTCAGGTACTGCATAACGACAATACGGTCGGTATGCTCAAGGTTGAGTCTGCGAAGCAAGCATTACAGACCATCAACCCGAACGTATCCGTCTCCACCATTGCCGCACGTCTTGACGACAGCGCTCTGCATGATTTGATCGAAAAGCACGATATCGTGCTGGATTGCAGTGATAACGTGGAAACCCGTAATCAGCTGAATCGTTTGTGCCACCAGCTGAAGACGCCTTTAGTGTCAGGGGCCGCCATTCGCATGGAAGGCCAGATCAGCGTCTACACCTATCAGGCCAATGAACCTTGCTACCAGTGCCTAAGCGCACTATTTGGACAACAGGCACTGACCTGTGTCGAAGCCGGAATCATGTCACCTGTGGTCGGTATCGTGGGCGCAGTACAGGCAATGGAGACCATCAAAGTGATTGCTGACATGGGGCAGCCCTTGTCAGGAAAAATCCTGATGCTGGACGCCATGACTATGTCGTGGCGCGAGATGAAGCTCAGTAAGCAACCTGCCTGCCCGGTGTGCGGATAACAGTCGCCATCAGCTCATTGATATAAACGGGCAGCGAACAAGAATTAATCGGTTTATTTGTTCACTGCCCGCTTTCTTATTGTCGATTTTATTTTGGTTTCCTGCTTCTGACAGGCTCACTGGTAAACAGGCGAGTTCGCGGACTCCCCTATGCTCCGTACTATTACGGCGTTGCCTCTTCAAATTTTGGCGACAATCTCGAAGCTATATTTTGACAATGACGATTGTGCTTGCGCACCGCCATATTGACTCTCAGCAATCAGCGCACTTTCCCTCCTGCTTACCTCCTGCGCTTGCGGAGGCTCCTTCCAAATCGATCAAGTTCTCAATTCACCGACTAACCTTCTATAAGGCAATCACAACGCACTAGAATAGATTCAAAGACTTAGCGTTATCAGATCCCTTAGCTCAGGAGTATCTCATGCAGGACTTATTCACGGTTATCGTTACGGTATTTATGGGTTTTTTTGCCATTATGAACCCCATTGCCAATACCGCAGTATTCGTCGGCCTCACCGGACAACAATCCGTCGAACAGCAACGCAGAACCGCTTTTAAATCAGTATTTACCGCTTTTTTGGTTGTCGCCGTATTCAGCCTTTTAGGCAAAGCCATTTTCTCGCTTTTTGGTATCACACTACCGGCATTACGGCTGTCTGGCGGTATTCTGGTTTTTATCGTCGGCTACCACATGCTGCAAGGCAGTAGTTCAACCATGCACAGCTCTACTGACAATTCTGACCAGGACATTGCCATTTCCCCGCTCGCAATCCCGATTCTGTCCGGGCCCGGAACCATTGCCACCGCAATGAACTACTCGGCAGCAGGAGGATTCTTGCAAATTCTGGTAACCATCGTCGCTTTTGCCATTTTGTGTGTCATTACCGTGGTTTGTTTCCTCTACGGTCAGCGGCTTGTGAAATATATGGGTTCGGAAGGCATAGGGATTGTCACACGTCTGATGGGACTCATCCTGACAGTCATTGCGATGCAGATGTTTATTCAGGGTGTGCATGATGCCAAGCACCTGTTTGATAAGCTGACCTGATTCGCCTGACCGTAACCAGAACGTGTCTCAGAGCAAGATCCTAATGCACTGTACAATGTATGGAATTGTATGGATTTAGGGTCTTAATAGTGCATTGCGATAAAAAGTCGTTATGATAGCCACCAACAAATTGAACAACGTTTTATATCAAGGTTATGGGCGACCCATGCGGATATAAAACCGTGATACAAACACAATGGCTTTCGAGAACGACGATGAATAAAGCAAGCATGACACTCTGTGGTTTAACTGCACTGATCCTGGCAGGTTGCGCCACCCCTTATGACACCGACAAAAGCTCCTTCTGGTCATTCGGTAAAGGATTCGAAGTAAGTAACCTGTCCAGCGATACCTGGCAAATCAGTTTTGTCGGTAATGAATACACTGATCGCACCAAAGCCCGTAATTACCTGCTGCACAAAGCTGCGGAACTGGCGCAGAATGCCGGTTACCCTTACTTCATGCTGCGTGGCGAACAGAATTATCGCGATCAGACCGGCACCAGCGGTTTTGGTACCAGCAGCCATGACTTTCTCTATGGCGTAGGCAACATTACTTCAGAAACAACCGTCATGGTAGAAGCTATCGGCCTGAAGGAAAAACCGCAAAACAGCACCCTGCCAGTCTACGAGTCAGGCTTTATCCTGCAGAACATTCAGGTTAAGTCTTAATCGCAAGTCAGGCTGCTACCACCAGCTAGCAACGTTTAATCGAAGATAAAAAGCCGGACCATGGTGGCCCGGCTTTTTCTGTTTTGATCTTGCTGATTTATTTCCGGTTGCCTGATTCCTCCGTGTGATACGGCAGTATCTGTAACAGGCATCAGGCTTCAGGCTTCAGGCTTCAGGCTTCAAAGTTCAGACATCATACGAATTACTGGATTTTATACAGATCACGGGTGTACCGGGCATCCGACGCATTGGTGGTTGAGTATCCACCGACTTTCGGGTTTTTCAGCACAGAACGTGTGTAGTGATACAGCGGGATAGCCGGCATCTCTTCTGCAAAAATCTGCTCAGCCTGCTGATAGTAATGATTACGTCCTTTACTATCTTTTGCGAGAATTGCTTTCGCCATGACCTCGTCATACTTCGGATTTGACCAGTCACCGTAGTTCATACCCTGGCTGTCAAAGAAAGACAGGAAAGTCGATGCTTCATTGTAATCCCCCATCCAGGCATAACGGGCCACACTGAAATTACGCTGTGACAGTTTTTGCAGAAACGTTTTCCATTCCTGATTGGCGAGTTCAACGTCGGCGCCCAGCGTTTTCTTCCACATCGAAGACATGACAATGGCCAGCTTTTTATGCGCTTCCAATGTGTTGTAAACCAGTTCAAACTTCAGCGGATTCGCCGCGTTAAAGCCTGCTTCTTCCAGCAACTGTTTCGCTTTCTGATTACGCTCTTTCTGATTCAATTCACCCCAACTCAATCTCGGCGCAGCAAAACCGTCCACTGACGGTGGTGTCAGGCCATAAGCGGGAATCTGTCCCTGCCCCAGAATCACATTAGTGACAACGTCACGGTCAATCGCATAAGCCAGCGCTTTTCGTACCCTCGGGTCATCAAACGGCTTCTTGTTAACATTGAACAAGTAATAGTACGTGCCGAGCGATGGCATGGTCAGCAGTTCATCCGGGCGCTGCTTCTTAATCGCATTGTACTGCTCCAGCGGAAACGACGACGTAATATCAATTTCCCCGGTACGGTAGCGATTGTATTCAGCGGTCATATCAACAATCGGCAAATATTTCACCTGGTTGATAACGGTCTTCGCGTTGTTCCAGTAATTCGAGTTTCGTTCCAGCACGATACGCTCATTCAGCGTCCATTCTTTCAGCTTGTAAGCACTGCTGGTAACAATATGCTCTGGCCTCGTCCAGGTGTCGCCGTGCGCTTCAATGGCTGGCTGATAAACCGGATAAGTGGATTCATGTACCAGCATTTTCAGCAAATACGGTACCGGCTTATCCAGCGTGATTTGAAACGTCTTATCGTCCGGAGCAGAAACACCCAGCTCTTCTACCGGCACCTTCCCTTCACTGATTGCGGTGGCATTTTTAATGTGTGCCGTACCGTAATACCAGGCATAAGGCGCGGCTGTTTTAGGGTTGATGACACGTCGGAAGCTGTAAACAAAATCACCGGCGGTAATGGGTTCACCATTGGACCAGGTGATGTTATCGCGAAGGTGGAAGGTATAGACTTTACCGTCAGCGGATTGTTCCCACCGGGTAGCGAGCGCAGGAATGATTTCCCCTTCAGGACTTTGAGTCACTAACCCTTCAAACATATCACCTATAACACGGGAACTGGCAGAGTCAGATGAGAATGAGGGATCCAGCGTGGGCACCTCATCACCGTTACCGCGTACAAGCACCTGCTCTTTTGCCAGTGTGACATCAGACGGCACATTTGCGGCCCAGGAGGGTGAGCTGGCGACAAGTCCGATAACCGCTGCGATAACGGAAAGTTTACTTCCTTGCATATATTGTCCTTTAATGCAGTTGTCTCTTTAGTGAAAACACCCATTAACATACACAGTTATAAAACATGACGATAGGTTTTCGGTCACAAAAAAACGGACAAAAACCATGCAAAAAGCCATGCCTTAAAACAAGTCAAACTGTTCCGATTAAGTCATACAAAACTGACAGCTTTTCATAGAGTTAACCGTGATTGAAAGCCGAAGGATAAACAGGCGATTTACGATGCTTTTTTATTCTTTTTATCCGCTTGGCTAAGCAATTGTTTCAGTACCCCGATTTGTTGTTTCATCGCGAGATACCCCGCATCGACTGCCGCTTCACGCTCCGGCGTGCGCCCGAAATTTACCAGGCTGTTATCCGGCGGGATGGGAGTGATCACCATATCAGCACTGGCAATTTCATCGCTGGCCAGCTGACAGCTTTGCAACCAGAAGGTATTCGCCATGGTATCAACGGCCTTCTCTCCCAGTGGAGGTGGTTGACTGCAGAAAACATCGACGGCAATAACGACATCGGCTCCCAGCTGGCGGGCGGCATAAACCGGCACCACAGACAGCACCCCGCCATCCACCAGTACATCCCCATGATGATTAACAGGCACAAATACCCCAGGTACACTGGCTGAGGTCTGAACGGCCTGCCCTACGTCACCGGCAGTAAACACCACCGGTTTCTGACGGGTCAGGTTCGTGGCAACAATGCCAGTTGGCATTGGTAGCTTGCGTATATCATCGTAGGCAACATGTTTATTAACCCACTTCGCGAGCGCCTTTCCTTTCAGCACACCCTCTGGCGAGAGGTTGACATCGGTAATGTCATGCTCGGCAAATTGAAACAGCAGGCGATGAACGGCGCTGTAATCATTCGCACTGTATAACGCTGCGGCAATGGCGCCCACAGATGTCCCCGTTACAATATCTGCTTTGATACCCTCTTCTTCCAACGCCTTCATCACTCCAAGATGCATCATGCCTCTGGCAGCACCACCGCCAAAGGCAATCGCCAGTCTAGGGGGATAGCGCCCGGATGAATCAGTACGTGGACTCGACGGAACAGAATCAGCTGGCCGACGAATCTCAGTTGTTTGCAAGTGGTCATACTGATTGACCGTGGAACATCCCGACAACGTCAATGATGCCAATGGAACCAACACCAGCATCGTAAGTGCGTTTCGTAAATGGTGAAAAGGTTGCATCTGGAGCCAAACATATTTTCTATACGCCATACCCTCACTCCTCCGGACCCGATCTAAGCCCTAACCGCGCAAGTTCCTTCTTATCTTCCTTTTCGTCATACGCTGCTATATCCCTGAACGTGAGGTGAGTAATACGTTTGCGCCACAGATTGTCCGGAATATGGGAGAAAGATGAACAGTACTTGCTGTTAATTTCCAAAACCAGCACAGCAATCTTATCCAATTCCAGGTCATAAAGGCGTGATGGCAGAGACAAGATCACCGGAAAATCAGTGACTTCGCTCACCTGCGATTTAGCCAGATACGGTCGCTGGGTATCTCCCAGTAAATAGTGACGTTTGAGTACCATGTACTTGCTAGGGATCGATTCCTGCGAGTCCCACCAGATGCCATCAACTGCATCCAGCGCCATTCTGGCCTGCGTCTTGTCAACGGCATCCAGCTGACGCAGACTGGCATCCAGCCACAGCGTCAGATTCCGGTTGTAGTCTTCTTCACTTAATATCTTGCGCTGCTGAATCAGCGCCAATACCAGCTTCGCCCCAAGCATGTTGGAATAGAGATCTTCTATCGAGTAGGCAGAGATCGTCTCCGGCCAGGCTGTAAAGCTGCTGTAACCGTGCCACTGGGCAATTTCATGGGATTCTGCTTTGAAATAGGCTAGTCGGGCCGCAACATGAGCGGCGATTTGCCACTGCTGTTCGGCAGTCAGCGCTGACGTATCAAAGGCTTTCAGTTCGATATACCGAGGACCAAGCTCCGAGGGCAATTCAATACGATGGGCCTTACCTAAGTGAGCCAGGATGTCAAAAAACAGCGAGATAGTATCGTCTGCGGTATCCCGAACATGCGCCAGGTCGATAAACCCACCGCGCCTGGTGTACATCAATCCGTTATTCTCCCCACCCGCTTGGTTCAGCGCAGAAGCCGACGCGGGGGTAAAATGGTAAATACCGCTGGCAAATTTATGCGGGCCCACATCCTCTCTGGCTCGCAGGTTGTCGAGACGGAAAAACGGCACCGGGACAGCGCCGACATTCACTTTCTGCATATCACCAAATGCGCAGCATGGCCTGACATTCTGGGGAACCCGAAACTGAGGGTAATGATGCTGACTGAGTTGCCACGAATCTTGGTTGATCGCCTCGCCATTCAGCATGGCATGAATCTGCTGCTCATCAGGCAGCGTGTTTGTATTCCACGATTGTGTCGTGCATCCCTGTACGGCCATTATCACGGCTGATAATAGAAAAACACTGAAAGTCTGTCTTTTCATAGTAAAGAAAGCGCCATATGCACTGAAAAATGTTGTTTTCTGAAAAGCTGTGTTAGCTGGATGCTCTATGCATTGGATAACTTATTGGCAGGATTACCTATTTAACTAACTGGCCACATAGCTAGCCGGGCAGTCCAGTCCCCTAAAAGGCTTCATTGATAGAAAAGTAAAAACCGCTCTGATCGTTGCCAAACCCCATATCCAGACGGAGGTTCACCCGCTGCTTTATTTCAAAGCGATAGCCAACACCGGCTGAATACAGCCATTTGTCCTGCCCAAGCTCGGAAAAGTCGCTGGCTAAGGTGCCGCCTCCCAGCCAATACACCATCCCGTGACGTCCACCCAGCGGCCTTCGGTATTCCACCTGAGAAAGCAACATATTGCGATCGCGGTAATGCCCTTGCTCATAACCACGCAATGCATCGGCACCACCCAGTAAGGCCATTTGATCCCAGCTGACATCACCGCGGTTAGATTCGAGCCGCACCTGCCAGGCCACAATGCCTGGCATGCCGGGTATCCCTTTCAGCGTCAGGTAATCGCTGTAGTTCAGTTTTATCCGTTCGAAATCATGATCCGAGCCTAAGGCTTGATCAAAATAAAAGTATTCAATCTGAACGAGTCGGCCAGACGAGGCATTCAACGCAAAGTCTCGGGAGTCATAAGTCAACGAGGCTTTTAGACCGATGTGGCTTTGTTTATGCGGAAAAGCGGTCATTGCCGACATATCCGCTGCGTCCCGATAAGCAATATCTGAGTTACCGTTTACAGAGCTGCTTGCTGCAATACGGGTGTTTTCAGCCCCTGTGTTTACTGAACCGTCACTGGCTTCCGTGCGAGTAAATTGCGCCCCCAACCCGAAATACGTAGAAGGAAAGATTTTCCTTTTTCCTTCCATTGAAACCGAATACGCCCGTCGGGTGTAGTCAACTCGAGGGTTGTACTGTCCGGCATCAATCCCGACCCCATAAAAGATATCCGGTGAATCAATCACTTCTGCGTTAAAGTACAACCGATATGTATCACGCTGAAGATAACTGGCGTTGCTGACAGACAAACCATAAGCGCCGTTTATCGAAGCAAAGCCATTCAGCGTCACTGCACTGGGTTGCGATACCTGATCATTCAGATCGGGTAAATACAGCCCAATCGCGGAAACCCCAACCCCCAGTTTTTTCTCCGGGGTATAAAACGGCCCGGGCATGACACTCCAGTCGATGCCTTTTTCCGGCGTAAATTGTCCGTCAGCACCCAGATCCAGCAATAAGTCGGAAAACCATGCCTGAGTTCGATGATACAGGCTGAGGTCATTATCAGCAGGCGGTGTCTCGTTTCCCGCCGCGGGTTTTGCCACCGCGGACACGGTAAACAACATCGCAAGCCATAGTCGCTTATGCTTCATACTGACTTAAAACCGCCGACCTAAGGAGAAAAACAAGGTCTCGCGGCTGCCGAAACCGGCCTCAAACAAGGCTTCCCAATCGCGGTTGAAGGCATACTGAAAACCAATCACCGAGTTCCATTTGTCTTCCGCATGCTGACTGACCTCAAACTCACCATCGGGTGCCAGTGATCCAAGCAGGTGATCGAGTTCTGACGGAAGCCCGATATCACGTAGGTTGCCGGACAAAAACTGTTCAACGTTCTGATACATCGCGCCGGCAAACACCCGAAGCTCCCTGCCGCCGTCATATTCCCAGCGATAACCGACCCGGGGTGCCGCAACAAACGTTTTGATATTGCCGTTAATCGCCGAAATGCTGGTGTAGGTATAGTTCATATCAAGCAAGGCAAACCAGTTGCCAATGCCACCCGCCAGTGTGGTGCCGACCCCATACGTGCCGCCATCCATATCGAGCACAAATTGGGTATTCTCCGGTAACGATTCGCCGCCCTTGTCTATGGCGGCGCACAACAATCGGTTAGGATTCAGCAAGCCTGGAAACTGACTGGCATCACAGTGGACCGCATTGATGTTTGCCTTACTTTTCCCCTGGGTATAACCGATGATGCCGTACACATTCATAAAAGGGAAAACCCAGACATCGCCACGTAAAGTAATGTTTGAGCCTGAAAAATGCGCCTGCCTAGCATCCACATCAACGGCGTTGAGTACGGGGTGGCCTGAAAAAGAAATGCTGTCGATAGTAATCGGATTATTCATGTCCATGTAAGACAGAGATAACCCATAAGGCTTAGGTAATGTGTATCCGCGCTGCTCTGCTTCCTCGCCCCAGATAGGGAAAAAACTGTCCTGGGCACTGAGGCACGACGAGGTCAATGCGGTAAGTAATAATAGTTTTTGTCGTTTCAAGGTGGTGTTTCAACCTATCCGCCCATTAACCATGAGCTAAAAGTGGTTATTAAAAGGGGGCCAGTATGGTTTCGGAATACTTAATGATTTCTTAATCAACCTTCCAATAATCCCAAGAGTCATATTTTCAATGTGTAACAATTCATGATTTTAACGCTAACTCATTGTCGGCATGTGGAGTTATTCAGCGCTGTTTACATGTAAAAAAAGAGGGGGAAATGAGAGGCAAGCAAGAGGAAAAGAGATGGGAAAACGTAGGTCAATTGTGGTTCTCCTGTCGCACCTGATACACACGAGAAACACACGGGGAAACGGGCGAGATAACCGGCATAACGCACGGATAAAAAAATGCCCCGTGAATACGGGGCACTTTCGAAGCAGTATTAGTTATCGTTCAGACGGATACCGTCACGCTCGATAATGATCAGTCCCTGTTTGTATAAGCTACCGATGGTTTTTTTGTAGGTCGCTTTACTGGTACGGAACTCTTTAAAAATTTCATCCGGGCTGGATTTATCGCTCAGCGGAATGAAACCGCCCTTGCGTGCCAGTGTGGTCAGGATTTTATCTGCTAGATCATCAACGCGTGCACGACCCGCTTTTTGCAGCGACAGGTTAATCTTGCCGTCAGGACGAATCTCTTTAATGAACGCTTTCAGCTTCTTACCCGGGAACAGTTTACCGAACGCTTCAGTTTTGAAAATCAGTCCCCAGTGCTCACCTTCAATCACTGCCTTGAAGCCAAGATCACTCACTTCGGCAATCATTACCTTTACTTCTTGGCCTACTTTGTAGTTTGCAGGGGTTTTATCCAGGAAGCGGTTAAACTTGGTACTGCCCACGATACGACCTGATGCCTTATCTGTGTAAATGCGCACCATGATTTCCTGTCCGACTTCCAGACGACGGCGCTGCTCACTGAACGGAACCAGCAAGTCTTTCTCCAGACCCCAGTCAACAAACGCTCCGACACCGCAGATACCCACGACTTTCAGGCGAGCAAACTCACCAACGGTCGCCAGTGGCTGCTTCGTGGTCGCAATAATTTCGTCTGATGAGTCAAAATAAACGAAGACTTCCAGTTTATCACCCAGCTGAGTGCCGGCAGGAACGGAAGCATTTGGCAGCAGGATGTTACCAAAGTCCTCACCACCATCAAGAAAGACGCCAAAATCTACCATCTTAACGACTTCTAATGTGTTGTATTGTCCGATTCTAATCATTCTCTCGACACTCTCTGGATACATGACATGGCGACGTTACCCACAGGCACACAACTTGTCACAACATGTCTCACAAACTATGGCCGCGCATTATACGTGATGTTACTCCACTGCGCCTGACCTATCTTAAAATTATTGGCTACTTTTCCACCTGTCAGCCTTATCATGGTGAATAAGCCATGCTAATAACTGATTAATTCATCTAAAATTAAAGTCATTTCCGACGCCTTAATACATACTGTCAGCCCCCTACTGTTTCCCCGCGGCCCGAAAGAGGATAAATACAAGCGTGATCACTGTTGAAAAGAAAGACGGACATAAGATTAAAATCTCTCATGTCATTCAGGAAACCACCAACAGGCAGCTTGACCTCTTCATTTTTGTCCCCGGCGAACTGGGGCTGAACAGCCATATTATTTCCGCTGACGAATTTTACCATAATGCCATTCAGGGTAAGCGGACTTACTACAGTGACGTGAACCATTTACCTTTGGTACACAGTCGGCTGGCCAGTCGCGGTAAACTCTCTACCGAGCAATACCGTCTGAGCCTGAGCCTCTATGCCTTCCAGTATGCGCTGGCATTAGAAAAAACGACCCAGGCGCTGCTTGATTCGCAGGAAGAGCGAACGCTGGAAGAAGTCGAGGAAGTCGCCCAGCTCACCATCCGTATCCTCAAGCGTCTGCGCCGTAATGTGCCGTCCGACAAGAAACTGCACAAATACTACGAGAACATCGACAATTACCTGTCATGGTTTACCGAACAGCGCCTGCTGGAGCTGGTTGCCCACCTGCCACGTAACAGTGAATACAGCAACATCAAAACCATGCTGCTGGAAGTGTGCGAAAACGAGGCCGAACACCGACTGAATCACGAGTACAATTCGTCAAAAGCCCGGTCTGATTTAACCCGGATGTCCAACAAAATGCGTCTGCTGCGACGGTTGATCGAATATCCGGTCACCATGAAAGAGAAGACGGACGAGCTGGGTCAGAACACCCGCAAAATTGTCACCGGTTTTGCCGCAGGTTTTGTGATGATTTTCGTGACCCTGATGCTAATCAAAGCCCGAGGCGTACTCGGGGACATTACCGCCTCCTTTATTCTGGCGTTGTCTTTCATTTATGCGGCCCGCGAAGTGTTCAAGGACGACCTCAAACTCATGCTCTGGCGCTGGGTACGCAAAGGCAAACCTAAGTGGCGCAAACAGTTTTACGACGTCAACACCAATCAATTGATTGGCCGTCAGCTGGAATGGATGGAGTATTGCAGTTTCAAAAATCTGGATGAAGAAATCCGCCAGATTCGTAAACACAAGGTCTCACAACGGGAAGAAACCATCCTGCATTACAAAAGCACCACCCGTATGTCTCCCACTAAATTCCTGAGTGGTTATGAACAGACGCTGGAATCGCTGATGCTGGATCTGCGCGGTATCACCAAGCTGATGGAAAAAGGCTCTCAGAAAATCTACCAGCTTAACGATGGTCAGGTTTCCAAGGAATCGGTCGATAAGCGCCACCTGATCAACCTGATCACCCGTGAAAGGGATGAAGACAACACGGTGCGAATCCAGCGCTGGAAAATCGTCATGAACCGCTCAAAAATCGTTGATATTGAGCCAATAGAGACCGAAAGCAGCACCGAACCTTCCGGGCTTGAATAGCCCTACTTTCTTTCCGTTGTAACCTGAGACCAAGTTGTTACGCTTAAAGGGAGAATTTTAAATCCGAGCCCTTTATGAAAACACTGTCGCAACTGGTTTTTAATAACACTTACCGTCAACTGCCAGCGTCTTTTGGCACCCCGGTTTCTCCTCAACCGCTGGATGACCCATTTCTGGTCAGCGTGAATCAGAAAGTCTGCCGCTGGCTGGAGCTGGATCCGGCGGATGCCGCGACGCCCTATTTCATCGACGTGTTTACCGGCAACGAAGACCATGACGGGTTTGAACCTTTTGCCATGAAATACACCGGTCATCAGTTCGGCCAATATAACCCGGACCTCGGCGATGGCCGCGGCCTGCTGATGGGCGAAATCGTGACGTCTGAAGGTAAAAAGTGGGATGTCCACCTCAAAGGGGCTGGCATGACACCCTACTCACGTCAGGGCGACGGACGGGCAGTATTGCGCTCCAGCATCCGTGAATACCTGGCCAGTGCCGCCATGGAAGGACTGGGGATAAAAACCACTCATGCGCTGGCCGTGTTATCCAGTAACACGCCGGTTTATCGTGAACGTATTGAGCGCGGAGCGACTCTGATCAGAATCGCGGAAAGCCACATCCGTTTTGGCCATTTCGAATATTTCTTTTATACCAACCAGCACGCAGAATTACAGTTGCTGGCCGATTATCTGGTTACACACCATTTCCCCGAAATTGCCCAGCAGTCTGACAGCCGTGACCCTGAGCGCTATTCCCTACTATTTCGGGAAATTGTCCGCCTCACCGCCGAGATGATCGCAGACTGGCAGGCCGTCGGCTTTGCCCACGGGGTAATGAATACCGATAACATGTCTGTACTGGGGCTCACCTTCGACTACGGTCCGTATGGCTTTCTGGATGACTATAACCCCGGCTTTATCTGTAACCATTCCGACTATTCCGGTCGTTATGCCTTTAATCAGCAGCCATCCATTGCCCTCTGGAACCTGTCTGCACTTGGCTACGCCCTGTCACCGCTGCTGGACAAAGAAGCTATCGACGATGCTCTGAACAGTTATCAACCAATACTGCAGACAGCCTACAGCCGGAACATGCGCAGCAAACTCGGACTCAAAGAAAAACGGGATGAAGACACGCCGCTGTTTTCCGATTTGTTCCAGCTGATGACCCAGCAAACCGTTGACTATACGCTGTTTTTCCGCACCCTATCGGACATTGAGAGCTCGGCGCTGCCAGACGCGGCAGAACAATTCGGTGCTTTCGTGAAGCAGCAGCCACCACTAAAAGAGTGGCTGGGGCGCTATGCAGAAAGACTGCAACACGAAGTCGTGCCGGACGAAGAGCGTCTCACCCTCATGCGCGCCGTCAATCCGAAATACATTTTGCGGAATTATCTGGCGCAACAGGCCATTGAAAAAGCAGAAGGCGGCGACTTCGCAATGATTGATCAGCTGCTGCATGTACTCGAAACGCCATATCATGAACACCCTGATTACGCGTATTTCGCCGACCTGCCACCGGAATGGGGTAAACACCTGGAAATCAGCTGCTCATCGTAGCATCGTCTTCAGGCACTCTGGTCAACAGCCAAACAAAGCCCGTCCGAGCACCTAATAGGCTCGGACGGGCTGCTTTTTGAATCGGTGATTTTGCGATTTTTTTGTTAACTAGATTTTTGGGTTAACTATATGGTTAGCTGTTTGGTTTGCTTGCGGGAAAAGGCAAGGGGGAATAGGTGAAAGGCAGCGCCCGCTCCCTTCCCTCACGGCTTCTTTAGTAAGCAATCACCCGAGTCATCCCCTGTTCCAACAGCCACTGCTGCAGGTTCGGTGCCTTGCTGATAAAGTGGCTGAGTACTTCTGCCGGTTTACCGGCTTTGCGTGCTGCACGGAGAGACTGAGCAACCAATTGCAACACGGCTTCGTTCTGATCATCATGCAGATATGCGAGCGCCGGATGATCAAAGTCCACGCCCAGCGCAAACCGGGCAAGCTGGTCAACATCAATGATCAAACCATCAAAGTAGTGCAGGAAGGTTTCAGCAGTCAGGGCATTTGCCGGCAACTCGGCCATCAGATGCACCTTCAGGCCGTCGGTTCCCCGGCTGAGCCCCTGCTCGGCCAGCAAATCCATCACTGTCGCCGCTTCGCTGAACGTGCGTACAAACGGGATCACCAGCTCTATGTTTTTCATTCCCGCTGACAAACGTGCCCGTTTGATGGCCTCACATTCCAACTCAAACGCCTTGCGAAAGGTGTGATCAGCAAAACGCGACACACCACGCAGCCCGATCAGCGGATACGCTTCTTTCGGCTCTAACTCCGCCCCCGGCAGCGCCTGACGGTGGCTGGAATCCGCGCCACTGAGACGAACACGCAGCGGCTGCTCTCCGGCCAACTTCGCCGCCTGCACCAGGTGCTCTGAAAGGGTCGAAACAAAAAATTCAGCCGGATTTCCCTGACAGCGCTTCAGCAACGACTGCTGGCTGTCCTGAGCAAGCTCAGCCACATACGCGGCAGCATAAGGGTGAATGTTCAGTTCACTGATTAAGTCATCCATTGACACCAAACCTATCGACACCTGTCCGATGGCAACATCCTGGTTTGCCAGTTGTTCTGACGACGTCATCACCGTCATGAATTGAAGTCCAGACTGAGCACAACTTGTCATAAGGCACCTTACTGCTAGCGAATATGCACATTGATAGAATGGCAGGCTCCGGACAGCTATCCCGAACATGCGCGACTGGTATTCAACTTACTGACAACATATGGATAACGCAAGGTGTTACTGGGCATCCCGTCTTTCCTTTTGAACAGGCAGATATTATTCCTGCAAGACTATTAGTTGACAGCATATTGATCGGCGGATTGCTTCACTGAATGTCTAAAAACTCACCACGCATTGATCCGGGTTGACTATTTTTGAATAAAAGGAAAGACGCAGAGAATAAAAAACTAAGCTATATCACAAGTTTGGTTTATTCCTACCGGCTTTTAAGCTATCTTTACGCGTTATTAATTTTTGCAATACCGAGATAGGCACGACTATGCCAATGAAAACCGATGAACTTCGTACCGTGAGTCTGGGCCCTATGCCTACACCTGCTGTGGTCGAAGCCGCATATCCGATTACGGATGCTATTGCGGAGCATGTCGCCCAAGCGCGTCGTCAAGTTGAAGCAATTCTGACGGGTGAAGACACTCGCCTTCTGGTTATCGTTGGTCCTTGCTCGGTGCATGACCCTGAAGCAGCCATTGATTACGCCACCCGCCTGAAAGCGTTGCAGGACAAGTATCAGAATGAGCTGTTCCTCGTCATGCGCACCTACTTTGAAAAACCGCGTACTGTGGTCGGCTGGAAAGGTCTGGTTTCCGACCCGAACCTGGACGGCAGTCTGGACTTGGCAAAGGGCCTGCATACCGCACGCAAATTGCTGGTAGATATCAATCGCCTTGGCGTGCCAACCGCAACGGAATTCCTTGATATGATCACCGGTCAGTACATTGCAGATCTGATTGCATGGGGAGCTATTGGGGCTCGGACAACAGAATCTCAGATTCACCGTGAAATGGCCTCGGCCCTGTCCTGCCCAGTAGGTTTCAAAAACGGTACTGACGGGAATATTAAAATTGCGGTAGATGCCATTCGTGCCACCCGTGAGCCACACGTCTTCTGCTCACCGTCTAAAACCGGCGAGATGACTATCTACCGTACGTCCGGTAACCCATACGGACATGTCATTCTGCGTGGCGGCAAATTGCCTAACTATCATCAGGAAGACATTGATGCTGCGTGTGAAACGCTGGCATCCTTTGAATTACCACCACGTTTGGTGGTGGATTTCAGTCACGGCAACTGCCAGAAGCAACATAAACGTCAGCTCGACGTTGCCGCAGACATTTGCCGACAAATAAAAGCCGGTAGCCGCCATATTGCTGGTATTATGGCTGAAAGCTTTATTGTCGAGGGGAACCAGAGTGTTGACGCAGGCAATCTGGACGCCCTGACTTATGGCCAGTCGATCACGGATCCGTGCATCAACTGGGACGATACCGTTACCATGCTAAACATGCTGGCGGAAGCAGTAAAAAATTCTTAAGCCGTCTGAATCGACAGCGGCTATGCTGAAAAACATTACAAACACACTGTGAAAGACGTTAGGACATCAACATGCCTTCTTTTGACATTGTCTCTGAAGTAAACACTGTAGAACTGAAAAACGCGGTTGAAAACGCCATCCGTGAACTGGATACCCGCTTTGACTTTCGTAACGTTGAAGCCAGCTTCAAACTGAACAAGGATATCGTGACCGTTTCTGCGGAATCTGACTTCCAGATCAGCCAAATGGTGGATATTCTTCGCAACAACCTTGCCAAGCGCGGCGTTGAAGCTAAATCCATGGAACTGAAAGACATTGTTCATTCCGGTAAAATGTTTAACCGTGAAGCCCACTTTGCGCAAGGTATCGACACCATGACAGCAAAGAAGATCGTGAAAATGATCAAAGATGCCAAGCTGAAGGTTCAGGCTTCTATCCAAGGCGAAAAAGTACGCGTTACCGGCAAAAAGCGTGATGACCTGCAAGCGGTTATGGCACTGATTCGTCAGGCTGATATGGACAAACCGTTCCAGTTTGAAAACTTCCGCGACTAATTATCCGGAAAAACGCAAACAACACAGCATGAACGCAAACGGGAAAAGGTCACTTTTCCCGTTTTTCTTTCTGTGCAGAATATCTCAATCATATTAGCTCTCGCTGCCCCACCCGTTTCAAAGTGAGTGAAATGACTCGCAACCTCATGGTTTCGCCCAGCGATAATTCGCAATAAAAACTATCTTGTTTTTTGTCTTTGACAATCAACATCATAAGGAAAACCATGATAAAACGTTCTCATAAGCCGTTGCCGCACAAACACCTGCTTATTGCCGCCAGTATTTCCGCAGCCATGTTTGCCGGCAGTGCCTTCGCCAGTTATCCGAATTACAGTGCTGATGCCGTCTATCACAGTGGTGATCAGGTGCTCTATCAGGGGCAGGTCTACAAAGCAAAATGGTGGACCACCAATGAGCTGCCGGGTAGCAGCAGTGGTGTCTGGGCTCTGGTTGATTCAGGCACGACTCCGCAACCAGAACCCACCCCTGAGCCGCCCCCTGTTCCGGAACCGACACCAGAACCAACGCCTGAACCAATTCCTGATCCGGCTCCGGGTACTGCAACCTACCCTACGTACGAAAACGGAAAAGTGTATGTCGGAGGCGATAGAGTCAGCCATAACGGCAAGCTATACGAAGCCAAGTGGTGGACGCAGAATGAAGCGCCGAACGCAGCAAACGGCACTGGAGTTTGGCAATACATTGGAGAAGGCAGCACAACGCCTGATCCGGGTCCAAACCCTGACCCGACACCGGATCCAGATCCCACACCAGACCCAACTCCGGATCCTGTTCCTGAAAATGGCATCATCGGGCAAAACCCAGACGGCAGCTATATCATGAGTAAAGCGTATCTGGATGCCAAAGAAGCCGCACTCACCAATTCACCTCAGTTTGATCAGGTGCTGGCATCCATTGCAACTCAGCCAAACAGTGTGGTTGAAGCAATTCAACCGGGCGCGACCACTAACCCGGATAACGTAAAACGCGTTGAATCGCTAATCTCTGAGCAGCAATGGGACTACACCTTCCCCGAGCGTAATCCGGTCTACACCTATACCAACTTCCTCAAAGCTGTGGGTAAATTTAAAGGGTTCTGCGCTACTTACACTGACTACAGGGCTGCGCAGTCAGATGACATCTGTGCCAAATCGCTGGCCGTGATGTTTGCTCATTTTACGCAGGAAACGGGGGCCCATAATCCCCACTCACCTAACGAAGAATGGCGTCAGGGGCTGTATTTTGTTCGCGAATCCGGCTGCTCTGAAGAGGCTGGCTCCTGCGGCTACAACAGTGAATGTGCCGCAACAAACTGGCAGACAGAGCAATGGCCGTGCGGTAAAAATGCAGATGGCAGCTACGTGAAATATTACGGACGCGGCGCCAAGCAGCTTTCTTACCACTACAATTACGGTCCATTCTCTGATTTCATCTTCAATGATGTGAATGTGCTGCTGCAAGATCCGGATCGGGTGGCGAACAGCTGGCTGAACCTGGCTTCTGCGGTCTTCTTCTTTGTCTATCCGCAACCGCCTAAACCTTCCATGCTGCATGTGATTGACGGCACCTGGCAGCCAAGCGCGACCGACATTGCCGAGAAACGCACAACCGGTTTTGGTGTCACGACCATGATCATCAACGGCGGGATTGAATGTACCCTGGAGACGGAAAAGCCGCAGTCGGTCAACCGTATCAAGTACTACCGTGGCCATGCTGCGGCGCTGGGTGTACCTGTTCCTGCTGACGAACAACTGGGCTGTGCCGGTATGAAACCGTTTAAGAAAACCTCAGATAACAGCTTCGGCCTATACTGGGAAAATGACTGGGGTTACTACCCGAATAATCCGGGCGGTGCCAGTTTCGCCTGCCGGATTGAATCCGGTTACCAAACTGCACATACCACACTGAAAGAGGGTGACTACGCGAAGTGTGTTCAGAAATACTACAATGTGACCATTGAATAACACCCGTAGTTATTAATAGCTTTTATCAAATTACGCCCACTTTTTAATATTTGAAAGTGGGCGTTTACAATTAGTTACCCTTATACATAACTGCCTATAACCCTGATTATCAGGGGGATCTACATATGCTGTAATTTTATGCAAACAGCGCAGCCAGAGTCGAAAATACATAGGTGTTAGATAGCTAATCCCATATACTTTCTGTGTCCTATTTAGGGTTCAAATTGTTGTTGATTAAAGGTAGATAATAAGAAATATAGAGCGAAAATGACCAAGTAGCGTTCTACTTGTATGGAAACAATATCGCCAGACCCAGGACGTCACCCCTAACATTTCAGGAAATTGAAACTGTTAACTCCCCAGCACGCTTCTTTATCATTCCAGATGAAAAAATCTTTTTCAGGCTGCTCATATTCCTTTGCCAGATAACTTTTTATGATGGCAAAGCAGGGAAGGTACACAGTGTGAACCCTTTAAGGCTAATAAATAATACCTATAAAGGAGATGTCCATTATGGGCACTGTGAAAACAAATACAGTTCATTCTCAAATTACAAGCAACACAAAACCAACTTGGAAAAAAAGCGATACACTTTGGGTACTTGGCCTTTATGGCACAGCTGTCGGCGCTGGTACTCTGTTCCTGCCAATTAATGCCGGTGTCGGCGGTCTGATCCCTCTGTTGGTGATGGCTGTTCTGGCGCTACCTATGACATTCTTTGCCCACCGCGGAATGACACGCTTTGTGCTGTCCAGTTCCAACCCGGGTGCCGATATCACTGAAGTGGTTGAAGAGCATTTTGGTACAGGTATGGGTAAAGTGATCACCCTGCTCTACTTCTTTGCCATTTATCCGATTCTGCTGGTGTACAGTGTCGCCTTGACGAATACCGTTGAAAGCTTCATGCAATACCAGCTTGGCATTGAGCCACCAGCCCGCGCATTGCTGGCCTTCATGCTGATTATCGGCCTGATGGCAATTGTCCGACTGGGCGAGCAGCTGATTGTTAAAGCCATGAGTGTACTGGTGTTCCCGTTTGTTGCGGTGCTGCTCATGCTGGCGCTGTATCTGGTTCCTTACTGGAACGGTGCAATTTTTAACAACGTGATTCCGGCTGAAAATGGTGTGTCATCTATTATGATGGCTGTCTGGCTAATTCTGCCTGTGATGGTATTTTCCTTTAACCACTCACCGGTTATCTCATCGTTCGCAGTCGCAACCCAGAAAGAACACGGCGCACAGGCAGAGCAGCAATGTTCACGCATTCTGGCCCGCAGCCATATCATGATGGTCGTGACAGTCATGTTCTTCGTATTCAGCTGTGTGCTGAGCCTGTCTCCGGCTAACCTGGCGGAAGCCAAAGCGCAGAATGTTTCGATCCTGACTTACCTGGCGAACCATTTTGATACGCCGATCATTGCTTACGCGGCACCGGTTGTGGCGATTATCGCGATCACCAAATCGTTCCTGGGCCATTACCTGGGTGCAAGCGAAGGTCTGAAAGGTCTGATGATTAAAATGGCACGTGGTCGTGGTAAAACGGTCGGTGATAAAACCCTGAACACGGTGACTGCCTTGTTCATGCTGGTTTCGTCTTGGGCGGTTGCCACTATCAACCCGAGCATTCTGGGTATGATTGAAAGCCTGGGCGGCCCGATCATCGCTATGCTGCTGTTCATCATGCCGATGTACGCGATTCAGAAAGTTCCGGCTATGCGCAAATACTCCGGTGCGCTGAGCAATATTTTCATCGTCGTGATCGGTCTGATTTCAATCTCAGCGATTTTCTACTCGCTGGCGCAATAATGATCAGAGGCCATCTTCGGATGGCCTTTACTGTTTTTTTTCATCATCAACTTCTTCATATTGTTCTTTTTTCTTCTACATTTTATTGGCCCTTTAGCCGGGCACTCTTAGCACACTTTTTCTGCAGCCACTTAGCCCAACATTTAATCCCCCTTGCCCTACATCAACATCCGGGCTTGAGCTTACCCGGTCGGCTCTGATAGCCTACTACACTGATTTTTGGACATGAGCGTTTATGCTACAGCCTCAACCACAGCCCTCAGTACCCACACCAGATCAATATGAAAACCCGTTTGTCTGGCCGATATACAATCTGCTCTGCAATCAGTCTGAAGGGTGGAAAATCCATACTCTCGCGGCGGAGTTAAGCGCCAGGAAATTGCTTACCCGACTCGACAATGATGACTATCAGCATCTGTTCAAAACCAATTTTCTGATCATGAATGCGCTGTATCAGTTGCAGAACTTGTTGCTGCCAGCGCAATGGTTGCAGGTTGATGCCATGAATATCCGCCTGCAGTCCGCGCAAGAAATCGGGCAAGCGAACGCAACCCTGCCATACGCAAGTGATTCACTGCGTGATTATTACCTTGACTGGCAGCACTACACCTTGGACTCAGAAGAAATTCAGCATCTGCTGACTGACTTCTGGACACGCTATGCTGCCTATCAAGGATTAGCCACAGCATCAGCCACAAGCCTGGAAGATGATTTACAAGCATTCGGCCTTAGCAACAACGCTTCAGCACACGACGTACGTAAACGCTGGCGACAACTGGCGCTGAAATGGCATCCGGATCGCCCGAACGGTAACGCAGAGCAATTTAGGTCACTGTACGTCGTCTGGCAACGCTTGCGTGTCAGCACCCCGGCCTAGCGTGTGTCTCTAAGCGTAAACCTCTACTCCACATCTTCTGAGCAACCCAGTAGCCTCCCACGATAAATACTGCGTTATCTGAAGCTTGCCTTTGATTAAACGCGTTATACAAAGTCATTCAAATTTTTGAAACAAGCTGTTCGTTTCAGCCCTCTGTATGTCTGCCCTAATGCTTTCTACACTGTGTGCATAACGATTACATGCCGTATCAGAGCAAATTCGCATTCAGGAGGCCACCATGGCAATTCGACACGTCAAACAGCTCATTCGTTCTCACCCATCAGCAGATGGTGACGGCGTTAAAATTCAACGTGTAGCAGGATTTGATAACCCGGTGTTCTCTCCTTTCCTGATGATCGATGAGCTAAAATCAACCAGTGCTGACGATTACATCGGTGGCTTTCCTCCGCACCCCCATCGTGGCATTGAGACCCTGACTTACATGTTAAATGGTCATTTTCAGCACAAAGATCATATGGGTAATGTCGGCGAGTTACGTGACGGCGGCGCGCAATGGATGTCTGCCGGACGTGGCGTGATTCACAGCGAGATGCCAATCATGACAGCGGGCCAGTTGCACGGTTTCCAGATCTGGATAAACCTGCCCGCCGCCAAGAAAATGCAACCGGCTGACTACGCAGATTTTCAGCCCGAAATGATCACGGAGCACGCCCTCAACGACAACAGCCTGATCCGGGTGATCGCCGGGGATCTGACCATTCGCGGTACGACCCTGACCGGCCCGCTGCAGAAAACCGGGGTTGCTACGACCATCGCAGACTGGCATGCCAGCCGTGGCGAAGTACTGACCAGCTGCCTGAACCCGGATTTTCAGGCACTGATCTATGTCTATCGCGGGGAGGCTGAAATCAAGGGGGTCAGCATTGATGCCGGCACACTTGCTGTACTCGATCATGGCGAAGGTATCGAAGTTAGCGCGAAACAGGATACCGGTCTGCTTTTACTCTCCGGACTGCCGCTGAATGAGCCGGTTGTTCACTATGGGCCGTTTGTCATGAACTCACTGGAAGAAATTGAACAAGCCATCACCGATTATCAAAACGGTCAGTTTGTTTAGTTCGTAGCAAATGTAAAACCCGACGAAGCAGTCACCATTGGCTTTCCATAACAGCCTTGTCACCACGGTCATCGCCATAGTTGGCTGTTTAGAAATAAAAAAGCTTCCCACAGTGGGAAGCTTTTTTCACAACTTTAGTTTAGATAACCTGAAATGCTGTCAGCGCACTCAGTAAAGCGACGGCTCGCCTTCAGGACGCGTTTTGAATCGGCGATGCAACCACATATACTGCTCTGGCGCTTCCATGATAGAACGCTCAATCGCTTTA
Source organism: Photobacterium ganghwense (assembly GCF_017329545.1). Classification (NCBI taxonomy): domain Bacteria; kingdom Pseudomonadati; phylum Pseudomonadota; class Gammaproteobacteria; order Vibrionales; family Vibrionaceae; genus Photobacterium; species Photobacterium ganghwense. The sequence goes on from NZ_CP071325.1 coordinate 1,878,591, forward strand.
TTGGTATACGCAGCCGCTGCATCCGGATCATTGTGCGGGAAGGCGTCCAATGGCGGGAAAACCTTCAGCGTGTACTGACCAGAATCGGTATTGCGGACCATCGCAAACGGCACCACAGCACATTTCGAGGCGTCCACCAGCAGGCTGGTACCTGTGGTGGTACACGCTTTCTCTACTGCAAACAGTGGCGCAAAGGTTGAACGGCGGCGACCGTAATCATGGTCAGGTGCATACCACACACGTTCTGCTGTGCGCAGCGCTCGCAGCATCCCTTTTACGTCTTTACGATCAATCATATATTTGTTAGAACGCACGCGGCCTTTAAACTGAAAGTAGTCAAAGCACGGGTTCTTATTAGGACGGTACACCCCAACCCCCGGCGTTTGCATACCAAAAGCACGCGCACCCAGTTCAAGGTTCAGGGAGTGGCAAGCAACTAGCAGCACGCCTTTGCCTTCCGCTTCCAGCTGACGGATATGTTCCATACCTTCATAGGTTACATGGCGGCGCACACGAATATCCGGCCAGAACCAGGCCATGCCGGTTTCGAACAACGCCAGACCGGTATTATCAATGTTCTTTTTCACCATCTCGTCGCGCTCTTCCTGCGACATCTCAGGAAAACACAGCTCCAGATTTCGAACGATGGTTTTCTGGCGTTTTTTCAGCAAACGAATCCCCAACCGCCCCAGCAACTGACCCAGACGGAACTGGATGAAATAAGGAAGCCAGCTGATCAGATACATCAGACCAATCATGACCAGTGTCAGCCAGTAACGCGGATGAAGAAGCGCCTTGGTGAAAGTAGGAGCTGTAAATTTACTCATTAGAATCGCTGTCCCGTTGTCTTTATTGTTATCGCACCCAGTCATCGGTAAGAGTCTGAAGCGTAAACTGAACAGCAAATTTTATGCTGCTGCCCCCGGTCATGCAAGGCTTAACACCTTCACATAAAGGGGAAGGTGCCTTTCCGAACCAACCCTAGCAGTAACCTGCTTCACCGGTTCACAATAATGCGGACAATCAAACGAAACAGAGGCAGAAAAAGGGATGACTCAGAATGACACGGCGGATGCCGTCACGGTGCAAACCTGACGACAGTCGTTTGCAGATCGCGTGCTACAGAGAGCGTATTGCAGAAAGCGCTTGCTGAATACGAGCATAAATCAGGCGGCTGCATCCTGCAGCCTCATCACATATCTCTAAGATAATAAATCCATTAAAATCCTTCCACACCACTCATATTCGGCAAACGGTGAGCAATCCCTTTGTGGCAATCAATACAGGTTTTTGAGCCATCAGCCAGGGAGCTTGAATGTTGTGTGGATGCCCGTGATGATTGACGGGTGAAGTCCATATAACTGAACTCATGGCAGTTACGGCACTCCAGCGAATCATTTTTCTTCATTCGGGTCCACTCACGCTCAGCCATGTGCAGACGACGGGCATCAAACTTTTCTTTGGTCGAAATCGCACCGGTTATCCAGGCCCACACTTCTTTGGATGCCTGCATCTTACGCGCCATTTTATCCGTCCAGTTGTGAGGTACATGACAGTCAGAGCAAATCGCCCTCACCCCGGTTCGGTTGGTAAAATGGATCGTGCCCTGTATTTCCTGATAAACATTGTTTTCATGACAACTGACACAGAAAGGTTCGGTGTTGGTCAGTTCCATCCCGGTATTGAATGCCCCCCAGAAAATGATCCCGGCGATGAATCCGCCAAGAGTAAGGAAGCCCAGACTGAAATATTTCGCCGGTGAGCGTATGATTCCCCACCACTTCTTAATCCATTGCCACATAGGATCCTCCGTTACTCTTGCTGATCTAGCAATGTATCGAGATCAGAAAAAGTGGTCCCGACGGCAGGCTTAGCATCTGTCTGCACCACGTGGCATTGTTGACAGAAGTAGCGCCGGGGCGAAAGCTCTGCCAGAAAGTTACCGTCACGGTCCATATAGTGCGTCACACTGATCATGCGGGCCTGTGTTTCTTCCACCCGGCTGCGAGCATGACAGGCCATACATTTGTTGGCATTCAGATCGACCTGATAATTATCGATCTTGTGCGGGATCACCGGCGGCTGCATCGGATAATTGCGTTTCGGTATCCGGTCGGTGTTGAGTGTATTGTTCATTGCCGGCGGCTCTGGTTCGCCCACCAGAGCAAACTTACGCAGCGTCGCCAGCTCATCGCCCTTGATCACAGTGGTGGCGGCAATCACTCCGGTAGTAAACAGCAATATCATCAGCATTATGATGCGGTTCATAGCAGGCTCCTGAGCCAATGCTTGGCTGTTGGGTATGCTCTTCTCGGTATCAGGCCTTCACGACCTTAACGGCGCATTTTTTGAAATCGGTCTGTTTGGATAACGGATCCGTTGCATCCAGTGTCACCTTGTTGATGAGCTGACTGGCATCAAACCACGGCACGTACACCAGACCTTTCGGCGGTTTATTCCGTCCCCGGGTTTCAACCCGAGTAATGATCTCACCTCGCCGCGATATCACTTTCACCGCATCACCCCGTCGCAGACCTCTGGTACGGGCATCTTCCGGATGCATGAAGACCTGTGCATTCGGATAAGCCATGTACAATTCCGGTACACGTCGGGTCATTGAACCGGAATGCCAGTGCTCCAGCACCCGTCCGGTTGAGAGCCACAAGTCATACTCTTTATCAGGACTTTCCGCCGGCGGCTCATAAGGCAGCGCAAAAATCACAGCCCTGCCATCCGGTTTTCCGTAAAATTCAAAACCGGTTCCGGGTTTCACATACGGATCGGAGCCTTCTCGGAATCGCCATAAGGTTTCTTTACCGTCGACGACCGGCCAGCGCAGCCCGCGTTCTTCGTGGTATCGCTCAAACGGTGCCAAATCATGACCGTGACCGCGTCCGAACTGGGCGTATTCTTCAAACAGCCCCTTCTGGACATAGAAACCGTATTCGGTCGATTCGTCATTACTGCGACCTTCGGCAATCTCTTCCAGCGGGAACTGATTCACCTGACCGTTAACGAACAGCACGTCAAACAGCGTTTTATCCTTATACGCAGGGTTGGCATCTAACAGATCTTTCGGCCACACCTCATCGGTCTTGAAGCGTTTGGAGAATTCCATCAACTGCCAGAGATCTGACTTGGACTCTCCCGGTGCATCGACCATCTTGTGCCAGAGTTGGGTACGGCGTTCGGCATTGCCATATCCCCCCTCTTTTTCGACCCACATGGCCGTTGGCAATACCAGATCGGCTGACTGCGCCGTGACCGTCGGGTAGGCATCCGACACCACGATAAAGTTATCCGGATTGCGATACCCCGGCAGGGTCTCTTCATTGATGTTCGCCCCGGCCTGGAGGTTGTTGTTAACCTGAATCCAGTAAACATTAATCAAACCGTCTTTGAGCATCCGGCTTTGCAGCACCGCATGAGCCCCTACCTTTTCAGGAACGGTTCCCTCCGGCAGTTTCCAGATTTTTTCAGCTGTTTTACGGTGTTCCGGATTGGTTACGACCAGATCAGCAGGCAGTCGATGCGCAAATGTCCCGACTTCACGCGCAGTACCACATGCTGACGGCTGCCCGGTCAGTGAAAATGGACTGTTGCCCGGAGTCGAAATTTTCCCGGTCAGAAGGTGAATGTTGTACACCAGGTTGTTACACCAGACACCGCGGGTATGCTGGTTAAATCCCATCGTCCAGAACGAGGTCACTTTGGTTTCCGGGTCGGCGTACAGCTCAGCCAGTTCAATCAACCGGTTTTGTGGTACACCCGACATTTCGCTGACCTTTTCAACGGTGTACTCCGCCACGAAATTTTTGAATTCATCAAAGGTCATCGGATCCGATTCGCCGCTGTCCGGATTTTTGGCTTTTTGCTGCAATGGGTTATCCGGTCTCAGACCATAGCCGATATCGGTCGCCCCACGGCGGAAATTGACATGCTTATCTACAAAGTCATGGTTCACTTTGTCGTTGGTGATGATGTAGTTGGCAATAAAATTGAGAATGGCCAAATCCGTCTGCGGGGTGAAGACAATCGGAATATCGGCCAGTTCGAAGCTACGGTGCTCAAACGTCGACAGCACAGAGACTTTAACATGCGGATTCGACAGACGCCGGTCAGTCACCCGAGTCCACAGGATCGGATGCATTTCTGCCATGTTCGATCCCCACAGCACAAAGGCATCTGCTTCTTCGATGTCGTCATAACAGCCCATAGGCTCATCGATACCAAATGTGCGGATAAACCCCACAACGGCAGAAGCCATACAGTGTCGTGCATTGGGTTCAATGTTGTTTGAACGGAACCCGCCTTTCATTAACTTTGACGCGGCATAGCCTTCATAAATCGTCCATTGGCCGGAACCAAACATCCCGATGGCCTCTGGGCCTTTGGCTTTGAGGGTCGCTTTCCATTTCTCAGCCATGATGTCGAACGCCTGCTCCCAGGTGATTGGCGTAAAATCACCCTCTTTATCAAATTTGCCGTTTTTCATTCTTAGCAACGGCTGCGTCAGGCGATCCTCCCCGTACATAATTTTGGAGAGGAAGTATCCTTTCACACAGTTCAGGCCGCGGTTTACCGGCGACTTAATATCGCCATGAGTGGCCACCACCTTGTCGTCCTTCACCCCGACATTCACCGAACACCCCACGCCGCAAAACCGGCAGGGTGCCTTTTCCCAGGTGATTTGCGTTTTGCTGGCATCGGTAACGACATTACTGGCCACAACCGGTATGGAGATACCAGCAGCGGCAGCAGCCGATGCGGCGGCCTGCGCTTTGATAAAGTTACGCCGTGAACATTTCATTGCGTCCTCACTCTGCTGCTTAATCTATGCTGACAATCTGCTGTGCCTGATCAGCAATCGGCTGTAGGCTCAATGGCTGACCAAGGCTAATAGTAGGCTCTGTAAACTCGCTCTTTAGCTGTTTTTTCATTTGGCGCTAAGTGTTTATCCCGCCATGACCTGTAAAAACCACACTAGGAAGCCGTAGCCACCAACCACAGCGACCGCCAATACAGGAAACAAAATAACGGTGATAAACAGGAAGGCTTTCAGCTCTGAGCCTCGACGATTTGCGTCACTCATAGTGATATCCCAATATCCATTCCCTATCGGTTTATTATGTTTAACTCTAGTTAGCTTCTGAGAATTTGATAACTTAGTCAGGCGGGAATTAGGACTAAAGGGGTAGCCGATCGGCGCTGACGCACGGTAGAAAAGCGATCAAGACAAAGAACCTCGATACAATGAGAATGGACTGTTGCCGGACCCATTTCAGTGATAGGCTTATTTACAGCCTAAACACCTGCTAACCATTTGTTTTATAGGCACCCTGACGATAAATGTTCAGGCTGAGAAAAACGCGTTCACAAACTGTTCAGCCAAACAGAATTCCATCAGGTATGCGAAGGGAAATGCCGGGCAATAACAAAGGCGACGCAATAAGGATTTTTCAAGAAGGACCGTCTGAAATGACAATTAGCAAGACCAAAACCAGCTTTTACCGCCGCCTTTATGTGGCATACCTGATAGATAACGGCATCGCCACGGTGCCGGGGTTACTGGAATACACCGGTATGCCGCGCCGTACAGCGCAGGACACCATCAAAAGCCTTGCTGATCTAGATATTGTCTGCACGTTTAAGCAGGCGCAAGGTGAACGCAATCGAAGCGGCATGTATGTGATTGAAGAATGGGGTGCCATTAACAAACACTGGATTCATGACAATCTGAGCGACATCAAAATGGTGCTGGACTACCCGTAACATCCCGGATTCGCCAGCGAGGCCAATCCGCGTGTTTGCGTCCTGGCTTGCACCTTTACTTGCACCTTTAGCTAAACTATTCATTGCACTCTTAGCCGCGCAATTAACGTCACTCCGCTAACTTAACTCTGCACGCTCTTTGCCCGGCTCACGTCAGACGGGCAAAGCATGTTTTGATTCCACTGCATTAGCCTCATTGCCAAAAACAACCGGCAACGGAGGCATAATCCGTAAACATTTTCCTGCAAACCCAGCCAGATACGCTAAAACTGAAAAGGGATACGCATCTTGTGGCCGACCGGGCAGATTAGCATGCGTATTTTTCCGCGATGACAGAGCTTTGTCAGAGATTTTTGATGGTAAAGTGAGCGACAGCGAAACGAATTGATTTAATTAGGGCAAAAAAATGACAGGCTTAGATGTAATGCACCCTGATTATGATAAGATTCGCCCTAATTTTGAATAAGAATCTCACTGTTTATAGAGAATACGGAATATGGCTTTTGATTTTTCTAATCTGACTGTGGATCTATCGGCAATGCCGACAACTATCGACATGGGTCACGCCTGGCTGGCAGGTCTTGTCGTTGTTCTTCTGGTGCTGTACGTCGCCAAAAAAGGCAAACCGGTAGAAATCGAGAAAGTCGTTGAAAAGGAAGTGGAGAAACTGGTCGAGGTTGAAATACCCGTCGAGAAGATTGTTGAAGTTGAAAAAGTGGTTGAAGTCGAAAAGATCGTCGAAGTTGAACCAAAACTGAAAACCGCCACGCCTGATGCGGCACTTCAGTTACTTTCACTGCTTCAGCAGGAAGCCCGTTTCATCGACTTCATGCAAGAAGATTTGAAAGGCTTTGCCGATGCTGAAATCGGTGCTGCTGCGCGCGTTATTCACGAAGGTGGCCAGAAAGTACTGAACGAGTACTTCAGCTTTGCCCCAGTGCGTAGCGAAGACGAAGAAACCCGCATTACCCTGCCACAAGGCTTTAATGCATCAGAAGTTCGTCTGACCGGCAATGTTGTTGGTGAAGCGCCATTTACCGGAACATTAATCCACCGCGGCTGGAGAGTCACTGACGTCAAACTGCCTAAACTGGCAGAAGGTCATGATGCGCGTATCATTGCCGCCGCTGAGGTAGAACTGTAATGCACGAAACACAAGAACACCGTTACAGTGTCGGTATCGACCTGGGTACCACACACTGCGTTTTATCTTACGTTGATCTGCAAGATGAAGATGCTCGCGTCAATGTGATGCCGATTGCCCAGCTGACTACGCCAGGTAATGTCGAAGAAAAAGATCAGCTGCCGTCTTTTATGTATCAGGCTCACGAGTCTGAACTGGCACCGGGCGACACGGCCCTGCCTTGGAACGGTCAACCGAAAGCCATCGTCGGTGCCATGGCTCGCCAATTAGGCAGCAAGACCCCTATCCGTCTGGTTGCCAGTGCAAAAAGCTGGCTGTGCCATGGCGGCGTAAACCGCCGTGATGCGTTTCTGCCGCTGAACAGCCCGGAAGAAGTTGAGAAGGTGTCGCCACTGGAAGCGACCCGTCAGTACCTGTCTCACCTGGCTGATGCATGGAATCACCAGCACCCTGACTCTCCGCTGTTTGATCAAGACGTGACCATTACGGTACCGGCCTCGTTTGATCCGGCAGCCCGCGACCTGACCGCCGATGCGGCCCGCGAAGTCGGTTTCCGACACATGACGTTGCTGGAAGAGCCACAAGCCGCGGTATACAGCTGGCTGAAAAACAATGAAGAAAACTGGCGTGACCAGGTTTCTGTCGGCGACGTGGTTCTGGTTGTTGATATCGGTGGTGGTACTACTGACCTTTCACTGGTTGCCGTCACTGAAGAAGACGGCAATCTGGTACTGAACCGTGTTGCAGTCGGCGATCACATCCTGCTGGGTGGCGACAACATGGATTTGGCGCTGGCTTACCGTCTGAAAATGAAACTGGCGCAGGAAGGCAAGCAGCTTCAACCATGGCAGATTCAGGCCATCACACACGCTTGTCGTGATGCGAAAGAAGCACTGCTGAGCGACCCAGAGCTGAAAACGATGCCGATCGTGGTGCCTAGCCGTGGCTCGAAGCTACTGGGCGGCACACTGCAGACTGAACTGACTCAGGAAGAAGTCCAACAGACACTGGTTGAAGGCTTCTTCCCACGCAACAGCGTTAACGAACATCCTGTCGAAATGCAGCGTGGTGCACTGACCCAGATGGGTCTGCCATACGCACAGGATGCAGCGATTTCCCGTCATGTTGCCGGCTTCCTGAGCCGTCAATCTTCTGCGGTTGATGAGCTGTTTGAGAAATACGACCAACTGCACGAAGATTTCATTCGCCCGACCGCGATTCTGTTTAACGGTGGCGTTCTGAAATCGGATCTGCTGTCACAGCGTCTGATGTCCATCATCAACAGCTGGCTGACCACCGCAGGCAGCCCGGAAGCGAAGCGCCTGCAGGGTGTGGATTTGGACTTGGCCGTTGCAAGCGGCGCCTCTTACTACGGTTCGGTGCGCAAAGGCAAAGGCGTTCGTATCCGTGGCGGTATTGCAAGCAGCTACTACGTAGGTATCGAAAGTTCAATGCCTGCAATTCCGGGCATGGAGCCACCGTTGGAAGCTCTGTGTGTGGCACCGTTTGGGATGGAAGAAGGCACTCATGCCGACGTCCCAAGCCGTGAATTTGGTCTGGTGATCGGTCAGCCGGTTCAGTTCAAATTCTTTGGCTCAACGGTTCGCCGAGAAGACCCGGCCGGCACCCATCTGGACTGGTGGCAACCGGAAGAACTGGAAGAGCTGCCTGCGATTCAGGTTACCCTGCCAGTTTCTGAAGGTCGTACTGCAGGTGAAGTGGTCCCTGTTCGTCTGGCTTCTCGTGTGACTGAACTGGGTACTTTGTGCCTGGAAGCGATTCCGACTGACGGCGGCCAGAAATGGCAGGTCGAATTCGACGTTCGCGACAAGTAATCCCCTCCATAAAACGGCGCTTAATGCGCCGTTTTTCTTACCGTTCGTTATTGTAATCAAAGATTTGACTCAACAGAGACCGGTTTACAACGTTATAATGGCCGCTGTCTTTTTGCATACTAATCTGAATAAGGAAGATTCAGTTTCCGGTCAGTCCCCTTTCAGCCCATCCTGATAAGGTGATTTTCAAAACCTGTATCCGCACTGAATCCTACATGTTCTGAACACTGAATGATCAGCCTGGAGTAATCATGTCATCCCCTCGTTATCTTGTCGGTATTGACCTCGGGACAACCCATACCGTTGTTGCCTACACCCCGATTTCTGACGATCTAGAATCGAGTCCAATCAAGATATTTGAAATTGATCAGCTCATTGCTCCGGGAGAGGTCGCCCGTAAGCCGCTGCTTCCGTCATTCCGGTACCACCCTGCCGACGGTGAGATTGATCCGTCACAGCTGGTGCTGCCGTGGGACAATACGCCGGTTCGCGGTGACATTCCTCATGCCATTATTGGTGATTTTGCCCGTGAACTTGGCGCTAAAGTAGAAGGCCGTCAGGTCGTCAGTGCAAAAAGCTGGTTGTCACACACCGGCGTTGACCGTAATGAGCCTATCCTGCCTTGGTCTGCCAACACCAGCGTGCAGAAAGTGTCTCCGGTCGTTGCCAGTGCCAGTTACCTGAACCATGTACGCCAGGCGTGGGACTACCACCACCCGGATGCCAAACTGAACAGACAGGAAGTCGTCATTACAGTGCCGGCTTCTTTCGATGAATCAGCCCGTGCGCTGACCCTGGAAGCCTCAGCCATGGCCGGTTTAACCAATATTCTGTTATTGGAAGAGCCACAGGCAGTCTGCTACGACTGGTATGCACAGAATAAATCGCAGGCGGAGCATCTGCTGCAGGATATTCCGTTGCTGATGGTCTGCGATGTCGGCGGGGGAACCACAGACCTCAGCCTGATTAAAGTCGGTACGAAAGCAGGTAAACTTACATTGGATCGTATCGGTGTCGGGGATCACCTGATGCTGGGTGGTGACAATATTGACCTGGCTCTGGCACATCTGGCTGAAAAACGACTTCACGGCGACAGTAAAAAGCTCAGCGCCGCCGGACTATCAAAGCTGATTCAGCAAACCCGCAAAGTCAAAGAACGTCTGCTCTCTGGTAACGCGCCGGAAAGTGCCAACATCACCATGCTTGGCAGCGGTTCACGCCTGATTGGCGGAGCAAAAAGTGTGGCTCTAACCCGTGATGAAGTACACGGAGTTGCGCTTGATGGCTTTTTCCCTCGCACTGCGTTCAGTGATCAGCCTGCCCATCGTCAAGCTGCCGTGGTAGAGTTTGGCCTGCCCTATGCTGCCGATCCGGCAATCAGTAAACACCTGGCGCAGTTTATCTCATTGCACGACAGTGTTTGCCGCGAATCTCTTCGTGAAAAAGGCATTGAGTTATCCAAAGAACAACCCGCAATTCCGGCCGCTGTGATCCTTAACGGCGGTGTGTTTAACAGTCCACTGCTCTCCGAGCGGGTGCTGGAAAACTTTTCCGCATGGCGAGGTGACACTGTCACTGAGCTTGAGAATCCACATCCGGATCTGGCCGTCGCCTTTGGTGCTGTTGCGTATGCCAAAGCCCGTCACGGGGCACAGCTTAAAATCGGTGGCGGTTCAGCCCGCTCATTCTTTCTGGTTCTGGATGACAAGAAAAAAGACAGACAAGGCTTATGCTTGCTGCCGAAAGGGCTGGATGAAGGCACTGAAATTCGTCTGAAAGATCGTAAATTTGCCCTGACGCTGGGCGAACCGGTTCGTTTCAACCTTGTTTCTTCCACTGACGATCAGCACACACAAGCCGGCAAGCTTTACCCTATCGATCATGAGAGCTTCGTTAGTCTGCCGCCTTTCATTGCCACACTCGACAGTGAGCGGGATCGCTCTGAACTGGCTGCCAACCAGAAAGATCGCGAGGAAGTTACCCTGGCCTGCCAGCTTACCGAGGTGGGAACACTGCAACTGGAATGCGTCAGTACCCAGGACGACACCAAACGCTGGAAAGTCGAATTTGCCATCCGAAAAGATCTGGCAAAACTGAATCAGTCTGGTCACGCGAATCTGGCCGAGTCCGGTGTACCAGCCAAAATGGATGACGCAGTAGCACTCATTAAACAAGTGTACGGTGGCAGCACCAAAACGGCCGATCCAAAAGCCATCAAAACCATCAACAAACAACTGGAAAAATTACTGGGGAAACGAGATAGCTGGGAAACGCCGTGTTTGCGAGAGCTGGCCAATGCTCTGCTCGACAGCCGCAAGCGCCGTCGCCGTTCAGATTTACACGAACGAAACTGGCTAAAACTGGCCGGATTTACGATGCGTCCCGGTTTTGGTTACCCATCAGATGAATGGCGCATGGAGCAAATCTGGTCGCTTTACCAGCATGGTATTCAGTTTGATAACCCGAAAACCTGGAGCGACTGGTGGACCTTCTGGCGGCGCGTCGCCGGGGGGCTGACTCAGGAACAGCAAAAACTGATTTTTAAGGAAATTGCCAAGTACATTAATCCGTCGGCATTGCGAAACAGTAAGCTGGCTAAAGAAATGCAGGATCGCAGCTACGAGGACATGGTTCGTTTAGCAGCATCACTGGAAAACCTGCCGTTTGAGTACAAACTGCAGCTGATTGAGTGGCTTTTCGGCCGCTTGCAGAAGCCCCAGTTCGCTCAGGCACATTGGTGGGCCATTGGCCGGATTGCAACGCGTAGCCCGTTTTATGGCAGTGCGCATAACCTGCTAACACCACAGCACGTTGCCTACTGTTTACCAGAGCTGATGGATCTCGATTGGCGCAATGATTCCAACATCGCCTTTGCGGCCGTTATGATGTGCCGCATGACCGGTGACCGGGCACTGGATGTGGATGATGAAAGCCGTCAGGCTGTACTGGAAAAACTGAAGCTCAGCAAAGTACCTGAAAGCTGGATTGAGATGGTATCTTCCGTGAAAATGCTGACAGAAAGCGAAACAAAACGCGTATTTGGTGATGCACTACCAGCAGGTCTTCGCTTGCTCGATTAAGGTTCTGTTAGGGTTCGGCTGGTAATCTCTGTGGCATAAATAAAACGACTTTTTACTTTTGAGCAATTTTAGTCCTTTTTTGCCGAGCGAGTAATACCAGATGAACCGAGCCCAATACCAAATTATCGCACAACGTATTTTTAAATCTGACAATCAACGCGTTGCTGTCGAAGCTGTAGTGTTTGAAGGCCTTTCCAGCTACGAAGCTGAGAAACGCTTTGATGTTCCTAAGGGCACACTGTCACGTAATGTTCGTAAGTACAAGCGTGAAGTAGACTACATCAAGAGTGTCACAACAGCCTGACCGCTGTTGCTGACAGGGAAGAAAATAAAAACGGAGAGCAGTGCTCTCCGTTTTTATTTCTATCAGTTCAAGGTGCTAAACAGTGCCAGTTTCCTGCAAGCAAACACCTACTAGCAAGCACCTACAAATAAATACTCGCAAACAAGCACCCGCAAACCATCACTGGCACAAAAAGTGTGTCCTAACTGGCTCTGTTTGCTGGCTAATGTCGCTATCACATACGTAGCATTTCGTCTCGCCCGCGTAACCAGACGGATGCCAGAAACATCAGTACACTAGCAACCAGCAGTATCGCGTTCAACCAGCCTAACATCAAATAAGCGGGCAGAGGTTCACTGCTGGTCAATACGGTTACCGGTAGCCAGTAAATATCAGAGAGTCGACTTCCCAGTTCCGTTGAACCCGTCGCCTGAATCATCGCAACCTTGAAGATAACAATCGCCATAATCACTGTTAATAGTGGATAACGTGTCAGCTGAGAAACTGCCAGCAGCAAGGTGGCAATCGGCAATAATGCCAGGCTCATCAAGCCAAGGCGCGTCACATAACCAATCCAGTGCATTGCGGCACCAGTTACTGAAATGCCCAGCGAGGCAATTACGTCCTGCGGCATAAAGAGCGACGCCAGCACCCAGACAATGGCATCAGCGCTAAGCAACAAAACGGAAGAGATAGCGGGAATAACCACCAGCGCGAAACAAAGCTTGGCCGCCACTGCCAGCGTGTCAGACACAGGCATTGAACGCCAGAACATCAGACTTCCCTCTTGTTTTTCTTTACGCATCGTCTTCGGAACATAAATAAAAAACAGCACTAAAGAAACAATACCGGCGAGCAACTCATTCAATTTCCCGATGAGTCCCGCAAACGCATCCGCTTCGATTCCCCAGTCAATCATCGCGCCCGAGCTCTTTACAGAGAACATCACCTGACTGTCTCCGCTAAGAACAATGGCAAAATTGACCACGGCAAACACGACAAGAAACAACGGCAGCTTGATAACGATTCGATATTCCAGCAGTTCTTTCTGTAGCAACGTCATCCAGCTTTTCATTGTTCCTCCTGCTGTAATGCCAAAAACACTTCTGCCAACGTTGGGATAGAGAGTTCCCCTAAGCGAGCCAGTTTTTCAGGGGGCTGATTGCGGTAATACCCCACTCGAGAATTTGCCCCATGTTGAATCCAAACCGGGCGGGCCACTTCTGCAGCATGGTATTGCTCGGGCAATAACTGTACTTTCGTCAGTTGAGTAACCGCATCGGCAATGGTTCCCATAAACACAGGCTTGCCGCGTTTTAAAATCAACACATCAGTCAGTAAATGGGCAATTTCATCAACTTCGTGGCTGGCAATAATTAACGCTCGGTCGTCTTGCTCAAACCATTGCATCAGGTGCTGGTAAAATGTCTCACGGAACATTAAATCCAGTCCCAGAGTAGGCTCATCAAGAATCAGAACTTTTGCCTGACTCGACATAACCAACCCTAAATGCAACTGCACTTTCATGCCTTTAGACAGACGAGAGATTCGGGTTGATAACTGTATATTTGTTTTTTTCAGAAACTCATGAACAGCGTCTTTACTGAATTTCGGGTGCACGCCGGACACAAAATTGATCACCTGCTTCACGGTCATCCACTCCGGTAACATGGCAACATCAGAGATGTAGGCCAGATCCCGGACGATGTTCACCCGATCCTTACGGGGCGACAACCCAAAAACAGAAAGCTCGCCATCAAAATCATGGGCACCAAGTAAACTTTTGATTAATGATGATTTTCCTGCACCATTGTGGCCAAGCAGCCCCATCACCTGCCCGGCTTTCAATTCAAAACTGACATCCATCAGGGCTTTAAACCGGCCATAAGATTTGCTCAGTTGTTTCGCTTTAATTAAAGTTTCCACACTTTACGCCTGTATATTTTTTCTTTGCATTTATTTTTTGACAGGCCAGATTTCTTGGCACAATCAATGCTGAAGCACTAGTTTATACCAAGCCTAAATTGATATACAGAATCCGATAGATTGCTCAGTTGATAGCACAGAATGAGCAAGATGACAGCGTCCGTTTCAATTGTAAGAAACTTATATTACATCAGACAAAGGAAAGACAATAAAAGACAGAAGCGCCAAACCATATTTGGCGCCCAAGTAAGAGGTAAAGAGAAAATCACTCTCTTTAATCATTAGAATTCATTGAGAGTTAACTGTGTACGCATTACACGCAACAGAAAATCGATAATTAAATGGCTTAATTATCGGTGAACAAGATATCTTTTTCTTATTCACGAATCAGAACTTGGTGCTCAAAACTCGTTAACTAAATATATGCAGTCAGTTTTATACTTCGTAGCTGTTTTCCAGCAATTCTTCCGGGTGTACCCCGTCTTTTTCCATCTGCGCCAGGATCTCATTCATACGAACCTTACGCGACTCTTCTTTAAACTCGTGCAACACAGCAATCAAGTTATTAATCTTCTGTAATGGAATACGCTTAATTACAGCTTTCTGACGACCAGGAACCTCATCAGCAAAATCAATCAATATCTGGCGGTAATCAACGCGCTCTTCTTTAACTGAACCTGATTTACTATCAACGCTTTTCAGCATCGCTGATAGCGCCTTTTCAGCGGCAGCAAAATTATCCATGAATTATACCTCTTAAACCGAATACCACATCCGGCTCATTCTGAATCGACAGAAGATATGATTGACTCTCAGCGAGGCACGGAATTGATAATCGAAAAGTCACAACAAAAAACACAGCCTCAGAACTGAGCTGGTTTGACAAACATTCTGAACCACATTCAATATGCAGGACACTCGTCATTTAAAGCATTGTCATTGAGAGCATAGAGCGTGGCAATCAGAAACCACTAAGGTTAGACAGGCCGATGATACCTCTACTTCTTGTACATGTGAACTTAAATTTCTGCAAAATTAACCTTCGTTCAGGTAGTAGCAGGTTTTTGTTCTTTCAAAATGAGTGTGGTTCACACTTGTTTGTTTGGCAACAGTTTATCTATATGAATCGTATCCTCTATAATATCTGCAAATATTTCCATACATACGCGCCTAATTAAATCATGCCAATTTCACAGACTCGTCCAATTAAACATTTCGCTTTTCTGCTCATTGCCAGTTTAGTCCCAATTACCAGTTTCGCTTCAGTTAAGGTTAATGGATCGTTCACTGCCTCAGAACGGTGCCCGGCTTTTCAATCCATCAAGAAACAAGCTAACCCGGGCGACTGGTACACTGATTCCGGCAACACCTATCAGGCATTACAGCTTAACAAACCAAATGGCGACTGGGTTCAGTTGGCCATTCCTGGTGCTCACCCGCAAGAACGCTGGGTAAACCTTAATTGCGGTAAAGCGGATTTCACACAATCTCAGTCGCCGCCATTTACGGCATCTCAGAATAATAAACGCCAAAACAACCAATGCCAGATTCCAAACCAGCATGACTCCTATGTTCTGGCTGTCAGTTGGCAAAAAGGATTTTGTGAGCACAACAAAAATGCCAATCAAAAACCTGAATGCCGTGCGATTAACCACAATAAACTCACTGTTAATAATCTGACCTTGCACGGTTTATGGCCGAATCGAAATGTTTGTGGCACCCAATATGGGTACTGTGAACCCGCTGAGCCAATGCGCCTTTCACCTTCCACGATAAAAGCGATCGCTCCCTGGATGCCTAACTTTTATTATGAAACTGACTTTGGTGAATACCAGTGGAAGAAACACGGTGCCTGCCAGAACCGCGCAGATGACGACTATTTCTTATTGGCCACAAAATTAGTGCAACAGGTCGATCAGTCTGTGGTAGGGCAATTCATTAAAGCTAACATTGGCAAATCCGTCCCTGTAACTCACTTCCGTGAGATGATGGTTGCGTCATTGGGCGAAAGTGCAACCCAAGGTATTCAGCTTTCTTGCCTGAACGGTCATTATCTGCAAGAGATACGCCTTTCACTGCCGAATGATTTTGAACAACACTCAACACTACGTGCCAAGCTTGAAGCATATTCTGCCCAGACCGGTTTTAAAAAACGGGGACAAGACAAGGCGTTCAGAGGGAACTGTCAGGCCAATATCCGCATCGAGGATTAAACGCTCCCCCAGTTATTGCCAGGAATCCTGATTTTCCCACAACACAAATGTTCTCCCATGACACGAATGCAGCCTGTAATGGCCTTACCGGCTGCATTTGTTTCTACCCTTAGCACGCTATCCTTACTTAGCGCCGCTCCTCGTCATGGTTTGATTAAACACCGCGAATGCTTCTCTTGCATTTTTACGACAGGCACACAATCATCAGTCAATCAGTAGCCAGTAGCCAGTAGCCAGTAGCCAGATATCCAATAACAGACATACACAGCCAGACAGTTACAAACCAGAGATAAGATGGGGAATTTTTCACCAAACAACCGACCTGTTCTGAGAGATAGCTTAAATTTCTCGTGGAGAGGCTATTGCATTCTTTATTTTCTTGAGTACACTCATTTGCACTAACGTAATGAATATAAAGCCTTTTGGCGGACATTAGCGCAGCCTGGTAGCGCACTACTCTGGGGGAGTAGGGGTCGCTGGTTCGAATCCAGTATGTCCGACCAGAAGGCTTTTTTATTCTGATGCATCTTCCCTACTCTCAACATTCACTTTCAGAGCACCTTTTTCATGCCTCCTTCGGCTGAAGGTATTTTTCTGTGTACCTTTCCTCAATCCTTTGTTACCAGTGAAATTTTAGTCATCTCTGATTAATAATGCCGCAGATCCCGTCGCGACATGATGACGATTCTGACCGTTAGTTTACAGAAAGTTATCAATAAATTAAGGTAGTATACTTACAGCAGGCTTGAGCGTATGTTGTTCAGTCATGCTGCTAATGATGAATAGTAATGAGGCTTTCACAGATATATGGTTCCACTTCTTTTATGAAACTGCTGTTTTTCTTACGCATCAGTGTTGTTTTTCTGATTCTGTTTGCCTCATCTGCCTTGCTTGTTGATCGGTGGTTTACGTCTCAGGCTTCGTCGCGAATTTTTGAAGATACTGCAGATATCCCAGCCCGCTCAGTCGGTCTGGTGCTGGGCACCAGCAAATATATCGCGAAGTCACTGAACCCCTACTATCAATACCGGATGAATGCCGCCCAAAACCTGTACCAGTTAGGTAAGGTAAATGTGCTGCTACTCAGTGGTGATAATGCCCATCGTTCTTACAATGAACCCTGGACCATGAAGCGGGACTTATTGAAGGCCGGGATCCCGGATCAAAACATCGTGCTGGATTACGCGGGGTTCAGAACGCTGGACTCTGTAGTGCGCGCTAAAAGTGTGTTCGATGCCGACCACTTTGTCATTATCACACAGCGCTTTCACTGCGAACGGGCACTCTTTATTGCTAAACAAAACAACATCGATGCCATTTGTCTGGCCGTACCTGAACCCAAAGGTGCTGCGGGAATGAAAATCCGTGTTAGGGAAGTATTCGCACGCGTAAAAGCGGTTATTGATATCTATGTGCTAGATATGCAGCCGAAGTTTCCGGGACCGAAAGAGCCAATCTTGCAACAAAGGCTTGAACAGGATGCCCCACATTCATCACTGTAAGCCCGCAACGCACACGCTGACGTAAATATAATGCTGTGTCATCAATTCCTTTCGATGAACCGGCTGACTAACGGATACAAAAACGCCACTGAGTTTCAGTGGCGTTTTTCATCACAAATACTGTTCAATTGACTTTCGCCTTAGAGCCGTCGGCAAAGGATCTGATAAATTTTGCTCTTACGCTACGCATGTGAGTTTGTACTTCACTCTGAATGCGCTTTTTCATCAAAACCTTCTTTGTACTCATTGTGTCCCTAGCCTTTTTGTATATTAATTATGATTCCTTTTTACTTATGATACATAAGGCATAACAGTAACTAAATACTGTATTCATCAGGTGCCAACCTTAATTGGAGCAAGATCACACTTGTTTCGCCAAAAACCTGCTGTGCGTCCATAACACCAGTCAAAGTATTGACATTGTTGTTCAGGTCAGATTCATCCAAATGATGCCCTTCTGCCAGGCGAACATCATCATTACGCCACGACTTTTTTGTTAACATATCTGACGGTGTACCCCATAAGATGCGACGGGGAATACTTTCTGTTTCATGGGTGACAGCTTCAATGGGTATATTCCCACACATTCCCTGAACACCAACTCACAAAAAGAAAAACCCACCCGATAAAGGCACAACATTTGCGCGCTCTTTGGTTAACAATAGCCATACAACTGATAACATCTGTACCCGATTCACCGCCAAGACAAGCACTTGCTCGGTAATAACTATAATCTAGCGAAAGGAACTATTATGACAGCCTTGACCATGACCCTACGTAAGTGGCTGTTTGACCGGAACAGTATTATTCTGCTGGCAGACATCGCCCTTTTTACAATACTGCTGAATACCCTGCCTTTTGACCACAACGTGGTTGTCGGCCTGAGTATTCTGGTGTTCGTTGCTGTACTTTGGCTGACGGAAGCGCTACACGTCAGTATTACCGCTATCCTGATTCCTATTCTGGCAATTGGATTTGGCATTTTCCAGACGCCTCAGGCGCTCAGTAACTATGCCAACCCGATTATTTTCCTTTTCCTGGGTGGTTTCGCTTTGGCAGCCGCACTGCATAAGCAAGAACTGGATAAAGCGATTGCTGACAAAGTACTGCTGATGGCTAAAGGCAAGATGTCTGTTGCCGTATTCATGCTGTTTGGGGTGACTGCAGGCCTGTCTATGTGGATCAGTAATACAGCCACTGCTGCAATGATGCTGCCACTGGTACTGGGTGTCCTGAACAAAGTTAACGCCAAAAGTGAACGCAGTACTTATGTCTTCGTGTTGCTGGGTATCGCTTACTGTGCAAGCATCGGTGGTATCGCAACCATCGTTGGTAGCCCACCAAACGCCATTGCCGCTGCAGAAGTGGGTCTGAGCTTTACAGAGTGGATGGCATTCGGTGTGCCAGTTACAGCTATCCTGCTACCTGTTTCTGTAGGTTTGCTGTACCTGCTGCTTAAACCAAACCTGAACCACACGTTCGAACTGGATCATAAGCCGGTTGAATGGACCAACGGTAAACTGGCGACACTGGTTATCTTCTCTATCACTGTCTTCCTGTGGATTTTCAGCAAACCGATTAACGCATTCCTGGGTGGTTTCGGCAGCTTCGACACTCTGGTAGCTCTGTTTGCCATCGTCATGCTGGGCACCTCGCGCGTTGTTGAGTGGAAAGATATCCAAAAATCAACTGACTGGGGCGTTCTGCTGCTGTTCGGTGGTGGTATCTGTCTGAGTAATATCCTGAAAGCAACCGGCACCAGTGTGTTCCTGGCTGAAGGGCTGAGTGGTTTCCTGGATCAAGCTGGTCTGTTCTTCACGATTCTGGTTATTGCGGGCTTCGTTGTCTTCCTGACTGAGTTTGCAAGTAACACGGCAAGTGCGGCACTGCTGGTGCCAGTATTTGCGACCGTAGCAGAAGCGTTGGGTGTATCACCTGTCATTCTGTCTGCTCTGATTGCTGTTGCCGCTTCATGTGCCTTCATGTTGCCAGTGGCAACACCACCTAACGCAATCGTGTTTGGTTCGGGCCACATCAAGCAGTCTGAGATGATGAAAGCCGGTATCTACCTGAACCTGGCTTGTATTGTGGTGCTGACACTGATTGCTTACCTGTTCTGGTAATCCGCCAGCCTGCTCAAACATTCAATAAAAAGGGCCTCTCAAATTGAGAGGCCCTTCTGTTTCTGCCATATCCCGGCCCAATTACCCCCAATCGCCCCAATAAAAACGCCTTCATAGCACTCACGGATGCCAATCTACTGCCCTCTCGTCGTAATACACGAATGCTCCCTAGCGACAAAAAAGCCAGACAAGCATCTCCTGGCCGGGTTACACACAGATTCAAATAAAAAGACCAATATGAACAGCTGTAAGCTGAACATATCGGTCTTTTTTCGTTCATCAATATCGTGCGTCTAAAAGCACCTGTGTTTTTAGGTATCCTTCAGTTGCTGCTTATACATCGACTCAAGTCAGACGAGCAGTATTCACTGATTAGGTATTACAGCTTATCGGCCGGATAGCGCACACCAATAATTTCTCGAGCCTGAGTAATGATTGCACTGACAATCTGGCTGCGCAGTAACCCTTCATGGTCAACCTGCTGGCTCTCTACCAATTCGGCAAAAACTTCGGCCTCATAGCGCATCGCATTCTCATCCTGCGCTACGGACAAATCGACGACGGGTTCACCTCGACGGTGCAGTTTTACACCATGACATTCAGAAATAAAATCAACCAGTAACGTACCCTGCTCGCCCTGAATTTCACTTGGGATAATTCCATCGCTCACTTTTGAGTGACACACCACCACGTCACACTCGCGGTAATGCAACACAAGCGTACCGTGCGCATCAACACCCGAATCCAGAAGTGCCCCCTGTGCCGTAAAACTGTTAGGCTCACCAAACAGTGCAATCGCCGTGCTCAACGGATAAATGCCAATATCCATCAGTGAACCATTGGAAAACGCCGGGTTAAACGTATTCGGATTTTCACCGTCCAGGTATTTCTGGTAACGGGAAGAGTACTGGCAGTAAGACAAATACACTTTGCGCAATTTACCCAACTTCGGTAACGCCTGTTTCATGGCGTAAAAGTTCGGCGTATACGTTGCTTTCATAGCTTCAAACAGCACCACCTGATTCTGTTGCGCGACATCAATCAAGTCCTGAACTTCAGTGAAGTTCGATGCAAGCGGCTTTTCACCAATCACGTGTTTACCTGCCTGAAGAAACTGTTTCGCCTGCGGGGCATGAAACGAGTTCGGGCTGGCAATGTACACTGCATCGATAGCCTCAGAGGCCGCCATCGTTTCCAGCGAGTCAAAGCACTCAGCGGTATCATATTTTGCGGCAAAGGCTTTCGCCTGCTCCATTGTCCGGGAGTATACCGCTGCCAACTGATACTTGCCTGACGCGAGCGCTGCCTCGATAAAACGGTCGGTAATCCAGTTTGTGCCTATTACACCCAAGCGAATCATGGTTTATTCCTTTTTTTAATGTGTACCTGCTGATTGTAACAAATCCTTTTCCTGATGAATCGCTCCATATTTCAAGCTGACGCACTGATTTTCTGTTGTAATTACGTTAAGGTGTCATGGCGAAATTGTGTTGGACAACAATAATAAGAGTCATCCTATGTACTATGCCGAAATTACTGGTTGGGGAAAGTGTCTGCCGCCAACCGAACTGACAAACGAAGAACTGAGTCAGTTTGTTGATACTTCTGATGAATGGATCCGCACCCGCACCGGTATTCATTCTCGTCGCATCAGCCATGTGAAAACTTCTGAACTGGCCAAAGTGGCTGGCGAACGCGCACTGGCTGCGGCAGGAATTGATGGTTCCGAGCTGGACCTCATCATTGTCGCGACGTGCTCACCGGATACCCTGGTTCCAAATATCGCGTCGAAAGTCCAGCTGGATTTAGGGGCTAAGAAAGCCGCAGCATTTGATATGAATGCGGCATGCACAGGATTTCTCTACGGGCTGGAAACAGCCAGTAAAATGATTCAGGCCGGCAACTATGAGCATGCACTGGTTATTGGTGCTGAGCGTCTGTCCTGGTATCTGGACTGGAGTAAACGTGACACGGCAGTTCTGTTCGGTGACGGTGCGGGTGCTGTGGTATTAAGCCGCTCCACACAGCATTCTGGACTACTGACAGCTCAGCTGGGTTGTGATTCAGAAGGTCGCGACGTACTGGCGATTCCGGATTTTGGAGTCGGGATGGATCGCTACAGCCCGGATGCAGGACACTTTGCGTTCAACTTTGTCGGACGTGAAATCTTCCGCCGTGCGGTGCGTGGAATGGGAACCGCAGCCAAAATGGTCATGGAGCGCGCTAACCTGACGCAGGATGACATTGACGTCGTCATCCCCCATCAGGCAAACCAGCGCATTATTGAAGCGCTGTGCGAGCATTCCGGCATCCCGCTGGAAAAAGCCTTCATCAATATCCATAAATACGGCAATACCTCGGCTGCCACTGTGCCTATCGCGCTGTGTGAAGCCGTTGAAGAAGGCAAAATCAAGCCTGGAGACACCATTCTGTCAGCTGCCTTTGGTGCAGGGTTGACCTGGGGGGCTGGCGTCATTCAATGGGGACCGAGGGTTGAGCCACGCCATCCGTGCGATGCGGATTTGCCTGAATGCCACTTCACAGCCACAGAATTACTGGCCGACGCCATCAAAAACTGCAAACGTTAACAGCAGTTATCGGATATGTCCGTCATGAGTCTCTGAAACAACAAAACCCGTGCAGCCTAATGCACGGGTTTCTTTTCGTCGAGAGCACACCTTTTGGGGGCTGAAATATTCTGGTACTTAAGGTGAAGGCTGTGGAAAGTTACGCGATATAGCCAAATACCTATTAACCAAACAGCTATTAGCTAAACACATATTAGCCAAACATCTATTAGCCAAACATCTATTAGCCAAACACCTATTAAATACAGATACCGTTAGCGGCTGACACGACGCCCACGATTCTTATGAATCTGATGCTTAGCTTTGGCGCGGCGCTTATCGCTTGAACGACCTCGACGGAGATTTTCCAGTGGTTCTGCCGTTGGATCCGGCTCATAACCTTCCAGCCATTGCTGCGGCAAGCGGGTATCCAACAGTTCTTCAATGGCTCGCAGCGCCCATTCTTCATCAAGACTCATCAACGAAATTGCCTTGCCGGTCTGGCCTGCACGCCCGGTACGACCGATACGGTGCACATAGTCTTCTGCTTTAAACGGCATATCGAAGTTCACAACATGCTCTAGCTGTTCGATGTCCAGCCCTCGAGCGGCCACATCCGTCGCCACTAATGCACGCACTTTACCTTCTTTGAACTGCTCCAGCGCACGTTGACGAGCGCCCTGACTTTTATCCCCGTTAATAGAAACCGCTTTGATCCCATCTTTACCCAGCTCTTTGGCCAGTTCATCGGAGCCCTGTTTGGTTTTCGTGAAAATCAGTACCTGCTGCCAGTTGCCGGAACCGATCAGATAAGAGAGCAACTCGCGCTTACGATGCTTATCTACCGGGTAGACCATTTGTTCTACCGTGACGGCAGTACTGTTTGCCGGAGATACTTCAATTTCTTTCGGATCCTTGAGGATACGGTACGCCAGCTCTTTCACTTTCGGGCCAAACGTCGCAGAAAAAAACAGTGTCTGACGCTCAGCTTTGATGCGCTTCATGATCCGTTTGATATCGTCAATGAAACCCATATCCAGCATGCGATCCGCTTCGTCCAGCACCAGCATGCTGATCTGGCTGAGATCAACGGTCCCGACATAGGCATGATCCAGCAGGCGTCCCGGCGTTGCGACCAGAATATCCACGCCCTGTTCCAATGCTTTTACCTGCATCTTAATACTGGTTCCACCGTAAGCCGTGACAATGCGTAAATCGGTTTCTTTGGCATAACCGCTCAGGCTTTCAAAAACCTGCTGCGCCAGTTCACGGGTCGGCGTCAAAATCAGCGCCTTCACGGTTTTAGCGCCATAAGAACGTGCCGGTTCCGCCATCAGCTGCTGGATCAACGGCAAGCCAAACGCTGCCGTTTTGCCGGTTCCGGTCTGCGCGCCCGCCAACACATCATGCCCGGCAAGCACTTCAGGAATAGCCTGTTGCTGAACCGGTGTCGGCTGTTGAAAACCCAGAGCATGGATATTGGAGATAAGTTGGCTGTTAAGCCCTAAAGCTTGGAAAGGCATGTTGGAATCCGGCATTGATAAAACGAGCGGGGATTCTAGCAGAGTTCATTCACAACCGTTAGCATCTGGCGAGATTCATTACACTTTCTCACTGTCTACCTTTTCATGATTCTGGCTGTACCCCGTCAGTATCAGCCAACACGCGGATTCCCCGAAAAGCAAAAAAGCACCGCCAGCGGTGCTTTTTTCATTGAGGTTATTTCTTTATAACCTTGTGTCCTTATAAAGAACAAAAATAGTTTTGCTATGCGATTTTGCTACAGCCGCCGATTAGCGGATGTTCAGGAATGCCGCACCACGAACACCACCAGCATCACCGTGTTTCGCTTTGATGATTTTAGGTACGCGGGCAACCGACAACAGGTGCTTAGGCAGTCGTTTAGGCAACTCTGAATACAGCAGGTCAAAATTCGACAGTCCACCACCCAGCACCACCACATGCGGGTCAAACGCCGTGAACAAGTTTGCCAGACAGATTGCCAGCATTTCCATAAAGCGATCGACATGCTCAACGGCTTGCACTTCACCTTCGCCGTACTGCTTGATGATGTCTACCGCTTTCAGATTTTCGCCATAGTAATGGGCATACAGCTGCTCGAAACCACGACCAGACAGGTAGTTGTCAATACAGCCTTTATTGTTACAGCCGCACTCAAACAACGGTGCTTTCTCGCCCAGATGGAACCAGGCATCGATAGGCATACGCGTATGACCCAGTTCACCCGCGACGTGATTTTTGCCGGAGAAGACCTGGCCATCAATGACAATGCCGCCACCAAATCCGGTGCCCAGGATCAGACCCAGTACGGATTTTTCACCCTGCAGCTCACTGTCCCACGCTTCTGAAAGCGCAAAGCAGTTAGCGTCATTATCAATCTGAACGCTACGACCAATACGGCTTTCCAGATCTTTACGCAGGAAACGGCCTTTGGCTGCAGGCACATTTGAAGTCAGTAGTGCACCATCTTCCGCATCTTCCATACCCGGAATACCAATACCGATCTGGCCCTGAGTTCCAAATTCACGGTCGGCTTTTTCAATAATGTCGACAAGGATATCCACCAGCTTGTCGTAATCATCCCCCGGTGTCGGTACTCGCTCAGTAGCCACCCGCTCCAGTTTTTCGTTAAAGGCGCCAAATTCAATCTTGGTTCCGCCAATATCAAAGCCGTAGTACATCCCGCACTCTCCGAAAGTCATTTAAAAACAAAACTGTAAAAAATTATCCACACTTCTACACCTACAGACTGTGATGAGGTACAGATTT
The DNA here is from genome assembly GCF_017329545.1 of Photobacterium ganghwense. Taxonomy (NCBI): domain Bacteria; kingdom Pseudomonadati; phylum Pseudomonadota; class Gammaproteobacteria; order Vibrionales; family Vibrionaceae; genus Photobacterium; species Photobacterium ganghwense. Next base: position 1,903,826 of record NZ_CP071325.1, read on the forward strand.
AGCGGGGTCTGTTCCATGCGCTCTGTCGCGATTGCCGAAAGAAACATCGATATGTTGCATATTGTAACGCAGGAATGTCATTTTATTACTGAATAGCCGGCCATACATTCGGACAAATCTTTCAGCGCGTTTGCTTCCGGCAAGGTGCGATTGAGCTTGCCGGTCATGTAGCGTTCGCGAAATACATCAAACCACAAGTCGAGCACCTCGGCATTTTTTGTCTCGCCGTACAGATCCACGATACGTGCAGCCACTTCAGCAGTTCCCAGCTGATTGGCTTTGGTGGCTTCGCGCACCTGATAACGGGAAGGCTTATCCGGATCTATCGACAGCACAGGCAAGTGATTCAGATATGGGCTCTTCCGGAACATTTTCTTGGCTTCCGCCCAGCTGCCGTCCAGCAAAATAAACAACGGCCGCTTATCCGGTTGCGCACTGACTTCCGCGGCCACTCGCTCAGGTACCGCGTATTCGGCTGGGAAAATCACATATGGCTGCCACTGTGGATCATTAAGCAGGGCCAGCATGTCGGGATTGGGTTCCGTCCGTGACCAGATAAACGCAAACGTATCTTTGAACAAATCGGCCACTAATCGCCCGGTATTGCTTGGCTTCAGCACTTCATCGTCATACATCAGCAGCATAAAGGCAGCCTGAGAATCAATGTCTGGCTTACTTGAACAAATACACAGGTGAGTACGTAACATGCAGTAGAGACAGCGCTCAACTTTACCGCCTCGAGCCAGAAATGGCCGGGTTGAGCGAGCAAGACGCTCATCATACAACTTATGAACAGCATGAATACGCATAACAGATACCAAACAATAAAAAACGCCAGCATTGTACTGGCGTCTGAATCAGTTGCAATGATTACGCGTTAATTCCTACCGTTAGACGTGTTCTCATGGTGTTTTTTACGCTTTTTCTGCTCTTTTTTCACAGGGCTTTTTCGCAGGGCATTTTCACAGTTTTTTTTCTGCTCATTGCCTCTGTTGCCTGTTTACCAACAACCTTGCCCGACGGGAAAACAGGCTTATCCGTTCACAGTTTGTAAGTTGCCAGTAAGTCCTGCTGTTGATGAGCAATGTCCGCCACCGCTGCGGCCTGTTTTACCAGGGTCAGTAACTGAGCGTTATTACGTTCTGCCTGCCCGGAAACCTGTCCGACGCTTCGCCCTACTTCGACCGAGGCGTTCTCCTGCTGCTGGGTAGCGGCTGCAATCGTGATGATTTTATCGTTAATGCCCGTGATGACTTGCTGCATCTGGTGAATGGCCTGCTGCACCTCGTGACTGAGGGTGATTGTCGAGGTCATCTCCTGTCGACTTACCAGCATCGCTTCGTTCGCATCCCTCGCGGCGCGGTGCAGTTCGTTAATGGTCTGTCGAATGGATTCTGTTTGCATATTGGTTTCTTTGGCCAGCTTGCGGACTTCATCCGCCACCACCGCAAAGCCCCGCCCCTGCTCTCCTGCTCGGGCCGCTTCAATGGCCGCATTCAGTGCCAACAGGTTTGTGCTGTCCGCAATCGAGCTAATTAGCTCCACCACTTCCGTGATCTTGTTAACATGGGTATCCAGCTCGGTCATGCGCTTTTCATTCACCGCAAACTGATTATCCAGCTCCCGCAGCCTCACAGTACTGCGTTCTATAATTGCTACGCCGTTTTGCGCCAGCTGGCTGGCCTGCTCTGCCTCAAGCTCAGATTCAGCCGTACTGCTGACAATTTCTTTTATTGAAATTTCAAGCTGTGAAATCGCCGCTGAAATCGTATTCAGCTCATCGCTTTGTTCATTCAGCGCCTGACGTGACTGAGAAGCCGCCTGCTGACTGCTCTCTGCGGCAAGATTCAGTTCGTGGCTGTTAGTAACCAATCGCGCCAGGATTTGTCTGTTATTGGCATTTGACTGTTCCAGCAACGAACCCAGCACCGCAAATTCCTTTGGCATGCGTTGCTCAACCTGAACCGTCAAGTCACCTTCACTGGTCGCTTTGACAACCCGGTCAATTGTCTTTATCGATCGTTGTACCGACACACTGATCCAGACACTGGAAAACAGAGCCAGTATCAGCCCCGCGATACTCAATGTTAAAAACAGCGCCGTCGCCTGTTCGCTGGCATCAATGACTCCCCGCTCACCTTGCGCCACCAGCTGATTGGCCCCCGCAGTCAGGGTTTCGAGCTGTCCCATCATCTCATCAATATGCAGTCTTACCCGTTCAGCTTTTCCCGCCTGGGTTTGCATCAGTGAAAGGGTTTGCAGTTTCAGCGCGATAATGCCGTCATCGGCAAACAGCGCTTTCACCATATCAAACGGCACGGTGACGCTGGTAAACTCTGTCATCGCCGGGTTGATCCGGTTCATTTCCTGCCAGGCGTATTCCATACCGGATAAATTGGTCCGGCGTAAATCTTTGGCCAGCTCCTGCGCTTTATAGACATCAGTTTCCAGCATCAGCGCCATCAGATGGCTCGCCATCTCAAGCGAATGATTCACGAAGTTGGTCACTTGGTTCATACCGGTCGGATTATCATAAAACACATCCTGTCCGACACGGCTCATTTCTGCTCTCACTGATGAAACGGCATAATTCATCATGGCTTTATCGGCAAACAGGCGGGTTTGATTCTTCAGGATCTGTTGTTGTGACTGATTGAGCTGCTCGCCCATCGTGACAATTTCCGCATGCTGTTGCTGCAACTTCACCACACCATCCGTTAACCATCCAATACGGTGTTCAGCCGACAGGCTTTCGAGCGTCGTCAGCGAAGTGGCCATGGCGGTATACCCGGTTTCAAACTGTCGGTAAGCCGTTTCTAACTCCTCGACCGAGGCGCTATTGATAACTGACGACAAAGCTTGCGCAGATTCCAGAGCGGCCTTGACCATGACAGCATTATTCATGGTGACCGGAATCGCCTGCTGACTCAGTGTTTCAAATTGCCGCGAAACATTTTTAAGGCCATCGTTACCAAAGAAAGACAGTAAACCGCCAGTGGTAACCAAAATGAGGAACACAATCTGAATTGAACGAACAATTGAGACTTTTGCGCCGCTCGGAGAGAGGATTTTCATTATTGTCATATTCCTTTATTTCTGTTTTTGGCGAACAGCATCAGTGCGTGATGGCCTTATACGGAACCGGGATCACACTGATTATCGCTAGCGGGCAAAGTACAAGAGAAATATGACAGGGAGATTTCAGATTTACGGGATTATCAATAAAAACAAAGTGATTGCCTTTACCGGTAACTGTACAAGCAATCCCTTTGAGTGGGAACCTCGGGATAGATAACCTCGAGAATGGTAATTCCGTGAATGGTAATCCCGTAAATGGTAACCCCGTGTGGGGCAACCCTGTGTGGGGCAACCCTGTGTAACCATAGGGTTGCTTATTGGCTTTAAGAAAATTCGGGTAATTCGCTGAACGACGAATCAACTACAGTCAGTGTTCAGCAGGAATCGGTTAACGATGTTTCCTACCGTCTGCGGGTCTTCATGGTGACAAGCATGAGAAGTAAACGGCAGGTTGGCAAACTCGGCATCGGGAATACTCGCTTTCAGCAACACTGCTTCCTGTAGCGCAAACAGAAAATCATTATCACCGCGCATGATCAGTACCGGACACTGAATAGCTTCGACCGTCTGATTCGGGTAGCCCGTGTGTGAAACATCCAGCCAAACGTCTTTCACCGCATCGACCAACCGCGAGAAATCCGGAGTCGGATTGATGGCCTGATACCTCGCGACATCCTCAGGGAAACGTTGAGCCCAGAAATCCGCTGACAAGCTTTGCAGTACACGAATCGCGGGATCATCAGGCTCAAGACGCCATTGTGAACCGAGTGTCACCAGCCGTCCGACCTTATCCGGATGGGCTGCTGCCAGTCGATACCCGACAATTCCGCCATCACTAAAGCCAAAAATGGCGTACTGATTTACCTGCAGATGATCCAACACAGCCTCAATATCTTGTTGGTATTGCGCGTAACTGAGCGGAGCATCTCCCAGTGCTGATCTACCATGCCCACGAAAATCAACAGCGATAACAAAAGCGTCGGCGGGAATATACGCCCACAGAGGCTCCAAATCATCGATGAACCCAAGACCGCCATGCAGTACCAGCAGCGGTTTGCCATCCCTGTTCCCCGATAATTCATAATAAATATCGGCGCCATTGACCGTTAAATAATGTCCTGTTTTATTCATCATCGTTCCTGATTTATTACACCTAGCCATGTATTTGAACTGAGTCTGTCTCGACGTCCACCAGCAATGTAACGGCGATATCTCGTGCGTCCATCGGGTAAAGCTCAAGCGTACTCAATTGCTCAAAAGGCAGCCAAACTAACTCATAACGGTTTCTGATATTCTGTTTTTCAAGCTCAGGTCCGTTTCCCAGCCTGGCTGGTATGTTATCAACATTGGCAACAAAGAAATGCTCTCTTCGCCCCATATTCAACAATGAAAATACAGGAGAAAACTGCTGAAGGACAAAGGAGGTTTCTTCAAGTGCTTCGCGCTGCGCCGCGGTTAACAGGCTTTCCCCTTGCTCTACACCGCCACCGGGAAACACCCAATAGTCTCTTTCTTCCTTGATACGATGAATAAGCAGGATTTCTCTCTTCGGATTAATCAGAAGTAAACTCACGCGCGGTTTCATGGCTAATCTCTTTGCTAACTTTTATCTGATCTTTTCCTTGGCTTCTCTTTTTGGCCTTGCATCCCTTTTAGCTTGCCTTTTTTAACTTGCCTGTGTGTGGCTTGTTCGCTTCGCCCTTCGCTTTTAAGCTGGCCTGACGGGTTAAAGCCATGCTTGGTCAATGCGATCAAAAAAGGCAGCTGAGCTGCCTTTTTACCATTCGGTCTTTAGATGTTTTTGAGACCTCTGTTCGCACCACATGGCCTGCCGTGACCAAGTATCAGGAACATGGTTTACTTACTGAACGTGCTGACTGATCGCACTGTCAAACAGGTTTTTGACAAGACCAATATAGTCTTCCAGAAACATCACCTGCTCATTAGTCGGACTTCGCATCAAGGCCCCGGCGAGGACTTCATTCAGGTCTTCCATCACAGCATCGGCTTCCTGCATCAACCTGAAGCGAAAATCAGGTTCCAAATCTGGGTTTTGCGAAAACACAGCCATTAAATTGGTTGCAATCATGTCCGTGACAACATCTTCAACCGTCTCATTACACGCTTCTGTTTCCGACTTCTCAAACAGTGATAAGTGCTCGGTAAAATACTCAATCAGCGCGTGATAACCTTCTGATTCAACAACCATAATTATTGTAACTCGTTCTAATACTCATTCTAACAGCACAGGTATCGGAAGCGCCGGTGAGCAATCCATTCTGCTACAGCGTTTTCATCACTGGCCTCAATAACGACATTATTGTAGGAGCAAATGAAACAATTACAATGATATAACTAATAAAACCAATAATTTGCCCTTGATTACGTCAAAGACATCTTGTGAGGAGCAGATTCGCGCTGGGTAATGAACACAGTACTTCGGTTACGCCCCCCCTGCTTGGAACGATACAAAGCTTCATCAGCACAAGCCAGCCACTGATTATAGTGCTTCATCCACGGCGCCCACTCACAAATCCCCAGGCTGATAGTGACGCCAATTTCCCGCAGGTCGATTTTTACAGACGACTCATCAACTCTGGCCCGTAATCGCTCGGCAAAATAACTGGTCAGTTCCGACGTTGTCTCCGGTAAAATGACCGCGAATTCCTCGCCGCCATAGCGACCGGCGAGATCATTCTTACGTTTGGCCTTACGCAACATAACCGAAATGTTTTTAATTACAGCGTCACCGGCCACGTGACCGAAGGTGTCATTCACCTTTTTAAAATGGTCGATATCAAACATCACCAAGGTCGACGGAGTCTGTCGCTGCCGGCAGCGTTCAAATTCTTCTTCCAGGCAACGTTCCCAATGACCACGGTTGTACAACTGTGTCAGCCCGTCAGTAATGCTCAAATGAGTCAGTTGAGCGTTTGTCTCACTGAGCTGCTTCTTACTTTTTGCAGTATCAGACACATCATAGATGGTCATGCAGACATAGCTGTATTCTCCCGTCAGGGATTTAAGTGGAGTCAGCGTCATGTTCTGATACATTTCGACCGAGCCCCCAGTCACCGGACTAAAATTCTTGAAATCAAAAATATACGGCCGATCTTCCCAACAACTGAAAGTACGGGTGCGGAGCTTAAACGTGGAGGCTATTTTCTTTTTCAGCCAGTCATAGGGTAATCCGGGCACGACATCGAACAGGTTTTTCCCCATGATTTGCTCGGCGCTGATCCCACTGTAGGCCTGCATAAACGTATTCCACGCCTGTACGGTGTAACTACGGTCAAGCAAAACGACACCGGCGTCGATATTATCTATCAGCTGGATCGTCAAATGAAAATCAGACAGATTCATCAGGTCTTTCAATGTAACGTCTCCATCACTCGCTTAATTACTTCCGTCGAATTGTGATCCATCATGAATAAGACATTACACTCGACATCCAAATTTTCTGACTGATAACAGTATTCCACGGTAAATAATTCGCGTTGATCCCGTTTACCCTCTCCCCATACCATATAGTCTTCCATCACAACCGGCTGACGAACAGAAAAAGGGATATTCATTTGTTCAGATAACGAGACCAGAAATGAAGATACCATCAGGTTGGCAATATCCATTACCACCTCACTTTTGAATTCGTCTTTTTGCCCGAAGCCCAGACGATAACCAAATGCTTTAATATCCTGACCATGCAGGCACACCAGGGCCTCTCCATGTATGCCACCACCGACAAAGCGCTGCGCAATGGCTTTAGACTGAGCCTGCTGCTTGATATCAAGAATGGCCATAGCCAGTTCCCCCGTGCTCAGCATCGCCACATTGGGCATGGGCATTTTAATAAATTCACCGAAATGATCAGAGATAATTGCAGCCCCCCGCCCCAATGCCACATTCGCTACTTCTTTAAACACGGTCAGAAAATCGTCCTGGCCAACATGGTTCCGATCAGGCTGGGTGGAAGCAATGGCAGACGTTGAGGAAGATGCAGCCGCTGACAATGCGTTTGGATGCGAATTCTGATGTACGTATGAGTTTGTTTCAGGGCTATCTGTTTGATGAACCTCGGTTTGAAGGCTTACGTTTTGCGTGCTTGCTGTATCACTGTACGAGGCTTGATGAAAAGCAAGCGTTATGCCGACCCGCTCCAGGGCTTTAACAAGAATGGCTTGATTGAATGGTTTCGGCAGGAAAAAAGTGGCTCCATTCTGGATACAGCGTTCCATCGCCTGTTTTTGCACATCCGCAGACAGAATAATGATTTTCGTCGGGTACGGATTCACCGGTAAGGTTTGCAGTACTTCAAACCCATCCATTACAGGCATGGTTAAATCAAGAAAAAGAACATCCACCTTGTGCTGTTTCATGCATTCGATGGCTTGCTCACCATTTTCTGCATTGAGCAGGGTCAGCGCTTCGGCGTCCCCCAAATATTTCATTACAGCTTTATGGACAACCGGCGAGTCATCACAAATTAAAATTGTCTTTTTACTTTGCACGAACTCATGCCTTCTCATAAATTATTCATCGATTATGATAATGAATTAAATAAATAATGAAATTAGGTCGCAACACAAAATGATGATGCAGTGAGATAGATCGTTTTTTTCATCATCGCCTCCTATTATTTCTATGAATAAATAGCGATGAAATATAAGCGTGCTACTGCAACAGCAGGATGCCGAGGGAATTATTCACATCAATACAAAAGTTTCATTCCTCAATAATGCCACGATCCATCTTCCATTTTCGCCAAATAAGTACCGTATTAAGTACCAATATGGCGGCAAACATAAATACCTTTGTTCATTTTCGGGCGCTTAGTTGATCCTTCGTCAGCCTGCATCACCAACCGCCATACCCCTCCTTTAATCATGGTTTTATCAGAACATGAAAGTCGCTATCATGTCGGCCACAACATGGTGTTAAGAATTGTTTCAAAAGGATAGTCCCTCATGAAAGTCATCCGATTGGTTTTGGGCCAGCTTATTCTGTTGCTCAACGCTATTTTTTCTCCACGTGCAATGAAACGCAGTGAAGATGCTCAGCAACAAGTCAATGATCAAGCAAAACAGCTTCAGCTTTATCAGTTTGAAAGCTGCCCTTTCTGCGTCAAAGTTCGTCGTTCGGCTAAACGCCTGAACCTGCCTCTGGCGACTGTTGATGCCAAACAACCGGACAATGAGCAAGTGCTGATTGAGCAAGGTGGTAAACGCAAGGTACCTTGCCTGCGTATCGAAGACGAATCTGGCCAGGTAAAGTGGATGTACGAGTCAAACGACATTGTCGCTTACCTTGAACAACGCTTTGCCTGATTTGTACTGACTCGTTGTTCTGACTCAGCCAGCAGGGATAAATCCCCTTCGCCACCTAGTCTCGGTCTCCGGTGCTGGCTGATATTCCTCTCCCCGTTTTTTCTTCCATTTGTGTGATCGCTTTTTTCAAGCCGCTTCACAACAACAAGCTTTATCGCTTTGTCATGTGCAGATTCTTTCCACTTTTCCTGCCTGCTCCCTGAGAAATTAGTGAGCAACATCAACTCCCCGCTTTCGGAGTTGTGCAATTTAACGTGTTTAGTGCCACACTGCGCTTTCGCACGTTTAACTCATTTTGTGACATGAAAAAAACAAAAATTATTACAACTGACGATATTCTGCTGAAACTCTGTCAGTCAATTGCTTCGGTTTTATCCACCGCTACAGACAGTCCTGTTCATTACTCTGCCATGGTGCAGAAAATTCAAAAAACCAGCCTAAAGCCAGACATCGGTTGCTTTGTCTTATTTGACGGCGGCTTTACCGGCCTGGTCGTCACTAATTTCTCTCAACAAGCTGCACTTGAGCTTTATCAGGAATACATGCTGAAAATGGGCATGGCTCAGGATGAGCTGGCTATTCACCACACGTCTGATGAAGTTGCCGATGTACTGGGTGAATTAATGAATCAGGTGGTGGGTGATTTCACCCGTAAAGTTCGTCGTGAATTGCAGGTTTCTATCACTCAGAACCAGCCTAAAATGCTGGCACTCAACAAACAGGTTATGCTGTCAGTCGATACTAACCTGGAGCGTCCGCAGGCTCGCCGAGTCAGTTTTACTACGGCTAAAAACAATATTTTCTATCTGGAACTGGCGATGGATAAAACGGAGTTTATCCAGATTGAAGAATTTGAACATCCGGATGAACTTGATCCAGACAGCATTATTGAGCAAACCCGCCATTCACAGGCCCAAGCAGCATCAACCCACGCGAAAACGCAGCACGCCGAAGTTGATTTAGATCTGCTGGATGAACTGGGTATTTAACTGCTAACCTAGGCGACACCTCAGTTAGCGCATACCATCGGAAATATGGGCTAACTGAATCTTGGCATCAGTGACAAGAGCTTGACGGCGTTTCTCTTCCCCTCAATGATGAAACACGTCTTGCAACTTGAATTTGCTAGACTTCTATCATATTTCGACTCGGGGTTTCTTTATTATGCGCGGTAGGCATCGTCATCTTCGTTTACTCACTGGCATTCTTTGTGGTGCCTTGCTGATTCCTGTTTGTCAGGCTGACGAAGAGAGCGCAAAAAGCCAATACAGCAATCTGGAGAACGGCGATATCATTTCCGTTAGCCTTGATCAGCTCCTGCCTACTCAGGCTGTACTCGATTACGATGCCATTTTCGCGAATTTGCAGCGATATGCTAATGATCCGGCGAATATGTTCAACGATTTGTGTCGCCTTAACGGGGCACAAAAAGTGAAGTCCTGGACAGAGGACTCCATGCCTACTAACCCGGACAGCTATACCTGTACTGCCAAAAACGGCAGCGATGCTGACGCACTGGCCACGGTTGTCGTTGGGCCTGAAAATGGCGTGCTCTATCTGACCAGTCGCCTGACAGCGCTGTCGACGTTCTGGGATATGCCTAACGGTGGCACCAGCGTGCCAATCACGGTAAAGGTCAGTCATAACCTCATTGAATCCGGTGATGATTTCTGGGCCGAAATGAACCATGACAACGCCGTCTGGCTTTACGATTTCAAGGGAAAGAAAGTCAGCCCGGATGATTTGCCGGAATACATTGGCATGAAGCAACTTAAGCACGACAAATACCTGACCCTGGTTAACCTGTTAAACGGCATCAGCTACACCGCACCGAAGCCGGATGGCAAAGATAACACCAGTGCTACGGTGCCGTTTCTGCATCTGCAATGGGCGCTGGAACTTCGCAAACAGATGAAAATCTCTGAATACGACCTTAATGATCCTGAAGAGTTTGCCACCGCGTTAACGGAAGCTGCCACCATTATGGTTGATCTTCTCGATGATCAGGAAATTGGCAAATCCAAACGTACAGCACTGATGATGGGTCAATTCGATCAGGTGGACAGCAAGGCGCTAGAAGCCCTGCTAACCAACGAAAAATCGCCGTTTGGACTCAGCGTGGCCTATCGACTCGCCCAGAAAGTCAAATCGACCCCGAAAGTCGTTCTGGAAGAAGAGAAAGCCAAAAAAGAGAAGGCCAATAAAGCAAACAGTGAAGAAAAGTCGGACGCTGGCTCTGGCAAAGAGCCAAACAGCACTGACAAACAAAGCAGTGCAGATAAGCAAAGCGCTACTGATAAACAAAGCACTACCGAGAAAGAAACACCGGAAAAATAAACGTCCGCCAACATGTATGAGGATGGATTTAGCCCGTTATCAGCCGGGTTAAATGCCCCTTGCCACCTCGAAGTGGATTTCATTCTATTTTCCAAAGCTAACTTTCCCAATGATCTGATTTCAGCAAAACAGGCCACTGACAGCCTGTTTTGCTGACTATACTTTCCGCTGTACAAGCCCTTTTGTTTCAAGAGCATTCTGAACATGCCACCCCGAATGCAGGCTGAGGCACTTTCTTCTCCCGGAGGAGAGCATGGCGGATACCTTTCTTCTTTTTTCAGCATCCGACAAAGACAATGTCAGCAAAGAAGTCATCCCATTATTCAGCGACACCCTTTTGCCTGTCATCTGGCCATCAGTGGAACCCATTACGCTGACACCAGACTGCCGGGTATTTGTCTATATCAGTGATGCTCATATCCCAGCGATTATTGATGCGGCTGTCGCTCATCAATGGCAACTGGCGATTCTTCCGCACCCGGAAGCCGGTCATGCATGCCGTGGTTTTGGTATCCCCAAACAACTTGATAACGCCATTCAGTTGGCCTGTGACGCAAAGCCCCTTCATGTTGATGTGTTACGCTGCAACGGCAGTGTCGTGCTCGATACCGTTATTCTGGGACGAGGCAGCATCTTTGGCCTGAATCGCCAAAACCTGAACTGGCAGGAAAAGCTGAAAAAAGTCTTCGTCAACCTCAGTAAAGTCAAAACCTTCATTCCGGCGAAATTTACGATTACGACGGAAAGCGAGAATACAGTGGAAACTGCCGCAATAGGCACGTTGATCATTTCCCATGCTCATGGCACGGCGTTATCACGCAATATTCTCAGTACCTCCAGTGTCAATGACGGCATGTGCCATGCGATTGTGCTGGCACCACACAGCATTATGGAACTGGTACGGTTATTTATTACGGCCCCATTTCGCCGGGATCCCCGTCTACCGGGTTTACTCGGTTTTATCAAATCACGCACGCTGATGCTGTGCGTGCAAAATCCGATGACCTTCCTTCAGGACGGGATTGAAAGTACAGCCCAAGAGCTGATTATTGAAACAACCCCCCGCAGCTTGTGTATTCTGGGCGGTGAGCCTCTTCCGGTAAGTGACAACCCCGGTAGCAGCAAAGAAAGCCGGAAAATTGTTAACTTACCGGCCGGAGGGGCAATTGCCGCCATGATTGATAAGCCACTGCCTTTCATTACGCACGCGGCCACTGATGAATTTAGAGAACTGTATCAATTGCTGCGGGAAAATGCGTCGGCGACACCCTCTTTCCTGACCCTCATGGTGCTGTCTACCCTGCTGGCCAGCATTGGGCTATTTGCCAGTTCAGCCCCCGTGATCATCGGCGCAATGATTCTGGCACCGTTAATGGCTCCAATCATTTCCCTCGCGATGGCCTTAGTCAGGCAGGACACCTCACTGCTGAGTGCCAGCTCACAAACCCTGCTGACCGGCCTGCTGATGGCCACCAGTTTCGCTGCGCTGGCCAGCTTTATCCTGCCGATGGAAATTGTGACACCGGAGATTCAGGCCCGTCTCAGTCCTAACTTACTGGATCTGGGAGTTGCCGTCATTTCCGGTATTGCGGGCGCTTATGCACATGCCAGGATCGACGCGTCAAAAAGCCTGGCGGGCGTGGCTATTGCGGTGGCTCTGGTGCCCCCACTGGCCGTGACCGGCATTGGGATTGGCTGGGCAGATCTTCATGTCGCTTGGGGGGCTTTACTGCTGTTTTTAACCAACCTGGCAGGCATTGTTCTTTCTGCATCAGTCACCTTTCTGATGTTGGGGTTCGCCCCCTTCACCCGGGCAAAAAAAGGGCTTGCCGTTGCCCTGCTGGCAGTTTTTATTGTGAGTGTGCCACTGCTGATTAGCTTTGTGCATTTATCGCACGAAGCTAAAATCATCAAAGCTCTGGAGGGACTGACTATCAATCAGGTTGTGCTGCGGCAGGTCAGTGCACGGGATGTGAAACCGCTGGAACTGAGTTTAGAAATCATGACACCGCATGCTCTGAGCGAGCAGGATCTCGACAACATCAAACAGGCGATTGAGCAAGAACTACAAACGCCTGTGATTCTTGAGGCCACACTGGTCATTCGCCGCGAATAAAACGGAAAGAGCTCTACAGCTCTACAGCTCTACAGCTCTACAGCAATGATGGCTATGACTGGCTCGCCATTCAGGCCGAAGTAAGATTACGCCTTTTTATAGCGGCTCAGGTACCGATCCAGCTGGTTACCGAAGTTCTGACGGTCGGCCTGACTCAGAGGAGCCGGTCCACCGGTCTGGATACCGGAACTGCGCATGGTTTCCATAAAGTCACGCATTTGCAGGCGCTGCTTTATGGTGTCTTTGGTATACATTTCGCCACGGGGATTAAGAGCTAACGCTCCTTTCGTAATCACTTCGTCTGCCAGCGGAATATCGGCAGTGATAACCAAATCACCCTGCTCTGCCTGCTGAACAATATAATTGTCTGCCACATCAAAGCCGGATTCGACCTGAATGGACTTAATGTGCGGGGAAGGCGGCACACGAATGAACTGATTGGCTACCAGTGTCACTGGGATACCTACCCGATTTGCCGCTCGAAACAGAATTTCTTTGATGACATTTGGACAGGCATCAGCATCGACCCAGATTTTCATTTTGGCTCCACTTAATTAAGCGCAATGGTTTGCGCTCTGTAACGTTTGATTTTATCAGTCTGACTCGTCGAAACCCGCCTGTGTTAAAAAGCCGCCCATAAGGCGGCTTTAGCTCGTCGATGACGACATACAGAAAATTAGCCTTCCAGGCCTTTCTTCGCCAGGTACTCATCGTAAGTACCGTGGAAGTCTTCAATACCGTCTTTCGTGATTTCGATGATACGCGTCGCGATAGACGATACAAACTGACGGTCATGGGAAACAAACAGCAGTGTGCCTTTGTAGTTTTCCAGCGCCAGGTTCAGCGATTCGATAGATTCCATATCCATGTGGTTGGTTGGCTCATCCATCAGCAGGATGTTTGGTCGTTGCATAATCAGCTTACCAAACAGCATACGGCCTTGCTCACCACCAGAAATCACACGTACAGATTTCTTGATGTCATTTTGTGAGAACAGCATACGACCCAGAATACCACGAACGGTCTGCTCATCTTCGCCTTCATTTTTCCACTGACCCATCCAGTCCAGCAGGTTCATATCGGTATCGAAGTCTGCAGAGTGATCCTGCGCGTAGAAGCCAATATTGGCATTTTCAGACCACTTCACCATACCTGACATCGGTTCCATTGCACCGGCCAGCGTATTCAGGAACGTGGATTTACCAATACCGTTCTCACCAATGATCGCAATGCGCTCACCCACTTCAACCATCAGGTTAACGCCGTTAATCAGGATGTTGTCACCGTAGCCCTGTTTCAGACCTTCCACTTCCAGCGCGTTACGGAACAGTTCTTTTTCCTGCTCGAAACGGATGAACGGGTTCTGACGGCTTGACGCTTTCACTTCTTCCAGCTGGATCTTGTCGATCTGCTTCAGACGTGAAGTCGCCTGTTTAGCTTTAGAGGCGTTAGCAGAGAAGCGGCTCACGAAGGTATTCAGCTCTGCAATTTGTGCTTTTTTCTTCGCGTTATCAGCCAGCAGACGCTCACGCGCCTGAGTCGCCGCAACCATGTACTCATCATAGTTACCAGGGAACAAGCGCAGTGCACCGTAATCCAGGTCAGCCATGTGTGTACAAACGCTGTTCAGGAAGTGACGGTCGTGCGAAATAATAATCATGGTGCAGTTACGCTCAAGCAGAACGCGCTCCAACCAGGCAATCGTGTGGATATCCAGGTTGTTCGTCGGTTCGTCAAGCAGCATGATTTCCGGGTCAGCAAACAGAACCTGCGCCAACAGAACACGAACTTTCAGGCCCGGAGCAACTGCACTCATCAGACCGAAATGCAGATCTTCAGGAATACCCAGACCCAGCAGCAGCTCACCGGCACGCGCTTCAGCAGAGTAACCGTCCATTTCGGCGAATTCTACTTCCAGGTCCGCAACACGCATACCGTCGTCTTCAGACATTTCCGGCATTGCGTAAATACGGTCACGCTCTTCTTTGATTTTCCACAGTTCTTTGTGACCCATGATCACGGTATCAACAACGGTGTACGCTTCAAATGCAAACTGGTCCTGGCCCAGTTTCGCCATGCGTTCATTAGGATCCTTGGAAACAGTACCGGCAGAAGGCTCCAGTTCGCCGCCAAGAATTTTCATGAACGTCGACTTACCGCAACCGTTCGCACCGATCAGGCCGTAACGGTTACCTTCACCAAATTTAACGGAAATGTTCTCAAACAGAGGCTTATCGCCAAACTGCATTGTGATGTTAGCTGTTGAAATCAATGTACTGTTCCAATAATTAGGTCTTTCAAGCATTAAAAAAGCCGTTTCAGGGTCAAAGCCACGCTTCCTGCCTGAACGACTTTTCGTGATGAGCGTGGAGTATATCAGTTTCTGCCAGTGGCATCACCCCATAATAAAACGGGTCTGAAAGCCCGTTGTTAGCGATAGCACAGGACGGTTTATGGGCAGAGGTAATGGGAAGGTTATGGATAGGCACTCACGCCTCTCTACAGGTGAAACTTACAAGGCTTTGCCTGAATACCACCATCTGTCTATGGCATTGATTTGGCCAAACATTCGTTCAGTATCCACGGTGAAGATGAGCAAGGCAAGGTACTGTTCTATAAAACAATAACTCGCTCAAAAGTCCTCTCAACGTTTGCCACTATCCCCCATCCATTGTTGGAATGGAAGCATGCGGAGCTTCCCATTAGTGGGCTCGTGAACGGGTTAAGTTGTGCCACACTGCAGAGATAATGGCATCTGAAGCCGAGCGGCGGGGTTTTAAACGGGCCATTGTTGCTCTGGTCGCCCAAAATACTCGGATACTATGGTCGCTGCTCAGTAACAACACCGAATACCAACCTATATAAAACCAAGCTGTTTTCTAACGGAATAGCTGACTTCTCCAGGTCATTGCAATAGCCAATGATGATGTAAGGTTAAGACCTTTTGCGGGAGAGCTGATAATGCGGCGGGTACTGTAGAGCCTTCTAACGAATGAGGAACCGCAACCGCGTAGGGTCACAGGGTCATGGCATCAAAAGCTAATAAACAGACCGAATATAGAGCGGCAGTCCCAAACCGTCCATCACCTGACACTGTTGTTGACAACCTAGAGGAGTCCATGTAGCCCGGTTAAAGGGCTGACAACGCAAAACCCTGAACTCAAAATCAAAACCGTAATCACAACTACTGATTTGAACAACTGAGAGCGCCACGCGCTGGCAGCCCCTATTGAACCGTTTGCGATATCGTGAACCGATGCACAACGTAGGAACTTCTTTATCAATTGCCATAGTCCCGTATAATCGCGGCCAAATTACACCACACCAATCATCAGTGAGTTTCAAATGTCCAAACTATTTTTCAAAGGTCGAATCGATGCTAGACAAAACCACGTCATTTCAGGCTACAACGTAAATCGTGATGTAAAAGCAGGCACTGAAGAAGCTCCAATCAATGTTGTCGTCCCAACCGAGGCTCGTAAAGCAGAGATCGAAACATTGCTTTCTGAGCACTCAATAGTGGCCCATATTGTCATAGACTCAAACCAACCAGAGAGCACAGTTGAGCTTGATACGCTATTAAACAAGCCTAAAACTATTACCTATGACAAAACACCAAACCGTAATGAGCCATGCATTTGCGGAAGTGGGAAAAAATACAAAAAGTGCTGTGCTTAAGCTACTGATAATTAATTTAAAAGCCGTCATCTGACGGTTTTTTTGTAAACTAGATCTAACACTCACTTGATACGGTGCTCTGTGCCTAAGTTAAAGCGGTATAACGAATGACATGGACTCCCCCTCATCAGGCTCTGCCACACTGGGTAAGTCTGACTACCGTCCTTGGAGGACACCATGTCACTATCAATTTATGGCATTGATTTAGCCAAACATTCGTTCAGTATCCACGGCGAAGATGAGCAAGGAAAGGTACTGATCCATAAAACAATAACTCGCTCTAAAGTCCTTTCGACCTTTGCCAATATCCCGCCAGCCATTGTCGGGATGGAAGCCTGTGGAGCTTCCCATTATTGGGCTCGTGAACTGGTGAGGTTGGGTCACACTGCAAAGATAATGGCATCTAAAATTGATACAGCGGATAAATTCCCGCATGCTTTTTCTCACCAAGAACCGTAACGACTTTTAAAGGGTCAGACACTGCCTCAGCAACAATCTCTTTAATTGCTTCCTGTCCGTCTTGGACAGCATTAAGGCAATCCAGGATAAACTGGTTTCGACTTAACATCACGACATCTCCCACACTCTTCTTCAAGTGTGCCTTAGCTAGTTTGCCGACAATTACTAGTAGTATAGCCATAGTGGGTTTCTGAACATTCAGTTCATGTTGAGGGCTTTATTGGCTATCTGCTTGCCAATTTTAGTTTACGAGCCAGAATACCCATGAAAATAAAATGTGTTTTTTCACCAATCGTCATTACTGGCTTTATGAAAAGCTCCTATCGAATGGTTTTAAGGGCTCGGGTCCATTTTGCCAATTCATTCAGCATGGCTGTTGCCGATGATTCATGGTGTTTGGCTGGACTAAAATTACCATTTTCATCAATCAGGGAGCTGGCCATTTGTACCATCACGCCCTCCATCATTGGCATCATTTTTACTGTGGTCGCCAATTGTTTTGCCAATTGTGCTGAACGCAGGCCTCCCGATACACCTCCGTAACTCACAAAACCGCAGGGCTTATAATTCCACTCCTTGTACACATAATCGAGTGCATTAAAATAGCTTGGCGGTGGGCAGTAGTTGTACTCGGGTAAAACAAAAACGAATGCATCAGCCGCTTCAACGGATCGCGACCATGCCTTAGTGTGGCTGTTTTGGTATTGTTTTAAAGATGGATGATTGGGTTCATCGTACATTGGTAGTCCAACGTCTGCTAAATCAACCAAGTTGCTATTGAACTCATCATGTTGATTGGCAAATTCATCAAACCATCGGGCAATTGATGGACCAATTCGACCAGGGCGAGTACTACAAATAATAGTGTTCAATTTGTATGGCATCGTGTCTATCTCCCTCGTCTAATAGGTAGCCATAGAAACCACTGTCTCGCCGGTATTTCTGATGACTTATAAAATCTTGAAATTAGGGTCATAAAGAGGTTTACCTCTTCTAAGTATGACAAGTACACAGTCGGAAGTCTTATGAGTCAGTGTAGATCCTTATGACTAAAGGAAGGTAGATTATCGTTTCTCGCTTAAAGCGGCACCGTATAAGTGATGATCTTACAAAACGGGTACCCATATATCAGTCACACACCCCAACGTACGGCATGCTGGGACAATCCGTGGGACCAAAATGGAACCCTTCGTGGGGCTAAATAACGTTCCGCCTCTTCCATTTTACTGTTTATGCATACAAAACAGTGGAAATGAAAAAGCGAGCTTTCGGAGTGTTCTAAATCTTATTCCCAATCAAGGATAACCTTGCCAGAACGCCCGCTACGCAAGGCGTCGAAGCCTTTTTGGAAGTCATCAACCTTTAAGTGGTGGGTGATAATTGGGTTAAAATCCAAGACAAGTTGGAACAAGCTTGCCATCTTGTACCAAGTTTCGAACATCTCCGGCAAGATAACCAATAAGTACTTTAAAGTTATAAATTTATTTTCTCTATCCTGTGGGGTTAAATGTGGCTATTTGAATAATGTGAATTTCGTCTTAGCTAGAACCGTGGTCACAGAGCCAACTAAGTAACCCTATTCCCACCAACGCTGAAAATAAGGATGCAGATAATATACCGAGCTTCGCTACATCAACGAGTTCAGGGCTCAAAGCTAAGTGGGCAATAAACAACGACATGGTGAATCCTATACCTGCAAGCATGCCACCAGCAATAATGTAGAGCCAAGGTAGATCTGGCGGTCGCACAGCCAGCTTAGTTAATGTTGCTAATCCGCTAAACAAGATGATTCCGGTGGGCTTCCCTATGACAAGGCCAGCAACAATAGCTGTATACAAGCTTCCGGATAGTTCCGAAAAAGAGATCTGTACGCCAGCGTTCGCGAAGGCAAAAAGAGGCATAATGACAAAACCAACCCAAGGATGCAGTAACATCTCTAAACGCTCTAATGGAGAAAGCGCTTCCCGAGCTGCTGCTTCGGCAGTTTTTAAGACTTTGCGATCAATCCTAAAAACACTACGCTTGCTTGTCGTTGGCGTAGGAATAACACAATCTATTATTGTCAACAGACGTTCTTTACTGACCCACCTGATTGTGGGTGTCATTAACCCCAAAATGACACCTGTTACCGTTGGGTGTATTCCGGACGCGTCCACCGAGAGCCAAATCAGACCACCAATTATTGAATAAATAGCAATACTGCGGATACCGAGCTCAGCCATAGCCTTAATGCCAATGAACCCAAGACCCGCTATTCCAAGATAATAATAATTAATTTCTTCACCATAACCGACCGCTACTACGATAATCGCACCAATGTCATCGATTATCGCTAAAGAGAGCATAAATATACGTAAACTTTTCGGAACACGGGGACCAAGTAAGATAAGGCAAGCAATGACAAATGCTGTATCCGTCGCCATGACGATCCCCCAGCCATGTTGTCCCGGCTGATCTAATTGAAATACTAAATAAATTAATGCCGGAACCAGCATGCCGCCCATTGCCCCTGAAACAGATAACAATGCTAAACGCGGCTTTTTCAATTCTCCCAAGACAATTTCACGCTTCAACTCCAATGCAACCAGAAAGAAAAACAGCGTCATAACAGCATCATTTATCCATTCCTGAAGTGAACGCGTGTATTCAAATGAACCGGCTTTTATACCGAGCGGGATCTCCCAGAACGACAGGAAAGTGTCTGACCAGGGGGAGTTAGAAAGAACTAAAGCAACAATAGTAAAAAAAAGCAGTACAGCCCCTGCAGCAGCCTCAATTTTCAGAAACCGAGTAACAGGTTGAGTTATCCAGTCAACATATTCCTTAGGCAATTGAGTAGGATGTCCCCTCTCATTCGGCCTAAAAGCTGTTTTCTTCATGGGTTTTCTGATTTTGCTTGATCACTTTCTGGTAGTTGTATCCTCTTTAGAAACTTAAATAAGTCACTATCAGTGGATAACACTAATGTAGTATTTTCTGACATGATCGTTTTATAGACTTGCAGTGTCCTAGTGAACTCATACAGGCTTACCGCCTGTGGGCTCTGGTTGTAAGCCTGCGCATAGATTGCTGCAGCTTTAGCGTCTGCAATACCCCTAATTTCCTCCACTTTACGATAAGCTTCAGATTGAATCTTATTTAAATCTCGTACTCGATTACCACGGATTCTAGCCGCTTCACCGTACCCTTCTGACAAAAAACGCTCCGCAATCTGGCGACGTTCACTGATCATCCGGTCATAAATTTTGGGTCTCACACTTGCGTTATAGTTAATCCTTTTGAATCGGATATCCAATAACTCGATCCCGAAGACACGCACTTTATCAGCCGCGGCCATAAAAATTTCATCCTCCACCACCTGACGACCTTTATGGATGGGTACCAAGTTACCCATTGTCAAATCACTATCACCCTCAGCCAATAGCGGATCTCTCAAAGGCAACCGATCTTTCGAGGTCCGGATAATTTCTATCAATTCATGCTTTGCCACTGCGTTACGCGTTTCACTTCCAAGAATATCATCCAACCTGGACTGAGCACTCCGCTCGTCTCGGAGGCGTAGAAAATACTGTAAGGGCTCCGTTATCCTCCATCGGGCAAATAAATCGACTGAGATATATAGCTTATCTTTCGTTGGCATGTCTGAAGGATTGCCATCCCACTCCAATATTCGCTTATCTATTGTATTAACCTCTTGGATAAAAGGTATTTTCACTTTGAGCCCAGCGTTAGTAATTGGCTGTCCGACAGGTTTACCAAATTGGGTTATGATGACCTGCTCAACTTCACTCACTGTATAAAGGGTTCCTTTAGCTGCGAGCAAAGCGAATACAAAAAGCAAAATGGCTATCAGTAGAAAGAAATTTTTCATGGCTTATCGCCTTTTTCTAAGACGTCAGCTTGTAGATCAAGAAAAGGCAAGATACTGCGGGTTTGCTCATCAATGATAATTTTTGAGTGCATCGTAGGCATGATTGCCTGCATGGTTTCTAGGTAAATACGCCTACGGGTTACTTCAGGTGCCTTGATATATTGCATCAGTAGTGCGTTAAACCTTGCAACATCCCCTTCGGCCTCATTGATTCTTTTAAGCCGATAGCCATCAGCTTCTCGAATACGCTGATCTTTTTCACCCTCCGCTAGCGGGATCACTTTATTGTAATCTCGTCGCGCTTCGTTAATAAGCTTCTCTTTTTCTTGCTGAGCCTGGTTCACTTCATTGAATGACTCCTGTACCGGCTTTGGCGGGTTAATATTTTTCAATTGAACCTGATCGATATTGATACCCATAGCATACTTAATCGCAAGCTCCTGCATTTTCATCAATGCTTCAGATTCAATCTCCTGTCGGCCAATGGTAATGACTTCATCGACAGTGCGGTCACCAACCACTTCCCGCATAACAGACTCAGAGACATCACGAAGAGTAGCTGTGGGGTCTCGCACTTCGAACAGAAACTTGACGGGCTCAGCAATGCGGTACTGAACCACCCATTCAACTAATGCTGCATTTAAATCGCCTGTAACCATCTGAGTTTCCATCTCACGATCGTTCTCAGACGGGTTTTGGTAAGGATCAGTTGCTCCGAGCGTTATAAATCCAAACTCTTGCTTTAACTGGCGCTTAACAGGAACAATGGTCGCAATATCTATGCCTAACGGTAACTTGAAATGTAAGCCGGGTTGTATTTCGGAATAGAACTTGCCAAAGCGCTGAACGACAGCAATTGAGTCACTTGGAACTGTATAAACAGCCTGCCATAAACTGATTAAAAAAATTACCAACAAAAATGACAACGAAACACTTTTCATATCACCTTTAGGAATATATCGTCTTATTTTTATTGCTCTTTTTTTCACGATATTTCCAACGTTTGTTGGCGTAGAACCATCCAAGATTTGAGTAACATTATCAGAAGATGGGGGATCATTGGATGTCGGCATGAACGTAGCCTCAATCACATGGAAAAAACAGTACCATTTAAGACTGGTTTGCGTTGAATGATTTTTCAAGACGTCGGGAGTATTAAAATTAAATAATTATATGCAATTTGATTACCATTTCTTGCACATAGAGTATTGGTTTTATCCAAACAACTATAACTAACATCTATTCTCCTAACTATACTCTTAAAGGAAGATGAAATATCGACAAAAATTAAAGTTATATTACTAATAGGTGAAACCATGTTTGAATGGCTTAAAAATATTTTTTCTCATGAAAAACATGAGGCTGACAATGATGCCAGCAGAGACAGAATGGATGAAGAGCATTTAAGAGAGAACAAAAAAGAAAGTTCTCCCATCGAATCACCACCGAAAAATCAAAACGAGTAGTTTCATCAACTTGCCATCTTGATTTTGTGAAGCCGAGTTGTAATAGATTAATAATGCTCGGCTTTTATTTCGAAAATATGCCACTCTATGACTATACATTTACCGAGCCTCGAGATCACTCGTAAACGACGGCAAAAAGAGGAACTAGCTAACAGCATCAGCCATGGTATAGCCCTCCTTGCCATACTGACTGGAACACCTTTTCTAATTATGAATGCTGTTCGTATTGGTGATTTGGCATTTATTATCGGAACAATTATTTTTTCTACGACGGCAATATTGCTATACCTGTCTTCCACTATTTACCATGCGCTATCATTTGGCAGAACAAAGCGACTGTTTCGTATAATTGACCACTCAGTAATCTTTTTACTAATTGCAGGTACATACACCCCATTTACACTTGGTGTATTGAGAGGGACATTAGGTTGGATACTCTTAGGCTGCATCTGGTTGTTAGCATTTATAGGTGTAATACTGAAGGCTTTTCAAAGACTCCACCACCCCGTATTATCGACAGGGCTTTATCTATTTATGGGATGGCTGATTGTCATAGCCCTTTATCCAATGCTTAATAATGTACCGATAAAAGGAATGTTATTGCTGCTTGCCGGAGGATTATCCTACACCTTTGGCGTTATATTTTTTGCGACTGACTCATATTTAAAATATGGGCACTTGCTTTGGCACCTATTCGTAATAGGAGGGACAACATTCCATTATTTTGCCATTCTTTGGTACGCATATTAATTTACATATTCAAATCATATGAAATGATTATTATTAACTTTTATCATCCTTAACATCCAGAGACTTCTGGATAATATCTGTAAAATGTGGCAACTTATCAAGTAAGTACTCTAAGTTTGATATTTCACAACCTGTTATTTCACTTTTTATTAACTCCAACGCACATGAAACTGCGATTGCCCTTTTTACATTCTCATCTTTAGATTCATGATAAATAGATCGAGCACTGGCCGTGGAATTATCAAATTTAATTCTTAATAAATCCAAGAAAATTGAAACATTACTTTCATTTAACATAGTAACCGACCTCTTACCAATTAAAATGCTTTATACTTACATTAATAAGTATAAAGCATAGATATTTAGATTCTTAAAAACATATGAATGGCTTTAAGGATACTTAGGCTTGAAGCTTTAGAAACTACCCCAGCGCCCCCAGCTCGAGGGCTCTCTTCAGCGTTGCTTTCACATACTCGAGCTGTGAGCCATGCCGTGCTTCCCATGCTTTGGGATCGTCATGAAAGCGGCGGTGTTCATTGGCTTCTAAAGGAATGGTGAAGAGATCATGGGTTTTGCCGCCCATTTTCCCTTCGCCGTGGCCGATTAAGTGATGAGCGACGACGTTTTCAGTTTGACCGGTGATCACACAAGGCAACGAGCGCACAAACTTCAGATACTTTTCACTACGCCATATCAACTCTTTTGGCCGGGCCATGTACATCGCTGGTGGCTCGTCATCCACCTTGAACTGGATGGGTTTCACCCTGTCGGTCAGCAATGCCTTCGTATCGACGTCAAATCGTTCATCACTTTCGCGGCGAGGCATGATGGCTTGCTGAACAATCAGTTCATGCTGTGTACTTTATCGGCTTTAGTATCGGCCCATCCCGTGGAACATCCCGCCAAAAACAGCCATCAATAGAGCAAAAATAATGCTCAAAATTATAACGGCCGGAATTGATGCAATAGTGAGTTTAACTAAGAAAATAACCATAGACGTAAATGGCATTTTTACATCTACAACAGTAACTTCTTGTTTATCATTTTCTGCGGACATACGTATTTCCTTGTTATCCAACGTAAGCAGCATGCTTACTTTAATGAGTAGTGTCGTTCCGTAAAATAGCCATTACTTTCATTTCATGGGTTAAAAAGTAGCTTCAGATACTCAAAATAAGTAAACCGCCATACAGGCGGTTTATACAGTATGCATTGGGTTTCGAGCCAGGTTTGAGCTCACATTTTTGGAATGGAACTGAACCTTATTCGTACAACCATGCTACCAAACGCACTTTGCGGCGCAGATGGTTCAGCACAGGTGTACTCAGGAATGGAAAGATAGCCTGTTGTGAGGAGCATATCCAAATTTTGAGGAATGCAGTACAAAGGTTAATCATGCCTTACATCATGGTAAATCCATGATGGTAAATCCATGATTGTTAATTAATGATCTTGAATTATTGATGCTGCTTAAAAAAACGTTCAGCTTTTGCGAAGAGAGAGTCACAGTGTTTTTGATGCTGGCTGTATTCAGCTGTTCCTACCTTCATGGAGTCAAGCATTGCTTTAGCGTTTTGGTATTCTCCAACCATCTGCTCAAATTTTGCTTCATGACCGTTCTTCCACGCCTTCTTCTGATGTTTTTCTCGATTTTTTTTCATTTCGTGTTCCTATGTTGAAATTCATAACTACAACGGAATTTCAGTGTAAAGTATTCATTCTCTTCAAATATATGAACATCAATCAATTAATATATTGATATAAGAATGAAAAAATTGCCAACCGAATAAATATTAGAGTTAGCAAATAAAATTCGACATTAATAAACGCTCATTCATTTACTGAAAGTAGGGTTTCTATTTATATTGTAATATTCTAGAATCAGGCTAATTGACTAAAACACTTGTAGCCTGCGGACCTTTACCGCCTTGTTCTATATTGAATGTTACTTTTTGACCTACAGAAAGAGTTCTGACACCTTCTGAAGCTATAGAATTAATGTGGACGAATAAATCTGCTCCACCATTGTTTGGAGAGATGAAACCAAAGCCTTTAGTTTCGTTGAACCACTTTACTGAACCTGTTGCTTTATTAGACATAATAACCTCATTAATAGTTAAAAACTGAAACTATTTTATGGAAGATAAAGATTAAGTTGCCTCAGGAGTAGTATAACGAAGTGATTCGAAAGAAAACTAAGAAGATACTTGAACTAAATGTTTCATAAATAGCTCACGTTTAAGAGCTATTTTCACTATACACTGATTACCCTAAATAGATAGAATTTTCTCACTTTATTTTCATAATCAAAATCATTTCGCTATATTATATTACCTTCGCGCATATCATTTCCATTATCGAAGATGAAAGTCACTAAAGGTTTTGACGAAATTTTCCAGATAGAAATACTTCCAAATTATGGGATCTTTGCTTTTTCCTCATGCTCTATCATATTTAAAAACATAGTTAACAACGCCGCTCAACTTACATGAATATCGGAATTATCTTTCAACACTTCAAAAATCAAATGCCACATGTTTTATATTAATGCTTTCCGCTAACCACAAAAAACCAATAAAATCACAAACTTAACTCGCAACACCTTCAGGAAATAAAAAAGTGTTCAAAAAATCCAAAATAGTACTGTCTATTTTCAATACAACCTGTATAGTGTTCGTAGCTCTTGCAAACGGGCTATTAATAAAAATTTAGTACAAGCTTTTTCCCAGTTTCCTTTCGATACCTTCGTCTAGCTCCTGCGATAGCTTCTCTTCATGGTTTTAAAAAATAGCATTTGCTCGCAGTTTTCAATTTTATTTATATCTCAGAGGTATCTATGTCTACTAAAACAACTGGTTCAGTAAAGTGGTTCAACGAAACTAAAGGCTTCGGCTTCATTACACAAGATAATGGCGGACCTGACGTGTTTGTTCATTTCAGAGCTATTGCATCTGAAGGTTTCAGAACGCTTATTGAAGGCCAAAAAGTCAGCTTCAATGTTGAACAAGGCCAGAAAGGCCCACAAGCAACAAATGTATCATCGATTTAAAAATTTCAGGTGTAATGTGAAAGCATTACACCTATCACCTTTCACAGTTTTCCATCCCCCTAAAATAATCAGGATTTTTATTGTCTCGTAGAACAAGTCGCCAGCGATACTGGTATAAAAAATTATGTGATAAAAACTCACAGTCGACAAATGAAAAGCGTAGCTTATGCTTAGCATAGAATTTTATTTAGAAAATGAAAGAATACGCTGGTCAACAAAAATACATCAGTTAAATAGTGACATCTTACGACGTCACATTCTTCCAAGAATTTACTCCAGCCATTATAACCTCCTATTTTCATTTTCTGAAAAAGACAGTCAGGGATGTATTTTATCAGGTACAGGAACGCAACTAGGCACTTTCAAGATTTCCTAAATATAATTTTATGAGTAGCAGGTGCGCATGAAAAAAACCAAAAAAACATTAAAAAATAAAGAAAAAGACAAGACAAAATCAGAAGTGGCTGAGAACAAGAACATCCATAAAACCAGAAGAAAAATCGAAGATATTCTTGATAAACGCGACTTTGACAAGCTATATGAATTTTAGCTGATTGTTTAAGTTGTAGCGTTGAAAATGGTTTTGCCCCTCCACTAGTCGCTCGCTAAAAAACGAATAAAAATCCAAAGCTAATGTCCACCTGACTAAAACTGTGTGCAATGAAGCGCTTTTTCAAACAGCATAAATGGCGTTGTTTCGAAACCATAGAATGCTGTCATCATAAGCTAGAAAAAGCGGTATGAGCAGCTGGCGGCACCGACGTGTCACCAGCGGGTGAGAAGATACATATTCGATTGCAGATACTTCATGGTTTAGCCACAGTTTCGCTACTGCCGCCTCCAGCCACTCCAAACCGGGTAACCTTCCGAATCTCGTAGCACTAAAACATCATTTCCTTTGTGAACTTCGGACGCAATCAGTGCCGGCTCGTCATAAAAGATGATTCGAGACCCTTTGATGACGACTTTGTCCCCAGGCATAATTTTCATATCTTGTTTTTCAAGGTGCCATACTGGACCAAGGTGCACTGATATGTTGCCTTCGCTGGTCTTAACCGTAAGAACTACGCCTTCGTTCATTTGATGCATCATCGTAATCCTATCCACCGATACCACTTCACCAGTGATTTCCGTCATAGTCTTGGTGTCATACATCATTCCATAAGCAGAATGGTGTCCCCACCCTCCACTTCCATGCCATGTCATGCCTTGCTGGGCGAATACAGCACTGGCGTAAGCTATTTGTAGCAACGCCACCAGCAAGATGACTACGGTATTAGATTTCATCCTCAGACTCCTTTGCATCATCACATAGATGAATGACTGGTTGAGATTTTATCAGACACCCCATGGCAGTAGTTTGCTCAATTCGGAACTGTCTAGGGCAGCTTCCCTACAATGTTAGCTGTTTATCTAATTTAATTATGAAGCATGTGCGGCAGAACGAAAAAAGCCCCAAGAATCCTTGGGGCTTTTTTGTAATTAGCTTTGGGGCTAAATTGGGGCTTTTTTGGGGGCTAAATACCGCCCCATCTTCCATTTCACTGTTTATGCATACAGTACAGTAGAAATGAAAAAGCGCCCCTTCCGGAGCGCTCTCAATCTTATTCCCAATCAAGGATGACCTTGCCGGAACGCCCGCTACGCATGGCGTCGAAGCCTTTTTGGAAGTCATCAACCTTGAAGTGGTGAGTGATAATTGGGTTCAGATCCAGACCTGATTGGATCAGGCTCGCCATCTTGTACCAAGTTTCGAACATTTCACGACCGTAGATGCCTTTGATGATCAGACCTTTGAAGATCACCTGGTTCCAGTCGATGCCCATGTCTGACGGTGGAATACCCAGCAGTGCAATCTTACCGCCGTGGTTCATGCTGGTCAGCATGCTGTTGAACGCTGACGGTACGCCTGACATTTCCAGACCCACATCAAAACCTTCTGTCATGCCCAGCTCGGCCATCACATCTTCCAGTTTCTCTTCGGCAACGTTTACAGCTCGGGTTACGCCCATTTTACGCGCCAGATCCAGACGGTATTCGTTCACATCAGTGATCACCACGTGACGGGCACCAACGTGTTTCGCAACCGCAGCCGCCATGATACCAATTGGGCCAGCGCCGGTGATCAGCACATCTTCACCAACCAGGTCAAACGACAGTGCCGTGTGAACCGCGTTACCAAACGGGTCAAAAATCGCAGCCATATCATCAGAGATGTTCGCCGGGATCTTGAAAGCGTTAAACGCAGGAATCACCAGATATTCGGCAAATGCACCTTCACGGTTTACACCTACACCGATAGTGTTACGGCACAGGTGCGTACGGCCACCGCGACAGTTACGGCAGTGACCACAAGTGATGTGCCCTTCACCGGAAACACGGTCACCAATTTCAAAACCACGCACTTCCTGACCGATACCTACAACTTCACCCACGTACTCATGGCCAACAACCATAGGAACCGGGATCGTTTTCTGTGACCATTCGTCCCAGTTGTAGATGTGTACGTCAGTACCGCAGATGGCTGTCTTCTTGATACGAATCAGCAGATCATTGTGACCAAGCTCAGGCTTGTCCACTTCGGTCATCCAAATACCTTCTTCAGGCTTTAGTTTAGAAAGAGCTTTGATTTTCATGTGTTGTTCCTACTGCAGGGTAGAGATCCGGAGGCAGGTTTCACGGCTGCCTCCGACCCTAGAAATCCATGTTCTGTTATCGCACTGAATCAGCCGATAATCCCCATGTCTTTACCGACTTCGATAAAGGCATCGATAGCTTTATCCAGTTGCTCACGCGAATGCGCGGCAGACATCTGAGTACGAATACGTGCCTGACCTTTTGGTACAACCGGGAATGAGAAGCCGATAACGTAAATACCTTTCGCCAGCGCGCGCTCTGCAAACTCTGCAGCGACTTTAGCGTCGCCCAGCATGATTGGAATAATGGCGTGATCTGCGCCTGCCAGAGTAAAGCCGGCTTCAGTCATACGCGTACGGAAGTGAGCCGCGTTGTCCCATAGCTGATCACGCAGTGAACCGCTTTCTTCCAGCAGATCCAGTACTCGCAGTGAAGCTGAAACAATCGCAGGGGCCACTGAGTTAGAGAACAGGTACGGACGTGAACGCTGACGCAGCCAGTCAATCACTTCTTTTTTACCAGAGGTGTAACCGCCTGATGCACCACCCATCGCTTTGCCCAGGGTACCGGTAATGATGTCGATGCGACCCATAACATCGTGGTACTCATGAGTACCGCGACCGTTTGCGCCCATGAAACCAACAGCGTGAGAATCGTCAACCATGACCAGAGCATCATATTTGTCAGCCAAGTCACAGATAGCAGGCAGGTTAGCAACCACACCGTCCATAGAGAAAACACCGTCAGTCACGATCAGCTTATGGCGTGCACCCGCTTCATTAGCCGCGATCAGTTGCTGCTCCAACTCTGCCATATTGTTGTTCGAGTAGCGGAAACGCATTGCTTTACACAGACGCACACCGTCAATGATAGACGCGTGGTTCAGTGCATCAGAAATAATGGCATCTTCTGCGCCAAGAATGGTCTCGAACAGACCGGCGTTAGCATCAAAACAAGAGGTGTACAGGATTGTATCTTCCATACCCAGGAAGTCAGACAGCTTGCGCTCAAGCTCTTTGTGAGAATCCTGCGTACCGCAGATAAAACGAACGGAAGCCATACCGAAACCGTGCGTGTCCATCCCCTCTTTCGCCGCTTCAATCAGCGCCGGGTGGTTAGCCAGACCCAGGTAGTTGTTCGCACAGAAGTTCAGTACTTCTTCACCGGTGTTGATAGAAACAGCAGCTTTCTGCGCTGAAGTGATGATACGTTCGGATTTGTACAGACCTTCAGCTTTAACGTCTTCGATTTGCTGATTGATTTGGTCATAAAATGCGGCAGACATGATGTTCCTCTCATTATTGGCAAGACACCGCGCAGGCTGCTCCCGCTTGGTGGAAGTAAATAGTATGATTATTTACTTTTGCAATATTTCCATTTTTAGATTAGGTGACATACCTGCAAAAATGCTAATTTCACAGGTTACCTCATGTAACGCCATTCTAATCAAACCCCTTTCAGACTATTATCCCCTCTTCCGGAAAAGGACTCTTGAATTATGGACACAAATACATTAATTGCCCTGATGTCGGAGCTGGCCGTTTTTAAGATAGTGGTTGATGAGGGAAGTTTTACCGCAGCCGCCCGCAAACTCGGCGTCACTCCGTCAGCCCTGAGCAAACAGCTTTCTCGTCTGGAGCATACCCTGTCGACCAAGCTGCTCGAACGCACCACCCGTAAACTGGTTATCACAGAGTCCGGTAAAGGTATTTACAATCAATGCTGTACGCTAATTGAAGCAACTAAGCAGGTGGTTGAGTTCACCAGTTCGGAGCACACAACCCCATCGGGTTCGTTAACCGTCGCAGCGCCGAAAGCGTTTTTGAGCATTGTACTTCAGCCGATGGTGCTGCCGTTTTTAACGAAGTACCCGGACATCGAGCTCAAGCTGAAAGCTCGCGATGGAGAGATTGATCTGATCTCGGAAGGGATTGATGTGGTTTTCCGTCTGACGGAAAAACCGACCGAAGGGCTGGTTTTAAAGCAAATGGGTAAGGTCAGCCTGAGCTTATGTGGCAGCCCTGACTATCTGGCACAACGCGGTACACCCATGCACCCGACAGAGTTACGTCAGCACGACTGCCTGTACCTTGGCGAAACCCCCACCGATCATATTTGGGAGTTTGTTAAAGAAAATGAATCCCACACGGTCGCCGTGACAGGACGCTACGCCGTTAACCACTCCCAGATGCGCCTGCGTGGTGTTATGGACGGACTGGGAATCGGCATCTTTCCGGATTTTGTCATCAAAAAAGCACTGGAAGAAGGCAGCGTGAAACAGGTGCTGGCAGACTGGACAATTAAAGGCAACTATCAAGGTGACATTGCCCTGCAATTTGCGCAAACCAAATTCATGCCGGCTCGCCTGCGGGTGTTTATTGACTATGTGTCAGAACACCTGTCCAAATACACGGTGTCCTAAATTTATACCTCCGCCTCTTCTTGCTTTTGCCATTGGGCACGTTTTCGAACAGCTCACAAAGTGATTCAGAGGGAAGATTAGCGGCGCAGTGTTAACACTGCGCCCTTGCCTATTCAAGCCGGAGTGACTCCGGCTTTTTTACCACCTTGGTGTTCTATACTGAGACACAACACTCAGATTTCTTCGCTGCAGGCGATTTAAGACGATCAACCAACAATTATTTGCGTAAGACACTCAGACCGTTTCTTATCGTTGATCCAATCCGACAGGCGCGTCGTTAGATATTGGCAATGGCACAACGGCCATAACCCGCTTCAGACCGTGATTGACTAAGCCACTCTCCATACTCAGTCAACGGCGGAGGGAGAACGATGATGAAGATTTGTGTTCAATGGCTGATGATCCTCCTTCTCATGGCCGGATCACCGCTACTGCTCGCCTACCCTTACGGATCCATTCACTGGAATCACCGAACCATTCTGTACTTTGCACCTGAAAAAGATCAGCACGTCGACAGCTTCCTCAAAGAATCTCTGATGAATGATTGCCTGCTCAAAGAGCGGGACATCATGGTATTTGTTATGACGAAAGACGGCTTTAACCAACCTGGCGATCTTCTCAGCCCAGAAGAAGTACGCCGCCTGACCCTCAAATACAACATTGATGAAAGCAGCCATACCGCCATTCTGATTGGTAAAGACGGTAAAGAAAAATACCGTTGGCGCGATACCACCAATTGGCAGTATCTGACCCAGCTGATAGACAGCATGCCGCTGCGAAAAGAAGAAATCGCCGCCCAGACCAGCAGCCCCTGCTCCATTTAACTTAAAGATGGGGAGTGGCTTCATCAAAGTATGTCGTTCAAATCGAACCTTATTTTTCTCATCGACACACAGGTCAAATCCGCAAGCGTACATTTTTAATGTGCTGCAACAGACTGTTATTACAGCTACGCCCCGCACTACGCCTCCAAAAATTGAGGCAGGAGGATTTTATTTACCTGCAAAACCAGTAAGGTAGATCAACACTTCCATACAGGGGGCTATTAGTACAATGATGAATACGCCTTTTCTTTTCCACGGACAGGATCCATCGTGGATTGAAGTCACCGAACAGACTCTGAACCTTACACTGGTCAGCGATGCTGACACGCCAATTACCGCCATTTTTATTCGCTGCGAACCCGACAATGAAGAACGTCTTGTCGATATGGAGCGTGGCCAGCAGATGGGAAAACGGCAATTCTGGCACGGTCAAATTCCGCTGAATCAAGATAAAACCATGACGCATTACTGCTTTAAAGTCATGCAGAACAGCCGTCAGTGGTGGTTACATGCGCAGGGCATCAGCCCGCGAATGCCGAGCCGCCATCAGCATTTTAAATACAACCGACAAGATCACCCTCCGGGCTGGGTGAAACAGCAAGTGTTTTACCAGATCTTCCCGGATCGATTCTGCAACGGCGATCCGACAATCAGTGTTCAGGATCAGGAATATTGCCTGAGAGGGGATCAACTGCCTGTTATCGCCAAACAGTGGGGAGACGCGGTATCCGGCCATGACAATAATGAAGAGTGCGACAACCGCAACGGTGCCAGTGAGTTTTATGGTGGCGATCTGCAAGGCATTCACTCCAAGCTGGATTACCTGGCTCAACTCGGCGTCACCACGCTCTATCTGAACCCGATTTTTAGTGCCCCCAGCAACCATAAGTACGACACCACCGACTATCTGCGAATTGATCCGCACTTAGGTACGAATACACAGTTTGCCGAACTAGTGGCAGATATTCATCGCCGTGATATGAAAATCATCCTTGATGCGGTATTTAACCACACCTCGGTTGATCATCCGTGGTTTGATAAATACGGCAGACAAACGTCTACGCCAGGTGCTTACAATCATCCGGGTTCTCCGTATCGGGACTATTACCAGTTTGACGGCGCCACCAACCAGTACATCGGCTGGAACGGCATCGATACCCTGCCCAAGCTGAATTTCTCCAATCCGGAAGTTCAGAACTACCTTTACGCAGGTGACAACGCCGTTATCAAAACCTGGCTGCGGCCACCTTACAATATTGATGGCTGGCGATTTGATGTCATTCATATGTTGGGTGAAGGAGCCGGAGCAAAAAACAATGCCCATTACGTGAAAGCCTTTCGCGAGGCGGCGAAATCAGTAAATCCGGACTGCCTGATTCTCGGCGAACACTTCTTTGAAGCGACCCAATGGTTGCAGGGCGATCAGGAAGATGCGGCAATGAACTATTTCGGATTCGCCCACCCGGTGCGGGCCTTCTTTGCCCATAAAGATATTGCCTATCACAACTGCCAGATTGACGCCGAAGAACTGATCGCCTGGCTGGATGAAGCTCGGGCACAAATTCCGTGGCAGAACCAGTTGGCGCAGCTGAACCAGCTCGACAGCCATGACACCATGCGTTTTTTCACCCTGCTTGATGGCGATGAAGCCACCATGCAACTGGCACTGCTGATGCTGTTTGCGTACGTCGGTACACCGTGCCTGTATTACGGTACTGAAGTCGGGATGGAAGGCGGGATGGATCCGGATAACCGCCGTTGCTTCCCATGGGATAGCATTACCCAGCCAACCGAAAAAATCAGCAATACCTTTCAATATGTCCGTCAGCTTATTGAGCTGAGGAAGACGCGTCCGTCTTTACAGGCAGGTAGCTTGCAGTGGCTACATGGACAGAATAATGCGCTGGCTTTTTCTCGCTCAACAGAGCAAGAAACCACACTTTGTTTAATCAACAACAGCGACCATGCGGCGACCTTTACCCTGCCTCTGTGGCAGGTAGGCATAGAGGAAGGGACACTGACCGATCTGCTGACCGGGGATGAATGGAGTTGCAAACATGGCGAGCTGTCTCTGACGCTGGCGGGGAAAGAAGGTGTGCTGCTGAGTCACTGAATCTGACCGAAACGTCATTCAAAACAGATGAATAAAGAACAGGAGCCTGATGGTTCCTGTTTTATTTTGGCTGCTTTGCCTCTAGTACCGTCCACAGCGCCTGAAACAGTTCAGTTTTAAAGACGGGCTTGGTGACAAAATCGTTCATCCCGGCATTCAGGCAACGTTGTCGCTCAGTCTCCGAAACATTAGCTGTCAGCGCCACAACGGGAAGTTGATTGCTACCGTAGTATCGCCTGATGGCAGCCGTGGCCTCGATACCGTTCATCTGCGGCATCTGGCAGTCCATCAACACCACATCCGGTTGGTCGGCCTTCACGGCAGCCACCGCTTGCCGCCCGTCATCAGCAAATCTAATGCGGCTCATCCCCATCGACACCAGCAGGGCTTTTACTAACAGCTGGTTCACCTTGCTGTCGTCTGCCACCAGAACAGAGCACGCCTTAAACCGGGATAAATCACATGTCCGGAATGCCTCTTCAACAGGGAGGGTTCCCTGCGTGGCCTGATTCGCCGTCAGCGTCAGACAACATTCCACGCCTTTGCCTTTACTGCTGTTCAAGCGCAACCTGGCACCCATCAGCTTCGCAAGTCGACTGGCAATGGTCAGCCCGAGGCCAAGACCACCATAATGTTCTGCCACTGCAGCATCGGCCTGTATAAAAGGACGAAACACCGCCTGTAGACGATTGACAGGAATCCCTCCCCCGGAATCCTGAATGCGAATATCGATATCAACATAGGACAGCGGCACGCGTTCACTGACGGAACGGTCACCTTCCGGCTCGCCATTTTGTAACAATACTGCCGCTTGAGGTGTTAACGTCACACTCACCCTGATCTCACCGTCATCGGTAAACTTCACCGCATTATCCAGCAAGCAGCCAATGATTTTTTGCAGATGCTGGGTATCAAGCATGACGGGCAGATTAGCATCAGACGGAAGCCTGACATCCAGCCGAAGCCGCTTCTCTGTCGCGCGAGCAGTAATGTTATCGACACACTGCCTAACCAGTTGCGACACCCGCACGCACTGCATCTCGGTCACCACATCACCTTGCTCCAACCGAAGATAATCCAGCAAACCCTCGATCGAATGATTCAGTGTCAACGCGGCCTGTTTAATAAACGCGGTCTGCTCCAGCATCGGTGACACAGTTTCTACTGTTGACGCTGGTGTTGGCGCTGCTATTTCCGCCTCTTTTGCCGCTGGTAGAATTTCATCTTTATGGCTTTTCGCTTTTGCTACGTCACTTGCCTCTTTATCTATTCCTTTATTTCTTCCTTTATCTCCTCCTTTATATAGCGGCTTATCAGACAAAGCATGCTCATGTTCAAGGCATTGCACAAAGCCCAGAATGCCATTTAACGGCGTACAGAGCTCATGACTAACATTCGCCCATATATCAGGATATTGTTTCAATTGGGATGATACCGAGGAATCGAACGTTGATGGTGCTGGTTGCCGACAATCGCGAAGTTCTTCTGTTAACTGTTCGGTCATTGCCAAACCCGTTTCAAGCAGGCGTCGGGACTCCTGAGATTGCCTGTGAAGCCAGCGGTAGAGAATCACAAAAGCGGCACTAAGGCTCATCAGATAGATCACCAGCAGAGGCAGTGCTTTGCTGAAGGCGCTAAACCACATTACCGCAATACAGTAGTCAACCTGATACACCATCGACTTTTGAGGCGGGTCCCCCAGGCTCCCCGTAATATTGAGGGTCCACAATGGATACCCTTTCACCGAAGGGCAACACACAGAAGAGCAAAGCTGTGATTCACCAAGCTCTGATGCTTCAAGTTCTGTTGCTTCAAGTGCTGATACAGCAATCTCTGATGTACAAAGCCCTGAAGAACAAATTGCCTCCTCGCTTTGCCGGTGCGCCAGACGCGTACCGATAACCTCTACGCTGTTAACCTTATTATCCCCGGATAGAGTGACAACCAACCGGGTAATGTTGTCGTCATGCTTAAACAATTGCTCAACCAAGGCCTCAGCGTGCTTCAGGGTGAACGCCTCTTCCTTCAATCGGTCATCCGTCATGTACGGCATACCGGTTTTTGAGGGTGTTTCTGTTTTAGCAAACACGTCGGTGTCGACAGGCATAACCGGATGATCAACCCCACCCGCTTTGCCCGGCGCCTTCGCTCTGACATAGGCAGACCGCTCAGCACCGAGCGGCTGAGCCATACTCATCGCCAGTTGAACTGACTGTTCCGCTCTCAGCACCGTCAGCTTCGTGACGTAGAGCACCACCATCAGCAGGCTCATTACCATCACAAAGCTATAAATCATCACGATCACTCGTCCCAGCCTATGCTGTAGCCCAAATTGAGTTCGCCATGGGCGGCAAGTCGGCCTAAACCGGGAATGATCTGAACCAGAATGCACCATTGAGCTTCCTCATCACACATTCGGTGTTCCGCAGGCTGAGTTCTAAGTCGCAGGCACTGAGCCATCACAACCCAGTCACCAATACCCAACCATCAGGATTCCGAATGATACAGTTGCCACCTAACGCCTATCGCCTGTTGCTTGTGCTTGTGCTTGTGCTTGCTAGGCACATGCAACAACCACCAGACTTGCGAAGGGACGACTGTTTGAACGTTAAAAATGAAGGAGCAAAAAATCTGCCAACTTTGGGTAGGAAATAACCAATTGATTTTTAATGAGGTCTTTAAGGAAAAATCAGAGGGACAGCCTTAAAGCGGCGTATTACCGGATTCTGGATGCAAATTGAAAAGAATTTACTCAAAAAGCGGTGATATTTCATTCGCTAATTATCTGCTAAAAAAAAGTGCTCGGTAAGTTAAATGTGTTACATAGACGTTCACTCAAAGTTTGCGCACCATCACCTTTTATCACCGTTTTAGATCACATTTATAAATCATTAATTTTACTAGGATAAAAACGACGCAAACGTTACACTTCCCGCCATCAAAAATCATAACAATAACATCACAAGCCGAAAATAACGGTTTTACCTCTATCTTCCCTAAGTGAAAGGTCCAAACGAAAGATGAGTCCAGAAAAATACCTGCTAGACTGGCAAACCAGCCAAACCGACGCCGAAACCATCGCTCCACTGCTAGGTCAGCTATATCGCCAAAAAGGTGTAGAAGTGCTGCTATTTGGTCGTCAGGTAGTTAACACTTCAGTGATTGATCTAATCAAATCACACCGTCTGGCCCGCCGTTACACCGGCTGCGAAGTTTCACCGACTCAAACCCTGCCTTTAATCCAAGCGCTGACTGAACTGGATCTCTCTCCTTGTCGTATCGATGTCGGCCAACTTGCCGCGACATACTGGAAAACTAACAACGACGAAAGCAATATTCAGGACTTCCTGCAAACTGCACTGATTGAATCCATCAACAGCACGCAGTCTGTCGAAGCTCGTGACGTTGTTCTGTACGGCTTTGGTCGTATCGGCCGTCTGCTTGCTCGCCTGCTTATCGAGAAAAGCGGCCAGGGTTACCCTCTGCGCCTGAAAGCTATCGTTGTTCGTGGCGGTAAAGGTGGTGACCTGGAAAAACGTGCCAGCCTGCTGCGTCGTGACTCAGTACACGGCCAATTCAATGGCAGCATCACTGTTGACGAAGAGCGCAAAGCCATCATCGTTAACGGTAACTACATCCAGGTTATTTACGCGAACAGCCCTGCTGATGTTGATTACACCACTTACGGCATCAACAACGCACTGGTTGTTGATAACACCGGTATCTGGCGTGACAGCGAAGGTCTGAGCCAGCACCTGGCTTCCCCTGGCGCAGCGAAAGTTCTGCTGACCGCTCCAGGTAAAGGCGATATTAAGAACGTTGTATTTGGTGTGAACGAATCTGTGATTCTGGAAAATGACACCATCATCTCAGCCGCTAGCTGTACAACTAACGCCATTACGCCAGTACTGAAAGCGATTAACGACAAGTACGGCATTGACTCTGGTCACATCGAGACTGTTCACTCATACACTAACGACCAGAACCTGATCGATAACTTCCACAGCGGCGAGCGTCGTGGTCGTTCTGCATCACTGAACATGGTTCTGACTTCAACAGGTGCTGCGAAAGCTGTAGCTAAAGCGCTACCTGAACTGAGTGGTAAGCTGACTGGTAACGCAATCCGCGTACCGACACCAAACGTGTCTATGGCCGTTGCTAACCTGAACCTAAACTCAGAAGCTGAGAAAGACGAGCTGAACACATACCTGCGTGAGATGGCGCTGAACTCACCGCTTTCTGGTCAGATTGATTACACGCAATCAACTGAAATCGTATCCAGCGACATCGTAGGCTCACGCCACGCGGGTGTTGTTGACGGTGCAGCAACTATCGCTCAAGGAAAACGTTGCGTACTGTACATCTGGTACGATAACGAATTCGGCTACAGCTGCCAGGTTGTTCACTGTATGGAACAAATGATGGGTGTTCGTTACAAAACTTACCCAGAATTTGCTAAGAAATAAGCCCTACACATAATAATAACACTGTTGTACTTTTGAATTTGCCGCCATGTTTCCTGGCGGCTTTTCTTTATCTGCAACTTTTCTGCTTACAAACATTCACCTCCCCCTCTCTCACAGAGTCTTTCCGCAAACCACCACAACATCCCCTGCAACTGCCCTCTTTAAACAAATCTCAAAAACACAGCTTAAAACAGGTATTATCCGGTCTCAGGATCGAAAGATGTTTAACAAGAAGGATATTATGGCCATTTTAGACATACTCACCGCACCAGACCCAAGACTCAAGGTACAAGCCGAAAAAGTTGATGATGTTAAAGCGGTGCAACAACTTATTGATGACATGCTGGAAACACTTTACGCCACCAGCAATGGTATAGGTTTAGCCGCTACTCAGGTCGGCAGGAAAGAAGCCGTTGTTGTTATCGATCTTTCCGAGCAACGTAATGAACCTTTGATACTGATTAACCCTGACGTGGTCAGTGGGGCACATAAAACAATGGGACAGGAAGGGTGCTTATCGGTTCCTGACTATTACGCCGATGTCGAGCGCTACAGTTCGGTCGTTGTCTCGGCGCTTGACCGCAATGGAACTCCAATCACCATTGAAAGTGACGATTTTCTTGCCATTGTGATGCAACATGAAATTGACCACCTAGCCGGCCATTTATTCATTGATTACCTTTCGCCGTTAAAGCGCCAATTGGCATTAAAAAAGGTGAAAAAACACCTGAAAGCCAAATCCTTACCAGCAAAGTAAGCGTGTCGTCAGACATTCCTCAGCGTTTGATACCGCCGGATTTGCTTGATACTTAGAATTTCGCTTCATATAGCCTGATAGAGCCTCTGAGGCTTAATATCCGGGTGCTATTAACATTCGACTTCATCGAGGCTCTTATGGTCTGCTACAGCGCTTTAGGGCGGTTTTGAAACTCAGGTCATTAACTAAGGTCAATAGTTGCTGTGATTTGGATGACGTTGCTTATGGATGAGCTATAAATGCCTTGGCTGTGAATACCGCGATTCTGAAAGCTGTACTTCTGAGAGCTATGCTTCTAAATATGTGCTTCTAAAGGCTGGGAGTCTGCATTTTGAGCTTCGCAAAACAAAAAGCCTGCAACTTTCATTGCAGGCTTTTTTCATTCAGCGTTTCGCAGTGATCAGATCATTGCGAGGTAAACTGGTATGGAATTATTGTTTTGAACCCAGGTGTAGCCAGGTTTCAACAACTGTATCCGGGTTCAGAGAAACAGAATCGATGCCCTGCTCCATCAGCCACTGTGCCAGATCATCGTGATCCGACGGGCCCTGACCACAAATACCAACGTATTTACCCGCTTTGTTCGCCGCTTTAATGGCCATGCTCAGCATCGCTTTCACCGCTTCGTTACGCTCATCGAACATATGCGCAATTTCACCGGAGTCACGGTCCAGACCCAGCGTCAGCTGTGTCATGTCATTTGAACCGATTGAGAAGCCGTCGAAATACTTCAGGAAGTCTTCCGCCAGAATCGCGTTAGAAGGCAGCTCACACATCATGATGACTTTCAGGCCATCTTCACCACGGCGCAGGTCGAATTTCGCCAGCAGGTCGATGACAGACGCTGCTTCGCTGACTGTACGCACAAATGGGATCATGATTTCTACGTTCTTCAGACCCATGCGGTTACGAACACGTTTAATCGCTTCACACTCCAGTGCAAAACAATCCTGGAACTTAGGTGAAATGTAGCGAGACGCACCACGGAAACCGATCATCGGGTTTTCTTCCGTTGGTTCGAAGTTCATACCACCTACCAGGTTACGGTATTCGTTTGACTTGAAGTCAGACATACGAACAATCACACGCTTCGGCCAGAAGGCTGATGCCAGTGTTGAGATCCCTTCAGTCAGTTTCTCAATGTAGAACTCAACCGGATCGCTGTAGCCTACGATGCGTTTGTCGATTTCAGCTTTCAGCTCATCAGACTGCTCGCTGTAGTTCAGCAATGCTTTCGGGTGAATACCAATCATCTTGTTGATGATGAATTCCAGACGGGCCAGACCAACACCTTCGTTTGGAATACAAGCGAAGTCGAAAGCACGATCCGGGTTACCCACATTCATCATGACTTTCAGAGGCAGGGTTGGCAGGTCATCAACCGCTGAGCGACGAACTTCAAAGTCCAGCTCACCTTCGTAGATGTAACCAGTTTCACCCTGAGCACAAGAAACCGTTACTTGCTGACCAGTCTTCAGCAGTTCAGTCGCGTCGCCACAACCCACTACTGCCGGAATTCCCAGCTCACGGGCAATGATAGCTGCGTGACATGTACGGCCACCGCGGTTAGTCACGATAGCTGCCGCTTTTTTCATCACTGGTTCCCAGTCAGGGTCAGTCATGTCAGCAACCAGTACGTCACCTTTCTGAACCTGATCCATCTGAGACAGGTCAGATACCACACGAACCACACCACTACCGATACGCTGACCGATTGCACGGCCTTCAATCAGAGCTTTACCTGTGCCGTTCAGGTGGAAGCGTTCCATCACACTCGCATCATCACGAGAACGAACGGTTTCCGGACGAGCCTGAACGATGAACAGCTCACCAGTGATTCCGTCTTTTGCCCACTCGATATCCATTGGACGACCGTAGTGTTTCTCGATGATCAGCGCCTGTTTCGCCAATTCTTCGATTTCCTGGTCGTTCAAAGAGAACTGGTTGCGTTCTTGAGCAGACGTTTCCAGTGTCTCAACCTGAGTACCCAGTGCTTTACCGTCGGCGTAAACCATCTTAATCAGCTTAGAACCGATTGTACGGCGTACTACCGCCGGGTTACCGGCTTCCAGAGTTGGTTTGTGAACGTAGAACTCGTCCGGGTTCACCGCACCCTGTACAACCATTTCACCCAGACCCCATGAAGAGGTCACGAACACGACCTGGTCAAAACCAGACTCGGTGTCCAGGGTAAACATTACGCCTGAAGACGCTTTGTCTGAACGCACCATGCGCTGAATACCAGCAGACAATGCAACACCTTTGTGGTCGAAACCCTGGTGCACACGGTAAGAAATCGCACGGTCGTTGAACAGAGAAGCAAATACATGCTTAACGGCTTCAATAACAGAGTCGATACCGCGAATATTCAGGAACGTCTCCTGCTGGCCTGCGAACGAGGCATCCGGCAGGTCTTCTGCAGTTGCAGAAGAACGTACCGCGACAGACAGCATGTCGTCACCTTCGCCCAGCTCGGCGTAACATTTGCGGATATCATCTTCCAGGTCTGAAGGCAGCGGTGCATCCAGAACCCAATTACGAATAGTTTCCCCAGCCTGTTGCAGTGCGTTGACATCGTCAACATCCAACGAGTCCAGCAACTGGTAAATTCGCTCGTTCAGCGAATTCGCCTCCAGAAACTGGTTAAACGCATATGAGGTTGTCGCATAGCCATTTGGCACTTTAACGCCAGCGTTTGCCAGGTTAGCTACCATTTCACCTAATGAAGCGTTCTTTCCACCCACTTTATCAACATCGTTCATTGACAAAGCATCGTACCAGACAACATTCTGTTGCACGGTCATTCTCCTTTATTGGATTCAACAGGTTATATTGGGGCAGTTTCAGGCTAAACGATTGCGCCATCGTTTAAAAAAAACGCGGTCGCAACCGGTATAACCTTCCTATGCAAACGTCACACTCAAAAATGTAAACGAGGCATAGCCACCCTGTGTGGTTATTGTTATAAGTAATATTGAGCTTTAAGCTACAGAAATTTTTTAAGGATTCAACTTTTTATGCAGCCCAAAACTAATTTTCGTGACGTGTTTTACGTTTCTGATGGTACAGCGATTACTTCTGAGACACTTGGCCATGCTGTTCTGGGACAATTTGACATTGAAACCCGCCAAACGACCCTTCCCTTCGTCGAAACCATCGAACGAGCGGAATCTGTACGACGAAAAATTGAAGCGGCCTACGAAGAAACCGGTATCCGACCGCTTGTCTTCTATTCCATTGTAATCCCTGAAATAAAAGCGGTTATTGAGCAAGGCCCAGCGCATTTTTATGACATTCTGAACTCGCTGGTTGTCCCCCTGAAAGACGACCTTCAATTAGAGCCGAGACCAATGCTGCAGCGGTCTCACAGCATCAATAAAGATGCTGCCAGCTACCAGGATCGTATTGCCGCGATTGAATATACCCTTGCCCACGATGATGGTATTTCTCTCAACAATCTTGATCAAGCCGACATCATTTTGTTAGGTGTGTCACGTTGTGGAAAGACCCCTACCAGCCTCTATTTAGCCATGCAATTTGGAATTCGCGCCGTGAATTATCCTTTCATTGCAGAAGATATGAAGAGCCTGGTGCTGCCGAAAGCGATTGAACCGTATCGTTACAAAACCTATGGCCTGACTATCGATCCAGAACGTCTGGTTACCATTCGTCAGGAACGTTATGCCAACAGCCAGTACGCCAGTGCGATGCAGTGCGAGCAGGAACTGGACAAAGTGGAAGCCATGTTCCGCCGTGAAGCAATCCCTTATCTCAACACCAGCTCTCTGTCGGTAGAAGAAATTTCAACCCGTCTGCTGGACATGAGCGGGTTAAAGCGAAAGATGTGCTAAGCCGCTAAGCAGACTGACCGTTCAGCCTCGGCTATATGCCACTGTGGGCAGGTTCAAACCTGCCCCATTTATCTCAACTCAAGGTCTTATTCTTGTCTCAGCGCAAAATCTCATTCCTGAGAGCAAAAAAATCACACGCTTTCAGTCACTTATTATTTTCTTAATTTTCTCCCCGTTATTCGTCAAAAAATTATCAGTTCTTGCAATATGCTTATCCTGAGCTTCAGAAATTATTATAACGAGGTTCCTAGCATGATTAGGCCAGCGCTAACAATTCTCACGACCGTTCTTTTATTTGGCTGCGGCGGAGGTGGCTCAGACGGAGACCCCACCCCTTCTGTCAGTTCAATGGATGATATCAGTGTCAGAAAAGCCGGGATTGATTTAATTAATATTGTTAATGAATCAATCGACTTTTATGTCAAACAGACATCCGACAGTTCTCAGTTATTCGACGGCAATAA
Source organism: Photobacterium ganghwense (assembly GCF_017329545.1). Classification (NCBI taxonomy): domain Bacteria; kingdom Pseudomonadati; phylum Pseudomonadota; class Gammaproteobacteria; order Vibrionales; family Vibrionaceae; genus Photobacterium; species Photobacterium ganghwense. The sequence continues at coordinate 1,947,488 of NZ_CP071325.1, forward strand.
TAAAGTTGCGACAGTGTTGGATAACGATGGACAATATCATTCAATTAGCTGGACCACATCAACACCAACAAAAGTCAATATTGGTGTGACCGATACCAATAGCCAGACTTTTGTTAATCAGGTGGATGATGTTTTGCTGAATAACTCAGAGAAGCTCTGGGCAGTATCCTGGGCAGACAGTGGTGACCTGATGCTGTCCACGGATCTGCATACACCATCACCGGTTGCAGAAAAGTACCGAATCAGGATATTTACAACGAAAGATACTCAGGTATTAACTCTGTCATCGGCGATGTCGACAATAGAAGTAAAAAAAGGCACCTTTTCACCCCACATGACATTAGACAATTGTAACGGTGAACTTTATTTAGGTGCGAACTCTGCCGATGTTTGTAATTTAGATATTGGGAAGTCATATCTTTTGGTGACTGATGGGGAACATCTGTTGTTAGCAGCAGAGGAATAATAACAATAAAAAAGAAATATAAAATAAATAAAAAACAAACTGGGAAATATAATAACGATAAAACTTGCGCTTTAAATTAATTATACGCAGGGAAAGTCTACTTATAACTAGTGCGTCAATCAGAGCTTGCTGTACATTGTACAGCATTGGGGGAGCGTCACTCTGAAACCTAAATAAGGTGACCACGACACAAAATCGTAGGCAGCGGTGGCAACAGCCCCGGCAATTTATGCCGGGGCTTTTTTTAGGATTTCAGAAACGAAACCTGATTATTTTGCTGTACCACTTACTTTGCCTGCGCCGCGACCAGCAATTCTTCATCCGATTTCTTCAGGAAAGCGTACGTCACACCGGTAACGATAGTACCGGCAGCAATCGCGACCAGATACATGAACACGGGTGTGATTGCATTCGGAATCAGCAGAACAAACAACCCACCGTGCGGAGCCATCAGTTTTGCGCCGAACAACATCGACAATGCCCCAGTCAACGCGCCACCCATCATACAACTAGGGATCACTCGCATTGGGTCACGGGCTGCGAAAGGTATCGCTCCTTCTGAGATAAAGCACAGTCCCAGAACAAAGGAGGCTTTACCGGCTTCTGCTTCGTTAGCATTAAACTTGCGTTTAGCCAGAAACGTCGCCAATCCCATCCCCAGCGCCGGTACCATACCAGCCGCCATAATGGCCGCCATCGGGGCATAAGTTTGTGAAGCCAGCAGTCCTACCCCGAAGGTGTACGCTGCTTTGTTCACCGGACCACCCAGGTCGAAACACATCATGGAACCCAGAATAATCCCCAGAAGAACAGCATTTGCTGACCCCATGTTATTTAGGAAATCAGTCAGTGCTGTCATTGCCGTCGAAACCGGGCCACCCACCACATAAATCATGATAAGACCGGTGACCAGGCTGGCAACCAGAGGAATAATCAGGATAGGCTTCAACGCTTCCATCGACTGTGGCAGTCTGACTTTATCTGCGACAAATTTCGCGGTATAACCGGCAAGGAAACCGGCTACGATCCCCCCCAGGAAACCGGCACCCGTTGAGCTAGCCAGCATACCACCAATCAGACCCGGCGCCAGTCCAGGACGATCCGCAATCGAAAATGCGATATAGCCTGCCAGCACCGGAACCATCAGCGCAAACGCCGAACCCCCGCCGATGCTCATCAGGGCCGCTGCCAGTGTGCCTTCTTCTTTAAATGCCTCAATACCGAATACGAACGACAGCGCAATAGCCAGACCACCAGCCACCACCAGCGGCAGCATGTGTGACACCCCGGTCATCAGGTGTTTATAGGCACCGGCTTTCTCTTGCTTTTGTTCACCGTCAGACGCCTGACCACCCTGATGGCGATAAACCGAGGCCGTTGAGAAAGCTTTTTCCAGTTCGGAGGCTGTTTTCTTCAGTGCCAGACCCGTACTGGTTTTATACAGTTTCTTACCGTCAAAGCGCGATAAATCCACTTCGATATCCGCTGCGATAATAACTAGATCCGCCGCCGCGATTTCTTCAGCCGTCAGCTGGTTTTTTGCGCCCACCGAACCACGGGTTTCAACCTTGATCTGATGCCCCTGACGCTTGCCTTCATCTTCCAGCGCTTCAGCCGCCATGAAGGTGTGCGCCACCCCGGTCGGACAGGCCGTAATCGCCACAATCCGCTTGGTGCCAGAAACGGGTAACGCTTCACTCGACGCACTTTGCTCTGAACTTAGCCCTGAGCTTGGTATAGAACTTGGCACGACGCTCTCAGCAGTCTGCAATACAACGGCATTGGTAACGGCAATTTCAAGGAAAGCTTTTGGATCGGCCAGACAGTCAGCAATACAGGCCTGATAAACTTTCTTACCCACAAAGCGACGGGTATCGACCGCCGTGTCAGCAACGATAACAATACAGTCTGCATCATCAATTTGTGCCTGAGTCAGTGTCTTACCCGCGACGACTGAAGACTGGCACTCAATACTTGTTGTCCATTTCAGATCGGCGGACGCTTTTTCCATCAATCCCGCCGCAATCACACTGTTTGCAATACCGCTAGGGCACGCTGTTAGAATCGCTAATTTCATATCAAAACCCTCTGATCCGCGTTAGCACGTCACGTTATCAATCCGGACACTTTCTTTTACTTTCAGCACTTGCTCGATGTCTTCCACACCGACGCCGACCTGACTCACGGCCAGCGCAGACAATGCCGTTGCAAAACTCAGTGTCTCTTCTTTGTTCCAGTTATTCAGGTGTCCCCAGCACAGCCCGGCTACTAATGTGTCACCGGCCCCGACAGTACTTACCACTTGCATTTTCGGAGGCTGAGAACGCAGCCAGCCGTCTTTGTCCAGCCACATCACCCCTTCAGCCCCCAGTGATACCACCACATTGTCGATCGCTTTGGTTGCCAACTGCTCTGCGGCCGATTTAAGCTCTGCTTGATGAGCCAGCGGCTTGCCCGCCCAGTCAGATAATTCTTCATCATTGGGTTTCACCAGCCATGGTGCGGCTTCGAGACCCGCCGTCAGCGCGGCTTTGCTGCTGTCAAACAGCACTTGCTTGCCTTGCTCATGCAGTGTTGCGATCCATTGTGCGCATTGTTCAGGCGACAAACCGCGTGGCAGACTGCCTGAGATAACAAACACATCGTGGGTTTCCGCCAGCGTAAACAAGGTGCGTTCGAACGCAGCAATGTCATCCGCCCCGACTTCAACACCCGGGAAATTAATGTCGCTGACACGGCCGTCCTGCTCCACCAGCTTTACGTTTATACGGCTGGCACCTTTCACCCGGACAAAGGCATCTTCTGCACCCAGCTCGGCAAACAGTTGACAGAAAGGCTCCTGATTATCCGCTCCCAGCAAACCGGTCACGGTCACTTTCGCCCCGAGTTCGGCCAGTACTTTGGCAACATTCACGCCTTTTCCAGCCGGATGCAGACTGCCGCTTTCCACCAGATTCACCGCGCCCGGCGTCAGGGATGCCAGATTACCGGTCAGATCCAGCGCCGGATTCAGGGTAACAGTGACAACACGTGGTGCATTTTGATTGACTTGACTCATCATCTGCCCTCACCCAGACCATCGGCAATGGCCTGACCAATAGCGGCCAGCGCCTCATCAGCGTCATCACCTTGCGCTGTAAAGGCCAGCTCATGACCTTGTTTAACCCCAAGGGCGATCACTTTCATCAAACTCTTGGCATTCACGGCTTTACCATCCCCATTCAGGTTGGCAACCAGAATGTTGGCATCAAATTTCTTCGCAACACTCACCAGCATCGCTCCCGGACGGGCATGCAGACCATGCGGGTTACGAATTTTGAACGTCTGGCTGTTGCCTTCAATCACTTCTTCGGTCAGCAGCGCAACGATCTTGTCAGCAGCAGAGGTGAACAGTTTGTCAGCCTGCTGCTTGTACAGCAGTTGCGCCAGGTAAGTGAGATTTTTTACATGTGCGCCATTACACGCAGCCACAAACAGCAAGCCTTTTACCGGCTGCCCCTCTTCCTTAAAGGCTGTAGCAGGAGTGACCAATGACAGCGTGGTACGAGTAACACCGGCTCGGCTTTTTGCCAGCCATAATCCCTGCCCCAGATACGTCGCGCCTGTTGCGATGGCTGCTGCCACGGTTTCGTTCGTGGCAGACTGACGGTTTTTCACCAAGCCGGCCGCCACGGCCGTCAGCTGAATCAGATCGGTCGCCGGGAACTCGAGCTGAATCAGTGATTCATCAAAATCGGCTTCCAACTGTGTTTCACCGTTCAGAATCGCGATCACCCCTTCTGCGTTTTCTGCGGTACGCAGTTTTTCTTCCACGCCGTCAGCGGACAGCACTTTGGTCAGTTGCTTGAGAATGCCAAGGTGTTCATCCGACTTGGCAGCAATACCAATTGCCAGATACACGGTTTTGTCATCCCCCCAGCTGACGCCCTGCGGAAAATGATGAATACGCACGCCAGTCTGCTTAACCAGACCGCGGGTGTCTGTTGTACCGTGCGGAATCGCAATGCCGTTGCCAAGAAAAGTGGAATTCTGTGCTTCCCGATCCAGCATCCCCTTCACGTAACCCGTTTCAACCAGCCCCTGCTGCTCCAGACCGGCCGCAATGGCTTTGATGGCTTCCTGCTTGTCTGCCGCAGCTTGCTGTAGCTGAATATCTTTTGTCGATAATGTCAGCATGTATTCACTCCCATTCTGTTCAACCCGGTGAGGATATCCTGCCTCTTCCCGTCTAAGTCTAGTCTACCCCTTGCTTACTGAATCGTTTCAGCAAAAGGGGAAATAAAAAGTTTCAGCACAATAAATGGAATAACTCGCTCTCTGCTGAAACCTTTCAGCTTGAATGCTGAATGGTTTCAGCTAATAATGCAAATGTGTTCGACGGTTCATGATTCAATCTATGATCCGCCGCACAAAACAGGATCGGGAAGCCGTTACCCTAGCCATTCAGGATCCATGATCCTGAATGGCTCACCGGGGCGAATGCCTTTTCGGAACGAGACAGCCTTTGCGTATGCCGACCAAGCCAGTAGAATGCAACGGTCTGCCTACCTCGTTAAGAAAAAGAAATCACATGAAGCTAGACGAAATTGCCAAACTTGCCGGAGTCTCCCGCACGACAGCCAGCTACGTCATTAACGGCAAAGCGGAGAAATACCGCATCAGTGACAAAACCCAGCAAAAAGTCATGGCGGTGGTTAACGAGCATAACTTCCGTCCGGATCATGCGGCCACGTCACTGCGGGCAGGCAGCAGCCGTTCGTTTGGCCTGATCATTCCCGATCTGGAGAACAGCAGCTATGCCAAACTGGCAAAACTGCTGGAGAGCAATGTTCGTCAGGCGGGTTATCAGCTGATCATCTCCTGCTCTGATGATGATCCGGAGACCGAAATGAAAGTGGCTGACACCTTGTTAAGCCGCCGCATTGATGCCCTGCTTGTGGCCAGTTCGCTGCCCAGTGACAATGCGTTTTACAAACGGATTCAGGCCAGCGGTGTGCCGGTGGTTGCCATCGACCGTGCACTTGATGATGAAGTGTTTGCCAGTGTGATCAGTGAGGATCTGGACGGAGCCTATGCCCTGACGCTTAGCCTGTTGCAGGAAGAGGTATCCAGTATTGGCCTGATCGGCGCAGTACCTGAGCTGGGTGTGTCCCGTGAACGTGAACAGGGTTTCCTGTCGGCAGTTCGAACTTACAGTCAGCAGAAAGATCAGCCTGAAGTGAAAACCCTGATTGCCAATGGCGATCATTTCAGCCAGAAGCAAGGGCAATACCTGGTGGAACAATGGATTCAGCAGAACATCATGCCAGATGCGATTCTGGCCACGTCTTACACCCTGTTTGAAGGGGTTCTCGATGCCCTGCTTGCAAACCCTTCCCTGATGCAGCGCACGCGACTGGCAACATTTGGTGATAACCGGTTACTGGATTTTCTGCCGATGAAAATACAGTCGCTGCCTCAGCAATTTGAACTGATTGCGGACAGTGCGCTGGAGCTGACACTCAATGCGATTGCGGGACGTTACCGGGCGGGCGTTGAGGTGATCCCGCGCAAAATCGTTAATCGTTAATCAGAAAAACAGTTCAGAACAATAATTCAGAAGAACAGTTATCGCCGACTGTTCCGTGGAAGCGGCGATAACTGCTTACTCATGGCGCTTAAGTTTTGCATTTATGACACGTGCACCTATCTAAAATGCACCGCTCACAAATACAGTAATCAGGTAAACCACTGACTCAGTGCGACTTTACTCAGTCGATACAGCCGTTTTGCCTGATCGCCTAACGCGCCACGCGCATGCTCAAGCCGACGCCGGTTGAGCTGTGTATTAACGCCATCCTCAAACGCTGCCAGCAGGCTTTCCCCCACTTTCTCCAGCTGATAGGCCGGTTGCTGATCTGGCATGGCAATCACCACTGCATCATCCGGCTGCAACTGAGCGATGTTGTACGCCAGTGCCGCCTGAATATTCTCAGCTTTCCGGTTGGTCGGCTGGTCCAAACGATACGGAGGATCCCATTCGGTAACCGGCGACAGACGATCCACCTGATTCAGCAGCATGATGATTTTAGGCCGCTTGCGGCTGCGATGTTCCGGTTGCTGATAAAAAGTATCAAGCACCTGTTTGAAGGCGACATCAAGCTGTCTGGCCGGTTGATTGGCTTTTACGACCCAGAGCACCACATCGCTGTTCGTCACCTGTTTCAGCAGTAATTTCTGATTGGCTTCGGTTCCGTCTATGCCGGGCAGATCCACCAGATGAATACAATCAATGCCTTCCACCTCGCATTTATGGATCACTACACTGTCAGTTGTCGGAATGGCATTCACCTCGGCGACCAGGTTTCCGATAAAGGCATTAATCAGCGACGATTTACCGGCACTGATCTGCCCCAGCAGAGCGACCCGCAACGGCTCAATTTCGGCCGCAAGGTGACTCTGATCGGTTTCGTGGCCATGACTTTCCCCCAGTTCATCGTCAGCCAGAGCAAACCGGCCGCTGTACAGGTCAATGGCAACTGAGATCACCTCCTGCATCAGCACCTTCTTCAGTTTGTACTGTACGTCCACGTTCACTTCATCAAACAGGTAACCCAGCACTTGTCCCCGGGCTTCAGCAATCCATCCGGCAGGCGTGACCAGTCGAAACAGCCGGTAAACATCATAGACCTGTTTGGCCGTATCCAGCTTCTCTTTGTACAGGTAACCCTGTTTAAGGGTTGACAGTTTCAACTGCTCGGCAAAAGGCACATGTTTGAGCAGAAACCGGCGGTATCGCTGACTGACGTTTTCCAGCATCAGCAAAAACTCCGGCGCAGTAAAAGCCAGCGCCTTCCCCTGCCGTTCTGGGTGGTATTGCCCGGCCACTTCCATCGCCAAATCTGTGCCCAGTTCACGCAGTGAAGGCCAGGTCGTGGTTTTATCAAGCCTTGCATCCAGCTCTCGGTTCACCGCTTGCCAAACCTCGCGTTCGAAGCTGCCCCATTCACCAGAAGGCGCAACCTGATAGTCCCCTTCCAGCTCGAAATCGGTCATCGCTTCCACGTTAGCCCGGCGTCGCTGTAAGCTGAGATAACCGATTAGCACCAGCAAGGCCGATCCGGCCAGCACCAAAGACAGCAGTAACCAATAGTCATTCTGAAACACACTGACCAGCCCGAGCCAGGCCAGCACCAGTAACGGCAGCGTCAGGGCTGCCATGAGCAACGGCACGACACCGGCGGACAGACGAGATAACATCCCGAGGCTATTTTTTGTTCTTTTCATTATGATCTCCGGCCTTGGCGCGCAATCCGTTAACGCCACTGGCTTTTACCTGTTTCAGTGCCTCTTCAAACACGCTTTTCACGTCCTGCGCAGTCACCGATTCCCCTTTGCTTAGGTGGTAGAGGTACTTACAGGCGGCACGCCCGATGGCATAGGTCATGGCAAAGCTGACCGCAACAGCCACCGCGCTGCCGACGGTCTGGCCATACACTGGCACCAGCTTGACGATTTGTCTGACACCCAGCTTGGTCAGGTACTTAAGGGCAAATGTTCCTCCCAGCAGACCGACAAACTCTACAAAACGCTGCCGTGTCCATGTCACGCCATAGTGACCGCCCAAACTGTGCAGCATTTTGCCCTGAATAGCCGGAACCGAAACCAGCCCTACCGCGGGCAACGCATCGGATGCCCCCGCTGTACCGGCATACCACAATACTTCCCGCTGCAAGGTCGCAAAATTCCTATGTTCCGCGTCTTTATGCTGCTGCTCCTGACGCAGTAAATACAACACCGGCATCAACTCGGCCAGCTGCGCCGTCAGGGCTGACCAGCCATGCGGTGCCTGCGAACCAGTACTATCCGAAGACTCAAAAACAGCAAAATCCACCTCGACCGAAGTGAACGACTTTCCCCAGACTGCCGTGACCTGCGCCTGGTTATGGGCTATCGCCTGCTGGCGCTGATCACGTTGCGGAATGGATAAACAACCGGTATGCACCAGCAGCAACGACTGGATTCGGGCATCTTTACGGATTTTCTCCAACGCGCGCAGCACGTCACCCTGCTCAGGCTCTTCAGCTTTCATGACGACGATCAGTGCATGGCTCTGACTCAGGCAGGCGGCAATGTCTTCTGCCGGATCATAACTGGCTTCCGCCAGTCCCCGAGTATCAAGAAATCGAATGATCGGATTATCCTGCGGAAATGCATAAGCCACTGAGGTTTGCGTGCAGGGTTGAAAACCATTGCCGATTTCAATTGCGCTGTTTCCGGTCACGGATTCAATCAGAGAAGACTTGCCCGCACCGGTTTTTCCCAGTAACCAGAGCGTGGGCAACTGGGCTTCCCATTGCTCACTGGCGGGAGAAAGATCAGGATTTTTGGATGGATTCAGGTATTGATAAATTTGTTCAAAGAACTGCTGCATGACAACCCCGTTGCTTGCGATACTGCGACCACGATAACAGACTCAAAAGGTTTCATATAGCAACTGTATAGTGCTGCTGGTAGCAGAATAACGCCCTCGGTAGCCAGATAGCGCCTTTTCCACCGGGCGTGACCGAACGAACATTACCAGGCGGTGGGATAAACTCAGCCCCGCCATCAGGCGACAGACGGGGCTGATAACCTCAGTCCTCGGTATTTTGGGCCGTCTCGTCAGCCTTTTCAGGCTGGCCGACCGGGGTTCTCACCCAATGGGTGAACAGTTCGTACCAGATAGCCAGTACCACGGCTCCCACAAACAAACCGATGATTCCCGAGACCAGCATCCCGCCGATGGCACCAATCAGGATAACCGGCATAGGTATTTCGACACCCCGACCCATTAGCATGGGTTTCAGGATATTGTCCGACAAGCCAGCTAGCAGAACCCAGACCGTAAAGATGGTCGCCGGCGTCGTATCCATGTACGAAAAAACATAAATGATCACCGGCAGCACAATGATCAGTGCCGGTAACTGGGCAATCGCCAAAATAAAGACCAGCAGTGTCAGCCCGCCTGCCGCCGGGATGCCAAAGACGAAAAACGCCGCGCCAATCAAAATGGCCTGAATAAAAGCCACCCCAACCACACCCAGCAACACACTGCGAATCGTTGCGGCAATTAGGCTTGCCCACTGTTCCCCTTTCGGGCCGGCTATCCGTATCGACACGGTTTTGACCGCTTTCGACATGGACTCCGCATTGGCCATAAAGGCGGCGGCAATCAGCAGGGAAATGACGGACATCACCACCGTGAGCACCCCGCTTCCAAGGATGCCCGCAAACGCCCCGACGGCGGTTTTAATCTGTGGCAGATAATTGGTGATGGCTTGCTCCAGGTTGGTGGAGAATAATGACCAAATACTGTAGAGCTTGTCCCCTATCACCGGAATGGCCGCTATCCGGTCGGTCGGGCCGGGAATACGAATCTCTCCGGCCTGAAACACCTCCGTGAGCCTGATAATGCCATCATAAATTGACCCCATGACCAGAATCAGCGGCACAATCAGCACCAGCACACCGAGCAATGCCAGCAGCGTGGCGGCCAGACTTTCCTTGCCGTTGAGCCAGTTGGCCAGCTTTTTGGTCACCGGCATCAGCGCCACCGCAATAATAGCCCCCCACAGCACCGGGATAAGAAAGGGTTTAATGATGTCATAGGTCCACACGACCAGCACAAACAGCAAACCAATTCGAATGGCTGACTCGACCATGTTGTTGATAAAGGCACTGCTCGATTCTGAGTGTTGCGGATTTTGATTATTCATCATGTTTTTCCTGATTACTCTGACTGGCACCAACAAGGCTGGCTACCACAATAGCCATATAGAACACACCGGCAATCGCTTCCAGATACACGACAACCTGAGCAAACGGCGTCACCGGGCTGATATCACCGTAGCCCAGCGTTGTAAGGGTCACGAAGCTGAAGTAAGCAACATTGGTAAAGTTCAGCCCCCAATCCTGATATTCCAGCCCGTCAAAAGAACTAGGCGAAAATTCCAGAATTAACAAATAAAGAATCGCCCATATCAGCCCCAGCAACAGAAAGAGCGCGAGCGAGCCAACCACTTTGTTGTTATCAATCGAGCCCGTGAACAGGATCTGCCGAACAATGGCTTTAAAGGTGCCGATAAAAAACATGAGCATCAACAACATCATGGCAATGTCGACCTGCGTAATGCCGAAGACATTTTTGCTGATTGCCAATACGACCCAGATAATCATGATAGTCATCAAAAAACGATACCATCCGACGGCAAAGCGGAGGCTGATCAGGCAGACGAGAAAAGTAAAAATCGTGATGGCCTGAAAAATTGTGTCCAACCAGTTCTGTTTAATGACCATGCCGAGTGACGTGGAAATCAACAAAATGATCAGGGCCAACGTCATGTAGTAGAAATTGTTCTGCTCGGTGATTTTTCGCCCCATCCTACCGCCTCCTCATTGGTTCTGTTGCTTATCTGATTGGTCGAGGACCATGACCGACGCTGTCATACCGAATCGCAGGTGAACCCCTTCCGGCAGATCGCCAACCGTAATGCGCACCGGAATACGCTGTGCCAGCCGGATCCACTGGAAAACCGGGTTAACGTTAGGCAGCAGGTTATAGCCGACACTGCCGTCCTGCGGGGCAATCCCCCACCCCAGCGAGTCGACCACCGCATCAATTGGCTGCTCCGGATACGCCATCAGCGTCACTTTGGCATCATCCCCAATGTGAATACGAGACAGCTCATTTTCACGGAAGTACGCAAACACCCAGAAGCTGTTAACATCCACCAGCGCCAGCAACGGCTGATTCGCGACGGCCTGCGTTCCCTCCCGGATATCCAAGTTAGACACATAGCCATCGACCGAAGCCACTATCCGGGTAAACTCAAGATTCAGTTTAGCCGCATGTACTTTCTGCTCCGCAATACGAATTTGCACCAGCGATTCCTGATAGCTGATTTCCCTACGGGTTAAGTCTTTCAGCGACACCGCGCCACGATCTTTAGCCTGAATATCCAACAACCGGTCGTATTCGATTTTTTACCCTTGGCGCTGATACGGGATCGCTCCAGTGCCGATTCAGCCTGAGACAGCGCAACATCAAAGGTGGTCGGGTCAATTTCAAACAGCAAATCCCCTTTGCGCACAAACTGGTTGTCTTTCACCGCCACCGTTACCACCGGGCCGGAAACCCGCGGTGCCACTTTCACAATATTGGCCCTGACCTGTCCGTTTCGGGTCCAGGGATTGGCAAAATACTCCTCGTATTTCTGGTAGCCGAAATACACCGCCCCGCCAATGATCAGGACATTAATCAGCACCACGATGAGCTTTTTAATTTTTTTCATAGCTGCACCTAAAAACGGATAAAGTAGGCATCCACTGCCACGATGTAGAACACGACAAACGCTAGAAAAGTGACCGACGGAAAGGCAATCAGTCGGGACAACCGCGTGGCATTCAGCACCATCACAGTCACCCAGGCAGCCACAATGGCAATGACCACCACCAGCAAAAACGGGGAAAAATACACATCTCCCCACGATAATTCATATGGCATCAGGGTCCTCCCGGATAACGTTGCTTGGCCGGGTCAATCGGATCCCCGAACGGGGATTTGGCCGGCGTGACCGGTTCCGGCGCCCACGGCGGCAGTGTTGTCTCTTCCAGCATGTCACCCCAGTCGGTGCGCTCCGCCATTTTTTCGCGGGTCGCATCACTAACGAATGCCTTGCCGGTATTGGCTTCCCAGCCGCCGCCCAGCGATTTGTACAGCGCCACAACCTGCGTCGCGACACTACCTTTCACAATGGCGTAGTTATCTTCACTGCGGGTCATCTTCTCGACAGAATCCAGTAATCGCTCAAAGCTAATCTGACCGTTCTGGTACTGGGTCAGTGAGATGTTAAAGGCCCGAACCGAGGCATCCACAGAGTTAAACGCCAGCAGTTTCTGCTCACGGTTAAGCTGATAAGACTCCAGGGCATTCGTGACTTCCTGCACCGCCAGCAACACCTGCCGGTTGTAGTTGGTCAGGGTTTCCTCGAAACGGGCATCTTCCAGCCGGATATTATTTTTCACCCTGCCGTACTGAAAAATGTTCCAGGAAAAAGAAGGCCCCATTTGCAGGTTCAAGGCTTTACTGGAAGAAAAGTCACCACCGGCCGGTACTGTGCTGTCAAAACCAATGGCACCAAAGAGCGTAAACTGCGGATACAGGTCTGCCTGAGCGATCCCTATCCGGCTGCTTTGCGCATGTGCCTGTAACTCCGCCAACTGCAAGTCCGGGCGCCGCAACACCAGGGATGCTTCAATGCGTGGCTGAACCCGCGGCGGAACCGGTATCAGGGACAATTGATCATAGTTTTCAGACAGTCGGCTGTTGAGGTGGGTCTCATACTTGTTATCAAAGGCAGCGACTTTTGCCCTGACGGCGGGACTCTTCAGCAAGATCTCCACGTCGTCCGGCAGCATTCCCAGCAACACAGCCAGCGCATTACGGGACTGTATCAAACCGATTTTCAAGCTGGGCAAGGCAGACTGAGTGTTATACAGCTGGGTGTTCGCCTGCTGTACATCGAGCTCCGTCACATCGCCCGATTCATACTGCACCTGGGTAATTTTGGCGACCCGTTTCTGGATATCGATGTTACGCAGCGACAGCAGAATACGCTCTTCGAAGGTGCGGTAGTTGATGTAGTTGCGGACCACTTCCGCCGTAATGGTCACCAGCACATCATGATAAGAGGCAATAGAGGCATACATTGCCGCTTCTGCCGATTCTACGCCCCGCACGTAACGCCCCCAGACATCAAGCTCCCAGGCCGCATCAAACGTCAGGTTGGTATTATCGAAAGTTTGTTCCGACTGATAGACCTTTGCCAGTCGCCCGGATACCGTCTGCCGTTGTGGATACCGCAATCCGTCAGCCACCCCTAACGCCGCTCTGGCCTGCAAAATCCGCAAACCGGCCGCGGTCAGATCCAAATTCTGCTGCGCCGCCAAATCAACCAGATGATTGAGGTTGGGGTCGTTAAACTGCTGCCACCAGCGTGCGGTCTGCGTCTGGCTGAGCTGATAATCCCTCTGATCCCAACTGGTAGGCAACGGCACCGGATCAACTCCGGTAAAATTCGGCCCCAGTACGGTACAACCGGGCATGGAGGCCAAGACACCCACGAGAAACCAGACATTCAGTTTGCCTGTCACGCCTTTCCCCTTAAAAACGTGTCATGCGAAGTGCCGACCAGGGAACCTGATCATGGGCACGCTTACATAACATCAATGATTCAAATAAGTTTTTCTTCAAGTTTAGGAAAAAATAAAATCCGGCAATGTCTTTACTGCTGTGCTTTTCCAGCACGATATGCTCAAAATACTGATCCAACCGATGTTCCAGTTCATGATAATCCTGCCGGAGATCTTCCGATTCATGTGGTGGTGGATCCCTCTTCTCCGGTGCGGCCATCAGAGATTTAGCGACCGCCGGTAAAATTTGGTCCCGGTGTTTTTTCTGTGCATTAAGCACAATTTCGTTGTCGCTCAGCTTTGACTTGCCCCGATCCAGCATTAATAAATGATGCTGAAATACCTCACACGCAGCGATAAACGCTGCCATATCCTGCTGTTCGATATCGGGAAACGACTTTGTCGGTACTTTCTGGCTCCAGACCTTCATTTTACCCAGTGTGGCCTGCATGGTGACCCGATGCCACCGACGCAGAATACGATCCCGAATTGTCAGCTTTGGCTTTTGCATCAGCCGGAATAAGCGATAGCAGTGGCGGAAAAAACGTTCGCGGAAAATCAGCATCAGCGCTTCGGGGCGGCTGGTAAACGGCAGGTAATGCGACAAAATTACCGTGAACGTAATGAGGTAAAACATCGTCACTATGGTGATGGTGATATTGAAGTTGTACACCATGGTGTTGTTGATACCGATCGTGAACATCCCAAGCAGGAAGAAGATCGTGACCGGCCCTTTCAGCAGGTAGAAACCAATAAATGTATACATAAAAATGAATACGGCCAGTTCTGAGCCTATAGTCAGCTGTGGCAGGATAAAAACATAGGAAGGCACAGAAAACGCAAACCCGAGGGTAAACAGAATCAGCAGCAGCACCGGGTGTATCGGCATATAAGACAGCAGCGAAACCAGCAAGGCGCTGTATATCACCACATTGTATCCACCTGGTGGATTGAAATTGATCCAGAATGCGGCGGCCAGCCAGTAGGTCAGCAGTACCTTTATCGAAGTTTTGGCATTTTCAGCATCCCACCAGCGGAAGTCAGGTGTGGCGGCAGGCGTTGGCAGATCCAACCCTAATCCGCCCGTCACCGAATCAATACTGCTGATGCAGGTGCGCAACTGACACAGTTTTTCCTGAAGCTGACCAAGCAGATAATTCAGCGTAATCGCTTCGCCACGATAGAGATGGCTCGCCTGTTTCAGTACATCACCGTCACACTCTATCGGTTCAAGTGCCACAAGCGGATACACTTCTTTGCTCTCCCACGCTTCCGGCAAGCTGGCAAACAGCGCCGTAATCTCTTCACAGCGGGCAGAAAAATCGCGGATATAATGCTCCGGGTGCCCCCCGGCGCGGGGATGCTGTCTGGCAGCCATCGCGAGCAAATCTGTGATTTGGCTGAATAACGCCTGAGCACCGTCCCATTCCGTTTTATAGGCAGAAATTTCACTGCAATCGGCATTCAGAGTCTGATATCGGGTATCAAAGGCTTTCTGAGCGGCAAACATCGCTTGTGTTAATGCCATTAAATCTGTGTGAGAGGCATTTTTATCTGCTTCCGGCGAGATATGAGGCTGGGCCTGAGTCTGAGTCTGCGGAGCACTCCCTGAACCTGCATCGGAAACAATTCGCTCGGTATCCGTGCTGCGACTCTTATCGGACTGAAATTCCGCCGCTTGGCTTTTGTCCGCCATGTGGCTAACCGTTTCTGATGACGGGGATTCAGGTGGTTGGCAGATAGCATCAAATAACGCTTTCTGCGCCGCGGCCAGTGCGTCAGCCATCTGATGCAAGTTTTGCTCTACCCGGGGTGGAAACAAAAAGATCCCAATCAGGGTGTACACCACCACACCAAACACAGTCATATAAATACGTTCGATGCCGTAAAGAAACGCGCCCTGTGCATCACCACCGTGATACATCATCAGCGTGGTGACCCCGGTGAGCATGAACAAGGTGGGATCATTGAGATAGGCAGAGCGGATATAGAAAACCACCGTCACGACCAGCGACACCACCAGCAGATACAGCATGCGGTCTTGCGCGAACATACCCACCAGCACCAGTCCGATAAAGCCACCGAGCAGAGTGCCTAGAACCCGCAATGTCCCCTTTGCCAGCGATTCACGCCGACTGCCGGTTGATGCAATCAACATGACTGTCGTGGCTGCTGTTGACGGGTTACTCCAGCCCATCGCCATGGGGAACAAGTAGGCAAATGTCAGGCTGACCGCCACACGGAAGGCAAATTTGAACTTATCGCTCAGACAAAAAGGGATCAGCCACGTAGATGGCCGGGTCATCACAATTTCTGATTCGGCTGAGTTGCTGCCTTCTGTACTGGACAAGTGCGGCTCCCTCATGTGAACGACAACGCGCTGGGCTTAGGTCTGTAAAATTAAAGTCTGTGAAATTAAAGTCTGTGAAACTCAAATCAATGAAACTCAGGCACTCTGGATACTGCGGTTCGAAATGCAGTTCGGAGTCACTAGTTCGGCGCTGACAAAGCTATCTGACGGTTTCCCGTCGGCGTATGACGATGAAAGTTATTTTTCTTTAACCATAGAAATAATATGCGCTTTTTGAAAAATTTTTGTGCTGAACCTTAAACAAATTCGTTTAAGTATAAAAAAGACCCCGAAACTTTCGCTTCGGGGTCTGTCGGAGGTGTCCTTACATTGAGCAAGGCTATCGCTGAGGTCTGTATACCGGTTTGTCTCTAACCTTGTAGAGCTAACCCTGTGGAGCATTTGTGCCAGACATTAGGCCGGAAATTGGTTGGCTTAATTCGTTGCCTCTCAGGCTGTGCTCCCGTGCTATGTTTTTGAGCTGTGATCTTGTATCTATACTCGTAGCTATGCTTGTATCTATGCTCGATTCTATGCTCGTAGCTAGCTTAAATACATGCTGATAACTATGGCTCTTAAGCTACTTTATTGAGCTATTTCACTGGGACGCGTCATTCAACTGTGCTTCCCGTTGCAAGCTACTGATCGCATTCAGAAACAAACGCACAGCAGGCAACATACGGCTTTCATCAATATCAAAATCGCCGTTGTGGTGGCCTGCTGTCAGGTCTGAACCAATCAGGCAGTACACCGCCTTGCCACCGTTCGCCTGCACCCGATCAACCAGATAACCGGCGTCTTCACTGGCACCGAAATCTTTCTCACGCATCACATCGGCAAAGCCGCTCGGTTTCCCCAAGCGTTCCAACAGATTCACCATCTCGACATCGTTTTCCAGCCCAATCGCTTCGCCTTGTGGCCGGATCTCCACCTGCACGCTGTGCATCTGCCCTGCGGCCTTGGCGATCGTTTCAACCTGCTGGAACATATACGCGTTCAGCTCGCGATTTTCACCACGGGTTTCCCCCATCAGCACCGCATTTGCCGGAATCACGTTACGCCCGTCACCGGCATGCATCTGGCCAACGTTCACCCGTGTCATCCCGTCACGGTGACGGGGAATCGCCAGCATCTGAGTCACAGCCGTACAGGCCGCCGCGAGGGCGTTGTGACCGGCGTTAGGTTCAATACCGGCGTGAGCCGGTTTACCGGTAAAGTGCAAGTCAAACTTGGAGCTGCACAGGAAATGCTGAGGGTCACACACCAGCGTCCCGCTCGGCACATTCATTCCGATATGGGCGGCAAAAAGGTAATCCACATCGTCCAGCCAGCCACTTTCAGCAATGGCTTTACCGGCGCGACAGCCTTCTTCTGCCGGTTGGAACAGCAGCTTGATGGTACCTGTCATCTGAGATGTGTTGGCTGCCAGAATTTCTGCGATCCCAAGACCAATCGAGCTATGGGCATCATGGCCACAGGCATGGGTCACGCCCGGCTCCAGCGACGCAAAACCCAGAAAACGGGGACGATGTGAGTCATTCTGGCTTTCCATCACTTCAACAGCATCAATGTCAAAACGCATGGCAATGACCGGCCCCGGTTTACCGGTATCAAGAATGGCACCGACACCGGTAATGCCGTTCATTCTGGCCATGTAACGCTCATCCGCACCCCAGACCATTGCACGCTGCTGCGCTTGCGCCACCAGCGTTTCATCCCGCCCCATGATGGCATCCCGATGAATGATTTCATCGCTGAAGCACAGGGTATATCCCAGCGCTTCCAGGTGACCGGCAATCCGGCTGGTCGTGAAAAATTCCCGCCAGGCAGCTTCCGGATAACGGTGAAATTCCCGGCGAAAATTCATTAAGCGTTGGGTCAGCGACGATTCATCGAATTGTAAGTTAGTTAACACGTGTGTCTTCCTATTCGTTTCCTACGGCGTGCCGGCATTAATAGCCGGTCAGTTCCATATATCCTTGTCCTGAATGGCTGCCCGTTACTTTCACAGGTCCTTCCCAGTATGAAAAGATAAACGGCAACCATTGTTCCTTGCGGACAGTATCCACTTTCAGTTGTATTTGATAAGCAGGTAGCTCAATGTACCAGGCGTGAGGGTAACTGTGTCCCTCATCGTTAGTCGTAAAAGACACGGGCGACAGCTTAATATCTTCCGGCTTCAGCCCCTGAGTACGCCCATCCGGCCAACTGAGGGAGCCAAAATAATACGGACGGTGATCTTTTTCCCTGATCTGGTACAGCATCAGGGCACGACCGTCATCAAGGTGAATCGCAAACCAGTCCCAGCCCAGCTGGCTGTCTGACAGTCCGACACTGCTCCATTCCCGATCCAGCCAACCCTTACCTTCGACGTGGTAAAGTTTGCCGTCCAGCTCCAGTTCACCCTTCAGTGTCAGAAACGGCGCGCTGTAATAGTAAGAAGCGATCGGCTGAGTAGCATGTTTGCGGCTATAACCTTGAACGCCCTGCAGCACTAAAGGGCCGGTTTGCGTGATCTCCAGCTTACCCGCCATGTCCGGCTTGGGTGACTCCCCGTCAGCAAAGGTCAGTGTCGAGGGAAACGGTGAGTCGCTGTGAGACAACCATAACCAGTTATCCAGCCAGGCACGAAACGGCCGTCCGGTGACTCCGGCCTGACCAATCCCGCCACGGGCAAAGCGTTCTGCCGCCCAGAGCTTCTTCTCACCGGTGACCACCAGATGTGCCATATAACGTTGCGGATCCTGCCAGCCATTACCCGGTTGAGTCGATACGGCGTTGCGGAACAACGTCCACTGCAAGCCAAACTCTTCCCCGGTTTCACTTTTCAGGTTCGCAGTGAGATACCACCATTCATTGCGAAATTCCGGATGTGGCAGGTGATCCTGCGGAAATGTCAGCCTGACTCCCGGTTCGACTCGCGCAAACTGCTCACCACTTTCCTGACTGAGCATCACAATAGCCTGATCTTCGGGGTCGGACTCCGTCTCACACCCCTGCAGCGTCAGCAGACAGGCGGCCATCAGCAAAAATACCGGCAGCAGGCTGAGGGTTGATAGTGTGCGCATCAGAATGACTCCCGCAAAGACAGAATGGCTGACCGCTTCACCAACCGCCAGACCGGCCAGGCTCCGGCCAGCAACAGGACAAACAAGGCGGAGCCCAATGACATCAGGTAGTCGACCGGAAAATATTCGACCGGCATCGTCCAGCCAAACGAGTATTTGAGCACCACATCAATCAGCAACTGCGCCAGAATCAGCCCCAACGGCAGTGCAATCAGCGCGGTCATCACCCCGATCAGCAGCAACTGGCCGCCGCCCAGCAAGGCTAACTCGCGTCCGGTCATGCCCATGCAACGTAACAGAGCAAACTGGCGCTGACGCGATAACTCACCGGCAACCGTCGCAAAAAACAGACCGCAGACTGCGACAAACAGGGTCAGCTTACCCAAAGTGGCCGTGACCACAAAAGTACGGTCGAACACCCGCATGGCCTGTACCATCAGCTCGGCATTGTTGCGCACCCGCTCAGGTGGCAGACGGAATGTCTCCCCCAACTTTTTCATCATGCTCATGGTGTCAGCCCCTGGCTGCAGATGAATAGCCAGCCCAACCTGACCACGGTGCGGCCACAACTGCTGCCAGCGTTTGTGCGGAATAATCACCTGACCATGCGGGTTGCCGTAGTCGTAATACACGCCCGCGATCAACCATTTCTGGTTCAGCGGTGCAGGCATATCAATCACCTGACCCGGTTCCCAGTTATGTTTAATGGCCAGCGACTCACTGACCAGCATTGCCCGGCCATAATGCAGCCGCTGCCAGTATTCCGGCATGGCGACTTTAATGGCCAGCGCGGCTTTTTCTTCTTGGGTGCCGCCTACGCTGACCACCTGCAGTTTGCCGTAATCAGAAGGAATGGTATGACGCCATTGCCACCAGACCTGATCCACTTCTTCCTGCTTTTCCAGCCAGCTGGCAATGCGTGGTGCTACATTCGCCGATGGACGCACATAAATGTCCGCCGCCAATCGCTGATCCAGCCACACCTTGGTCGTATGGCGGAAACTGCCGGTCATGGTTTCCATCCCGATATTGGAAGCCAGAGCCAGCATGAAAGCCATTGCTGCTACCCCCCGATAGCTGAGGCTGGCCGCGGCATCGGAGAAAAACCAACGCAGACGTGCCGAACGGACGACAACGCCCAGCAACCGGAACAGTTGCCACAACAGATAAGGCATGCCTAATGCCGATGCAATCAGAATGCAGGCAATCAAAACAAACCCGGCCTGCTGTCCATGTGGCAGCTGATAAATACCATAGGCCGCTACCACAAACAAACAGGAAACCAGCGCCTGAATCGCAAACTCACGCCCGCTGAAACGCACCAACGACATATGTGTGGCCAGTCGTGCCGGCGGCGTTCGAATCAACCGTATCAGCGGCCAGCCACAGGCCAGCAGGCAACCCAGCAAGGCAATCAGCACCGAGGCAACGCCCCATTCCCAGTGCCAGCTGACTGACAGGCTGACGTTTGCACCGTACAAATTGTTCAATGTCTCGGCGACCGATGGCAGCAGTTGTTCGGCCAACATCAGGCCCAGCAGATTTCCGCCCACCAGCCCGAGCACAATCCAGACCAGCAATTCCACAATCAGGGCTTTGGCCAGTTGCAGAGAAGATACCCCAGCCTGACGCATCAGCCCTACCAACGGCTGGCGCTGCGTCAGCGATAACGACATCGCCTGATAAAAAATGAACAGTCCGACCACAAAGGCCAGCATTCCCATCGCAAACAGGTTCAGGTGAAACGCATTGGTAAGCGGTTCCAATCCTGCCGCTTCTTCTTTTTCCAGCTTAAGGGCAATTGGCAACTGACTTTCCAGACGGCGTAGTGCCTGCGGTGTCATCTTGCCGCACAGGATAGCTGTCAGGCCTGAGCCCGGCTGAATACTGCGCAGCAGGCTCATGTCCGCCAGCATACGGGGGCCGTTGATCCGCTCTTCATCCACCACATGAACAGGCCCGAGCTGACGCCCGTTTTCCAGCGTCAGGGGCTGGCCGTCTTCGATGCCCATGTAATTAGCCAGATGAGCCCCCACCATGATGGGATACGGCGGCTGCATCAGCTGCATGATCTGGTTCTGATTACGTGACGATAGTAAAGAGGCACCGTTAAACAAGGCGACCGGATCGATCCCGACGATTTCCACATCGCGTCCGTCTTGAGTGACGACCCGGATCTGATCCATAGGTACACACTGTTTGAACCCGTCCCGGCGAAGCTGGATATAAAACCCTTGCGGGACTTTCAGGGACGGCTGAGCATGGCGAATACGGTAGGGATAAGGATTGGAAAACAGTTGCTCACCGTCGCGGTAGCTTTCTCTGGCCTGCTGGTTGACACCCATAACGCCCACCAGCAGTGCGATACCCAGTGTCAGGCCAAACCAGACCAATACTATTTGCAGGGGGTGGCGTTTGTAGTGCCCCCATAGCGCCTTAGCTACGGGGTTTGACATGCAACTGCCCTCCCTGAAGGCGAATACAACCATTCATGTGATCGGCCACTTTGTGGCTGTGGGTCACCAGCAGCAACGTGCAATCCAGCTGTTTGGTCAGACGCACCAGCAGGCGGATCACTGCGTCGGCATTTCGCTCATCCAGACTGCCGGTCGGTTCATCGGCCAGCAGGATCTGCGGTTCCATGTATAACGCACGGGCAATCGCGGTACGCTGTTGCTGACCGCCGGACATCTCCTCAGGATAACGGCCCAGCAGCGGCATCAAATCTAGTGCAGAAATAATCTGACGCCAGAGCACAGGATCTTCATCCAGCCCTTTCAGCTGTCGACAAAAACGGATATTGTCGGCCGTAGTTAAGGTAGGCAGCAGATTAAACTGCTGGAAAACGAGGCCGATATTGTTCCGACGAAACGCCGTTCGGGCCCGCTCAGGGATAGCATGAATAGGCTGGTCACCGAGCCAGATTTCTCCGGCATCAGCGGTATCCAGCCCGGCGATCAGATTCAGCAACGTACTTTTGCCGGAACCACTTTCACCCATGAGTGCGAGTTGTTCACCTTGGTCTAATTCCAACTCAGCCCCTTGCAAAACAGAATGGTATTCATCACCATCCAGATAGCCTTTGCAAAGATTGACCAGTCGTAGCATGTGTATCCCCAAATTCAGGAAAGCAATTTGACGGGGGAATGTACTGTAATCCCTGTGTGGGTAAAAAGAGAATCGGGAAAAATCAGCGGTTCTTGTTATTTATTCAACAAATTCACCGCAATTTATCCAAATCTCATACACTTCCCGTCAAAAATTCATAAAAACAAGCCACTTAGCTATTTGGTTGCCCTAAGTGTTCTTTCTCAATTGTACCCTATTGGGCCCAAATAACTAACCCTTGTCACATTTTTCCACTACAGTGAATAGAGTCAGACACAAGGAGTAAGTGGCTTATGGGACAAACAATTTTGGTTGTTGGCGCTTCTGGATACGTTGGCAGCCACCTTGTTCCTGAACTGGTAAATGCCGGTTACCGCGTTA
Source organism: Photobacterium ganghwense (assembly GCF_017329545.1). NCBI lineage: Bacteria > Pseudomonadati > Pseudomonadota > Gammaproteobacteria > Vibrionales > Vibrionaceae > Photobacterium > Photobacterium ganghwense. The sequence goes on from NZ_CP071325.1 coordinate 1,970,073, forward strand.
AAGCCACTGCAAGAAATATTAAACTGTTAGAACAACGAGGCTGGCAGGAAATCGACAACATTGAGATCCACCAACTGGATCTGGATACCCCCGACAACCTCGACACACTCCTTTCTAATACTGACATCGTTTTCTTTCTGGTACATGGCATGAATCACGGCCATGACTTTATTGATTTCGAAGCGCATGTTGCCCGAAATTTCAGTCAGGCGCTAAAACAAAGTACCGTAAAACGGGTGATCTATTTGGGCGCATTGCAGCCGAAAGATGGTCACTCATCCCACCTTGCCGCACGCAAAGCGACTGGCGAAATTCTCAGAGAAAGTGGCATTCCAGTTACCGAACTGCGAGCCGGCATTATCGTTGGCCCGGGATCTGCCGCATTCGAAGTGATGCGGGACTTTGTCTATCATTTCCCGGTTCTGATCACGCCGAACTGGGTGCACACCCATAACTCGCCGATTGCGCTGCGAAACCTGCTCTATTATCTGATGGCATTACTGAAGTTTAACCCCTGCCGCCATCAGATCATGGACATTGCCGGTCCGGAACCTCTGACTTATGCCACACAGTTGAGAAAAATCGGTCAGCGTGCCGGTAAAACAGTGCGGATTCTGCCCCTGCCCTTTTTGTCGCCGAAGTTTGCCGCGCTCTGGCTGCGTTTTGTCACGTCAGTTCCGACCAACATCGCCAGAGCCTTAATTGGCGGGATCAGTCTGGATCTTAAAGCAGACGGTTCAGCCATACAGTCGCTGATCCCACAACGTCTGCTCAGTTACGACGAAGCTGTTGATGAATCACTCAGTCATGAAACCGAAGTCGTACGCAGCGAAATTTGGGGGTTCGATCCCGATGCCCTCGCCCGCTGGCAACCCGGTTACGGCTATTACGCCAAGCAGGCGGGCTACACCTTAAAAACCGATGCGACAGCCGAGCAGCTATGGCGTCAAGTACAACTTGTCGGAGGCAAAGAAGGGTATTTTTTTGCCAACATATTGTGGCGGATTCGGGAATGGATGGACTGGTGTATCGGTGGTGATGCGCTGAAACGCTATCGGCGGGATCCGGAAAACTTGAAACTGGGAGACAAGGTCGATTCCTGGAAAGTCATCAACATAGAGCCAGGCCGCTTCCTTTCCCTGCTGTTTGGCATGAAAGCTCCAGGGCTGGGACGGCTCGAATTTACCATTGATGATCATGGCGATCACCGTACGTTGGATATTCGCGCCTGGTGGCACCCGGCAGGGTTTTCCGGGTTACTGTACTGGTTTGCCATGATGCCGGCCCACCTGTTCATTTTCCGCGGCATGACGCACGCTGTGGTTAAACGCTGTAAGGCCACAGCGCAGGAAGGCAAAACGGAAACCATCTGAACTTCTCACCTTCTGGTTAAGCTCGAAGGCATACAAAAAAAATTCCATAGCGGCGATGCCCACTCACTGATTCCCTGAAAAAAGCGATACTCCAAGCAAAGATGCAAGACAAAAAAGCCTGCGCGAAAAAAAACGAGCCTCTCAGAGGCTCGTTTTCATCGGGTTACTGGTGCTGAACCGGAATCTCAGGAATGGATGGCCCGGCATTGCGCGGATACAAAATGTACTCACCGTGATATTTCACGATGGATTTATAATCGGTCACTTTAAACAGCAACAGGCCGTGCTGATACGCCACTTCAACCAGCTCACGCACATCGCCACGAACAAACAGCGACAGGGGTTTTACCATCAAGCTGTCGGCTGTGTCACCGTCAAATGCCAGTTTCGACTGAGTCGCACACACTACCAGCGATGCCTGACCGTCGGTATGATGCGTCACCTTGCGGTTGACCTCATATTCCGTCGTGACCAGCCAGTCTTTTTCGGTCAGAGACGCATACAGCCCTGTCAGTTGTGAACGCGTAATGTCAGCGGCCTTCTCTTCAACCGCCTGTTCTGCCTCGTCACCCTTTTGGCGCGGCACACCGGCATAAGTGGCCTGAATCTGCTGAAACTGCTGCTTCATCTGGGCCTTTGTGCCCTGACTGCGTGCCTGTTTCTGCCAGCTCACTAGTGTTGTGGCAACACTGTGATCATAGCGCTGCTGTTTGATCGCCTTGGTCACCCAAGCACTGAGAAAATGCGTTTCACTCACCGGGTTATTCGGCGTTTTACCGCTGCGGATGGCTTCCGCCAGTTCGTTTAACCCGTCGGAGACCAGCTTGCTGAGCTCCTCAATATATACAGCCATGTGTTTCCTTATGCGTTTCGGGAAAATAACCAATAAAAGCCCGCAGATAATACTGCACATAACGCCATGGTCAATGCCATTGGCCACGCTGTCGCATCCGGCATGGCTGCAACCAGACTACCAATAACCGAACCGGTACCAAATCGCATTGTGCCCGCCAGTGAAGACGCTGTTCCCGCCATGTGCGGATACTTCGCCAGCAAGCACGCCATGGTGTTACTTCCGATGATCGAAATAGTACCAACATACAGCATCACCGGCACAACAACGCCCCACAGCCCCAGATCAAACACCTGACCGATAACCAGCCCTGCTCCGGCGATCAATTGAACCCCCAGACCAAAACGCAGCATCCAGTGCGACCCTTTTTTGCGTACCAGACGGCCATTCAGGCTGGTCATCAGAATCAGGCAGACAATGTTAAGGCCAAACAGCAAACCAAAGTTTTCAGTGCTGACCTGATACAGATCGATATAAACGAATGAGCCGACCGTCAGGAAAGTAAACATCCCGGCAAACGAGAAACCGCTGCTGAAGATCAGACCGACGGCTTCTGGTGTCACCAGCATCCGGGCATAGTTCCGCAAACTGGCGCCGAGATGAAACGGCAGGCGTTTTTCTACCGGCAGGGTTTCGGGTACTTTTCCCAGCACCGCCAGAATGATGATGACGGCAAACAGTGCCAACACCCAGAAAATAGAACGCCAGCCCAGCCATATCGACAGATAGCCACCGATCATCGGGGCAGCAAGCGGCGCAATCGTCATGACCAGGGTGATAAACGACATGGTGCGGGCAAACTCTTCCCGCTCAAACATATCCCGCACCAGCGCCTGAATAATGACCGCAGCAGCCGCTCCGGCAAAACCCTGAGCAGCACGTACCCATGTCAGCTGAGTAATATCCTGACTGAGCGCACTGACCACTGCCGCCGCAGCGAACAGCAACACCCCGATCATCAGTACCGGACGTCGCCCGTAGCTGTCTGCCAAAGGTCCGTGTAATAACTGACCAATCGCAAAGCCAGCAGTATAGGCCGTCAGAGTTACCTGCACAGCACCGGGTACAACCCCGAGATCTCTGGCAATGCTCGGCATCGCCGGCAGATACATATCAATCGCCAGCGGCGTCAGCGCTGCTATCGCCCCCAGGATCAGAATCATTTGAAAACTCAGCCTAGGGCTGTCGGATGTGGTCATAAAATCTCAATGCAGAAGATGAGGAAAAAGAGAGCTATTGTACGATGAATTTCATCATTTCACTCTTTCCTAATAGGAAATGATAAGTTTCTGATGAATTGATCTTGATCACAGGTATAAAAACAAGCAAGCCCCGGCTCGGGGCTTGCTTATTACATTAGAACAGTTATTCCGTGACGATCGGTTAATCAACCGAGCAATCTCGATAATGGCGCAACACGCGAGATAACCAGCCAGTCCAGCACCAGAACCGTCACAATCGCCAGGCCTGCAAGCGGAAAACAAACACCAAGTACAGCGATCACTACCATTGCGCCTTTCCAGAGTGCCGGATCATTAGGTGCTGGCGGAGGTGACAGACTCAGCTTGCCTTTCGGGCGACGTAACCACCACATCACAATGCCGCTCAGGCTGATCAGAACAAAGGACAGACACAATACCGTGTTCACCGCTTTATTTGCATACCCCATATCGCCCTCATGCAGGGCAATTCCCCATGCCATTGTTTTCGCCATCGCGGTGTAGTCAGCATATTTCACATCAGCCAGCACCTTGCCGCTGTATTGATCAATATGCATGGTGCGATCCTGCGTGGCGTCGGTAATGTCTTTCCCCATGGTACTGGCCATGATGGTGTAAACACCGGTTGCGCTCTGCGGCAGATTCAGACGGTAGTTCGTGAACCCTTCCTGACGGGCAAAAGCCGTCACGCTGTCAATGTTGACGTTGCCGACGATACCCTGTTGCAGCGGACGAGCCGGTACTGATGTCATCATATGATGACCTGCATGATGGCTGGCCGCATTCGCCGTGTCGGCTGCCGTCTCGGTCATCTCTTCCTCAGTGATAACGGACATGGGCATAGGCGTTTGCTCAAGGTTCCACGGCACCTCTTCCGCTTCACCGTGATTCATTGCCGCATGGGTAACATCCGACAACGGCGCATCACCAAAGACCCCGGCAGGAAAACTGTTCCATGCCTGAACCATTTTACTGCCCCATACACCCGACCAGGAAAGGCCGGAGAGTAAAAACAACAGCAGGAACACTCCCGTTACTACCCCGACATTGGCGTGAGCGTCTCGCCAGAAGGTTCGCTTGCCCTGCCCCAAACGTAGCCGGAACATCCCTGCGCGGCTGGCATTGTCGCGTGGCCACCACAGGTACAACCCGCTGACCAGCAAGATCACCCCGAAGCTGGCGGCCAGTTCAATCAGACGATCTCCGGTTTCACCAATGAGGAGTGTGCCGTGAATATCATTCGCCAACTGATACATGGTGTTGTCACGCGGGATACTGCCGAGCACCTGCGCCTGATAAGGGTTTACCGTGACAAACAGCCCTTCGCCCTGTTGGGTCACAACGGCAAAACGGCTGACATCCTCAGGGGTTTTCGGCGGGAGGTATTGCTTGATGGTTGCCTCAGGAAACTGCTGGCGAACCACCTCCAGTTGCTGGCTAACCGATATTCTCTGCCCGGCAGATTCTACATGTAACAGGTTCTGATAGCGGTAATTTTCAAGGGTGCCGGCATACATCATCATCAAACCGGTAATCGCCAGCATGATAAGAAACGGCGCGACATACAATCCGGCGTAAAAATGCCAGCGCCATGCCGTCCGATAAAATGCCCGGCGTTGAGACAGGGGCGACTGAATGTCAGATGCAGTGACCTGACACTGAGAAGTGTTCATGGTATTTCCTTTACAAAGCTGCTTTTTTAAACGCACAACAAAAAACGGCTCCGCCTACTGCGCGATAAGAAGTCGCATCAGCAACGAAGTCGATGATGAATGTGTCTGATTTTTTATTTTATTGAGAGAAGTTCAGGCTTAGCTGAAAGATGATGTGATGACGACCGGCGGGGCTCGGGTGATAAAAAAGGCATACTCCCAGCCTTGGGGAGTAAAGTGATACCGGTACGGGGCCAGTTCCTGATGCTTAACACCAGGGTCAAGCCATCGGTCATCAGCATGAGCCAAACTGAATAAACCAATGGGACATTGCCCGTGGGTGTCATGCTGGAACTGCTGGGTTTGCCCGTCAGCCAGTTTCACCAACTTGAAGCCACTTAAGGTACAGAGAGAAGCCCACACACCAACAGGTTGGTTATGGGCGTTGACAACCGGCATAGCAACGAGCACAAACCAGCTCAGCAGGCTGGCCAGAAACATCGTTCTGATATAAGGCGTTCTCGGTTGCATCGTTCCCTGTTGCATAAGTATTCGTAACGAAGATAGGGACGAGATAGTAAAAAGATTGGATACTGTTTACAACCAAATGTAAGAAATTAGTGACATTGTTAACAGGAAATCAGGCGTCCCATAAGCATGTAGCCAGGACACGACTTTTCTTGTCTGATTGTTCGGTGGAAATGCGAAGAAGTGAAGAAGTGAAGAAGTGAGAGAGTAAAAATAAAAACTGAATGATGTGGCACCCTGACCGGGCCAAGTAGAAAAACAGACTCTCAGCCTCTACTTACGCAGATTTAATGCTAAGAGCCATATATTCATCATGTTTAACCCACGCTCGTGAACGCAGATTAAAAGAAATCAGAGGACATCAAAGAAAAGCAGCGATCTCTTCGTCGGTCAGCGGACGGTACTCACCCGGTTCCAGATCGTCATCCAGCTCGACAGCGCCGATTTTTTCACGGTGCAAGGCTTCAACCTTGTTTCCTACCGCAGCAAACATACGCTTCACCTGGTGGTATTTACCTTCAGAGATGGTAATCACCGCTTCACGCTCACCCAGAATTTCCAATTTCGCCGGGCGGGTCAGTTCTTTTTCGCCACGCAGCTGAACGCCTTGTGCAAACTGTTCAATTACCTCTTCGGCAATCGGATCAGCCAGTTCAACGTAGTACACTTTCTCACACACATGGCGTGGGGATGTAATACGGTGAGACCACTGACCATCATCAGTCAACAGCACCAGACCGGTGGTATCACCGTCAAGACGGCCTGCAACATGCAGTTTCTCCGGGCTGACTTCATCCAGCAACACAAAAACGGTCGGGTTGTAGTCATCGACATGTGAACAGACAAAACCGGATGGCTTGTTCAGCATAAAATAACGCGGCCCTTCAAAACGGAGTGAACGCCCGTTGAATTCGACATCGCAATCATCCGTCACTTTCAGCGCGCCGTTCTTCACGACTTCGCCATTGACTTCAACCTGTTTATCTTTTAGCAGCTTACCCGCTTCTTTTCGGGTAATGCCCAGTGTGGTGCACAGAAATTTATCAAGCCTCATGAGGGGCTCCAGATGGTACAAAAACGCGTATTCTACCAACATCCGTCAGCGCATAACATCCTGGTCATGGAAAATGGGCTAAAATGGAATCACATCATTAAATGAGCACTGTTCATTGCTTACAGGTATCCCTTTTGGGCAAAGTAGATTTTCAGTGCTAACCTGAAACCCGTTACAAATGCATTTTCCAACTAAGCTCATAAACTAGAACATTTTTGGGTTTTTGTGGTCTGAATCAGTGGACGTGTCGGAAGATGGTTACGTATAACAGGATGTAATACCGATTCATCAAACATGATGGAGCTCAACTGCAAAGGTCAAACTATGAAGATTTCACTTGTTGCGCCAAGTCTGTCCTCAATGGATATGCTGCTTAAGCTTGTTGGCGAATTGTTTGAATATGAAGTGCTGCCTCAGAAAAAAGAGCAAACCCAGCACGCTATTCAACAGTTGCTGAACAACCCTGAGCTTGGCCAGGCTTGGTTTATTGAAGTGGACGTTGACGGTGAAAAATTCATCGCCGGACATATTATTATCAGCTTCAGCTTTAGCCTGGAACATGGCGGCCGTATAGGCCTGATTGACCAGTTCTACCTTAAACCGGAATGGCGCCAACAAGGGATTGGTACCGAGCTAATCCCACAGGTTGAACAGCATGTTGCTTCTGCAGGGGTCAATGCCCTGTCGCTAGAGGTTAACATTGGTAACAGCGGTGCCCGTAAGTTCTATGAAAAACACGGTTTTGTACCGCGTCGTCAGTTCTGCATGATGACCAAGGTTCTTAAGCCAGCTGAAATGCCGCTAAATCTTGCTTCTTAAAACGTTTCAGGCCCTGTATGTACACAGGGCCTGCTTCACTTGTGGTGATTTCCCCAGTTCCTCCTCTGTACCATTTTTTCACGCTAATATCGGCTTACGAATCTCAGCTCTCTAATCCCTGCGGCTCCCTCATCTCTTCTCCGGCTCGCTAATTGGTGCCACAGTCTGTACACTGTCGCTTCACCAGATTTACTCTCATTGATTGTCCCGCTCTGCCGGACTGACCCTTGTTTTCAACTATGTACACTCTTCGCCCATACCAACAAGACAGCGTTAACGCGACCATCCATTATTTCCGAAAGAACAGCACCCCAGCCGTGCTGGCTCTGCCAACCGGTGCAGGTAAAAGCCTGGTTGTTGCCGAACTGGCTCGTATTGCACGCGGCCGGGTACTGGTTCTGACCCACGTCAAAGAGCTGGTTGAGCAAAACCATGCCAAATATGAAAGCTATGGCCTGAAAGCCTCCATTTTCTCGGCGGGCCTGGGCCGCAAAGAAACGGATCAGAAGGTGGTATTTGCGTCTGTACAATCGATGGTTAACAGTCTGGATCAGTTTGCGAACGAGTTTTCGCTGCTGGTTATTGACGAGTGTCACCGGGTTCCGGATGACGAAAACAGTGCGTATCGCCGGGTAATCAAGCATGTGCAGGATATTAACCCCGGCATCAAAATTCTCGGATTAACCGCCACCCCATACCGACTTGGGATGGGCTGGATTTACAAATACCATACCCGGGGTCAGGTTCGAACCGAGCAGGACAGATTCTTCCGAGATTGCATTTTTGAGCTGCCAATCCGCTACCTGTTGGATGAAGGCTTTCTCACCGAACCCAAAGTCATGGACATGGCCGTTATCGGCTACGACTTCTCGAGCCTGAAACCGGCCAATAACGGGCGGTTCCGGGAAGCAGATCTGGACAGCGTTATCGAACAGTCGGGCCGTGCCACTCCGATGATCATTGATCAAGTCATCGACTATGCGAAAGATCGTCGGGGGGTGATGATTTTTGCTTCTACCGTCAACCACGCCAAGGAAATAATGGGCTATCTGGCCAATGAACAGGCCGCTCTGGTGGTAGGTGACACTCCGCAAGATGAGCGGGATCGCATCATCGATGACTTCAAGCAACAGAAACTGAAATATCTGGTGAATGTATCGGTGCTCACCACCGGATTCGACGCGCCGCACGTGGATTTGATTGCGATTCTGCGTCCGACAGAGTCCATAAGCCTGTACCAGCAAATTGTCGGACGCGGCCTTCGCTTGTTCGAAGGTAAAAAGGACTGCCTGGTGCTGGAATACGCAGGTAACTGTTATGACCTTTATCAGCCGGAAGTCGGCGATCCCAAACCGGACAGTGACAGCGAAGTGATTATGGTGCCCTGCCCCGCCTGCGGCTTCAATAATAGCTTCTGGGGTAAATTAGACGCGGCAGGGTTCCTGCTCGAGCATTATGGTCGTCGCTGCCAGGGGTATTTTGAAGATGATGACACCGGCGAACGAGAAGAATGTGGTTACCGTTTCCGGGCTAAATACTGCGAAGAGTGCGGTGCCGACAACGACATCGCCGCCCGACGCTGCCATGTCTGTGATGCCGTAATGGTCGACCCGGATAAAAAACTGCGGGATGCCCTGAAACTCAAAGACGCGATGATCATGAAATGCACCGATTTGCGCCTTGAACCCGGCAAGAACAAGTTTGGCAAACCACAACTGAAAGTGATTTATGTCAGTGATGAAGGGGCGGAAATCAGCGAAGTCTGGACCTTATCGACCAAAGGGCAAAAAGACGAATTCCTGCGCAAATTTATTAACCCGCATCTGGTCGACCGCCACCGTCCGTTTACCGATACGGCTCCCACCAAAGTGGCCAATAATGAGCACCGCCTGAGGCCGCCCGAAGTGGTGATTGCCCGCAAAAATGGTCGCTTCTGGGCGATCAGAGACAAGCTGTTCGATCTGGATCAGTACCAGAAAGCCTGATGCTGAAACTAAAAAATACAAAACTAAAACGAAAAGGCCGCATATTAATGCGGCCTTCTGTTTATGGCTTTGGACTGATAACTTTCGTCTTATCGCTTTCGACGATTTACCTTTTGTGCCAGTTAAAACGCGTAGTCCACAGTAACCCCCCAGTTACGGCCAGCTTCCGTCTGACGGTCCAGTTTGCCCTGTTCGGTTGCCGTAGAGTCACCCGCAAGATTCTGGTACTGCCAGTATTTCTTATCAAAGGCATTAAAGAGGCCCGCACGTAGCGTCAGATCATTGGTGGGACGATAGTAAGTGGTCAGGTCAACCACCGCATAGCCCGGAGCATCCACATTCGGCTTTTGACCTGCATCAGAACGTTCCCATTCGTCTTTACGATCCGCCGCGGTAACCGTCAGTGCCCCGCCCCACATTTCGCTTGGCGCATCGTAACCTAGACCAACGACTGCAATAAACGGCGCCACGGTGTCCAGGGTATCGCCGGTTTCTTTATTTTCCCCATCCATGTAAGTCATCGCCAGACGGGCATAGGTTCCCATCGGCGCACCAAAGGCTTCATCCAGCCACAGGCTGCCCTTCAGTTCTGAGCCATAAATACGGGCTTTATCGATGTTTTCATTTTTCGTGATATCAATGCCACCCACGTCATTGGTTTGACTCTTAATGAAGTTCTTGTAGTCGTTATAGAAGAACGACATTTCAACTGCACCATAGCGGTTGTTCCCGCGCAGACCAATTTCGTAAGACTGGCTCTCTTCTGGTTTCAGGTCAGGGTTGGCTTCCAGTTTGTAGCCGTGTGCCGCATTGTCTTTGGCGTAGTACAGTTCGTAAATTGTCGGAGAGCGGAAACCTTCGCTATATTGCGCATAGGTGCTGAAATTATCTGTCCAGTGATAAACCGCCCCAAGGCGGGACGTCAGTTTGTCACTATTGTGTTCCTTCAGGCCAGAATCACCTTGCGGCTTGGCTTTAAAATCGTCATAACGCAGCCCCGCAGTAACCACCATCTGGTCATCCATCAGGAAAATCTGGTCCTGAACAAAAACTGCGCGCTTCTCGGAATCAGACTTAGGGACTTCAGATGAACCCGGCGATAATGTGCCGCGATCCAAGAAGTAGTCAGTATAATCAAGGTCAAAACTGGCGTCAGAAGCTGCGATGCCGTAAGTCAGTTCGTGACGGCTACGGCTTAGCTGCAGTTCTTTCTGCATCTGAAGATCAAACTGCAGGCTGTCATCTTTGCCTTTTCGCAGACGATCGCGGTTGCCGTAACGACCAGTGTGATCGAAGTTATGGTGTTCGGTTTCGCTTTCCGACCAACTCAACTGCCATTTCAACGTATCAAAGACAACGTTGTTTGCCAGCCACTCGTGCTCCAGACCTACGCGATAGCGGTCATCTTTATCATCAAAATGCACGTTGGTGTAAACGAAGCCCGGCATCATACCCATGCCGCCATCATAGCCTTCCTGTGACAGATTCCGACCATCCTGGCTCTTGGTATTAAATTCCCCTGTCAGGCCGACACGGTGATTTTCGTTGAGCTGATAAAACAGTTTACCCAGCACATTGTGAGAATCGTAGCTAAATGGGTTCGCCGCCCCACGCTGCTCGCCAATCACATCAGCACCATCGCCGTGTACTTCTGTCTCATGACCATTGCGGTAAGTATAAATAACCATTGATTCCAGATCGCCGGTACGGTTTGCCAGCTCCACTGTGGCTTTATACTCATCGTTAGCACTGGCATAGCCAGTTTTAACGCCCACATGCGTATCGTCACCCGCTTGCAGCATATCCTCCGGTTTCTTCGTACGCATATACACGGTACCACCCAGCGCATCGCTTCCGTAAAGGGTTGAAGACGGCCCTTTATTGATTTCAATCGCTGTCAGGGTATCAACATCAAACCCGTTCGAGTTTTTACGCATTGCGTCAGCACCCGGGTTATAAGAGGAAGGCTGCTCTACGCCATCCAGCAACACTTTGACACGGTTGCCGCTCATGCCGCGGATGGTGAAATCCTGCATGCCAAAGCGACCTCTGCCATTCACCTGCACCCCCGGCTCATACTTCACCGCTTGGGTAATGTCTGTGGCCAGATTCTGCTCCATCTCCTCCGCTGTAACTTTTGACACGCTGCTCGGTACATTCTTAATACTTTGTTCAGAACGAGTACCCGATACAACGACTTCATCAAACACAGACACATTTTCTTTTGCCTGCAGTGAAGGAGAGATTGCCAGAATGACTGAGCTGGCGATCAAAGTGAGCTTGTTTGTCATAGTTTCCTGCTTATTGAAATCATTATCAAAAACAACATTTGATAAATTATCACAAATAAAAACGATAATTACTATCATTTGCATTGTGATCAGGATCAATTTTCAGAATTTATTGCACACAAGGTCTCACTTTCAGCTATACCGACTTTTCATAAAAACGATGGCTAGTCTAGGGGTAGTACGGTTATCATTCTTGTCTTGCTGAGCTCTGCCGGATAATAGCAACACAATAAAGCAGCAATCCGCTTAACATCTCAGTAGTTAGTGAAAACAAATGACATTTCCCCTTGCCGCCTGTACCGAACACTGCTAATATCCGCGCTCAATTTATGACATCGCGTAAGGTCGCATTATGCGATGTCCTTATTAGACAACTTAAAGAGACTTTAAGATGAAATTTGAAGCAGAAGTACGTACTGACCTAGGTAAAGGTGCGAGCCGCCGCCTGCGTCACGCTAAAAAATTCCCAGCTATCGTTTACGGTGGTGAAGAAGCGCCAGTAGCAATCGTTCTGGAGCACGACTCAGTGATCAACCAAATGGATAAGCCTGAGTTCTACGAAGCAATTACTCTGGTTATCGACGGTAAAGAAGTTCAGGTTAAGCCTCAGGACATCCAACGTCACCCGTACAAGCCAAAAGTTGAGCACATGGACTTCAAACGCATCTAATTGCGGTTGTCTATTGCGAAAAAAAGCGCCCATTGGGCGCTTTTTTTATACCTGATCGAAACGCAAACTCATCGATGAAAAATTGATGAAGAAAGCGTTCAGTGCTGGCTTCCTCACTCGCCCCTGCCGATTAGCCGTGTGGCTATTTTCAAAACAGATCTTGTTGAGGGGAGTCATGATCCTGAACGGACTGACCTGCATCTTGCTGTTGTCTGGCTTTCAAGACTCGTTGATAACGTTGCCGACATAACCGAATCACATTGCGTTTCTGCTCATTCGTCAGATTTTGCCAGTGAAACCGCTCATCACGAGAACGGAAACACCCTTTGCAATAACCCCGATTATTTGCCTGGCAAACACCGACACACGGGCTGGGAACGGTAAAGAAGTCTAATTGTTCCATCTCCCCCTCCTTCGGCGGCCATGATTTCATCAGTCTTTCTGATAATAATCGCTATTGGCTTTTTCTCCAACCGGTTAACACTTCATTAACTAACATACCGTCCACTTTACATTCTTCCGCTTGGATTAGGATCAATTGCCAGAGAAAAGCGGGGAAAAGACCCAACTTGCAAGACTAACAATAATTCTGCTACTGTTTACGAGGTTATCTGGAAGGAGCCAATCACTACTCATCCCACAAAAGACCGATGAATGGTTCATTGATCTTAGTGAGAACGCTGATTTTAAGGAGGGAGCCATGGATTTTTTTGTACCATCTGCATCTGACCCACAGCAAGCCGAAGCGGTATTCACCTCGATTGCCAAACACATTCAGGCGCCAGCACAACAACAACGCGTCTACAAACTCGAATGGCGACATGAAGGAAAAGTCTGCCAATGCGAAATCGGTAAGCCGTTACCGGCAATTTTCCGAAACGACGAAACAGTTCTCGCAATTTATGACTGCGGCGAGGTTTACAAAATTTGTACCCCTAACCGTGGTGCCATCAAATTTGACCCGATTCTGGCGTCTAAATCGGCCGTGCAACATGTAGAGTTTTTCAGCCACTAGTCACTGACTCGTTACTGGTTACTAAAAACGCGCCATCTGGCGCGTTTTTCAAAACAGCCCTAATTGCGGCGCTGTGATCTCTTCAAAATACTTACCGATAAATGGCAAAATACCATCAGCGACCGGCTTAAGTTGCTTATCAACATAGTGCTCGTAGTCAATCGGGCTCTGCTGGGCTTCTATCGGTTCGGGACCGTTCAGCGTAATCACATACTCAATCCAGCCACCATTCTGGTACTGTAATGACCGCCCTGCTTTCTGGTTCACTTCATCTGCCATACGGGCGGCCCTGACATGAGGTGGCACATTTTTCTGATATTCAGATAAGTTACGTCGTAACCTTTTGCGATAAACCAGCAACGCATCGTGCTTGCCGCTACGGGTATCCTCCACATATTGTCTGACGTAGTCTTCCACATCCTGGGCGTGAAACACCTTATGGTACAGGGCCTGCTGGAAATTCTGAGCCAGTGCCGTCCAGTCTGTCCTGACGGTTTCCAGCCCTTTAAATACGATCTCTTCCTGATCCCCTTTCACCACCAGCCCGGCATAACGTTTCTTACTGCCAGTCTCCTGCCCCCGAATGGTCGGCATAAGAAACTGGTGATAATGAGTCTCGTATTCCAGCTCCAGTGCGGATTCCAGGTTATAGGTTTCACGCAAATGATCCCGCCACCATTGGTTGATATAGGCAACCAACTCTTTCCCGATGGTGTCGGCTTGCTTAGCACTGTGCGCTGTTTTCAGTGAGACGAAGGTCGAGTCCGTGTCCCCGTAAATCACTTCATAGCCCTTAGCCTCAATCAGCTCACGAGTTGTCTTCATGATTTCATGCCCACGCATGGTGATGGAAGATGCCAGGCGATGATCAAAGAATCGGCAACCGGACGAGCCCAGCACGCCATAAAAGGAGTTCATAATGATTTTCAGGGCCTGAGAAAACGCCTTCTCACCTTCCCGCTTGGCCTGATCACGGGCAGCCCATAACTCTTCAATCATTTGCGGCAGGAAGTGGCGCTTACGGTGAAAACGGCCGCCCCGGAATCCGGCAATGGCCTGATCATCTTCCTTGCCTTCTTTCAGCAAGAGTCCCTCCACCAGCCCGAGAGGGTCAATCCGAAAAGAACGGATAATGGACGGGTACAGCGACTTAAAATCGAGTACCAGTACCGACTGGTACAACCCCGGTTTGGAGTCCATAACGTAGCCACCGGGGCTGGCAATCCAGTTCTCGCTTTCCAGATTGGGGGCGACATACCCGGCACGGTGCAACTGCGGCAAATACAAATTGGTAAACGCGGCTACCGAGCCACCGACCCGGTCCAGTTCTACCCCGGTCAACCGACTGCGTTCAATGGCAAAATCCAGCAGGTGGGTATGCTCGAAAATACGTGAAACCAGCTTACAGTCCTGCAAGTTGTATCGCGCCAGCGACAGCTTGTCATGACGATACATGTGGTTAATTTCCGCCATACGGTCATGGGCGTTATGGATCGCCTTGCCCTCGCCCAGCAGTTCACGGGAGACCGACTCCAGCGACCAGGAACGAAAGTTGTAAGTGGCCGTTTTGAGGGTATCAATACCGTCGAGCACAACCCGACCGGGAAGCGTCAGAAACCCTTGTTGCGGATTTTGGGTAGACTGCCGCCAGTGCGGCGTTTGTCTGCCTCGTCCGATCCGCAAGCTCAACCCATTCCATTCAGCACGACGCAACAGCAGGCGGAAGTCGAAATCAATCACGTTCCAACCGATAACAATATCCGGGTCAAACTGTTCAAACCAAGTTTCCAGCGCCAGTAACAAAGCCTTTTCTGACTCAACCCATTCAATCCACGGCGCAGCCTCTTTCACCTCTTCCGGATTACCGACCATGATGACCCGGCTGTCAGTGTTACTATGCAACCCGACGGAGTACAGCACGCCTTTTTCTGAACATTCGATATCCAGTGACACCACAGATAAAACCGGCTTGTAGTCAGCGCTCTTTGCTTTTACCTGGGTGAAATCCTGATAACCATTCCGCTGCTGTTTAACGCCGCTGAACGCGATGCCGCCGCGAATAAAACGCTCCATCAAAAAGCGGTCTGCGAGACGGATATCTGCCTCATACGCTTCAATGCCTTCCGGAGTCAGATACTGACTGACCTGTAAGCTGTCTTTGACAGAGGTGCAATAACACGCGGTCATCGGTTCATGCCGAAAATTTTTCATCGGCAACGATTTCCAGTCAGCGGCAATCCCAGCCTGACGTAACAGCTGTTCTGCCTGAGCCTGATCCTGCTGGCGAATGAAGCACACCGGCTTATCCCCCTGCACTACCAGCTTTGCCGGACCGTCATCGGTACTTACCCATAAGGTGATTTCTGTCGTACCGCGAACATCGCGACTCTGACGTGTCAGCACAAAGCCTTTTGATTGAATAAGCAATGAAACCTCAGCAGCCATGACGGCTTAACCTATCTTTCTATCAATCTTATCAAACTCAGCCACAATCCAGCCGCCAAAGTCAGTAATCATGAAAAGAGTTGCTTTTTTTGGCACCTGAGTGCCGGAAATCAGAACAAATAGACGTTCAATCTCGGTCTTTTTTTCCGGGTAGTAACCCAAAAACATCTCGGCGGCCTGCTCAACAGACAATGCCAAGCGTCGTTCTCGATGAAACACCAATGAAAAACAGCTCCAGACCATTTTTTTGGCAACAGAACGGCAGTCATCAAGATACTGGGCTACCACCCGGGTCGCCATAATGCGGCGTCGGTAATTTTCTAGTTGCTCGCGCAAATCACCGTTTTGCATTTTGGCGATGTCCCAACTGGCCTCAAATTGGCCGAATCGGGATGACAGATCATCGCCCGACAGACACCGGCACCCGTGCTTCAACCAGAACCCCCAACGGAATATCCCATCCAGACCCAGAACGTCGTCCAGCGTCACCCACTGGATATCCAGCCCTCGAATCACCGAGCCGTATAAGTGGGCGGTGCGTCGTTCAATGACATCCAGCGTACTCAATTGGGCTGCGGTAAGGGGCCGGTGCAGCACCAGCGTCAGATTCAGATCAGATTGTCCGGGGTGTCCATCTCCTCTGGCAATACTGCCTGCGAGATACACGCTGTGCAGATGCACAGCCAGCCCCGCTTTAAGTTGATGGAGAATCCCGCTGACAACAGGCTGAAATTCCGGTTGAAGTGCAAAACGATTATCGAGAACAGGTAAAACACGTGTCACAGCTGGCCCTTATAGCGATCAGTCAACCTGCGAATTATAACGGTTTCATCCGTGTCTGTTTAACGTAAATCCCCGCTTAGTCGCAGTTACCGGAGACAAAATTTTTGGTTTCCCCATCATACCCATCATGAAAATGTTGGTGTTGCTGCCTTTCCGTGGTAATTTCCGTTTTTTATCTCACAGAAAGATCAAATCCATGCCAAAAGCGAGTGATATTAAGAAAGGGGCCGCTGTACAGTACAACGGTAAATTGTTGCTTGTTAAAGATATTGATGTTCAGAGTCCGAGTGCTCGAGGCGCAGCTACCCTTTACAAAATGCGCTTTCGTGACGTGGCTACCGGCCTGAAAGTTGAAGAGCGTTTCAAAGGCGATGATGTTCTGGACACTGTCGACCTGTCCCGTCACCAAGTGACGTTCTCTTACGTTGACGGTAGCGAATACATCTTTATGGATGTAGAAGATTTCAGTCAGTACAGCTTCAACGAAGAAGACATTGAAGACGAACTGCTGTTTATCACTGAAGAAATTCAGGGACTGAGCGTACTGGTTGCTGATGGTAAACCAGTTGGCCTGGAACTGCCTGCAACCGTTGAGATGGTGATCAACGAAACTGATCCGTCAATCAAAGGCGCATCTGCGTCTGCTCGTACCAAGCCAGCCCGTTTTACAACAGGTCTGACTGTTCAGGTACCTGAGTACATCTCAACCGGCGAAAAAGTTAAAATCAACGTTCAGGAACGCCGCTTCATGAGCCGAGCAGACTAATTGTCTTGCTCCTGCTGACCTTTGAAAGGATAAGCTTCGGCTTGTCCTTTTTGTTTGGCCAAACCTCAGGGATTCAATCTTTACCCTCTCGCCAAAGCCGCCTGGTTTATACCAAACAGGCTTGCCAGGAAAACATACCCTGATTGTTGATGGCCTGGATTAAATCCCCCCTGCCCGCCCGCAAACGCTGGTATTCAGAGATGGTATCGTTATACTGTCGCTTTACTCCTTCATTAGACTGATACCGCTCATGGACAATCAAGACCTGATTTCATACGACGACGTGATCGACACCGCCTACGACATTTTCCTGGAAATGGCTTCAGACAATCTGGAACCTGCTGACGTGATGCTTTTCACCCTGCAGTTTGACGATCGCGGCGCTGCCGAACTGGTAGAAACACAAGACGACTGGGCAGAACACGTAGGTTTTGACGTCGATAAAGACGTATACGCAGAAGTACGTATCGGCCTGGTTAATGAGGAAACCGACGAGCTGGACGATGTTTTCGCCCGTCTTCTGATCTGCCGCGATCCAGACAACAAATTCTGCCACATTCTGTGGAAACGTGACTGATTCAAGGCAGCTGGTTCTTAAGTGATAGATTAAAAAGTAACAGATTCTAAAGTAACGAATCTAATGTGGCTGATGCATTGTCTGGCTGAAGACCGATTCGCGTCAGAAGATACATCACAAATAAATAACTCACTTAGACATCATATTTCAGTGCCACGAAAAAGCAGAAGGCGAGGTAAATACCTCGCCTTTCTTATTACCGGCTCCGCTAACTGAGCAGTTATGACGCCAGAACTGACTTATCTTCATTCTGACTGCGACGAACCCAGATCAGACTCAGCATCACCAGCACAGCCATCACAGACATAACCGCTCCCAGGTTGTACTGATTTTCAGCCCCCATTAACGAAGCCGCCAATGTTGCCAGACCTGCACCCAGGTTCTGCAAACCACCCAGAATTGCGCCAGCCGTCCCAGCATGATGTGGGAATGGTTCAACCGCTGCCGTTGTCGCAGCCGGAAATAGCACCCCAGCTCCGATAAAGTAAAGAAACGCACCACCAATCAATGAATTAACGGTTACCAGCCCGGATAACCCCGGCAGCAGGATAGTCAGTGAGCCAGCAATGATAGCGATCATACCCAATGTCATTACCCGGCGGTTACCCAGTTGTTTCACCAGCACGGCTGACATCCATGAGCCCGCCAAATATCCCGGTAATGGCAGGACAAACAACCAGCTGACCGTTTCCGGATCTAATTTCAGTACACTGCCAAGCAGCACACCCGCGGCAGCCTCAAACACCGCAATACCTGCAAATGTCGCGACCAGACACATTACATAGCCCTGGAACCGACGATGCCCTAGCACATAGCGGTAGCTGACCATTACACGTTCATGACGGCGTTTCTCTGCCGGCAAGGTCTCTGAAAACTGAGACATCATTGCCAGCGTTACCACCGCACCAAAGATCAACAGGAACAGATAGCTGGCCTGCCATTCAAAGTAAGAGGACAGATATCCCCCCAATACTGGTGCAATCAGTGGCGAGAATATAATTCCCATACTCACCAAGCTGTTAGCTCGGTGTAATTCCGCCCCTTCATACGCGTCACGGGTTACCGTACGGCACATAGCTCCGCCACAACCGGTACCCATGCCCTGGATAAAGCTGGCCAGCAGGAACAATTCAAATGACGGCACAAACAGTGCGCCGATAGTACCCAGCAAAAAGATCCCCATACCGAGCAGAATAACCGGACGGCGTCCGACGCGATCTGACAATGGCCCATACACAAACTGGGACAATCCATAAGGGATCAGGTACGCAGCCATGACGGCCTGCAGGTATGACGACTGTACTGAAAAATATTCCGACATCGCAGGAATAGAAGGCACATACATGGTTTGTGTCATTTGACCAACCGCGGCCAGAATGATTATCAGAAATAACAGTTTTACCATGTTGGTAGAAGACGATTGCATTTCCACAACCAGAATCCTTATCACAGAATAATGTTTCGATACATGCGGTAGATTTGAACGAAATCCGCCAACTTAAAGAACAATTCTCTTTTAAATTTCAGGTTTGCAATTTATAAGGCCAAAAGAATTAGCCTTGATGGCAAGATTAACTGGAGAATTCGAGCAGATAGTAATCCTGAAGCCCTGACTAAGCAAGGACTTAGCCCACTCAACAGCACGATACTTTATTATGAATCGGATTAGTTAAGCTAATATTACTAACGCATTTTCCACATCATGAGAAAAACCCGCCTACATGCATTTTTACGCAACCATTTTGAATAGAGTGAATATTCATTTTCAGTATGTTTTCATACTCCAGATGCAAATGCATCTGGAGTAATATCCTTGCCTGATCACTATCGGAACCATAAAGTTTCAAGGAAGCCAGAATACAAAAACAGGCGGACAATCAGATGGCGAAGCGGTGTATGCCACGACGAGAACTTACTCAGTATGTCAACCCACCCAAAGCGGGCAAATAAAAAGCCCTGCCAGAAGGCAGGGCTTTATATACTTGACTGACATCAGTTTGAATCAATCAAAGTGGAAACGGTGCTTACCGTGGCTCGCTTTGGTACGCAGGTAATTTTCATTACCGTCTTTAACATACGCTTTCGTGCCCACAACTTCCGCAATCTCAATACCCAGAGATTCCAAATCACTGATTTTTTTCGGGTTATTGGTGATTAGACGGATTGCATTAATCCCCAGAGCTTTCAGCATCATCGCCGCTTCAGTAAAGTCACGCAGATCATCCCCGAAACCCAGGTGGTTATTGGCTTCGTATGTGTTCATGCCCTGACTTTGCAACTCATAGGCATCAATCTTGTTATACAAGCCAATCCCACGGCCTTCCTGACGCAGGTACAGAAGAACGCCGCCTTCCTGACCCATTCTTTCGATCGTTTCGTCCAACTGCTCACCACAGTCACAACGTGAAGAATGAAACACATCGCCCGTCAGACATTCAGAGTGCATACGAACCAGAGGCGGTACATCGCCCTTGTCCGCACCACGGAAAATCAGTGCTACGTGTTCTTTACCTGATGCTAACTCATTAAATGAAAGCAGCTCGGCCGGTATATGACTTTTCTGGCCGACTTTGAATGGCACTCGGGCCCTTACAGTTACCATGTTGTTCCTAATTACGTTTGCTGCCGGGATTGCAATACCCAGTCAATGAGACAGTTATCAGCAGAAACAGCCTATCGTACTCGCGACAATGCTAATAACTCAAAAAAACTAATCAGCCCAACGGGAGTCAAACGGCTCTACCCGGACTATCACTTATGCAGTGATGATATCTAAAATTATTACACTTAAACAGCGCTAAGGCACTGTGATAACAAATTAGCCTGTTGAGGCATACCGCTAAGATCGCCCCGCTCATGTTTCTCAAATGATCCTTCACCACTCAAGATATGTTATAACATAACATATCTTAATCTTGCAATGAAACACTTCGTGGCGTCATCTTGCAATCCGCGCTAACTGGTGGCTTTTATCGAGGAGTAATAAGCCCTGACTTTATCGCTCTGGAACACAACCGCTGACAGTAGCGTAAAACAGATCACCCCTCCCATGATAAACAGCAATCTCCCCCAACTTTCTCCCATCACAAGACGGACAGAAAGCATGTCATAGGTCACCAAGCACCAGATAGCGGCATTGAGCAGCAATCCCGCTCCCATCACGACAGGTATCCAGGCGGAGCGCATCTTGAGCAAGAGCGGTAAGCACACCAGCAATAACGCCACATCAAACACCGAATGGCGAAAAAAATGTGCTGCTAACAACCAGTAACTTATCACAACCGGCAACAGACGCCACATTCTTGACTCTCCTTCTCACGCATTCAAACATCGCATCAATATTGTTAGTCATCAACATGATGGTCCCAAAAACACAGATTCATTAACACAGCCCATTAACAGTCATTATATATACATGTTATAAGCGGTATTTGCCTTAGATTAAGATCAATAAAGCATAGATCCTCTGCAAACAATTATGCTGAGTTATTAGTCAGTAATGTACAATGAAAATAACATCCAATTACGTACCTGATGGTCTGTAATATCCGCACGAATTATGGTTGAATGTTTTTCCTTCGTTAATTCTGACGCATGTACCGCACTATGGATCTGACATTCTGGCGACGCTGGCGCTTGCCCGCTCTGGTATTTATTCTGGGTACATTAGTCATTATGGTAAGCTCACCGTTTCTTGGGGAGAGATTATTTGCGTCTGAAGCCAAGGAAAGGATGGACAATCTGTTCGACTTCTACCAGAAGCGCTACATGGATATCGGCAAGGAAGCAAGGCGACTCGCCACGCAGTTATCCTTCACTTGTGATGAACACGATATCGGTATTCTACGCGACGCCAGTGAAAACCCGACGGTCATTCAGTTTCTGGAACTCCAGACCCCTCATGAGCATTGTTCCGTCTACGGGAAAGATGTCAGCCTGATTAAAGACTTCCGGAACAAAGAGTTCTTTTTCCTGCATGACAGCCAGTACAATGCGTTTATGGTTGAGCCATATTTCAATCAGCGTCTGAAAATCACCTTCTATCTGGCCAAAGGTGAAATGATCCTCATCACAGAGCCTTTCCAGAATGTCTTCACGGACAGCGAAGCCTGTATCAACTGTTTTGCGATGTCACTGCTGTATCGAAATCGTGAATTGCCCATAAAACGTAAAACAGCCGACCAGTCTTATCGCCTCATTGCCAGTAAAGCATTCACAAAAGAGTTTGATGTCCAGCTTTACGCCACTGAGCAGGGTCTGAGGGAAGTTGTCGATCATGATGTCGAAATTACCCAAATGCTGCTGATGTCTCTGCTGCTGTCCTTCAGTCTGATTCTGGGTTTGCGCAAGCCTCCTGAGAAACGGCTCAGCGATCTGATCGTTCACGGATTGAAAAACAATGAATTTGTTCCTTATTACCAGCCTATCATCAATACGGAAACACATAGGGTGGAATGCTGTGAGGTACTGATTCGCTGGCACAGGGCGAACGGAGAGGTCATTGCCCCAAATCAGTTTATTCCCATCGCGGAGCACAACGGGCAAATCCTAGAGCTGACCGAAAACTTACTCGACAAAGTCGTCCATCAGTTCTCAGAGACGTTTCCGACAGGGCCGACCTTCTCCCTGAGTGTCAATGTCACTCCGCAGCAACTGGAAAACCATCGCTTTGTTGACTGCGTACTGAATATTCTCAGCAAAGGTAAGCTCCCAGCAGAGAAAATTGCGTTTGAAGTAACCGAACGCACGCCTTTTACTGATGTGTTACGGGCGAAAGAAGTCCTGGACCGCTTCAAGCATCACGGAATCAGTATCAAGCTGGATGATGCAGGCACGGGCTATGGCGGCTTCAGCTACCTGCAATCACTGCCGATTGACACCCTGAAAATCGATAAAATGTTTATCGATACGATTGGCACCAATGATGTGAAATCCTCCCTGCTGGATGCAATTATCCTGTTTGCTCATCACGCCGGGGTTGAGCTGATCGCAGAAGGGGTCGAATCGCAAACACAAGTTGATTACCTGCAAAGCAAAGGGGTCTTGTTACTGCAAGGGTACTATTTCGCCAAACCAATGCCGTTTGATGAACTGTGTCAGTACCTGAGTCGCCATCACGGTCTGGAGATTCCTACAGCTACCGCGAACGAAAACAAACAAGAAGTTCCAATGGCCTGATGCTTGCGAGTTTGTTTCATATCAATCGTTTTGCAATAACACCCCATTACACTATGCCCCTTTCAGGCAGGGGCAATATTAATCGTCAAGAGGCGCACAGGCTGCGACTTTTATTGACCGTAACGTCCCTTCCCTTCCTCTTCTAAAAATACAGGAAACAACATGATTGAAGTCGTAGGTCACAAAAACCCTGACAGTGATAGCATCTGTTCTGCATTAGTGGCGGCTGAACTACTTAAAGCTCGCGGGCTGGATGCAAAAGCGGTACGTCAGGGAGACATCAACCGTGAAACCCAGCATATCCTCGAAACCGCAGGTGTTGAAGCGCCGGAAAGGTGTACCACCGTGGCTGGTAAATCTGTATGGTTGGTCGACTTTTCCGATCTGGCACAAGGCCCTGACGACCTTCAAGCCGCCGAGATCGCAGGCATTGTTGACCACCATCGTCTGGGCGATGTGACCACCGTTAACCCGCTGGAAGCCTGGATCTGGCCAGTGGGCTGCACCTGTACCATCCTGTTTAATCTGTTCCAGATGGAAAATGCCACTATCACGCGTCCATTGGCGATTTTGATGATGTCGGCCATTCTGAGCGACACCGTAGGCTTTGCTTCACCAACCTGCACGGATAAAGATAAGGCCGCCGTCACTGCTCTGGCCGAAATTGCCGATGTACAGGATCTAGATGCTTTTACTGAAGCATTGCTGATTGCCAAAACCGATATTGTCGGACTTTCCGCCGATGAGCTGGTCAACAAAGACCTGAAAGCGTATGCCTTTAATCAGCGCGATGTGGTTGTTGGTCAAATTGAGCTGGCAACACTGGCTCAGGTTGAAGAGATGATTGACCAACTGGAAGCAGATCTGCAGCGTCGTTGTGACGAGGAAGGTCTGGCACTGGCCGCGCTGATGCTGACAGATATTACCACCAGCACTACACGACTCCTGTTCCGCGGCGAATGGTCAGAAAAGCTGGCACCATTTGCAGACGCTGCCGGTCACCTGATGATGGAAAATACTCTGAGTCGCAAAAAGCAAGGCTGGCCTTGGCTGCAAA
The DNA here is from genome assembly GCF_017329545.1 of Photobacterium ganghwense. Lineage (NCBI taxonomy): Bacteria > Pseudomonadati > Pseudomonadota > Gammaproteobacteria > Vibrionales > Vibrionaceae > Photobacterium > Photobacterium ganghwense. The sequence continues at coordinate 1,994,339 of NZ_CP071325.1, forward strand.
ACGTGCTCGCCTGAGAGAAGTGACAAGGCAAATATTTTTCCAAGACCTTAAGCATGCTTAAGAAATGAAGTAAAAGGAACCAGACGGTTCCTTTTTGCTTTCTGATGAGCGGTTGATAATTCTCTTCAGCCCAGAAGTGCTTCAAGACAACAGAAGAAACACTTGCGACACCGTATGCACCAGAGAGGCACCAGAATCAACGCTATCGCCGCTTGGGCAAGCTGGTCGTGTCGTTTAGGATATCTGCGAAATGCGCGATAAACTCTCTGCCGACAACTTTCCCCTCCCGGTAGTCCACTTCCAGATCATCTTTATCACTCAGCAAAGCGCGACTACGCAGGCTTTTTTCCGGTGCAATCTGGATCACCTGCAACCCTTCAGGTGGTGCATACATAAAATCATGTGCCGCCTGGTAGGTCGTGTAATAGCGATTGAGCATCTCAATCACCTCGGTACTTTTACTCTTACCGGCAATTTTGAGAAAACGTTCTACATTATCGACCGACAATAAGCTCCATTTTTTTCCTTTGCTGGCTTGAGCTTCAATTAACTCACCGGCACTTTCTTCAATGGCACTGTCGACCGGATGGCGCTCATTCCTCGCTTGTTTCCAGCTATCAAACTTTGATGTCCATTCACTGTGCAGTACCTTCACTTTATCAATCGACTCATTCAGGCTGAGACGATCAATATACTCAGGCACCAGTGTTTCTATTTTTTCCCGCCAGTCTTTTAACAGCCGGTTGTCGTCTTGCTGCGGCCTGAGTAACAAGGGTTCAGTGCGAACGACAATGACTAAATCCGCCCCCCGGTTCCAGGCTTCTTTTACCGGTACCGCAGCACTGACACCACCATCAACCCACTCCAGTTCATCGATATTCACCGGCAAGTTATAAATCACCGGTATTGCACAGGATGCCCGTAATACATCAGTCCAGTTGCCCTGATACATGGGCATATATATATCCTGCAAGGTATCTTTTCGGGTCATGCAAGCCAGAGCGGTACGGTAACGCAGAACCTGCTGCGCCGTCACGACATCCAGTGGCGTAGAGCCTTGCTCTCCTACTTCGCGCAATGCCCAGTCCAGATCCATTGACTGTTGCTGACTCAGATATTTGTAAAGATTGAAGAATTTACTGTCGGTGGTGTAATTGACAATAAAATTGTAGCCAAATTTAGGCTGACGACTAATGAAAGAAGAGAGATTCAGAGCGCCGGCAGACGTTCCGATATATAACTCGAAGGGATCAAAACCAGCTTCAAGAAAAGCGTCAAAAACCCCGGCAGTAAAAATACCCCGCTGGCCTCCCCCTTGCACGACAAGAGCGATACGACGCTTTTTTGCAGTTTTCAGTTTAGAGGAGAAATTGTTAACCAGTTGTATATCAATATCTTTTAAACTGAATGGCAAATGATTAGTCATACACCTGCCTCTTTCATAACGAACACGTTGGCAGACAGTATATCGCACTCCCCATTCAGTTTTTCAATAGTGATCACAATTTGCTTTATTATTAATAAATTACGTAGTAATCGCGATAATGCCGAATGAAAACAGTACCGTCATCACAACAGCAACGGTGACAAGTGCTAACTTGAGATCAAAGTCCATCATAAAAACCTCACTACTTATCATGACTTAACATATTTTTAACCCTATTTTAGGGAGACTTCAAGATTATGACTATTGGAAAAGCACTAATTTCGGAAAGCTGTCACACTAAATTTCTGTTTAGAAAACTGGACAAGGAAATGAAAATACCCAAGTTGCTTTTTGCAGCCGTCGGCCTGTGCACCTCAATGCATGCGCTGGCAGAAAACACAATTTATGTCACTCCTTATATCGGCTACACCTTTTCCAATAATATCCGGGATGAAAATCAGCTGAACATTGATATCGATAACGATGTTCACTACGCCCTGGGTCTGGAAACAGATTTTGAAAATGGTCGGGTCGGCCTGTTTATCAGCCACCAAAAAAATGAAGCCAGCCCGTTCAGTGATGACGGCACCCTGACCTACGTACATATGCAAAGCGCCCTTCACTATCAATTGCAGCACCGACTGAACAGTTTTATTGGTGCCAGTATAGGCACCACGATCCTGGATGTTGACTGGAGTGACAGCGATTTAGTGTTTTCTGCTGGTATCCACGGTGGAATGACCTACCAGCTGGCTGACAATTTTGCGGTGGTATTTGAAGCTCGATGGCTGGCCAACCTGATTGATAGCGACACCAGCACCATTTGCACACTGCCCACGGGGAATGAAACCTGCAACGTTTCAATCGATTCAGAGTGGCTGACGCAGTTTCAGACCAATCTCGGCCTCACATATTCGTTTTAAAAGAGCCAAATGACAGCAGAGAAGACCAAATGCTCTGGTCTTTCTCTGTTTTTTACAGTGAATAACTCCTTTTTGGCTATTTTATGGTCATTGATTGCAAATATGTAAAATAAAATTTATCACTAGCGTGAAACTTAACAATAGTGAATTAAACCAGCCTTTTCCCAAGCCCCACTCCGTTGTTTCATCCTACCTACTGCTACCAATGAATATCACCACTGGACATAAGCAGGTCCTCTACTATGCTCTATTGCGTAAGACATTTTCTCTAGCTACTCTCGAAACATCTGCCTGGTCTAACCTTTCAAAGATCATGCAAGTCACGGTTTATTAATGGAATATTTCTCTACTAATTCCTCGTTATATAGGGATTTGCAGTACATAAGGAGATGCATATGAAACGAGAACAATGGGGCTCACGAGCCGGGTTTATCCTGGCAGCAGTGGGATCAGCAATTGGCCTGGGGAATATTTGGCGATTCCCATATATGGCTTATGAGAATGGTGGCGGCGCATTTTTTATCCCTTACCTTTTTGCCATGCTCACCGCAGGTATCCCTTTTATGATCATGGAATTCAGCCTCGGTCATAAATTACGTGGTGCCGCTCCCCGCGCTTTTTCTAAGCTGGGTGTGAAGTATGAATGGCTGGGCTGGTTCCAGGTGTTTATTGCTGCTGTTATCGCCGTTTATTATGTCGCGGTTATCGGCTGGGCAATTTCCTACCTTGGTTTTTCTTTCTCTCAAAGCTGGGGATCGGATACCAACGCCTACTTCTTCAGCGAATACCTGAAGTTAGGTGAAAACTCACCGTCTAAACTCGGTGACCTGCAATTCCACATTGCCATTCCAATGGCCATTGCCTGGGCAGTCACCTTTGCAGCTATCTTTACCGGCGTAAAAGGCGGGATTGAACGCGCCAACAAAATCATGATGCCTTTGCTGTTTGTCATGGTTATCGCGCTGATTGCTCGTGTAATCTTTCTGCCGGGTGCGGTGGATGGTATTAACTATCTGTTCCAACCTGATTTCAGCAAGATCATGGACGCAAAAGTATGGTCTGCAGCTTATGGTCAGATTTTCTTCACCCTGAGTGTGGGCTTTGCCATCATGGTGGCTTACTCCAGCTACCTGCCAGAAAAATCTGACATCAACAACAACGCCTTTATGACCGTGTTAATCAACTGTGGTTTCTCAATCACGGCGGGTGTGTTGATCTTCGGCGTACTGGGCTACATGGCTCAGGAGCAAGCGAAGCCACTGACAGAAGTCGTTTCTGCTGGTGTGGGGCTGGCCTTCGTGACCATCCCTGCAGCTATCAACTTGCTGCCAGCACCTTATATTCTGGGTCCGCTGTTCTTCCTGGCTCTTGTGGTCGCCGGTTTGAGCTCACACATCTCGATTCTGGAAGCTGTCACCAGTGCCATTATCGACAAACTGCACTGGTCACGTAAGAAAGCCGCTTCAGTCGTATGTGGTGTCGGTTTTGTGGTGTCAATGGCATTTGCAACCAACGGCGGTCTGCTACTGCTGGATTTGGTCGACTACTTCATCAACAACATTGCCCTGCTGAGCAGCTGTCTGGTTGAACTGGTTATCATCGCTTGGCTACTGAGAGTCTCTGACATTCGTGACTATGTTAACGAGCGTTCAGAAATCACTATCGGCAAATGGTTTGAAGTCTGTATCCGTTACCTGAGCCCACTGATGCTGGCTGTAATCCTGGGCACCAACCTGCTGAATACAGCAAGTGAAGGCTACGGCGGTTATGAAACATCCGACCTGCTGATGCTGGGTTGGGGATTGGTTGCGGCCATGTTTGTTTTGGCTGTCATCATTAACCTGTCATCTAAACCACAGACTCATCAGGAGGCATAATTATGACTACAGGTGCAATTATCATGATGCTGTTCGGGCTGGGCATTACCTGGGGTGGAGCTGCCTTCTGTATCTCCGTCGCCATGAAAGAGCGCGGACACTGAACACTTCAGATCTCGTTCTGATTCCAAAAGTAAAAAGAGGCTCACATGGGCCTCTTTTTTTATTTGGGCCAGCTACTGTGTTAAGCATTTTTAAACACAACGGTTTAAATACCACTAAGGCCACGACTCTCCCGTTCAATTGTGTTAACAGTGATCCATTCCCACAAAGAATCCTTTTCCTTTGCTCAATCATCCCGTTACAATCAGCGAACCATCAGGACATAAGATGGCTTAGCAAAAATAAAAGCGAACTCAAGCGCTATCGCGACAACTTGGGCCCAATAGATATTACATTCAAGGAAAGGCAATGAAGTTAGCTGCAATTTTACTTTCAGCCGCCATGCTACCAGCCACTGCTCTGGCTGCCAATGACAGCTGTGAAAGCCAAAAATATCACCAATATATCGATGCCTCACTGACCTGGTACCAGCAACTGGTTGATATCACTGTCGAGAAAGATGCCAGCCTGAAAGACGTCGGCGACTGGTTTTTAGAAGGACGTAAGCACCACTTTGAGCTTAACCGTGAAGTGTTCGACTGGTATCTTGCCAACGACAAAGAAAAACTGGATTTGTCGCAGCCGGTTGAATCCTGGCTAAAACTGACCCAGCAGGATGTAAAGGCATTGGCTGAGCAACATTCAGAACTGGGTAAAACCGCCAAGCAGGCTTTTGATGACCGCCAGAGCAAGCCTCACCCTCAGAACTATGCACTGCGTAGCGCCTTCGCCGAACTCCTGACCCATCCGGGTAAAATTGAAAAGCCTCTCAACGATTACAACAAAGCGATGACAGCCATTGCTGACATCTCATGTGATTAAGGCTGCACCTGTTGGCTGGCAGGGAAAGTGCGATGTGATCACACTTTCCCTGCCAGCCAATTTTGCCCTCACAAAATGGTCACCTTCGTATTCACTTTGTCTTTGTCTCAATATCCGCCTGTAATACACCTACCGTAATCCATTACAGCAAAGCTCACTGAAAAAAATGGATTATGTTCACGGCCAACTTCTATCGTCATTTGTATAAATAAAAAGCGCGGAAACTATGTGGAATCGTTTGCGAAAAATAAACGAAGTTCACAATATACCCTCTGCTTATGCATCAACGCCGTAAAGCAAATTACTGCCTGCTTTTATTTAATAACTAACTCTGTAAAAATCTCCCACATAACACCTACAAAAATAACAAACAATCCACATCAGCTTAAATCAGGAGTCTTCATGAGTTCGCATTCTCTGGGTAGAATTGCTCACATTTCCGCACTGCTTATTGCCTCATTCCCCGGCTATGCCGCAACAGCTAAAGACTGGCAACCAGGTCTGAGCGGCGATATCGCTGTAATGGCCGGTTATTCACACACACGCTCTCAATTTGATACCGATAACAATGTTACCGACAGCTTGGACAGCCAGGGACAAGGACGTGACAGCGGCATTATTTTCCCTCTCGGTACCCTGAAATACACCAACCAGGCCGGTGACAAACAAGTCTACATGGGGAGTAACCAAAGTGACTTGATCTACGGTCGATTCAACCTGGAGCTGGGTTATAAGCAGCGATTACAAGATAACAGTGTTATCACTATTGCGTATGCGCCGGGCCTTATTGCCTCAGAAACCTGGAAAGATCCCTTCGTAACCAACGTGAACCGTGAAGAGACCGACGTAAATACCAAGGCTCTGCGTCTGATCTATGACCGCATCCTGGGCACAAATTTCTCGTTTGAATTTGCACTGCGTGAGCGCGAAATTGACAATGAAGAAAGCGGTCTGGCTAATTTCACGCCTGATGAACAAGCACTGCTTCGCCGTGACAGCGATATCTATTACAGCCAACTGAGCTACCTGCATCGGATTAATCAGGATCTGGCCCTGCGTGGCGCAACCAGTTACACCAGAACTGACGCCGATGGTGATGCGATGTCCAATGACAGATATGGTGCGGATATTACCGTTATCAAAAACTTTGAACGCTCTAATCTGGCCGTCACACTGCATTACGACTACTCCGAATATGATAAAGCTAACCCCGTTTTCGGCAAAAAACAGGAAGACAGCTTGCTGGCAGCTTATCTCGCATACCGATATGCCGAACCTTTTGGCTGGAAACAGTGGAGCTTCCTGGGCATTGCAGGGTACGGCTACAGCGATTCGAAGATCAATTTCTATGAAAACGAAGGAACAGTGATCACTGCCGGTTTAAGTTATCACTTTTAATTTTTTTCGACAGCGGCGGCAATTTGCATTAAATTAGCAACAATTTGCCGAACAAAATTACAAGATATCAAGTGATATGGCAGTGATGGATTCTAAAAAAGCCGATGCGACCCAAGCGTCATTACATCGCATTTTTACGGTGCCGGAAGCACCAGACTCAACCCTGGGCCGGATCGAGAAAGAGATTTCGGAAAACCTGAACGCTTTTCTTCAGACGCACATTGCGGCCAGAGAAAAGCCACTGGCCGAGATCGAAAAAGACTTTTCTTGCGCAGACATTCCTGAGTCTCCCAGCTTTGTCTCAGACCATACGCATTTCTTGCTGGATAAACTGGTGGCTCAGTCTGTCCATACCTCGGCGCCGACCTTTATTGGTCACATGACCTCAGCACTGCCCTATTTTTTGATGCCGCTGTCAAAAATCATGATCGGGCTGAACCAAAACCTGGTCAAGATCGAGACCTCGAAAGCATTCACCCCTCTGGAACGTCAGGTACTTGGCATGCTGCACAACCTCATCTACGACGAAGATGAGCGTTTTTATGCTCAGTGGATGCACAGTGCTAACCATTCGCTCGGGGCATTCTGCTCCGGGGGCACCATTGCCAACATTACCGCCCTGTGGGTGGCACGCAATAACGCCCTGAGGCCAGATGGTTCATTCCGTGGTGTGGCGCAGGAAGGCTTGTTCCGGGCAATGAAGCACTACGGCTATGAAGACTTAGCTGTGCTGGTCTCAGAGCGGGGCCATTACTCGCTGAAAAAAGCCGCAGATGTTCTCGGTTTAGGCCGGGATTGCCTGATTCCGATCCAGACAGACAGTGATAACCGGGTTTGTGTTGATCAAATGCGTGCCAAGCTGGAATCACTGAAACAGCAGAATGTGCGAGTTTTTGCCATTGTTGGTGTTGCCGGTACAACGGAAACCGGTAACATTGATCCCCTTGATGCACTGGCTGATTTGGCTGCCGAATACGACTGCCATTTCCATGTGGATGCAGCCTGGGGCGGCGCAACACTGATGTCCAATAAGTACCGTCCATTGCTTAAGGGCATTGAACGTGCAGACTCCGTCACCATTGATGCTCATAAACAGCTGTATGTGCCAATGGGCGCGGGTATGGTCATTTTCAAAAACCCGGCCTCAATGAGTGCGATTGAACACCACGCGGAATACATACTGCGTAAAGGTTCAAAAGACTTAGGGAGCCACACACTGGAAGGTTCACGCAGCGGAATGGCAATGCTGCTTTATGCCAGCCTGAACATTATCAGTCGTCCCGGCTACGAAATGCTGATCAACAACAGTATCGAGAAAGCCCGCTATTTCTCTGAACTGATCAAGGCGCACCCTGACTTTGAGTTGGTCACGGAACCGGAACTTTGCCTACTGACCTACCGCTACCTGCCGGCTCGAACTCAGCAAGCACTGGCAATCTCCAACACGGCGCAGAAAGAGCTTCTGCTGGATGCTCTGGACGATCTGACCAAGTTCATCCAAAAACGTCAGCGTGAATCAGGGAAGTCTTTTGTCTCACGGACTCGGATTACCCCTGAAAAGTGGGATCGTAAACTGACTACCGTTTTCCGCGTGGTGCTGGCTAACCCTTTAACCACAGAAGCCATCCTACAGGATGTGCTTGAAGAGCAGACTCAGATTGCTCAGGAAAGTGAGAAAAGTTATCCGCTGATCATGAACATGACAGAGTCCATTCTGGCAAATGCCTAAGGCTACCACCGTTGACCGCTCAGGATGCGCTGTGCTCATCTTGGGCTATTCATCGTAAGCGGCTATCAGCAAGAGGCTATCTGTTTTCAGGGCGATTCGTTTACAAGATGATTCGTTTACAAAGCTAAGTGTTTACAAGGCTACCCAATCTGACTATTCAGCTGGGTAGCTTTTTTCTTCTCCTTTATCATTTCCTCATTTCCTCAATATTTCCATTCCTCATTGATACTGAGCGGCTTAAGATGCTGCCTTTACGAACCATGTAAAAATTGACAGGGTAAGCTGAACTTCACTTAGTACTCACGCTCAGTTAATGAATGATTTTTCACCATCAACGGTGTTAATTGGACGCATTCTTTTCGAGTAATCTGGAAATTTCATTCGGGAAAAGTATCGAACCGCTTTGTTGAATGGCTATTATTTAATCAGCCACTCTGCGATTATCCGTTATGAAAAATTTGTCTTCAGCAAAAAATTTAAATATTCCGGTTACTTTGAATTTATAAAATGTATAACCGCCAATTTTTCATTTACATTTAAGAAAAGATTTAGGCCCATTTTTGTTACCGGGATAAACCATAGATAAAAACAATAACCATTAAAAAATACATATTTAAAGTTAATGATAAATTAATGGTCAAAATTGATATTCCAGGCATATTAATATCCAGTAATAAAAATTGATCAATATCAATGAAAGGTCGGATTTATCGCTATGGAAAAGGTCGACACACCTTGTGAGTCGACCTAAATATGACAAGTTATGACAAAACAGAATTGAAATTGTATGGGATATTAGTCACCCGCAAACATGTAACCTTCACCATGAACGGTCACAAAGATCTGGGGATTTTTAGGGTCAGTTTCCATTTTAGAACGCATACGACGAATCAGAACATCGATGGTGCGATCGTTCGGTGCTTCTACCCGATGGCTGAGCATATTCAGAATGCGCTCGCGGCTCAGTACCACATTGGGATGGGACGAAAACGCGACCAACAGTTCGTATTCAGCCTTTGTCAGTTTCACCGGCACACCATTGTGGGTCAGCGCACGTTTGTTGATATCAAATACCCAGTCGCCAAATCGGATGATGCTGTCTTCCTGCATTTCAGTCACTGTCTCGCAACGGGCCTTTTCCACCAGCGAGATACGCCACAGCAGGTTTTTCACACGTACCAGTAACTCCCTCAACTCAAACGGTTTAGTAACGTAATCATCGGCCCCCATTTCCAGCCCGACAATACGATCAATACTGTCTGTACGACCTGTGACGAGAATGATGCCGACTTCCGAACGGCTACGCAGTTCACGGGTTAGCATCAGACCGTCTTCACCTGGCAGATTAATATCCAGCATCACCAGGTCAATCTTTTCCTGAGCCATAATCTCGCGCATTTGCATGCCGCTTTCCGCCTGGCTGACTTTATACCCTTCATTTTCAAAATAACCGACCAACTTGGTACGGGTAACAATCTCATCCTCAACTACAAGTACGTGATGACTCATTTCATTCTCTTTATGTCTATTTAACTGTTCTTTTTAACGGTAGTACAAAAGGCGGCTATTCACAATTTGTCACAACACAGACATTTCTGTTAATCGCCACCGTTAACCTTATTCACATCGTGGAATTAAGATTACCCCATAAAAATTTAAACGTCACCGTTGTTTACGGCAGGCAATTCATCCATACACGGAATCATACTATGAAAAAACTTTGGCAAAAGTTAATAAAGCCAAGCAGCAAGTATCCTATTATTGCGCTGGTTTTAGTGGGCATTGGTATTACATTGGCGGGCACCTTTGTAGTTCATAAAGGATTTGAACTGACATCCTCAATTGAATTCTGTACGTCTTGCCACACCATGGAACAGAACTACGAAGAATATAAACAAACCGTTCACTTCAAAAATGCTTCCGGTGTGCAGGCTATTTGTACTGACTGCCACCAGCCTAAAGATTTTCCGGGCAAAGTATTCCGTAAACTGGAGGCGGCAAAAGATCTGTATCACCACTTTATTACCGGCAAAATCGATACACCGGAAAAATTTGAAGATCACCGTTTGGAGATGGCTCAGAAAGTCTGGGAACGCATGAGCAGCCAGAACTCGAAAACCTGTAAGAGCTGTCACTCCTACGACAACATGGATCACAGCAAGCAATCAGCGAAAGCAGCTTTCGAAATGAAGAAAGCGGCGGCCGAAGATCTGAACTGTATCGAGTGCCACAAGGGTATTGCGCACGAACTACCAAACATGGCAGGTGGCTTCCAGAAAGACTTCCAGGCGCTGCAGGCAACAGCAAACAGCCAGGGTGCCAATGCCGAAGTCCTGTACTCGCTGGGTGAAAAAGACCTGTATGCCGTGGCTGACCCTAACAGCAAAGCTGACGGTAAACTGCTGCCGGCTTCTCAGGTCAAAGTGCTGGAACGCAAAGACAACATGCTGAAAGTACAAATCGACGGTTGGCTGGAAAAAGCAGGTAAAGGCCGTGTGATGACCGAATACCTGGGTAAACGTGTCTTTAAAGCGACCATTCGCGGTGATGTGAAAGCGACTGAGAAACTGATTGAAGAGAAAACCGACAGCGCAACAGACATCGTATGGCAGCACGTTTCTGTCGAAGCCTGGATTACTGCGGAAGACATGATTGACGATATCCAGCCAATCTGGAACTACGCAAAGACCATGTACGGCTCAACCTGTAACGCCTGCCACGCGGCACCAGACCCAGCGCACTTCACTGCGAACGGCTGGATCTCTGGCCTGAATGCAATGAGCGCATATTACCGCCTGAGCAAGACAGAAGAACGTACTCTGCTGAAATACCTGCAGAACCACGGCAAAGACACAGGCGGCGCAGGCGCGCACTAATTCCTGAACGGTGGCGGGAGCACAGCTCCCCCCACTTTTCCACAAAGAATTTAAAATTAAGGATTGTTCAATGGCGACTCAAATTCTCAATAAAGGCGTTTCACGCCGTCGCTTTCTGTCTGGTCTGGTAGCGGCCAGTGCAGCATCCGTTGTGGGCACCAGTCTGCTGGCTCCTCGCAGCGCACTGGCAGCCACAGACACCAAAGCAACCTTCACCGGCGAAGTACTGTCTGGTTCACACTGGGGCGCATTCCGTGCCAAAGTCGTGAATGGCGTATGGGTAGATACCGTTCCGTTTGAGAAAGACAAACACCCGACCACGATGATCAACGGTGTACGTGAAGTGGTATACAACCCGGCTCGAGTGAAGTACCCGATGGTTCGTCTTGACTGGCTGAAGCACGGCTTTAAGTCTGACACCAGCCAGCGTGGTGATAACCGCTTTGTGCGTGTGCCTTGGTCGCAGGCGCTGGACTTCTTCTATCATGAACTGGAGCGCATTCAGACCACGTACGGCCCAAGTGCCCTGTATGCCGGTCACACTGGCTGGCAGTCTGTGGGTAAACTGCACTCTGCAAGTACCATGATGATGCGTGCTATCAGTCTGCACGGTACTTTCCTGTCAAAAGCCGGAGACTACTCAACCGGTGCTGCACAGGTTGTACTGCCGTATGTTGCTGGTGCGATGGAAGTGTACGAGCAACAAACCTCATGGCCGCTGGTGCTTGAGCATTCTGACACCATCGTGATCTGGGGTTCTGACCCAATCAAGAACCTGCAGGTTGGCTGGCTGGTGCCTGACCACAGCCCGTACGCGTACTACGAGCAACTGGCTGAGAAAGTGAAAAATAACGAGATCAAAGTGATCTACGTTGACCCTGTGGTTTCCGATACCCAGAAATTTGTCGGTGGCGAGCAGGTACGTGTGAACCCGCAAACTGACGTGCCACTGATGCTGGCGATCGCTCATACCCTGTACAGCGAAAATCTGTACAACAAAGAGTTTATTGCTGACTACACCACAGGTTTTGATAAGTTCCTGCCTTACCTGCTGGGCGAGAAAGACGGCGTAGCGAAAACACCGGAATGGGCGGAAAAGATCTGTGGCGTTAAAGCTGACAAGATCCGTGAAATTGCGCGTCAGATGGCGTCAGGCCGTACCCAGATCATCGGTGGTTGGTGTCTGCAACGCATGCAGCACGGCGAGCAGTACGCGTGGATGCTGGTTGTGGTGGCCGCCATGCTGGGACAAATCGGTCTGCCGGGCGGTGGTTTCGGTTTCGGCTGGCACTACAACGACGCCGGTTCCATTACCTCAAATGGCCCACTGATGTCAGGCTTCAGCGGTGTAACGGGTGTTGACCCGATTCACAACGGCTCTTACAAAGGCTACTCGACCTACATTCCTGTGGCCCGCTTTGTCGACTGTATTGAAAACCCGGGTAAAACCATCAAGTGGAACGGCCATGATGTGACCTTCCCTGAAATGAAGATGGCGGTATTCTGTGGTAACAACCCGTTCCATCACCACCAGGATCGTAACAAGATGATCAAAGCGTGGCGTAAGCTGGAAACCGTGATTTCAATTGATCACCAGTGGACAGCGACCTGCCGTTTCGCGGATATCGTCCTGCCGGCAACAACCACGCACGAGCGCAATGACATTGAGCAATACGGTAACCACTCCAACGCCGGTATCATCGCCCTGCCGAAAGTGGTTGAACCTATGTACGAAGCCAAAGATGACTTCGACATTTTCAAAGATCTGTGCCGCCGATTCGACCGTGAAGAAGCCTTTACTGAAGGCAAAACACAAATGGAATGGATTGAGCAGATCTATAACGGCGCTCGCCTGCAAGGTCGTGGTCTGGGTGTTCGTATGCCTAACTTCAAGAAATTCTGGGAAGGTGAAGGCTTTATCGAATTTCCTGCGGGTCAGGAATGGGTACGTCACGAGTCATTCCGTAAAGAACCGGATCTGGAACCACTGGGTACGGCTTCCGGCCTGATTGAAATCTACTGTAAGACCATTGCCGACATGGGCTACGACGACTGTCAGGGTCACCCGATGTGGTTCGAGAAAAATGAGCGCAGCCATGGCGGTCCACGCTCTGACAAGTTCCCGATCAATTTGCAGAGTACGCACCCGAAACACCGTCTGCACTCGCAGCTGTGTTCGTCAACTGAGCACCGTGCGACCTACTCTGTGGCCGATCGTGAACCGATCTACATCAACACAGAAGATGCCAAAGCACGCGGCATTAAGTCTGGTGACATTGTGCGCGTATTCAACGACCGTGGACAGGTGCTGGCGGGTGCTGTCGTGACTGACGACTACATGCCTGGCGTGTGTCGTATTCACGAAGGTGCATGGTACAGCCCGCTGGAAGGCGGTAAACCAGGTACGCTGTGTACGTACGGCGATCCAAACGTACTGACTCAGGATGTTGGCTCTTCCAAACTGGCACAGGCAACATCGGCCGCATCGGCACTGGTTCAGATAGAGAAATACACTGGCCCGGTGCCGGCTGTTACCGGCTTCAACGGCCCGACAGAAGTAACTGAGATCAACCCGTTGTTCCCGGCGATGGATATTTAATATAAACCCGGAACTACGCTAATAATCTGTACCTCAGACAGCCAGGGGTTTCCCCCTGGCTGATTTCTCTTCGCTGAGCCGGGTATCTCAGGTACACCGACCCGTATCGACAAGAGCCTATTCACATATACTAAGGTCAGCACCTTAGCTATCTGAATATGCTTTTCAAACGGCGCATATTAAGACGCCGACAGCCTGATTTGGAGTGATCATGAAAGAACTCATTGCTTTCAACGAACAACGAGCCGAGTTTTACTGGTGGATGTCTTCCCTGTTTGCCCGTGAGCTGACGGCAGAAGACATTGCCCAATACCAGGACGGCGAAATGCTGACCTACCTGTCCGGCCTTGGCATGACCGAAGAACTGAAGCAACCGGTTGACGCATTTCGTGATGCTATCCATCGTCTGGGACAACGCGCAGACGCTCAATTAGAACTGGCTGCCGATTTTTGCGGTCTGTTCCTAAGCACCCCCAAATCCGGTGCTTTGCCATATGCATCCATGTACGTCGGCGAAAGCGGACTGATGAATGACAAACCGGCGCAGGATATGAATCAGTTGCTGGATGAATACGGAATTGCCCAACGTAAGGATTTTAACGAACCGGCCGATCACCTGGCGATCGAGTTGGATTTTCTGGGCAACCTGATTATCATGGCCAATCAGCAAAAGACAGAAGCTGATGCCGAACCGCAGATGCAGGCGCAACTTCACTTTCTGGAAAACATGCTGCTGAACTGGCTGCCGGCGTTTACCAGTGCCGCCAAAGCGCGAGACCCGTTTGGGTTCTATGCGGCCGCAGCCAGCCTGCTGCTGGCCTTCTGCCGACTGGATACCAACTTCCTGAAAGGCGAAGAATAATATCCCCGCTGGTCGTAGCAGCCAGCGGTTTTCCATCACTATCGTGACGTTGCCGGCAGAAGGATTGCCGGCTTTTTTCTGTTATGCTGTTCAGTTTTCGTGCAGTATTCATGACACAATACTGACATATCGATAAACAAGCTTCGATACATTGATTTCAACCGGAAATCGACGTTTCATTCTGGGTTTAGCCCTGAACGAGAAAGTCACAACTAGCAAAGGTTATTCTATGCAAAACAGCTTAACGCGTACTGCCACATTCCCAGCACTTACCCGCAAAGCCATGAAGCTGTCACTACCTGTGATGCTGGCCGCGTTGTTTACGCTGACTCAGCCAGTACAGGCAAGCGAAACGACCGATAACGTTGCCAGTCAAGCCGCGGCCACGAAAGCGACCACACAGCGAATCAATGCGATTCAGCGTGATTTGACCAGCATTCGTCAGCAAGCACTGAAAGCAAACCCGGAACTGGTTGAACAAGCCAAAGCGTTCGAAAGTGCTTACAAAGAGAAAGCACAGGAAATCGGCTATAACCCTGAAGAATTTATTGCTCAGGCCCAAGAGTTGCAGGTAAAGATCCGTGACGAAGGTTTGTCTGAACAAGAGCGTAGCGACCTGCTGCATGAATTTGCGAAAGCAAAGCAAACGCTGGCCAAACAACGCCAGACACTGCTTGAAGATGAATCGCTGATGGCACTGCAAAACGAACTGCAAAACAATACCCTTACAGCGATGAAAAACCACAACCCGAAAACCGAAGAGCTGGTTTCAGAACTCAACCAATTGATTGAGTCTCTTCAGTAACCCCATCCCCCTGGCATTGCCGTGGCTCCCTGTATTCCACGCCGCGGCAATGCATTTTCTCCTGTAGATTGCGCTTCCTCTGCTGATGTGTTGCTTGTGGCATTCTGGCTTGTGGCAGTCTGGCTTCTGGTAGTTTAGCTTCGAGTGCTCCGCCCCTGATGCGTCAAAGCTCGTCATCCGCATACGGACTTAAATCAATCCCCATTTCTTCCGCCATGTCTGCCCAGTAAGGCTCCGCCTCACAAACACAGCAGTCATACCACAATGCAATTCCATCATGCATATTCGTTTTCTGGTGGCTCCCTTCATGTCCGCGTGCAGATTGCGATTGTGATGCCGAAGCCACTTTGCCATGCGCTGTTACTTTTCCCATCTGTCTCCCCTCTCCTTCATCTATACCGCCAACGCTAAATCCGCCCGTTGCCGCGACTTTGCCGGTACAAAGCAATCGGATTAACAATGCTGATTCCGGTTCCAGTTCTCTACAAAGTATAGAAACGACCCAAGAATAGAATCGACCTGAAGTGACAAATAGGAGCGGTAATTGCGTCGTGCCACTACAGCAACAGCGACAGCGACAATGATGGCAGCGCATGCATCTATGACAGAATAAGCGGAGCCGATAAGTAGATGAAAAAAGCCGGTTGGTAAAACCGGCTTATTAGAAGTGACGTTCTACAACAAGGAACGATGGAGACCAGAGACTCATCACCCGCCAGGGCGAATATCACAGCTCAATCGCCTTGTGCTCATTCAATAAGCGGATGCCTTTGAGGTGCTGAGCAAACCACTTCACAATCGCCAGCCCAGCAATCGCTAAGCCAACCACTGGAATGGCTTTAAGCAAGACATCCAGCCAGCTGCTGTGCACCCAGTACGTTGCCCCTGCGACCATGCCGCTCATTGTCGCAGCAGTTACGCTTAGTACCACGAAAAACGTAAAGAAGAGAAAAAACGTACGGATGAGAGTGTAATAATGGCTGTAACTGAATTCATCCGTCCCTTTGTTGAGCTTATACCCGGCGTAAATCACCGCGACAATCCCGGAAATCATCAGTGTCAGTGGGGTCAACAAGCTGGCGATATAGGCAAACCGCAAGCCTTTCATATCCTGATTTTCATTCACCATAATCAAACCTGAAAAAAGGGAAGAATAGGGTTAATTATCACACGGTTTCAGAACTCAGCAAGCCAAGACAGGACAGAGGATGATCATGATCATCGGAATCCGGCAGAGTCCGTTAAAATCCCCTAAACGCACACAGCCCGGCAGTTACACCGGGCTGTGAATGGTTCAATACGGAATCAACCCGTTGATGCTATTACAGTTCTTCAGACGCTTCCGTCACTTCACTGCCATCTTTGATCCGCTTGTGTCCTTCCTGCAGATGGACAAAGTCCACCAGATCATCACCAGATACCTGGAACGCCTGACCAAAGCCTTTAACAAACAGTCCCTGCGTAGGTGACAAACGGAACAAGGTAAAGTCTTCCAGTCCGCTCAGCCCGTCAACGATATCACCGAAACGTGCCTTCAACGCCGCAATCGCGTCCTGCCACTTGTCAGTTGTACGTTCCACCACCGTCACATCAGCTTCAAACGTCAGTCGTTTACGCGCATAAAGCGTCTTTGACAGGCTTTCATCTTCAATCATCATCAGCGAAACCTGCGGGTTTTCCAGCAGGTTTCGGGCGTGCTTGGCAATCTGGCTGATCAATACATAATAACCGTCATCCAGCATAGCAAACGGTGCATAGCTGACATTGGGTTTACCGGCAGCATCGACGGTTGCCAGTTGCAAGGTCTGGCAGGCTTCACGAAATTCTTTAATTTCCGGGCCAAGGCGATTTTGCAGGCGCTCTTGCTTTACTTCACTCATTCTGACTTTTCTCCGTGGAACGCGAATTTTAATTGTTGGAATTTTTCAATTTGTTCTGGGAACAATTGTCGCTGCTTGTCGCGACCAAGATACACCTTGAAGACACATTCACCGCCAGTCGTAAAGAAGCCGATAAAGTAGCTTTCCTGCCCCATGAACGGTTTACTGACCAAGGCGATATCCGAAATACGGTCCAGACGCAGGTGGCCATGCAATTCACCCGGTTTCCCCATTAAATTGTAGTAGCCGCGTGCTTCCTTTCCTTTTGGAAACGGCGCTTTGACTTCAAAGATGGAGCCCATTGAATGCACGATCGTCGTCACTGGCCCCCAGCCGGACAAATCTTCCAGAATTGCTTTGGCGTGCTCACCCGGCAAGCTGACCACCAGCTCTTCAGGCATCGCCATGATGATCTCTCCTTCAGTCACGTCCAGCATCTCAGCCATAGAAACAGCATGTAACTTCGGGTCTTCGGCCAACATCTCAGCAACGTTGGCTTTCAGTGAGGCTAGTGAGATTTTCTCAAACACAATATTTCTCCAGATACTGGCTCCATGACGACAGCTGCCGACGACCGGAACAGATTGATTTCAGTTTTTCACAATTTCTTCATCAGAAAGAGGCGGTTTCTGAGTGATTATGCGGTCAGACGTTCGTTGCCAGTCAAGGCCTGCTCCATCACCTGAATCAGCCCCTGCGCCAACGTGACAGACCAGAACGCTCCCGCCAGGGTCAGCGTGAGGTAACTATCTTGCACGTTAACCAGCCCGTTGCGCTGCCACACCTCAAACAGCGGGTGACACCAGCGGAAAACGTCCCATCCCGCAGCGCGATCCAGCGCTTTTGCTGACAAAGCACCACGATCAAAACCGGCTTTAATGGCGGCATGCACTGCCGCATTGGGCGACATTGTCATCATCATAGCAACCGGGTGTTGACCCTGCCTGACCGCATCGAAATATGACGGTAACTGACGGCATTGCATCAGGCTGATCCCACCTACGTGACCACCGGCACCGGCGCCAAGCGGAAGCACTTCAGCCGACGTTTTCGCCAGGCTGTTATACAGGCTGCGTTCCCGGTTATCCCGCGCCCAATGATTAACACTCAAACGGTGCAGGTGGTGTTTGTCCATCATCTGTACGCCGAGTTCAAACATCCCGGCTTTGCTCGCGGTATCCGCAGGAGGCGGCAAACGCTGGTTAGCCACCAGATCCATCATGGGCGTGCTACCCATAGGGATCAGCTGATACAAATCAACACCATGAGCACCACAATCCAGAAAATCCGTCAGATCCTGCGCCCACACATTCATTGTCTGATATGGCAGACCGTACAGCAGATCAATCACAATAGGGGCATCATTTCTTGCACTAAGCGACTGTATTCGCGCCAGCACCACCTCGCGATCGTCCAGCCGTTTGGCCTTACGTCGCACTTGCGTATTAAAGCTTTGTACCCCGAATGAAAAGCGGTTAAAGCCCCCTTCCAGCGCGGCATCAAACAAAACATCATCAAATCTATTAATTCGCCCTTCCAGGGTGATTTCACAGTCATTCGTCAGTGGAAAATACTGTCGGATTAACTGCCCCAACCGGGCAATATGCCTTGCGGTCAGATCCGTGGGTGTCCCTCCTCCCACATACACAGCCTGAAACGGTGCGGCCTGTGTCCACGGCTGGGCAGCTTTCATTTTCAGTTCCAGCACCAACGCATCGAAATACTCTTCAATGAGCGATGCACTCGCCGCATGCTGGAAAAAATTACAATAGGTGCAACGTACCCGACAAAATGGGATATGCACGTACAAACAACGATTCGCGGGCTTTTCTGCCGCCAGCAACACATTCTCAAACTGAGACTGAAAAAGGTCAGGCGATATAGGCTGCTGGCTGCCACCCGCATGCGCCGAAGCTTTAGTGTCAAACGCAAACCGCAGCGGGTCAGGCGTATGCCGACCTGTTACCGATTCAGGCAACGCTGTCACCTTCAGCTCAAAGCCAGGCGCATGATCTTCGAATGCAATGCCCTGTTGCTGGGGCAACCCATCCTGTGATGTATTATGCTCGGCCGCTGTACACTGGGAAACGTTAACCTTTGATACTTTATGTACTTCTTTCTGATGCATCTCTTTTGTATGCATTTCTTTTTTGTACATTTCTTCTTTGTACACTTTTTCTTTGTACATAGACACTTAAGCCAAAATGGCTTCTCCTCAACGGGCATTGTCTGACGAGCCAGACGACCTTGAGCACCGCAATACCAGCTGTCAGAAAAGAAACTGTTTCAGCATTACCAGTGCTGCGCCTTGTTGAGCGAATAGTGACGACTTTCTCCGGGAAGCGTTGACAAGAGCAAGATTAATACCCACAGCTAGCTCGTCGTTTACACGGCCTGTCTTAACCGGCCACTTCCCATGTAATCTTTTTATCTCACCAACGGAGACGTCCTGTCTGCGTGCATTAATGAGAACATATCTTATTTGCGTGCACTATAATTATCCGCAAACAATATTGCAAATGATAATTGATATTATTACCATTCCATGGATAATGAGAACCGTTATCGAATAGAGTTGTTCAAACAACTCCCCGATTGAAAACCTTTTCCTGTTAAAGCAATAAGATAAAGTAATATTTAGCTTTGGGTGATTCTGTGAACACAAAACGATATGTCATCGCTGGTGCAATTTCTGTCGCGTTCCACGGAATGCTTTTATATACCGTGCCAAATACACAAGTGATGGCGATGCCCATTGGGACAGAATCGACCAGTGTTTCGCTGAATTTGATGTCAGCACCAACCCCATCCGCTTCAGCGCCAACACCGCCGCCGGTCACCCAAAAGTCCAGCGTGACTCAGCCTGTTGAGCAGAAAACTGACATTAAAAAGCTGGTCAAAAAAACGCAATCTGAAGCGAAACCAACCAGCAAACCAGTGCATCACCCTGAACCAAAAGCGAAGCCAAAAACTGAACCAAAAACACAACCCGAGTTTAAAACCTCACGCAAGGTGACAGCGCCACAGCCAGACATACGCCAGTCAGAAGCCGCGCCAAATACGGCTGCCACCAATTCGCAGGATACCCATATAACGGAAACCAAGGCGTCACCCTCAGCGAGCGCAGCCGGGGTCAATAGCCCTGCCCTCGTCAACCAGCCAACCTTTGCCACCAAACCTTCGCCGGTCAGCTATCCGCGTATCGCACGTCGACGTGGACTGGAAGGTCAGGTCACGGTTGAAGTCTGGATTGATGAGAAAGGCAAACAGGTCAAGCAAATGTTAGTGCAGTCCTCCGGTGCGCAGGTACTGGATGAGGCCGCGCTGGACGCGATTAAACGCTGGCGTTTTTCCTCACACATTGTCGATGGGCACGCCATTGCCCATCGGGTTCATATTCCTGTTCGATTCAAGTTGGATTAATTCATGGACACGTTTCAAAGTCTTCAAAACCAGTTCGGCATTATGACTGGCCCTCTGCTGCTGTGTTCAGCACTGACCGTCATGATTCTGGTCGAGCGCAGTATTCAGGTTCTGCGCTGCACCGGTGTCGGCCGAGGGAAAATCAATGCCCTGCTCAGTGCACAAGATCGTGCCGACGAAGCCGGGCTGAATAACCTGGCTCATTCCCTTAAACAGCAGCGCCCTCTGTTGTGTCGGGGGGTCTCAATGCTGATTGCCCATCGCCATTTTGATAAGCCGCTACGTGAAGACGCAGCAGGTATCTGGTTGCAACAACAACGCAGCCAGTTGCGTGCCGGCCTTCGCCTGCTGGGGTTAATTGGTGTCATCAGTCCACTGATTGGTTTATTAGGCACCGTTCTTGGCCTGATTGAAATGTTTAAAGGTATTGCGGCCAGTACCGGCTCTGTCACGCCAGGCGATCTGGCTGATGGACTGGGGCTTGCGATGCGTACCACCGCCGCCGGTCTTCTGATTGCGCTACCGGCCATTACCGGGTCGCAACTACTGGGCCTTTGGGCAGATAAAATCACCGCCAAGCTCGAACACAGCCTGAACCATTGCAACTTATGGCTTGAAGGGCTCACCCTTGAGGGTGCAACCCGCCAACGTACGGCCACTCCGGCGGAACAGTCATGATCCGTACTCATCAAGGCATTAATACGGACGACGATCTGAAGCCTGATCTTACCCCGCTGCTCGACATTATTTTTATCGTCATGGTCTTTCTGCTGCTGACGGCCAGTGTGAAATTGCAATCACTGGACGTCGATTTACCGCAAACCGACACCCGGACACTGCAAACCACACAGGCCGATCCGATCACGATCAACCTGATGTCTCAGTCACCTTACTGGGCCTTGCAGGGAGCAGCTGTGGAGGACTGGGAAACCTTTAAAACTAAGCTGGTTGAGGCTGTCAAAGCCGAACCGGAAAAGCCAGTAGTCATAGGAGCCGATAAAACAGGATCGGTCGAAAACATGCTCAAACTGCTAGCCTTTTTACAGCAAAACAACATCAAAGCCACGCAGCTATTGATGGAAGAAGAAAAGTAATATCAGACGAAGTAATGGAAGAGGAAGAATTATGAAACATCTAGTCATCGCCAGCGCATTACTCATGACGACGGCCACAAGCTTTGCCGCTGAACGTATTATCAGTGCCGGCTCTGCCATTACTGAACTGGTCTACGCATTGGGCGCGCAGAACCAGTTGGTTGGCGTAGATCAAACCAGTAAGTTCATCGTTGCCAGACAAGCTCTTGAAAACTCGGATGCCATAGAGCAAAACGACAAAAGCCAATATGTCAATAACCAATATGTCAAAAACCAAGACGTAAACAATACCGCCATTCCCGTGCTCGGTTATCACCGTCAGCTCGCGGCGGAGAGCCTGCTTTCTCTCAACCCGACCCGTATTCTGGGTTCAAGTGAAATGGGACCGCAAACCACGCTGACCCTGCTGCGTCAAGCCGGTGTGGCAGTAGATGTTCTCAACTCAGGTGAAACCGTCGAAGATCTGCTTGTGCGTATTGAGCAGGTGGGTCGCCTTACTCAGCACAAATCTACCGCACAAGCCCTGCAAAAAGAGGTAAAAGACAAGGTAGCAGCCATTAAAGCCAACCAGGCCAAGACAGAAACGCCGAAAAAAGTTGTATTTCTGATGATTCACGAGGGACGACCAACCAATGTCGCCGGTCGCCATACCCCAGCAGACAGTGTCATCCAACTGGCTGGCGCCATTAACCCGGCAGCCGACAGCATTGAGTCATATAAACCTATTTCACAGGAATCGATTGTCGAGATGCAGCCGGACATTATTCTGATCAGCGAACGTACCTTCAGCCAGCTTGGCAGTGTGGAAGCCTTGCTGCAAAAAATGCCTATGCTGGCAGCCACGCCGGCAGGACAGAATCAAGCCGTTGTGACCATTGATGGTACAGCATTGATTGGCGGACTCGGGATACAAAGCCTGAATGAAGCAGAACGCCTCAACCGCGAATTTTATCCTCAGTCATTCTGAGTCACCCTCAACCTACCCTGAGTCATTTTCCCGAGTAGTACACAACATGCAGTTACAACGACTCCCAACCCGCGTGGTCTTTCCGGCTGGTCTGGCTTTGCTGACAATGACGCTGATCGTCTCAATGACGGTCGGCCCGATGGCAATCAGCGTCAAGGACAGCCTCCATGCGCTTCTGCCGTGGCAGACCGAGCTGCCGACTCATATCAGTATGGTCATTCAGCAAATTCGTCTGCCCCGAACCCTGCTGGGTATTGCCGTTGGTGCCATTCTGGCGCTGTGTGGCGCTGTGATGCAGGGGTTGTTCCGCAACCCGCTGGCTGACCCGGGCATCATTGGGGTATCCGGCGGAGCAAGCCTGGGGGCCGCAGTCGGAATCGTGCTTTTTGCCCCGCTTGCCGCCCTTTCCCCCTACCTGCTCACACTGGGCACAGTGCCCGTGCTCGCTTTTCTGGGCGGCACTGCCACAACGTACCTGGTATACACCTTGGGAACCGATAAAAATGGCACATCCGTTACCGTCATGTTACTGGCAGGGGTTGCTATTGGCGCGCTGTCCGGCGCAGCACTGGGCCTGATGAACTACTATGCCGATGATCAGGCACTGCGAGATCTGTCATTGTGGACATTAGGCTCACTGGCTGGCGCAACCTGGCCCGGCATCGCTCTGGCCTATATGACGCTGGCGCTGCTGATTGTTCTTTTTGATCGCCATGCCAACGCCCTGAATGCCTTTTTGCTGGGAGAAGCAGAAGCTCGTCACCTGGGTGTTAACGTCCAGCACCTGAAACGCAGCCTGATTCTGCTTTGTGCCGCTGGCGTCGGAGTGGCCGTTTCCCTGACCGGGGTGATCGGTTTTGTTGGCCTGATTGTTCCCCATATTTGTCGAATGCTGATCGGGCCGAACCACAAAACCCTGCTTCCGCTGTCCGCTTTGCTTGGCGCTTTACTGCTCCTGATTGCTGACATGCTGGCGCGCGTTGTCGCGGCACCGTCAGAGCTTCCTGTTGGCATCATCACCGCGTTAATTGGCGCGCCATTTTTCATCACACTGTTAGTTAAGCAAAAGGGCAAACTGTCATGAGTGACAACCCAACAACCGTGAACGCTTCGTCCTTTGCACGCCAGCCAGCAAATTCGGCCAACTGCTCGTCTTTGGTAACAAAGCCAATTGTGGTAACAGAGCCCGTAGCAGTCAGCGCCACGGGTTTGAACCTCAGTCTGGGCGACAAAGTGATTCTGGACGACTTCTCGATCGACCTTCGCTCAGGCGAGCTGACTGCACTGTTAGGCCCCAACGGCGCAGGGAAAAGTACCCTGCTGAAAGTTCTGTGTGGTGAACGGAGCGTGTCAGGGGAAATCTGCTATTTCGGCCGCAACCGACAAAACTGGCCACCCCATCAGCTGGCTCAGCATCTCGGCATCCTGCCGCAGCACAGCAGTCTGACATTTGCCTTCACGGCTGAAGAAGTGGTGGCTCTGGGGGCTTTGCCTCTCAATATCTCGCAGGCCCGTACCCGAAAAATTGCCAGTGAAAAAATGGCGCAGGTAGACGTGACTGCCCTGTCTTCACGTCTGTACCCGACCTTATCCGGCGGAGAAAAACAGCGGGTTCATTTTGCCCGCGTGCTGACACAATTAAGTCAGGCGGGCGAACAGTGCGTTCTGATGCTTGATGAACCGACCTCAGCGTTAGATCTGGCGCATCAGCACAACACGTTACGCGTCGCCAGAGACATGGCTCGGGCCGGCGCGGCGGTCATCGTCGTCATCCATGATCTGAACCTTGCTGCTCAGTACGCTGACCGGTTAGTTATCATGAACAACGGCAAAATCCAGGCAGATGGTAGCCCGCAGCATGCGTTAAGCGAATCGCTCATTGAAACCGTATATGGCTGGCCGGTATGCATCAGCCACCACCCGGTCGACGGCTACCCTGTCGTGTTACCGGCAGGTGAAAACGCAAACCGAAAAAAGGCAGAAAACAGAGCCGCTATTACTATCAATCAAACCTCGTGAAGCAGAGTGATAACGCCGCTTCAAGTGAAAAGACCACGGTTTTATAAGAGCGGAAACATCGTTGATTGAGCGAAATTAGTACCGGTTGTCGCGCAGCAAGCACAACCGGTATTTTTATTCCATGCAAACTGATTTATTGCAGGATATTAAATTTGTTTCAAATCAAGTTATTACCGTAACAATAAATTGCAGCGCAGAGCCTTGTTACAAGCAAAATATTGATAACTGTCAATAAATATCCATGACTTTGGCCAGAAACATTGCACTATTGGCCACACTCAGTAAAATGTGATCGCAAGCGATTAAACAATGCAAATGATCCATGCAACGCGTTTTATTAGCGCGGGTACGATTTTTTGTTATCAGAGATGAAGCCGCCCGTTCGAGATGCGGCCTTTTGGCGTTTCTGGTAATTCCACCTAACAGAATAGTGAATGGCATCCCTGACATCGCAACTCATCACTGTCCTCTTAGGTAATGCATTCAATTTAAAGGTCTGCGGACCCATTCACTAGAAGAATAACTATGGCAACGATTAAAGATGTTGCACGTATGGCTGGTGTTTCAACCACCACCGTTTCACACGTGATCAACAAAACACGCTTCGTGGCTGAAGCAACACAGAAGAAAGTTCTCGCGGCGGTTGAAGAGCTGAACTACGCACCAAGTGCCGTAGCACGAAGCCTGAAGTGCAATACAACCCGTACCATCGGCATGCTGGTAACCAAATCGACCAACCCGTTTTTCGCTGAAGTTGTCCACGGCGTTGAAGAATATTGCTACGGTGAAGGCTATACGCTGATTCTGTGTAACACCGAAGGTAACCTGGAAAAGCAAAGAGATTACCTGCGTATGCTGGCCGAAAAACGTGTAGATGGCCTGCTGGTGATGTGTTCGGATCTTGACGAGCAACTATTGGAACTGCTGGAGCGCCAGAAAGATCTGCCGATGGTGATCATGGACTGGGGTCCGGAAAGCCCGCACACCGATAAAATTCAGGACAATGCTGAACTTGGCGGCTACGTGGCAACCAAATTCTTTATTGAGCACGGCCACAAGGAAATTGGCTGTCTGACTGGCCACGCAGAAAAAGCGGCCTGTCGCGAACGCCTGAAAGGTTTCCGCAAGGCAATGACAGAAGCCGGACTAGACATCAATGAAGACTGGATTCTGGAAGGTGACTTCGAATGTGAATCTGCGGTAAAAGCGGCCAACACATTTATGGCAATGGAAAAGCGTCCAACCGCGATTTTCTGCTTCAATGACATCATGGCGATGGGCATGATCAGTACATTTGAGCAAGCCGGTATCCGTGTACCTGACGATATGTCGATCATTGGCTACGATAACATCGACTTGGCACCGTATTTTTCACCGCCACTGACCACTATCCACCAGCCTAAACGCCGTTTGGGTAAGAGTGCGGTTGAGATTCTGATGGATCGCGTGAAGAACAAAGAACACGAGCATCAGGTTTTTGAAATGATACCAGAACTGGTCGTTCGCAAATCAGTGCGTAACCTGAACAGCTAATATGCATAACTTGATGACAAATGTATGACAAACCGGAGATTTTTATCTCCGGTTTTTTTGTACCACTTTTGACTTAAACAGTAATAAATTCACAACATTAGAAGTATATCACTATAAAAATTGTGAGATATTACTGGGAGCAATATCACACTTTAAAAGTTGGGAGCAAGTTCAAAATAATCTTCTGAGATATGCTTTAGGTGTCACGAACAAGGCAAACCTATCGAAAGGTAGGGACGCAAAGCTTCCGGCCTAAGAGTAGGCAGTTTTATTTTTAAAGCAGTCAACTTATGGTAGCGGGGTTGCCGATGGATATAGCAGATAACATCAGGAAATAATTTCACTTTTCCCTGACAGTTCGTTTTACAACTCTGCTATTCTTGAATCCTCGCTCGTTGTTAGGTGACCTAGTAACAATTCACCGAGAAGACGCATGGACAAACCAGTACTCAAAGATTCATTACGCCTTTTTAATAATTTCGATAACGTCAAATCACGCTCAATGTTTGGCGGCTTTGGCATATTTTCTGGCGAAACAATGTTTGCACTCGTGGTAAATGACAAACTGCATTTACGGGCGAATGCCGACAATGAAAAGGAATATAAATCCGCAGGAATGAAACCTTATGTATATAAGAAACGTGGCTTTCCTGTTGTAACCAAACATTATGCCATTCCTGAAGAGTGGTGGGACGATACTGATAAAATTCTGGCTCAGGCGAAATTGTCTTTATCTGCCGCTAAAGCAGATAAAGAAATAAAAAATAACACCTCTCCCAATCGAATCAAAGATTTACCCAATCTTCGCCTGGCGAATGAGAGGATGTTGAAAAAAGCCGGAATAACCACAGTGGATGAGCTGTATGAAGCCGGTGCCCTGAATGCGTATAAAGCGCTACAGAGCACTCATGAAGGCGAAGTAAGTATCGACTTACTGTGGGCTTTGGAAGGAGCAATCAGTGGCAAGCACTGGTCTGTTATCCCGAAAGAGCGGCGCTCAGAACTTCTTGCGAAATTAAGTTAATCGCAACCTGACACATATAAAAGAGATCTTCGGATCTCTTTTTTATTCCCAACATATTTTTGGCTCTGCAATGACAGAATAATGTCATTCCCTGTCAAACATTGAATTAACTCACAAAGCTGCTTATTAATTCGGCAACACACTTTTATTCAATGAGGGCAATTGTAGAATTAGCCGGATGTAAAACACCGGAGGTTATATGAACTATTCCCAACCTTTCCCAGGACAAAATGAACAGATGTTCAAGGATAAGTTTGGCAAATGGCCACGCCTGATGCGAGCGGTGGTTCTTATTAGCCTGCTTCCGCCTGTGGTTGTCTATTTATTGGTCAGCCAACAAGTGGCTTCACCGGTGGCTATGCATGATGTGTTACTGTCGATTACCGTGTTAAACGTCACTTTATTCGTCTGGGGACTACTCCTAAAAATCCGCGCTAGAAAGTATTGGTATCGTAATTACCATATTGGTAAAACCATGTTGTTGTCTGTCGCCCCGATTATCGCTTGTGGCTATATTCTGATCACCGATGCACCAAGCAGTCGCAATCAGGTGGCTAACCAGCCGCAATCCATTCCTGTACGAATTTCCATCGATCAATCCTGATTTCTACTATTTTGATTAGCGACTGAAATTTTTTACCTCTTTATCAGGTCTTTGTCTGATATTTACCGATAAAATGATCCATGATCTTTATATTGGACTCAGACAGTTACACGACACACCGACGATAAAGAGGTTCCTGTGCGTATTCCGGCTAAAAAGCGTTACTCCGTTCTGATCAGACCCCTGCTCTGGCTCCAACAGCGGCACTTCGGCAAAGTGCTGAATCCTGCTTTACTGTGGGGTAGACGTCCGCCTTTATTCTGGCTGGTCGCCGGCTTTTTTGGTTATCTGGATCGCCGTTCTTCTCCCCTCTCCCCTGTGATTCGCTCGCTGGTGTGTGTCCGGGTCTCCCAACTCAATGATTGTGCCTTCTGTGTCGATGCCAACGGCATGCGACTGGCAGAACGTTGCCAGTCTGTCGAGAAAATCAAAGCGCTGGCACATTGGCAACAAAGTGAACATTTCGATGAATGTGAACGTGCCGTTCTGACCTATGTGGAAGCCGTCACTGTCACCGGGCAACGAGTCACGGATTCCATGCTGGTTAGTCTTAAACAGTGGTTCGACGAAGATGCCTTAGTAGAGCTCACTGCCCTGATTGCCTTCCAGAACTTGTCGGCCAAGTTCAATACTGCGCTGGATGTACCAGAGCAAGGCTTTTGTTCGCTACCCATTCAGCCTTCGGCTTCAGAATCTGACACGACTCAGACCACAAATACCGTTCAGGCCGACAAGGATGCTAACAGGAAGCCGTTATGACGAATAAACCTGTGGTGGACAAAAAGCCCGCCATCAATAAAAAGAAAGTTATCACGATCCTGCTGGTCAGCCTGCTGTTTGTACTGTGGTACGCCCTCGATTTAGGGCAATACCTGACGCTTGAACATGCCAAGGCTCAGCAACAGGTTTTGCGGGATACCATCCTCGCCCAGCCACTGCTGTCCAGTGTGCTGTATTTTGTGGTGTATGTGGCCGTGACCGCACTTTCCCTACCGGGGGCCGTCATTATGACTTTGCTGGGGGCCGCCTTGTTTGGTTTCTGGTGGAGTCTGTTGCTGGTGTCGTTCGCTAGCACTATCGGCGCAACACTGGCATTTCTGTTCAGTCGCTATATTTTGCATGACTGGGTACAGAGCCATTTCAGTAAGCGCCTGAGCGCCATCAATGCCGGAGTCAAAAAAGATGGGGCTTTCTATCTGTTTACACTGCGTTTGATTCCTATTTTTCCGTTTTTCCTGGTTAATCTGCTGATGGGGCTGACCCCTATCACGACCCGAAAATTTTATATTGTGAGCCAATTAGGCATGTTGACGGGAACGGTTGTTTACCTGAATGCAGGTACCCAATTAGGCCAGATTGAGAGCCTGAGCGGGATTATTTCCCTGCCGGTATTGGTGTCTCTGATGTTGCTCGGTGTCTTCCCATTTACTGCCAAAGCAGTCATGCACATCATCAGTCGTCAGCGACTTTACGCCAACTGGACGAAACCCGCACAATTTGATCAGAACATGGTGGTTATCGGTGCAGGTGCTGGCGGACTGGTCAGTGCATATATCGCGGCCGTCGTAAAAGCTAAAGTGACCCTGATTGAGAAAGAGAAAATGGGCGGCGACTGCCTGAATACCGGTTGTGTACCATCAAAAGCCATTATTCGAGCCGCGCATGCCATGTCTGAAATCAACAACGCGGGTCGGTTTGGTATTCAGGCCACCGCTCCTCAGGTTGACTTTGCCGCGGTGATGGCACGGGTACGCCACGTTATCAGCCAGATTGAACCCCATGACAGTGTGGAGCGTTATTCCGCTCTTGGCGTGAACTGTATAACTGGCGAGGCTCGGATCCGCTCTCCGTGGGAAGTTGAGGTAAACGGCCAGCGCATTACAACCCGCAACATAGTGATTGCCACCGGTGCCAGACCTCTGGTGCCGTCCATTCCGGGGCTGGAAAATGTACACTACTTCACCTCTGATACGATCTGGTCATTGACGGAACAACCAAAACGCATGCTGGTACTGGGTGGCGGGCCGATCGGCTGTGAGCTGGCCCAAAGTTTCAGTCGCTTGGGCAGCCAGGTCACACTGGTCGAGATGGCAGATCAGTTGCTGATCCGTGAAGATCAGGATGCCGCCAGACTGATCAAGCAAAGTCTGGTGCAGGATGGCGTGACCGTTTACACCAGCTACAAGGCAGTGAAATTCGAAGTATCCCCTTGTAAACCACCGCAGTCTGAATCGCAGACACCTGATTTATCTATGGCAGAAACCGATACTCAACGAGTCTGGTTAGAGGCAATGGCAGCCGCTCATACCCATGCCCCTGGTAATCGTGAGACAAATACTCAACCTGAAAACCTACAGGTTGAATTTGACGTCGTACTGCTTGCATTGGGCCGTGTGGCCAATGTCAGCGGATTCGGACTTGAAGAGCTGGGCATTTCCATCAATTCACGCGGTACTGTGGCTGTGAATGACTATCTGCAAACCAAATACCCCAATATTTTTGCCGTCGGGGATGTAGCTGGCCCTTATCAGCTCACTCATGCCGCAGCACATCAGGCATGGTATGCCGCCGTCAATGGCCTGTTTGGTCAGGTTAAGACATTCAAGGCGGATTACTCTGTCCTGCCGGCAGCGACCTATACTTCGCCGGAAGTGGCACGCGTGGGCATCAATGAAAAAGAAGCCAAGCAGCAAGGTATTGATTTTGATATTGTTACATACGGTATTGACGACCTTGACAGGGCCATCACCGATGGCGAGGACCATGGCTTTATTAAAGTCATCACCCCAAAAGGGAAAGATAAAATTCTTGGCGTCACCATTGTCGGCCATCAGGCCAGTGAAATGCTGGCCGAGTTCACGCTGGCGATGCGTCACGGATTAGGTCTAAACAAAATACTGGGAACGGTGCACCCTTATCCTACTATGAGTGAAGCCGTCAAATATACCGCCGGCGCCTGGAAGCAGGCAAATGCGCCACAAGGGCTCCTGACATTGGCCGAAAAATACCACCGTTGGATGCGCCATGAGAAAAACCACGCATCAAACGCGGTAAACAACAGCCAGACATCGCCCCCAGTAACCGATAATCACCCAATCAGCCCGGAATCCGCAGAAACCCGGCCGACAGATGCTGACAGCGATACTCAGGCTTCGGAAAATACGCCGGTTAAGCGCAATGCCGATGGCGCGTTCAGCGATAAATAAAAACAAGGGACCAGAAAAATTCAATAAGGATAAACAATGAAAGCTTTTCTAACAGGTTTAACGTTCGCACTGGCCAGCGCAATGTCGGGGGCCACAATGGCTGCCACGGCGTCTGCCGACAACGCCGCATTGCCATCAGGTTCTGACTGGCCGCAGATTGTCGAGCAAGCCCGGGGACAGGTTGTGTACTTTAACGCCTGGGGCGGTAGCCAGGAGATCAATGACTACCTGCGCTGGGCAGATCGCCAGCTTCGCGCCCGTTATGGTGTCGAGTTACGCCATGTCAAAGTTGCCGATATCGCAGAAACCACACAACGGCTACTGGCTGAAAAAACCGCGGGCAAGAATGCTGGCGGCAGCGTGGATCTGGTTTGGATTAACGGCGAAAACTTCCGCTCGATGA
This sequence comes from Photobacterium ganghwense, assembly GCF_017329545.1. NCBI lineage: Bacteria > Pseudomonadati > Pseudomonadota > Gammaproteobacteria > Vibrionales > Vibrionaceae > Photobacterium > Photobacterium ganghwense. The sequence continues at coordinate 2,025,911 of NZ_CP071325.1, forward strand.
AACAAAGTGGCCTGCTTTACGGTCCTTTTGTTCAGGCCCTCCCTAACTGGCAACTGGTGGATCAAAGCCTGCCAGTCAGCGAGGATTTCACCGAATCCACCGATGGACTGGAAGCACCATGGGGCGTCGGCCAACTGGTGTTTATTCATGACAAGCAGACGCTCAATAATCCCCCACAGAACTTTGCCGAATTGCTAAGTCTGGCGCAGGCGTTTCCAGGCAAAGTCACTTACCCGCAGCCACCGGAATTTCACGGCAGCAGCTTTCTGAAAGCCGCCTTGCTGGAGCTAACCCAGGATCCAGCGGCGCTGTACCAGCCAATTGATGCCGAAAAACAACCGGAACGCTTTCAGCAGGTAACGGCCCCACTCTGGCAATATCTCGATCGCCTCCATCCGGTTGCCTGGCAGCAGGGCAGACAGTTCCCGTCAGGCAGCAGTGAAATGATCCAGCTACTTGATGACAAGCAGTTATATCTGGCAATTACCTTCAATCCCAATGCCGCCAGAGCAGCCATAGAAAACGGCAAGCTCACTGCGTCTGCCGAGACCTATGCCTTTGAGCAAGGAGCCCTGTCAAACATCCACTTTCTGGCCATTCCATGGAACGCGAATGCAAAAGCCGGTGCATTAGTCACTATTAATTTCCTAATGAGCCCGGATGCACAAGCCAGAAAAGCCAATGCGAGTATCTGGGGAGATCCATCTATCCTCAAACAAGAGGCTTTAGCTTCGCAGGGCTCTCAAGGATTCAGCCTGTTCAAGGCTATTCCGGAACCGCATCCGAGCTGGTTAACTGCTATTGAGCTGGAGTGGCAGAAACGCTACGGCAGCTGAACACTGATGTTGCCGGGTCAACCGACCCGGTAACCGGAAACATTATGATTCAATTGATTTTTCTACTGGCGTTGTTGCTCTGCCTGATCCCGTTGATCCCCGGAGTTATTGGGCTGATCCTCCCCGCCTTTTCCTGGCTGCCGCCACTGGGTCATCAGACGCCGGGGCTTTCCGCCTTTACGATAGTGATTCACTGGCCGGGGCTGGGTGAGTCTATTTTGTTGTCGCTGTTTACCGGCCTTGGCAGTTCGATTCTGGCACTGTTGTTCACTTTTACGATCCTTCAGCGTTACTGGGACAGTGAGGGCTGGCGTCGCCTTGAGCGCACACTTTCTCCTATGTTGGCCATGCCGCATGTGGCTTTTGCCATCGGCTTTGCGTTTTTGCTTTCGCCATCTGGCTGGCTCTACCGGCTGCTGGAAACCGTAGGTATTCCTACCGGGCAGGCGTTCAACCTGATTCAGGATCCGTACGGCGTTGGCATGATGCTGGCGCTGGCCATCAAAGAAACCCCTTTTCTGTTGATGATGAGCATCCCGGTTCTGCAGCAACTGCAAACCGCTCGACTGCTGACAGTGGCGACAAGCCTGGGTTACTCCCACCGGCAAAGCTGGCTGACAGTCATAATGCCGCAATGGTTACCGTTGATTCGTCTGCCACTGTTTGCGGTCGCCGCTTACGGGCTATCCGTGGTGGATGTCGCCCTGATTATCGGCCCGACTCGCCCTACAACACTGGCGGTGCTGATCTGGCAATGGTTTAACGAGCCTGATTTACACCTCTTGCCACGGGCGGCGGCAGGTGCCCTGCTCTTACTGTTGTTAACCGCTCTGACGCTGCTACTGATGCGTCTGTGTGAGCATGCTCTTGTACGAGGCTGGAAAAGTTGGCAGCTAAATGGTGCACGAGCACATCGCCATCGCAGGCTGAACGCATTCCGGCTATTTCGGTGCCCGGCTCCGATAAGTGCATCTAAGAATTATGCACCTTCATCAATGGCATCTTCGTCGACGACAGGGCTTGGTCTGTACTGGCCGTTCGTTGCCATTCCTGTGCTGGTCATTCCGGTGCTGGCCGTTTGGTCTGTTGCACTGCGCTGGCGTTTTCCGGATCTGCTTCCCAGTCGCTACAGCCTGCGTTTCTGGCAACAGGAAATTCTCTCACTCTTTGAACTGGCCGCGAACAGCCTGACCCTGGCTCTCGCCAGCAGCCTGACCGCGCTGATTCTGGCGATTGGCTGTCTCGAATACCGACAACAAACACAGCGTGGCCTGCCCATCTGGCTGATAGCTACACCTCTGGTGGTGCCGCAATTATCCTTGCTGTTCGGCGTTCAGATCGCCACTTACCTGATACCGGGGCAACACTACTGGCTATGGGTTTACTGGAGCCACCTGTTTTTTGTCTTTCCTTACCTTTACCTGACACTGGACGGGGCATGGCGCAGCTATGACATTCGCCTTGATCAATGCAGCCGCAGCCTTGGCATGACAACCTGGCAGACATGGTGGAAAGTCAAACGTCCCCAAGTACAGCCTGCCATGATTATGGGGGTGGCGGTCGGTATCAGTGTCAGTCTGGCTCAGTATCTGCCTACACAAATGCTGGGGGCGGGGCGAATATCCACCATTACAACCGAAGCAGTCGCGCTTGCCAGCGGGCAGGACAGACGCGTCAGTGCCATCTATGGCCTGATTCAGGGCTCGCTTCCGTTTTTCTTTTTCACTCTGGCATTCGTGGCAAACCGGCTAACGTCCCATTATCGCCACGGCAGACCCTACACAAGGAGCACACTCGCAGATGACACTGTCTGTGGAAAACCTCACTATAAATAATGGCCACCAGCCGCTGTTTGCCCCCGTCTCCTTCACGGTGTCCCCCGGTGAAGTCGTTACCCTGATGGGCCCCAGTGGTTGCGGGAAATCCACCCTGTTGAGCGCTATTGCCGGACATCTGGCTCCGGCGTTTCATTGCCAGGGCAATGTCAGTCTTAATGGCCACAATGTCATGGGGCTGGCACCGAACCTGCGAAAAATCGGTGTGCTGTTTCAGGACGATCTTCTGTTTCCGCATCTTTCAGTGGGCGAAAACCTGATGTTTGGCCTGCCCCGCTGCTATCAGGGTAACGAACGGGCTGCAAAAGTCACCGATACTCTGACGACCCTGAATCTGACGGCGATTGCCAACAAAATGCCGGATGAAATTTCCGGCGGACAACGAGCCCGTATCAGCCTGATGAGAATGTTACTGTCTAAACCACAAGCCGTATTGCTGGATGAACCGTTCAGTAAGCTTGATAAAACACTGCGTGATGAATTTCGCCAGTTTGTCTTCAGTCAGATTCAGCAACGGCAAATCCCAGCGATCATGGTAACCCATGATGACGCGGATATTCCCGCCAATGGACAAGTGCTGAACTGGCCATGGCAAACGAGTTAGGATTCGGCAGAGATGGTCTGCGACCTTTCTCAGACGACAAAAGCCTTTAATACCCAAAGCACCATAAACGCCTTAGCATCATAAACGCCTTAACACCATAAACGTCTTAAGCCCCATAAGCGCCACAAATGGACAGACAAAAATGCAACGACAAGAAATGCAACCACAAGTAATACAACTGGAAGCAATTGTGCAATGAAAGAAGCGGTAACCGACATGACAAATCAGGTAACAACAACGTGTTAGACAAATATTCAATCAAAGTGATCAAATGGCCGCTCAACACCCTCGCGGTATGGCCGGATAAATTGGGTATCACCGCGAATCAGGTGACGATAAGTGGCTTTCTTATCGGATTACTGGCACTACCGGCTCTGGCATGGCAACAATACGAATGGGCGCTCGCGTGTATTCTGTTGAACCGTATTTTTGACGGTCTTGATGGCGCAATTGCCCGTCGGCAGGGCATTACCGATTGCGGCGGATTTCTCGATATCACCCTGGATTTTCTGTTTTACTCTCTGGTGCCCTTTGGATTTGTGCTGGCTAACCCTGAAGCCAATGCGGTCGCCGGTGCTTTTCTGATTTTCTCGTTTATCGGTACCGGCTCAAGTTTCCTCAGCTTTGCCATCATGGCAAGCAAGCGCAACATTGAAAGCCCGGTTTACAAGCAGAAGTCGCTGTATTACCTGGGAGGGTTGACTGAAGGTACCGAAACCATTGCCTGTTTCGTGCTGTGCTGTCTGCTGCCGCAACATTTCGCCTTGATTGCCTGGGTGTTCGGCTCACTGTGCTGGTTTACCACCGGTACCCGTATCTTGGCTGGGTACCAAACCCTGAAACAGGAATAACCCTACGATACAACCTTGCCTGGAAACAATTCGGAAGGGGCCAGCGATAGCAGCCCCTTTGTTAACCCCTCTTCATCTCTATCTACCATTCAAACTTTTCGCTGGGCTTGTTTCCCGGCGTTTTTTTCTCAGCATCTTTTCGATACTTTTCTCGCTGCTTTTCCTGAAATACCCGCTTTCATTTATCTCTTGCCATTGCAGACCACTGCTTTACAATCGCTGCTTTTTTACGACGACAGATTGGAGCCTCGAATGAATCGCAGAAAGAAAGTCATCGAGACGCAGAAGAAAAAGCTGAAAAAGCAAAATGCCAGAATACACCGCAGCAATAAGCCGCGTTACATCTCCAAGGCTGAAAGAGCACAGATGGAAGACGAAGCTGCGATGCCAGAAGCTATTCCAGAAACTATGCAAGGAGCATTGCAAGGGACATTACAAGAATCTATGCAGAGCACCGCGTCAGAGGAAGCCGATTCAGCGGCTGATCGTCAGGACGACAAAACGATATCAGGTGACGACACCCACAGCGAAAAGTAATACCGGCAGAGGCCGAAAGCCTTCCCCGATTGACAGCTTGTCACCACGTGGCCACTTTTATGGTGGCCATCTGAAATCTTATCGGCAATATAGACTTGCAAAATCCTTTCTGTATTGGCTGATGCAGCTCCGTTATGAACTTCAATACTGTTCTGAGTATCAACACGGTGCTGAACTCCGATACCACGCATGATCCCATGGTTCCGAAATAGCTCTGTGAGACAACTAACGCATCCACTCACGGTGCAGCTGCTCGCTGTCACCCAAGTATTCCAGCAGCCATTCAATGGCTGGATTGCGTGTTGCTTTGTTCCAGGCCAGGCAACACGGGCTGAATGCTGGTTTTACTGCAAGCTCCTTTTCCACCAGCTCACCATTGGCTATCCGTGGCAGCGCCATATGAGCAGGAACAACCGTAATACCCAAACCGGATTTCAGACAGGACATCGCACTGTGCCAGTTTGGCACCATAATTCGGCGTTGGTTATCCATCAGCCAGGTGACCCGTTTAGGCAGTACCCGTGAGGTATCTTCCAGGCAGATGGCCGGATACTGGCTAAGCTCTTTCTCTTCAAGCGGATGGCTGGTCGCTGCTAACGGATGATCCGGCGAGACAACAAACCGCCACTCCAGCACGCCCATATCGCGATAATCAAAATGCCCGCTGACCGGAATCGCCGCCGTCGCACCGATAGCAATATCGGCCCGGCCATCAGCCAAGGCGTCCCAGACCCCATTGAACACTTCCATGGTAAGGTGCAACTCCATATCCGGAAACTGCCGATAAAAATCACGGACTAAGGTATTAACACGGCTTTCCCGGACCACCGTATCCAGCGCAACGGAAACACTTTGCGACCAGCCGTTTGCTACACGCTGCGTTTGCAACCTGAGCTGTTCCATCTGCTTGAGCAAATTTCTCGCTTCTTCGACAAAATACTGGCCAGCAGGGGTCAATTCGACCTGCCGGTGAAGCCGAACAAATAATTCGACAGCCAGCCGCTCCTCAATGGTTCTCACTGTGTAACTGATTGCACTTGGCACTTTATGAAGCTCTTCTGCGGCAGCGGAAAAGCTGCCTCGCCGAGCTACAACATCAATTACTTGCAGGTCATTGTATGAAAACATAGCAATATTCCACTACGAAAACGTGTGCGTGAATTTCAAATCAATTTATTTGAAAGCAATGTTGAAATTTTACCGTTTCACAGTCTATGAAGCCAGTTATAGACTTGCAGGCAAAGCAATTAATCTAATGCACTAAAACTATGACTAATCAACCATCAAAAATCACCATTCTCTGGTTTGCATGTTTAAGTATGCTGGGTTTCCTGGCAACGGACATGTATCTTCCCGCTTTTGAAGTTATTCGGCAGGATTTTGAAACTTCACAATCACTTATTGGACTGACGCTCAGTATTTTCCTTTTAGGGATGGCACTTGGCCAGCTGGTTTATGGTCCGTTGTCTGACCGTATCGGCCGTATCAAAGTCCTGTTGGGCGGCATGGCATTGTTCTCAGCTGCTTCAGTTGCCTGTGCTTTTGCCCCGAATGTCGAAGTCATGCTGATCGCCCGATTTGCTCAGGCTCTGGGCGCATGTAGCGCAACGGTTATCTGGCAGGCAGTGGTTATTGACCGCTACGAAGGCAAAGTGTCAGAGCGTGTTTTTGCCACCATTATGCCACTGGTTGCCCTGTCTCCGGCGTTAGCACCTCTGGCCGGTGCCGTGCTGGAAAGTCAACTGGGCTGGCGCAGCATTTTTATCGCCCTGGTAGGATTTGGTGCTATTTTATCCATCATGACGCTAAAGGAAACTGAAAGCGCCAATCTGGATAAAAAACAAGAAAAACTCAGTGTTCAGTTGCGCCAGGATTATCGCCAGATCCTGAGTTCAAAAAAATTCGTGGGTAATATGATCATTTTCGCTGCCTGCTCAGCAGCCTTCTTTGCATACCTGACCGGTTCTCCGTTTGTTATGTCTGCAATGGGTTATTCAGGTGCGGATATCGGTCTGAGCTATGCGCCGCAAACTGTCGCCTTTATTCTTGGCGGTTACGGTTGCCGTGCCCTGCTGGGTAAAGTTGACAGTCAGCGCCTACTGCCATGGATTTTGAAACTGTTCGTGGGCAGTGTCCTGGTGATGCTGTTGGTTTCCGTCAACACTGAGCCAACAACTATCTGGCCTATCCTGGTTCCATTCTGTTTCCTTGCGGTAGCAAACGGTGCGATTTACCCGATTGTGATCAGCAAAGCGCTGGAAGACTTCAAGAACTGCAGTGCTACTGCGGCCGGTCTGCTGAACTTCCTGCAAACCATGGTGTGCTTTGCGGCCAGCGGCCTGGTGTCTGCTTTTGCGGGTTACGGTTTGATTACAGTTACCATTGCTATGTTCTCGACCGGTATTCTTGCCCTGATCGGCTTCTCGCTGGTCGTCAAATCTCGTCGAGGCAATCCGGCAGTACAAACTGCCTAAGCAAAACATTCGCTTCGAATAATTATCAAGGCTGCCATTCGGCAGCCTTGTTTTTATCTGCAGTATCCCGCCCCTTCCAAAACTGCGTACTTTTCCAACCCCATTGATAAGTTTATTTATTAGAATTTCACATTTGCACTAAGAATCACCTAAAAACAGGTCATTCCGCCTTAAAGGCCCAGCGTTCGCAGAACAAATATTAAACAAAACCCTAACATCAAAGTTTTTTTATACATTTTTCTTGCATAAGCACTCACCATGGGTAATATAACTTCAATCCACGGTTTAATGCAGTCTGTCAGCATGAGTATTCAAGTAAAGTCTATTAACAAATTCTACGGAAATACCCAGGTTCTCCACGAGGTAGATTTTACCTGTGAGAAAGGTGACACCCTGGTACTTCTGGGCCCAAGTGGCGCAGGAAAAAGCTCTTTACTTCGCGTCCTCAACTTGCTGGAGACCGCCACATCAGGCCAACTGCATATTGCTGATGAGCATTTCGACTTCACTGAGTCTATCAACGAAAAGTCAGGGCTTCAGCTCAGACGTAAAGTCGGCATGGTGTTCCAGCAATATAACCTCTGGCCGCACCTCACAGTGCTGGAAAACCTGATTGAAGCACCGGTGAAAGTCGCGGGCATGAACAAAGCTGCGGCTATTGAAGAAGCGATGACAACGCTTCAGACACTGCAGCTTGCCGATAAAGCCGATGCCTGGCCGTTACAACTTTCCGGCGGTCAGCAACAACGAGTGGCTATTGCCCGTGCTCTGATGATGAAACCTGAAGTTTTGCTGTTTGATGAACCAACTGCCGCGCTGGACCCGGAAATTACCAACCAGGTAGTCAAAATCATCAAAGATCTGAGTGGCACTGGCATCACCCAGGTAGTCGTTACCCACGAAGTCGACTTCGCAAAAAAAATTGCCAGCCATGTGCTGTACCTGGAAAAAGGACGCATGGTGGAGTTTGGCACCCATGAGGCATTCACCCGACCAGCCACCCCGCAGTTTGCTGAATACCTCACGCACTAATTAAATCTCAACCCTTATTGATACACCGGTATCAGGCCGAAAGCCGTGATGCGCGGTTTATAACGCACGGAGTAATGCGATGAAAAAGATTTTACTGGCATCCCTGATCGGTCTGGCTTCCACTCACGCCCTGGCACAGGACGAAATTAAATTTGCAATGGAAGCGACCTACGCGCCATTTGAATATGTTGATGAAAACAATCAGATTCAGGGCTTTGATGTGGATCTGGCCAACGCGCTTTGTGAAGTCATTGATGCAAAATGCAGCTTCCATAACCAACCTTTTGACAGCCTGATCCCTGCATTGAAATTCCGTCGTTATGACGCTGCAATTTCTGGTATCGATATTACGGAACAACGCCAGCAAGTCGTGAACTTTACTGCGCCTTACTACGACAATGCAGCCGTTTTCGTTGCCCTGAAAGACAAGGTCGCTGACCAGTCTGCACTTGCAGGTAAGCGCATCGGTGTTCAGAACGGTTCGACCCACCAAAGCTACCTGACCGATACCATGCCGGGTGTAACTGCGGTGCCTTATGCGAGCTATCAGGATGCATTTCTGGATATGCAAAATGGCCGTATCGATGCGGTATTTGGTGACACCGCCGTTGTCGCTGAATGGTTCAAGAAAGGCGATACCCTGAGCTATGTCGGCCAGCCCGTTACTAACGCGCAATACTTCGGCAACGGTTTTGGTATCGCCGTAAACAAGAACAACGAAAAACTGCTGGAACAACTGAATGGCGCCCTGAAAACCGTCAAAGCTAACGGTACCTACCAGCAGATTTTTGATAAGTACTTTGGTGAGTAATTTATGGCGTTATCGGGATATGCATTAACGTTATTGGAAGCGAGCTGGATCACCATCCAGCTTAGCTTTGCCAGTGTCATCGTCGGATTGTTGCTCGCCGTCGCTTTTGCCGGTGGTGAAATGTCACGCTACAAATTGTTGTCGTGGCCAACAACTGCGTTTGTGACGGTACTCCGCGGATTACCGGAACTGCTGGTTGTACTGTTTATCTTCTTTGGTTCGACCCAGGTGTTGTTTCTCATCACCGGTGATTATGTCGAAATCAGTCCGTTCTGGTCTGGAGTGATAGCCTTGTCGCTCATTTTTGCCGCTTATGCTTCGCAAACCCTGCGGGGCGCGTTGAAAGCGGTACCAAACGGACAACGAGAAGCCGCCAGTGCACTGGGTATCCCGAAAAGCCATGCCTTTATCAAAATTGTGCTGCCACAGGCTATTCGCCATGCCCTGCCAGGGCTAACGAACCAATGGCTGGTGCTACTGAAAGACACCGCACTGGTCTCTCTGATTGGGGTCACGGATCTGCTTAAACAAGCCCAGTTAACAGCAGCAGCTACGCACCAGAGCTTTACCTGGTATGCCTCGGCGGCGGCAGTCTATCTGGTGATCACCATCATCACCCAACGTTTTGTTAAAGTGCTTGATAAGAAATACAGTGTGCAGGATGCCAGCCAGGGCCATTCGGTTTCCGCGGCATCCTCCAAGGAGGCAACGGCATGAACGAACAACATGTCTGGCAGCTCGTTGACGGACTCGCAACCAGCCTTGAACTGACTGCCGTTTCCTTACTGGTGGGCTGTGTTATTGCACTGCTGATGACACTGACACTGATTCTGAAAACACCAGGGTGCCACTGGATCAGTCGGGGGCTGATAACCCTGTTTACCGGTACTCCGTTGCTGGTACAGATTTTCCTGATCTATTACGGGCCAGGTCAGTTCGAGGCCGTTCGTGACAGTATTGCCTGGAACTGGCTTAGCCAACCGTGGTTCTGTGCCATGCTGGCACTGGCACTGAATACCGCGGCCTACAGCACCCAACTCTTTAAAGGGGCGTTTAATGCGATCCCGTCAGGACAGTGGCAGGCATGCCGGGCGCTGGGGATGGATACCAAAGCCACGCTGGGTGTCTTGCTACCCTACGCCATTCGCAGGGCTATTCCGGCTTACTCCAACGAAGTGATTCTGGTATTTAAAGGAACGTCTCTGGCCAGCACTATCACCATCATGGATATCATGGGTTACGCGCAGCGTATCAATGCCCAGACCTACGACACTTTGGTCGTGTTTGGTGTCGCCGGCGCATTTTATCTGGTGATTAATGGTTCTCTGACCTTACTGTTTCGTCAGGTCGAACGCAAAGCCCTGGCCTTTGAAACCGCCCGTTAATGTCAACGTCCGGCCATGTGCAGTGGCCGGACGTTAGGTCATTGTGTTGTATTAAGGCTCATTACGGCACTGGCTCAGCTCATTGCTTTCCGAGCGCCGACATTCCACATCCGCCCATTTGCCCTCAAAGCTGTCGAGTGTCCCATCTGTAGCGGAATAGCCCCACAGACTGCCGCTGCTTACGACACCTTCCAGGCTGATTTCACTATCTTTGCTTTCCTGATCAATCTTCTTGGCTCGGTGTTCACCATTCAACGAACGTCCCTGAATTTCTACCCACATCCCATTGATGGAAGAGAGCGATAATCCATCCACAAACTCAGTATTTGCATCAACGATAAAAGGGATTTGGTTAATCGTTAGCTGATTGCCAGCAAAACTGGCCTCACCTTCCACCTTAAACTCAAAGCTGGTGCTGGTTGGTACAGAAGGACTGGAACCACTGGCTTGAGATTCAAAATCAACCTTTGTTGCGACCAGTTGCCCATTCAACTCGACCAAATCTAATTCCACGATGGCGCCGGGTTTCAAGTCCGCAGGAGAACCATCATCAAAGACAGTACTGCCATCAACCCTGACACGCAGATATCCACCGACTTCAAACTCCGTCCCGTCGTCACTGACCCAAGTAACTATGCCCTCAAATTCACTCCCGCTGACATCACGTCCTTGCTTAACCTCAATACGGGAGGCCACAAAGGTGTCACCTGAGAATTGACCGTGTACTTCCGCCCAGACACCATCCAGCAATGGCCGGCTGTCATCAATCACCGCATTACTGAAATCCACCTTCACCGTCTGCAACAAGAAAGTACTGCCGGCAGTATCTAGCTGGGAAATCCCGCCTTCTAATTCTGCTGACGTGAGAGAAGGCGTTTTGGCCACATGCAGCACCTGCCAGGAATCGTCTGGCTGAAGCATCGCAAAAACCAGCACCCAGTCGCCCACAGCAAACCCTGAGCCACTGGTTGCAACAACAACCCCGTTCACGGTAATACTGTCAGCAGACACCGCCGTCACCGGCCCACTCAATACCGGCTGCAAAGTGATCTGCTGGCTAACCCGCTGTGCCTGTGTCCCTGATACGATGGCTTCGACAACCATCCCCTGAGCCAGATCATTGAAGCTGAACGTGTTATCGTCATACGACACCGTAGCCGCTGAGCCATCCAGCTGATGGCCATTAACACTTAACGTTTCATCATCATATGAAATACTCTCAACCGGGCCGATTATTCGGGCTAACGTTGTCGCATCATTACCGGTACCACTGTCGGAAGAATCACTCCCACACCCCGCAAACAACACCGAAACTCCCACCATCACCAAGCCCGAGAACATCTTCATAAACTTGCTCCAATAACGAATCAGGGCGGATACCCCAACAGGACGGTACAGCACCGAAGCTGGCCACTTATGTTACCTACCCACTTGTAGCCGATAACGTCAAACTGTTCGCTTGTAACGGTTTGCTTTAACTCATAGCTGCAAACAAACAGCTAATCAGCGCCTTACTGTTTGGCACTGACGGAATAACACCGGCCCGGGTGCTGATACTCGCAATATGCGCTGAGTATAGGCGGGCAGCAGGAAGCATTAAGACTCATGTGTTAGACAATTCGGGCAGCAAAATGGAGAATGCGCTGAGTTTCAGGCAGTTAACATTTAGCGCGACAGTTTTGGCGAAACCTCTGATAACCTGGATTGACCTCACTGCATGCATGGCTAATGGCCTGTGTACATTTGCTTAACGTCAGTGAAAGGTGTTTAATACCGGGCGTTTGCTGGCCGCAGGTTATCATTGTCTGATTGCTCGACTTGCAACATGGATATTAAGAAAAAGAGGACCTTATGAACGATTTAGAAAAACAGCTTGCCTTCATTACAGAAATTGACCGTTTGAAAGCTGTTCGACGTCAAACCATGGTCAAGCCAGACAATAACCGCCGTGAAAACAGTGCCGAGCACAGCTGGCACATCGCCCTGATGGCGCAGGTACTGAAAAGCTATGTCGAAGAGCCGGTAGATATCAATCGTTCTGTCAGCATGTTGCTTATTCACGATATTGTTGAGATCGATGCCGGTGACACGTTCGCTTTTGCCGCGCAACATGAGCTGGATAATCAGGAAGAGCAAGAAATTGCCGCGGCTAATCGCTTGTTCGGATTGCTGCCTGACGAACAATTTGAAGCCATGAGAGCGCTGTGGATTGAGTTCGAGCAAGCAGAAACGGCCGATGCCCGCTTCGCCAAAGCCATGGACCGTATTCTGCCGCTCATTCAAAATATGGCCAATAACGGCGGCACCTGGGTGGAGCACAAAGTCACCAAGCAGCAAGTACTGAAACGTAATCAATACCTGCAAGCAGTGACACCCAAACTGTGGGCCTACGCCTGTCAGCAAATCGACCTTGCTGTTCAAAATGGCTGGTTGATTGATCAGTAATGGTTATGACTTCATGATTGTTTTGAGCCCGTGACATTGGGCATCACTCACATTATGAAGAACAATAATAATGAGTAGCCGGAGCCACGCTGGCGGCTTCGGTATCATGCCCCTTTCCTAACTTATCCCTGTTCGTCTGCCGCAGGTTTTCCCTACTTTTCCCAGTCTGTCCCTACTGGCTTTTTTCCTGTTTTATCCACCTGTATTTAGGCTGGTTGACTCACCTGCTTTTTTAGCTTCATTGTTATTATTTCCGTCACGTAACCACCTTTTATTTATAAAAGTGAAACAAAAGCACCTATACTTAAGTTGCCTATGAAAAAACACATCCATTAATTATTGACAGTAATAACAATCAATTTAAATGCAGCTTTTATTTTCCTGATATTTAATTATTAACCTATCATTAAATAGGCATTCAGCTTATTACCAACTGATAATTTACTGACGCTAATTCGGAAAAAAGTTGTGCTTCAACTCGCAGAAATCATGCTTTTTGAAAGAAAACGCACGAAAACTCACTTTTTATACGACAGCAAGCAATCGGGTCCTATACTTAGTTCTGATGTGGCTTAATCATGGAAGATGTATGAAGGTAGTATTGTTGAGATTTCTGGTTCTGTTGATCCCTCTGCTATCGCTGACAGCCGTTGCTTCCTATTATATCTATCAAGAAGATGCAAAACAGTTAAAGCAGCGTATCCACGAAAGGGAACAAAGCCGGCATATTTCTTCGTTGCACATCACTCGACTGCATTTTTCACCGATCTTGGAAGATTTACATTATTTAAGTGAAAAATCGCGCGAAGAGTTTGTCTTATCCGGCCATTCTTTTGATGAGTCATTAACAATATTAACAGCAACATTTAAACGCCTGGCTAATACACGTCGATATTATGATCAAGTCCGTCTTCTGGATGAAAACGGCCAAGAAGTTATCCGTATTAACAGTGTTGATGGTAATACCACTGTTGTGTCAGATAAACAACTGCAAGATAAAAGCCATCGCCCATACGTCGTCGAAGCCCTGAATATTCCTCCGGGCCAGATCTATACTTCACCCTTTGACCTGAATATGGAAAATGGACGGATAGAACTGCCCTACAAACCCATGATTCGCTTTTTCAGCCATCTGAAAGTGAACGGGAAAAGTTATCTGGTCGGGCTAAATTATCTGGGGATGGATTACCTGAACGAACTTACCCAACAGTATGGCTGGCAGAACAGCCAGAACTGGTTGGTCAACAATGAAGGACAGTGGTTACTCGGGCCGGACAGAACCAGCGCCTGGCAATTTATGCTGCCGTCCAACAATCCCGCAGTGACAGATTTCAATCAGGACTTTCCGACACTGTGGCAGCAGATTCAGCTAAATGCCAAAGGACAGTTTATTTCGGGTGACTACCTCTATACTTTTACCCGTTTTTTTTCCGGGAAAGGCTTCTCCGGCGATAAGCCCTTCACCCTGCCTTTTGACGGTGCCGACTTACCCTGGACTATCATCAGCCGGGTAAATCTCACCAATGCCATTGATGAACTGGCTTTCTCACAGCAACGAATCATCAAGTTTGTGGCTTTTGTCATTCTGATCCTCGCTCTGCTGTCAGGCTGTATTGTCCTGACCTGGCACCTGTCTCAGATGCTCAATGCTCAGCGCAGGCTGACCCGCAACGTTGAAGACGCAGCGCTTAAGTATCAGACCGTGTTAACCAGTGCGCCTGATGGGCTGATTACGCTCGACATGCAAATGAACGTGCTGACGATGAATCCGGCAGCCCACAAAATTTTAATGCTACCGAATAAAAGCCTGAGCGGAAAAAACCTGCTGCGACTGGTAGCGGGCGGAAAAACCCGTAAACAGCTTAAAGAGCTGATTGACGATCTGCATGAGCGAAAAGTCGGTCAAAGCAACGAGGCTTCACCCGTCGTTAAAGCCACCATTCAGCTGAGAGGCATCCGCCCCCGCTATATTGAAATCATCGCAACCGAAACCACCTACAGTGAAAGCGATGAAATTTTGCTGAACATCCGGGATGTCACTGAGTGGTCATTGCGAGAAGATAAGCTGAAAAGCCTCTCGCGCGCACTTGAGCAGAGTAACGACGCTATCATTATCACCGACTATAAAGGGATTGTTGAATACGTAAATCCTTCGTTTGAAAAGCAGAATGGCGTGCGTTCAAAAGAAATTGTCGGCACTCAGTCTACCCGCCTGCTGCGCCAGTCATTGCCAAGTAACCATGAACTGCTCAAAGTGCAGGAGCAGTTGAAACTAGGGATGACGGTACAACGGGTGATTGCGCATGAACAAGATGACAAAGATGTGCTCTACGAAGAAAAAACGATTTCACCTATACGCAACAGCAGGGGCAAAATCAGCCACTATATCTCGACCGGGAAAGACATTACCGAACGGGTTCTGTTCGAGACACGCCTGCAAAAGCTGGCACATTTTGATTTACTGACCGAACTGCCCAACCGCACCCTGCTCCAGCAGAAAATCGACAGTACCATCAATGGTCATCATCGCCCGGAGCTGTGTGTGGCACTTCTGTCGGTGGATCTGGACCATTTCAAACAAGTCAATGACTCGTTCGGCTACGACTTCGGTGACAAGCTCATCCAGACTGTGGCCGGACGAATTCAGCATATATTACGCGAAACAGACTTTCTTGCGCGCTTGGGGGGGGATGAGTTTGCCATCCTCATTTGTGGTGAGATGACAGTCGAACACATCAGTCGCTTGGCGGAACGGATTATTACGCATATCTCAGACCCCATGTGTGTCGATAATAAAGAAGTCTTTCTGACCGCCAGCGTCGGGATAAGCCTCTACCCGATGGATGCCGGTACGGCCGATGAGCTAAGCAAACATGCAGACATCGCGTTGTATCGGGCTAAAGAAGAAGGCCAGAACCGTTACTGTTACTACACACCCGAGATGGGTCGAGAAAGCTTGCTGAAACTCCAGTTGGAGTCAGAGCTTCGTAAAAGCATCGGTTCCGACCAATACGAACTGTACTATCAGCCCAAGGTGAATGCCACAAACCACACTCTGTGCGGTGTTGAAGCACTGCTGAGATGGCACAATGAAGCCGGTGAGATTCAACCGCCTGTTGAAGTAATTCCGATTCTGGAGCGTTCCGGCTTGATCATTCAGGTAGGTCAACAACTTATCCGCACGGCGTGTCAGCAACTCAGGGCCTGGCAGGAAAACGGCGTGTATATCAATTTTGCGCTGAATATATCAGCCCGCCAGCTGCTGAACTCCAACCTGGTCGAAACGGTGCAGCAAGCCATCGAAGATTTTCAGTGTGACCCCAACTTCCTGGAGCTGGAAATTACTGAATCCGTCATTATGTCCGACGTAACGACCGCGCTGGATCGTCTTGTCAAACTGGAAGCGCTGGGAGTAAAAATCGCAGTGGATGATTTTGGCACCGGCTATTCCTCACTGGCTTACCTGAGCCGTTTTCCTATTCACATCCTGAAGGTCGACCGTGAGTTTATAAAAGAGCTGCCATGGAACCAGGATAATGTCACCATTACCCGTTCTATTGTCGAACTGGCACATAACCTGAACATGCGGGTCGTCGCGGAAGGCGTGGAAACCGATCCCCAGCAGCGTTTTCTGGCCAGCATTGGGGTCGAGGAATTTCAGGGCTATTATTTTGGTCACCCTGTCCCTGTTAATACGTTCGAAAATAAGTATATTACGCAGGACAACGAATCTGTCCTCTGAGCGAGCACGGGTTTTAATTGCAAATCTGCCTTTGGCGCTATACCGTTAAGAAAACCCAACGTGATTAGGTGTGTAACATGAGTTTCAGTGAGCATCTTGAAAACTACATCAAACAACGTGACCAACAACAGCAACAGGGTCAGCCATTACGACACAAATACGTAGTTCAGGATCCGACGAACCAAAGCCTGGCACGCGAAGCAATGGCACAAGCACAGGAAGATGCTTCCCGACAGGCGACGGTTGAATCAAAGCAACCGCACTACCGGGTGAATGGCCGCTGCATGACACAAAATGAAGCCAGCGCGATGGAACAGCTAAAACCAACCAGTGCTCCGGCAAATCCTGACCGAATTGCATATATTCAACAACTGCGCAAAAACCTGAAATTGAGAAAACCCAGTTAATCCCTCCCCCACTTTTGTCGCTCTTCTTTATTAACGATTCTCAGAAGAGCGATAAATTTGTGACTTCAATACAATGAAACGCTGATTTATTAATCACAATATCCCCCCTTCAATGCCGTTATCACTCTCGCGATATAATAAAAAGCCAATTAATTTCAAATTTTTTAAGTTAATTTTTGGTAGTTTTACGCAATATAATCCTGCTTTTAGTCAGATGGCTACTATTTAGCCGCAACATATTCATCCTTAACAGTTCGATTACAATTCACCAGAATGATAGTTGCTGATATTCATCGTCTTCGAAACATTCAGAGAATTGACAGGGTCATGATTTTTAAGTGCTACAGCGGGTTTGGTGGTGAACCTTTGAGCGAATATTAAATCTGACATTTAATTTTCGCCTTCAGGTTAATTACGCCAACAATGAACAATATTTTAACAAATACACCAAAAGCATTATCAAGATACAAGAAACACATCAAAAAACTAAACAATCACAACAACATAGAAACTGGAGACCTACAACATTTTGTTCGGGATAGCAATATATGCAGGTGCTTATTTAGGAGTTAATATGGCCACCTAAAAAAACAATGCAAAGACATAATCATGAATACAGTCGTACAAGTAAGTGAACTTGAATCGTTTCTGATAGCGATTATTGTGCTTTTTATTGGCTATTTCGTTAATAGCAAAGTAAAGATCTTCAGAAAGTACAATATTCCCGAGCCTATTGTCGGGGGCCTTATCGTTGCCTTGATTATTACCATTTTGCACAAGCAAGGTATCGATATTACTTTTCAGCTAAGCCTGAAAAACACACTGATGCAGATGTTTTTTGCCACCGTTGGTCTGGCGGCCAGTTTTAAATTACTGGCTAAAGGAGGCTCTCGGGTTTTCTTATTCCTGGCCGTGGCAACCATCTTTATTGTCATTCAGAACGCCGTAGGTGTCGGAATGAGCAGCATGCTTGGCCTGGATCCGCTTCTGGGACTGATGGTGGGGTCTATTACCCTGTCTGGTGGTCATGGTACCGGTGCAGCTTGGTCACAAACCTACAGTGAGCTGTTCAATCTGAACACTTTGGAGCTGTCGATGGCAGCCGCGACCTTCGGCCTGGTAATGGGTGGCATCATTGGTGGCCCTGTCGCTCAGCGACTGATTAACAAATTCAATCTTAAATCGGATTTTGGCCCGGGTGAGAAACATCATGTTGAGCATCCTGATCTGGTGACGTATATCGATCATGAAGAAGATCGCATCACCGCCAAGAACACGATTGAAACCCTGTTTATTCTGTTAATCTGTGTCGCGGGTGCCGCTCACTTTAAAGCGTTTGTGGATAGCTTTGGAATCAGCTGGCTTCGTATCCCGGACTTTGTCTACGCCCTCTTTATTGGTGTTTTCATCACCAATGTGTGTGAGACAACCAAGGCTTACAAGGTCAACACGGAAACCGTGGATGCCCTGGGCACTATCTCTCTGTCGCTCTTCCTGGCGATGGCATTGATGAGCCTGCAACTGTGGGAACTGCTGGGTCTGGCTCTGCCGATGCTGATTATTCTGTCGGTACAGACTCTGTGTCTGGCTGCGTTTGCCTACTTTGTGACATTCCGAATGATGGGCAGTAGCTATGATGCAGCGGTCATTGCCGGAGGCCACTGTGGCTTCGGTATGGGGGCGACCCCGACGGCAGTAATGAACATGGGCTCGCTGGTCTCTCGTAACGGGCCATCTCCGCAGGCATTCATGATAGTCCCTATCGTCGGCGCGTTCTTCATTGATATCGCTAACCTAGTGGTACTACAAGCCTATATCAGCTTTATCCAGTAAGTCGCCACTTACTCATGAAAAGGCCAGGTTAATCACCTGGCCTTTTCTGTTTCAGGAATCCACAGCTATTATTATCTTAGCGGTTCGCTGTATGCGGCATTGTTCGCAAGAGCACGATAAAGTAATCAGCGCCATACAAACGTTGTATTACGACAATAATGACTTTCTTCACTCTGGGTGCGCTAGGAACCGAAAGCAACACGGTAGTGCCGTACACGCTTTCTCACGAGGCCGTTGCAAGCGGTGGTCCATAAGCTGAAATTACGGAGTATCACGATGTTAGGTGAAAATCACTCGCTCTTCATTGAGTACCCAGAACTAAGTGACAGAATCAAAGAACTGAAGACATCCGATGAACACTTTAAAAGGATGGCAGATCGTTATCATCATCTTGACCATAAAATTCGAGGTTTAGAAGGCAGCAACATTCCGACAGACGACCACCACTTCACGCAACTCAAACTTGAACGCCTCCAGCTTAAAGACAAAATCTTCAGTATCCTTTCAAACTAACACACGCTCCCGATATAGCGCCCTCCCCGCCATCCTGTATGGCGGGGAAACATTTTCCTGCATTCCCCTGCACACCTTAAGCCGCATGTAACCCATTGAATTACGATGTTATAAATGAAAACAAACCGATGACAGCTGTTATCCGCCCGACAAACATTTGTAACAGGATGTGTCTATCTGTTTTCTGTCAAAAAAATATTGATAGAATCCGCGCTCCCTTGGCAAAAATGTCATTTTTGTTGATTAAAGACAAAAAAATTTTAGTAGAAAGCCCGCTGTCTTCGCGGTAGCGGCTTTGTTCGTGGTGACTGAGAGCAAAATGAAAAAATTTGATAGAGCTAAGCAGATCCTGCTGGCAGGTTTCTGTATTAACTTATGTATGGGCATTCTGTACGCTTGGAGTGTATTTAAGCAAGCGCTAGTCGTTGACCTGGGTTGGTCTAATGCTGATGCCTCAATGCCTTATACTGTCGCGGTCATCGCGTTCTCTGTATCTCTGCTGATTGCAGGCGTGCTGCAAGACCGCATGGGTCCACGCCGTATCCTGATTCTGGGTACCGTAATGGTGGGCCTGGGTATGATCATTTCCAGCTTTGCGACGTCACCACTTCTGCTGATTCTGACTTTTGGCCTGATGACCGGTTGCGGTATCGGTTTTGGTTACGCCTGTCTGGCACCATCAGCCATGAAATGGTTCCACCCGTCGAAGAAAGGCCTGGTAAACGGTCTGATTGCTGCAGGCTTTGGTCTGGCTGCGGTTTACCTGGCTCCTTTGACGTCCAGCCTGATTGGCACCTTCGGTATCAATACCAGCTTCATGATTCTGGGTGTGGCTGTCCTGCTGATTGCAGTGCCACTGGCATGTACCATCAACAACCCACCAGCCGGTTACCAGCCAGAAGCACCTGCCAATGCCGCGAACAAGCCAGCGTCTAAACCGGTTGACATCAACTGGCGTGCAATGGTCAAAACCCCGCAGTTCTATTCACTGTGGCTGATGTTTGCACTGGCTTCATCGGCAGGTCTGATGGTGATCGGTAACATCACCTCTATTGCCGCCCAACAGGCTAACATCACCGAAGCCGCTTACCTGGTTGTGATCCTGTCTATCTTCAACTCTGGTGGCCGTGTCGTTGCAGGTATCCTGTCTGATAAGATTGGCGGCGTGAAAACCCTGATGCTTGCCTTCATCATGCAAGGCATCAACATGGCGCTGTTTGCGAGCTTCAATTCAGACTTTACGCTGATGATTGGCGCAGCACTGGCAGGTGTCGGTTACGGCACCCTGCTGGCAGTGTTCCCATCTATTACTGCTGATTACTACGGTCTGAAAAACTACGGTGCAAACTACGGCGTACTTTACACCGCATGGGGTATCAGTGGCTTTATCGGTCCTGTGGTTGCAGCAGTCGCGGTTGACACAACCGGTACTTACACACTGGCTTACACGATCTGTGCCTGTATGATGGCAGTAGCAGTCTTCCTGTCTTTCATCACCAAGCCTGTCGATGCCGTTGCGCTGGAAAGCAAACTCGCTAAGGCGTAACCCGCACCACGTACGATGAAACCCAATCAAGCGCAGCTCAGGCTGCGCTTTTTTATTTTTAGAACAACTGTCGCATGTCTCATGCGGTCTTGCGAGGTTCTGAAGCCAATCTTAAGATTGGTGCGAAATCTTATGAGACAACGCAGGTTGCATATTTACACCTCCCCGATTGGCTTAAAAAGCTCTCAGAAAAATTGTCCTATTTTGTGGTGAGTTATCGTCAGAATATTCATAGCTGGCATAAAAAAGCCTTAGTCCAGCTTTGGGACATATCCTCACTTTCGCTACCCGCATCGCGGATAAGACTGAATTATTACCCCTAATGCAATTGTCTATATTTCCGGCTTAATTTCTAAATCAATAAAAGTACCGTTATTCACAAAGTTAATAATCAAGACTTCGCGTTTCACCCATCTTTATTTCACGAGTTTCCGCTCGTAATAAAAAACTAACAGTTTGTAAAAATGGAAGTTAGGGGTGAGTGATGAACGAAGTGAAGTTTTCTAAAAAACGTCAACTTCAAGCGATAATAGCGTCATGCATATTAGGCTTAACCGCCAGTATCGCGATCGCTGAAGTGGCCGAACCAACACCGGAGCCTGTCGATCTCTCTGTACTGAAATCGATGAAAGGGATCCAGCCCGCGCCCGTTTACGGGATAGAAAAATATGTCAAAGACAAAAATGCCGCGATTAAATTAGGTAAAGCACTTTTTTGGGAAATGCAGGCAGGTAGCCAGGGGCAAAGTTGTGCCAGTTGTCACTTCCACGCAGGGGCTGATAACAGGATTAAAAACCAGCTTAGCCCCGGTTTAAAACATACCGAAGAAGACAAACGTGAGATTTTTGACCCGACCCGTACTGGTCATGGTGGTCCTAACTACACACTGAAGAAAGAAGATTTCCCATTCCGTGTGTATCAAAACCCAGACGATCGTGAATCTTATGTAATGTTCGACAGTGATGACGTTGTCTCGTCTCAAGGGGTATTTGCCAGTACCTTCGATGATCTGTTTGGTGCCGACTACGACCAACACTTCACCGATGGCCGTGAGGGATGTACCAACATCAATGACATCTTCCATGTCACCAACATTGGTACCCGCCGGGTTGAGCCACGTAACACGCCTACCGTCATTAACGCCATTTTCAACTTCCGTAACTTCTGGGATGGCCGGGCGAATAACGTGTTCAATGGAATTGACCCATTTGGCCGTCGCAACAAAGATGCCAAAGTTATGCACTTTGATCGCTACAGCAACACGATTAACCTGAAGGAAGTGAATCTGGTTAACTCCAGTGCTGCATCTCAGGCGGTAGGGCCTCCAGGAAGTGATTTTGAGATGACCTGTGCATCCAAAGCCTTCCAGTCCATGGCAAAAAAACTGCTGCGTCTGGTTCCTCTGGGGCTGCAGCAAGTCGACAAAACCGATAGCGTACTGGGTTATCTGAGTGCCTACCCTAACAATGGTCTGCGTACGAGCTATCGTCAGATGATTCAGGATGCTTTCC
Source organism: Photobacterium ganghwense (assembly GCF_017329545.1). NCBI lineage: Bacteria > Pseudomonadati > Pseudomonadota > Gammaproteobacteria > Vibrionales > Vibrionaceae > Photobacterium > Photobacterium ganghwense. The sequence continues at coordinate 2,048,273 of NZ_CP071325.1, forward strand.
ATGAAGATCTCTGGGGCTACAGCCGTAAGATCGATGACTTTGAGCAAATCGAGCACAACTTCAGCCTGTTCTGGGGTTTGGCCATTCAGCTCTATGAAGCGACGCTGATTTCAGATGACTCACGTTATGACCAATATGTAGAAGGTGATAAATACGCATTGACTGACGAAGAAATCAAAGGGATGGAACTGTTTGTCGGGAAAGGTAAGTGTATTAACTGTCATAGTGGGCCTGAGTTCTCGAAAGCCGCAACCCATCTGAACCCTGAGCAACAGGAAGGGGGTCTGGTTGAACGGATGATCATGGGCGATAACAACGCGGCGATCTACGATAACGGCTTCTACAACATCGGTGTACGTCCAACCAAGGAAGACATTGGGTTAGGTGGTGATGATCCTTGGGGCAACCCACTCTCTTTCACTCGTCAGGCGCAGCAAATGGCCGCGGGTAAGAATGTGCCGGATAGCTTCGAAGTCGACCACAATACGTTTGAAGTCGATCCAAATGAACCGGTTAAATCTGACGAGCGGAATGCGGTTGATGGTTCCTTCAAAGTACCAAGTTTGCGCAATGTTGAGCTGACCGGCCCATACATGCACAACGGCAGCATGTCGACCCTGTTCCAGGTAGTGACTTTCTATAACCGTGGTGGTAACCGTGAAGACATGATGGAAGGACACGGCGACTCAACCGGATTTGGTGAAAACGGTTCTAACCTGGATCCAGACATCAATAACCTGGGACTGACTCTGGAAGAGAAATACGCGCTTGTCGCGTTCCTGAAAACGCTGACAGATGAGCGGGTTCGCTGGGAGAAAGCACCGTTTGACCATCCACAGCTGCACGTACCTGTCGGTGCCATCGGTGATGAATACGCGGTCACTGATAACGGCAACGGTATCGCGGAAGAAGAATGGATGGAAGTGCCTATGGTTGGTGCTGGCGGTCGCTATGCCAAAGGGCTGTCTCCAATCGAACCATTCATGAATGACAAGCCGGTTAGTTCGGTATACGCCAAGGATGACTACCCTTCAGTGAAATACCGGTACAAAGTGACATTTGATGTAACAAGCAATGATTACGCTGACGGCGCAACTATCGATATGAACAGCGTCAACGTGATCAATGGCCCGGACCCACTGCTCGGTAAACTGGAAAATCATGGTAACGGCAGCTTTACCTACACCGCGACTCGTGCCAAGGATGCTACTTTTACTTACACCGTGAAAGACAGCTATGGAAACCTATCGAATGTCGCCACAGTGACCATCAAAGTCTCTTACTAACTTACAGAAGCAATATCATAATAAAACGCCCCGTCCTGCGACGGGGCGTTTTTACGTGTTTGATGGTGCCAACAGGCTTGATGATACCAGCAGTTTTGCTGCTGCCAGCGGTATGGCTATGCCGACAAGATTGGGACGGATCATTCAGGCATAAAAAAACCGCTGACAATGCAGCGGTTTTTTTCGAATGTGGCGGAGAGATAGGGATTTGAACCCTAGATACGCTATTAACGTATGCCGGTTTTCAAGACCGGTGCTTTCAACCACTCAGCCATCTCTCCGTGAGCCAAGAATAATAATCATCCCGCAGCCTGCTGTAAAGCCTTTTATTGGCACTTGTGATTGATTGTTCAAACAACCAACAAGACTGCTATGAAACCACCAAAGCTAAGCAATCAAAACTAGTCATCAAACCCAGCCATAAAAAACCAGCCATAAAATGCTATTCATAAAACCTGGCCATCAAATGAAACTACCGAATCCAACCTTTTCATAATAAGCCACTAGAGGGTACATCGATCAGCCTTGATCCTTTGAGTAAACCACTAGCAGTATTTCAAACTGTTTCTATACTCAATAGTGACAAGAAAAACAGATAGTTAATATTCACTCTTCCGGGTGAGGCCATTCCGTGCCGATTATTCTCATTGCAGAAGGAATGACAGGACGTATTTATGAAGCAATCCATGACCTTTACCTTTCTCACCTCTTCAGCCCTGATCTTTCTGGCAGGCTGTGATGACGGCACAGCCCGGGATCAGGAACTGATTCAGCAACTTCAGAATAAAATTGACGTCCTGGAGCAACAACTCTCCCAGTCATCGCCCGGAGGCATCGCCAACCTCCCTACCGATACCATGGCGCTCCAGCAAAAAGTCATGGAGCTGGAAAAACAGCTGTCCGAACAAAACAACAAAACGCAACCGCTAGTTTCAGAAACACTGGCGCAAATTCGGCAAAAAGGTTATTTGCAATGCGGTGTAAGTACCGGGCTGCCCGGATTCTCATACCCGAATGACAAAGGCGAATGGAACGGGTTAGATGTGGAGTTATGTCAGGCTGTCGCCGCAGCCGCGCTCGGTGACAAATACATGGTCAAATACATTCCCCTCACCGCCAAAGAGCGTTTTACCTCGCTGCAATCGGGCGACATCGACATTCTTTCACGCAACACGACCTGGACCTTAAATCGGGATACGGCACTAGGGCTGAACTTTGCCGGAATCAATTATTACGATGGTCAAGGGTTTATGATTCACAAGTCACTGGAAATCAGCAAAGCAACCGAGCTGGATGGCGCCAGAATTTGTGTTCAGGCCGGAACCACCACCGAGCTGAATCTGGAGGACTATTTCCGCTTTCATGAAATCCGTTATACCTCAGTCCCGTTTGATACCGCATCTGAAACCGTAAAAGGCTTTGAGGCCGGTAAATGTGATGCCCTGACGGCAGATCAGTCTGGTCTTTATTCCCTGCGCCTGCATTTGGCAGAACCGGAAACCGCTGTTGTATTAGCTGACATCATTTCCAAAGAGCCTCTCGGGCCGGTTGTACGCCAGGGCGATGACCTGTGGTTCAATATTGTGAAATGGACGTTATTCACCATGATACAAGCTGAAGAGCTGGGAGTATCCTCACACAATGTGGACGACATGAAGGCATCTAATGACCCCGACATTCTCCGTCTAATCGGTTTGTCAGGGCCTAAAGGCAAAGGACTTGGCCTGAATGACGACTGGAGTTACCAGGTCATCAAACAAGTGGGTAACTACGGCGAGAGCTTTGAACGCACGGTAGGCATGCGTTCCTCACTCAAAATTAAACGCGGCCTCAATGCACTCTGGTCTGATGGTGGACTGCAATACGCCCCGCCGTTACGCTGACGCATCAACAATCTGAAATTTAAGAAAACTGATACTTAAGAAAACTGGCACTTAAAAATAAGCTTGGTGGTTTATGGCATGAGCACAAAACCATCAAGCTTCTTTCATTTGGGATGCTGAACAATCACCTTCGAAGTGATTTGAACCGCCAGGTTGTAACATTCGTTTACAACTTTAGCCACCACGATAAAGAATTGTTAAGTATCATCTTTGTCAAACAGTTACACTGACATACAATGCCTGGGGCAAGCCTCATCCAATAACGAGCGACTTGTAATTGGCGACACTCGCCCCAATCTATGTATTATCAGAATATCTACATAACTAACCCTGAGGGGACTATTTATGAACGATCGTATTGTCAATCGTGACACAGCTTACGAGAGCGTACTATCTACCAACAAGGTTCTACGTAACACTTACTTCCTGCTATCTCTGACGCTGGTCTGGTCAGCCGTTGTTGCCGGTTTTGCAATGACGATGAACCTGCCTCACCCAGGTCTGATTCTGACTCTGGTTGGCTTCTACGGTCTGCTGTTCCTGACAGAAAAGAACCGCAACAGCAGCTTGGGGCTGGTTTTCACATTCGCACTGACAGGCTTCATGGGCTATACATTGGGTCCAATTCTGAACATGTACGTCGGCGCAGGTCTTGGCCATGCCATTATCCCTGCACTGGGTGGTACAGCACTGACGTTCTTTGCGTGTTCAGCCTACGCCCTGACCACCAAGCGTGATCTGTCTTTCCTGGGCGGCATGCTGTTGGCTGGTTTCGTGGCCATTGTTGTTGCCATGATTGCGAACATCTTCCTGCAAATGCCAATGCTGTCTCTGGCTATCAGCGGTATGTTTGTACTGTTCTCATCAGCAGCGATTCTGCTGACGACTCAGAGCATTGTGCGTGGTGGTGAGACTAACTACATTTCAGCGACTGTGTCTCTGTATGTGTCGATCTACAACCTGTTCCTGAGCCTGCTGCAAATCCTGGGCGTAATGGGCAGTGACGACTAATTCGCTAGTGGTTAGTGGTTAGTGGTTAGAAGCTGAACATCAGCGTATAGCCAACGAATAGACAGCTGCCGTTTTCATCTTGGCAATAGTCCAGTTCATTCAAAAAGCGCCTTCGGGCGCTTTTTTCATTCTGTCGCCACCTTTCCTCTTTCTTGTACCAATTTATTTTTCCAGCCGGAATTTCTCTTTCTCGCCGCAAATGGAAACTTGCAGCGTCTCACGATAATCACTATTCTTTCCCCGTTCCAAAAACGAGGCGCAACATGCTTGAATTTGAAGGTAAACAGATCGAAACCGATGCACACGGTTATTTAAAGCACACTGATGACTGGTCAGAAGCCTTGGTTCCTGTCCTGGCACAGGAAGAAGGCATTGAACTGACTGACGCACACTGGGAAGTCGTGCGTTTTGTGCGTGAGTTTTATCAGGAGTTTAACACCTCGCCAGCTATTCGCATGCTGGTGAAGGCGATGGCGAAAAAGTACGGTGAAGAGAAAGGCAACTCACGTTACCTGTATAAACTGTTCCCGAAAGGTCCGGCAAAACAAGCAACAAAGCTGGCTGGCCTGCCTAAGCCGGTGAAGTGCATTTAAGATAACATGCACTTAGCTTTAAGTGCATGGTGGATAACGGATATCCCAGATTTTGTTATTAATAAGAGGCCAAGCCATAACAACAGCTTGGCCTCTTTGCTCATTCTTTCCCTGAATTCTCTTAACGCCTTCATTGGCTTAATAACTTAATTTACATACAGAACAGCGCTTAACCGCCACAAGTGCTATAATTGTTCACACTGTCTTGAAGGCTATCTCCAGTCCCAGACAAATGCAGCATCTAGTGTACATAAGCTACATGATTTCAAAGCCATCGACATGGCGCCATTCGACGGTTTCGCTGGCTATACCATCAACCCGGGACGTGGCCGGACCTCTGTTTAACCATTCCAGGAGCTTCCCTACCTGCACCTCATTGCCACAGGCAAGTACTTCAACACTGCCATCCGGTAAGTTTTTCGCATAACCGCTCAGCCCAAGCCGTAATCCCTCATGCGCAGTGTGGAATCGAAACCCTACCCCTTGCACCATTCCATTCACTACGGCTTTTGCACAAATTTGTGACATGCATCACCTCAAGTATTCTATCCATTAATCGATATTATTTTACAATCAGCACACATTGCTAAGCTTCTGTTTTATAGGAATTAACATGAAAGAAGTTGCATTCAGATGGATCGACAAATACCTTATCCACTTAACAATACAGGAAAAATTCACCCTCCTATTCCTTCTTCCCGTCATCGCTATTGTTAGCGTAGCTTCTATTTTAGTGGACGCGGCAGATGAACAACGTATTGAAATCACGACGCAACACCTGCAAAACACCGCAAGCATTCTTTCCCAGCATCAAATTCCTTCCTCAGAAGCCGCCGGTTTACTGCTGAACAGCGGACTTTCCGTTGGCACCAGCTCAGGCTCAATCACAGCCAATGTACCGGGCATGGCCTACAGCATTAGTGCGACTTACATGCCGGGACTGCTGAGCTACTTGAGCACCGGCCAGATCGCATTAATGGCTACTCTGATCGTTCTGGCAATGGCCGTGGTGTACTACATCATGACATTTATTGGCGGTGCCATGTTTACCACCAATAAAGCGCTGCAGGCTCTGGCAGACGGTGATCTGACTAACCGCATGAACTTCTTTAAAGTCCGTGACGAATTCAGCACCATTGCCATCACGATTGATAAAGTTAGCGAACGTGAACAGCAGTTGGTTCTGGCGACTCAGCAGGCGACTGCCCTGATGCAGCAAATCAGCAGCAGTCTTCGTCAACGCAGCCTGGAAAGCGAGCACTTGTCATCGTCTCAGCAACAACATTTAGACTCACTGGCCAGCGCCACCGAAGAAATGGCGACCTCAATCCGCGAAGTCGCCAGCCATGCCCACGAAACGTCTGAGCAGACCCGAGAAGCTCAACAGGTTTCGGAACAGGGACGCGCCCAGGTGAACCAGACGCGTGATGCCATTTCTCGCCTCAGCACCGAGATTGCGCTGGCTGCGGAAGCCGTTGCAGAGCTCGACAGCAATGCCGCAAGAATTGACGACGTTGTTACCACCATCAACGGTATTTCTGAGCAAACTAACCTGCTGGCGCTGAATGCAGCCATTGAGGCCGCCCGTGCGGGTGAGCAAGGCCGTGGGTTTGCCGTGGTAGCCGACGAAGTTCGTACCCTGGCGGGGCGTACTCAGAGTGCCACCGTTGAAATTCAGCAGATGATTGAATCTTTACAGCAGCACAGCCAGCAGCTGATGGCCGTGATGAAAAATACCGTCGATAACGCCCAGAGCAGTGAGTCCCTGATGCATTCTGTCGACAATGAAATCACTCATATCACGGAACGCAACCAACTGATTTCTGACCGAAGTACAGAAATTGCGGCCGCGGCCGAACAACAAGGTGCCGTAGCTGACAATATCGCCGGAGATGTTGAGCAGGTGCGAACCCAGTCTCATCAAATCTGCGATGTTATCAGCCAGTCTGCGCAGGAAATCGAGCAACTGAACAAACAGGCTGAAGTGCTGGAGTCGCTGATGAACGGGCTTAAAGCCTGATCACTCTGATATATCGCATCACATGGCAAGGGGAATGGCGGACCATTCCCCTTTTTTCTTTGTTCAGAATTTGATTTTCCGCTGTTTCGACAACATAATACGCCCCCATTCTTCCATCCATACAGAGCATGTCATGACAGCTTCTATTTATCTGGTTAAAGGCCGTGAAAAATCACTTCGCCGCCGCCACCCTTGGGTCTTTTCTCGTGGTATCCAACGCGTTGAAGGTAAGCCATCATTAGGTGAAACGGTTGAAATTTTTGACCATAAAGGCGAATGGTTAGCACGTGGTGCTTTCTCACCTCAGTCTCAAATCCGTGTACGTGTATGGACTTTTGATCGTAACGAAGCAATCGACGTTAACTTTTTCATCAAACGTCTGAAAACAGCGCAAGGGCTGCGCGACATCCTGGCGGATCGAGATGGCCTGACGGGTTACCGCCTGATTGCGGCTGAATCTGATGGTCTGCCGGGCATTACCATTGACCGCTACCAGGATTTTCTGGTATGCCAGCTGCTAAGTGCCGGTGCAGAAGCGCAAAAAGAAGCGTTAATTGAAGCTCTGAACACTTGCTACCCGGAATGCAGTATCTACGAGCGTTCTGACGTTGCCGTCCGGAAGAAGGAAGGCCTGAAACAACGTACCGGCGTACTTTCTGGCGAAGAGCCGCCAAAATTTGTCACCATTGAAGAGAATGGCGTCAAAATCAATGTTGATATCGTGGGCGGCCACAAAACCGGTTTCTACCTGGATCAACGTGACAGCCGTCAGGCTGCCGTGAAATATGTGAACGGCAAACGTGTGTTGAACTGTTTCTGTTACACCGGCGGTTTCGGCCTGTATGCCCTGAAAGGCGGTGCAAGCCAGGTGGTGAACGTTGACGTGTCTCAGCCTGCGCTGGACACCGCACGCATGAACGCCGAAATGAATGGCTACCCGCTTGAGAATGCTGAATTTCTCAATGCCGACGTCTTCAAACTGCTGCGCGAATACCGTGATCGTGGTGAGCTGTTTGATGTAGTTATCATGGATCCGCCAAAATTTGCAGAGTCAAAATCTCAGCTGGTTGGCGCATGTCGTGGCTATAAAGATATCAATATGCTGGCGATGCAGATTCTGAAACCAGGCGGCACACTGCTGACATACTCCTGCTCAGGACTGATGGACAATAACCTGTTCCAGAAAATTATTGCTGATGCCGCATTGGATGCCAACCGTGAGGTACAGTTCATTGAGCGTTTCGCTCAGGCAGCCGACCACCCACTGGACAGCGCGTACCCGGAAGGTTTCTACCTGAAAGGATTTGCCTGCTACGTGAAGTAATAGTCTTTACTGCCGAACTGCTATCACAAAAAGAGCCAGCGCTATGCTGGCTCTTTTGTTTGGCTTTGCCTATTCCGTCGGATTTGACCTGCGTTAAATACGTTTATTTAATACAGGGTTAGGTCAGCATAGCTGCCACACAACCACACAGCGTCATTACAAACAAAAACCACTTCAGGGTTTCCGGCTTAGCACGAATGGCAAACTTCACCGCCAGGTGAGAACCCACCATAGTGCCGACAGCCAGTACCAGACCCGGGATCCACATCACCAGCCCTTCCATGACAAACAACGCCAGGGCAACGACGGTGAACACCAGTGTACACAACATTTTCAGAGCATTCGCCCGAACCAGATCATAGCGGAGCGTCCCGGCCAGTGCCGCCAGCAACACAAACCCGACACCGGCCTGCACAAACCCGCCGTAAAATCCTGCCAGCCCCAACCCCCACCATGAACTCGGAGTGTCTTTCACTTTACGAGGCTCTGTGCCCGGAGGGGGCGCAACGATAGCGGGTTTGAGCAAAATAATCAGCGCCATAGACAGCATGGTGCCGAGCAACAACGGTTTGATAATTCCTGCCGGGGCGTAAGCCGCCGCCGCTGCGCCCAACAAGCCACCAATAATGGTGGGTACCATTATCCCGCCGGTATCAGAGGCATCCAGCTTACCGTGATGCCTGAAGCCAAGGAGTGCGGTCAGGCCCTGCAATACGACCCCGACTCGGTTAGTAGCATTGGCCACTTCAGCCGGCATTCCCATCACCATCAGGGCAGGCAGCGTCAGGTTTGAGCCGCCCCCGGCGAGCGTATTAATAATGCCGGCAAGAAAGCCGGTGCTCACCAGCAGCCCGAGGTGAAACCAAGAAATGTCCATTTACTCTTTCCTTGTTTTGGTTATTTTTTATCCCTTGCGGGCATGCCAGAGTAAACAAAAAGTCACATAAGATCATTACTTTCTAACCATTCAACGTTATTATTCAGGATAGATTCAGCGATACAGAGCCAGACTTCTCAGATCAAAACAAAATCTCAGTAACCTGTTTGGAATTCAGACATTTTTCAAGGACTTTCTATGAAATTGCGTACTGCGTTATTAGCCATTACAGCGTGTGGTCTTAGTTTCTCATCACTGGCGGACGTAAAACTGGCCATGCCTTACCAGGCCGAAACGATTCTGGTCAATGGCGTCAAAAATAATGGTGATAAGTCACTGACACTTCCAAACGGTGTCAATCAGATTGCTTTCAAATTCAAGGATTCCCTGCGTGAAAACGGTGATGACCACCTTTTCACATCTGATGTTATCGTCGTAAAATTTGACGCCTCCGACGCCAATATCAACCTGGAACTGCCAAAAATCCGTTCAGGTCAGGAAGCACGTAAATTCAACCAGGAGCCAACATTCAATCTTGTTGATGCTTCTGGCACCAAAGTGGACTTTACTCAGGACAAACTTCTGAAAAAAGGTCTGCAATTTGGCCGTAACTATGAAGCTGAAATTGTGGCATACAACCAGTCTGGTCAAGCTGCCGCGATTGCACCGATTGCTGCAATTTCAACGGCACAGGCAGTGACAACTTTGCCTGCTAATGCAGCGCCGCAAGGTCAGAATGTTGCAGAAAACATGCTGATGTACTGGTATGCCCAGGCTGACGAGCAGACTCGCGCCCGCTTTAAGGCCGCGATTAGTCAGTAATACTATCTAACAAGCTGTTAAGCCATACATCAATACCTCAGACTGACAATCAGTCTGGGGTATTTTTATCCCTTCGAATACTAATTCATTTTGCCATGCCCAGCCTCAGTGGTTGCGCACGCGCTTGCACGCTGTCGTTCATACAGTCGTGACTCTTCGCTACAAAGCTACCTTCTGACAATATTTCCGCTTAATTTTTTCGTTAAAAACCGGTTATTGCTGCAAATTAACTGATGAATCTTTGCATCTGAATGCAGATATTTTGCGAGTTATTCGATGAATAACGAGAAATTTCAGTGAATATCTGATCCCTCTCCCTATAGTTATTTCACGGCAGAACAAAAGACCACTACAGCCGTCATTCTGAATATCCAACGTTCAATAACTAAGGAATATCAATGAACAAGAAGATCCAAAGGAAGGCAGTCTATCAGGCATTTCGCCTCAGCACCCTTGCCATATCGTGTATTGCCGCCTTTAATGCTCAGGCAGCAATAGACTGTGGGACCATTGAAAGCTGGAGCAACACCACGGCCTATGCTGGCGGTACGCAAGTTCAGCAGAATAACAGTGTCTATGAAGCGAAATGGTGGAGCCAGGGCAGCGATCCGGCAAAGAATTCCAGCTCTTATCAGGAATGGAAACTGGTTGACCAATGCGGCACGGGTGTCAGCAACCAGGCACCTTCTGTTCAAATCACTTCCCCGTCAGGCAGCAACCAATTGGTAGCTGGTGATGTCGTCACCATCAGTGCGGATGCCAACGACGTCGACGGTACTATTGCCAACGTCGAGTTTTACATTGGCACCACCCTGTTGGCCTCTGTGTCTAAAGCACCGTTCACCACTAACTGGACGGCAGTGAGTGGTTCTGCCGAAATAAAAGCCGTTGCCACCGACAACCTGGGCGCAACCAACACTTCTCAGATCACGCTGTCCGTTCAGGGTGAATCTAACGTTCTGCCAAATGTCGGTCTGACGGTTTCAGCCTCTGCGGTAGAAGCCGGCAGCGTCGTAACATTAAACGCCAGTGCTGCCGACAGTGACGGGCAAGTTGAAAAAGTCGACTTCTTCGCAAATGGCAAACTGGTTGGCACGTCAGCCACGGCACCATATACCTTCAGCTACACCGCTCCACAATCAGGCAGTGTTTCCTTGTTTGCGCGCGCGACCGACAACCTTGGCGGTTTCAGCGATTCTTCTGCCGTTTCGATTACAGTTTCCGGCGTTACACCACCGTCAGCACAAAGCTGTCGTCCGGATGGACTCTACCAGACTGAAGGCGTAAACGTACCTTACTGTACTATCTATGACGATCAGGGCCGCGAAATCATGGGCGCCGATCACCCCCGCCGTGTCATCGGCTACTTCACCAGCTGGCGTGCCGGTGACAACCCTGACAGCCGTTATCTGGTCAGCGACATTCCGTGGGAGCAGCTGACACACATCAACTACGCCTTCGTCAGTATCGGTCCAGACGGCAAGGTCAACATAGGTAACGTGAACGATCCTGCCAACCCGGCGGTCGGCCAGGAATGGCAAGGCGTTGACATCGATCCGTCTCTGGGTTTCAAAGGCCACTTTGGTGCGCTGGCTACCGCCAAGGCCAAACATGGTGTGAAAACCCTGATTTCTATTGGCGGCTGGGCTGAAACAGGCGGGCATTTTGGTCCTGACGGCAATCGCGTTGCCGATGGTGGTTTCTATACCATGACGACGAATGCCGACGGCAGCATTAACCATGCCGGTATTCAGACATTCGCCGATTCAGCCGTTGCAATGATGCGTCAGTACAAGTTTGACGGTCTGGATATCGACTACGAATACCCAACCAGCATGTCTGGAGCCGGTAACCCGGATGATAAAGCGTTTGCTGAGCCTCGCCGTCCGCACCTGATGAAGTCTTATCACGAGCTGATGCGTGTACTGCGTGAAAAACTGGACCACGCCAGTGCACAAGACGGCATTCACTACATGCTGACTATCGCAGCGCCTTCATCGGGTTACCTGCTGCGCGGCATGGAAACCATGTCTATTACCAAGTACCTGGATTACGTAAACATCATGTCTTACGACCTTCACGGTGCCTGGAACGATCACGTAGGTCATAATGCTGCCCTGTATGACACAGGTAAAGACTCAGAGCTGGCTCAGTGGAACGTCTACGGCACCGCGGCCTACGGCGGTATTGGTTACCTGAATACTGACTGGGCATACCACTATTTCCGTGGTTCTATGCCTGCTGGCCGAATCAACATCGGTGTGCCGTATTACACCCGTGGCTGGCAGAACGTCACCGGTGGCGAAAACGGCCTGTGGGGCCGTGCTCCGCTGCCGAACCAGTCACAGTGCGCCGCCGGTACTGGCGAAGGTGAGAAAAACAACTGCGGCTACGGTGCAGTCGGTATTGATAACATGTGGCATGACAAAGATGCTGCAGGTAATGAAATGGGCGCGGGCTCCAACCCAATGTGGCATGCGATGAACCTGGCCCGTGGTATTTACGGCAGCTACACCGCAGCCTACGGCTTGGATCCAGTCAATGACCCACAGGACAAACTGGTCGGCGCATACACCCGTCATTATGACAATGTAGCCGTGGCACCTTGGCTGTGGAACGCAGAGAAGAAAGTCTTCCTGTCGACTGAAGACAAAGAGTCGATCGAAACCAAAGCCAACTACGTCATGGACAAGGGTATTGGCGGTATCATGTTCTGGGAACTGGCTGGTGACTATAACTGTTACGTAGTCGATGCTAACGGCAAGCGCACCACTGTCGATCCGACGGAAGCGGCCTGTCAGTCCGGTAACGGTGAATACCACATGGGTAACACCATGACCAAGGCGATTTATGACAAGTTCCAGTCAGCCACGCCTTACGGTAACACAGTTGCAACCGGGGCAATTCCGACAGAAACCGTTGACATTACGGTGTCTATCGATGGTTTCAAAGTCGGCGATCAAAACTACCCTATTAACCCGAAAATTACTTTCACCAACAATACCGGTCAGGCAATTCCTGGCGGAACGGAGTTCCAGTTCGACATTCCGACATCTGCGCCGGATAACGCCAAAGACCAGTCTGGTGGTGGTCTGAAAGTGATTGCATCCGGCCACAACCGCGCCAATAACATCGGCGGCCTGGATGGCGAGATGCATCGCGTTGCCTTCAGCTTACCGAGCTGGAAGGATCTGCCTGCTGGCGACAGCTATATCCTGGACATGGTGTACTACCTGCCAATTTCAGGCCCGGCTAACTACAGTGTTACAGTGAACGGTAAAGAGTACGCCTTCAAGTTTGAGCACCCAGAGTTGCCTGTTGGCGATATCGGGGCTGGCAATGGCGGGGGCGATACCGGGGGCGGTGATAACGGCACCTGCAACACAACCGGTATTAACACTTATCCTAACTGGCCGCAAACCGACTGGTCTGGTAACCCGAGCCACGCCAACCAGGGTGACAAAATCATCCACAACGGCGTTGTTTATCAGGCTAACTGGTGGACAAGTTCAGTTCCGGGAAGCGATGGCAGCTGGAAAACCGTCTGCAACATCTAATCGTTGTTAGACTGATTACATCAAAGCGCAGGGTTGCCCTGCGCTTTTTCCTTCTCGAATGCGTCATCTTTTTTCCTTTATCCATCAGCATGCAAAGTCTGCGTTTTTTGTCTGAATCCTCAATCAGTCTCAATCGGCTCTCAGATTCGCTGTTTTACAACCATCGCCGAAATCTGCCCTGTCTATCAGTCTTCGCTCGGTAGCAGCAAGAGTTAACGGGTGACATCCGGCTCCTTGTTGCCTTCCCCCTTCATCAATGCTCATTTTATAACCACTAAAACGCGACATTACGCTCATTTTTCAACCGAACAGCCAAAAGTTGAATTTTTCTATAGTTACAAAAACATGATCCTGATTTCTATCATTACAAACAGATATTTATGCCATTCTCAATGCTGTGATTTATAAATTTAGCGAAAAGCGAAAGAACTAGGACAAATTTGATGATAAGAAAAACAAACTTATTTAACGCATTGTAATGAGCGTTCTTTTCCATCAGGACAAGAAATAAAACTTGATTTTTTTGCTTTTCATTCGGTCAATCTGAACCTTTACCAAGCCTAAACAAAAGTTTTTTTTATGGTAGAGTCCTTTCCCACTAATGATAAACAACTCACTTTTATACTTTACAGGGAAAATGAAAAAAGTAATTTTTTTGTTTGTTTGGGCTCTGCTCAGCTTACCAGCACTTGTATCGGCGAGTGTGATCAATGCTCAATCGTACACAAAGAGCAATAATTCAGACATCCTTGCCAAGGATGTTTATAAGAAAGCCAAACTAGAGGGCGTAATTAATTATCAAGTATTTGAAGAGGGTTTTAATGCTTATTACAAAACACAACAACGTAAAAAACAATTGCTGACAATCATTGATTTCAGTAAGCCATCAACACAAAAACGTTTTTACGTCATTGATTTAAGAACTAACCGCCTGCTTTATCACACCTACGTGTCACACGGTGTCAACAGCGGGGGTAAAGTGGCCAACCGTTTTTCCAACACGGTAAATTCACGCCAAAGTTCGCTGGGTACCTTTCTGACCGACACGACCTATTATGGTGGTAATGGTTACTCACTCCGCCTGGACGGACTCACAAAGGGCATCAATGACAACGCTCGCCGCCGCTATATCGTGGTTCACGGTGCAGACTACGCGACAGAGTCGTTCATTCGCCGACATGGTTATCTGGGACGAAGCTGGGGATGTCCAGCGTTACCGGAAGAACTATCTAAAGAGATTATTAACACCATTAAAGGCGGTAGTGTGATTTACGCACACGCCTGATGGCTAACTGTTCCTCTTCAAATCAGCTCAGAATAAAAAAGCAGTACATTCATGTACTGCTTTTTTATTCTTACCACTTCCATCAATCGGTTATATATATCATGCACATATAAGCGTTGCCTGACTAGAGATGCCATATATGCCCTCTGAACGATAACTTCTTATAAACAGAGAGCAATTTTTAAAATACCACCGATTCTTCAAAAAATATTTTTATTCTTTTCATCAAGCACTTATTAATCATTTTTCTGTCACCATAAGATCACTTAACTACGTCTTTTTTAGGCCGATAACTCTAAGATAATGAAATAAAATAATTTTCATGCCATGACAGATAAAATCAACCCAAATAAGCGCCATAAAAAACAATTAACACAGTGGCAAATAAAGTCGGTAAATAAAAAATCCCCGTAAACGGGGATTTCATATGATTAATCAAGAAATTGAATTAACCGGCCAGTGCGCTTTCAGGCGTTACATATGGCAGGTTTAACGATTCTGACACTTCGCGACAGGTCACCTGTCCGCGGTAAACATTCAAGCCGTGAAGTAGGTGCTTATCTTCCTGCAGTGCCGCTTTATAACCTTTGTCTGCCAGTTTCAGAATGTACGGTAATGTGGCATTGTTCAGCGCAAAGGTGGATGTTCTTGCCACCGCTCCCGGCATGTTCGCCACGCAGTAGTGCACAACATCGTCCACGATGTAGGTCGGTTCACTGTGGGTTGTCGGGTGCGATGTTTCGACGCAGCCCCCTTGGTCAATCGCAACATCCACAATCGCAGAGCCCGGCTTCATTTTTGACACCATTTCTGCAGTGACCAGTTTCGGCGCAGCCGCACCGGCCACCAGCACTCCACCAATGACTAAGTCAGCGTCAAGCACATGCTTTTCGATAGCGTCTTTTGTTGAGTAAACACACTGCACTTTTCCATCAAACTGGGCATCAAGACTGCGCAACACGTCGATATTACGGTCCAGGATTACCACGTTAGCCCGCATACCTACGGCAACTTGAGCGGCATTGGCACCCACGACCCCGCCACCGATAATCACAACATTAGCTGGTTCTACACCCGGGACACCGCCCAGTAACATGCCACGGCCGCCACGAGATTTCTCAAGTGCAAAAGCCCCGGCCTGTACAGACATACGACCCGCGACTTCAGACATCGGTGCCAGTAACGGCAACCGGCCTTTATCATCGGTCACGGTTTCATAGGCAATACATACCGCTTTGCTGTTGATCAGATCGTGCGTTTGCTCCGGATCAGGCGCAAGGTGGAGGTAAGTAAACAGGATCTGGCCTTCACGCAGTAATGCACGCTCAACAGCCTGAGGTTCCTTGACCTTTACAATCATGTCTGATTCTGCAAAAACAGCGACGGCTGTTGGCAGAATCTGGGCACCTGCATCAATGTAGTCCTGATCACTGAAACCGATCCCAGAACCCGCATTGGTTTCCACATACACAGTGTGTCCATGCGCAACAGCTTCACTCACTGAAGCCGGCACCATACCCACACGGTATTCGTGAACTTTAATTTCCTTAGGTACACCAATAATCATATTTTGTATCCTTGCGGCCTTGTTAAAAGTTATATACACAATAATGTAAATAACTCGGAATGTGCGCCCGTTTTTTAACCACAAATCAACAAATCGAACCGGGATTTTCTACCATTAAAGATGATTAATCGGTTTTTGAGCAACATCACACACCAAAAACCTGACTTATATCAATTAAACAGACCAGTAGACTATATATAAGCATACTTCCAGTCCAAAGCACTAAAAAATTTCTTTTTTAAGGTTAAATCATAAGCAAGGAAGCGGGTTAAAAGCAGTGGTGGCCTGATGGCGCCTAATGAAATTAAACAATTCATCGGATAAAACCAGAAAAACAGGATAAAGCTCATAGATGATAGTCTTATCTTTAGCCTGACTGACAAAAACCAAAGCCAACAAACAATTAAACTACCCGCAACAAAAAGAGTCTGGCCAATGGGGCAATCTGGATTTGAGGACAAAAAAAGAGCCGCATCGTGCGGCTCCTTTTTTATACCTTTTCAGCAGATTCAGAAGAATCAGTCTTCAAATTCCCACGGCATATCCGGTAATGCATCAAGGTTTTCGCTGTAACGTTTCAGATCAAAGCTACCGCCATTTTTCGCCACATCGAATACTTCAACCGATAAAGCGCAGGCGATCATCTCAATTGCTTCATCACGCGGCGTGCCGGTCATTACCAGTCGCATCAGCGTCTCTTTCACCTTGATCGGATTACCATCATCAAGCTGGTTTTTTACCGTTTCAACCAGCATGTCGCCAGTCATAATCTCATCATCTTGCATAAAAATGCCTTACATTTTTGTCATTTAGTGCTGCTGTAAGCAACACATTAAGCAACCAGCCAGCTGGCGCGCTGCTCGTGCGCTTCAACCAGTGTCTGGTAACGATACGGAGTCATCTCTCGCCCGACCGGATGACTGTCATTCACGACAACGAGTCGCAACCCGGCCGAGGTGGCCGACATCGCACCGGTCATACTGTCTTCCACGGCAACAACTTGCGTGGTGCAGTAACCCAGAGTCTGGCAGGCAAGCTGATAGATATCCGGAGCAGGCTTATTGGAAGCCACTTCATTTCCGCAAAAAATATGATCGAAAAACTCCAGCCATCCCAGCTTTGCCAGAATCCCTTCGACGTACTCACGCGGAGCGCCGGTCACCACCGCCAGCGGTAGTTGGCCATGTAGCTGGCGCAGCAATCCTTCCGCACCATGTTTAGGTGGTACGCCACGTTCAATCAGGGCGATGTGTGTCAGGTGCTCCATGTCAGCCACCGTTGTAGACGGGCAATGGGTCAGCTGATATTGCTGGTGAAACGCAGTGGCAACCTTCTCCCACGGTACTCCGGCATAATCACGTAAAAAGTCTGCGGCAGAGATATCGACTCCCCATTTAGCCAGATACTGGCTCCAGTTCTCAGCGTGAAAAATCTCGGAATCTACCAAGGTACCATCAAAATCAAAGCATACAGCCTGCATCTAACTACTCCTGTCATGTTTCGGCTGCTATGTTACTCATCTTGCGCGCATAATGCCAAACGTGTCGTGATACCGATTTATGACGAACACGAATGGCTTTGCTCTTATACCTGAGCTAAATACCTAGTCGCTACTTACCCAGAACCCAATTACCTATTACCCCGAACCTAGCACCTAGCATCTAGCACCGAGTAATTAGATCTCAGATCTCTTCCTGTTGAGCATCGTATAAATCATGGCTTCTGTCATCTTCAAGCCCTTCCTCATACTGATTGTTCAGCATCACCAGGCAATCGGTCAGCGGGCGTGCCGGGCTGTAGTAAAAACCCTGAACGTAATGACAGTTCAGTTCCTGCAGACACTCAAGCTGTGCCCGATTCTCCACCCCTTCCGCCACCACCTGAATACCGAGTTTGTGGCTGAGGTCGATAATCAGAGATACCAGTGTCCGACTATCCTGGCTGTGTTCCATCTCCCGGATAAAACTCCGATCAATCTTGATAATGTCGGGCCTCAGCTCGACCACAGAACTCAGCGAGGAATACCCGGTTCCGAAATCATCCAGCGCCACCTTAATGCCGCGCTGTTTGAACTCTCCCAATAGCGCCTGAATATTCTGGCTCTCACTGGATGCGGTCGTTTCCGTGATTTCAATGATCACCGAATCCGGCGTCAGGCCATACTTCTCAATCACATCCCAGACCATAGGTGTGGCCTGATAATTCATAAACTCTTTTACGGAGCGATTGATATTAAATGCGATATCGGTATAGCCGGCCTGATGGACTTTGCACAAATCACGGCACGCCTGATGCAGAACATATTCGCCAAGGTGAGTAATAAGCCCATATTTTTCTGCAACCGGAATAAACTTTTCGGGAGAAATGAATCCCTCGACGTCATCGAACCAACGCAGCAAGGCTTCAAACCGTTTTATTTTACCGCTGTCGGCATCAATGATCGGCTGGTAGTGCACCGTCAACGCATTTTCGGTAATGGCTTTTTTCAGGCGGTCACGCAGTTTCAGTTTTTCGATGTACTGAGACTGCATGTTGCTGTCGTACTCACAGATCCCATTCCGGCCATTGCCTTTCATGTTGTACATGGCGTAATCGGCATTTTTCAGCAGCTCACTGTGCGTCTCCCCGCTTTCCGGATAAGAAGAAATGCCAACGCTGACCGTCGTATTCACCTCCACGCCATCAATCATAAAGGTCTGAGAGATACGGTTAACCACTTCTTGTCCCCACTGCCGGGCTTCAGCGGCGGTGGTATCAGGCAGTAAGACACAAAATTCATCGCCGCCATAGCGGCAGATGTCATCATGGTTTGCAAAAATACCTTTAAGGCAGTTCGCGATATGTACCAGTACGTTATCGCCAAAATCATGCCCGTAGAGATCGTTGATCGACTTAAAGTCATCGGTATCAATAAACAGCAGAGCGAAGGCCTGGGTATGGCGATTGGACATCTGGTCGATATGTTTGCTGACGCGATGGGCAAAACTGCGACGGTTTACCAGTCCGGTCAACGGATCGTTATAGGCATAAAAGCTCAGTTGCTCTTCCGCTTTTTTCCAATGGCTTATATCCCGAAATACCGCGACGAAGTTAATCACTTCCTGATTATCATCACGAATCACATTGATGGACATTTCTTCTGGATAGATTTCACCGTTCTTGCGTTTATTCCAGACTTCCCCTTTCCAGTGTCCGTATTCACTCAGGTGCTTCCACAGAGATTCATAATACGATTTATCATGAATACCCGACGACAACACATTCGGGCGCAAGCCTAATATTTCATGCTCGCGATAGCCGGTAGTTTCTTCCAGCGCACGGTTAACCGAAATAATACGGTTATGTTTATCTGTGATCAGAATACATTCCGACGTATTATCAAATACAACCTTAGCACGGCTGAGCTGACGCTTGGTTTCGACACTACTGGTAATATCACGCTGTATACCAGCGATTTTAACCGGATTACCCGCTTCATCTTTGGCAATCACACTGCCTTTAATCTTTAGCCAGTGTTCTTTACTGACTGACTCACCAGAAGCAAAATGCTGTTTCCGGCGAAACTCAAATTGAAACACTGAAGTATGACGTTGCTGAAGAAAGCTATTAAAAAAGGTCAGCCCTTCTTCTTTGTCTTCATCAACAATAGAGTCAAGCCAGATATCAAGATCATTACCGCAGGTCGGTTTTTCCCTTCCCAGAATTTGCCAGAACTTCGGGGATGTCGCGAATTCGCGTTTTTCGATGTCGTATTCCCAGATACCTTCTTCGACATAGGTAAATGCTGTGTTCAGCTGGCGCGACGTTTTCGTTAGTTTGGCGGAAATCTGATACACATCGGTGACATCATGCACGGTTCCACGCATTTGTACCGGTGCGCCAAATTCGTTGCGAATCACTTCTGCCCGCTTTCGCAGGTATTTAATTTGTCCATCTTCCAGCAATGTCCGATGAACCAGGTTGTAGCTGTGCGATTCTGAAGCAATGGCGCTGTGCAGGGCATTCAGTACCCAATCTCGGTCTTCCGGGTGAATCAGGGTTTCCAGCAGAGTCAGCGACGGTTCCAGTGTTTCATCTGGCAAACCGTAGATACGGTATACCTCTTTACTCCAGCGGAAAGATTCCTGATTCAAATTCCAAACCCAGCTACCAACCTTGGCAACACGCTGACCTTCTTCCAGCGCCCACAGCAACTGATCCTGGCGCTCCAGCAACGCAGAATATTGCATTTCCACACCAAGGTAATAACTCAGTGACTGGCAGACCGCCACCAGTTCATCCGGCAACTCAAATGGCTTATCAAACAGACAGACAATAATGCCTTCCGGAGTATTTTTTTTCGCATAGACAGGAATACCCACGTAGGCTTCAGCCTGCAGATCCTTCAATGCAGTATCTCGGGGAAATAACGCCTGAATATTGGCGCTGTAACAACAAATCTGATTTAAACAGCGCACATCAGAGCATGGAGTTCCATCCAGCGGGTAGCGAAAATTGTCGCTTATTTCGCCGCGATGACGATAAGACAGCGTCTGAATAGAGGTGTTGCCATCGACAAAATAGCCAATAAAGACATCTGTCGCGCCAAAATGTTTATAGAGTAGTTGTGTGGTGGCTTCGAATAATGCTTCTCCACCCAGCCATTTCAGCTCGTTTATTATTGCTTCCATCACTATTGTGTAACCGCTGAATTCATAGAAAACGCTGTCACCCATTCCTTAGACGTATTGAGAAACGGGGGCGACTTTACAGCATGCAGCTTCGCGTTAAAAGTGCATCTACTTTAATATAAATTAACAGTAAACAGAATATTGATAAACATCACTATTTCATCAATGGTTTTTATCAACAACGTTAACGACGGAAAAAATATGCAAAAAAGAAAAGCCCGGAGCACAACGGTACTCTGGGCTTTGTATCTGAGTGTCGAATAGTTAATCAGTGACTAAGTCGAAAAGCTTAATCCGCTTTATGGGCGGGTAGCCAGACAGAAATCAGCGTTGTCACGGCCAGAAATACAAATGATACCCACAAGCAGGCCGCCAGTCCGAATGCCAGATATATCCATCCCGACAAAATGGTGCCAATTAATCGCCCCATCGCATTGGCCATATAATAAAAACCAACATCCAGAGACACACCGTCTTCTTTTGCATAACTGACAATCAAATAGGAATGCAGTGATGAGTTGATGGCAAACACCGCGCCGAAACTCAGCAAGCCAGCAATAATAGTTAACCCTGGTTGCCAGCCTGATTGCACGCCAATCGCCACCAGTGCCGTCACAGCGGCTAACAGGGCAGCCCAGCCCATTGCCGCTTTACCGTCCGGCACCACACCACGCGATTTGCCGGTGAAATGCGGTGCAACACCCTGCACAACCCCATAAGCAATCACCCAGAGAGCAAGGAAACCGCCTACCCAGAGATGATCCCAGCCAAATACTTCGCTCAGATACAGCGGCAACGCCACCACGAACCACACGTCTCTGGCGCCAAACAGGAACATTCTGGCGGCAGAAAGGATATTCACGCTGACGCTTTTGGAAAATATCTGAGAAAACTTCACTTTCTGCTTGGCTTTGCCCAGATCTTTGTCCAGCCACATCAGGCTCATCACCAGTACCACCAGCAAGACCGACGCCATGGCCACCACCGCGCCCTTGAAGCCAATCAACGTGAGCAGCAAACCACCGATAAAAAAGCCCGCCCCTTTCAGGGCATTCTTAGATCCGGTTAGTACCGCGACCCAGTGATACAGCGCCCCCTGCTGCCCATCAGGCACCAGGGTTTTAATAGCACTTTTGGCGCTCATTTTATTGAGATCTTTTGCGATTCCGGACATTGCCTGCGCCAGCATTACCCAAGGCACTGTCAGATAGCTGACCGGTACAGCCAACATCAGCAACGCCACCACTTGCATGGCCAGGCCGGTGTTCATGGTACGATTCAGCCCCATACGCGCACCCAGCCAGCCGCCAATCAGGTTGGTGACAACCCCGAAAAATTCATAGAACAGGAACAGTGAGGCGATTTCCAGCGCGCTGTAACCCAGTTGATGGAAGTACAGCACCACCAGCATACGCAGTGCTCCGTCAGTGACGGTAAAATTCCAGTAGTTAAAAGTGACCAACATATACTGGCGCACTTCTTTAGACAGACTTGAAATGGCGGCGATCATACTCAGAGATTCCTGTTCTTAGACTTATTCGAGCTTAACCTGCCAGACCCACTTTGCGGATCAGCTCTGAGGTACGGGTCGCATAACCCATCTCATTGTCGTACCAGGCATAGACTTTCACCATCCGGTCATTCACCACCATCGTCGACAGTGCATCTACCACCGTTGAGCGTTGATCGCCTTTGTAATCAATCGATACCAGTGGGCGGTCTTCATAGCCAAGAATACCTGCCAGTTCGCCTTCGGCTGCTTCTTTAAGCAGCGCATTCACTTCATCGGCTGTCGTGTCCCGGCTGACATCAAAAATGATGTCGGTCAGCGAAGCATTTGCCAGTGGTACACGCACCGCATGACCGTTAATTTTACCGGCCAGCTCAGGGAAAATTTCGACAATGGCAGTGGCTGAACCCGTCGTCGTCGGGATCAGGCTCATCCCACAGGCACGTGCACGACGCAGATCTTTATGCGGCGCATCCAGAATGGTTTGAGTGTTTGTCAGATCATGAATTGTGGTAAAGGTTGACTGCTCAATCCCCAGTTTTTCGTGAATAACTTTAACCACAGGAGCAATACAGTTTGTGGTGCAGGAAGCTGCCGTCACAATGCGGTGTTGTGCAGGATCAAACAGATGATCGTTAACCCCAACCACGACATTCAGTACCCCTTCCTCCTTCACCGGAGCGGATACTACAACGCGTTTCACACCCTGCGCTAAATATTGATCCAGAAACTCGCGCTTACGGTGAACACCGGTCGCTTCAAGCACCACATCACAACCTGACCAGTCAACCGCCTGAATATCACGCTCCTGAGTGCAACGGATTGTTTTGTTGTTAATAAGCAGCGTGTTCCCGTCAACGTTCACGTTGTGATGCCAGCGTCCCTGAACTGAATCGAACTCCAGCAAATGGCCCAGTGTTTTAGCATCACCAGCCACATCATTGATTTGCACAAACTCCAGCTCTTCCCAGTCAAACGCAGCACGAAGTGCCAAACGACCGATGCGGCCAAAACCGTTAATGCCTACTTTAATTGCCATGTTCCATTCTCCTCGCACCCGACGCTAATACCCGGGATCTTATGTCCGAAAGATAGTCACCCACGCTGGTGTCTAAAATCTTAGCCACACTCTGGGGTCAATACTTATGCCTAAGCCAGAATATACACAAAATCGTATATATGATTTTTCATATATACTATCAGGACAAAAAATAGTTTCCAGATCTTTTTACCTCCCCTTCTCGAAGAGAAGCCGCCCCAGAAACCTAACTGACAGAAAAACCACTCTGCTAACCAGCGCTCCCCTGTATTCGGACAGGGAAAACACGGTAGATACACGACGTAACTTGACCAACATGGTGACCAAAAACAAAATAAGATGGAAAGAGTGAGGGAAAACGAGGTGAACAGAGATACCGCGAAACAAGCCGGGACAAAACGAAGCAAGTGGGAACAAAAAGAAGCTGATAGGTTTAGAAAAACTATAAAACGGAGGGAAACACAGCGTGGACCCACAAACAATTAAGCAGCAGCTTAGCATTAAGCCACTGCCAAATGTGACGAGACACTGAGCGCAGAAGCTACACTTTCACGGAACGATTATCAGGCACTTTACGTTGCTGGAGCTGACTGAGTTGGAGCTTTTCCTGATTGATTATTCCCGGATTGCCATTACGAACCGTTGTAAAAACATGACGGACCCAGACAGGCAGGTTTTCCGTGTAACGGTAGAAGATCCATTGTCCTTCCCGACGCGTTTCCAGTACCCCGCTATCGCGCAGCAATGCCAAATGTCTTGAGACTTTAGGCTGACTGACACCCAGACTTTCAACAAGATCGCTGACGGTCACCCACTGCTCATCTTCTATAATCATCAGGATTTTGAGCCTGAGAGGATCACTCATCACTTTAAACAGCTCGACCGGTCCCATCGCGGACGTCGATTCCGTGCCGTTTAACATCAAAAACAAGGAAATCCGGGCGATGAGCGCATCCAGCGTGTCACGAAACGGCTTGAGCCCAGGCAGCGGTTTAGGATCTTTAAAGTCCCAGTGTAACAGCGCATCAGAATCAGCAAACAACGCACACTCATCGCTGGCTTTGTCACACAAGGTGATAACGGTATCAAAGTGCTGATCCGCCAGATCCTGAACCGACAAGCTTTCAAGGCCGGAACTGTCGATCCCTTGCTCTGCGAGTGCTTCATAAACCCGTGGGTCAACCCCTTCAGGCCGCATGCCAGCGCTACACACCTCCACGCCATTGCCCGCCAAATGACGCATTGCCGCTTCAGCCAACTGTGAACGGGCGGAGTTACCGGTACAGAGAAAAAGGATTCGTTTCATGCTACTGGCCTGAAGGTTATTATTCTGCCGCTATTATATGCACAGGCTCAGATATATGAAAGATCATATATGCTGCGCTGTGACTTTCAGTCGAGGAGATTAAAACCGTTCTAAACAGATATACACGCCGTCGGGCATCAGCCACTAGGAGTACAAAATGCTGACAGTGGACAAAGAAAAAAGGGAAGGAAAGCCGGCAGAGAAACTGATAAAGGGAAATGAAAACAAGTTAACCGTTCTAAAAAGAAGAAAAAGCCACCCCATGACGACGTGACTCTTTTTGTGATGGTGTTCTGTAGTGAACGCGCTGATAAGTACCGAGACCGTTCAGCAGGGTATCTCGAAAACTAGCGGGAAATATCCATCCGGTCGCCCGTTACCCCATTGGTTCGGAACCAACCAGCAATGCTAAACCGTTCACGCTGTACCGGTAACACTTCATGAGGAAAATTTTCCGACAAAAAGACCACCAGCCGGCCGGCTTTTGGCTCAAGCGTTTTCAGCAAGTTATCTTCCATGTCATACATTTTAAGCTGGCCGCCATCATCTTCATGCCATTGCTCGTTGAGATAAAACACTGTGGTCAGCTTACGGTTGCTCTGGCCTTTGAAAGCGTCCAGGTGTTTCTCATAAAAATCACCGTGCTCGTATTTGGCAAAATGTGATTCATACTCAAACAAACCGAGAAACAGGTGACGATTGACCATCTGACGGATCGTTTCCATTTCGGCCAGATAAGCCTGAACCGGCTGCCCCATGTTGCCGTCCAGCCACTGTATTTTGTCGCGGCGTCGCGATTTTGCCTGCATGTAGTCCTGATTCCGCCCGATTCCGGCTTGCGTCCATTCCTCCGGAATACAGCTGGCTAATGCCCTTACTTTCTCTGTCGAGAGAAAATCGTCCCAAACATACCAACCACAGGTATGCAGTGCATCAATCAGAGAATCGTGATTCATTGTTTATAAGCGCAATACAGTAAAAAGACGCTTATATTTCATTCTGATGACCGCCACAAATCATCTATTTCATCCTGAGCATCAAAAATAATTATCGAGCTTTCACTGTCATATTATGCGCTTCGTCGATGCTGGGTAACACAGAACCAGCGCCTTAGGCAACACACTGTTTTTTAGCGAAAATACCGATTAAGACAAAATCTTAACTTAGCGCCTGACGGAGCAAGTGCCTAAGTTGCATTAATAAATGCTGACAAGATTTCTTACAACGTCATGTCTTACTAGGTCATTCCCTACAAAGTGTGGGTAAGTACCCATTGGCGAATTTGAGCCATCACTGTCGGGTGGCATATCAGGTCAATATGGTGAATGCCGGCCCCAACCCACTTTCCATGGTCAGCATAATTCAGCGCCGGCATCCCCTGTTCGCTCTCACCGAGAGCACTCGGTACAGGCACAAGGCCGTCGCCCAAACGGCGATTTTTTTCATCATGAAGGTTTTTCCCCAGGCAACTTGCCACCGCAAAGCAATGTACTTGGTCAGGTAAACGCGGACGGGTCTGCATCGCATCATGACTTGGTGACTTGTCAGTGTGCAGCCAGTCTTCATGCACAATCAGGCCTCGGCTTAAATCTTTCGTCCCACTACTGCGTATTTCACCCAGTTTCTGCAAAAAACTCAGACTTGGCGTAGTCGCGGCCTGCTCATCAATCCAGGAAGCCAGACGCGCCAGCGGTGCCCCATTGTGTGGTGTACCCAAAGTGACAAATGTTTGCAGTCGGTGCACCCACTGATAGTTGCAATGCTCAGCATAGTAACAAGCACTGCGGGTCACCAGCCCGCCCATGCTGTGGCCGACAATCACAAGCTCAGTCACCTCACATGGCCAGGCTCGGATCAGCGCTTCCAGTGCGGTCGCCAACTCTTCGCCATTCTGGGAAATATGGTGGCCGGTGTTGTAACGAAGAAAAACAGCAGTATATCCCGCAGCAGCCAGCAACTGATCAGGCTTATGCCCTTTACGCTGCCAGCCGGTATCAGCCATACACCAGCCATGTACATAAAGAACAATCCTTGATGAAGCGCCGGGGAGCTGGGATGCCAATAATGCCGGATGAGTACTCAGGATCTGGCGTTGATCAGTAAACACCATCGATAGCGCTAACGGGCTTTGTTTGTGATACAGCTGATCCCCTACCATGCCATTGACTTTGGCGAGAAACGCCAGTTTCTGATCCGGTGGCAATCCTTCTTCGATAAACTGCAAAGCACGCTGTTTAGCAGCAGCAGACTGTTCCACAAAGCGGCTGGAAAAGTCCTGCTTCAGGAGATGGAGCTTATCTCTGAGATTATCGTTTATCGTCATTGGTCAACCTCAGTAATATTTTTTCACTGTTCGATAATAGAATAATCCCCTCCGGCTTAACAGCCTATTTTTCAATACACGAAAAATAATCAGTGCTAACTAATTTAAAATAAAAACCAATAACTCAAATTTTAAACAAAAAATAAAATTGGTAGATTATAGAAAATTAAATTAGAAAAAACATACCAATTTTAAAAATATGGCTATCGATAAAATATCTATAAAAAATGGCGAAGGTAACAATAAGTCACAACTTCGCCATGAAGATGATAAATCACGCTACCTGATGCGTTGAAATAATAGGTGCAGGTGCAACGTCAGATAAATCGTTTAAAATCATATCAGCGGCTTTTTCTGCAATCATGATGGTCGGTGCATTGGTATTCCCCCCAATGAGCGTTGGCATTATCGACGCGTCAATCACACGCAACCCCGACATCCCCCGAACCCGTAATCGCTCATCAACCACTGCCATGCTGTCCTGCCCCATTTTGCAGGTACCGACCGGGTGATAGATCGATTCCGCTTTACGCCGAATAAAAGCGAGCAACGCTTCATCATCTTGTGCGTCACATCCCGGATACACTTCTTTCCCGCGATAACGGTCAAATGCCTGCTGGCTGAGAATTTCACGGGACAATTTCAAGCCCTGCAGCATTACCCGAATATCTTCAGGATGACTGAGATAATTCGGTGTGATTTTGGGAGGATGTGCAGGATCGTGGTTCACCAGCGTCAAACTGCCGCGGCTTTTGGGCCTCAGGTTGCAAGCATGCAACGAGTAGCCGTGACGGACGGTTTGCCACAAATTAAGCCCATGATTATCAAGGAAACAAGGCGAAAAATGGAACTGAATATCCGGCTTATCCAGAGTCGGGTCGGATTTTACAAACCCGCCAGCTTCCGCAATGTTCGTCGTGAAATTGCCTTTCCTGAACAATAGGTAATCGACGATTCCCTTCACAGAACGCAACAGCGCGACGGGGGAAAATCCAACGGAATAAAACGTTCGTTCACGCGTCACAGCCAGTACATCCAGATGATCCTGCAGGTTTTTACCTACCCCAGGTAAATGGAGAACAGGCTCAATGCCCACCGACGAGAGTTCGCTCTGCTCCCCAATCCCCGACAGCATTAAAAGTTGCGGACTATTGATGGCCCCTCCGCTTAGCAGCACCTCTTTGCTGGCCAGCAGTGTCTCCGTTTTGCCTTTTTTCTGATAACTGATCCCAATAGCCTTACCCTGTTCTGTCAGCACTCGGGTAACGAGCGCATCAGTAATCACCGTGAGATTTGTTCGTTGTTCAGCTGGGCGCAGGTAAGCGACGGCACTGCTACAACGCTGCCCGTTACGCTGGGTTACCTGATAAAAACCGATCCCTTCCTGACTGGCACCATTGAAATCGTGATTGATTGGGTGGCCCGCCTGCTGCGCAGCTTGCAGAAAGGCTTCAGATAGCGGGTTTCGGATACGCAGATCCGACACGTTCAGCGGACCATCTGCACCATGGTAGTCGTCTTCGCCCCGCTGCTGGTTCTCCGAGCGCTTAAAATACGGCAGCACATCTGCGAACCCCCAGCCCGCATTACCTTGCGCCGCCCACTCGTCATAGTCATCGGCATGACCGCGTATATAACACATCGCGTTAGATGACGAGCTACCTCCTAAGGTTTTTCCTCGCGGCCAGAACAGTTGGCGAGACTGTAACGTGGGCTCCTGCTCCGTATAATAGCGCCAGTTCATTTTTTTCGAATGCATCATACCGATGAGCCCCAGCGGTACATGCACTATCGGGCTGTCATCTTTTGGTCCGGCTTCTATCAGGCAGACATGGATAGCCGGGTCGGCACTGAGTCGGTTAGCAAGTACACATCCCGCAGAACCCGCACCGACTATGATAAAGTCATACATAGCATCCCCTTTGATAAATATTGTCCATGCCAGCCAAATGTATAACCCAGTCTATTTTCAGTTTTTTAATTTCTATTAATAATAGAAGATGATTGTGGCATTGTAATAATGCTTACACTCATTATTTCTATAAATTAAAAATAAAAAGTGATCGCTTTAAAATTTATTAAATTTCAACATAGATAACTTGTCAGACCAGTGTAAATATAGAATTGAACGTTAAATGGATGCACAGCCGTATCATTTCTATTTGGGTAAGACGCTGGATCATCGTCCATTCATTACTGACACCCGAATGAATTTTATAACCTGATGAGGGATCGACACATGGCAGATTTACATTCACAATTTGAACAGGCTCAGGCCAACATTAAAACGCTGACACAACGCCCAACCAATGATGAGCTGCTGGCTCTATACGCCCTGTTCAAACAAGCGACCGAAGGGGACGTTTCAGGCAAAAGACCCGGGATGTTTGATTTTAAAGGTGCGGCTAAGTACGACGCCTGGGAGCAACTGAAAGGGACAAACGCTGAAAATGCGATGCAGCAGTACATCGACAAGGTAGCAGAGTTGGCCACACAATACGCATAACCGCTTCACACCCACTCCACCCCATCACTCCTTTCGCAAGAAGTGTAATAAAAACAAGAAGTCGATAAGAAAAGGCCGCTGATGCGGCCTTTGTTATTGGTGACAGATACCAGTCTGCTGCGTCGCTACTTTGCTGCGTTGCGGCTTAGCTTCATAGCCACTTAGCGATTCAGCAATACAGCCAGTCAAACATCAGTATCGATTCCAGGTTTCGTGGTAGCTGGTATAGCTGTGATGACGGCTACGATAGATCAACCCATGATTATCATAGGTGTCTCTTTCAACGGTTATCTCAATCAGAGGTTCACCGTAGTAATCCAGCACCGGCTGGCCATCTTTCTGATAGAAACTGACCTCCCGGCGGCGGTTGACTTCACAGGCCGGTATGCTGTCCGTTTCCGAGACTTTGTCCCACTCAAGCACACGACCGGTAAACACTGTGCTGGTCACTTGCTCGAAGCGATGGCGCTCAGGATGATCACCTAGTAGCAACCCTCGAACATAAGACACTTCCGGCAGGAAGTAAGCGCCAGCCACGGCTGACCACGGTGTCATTTTTTCAACATACTGACCCCACACCACGGTATCTCCAGCATTTTTTGTGCCTTCAAAGCCGACCATCTCACCCGCGGCGTTTTTGTAATACACCTCGTTAAAACTGTAAGTCCCGCTGTCAAAATGCCCTCGAACAACGGATTGACTCAGCCCCTCATGTCCACGCCAGCTGGTATTTTCACCGGCCTGAGGAATCATGGTGTACACCCCTAGGCGCCGACTCAAATCGTGCAAATCAAAACGATCAACTAAGTATGATATTTCCTCATCAGGGCTTACTGTATAGCCACTATCCGGCAACCCGGCTAAACATTGCGCCAGGCTGACCGGCTGATCCAGTGGCGAACCCCTTTCTGTGACAGGGTCACGACCAAACGCATTGTTATCGATAATGGCTCCAACCAGATCTTTGGTGTAATCCGTGTATCCCCATGAGATGCTGCCTTCCGCAGCAGGATCATACTCCAGATAACTCACTTCAACTCGCTGTGCCAGATTATCAGTGTCCAGATACTGTTTACGTTGCTCCACCACTTTAGCCACAGGATGATGATTTTCAGCCTGGGAATCCTGATTGTTCATCAACACCATCTCAGAGGATTGCTGAACCACACAGACCTCACGCAGCCCCATGACCGTTTCGATAATATCTTTGCCCAAATACTCGGTTGACAGCTTGTCATGTCGCACAGGCGTCTCGGGAGCGTGCTTATCCAGCCGATCTACCCACCTTGGTGTCACTTTGCCTAACTCTAATTCGACATACGGACTGCTATCTACGTTGATCGACCACCAGTTACGGAAAGTTTCCCGGTTACCCAGGTATTCTCCGGTATGGGCATCGGTATATTCATGCTCGAACGTCGGATGGTAATCATTGTATTCCTCCCCGGGCGTGTACCCTGCGATTTGGGTCACTTTGATTTGCCGATCCGCCAGCTGACCTGTCGGTAGTCCGGTCCAGACATCAACATCGATTTCACTCTGGGTATAGTTCTGAATCTCGCCAGATGTCGCCATTTTTCGCGAAACCTGGTACAGACGGCTGTTTGGTCGGTCGAGGGCACTTTCCCCCTCTCCACCCAGCGCAGGCAGACCGGCAACACAGGCACTCAGAGTCGCAGGTTTATTCAGCGCTTGTAGCGGCGCATTGTCCCGCTCGTCATCGTAGCCATCGTTGTCATCATCGTTATCGGCGTTGTTACCGATGCCATCTTTATCTGTATCCCATTGCTCTGCTTTATCAAGCGGGAAGGCATCTTCCGTGTCTAGGGTGCCATCATTATCATCATCGGTATCACGATTATCGCCAATACCGTCACCGTCAGCATCAGCCGACTCTGTGGCATCCAGTGGGAAAGCATCCAGCTCATCCGGCACCTTGTCATTGTCATCATCAGCATCATACTTATCGCTGAGGCCATCACCATCCGTGTCTACAACATCCTTAGGCATCATTGGATAAGGGTCTGCGGTATCCGGAGAACCATCGTCATCATCATCTTCATCGGCATTATTCCCGATGCCATCGCCATCGGTGTCAAACCATTCAGCATCATCGTGTGGGAAGGCATCCAGATCATCCAACACTCCGTCTTTATCGCTGTCCAGTGTGCTGAGGGTCAACAGATTACCGGTTGCATCCAACAGGACAATTTCGTCACCTGCTGCACTTTTCAAAGCCGCTGCAATTTTCTCAGCATTACTGAGCAGGATTGACAGTTTAGTGATGAAATCGTCGGCGGTTTCAGCCAGAGCATCAGAATAAACCAAGGAAGCAGCAGCCTGACGAAGCTTCTGTGACCGCCCCTCGTCATCCTTGGTATAACTCGCCAGTAACGCTGCGCCACTGCCTTCTGCCAGACCTAGGCTTAACGCCACCGTTTCTGCCACGCCTTCAATCGAAAGCTCTTTCCCTTCTTTCTGAGCCTGCAGCAGGTGTAGCTCAATCACACTGGTCAGTGGGTTAAGTTCAACCTGATGTGAGGCAGTATCAGCCGCTGATTTACCGGCTTGTTCGGCTACCAGTGAAGCAACCAGCGGGGCGGACATCAGGTAGTTGCCGTGTACAGTATTGCGCCCCTGATGGGACGCTTTTCCGGCAACCACTTCGGCCATCAGTACATAGTTATCCAGATCTTTCACCGGCACGCTGTCAAACGTAACGCTGCCATCCTGACCGGTGACAGCACGCAGTTCATCCGCATCCGGCTGGTTATTGCGTTGAGTTTTCTTTTCCAGCCACACTGTTGCATTTTGCAATGCGGCAGTGTCACTTACCGCCACTTGCAGATTTACCTTTGAAACAGCCGTCGGTGTTGTGACATCCGGAGCGGGCTTTTCCAGCTCTTTCTTATCTGATCCGCCGCCACCACAGCCGGACAGAATGAGTACTGTCGATATCGCCAAAGCAACCTTGCTTTTGTTCATAACCTTTTCCTATGAGTTATTAGTATGGACTTACTTTGCGCAGAAAATTTTACCGATTACTCAAGTCAGAAGGATGGGCATCATATTCAACCTTCGGCGCACTTCAAAAAACTGCTCCTACCAGTTGAACTATCTGTGAAGTCAGACACACCTCTCAGCCAATAAAAAAAGGCTCATTCATACAGCTGATGAATGAGCCTTTGCTGGGTATGGGGGCAGAACGTATTAAGTATTACAAATTGAATCAGTTAGTTATGAGCGTTTTCGTGACGAAATTTCATCCTGATTCTGAGCAGGAAGCGATGGATCAATGTCGATAGTTTTATTCAGCATGTCGGTAAGCTGGGCCAGTTGCGCTTCCAGTGCCTCTACCTTACGTTGCTTTTCAAGATACAGCGCTTTGAAATCTTCATCATCCGGATCCAGACCTCGCTGAGCGGCTTCAACCGCAGTTTCAACAGCCAACACATCCTCATCGTGCCCCTGAAGCTGCTCGGCCACTGCCTCGATTGCCATTTGCATCACATCCTGCTCAATGTCGGCAAATGCCTCGCACATGTAGTCCGCTATGACTTCAAAACCGGGCAACGACTGCTTACAGGCCACCAGCGAGAAATACATCATCCCGGCGTTACTGAAAAACGTGATATTCAGGGTTTGTCCCGGCATCAACAGCGATACCGGATACTGCTCTTTCACTTCAGCACCCATAAAGTACAGGGTGTCATCCGTACCGGGCACATTGGATATCAACAAATTACTGGCAGGCGGAATAAAACTGTTCAGGCCAAATTTACCACTGAACAGGGAAACCCCATTAACCAGCAGCGAGTAGTTCACGTACGCATCCGGTGAGATGTTCAGCGCTTCCCGCTTGAGATCAACAGTGGCGTGCTGAATCGCTTCCAACCGTTCCAACGGCGATAAATCCGGCCTGCCCAACTCAACATGGCCAATGGAGATTTTGTTGCCTTTATCACTGGTATCGCCCTGCGCCCGCAGGTTCATGGGCATCATGGCCACCAGCGGCTTGTTCAGGGGGATAGCCCTGTCGTTGAGGTAACGGTTAAGGGCAATATCGCTGACGGTGAACAAGATATCGTTAACCGACGCGCCAGTGATTCGGCTGATATGTTTTAATTCGGCTATCGAAAAATGCCCGATGCTGACCGAACGGGTTCGTTTCGGACTCAAATTAAACGGTGTTTTAGGAGCCGTAAACGGAAGCTTCAAGTCACATTCAGCCATGTTCACCGCTTTCAATGCCAGCTTGCTGCCTAACCGAAACATGGAGGGTAACAAGGAAATTTGCTTTGTGGCGGCCATTGCCGTTTTCACAACCATGTCGGTTAAGTGAGTCTCTTCCCGGCGCTGACTGGCTGTTTTCCTCAAATCACACTGCCAGAGAGGCTGCGTAAAGGAGTCTTCCCGCGTTGTCGCACAACTTTGGGTAAACAGGGTACTGGCACGAATACCATCTGCCATGGAATGGTGAATTTTCATGATCAGTGCCACGCGGTTATGCTCAAGTCCCCCGACGACCCAGACTTCCCACATCGGGCGACTCCGGTCCAGCACCTGGCTATGTAAACGCCCCACCAGCTGTTGCAGCTGTTGATCGTTACCGGGCGAGGGCAACATCGTAATACGTAAATGGTCTTCAAGATTCACTTCGCTGACCGTCGTCCAGCTCGGCCGACCGGTCAGCGACCAGGTCAGCTTCCAGTTAAATGGCGGTACTGTCTCCGGGTGTTGCAGAAAATGCGAATAGAGCTCCTGCGCATACGTGGTCGCCTGCCCTTCCGGCGGCTCCAGAATGACCAGCCCGGTCACATGCATCGGCGTATTGGCCGTCTCGAAAACAATGAAACTTAAATCCAGTAGAGACAAACTTGGCATAAACCAGTCCTTATGTTGCAAGTTGGCGATATGGCCCGCTGAGAAACAGATTCCTTTTGTCAGACTCAACAGACACCGCAGCCTGGGTGATTTTCAGCAGACGGTTTAACCTTGCCTGCCACCGATACGTTTCCTGATATGCCTGAGGGAGTGAGTGTTACTGAGTTCCGACACGAAAATTCCTCACGACATACAACATCGGCGTGCCTTACTGTCCGCGTTTGTCTGCCAGCTTTTCCACTGCCGCCTGCAAACGATCTACTTTGTCTTCAAATTCGGTCAGTCGACGACGGTCAATGCCGCAGGTACGGTTCAGCACTTGGTTAAACTGTGCCTCAGCCTGATTGCGCACCGCCTGACGTGTATCCTGTACCCGATCACGTAGTTCAGATTCAACCGACTCGCCTTGAGCAACCATCGCACTGAATTGCTGGTTGACCCGTGACTGAACGCCATTCACCTGCTCTAGACCGACCCGGCACACACCCAAACCGGCGTACACCAGTTTACGGGTAAGATCCTCCCCGGCCTGACCTGCCACCCTGACATTAGATACTGCTTTAATATTGGTTACTGCTTTGATAGTTGAAAATAGCTGCATTGGACTCATCTTTTCTCCTCCTCTGACACAGTGGGTACAATCAGAGCCAGAAATACCTTTTGATGCATCCAAAGTAGCAACAATTATTAGATCAATCTTTCTAATTCGACGTGGTATCTGCTAGCCGCCTCACATAACAAAGCGGGCTTCCAGACTCGTAAACTCACCGCCAGCAACAGACCTCAGCGCACAATGAAACTGCGAGCCCTTTCCCGTCACGCCATCGCTAAACATGATGCACTTTTGGGGGAAGGCATTTGCTGTGACTCACTTCACCAATCCATAACAAACTGTGTATCCTGCGCATATTTTCCCAAAAATAGAATGAAAGCTCTAAGTCCTGCCGCAACAATTGATCACATAACAACCATAAGCACAGGGTGAATTGAGCAACGCTATCTTGGTGGCCATAGTGACTGCTATTTACGTATCTAGCACATCAGTCGCTAACATTTTCACGGCTAATCACCTCTGCGACTCACAACCCATGCGAATTACAACGTGAACAAGGAATGCGCCATGTCTGTGATACAACTCTTCGATGCGGAACAGCCCACCCCCGCCCTTGTTGCCTCGGTCGTTCATCCGAAACCGCATGCCCGGGTGATCGATCAGGCTGACACTCTGGTTGATGAAATCATTGCATGCGTAGGGAACAAGATCGTTCTGGGGATCCCCCTTGCCGTGGGTAAGCCTGTAGCCTTTGTGAATGCGCTCTATCAGCGCGCCAAACATGATCCCAGCCTCTCGCTCAGGATCGAAACCGGGATCAGCCTGGAGAAACCCGTTGGTAAAAGTGCACTGGAAAAACACTTCCTTGAACCGTTCGTCGCACGAGAATTCGCCAATGTTCCGGATCTCGATTACATGTTGGATCTCCGTCGCGGCTGCGTCCCTGATAACATAGTGATCAGTGAGTTTTTCTTCAAAGCAGGCAGCTTTCTGAATTCCCCCCAACAACGCAATTACACCAGCACCAACTATACCCACGCCGTCAGGGATTTGCTCGACAAAGGGGTGAATGTGATTGCACAGATTGTTGGCAAACGGACTTGCGGCCAAAACCACGAGCAAGTCACGACCTACAGCCTGGGCAGTAATTCGGATCTGGCGTTGGATCTGATTCCTGAAATGGACAAACTCAAAGCAACCGGACATCGCGTGGCTGTTGTCGGGGAAGTGAATACCAACATGCCGTTTATGCGCAACCATGCTGAGGTAGCCGACAGCGAGTTTGATTTTATCCTGGATCTGAATACACAGCCTGACCATCAGGACTATGCCCTTTTTGCCGCGCCCGCCGCCAGCATTTCGCCGGAAGATCATCTGATCGGTCTGTATGCCAGTACCCTGCTCAAGGACGGGGGGACACTGCAAGTCGGGATCGGGTCACTCAGCAGCGCCCTGACCTACAGCACCTTGCTTCGCCATGAAAATAACCGGGTGTACAATAAAGTACTGTCCGATTTGAATGTCTTTAATAAATTCCCCATCAGCCGCGATATCGGCGAACACGGGGCCTTTGAAGAAGGACTGTATGGCTGCAGCGAGCTGATGGTTGATGGTTTTGTCCATTTGTACAAGGCAGGCGTTCTGAAGCGGGAAGTATTTGAAGACCTCACCATTCAGCACTTACTGAATCAGAAAAAGATAAGTAAAACCGTGACTCTGGCTACTCTCAACACCCTGCTGGAATACGGCGCAATCAACAGTACACTGACTCAGGCGGATATCAGTTACCTGAAACGGTACGGGGTTTTCCGGCCGGAAGTCAGTCTGGTACACGGAAAGTTAGTCACGCCCAATGCGACAGCAGGCACCGACATTAGCCAACCGGACATTCAACACTGGATTGAAACCCATGCACTCGGTCCATCGCTAAAAGGCGGTGTGGTAATGCACGGGGCCTTTTTCATCGGTCCGAGAGCCTTCTACGATGACCTGAATCAGTTCAGCGATGATGAACATCAGCAGTTCTGCATGACCAGCGTAAACTACGTCAACGATTTGTACGACCATATGCTCGGCAATCAGCAGCTGAAACAGGCTCAGCGCAAACACGCCCGCTTCATCAACTCCGGCATGATGGTGACGCTGGATGGCTCTGTTGTCTCTGACGCACTGGAAAACGGCCAGGTTGTCAGTGGTGTGGGTGGTCAGTATAACTTTGTTGCCCAGTCTCACCAGCTACGCGATGCGCGCTCTGTCATCAAGATCCGCAGTTGTGCGTACCGCAAAGGCAAACTGACCTCCAACATTCTGTTTAACTATGGCCACAACACGATTCCCCGCCAGCTGCGCGACATTGTGATCACGGAATACGGCATCGCCGATCTTCGTGGTAAACCGGATGAAGTGGTGTACAGCGAGCTCATCAAAATTGCCGACTCCCGGTTTCAGCAACAGCTACTGGCGCAGGCAAAAGCGGCCGGTAAAATCGCCCCCGACTACCAGTTGCCTCCGGAATACGCCAACAATACGCCCGATATGATCAATGCCTTCTACCGTAAGTATCAGGCTCAAGGACTCTTTGCCCCCTTCCCGTTTGGCTGCAGTTTTACGGCACAGGAGCTGAAGCTGGGTAAAGCGCTGAAAGCCCTCAAGTCCAAAACATCAACTCGCACCGGAAAATTGCTCGCAATACTTGGCTCGCTGCATACCCAGAAACCCGATCATGACACCGAGCAACTGATCAAACGTATGAAACTGGAAGCTCCTTCCTCGTTGGAAGAGCGGATAACGCGCCGATTACTGGTCGCCGAGTTACAGAAACAAAGTTAGACACTCAGCAAGCCCCTCGAAAGGGGGGCCGTACAAATAGCAGCAGTGATGACAAGAATAACTTTCGCAATATCAATGCTAACGCAGGGCATTGTTCATCGGCAAAACCAACCGGTCGCCCTGCCCAATAAGGAGGTATTCAATGGCTCCCAAGACCAAAACCAGAAAGAAAGTACTGGCGTTGTGCCCCTACGCAGCGCTGCTCAGTTGCCGTCAGTGTCCGGTCAAACGCATCTGCCCGGGTAAAACCACCATTGGCGATCAGCCGTTAAAACCCGACAATCGCAAGCAATCGTAAAACTACACACGCGGCACGAACTTCCCGTCCGAATTTAACGGCATCAATTGCTGTCGGTTTGGTGTTGTCGGTTTGGTATTGTCGATTTAGTGCTGTAGGCAGTGCAATACTTCTAGCAACAAGATGCAGCCTGGTTGCACTGCCTGCTTCCTCAATGTTCACCCCGCTTTGACCTCACGCACAGGGCGCTCAAACGCCCACCAGTTTACCTGCCCTGCCTTAGTGCGTGTCTTACTTCCTGTAAACAACTAATAAGACGAATTTTTCTACTGGTGCACCACGAGTGATCATGACTATGCTTTAAATAAAACCATAAAAAGTAGTGCGGTGTTCCTGAGTCGTATGGGGGATAAAATGATGGAAGTCATGAAAGCCGTGTTATTTGGATTGATCCTGTCACTAACGGTCGGTCCGATTGCTATTCTGGTGCTGGGAAACGGTATACACCATGGTTATGTCACCGCAATGCGAAGCGCTATCGGTGCAGCGCTGGCGGATTATTGTTACGCCCTGATCAGCTTCATCACCGGGACACTGCTTATCAGCCAGCTCGATGCCTACCATTACCAGATTATCCTGCTGTCTTCGTGGGTTCTGATTTTCATGGGTTTCTACATGATGTACTCCGCGCTGAAAAATACCCGGCTACTGGCTAACGTTCATCACCCGGGAAAAAAGCTGGGATTTCGCTCAACGTTCTTTCTGACGCTGGCCAATCCGGTCGCACTGATTGCGCTGTCTGCCTTTATTGGTCACTCAATTGATCAACTCAACTTGTTGTTCGCGATGCAACTGGCGGGGGCGGTTTTTGTGGGGAGTTTGATTATCCAGTGTATCCTGGCGATATCCGGGGCGGTATCAAGGTCAACACTGATGGACGATGATGAGGTCATTACCTTCCCCTTCTACCTGCAAGTCTTAGGCGGACTGATCATCTGCTTGTTTGGGGTCAGTAATTTTGTCGATCTGGCGGGCTGAAGACGCTAAACGAAAAAAGCCTGACTAACCAGTCAGGCTTTTAAAATATGGAGGCGCGTCCCGGAGTCGAACCGAGGTACACGGATTTGCAATCCGCTGCATAGCCACTCTGCCAACGCGCCATCAATGTTGTTTGCCAGTATTCTGGCTCCACCTGCTCTGCTGCCGGAACTTTCGATATCAGTGAGAGGATGGAGGCGCGTCCCGGAGTCGAACCGAGGTACACGGATTTGCAATCCGCTGCATAGCCACTCTGCCAACGCGCCATCAATATTGTTTGCCAGTACTCTGGCCTCACCTGCTCTGCTGCCGGATCTTTCAGTATCCGAGAGAAGATGGAGGCGCGTCCCGGAGTCGAACCGAGGTACACGGATTTGCAATCCGCTGCATAGCCACTCTGCCAACGCGCCATACCCTGTTGCTTTGGTACACGACTCTTTTCAGAAGTGACCGCTGCGGTACGGGTGGCTAATTTACTGATTTTAGAAAGTGAGTCAACCAGAAATCCAAAGATTCTTACCGACTGACTACTTTCCGACACATCCAATCAAAAAGCAGCCCTTTATTGGTCAGTAGACCACCAGTACAGGCCTGCTGTTTTAGCCCGGCATTGTGCAATGTCGCGAATCCTCTCACCGCTTACATCACCGTTCACCACCCTGAATTTATTTCAGTGACTCAATTTCCTCGTTCAGTCGGTAACTTTTATCCGTCACGATTTTCTCCAGCACTTCGACCCGGGCAGTCAGGGCGCTGACTGACTGGCGTAACTGATCGTTATCTTGCTCTAATTGGGTATGGTTGAGATGCTGCAATTCCAGCTCACGCATCTCTTTGCGGTGGCTGAGCAGGCGTCGTACAACTTCCGCACCAAAAATGATCCCGACAATAATGATGGCAATATCCATATCCGTCCTCATACTCACTGGATTGACTATAAAATCAACTTAATGAAGACTTTATAAATTCGCAACAAGCAAAACACTGCAATGTTCAAATTTGCTGGCGGTGACCTGAAGCCTTGCCAAAAGTGCGACACAGCTAAAATCGGGCGGGAAACAACCAAAAAGAAAGGGAGCTGATTAGCTCCCTTTGACTGGTACTCAAACTGAGAATGTCTGAATAATCAGGATACCGACCACTGTGACAGTGAACGTTTGAAATCGTCGTAGCCAAACTCGTTCAGCTTCTCAATGTCACCGTTAGTGCGCTCACAGTACACTGATGGCATTTTCAAACCGTTGAACCAGTTCAGTTTCACCATGGTGTAACCAGCGCTGTCAATAATGTGCAGCTTCTGGCCAATTTCCAGCGGCTTATCAAAGTTCGCCACACAGAACTGGTCGCCCGCCAGGCACGAGCAAGAGCCAATCACGTACTGATGCTCACCGTTTTCAGAGGCTTCCAGTACCGACGCTGGTTCATTGTAGATCAGTGTATCCAGACGGTGTGCTTCTGTCGCAGAATCAACGATCGCTGTTTTCATGACGTTTTCCACGACATCAACCACAGTCACGACCAGATCAGTGGTCTTCGTGATGATCGCTTCACCCGGCTCCAGGTACATCTGCACGCCGTGTTTTTCTGAGAAGGCTTTCAGCGCCAGACCCAGTTTCTCAACATCGTAGCCAGGCCATGTGAAGAACACACCGCCACCCATGCTAACCCAGTCCAGCTTGTTCAGGTACTCACCGAACTGCTCTGAGATCGCATCCAGTAAGTTAATGAAAGCGTCCACATCTTTGTTCTCACAGTTCATGTGGAACATCACGCCGTTGATGCTATCGAACACTTCCGGATTGAGGTGATCGACTTGTACCCCAAGGCGAGAGAACTTACGTGCCGGGTTAGCCAGATCCTGCCCCGCATAGCTGACGCCTGGGTTCAGACGCAGACCCAGTGAGGCTTTGCCTTCCACCAGGTGACGGTAAGCTGCCAGCTGGCTCTGTGAGTTGAAGATCATCTTGTCGCAGATGTCAGCCACTTCACGCACGTCATCTTCGCTGTAACCCACGCTGTATGCGTGCGTCTCGCCGCCAAACTTCTCGTAGCCCAGTTTCACTTCGAACGGACCTGAGCTGGTTGTGCCGTCAAGGTACGGCTTGATAATGTCAAACACGCCCCAGGTCGAGAAACACTTAAGGGCAAGAACCAGCTTCACCCCAGAAATTTCTTTCAGCTGCTTCGCGATTTCCAGATTACGGATCAACTTTGCTTCATCGATCATGAAGTAAGGTGTTTTTAATTGGTCTTTATTCATTTCTCAATCACTTAAACTAAATAAAGCCGGCGCGATGCACCGGCTCAATTTCATTACTGACGGATAATGTCAATCAATTGCCTGTTACTTCAGGATCTGAATGTCTGGCTGACGTGGTTCCATTTCAACCACACCCCAGTCCAGGCCAAGTTGTGGCATAGTTTCCAGGAATGGATCCGGATTCAGCTGTTCCATGTTGAACACGCCGGCATCCGCCCATTCGCCACGGAAGTACTGCAACGCCGCAGTAATAGCAGGAACACCTGTGGTGTACGCAATCGCCTGGTGTTCTACATCTTTATATGCCACTTCGTGGTCGGCATTGTTGTAGATAAACACGCTGCGTGGTTCACCGCTTTTCTTACCTTGTACCCAGGTACCGATACAGGTTTTACCTGTGTAACCCGGCGCCAGAGACGTTGGGTCAGGCAGCATTGCTTTCAGGACATGCAACGGTTGCACAACAGTGCCGTCATGCAGGGTCAGCGGCTCAGGGCTCAGCAGACCGATGTCGCGCATGCAGTTGAAGTAGTTCAGGTAACGATCGCCGAAGCCCATCCAGAACTCAATACGTTTGGCAGGAATGAACTCTTTCATAGAGCGAACTTCGTCGTGCGCCATAGAGTAAACTTTGTGTTTACCTACCAGCGGGAAGTCGAACTCAAGCATCCGAGAGTGACATGGTACTTGTTTCCATTCACCTTCTTCCCAGTAGAAAGAATCACCCTGGATTTCCAGCATGTTAGTTTCAGGATCGAAGTTTGTCGCAAACTTCTTACCATGGTCACCGGCGTTCACGTCCATCACGTCGATGGTGTCGATTTCATCGAACAGGTGCTTAACAGCGTAAGCAGCAAATACGCTTACTACGCCCGGATCGAAGCCCGCACCCAGGATACCGGTAATGCCAGCTTCTTTGAATTTCTCGCGGTAGCCCCACTGCCAGTCGTAGGCTTGTGGTACTTGCTGACCTTCAGAACACAGGTCAACCGCAACTGATGTGTCGAGGTAAGACACTTTCGCCTGATAGCAGGCTTCCATGATTGGCATATTTACCCATGGTGGTCCAGCGTTGATCACCAGATCAGGCTGCACTTCTTTGATTAGGGCTACCAGTGCTTCAACGTCATCAGCGTTCACTGCACGGGATTCCAGTTTCTTGGAAGGGTCTTTCAGATTATTTTTACCGTTGATTGACTCGATAATCTTGTCACATTTATCAACGGTGCGCGATGCGATGGTGATATCACCCAGCACATCGTTATTCTGAGCCGCTTTATGCGCGACTACCCAACCAACACCACCAGCACCAATCTGTAGAATTGCCATTTCGTCTTTATTCCATCATTTAATGAGTAAGTGTCCAGGCACAGCCAGCCCGACGACCGACTGTGCCCTACGAGTTGTTAGCTTGCAGTCAGCTCAACCTGAGCTGCTACCTGGCTAATCTCTTTAAGTAACGCTTCAAAATGCGACAGCGTCAGACAAGGGTTCAGAATGGTGAACTTCAAGGCCACGTTACCGTTAACCATGGTTTCACCCAGTACTGCTTTACCTTGTACCAGCGCATCCATACGAAGCTGTTTGTTCAGGCTGTCCAGTACTGCGGCGTCAGTGTGGTTGCCGACATAGCGGAACAACACAGTGGACAGAGCAGGATCAGCCAGTAGTTCAAATTCAGAAGACTGATTCACCATGTCCGCAACCAATTGAGTCTGGTTCAGCAGGTGATCATACATTGCGCCCAGCGCCTTCGGTCCAACGCTTTGCATGG
Organism: Photobacterium ganghwense; assembly: GCF_017329545.1. NCBI lineage: Bacteria > Pseudomonadati > Pseudomonadota > Gammaproteobacteria > Vibrionales > Vibrionaceae > Photobacterium > Photobacterium ganghwense. Next base: position 2,091,428 of record NZ_CP071325.1, read on the forward strand.
TCATCCATACTTTCAGGGCGTCAAAACGTTTGGTTGTCGCAATAGACTTGTCCACCAGGTTTGGCAGCAGGTCATCTTCACGGTTCAGGTAGTCTGCGTGATGAAGCAGATACTTGAAGTTTTCTTTGTCTTTAACCAGTACCGCACCACAGCTGATTGTTTGATAGAACAGCTTGTGGAAGTCAACGCTCACAGAGTCCGCTTTCTCGATACCATGCAGGCGTGTCTTGTGACGGCTCAGAATCAGCGCACCGCCGTAAGCACCGTCTACGTGCAGCCACAGGTTGTGTTGCTGCGCGATATCAGCCAGACCAGCCAGATCGTCGATCGCACCGTTATCGGTTGTACCTGCCGTACCGACCAGAGCAAATGGCAGCAGATCTTCATTTTTCAGCGCTTCAATCGTTTTCACCAGTGAAGCCAGCTGAATTGTACCGTCCGGGTTAGTATCAACAGTCACTACAGCGTTTTCACCCAGCCCCATCAGAGAAGCTGTTTTCTGTACTGTAAAGTGAGACTTCTTCGAACACAGAATACGCATCTTGCCAGCATACTCAGGCAGACCCTGCTTCTGAATGTTGTGGCCGGAAATCGTATCTGCTGCCCAGTCACGCGCCAGTAGCAGACCCATCTGGTTTGACTGCGTACCACCACTGGTGAAGATACCGTCAGCCTGAGTGCCCAGCTCGTACACTTCGCACAGCCAGTCTACCACTTTCTGCTCAACGAAAGTCGCCGAACTTGCCTGATCCCAGGAGTCCATAGACTGGTTAAGCGCCGCGATAAATGCTTCACCGGCAATAGCAGGCAGCAATGGTGGCGTATGCAGGTGCGCAATGCAATGCGGGTGCTGAACCATGATCGAGTTTTTCGCGATCAGATCACCCGTTTCTTCAATTACGCGCTCCAGAGGCAGCTGCTGATTGCTCAGATCAACGTTGTTGATCAGCGTTTTCAGGATCTGCGGGTCCATACCGGAGTAAGGCGTGGACGTTTCTTCAAACACTTGCTTCAGAACTTGCGTAGTCTGATTCAGAACCGCTTCAAATCGGTCCGCGCCGCCTTTACCGGTGTGGATAAAGTGCTGGCTCCAGTCGTCATTCGACGCAGTGTTGTCTTCAACTTTCTCTTTTGCCGGACCCGCTGTTGCCAGAATCGCCTGACGCAGAGTTTCCAGAGCAAAATCAAGTTGCTCGTAGCTGATGATCAGTGGTGGCAGGAAGCGCAGAACAGAGCCCTGGCGGCCGCCTTTTTCAATGATCAGACCACGTTCCAGCGCAGCACGCTGAATAGCGATAGTCAGCGCTGAATCTGCTTCCGGCTCACCGAATTTGTTCTTCGAACCGTCAGGCTTACAGATTTCAACACCCAGCATCAAACCTTTACCGCGAACTTCAGCAATACAGTCAGTTTCACGGGCCAGACGCTCCAGACCTTCACGCAGGTACTGGCCAGCCAGACGAGCGTGCTCGGTCAGGTTGTCACGACGGATGATTTCCAGTGCTTTCGCACCCGTTGCCATTGCCAGCTGGTTACCACGGAACGTACCGGTGTGTTCACCCGGGCGCCAGGTATCGATAGACTTATCGAACACCAGGATAGACATTGGCAGGCCGCCGCCTACAGCTTTAGACAGACACAGAATATCAGGCGTGATGCCAGATTCTTCAAAGGCGAAGTTGCTGCCTGTTTTACCGATACCACACTGGATTTCATCAAAAATCAGCAGGATACCGTGATCTTTAGTAATACGGCGCAGTTCACGCAGCCAGAATGCAGGAGCTGGAATCACACCGCCTTCGCCCTGTACAGGCTCAACGATGATCGCTGCAGGTTTCTGTACGCCGCTTTCGTCGTCGTTCAACATACGCTCAATGTAGCGCAGGGTTTGCTTCGCACCTTCATCACCGTGCATGCCAAACGGGCAGCGCAGGCTGTATGGGAATGGCAGGAAGTGAACATCAGACATCAATCCCTGACGACGGGCCTTCGTATTCAGGTTACCCATCATCGCCATTGTGCCGTTCGTCATACCATGGTACGCGCCGTGGAAGGCCGCCATGGTGTTACGTCCTGTTGTTTGCTTCGCAAGTTTGATCGCAGCTTCCACTGCGTCTGCACCGGAAGGACCACAGAACTGAATACGGGCATTTTTGGCAAACTCATCCGGCAGGAAGTTCATGACTTCCTTGATGAATTTATCTTTCGCTGGTGTTGTCAGATCCAGCGTCTGGTATGGCAAACCAGCTTGCAGATGTTCAATGATTGCCTGGTTGATCTCAGGGTGGTTATAGCCCAGTGCCAGAGTACCGGCACCAGCCAAGCAATCTAGAAACAGTTGGCCACGGCTGTCTTCGACCAGAGCGCCTGAAGCCTTGACGATAGCAAGCGGTAAACGTCGAGGGTAAGAACGCACCTCTGACTCATAATGCTCCTGACTGAGCAGCAACTCATCCGGTGTCAGATCATAGACCCCATGTACCACAGGTACATTTGAAGCAAGTTTTAGCTCATTAAGGTCAAACACATTACTCATGTAGTTTTCCATCTCATCACATAGTACCAATACACATGAAATTTCATTTCTTCAGACTCATCCCTCACCTCGCAGCCGTTATAAACAGGGCGTTGAGATGATAGAGCACTAAGAGCAAGGAAATTGTCACGGTACGGTACAGAATGCATCGTGTTTAGATGCATAGACTTATAATTTGCCGAAAACGATTAAACGTTCGACGTGACCAATTAAATTTCTGACTTGCCAGAAAAAATTATCCTTTGCAAAACAAAGGCTAGGCAATACATTCATCAGAATATTAACAACCAGTGACTGTGATCAGAGAGATCAAGGCTCAGTAATAATACTGCAGTTGGGTAAGACAAAGCTGATAAGGATTGATAAATAAAATAATTTCACAGTTGGGTTCCCTCAATATGCCGCTGCGGGTTCTTTGGCCGGCAGTCAGCGCTATTAATGCCCTTCTATTGGCCACTAGCATGACCAATACCTACAATCGCATAAAAAATGCAATCAGCCCGAATACATTTTTATGCCGTGTGTCTCAGTAAAATGTCCCCCTGAGATTGCGCGGAAAAGTAACATATCAAAGATGCCGAGCCAAGCATTATTTGAACGAAATAACTCGCGCATAACATTTCAATGGTTACCACTACCTTAACACCCCCTCAAAGCATGCATTACATATGCAACAAGCATAAAACAGATAAAAAAACCATAAAAATATCATTTGAAAGTCATAAATAAATAATCATTTTATACGGTTTATCTATAAGATCATGAAAACCCAGAATTATTGAGCAACCAAATAATAAACGTTCATTTTTCACTCAAACCTTTACTCTGAGCAGTGATGGCTGAGTATCAATAAAAATGGTTGAAAACCGTAAGTGACAAGCGAGGAAAGAGAAAAAACAGGGAAAGTCCAAATGCAAAAAGCCCTGACATTACTGTCAGGGCTTCGAATCTGGAGCGACACACGAGGTTCGAACTCGTGACCTCAACCTTGGCAAGGTTGCGCTCTACCAACTGAGCTAGTGTCGCAATATGGAGGCGCGTCCCGGAGTCGAACCGAGGTCCACGGATTTGCAATCCGCTGCATAGCCACTCTGCCAACGCGCCTTTTTGGAGCGACACACGAGGTTCGAACTCGTGACCTCAACCTTGGCAAGGTTGCGCTCTACCAACTGAGCTAGTGTCGCTTCATCTCATCATTCGGGCACAACCCGTGAGAACGAGTTGTACTTTAACGGATTACGCCACAAGGTCAACAATAAATTTCTTCCCTTATCATCAAACGGTCAAAAAGCCGCCTTTGCGGTTTATTTTTTATCCGTGACGCGTAAGTTTCCTGCCAGCCACTGTATGCCCCAAGAATAAATGGACCAAGAGTAAGCACTCTTAAGACTGCGCATCCAACATATCCAGCCAGTCTCTATATAGGGCCTCACAATCTCAGTACCTGTCGGTTTCCCCTCTTTTCTTCATTGTGTTGCCTAAACTAAAATTTTCAGGCCCGAGACGCGGAGGAAGAATGAAGGTTTATCTCGGTAACCTCTGGGAATACTTACGTACCAGTTTCTGGTTTGTACCAACGTTTATGATGTTGCTTTCCACGCTGCTGGCTGTCGGCACCATCTGGTTTGATCTCAGTTTCCATTTTTCTCGTCGCCAACTGCCTTTCTGGTTAATCTCCGCTAATGCCGAAAACGCAGAAGTACTGATATCCACCATTGCCAGTTCAATGATCACCGTCGCTGGTGTGGTCTTTTCCATGACCATGGTGGTACTGTCGCTGGCCTCCAGTCAGCTTGGCCCCCGGCTGCTGCGTAACTTTATCCGTGACCCCGTGACACAGGTTGGCCTGGGGATTTTCACCTCCACCTTCCTGTATTGTCTGCTGGTACTGGCCTGGCTGCTGGCACTGGCGGATACCGGTGTCCATTTGCGACTGTCGCTGACGATGGCCATTCTGCTTGCGTTTGCCAGCCTGCTGATGCTCATTCGCTACATCCACCATGTGTCTGTTTTTATCCAGGCGGACACCCTGATACAAGCCGTGTCAGATGAACTCTGCTCAGCCATCGATCGCCTCTATCCGGATACTTACGATCAAGAGACATCGGCCCCTATTGCTCCACATGACAACGAGCACCCCGGCCAAAGTCTGAAGATACCAGCCCTGACCAGCGGCTATGTTCAGGCCATCGATTTAGAAGGGTTGTTTCATTTTGCCGATGAGCAGGATGCCAGCCTTCAGTTGTACTGCCAGCCAGGCCAGTTTGTGATTGAAAAAGCCCAACTGGCAACGTACTGGCATCAAAAACCGCCTGAAGAGGAGATAGACACTCAGCTCAACCGCTATTTCATCATCGGAGACAAAGCGACCCCGGAGCAGGATATTGTGTTCAGTATTCGCCAGCTTGAAGAAGTTGCCTTGCGGGCACTGTCGCCCGGCATTAATGACCCCGGCACCGCGATTGCCTGTGTCGATCGACTGACGATTGCCCTGGGAATTTTGCTCCACCGCCACTTTACGTCTTCACACCGCTTTAATGATGATGGGCTATTAAGGCTGACCTCCAAGCCGATCTCATTTGAAAACATAGCAGATGCCGCTTTAAACCAGATTCGGCAGCACAGCCAGGCCAACGTGGCCGTCACCGCGTGTATTTTGCGAAATCTTGCCATGCTGGCCAGACAAGCCGTTCGTTCGACAGACAAACAAGCTATCGAGAAGCATGCCATTCTGGCCGCCAATGGGTGCCTCGAGCACATTAATGAACCGGTCGACAGAGAGCGCATTGACCAGTCTCTCAGCGAAGTGAAGTCGGCCTTGCACCAGAGCCACTGGCAGGATTTGCATTCGGGCTGAATACCGGTTTGCTAACGGCAAGTCGCTGATACCTGGGTTGCAGATTCTCGGGGGCGATGTGCGCCGCCCGTAATGACAGGCACTAAAACGAGAGGCAACAAATCGGGGGCTATCCGATACTTATCACAGCGTTCAACGTTTACTGATGACGCCATAACTACAGTAGCCACAGCACGACTGCCCTGTGCTCTGAGACATAGACGCTACACATCTAAGAAAAGAATTCGACTTACCTATCGAATAAGGAGCCAACAATGGATCGCAAAGCACTCATCGATAAACTGCATGCCAGACTGATTGACTGGAACAATGAAATTACCCGACTTGAAGCCAAAGCAGAGCAGGCCTCAGGGGAAGCCAAACGTGACTTGCTTGAAACCATCGAACAGATGAAACAGCGCAAAGAAGAAGCCAGAACCAAAATTGCCGAGTTGCAGCATGCGAGTGACAGTGCCTGGGAAGACATCAAAAAAGGAGCAGATGAGGCCCTCGATGCCATCAAGCGCTCATTTGAATCTGCCAAATCCAAATTCTGACCGCTTATCTGGCTGACAGCATCATACATACCAGCCTTAAGCCGGTATTAACATTCTCTGCCGTTTGTGGCTGGCTGTTGTTTCAGCCACAAATAGCCCAGCGTGCCCGCCAGAAAAGAGGCGAGCAGCACCGCTGTTTTCGCCACCAGTAACGCGTCAGGATCTTCTGAAAACCCCAGGCTGCTAATGAATATCGACATTGTGAACCCGACGCCCCCCAGCATGCCGATGCCGACAACGTGGCGTAATGACAATCCGTCCGGCAGCACACCCAGTTTCAACTGCATCGTCAGCCAGCAAAATAGAGGGATGCCGACAGCTTTTCCTATCACCAGGCCGAAAATCACTCCCGCGCCAAGCGGATGCAACCACACACTGGTCAGCGATTCGGTATCAATGGCAACACCGGCATTGGTCAGCGCAAACAAAGGCAGAATAAACAACGCAACCGGAGTTTCCAGCACCTTTTCCCAACGTCGCAATGGCGTAGAGGTTTTCTCTGCTGCTTTCTGCAGGTACTCGACCACTTCGTGCTGTTCCTGATCTTCCAGGATCTGATTGATCTCTTTATTCTGCCGGTGCAGTCGCTCAAACCGGAATAATAGTTTCCTGCCCTTTTCAACCAGCCATTTGGGATCCCGTTTACCGCGAGCAGGGACGGCAGCCGCCACAATAATACCGGCCAACGTGGAATGCAGCCCGGAACCATGCAAGGCCACCCACAGCACAATGCCGGCCAGCAGATAAGCGCTTGGACGCCGGATTCCTGCCAGATTCATCGCGGTCAGCACCAGCGTCATCGCCGCTGCAACGGCCAGGTACGGCAGGCTGATATCGTCAGAGTAAAACAGCGCAATGACCAAAATGGCGCCCAGATCATCAATAATGGCCAAAGCAGTTAAAAACACGAATGCCGCAGAGGGAATCCCTTTGCCCAACAAAGCCAGAATCCCGACCGCCAGCGCAGTGTCTGTGGCAACCGGGATTCCCCAGCCATGGCCGTATCCTGACGAGAGATTAAGCGCGTAATAAATGGATGCGGGAAAAAGAATTCCACCTAAAGCCGCAAAGGCGATTGGGGCTAAACGCTGCAGCGTTCTGATTTCCCCGACCAGCAGTTCCCGCTTCACTTCCAAGCCCAGCAGGAAGAAAAAGTAGGTCATGAAAGCTTCATTGACCCAAAGCTGCAGGCTCATTTCAAACTTGGCCTCGCCCCAGGAAAGGCCAATAGGGATGGCTTTGAAGGCTTCGTAGTGGTCAGCATAAGGTGAATTGGCCACAACCAGTGCCAGAATCACACAGAAAATCAGCAACACGCTGAGAGTGATTTGATTGCTGATAAATGACTGGAAAGGCTGATACAGCTTTTCAAATCCGTATTCAATTTTTTGGGGAGTCAACGGCATGGTTCCATTTCCCTCCAGTCACACACACTGGTTTATCTCAGAGTGTAAAGCGTGGAAGGGAAATAAAAACGGGTCAAGTTTATGCTGGCGCTGAGCGGCAAAAAGCCAGTGCGGCAAAAGCCAAGACAGTAAAAAGCCGGATAAACCGGCTTTTTACTGATTCCGCTAGCTTTACAGGTTCAGCTAGCAGCACACTTAGCACTGATTACCATCTTAATCTCATATCTGTCTGCCGACTTATGCACATTTAAGCGCAACCTGAAACCCGTTAACGGCACGGCATTTCAGGCTGATCGCTGACCAGCTCGCTCACCGTATCGGCGACGTTCTGCGCGCCCAGACTAATTTCAGCAATCAGTGCCTGAGTCGCCTGAAGCTTTGCGTTACAGTCGTGCACCATGTTCTGAATGTTCGCCATGGTCTGCTCAGCACTGGCCGTCAAAGAAGCATTGTGCTGTACGATGGCCTCAATTTCCCCGGTTGCTCGCATCGTGTTAGAAGCCAGGTTTCTCACTTCATCTGCGACCACGGCAAAACCCCGCCCATACTCACCGGCTCGGGCCGCTTCGATTGCTGCATTCAGGGCCAGCAGGTTGGTCTGATCGGCAATCTTGGAAATGGTCGTGACGATCTGAGTGATATTCTGTGACTGCACGGAAAGCTCGGTCATCAGTTGGTTAGCCTGAGAAACCGACGCAGTGATACTGGCAGCAATTTCAGTGGCGGAATTCAGCGTCGCTGCCCCCTGACCAGCAATCCCCACCGTTTCATCCGATGTTTGCATGGCGACTTCAGACGCTGAGCGAATGGCCTCGGCACGTCGAATTCGCGCCGTCACATCACTGGCAAATTTCACCACCCTGACGACATTCCCCTGCTCATCAAAGACTGGGTTATACGTCGCCTCAAGCCAAATCACGTCCCCGTTTTTCGTTTGTCGTTCAAACAACCCTGACTGATATTGCCCACGGGCCAGCGACTTCCAGAATTCGGAGATATCGGATAAAAAAGCTGGCGTACAGAATATCCGGTGATGCTGTCCAACAATCTCTCGTAGTGAATACCCGACACACCGACAAAAATTGTCATTGGCATGCAACACCGTTCCTTCTGGTGAAAACTCAATGGTTGCTAATGATTTTTGCAACGCCGCAAAAACAGCCCCCTGCGCATCAAGTTGCTGCTTTTGCTGAGTCACATCGGCAGCAATTTTGATGACTTTGACAACACGACCATTGCCGTCGAGCACCGGAATATAGTTAGCTTCAATCCAGACACTGTTACCATCCCTGCCAACCCGCTCAAACGTGCCATGTTGACTGCGCCCCTGCCCTAGCTGGTGCCAGAACTGGCGGTATTCGTGCTGGGCAACCTGTTGTGGCGGACAAAACTGCCGATGATGCTGCCCCACCACGTCTTCCGGCAAGTATCCAAGTGTTTGCGTAAACAAAGCGTTCGCCGTGATGACTGTGCCATCAGGTGTAAATTCTATGTATGGGACACTACGCTGCACCGCCTGCATAAGCTGAGACTGTTCTTTCAACCTCGCAATGACCTGCTCGTTATCCTGCCGTGATGTTGAGCGTCCCAGAAAAAACATAGTAGTTTCCTTATGATTATTATTCGTTATACGTAATGGCAAACTTGTTGTGGCCGATTATGTCTCCATCGCCCAATAGCAATACAGCACTTCCCTCAAATTAACCATTTTCTCAAATGGAAAAAGGTTTCAGCGCCTGCCCATGAGCAAAAGAGCGCGAAGTGTAGTACATCTGATAACGCGATTTAACAACAATTGGGTCAATAAAAGCTCAAACATTATAAAAACGGATAAAAGAAAGCATAACCATCTGATAAAATTATTTATCTTTCATAATGTTACAAAAAGTAACCAAACTATCAGCTGTTATCCCACCCACAGCCCTTCCGTCTACCAGCAGATGGAAAATCAAACCGTTCAAACACTTTGATGAGTGAAACGTTGCTTGAACAATTTACACTGGCGAACAATCTACTCTGGCGAACACTGGATTCTAGTGAACAATGGATTCAGGTGAACCTAGACTCCGGTGAGCATTAGATCCGGATTAGACGTCTCAAAAAGGAGTGTGGACGTTGAAGAAACTTACGCGATGAGGTGGCACGAAAAGAATGAAAATAGAACACGGTTATCAGCTATATCTGAAGACGCACTGAATAACAGAAAATCGATGACAGGTAAAATGCTTAGTGGGAAATGTAGCTGATGTGAAAGTGCTGATGGGATGAATACACAGAAAAATGGAGGCGCGTCCCGGAGTCGAACCGAGGTCCACGGATTTGCAATCCGCTGCATAGCCACTCTGCCAACGCGCCTTTGAATACTCTCTTTATGAATGCCGATGATGAAACCGACCCTACTCGTGGCATGAGTAAGTAACGAGAGTAAAGATGGTGCCCCGGGCCGGACTTGAACCGGCACGCCGCGAACGGCGAGGGATTTTAAATCCCTTGTGTCTACCAATTTCACCACCAGGGCAACGCTTAAAAGCGATACTGCTAACTGAAGAAAGTTAAACACCATCTGTTCTGAGAGTTTCCCCGTAAGAACGAGGTGTACTTTACTGGATTGAAAAAATCCGTCAATAAGAAGTTTTATCTTTTTATTCATATGGTTAAAAAGCATTCCACTTGGGATGCCCAACGCGCAATTAGCGTAAATAATTGACACTGCTTCTCAATGCCCGCCTTGTATGGCTACAAAAAATAGTCTTTGTATAAAAAACCTGTAATCGCAATGTGCGCCACCACGGGAAAAGCAATCAACATAAGCCGTAGCGTGTGAACCAGCGGCCACTTTGCCTTCTCAAACGTTAATGGATAGTCAAAATACACCAGTAAATAAAGCATTTGCTGAATGGGGAAAAAGCCTGCTTTTAACAGAATATTTCTTCCTGATGCAGTGATGATAAACAAAGCATGGGGAATATAAGACGTTCTGACATCACGAGTAGTTGGCCAATAAGACACGACAATGTTTTGAATTTCGGTCCTCGCGACGGTGAGACACTGCGGACCTTGAGGCTCGGGTTCTCTCGGCTCAGGATGTCGGGGCTGGTGCTCCATAGACTCAGAAACATCCACGATATGGCATGCGGGAAGCTCCACTTTCCCATGGCTGATAAGGCATGACAGGCCTGAGGAGACGTGGTAACAACGTTTAATACATAACTTTCGCAGGAGTAAATAACAAGGCACAGTGGCCCCATAGATAATGAGCGCAGGGACAGGCGGCCAAATCTTTGCGTAGATAAACGGCAATATTGCCAGACTAACCAACGAGATAAAAAATAAGCCCTCTAATAAAAAGGGTAATGGATACAGTATTGATACCACTTTCAAGCGAATTGCACTGGTTGGTGAAAGCGTCTTTTTCCCTTTAAAATCTGTGGCACCAAACCAAGTGGAGTCATTTATGGTGATCTTACCCATCTTTTCCATAACAGTATTGTGACCTTTCATTCCTTGAAAATGAGTCTGTAATGGCATCAGAAAGTGCCTCCCTAATACACCTTCAGTGCCCGGTTTCAGATCTGCGCGGCACAATATAAAACATGGCACATAATGAGAAAATGTGAATTTTTCGTATTTCCACCGTGCGATATTTCGCTGCCAGTGACCGTTAACCACCTGAAATAACCTTATTTATTGTCCCCTTGTTTTCAATACATTTTCAGGTCAGCATAGCGTTACTGTCTTGCCACCAGTCAGGAGATACCCGTTGACAGTAAAAAACAAATTGATTCGTTACCTGAGTATCGAGGCTGAAGATCTTTTCGAAAAAGAAGCCGAGCTGCTGCAAATGGTCCAGTCCAATGCCCTTTCTCAGGCACTGCTGCTGTGGCAAGCAAAAAGCCCGACTCTGGTTCTGCCCGCCGGAAAAAAATGGCCTGTCTCTCCGACTCTGATTGCTGAGCTTGACGCATCCGGCTGGAAATTAGTCTCAAGAAAAACCGGCGGCGCTCCTGTACCGCAGCTGCCAGGTGTCATAAACCTCTCCCATATCTATCATTGGCCGGAGGGGCTGCCATACGATATCAAGACGGCGTATTTGCATCTGTGCCAGATTCTCACCCATTTCTTTGACGATCTGGGTGTCTCCGTAAACATCCATGCAACGCCCGGTTCCTATTGTGATGGTGATTACAACCTCAATATCGACAACCGAAAAGTGGTAGGAACGGCTCAGCGAGTATTGCTGAAAAAAGGCGGCGGTCAGGTTGTGCTTTCACAGGCCTGTATCTTGCTCACAGGCAACATGGATGACATTGTAAAGCCTGTACAGCTGTGTAATCGGATCTGTAATAATCCGGTACAAATCCGTGCCGATGTTCATACACCGCTTTTTGAGCACATAGATCATCAGCCGTCGGTGGATACACTGTTTCAGAAATTGACCAGTGCTTTCCTCCGCTCCGGCCCTATCAGCTCAACAGGGTAATCTGTAGGGCAACTGTCAGGCGCACTGTCAGTCATGCCCTCTATACCGTTCCTTGGCTTGGCTTGGCGGTATTCAAAACGTGACAGTTTAAGCAAGCGGTATGTGAATGAACGCCGAATGCATGAGATACATATCATTAAGGCGTGTTGAATCCCTATTGAAGCGAGCCTGATTACATCCCAGTACATCTGCTAGCCATTCACATCCAGAGAGATATGAGACATACTGCAAACCATAACAACTATATTCTGCTGATTGTATAAGACAATCCATCTTTTCCACCTACACACTGGCTATCTGATCACCATGCAAACCGACATTCAACCCAACCTGACGTCAGGTACAAACCTGCACGAGTTCTCGAAAAAAGAAGTCTGGAACGGCTTTACCCAACTGGTACCACTGTCCTTTTTTGTCGTCGTATTTGGCGCGGCTTTTGGCCTGGCGGCCTCACAAACCGGCCTGGATAACACCTCGTCACTCCTGATGAGTACACTGGTGTTCGCCGGCGCATCTCAGTTTGCCGCCCTGGACTTGTGGGGCACAGAAGTGCCTGTTATTCCACTGATGGTCACGGTGTTTGCTATCAATGCCCGTCACCTGTTGATGGGAGCAACGCTGTATCCCTGGTTGCGTCACCTGCCTCCTGCAAAACGGTATGGCGTCATGCTCCTGGCATCAGATGCAAACTGGGCATTGTCACTCAATGCACTCAGTCGTGGCGAACGCGGGATAGGCTTGCTGCTGGGCGGTGGTCTGGCGCTCTGGTCGTTCTGGATTGTCGGCACCTGGCTGGGACTGACCTTTGGTAACGCTATTCACGACCCGGTTTCGCTGGGGCTGGACATGGTGATGGGCTGCTTCCTGCTTTCGATGGTAGCTATCGGACCGAAAAACATTCGTATTCTGGTGATCTGGGCCGTTGCGGCGGGTTCATCATTACTGGCTTACTGGTACTTACCTGAAAACAGCCATGTCGTAGTGGGCGCACTGTCGGGTGGTTTGCTGGGCGCATTCTGGACGGAGAAAAAACATGACCATTGAGACCAGTTTCAACGGTACCCTGCTAATTATTCTTGTGATGGCGCTGGTAACCCTCATCACCCGCTGGGGTGGAGTTTTTGTAATGTCTTTTATTCCAATCAGCCATCGAGTCCAACAGTTTATCAGTGCGATGTCTGGTTCCGTGCTGGTTGCGCTGCTCGCCCCGCTGGCAGTGGAAGGGGATAACGGTGCACGGTTGGCATTACTGGCGACAGCCATTGTGATGGTGATTTGGAAAAAGCCTTTACCGGCAATTGCTGCAGGTATTCTGGCTGCGGCCCTGTTCCGGCACTTAGCATAAAAGAAAAGCCAGAAAGTGATTTCTGGCTTACTTGGCTTACTTGGCTTACTTGGCTTACTGGCTCAGCTTACAGCGGGAAAGTATTGGTCATCACTTTATAAAGCTCAGTCCCCTGATTGACACTGGCAGATGCAAAATGGAGAACCGGGATAGCATCACAATGCAAAGTCAGATCCCGGCGTTCACAAGTCTCACTTGCCAGCGCGTTAAAGTGCCATAAGGTAACCAACGGCGCGCCAGCCGCCAGCGGTTGATTCACCGTGGCATGGTATTCAACTTGCCCGCCGGCCGGGCTGAAAAACGCTTTGTAATCTTTCAGATAACACGCATGCTGTGTCACTGGCTCACACTCAACAACCTGCGTTGCTGACCACAAGCCCTGATGCTGCAGATACTGACAAATGCCAAGCGCATCTTCTCGTGCAGCCTGCACGTTCAGCTTCTCCTGCGAGCCCAGTTCTATCGTGAAAGCATCCACCATCACAGGTAACGGACGCCCAAACTTGGCAAACGCCTCACTCAGTTGCCACCAGGGGCTGAAACTCGCTTCATCCATCGCACCACTGAAATCACTCGGAATCAGAATATTCAGCGGGATATTGAAATAACGCGCACGCTCTCTGGCATATTCCGGCACATACAAATGATGCGCAGAAATCGGCCCGGTATGCAGATCCAGCACAATATCAGCCTCCACTGCCATCAGTTGTAAATTGATGGCAAGATGCTGGCCGCAGGTCAGTCCCCATGGGGAATTCAGCCTCTCATGCAAATGCTGTCTCAACTGACCGCGAAACGCCTCACGAATCACGGTTTCCTCAGCATGGCGGTATTCCTCACAGAACGGAGCAATCAGACTGGCATCAAAATGATACTGACGGTTCCAGTTTACCCCCGTTACAGGGTCAAAACGGCCAAGGGTGAATTCACCACTTTTCTGATTAATGCCCATCGGATTGGCAAGCGGCACCAGCACCACATCCCCTTCTGGCGGATGTTGCCGAAAGAACTCAAGCAGCTGATAAATCACCGCGTTACCCTGAACTTCGGCACCGTGCACATTCGCCTGAATATACACCCGAGGGCCATTGCCGCTGCCCTGAATACGGATAACGGAAATTTCCATCGGATTACCCGTTGGCTGCTCACCCACTTTCATTTTTTCTGTTGCAATCATGTGCCATTCCGAAGATTTCGCTTCGGCTCTCCGTGATCGGGCGCAGGCCTGTCTCAACAAGCCTGCACAATGAGGTTATCGCGTTGCTGATGTTGTTAGCGTATAAAATTGCCGTAGAACGCTGCCGTATTGGGCTCTGTTTTTAGGTGCGAGATTCGTAAATGGCGCCGGCGCGTACATTGGTACCGGCGTAAATCGGTGCTGATACATCACTGTACTGCCCGAGATAAGTAAGAAACCAGTAATCAGGCAACCAGGAGCGGATCGTCAGCCGATACTGCTGGTTTAGCGCTGGCTTGCAGCCACTGATGCACAGCATCGTTGGCTTGCAGCACCGTGGTCAGTTCATTCAGCTCTTCCAGATATAGCGGTGGACGCAATCCGGCATGAGGAATTCGGCCCTGATGCTGCATCAGCGCTTTCACCGGAATCGGGTTTGCCGCACAGAACAGGCTGTCACCTGCTTGTTGCCATAACGCTTTAAAATCCGGAGCTGTCTCTGTCAGGCTGCGCTGGACATAGCGTGCGGTTGCTTCCGGCCAGGCATTGGCAGCCACGGAGACCAGCCCACACGCGCCAACAGCCACGAAATCCACCAGCAATCCGTCATCCCCACAGAAAAACTGCAGTGATGGCGCTGCATCATAATAACGGGTAAAGGCTTCCACACTGCCGCTGGCTTCTTTGACTGACCAGGCATTCGGGTGGACGGCCAGTGATGTCAGGGTATCAGCATTCAGTGACACGCCTGTTCGCGAAGGCACGTTATAGATCATGCACGGCCACTGGCTGGCATCCAGCACACTGAGGAACCACTTAAGCTGACTAACCGGGCCCGGCTTGGCATACAGCGGTACCGGCACCAGCAAGGCGTCAATCGGGTAATCTTTAAGGAAACTCAGCCATTGCAGTTGCTGCTGCAGCTGGAAACCACCCACCCCGACCATCAGCGGGACTGTCAGATCCAGCGCACAGACATGCTGAACCACGGCCTGTTGCTCTTCCTGGGTCATCGCCAGTGCTTCACCGGTACTCCCGAGCACCAGCACACCATTTCCGGCGGCTTCCTGTTCTTTACACAGTCGAGTCAGGGTTGCAAAGTCGATGGATTCGTCGGCATGAAAAGGCGTAATCAATGCCGTCCACAGAGTTGTTTGTTGTAGTTGTTGTTGAACCGCTGTCGCGGTGGAAGAAGTTTGATTTGGCATCTCTAATCCGAATTTTCCATTATCAGTATTAGAGAGCTTGGTTTTGCGAAAAAGCCAATGACAGACAGCCATTTGAAGGCAAAAAAGCACAAATACCAGAAGCTCTCCACCAAAGGTGACAGCCCTGAGGATTCAGCCCCAGTGACCGACAAGTATTGCATCCAAACGCAAACTCATCTCGGCGTTAAGCCCCCTCACCTGCCTTCCCGGGTATTTGGATACCTCAGACAGACTACCTGGTTAACGCACCTCTTCTGCTCCCATACACTGATGGGATGCCTCGATTCAATCATCAATAGCGAAGGTCTGTCAATCATTAGGTGGATTTTTATGTGCTTTAGAAGGAAATTTTTTCATTGATGATATATCGACGTGAAGATAACCCTATTATCTCCTTACTTTAATCATGGTCAAATGTATCTATGCATTAGCGTGATTAAAGATAAAAAAATGCCGGACTTTTGTCCGGCATTGATATCGTTTATGAAAAAATCAGAAATTTTCTGCTGTTTCTTGGTCGTTTATTGCTTGCTCACAACCAGTTTATCCCAGTCGATACTGAAGCGGACTTCCGCTTCGTTGTAATGGTTTTTAGTACCGTAATCAGACCAAGTACACGCACTGCGGGAGAATCCCTCCTGAACCTGCTTCATCCCGGCACGCACGATCATTTCGGTTGTCGTTACCTCGTTGGTATCCGCGTCGGGGGTAAACACATACTGGAACTTCGGTTTAAAGCCGTAAATCAGGCGTGGGAAATTCTCTTCCGGCAGCAGGTTCTCGTTGTAGCAGTCGGTGTAATGGTAAACACCTGCCCATTTGCCGTAGTACTGATAGTCATTGGTATACAACTGATTCAGTGATGTCGTCCATTTCACGCCTGTTCCGCGATAATTCCCGACCTGTGGTTTTACTGCGGTAACATAGTCTTTACTGGAATACCGAGAAGTATAGGCCACACCCAACTGAGTGTTCAGCGATGCCGAAAAACCAGGCATTTCACCCGGTTTGCCGCTCACAGACAAGCCAATAGACGGCGCAACGGTGGTAGTTGAAACCGACACGTCGCTGGCTTCGTTCTGCGGCGAATAGTCTTCACTGAAGATGGGGGTACCGCCAGCCTGATAAATGCTGTAATCGAACTGAACCGGATAATTCTGAGTGAAACGGGCAAGCAGCGGCGCATCATAGATTTGTTTTACGCCTGAGCCACCCGGCACATAACCGTTGCCCAGCGTCACAACCCGCGCGGCTTTCTTGCCGTTGTGGCTATTGTGGAACAGCTCCACCAGCAGCTTCATCTGCACTCGGCTGCCACGAAATTCGCTCGGTGACAATTGCGCTTCACTCTCAAGAATGACTTCATAACTTTTTTTCTGATAGCCATCGAGTGTCACATCATCAATCAGTACACTTTCCACGACCTCATTGGCAAGCACTGACGTCCCATTCAGTGCAGTGAAAACCAGCGCCGCAATCCATCTCTTTTTCATAGGTATTATCTCTCTGGGAACCTTCCCAACGAAAATACCAATTAGTTCTATTATCAACAACGCATTGAAAGCAAATTTATGAAGGCAAGATCAAATTTGTGATCTGTTAAGAAAAGTAGACAGGCTGCACCAGCAAGAATCGAACATACCTGACACAGAATTGAAACATCAGAACGCAGTGAGTAATCGCTGCTTGTAACCCTCTGAACAGCAAGTAAACACCGCCTGCAGCATATCGCACTCTTATTGCATCCATATCACAGCCTGTCGGTGAATGTTTTTTCACCAATAAGATTAATTAGACATACACTTTATGTGGATAAGCGAAGCAGTAAACATAACGCATAACAACGCAGGGATACACTGCAAGCACGTGAGCGAGGTTACTATGAAAATAAAACTGCTGACTCCAGCCAGATGGTCGCAGCATTTATTCGTCCTTCTTACCGCAATACTTCTTTTTTTACCCGCGACATCCTTTGCTGAACCCAAAGCATTGGTCATGAAACCCTTCAAGCAACTCAGTCAGGAAAGTAAGGAGTGTGCTGCCTGCCACAAGGAGAAAAACCCGTCTATCTACGCACAATGGGGTCGCTCAAAACACTACGGCGCCAATGTGGGCTGCTATGAATGTCATCAGGCATCACCGGATGATCCGGATGCAATAAAACATGAAGGCTTCAATATTGCTGTCATTGTGTCACCGAAAGACTGCAGTGCGTGCCACAGTCAGGAAGTGGCCGAATTTTCCGCGAGTCACCATGCCAAAGCCGGTCAAATTCTTGGTTCTTTAGACAACTTTTTAGCCGAAGTGGTGGAAGGCGCCCTCACCTTCCACGGTAAATCCTCTGCGGCGGTAAACGGTTGCTGGCAGTGTCACGGCTCTGAAGTCAAAGTGCTGGAAAATGGCGACCTTGACCCAACCACCTGGCCCAATACCGGGATCGGACGGATCAATCCGGACGGCTCGGTGGGTGCTTGTACCGCCTGCCACCAGCGCCATGAGTTTTCCATGGTGCAGGCTCGCCGCCCTGAAGCCTGCGGCAAGTGCCACTTAGGCCCAGACCATCCGCAGAAAGAGGTTTATGAAGAGTCCAAGCACGGTATCAACTTCTTTGCCCACGTCGATAAAATGAATATGGATTCGGCCAAATGGGTAGTCGGTGAAGACTATGATGCCGCGCCAACCTGTGCAACCTGCCATATGTCAGCAACCCGCGAACTGCCTGTCACCCATGATGTGGGTAACCGGATCTCCTGGACCTTGCGCCCGGCCATTTCGGAGAAAATTGACGCCAAAGACAAGGCATCCGGTAAAGAAACCAAGTCCTGGCAGGACAGACGGACAGACATGAAAAATGTGTGTCAGTCATGCCATACCAAATCCATGATCGACAATTTCTACCAGCAGTTTGACTCACTGGTTGAACTCTACAACGACAAGTTTGCCCGCCCCGGCAAAGCCATGATGGAAGTCCTGCAAAAAGAAAAACTGCTGACTGACACCGAGTTCGACGAAGAAATTGAATGGACCTGGTTCTATCTCTGGCATCACGAAGGCCGCAGAGCGCGCCATGGTGCGGCTATGCAGGCACCGGATTATGTCCAGTGGCACGGCATGTATGAAGTGGCTGAACGGTTTTATATCGAAATGGTTCCGCAGTTTATGGAGATCCTCGAAAAAGCGGAGCACGACGGAAAAACCGACAGCGCCACCCGGGCTCGCGCAGTACTGGATGAAATCCTCAACCGACCTGAGCATGCCTGGTTCACGGGTAATGAACCGGAAAATGTCAAAAAGGCACGAAAAGAAGCACAGGATGCCTTTAAAGACCGCTACCTCAACGACAGCAAATAGTCCGGGATGCCGGGCATGACAACCTCATGCTCGGCAATACCCTAAGGAGGCATTATGGGAGAACCACGTTCCCGGACAAAAAAGTTTTGGCGCTGGCTGAAAAAGCCACTGCTGCTTGGTATCCCGATTGGCATCGTCCTTGTCGTCATCGGGCTGGTCGGTTTCCAGGGTGTCATGGTGGCTTCAAACATGAACGCATTCTGTTTCAGCTGCCACCTGAAAATGGACACCATCGTGCAAGAGTACAAGGCATCGCCCCATTATGTCAGTGACGATAAAGTTCTGGCCACTTGTGCAGACTGTCATGTACCCCACGAGTTTATCGATAAGATGAAAGTGAAAATCGCGGCGACGGCAGATATCTACCACATGATGAAAGGCACGATCACCAAAGAGAACTTTGAGGAGCACAGGCCAAGGCTGGCCCGGATAGTCTGGGAGGATATGAAAGCCAGTGATTCAGGCACCTGCCGCCATTGTCATTCCGGTGAGAACTTTGATCTGTCCAAACAGCCGCAGCGCGCCCGGCTGAACCATGAAATGATTGAACAAAGGGGGGAAACCTGTATCGACTGCCACGCCGGTATTGCCCACAAGCGCATTACCATCGAGTAACCACCAGAAAGCACAAAGCCGCCAGTCAGGCGGCTTTTGTCATTCAGGCGTTCAGCATCCGGTTGCTGCTTTCAAGATTGATGCTTTCAACATTGGTACTTTTAACATTGGCGCTTTCAACGATACTTTCAACATTAATGTCTTCAAGATTGATGCACCCAAAATGTGTGCCAGCCAGGGTTACATATGCTCGGCATTAAACAGGTCGTCTTTAGCAGCACGCAGATAAATGTACATCGACCAGTAAGTCAAAATCATTGCGACATATAAAGCGACATACCCTACCCAGACTATCCACTCGACCGGATGCCACAGCAGCAGCAACAGGGCCAGCATCTGAGAGGCGGTTTTCACCTTACCGACCCAGGAAACAGCCACGCTGGAGCGTTTACCCAACTCGGCCATCCATTCACGCAAAGCCGAAATAATGATTTCACGACCAATCATAGTGATCGCCGGGATGGTCACCCAAATAGAATGATAGTGTTCGACCACCAACACCATCGCGGTTGCAACCATCACCTTATCCGCCACCGGATCAATAAAGGCGCCAAAGCGGGTAGTCTGATTCAGTTTACGGGCGAGGTAGCCATCAAACCAGTCTGTCACACCGGCGACAAAGAAAATCAACGCGGTTGCAAAAGGAGCCCACTGATACGGCAGGTAAAAAGCAATCACGAAAAAAGGGATAAGCGATAGCCGTATGAAGCTTAAAATATTTGGAATCGTTAAACGCATAATCAATTAGTTCTTATTGTGAATTTTTGTATCGCCACACCGCTAGTGTTGCAGTGCGTCATAGATTTTTTCTGCCAGTGCCCTGCTAATCCCTGGAACCTTGGCGATTTCCTCTCTGCTTGCTTTTTTGAGTTCCTGTAAACCACCCATGTATTTGAGCAACGCCTGACGACGCTTCGGACCTATGCCTTCCACATCCTCCAGCACACTGCGTTTTCTTACCTTCGCCCGCTGTGCACGGTGACCACTGATCGCATGATTGTGGCTTTCATCCCTGATGTGCTGAATAAGGTGCAACGCCGGAGAGTCTGAAGGCATGGTAAATTCTTCGCCTGTTGTGAGCAACAGGGTTTCCAGGCCGGGTTTTCGGGTCGTGCCTTTCGCCACGCCCACCAGAATCGGACGGGTCGGCCATTCGGCCATCAAAGGTGCTACTACATCATACGCTCTTGAGAGCTGACCTCTACCCCCATCGATAAAAATAATATCGGGAATTCTGTCAGGATCGATCTGCGAACCATAACGACGTTCCAGTGCCTGAGCCATCGCGGCGTAATCGTCGCCACCGGTGATACCGGAAATATTGTAACGGCGATATTCCTGTTTCAGCGGCCCTTCTTTGTTGAAGACCACGCAGGACGCAACGGTTTTTTCACCCATGGTGTGGCTGATATCGAAACACTCCATACGCTCAAGCGTATTCAGCCCCAATGCTTCACGCAGCGCCACAAAACGCTGGTGAATGGTCAGCTTGTGGTTCAGCTTGCTGATCAGCGCCGTACGGGCATTGGTCTGAGCCAGTTTCTGAAATTTGGCTTTATGCCCGCGCGTATGGGTCTTAATCGTGATTTTTCGCCCGGCCAGATCCGACAGCGTTTCCGCAATCACCGATTGCTCATCGCCTAACGACTCACCCAGCAAAATTTCAGATGGGATGACCCTGCCTTCTGCCTGATTCAGATAAAACTGACAGACAAAGCTGGACAGCACCTCGGTAATGTCAGCTTCTGCCGGCATTTTCGGGAAATAACTGCGGCTGCCCAGAATCTTGCCCTGACGGATATACAGCGCATGAATACAGGCCATGCCATTTTCGTGCGCAATGCCTACGACATCCAGATCGTCATCACTGTCCTGGCTGACAAACTGCTGCTCCTGTACCCGGCGCAGCGCCTGAATTTGATCCCGGTACATCGCGGCTTTCTCGAACGCCAGCTGCTGGCTCGCCTGCTCCATCTTTTCGACCAGGGATGCAATCACCTGACGGTCTTTCCCTTTAAGGAACAAACGGACAAAATTCACCTGCTCCTGATAATCCTCGTCGCTGACCAGCCCTTTCACACAGGGCCCGAGACAACGGCCAATCTGGTACATCAGGCAGGGACGGCTTCGGTTTGCATACACCGAGTCTTCACACTGACGGATAGGGAACACCTTTTGCAACAGGTGCAGGCTTTCGCGTACTGCGCCGCCATCCGGATACGGACCAAAGTATTCCCCTTTGCGCTTTTTCGCGCCGCGGTGAATAGTCAGACGGGGGTGCTGGTTAGCACTCAGGTAGATGTAAGGGTAGGATTTATCGTCGCGGAGCAGGACATTGTATTTGGGCAAATACAACTTGATGTAGTTGTGTTCCAGAATTAACGCTTCGGTTTCGGTATGCGTTACCGTGACATCAACTTTGGCAATGTTTTTGACCAAAGCCCGGGTCTTTTCACCACTGACATTGGTGCGAAAGTAGCTGGACAGGCGTTTCTTTAAATCCTTCGCCTTACCGACATAAATAACCTCACCAGCCTCGTCATACATTCGGTAGACGCCTGGCTGGTGAGTAACGGTTTTTAGAAAACTTTTTGCGTCAAACTGTTCTGACACTACAACGTCTCTGTGTCTAACATTCCGTGGCGAATCGCAAGGTGGGTGAGTTCGACATCACCATTAATGTCCAGCTTACTGAACAGGCGATAGCGGTAACTGTTAACCGTTTTAGGACTCAGATTCAGTTGCTCCGAAATTTCGGTCACTTTCTGCCCTTTCGTAATCATCATCATGATCTGCAGTTCGCGTTCAGAGAGATCTTTGAATGGGTTTTCTGAGCTTGGCGCAAACTGGCTCAGTGCCATTTGTTGCGCTATTTCCGGTGAAATATAACGTTGTCCGCTATTCACTGCGCGAATCGCATTCACCATTTCATCAGGCCCTGCCCCTTTGGTTAAATAACCTGCGGCACCTGCCTGCATCACTTTCGTCGGGAACGGGTTTTCAGTGTGGATGGTCAGAACGATGATTTTGATATCAGGGCTGAAGCGCAAAATTTTACGCGTGGCTTCCAGACCGCCGATACCCGGCATGTTCATATCCATAAGAATAATGTCCGAATGATTATTTCGGCACCATTTTACGGCTTCTTCACCACTGTCGGCTTCCCCTACCACTTTAATACCACGGACATCTTCAAGAAGACGTCGGATCCCTGTGCGAACCAGTTCGTGATCATCTACAAGGAATACATTAATCAAGCTGTATCTCCAATATGATTTGGCTCTGCACCCTGCCGGAATGGCGGGATAGCTGTTACTGATAGTAACCGATTCTACCTCAACTTCCTAACTGAGCCCATGCGGATTCTGTGTATCAGCGCATGTTTTCGAAGCAAGTTAAAGCTTGACAAGAATCGGAATGTTCAAATTTCACGCGCTTTACATTAAAGCGATATGAAACAGCAGTATTTACTAACTAAGTGAAAAAATAAAGTGGAAAATTCATTATTTCCAGCCGTTTAGATAGTTCTCAGCAATATCGGCGGAAAAGCATAACTTTCGTTATCAGCCTGTGTTCTCGCTATTATTGTGAGCAGAACAGAGAAAACAGTGCGCTTTAGCACTAACTGGGACATCCTTGCTAAAACGATAACTTATCATCCTAGAAACAGCCATTTAACGTGTGGCTAAAACCCAATATCAACACCGTTCAAGCTGCCTTGATTAACTTACAGTATTGCCGATGATTGCATACTTTTAAAGGCAACCTGCGTACTTCTTCTCTCTGTACTTCTAAGTTTAGTCGTCGTCAATGCCCGCCGAATAGGAAGAGTAAAAACGAAATCACTGTGTTTTTTCAGGTTACAAGGTATACGCTGATGACAACAAATCGGGCAAGGAATAGACGTCCGGAAGTAAAGATTTCATTTATTTAGCGGCTTCATGTATCATGCGCCGCTTGTGTCTGCCGACCACCCTGCTCTTGCGAAAAAATGGATTTACCTCTCTTCCCGGATATGACATCTGTCTGGCTATGCCAGCGCCCGCCACTTGCAAAGCAGCGTTTTCAAGGCCGGCAAATCAACAGACTCGCCTACGGGCAACGTCCAGTGAATTAGAAAGGTATGTCATGAATTTATCTGCCAAGACAGTTGTACTTATTGCTATTGGTGCAGCGTTATACGGCATAGGCGGTTTGCCTATGTTCGGTATTCCTGTCTTTGCCAACACCACCCTCAAACCGGCCATGGCTGTACTGGCTTTGTTCGGCGTCCTGTTTGGCCCACTGGTTGGCTTTCTGGTCGGCTTCATTGGACACTGGGTCACCGACTTATTTGCCGGCTGGGGCGTTTGGATTACCTGGGTGCTGGGCTCCGGCATCGTCGGCTTACTGATTGGCCTGTATCCGAAACTCACTCGCGAACGCCTTGAGAAAGGCCATTTCTCCAAGCTCGATTTCTGCCTGTTTGTACTGCTGGCCTTTATTGGCAATGTTGTAGGTTATGGCAGTTCCGCCATGCTTGACGCCATCCTCTACGCCGAACCTTTTACCAAGGTAATGGCACAGCTGACCATCATTGCCGCGGGCAACACGATACTGATTGCGGTGGTCGGCCACTTCATCCTGACCGCAGTCGCAAAACGTAAAAAACTCAGTTACAACCTGAAAGAGGCGTACTAACGCATGTCCATCCAGTTTTCAGATTTTTCTTTTAAATATTGGGCGTTAGAGCAGCCAACCCTGAAGAACATCAACCTGACGATTGAAAAAGGCGAAAAGGTCGTGATCGTCGGACCAAGCGGCAGCGGTAAATCCACCCTTGGCCAGTGCCTGAACGGGTTAATTCCTTTTGCCATCAAAGGTGATATCTCCGGCGCACTGACCATTAATGGTCAGAGCACCCAGCACATGGATTTACACCAACTGACCTGCCAGGTCGGAACGGTGCTGCAGGATACCGACGGCCAGTTTGTCGGCCTGAGCATCGGCGAGGATATTGCCTTTGCACTTGAAAACCAGATGGTTGCACCGGGTGCGATGCACCGTGTGGTCGAAGAGACAGCCAAGATGCTGGAGCTGGATGACATGCTGCATCTGTCGCCGTTTGATCTGAGCGGCGGCCAGAAGCAACGTGTATCACTGGCCGGAGTTATGGTAGATGACGTAGATATCCTGCTATTTGACGAACCACTGGCCAGTCTGGATCCCAAAACCGGCAAGGCGACCATTGAGATCATTGACCAGTTGCACCGTGACACCGGCAAAACTGTCGTGATCATTGAGCACCGGCTGGAAGATGTCCTCTACTGCCCGGTTGACCGGATTGTGATGATGGAACGTGGCCAGATTGTTGCCAACATGACACCGGATGAGCTGCTGGCCAGTCCGCTATTGGGTGAACACGGTATCCGAGAGCCATTGTACCTGTCTGCCCTGAAAGCAGCGGGCTGTACTGTCCGTGCATCTGATCAGCCAGCCTCATTACAGACGATGCAGCTGGATGCGTTTAAATCTGACGTCCTTAACTGGCTAACCTTACAGACTCCCCAATCGCAAACCAATGAAGCCACACCTCTTCTGGAAGTCAGTCATCTGGGTTACTCTTACGACGGCCAGAGACAGACACTGGACGACATCAGCTTTACCCTTCACCAAGGCGAATTTGTCTCGGTGCTGGGTAAGAACGGTTCCGGGAAATCGACCCTGACCCGGCTGATTATGGGCGTCATCGACCCGGATCAGGGCACAATGCACTTTGAAGGCAAAGACCTGACCCAGCGTTCTATTTCGGAGCGCAGTCAAGATATCGGGGTTGTTCTGCAAAACCCAAATCACATGATTTCCCATCATATGATCTTTGACGAGGTCGCATCTGGTCTGCGCCACCGCGGTCTGCCGGAATCTGAGGTTGAGCAGAAGGTATTGGCTACCCTGGAACTGTGTGGGCTGGGTCGCTACCGTCACTGGCCAGTAGATGCCCTGAGCTATGGTCAGAAAAAGCGGGTGACCATCGCAACAATGCTGGTACTGGAACCCAAACTGCTGATTCTGGACGAACCTACTGCCGGACAGGATTACCGTCACTATACCGCGATGATGGCGTTTATCCGCGAGCTGAACCAGAAACTGGGACTGACTATCCTGATCATCTCACATGATATGCATCTGGTGCTGGAATACACCGACCGGGCGATTGTGATTGCCGACAGCAAGCTGCTGGCAGATGCACCGGTTAACACCATTTTCAGTCAGCCTTCGTTGCTGGAACAGGCCAACCTGACGGTGACCAGTTTGTACACGCTGGCTCAGAAACTTGGCATTGAACGAATCGATCACTTTATTCGTTGCTTCATTCACCATGAGGCAAGCGCACACGTATGAAAACCAATAAAATCAAATTCGGTATCAGTTACATCAATACCGGCTCACCGCTGCACAAACTGAATGGTATTACCAAGTTTGTCCTGTTCATGGCCTGGGTGACCATGGTGCTGATCACGTTTGATATCCGCATTATCATGGCCATGATCGCCTTAGGTTTTGCTCTGCTGAAGCTGTCGGGCGTGCCGTTCTCCAACTACAAAACGCTGATGACAGGCACCGTAACCGTCCTGCTGCTCAACGCGCTGTTTATGTACCTGATTGCGCCGCAACAGGGAACAGAATACATGGGTAGCGAGACGGTACTGCTGGCCCTGACCAGCCACTATACCCTGACTCAGGAAACCCTGTTTTATCTGCTGACGGTCACCCTGAAATATTTCAGCATGTTCCCTATCGCGCTGGTATTTGTTTTCACCACGCACCCGACTGAGTTTTCGGCCAGTCTGAACCGGCTGGGCGTACCATACCGGATCGCCTATGCCGTCAGCCTGACCCTGCGGTATCTCCCGGAAGTGACCAAAGACTTTATCAATATCATGCATGCCCAGCAGGCTCGTGGCGTTGATATCTCGAAAAATGCCCCTGTTTTCACTCGCCTGAAAAATGTGGCCAAAATACTCGGCCCGTTGATTTTTTCCAGTCTGGACCGGGCCGATGTGATTTCCAACGCCATGACGCTGCGTGGTTTCGGCCGCCACAACAAACGGACATGGTACAGCCTGAAACCAATGCAGGCTGTGGATTATATGGTGTTGACAACCATTGCACTGGTTCTCGCTGGCGGTTTCTGGCTGAGACACCAGTCCGCCCAGTTATTCTGGTATCCGTTCTGATCGTGCTGGTAGCAGGCCAGTAATTGAAAAGCCCGCTTCTGTATCGAAACGAATACTGTAGCGGGCTTTTTAGTTCCAAGGTTCGCTGTGCTCTTGGCGACCGCTAGCGGGAAGAGACGCCATACTGGGTGGCCTGAGCCGGTCGGATGTTTGGCCGACGAATCACCAGGTATACCGCTACCGCCGCCAGGGCAAACCCCATCGCACCATATTTATCAAACGTTTCACCAAATACCAGCCAGGCCTGAAACGCCGTCATTGGTGGTGCCAGATAAAAAGTTGAGGCAACCTTTGACGATTCACCGTGCTTAATCATGTACAGCAGCAACAGAATTGACACCACCGAGAGCACCAGTACCAGCCAGCTCAGCGCAAAGATAAACATTGGCGTCCAATTCACAGCCATGGTTTCCGTCATCAGTGCTACCGGCAAAAACAGAGTGGCAGCCGCCGCATATTGCCAAACCGCTCCGCCAATCATATCGACATTCTGGCAAAACCGTTTCTGATACAAGGTGCCGAAGGTAATCCCCAGCAACGCCAGAATCGTAAACGCATACGCTGCCGTTCGGTTACCATCCTGATGCCAGGACATGTTCCCCTGAAGTACCAGGGCGATCCCGATAAAGCCAAGCACTAATCCAGCCCACTGTGTGGGTCTCATACGTTCACCTGCAGCGGCAAACATCACCAGTGCCGTGACAATCGGCTGCAACCCTACCAGCAGTGAACACAGCCCGGCAGACATGCCAAGGCTAATGCCAATATAGGTTCCCCCCAAGTAGAAGCCATGGATCAGTAACCCGGCGACCAGGCAATGCCCCAGCGCTTTACCTGTCGGCAGACGGGCACGCAAGATCACAACCAGCAACAGAAACACACCGATGTTCGCTAACATGCGCAATAACAGGAAGGTCATCGGCTCGGCATAAGGCAACCCAAGCCGGGCGCCAATGAAACCGGAGCTCCAAAGAACAACAAAAATGAACGGGATAAAGCGTGCCAGCATGACTCTCTCACTTTGCATTTTTTCACAGAGTCTTTACTTTATAGGGGTACAGAAATGTTAACAGGCACAGATAACAGTGATTTTTAGGGTACAGAAGGATGAAAGCAACACCATCACCGGGCATCACCAAATATCAACAGGTACTCAACTGGCTCAATGACCAGATTGATAAACACAGTTATCTTCCGGGTGACAAACTGCCGTCCATTCGTCAGCTAAGTCGCGAACTAAACCTGAGCAAGAACACCGTCATCCGTGCCTACCAACAGTTAGAAGCCGGCGGCAAAATAACGGCTTGTCCCCGCTCAGGTTATCGGGTCGCTGCCGGATTACATAGTGTCCCGACAGTCCCGGTGCCTGAACCGGAGTTTGTGGATCTGATGACCCTCAGCAAAACCATCATGCGGTTACCGGCATCGAGAGAGGTGCTGCCGATGGGCTCAGCGCACCCGGACACGAATTTTCCCGCTATTCGTTCTCTGTATGCTGAAATCGGTCGCCACAGTCGTTATCAAAGCCATATTCCCAGCCATTACCAGTTACCCCCCGGTGATGAAAACCTGCTGAAACAACTGGTGGGAATCAACCGCGGGCTGGGCATCACGACCTCAGCCAGTGAACTGTTGATCACACATGGAGCCCAGCAAGCCATCAGCCTGAGTTTGCAAGCGATCACCCGGCCAGGCGATATTGTGCTGCTTGAATCAGCCAGTTACTTTGGCAACCTGTTGTTGCTTGAATCTCTCGGCCTGCAGGCTATCGAAATTCCGTTTGATGCTCAGTACGGCTGGCATTTCGGTGCGCTGGAAGCCGCCCTTCAAAACTGGCCAGTCAAAGCTATCCTGATCAACCCCAGCTTCAACAACCCGACTGGCCATGTGATGACAATGCAGGAGCGACAGGAATTCCTCTCACTGACTGGCGGCATCCCCATTATTGAAGATGATGTGTTTGGCGGACTGGCTTACCACCAGCGGCCGCTGCCGCTCAAAACACTGGATACCGAAAACCGGGTGATTTACTGTAATTCCCTCTCCAAAACCCTCGATTCCCGATTACGTATTGGCTGGGTGATTGCTGGACAATATCAGCCCGTGATCGAAAAACGCCTGATGACCGACAATATGGGCAGCCCCAATCTGCTGCACTCTGCCGTCGGCGAATTCCTGACGACCGGTAAATACCGCGATCACCTCGGCAAAATACGTCGCAGCTACAGCAAAAAACAAAAACTGTTTTTCCAGGCTCTATCCTGGGCACTGGATCGTTATCCGCATCTGAAAGAACGCTATCACCTGACTCAACCTGAAGGCGGATATTTATGCTGGCTGATCTTACCGGAGCCAGCCGACAGCAATCGTATTTATCAAGAAGCTCTAGCCAGAGGCATCAGCCTGCTGCCAGGTAATATGTTCAGCGCTAAAGATCAGCACAGGCACTGCATACGGTTCAGTTTTGCCAACTACGAGGACACACCGAAGTGGCAGCAGGGACTGGCTACCCTGGCTGGCATTATTGCCCGGCATCTGGTCGAAACCTGATCTTGCACTGTTGCCTACTCACTCTGTTACAAAATTAGCTTGGCGCTAAATCAGTCCTTTGCCTGATCAGACTGCCGTATGCCAAGTGGCGATTCAGGCAAACCCAGGCAATGATGGTTACACTTGTCATCATCGGATACATGAAAAACAGAAAAGGATTGTCTGTATGTTTCAGCAATTAATGAAAGGCATATTGACCGGGGGAATGCTACTAGGATTACCCGGATTGACACTGACTAATGGTGTCTCGGTCGCTCTCTCCTCCGCAAAGAGAATTTCAGCGGCAATCGGCTTTGTGATAACGGTCTCCTCAGCGTTTGCCTCTTCCGTATTTGTCTCTTACGTGTTTTCTTACTCGTTTGTTTCTTACGCCTATGCTTCCGCCGCAACGGATTCAGAAACGCGTAGTACTATCCTCTTCACGGGGAGCAGTCAGGGCATGCCCTACCAGGTCGAGCGCATCGCACAACAACAGGGTACGCCTTGGGGCATGGCTTTTGTTGATGTTCAACATCTCCTGGTTACGTTCCGTGAAGGCAAAGCCATGTTACTGAATCTCGATTCCGGTGACTGGCAACAGCTCAGCGGGGTGCCTCACGTTGCAGTGTATGGTCAGGGAGGTTTATTGGATGTGGCGAAAGAGCCGAAGCCATCCGGCAAGCCCTGGTACTATTTCACCTACAGCCAGTCTGTGACAGGCAAAAGCGGACAGGCTGCCACTGCCCTTGCCCGAGCCAAACTGGAAGGTAACCGCCTGATCCAATGGCAGGAACTGCTCGTCACTCAATCTGCCAGCGACACCTCCCGCCATTTCGGCAGCCGGATCGCCTTTGATCAAAGTGATCACCTGTTTTTTTCTGTGGGTGACCGCGGCCATCGGCCTAACGGTCAGGATATGACGACCCACGCCGGCAAGATACTTCGGCTTAACCTCGATGGCTCTGTGCCTGAGGATAATCCGTTTGTCCGCACACCAAATGCGCTGCACGAAATCTGGAGTCTGGGCCACCGCAATCCACAGGGCATGGCTTATGACTCAACAACTGGTCACCTGTGGTCTATCGAGCACGGCCCGCGTGGCGGCGATGAAATCAACCTGATCCGCAAAGGGGTCAATTACGGCTGGCCTGTCACGTCACACGGCAAAGAGTATTGGGGACCCGTCGATGTCGGGGAAGCAACCGAAAAGGCGGGGATTGAGTCACCGAAAAAAGTCTACATCCCGTCCATCGCCCCCGGCAGTCTGATACTTTACACAGGAAGCAGCTTTCCTGCCTGGCGGGGAAGCCTGTTCAGCGGGGCACTCAAACTGCGCCACCTCAACCGGGTTGAACCTCAGGCTGATGGCAGTATTCGCCATGAAGAACGGTTGCTGGAATCGCTCGATGAGCGGATCCGGGCTCTGGCGCAGAGCCCGGAAGGCTGGATCTATTTCTCAACTGACAGTGGCGGCATCTATCGAATTCGACCGTCGGATCAGTAGTGCTTCCCTTATCTGTTAAGTGAAGCGCTCAGGCCTTGCACGGCACATCAGGCCTGAGCGCTAACCTGACAAATCAGTTCTTCGCAGCAGTCTTGCGTATCACACTTTAAACTGCCCCATCAGGGAATCCAGTTCTGTACTCTGCGCAGCCAGTGCATCACACACTTTTTGTGCACTCTCAATGTGGCTGAGCGTGTCATTACATCCCATCACAATGGCATGAATATTTTCAGTCAAACTTCCCGTCACGGCCGTTTGCTGTTCGGCCGCAGCGGCAACCTGCGTATTCATGTCACTGATCATCACAATAGACTGATTCATCACATCCAGCGCAACATTGGTTTCCTGAGAACGAGCCACCGTGTCTGCACCCGCTTTGGCGTTGCTGCGCATGACCTGTACTGATCGCTCGGCTGTCCCTTTGAGGGTTTCGATCATGCCGTGGATTTCATTGGTACAGTTTTGCGTTTTACTGGCCAGTGCGCGCACTTCATCAGCAACCACAGCAAACCCTCTTCCCTGATCGCCCGCGCGGGCCGCTTCGATGGCAGCATTCAGGGCCAGCAGATTAGTTTGATCAGCAATCCCCCGAATAACCTCCAGAATCGATGATATATCCACTACGTTCTTTTCCAGCTCCTGCATCATCAGGCTGGATTCATTGATTTCCGCCGAAAGCTGTTCCATTGCAGCCACTGAATCAGCCAGAGTAAGTTGCATGGTACCGGATTGCTGATTAAAAGCCTGTGTGGCATTGGCTGCCTCAGCAGCATGATCACTGACGGCATGGCTGGTTGCGCTTAATTCACTGACCGCAGATTCAACCGCCAGACACTCATGTTGCTGCACATGGCAGGACGAAACAATGTTTGCTGTCAGTGAGCTCAAATAGGCCGCCTCACGCTGCAGCAGATCTGAAGAGGCAACCACCTTCGCCAGGGTAGCCTGAATTTTTCCGACAAAGGTATTATAAGCCGTCGCCAGTTGCCCGGTTTCATCCTGACCCATCACCGGTACCCGCGCGGTCAGATCACCATCGCCATCAGAAATAGCTTTCAACGAATCTGTCAGTTGATGCAAGGGATTGACCACCAAACGGGTCATCACAAAGGCAATGGCTAACGACACCACTATCGTTATCCCGGAGCCCGTCAGCAGAATCGTTTGGGCAGCTTCGCTATGCTCCGCCACCTCCTGAATTAATTTTTCACGGGCATCAATAATTTCCCCTCGGATCACTTTAATTAACCCGCGAATTTCTTCGAAGTCTTTTTCTGCTATGTCTTCATGATCCCGATAATAATCCAGAGCCTGCTCAGGATGAGTCACAATAAACTCATATCTTTTCTGCCAGACATCATATTTATCCTCTAGCTGAATAATTTGATTTCTACTGGCTTCTGGCAAAAAACCAATATCAACCAACTGGTGAGGAGATGCGATTCTTGGTGCAGCTTTAGGGGCATTGTCATAGAAATTGAATTTATGAAACTCAATCATTTCTTTGTCATCAGGCAGGGTTAATGCCATCCCCATTCCTGCAGTCATAACCTGATAAATGTCCCGGTACGCATCTTCCATCTCATCCAGCACAGGCTGCACCTGTTCGTTGAGTACCTTGTTCACCTTATGCTGTTCACTGAAAACCACAGACACCTGAAAAATCAGAAATGTAAATGACAGGATAATAACGGTAATAGGAATGGTAAGTTTGTATTTGAAACTGACATTATTCAACCAACGCATAAAGCCTCTTAATACCAAAAGAACTGATAGCCAGTATAAATTTAAAAAATGAGAAAACAGAGGTTATATCAAACAGGATGATATCACTCCAACGGTTAATATCTACATTAAACTTATAAAAACAAAATCATTTATTTACTTTGAGTCAGAACTGGCTGAATTTAATTGTTATTAAAGTGAGAATAAAACGCTTTATTTATATTTGTACTCTATATGAATAACCGAGTACTAAATGATTTAACCAATATATTAATTTTAATGTTCTATGAAGACCAAAAATTACCAGTCTCAGACATCCGACACTATACAGTCAAATAAACGCCTAATTACCCGGTTTCACTCAGACTTTAAGATAAAAAAACCAGCAGAGTCACTCTGCTGGTTTTGTAGATTACAGCGCGCCATTCTTAGGCGCTCACTTAGGCACTCACTTAGGCGCTCAGACGGCCACCAATGTAGACACCCGATATGAGCAGAGACATGGACACCGATATGAACGTAGCTGGGCAGTCGCTAAGAGGTTGTTCTGTTCTCAATCCATAACGATTGCCCATATTGCCGATTACAGGTGTTCACCACGACGAAGCGCGTCAATACGCTTATCCAGTGGTGGGTGCGTCATAAACAGCTCAGACAGAGTCTTTTTACCGTTGATGCCGAATGCCATCATAGAACCTTCCAGCTGGGATTCCTGGCTCATTTTCAGGCGTTCCAGTGCCGCGATCATCTTCTGCTTGCCAACCAGATGGGCTGAACCAGCATCCGCTTTAAATTCACGGTGACGGCTGTACCACATAGTCAGGATGCTCGCCAGGATGCCGAACAGCACTTCCATAATCGACGAAACAATAAAGTAAGTCAGGTAGCTGCCACCTTCACCTTCTTCATCGTTATTGTTCACGCCGCTGATTGCACCGGCAACCAGACGGGATACGAAAATAA
Source organism: Photobacterium ganghwense (assembly GCF_017329545.1). NCBI lineage: Bacteria > Pseudomonadati > Pseudomonadota > Gammaproteobacteria > Vibrionales > Vibrionaceae > Photobacterium > Photobacterium ganghwense. The sequence goes on from NZ_CP071325.1 coordinate 2,124,877, forward strand.
CAAAGGTGTTCACCACACCCTGCATCAGGGTCATAGTAACCATATCACCATTCGCGATATGGCTGACTTCGTGCGCCAGTACGGCTTCAGCTTCATCACGCGTCATGCTGTGCAGCAGGCCGGTTGAAACCGCAACCAGCGAATCGTCACGCTTGGCACCGGTTGCAAATGCGTTAATGTCCGCAGAATCGTAAATAGCCACTGTTGGCATGCCGATACCAGACTGCTGTGCCTGACGCGCGACAGTTTCCATCAGCCAGTGCTCAGTCTCGTTACGCGGGTGCTCAATCACCATACCGCCAACCGAGCGTAACGCCATTGATTTCGACATGAACAGTGAAATCAACGAGCCACCAAAACCAAACAGTGCTGCCATTACCAGCAAACCAGACAGGCTGCCAGGTTGCATACCGGTTACGGCATAAATAATGTTCAAGACAACACTGAATACCAGCAGTACAGCCAGGTTGGTTGCCAAAAACAATGCAATACGCTTCATGTTATATGTTCTCTCCTGAAAGGATGGTTCCTTCTCACAGCGCGCAGGCATAAATAACAAGAGCCCTGTGAATCAATTTATGTTGGTCTTTATAGTATGGTCGTCGAAACGAAAAACAAGTGAAAGTGATAAATTGTTACCTTTCGTTAGTGTTTTTCTACTCATGGATAACTCTATTTAACTCAATACGTTACTCTGTTTCATTTCGTACCACACTATTTTAGTCCGGCATCCTGTTCTTAACCTGTATCCGGTAAGGGTTAACGACTATACAGCGTACAAAATACGACCTTAGACTTTAGTCTTATTGTATCTGGAGGTCGGTTTGACTATTGTCATCGACAACAAGATTTCATTTTCTTACGTCGTCGAATTATCAAGGAGGACCGATGGCTGATCACGCAAATTACCAGGTCGCAATCGACATTCTGCGTTGTCACCTTGGCATGTCTGTTGAAGAAGCCCATAAAGAACTGGGGCTGGATAACAGCAAAACAGGTCTGAATGACACTCAGGAAGCCCTGCTCGGTTTGACGGGCGAAAACTGATCTTCCCACCTCATTATGATAAAACCTCCTTCGGGAGGTTTTATTTTGCACAAACAAAGCAAAGAAATGTGATCCAGATTCACAATTCAGTCTCTATTCAGTAAAGTGGCCTATAGTGTGTCCGATTTGACATACATATTACAATTGAACACGATACACACACTTTAGGTATTATTAATGCAGTCTATCAACTCTGTAGTTGCTGATGCAGACAAGTCTACGGTTAAAGCTTCCGCAATTTTCTGGCCATTTTGCCTCTCATTTTTATTTGCCAGTTTGCTTGCACTATCAGCCTTCGCTATCCACCTTGATGTACGAATTTTTCAAAACGACATGGGTGAAGCGTCTATTATCGAAGTCGGGCAGGAAGCCTATTTGCTGATTGCCGTGATTCTGTTTGGCCTGGTAGCCATCAAAGACGAATCTCAACGCGGGTTCGCGGTGCTGGTCACCGGCTTCTTTGCGACCATTTTTATTCGTGAAATGGACGGTATCCTGGACGCCATCCGACACGGTATCTGGAAATACCCAGCCTGGCTGGTGTCCGTTTCTGCCATTGGTTACAGTATTTTCCACCTTAAAACAACCACTCAGCCACTGGTACGATTCACTTCGACTCCGGCTTTTGGAATGATAGTTGGTGGTGTTTTTACCCTGCTGGTTTTCTCACGCATTTATGGCATGAACATTCTATGGCAGGCGGCGATGGGGGAACATCTGGACCCTGCTATCAAAGCCTACATTAAAACCATGGCTGAAGAAGGCGTGGAGTTACTGGCATACAGCCTGATTTTATTTGCATCAGCGTGGTACACCCTGCCTTGTCTGTTCAAACGTCGTTGAGATCTTGCCTTCCCATTGAAGAACGGGATATCACCAGAAAGAAAAAAAACCTGCCTCGGCAGGTTTTTTCTTTTCATTATGTTCGGAGGGAATGTCAGACAGAGTGTTATCCGCAACAACCCAAGCCGATTTGTCAGTTCGCGATCAAACCTAAAGGGGCCAAATCGATGTACTGAGAAAGGTCCCGTTTTTTCACTCCCGGCATATACGGTATTTCACCCAGTCGAGGGCAATGCAGGTTCTCATCCAGCATTCGGATAATCTCCGCGTAGTTTTCCGTTCCCGGATTTACACGGTTTGCGACCCATCCCACCAGCTCCAGTCCATCTTGACGAATGGCTTCGGCCGTCAGAATTGCATGGCTCAAACAGCCTAACTTCACCCCGACCACCAGAATGACCGGTAGTTTTTCCTGCTTCACCCACGTGGACAGAAAATCATTGCGCGACACGGGCACACGCCAACCGCCTGCACCTTCAACCAATACCACGTCAGATTTCTGCTTCAGGTGCGCTAGCCCTTGTGACAGAACATCAAACTCAATGACCCGATTTTCCATTTCAGCCGCCAGATGAGGCGAAACGGCCGCTTCAAACGCATAAGGGTTCACTTCGTCGTAGGTCAGTTCAACCACAGAGGCATCCTGCAGATACAGTGCGTCAGAATTCCGCATGCCGTCCTTGGTCGGAGCACTGCCGGAGGCTACCGGCTTATAACCCGCCATCTTGATATTGGCACTCCCCGCCGCATGAAGAATGGCGCGTGAAGCAACAGTTTTACCTACTTCGGTATCTGTTCCCGTGACAAAGAAAGCGTTAGTCATTCAAAATTACTCCAAAACAAACCTGATATGTCGCTGGCAACTGCCCCGTCGGGGTGCGGAACGCTTCATAAGCGCCCTCCAGTGCCTTCAGTCTGGCGCGTCCGGCTAAACCGGCCTGACGGCCTTGCTGTAAATGTGTTGCCCCAATCCCTTTCAGATCTTTCATCAGATCCATCGCGGACGGGTAATACATGGTGACAGGTGAAAATTCTAGGTCAGCCTGTGGCAGCCCCGCTTGCGCCAGCGCAAGTTTTATCTCGTTCGGAGAGAGAAACTGGTTGACGTGTTGATATTGATCAACCTGTTGCCATGCTGCTTTCAGCTCTGCCAGTGACCCATCAGCCAGGGTGGAGAACAAAATCCGTCCTCCGGGCTTCACCACCCGTTTGAGCTCTCGCAGCGGCACTGATAAATCGCGGCACCACTGCAACGCCAGGCTTGAGAAGGCCATATCAAACTGATTCACCTCAAGCGGCAGCTGTTCTGCATCGGCCTGTAGATACTGAACCCGATTGCCGCAGCGGCGCTGAGCCTGTTCGAGCATGCTTACCGACAAATCTGCCGCACAAACCCTGAGCCCTCGCTGCGTCAACTGGTCACTGAAATACCCGGTACCACATCCGAGATCCAGTATCTGACTGCCGGCTACTGAGGCCGCTGGGAGCTGACACAGCAGACGATGACCGACCAGACGCTGAAATTCTGCGGCCTTATCATAATGCTTGGCCGCGCGGCCAAAGGCCGCAGCAATCGCCTGCTTTTCTCCGGCATTCGGGAGAGCCGCATCATCCGACATCATCATTTTCACGTCACTGCGCATGAAAAACCTCGTTGATGGCATTGGCCAGTTGTCTGATATCCGACGGCTCATGATTAGCCGTCAACGTGATTCGCAGGCGGGAGGAATTCACCGGCACCGTCGGTGGACGTATAGCGCTGACCCAAATGCCCCGGTCCCGCAGTTGCTCTGACATTGCAACCGCGCGCTGGCTGTCGCCAACCAGTACCGGCTTAATGGGAGTATCAGTTGCCACCAGCTCTACTGCCGGGTCGAGTGCTTCCGCCAGGATGTGCCCAAGCTCCTGCAATTTTTCACGGCGCCAGTGCTGCTGCTGAATCATACTGCACGCCTGACTGAGTGCATGAGCCTGTGCCGGTGGAATCGCTGTCGAATAGATATAATGCCGTGCAAACTGCACCAGATATTCAGCCAGATCCTCGTTGCAAAGAATCGCAGCCCCCTGCAAACCAAAAGCTTTACCGAACGTCACCACTAAAATATCCGGGCGGATACCAGCCTGATCGCAACTTCCCCGGCCTTCATCGCCAAGCACACCGCAGCCATGAGCATCGTCCACGGCCAGTAAACTCTGATGCGCATGACACAATGTTTGCATGGCAGCCAAAGGCGCACAGTCACCGTCCATACTGAACACCCCTTCGGTCACCACCATTTTCACAGTTTCAGCCGAAGTGACATTTGTCTGCTTAGCCAGTAACTGCGCCAGTGCATCGGTGTCGTTATGCGCAAAACGCCGCATGGTTGCCTCGCTCAGCATGCCCGCCTCCATCAGCGAAGCATGGTTGAGTTTGTCCTGAATCAGCAGATCACCTTTTTGCAACAGTGTAAACAGCAGCGCCTGGTTGGCACCAAAACCGCTACTGAACAGCAGTGCGCGATCATAGCCCAGCCAGTCTGCAAGCTGTTTCTCTAATCGATGATGTGCTGGCTGATACCCCGTTACCAGCGGGGATGCGCCGCTGCCAGCACCATAGCGCGTCAGCCCTTGTTGCCATGCCTCGACCAAGGCCGGAGATTGCGCCAGACCCAAATAGTCATTGCTGGAAAAGTTCAGGCACCGTTTAGCATGGTGGGGAGATGAGGCTTGAGAAAGTGAACCGGTATCCAGCACCTGACAGTCCTGACGCTCAAGGCAGGTGCGTGAGCGATACAACCCTTGCGACTGGCGCGCGGCAAGGGCTGACTGGATGCGTTGATTAAAGGGATGCATCGTAGAACAGATCGTCTTTCCCCGGACGGGCAGCCATCCGCTCTGCCACTTGGTTCAGCAACTCCTGCTCCTGGATTTCATCCGGCTTGGCACTTTGCTCGTCCCGGTTGATACCCAGCTTGGCAAACAACTGCATGTCTTTGTCTTCACCCGGATTTGGGGTAGTCAGCAGTTTACAGCCATAGAAAATGGAATTGGCACCAGCCATGAAACACAGCGCCTGCATCTGCTCGTTCATCTTTTCACGTCCGGCAGACAGTCGTACCGCAGATTGCGGCATAATAATACGGGCAACCGCGATGATACGGATAAAATCAAACGGGTCGGTATCATCCACCGTTTCCAGTGGCGTGCCTTTCACCTTAACCAGCATGTTAATCGGCACACTTTCCGGATGCACCGGCAGATTCGCCAGTTCTACCAGCAGACCCGCACGGTCACGGGCACTTTCTCCCATGCCGATAATGCCGCCTGAACAAATCTTCATACCCGCATCACGCACATGGCTCAGCGTATCCAAGCGATCCTGGTAGGTTCTGGTGGTAATAATATTGCCGTAGAACTCCGGCGAGGTATCCAGGTTGTGGTTGTAATAATCTAGCCCAGCATCCGCCAGCTGATTGGCCTGATCGCCAGTGATCATGCCCAGGGTCATACACGTTTCCAGCCCCATGGCTTTTACGCCGCGTACCATTTCCAGCAGGTAAGGCATGTCACGTTCTTTCGGGTTTTTCCAGGCGGCTCCCATACAAAAACGCGTAGAGCCTGACGCCTTGGCTTTACCTGCCGCATCCAGTACCCGCTCGACTTCCATCAAACGCTCCCGGTCAACGTCGGTGCGATAATGCGCGCTTTGCGGGCAGTATTTACAATCTTCCGGACAGGCACCGGTCTTGATCGACAGCAGCGTACTGACCTGCACTTTGTTCGGTTCATGGTGCTGGCGATGTACTCGCTGTGCTTCGAACAGCAAATCCATAAACGGCTTATTGAAAAGCGCCTGAACTTCCTCGACTGTCCAGTCGTGACGTACTTCCACGTGTAAAACCTCGTTTTTATTGTTCTTGGCATGCCGTTGTTGCCACACCAAAAATTATTGTTATGTGCTTCCTAATACTTGGCTAGTCTACTTCGAGCCAGTAGACTGTCAACCATAAAGAAATAGAAAGGTTTACATCTGTGCAAAATAACAACAAACCGGTGGATTTAGATTTTGACCAGAAACATGTCTGGCATCCCTACACGTCTACCCAGGCTCCTCTTCCCTGCTATCCCGTCACCCATGCTGAAGGCGTTTATCTGACTCTGGAAGACGGTCGGCAGTTGGTTGATGGCATGTCTTCCTGGTGGTCGACCATTCATGGCTACAACCACCCTATGCTGAATGAAGCAGCAAAGTCGCAAATTGATAAGATGGCACACGTTATGTTTGGCGGTATTACCCACCAGCCGGCAGTGGAATTGTGCCGCAAGCTGGTCGCCATCAGTCCGGAGCCATTGCAACATGTTTTTCTGGCCGATTCAGGCTCGGTGGCGGTGGAAGTCTCCCTGAAAATGGCATTGCAGTACTGGCACGCCCGAGGTGAGCAACGCCCTAAGTTTCTGACTGTCCGGCACGGCTATCACGGCGACACCTTTGCCGCCATGTCAGTCACCGACCCGGACAACTCCATGCACAGCCTGTACAAAGGGTTTCTGCCTGAACACATTTTTGCCGACTCCCCGCAGTGCGGTTTTTTTGATGAGTGGGATGAATCAGATGTCGATGATTTTCGCACCAAACTTATCGCCCATCATACCGAGCTGGCCGCAGTGATCCTGGAACCCATCGTACAGGGCGCCGGAGGCATGCGAATTTACCATCCGAACTTCCTGAAACGGGTTCGTGAACTGTGTGATGAATACGGGGTATTGCTGATTGCCGATGAAATTGCCACCGGATTTGGCCGAACCGGAAAATTATTTGCCTGTGAACACGCCGGTATCAGTCCTGATATTATGTGTGTCGGAAAAGCGTTAACCGGCGGTTATATGACCCTTTCGGCGACACTGACGACCACGCATGTCGCAAATACGGTATGTGGTGGCGAGGCGGGCTGCTTCATGCACGGCCCTACCTTTATGGGCAATCCGCTGGCCTGCGCGGTGGCGAATGCCAGCCTGGATCTGCTTGCCAACGGACACTGGCAAAAGCAGGTAAAACAGATTGAAAATCAATTGGCTGAACAGCTTCCGGCGATCGGTCAGCTTCCCGCGGTTAAAGCCGTTCGCTGGCTGGGTGCGATAGGAGTGGTCGAGCTGTATCAACCGGTCGATATGGCCAAGATTCAGAAGACTTTTGTAGACATGGGTGTCTGGATTCGCCCTTTTGGCACACTTGTCTACATAATGCCCCCTTTTATCATTAGTCAACAAGAACTTAGACAACTGACCTCTGCGATAAAAGCCGCTGTTAGCTAGTATCGAAAAGCAGACAGCATCCAAAAGTTGTCTGCTTATACTTTTCCTGAACGTTATAGCAAACCCAACTTTCTGTTGGACCGTACTTAATAAAGAATAACGTCAGTAAAGGCTAGAACTATGCAGTTACCACTATTCCCGTTACAGCTGTATCTGCTCCCTGGTGGGATCAGTAAGTTGAGGATTTTCGAACCCCGCTACACTCGCCTGGTTAAACTGGCTATGGCCTCAGGCGAAGGGTTCGGACTCTGTATGAAAGACGGCGAGACATTGTGTCATTTCGGTACCCGGGCAATCATTACAGATTTTGAGCAACTCCCCGATGGTTTACTGGGTATCACGGTTAAAGGGGTAGAAAAGTATGTGATCAACAAACACTGGCAAGAGGAGGATGCCCTTCGCTTTGGCGATGTCACTCCACTGTCCAACTGGTCACCGACTGAAATAAAATTTGTTGACCGGGATATTTCAAGCAGCCTCAAGGCTCTGTTTGAAGAATACCCTGAGCATGCAGCTAACTACCCCATGCCCGACTATAACGATATGACCTGGGTCTGTCAGCGCTGGTTAGAACTCCTGCCACTGGAAACCAATCAAAAACAGTGGTTTATGAGTCGCAGCGATCATCGTGCGGCACTGTCTTTTCTGCACAGTGTCATCGACGATCAGTTGAAAAAAAACCAGTGAGTGCCACCTATATTGCCATGTCTGTGGATGTGTCATTTAACAAAGACATGAGTTGCTTTTTATAACAAAAATAAAAAATTGGCCTGTCATATTGCCAGTTACAGTCCCCTATGATTTATGCGCGACGATTTATTCATACTGACACCGTATTCTTTCAGGCTTGCGGGTTTGTTATGTTCCGAGCAGCCCATCTGCCACACTCCCAAAAAACATTCTTATCATTAAGCCAACGTGCGCAAATGTGGTGTTCTACAGTAAACACATAAACAGGAGCAGTAACGAATCAGGGAGATGAGACATACACAATTTGGGGATTCGGCATGAACAAGCTTTTACTGATACTGACACTCAACTGTCTGCCATTTGTCTTTATCGCATTTTCTATCTACGCCAGCAGTAACGAACCGGAAGATTCCCGCAAGACCCTTCAGCAATGGCTGCCACTCGATGCCATTTGTGAGTCGATTCAGTCTCCGCCCTCTCCATGACATCAGCTAACCACCGGTAGACATTTTGCCACAAAGCACGGTCACGGATTTCACCGCCAGAGGCAAATTCGTCTAGTCTCATAATAAGAAACTTCCACAAAAAAGGACTCAGCATTGGAATTTCTTTTGGGACCCGTGGGCTACTTTGTTGCCGCAACCGGTTTTGCGGCACTTTTGCTGTTGCTGCTGACAACATACCGGCAGGTGAACCTGCAAAAGAGCCTGCTTCAGCTGGTGTGTGTGTCCGGGGCTGTCTGGGCAGGCACCACCGGCTTGCAGCTAATTTACGGATATCCGTTGCTGTTTTCGCTGGTGACGGAAAGCCTTTTTAACGGCATTCTCAGTTTGCTGTTACTTGGCACAATTATCAGTGCCGAGCGCCTGTCCGAGGTGATCAAGCATAAACTGATGATACTGTGTGGCGTGATCTTTCTGGTCGCTACGCTGGAAATCTGTCGATTGCTGGTGCCTTTCCTGCACCAGAAAGTATTCTTCTTTGCGCATCTCTGCCAGGCCATCATTGGCCTCTGGTTCATCGAAAACCTGTACCGCCGCAGCCATCGTCAGGAATTGCAGGCCATCAAGCCTATCTGCCTCGGGCTCGGGATGATCTATGGTTACAATTTTGCCCTTTACGCCGATGCCTTCCTGACCAATGTCATTGCCCCCTCATTCTGGGATGGTCGGGGATGGATCATCGCAACAGCCATTCCGCTCATTGTCCTGACAACCCGACGCCTGAATCGCTGGGCCAGCCGGGTGTATGTCTCTAGGGATGTCATTTATCACAGCACCTTGATCCTGGTTGCCGGTATCTACCTGCTGGCCATGTCAATCGTCAGCTTTTTTATCAAAGCGGCCGGCGTTTCCTGGGCAGACACCGCGCAGACCATTTTCTTTGCCCTTAGCAGTTTAGTACTGGCCAGTCTGTTTCTGTCCTCTCCGCTGCGCAGGCGGCTCAAGGTTTTTATCGCCAAGCACTTTTTCGCCAATAAGTATGAATATCGCCAGGAATGGATCACTTTCTGCGCCAGTCTGGAACACCACGAACGTTCACCTTATGACAATGCGTTGGCTGCCATGCGGGGACCATTCGGCTGCACCGCAGGACTGCTGGCCAGCATGAAGAATGGCCGGTTACAGGCAGTCTCTCATGACGGCTGTGCGGCGGCGTCACCCGAGGCAACCTATCTGCTGGAACACTTGGGTCTGCCGGCTATCGAACACGACTGGATCATTGATTTCGAGAAACTCAAAGCCGGTTACGAAGTACCGCCGTTTTCTGTTGAACATGACCGGCTTCCCGCCCCTGCACCATTTTCTGTGCTGGTACCGGTGCATTCTGACGGTGGTTTCCAGGGTGTGTTCCTGCTCTCCCGCCCGACGTCAACCGATACCGTCGACTGGGAAGACAGGGATCTGATGCATGCCATCGGCAGTCAACTCGCCGTTTATCTGACGATGTATGAAGCCAACCAGAAGCTGGCTGAAAGCCAGCAGTTCGACACCTTTAACCGCATGTCTTCTTTTCTGGTGCACGACCTGAAAAACGTCGTGGCTCAGCTACAGCTGCTCAGCCGCAATGCTGCCCGTCACAAGCACAATCCGGAATTTATTGATGATGCTTTCGACACCGTCGAGTCTGCGGTCAACAGACTGAATAATGTGCTGAGCCAGCTACGCAGCAAACGTATTGATGCCGACAGCACGCAGCACATCGAAATCGCGCCGGTGATCGCCCAGGTTTGCCAGACCCGCTCCGTGCAGGAGCCGTGCCCTGTTTTTCGTGACCTTACCCACGAGCCAATCCGCCTCGATGCCAATAAAGAGCGCTTTGAAAACATCCTCAACCATCTGATCCAAAACGCACAGGATGCAACCGATGCACAGGGGCAGGTCGACATCACCCTGCAGGTAACCGGTAACCACTGCCAGATTGATATCACCGATAATGGTCATGGGATGAGTCAGGATTTCATTCAGCACCGTTTGTTCAAACCGTTTGATACCACCAAAGGCAACGCCGGAATGGGAATCGGGGCTTACGATGCCAAGAACATGATTGAACAACTCGGCGGGCATGTCACGGTACAGTCCGCCCCTGAACAAGGCACGCGCTTTGTGCTGGCGGTCCCCCTCAGCACCCGTTCACCACAAAAAAATCCAACTATACTCAAAGAATAACCACAAGAGAGGCAACGTATGGAAACACTGCTTGTTATCGAAGATGATCCGGGAATTCAGAAGCAGCTGAAGTGGTGTCTGGCCGATTATGACGTCGTATTTGCGGCCAACCGACAGGAAGCCATCACCGCCCTGCGCCGCTATGAACCCAAAGTGGTTACTCTGGATTTGGGTCTACCGCCAGATCCGACAAACGCCTCTGAAGGGCTGCAGACTCTCAAGGAAATCCTTGACCTGTGTCCGAATACTAAAGTGATAGTGATCACTGGCAATGATGATAAAGATAACGCACTCAAAGCCATTGAATTGGGGGCCCATGACTTTTATCAGAAGCCGATTGATGATGAGATTCTGTCTGTGATCATTGCCCGCGCCTTTGTCATTACGAATCTGGAAAGCGAGAATATCCGCCTGCGCCAGTCCTCGCTCGACAGCCACGGGTTTATCGGTAACAGCCCACAGATTCAGCATGTCTGCCGGATGGTGGATCGTATTGCGGCCTGTGAAATTTCCACCCTGATCCTTGGTGAAAGCGGAACCGGTAAAGAAGTGCTGGCACGGGCGATTCACGATCGCAGCCCGCGTCATGACAAACCTTTTGTGGCCATTAACTGTGCGTCGATTCCAGAGCATCTGCTGGAAAGCGAGCTGTTCGGGTTTGAAAAAGGGGCCTTTACCGGCGCACATAAAACCACAATCGGGAAAATCGAACACGCCAATGGCGGCACCCTGTTTCTGGATGAAATTGGCGACATGCCTTATCCGTTACAGGCAAAAATTCTGCGCTTTTTGCAGGAGAAAGTCATCGAGCGTGTCGGCGGACGCCAGGAAATCCCGGTTGATGTCAAAATCATCTGTGCGACCCACCAGAACCTGCAACAGATGATGACCGAAAAAACCTTTCGCGAAGATTTATTCTTCCGCATCAGTGAAATTACTATCGACAACCCACCCTTACGCGAGCGCGGAGAAGACATCGTACTACTCGCCCGTTTCTTCCTCCATCTTGCCAACCAGCAGACTCAGCACAAAATCAATGGCTTTACCGACGAGGCCATCGCAGCGCTGTGTCAGTATCACTGGCCGGGGAATATTCGTGAGCTGCAGAATAAGATTAAATCAGCCGCCATTATGGCGGACGGCAAGGTCATTTCTGAATTTGATTTGGCTCTGACATCAGTGGACGCCTCAGCACAGGAAAAAATGCCACTTAATCTGCGCCAGATTCGAGATGCAGCGGAAAAGCAAGCAATCAGCAAAGCGTTGACCATGACCGATGGCAATATCTCACGCGCCGCCAATCTGCTGGGCGTTACCCGCCCGACCCTCTACACGCTGATTGAAAAATTCAGCCTGAACGCCGATGCGCCTTCCTCCACGACGCAGTAATAAATGCGCTGAATAAGCGACATGCGTACAGATAAATCGGCCTTCTTATATCGGCCTGTTAAACCCGCCCCACGACAAGTTCGTTGGGGCAAACACTGAAGAAACCACCGGGTCTTAGCAGTAAAACGGCGAGAACCGTAAGCAACAAAAAAACAAGGCAGGTCGTTGACCTGCCTTGTTTTTTGTTTTCGTCCAATTTCATTATTCTTGATGGGCTTTCATCAGGGCCTGAACCCAACGTTTGCTCTCGAGTTTAAGATTATCAGCATCTTCGATTTGAGTGTTCCCATCCATGTCATTGTTGCCCTCACGGGGTTGAGATGACGTGATCTCCCCGCTGTACGACGAGGGAGCCGGAAAGGCATCTTCCCCGAGAACATTTTCTGCGGCATCTGTCTCAGCCCCCTCATTGCCATTGGATACCGCAGAGGAGCCGCCAAGCTGATCGGATAATCGACGCTTTTTCAGGATGAGATTGTCTAGGTAACGAATTGTGGCAACTTTGCGTTCAATGACCTTGTCCAGTACCTCTTTCACTGAATCCAGCGTAGACAGGATTTTATCCATTTCATGATCACTCAGTGCAGAGCGACCTTGTGACAAACTATTCTCCGGATGAAAACCCGCACCCGCCGCGGAATGCAGGGAATCGGAGAGAGGAGCCATGGCGTGCTGAGTACTGATAGAGCCAGAGAATTCTTCGCCCATTTCATCAATCACCTGCTGAACGGCGTCCTCATCGATAATGCGCAATTCTTCAAGGTAAGCATAAAGAAACAAGCGATCCATCAGGATGTTAATCTTGCGGGGAATACCGGCCGTTTGCTCAGCGACTTTGGCAAAAATCGCCTCGTCCAGTTCCGGGTTTCCCTCCCAGCCAACCTGATGTAAGCGGTGCAAAATGTAATCGCGGGTTTGCTCGGTATCAAACGGCTGAAGATGGCAGGATGCAATGACCCGCTGGCGGAACTGCTCCATTTCCGGCAGAGCAATAATGGCTTTGAGCTCCTCCTGCCCCAGCAAAAAGCTCTGAATCAGCGGACGGTCATCAAGCTGGAAATTCGATAACATTCGCAGCTCTTCCACTGTCTCGGCCGGAAGGTTTTGCGCTTCATCCACCAGCAAGAGCGCATGCTTACCCTGCTGATGCAATTTCAGCAAAGCCTGCTCCATGCGTTTCAGAATTGCGGCTTTATCCAGGCCTTCTACCGGTATCCCAAATTTGGCCGCTACCAACCGTACCAACTCTTCTGGCGTGAGCCGGGTTGTGGCGATCTGAATTGCTTCGATGGAATCATCCAGAGAAGCCAGCAGGTTTCGGGCAATCGTAGTTTTTCCGGTACCTATCGGCCCGGTGACCACGATAAACCCCTCGCCCTGTGACAAGCCATATTCAAGGTACGACGCCGCCTTTTCGTGGAACGGGCTGGCATAAAAGAATCTGGGATCCGGGCTGAGTTTGAAGGGTTTGTCCGTCAGCCCAAAATGTGCTTCGTACATAATTAAAATTCCACCCTGACTTCTAGGTAAACGCGGTTCTCGTCATATTCGTTGTCCGTAATTGACGAGGAACGCTGGTTGAACTCATACCCTACTGAGCCAAACATGTTCTTACTCAGCTCATAGTTTGTATCGAACGCCACAGTCCAGTACTCATCCTTTTGCTCGGGTTCCGCCTGGTTCCGAAAACGGTAATCTTCATAAGACAACCCAATACGGGCACTAAGCCGCCGCGACAGTTCATGGGTGATATCCATGCTGATACCGTATCCGTCTTCATCCTTTTCCTCAGAATTGTCATTGAGCGGACGCTGCTGGTTATAGAACAACGTCAGCACATAATCGGTGCGACGGGCTTCCAGCGTTGTTGTCCATTCCAGTTTTCTGCTGAGAATAAACTCCGCGATGTCAGAGCCTGAGGTAAAGGTGTCACGGTCAAAACTGGTGGCTTCTTCGGTATAGCTAATCGCATTGGTCAGGCGACGGGTTTGATGCGAGAAAAACACCTCGTACGCATCCCCGAAGAAACGCTTGTCATAAGAAACAAAAAATTCAGTTCTCGGCGACGGATTCAGGTGTATCGAACCAGCCCAGAAGTCTGAGATCCCGTCGGTTTCGGAGAAGTTATAGCTCAGTTCAAGGTATGACGTTTTTGTCCAGTAATACCGGAGCCCCGGCCCCCAACTCAGCGCGTCCGTACTGTCCGCTTCGGAAACACCGTTGTAATCTTCATAGTTCAGGCGAATAAGCGGCGACCAGTGATGAATAGTCTGCAACCCTATCACTTCGCGTAAAATTTTCAGCTCGGTGTTTGGCGCGCCTTTGTGGCCGTTTTTATAGTCATAACTGCCCTCGATATCCCAGAAGAGATCCCGGACACGCTGACCGTTTTCGAAGTTAAATTCACCGCCGTACCGATCGTAATTACCGATGTCATCTTCATAGTTCGCGACAGCGGTGAAAACCCGTCCATAGAAGTTAATGCTGCTCAGCGGATTAGACTGATAGCTCAAACCGACTTCGGCCGATTTACTCTCTATGGTATCCCCACTGAAAATGTCAGCATTGGCGTTCTCATCGATAGCACGCGCCAGATTGGAAATGGATGCATCAGCATCGACTCGAAAGCCACTGTCCCATAATCCTTTATCCGCATTAAAGGTGAGTTCCTGATAGGCCGAGTTTTCGCTGGAATCATGGCTGTAGAAGAGCTGACTAAGCTCATAATTAAACAGCAGGTTGCCGTCATTACCTGTGATATCAGCACTCAGGCCGGCGTCAATGGTTGAAATCAGGCTGTTACGACGATCTGAAGACGCCTGATCGACGTTATCAGTAAAGACCAGGCTGGTTCCGACAAAAGGGATAAATTCCACCTCTGCCGCGCCGCCGGTTTGTGGTAGCAGCAGTAGCTGTGCCAGAAATGCACTAATCGCTGTTCGTTTGAAGACCATATCCATAGCCATATCCATATCGACTATTTATTCCACGGGTCGCTTTGTTGAGAATAAACCCAATCACCATTTCCCTGTTCAGCTCCGAAATAGCCTGTTCAATATCAGACATCCGGGTTTTTGACTGCTCCACCACAATCATCGCCTGTCCCATAAATTTTGCGATCGTAGTGGTTTCTACCGCGTACAGCAGCGGCGGACAATCGAAGAGCAGAATGCGATCCACATAGCGGGCTGACAACTCTCTGGTCAGCTTCTCCATTTTGTCACTGGCCAGCAACTCATTGCTCAGGTGGTGCGGTCTGCCAGCCGGCAGCAAACGTAAATTCGGAATATTGGTGGTATAAATCACCTCTGAAATATCACTGACTTCACCCAGCAGGTACTCAATCAGGCCCGGCTTTTCATCCAGACCAAGGGTTTTGCTCACGCTGGGTTTCAGCACATCCGCATCGATCAGCAGAATAGTTTTGTCCTTTTCCGAAGAGATACTCAGCGCCAGGTTGACGGAGGTGAAGGTTTTCCCTTCCATCGGATTCGGGCTGCTCACCATCACCATGTTCGGGGACTTGAGGGTCTCAGAAGCGGGACCAAACGCGTTATAGAGCAATTTGTGTTTGATAGAACGAAATTCATTGGTAATTTGCGAGTTCGCCTGCTCATCCGTATGGGAAACCATCCCCATTTTTTTCAGCCGCTCAGTATCTATGTACAGTTCTGCTTCACCGGTAAACGCAAGCACCGATTCCTGCCCTACCGCAGACTGGGAATAACCGGTATGGCTATCCATATCTGCCATAGACCTCTCAGCCATAGACGTGTTTGGTAAGCGACTGCCCGATGCAAGCAGATTCGATGAGGGGCTCTGTTCCCGCTCTTTGGACTTATCCATCGCGCGGGCAATCATCCCCTGCTTACCCGGCTTTTTACCGCCCCCTTTTTTCAGTGCTTTTTGAATAATGCTCATAACATCTCCTTACCCTGCATTATCAATTGATGCACTGAAGGCATGCTATTGATGACCACAAAACAGACGAAAAACACCAGCAGCAAGACACTGACGAACGAGAAACGCAACATTCGCCACCGCTCAATTTTTTTCAGGCCAGAGAGCTCTGTTGCCGACACGACCCCAAATACCGGTAACTGCAATTGCTTATAAATTTGCGTAGGTGAGAATGCCACTGACCAGATTTGGCTGGCAATAAACGCCAGTGCAAACCCTACGCCTACCGCCAGAATCAGCACAACAGTCAGGAATAGCGGACGCATCGGACCAGACGGTTCCCGTGGCAGCAAAGGTGGATCGATAATCCGGAACGAAATCTGATCGGACTTGGCATCCAGGCTTTGCGACAACAAGGCCGACTCCCGACGAGAAAGCAATTCGTCATACTGCCCCTTCGTCACCTCATAGTTACGCATCATGCTGGTCAGTTCTGCTTCGATTTTTGGCAGATACTCCAACTTTTCGTCATTAATCCGAATCTTTTCAATCAGGCTCTCTTCCCTGGCTTTCAGAGAAGCTACCTGATTTTCCATTTGTCCGACCGTCAACTTCATTTCCTGCAATACTGGATTTAATGCCAGTTGCGCGGCATTGCTACCGCTGCTGCTTTGCTGTGTCTTCAGCTCTTCAATCTGACGGCGGGTTTCACGAACATCCGGATGCCTTTCCGTAAAGCGGAACAGCAAACTGTCCAATCGGGTCTGCAGGGCTTCAAGCCGCAGGTCATACTCCGTTTTAAACCCAGAACTCTGTTTAGACGCCAGATTGGTTTCCTGATCCAACTGGCGCCGGGCAGAGATCAGACTGGACTGGGCTTCACGCAACTGCAGCCGCGTTTCCTCCAGTTCGCTTTTCATTTGTTCTGATTTAGCGACAAAGCCTCGCTCAGACCCCGGCAAGTAACCGGCATTCTTTCGCTTAAAATCAGCCAGTTTGGCTTCAGAATCCAGCAATCGAGCTTCATATTCCGCCAGCTGGGTTGATATGAATTCATTGGCACGCCGGGTGTCCATCTTCTTCTGCCCGACGGCATTTTCAACAAACACATCCAGTGATGCCTGAACCACATCCTGCGCATACTGCGCATCTTTACCGGTGAAACTGATAGTAAAGAGGTTTTCTTTACCGGCACTTTGAATGCTGATATCTGATTTCAGGGTATCCAGCAGATCTTCATATTCTTCTGTGGTGCGGGTTTTCACATCAGCATCAGTGTAACGGGCAATGGTTTCCAGGTTGCGCCGACTCAGCAGCGTTTTCACCATCAGGCGAAGTTCCTGTGACGGATCGGCATTGATCGCCAGACCTTGCATCAGGGGTTTTAGGATCGTCTGCGTGTCAGCATAAACCCGCGCTTCAGACGTGTATTGATTTGGCATCAGGGTGACGGCAATCCAACCCAGCGGACAAATAACCCATGCCGTCATCCAGATCCACCGACGATTCAACCAAATACCGTTAAGGTATTGAATCAGGAGATCCAGCTGTTCCTTCATACAGACGCCCCCTTAAAACCAGGACTCAGGAATAATGACAATGTCACCCGGTAAAATATCGATGTTGGCCGTGATGTCACCGTCACGGATCAGATCCCCCATACGCAGCCCATATTGTTGCTGGCGTCCGTTAACAACCCGGATAAGGCGGGCATCATTGCCGTCTGCGTAATCAGTTAAGCCACCGACCTGAACCATAACGTCAAGCAAGGTCATGTTCTCACGGTAGTTAATCGCCTGAGGCTGAGAGGCTTCGCCAATCACCCGCACCTGCTCGCTGTAAGGGCCAATAAAACCGGACACCATAACGGTCACTATGGGGTCGCGAATATACTCGGCCAGTCGTGCCTCAAGGCTGCGGGCCAGGTCTGTCGGGGTACGACCAGAAGCGGGGACATCTTCAACCAACGAAGTAGAAATCATGCCGTCAGGCCGCACGGTGTAACTGCCTGAGATTTCAGGGTTCCCCCAGATAAAAATGCTCAGGCTGTCACCGGGACCGATCAGATATTTGTAATCCCTGACATTTTTGGTAAGTGAAGGCTGGGTGGTGGCGGTTGGTAGTTGCGGAAGGTTACCACTAGAGCATCCTGCTATCGATCCCGACAACATCAAGACTGCGATCCCTGCCTGCTTAGCGCTAAATACTCTTCTTTTCATATCCTTATCCATCCTGGTCTTTCCACATTTCAGCGCAATTGATGCCTGTATTTCCAATGTGTTGCAGCGTGCTAAAAAGAGTTTTGTATAAAACTAACTATATATGATTTTTTTATTGTGTAAGTTTTTTCTACACTACAATTATCCATACCAGCATAACGTTCATATTTAGCTATAAGTCAGGGAAAGCTATGGCAAATACACGTTTTCATGATTTAAATCTGAGTAATACCACACTCATCGTGACTGACATATTTTTGTTAGTCAGTCTTTTTTATTTAAGTTTCCATTACCTTCCGGTTTATTATCCGGAGTACTTTCATGGGTTAAAAAGCCTGCCGCTGATTCTCCATCTGTTCTTTTTTACACTGCCGATTCAGCTCACACTGTTAGCCGTCGGTCTGTACAACGAAAAGTTACGGGAATCTTTCAGCGGTATTACCGTTCGGATTGCTGTGGCTATTGTACTCGCCTATATTTTGACGTTTACACTTTCCATTGTCATTCCCCCGCTGAGTCTGCCTGCCACCAGTAAGCTGGTTCTGTATGCTTCAGCCTTTGCCGTGCTTGTGATTGCCCGCTATATCGCCATCAGTAAACAATACGAACACATTGGCCGACGCCGGGTGCTCTTACTGGGTTGCGGGGAACGCGCCACGCTGATCAATACCTGCATGCGCCGTAAAAAAGACAGGGTCCATTTTGAATTGGTCGGTTATGTCCCTTTTAAAGGCGATAAAGAAACTCAAGATCCGAACATGAATAAAATCGAATTAACCGTTCCTTTAGAACAATATGTGTTTGAAAACGGTATCGATGAAATCGTGATTGCGTTGGATGAACGCCGGAATAATCTTCCGACTGAAAGCCTGTTCCATTGCAAAATGCAAAACATTTTAATTACGGATATTCTTGATTTTGTAGAACGGGAAACCGGTCAAATTGCGGTTAACCATATTTACCCTTCGTTTGTTATTTACAACAACCACAATAAGGAAAATATCTTTTCACGTATTTTCAACTGGTTGTTTAATAGCGCATTAGCGTTAATTATTCTTGCCGTATGCTGGCCGTTAATCCTTCTGACCATCATCGCCATCAAATTGGAAGACGGTCTGAAATCCCCGGTACTGTACTCTCAGCAACGGGTCGGTCTACGGGGGAAAGTCTTCTCCATCTACAAGTTTCGCAGTATGCGTACCGATGCAGAAAAAAACGGGGCACAAATGGCCACCAAAGGTGACAGCCGTGTCACCCGGGTGGGTCGTATCATCCGAAAATACCGCGTCGATGAGCTTCCACAGTTATTTAATGTCTTTCGGGGAGACATGTGTTTTGTCGGCCCAAGACCGGAACGTCCGCAATTTTCTGAGGAATTTGAACACCATATCCCCTATTACTCGCATCGACACCGGGTCAAGCCCGGGCTGACCGGGTGGGCCCAGCTGAAATATCCTTACGGAGATGGCATGGATGATGCAGTAGAGAAATTGAAGTTTGACCTCTATTACATCAAGCACCGCAGCCTGATGCTGGATATTTTAATTCTGATCAGAACCTCTGAAATTGTTCTGTTCGGAAGAGGAAGGTAGCTATGCAAACATTCGATGCCCGTGATATTTCGACCCGAAAAGACGCCACTCCCGCTCAGCCTCGCTGTCATGCCATGACTGTCGATGTGGAAGACTATTTCCAGGTTGCGGCTCTTTCACCTGTGGTAAAACGCCACGAATGGGGAACCACATACCCGCTTCGGGTCGAAGCCAACACGCATCGAATTTTGGAACTGTTCGACCGGTACAACGTAAAAGCCACTTTTTTTATTCTCGGCTGGGTCGCTGATGCCTGTCCGCAGCTGGTGAAAGCCATTCATCGGCAGGGACATGAAGTTGCCAGTCACGGCTTTGCCCACCAGCACGCAAACCGCCAATCGCCGGATGTATTCTGGGACGATGTGGCGCGCAGCAAGCATCTATTGGAAGACCTGACCGGCCAGGCCGTTAATGGCTATCGCGCCCCGAGCTTTTCCATAGACCAGTCAAACCAGTGGGCCTTTGACGTACTGCAAGAGCTGGGCTTTCAGTTTACCAGCAGTACTTACCCGATTAAGCACGATCTGTATGGCGTCCCCGACTGGCCCAGGTTCAAACATGTCCGACAAGAAGGGATTGTTGAAATCCCAATTCCGACCCTCACCCGTTGGGGTCGAAATGTCCCCATCGGCGGCGGCGGATATTTCCGATTTTACCCTTATCGGCTCAGCCGATACCTGATTCAAGCTTACATCAAGGAAACCGGCCAGCCATACAGTTTTTACTTTCACCCCTGGGAGATAGATCCGGCTCAGCCTCGTCCCTCAGGGCTGTCAGCCAAATCGCGCTTTCGTCACTACATCAACTTACATCGAATGGAACGCAAGCTGTCGCGACTGGTTCAGGATTTTGAATGGAACACGATCAGCAATGTTTATCAATTAGACGGGCAGGACGATCATGGAAACGCTATCAATACGGAAGTTAACGCCTACCGAGCACAATGCCTGGGATAAGTACGTCGACACCCATCCGCAAGGCAGCTTTTTTCACCTCTCCGGCTGGCTTGATGTGATTCAGTCTGTGTTTGGCCATCGCCATCACTACATGCTGGCAGAGCAGGATAAACAGGTGGTGGGGGTATTACCCCTTTTTGAGCAGAAAAGCTGGCTGTTTGGGCATTCACTGGTGTCGACCCCTTTCTGCGTCTACGGCGGCGCGCTGGCTGACAGTGATTCCGTGCGTGAGAAGCTGGAAGAAGCGGCCTATGAGCTGGGCTGCAACCTGAATGTAGACTATGTCGAGCTGCGCGATCGCAATCCGGTCGAAAGCAAAGGTCCCTGGGTGACCCATAGCCATCACACCTCCTTCGGATGCACATTACCGGACGATCCGGAGCAAATTCTGACCGCTATCAAGCGCAAGCAGCGTGCAGTGATTCGCCACGCGCAGAAAAATGCGCTGAGCTGGGACAATAGCGATAACCCGGCAGAATGTTTCGACCTGTACTCAGAAAGCGTACGCAATCTCGGCACACCGGTTTTTTCAGACAAATTGTTCACCAGCCTGAAACAGCAATTCGGGGAGCAATGTGAAACACTGATTATCCGGGATCACGCGCAGACACCGGTGTCCGGCGTGCTGAGCTTTTACTACAAAGGCGAAGTGCTGCCCTACTATGGCGGTGGCACTCTTGATGCCCGGGATCTGAAAAGTAACGACTTCATGTATTTCCAGCTGATGCAGCTTGCCCATCAGAAAGGAATTCGTCAGTTTGATTTCGGACGCAGTAAAAATGATTCGGGATCCTACAAATACAAAAAGCACTGGGGCATGGAAGAAACACCACTGAACTATCGGGTGGCCCTGGTCAAAGCTCAGGCTCTGCCGAATCTGTCACCGAACAACCCGAAATACCGTTACTTTATTCAGCTCTGGCAGAAGCTGCCACTGAGCCTGAGCCGTCGCCTTGGCCCGTTGCTGTCAAAATACTTGGGGTAGTTGTTATGAAAGAGCCGTTACTGTATCTCTGTCACCGCATCCCTTTTCCGCCAAACAAAGGGGATAAAATTACCACTTACAATATCCTGAAATTTCTCAGCCGGTATTTTGACATTCATTTAGGCTGTTTTGTGGATGACGCGTTTGACAAACAGTACCAGCAAGATGTGGCGCAGTTTTGCGCCAGCTGTCATATCATGCCGCTGTCGCGCCGATACAGCCAGATAAAGGGGCTCACAGCCCTGCTGACCGGACAACCCATCACGGTTCCCTTTTACGCGCGCGCTCACATGCAGACCTGGGTTGACCAAACCATTGCAAAATACGCTATCCGCAAGGCATTTCTCTACTCAGGGTGCATGGCACAGTATGTGATGAAACATCAGGAAAACCTGCACACCGTGATGCACTTTGCCGATATTGATTCGGATAAGTGGCGCCAGTATGCCGACAAGACTCAGGGGATCATGCAGGCCGTTTATCAGCGGGAGCACCGCACTCTGGCAGCTTACGAACAGGCGGTTGCCGCAGCCTTTCAGGTCAGTTGCTTTGTCACCCAGACCGAAACCGACACATTCAAAGCCATGCTGCCCACAGCGGTACGGAGCAAAATTCATCCACTGGAAAATGGGCTCGACAGTGCCTTTTTTTCGCCCGAGGCGGATTGCCATTTGGGCGAGATCTATTCGCTTGAGAGTGATAACTACATCGTTTTTACCGGTGCAATGGACTACTGGGCCAACGAAGACGCCGTGATTTGGTTTTGCCGTGAGGTCTGGCCCAAAGTCAGAGCCGCCGATCCGAACGCCAAGGTCTATCTGGTTGGCAGTTCGCCGGGCCCGAAAGTGACCGCACTCAATAACCAACCCGGCGTCGTGGTCACTGGTCGGGTGGAAGATGTGCGCCCCTACCTTAAATATGCCAAAGCAGCGATTGCTCCCATGCAAATTGCACGCGGCGTTCAGAATAAAATGCTGGAAGCCATGGCGATGGCGAAACCGGTTGTTGTTTCTTCTCTGACCATTGAGGGCATGGAAGATTACCCGACATCGCAACTGAAGGTTGCTGATTCTCCTGACGTGATTAGCCAATGGCTGCTCAACAAACTCAACCAGCCCCATATTGTGGCCAGTGAATCACGCAACTGGATAGAGCAGCACTTCAGCTGGGAAGCCAAGCTGCGCCCGCTGCTGGATTACCTGGACTCGCCCTCTCTGGCGACCCAGTCTGATCCCGCCACACAGCGCCATGAAGGTTTGAGGGGAGATGATACGAATACCAATCCGCCCGGCTGTGCGGTCAAAGAAGCACAGGAACTGTAGCCAAGGTATTAAGAAGAGGTGACCATGGAACAGAACAAACCCTTGTTAGTGTTACTCCCCATCTTTTGCTGGGGACTGGTGTTCTATGCGCCGCTGATGGACATGGCTACCGTATGGGGGCAATCCAAAACCTATGAGCATGGTTATCTGATTGCGCCCATCAGCCTTTGGGTTGCTTGGCAACATCGCCAGCAAATCAGTCAACTGCCTCGTGATGTCGCCTGGTTACCCATTCTCCTGATGCCGATTCCCGGTATGCTCTGGCTGGTCGGTAAAGCCGGCGGAGTCGCGCTGTTTGAGCACGCAGCCGCCATTTTCAGCCTGCAGCTTCTGCTGTGGGCAATGATCGGCACGCCCCGAGCAAAAGTAATGTGGTTTCCGATTGCTTACCTGACATTTTGCATTCCGTTCGGCGAAGAGCTGATTCCTTCACTGCAAACCGTGACCGCCGATTTAAGCATTGTCTTTCTGCAACTATCGGGGATTCCGGTATACCGGGACGGCTGGTATCTGACCATTCCCAACGGCCAGTTCTTTGTGGCCGAAGCCTGCTCCGGTATTCGTTTTCTGATTTCCAGCGTGGCTCTGGGTACTTTATTTGCCTATCTCCAGTTCACAAAACCCTGGAAGCGGATTTTGTTTGTCGGGTTTTCCTTTATTTTCCCGATCATTGCCAACGGTATCCGTGCCTACGGCATTATTCTCATCGGCTACCTGTCTGACATGAAACACGCTACCGGTGCCGATCATTTGGTGTACGGCTGGGTCTTTTTCAGTCTGGTCATTCTGTGCATTTATTTGACTGCCAGCCTGTTTGCGGACAAACAGCGTGAGCAAGAGACCTTTTCGCCGCAGCCTCACTCCAGCGGCACCTCGCCAATTAAAGCAATCGGGTTGTTATCCGCATTACTATTATGCTTTGCACTTTGGGGGCGCAGCATGACAGCCGTGCCGGATCCGGTGACAGACACGTCACCGTTGCTGGCCGGCAGTGTCGTGACACAATCTGTCAGTCATCTCCCCTCACCTCCGGACACAAAGCCAGCGACATCCCTTGAGATGGAAAAGTTGTGGGGCATTCAATTTCCGCATGCGTCTATAGCCAAACTGGCTGTCAGCACTGACGGCAACGCGCTGCTGTATACCGCCCGTTACGCTCTGTGGCAACCTGAAGGCGAACTTATCAGCAGTGATAATCAATTGTTTGATAAAGAGAAATGGGCGATACAACGTAGCGGACAACTATCACTACAGACTGACACCTCGGCCGCAACCCTGTCACTGACCAATCAGCGGGGTGACACAATGCAGGTGGTTTACTGGTACTGCATCAGTGAGTTCTGCAGCAGCGATCCGCTCACCATCAAATTGTACAAAGCTGGCCAATTGATCCGCGGCGGCAGCGGATATGCCGATGTTTTTGCCATTGCCAGTTCCGATGATCAGCAGGCGGCTCACTTTGCCCGACTCTGGTCGGCGGCAACCAACGCCGAAGCAGACGTTATGGCAAAAAACTTGCAGTAATCCCATGCAGTAACCCCTTGTCGTAACTGCTTGTAGCAAGTTCTGGCAATAAGCTTTTGCAAAAAACCGGCATAAAGCCAACAAGGAAACAGCTCAGCTACCCGTTAATGTCAAAAGGAGAGGACGATATGTGTGGGATTTCAGGGATTTTTAACCTGCGCCAGCCGTTTCCGATCGATGAAGAGTTAGTGAAACGGATCAATCGTCTGCAAAGCCACCGAGGCCCAGATGATGAAGGCTATTTCTTCGACAGCAACACCGCACTGGCCCATCGCCGCTTGTCCATCATCGACCTTTCTGGAGGCCACCAACCGCTGTTTAACGAAGATCACAGCGTGGTGGTGGTTTTTAACGGCGAGATTTATAACTTTCAGTCACTGGCAGACACGCTGATGACCCTAGGCCACCAATTTCGGACTCTCAGTGACACCGAAGTGATTGTGCATGCCTGGGAAGAATGGGGGGAACAATGTGTAGAACGCTTTCGGGGGATGTTCGCCTTCGCCCTATGGGACACTAATCGCCAAACCCTGTTCATGGCAAGAGACCGATTGGGTAAGAAACCGCTGTTTTATACCGTGACCCGTAACGGCCAGTTTCTGTTTGCCTCCGAGTTAAAAGTGCTGCTCGGGCATCCGGACATTGACACAACACTGCGTCCGGAAATGGCCGAAGAGTTTTTCATGTTCGGGTATATTCCTGAACCATTCAGTGCATATCAGCACATTTTTAAACTCAACCCCGGACACACCCTGACGCTGACTCCCGGCAGCCACATTCACCCCCGCCAATACTGGGATTTAGCGGCACCGTCAAACATACTGTCATGGGAACAAACCCAGGAAGCGCTGCTGGAAAAACTGGAAGAAGCCGTGGCCGTTCGTATGATCGCCGATGTGCCTCTCGGCGCTTTCCTGTCCGGCGGCGTCGACTCCAGTGCCATAGTGGCTTTAATGGCACAGCTACAACATGCCCCCGTCAACACCTGCGCCATCGGCTTTGATGAGAAAGCGTATGATGAAAGCGACTATGCCCGTCAAATAGCAGACCGTTACCGCACCCGCCACCATCAACACATCATCAGCCCAAACGATATCAGCCTGGTTGAGCAGATGACGGCGATTTATGACGAGCCGTACGCAGACAGTTCTGCCCTACCCACATACAAGGTGTGCCAGCTTGCCAGCCAGCATGTCAAAGTCGCATTATCCGGGGACGGTGGAGATGAAATTTTTGGTGGTTACAGACGACACCGAATGCACCTTGCGGAGCAGAAACTGCGGGATGCCATCCCTGGTCCGATTCGTAAACCACTGTTTGGCTCTCTCGGACACCTTTACCCCAAGGCAGATTGGGCTCCTCGCCCTCTGCGGGCCAAAACCACGTTTCAGTCACTGGCCATGAGCATGGTGGAAGGCTATGCAAACTCGATTTCCAAACTGCGCGCTGATGAGCGGCGACAACTGTTCAGCGCCTCTTACCGCCAGAAACTCAACGGCTATACCGGACTGGATTTGCTGCAGTCCTACACCCGGCACCTGCCGACCGATGATCCGCTGAAACAGATACAGTATCTGGATATCAAGACATGGCTGGTCGGGGACATTCTGACCAAAGTGGATCGGGCGAGTATGGCCAATGGCCTGGAAGTACGTGCGCCTTTGCTGGATCACGAATTTATTGAATGGGCCTACCAAATAGACAGCCGGGACAATATCCGTGGTACAGAAGGAAAATATGCCTTCAAAAAAGCACTCGAAAACCATGTCAGTCACGACATTCTCTACCGGCCGAAAATGGGATTCAGTATTCCGCTTGCCGAATGGTTCCGAACCAGCCTGAAGCCTATGCTGATTCAGAACGTGTTGTCTGAACAGATGTGCGACAGCGGCTTTTTCAATGTCGATGTTCTGAAGAAAATGATTGCGGATCATCAGTCAGGGTATCGCGATCACGGTGCCTCTCTCTGGTGCCTGCTGATGTTCGCACAGTTTATGGTGAGGCAGCGCTGATGAAACTATTGACCATTACCACTCTTTACCCGAACGCCGAAGATCCTAAGCACGGTGTCTTTATTGAAAACCGGTTACGCCAACTGCGGCTGAGATACCCGGATGTCGAGGCCACCGTCATCGCTCCGGTGCCCTGGTTTCCGTTTCGTCATGCCCGATTCGGTGCATACGGCCGGTATGCCGCGGTACCCGACATGGAAACCCGCTACGGTATTAAGGTGTACCATCCGAGATACCTGGTAATTCCCAAAATCGGCATGAATCTGACCCCCTACACGCTGGCGCACAGCCTGAAAAATCAGGTTGGCCGTTTACAGGCTCAGGGCGAGCAGTTCGATCTCATTGATGGGCACTATTTTTTCCCGGACGGGGTCGCTATTCATGCTCTGGCACAATCGTTACGCCTGCCGTTTACCGTGACGGCTCGGGGAACCGATATCAACCTGATACCCAGCTATCCTCGCCCATTACAGCAAATTCAGCATGTTTTAAAACACTCTCAGCATAACCTGGCCGTGTGTGAAGCACTCCGCCAGGCCATGATAGGTTATGGCGCTGACCCGACGCGAACAACAACAGCACGCAACGGTGTCGACTTAAATGTGTTCCGATGCGTCGACGAAATAGCGCAACCGGCGTTACGTCAGTCGTTACAACTGCCTACAGATCGGCCTGTCATCATTTCCGTGGGATTGCTTGTAGAACGAAAAGGTCATCATCTTGTGATA
Organism: Photobacterium ganghwense; assembly: GCF_017329545.1. NCBI lineage: Bacteria > Pseudomonadati > Pseudomonadota > Gammaproteobacteria > Vibrionales > Vibrionaceae > Photobacterium > Photobacterium ganghwense. The sequence continues at coordinate 2,152,048 of NZ_CP071325.1, forward strand.
GAAGCCCTCTCACAGATACCCGATGCGCTGTTGTTAATTGCCGGAACCGGCCCGGATGAACGCAAATTACGCCAGTTGGCAACACAACTGGGCGTGGCTGAACGGGTCACCTTCCTCGGTGGACTTTCCCAAAGCGTACTGGCGGACTATTTTGCAGCCAGCGATATTTCTGTTCTGGCATCCAGCCGGGAAGGCTGGGCCAACGTTCTGCTGGAATCAATGGCGTGTGGCACGCCGGTCGTCGCCACCAACATCTGGGGCACACCGGAAGTGGTAAGCGCGCCGGAAGCTGGCGTCTTGGTAGAACGTGACAGTTCCAGTATCGCCCAAGGTCTGTGCCAACTTCTGGCACACCGTCCGTCCCGTCGGCAAACCCGACAATATGCAGAACAATTTTCCTGGGATGATACGTCTGATTTGCTCTACCACTTATTCACGCAGATTATCTCCGGCCGTAACCCCCCGTTACCGGCGCCTTCAATTCGGCACACCCGATCTGAGACAGAACACGACAAGGAAGCCAGCTTATGAAAATTTTGTACCACCACCGGGTAGCTTCCCGAGACGGACAGTTTGTTCATATTGACGCCATCATCCAGGTCTTAAAGCAGCAAGGGCACGAGATTATTCTGGTTGCCCCGGAAATCAGCGAAAAGACCGATTTTGGAGACAACGGGGGATGGGTCTCCAGACTCAGAAGCACCTTACCGGGGTTCATGGCTGAACTGCTGGAATTTGGCTACAGCTTTCTCGATTTTTACAAACTCCGAAAAGCAATTAAAACCCACCGACCCGATGTGATTTACGAGCGTTATAACCTGTTCTTGCCATCCGGTATTTGGGCCAAAAAACTGTACGGCCTGCCATTGTTGTTGGAGGTCAATTCTCCCCTCTATCAGGAACGCAATGACTATACCGGTATCGCTTTGCCAATGCTGGCGCGCTGGTCAGAATACTATGCCTGGCGCAATGCTGACCACGTCCTGCCTGTCAGCCATGTGCTGGCCGGATACCTAGATGAAGCTGGCGTACGCCAAGAATCTATCACCGTCATACCCAATGGCATTGACGCCGGGCTGTTCGCCGCCGAAAGCCAACCCGCCCGAATGGCCGATTTTGAGGGAAAAACCGTAATAGGCTTTGTCGGCTTCTGCCGTGAGTGGCACCGACTGGATGCCGTGATGGATAAAATTGCCGAACTGAATAACCCCGATTTGCATTTGCTGGTCGTAGGAGACGGGCCGGTCTTGCCTGCACTGCGAGAAAAAGCCAAGGCACTTAACCTGAACCACCAGATTCACCTGCCGGGATTAGTCCCGCGTGACGACATGCCACGCTGGCTGGCGCAGATAGATATTGCGCTTCAGCCTGCGGTGACCCCCTGGTGCTCACCACTCAAACTGATTGAGTATCTGGCCTGCGGCAAGGCCATTGTGGCCCCGGATGCCGACAATATTAAAGAGCTGCTGGTGCATTGTCACAACGCCTTATTGTTTCAGGACGGAAACATGGATGCCATGATCAATGCCATCGAATTTCTGATTCAGCACCCGGAGCAGCAAGCTAGGTTGCGTCTGGCCGCTCGTCAGACAATCAATGACAAACAACTGACCTGGACCGCAAATGGCGAGAAGATTGTGCGTCTATTTGAACAGTACCTGTCCAGCACCGAGCCCACGCTGCTCAGCAGCCAGACTGGCGGATAACGACTAAAAGGCTATAAATATCCCCCAACCCACGATCACAGGCACAGGCACAGGCACAGGCACAGGCAAGGAGCTAAACGATGGTCAGGAAAGTGGTTCACATTGTGTATGGTTTCCACATTGGCGGGCTGGAAAAGCTGATCGTCAACTGCATCAACCAGATGGGCGAAGCTTATCAACACACCATCATCAGTCTGACCACCGTGGGCGATATTGTGGAGCAGCTTGAGCAGGACGTCACCACGATGGCATTAAACAAATCGCCGGGAAACAGCTTAAAACTGTATGGTGAAATGTACCGGTTGCTTACCGACCTGAAGCCGGATGTGGTGCATACCTATAATCTAGCGACAATCGAGTTCCAGCTTGTTGCCGCATTGGCTCGGGTACCGGTGCGTATTCATGCCGAACATGGGCGGGATACGTATGACCCATATGGCAAGGTCAAAAAATATCAGTACCTGCGCAAACTCTGTGCTCTCGGTATCCATCGTCTGGTTGCCGTCTCTGATGATCTGTATCGCTGGCTGAAAAACGATGTAGGCATACGCCCCCGCCAGCTCCAGCTCATCCGTAACGGGATCAACACCCGCTATTTTTCACCAACAGCCTGCCACTTTTCACCAACAGCCAACCACGAGCCGCGGCAGCGGTTCACCTTTGGTCACGTCGCCCGACTGGAGTCGGTGAAAAACCAGCCCCTGTTGATCAAAGCCTATCAGCAGGCCTGCATTGAAAGCCCGGACTTTGCCCAACAAACGCAACTCATCATTGTCGGCGATGGCGACCAGCGCGCTCATCTTGAAGCCATGGTCGCGGAAGGCCCGCTCAATGCTCAGATTGAGTTTGCCGGACGTCAGACTGACATGCGCAGCCAGTATGCCCGCTTTGATGCCTTCGTGCTGACATCCATCGCCGAAGGGATTCCCCTTACACTGCTTGAGTCCATGTCGATGGCTCTGCCACACATTGTGACCACAGTGGGAGGAATTTCTGAGGTCATTTTGCCCGGTGAAACCGGCTGTGGTATTGCGTCAAACGATCAGCCGGCTCTAACCCGCGAGCTCCTGCACTTTTATCACCAGCAACCGGCAGCAATCGCTATGGGCCAGCGGGCCCGTGACCATATAGAGCAACACTTCAGCGAGAAAGCCATGGTGAGTGCCTATGAAGCCATTTATAACGCAGGTTCATAATTAAGGGATTATACAGAACACAGAGTACACATGCCTGCACTTCACTATGCCCACCAGCATCTACTACGGTGTCCATCATCCCCTGCATGTAGTAATAAACGCCAAGCGGCTATCTTCCTCTCAGAAGATAGCCGCGGGTCTGGTGGCATAGTTTGGGGAATGTAAGTGGGTACATGCTATGACACAGAGTTATCCCATGACGCAGAGCTATCCCATGACTCAGCATAACCCCATGACACAGTGTTAACTGAAATGCATCTGGTCATGCTGACTAAAGTACGCGTTCGCGAGCTTATAATCGTCGAAAATGCCGATATCGATAAAATAACTGTCCGAGATTTGGCTCGCCAGGCAGATATGGCGATCTGCTGCCTGCTCCAGATAGGTCTGTTCAAAAGAAAATTTACCTTCCGGTGCCCGACTGAAAATTGATGCTCTGAGCAGGTAAATTCCGGCATTGATATATCCGGAGAAACTCTGTTTTTTCTCCTGAAACCCGGTGACATAACCCCGGTTATCCAACTGAGTCGTGCCGTAACGGCTGGTGTCATAGAGGTATTTTGTCACCATGACAATATCTGCGTCTGTCAGTTGCTTGTACATGCCATTGAGGTCGAACTCACAGTAACTGTCCCCGTTCACAACCAGCAGGGTTTTATTTTCCAGCCCCAGCGAACAGATAGCATGAGCAATCGCGCCCCCCGTTCCCAAGGGCTTATCTTCCACACTGTAGTCAATCGGCACATTGCGATAAGTATCACCAAAATGCGCCTGAATAATTTCCCTCAGGTAGGAGACTGCCAGCACGATCCGACTGACATTTTGTTCCACCAGATTGTCGAGCACCCGCTCGATAAACGGACGCCCGGCGACATCCATCATGGGCTTAGGGGTTTCCTGAGTCAGAGTCCCTAATCGGGTGCCTAAACCGCCGCAAAGCACGACGGCAACCACGTCTCTTTCATCGTCATGGTCGGTCATAGAAATACTCCTTCTCAACGTACCCGCAAATCATGTGACCAATCAAAATGTGGCATTCCTGTATTCTCGGCGTATCACCGGATGGCACACTGATACAGTAATCGCAGCTTTCCTGAATAGCTCCGCCCTGCCCGGCCAAACCCACTGAAATGATGTCATGCTCACGGGCATATTCCATCGCGCGTAAAATATTGGCAGAGTTACCCGATGTAGAAATCCCGATGAACACATCACCCGGCTGACCGTTTGCCTGGAGTTGACGTTCGAACAGCTTTTCGAAACCGTAATCATTGCCGATAGCCGTCAGAATCGAGGTGTCGGTCGTCAGTGCCAGTGATGGCAGACCCGGGCGATCAAAATTAAACCGGCTGACAAATTCGGCAGCAATATGCTGCGCGTCAGCCGCACTCCCGCCGTTACCGGCCAGAATGATTTTGTTTCCCCGGCGATAAGCCGCCAGACACAGTTCGGCCACATCCGCAAGGGTACTCATCACTGCCGGGGATTCCAGCAAGCGCTGTTTAACGGCCATTGAATCAGCAATGCTGTGCGTAAAATAGCTTAAACCTTCCATGACTGTGTTCCTTCCTGGGTAAACTTAAACGGATGAATTGACCCTTCAAGATCGGCCAGCGCTGATTCAACGGCGAGGCGTTTGAGTGGATCGACAAACAGCATCATGAATCCGCCACCACCGGCACCGGAGATTTTGAGAGATTTCGCGCCGGCACTCATGGCTCGGTCTTCGATTTGTTCAATTAATGGCGTGGAAATAGAATTCGACGTCGCTTTCTTTGCCAGCCAGGACGAACGGAACAAATCTGACATACCTGAAATGTCTGAATGCAACAGGCGCTCTTTCATCTCAAATGCCAGTTTTTTCACATCATGCATCGCCTGAAGTGGCTTTTCTGCGTTACTGTTGGTCGTTCTGACCTGATCATCAATAATCTTGGCAGAGGAACGAGACACCCCGGTAAAGTACAGCATCAGCTGTGACTCCAGCTCATTGAGGATAGAACGCCGAATGCGCAGCGGATTGACCAGGACCCGATTATTGTCGTAGAACTCCATAAAGTTAAACCCGCCAAACGTGGTGGCATACTGATCCTGGCGCCCACCGGACAGCTGGCAGTCAATACGTTCAACATCATACGCAAGCTGTGCAATGTCGTATTCACCCAAAGGCAGGTTCAGTAATTTCTGGTAGGCGCTGATCATAGTTACAACCAGTGTGGACGACGAGCCGAGCCCGCTGCCCGGAGGCGCATCGCAATGGGTGTAAACCTTAACAGGAAGCGGTTGTCCCTGATTAAACTGGGTCACCACCCGGTTATACACGGCTTTGTGGAGCATGAGGTCACCCTCAAGCGGTATCGCACCGGTCAGATCAACATCCACCTGTCGGTTAAGATCCTGAGCGATAAATGACGCATAGCTGAATGCCTCATCCATCTCGATGGTACAGTGGGCATACATATCAATTGTTGCATTCAGTACACAGCCGCCATATCGGTCGCAATATGGTGAAAGGTCTGTGCCTCCCCCGGCAAGCCCGAGACGAAGCGGTGAGCGCGATCTGACTATCATGGAACAGGCCTCCTGTCGTCAAATAAGCAGTCGTCCAATAAAGAGCCATTAATAGGGGCCATCGCCAGTTAGCATCAGCCAGCCCGTTACAGACAAACCAGTGATAACAACCACAAATAAATACAACAAAGAAGTACAACAATTTAAGCGTGGTTGAGTACCAGGCTTAACGCAAGAAAAATACCAGTTTTACCGCCTCTAGTTTGCCCGGTTTTCAGGGCAATAGCAGACCAAATTGAAACGCCACAGCAAATATGCATCGTAAATTGCAAACCGCCGCCAGGCGGGCTGCTTCACTTCATATACTGTCTGCCTGCGTTACCCGACATCGCTGGGGCAGGTATGGCTTCCTGGTCAGGTTTCTGGGCTTTTTTCCGTTGCGTTTCGGCTGCAACCGATGCCAGGGCCGAGTTTTTCAGAGCGATAGTCATCGCAATGAACACCCAGATGACCTCGAAATATGGCAGTGATAATGCCGCGCCCCCGACACAGAATGCGATAATGGACAGCTGCATCATCTTTGCTAATTCCGCTTGCCACCTGGCACCTTCAATGTCTTGAACCTTCTTCATGATATTGCGGAGCGAAAAAATCGCCGATGCAATCACGCACAGGAACAGAAACAGCCCCAGAAAACCATGGTCACCCAGCACCTGAAAATAAATACTGTGGGCGGCCCAGCCTTTTTCTCCGGGTTCAGGGGATTTAATAAAGGACAGTTTAGAAAAATTCGGCGCAACTGACCGCCAGACATGACCGTGCTGCATTGCCCTGAATCCGCCTCCGACTAACGGCCGTTCCATGGCCATCAAGGTGTACATCTTCCAGGCTTTCACCCGGATCATGAAAGAGCCATCCTGATCCGCATTCTCAATCGTATTCATCCGATTGAACCATTTATCCGTCAGAAATTGTGATGCCACCGCAGCCACAATTAAAAACCCGACAATGGTAAGCAGCTTACGTTTGCTGCGCATCCAGAAGAAAAAGCTGATGCAGCTCAGGCCGATAAATCCTCCCCGTGACTGTGTGCCCAGAATTGACATCACACAGAGCACCAGCACGCCAATCATCGTCAGGCGAATATATTTTTCCTTGTACTGCGACAGCAGATAAATAGTGATGGGAATAATCATACACAGCACAAGGGCGAAGTGATTGTTATCGGAAAGAATGTGGTTGTCCGGGCCTTTAATGTGATGGGAACCTGCCGAGGAAAAGAATTTCAGCCCTTCAATCACCCCCATTACCCCCAACGAAAACACAAAAACCGTACACAGGTACTTGAAATGATTCCGGTCACGAATAATCAGAATAATAAAGACCATTAACAGGACAATTTTGAAAAACTTGACCCACTCGCTCCAGACAAAATCTGGCAAGGCAACGGTGGTGATACTGGTAATGGTAACGTGCAAACAAAAGAGGAAGGTAATAACAAACGTGGTGGTTATTTTTACCGGATCCTTTCGGGGATAAACGATATAAACCAGAATGGTCAGCAGTGCGAACAGGGAATTAAAACTGAGGCCTTTGGCAAAACCGTAAAGCCAGTAAGCGGGTACAAAAATCCCCGTCCAAAGCCAGAGCGATACGGCGATGTATGGACGCCGAACGGCAAACAGCAACAATGCACAGACTACAGAGAAAAAAATGATGTCTCTCATTCGCCATCGCCTTTTTGATCATCCTGAAAAGAAAGGTAGGTAATCCAGACAAACAGCACCAGGAAAAACAAAAACAACAGGGATTCCATTCACCCTCCTTTCACCGCCATTGCCGGTCGGTTTCTGCGGATCAGTCGAAGCACGAACTCACAACATTCCCAGTAATACGGAAACCAGCGACGAAAACTGTAAGCCAGCAACAGCATACAAGGGATATAGACAACCATGCCGGTTAACACTCCCACACAGAGCTGCCACATCTCTGACGGAAACATCGCCATGGTCTGGACCACCATCAGGTACATGACAAGACCAGAAACCGCCGGCGTCAGATACAGGAACAGTAAATCATGCGCTTTAATGCCAATAACAAACCGTTGCAGCATCAACAGCCAGAGAAAGAAACCTGCACCAATGGCAAACCTGAGCTGAGCCAGTTGCTCAATCCCGGCATCATGGTATGTCGTGAACACAACAAAAATGGACACAATGATAATGGCGTCTGAAGCAATGATGACTTTCAGCTGCTTTTTGACCGTGAGAATGGAACACATCAAGCCATGCGAAGACATGACAATCACTAACCCCGCCATACATTGCAATAGCGGCGCGGCATCCCGCCATTCTTCGCCGAGCACAATACCGGAGAACGGTTCAGCAATGGCGATAAGTCCAATCCCGCACGGCACTAAAATGAGCATATTCAGACTCATCTGTTTCACTATGCGGTAATAAAAATCAGCCACCTCGTTCTGTACCCGGGACACCACTGCAAAAAAACCATGATTCATCGGCCCCACCAGCTGCATAAAAGGCAGCCAGGCAAATTCCGTGGCGATGTTGTATAACCCTATACTGCGGCTGTCGACGATGTTCCCCAATATCAGCACATCAATGCGCGATCGCATGTATCCAAAAATGGCGGATAAATAGAGCCATTTCGAGAATGTCCATTGCGTTGACCAGTGCGAGGCGGTCAGCCGTGGCCGGTAAGGAAACAGGATATAACCCGTGACGGTTTCAGACAGCGCAATCACTATTACCCCGATAATCAGCGCCCAGTAGGACTCCAGGTAAATAGCCAGCATGATAGACACAACAGTACCTATTGTTTTACCAATCATGTTTGCTGCCAGAATACGCTTAAAGTGGTAATTTTTTTCGGCCACATCCAGTGCGACATTTCTGAGCCCGGAAATGAGCGGCAAAATTGCCACAACATGGATAACCGCCTCCATTTCGGGTTTATTGACATAGTCAGCAATGAACCCGGCGGAGAAAAAAAGCAATATGGCTGAAACACATTTGACGGCCAAACCCAGCGACCAGATGCTGTCGAGTTCCTGTTTAGACATAGAGTCTGAACTGATGACAAAGTGACCGATACCGACATGGGAAAAAGCGGCAAATAACGAAACAAAGAATGTGGACAGCGCGGCGATGCCGAAATCTTCGGGTTTAAGCAGTTTTAGAAGGATAATGGTATTGACCAGGCCGATACTGCGGGCATACCAGTTGGCTATCAGTGCCCACTTTGCTCCCTGCATTAAGCCATCGCGTTCTGAAAAAGCCATCCCTGACTCCTTGCTCACCAGTAAATGGTGTAATGCCTTGCATTTACCAGGCCGGAAAATACTTTTTTGTGCTGGCCACGACCATACCATTGAATAAATTTGTTAAATATTTCAGCTCGCTCTTCTTTCATAATGCCTCCGTTCGAAAGAAACAAATTGCTGAATTCATGGTGAATGTCGGTCAAGCCGTTTCAAATAAGCATGGCACAGAACAAAAGAACCCCCAATTTAATTTCTAGTCACTAATATTTTTTTGTGCCCTGTCCATATCTCAGCCCATACTTATGCAAGAGCTGACAGCATGCGTATCAGGGATTTGATATATGAAAGCATTCTTTAAAAAATACCTGCTGGTTTGCGGGATTCTTGCCAATGCCACCTTTCTGTATGTCGGGTATAAAGCAGTAACCACGGTATTTTTGGAAAGCCCCAGTTTTCCTCAAGCAATACATTCGCTGTCTGCCCGGCTACAACCCCACATTCCCCTGGCCTCTTCGCTGCTGAGCGGGCTCGTCAGTAATGTCAGCGCTGCAGATTATTTTCCGGCAACGTTCATTCCCGAAATAACCCCTGAGCGCTGGCCGACTGTAGGCCCGGCGACAACCTTTTCCACAGACGAATTCCAGCCACGCGAAACGGTACGCGTGAGTGACGCCAATGCATTGCTGCTAGCGATAAAACAGGCTCAGCCCGGGCAAGCTATCGTGATTTCAGATGGCGAATACCGACTAAGCGGCAAACGCTTTGCCATTAGCCAGAGCCGCCCGACAGCCTCCAATCCGATCTATTTACGTTCTGAAACACCGGGAGGGGTAACGCTCAAACTCAATTCACTTGAAGGCTTTATGATTGATCAGCCTCACTGGTACATTGAAGGCATCAACTTTCAGGGTATCTGTGCGCAACATTCCCGCTGCGACCACGCCTTGCATATTGTCGGGGCAGCCAGCCACACCATAATTCGTAACAACCAGTTTTATGATTTCAATGCTGCGATTAAGGTCAATCAGCTGAAAGGACAGTTCCCGGATTATGGCATTATTGAAAGAAACCGCTTCGGCATGCATCAGCCACGAAAGACCAATGCCTCGGTAACCCCGATTAATCTCGACCATGGCAGCGGCTGGAAAGTCAGACAAAACCTCATTCATGATTTCATCAAGACCGGTGGCAATAAAGTGAGCTACGGGGCTTATATGAAAGGAGGCTCACTGTACGGCGTGTTTGAACAGAATCTGATCATTTGTAACACCAGTCAGACCCAGTATCCCGGAAGTCGGGTTGGCCTTTCTTTCGGCGGTGGCGGTATGCATCAGAAACAGCGCCGGGATCAGGCTGAATTTGAAGTCAGTCAGGCGGTAATGCGCAACAATATTATTCTGCATTGCAATGATGTCGGGATATACAGCCAAACGGCTAAAGATGTCACGATAAACAATAATATTCTGTATCACACCGCGGGCATCGATGTGCGTTTTCCTCAGTCAAAGGCCGAGGTGTACAACAATGTCATGAACGGAAAAATCCGGGAAAGGGACGGCGCACTCAGCCATCAGACCAACAACTTCATCGCCCCGCTGTCCTACTGGACAGGCAAGAATTCCCTGAAGGCGGTGTATGCCGCGCCAGAGTCCGGTGATTTTACTCTGGTGAACCCGGAACCCCTGTTGGATCATTCCGTGAATGCCCGTCGGAGCGCAGGTAACTTTTCCGATTACTGTGGCAACCCCATAAAAAATGGCACCGCCTACTTGGGTGCCATTTACGACAGTGCCCGTTGTTTTCAGCCGTCACGCCTTCCATGAATGCTGGATGAGCTTTTCACGGCAGAGATGATAGGCATCCTGACAGCTCATCAACAACTCATTGTCCAAGTCGAGAACAGAGGTATCCGGTGATTTTTTCACAATGACGCCTGCATGGATGTTTTCTGAGGAGTCACCGGCAAACCGATGGCCGGTTTTTTCAAACTTACGATACGTGGCTTCAAATGCACGATCGATTCCCAAAAACTCTTTCATCTCGCCAAGCACGCGTTTGGGATGTTGGATAATATCGTCCGCATCGTAGTAATAATAGTTTTGGTCATTACCAAGGCTGAGAATTAGATCAGTAATATAACGCACCCGGTCCAGGTAATATTGCGCGGCCCCTTTTGGCGTTGCACAAGGATGTTCCGGATTTTTCGCACTGTACAGCTTCACAATACTTTTGATTGTCGCCTTCGGTTCCCGCAGCGCTACCAGCAGCTTCACGTTATCCCGACACAAGACGTCGCGGCTTGTAAAATGTTCATTATGAAGCACTTTATCAAAATAAAAATCGGTTACTGGCTCGGTCCTGTTCTGCTCATGAAACAAAAACTTTTGATTAATCAGGCTTTTCCAGCTGTAGTACCCAATATGCATTTCGTAATAGCCGGAAATGTCTTCATGGCTGCCAATCAGGTGCCCGACCAGACTGGTATTGGCACGCATATGGCTGATTAACAGCACATGCTGTTTAGGGGCGAGAAGCCGCACTTTTTGTATCGCGTCTTTTATTGCTTCCATGATCAAACTCCTTTTTCGCTCAATACCCATTTGTCCTTGCGCTGAAATAGTTTCCGGCATGAGAGGTACACAGAAAAAAGCAGCCACTTCGCCGTGAATCTGGCTGCCAGTCCCTGCCACGCATAATATGCCGCGCGGTGAGCATCGCGTTGTTGATGCAGCGTTTCCGCAATGACTTTTAACTGAACACTCTTGCCATACTGGCAATGCTCCACCATCGCATCGTGTTTACTGTTGATAATGCCCTTGTCATAAATTCGCAGCTGAAAGAGCTTCTTCTCCAGCGTAGAAACCAATGTCGACACGTTATCCGCTTTCGATTTGTCCGGAATGTTGTGGTAGGCCATAAAACGGGGGTCAAAGTAGATTTTCCTGGCGGCGTCAATCGCACGAATATATAAATCACGATCACTTTCGTACCGCAGGTTTTCATCAAACCCGTTAATCTGATGAAAAAACGCCTTTTTATAAACAGAACAATTGAGGTGCGCAAAACCATCGCTGGTAATCAACTGCTCCAGCGTGACAGGATAAGCGATCCCGTCTGGTTTCTCTGCCAGCTCCAGTGAATCCCGGAGATCCTCGATCCAGACAGTGCCTGTTTTCTGCTCTCCATTGGAGAAAAACGCTTTCTGATTCGAAAAATATAAGTCTGCCTGCGGATCGTGTGTCAGGTTTTTATACACTCGGCTCAGATAGCCGTCGTCCGTCCAGTAATCATCATCGTCCAGAAAACAGATATATTCACCACTGGCAATAGCAACACCATGGTTACGTGAATAGCTTGAGCCATGCCCCTGCGGACGCTGTACCAGCGAGCAAAAACGCACACGCGCATCAGCCTGAGCCACAATCGCGTCATAGTGCGGCAAATACTGTTGATCGCTTCCGTCATTGACGATAACAACCTCAAGCGCGGTAAAGTCCTGCTGTAAGACGGATTTCAATGCCACAGCCATCAGGTCCGGTCTGTTTCGCGTGGGAATGATGACAGAAAAAAACGGAGATAGTGTGTTAGGCATAACATCCTCCATGATGCGCAAGGCTGGCTGGTAAAAACATTTCGCTGTCGGGCAACCGGTTAAACCACTCGATAAAGTCCAGTGTCGTAGCGCGGAATGTCTGGTATTCATCCGCCGACGAGACATAAGGCGTCATCCCCGGCTTTACGGTTGGCGAATGAAACGACAACACCAACTGGTGGTGACCAAGCTTTAACTGGTGTCTGGCAGCCGCTATTAAATCTTTCAACGGCACCCCTTCCGGTGACAAGCGGTATGTTCTTACCCCAAGCATTTTACGTACCACTCTGGTCGTGAAGTCCTGCCCCGTCAGTAACGTGGGATGATCATTCAACGTTTTACTTGCCCAGGGAAACGCTGACATGCGGCTGCAGGTATGCGGCAGATACGTTATCTGATCTTGTTGGAACATACGGTTGTTGAACGTACTGAAGTCCGGCCCTTGTTGATGGGTAAAATTACTGAACGCACTGATGCTCAAATCCACACGGTAGCCCAGCCGTTGCAAAATACGCCGCGTATTCGGACCAATGCCATACCGGCCAGCCAGATAAGTAACCGGAGATAAACCGGTTTCCCGTTTTATGGCATGAGACAACACCTGAATTTTTTCAAATTCCAGTTCAGCCGATAAGTTTCCGGGATAGGATTCCAGCTCACTGGCCACCCCATCTTCCCCGGTCTCCAGATAGGGCGGATTCACCCAGGGATGAAGATGGGCAGCAAACTCAATCGCCTCGCCAGCCTGATCACGGAAGGTATTTATAACCTGCTGACCACCGGCACTGGTGACAAACGGGTAATCCATCGCAAGCGTGACTTTTGCGCCGATTTGCAGCATTTCCCGAATTAAAACGATCAGTTCCTGATGGTGAGTCACGCTGTCATTGAAGCGACAGAATCCTCCGTTCCAGTCAAACTCTTCTTCAGCATGAATCACGACAGCCAATTTAGCGCTCATAAGCCCCTCCCTTGCTGATGATGTCCTTCGATAAGCGTGAAATACACTGCTCAATCTGACGGTAACAGTTTCTCACGCCCTCCAGTCCCAGCCCGTACGGGTCGGCGACTTCACCGGCGGTCCGGTTCCAGAACGGCTGTAAATCACTCAGATAAAAAGCATTGGGTACGTGATAGCTGGCAGTGATGACGGCATGGTTCTTTTCATCAAAAATAAACACCACGTCGCTGTCTTCCAGATCACACTGCCTCAGGCATTTGGAACGATGATCTTCAAGGTTGTAGTTGAGTTGTAGCGCGGCCTGTCGTGCCTCCGCCGGACTTTGCCTATCTTCAGGGGTGTGAAACCCGAATGATTCAACACCACTGCCGGTATTCAGCTGTTCGACCGCCTGGCGGCAGACCTGTTCAGCAAAGGGGCTGCGCATGATGTTGCCGTAGCAAACAAACAGAATACGGCGGTGCGGATTGCTCCGAAATAGCTTCTTCAGCCGGTAACGCGTTATCAGACAACGTCCTTTCAGCAACACCGGGAACCGTCGGGTAACCGCCGCGGCCAACTCAGCACCAATTTTCACGCCTTCCCGGACAAAAGGGAGTGGATCTGTCAGCGAGAAGCTGTCAATTTTCTCTTTACCCAGCAGAAGCCGGTGGCCATCTGCCAGTCGGGAGAACAGCTTTTTCAGCAAACGGGTTTTGCCGTGGCAACTGGCCATTTCCCGACGCAACTCGTACAAATCTGCCGTCAGTGCACGGGCATAGTAGCCACTCCGATAATGTGTTTGATCATCAGACGGCAAAGTGCCCATCATCAGGTAATTGGCATACCATGCCGGGAAGTCCATCCCGCAAAAAACAGCCAGAGGAAGTGAGCCCCAAAAACGGGCATTCACTTCAACCAGGATCCATGCCGATGGCTGCTCCTGCTTTTCCGGTAATCCGCGGCGAAATTCGAACATCGCCACCCCGGTAAACTGCGTGGCCTGACACATGGCCTCGACGGCGGCCAGTTGTTCGGGATCAGTGGCAATACTCACCCGGTAAGAGCTGCCGCCTCCTCGTTCAGGCTCTGCCGCACGGCGATGGGAAAAAGCCGAATGCACCTTGCCGTTAACCGACAAGACGGAAACACCTTCGCCAAAACCGGCAAAAAACGCCTCCACCATGACTGGCTCAGAGCCCGCAGCCAACTGTCCAAATTCTTTACAGTTGCTGACGATAGCTACATTCTGACGACGACTTAATGCCTGCTCTTTAAATGACTGGAGCGGTTTAATCACAAAGCGCTCACCAAATTCTTCCGCCAGTGCCTGATAAGACGAGTCTGCCAGATTCACCAGCTTTCCTTTTGCAACCGGTACCCCGCACTCCAACGCTGCCTGCTTGGTTTTCCACTTATCAAACAGCACCTCCATCGCCTGCTCGTTAGCAACGGCAAGGCGTGTGTGTGCCGGCAGCTTTTCTCTGTTCTGCCATAAGGGGTACATAGCCCGCTCGTCGCACGGCAGCACAATGTCGAACTGGTAGCGCTCAATCAGGCGAAATACGGCGTCCTGCCATTCCTGTTGTGAGTAAGCCTGGTAGTTGTAAAACTTCGCAGTCGTAATGTATTTGCTCGCCAGTGCCGGACTGGTTCGATCAAAGCAAACCACATGAACATCATACCCGGCCTTACCCAAAGACCGCACAACAGACAGGAAGCTGCGAGTGTCATCACCAAGTACTAACGCTCTGAATGGATGTCGTTCTGCCCGGTTCATACCTCACCTCTTACAAATCCCTGTTAATCCGGATGCGATGCGCTGGATTGCTCGTCTGTCACAAACTGCTGCTTGATGGCACGCAGGGTATGTTCCAGTCGGACACGCAGTCGGTTCTGACGGATGTGGTAAATTGCCAGCTCGGTTTCGTGGTTGGCGAACGTTTTCTTATATCTTGAAAAGCCACCCATGAAATCGTATCCGTCAAAACCCTGTTCAAACGCATCGTTAATCAATAAGTAATGAGAAACTAAGCCCGGTTTGCTGTGGCAGCCTTCTATCTCATAGTTCAAGGCACAGAGATAAAAATACACCTGATTCTGCCAGTGAAAATTGTACATAACCGATATCAGCGTCTGGCCTGCCATCACCTTGTAAATAGCGACAGAGCCGTCTTCAATGCCCCGAGAGATCAGGGTCTGATGAAATTGCCTGAAGCCGTCATTCACAAATCCGCTCTGACCGGGCTGGCTTCCCCATCGTTTTATATGCAATGGACGCGCCAACTCAAAAAAGCACAGCGCGTCTTTAACCGTAAGGGCTTGGGTGACCGTCAGCGGGCCAAGGGATTCATACTCACGCAGGCTGCGACGAATCTGATACCGGGCGCTGCGGGAAAGCGCCTGCGAAGGGGTCAGGCCTTTGGCCCGGTATGCCGTAAAATCCACAGAGTACGCGCTTGTTGCCCAAATCTGATGACGATCCAGATCGGGTGTAGCACATGTGAACGTGTCCCGGTAGCAGGCGCCAACAGATAACACCCCGTCACCGACCACTTCTGCCATCAAGGTGGCCAGCATTTTTTCCCGAACTGCATCTGCGACTGCTGGTTCCAGCAGAAAGTCGTTATATTCGATCCAGATTTGATCCAGCGAATCATCGCCGGTTCGGTGCAAATAATATTGCTTTGCAAAATGAAATCTGGACGGACGTCCCTGAGGACTGACAATGACCCCCAGCCCGACCGTCCTGCCCTCGATACGGGCTTCAATGACGTAAAAGTGGCGTACGAAGCAGTCAAGCCAGCAACCGATCCAATGCCATGATAAAAAAAAGACGGGATGGCACCGCTCTTCAAGGCTCTGCCACGCGTGTTGCAGCCAGGTACGATCCGGCGACAAAAACACCTCACAGGATATGGTACTTTTTTGTGGCTTATTCTTAACGCACGTACTCACCGGCCTGTCCATTGGCACCTCTGTTTTACGAACTCGAAAACGGGCACTGCTTATCCAGCAGTTTCCTCATCAAGCATAGCAACTGGGCTGCAAGAGTGATCATTGATTCTCCGGCCATTTCTCCGCTCACGGTGAAATCTGAGTCTATGATTGTTGATGAGGTGTTTTTTTGTCATGGACGGGATATCAATGAGCAAATTCATCACAAACCGAAGTTTATCGACTATCGCCGGCTGCCTGATGGCAGTTTCAGTAGCGGGTTGTAACGACATTGACCCGGATACCCATATTGCAAATGCCAAACAATTCATTACCAAGCAGGAATACAGTGCTGCCATCATCGAATTGAAAAATGCGATTCAGCAGTCTCCGCAATTGGGTGAGCCACGGTATTTGCTGGGTGATTTGTATTTACAACGCGGAGATTTCTCGGGCGCTGAAAAAGAACTGCGGCGGGCCCTGAAATACGGTGAAAATCCCGATTTGATTGAGCCCCTTCTGGCTCGCGCCCTGCTGGGACAAAGTGACTTGCTCTCCCTGAATGAACTAAGTACCCAGGCAAAAACCCAATTGAGTTCAGCCTTGGCCGACATTCATGCCATCCATGCCATGGTGCTGTTGCAACATGGCGAGAAAGAAAAAGCCAAAGCGGCGCTTAATCTGGCAATGGAAGATGATGCCAATGATGGCAGCCTTTACACCACGCTGGCTTATGCCGGACTGCTGGCCGAGCAATCACGGTTAAACGATGCGCTGGAAATCTTGTTGCAACTGACTCAGCATTTTCCCAAAAACAGCGATGTATGGCTGACAACTGGCCACATTCAGATGGCCAGCAACCGATTCAGCCGTGCCGCAGAAAGCTATTTGCAGGCTGTGACGCTATCGCCCCAGGCGAAACACTATATGCTGTTTCTGGCTCAGGCTCTGGTCAGAGACGAGCAGTACACCAAGGCAAACACTTATGTTGATGAAATTCTGACGGTATCCCCTACCCACCCTCTGGCCAACGAGCTGAAAGCCAGTATCGATTATGCCAACGGCAATTATCAGGATGCGCAAAACCATGCTGAGCTGGCGATACAAAATGGCTCACAAAGTATCGGGGTGTTTGTCATTGCCGGGGTAACCGCATACTCACGTAATCAGTTTGAACAGGCCAACGAATATTTCGCCCGAGTCATTCCCTTTGTCGGAAAAGATCACCTGATCAACCGCCTGTACGCCTCAACCCAGTTCAAACTAGGCAACATGGACGGGGCACTGGAGACGCTGAATAACTTTGACTTATCACTCAAAGAAAACAATGAATTTGTGAATCAGATGAGTCTGGAGTTTGCCAAAATCGGCCGTCGCACAGACGCACTCAGCCTCGCATCCAAAGCCAGCACCGACACACAAAATCAGTCCCTCACGTTAAGCCTGATGCAGTTGGCAAATAAAGAAGCTCAGGGTGTCACTCATCTTCAGAATATCCTGAAAGTCCAACCGGATTTACCCGAGGCGAATCTGGGTCTGGCGTATTACTACCTTGAGCAAGGTGACATCGTTCAGGCGGAGACTATCGTCAATGACTGGCTGAGCACAGAACCTAATCAAGTCAGTGCCATCATCATGAAAGGCTACATCGCCACCAAGAAAAAAGATTACCCCCTCGCCGCCAAACAGTTTGAGCGAGCTATCGGACTCGAACCGAAAAACCTGACGGCATTGCTTTCCCTTTACAAGCTGGAAATGCTGACCGGAAAACCTGAAGATGCCTATCGCCATACACTGGCTCTGGCTGAGCAGTCTCCGGAAAACTTCGTGATCGCCAGGAACCTGTTCCAGTTTGCGACAGAAGCCAAACTGCTGCCGGAAGCGCTGGCTTTTTATGAACAAAAAATCAAACAGTCGCCCAATGACGTGCCGCTGAAAATGATTCTGGCGCGTGGTTATGCCAGCCAGAATGACTACTCAAAAGGTCTGCAGGTTCTAGAGAGTCTGACTCCGGTACAACAAAGTGCCGAAAGTTTCAGTCTAGCTACCCTGCTACACTTCAAATCCGGCGATTACCGAAAAGCGCAACTCGCAGCAACTGAATGGCTAAAACGCGACCGGCTTAATCCGGATGCGTATATCAGAACCATTCAGCTGAGTGAGATGAACAAAGAGTATGACACAGGGATCAAAACAGCCTCACAAGCCGAAAAACTGTTCGTAGACCAACCCGGCTTTAGCCTGATGAAAGTCGGTTTGCTGCTGAAAGACACTCAGTATCAAGCTGCTCAGGCCATTCTGGATAAACAAAATGATGCCGTAAAAACCACTGCCTATTATCTACGTCTGCAAGGCGAGCTTTATGCCCGTAACGGGCAAACGGCTCAGGCCGTGGATGTACAAAAGCAGCGTTTCGAGCGTTACCCTAGCATCACGACCGTCAAAGACCTCGCTCTGGCTTACGATGCAAACAAACAAACTCATGATGCCGTCAGGGTACTAAAGCAATACATCACCCAACAAGGCGAAGCCGCTCAGCCTCTGGTGCTGGTACTGGCGCAGCTACAAGTCAAAGCCGAACCTGACGCCGCCATTGCCAATTACAGGGCCATTCTGGAGAAAGAGCCTAAAAATGTTATTGCGCTCAATAACCTGGCCTGGCTGTATATGAATCAGAACGATTTTGCCAAAGCCTGTGAACCGGCGAGCCAGGCCTTTGAGCTGGCGGGCGAGTTTGCAGAAGTACAGGATACTTATGGTTACTGCCTGCTGAAGTCCGGACAGACTCAGTCTTCACTGGAGCCCCTGAAAGCAGCGTACCAGAGCAAACGGGCCAGTGTTGAAATCGGGCTTCACTATGCTGAGAGCCTGATTGCCAATCATCTGCCGGAGAAAGCCAAAGATATACTGAATACCGTAGAGGCAACCTCGCCGGAACATGTTCAGCAGAAAAATCAGCTGATGGCACAAATGCAATAATCGAACGGTTTCAGGCACACCCGACGCTCAGTGCTGCCACTAAAACCGACAGTGGCAGCCTCAAAAACCTTGGCGGGTATGCCTGCAATCATGGCCGGGGGCTCTCCTTACCGAAAGGTCAATGCCATTAACAGATTTCTAACCAACACGAGCCACAGCTGATGCTGTGGCTCGTCATATGGAGGATTCATGTCAGGACGATTCTTATTGTGTCTTCTCTGTTGCTTCTCGGCGTCAGTTTTCGCCGACCTGCCGGATACCATTGCACGTATAAAACCGTCCATCGTGGGTGTCGGTTTTTACGATAAAGCCGCCAGCCCCCGAGGTCAGTTGTTTGGTACCGGCTTCGTGATCGCCCCGCAATTGGTTGCCACCAATGCGCATGTCGTCAACCCTTCCCTGTTGACCGGTAAGCGGCAGTTTGTTGTCTTTATCGGTACCGGCCGCAGCCCGGAGGTACGCACCGCAACTGTCATTAAACGGGATACCCGGCACGATCTGGCTATTCTGAAAATTGCTGGCTCCCCCTTACCCGCGTTACGTCTTTCTACTCGCCTGGTTCGGGAAGGTGAGCGCTATAGTTTCACCGGCTTTCCGATTGGTGCCATTCTGGGCCTGTACCCGGCAACGCATCAGGGCATTGTTGCCAGTATTACCCCCATTGCGACGCCCGCCAATCATGCCCGGGAGCTGACCGTGCAGCAGCTAAGGCAACTTAAAAAGCCTTATGACGTCTATCAGTTTGATGCAACAGCCTATCCAGGAAACAGCGGCAGCCCGGTTTATCACCCGGAAACCGGTGAAGTCATTGCCATTATCAATAAGGTCTTCGTCAAAACCAGCAAAGAGTCTATGCTCACTGACCCCAGTGCAATCACTTATGCGATTCCAATTCAGCACTTAATTACCCTGAAGCAAAGCCTTTGAGTGAGTAACCTGAGATGATGACATTCACCCCCTTCCAGCGAAACAATCTTGCCTGGTTCGGTGCCGTAGCCAGCACACTCTTTATTGCCTACATTTCGCTGGTGCCCGCTCAAAATGAGCCCGAGTTCGCCGATTTGCAGCAATACGGCATTCTCTTTCTGGATAAAATTTTACATCTGATCGCCTATGGCGGCCTGACGTTTCTGTTTCTGTGTACGTCACAACTACGCCGTTACCCCAGAGCAACCTGTCTGGCACTGATTCTGTATGGGTCACTGCTTGAGCTCACCCAGGGTCTGTTACCTCTGGGGCGCGAATTTTCGCTGTTTGATGCCCTCGCTAACGTGCTGGGCGTACTGATCATCGGCAGCGCATTTCTCTACCGGCAGAAAAAACAAAAAGCCAGACGTCTGCTTTCGTCTGGCTAATCAGGTGGTACTCGCGGGTCATCCGGTTTGTCGTTGACTGCCAGGGTTGACCTCAGACAACTCCACAACAGGCAGGCAAGAAAGCCCCAACCGTCTGAATTACTGTTTTCTGCGTTTCATCCCCGCGAAGCCCAGCAAACCCGCACCAAACAGGAACATAGAAGCGGGTTCTGGTACTGATACCATGCCGTATGAAACGTCGTAGGCTTTACTTTCTCCATCAGGATTGAAAATAAATTCCAGGGCAGAAATGTCCGTAAAATCGGTGCCACCAAAAATAGGATCACTGAAATCGATATAAACGACCCCAGGAGCTGACGATGTTGTCACCAGATTCGCTGAGTTTGTTGAGGCACCGCCACCCCACCAAGTGTTGATGCGGATGCCTAAATCAAGGTCCTGAGACAGCACTTCAAACAGGAAACCGCTGCCGTTTAACGCAAAGTTTCTGGAACCTAAACCCGCTGCGTTGATATTTGGTGAGTTATCTGTGCCGTCATACTGAACAGACACAGTCGCGGATGTCAGAGTGTCAACACTCACAGAAAGAAAACCACTGCCGACAAAAGCACTGGCCCCTAAGTTGTTGTTGGCCACAGAGGTAACATCAACGAGAATATCCCGCTCTTCACCCATCAAAACACTATCTGGCCCTGTTACAGAAGTGGATAGGCTACCGACACCGTTTACCTCAATCTTTGCTTGATCAACGCTGAAGTCATCAATAATCAGTTCTGCATTGGCAGCGCCAGCCAGGAACAGTGTGGACAGTGAACATGCTAAAAGAGTTTGCTTAATCATGAGTGTTTCCCCCGATATAGAATCACTCACTACTAAGCGAATTGTGTGCCAGTTATTATATTACTGTTTTTACTGGGTTTTATATTCGTACGGTTTATCAGGTGTAAAAGATACCAACACTTTGCAAACCATACTGTCAGGAAAATCATGCAACGAAGGTTTAATGAACAGGCGACATTATCCCTCAATCAACTTCATCAGCAGGTGGCCGTCATACATGGCTTGCTTCACCAGCGCCGCACCGGGCATCGTTGCCTGAGTGTAAAAGCAGCTTTCTTCAATCATCAGATCACGATTATAAACCGGCAGTGACTGCGTTCGGACACAATCCATGATGGCCGGGTACAGCACTTCTTTTGCGCGGTTAAACTCTCCGCCGATCAGAACTTTATCGGGGTTAAACAGGTTGACCATAATTGCAATGGCCTGTCCCAGGTGATGACCAAGCTCAACGATAACCTGGCGAGCCAGACTGTCACCGGCAACCGCGGCGTCACAGATACCCTCGATTGTCAGCACTTTGCCGTGAAGCGTGGACGGATGCCCTTCGCGAAGACGCTGCTCCACTTGCTCAAGCACCGCTTTCAGGCTGGCCACAGTTTCCAGGCAGCCATGGTTTCCGCAGAAGCAGCGTTTACCATAGGGCTTTATCTGAATGTGGCCAAGCTCACCCACATTCCCGATACGGCCCGATAACACCACATTGTCCAACACAATACCGGCACCCACACCATGGTGGATAGAAATCAGTATCGAGTTCGCCACATCGCGCGAATTCCCAAACAGTTTTTCAGCCAGCGCCCATGAGCGGGTGTCATTGCCAACAAACACCGGCAATCCAGTAGCTTCATGGATAGCGGGACCTAACGCCAGATTATGCACATTGTAGTGCGGCATTTGCAGTACGGTTCCGGCTTCCGCATTCACCAACCCCGGCAATGAAACCGCGATCGCTGTAATACGATCCAGCTCATTCACATGATTGGCAAAAAAGGTATGAATTTCGGAAATCAGCTTTTTCAGGACTTCATCCTGCTCCAGCACATCCACTTCCTGACGTTCTTCAATCAGGATATCGCCCCCCAACTCATGCAGTGCGATGGTCAGATAGCCACGCCCCAGTCGGATAGACATAAACTGCCACCCTTCATTGGCCGGCATCAGACCAATCGCCGGTCGCCCCCGGCTGGCCGCTTCCTGAATAGCGGTTTCTTTTATCAGATGAGCATCAATAAGCTCACGGGTAATTTTCGTGATACTGGCCGGTGCCAGCTGGCTGCGCTTTGACAGTTCAATCCGTGAGATAGGGCCAAGCTGATCAATGAGCTTGTAGACGCTGCCGGCATTGTTTCTCTTGATATGATCGATATGACCAGGCTGAGCGACATACATGCCTTAACTCCTGAAAAAATGTAGATATAAAGATGAACAATTGAATTTTTTTACTTTGCGAAGTAATTGTGAAGCCGAAGTTTCATGGGACGTGACAAGAGTCACAGGGAAATCGAAATCAATCAGTGAAAACTGTATGCCGCTTCATATTTCCCTCAAAATGGTCGCGGTTAATTCACCACCAAAATTTATCTACTGGAAGACAGCTCACAGCTTTTTTGCCATAATGCCGCGGTTCAACTCTTGTTCAACTCACCACGAGGTTTGCGGTGTACAAAATTAACGAAGTCTTTGAAACCATCCAGGGCGAAGGTGTCTTTACCGGCGTACCGGCCATTTTTGTCAGACTCCAGATCTGTCCGGTGGGTTGTGCCTGGTGCGATACCAAACAGACCTGGTCGGCAGAGCCGCAGGATCATGTTTCAATTGCTGAGATCATGGCGAAAAAAGGCGACTCTCCGACCTGGACTGAGCTGGATGCTCAGGGCATCGTGAATCTGCTCCATGATCAGAAATACACCGCGAAGCATGTTGTTATCACCGGTGGTGAGCCATGCCTGTACGATCTGGTGCCTTTGACCGAAGCACTGGAGCAGGCCGGTTTCCGTTGTCAGATTGAAACCAGCGGAACATCAGAAGTGAAGGCCACAGCCAACACCTGGGTAACCGTGTCGCCAAAAATCAACATGAAGGCCAAGCTTCCTGTGCTGCCAAGCGCACTGGAGCGGGCTGACGAAATTAAGCATCCGGTTGGAACAACCAAGGACATCGAGCAACTCGATGATTTGCTGGCTGGCAAAAATCTGAAAACAAACGTCAGCATTGCGCTTCAGCCAATCAGCCAGAAGCCGCGTGCGACCGAGCTGTGCATTGAAACCTGCATTGCCCGCAACTGGCGTCTGTCCATTCAGACCCACAAATATCTGGCGATTGCCTAAGCCTCTGATCTGCACCACCCCATCACCTTCAAGCGGTCGTCTCACTTTTCAGACGGCCGCTTATTCTTTGAGACACCTTCCCCCTCTTAACAATGGCTAATTTTGTCCTATCTATACTCAGCAAAAAACCAATAGTCATAATCATTTGTGGGGAAATATTATGCGTAGCTATCTGGGATACTGCTTCCTGACGGCTTTCGCCCTGCTTCTGACCGCCTGTGGCGGAGGTGGAGGTGAGACACCCAATCCTGTTGCGGCTCCGGCCACACCGGTAACGACCGACTTCAGAGTCTCTGTCGATCTGCCTGACCAAATGACTCTGGCTCAGCAACATTCACTGTCACTGCTTCCTCAGGCTTACGCCAACGCAGTGAAAGATCTGACAGAACAAAATTTTGCCGCAGTCTGGCTGGACGATAAAGGTAAGGTGCTGGAATCCATCGAGCTGACCGACTGGCAGACAAACGGTGAAGGGATTTATACGTTTACCGGCGATACCAAACCCAGAGTCAACGCGGTACTGCTGATTGATCCGGCGGGGATCCCCGAATTCACCTTGGGTGAAGCACTGCCTGAGGGTCTTTATATGACTCCATTGGCCAGCGAACGCCTGACGGTCACGCTGGAAACATCGATGACTTACTACGCCCTGACCAAACGCATCGTCAAAGACGGCAACTGGGGGGTATTTACTGAGGTGTTTACCGATGCGCCACAGGGTAAAGTGCTGTTTGCGCTACAGGACATCAACAACATGGCCCTGGATATTCGCGATACCCTGTTCCCCCAAATCGGCCTGGAAGGCATGACACTGAAAGATCTGATGCAGCTTTCTATTGTCAAATCCATGACCGACGGTCGTATTGAGCGCTTTTATACCGAGCAGGATGCTGCGCTGGCTGATATTAAAGCCATTCTGAACGACGGTTACTGGCAGGTTGCCGCTGGCAGCAGTAACAATGGTACTGTCCTGATGTCGGACCGCACCTCGTATAACGGTTCACAGACCGAAGTGGCAGAATTCCGCTGGAAAAAAAGTGGTAACGAAGACATTAATCTGAGTGAATTTTTTACTTATCTCAGCGGCTCAACCGCATTCGGGACAGAAGATGTCACACATCAGGTGCTTACCTCTCAAGGCTGGACCGGGCTGTTCAGCTACCTGAAAGTCATCCTGGCGACTCAGAGAACCGCGATGCTGACCGATGCCGGTCTGACGAAAGATGATAAGTCGGGAATTTCCTTGGAGGCGAATGTCTATTCGTTGTCAGGAAAACGGATCCACGATTTTCTATCGAGCCGGGAAAATCATTTCATGACCCGCTATATCAAAAATACTGCGACGTTTGATGAAAATGCCTCAGGCTTCTATTTCACCTGGCGGCCGGAAAAAGAAACGTACCTGCTGTGTGACACCACCAACGACAAAGACACCTGCCGCGTTTACTCCACACAGCTGCCGGATACCGCCTTCACCAGTCTGGATGAGCTGATCACTGCTCAGGCCAATGCCGGGCCAGAGTTTGAATCCGTGAACGGCTTTAAACTCAGCGATAACGTGGTCGTAGAAATAATTGATGACGGCCTGTTTACCGTCCGTTACTGGAGCAACATTGCGGTCGATGAATGGGTGGTTCAGGAGCAAGGTGTCTGGTCTCCGGTAACGGTTGCCGGCAAACAGATGATCCGTTTCGATGTCCCCGATGTCATCAAACAACTGTCTGATAACTACCGTTTCAACAGCCTGGCACTGTTCCTGGTGGTTGACCGCGGATTCGTCAACATCGGCGAAACCCTGCTGGATGGCGAACAGTTCCACTACTCCGGTTTTGATAATGATGCGAAAGATCAGATCTTTGCCGCTGCGACCCGGGACAACCTGCCCGCCTTTGATAACTGTATCTTTGGAAATACCGCACTGGCAAATGAAGACCTCTTCCTCAACGCGGTAACAGAGTGTGGGGGTGACGAGCACTTCACCACTCAGGGCGTCAGTGATCTGGTCGACAAAACCCTGGTACAGATTGCCGAAGATGGTGAGATCACAGCTCAGATCCTGCGCAGTGATAATACCTGGGAGTTTTACCGCCACACCGAACCTGTCAGCGGCAGTAACCGCAGTTGGACACTACTGGATAACAGCTACCTGAAAGTGCTGGAAAATGCCGATACACCGGATTCCTTTGAGTACTGGGCGAAGACCAACTACGACTATGCCCTGCGGGTTATGGCGATTAAGCAGTACATCCATCCGGATAACGGTCAGCCTGAGGAAACGGTCATTACAAACTTCATGGCCCGTGAGTATCAGGCCGATCAACTGGCCGCCTGTACGACCAATGATTCCGGCTGGGATCAGACCACCACCACACCAATGGTGAAGAAAACTCAGGAGGAGTACCAGACTCAGGCCGCATCCTGTAAACAAGCCTGGTATGGCCGGGTGCCGCGGTTTACGGAAGCCTTGCTGGTTGGCCAGACCGGTAACCTGAGTGACGACAAAGCTCTGACGTTCGCCAGCGATTCGTCACGGTACCTCAAGCTGACCGATAACTTTTCCGGTGACTACTTCCTCGGCAGCTATGTGGACTCAGACGGTTGTGGCTTTAACTTCGACATCCGCTGGAAACTGGAAGATGACGGTACCCTGTACTATGAAGCCATTGATGGCTCAATGAAGGAACGGATTCAACTGTCAGATACTGACGGCCTGAAACTGGCCATCAAAGCCTTCAACCACCAAACCCGTTGGGAGACCGATGACACGTTGCTGTACGGGGACAATGAAGGGGAAATCTGGAGTGATATCGTCACGCTGATCGATGCCAGTGAAGTACCGGACGTGGTGCCCATTGAAGCACCGGAGACCCCGCCACCAGCGGAAGGCGAGCCTCCTGCTGAGCCGACCGGGCCACCAGCCGGGACCATTTTAAATGACGGCCAGACCTGTGCCTTTACCGAGCAGCCAGCAGCCTGATAAAAATACCCTATGGGAATAACACCTTTCTTATTCCCACAGCCTCGCTACCGAGCCCGCGTCACCTCGCGGGCTTTTTACTGCCAGTTGCATGACGATTATTCAGGCCATCTTCCACACTGGGTTCCCAGCCATAACGAACATAAAACAGAATGAATAACAAGCAATTACCTGTAGATAAAACGTTATCGTGGCTTACATCACAGTCATAGCAGGAAAACTATTTATTAACATGGCAAGCAATTACACTATATCCACAACAAGAATATGTGTAAGAGATTAAGGAAGATGCGTCTTACCATTGCTCATAAACTCCTCCTCACCCTATTAATGGTTTTTCTGGTCGTGCTGGTCGCCTCTCTCGCCTATGAGGCTCGTCAGCAAAAAACCATGCTGGAATCGGTCATCAGCGAGCAAACGCTGGACAAGGCCGGTAACTACTTCGACAGCCTCAATATGATGATGCTGACCGGCACCATGTCACAAAAAGAGACACTGCGTGAAAAAGTCCTGTCTCACAACGGCATTGAGAATGTCCGAGTGATTCGCGGACCCGGCGTGGTCAATATGTTTGGCCCCGGTCTGGACTACCAGAAGCCGGTGGATGACTTCGACCGACGAGCCCTTGCCGGCGAGCAAATCAGCGAAACCATCAGTACCCCGAACGGAAAAACCCTGCTGGTTGCCCTGCCAATGAAAGCCAGCAGCAACTACCGGGGCACCAATTGCCTGCAGTGCCATATCGTGCCGGAGAACGAAGTGCTGGGCGTCGTCCGCCTGGAATACAATCTTGGTCCGCTCTATGAGCGGGTTGACAGCCAATTACTTAACGCTGGGGCTATCATGTCGGCTATCGCCGCTGCCGGGTTCCTGTTCGCGCTGATGATGATCCGTAACATTATTGTTCATCCCCTGCGCCGCCTGTCCGGTTATATGAAAACCGCCAGCCAGAATAAAGATCTCAGCCAGCGTCTGAACTCATCCCGCACCGACGAGATTGGCGAACTGTGTCACAGCTACGATCATATGCTGGACAATTTCTCTGCCAGCCTGCGTCAGGTGCAACAAACATCGGAGTCCCTGACTCAACAGGCCAGCCAGTTAACCCAGGTTTCCGGCAGCACCAATCAGGCTGCGGACAGTCAGCGCTACGAAACCGGCCTGATGTTTACCGCTATCGACAACATGCAGCATCAACAGCATGACGTTGAGCAACACACCACCGAAACCGCCGCGCTCAGTCGTCAGGCCTCACAGGCGGCTCAGTCAGGTACGCAACTGGCGCAGGAAGCCGGTGAGAGCATTCAGCAGCTGGTCCATGACATTGAACACGTCAAAGCACGTATCGATCACCTCCATACGCAGAGTCAGCAGGTCGGCAGCATCTTAGATGTGATCCGCGGTATTGCCGAGCAGACCAATCTGCTGGCGCTTAACGCCGCCATTGAAGCAGCCCGCGCTGGAGAGCAGGGTCGCGGCTTTGCGGTAGTCGCCGACGAAGTCCGGAATCTGGCCACTCGCACCCATCAGGCCACCGGTGATATCCATACCATTATCGACAATCTGCATCAGGACTGCGAAGCCTCAGCTGATGCCATTGAAACCACCTGCCAGACTGCGTACGGAAAAGTCGAAACGATTCGTGAGCTTTCCGCCGCGTTGGCTGCTATCGATAATCATATCCAGACCGTCAACCAGCATACGGTCGACATTCAGCAGCAGTCATCAAGTCAGGCAGCCCTTGCCGATGACATTCGCTCAAAAGTTGAAATTATCACCGAGCATGCCGACGATACAGCACGTCATGCACAGTCGTCGAAAGAGATTAGCGTAAATCTTGAGCACTTAGCCGAGCAATTAGAGCGATTACTTCATCAATTTACCCTATCAGGCCATCACAAGGCTTGATGCCTGACGCCAGACAGGTAATATTGAACCCTTGGACAGTGTCTGGGGCTTTATGCCCGATGGCACAACAATAAAAGTGCCTTAACGGAGAATAATTTACACATGACTTACGCGCCTGTAACAGACGTACTGAGCGGTAAGCTAGCTGTCGACAGTGAAGTGACTGTACGTGGCTGGGTTCGCTCGCGTCGCGATTCCAAAGCTGGAATCTCTTTCCTTGCCATTTATGACGGCTCTTGTTTCGACCCGATTCAGGCCGTGGTCCCAAATGAGTTAAATAATTACCAGGAAGAAGTGCTGAAGCTGACTACTGGTTGCTCTGTTGAGGTCACCGGTAAAATCGTTGAGTCTCCGGCCAGCGGCCAGGATTTTGAACTGGCAGCAACCGAAGTGAAAGTTGTTGGCTGGGTTGAAGATGCAGATACTTACCCAATGGCAAAAACACGCCACTCTATTGAGTACCTGCGTGAAGTGGCTCACCTGCGTCCACGTACAAACGTAATCGGTGCGGTTGCCCGTGTTCGTAACTGCCTGTCGCAAGCGATTCACCGCTTCTACCACGAGCAAGGTTTCTTCTGGATGTCTGCGCCGCTGATTACGGCTGCTGACTGTGAAGGTGCCGGTGAAATGTTCCGTGTTTCTACACTGGACATGAACAACCTGCCTCGTACAGACAAAGGCGATGTGGATTTCAACGAAGATTTCTTCGGCAAAGAAACATTCCTGACCGTATCAGGCCAGCTGAACGCTGAAGCTTACGCGTGTGCCCTGAGCAAGGTTTACACCTTCGGCCCAACGTTCCGTGCTGAAAACTCCAACACCAGCCGTCACCTGGCGGAATTCTGGATGGTTGAGCCAGAAGTGGCTTTCGCCGATCTGGACGACGTTGCGAAGCTGGCTGAAGACATGCTGAAGTACGTGTTCAAAGCTGTACTGGAAGAGCGTCGGGATGACCTGGAGTTCTTCGCACAACGTATCAACAAAGACGCCATCACGCGTCTTGAGCAGTTTGTTGACTCAGACTTCGCTCAGGTTGATTACACCGATGCAATCCAGATCCTGAAAGACTCTGGCCGTGACTTCGAGTTCGACGTTGAGTGGGGTATCGACATGTCTTCTGAGCATGAGCGTTACCTGGCTGAAGAACACTTCAAAGCCCCGGTTATCGTGAAAAACTACCCGAAAGATATCAAAGCGTTCTACATGCGTATGAACGAAGACGGTAAGACAGTCGCAGCGATGGACGTACTGGCACCGGGTATCGGCGAAATCATCGGTGGTTCTCAGCGTGAAGAGCGTCTGGACGTACTGGACGAGCGTATGCGTGCGATGAACATCGACCCAGAGCACATGAACTGGTACCGCGATCTGCGCCGTTACGGCACAGTACCGCACGCGGGCTTCGGTCTGGGCTTTGAGCGTCTGGTTTCTTACGTAACAGGTATGGGTAACGTACGCGACGTGATCCCATTCCCACGTACACCACGCTCTGCGAACTTCTAAGTTCAGTAATAAAATTGCTGACAAAAAAGGCTACCTTCGGGTAGCCTTTCTGTTTTCGACGCAGCTTACCACTTTACCCACTCACTCTGACTCCTAAAGAGACACCATTATGACAAACCAACCGAATAACCCGCTACACGGCATCACTCTGAAAAGACTGCTGGAAGAGCTGGTTGATCATTACGGCTGGGAAGCCCTGGGACGCGAAATCAACATCCGTTGCTTCAACAGCAACCCGAGTATCAAATCGAGCCTGACGTTTTTACGCCGAACCGAATGGGCAAGAAAAGAAGTGGAACAGCTGTATCTCGAGACATTTTTTATCTGACCGAAACAACATTTCGCAGTGATGCAAAAGCACTTCGCGGGCCGGAAGAAAACGTCAACACGTTGGATGTCACAACGGCTGACGTTACTTCCTTCCTCACCTCAGTCGGCATGCATCAGCTTACGCAGCTTTTGACACGCATCGCTTGGCGATGTCGCATGACAAATTGCCGACACTAAGGCGACCCCAGCCGCACCGGCATCCATGGCTGATTTAATGTTGCTTTCATTCAACCCACCAATAGCCACCAACGGCAATCGACTTTCACCCGCCGCTTTCTCTAACCCGTCCAGCCCCCAGGCATACACAGTATTGGTTTTGGTTGGTGTCGGGTAAATCGCGCTTAGCCCCAGGTAGTCCACCGGCAGGTGTTGCGCATCCGCCAGTTGCTGCTCATTTTCCACCGAAAGCCCCAGAATTTTGTCATCGCCAATCAACTGGCGGGCGATTGCGACAGGCATGTCAGACTGGCCCAGATGCACACCATCGGCATCGACCGCCAACGCCACATCCACCCGATCATTTATGATCAACGGGATCCCGGTTTCCATCAGCAGCGCTTTAACAACCATGGCACGCTGAATGAACTCACGAACATCGCCGTGTTTTTCACGCAACTGAACCATAGTCACGCCACCGGCAACGGCTTCTTTGATCACGAACTTCAGTTGTTCAAGATCCAGATTCTCGTCCGTGACCAGATACAGGCTGTAATCAGGCATTGGCCGTGCCTCCAAGCAGCTTGGCGTTCAGACGGGCCGCCAGCGCAGGCTCACCCAGCAGATATAGCGAATCAAGCAGATTCAGTTGTAAGCTCCCCGGCCCGGCTGATTTTTCTGCGGCCAGCTCACCAGCCACTCCCAATACGGCCGTTGCGGCCAGCGCGGCTTCCCAGGTATCCTCGCACACCGCGGCAAAAGCCCCGGTCAGCGCAGTATGGCTGCACCCCATGCCGGTCACTCTTGGCATCATGGCATGGCCATTGTCCAGCGCACAGACCTTGTCGGTGGACACCACGTAATCGGTCGCACCTGAGATCACCACAGTACACTGGTGCTGGTGTGCCAGTTGTTTGGCCGCATTCAGGGCCTGCTCACTGCTGTCCAGTGCATCGACCCCTTTTGATTGCGCCGCTTCCCCGGCAAGTGCAATGATTTCAGATGCATTCCCGCGAATGATCAAGGTTTCTGCCAACGCAGCCAGCTTACGGGAAACCTCTGTCCGTAGCGCGCTGGCTCCGCAGCCCACCGGGTCCAGTACCACCACTTTGTTATTAGCGTTTGCTTTCTCCACCGCGTAGTACATCCGTGGTATCCAGTGGCTGTCGAGCGTCCCGATATTAATGACCAGTGCACCGGCAAACCCCATCATTTCCGCCATTTCTTCCCGGCTGTGCGCCATGATTGGCGAAGCACCAACAGCCAGCAATGCATTGGCTGTATTGTTCATCACAACATAGTTGGTCAGATTCACCACCAGCGGCTTTGTTGTCCGAACAGCCTGCAACATTGCGCAGCACATTTGCTCTATAGGCGTAGATTCTGTCTTCAAGGGGCGCTCCTTCTTGATATATTCTCGACAGGCATTATACCCAACCAGCCAGAATTCACAGCGTCATCCAGTCATCGGGCCATCGTTGGAATAACATTCTTTGAATGAGAGTGTTTAGAAGTGAGAATTTGAGTGAGGCCGCTTAATCAGCGTATCTTTGAAAAGTTAAACAACTGTTTCAAAGGTAGCATCACAGATATCTTTCTCGATCTGCGCTTAAATGACAACGCTCGACACCTAAAATAGTCAATCAGAACGCACTGAAGTTAAAGCGGAACAACAGGACGACACAGAGCAGCCCTCTCAGGGAGAAACTCTCGGCCGACAACAGGAAGAAAAATATGGATATTCTTGTCAATCAGGAAGATGCGATCCTTGATATTCAGATTCATCGCCAGGACGCACGAAACGCTCTCAATCAGCAGATGTATCAACAGTTAGCGGAAGCCTTTGAGCAGGCGTCCGCGACCCCAGCGATTCGGGCGGTGGTCCTTCGTGGATTACCGGATGTCTTTTGCGGCGGCAATGACATGCAGGATTTTCTCGCTATTTCAAAAGGGATGTCTGGCTTTGCCGTCGAAAGGTTCATGAAAGCGCTCATCTTGTGTAATAAGCCCCTCATTGCAGCCGTTTCCGGACCCGCGATCGGGATTGGCACCACTATGCTGCAGTTCTTCGACATCGTGTATGCTTCCGCCAGTGCGCTTTTCAAAACGCCGTTTGTTCCATTAGGACTATGCCCGGAAATGGCGTCCAGCACAGAATTGGCAAAAATCATTGGTATCCGCAAAGCCAAAGCCATGCTGCTGTTTGGTGAGGCGATGGCAGCTGATGAAGCGCTGTCACTTGGTTTTATCAATGCAATTGAAGCGTATCCGGATCAACGGGCACTGAAGGAGGCCAAGCGCATTTGTCTGTTACCACCACAAGCCATGAAGATTTCAAAGGCCATGCTGCTGGACCATGACAGGGATCGCCTGCTGGCAACCATTGAGCAGGAAAACCGTCAGTTAGTGGAGTGTATTCGCAGTGATGAAGCCCGCGAGGCGGTGTCAGCATTTCTGGAAAAGCGGACGCCAACATTTCAGTGAGGTTGTTTGCGAGAACCCTATACAGGGCTTGCGACCCAAACAACTCCCCCCCACCAGAAGCAGGAAGCAGGAAGCAGGAAGCAGGAAACAATAAAGCAAAAAATAAACAGGCCAGTGAACGAACTGGCCTGTTTCCACAGAAGCGATTCAGCCTATCGACTAACGGCTAACTAGATTGCAGCAGAAAGCACGGCGGCAGACTTTTGCTCAGAGTTGCGTACCCGGTTCGGCTCATCTTCATCTTTCACGCGAATCACCATCAGCCCGGCGACAATCATGGAGATCCCACCCAATACGATAGCCATCATGGTGTTTCCACCGAATGCCCAACGGGTGAAGAAGCCGAGAATACCGGCCGCCAAAATTTGCGGCAGAACGATAAAGAAGTTAAAGACCCCCATATAGAATCCCATCTTCCGGGACGGTAACGCCCCTGCCAGAATGGCGTAAGGCATGCACAAAATGCTGGCCCAAGCGAGACCGATACCAACCATGTTAAGCATCAGCATTGCAGGATCATTAATCAGCGCCATAGCCGCTAAACTGACTCCGCCAATAACCAGGCTGAGGCTGTGAACAAACTTGCGGCTGGTTTTCTGTGCCAACCACGGCAGCATAAAGGCCGCCAAAGCTGAAATACCGTTGTAGGCTGCAAAGCACAATCCAACCCAGTCCGCCCCTTCGTTGTACAATGCGGAGCTGGTATCAGACGTACCGAAAATATGGGTGGTTACCGCAGATGTGGTATAAATCCACATCGCAAACAAAGCAAACCAAGAGAAAAACTGCACCAGGGCCAGTTGTACCATGGTCTTTGGCATCGCTTTTATATCGCAAAGAAAGGTTTGCCAGCACGCTTTGGGTTCCTGTTCACACAGCGGCTCGCCATCAAACAGCGCCAATTGCTGTGGCGAATACTCTTTGGTCCGACATACTGTCCAGAGGATCGATCCCAGAAAAACCAACGCCCCGCACAAGAAAGAAATTTTCACTGACGGCGGTACTTCTCCGGCCGGTGCGGTATTGGCGATATCAAACACATTACTCAGCAGATAAGGCATGGCAGAGGCCACCACAGATCCGATACCAATAAAGAAGGTCTGAACCGCAAAACCCTGCGTGCGTTGTGATGACGGCAGGTTATCCGCGACCAGTGCCCGGAATGGCTCCATCGAAATATTGATAGAGGCATCCAGCATCCAGAGCATACCCGCAGCCACCCAGAGGTGTGGTGAATACGGCATTACGATCAGTGCCAATGATGAGGCAATGGCCCCCAGCAGAAAATACGGGCGGCGGCGACCCAGTACGGTCCAGGTGCGATCACTGAAGTGACCGATGATCGGCTGTACCAGTAACCCGGTCAGCGGTGCGGCAATCCAGAGTATCGGTATTTGCTCAATACTGGCTCCCAGCGTTTCAAATATCCGGCTGACATTCGCATTCTGAAGCCCGAAGCCGAATTGAATGCCCATAAAGCCGAAGCTCATATTCCAAATTTGCCAAAACGACAGGCGCGGTTTTTCCATTGAAACATCCCCGAATTTGCCGGTCGGCATCCTTTCGATCCTTCAACCGGCATACAACATTCAGACAAACATGACATACGCAAAACCGGGAAGATTTAGCATCTTCGTCGCGCCAGCTGTACAAACACGAATTTTCTCCACATTTCGTGCCAGTAACAGGCTGAATTCATCATGTTTGACCTTATTCCATCGGGTGCAATGCTATGACATCGTATGCCCTACCATCCGTGATCGCATTCACGTAGACAAACAACAAAACCCATTTCATTAATAAAATTACGTAGTTACCTATTTTTTATACAGTTTTTGAGTGACATATATCACACTGATCGTTTATTACTCGGGAATTTGTAGTAAGTTTCCATAGCTTACCAAAATGTGACCCACACCAAAATTAACCACTTATTAACAAAAGACCCCGTAAACGTCTGCCAGCTATTAATATTTGATGTAATTGTTGCAATTTGTTGTCAATCACGTCCGTTAAAAGGTATAAAGAGGGGGTTGACCGTTATTATTCACATCAGCATGGATGATCATAATGTTTGAGAAAATTTCTGCCGCACCTGCCGATCCGATTCTTGGCCTGACTGAAGAGTTCAAGAATGATCCTCGCTCTGAAAAAATTAACCTGGGCGTAGGCATCTACAAAAATGAATCTGGCAATACTCCTGTTCTGGCTACAGTAAAAAAAGCAGAAGCCATTCTGCTGGAAAAAGAGACAACCAAGTCTTACTTGAGTATTCCGGGTACTGCAGAATATGGTCTGGCTGTTCAACAATTGCTGTTTGGTGCTGACTCCTCAATTATCAGCGACAAACGAGCGAAAACGGCTCAGGCACCAGGTGGTACAGGTGCATTGCGTGTGGCGGCTGAATTTATAAAACGCCAACTGGGTGATGTGAAAGTGTGGATCAGTAACCCGACTTGGGCGAACCACAATGGCGTTTTTGCGGCTGCCGGTCTGGAAATTGCCCAGTACAGCTACTACAACGCAGAAACAAAAAATATGGATTTCGACGCTGCGGTTACCGACCTGTCTACAGCGGCACCAGGTGATGTAGTACTGCTTCACGGTTGCTGCCATAACCCTACTGGTATCGATCCAACCGCAGAACAATGGCTGCAACTGGCTAAACTGTGTGTTGAAAAACAACTGCTGCCAATGTTTGACTTCGCTTACCAGGGTTTTGCCAAAGGTGTTGAAGACGATGCTGAAGGCCTGCGTATCTTTGCCCAGTATTGTGAAGAACTGCTGATTGCCAGCTCATTCTCGAAGAACTTCGGTCTGTACAACGAACGTGTAGGTGCGTTTACGCTGGTCGCGAAGAATGCTGAACAAGCCGAAACCGCTTTCAGCCAAGTGAAGTCTATTGCTCGCGTCATCTACTCCAACCCACCGGCTCACGGCGCGGCTATCGTGACTGAAATCCTGAACGACGCTGCTCTGCGTGCAGAATGGGAACAAGAAGTCGCTGACATGCGTGACCGTATTCAGGAAATGCGTACGCTGTTTGTACAAACCCTGAAAGATCTGGGTGTGGATGCAGACTTCAGCTTCATCGAGCGCCAGAACGGTATGTTCTCGTTCTCTGGCCTGTCGAAAGATCAGGTTGCTCGCCTGAAAGAAGAATTCGCAATCTACATCGTAGGTTCAGGCCGCATCAGCGTTGCCGGCATGACCAAATCAAATATGCTGCCGCTGTGTAAAGGCATTGCTGCTGTACTGTAAGCCAGCATTCTGTCTGACATCACGACATATTGAAACGGGAGCCATTGGCTCCCGTTTTATTATTTGTGCCCTACGTTATGTATACGCGTCTCGGTGGATGCTTTATCTGCGCTTCAGCCTAAATGACCTTTCTTGTCAGCCACTGTCTTTAAGAAAACGGCCTCTAACTCGAAAGCTTGGCTGACAGCTCATAGGTTCAACCTGACTTATCCAACGGCAACACATTACAGAAGAGCTCACGCTCATACTGACGTTCCAACTGCTCTCGCCAGGGTTTGTTTGAAACCGGCACCAGATAAAAAATCTCTCTTGATGTATCAGTGACAAATGCCATTCCGTGCTGCATCAGTTCGTAATGGATGTCATGAACAAAACCCAGTGAAAAACTCTGACGACCGGTCAACTGATTAATATCATCACGGGTCAGGCATACACCCTGGTCTTCATGAGCAAAGCGATTGCGCAGCCAGTCAGAAAACTCTCTAGCACTTATCATTGTCATAAACTCGCCTCCGCGTAGCTACATCCCTGATAAACCAGAATACATTTCTTAGTGAAGGTTCTTTATTAATAAGTTATAGCAGAGATGAGACATTCCGACAGGCGAATGGCGGATGAGTATTAATTTGTCTTTGCCTGATGCAATTTTGAGACAAAGAGGTGCAGTGCCCGTTTTTTGCAATTTCGGAGGTTCACACGATGCGAAAAAAGAGGAAAAACGTCAGCGGAAAAACGGCGGGAAAAAGAAAAAATGAGGGGGAGATAATACCCGCCCCTGTCGTTGTCACAGGAACGGGTCTGGCAAGTCAGCGCCTGACAACAATGAGAGCCTGAGCCTCACTTGTCAAATTGCAAAGTGCACAAAAATGCGAAATTACAGAGCTTTGTACAGCACCTTGTTACCTGCCAGCTGGATGCGTTCAACCAGACCGTCTTCGGCCAGTTTCTTCAGCGCACCGGTTGCCCAAGAAGCGGCTTTTGTATCTTCCTGACCTGCTTCAAGACCAATCCCTTTCGGGTTGATGCCTTCCGCATTTTTCATCACGATATCCAGCACTTGCTGCTGTTTAGGTGTTAATGACACAGTCGCAGCCATGGCTGGCTTCTGTGTTTCCACCACAGGTTTTGCCGCTGGAGCAGCTTTTACTGTTTCTGCAGTTGGTGCTTTCTTCGTAACAGCTTTAACTGCTGCTGGTTTTGCTTCAACTACCAGCCCTTTCAGGCGCTTTTGCAGCTTCAGCTGAACTTTACGTTTGTGAGAGATTCTCATTAAATTTCCTACTCCGTTGCACTACTTTCAGTCACCACCATCTAACGAGGCAACTGGATAGTTGTCCCGATAGTTCCAGCGGGAAAAAGTAAGCGCGTGTTATACCAAGGATGTCAGAGAAATGCCAGCAAACGGTTATTTAAGCCGCAATAAAAGATGATTTAACTCAAAAATAGGCGACAACCTCTCATTTCCAGCAAAAGATTTCCCCACAAAACGCGCTGAAAAATAAAGAAATATCCAAACTCAGCGGGGAAAATTCAGCATTCACCCCAAATAACTGGACAAATACACATATGCACATTCTTTTTATTTATTCTTGATTTTTGAACCAGCTTGCATAACCAAGGTGATCTGCTTACCAGTCTCAGCCATACTAACAGTAACAAAACTGACAACGTCTTGTGATGAAGAGTGATCTGAAGACCCAACATATCCATCCTCCGATTACCCCATTTGGTACCAATATGTATCTGGGCGGGTTAATAGGCGTTCTTGTGGCTGGCGCACTCGGTTTTCTCTATCCCGACGCTTCACCGCCAGCCATTGCCATCATCCTGATTGGTTCAGCGCTGATGGTCTTGCTGGGTTACAAGTACCAGCAAGGCCCTGAGCTTTCATTCACACTGACGTTTATGCATATCCAGTTTCACAGCCATTACGGTGGCTGGCTGGCAAAGTGGAAGAACATCGAACAAATCGGTCAGGCCAGTATTTCTGTGGATGGCTGGTATGAGCCGGTTCCCTGGGTGGGAATCAAACTCAAAGATTATGAAGAGTTTGTTCGTTCAATTTGTCCGAGGGTTGCCACTAAGCTGTTGCTGGATCAGAGGGTATTATTGGTCATGGCACATAAGCGGATGAGTGACCCACCCTATGAGCTGGAAGACATCTTGTTCGATGACAGCCACTATCACACGACGTCGGGTTACGTCTTTAAAGGGCTGCAGGCCATGTTGGCTAACCGGATGCGCTACAACCGGGAATTTCTGGGGTACGATTTTTTTATTTCAGAGGACTTTCTGGATCGACCGGCAGCCGATTTCGCCGGGCTGGCAAGACGCTATCTGGCAGCATCCTGATTTGTTGAAGTAAGTAGTTGGATTATTTCCTGACCTGTTCCTTTTGGGGTCTGTAAATTTTCTTCTCTAATTTATCTCGCTTTTCTACTTCTTCTAGTTTTTCTACTTCTCTAGCTTTTCAACGCTTAAAACAGCAAGAGCCGGAAACATCCGGCTCTTTTTTGTCTGGCAGCATCTCTGACAATTTCTGCGTTCAGGCTAGAGCTGTAACGATGCAATACCTAGCTTATTAGTACAACGGCATTTCGTCGGCGACAAACGGATTAGAGGCACGTTCGTGACCAAAGGTCGACATTGGGCCATGACCCGGTACGAAGGCAACATCATTGCCGAGCGGCCACAGCTTGCCCTTGATGGAGTTAATCAGGGTCTGGTAATCCCCTTTCGGGAAATCAGTACGACCGATGCCGCCCTTGAACAGCACATCGCCAACGAACGCTACTTTTGCCTCATCATTAAACAGAATGACGTGACCAGGCGTATGACCGGGGGTGTGGTAAACAGACAGAGTCTGGTTGCCAACTGAAATGGTATCGCCATCGTTAAGCCACTGATCCGGGTCAAACGCTTCTGTCAACGGGAACCCGAACATCTGGCTCTGGCTTGGCAACCCCTGTAACCAGAAAGCATCTTCTTTGTGCGGGCCAATAACAGGTACAGCCCACTCTTTTGCCAGCGGCTCTGTACCACCAACATGATCGAGGTGGCCATGAGTCAGAATCAGCTTGGTGACCGTCAGGCCCAATTGCTGCACCTTGTCTTTCAGCAGCTGAATATCACCGCCCGGATCCACCAGCGCTGCTTGCTTGGTTTCATCACACCAGATGATAGAGCAGTTTTGCTGAAACGGAGTCACAGGCACAATTTCAAATTGAAAACTCATCACTTTTCCTAACGATTACTATGCTGGCAGCAGGATAACAGTCCACTATCTAAATGCCAAATGCCGCGACCTAAATGCCAGATACAGCAAAGCCGACAGCTACCAAGAGAGGGAGATAGTGTCGGCTTTGTAATTATTCTTTTCCTGCAGGGCTGAAAAAACCAGATACGCGGTTCTCAGGCCTTGGCATAGCTGTTCTGTGTCCTGCTCGTCGGTGTACGGCTCGGCGTACAACAAAAATGTTTAGCTGTTACCATCAACGAGTCGTCAGCCGTTCCAGCGGCGAACCGGGCCCGTGTCAAGATGGATAAATCCGCTTCGTGGATAGTATCCTACTCCACCTAACCGAAGATCCAGTGCAGCATCACGGATTCGTGACAGCGGTACACCTTCCAGATGAAAGTCGATCGCCTGGCCTTTCATATGGTAGCTCTTTTTCGCTACACCGCCGGTTTTCTGCAGCGCCTGATTGGTCTGCGGCGAACGGTAGCCGGAGATAATCCGCACCTGCCCTTTATGCCCGAGTCCGGACTGGATTTCAGTAATGGCATCAAACAAACGGCGATCCATTTTTGCCACTTCATTACGTCTGAAATCACGGCAGATGTAGTTTATCTTCCTCAACTCGTCTTTCAGGTACTGCTCACCATCAAAGTAACGGGTTTCCAAATCTTCGTTAGTGTGAATGTTACACAGTGAGATAGAACGTTCATTCTTTGCTTTATAAGGGCTTGCTATCGCCAACCCCGGCAGCAAAGATGCCCCTAACGTAAGACCGCCAGCCACTAACAGCTGACGGCGCTTGTAATCAATATCAGACATAACTTTACAACAACTGCTTGTTAATTCTTGCTGATATTCCTCCCCGCACTGCGCATGGAATATCAAAAACGAGAATCAAGATAACGTTCAGTTATTGTGCAGTCAAACCATCAATTATCAAAAAATCGTCTAAAAAGCGGACGAAAACTGCCTACTTATTGACGTATAAGCAATTTAGCTAATGGTAAAGGGATGTAAATAATTGCTGGTTTTGAGACTCAGCTACAAATTTGTCATATTCGTAGACATCATCCCGGTAGTTCACTAGCCCATCCTGATCCACCCAGGCAGTCTGATAGATCACTTCGACCTTCACCTTGTTCTGCAAGCCCACTGTCTTAGTTTTCGTACGCGACTTCAGCTCAAACACTCGCTGCTCCGGCACGCCTGAATATGTCAGCAGGATTGTCGCCAGATCATCGGCCTGCTCTACCCGAATACAACCGGAACTGAACGCGCGCGTTTCCTTGGCAAACAGCCGTTTCGACGGTGTGTCGTGAAGATAAATGGCATTGTCGTTAGGCATGTTGAACTTGAACCGTCCCAGTGCATTGTTTTTACCCGGGTTTTGCCGCAAGCGATAAGGGAAGGATTTGGCATTCATCAGCCGCCAGTCAATGGTATGAATCGGGATTTGCTCAGAGCTGTTCCAGCTTCTGATCACCGCAAAATTGTTGCGGTACAGATACCCGCGGTCATACCGGGCTTTTGGCAGAATATCCTTACGCATGATCGACATCGGCACATTCCAGTACGGATTGAACACCACTGAGGATACATTGGAAGTCATTACCGGGGTGCGACGGCTTGGCCTGCCGACAATCACTTTGCTTTCAAGTACCTGCCGGTTATCCAGCCACAAACTCATTTCAAAACGGGGAATATTTACCACCAGCATTGAAGGCCGGTTCATCGGCCAGATTCGGGTTCGCTGCGCATTGAGCGCCAGCACCCGGACCCGTGACTGAGGTGACAGGGCAAGCCACTGCTTGGTTTTGGGGCCAATTGCGCCATCCGGTATCAGACCATGGCGTTTCTGGAAGTTTTTCACCGCATTGGCGAGATCAATGTTGTAATTTCGCACTCTGGCTGAACGCAGCTGATCAGCCTCGAAATTCTGTAAATCGCCAAGCCGTTCCAGCATCGAAATCAGCCCTTCCGGATCTTTCAGGCGAGTGCCCAACCGGATAATGCCGGGCTGATAAAACCCCGGCCAGGGTGATCCCGCCGCTCTTTCCATCGACTCGATCGCCAGCAACAACTGGGTGTAGTTGTCGTCTGCCGGTTTCAGGCTATTCACAAACGAGCGCAGCTGTTCAAACTCGATGGCCCGATACAGCCGAGCCAGCTCCATCTCAGAAGGTAGCGGCAAACGCGGTTCAACGCCCGCACCGAACAGCCATTCCCGACCGTATGTCGGGATACCTTCCACATAGCTCATGTAAGCAAACAGGGTATCGGTCGCCAACAGATCATACTGACGCCAATCATTACTCTGCTTGTACTGTTTGAGTAACTGATAACGCTGGGTGAAATCACTGCTGATATTCGACAGCGCTACTATACGCAGCTGCTGCTCAAATTCATTAGCCGTGAAACTGTCCTGCCACAGGGGCACGAAACCGATGTTGTGGTAAAGATCCGCGAGCTGATCCACATAGCGAATCGTCGCAATATCATTGGCGACTTCGTGGATCCATTGACGCGCTTTTTTCTGCTGCAACAATTCTTCTGAAAATTGCTGCTCCAGCTCAGCACGGGTTGAAAGCGGCTGCACAGGCTGGATTTCTTGCGCTTCTGACAGCACAGAAACCGCCTGAGCAAGGGCAGCGACCAGAACCAGGCCGGTACTTCTTAACTTAGCCATTGCCAACTGACTCCTCATTGCCATTGTTATTATTATGGCAAACGCACTCTATGACGGACTAACTTTAGCCGTAAGCGCCAGCTGGCATTGTTTCAATTCTTAAAAAGTGGTCATATCCGGTTGATTCTGCGGTTCTGCCCTTTGCCCTGATTAGATGATGTTCCAGTGGTTATCCCACATAACCGGGCTTTGTACGGTCTTCGCGGTAAAAGTCGTATCCATGGCAACGATACGTCCCGAACCTGAGCCAACCAGCCATTGGCCGTCTTTAATGCCAACGCCGGACGCGTCGACCAACGGACGCTGCTCCACCAGCTTTCCGCTGGTTTCATCCCAGATACCGTAGCAATTTCCACGCGGCGAGGTGGCGAGCAGATAACCATCGAGGCTGGCAATGCTGGCAATATAGTGATTGAAGCGCAGCCACTCTGCTTCCTCAGCCACCAAATGCTGCAATGCCTGCCCGCGGCGATGTAACGCAACCAGCGGCACAGCATCTTCTGGCTTACCACGATATTGCTGGCCGCAGGCAATCGAACCGGTATCGGTCACACTCAGGTGACGAATACTGAGATGCTTATCCGGTAACTCCGCTTTATCCACCATCTCACCGGTATGGCGGTTCAGGTAGACCAGAGCAGGCTGCATAGTATCGAGATTGAGTGGTTCACGACCATGGGTGTGCACCCCACCGACGCCGATAGCCAGAGTCTCTGAATCGGCCAGCACCACTTCATGCGGACCAATCCCAAAGCCGCTGAACTCAGCGACTTTCGTTAGCCGACCTCCCTGCTCCGCAGGCTGAACCTCATACACCCCAATCACCCCCTGACTGGTTTGCGATTCACCTTCAGTGGCATAGATCAGCTTGCCATCCGGTGAAAACACCCCGTGACCGTAAAAATGCCGCCCGGCATCTGCCATATAAATCGGCCAGCGCGTTCCATTTTTGTAATCAAAGACCTGCAGGTATGTGCCGGGACGTCGTCCAAAAGCTGCCGCCAGCGACCCGCCCGGTTGCACGGCGACACCATGGCCCCGTGCAGGCAACGGCACCTGGTACAGAGGCTGCCCGTCCAGCGCGGCCGCAACAACACCGAATTGTCCCTCACCCTGACGGGAGCAACCGATAATGTGAGCAATCTTTGCATCGGCCATGGGCTCTGACGCAGATGTTAATCCCAGCGATTTACCCGCACGGGATTCATCGCTGCATCCGCCCAGCCCGGCGAAAGGCATCACAGCCAGCCCACTCAGCGCGGCACGCAGCAGCTTACGGCGGGTGTGATCAATCACCATCGGTTGCATTGAACCCCACAACAACACCCAGCTCCGGCGCGACTTCGTCGTGCAGCGCAATTTGAATGTATTCCAGTCCGTTATAGATATTGATCAGTTCGCGGTAGCCATCACGAGAGGTCAGCAGCGGAACCATAGCTTCACTGGCTGGCCAGCCGGACAGCAGATACTCAAACCGCTGACTGATACGTGTTGCCGTGTCCGCAAAGCCGCGCTCACGAAGCATCGCATCGATCCCCTTGCCATCAGCCAGGTACAGTGCCTGCATCGCCGCGACACTGGCTTTCAGGCTGGCCAGGGAATATTGGGCACGCCACGCTTCAGCCTGATAAGGCTTCGGCGAGCCGGGTTTGCCCATCGGCCGGGTCAGTTTCTTGATGGTGTAATCCATCTGGTTATTCAGCGCCCCAAGGTATTCCCCCAGCGCCATCTGCGGGGTCATTTCCTGCCACGGGTCTGCTTGCCAGGCCGATTGCAATTGACTTGCACTGTCTGCCAGACGCAGGCTGACCGCATGTGCCAGCTGGCAACCCTCGGCCTGTTGCAGCGCATCAGACTGATCAAACA
The DNA here is from genome assembly GCF_017329545.1 of Photobacterium ganghwense. NCBI lineage: Bacteria > Pseudomonadati > Pseudomonadota > Gammaproteobacteria > Vibrionales > Vibrionaceae > Photobacterium > Photobacterium ganghwense. Next base: position 2,196,087 of record NZ_CP071325.1, read on the forward strand.
GGAACCACTCCATCGCCCCGAAACCCTGTACAGCGACACTTTGTTCAGCCATCGCCTCTGGCGTCCAGGTCGTATCCTGCTTCAGCAACTGAGTCAGTTTACGTCCTGTGGTGTTTTTCTTGTCCGGCCAGAACTGGATCTGCCAGCTCAAGGCCAGCGCCGCTTCGCTGCCTTTTTCACGGCCCTGCAGCGGCATCCAGTTAAGAAAAGCCTGCTGCCAGTTGTGCTGCGCCTGCGCCAGACGCTCTTCTGACGGTGCCTGACAGATTTGTGCAATAGATTCCGATAATGCCCGGGTCGAGGTGGCCAGATCCGCGGTTGCCGTCTGATACTGACTCAGAACGGCTGTACGGGTAGTGACGTCTTCCTGGCAGCCACTGAGCAATGCAACAGCACCTACAGCCAGACTAACGGCAACACCAGCAGTAACAGTCTTAGTGGTTTGATTACGCATGGTACGTCTTTATCCTTACAGCGAATCCAAGAAAGCCAACAGCGCTTTACGCTCTGCCGTTGACAGGTGAACAACACGATCGCGGCTTGCTTGCGCTTCACCGCCATGCCAGAGGATCGCTTCCAGAGTATTGCGTGCCCGGCCATCATGCAGATACTGGGTGTGACCATTCACTTCCTGGGTATAACCCAATCCCCACAGCGGCGCTGTTCGCCACTCGCGACCATCGGCCAGGTACTCACCGCGATGATCCGCCAGACCTTCCCCCATATCGTGCAGTAACAGGTCGGTGTACGGATGAATGGTTTGCTCAGACAAAGCAGGCAGCTCGGTGTTTGGTGCCGTTTTCAGCGAGGTCTGGTGACAGCTCTGACAGCCGATATCGGCAAACAGCTTTTCGCCCTGAACCACCAGAGGATCAGACACATTACGGCGAGCCGGTACTGCTAGGTGACGTGAATAGAACTCAACAAAGGTCAGCACTTTATGGCTGACTTCCGGCGCACCACCGTTGGGTAAATCGGTACAAGCCGTTTGTGATGAGGTGCAGTTTTCAACCGGGAACAACTCACTGGTCAGGCCCAGGTCCCCATTAAAAGCCGCTGCATTTTGCTGCATCAGCGTCGGCTGACCAGCTTTCCAGCCAAATCGGCCGGTCACCAGCTCTTGCTTTGCCACATCCCAAACTCGGTTGATTTTGCCAGAAACTCCCTGACCATCCTGCTGTTGCTGTTTAGCCAACGCTTCCAGCGTGGCATCCGGAATTTGTTCCAGCAAACCTAAGCCGATCATTGGCGGTGCAACCCGTGCAGACATCATGATATCTGCATGCATCGGACCATAGTTCAGATCAGTGATCGTCAGCGTCGGCTTACGCAGGGTTACCACTTCACCGTCAGCCAGTTTCACCGGTACATCCTGATAAGCGATATGGATCTGACCTTCAGGTTTCGCACCTTCCAACGAGAAGTCCTGCAATTGCCCACCATAGACGGGATCAGGAATCACGCCGTCGTTGATAATGGCTCGTTTTTGCTCGTCCGTTACCGCAGGGATACTCAGGCGCACCAGCATGGAAACGGCGTTGCTGTCCCCTTCTGCCGGTGGGTGGCCACGGCCATCCTTTATGTGGCAGTTCTGGCAACCGTTCGTGTTAAACAACGGGCCCAATCCATCACGGGCATCGGTGGTCGCCGGTGCCTGTACCCAGGGGTTACGGAAAAAGCTGTTGCCGACACTGAAATCCAGCCGCTTGGTCAGCGGCAGATTGGTAGCCGGCAGAGAAAATGCATTCGCCCCTGATTTCCGCACGGTGGTTTCACCGCCGGATTTCATTGCAGCGATCTCGGCCGGCGTCAATGATTCAGAAGAAGCAGACTGCGAGGTTTTAGCCTGCAGCGCCGGGCTGCTTAGCGCGACCGCCAGAGAAGCGGACAGCATTGCAAAAGAAAATAACGACTTCATTGCTTATTGCTCACGTAAAACGGCAAAAGGGCTCATCATGAGCCCTTTGATTATCAACGAAAAAATCAGAACTGATGGTCTGCAGTGTCCGGATTCAGGTTGTTCACCCCAATCAGACCCGCAGCCTGCTCAATGCTGGCAGTTTGCTGAACCAGTGCTGAAATAGCGTCATTCACCAGCGCATTGCCCTCTTTGTTGCCAGCAGCGATCAGCTGATCAAAGGCCTGCTGTTTTTTCTCCGCGGAGTCCACCAGGGTATGTACCTGGTCACGAGTCCGGTCAAACTGTGCCTTGATGTCTTTGGCTGCGGCGGCGTCTTTCTCCGCAACCAGGTCGTGAATGCTCGGGCCTGAAACCAGCTGGCCGTTTACACGCAGGTAAGTACCGGTGTAGACGTTGTAGATGCCCTGCTCGTTGTAGTAGTGAGAGTTGTGGGTATTGTCTGAGAAACAGTCGTGCTCATCTTCGGTAGAATTCGCTTCCAGCGCCACTTTCATACGCTCACCAGCCAACTCACCCAGCGACAGCGAACCCATGCCGAACATCATTTTCCGCAGGCCATTTTCAGCTGAGTCTGACAGCAACTCGGCACGGTAGTTACCTTTCACGTCAGCGGACCACTGCTGCTCCATCCAGTTCAGATCGTTTTGCAGCAACTCAGAAGCGGCTTTCAGGTATTCACGACGACGTTCACAGTTACCCTGCGTACAACCGGCACCCACCACAAAATCCGTGTAGGCACGCTCACCGGCACCAGCCGCCGTTCCGTGCAGATCCTGACCCCACAGCAAAAACTCAATGGCATGGTAACCGGTCGCCACGTTCGCTTCCGAACCGCCGATTTCGTTCAGTTCAGCCAGCAGTTCCGGGGTGATTTTGGTAACGTCCACTTTCTGGTTACCGACCTGAATCGTGCGGTTAGCTACGATGTTGGCATTCGCCCCTTCATTACCCATTTCGTGCTGGTAGTCTTGCGCAACATAGTCGATCAGCCCTTCATCCAGCGGCCAGGCGTTGAGCTGCCCTTCCCAGTCGTCCACCACGGCATTGCCGAAACGGAAAACTTCAGACTGCTGATACGGCACACGTGCTTTTTTCCAGGCTTCGCGTGCCTGAGTCAAAGTTGCCTGCGACGGTGAAGCCAGCAGAGCATCAATCGCTTTATCCAGCGATTGTGCGGTAGTCAGAGAGTCGCTGTATACGCTGTGCGCAATATCAGCATAGTGTTTTACCACTGCTTCCTGTGTCACAGCAGCATTGGCGAAAACTGGCGCCACGCACAGTGATGCCATAATTAGGTTGAGTGAAAGCTGTTTTTTCATTGGCGGTTCATCCATGTATAAAGCGTCAATTTGCATTTAACCCAAGAGCCGTTTGAATCGCGTGTCACGAATCAAAAGCCACATAAGTCGGATAATCACTTAATTGCAATGCAAGTGAGAATTATTTTTATTACATAAATAATAACTAAGTTTGTAAGTAAATGTAAATAATGTTTTTCAAGAGTTGTCGGTTTAACCATAAAAAGCGGGTTTTCAGCACATATTATTCACAGCCTGAATCAAACTCGTCGTTTTCCGATTAAACTTGGAGACAAGCCACGTAGAACAACAGCCTGCAATTTATCCATTTCGAAAAATAACAGGCTCTGACTCTTCCAACTTGTTGCTGTTTGAGGTAATTTCGCCGGACACTTATTAGGAGAGTAAAATGGATAAGCACGAAGAAGTCTTGATTGCCTTGCGGCAAATCATTCGAGCCATCGACCTGCATTCACGCAAGCTCAATAAACTTGCAGGTTTAACCGGTCCTCAGCTGGTTTTGATGCGTGCTATCCGTGATTCTGGTGAAGTGACTATCCGCCAGCTTTCCAATAACACCAACATGAGTCAGGCGACCGCGACAACCATTTTGGATCGTTTGGAAAAACGTGGGCTGGTGGTGCGTGAGCGCAGCAAACTGGACAAGCGTAAAGTGCATGCTTACCTGACTGAAGCCGGTAAAGATCTGCTGTCCAAAGCACCACTTCCACTCCAGGAAGACTTTGTTACCCGCTTTCAGCAACTGGCAGAGTGGGAACAAACCCTGCTGCTCAGCTCCGTACAACGCATTTCGTCGATGATGAATGCTGAACACCTAGACGTAGCCGCCGTACTGGAAGTTGGCAGCATTACCGGTCAGGACAACTAACCCGTTCCGTTAAGCCCGCCCAGAGATACCCGTCGCAGAGACGGCGGGTCCCGCAGCACGAAGGACTGTTCACTGTGCTACTCGAAGGAATTGAAACCCTGCTAGTACTTGCCCGTGAAGGCACAATGAGCAAAGCCGGCAGTCGTCTGTATCTCAGCCAGAGCGCCGTCAGCAAACGCATCGCCAAGCTGGAAAAACGCATGGGCAAAAAGCTGATCGAACCTGACGGGCGGCGGATCAAACTGACCCCTGATGCCCGGCAGCTAATCGCAGCCGTTGGCCCCGGTTTCCACGAATTAAAAGGGCTGATTGCCGATCAGCTGGAAGTGGATGACCATTCCCTGATTCGACTTGCCTGCTCTGAAACTCTGGTGGCCGGTTATCTGGCACCGCTGTTGGGTGAATACGTCCGCCAGGATCCATACCTGTCACTCTCCACCCACCATACACCGGTTATTGTTGAAAAAGTGCAGTCCGGGGAGGCAACGCTGGGGATTTGTGCCGGTTATCTGCCGGCCCAACACGGTATTCAGGCCATTCACCTGTTTGACGAACCCTTCAAGATTGTCAGCCAGACGCCACTGACTCAGCCACCGACCGCTCTGCTGACCAATGATCTGGTCAACACCGCCAATACCTACCAGGCCGGATTACTGCAAAATGCCGGTATTGTCCCGCTGATGCAGATGGACTCCTACACCGCCGCCGCGCAACTGGCGCTGAATGGGGTGGCTGCCGCGCTGGTACCCATGTCGACCATTCGTACCCTCAACATCCCGGACAGCCACTGCTTTCATTTTGAGTTTCTCGACACCCTGACCCGCCCGGTTAATATCTGCTACCGGCAAAAAAGCTATCAGGTGCCACGAATCAGAAAACTGATTGAAACCATTGCGGATTTTGTTCAAGCAACAGTTTAATGGCCATGGTCATCGACACGATGACCACCATCGGTCGAATAAACTTACGCCCTTTTGTTACCACAACTTTGGCTCCCATGCGGGCACCGATAAATCCTCCGACCGCCATGGTAAGGCCAATTTCCCAGATTGGCAGCCCGGCCAGGATGAAGAACAACAGCGCAGCCAGGTTTGAGGTGAAATTCAGCACTTTCGTACGCGCTGTGGCTTCAATAATACCCAGTTGCGCCAGCACGACAAAACAGATCGTGAACAGCGAACCGGTACCCGGCCCGAAGAAGCCGTCATAGAACCCGATGCCGGTGCCAACGGTAAAAGCAAACGCCGCTTCCGATATTTTCGGCTCTCCCCCGCCTTTTCCGGCTTCCGGGGCAAACAGAAAATACAGCGAAATGGCCACCAGCATTACCGGTATCAGGTTTGTCAGCAATCCGGCATCCATCACCTGTACCAGCAAAGCGCCAATCGCCGACCCCGCAAAAGTACAGCCTATCGCCAGCCGCATGGATTTCAGGTTGACCAGTCCGTTGCGAACAAAATACAAACTGGCCGAGAAACTGCCGAACGAGCTTTGCAGCTTATTCGTTGCCAACGTCTGAGCCGGTGGTACACCGGCAGCCAGCAATGCCGGTACAGTCAGCATCCCGCCCCCTCCGGCGATAGCATCAATGAAACCGGCTAATCCCGCCACCAGAAACAAAATCCCAATAATATCCCAAGACAAATCCATATCATTTCCAAATCATCAAGAAACCCGGGTCACAAAAACCGAGGTTAACACCTTTGGCTGAATAGGTTACGGATAGGCCGTAAAAAGAAAAACGAAAACTCGGACAGTAACCCATTCCCGTATGGAATCATTTAAGTCTGTTTGAAAACCTCTTGCAGGGATGATTATCAGACTCTCCAATGGCCAAGCGCTCACATGACAAAAACGACATGCCCAAGTGCCAAGTGCCAAACGTTAAACGCCAAGCGCCAAGCGCCAAGCGCCAAAGAGGCATGTCGCAAAATGAGAGGCTATTTACAATTCCCGGCCTTGTTCATCACTGGCTGTACGATCGCCCGCATCCCGCTTTATTGCTTTCATTGAATGGCTTGTCGACTCAATCAGACATTTGTCAGTCAGCAGCGCCTGATAGCCCTGACAATATTCTCTCTGCAGGCATGAAAACTGGAACTGCCAATAAAAATCGTCTGATGGGAGCGTATTGGCATAAAGATTGATTCTCAGAAGCTGAACGTCATTCTGAATGAAAAGACGCTTTCTCAGTGCTGCCAGTGCCAGCAGCAACAGTTACAGAAGAAACAACATGACAATCTCACGGGCAGCGAAATGAGAAAGACCATCCACTGCCCTTTTTGAATCACGCCTTCAGCACGAAGTCGTACACAAGCAGCAGGCTAAAGGCTATTTCATTCGCCTGCCCGCTTGCACACTGAAGGGAGACTAACCATGACAAAATGGCCTGCTCTGCTCGCAGGGGTGGTAATCACCAGCAGCCCGGCTTTTGCAGAAACGATCGAAATTACTTTCGGCAATTTTACCGGTGAATGGCTCAATGCCGTCACTTCAGACGGCGGGGATTCAACGTCGACATCCGGAACGGAGACCGACCCGGTGCTCAGCTGGGGTCGGCCTGCAACGTCAGAAGGACAAAGCAGCTATACCTTCGAATCCGAAGCCGCGTTTACGACCCTGTTTGATTCCAGTGCGGAAACCAGTGACATTTTCAATCTCGGTACTTTCACTCACTCAAATAACCCGATCTACAGCCCGACGCTGGTCAGTGTCGATTTGAAGCTGACCACAACGGTTCAGGTCGGGGATTTGGAAGCTGCGCCGGTGGAATTCCTGTTCAGTTTCAGCCATGACGAAACACCAAACAGTGCTTCCCCCTGTAAGTACGATGATTCGACGCAGCCCGGAGTAAATGACAACGGCTGTGCTGACAGCATTACGCTGACCTCGTCGTTATTTACACAGACCTTTACTATTGGCAACACGGATTACACCATTGCTATCGAAGGATTCAAGGTTGGTGAAACCACGGTGGACAGCTTTCTCACCAAAGAAAAAGCCGATAACGAAGCGATTATTATTGCGAAAGTCACCTCGTACGAGGCCATTATCACTGGCGGAGGGGAAAGTGGTACACCAACCGATGTACCGGAGCCCGAGCATACCGCTATCGCAGGGTTATTATTCTCGCTGTATGGCGGACGACGATGGTCAGCACGAAAACGACGAATGCCACGTTAACGCTATACCTTTCTGGCGCTATACCGTTCTGGCACCATACCGAACGACAGTTTGGCATTACGACCGCTGACCAAAGGCTTATCACAAGCACACAGTGACAAGGACAGAGATAACAGTGATTACCTTTTCCGTCATTGACCATCTTCCGAGGTCGCCGGTCACTGAAGGTCGTCGGTAACTGAAGAAAGCAGTGGCAAACCGCTTTACCGGTTACCGGTTACCGGCGACACCACTATCGTTTGTCGCTTAACTCAACCTCACTGCCGTCCAAAACGAAACAACAGTGCAGATCAACTGCGTAGAACAACCTGTGCCGACCAACGGAACAGAACAACGAAACTGGCGGCTGAGCATGGGACACAAAGCCACCAAAGCGAAGAAGTTTCAGTCGACAAAACTGAAATTAAATTTCACCAAATAACAACCAAAACTCTATTTTGTAGTAATTTTACAAGTTAATGACTTTTTTGACGGAATTTATCACCTTGTTAATAGACTTGATCGGTATGAAATCAGTGAATATCACTCTCATGATTAGTGCAGGTATATAAAATCATTGTTTCCAAAACTCCACAAATAGAAACATTCCCGCACCACTTATTATAAACAAGCTATTGTTTTATATAAAAATAGCTATTGAGCACTTCATAAACAAAGGTGCATCTATCACAAATTGTTGTTTTCCGTTACTCAATCCAATCTAAAAAAACATAGCATCAGGGGGAATGATACTTACAATAATCTCCCCACGACGTCCTCTATTCAAAAATTTAAACAAAATTACAACGTATAAATGCGATTCGCCCGTCGTGCGGTTCGTTCTCTGTCACAGAATTATACGATGGAGTGGAAGTACCCATGTTGAACCTGATTATTTCAGTAGTCCCTATTCTGCTGCTGATTTGGATGATGACTAAGCGAAATGCCCTGCCTTCGCACATTGCGTTGCCGGTAACCGCCACCATCATCGGTGCCCTACAGCTATTTTATTTCGGTTCAGACCTGACTGAACTCAGCGCCAACATCATGGCCGGTATTCTGTCTGCTATTACCCCTATTTCGATCATCGCAGGCGCAATTTTGCTGAACCGCACCATTGCACTGTCAGGCGCAGAAGCCGTGATTCGTCGCTGGCTTGAAAACATCAGCCGTAACCAAGTCGCGCAGTTGATGATCATCGGCTGGGCCTTTGCCTTTATGATTGAAGGCGCATCCGGCTTTGGTACGCCAGCCGCCATTGCTGCTCCTATTCTGGTCGGCCTGGGTTTTAACCCGCTGCAGGTCGCAATGCTGGCGCTGGTGATGAATACCGTACCGGTTTCCTTCGGGGCTGTCGGTACACCAACCTGGTTTGGTTTTGCCAACCTTGGCCTGACCGAAGCAGAACTGCTGGAAACCGGCCGTAATTCCGCCCTGATGCACTCCATCGCCGCATTTATTATTCCGCTTCTAGCTCTACGATTTGTGGTGAGCTGGCAACAAATTCGTCGCAACCTGCTGTTTATCCAGCTGAGTGTACTGTCCTGTACGATCCCTTACTTCCTGCTGGCACAGTGGAACTACGAGTTCCCGGCCCTGGTAGGTGGTGCAGTGGGTATGTCGCTGTCGGTACTGCTGGCGAAAATGCGTGTCGGTCTGGAAACGTCTGAAGACGACCACAACCGTGCCGCGCAGGAAGCCATCCCGTTTGGCCAGGTACTGAAAGCCATGAGCCCGACCCTGATGCTGATCGGTATTCTGATCGTGACCCGTATACAGCAATTGGGCATCAAAGCCATGCTGAACGATGCGACCCCGATGCTGAACATCGACTTGGGCTTTCTGGGTCAGTTCTCTGTCAGCCAGGCGCTAATCATCCAATGGTCTGAGATTTTCGGCACCAGCACCGCATGGTCTTACAAAACCCTGTATGTCCCGGCGCTGATTCCGTTCTTCCTGGTCGTACTGATCTCCATTCCGGTGCTCGGCCTGAGTAAGAAGGTGGTAACGCAAGTGTTCACGGAAACGGCAAGCCGGATTCGGATGCCGTTTATCGCTCTGGTCGGCGCGCTCATCATGGTCAAATTCATGATGATGGGTGGCGCTAACTCGCCAATAATGACAACCGGTCGCGCGTTCTCTGAGCTAATGGGCACTAACTGGCAATACTTTGCTTCGTACCTGGGTGCACTGGGGGCGTTCTTCTCCGGCTCAGCAACGGTTTCCAACCTGACGTTCGGCGGTATCCAGCAAACTATCGCCCACACAGTCGACCTGCCACAAACCACGATTCTGGCCCTACAGTCGGTGGGTGGCTCCATGGGTAACATGGTGTGTATCAACAACATTATCGCGGTATCGACCATTCTGGGGATCGCGAACAAAGAAGGCTACATTATTAAACGTACCGTGGTGCCTATGGTGCTGTACGGCATCATCGTGGCGATTGCCAGTACGTTTATCTGAGCCCGCCTGCCAGAGCAGGAACACGAATAAACGGCGGAAATTAGGAACAGCCGCCATTGCTCCCGGCAGACACTGTCGGGAGCAAAATAATAAGCGTAATACGCACAAAGCAACGGATGTTGCGAGTACGACACTTAAAGGCGGCATGAACCGTCAACTGGAGCAATTATGAAGGTAAACTTTTTCGTCACCTGCCTTTGCGATACGGTGAAGGCCAACGTGGCAAAAAAAACGGTCTTATTACTTGAGCAACTTGGCTGTGAAGTCATTTTCCCTGAAGAACAGGGATGCTGTGGCCAGCCTTCGCTAAACAGCGGGTATATCGAAGGCAGCAAGCCGGCGATGAAAAACCTGATTCGTGCTTTCGAGTGCAATGATCTGCCAATCGTCACTCCTGCGGGTTCTTGTGCCGCGTCAGTCAAACGCTACCCGGAATACCTGGCCAGCGAGCCTGAGTGGGCAGAGCGTGCGCAGAAAGTCGCTGACCGCCTGTTCGAACTGACCCAGTTCATCGTTAATCACCTGGGAACCGTGAACGTGGGTGCACGCCTTGAAGGCCGCGCCGTTTACCACCCTTCCTGCAGCCTTATCCGTAAGCTGAATATACGTGAAGAGCCGCTGAAACTGCTGGCCAATGTTGAAGGTCTGGAAATGCTGCCGATTGCCAACCAGGAAACCTGCTGTGGTTTCGGTGGTACGTTCTCGGTCAAGATGTCAGAGATCTCCGGCGAGATGGTGAAAGAAAAAGTTCACCACATTTCGGATGTGGAACCCGACTACCTGATTGGTGCCGATATCAGCTGCCTGATGAATATCGGCGGCCGTATCAGCCGTGAAGGTAAGCCAATTAAAGTCATGCACATTGTTGATGTGCTGATGAGCCGCTAAGGGGAAAGACCATGTCAATGAAAACCAGTGATCAGAACTTCAAGCAACGTATTGATGTTCAGATGCAAGATTCGTTCATGCGTGAGTCTGTCGCCAACGCGCAAACCCGCATGTTCACCAACCGTCAAATCGCTGCTGACAAACTGGGCAACTGGGAGCAGTGGCGTGAAATGGGCATGGATATCCGTAACCATGTTCTGGAAAACCTGGATTACTACCTGCACCAACTGAGCGAAAAAGTACAAGAGAACGGCGGTCACGTTTTCTTTGCGGCCACCGCGCAGGAAGCCACTGACTACATCGAAGGCATTGTAAAAGCCAAAAATGCCAAAAAGATTGTGAAGTCCAAGTCGATGGTGACCGAAGAAATCAGCCTGAACAAGGTGCTGGAAGCCAACGGCTGTCAGGTGGTTGAAACCGACCTGGGCGAATACATTCTGCAGGTAGATGACTATGATGCCCCGTCACACATCGTGGTACCGGCCCTGCATAAAAACCGTTTCCAGATCCGCGATGTGTTCCGCGACAAAATCGGTTACGAAGGAACAGAAGATCCGGAAGAGCTGACCCGCTACGTGCGTAATTATATCCGCCACGATTTCCTGGAAGCTGACATCGGTATTACCGGCTGTAACTTTGCCGTTGCAGAATCCGGCACCGTGGCACTGGTAACCAACGAAGGTAACGCCCGTCTGGCCACTACCCTGCCGAAAACGCACATCGCCGTAATGGGGATGGAGCGTATGGTACCGACTTTCGAAGAGCTGGATATCGTGATCAGCCTGCTGTGCCGCAGCGCCGTCGGCCTGCCGCTGACCGGTTACGTCACTGCGCTGACCGGGCCGCGTGAAGCAGAGCACCTGGACGGACCGGAAGAATTCCATCTGGTGATCGTCGATAACGGCCGCTCTGACATTCTGGGTTCTGAGTTCCGCGACATTCTGCGCTGCGTGCGCTGCGCTGCCTGTGTGAACACCTGCCCGGCTTACCGTCACATCGGTGGTCAGTCTTACGGTTCTATCTACTCAGGGCCTATCGGTGCGGTGCTGTCGCCGCTGCTGGGTGATTACGACGACTTTAAAGAACTGCCTTATGCCTGCAGCCTGTGTAAAGCCTGCCATGATGTGTGTCCGGTGAAGATCCCACTGTCGGATCTGTTGCTGAAGCACCGTGAGAAAATGGCTGAGCAAAAGCTCACCCCGCTGTCTGAGCGTGCATCTGTGGCTGCCTTTAACCTGATCAATGCCCGCCCGCTACTGTGGAGCAACACCGTAAAAGTAGGTGCCACCATGGCCAGTGGCCTGATTAAAAACGGGAAACTGCCGGTTCAGCTGGGTGCGATTGGCAAATGGACCGAAGCACGTGATCTGCCGGAGCCGGATGGCGAGTCCTTCCGCAGCTGGTTTAAGAATCGTAACTAATTCAGGAGAGGCAACATGAGCCAAATTCACAATCGCGACAGCTTTCTTGACAACATCGCCCAGAAGCTGGGCCGTGCCCGTCGCACTGAGCCGGTCGCCAAACCTGAGCTGAAGCACACCTGCCACCATGATGTGATGGCTGGTTTTACCCCGGACGAGTTGAAAAACGTGCTGTGCGAGTACGCCCGCACCTCACTGGGTTCTCAGGCAATTGAAACCACCAAAGACAAACTGACGGAAACCCTGAAAGCCGTTTGCGAAGGCTACTGCCAGCCGGAAGGGGAAGACGCAGCGACCGATCCGAAAGAGACCATTATCTCTGCCGACCCGCGCCTGCTGTCCCTGATTGACATCAATGCCCTGGAAACCCCGGAGCATTGCATTCATATCTGGAATACCCAGCTGGGTTACGAGCCAAATATCGACGTTGCTGAGCGTGCCAAAGTAGGCATCGTGTTCGCGGAGCAGGCGCTGGCGGAGTCCGGCACTATGGTGCTGTACTCTCAGCCGGCACAAGGCCGGGCTATCAGCCTGTTGCCGGAAGCGTCGGTGTTTGTGGTGCCGAAAAGTGCCCTGGTAGCCCGTCTGACTCAGGCTACCCGCATTTTGCACGAGAAAGCCAGAAACGGTGAACGCATTCCTTCCTGCGTGAACTTCATTTCCGGCCCAAGCTCAACCGCCGACATCGAACTGATTAAGGTTGTGGGTGTACACGGCCCAGTGTATGCCACTTACATCATTATTGATGACATGTAATCCGTTTTCAGCCAATCTTCCAGGCTGATTCCATGGCCATACCTGCTTGGGTATGGCCATCTTTTTTGGCAAGTCTGCAGTTTCATGGTCAAATAGCGGTATCGCCGACACAATGCCGCTATCTGGCCGCTCACGACCTCGCTAACTGTCTGAGCCTTCCCGGCTGAAACCTTTCTTATCGCTAACAGGATCACTATGCCGCAAATTGATGATCTGGTACTTTTCACCCAAGTAATCGAACACGGCTCATTCAGCAAAGTGGCCGAGCTGAACAAAATGACCAAATCTGTGGTCAGTAAACGGATCAGCAAACTGGAACACGAGCTGGGCGTACAGCTGATCTACCGGACCACGCGTAAGCTGACACTGACCGAACCGGGATCTATGCTGTTTCACCGGGCAAAAGACATACACTATGTCGCGCAGTCTGCGTTTGATGCGGTTACCGGTTACAATGAAGCCCTGTCCGGCAATATTCGGGTGTCAGTGCCGACGATCTCCGGCGAACTGTTGCTGGCTGAGGCCTTATCCGATTTTTGCCAGAAGCACCCGGGGCTGAACATTGAAATGTCCATGGACAACCATTTCGTCGATCTGGTGGCAGACAATTTTGATTTGGTGATCCGTACCGGCTACCTTGAAGATTCCAGCCTGATCGCTCGTCATATCTTCAACTCGCGCTGGGTGATTTGTGCATCACCGGATTATGTCACTGAACACGGCGAGCCGGATTCCCCCAAAAGCCTGCTACGTCATAACTGCCTTGGTTACACGCACCAGAGCACTGGCCCCTTTGACTGGATTTTCCTGCGTAATACCAATGAAACCTACACCCTGAAAGTGTCTGGCAACTTTGCATCCGACAACGCTGTCGCACTGCGTAAAGCCGCGCTGGCGGGAAATGGCATCGCCTATCTGCCAACCTGCCTGATCTACGATGATTTGCAGGCAGGGCATCTGGTTGAACTGCTGCCGGAGCATTCCGGCAAGGTGGTCGGCATTTACGCGGTCTACCCTTATACCAAAAAACCGTCTAAACGCATTCAGGTGTTGATTGAACACATTCGTGAACGCTATATGGAAATGAAAGAACGCTTCTGAGTTGCCGTAAGACGATACATACAGTAAGAGAAACTACGCCGACCGTTCATTTAGCTGATGGAACATTTACGCTTACTCTTTCTGAATCAAACAATCAGACGTCTCCGGAAGCCCTTTCCGGGAACCACTTTCTGAGAAAAAACAAAAGGCTGCACATGCACACGCATGGCAGCCTTAATCTCGAAAATGGCAGGTGTGTCTAATTGACCGCTTTTCGTTAACTGCGGCTTCGGCACATTTCCGCCGGAAAAGAAAGCTGTACCATGATGTGGCGTTTGAGCAACTCATGGTAATTCTGATCATCCAGTGCTTTTTGCATACACAGCAACCAGGCTTCTTTCTCAGCGATACCAATACCAAGGTGACGATGGGCACCGGGTAAGTTCATCATGCCATACTGTTCGGTGTACCGATCAGGCCCCCCCATCCAACCCGTCAGAAATGCGGTCAGCTTCGCTTTGGACTCGGTTAAGTCTTCTGCATGCATTGCCCGTATAGTTCTGGCTTCCGGCAAGGTATCCATGTGACTGTAAAAATTGTCGACAAGTTGTCTGATACCCTCTTCACCGCCCACGGCGATAAAAGTATTGTCCCCCACCGAATAGTCCGGTGTTGATTTACGTTGAACAGAAGAAGAATCAGGTCGGTAGATGAGTGGCATAACTAGCAATTGTGTGTGACTGAAAATACTAGTTTATCCACTCTCTACCTGATTAGTAAAACCAGAGTGCCAGATCTGTTACTTAGACTGTGCCTTCTTGCGGCGACGCGCCAGCCAAGTACTTCCCGCCAACCCTAGTCCCAGGAAGGCGACGGAAGAAGGCTCTGGAACCTGAGGAGGGCTACATTGCCCCTCGCAGACATCACCAAATGTCTGATAAGCCTTGTCACTGTTGCCACCCAGCACCGATTGGCCACGAATACCGGCCGATTCAAAATCACTCAGGGTCAGGCCAAGATTAGCAATATCAAAGGTCACATCATAATACCAGTTACTGTTACCGGCTCCATTCGAACCCACCCGGACAATCACATCAAATGGATTAATGCCGCCAGGTACACCATTAAAGTTACAGCCACTCCCGCAGTTTGCATCGTTAAAGAAAAGTCCGGTCGGTGCTGTTGACGTACCACCATCTCGATTCAGCGCGACAAAATTCTGCACGTCAATATTGCCTGCATTATAAGGACCACCGTCTATGTTAAACGCGATCCCCAGAATGTCCGCATCAGCCTGCGGGACGCTGACATGAAATGTGAAACGCCCAGCTGTATTATCATCTACGGTGTAGGTGTAGCCTGCTGTTGGCGCATCTGTGTCCAACCAGCTGGTGATCGTCAACATATCAGCTGATGCTGAATTTACAAAAAACAAGCCGAGTGCTGCTGCTAGTGCTTTAACTTTCATTTTCCGTCTCCAACCAATCACGAGATTACGCATAGTTAAAAGCACAAACCAGGCCAATTATTTAACCACATGAAATAGAAGAAATTTTATTGAAACATCTATAACAGCCTATCCCCCGCTGTAAGAAATCCTGACAACTTGCCCTGCCGATTCCGGCATAACAGCCACAACGACCTGCCAGAACTACTCAATTCACCTTAAACAATGCCGCTCCAATTTCGTCAGGCAAGGCATTGAGCCAAACAGGCATGAGGCATCTGACTTCATGCTTTCCGCTTTACTTCTTACTCTCAACTCTTGCAAGACCGCCGATACAGTATGTTAAGTGGCCGAGGTAAGGCGTTCTGAGTGATGGGCCTTAAGCCGGAAGCCCTGGGTTAGAAGATCTGATTAAGCGCTTTAAGTTAGAGGCTCTAAGGTAAGCGCTCTAATTTAAAAAGCTTCAAGGCAAGGACTCTTCGTTAACCGCTGGAGGGATTAAGGTGCATCGAACGCTCTGGCCTGACTTTTGCAGTTTTTCTGGCTTCCTTTCCGACAACGAAAAAGGACGGTGACACAATGAGAGTCTCTTATTCAGCCCTGCTGTTATCCAGCCTGCTATATTCTGGCTTGGCAGCATCCGGGCCTATTGATCTGCTCAATGAGTATAACCTGATAGTTTTCAACGATCTGGATTCACAAAGCGCTGTTGAAGGCCATACCCTGGTAATGGGAAACCTGAATGGCACTGCGTCTAACTACGGCACCGGATCCGCCCCGGCTGGAGGCAGTCATCCGGCTTTAGTCATTGGCGGCGACCTGAATGCAACCGTTCAAATCGAGAACGGACACAACGCCGTATTGGGAGGTGTAAACAATGGCGCCATAAACTTCAATGGCAGTGGCGGCAGCCTGACAACTGACACCAGCGGTTATAATTTCCCACAAATTCAAACAGATCTAACAGCCTACTCCGCCTATCTGGCGTCACTGAGTAGCAATTCTCTGCTGAGCACACCTTCATCATGCTGCGGAAACGCACTTTTCAATGTCAATAATACAGTCGGTAGCAGTGAATCTGTTTTTGCGATATCCGCCTCGACTCTGTTTGAAAATCCGTATGTCCAAGCTTATGACATAGATTTTCAGGGTCAGAATCCCTATGCCGTGATCATTAATGTAGCGGGTAGTCATATTGATGATGCTGCCTTCACAGCAAACCCAATTGGCAATTTTACAAACAGCGCGATACTGGATGTGATCATCTGGAACTTTTACGAAGCCGAAACCATCAACCTCACCAGACAGTTAGGAGGTCATTTGCTGGCTCCCCTCGCGACACTCACAAATGCCAGTAACCTGAAAGGAGCAGTCGTGGTCAATCACCTGATTCAACGCGCGCTGATTCAGCAGCCCTATGATGACAGTTTTCCTCCTGTGTCCGGCAGCTACCCCGTTCCGGCTCCGGCGACCCTGCCGCTTCTGCTGATAGGGATTGGCGGGACGCTCTGGTGCCAACGTCGGCCACGCAGGCCATCGCCGGCACACGCGATTGCAGCCTGACATAACAAAGCCCTCGGATGAGGGCTTTCTCTTGGTGTCTCAGCCACTCAGTATTTTTAAGAGCATTTTCTACTAAAAAAAGCATCCACCAGCTTGCTCCGAAAGATATCTTAATGACCGAGACCTTTTCGCGATGGAGTCTTTACAATTTTTGCAAAGAGAAAGGCAAACCGTTCTCGCTAAACGACGAACAAAAAGCAATTGTGGAATAAGCGTCCAAAGTCGGTCAGGCGATTACCGTCAGCCCGGAACATAGACAATAAAAAAGGCGCCTTTTCAGGCGCCTCAGGGGATGAGCTTTTTCAGCTCGTTTTATTAGACTCGTTATTATTCAGGCTTGGGTACTGACTCTGTCAGTGTGCTTCTAAATCAAACACTGTATATCAACGGGTTATCACAAGGTGTTATAACGCAGTACTGTAAATAGTCTGGTTATTTTCGTACAGCTTCAGACGCTGCTGGAAGTTGGCGTAACGCTTTTCGTCTTGCTCGTCATCTTCCAGTTTACCCAGCGCCATTTTCTGCGCTTCAATAGCACGCTGGAATTCGCCACATGCCGCGTAAGCCGCCGCCAGGTTATCGTAGTCAGCTGCATCGCCGGTATCCGCACGGTTCAGTACCTGCTTCGCCAGTTTCAGAGCACGCTGACCATCACGCATACGCTCGTCGTCGCATGTTGCATACAACCAAACCAGATTACGTTTTGATTCCAGTGAACCGCCATTCGCCGCTTCATTGAACCATTTGATGGCTTCGCCACATTCAACCGATCCATTTACACCTGACGCATAGTAAATGCCCAGCTCTACCATCGCAGGTACATCGCCCGCTTTGGCTGCGGCGGTGTACCAGTACACAGCCTGGTGATTATCACGAGGAACAAGCTGACCAGCTTTAAACAAATCGCCGATCATCGTTTTCACTTCCGGCATATCAACAGCGGCTTTTTCCAGCCAGTACATGCCTTTCAGTGGATCGGCCTGAAGACCGTTTGTCCCTTCCAGATACGCGCGCCCCAAAAAGAGCTGCATATTTTTATCGCCCTGCTCAGCTTCCAGTTCAACATAATCCAGTGTTGCAAGAAGGTGATGCTCAGGTGACGTGGTCACAGACGCATTTGCAAATGTCGCACCCATCGCAGCAAGGCCAAGCATTGCAGTAATTACAACTTTTTTGAGGTTAGTAACAGCTGACATATCCGGGTCTCTTTCCTGTAGCAGTGAAGTCTGGAAAGAGAATTTAATGAAGTGCTGACTAAAAAACAACCAATAAAAAGTAGGCACGATCGCCAAAAAAGCCGACATATTGGGAAGTTTATTAATAGCGTCAGGCGGTTAACCCTTAAAAGAAAAGGGAATAAAAAATAAGAAATGAGAGATGGATCAGACTATTCACCGTATAACCTACACATATATGTTGAACATCCCCTGAATATACAGCCGATTATGCTGCCGAGCTTTGTTGAGCAAAACCAAAGCACAACCATAAACGCAACCATAAGCACCTATCACGACCGCTATACGTGACTGGTTACTGGCTACTGGCTACTGGCTACTGGCTACTGGCTACTGGCTACTGGCTACTGGCTACTGGCTACTGGCTACTGGCTACTGGCAGTAGGATGATCAGAAAAAGAATCCACCAACAGAACAGAACAGAACAGAACAGAACAGAACAGAACAGAACAGAACAGAACAGAACATGGTACGCAAAAGACAGGTGCAAACAGACAGGCGCAAAAAGAGTGCACAAAAAAACGGCCGGGTCACCCCTGGCCGTTTTCACGGTATGCATCATTATTTCACTGCGCACCACACACTGTTTTCACTGGCTAACGACATGGCTACAGACTTTGTCATCTGTGCTGACTTGGCCGCTTATACCGTTATGAAACAGCAAGTGTTACAGGTTACGGTAGTGGTCATCACCGGCAACAATGTGCTGGTCTTCATATTTAGAGGAACCATCCAGGTCGATATCAAGGTCAATCTGGTTTGGAGCATCCAGCAGGGCGTCACACACCAATACGATGTCGTAGTCCCCTTCCGGTACGTACTTCATACTGTAGCTGTTATCATCATTCACTTTTGCAGTCTGTACCGGTGCATAGTCTGAACCTAAATCACCATGCTGATCCATACCTGCCGGATAGAGATACACATACGCCCCAAGCACGGAGTTCGCACAGGAGGTATCGTCTACGTCGCCGTGAATGGTCGCGGCCAACGCATTATCAACAATGCGGAAACCTTCATTTTTCAGCTTGTACGCATTCTCAATCATCTGGATCATGCTGCGCAAATCAAACGACATGGTGAACGTTTTCGGTACATCGATATTGATATTCAGGCCGTCAAACTTGAGATCTTCAACAATATCCATTTTCATCTTATCGACCGGATTACCGACATATGAATAAGGTGTATTGAGGAAATCACCGTAACTGCCCTGCAGCACTGACAGCGCCATCGACGTATATTGACCCACCGGAACCAACTGCTCGGAAATCAGTTTCACCAGATCAACACCGGTGATGTCATACAAGTCGATAACGATGAACTTCGGATAGCCGTCGTTATCGACCGGAATCTCGGAGTCCGCCGGGATACACTGTTTGGAATTTATCGCATATGGATCCGCCATACTCTTGGTGGTCCACTCAATGATGGTACCGGCGAGGTCCATAAGCCGTACGGCATCAATCGCCACACAAGCCTGCAGATCATCGGCCCCATCCGGTACTTCTTTCGGTGGTTTCGACACATCCACATCAATTGGCACTTCGGTTTTGCTGGTGTTGTCATCTGCTGCCGGTGTTGTTGCCCCTGCAGAGTTCGCAGCCCCATCAGAATCACTGCACCCGGCCACGATCAACATGGCGAGCAATGGTAGTATTATTTTTTTCATCTCTTCACCCCTACGACAATGTAATCACTGGCCTTTACCAAACCAATCTGCTGGCCGCCGAAAGTTTGGTTATGTTGTTTTGGGTCCTGTCCGGATGCAATTACGTAATCCCGTCACAACACGCAACCGTCATTCAGAAAGGAAAATGGCCGAATCTGACAGTTAAAATTTTAGGAGTTAATGAAAGGGCAAAAAATTTATCCGCGGGATAATTAAGTAATGAGAAAAAGTTCTTACTTACAAGACGAAAAAAGCCGGTCATCTGACCGGCTTAGTATCGAAGGGAAAATCAGAGGCTCAGCGTTACGCCGGATCCAGCTCCAGAAGCTCCTGAATATTAGAGGTTTTCGGCTCCTGGCCAAAACCACGCAGACCCACGACATGTACGTGTTCACGGTCTTTGAAGATCTTACGTACCAGCTTGTAAGTGGTACCCTTCTCCGGACTAATATTTTCCGGTGCCGCAATCAGCAGCTGCATATCCAGACGCTCACACAGCTCAAACAGTGTAGCGATTGACTTGGCATCCAGACGGGCGGCCTCATCAAGGAACAGCAGACGACACGGAATAATATCTTTGCCACGCAGACGACGAGATTCTTCTTCCCAGCTCTGTACCACCATCAGCAGAATGGCCTGACCGGTACCGATCGCCTCACCGGTTGACAGCGCGCCGGATTCGGCCTGCAGCCAGCCGTCGCTGCCACGGTTAACCTCGATGCTCAGCTCCAGGTAGTTACGGTAGTCCAGTAGCTCTTCACCCAGTACCTGCGCGGAACGCTGCCCGGTATCGATATGCGGGTTCAGACGCTGGAACAGTTTCGCCATCGCTTCCGAGAACGACAGACGGTTATTACCAAACAGATCCTGATGCTGATCCTGCTGCTCTGCCAGTCCGGTCAGCAGCTGCTCGTGAGTTTCGCGAACCTTCACGTTCAGACGCACACCGTTCACCTGACCAAAGCTGATGTTCTGCAGTCCCTGATTCAGCATGCGGATACGGTTCTGCTCACGCTGAATGGTCTTGCGGATGATGTTCGCCACAGAGTCCGAGCTGATTGCCAGACGCTGTTCGCGCGCAGTCAGTTCTTCACTCAGGCGTGCCAGCTCCACTTCCATTTCTTCAATCGCTTCAACCGGATCATCGGTGCGAATGATGTCATGGCGGATACGCTCACGCAGATGCTGGTAAACCGCGATATAGAACAAGACTTTGCGTTCTGGGCGAGACGCATCTTCCGAGGCGCGCAGCGCATCGCGCAGGTTCTCATTATCGGCCACCGCCTGGCGCAGTGCACCCAGCGATTTATCGGACAGCGAACGCAGGTCGTCGGCTGACATGTACGCCATTTCACGACGGTGCAGACGGCGTTCGACGTCGCTTTCACGCGCCAGACGCAGCACCGCACACCAGCCGGCTTTCGCCATCACGACCAGTTTACGCAAATCCTGATAGTCTTTACCCACTTTACGCAGGCGCTTCACTAGCGATTTCATCTCCAGCTCAATGGAGGTGATGGCTTTTTCCAGCTGGCTACGACGACTACGAGAAGCGTGCAGACGTTCATTCAGCTCATCACGGCGCAGACGGGCGCGCTCTTCGGCTTCGATATCAGCACGAACCCCCAGCTCCTGCAGCTCACGCTCAAATTCCTGGATGGTCTCCAGTTTGGCCTGATGAGAACTCTTCAGCGATGCCATCAGCTGGTTGTACTGGTTAGCCTGAGCGCGAGCCTGTTTCAGGCTTTCGCGGCAACGGGTACGCTCACGTTCAGCCGCCGCCAGTTTCGCTTTCAGCTGTTCATTCAGTTCAGAACTCTTGTTGAGCAGATCAACCGAGTCGGCGTAACTAAAGTGGTGACGACGCTCAACCAGATCGGCCACGGCGAAAATCTTGGTTTTCAGGGCTTGTAGCTTGGCATCAGCCTGTTCATATTGCGCATTCAGGGCATCAAACTGTTCCGGGTCAGCGTCCAGCGCTGTCACCAGTTGTTCCAGTTCAGCAATGGCTTTGCCATGGCGATCCAGATAGTGACGGGCTTCATCCAGCTGCGCCAGTTGTTGCTCGACGTCCTCAAAACGGGCCTGAAGTGTTTCGTCTTCCAGCAGGTTTACCAGCGGGCTGATTTTACCCAACAGGGTCAGACCTTCACGGGCCCCATTCAGCTGGCTGCGCTGCTGTTGTTCACGCGCCTCGGAATCAGCCAGTTCACGGCTGATTTGGTTACGTTTGTCGCGAGCGATTTTCAGTGCCGCTTCCGGATCGTCGTGGAAAGCAACGGCCATGTGCGTAGCCACAAAGCTGTTGAAGCTCTGGTACAGACGCTGCAGTTTCTGTGAATCGAACGACGCTTTGGCGTGATCTTCAATCAGCTGATCGCGCTCTTCGCGCAACCCTTCCAGGCGCTGTTCACGGGCCGCACGACCAAACAGCGGCACTTTCGGGAAACGCGAGTAACGCAGCTGACGATCATTGAGATGTACGCAAACCGCATCTTCCAGTTCGTCCACATCGAACCCGCTATCATCAAACGAGTCCGCATCCCCTTCGATGATGTACAGATCGTCCGGACAGTCATCCAGACCGACCAGCTTCTCTTTGATGCCTTTCAGATCCGGTACCACAATTGCGTGACGAGCCGGACCGTACATGGCACTGAAGTACGGAGCATCAGCCAGAGTGATATCGTCATAAATTTCAGACAACAGGCAGCCACCCAGCGTATCCGCCAGTGCGCGCAGGCGAGAATCATCGCTGCCGCCCGGCTGTGCCAGACGCTCAATTTCCTGCTCCAGCTGCTGCTTACGTGTCGCCAGGGCATCACGCTTGGCCGATACCGCACGTTCCTGATCCAGCGTGTGCTGCATTGCTGCCATCACCGCCTGACCATCCTGCAGTGCAGACTCAGACTGATCAGACAGCTTGAGCAATGCATCGTTGGCTGCAATCCAGGCCGGGGCTGTGGCTTCCAGGGCCTTAATGTCCACGGCCAGTTGCTGCTCCTGGCGTCGCAGTTCATTGCGCTGCTCTACCAGCGTTTCCTGATCCTGCTCAAGAGCTTCCAGCGTTGCTTCGTGGCGTGCCTGCTCTTCCGCCATTGCCAGCTCACCGTCGATAGTGACGGCAAAGCGTTTGGCATAGGTTTCAGCCAGCTCCAGTGCCTGACGCTGGTTACGCATGGCGCGTTCCATGTCGCGGTACTGGGCTTTCAGCTGCTCACTGCGCTCCGTAATGCCAGCCAGCTGGCGGGCATGGGCAATCAGCTCACGGGCTTTGCTGCCCGCATCGACACGTTCAACAGCGCCAGCGATCGTGGTCACAATCGCCAGCCCTTTTTCAAACTGCTGGGCAGCCGCAGACGACATGTCCAGTTTGTGTTTTAGCGCCAGCAGTGCTGTGGTCTGGGTATCCTGCTCCTGCTTCAGCTGCGCCAGATACGGCACGGCTTTATCCGCCAGCAGCTGGTAGTCCCCTGACAGTTCACGGGCTTTTTCCAGCGCCTGTACCGCTTGCTGGTATTGCAGGGCACGGGTCTGCTGCATGTCGAGTGCTTGCTGGTAATCGGCCAGCTGGGTTTTCAGACTGTCGACTTCTTCTTCAGTCAGCAGCGCCTGCTCTTCCGCCATTGCCAGCTGCTCAGCCGCTTCTTCAACGACCATCACCTGCTCTTCGAGACGCTCAGTCAGCTCTTCCAGATCTTCACGGTAGCGCTCGATTTTCTCCTGCTGGCGGACAGCCGTCTGCACCAGTTGCAGGTGATCCGACGCAGCCTGATGATCCTGCTCCAGCGCGCCTTCGCGCTCGGTCAGTTCATCCAGCTCAGCGGTCATGTTCATCAGCGACTTTTGCTGATCGTCGAGCGTCATACGTGACCCCATCAACTCACCGCGCAGGCTGAGCACTTGCTCCAGCTTGTTGCGGCGATCGTTAGCATGACGCATGTAGTCGGCGGCCACGTAGTTGGTCGCTTCCGTGATCAGGTGTTTGAACAGATCACGGTCGCTTTGAGTCAGCTTGATTGCTTCCAGCGTCATGCGGTTTTCACGCAGGGCCGCTTCCATGTCCTGGAAGGCTTTTTTCACCCCGCTGTTGTGCGGTAACAGGTAGTCACGCAGCGAGCGGGTAATGGCGCTGGAAATCCCCCCGTACAGGGATGCTTCAATCAGGCGGTAGAACTTAGAACGGTCAGTGCTGTTACGCAGTTTCTTCGGCAGTACGCCAAATTCAAACATTTGCGCATGATAGTCGGTCACAGAGTTGAAGGACTTGAAAATCACGCCTTCAAAATCGGCCGTCACAATGTCTTTAACTTCACTGAGCTGACGAACGCGCGCCTGGTTGTCAGACAGGGTTTCAACCAGCACTTCCGTGGGTTTCACGTGTGAAGGCAGCCCCTGAATGATAAATGGCTTGATGTCGACTTTCTTATCACGCCCTGCGACCTGCTGCAGTTTGACTACAAACAAGAGGCGCTGGTTGTTCGAGTTCACGACATCCAATGCGGCGTAACAGGCACCCGGTTTCAGCTTACCGTGCAGACCTTTATCGCGAGAGGCGCTGGAGCTGCCCGCTTCCGTGGTATTTCGGAAGTGCAGCAGGCTCTGATCCGGGATCAGGGTGGTAATGAAGGCCGCCATGGTGGTTGATTTACCGGCACCGTTACCGCCCGACAGCGTGGTGACCAAGTTATCGATGTCAAAGGTACGGGCAAAGAAGCCGTTCCAGTTCACCATGGTTAACGATTGATACTTACCGCGTTCCATTAGGCTTCACCCTCCTGACCGGCGTGTTCGAGTTCTTGTTCTAATTCTTCATCGTCCAGCAGGCTGGATTGGCTAGGCGCCTGTTGATGCACGACAACGGCTTCACCATCACGGATCAGACGCATCTGCGCTTCGCGGATATCATCTCCGGCACGTACGTCCGCCCCGAAGCGGAACACGGCTTCGCTGATGCGGAACTTGCCGCTTTCGCCAATAGGAATAATCATGCCCAGGCGGCGCAGACGGCGTAGCGATGTCTTCACTTTGTCGTACAGCTTTTCGCGGTCAACGTCAGAACCACTGGCACGGTGAGTCACCAGCTTCATCAGCTTTTTCTCATCCGCCAGCGCCATCAGTTCTTCAAACAGTTCCTGATTGGTAAAAATACCTTCGTGCGCCAGACGCTCCGGGCTCAGGTACAGGAAACACAAGACCTTACCCACCAGCATATCCAGCTCGGCCAGTACAGAGCGGCTGATCAATGACGTAGAACGCGGGCGTAAATAAAAGAAGCCTTCCGGTGCACGCACCAGTTCAGCGTTATAACGCTTATAAAACAGCGCGAGTTCCAGTTCGAACTCGATCAACATCGCGTGGTTGTCCAAATCTTCGCTGGAGATATGACGACCAGAACGAAGGGCATTATCCAGTGCCGGGAAAAGCGGGTTGGCAATCGCCTTGGCCAGCTTCTCAGGCATGTATTCTTCAATATTTGTCAATGACATTCGCTTGTACCTTGGCTCCGTAATTATTGATCGCTTCCCAATCCGGCTGAATGGCGTTGAAATCCGCTTCGGAATATCCCATCCGAACGGCCTGGTCGACGACCAGACGCGCCATGTCGAAGTGCTTCGCCTGTGGGTGCTGAGCCAAATAATCTTTCAGGAGTACACTCAAGTTAATTGCTGCACCGGTTTCTTTATGGGCCTGCAACATCAGGGCAATTTGTTCTGCCAGCTGGTCATGCACCAGATCCAGCTCTTCAAATTCCACTTCTTCCGGCACAATCCCGGTCACTTCGTCATCACGCAGTACCAGTGCTTCGTCACGCATATCGAGCAGACGCTCGGCATCGGCGTAAGTCAGCATCCAAGGTGCGTCGAAGTAATCCTGTACCGACTGTCGCAGACGCTGGCTGAATGCCCGGTTCTTATCCATATCGATCGCGGTACGGATAAATTTGTGAACGTGGCGGTCATAGCCAATCCACAGGTCAATCGCCTGCTGACCCCAGTTAATAATGCGGTCCAGTTTAGACTGAAGGTTGAATACCATCGCACTGACAAAATCCAGCTCAGGGTTGCCCTGAATTTCTTCCTGGATAATCAGCAGTTGCGTCTGCAACTGGTCACCGGCTGCCTGCAGGGTATCCTGCAGTTCACGCAGGGTGCTGGATGTTTCGTTCAGCAGGGTTTCACAGCTGGTAATGGCCGCACGCCAGTCCTGATTCAGCAGTTCCGCAATGTCCTGCTTCACCTGCTGTTGCTGCTCATCCATCGCCCTCTGGTTAAGATCGATGCGGTCAAAAATCTCCGCCACCGAGTACTTGAGCACTGCATGTACGTTCTTGCGCCAGTGTTTCTCATCACCGCCCTGCTGGGCGGCACTGGCTGCTTTATTAATTTCATCGGCAACCATCGCCAGCTGAATCGACAACTTCAGGGTCGAGTATTCGCGGTGACGGGCGTAGTAATCGGTAATCCCCAATGCCAGCGGACTTAAACGGTAAATACTGGCACCGTCAGTCAATTCACTGGTAAAGCGGGAAATAAGGCGTTGGCGAACCAACTCATTTATGGCGTTGTTGGCGCGAAAGGCGACAGTTTCCGGCGTTTGCTGAAACAGTTCGCTGACAATGCGAAATGCATCAATCAGTTCACCTTCCCCTAATTCTTCGTCAATACGATCGCCGCTTAAGACAGCAATCGCCAACAGGAACGCCAGCCGTTCAGTTGGCAGGTTAAGCTCGAATTCATTCTGCTTAACCCAGTTAACCAACTCAGGAACGGTCTGGGTGACTTCACTCATCCGTTGTCCTTATTGCTGTTATTTTCTTTCATCTCAGGGCTGTGCGCGTCGTTTTGCACGTCAGGTTTTTGTGCATACACATGGATGTAACGACCTAGAGACAAATATGGTTCCTGGCGACACAGCTTACGCTCCATCTCCAGAACCTGTTCAAAGGTGTAATCGCCGACCCGGACTGTTTGCATGTAGTCATGGAAAGTGCGTACACCCGTTTTGCCTAAAATCTCAAAACCGGCAGCATTGAGCCAGTGGTAAACATCTTCCGGCTTAATCCCTTGCTGCGGCTGTAATTTAAACCGCTTGCGGTGTGGCATGCCCTCTTCAATGTGCGTCAGGTTGCCGCAAATCAGGTTCTTGAACAACAGACCATTGTAGTTGTAAAACATGACGGAAATGATGCCGCCCGGTTTCACCTGTTTCATCAGGCCTTCCAGGGCCGACTTCGGATCAGACAGCCACTCCATCACGGCATGGAACAGAATCAGGTCCACCGGTTCATCCAGGTGCTGACCTATCTCCTGTACCGAGCTATGAACCAGGCGATATTGCTCAAGCAGACCCTGCTTGGCAATTTCCTGCTCGGCTAATTTGAGCATTTCACCAGAAAGATCACATAACGTAACGTGATGTCCGAGTGCTGCAATTTTCTGCGAGAGCTGACCAATCCCACCGCCGGCATCGAGTACCTGCAGGGGCTGTTGTTTGTTTAACAGGCCCAGAATTTGCTCTAAATCTTCCCAAACAACGGTTTGCCGAATCAGGCCTTTACCGGTGCCGTAAATATTTTTTGCAAATTTTTGGGCTAAATCGTCAAAATTTCGATCTTTGATCACGTCGGCTTTACGTTATGATAGCGGTTTCAAAAATGTGGCTTATTTTCTCACAAGCGATAGAGGAATAAAGGCTTGTGGTGCTTTTTCAAGCTCAACTGCTGATTTTTCGGACTACATTCCATGTTTGAACTCAAAAAAATCGTGTCGGCATTTTTAATGCCCTTACCAGCCATGCTGCTGATCGGGCTCGCCGGACTGCTGCTGCTCTGGTTTTCCCGCCGTAAAGGACTAGGAACAGGGCTGGTCAGTATTGCTTTCCTTGGGATCTTCCTCTTCTCCTTCCAGCCGGTGTCGACTAGCTTACTCCGTCCGGTGGAAAAAGCGTACCCTCCTTATGTGCCTTCCGGCAAACCGGTCGAATTTGTGATGGTACTGGGCAGCGGACATATTATCGACAATGCCATGCCAATCACTTCGCAACTCTCCCGTACGGCTCTGATGCGGTTGTCTGAAGGTATTCGTATTCATCGCATGTTTCCCGGCTCTAAACTGATTCTGTCAGGCTTTAGTGGGGGGACCGAAGTGAGCCAGGCAAGGATGATGGCTCAGGTAGCCCTTGCACTGGGAGTCAACAAACACGATATCCTGCTGCTTGAAACAGCACGGGATACCAAAGAAGAGGCCTCACAAGCCGCCACTGTGGTCGGCGATCACAAACTGGTGCTGGTCACCTCCGCCAGCCACATGTCACGGGCATTGAACGAGTTCCATTCGGAAGGTCTCACGCCAATACCCGCACCGACCAATTTCCTTGCCAGCAACAAGATTGAACAGCCGTGGGAACGTTATAAACCACAGGCCTTATATCTCGAACAGACCGAGCGTTACTGGCATGAACAACTGGGTCGCTGGTGGCAAACGCTGCGCAGCCTCCTGAATCAGCAAAACGAGACGGCTGAAGAGAGCCATAACGACGCTATGAATGCAGGATAGCCGCGGCATACTGGGCTAACCTACCTTTCCCAACTCAACCAGCATTCAACTGACTGCTTCAGGCCAACAAAGTTCCAGCCGCCGGTTACCGGCGGCTTTTGTAATGACGATACTCCTTACTATCTATCCGGTCTTTTCTCTGCTGTTTATGTTTCTTTTTCGCCAACTCACGCCAGCACTGGTGACTTTTTCACCCTTATTCAAAATAGTTTTAACTAGTTCTATTTTTTTATATGGATAGTAATAAAAATTAATTCCTGTTTTGCGATACAAATCATAAGATCGCTTCCAGCTTACTATTCTTTTACCTGCTCGCTGAGGCAGGTCAGACCGTTTAGGATTCCACATATGTTTGTAATCATTAACCTGGCGATCTTTGCCCTGCTGATCGCCTTGCTGTTTATGCAGCAAAGGGCAGAAAACACCTTGTCAAAACGTGTATTTACCAGTCTGGGACTGGGTGTTGTCTTCGGTGCTGCGATGCAGTTTGTTTACGGCGGCGGCAGTGACGTCATCAGCGGTACGCTGGAATACGTGAATATTGTCGGTTCGGGTTATGTCAGCCTGCTGAAAATGATCATCATGCCGTTAATCACTGTGTCGATCATCGGTGCGATCATCAAAGTGAAAGACTCCAGCTCGCTGGGTAAAATCTCCGGTCTGACTATCGGTATCCTGCTGGCAACTACTGCGGTTTCAGCATTGATCGGTATTCTGGTCAGCAACATGTTCGGCCTGTCGGCAGAAGGCATTGTGCAAGGCGCGCGTGAAATCGCCCGTGGTGAAGCACTGGAAACTCGCCTGACATCTGTTGCCGGTCTGTCATTTGCTGACATGATTATCTCGTTCTTCCCGGCCAACCCGTTTGCGGATCTGGCAGGCAGCCGTCCGACGTCAACGATCGCGGTTGTTATTTTCTCTGCTTTCATTGGTGTGGCCGGTCTGACCGTGATCCGCACTCAACCAGAGCTGGGTGCCTCGTTCGAGAAATTCATGCAGGTTGCACAAGAAGTCGTACGAACTCTGGTACGTATGGTGCTGAGCCTGACGCCTTACGGTATTCTGGCTCTGATGACCAAAGTGGTGGCCGGTTCTAACGTAAACGACATTCTAAGCCTGCTGAACTTTATGGTGGCGTCTTACGTGGGTCTGGGACTAATTCTGGTGATGCACCTGGTACTAGTGGCCTTCGTCGGAGTAAACCCGATTCGCTTCCTGAAGAAAATTCTGCCAGTACTGACTTTTGCGTTCACTTCTCGCTCCAGTGCAGGTGCGATTCCAATGAACATCGAAACGCAGGTGAAAAAACTGGGTAACGGTGAAACGATTTCTAACTTCTCTGCCTCATTCGGTGCCACTATGGGCCAGAACGGTTGTGCGGGTCTGTACCCGGCGATGCTGGCAGTGATGATTGCGCCAACGATTGGTATCAATCCTCTGGATCCGGGTTTCATGCTAACGCTGATTGCCATTGTCACTATCAGTTCATTCGGTATCGCCGGTGTGGGTGGTGGTGCAACGTTCGCCGCGCTAATCGTACTGTCGGCACTGGACATGCCTATCGCGCTGGCAGGCCTGCTGATTTCTATCGAGCCTCTGATTGACATGGGCCGTACCGCAGTGAACGTCAGCGGTTCGATTACAGCCGGTACCATTACGGCTCGCCTGATGGGTCAAGCGGATAACCAGATTTTCGAGTCTGACAACGAAGTCGACGTACAAACTGCAAAAGCGTAAGCTTCCGACCTCGTCAACACATTCAGATTTCGTAAGGCCATCAGGGAAACCTGGTGGCCTTTTTCTTGGTTTACATTAAGGTCAGGATGCCTCTGCCTGCCTTCCGCCTGTTTTTCTTAACCATTGCTGCCTTATCCATTGCAGCCATTGATTCTGCGTGCATGCGATTCGCTTTTTTCTGTGTAACCTCTTCATTATCTTTCCCTCATTTCTGAGCGTTAAGTCTTCACAACTGGCTTTTGCACATTGCGTGATAGGCTACGGGCTGTGCAGTGAAATCCCTATGAATGAATGATGAACAGGCGCCTCACGCTGGGTTCAGTCCAATTGGGCTTTAATAGCTCCAACAAACAGAAAACAGAAAACCCAGCCAATTCCATCCCATAACAGATGAAAAGGGGGGAGCTGGGTGCAAAATCTGAAACGGAGGCCTGATTATGATGAAACCACGCATTGCCCTGATTCGCCTGATCCAAAACAAACGACTGCTTAGTAAATGGTTCTTAAACCAACAGTTCTTAAAAAAACGGTTCTTAAAAAAACGTTTTTTGAAAAAAATGATGTCCAGCGTAATGACTAAGCGCGCAATGACTAAAAGTGCGGTACTGGCCATCGCGACCACACTGACACTGGGACCAGCAATCGCATTGGCTACCCCGACTAAAATGACCTACACCGGGCCTGTCGACGTTACACCTATCAAAGACGTGATGCACAACAGCGGCATGCTGAAAGACCATGCTGTGGTACTCGAGGGATTCCTGGTGAAACAGATCAGCGCTGATACCTACATGCTCAGCGACGGTGTGGATGAGGTAAAAGTAGAACTGGATGATGACATCCGTTTCAACAAAGCCATCACGCCAGAGACCCGCCTGCGCCTTTACGGCGAAGTGGAAGGCGGGCTGACAGCAGAAGTGGAAATCGACAAAGTTGAGTTCCTGTAAGTCCCTACCCGTAGCTTGCATCGCGGTAGCTTCTGCCGCCAAGTCGCAGCGAAGACTTGATCACTAATGCAAGACATAAAACAGCGCAGACACGAACCCCGCCCCGTCGGGTCAGCACCAACAAAAAGGGCTGAAGGATAACCTTCAGCCCTTGTGTTTCAGGTCGGTTCAGCCACCGACCAGAGCGCGGACTTTGTCCAGGTCTTCCGGCGTGTCAACACCCGCCGGCGGCACATCAATGGCCACATCGACATGGATCTTTTCGCCGTACCAAAGCACACGAAGCTGCTCCAGCGCCTCAATTTTTTCCAGCGCGCTCGGCTCCCATTCGATGTAGGTTTTGATAAAACCGGCACGGTATGCATAAATCCCGATATGACGCATCAGGTTATGGTGGATTTCCTGCGGGCGCTTAGCGAAATTGTCACGATCCCATGGAATAGAGGCCCGGCTGAAATACAGCGCATAACCGTCTTTGTCCGTCACGACTTTCACCGCATTCGGGTTAAAAACCTCGTCCGCATGATCAATTTCCACCGCCAGCGTTGCCATTGGAGCCTTGCTCTGCTCCAGGTTGACCGCGACCTGACGAATAATGGTTTCCGGGATCAGTGGCTCATCACCCTGTACGTTCACCACAATGTGATCATCCGCCAGGCCATATTGCTCAACCACTTCTGCCAGACGCTCGGTGCCCGATTCATGGTCCGGACGAGTCATACAGACCTCGCCGCCAAACCCGCGCACCGCCTCTGCAATGCGATCGTCGTCTGTCGCGACAATCACCTGATCCGCACCGGCTTTACTGGCCTGCTCATAAACCCATTGAATCATAGGCTTACCAGCAATATCTGCCAGCGGTTTGCCCGGCAGGCGCGAGGACTGGTAGCGGGCAGGAATAATTACCGTAAAGGCCATTATTTCACCTCGTCAGAACTCAGCGTACGAGCTTCCGGTTCAAGAAGTACCGGAATACCGTCTTTAATCGAATAAGCCAAGCGATCAAACTTACAGATCAGCTCATTTTTGTCTTTATCGTAATTCAGCTTCCCTTTGCATACCGGGCAAGCAACGATTTCAAGCAGACGATGATCCATATTCTTCCTTTACCTTCATAATCCGGTTAATTAAACCCTCAGCCTGTTCTTCAGGAAGTACCGCATCCACAGGCAAGTACCACCAATCAGACTGAGCGAAAGAGTGGCATTTCACCGCATCTTTCTCTGTCATCACTAAATGCTGCCCTTGTTGGGCGAGCTGTTGTAATTCTTGTTCACTGAATGCCTGATGGTCGGCAAACGGCTGACAGTGAACCGGGAACACGCCCAGTTCCTGTAACGTATTAAAAAAGCGCGGCGGATGACCAATACCGGCCATTGCGACCAGATCGCCTTGCAGGCTGGTTACCTCGCACCGTTCACCACTCACCAGATTCACCAGTGATGCCGGTGCCAGTTGCATCGGAATTTCTCCAGGCTGCGGCTTTCCGCCATTGCAGATCAGAAAATCCACTTCTCTGAGCCGGTCACAACTTTCGCGCAACGGCCCCAGCGGGATCAGCTGTTTATTGCCAAATCGTCGCTGACCATCAATCACCACAATCTCAATATCACGCGCCAGGGCGTAATGTTGCAGGCCATCATCCGTAATGATGACGTCTACTTCCGGCTCCAGTAATGTCACGGCTTCGGCCCGTTTCGGCGAAACCGCAACCGGAACACCGGTACGACGATAGATCAGCACCGGTTCATCCCCGGCTTCGGCCGTTGTACTGTCAGGCGTTACCCGATACGGGTAATACGGTGCTTTCGCCCCATAACCCCGGGAC
Organism: Photobacterium ganghwense; assembly: GCF_017329545.1. Classification (NCBI taxonomy): domain Bacteria; kingdom Pseudomonadati; phylum Pseudomonadota; class Gammaproteobacteria; order Vibrionales; family Vibrionaceae; genus Photobacterium; species Photobacterium ganghwense. The sequence continues at coordinate 2,228,916 of NZ_CP071325.1, forward strand.
ACCACGCCGGGGTTTAGCCCGGCGGCTTTCAGTTGTTCTACCAGCCAGACGACTACCGGTGTCTTACCGTTTCCGCCGGCGGTGATATTACCCACCACAACCACCGGAACCGATGCACGGTACACAGCCTTCTTGCCAGACTGATACGCCTGACGGCGGGACTGGCTAATTCGTCCGAACAGCTTGCTAAGCGGCCACAACAGCGGTTTTAACAGGCAACCGGCCGGATGTGACTCGAACCAGATTTTTTCAATCAACGAGGCCATCAGTCACCAAACTGGATACGATGCAACTGAGCGTAAGCACCGTCCTGCGCCAGCAGCTCCTGGTGAACGCCACGCTCGATAATATCGCCTTCATCAACCACCAGGATCTGATCGGCATTTTCAATTGTCGACAGACGGTGGGCAATCACCACCACGGTACGGTCTTTCTGCAGCTCATCCAAGGCAGACTGGATCGCGCGCTCTGATTCGGTATCCAGAGCCGATGTGGCTTCATCCAGAATCAGAACCGGCGCATCGCGCAGCAAGGCACGGGCAATCGCGATTCGCTGACGCTGGCCACCAGACAGGCTGACCCCGTTTTCGCCAATCACGGTATCCAGGCCATGTTCCATGTTGTTGATAAAGTCCATCGCATGGGCCAGCTCTGCCGCTTTTTCAATATCAGCGCGGCTGTATTGCTCACCGCTGGCGTACGCAATGTTGTTGGCGATGGTGTCGTTGAACAGGTGCACATTCTGCGACACAACCGCCACCTGCTCACGCAGGTTAGCCAGCTTGTAATCACAAATATTGCGGCCATCCAGAGTAATCTCACCGGAGTCAATGTCGTAGAAGCGGGTCAGCAGGTTGGCAATGGTACTTTTCCCTGAACCCGAACGCCCGACCAGCGCCAGTGTTTTACCGGCCGGCAGGTCAAAGCTGATATTACGCAGTGCCGGGGTATCTTTGGTCGGATAAGTAAAGGTGACATTCTTCACCTGGATATCGCCTTTGACACGCTTCGTTTCAAAAGTCCCTGTGTCTTTTTCCGCTTCCAGCTCCATCAGGCCAAACAGTGTCTGACACGCTGCCATACCACGCTGGAACTGTGAGGTGACGTTCGTCAGGGCTTTAAGTGGGCGCATCAGACCAAACATCGAACCGAAAATCAGGGCGAAGGTACCTGGTGTCAGCGACTCACGCAGACTCTCGGTATTAGCAAGAATCAGAACCACGACCAGTGCCAGAGAAGCAATCACCTGAATCACCGGGTTAGCAATCGCCTGTGCCGACACCAGTTTCATGGTCTGCTGGCGCATGCGGTTGCTGACTTTTTCAAAGCGCTCCTGCTCTACCTGCTGACCACCGTAACTCAGCACCACTTTGTGGCCCTTGAGCATCTGCTCGGCAGACGAGGTAACAGACCCCATCGCATCCTGCATATTCTTCGAAATACGACGGAAACGCTTGGAAACGACGCGAATACTGAACGCAACGACCGGCGCAATAATGAGCAGGATCGATGACAACTGCCAGCTGTTGTAAAACATGATAGCCATCAGCGCGATAATGGTCGCGCCTTCACGTACCAGACTGACTAGCGCACCACTGGTGGCTGAAGCGACCTGCTCTGAGTCATAGGTAATTCGCGACAGCAGCTTACCGGCCGATTCTTTGTCAAAAAAGCTGACCGGCATTTTCATGAAGTGGTTAAACATCTGACGGCGCATAGCCATGACGACATTGCCGGAAACCCATGCCAGGCAGTACGTCGATACAAAACCGCTGACGCCGCGCAAAATCATCAGGCCCAACAAGTAAATCGGCATCATGGCCAGGAAATTAGATTCAAGGCTGCCCAGCCCACCGAAACTTTCGTCCATCAGCGGCTTAATCATGGAAAGCATCAGCGCGTCGCTGGCTGCATTGAGGATCAGGGCGACAACGGCAACGGCCAGTCCGGTTTTATACAGACTGATAGAGGGCCACAGTTGCTTAAACGTTTCCCAAGTGGATTGGTCTTTGGGTTGAATCATGGAAACCATATTTTTTTGAAGTCAATTCCCGACATTCTACTCGCTTACTGCGCGTGGACCAAATAAGTTAACAATTCTCATCACGAAACCGGTTGTTTTTCAAACAAAGCGGTTTATACCGCCAGTGAATTACAGGAAACCATCATGTCAGCGCTAAACGCTTTTCTTAGTTCTCTACGCTGCTGTCTACCGGGCTGACTATCGGGTTCTCAGGACGAAACCAGGCCGCTTTGCGATCCTGTCGGTACCGTTCAACTTTGATACCATCAGCGGACATGGTCAATGTCACTTGTCCGGTCTCTGCCGTCGACAACCAGGGAATCCCCTGCGCCAGATATCGCTGCCGGATACTTGCGGAGGGTAACTGCCAGGGATTGAATCGTGCAACAGACACCAAAGCATACTCCGGCGACATGGCTGACAACCAGGTGGCTGTCGAAGACGTTTGGCTGCCGTGATGCGGCACCAGCAAGATATCCGGCTGGAGATCAGGCTCCAGACGCGTCAGTAACAACTCTGATATCGCATCAATGTCACCGGTCAGCAACACCGTCACTGGAGCTCGATCACCGTTGACCCCTGTAGGGTCAGTGATTGCAACCACGCAAGAGTGCGGATTGGCCGCGCGTGCGACCTGTTTAGGTGGCCACACAGCACGAAATATTAGTCCCTGCCACTGCCATTGCTGCCCCCGTACACACGGCATAAACCCCGGGCGAACATCACTGCTGCGCCGCCACACCGGCTTAAACCGTTCAATCACATAGTCGGTGCCCCCGGCGTGATCACTGTCGGCATGGCTGAGAATAAGCCCGTCCAGCTGAAATATCCCGCGCCGATGCAGCACAGGTTCAATCACTGAACTGGCAATACTCCCCTGTGGCCAACGGTTGCCTGTGTCATAAAGCACCGCGCGACCATTACGCTCTATCACAACCGCCAGGCCGTGTCCGACATCCAGCAGGTCCACGGTCCAAGGCATGGACATGGGCATGGACGTTGACTGCTGTTGTCGTTCAATTGACATCGGCTGTTCCACCAACAGCCCTGCCGACTGTTGAACCTCAAACGGAGTGAATAACTCAGGTACGAATGGCAAGCGCGCCGCATTCCCCCACAGCAAGACAAGCAACACCCCAGATAGCAGCAACGCTGGGAAGCGCTTCCACGGCAACAACCAGAATGCGATGGCCAGCGCAGTAACGCCGATAATCACCGGTCCGCCGTTCAGACTGACAGGCCACCAGGTTCCCTGACTGAAACGGGCAATAAACAGTGCCGGTTCCAAACTCCGGTCAGCCAGCACCCACAGCCATGCTGCTCCCGCTGGCCAGAACGACAGTAATAATGCCAGCAAAACCAGTGGCACTGTCACCATGCTTACCCAAGGCACCACCAGAAAGTTGACTAATGGCGCCAGTGGAGCAAAGCCGCCAAACCCGACCCACTGAACCGGCAACATCAGACACAACAACGCCGCCTGCATCAGTGCAAGGCTGACGAGTTTTTCACGCCATTGCTGCCACCCGGTTTGTCCGGCGCGTTGCTGGGGCCGGATTCCGCTGGCGGCGGCCAGTAAAATCACCAGCACCGCGATAAATGATAACCAAAAGCCCATGGCATAACTGGCCAACGGATTGATTGCCAGACTAACCGCAAACACCACCAGCAGAATATGCCAGCCAGACCATACAATAGCCTGGCGCAACAATAGCAAAACCATACTACTCATCAGCAATGCGCGAACCGTGGGATGGCTGAATCCGGCCAGCCACGCATATAACAGCCCGGCGAGCAGACCCAGCCAGATTGGTAACCACTGCCAGACAGCATGGTCCGGCAACACGCCGCGCAGCCGTCGTCCAATGCCCCAGCCGCACAGCACCGCCAGACCAATATGCAAACCAGAGATCGCCATCAGGTGCGCCAGCCCGCTATCTCTCAGCAGTGCCCACTCCGAATCCCCGAGCAAATCCCGATAACCAAAACTCAATGCCAGCAAATAGGGCTGATGCTCCAGCACTTGAGTGCGCTTCAACGCCTGCTCAAAGGCCAATTGCCGCCACCGAGACAGGGTATCTGTATTATCTTTAAGGCGATGGCCGCCAACGACGATGCCGGTTCCGTGAAGACCCTGACCAACAAAGTGGCGTTCTTTGTCATAACCCGCACTGTTTACCCGCCCGGCAGGTGGCCGAAGACGAACTTCCAGTTGCCACAGTTCACCAGGCCGCAATTCGGGAAGTGGTTCAGCCGATGTTACTGCAACCGGCCAGCGTAGTTGCAGGCGCAGCGTCTTAGGCTGATACACTGCACTATCATGCACAGGCCGTGTTGGTGACGGCTCAGCGACGGATGCCGTGCTCGCTGGATTCAGCGTAAAATCAGGGTTACGACGCCATGTTTCAGACGAAACAAATTCGAACACTGTATTGTTTTTACGAACATTTAAAAGGCTGCGAACTTCACCAACTATGATAATATTCCCAGCCTCTACAGCGGAAAATTGAACTTTCTTGAGGTAGCTGGTGGCGGAAACATTCGCCAAAAGTGCACCGAATGCGACATAGATCAAAAGATTCAGTCGAAAATAGGCACACACTAGCCCGCCTATCAGACACAGTGTCATAGTTGCATGGTAACTTGGCAATGCTGGCCAGAAATGCAACGAAAGAAGTCCGATTGCCATAGCGGCTGCGCCTTGCAACATATCAAGTCAGCCTTGGAAAAAAAGAACGACAATGCCCAGACAAGTAATCAAACGAATGATGCCGAGCCATGAGGTGATTAAGCGGCAAAAAGCGCTGAAAATCTTTGGCAACGTGCTCTATAACCCTAACCTGTGGTGTCTGAACCGCCGCTCGGCCTCTGGGGCCTTTGCTGTCGGTTTGTTTATGGCATTTGTTCCTCTTCCCAGTCAGATGATTATGGCTGCAGGCCTGGCTATCCTTTTTAGCGTTAACCTCCCTTTGTCGGTCTGTCTTGTATGGGTGAGTAACCCGATAACCATGCCGGTTCTGTTCTACGGCGCTTACAAAATTGGCGCCTGGCTGCTGAATACCCCCCATCAGTCGTTCCATTTTGAACTGTCGTGGGATTTCCTGATGAGTCAGATGAACCAGATTGGACCTCCTTTCCTGCTCGGCTGCATGATTTGCGGCGTAGGATGTGCGTTGGTTGGTTACTTCGGCATTCGTGGCTTGTGGCGTTACTCGGTAGTGCGCAGCTGGCAGAAACGTAAATTCCGGGTATTACGTTAAAAGCGCCCGATTAAAACTGTACAAGCGATATGTGCAAATAAAAAAACCTCGCCGATGCGAGGTTTTTTTATGCTGCGCGCCATGATCAAATCAATGCTTTCCCGACCAGCTGATTCATCACCGGAATCCACACTACGAAAAACCGGTCAGCCGCACTGGCATTCACGAAATTTTGCATGGCGGCTCTCACTTTCTTTGATGCTCTCAGTACTCTCCACAGATAACTGATTTCAGCCTACGCGTCTGGTTACGGTTCACGCTGATGATTTTAATGAGTAGCCCTAGTCTGTACAGACTGAGAATACAAAACAACAAGGCCGGACTGCTACCAGTCCGGCCTTGGTTAATCGAGCCCATTGAGTGAGAAAGAAATCAGCTCATGCCTTTTAGAGGCAATGTCAGCAGAATCACTTCCAGTGCCATCAATAACAGATAGCCACTCCAGGTTTTCGCTTACTTCGCACTCAGTACTGTGGCCGGGTGCAGGCGGCTTGCCCGTCGCGCGGGATACCAGGTAGCCATAAAACTCAGTGCTACCGCCGTTAGGGTTACCAGCATGACATCAGAGAACGCCAGCTGAGTTGGCAGAAAGTCGACGAAATAGATATCGCCTGACAGGAACTGGTGGCCAATTATCCCTTCCAGCTGCCTGACCATCGCTGTGAGATTAACTGCCACCAGCGATCCCAACACCGAACCAGCGAGACTGCCGACCACTCCGGACAGAATACCGTGCCAGACAAAGATCGAGCGCACCAGACGATCATTCGCCCCCATGGTGCGTAAAATCGCAATATCTGCCGCCCGGTCTTTTACCGCCATCATCAGTGTCGACACTATGTTAAAACACGCCACTCCGATCACCAGTACCATCACCAGATACATAATGGTGCGTACCATCTGAATATCGCGGTACAAATAGCCGTATTTCTGATTCCAGCTTTTCAGGTACACATACACCGGCAGGGTGTAGCCCACCTCCCGCACAATGTGCTGAGCATCCAACACCTCATCGACATTCAGCTCAATCCCGGTGATCCCGGTGCCCATTGACAGGTACTCCTGCGCATCAGCCAGTGGTACCAGCGCAAAGTTATGGTCAATCTGACCCGCCAGAGCAAGCAGTCCCGAAACCTGCAGACGAATCCGGTGTGGTGCCTTCAGGCGAGCTTCCGGATCAGGATTAGGGATCATCGCCGTGATCCAGTCACCGACTTCAATCCCCAGTTTGTCTGCAACCCCCTGCCCCAGAATCACCTGCTGCTTGCCGGATTCCAGGCGTTCCCAGGCACCGTCTTTCACATAGGACGGCAAGGCACTGACCTTCGGTTGCATCGTCGGATCCACACCGCGCACTTCCACGGCTTTCAGGCTGCTGCCTTTCTCAAGCAGCGCCGTAAACTGGATATAGGGCGCAGCAGCCGTCACCCGAGGGTGTTCTTCAACCTTGGCCAGAATCGGCTGCCAGTCAACAAACGGGGGTTTCACGGCTTCCAGCTCGCCGTGAGGGATCACAGACAGCACCCGGTTTTGCAGCTCACGCTCAAAACCGTTCATGGCCGACAGACCAATAATGATCACCGCCACGCCGACCGCAATGCCCAGCGTCGATGAAATGGAGATAAACGACACCATCCGGTTACGCTGACGAGCGCGACTGAAACGGCTGCCAATAAATAACGAAAGCGGGTTGAACATCAGGCTACCTCAACATCCACCAGTTCACCGTCCTGCATGTGCATGCAACGATCCAGCTTACCAGCTAACTCATTGTCGTGAGTCACCACCAGAAACGCTGTCCCTGATTCTTTGTTCAGACGACGCATCAAATCGTAAATTTCCAGTGCCGTTTTGTGGTCCAGATTGCCGGTTGGCTCATCCGCCAAAACCAGCGACGGCTTGTTAACCAGTGCTCGGGCAATGGCAACACGCTGGCGTTCGCCCCCGCTCAACTCGGAAGGTCGGTGTTCCAGACGGTGAGACAATCCCACCAGCTCCAGAATCTGATTAGCCTGCTCTCTGGCACTGGCTGGTGATACCCCACCAATCAACAGCGGCATGGCCACGTTTTCCACCGCGCTGAAATCTGCCAGCAAGTGATGGAACTGGTACACAAAGCCGATTTCCTGATTTCGCAGCTTGGCTTGCTTGTTGGCGCTCAGCGTATTGAGCTGCTGCCCTTTAAAATACACATCGCCCGCACTGGGTTCATCCAGCGCGCCCAACAGATGAAGCAGCGTACTTTTACCGGAACCCGACGCACCGACAATGCCGACAAGCTCCCCGGCTTTCAGAGTAAATCCGACGCCTTTCAGTACTTCGGTTTCCAGCTGGGCTTCACGGTAGACCTTACGAAGATCCTGACAAACTAATAACGGATTACTCATAACGAAGTGCCTCAGCAGGACGTACCAATGCCGCCCGGTAAGAAGGAAAAACAGTTGCCAGCAGACTCAGCAGAATAGCACCGACAATCACAACAAGAATTTGTAAAGGTTCGATCACCACTGGCAGATGGCCGCCGGTAGTGATGAAGTTGACCCCGAAGAAGGACATCAGGGTATTGAGGTTAGATGCCAGCAGTGTGCCCAGAATACCGCCAAACAGCGCGCCAATGACACCGCTGCTGGCGCCCTGAACCATAAAGACCATCAGAACCTGATTGCTGGTCATGCCCTGGGTTTTCAGAATGGCCACTTCGGCCTGTTTCTCCATGACCACCATAATCAGCGCAGAGATGATGTTAAACGCCGCGACCCCGATGATCAGCCCCAGCATTAGTCCCATCATGTTCTTTTCCATTTTAACGGCCTGAAACAGCTCACCGCGTTGCTCGCGCCAGTCAGACCACTGCAGGTCATCCGGCAGCGCACGGGTCGCCAGTTCAGACACCACAAACGGGTCATCAACAAACAAACGCCAGCCGCTAATCTCGCCTGGCTTCAGCCGTAACAAACGTCCAGCATCATCAATGTGCGTCAGCACCATCTGGTTATCGACGTCGGAGCCGGTATTGTAAACCCCGGCGACCTCGAAATTACGTTGGCTCGGAATACGGCCCAGTGGCGTATACTGGCTGGCACTGGTCACCATCAGGCGCACTTTGTCACCGACATCAACGCCGAGCTGCATGGCAAGCCCCTGCCCCAGAATCACCTTGTAGCTGCCGGATTCCAGCTCAGCCAGATCACCCCGAACCACGTAATAACTAATCGGCTCGAAGCCTTTCGGATCGACACCCAGCACCATACCTGCAGCCAGCGAACGGGCACTTTGCAGCACCGCTTCACTGCGGGTCAGAGGCGTAACCACACCGACATGCGGTATCGTCGTCAGGGCTTCGGGAGGCTGTGCGGTCCGGGTCAGGTGGCCAGCCGGTGACGATATCACCGCCTGCGGCATCACACCCAGAATGCGCTCTTTGAGCTGCTGCTCAAAACCATTCATCACTGAAAGCACGGTCACCAATGACAGGACACCTATCGTGATGCCTGCGGTAGACATATAGGATACAAACCGACTGAAACGATCGCCTGAGCGACCCCGGAGATAGCGCAATCCTATAAAAAACGAAACGGGATGAAACATATGAGTAAAGAAGAAACCATCCGGAATAATACTGCCAGCAAGCATACCTGTTGCAGCGCATGATTACCAACGAAGCGGGTAAAACTAATGTAAAAACAGGAGCTAAAAACGTCACTCTCTCAGAAGCTGACTTGCCCCAGACCGGCAGCTAAGTGATAATCGAAGAATAGTTAATGAAATGCGAGTGCGACATGAACCAGGACGAATATTTTTCAGTCCATGCAGGGTTAACCATTAATGTAGAGCCCCTGTCCCCCAATGAGGCGGTACCGGACGAAACACACTTTTCGCAGGAAATCCCGCCACTGTTTCGTGTCGCCAGTGAATGCAGCGGATTAGACGATAACCTTGATCGCACGCTGTCGCAGTTTAATAAAGAGCAGTATCAGGCACTGACCCAGTACCTGGCCGCCCAAAACAGCAAAATCAACCTGCTCCTGTCGTACGTACTGTCGCAGCAGAATGACCCGGTATTTCGCTACACCACCACGACCTTCGGGGCCAGCCGTCTATCTTATTCCTCCGCCCAGCCTTTAACGCCGGGTCAGGCTGTTCGCCTTAAACTCTTTTTGGAACAACCGGCAGCGGCCGTCTATGCCTATGCTGAAGTCTGTGAATGCCAAGCTCTGGATCAGCAGTATGATATCTCGCTGCGCTATACGCGCCTTCAGGAAGAAGACCGCGATCTGCTGATACGGGCAGCCCTGTATTTCCAACAAAAAATTCTGCGCCAGCGCGCGCAACAGCGCTCAGATAATTCGTAATCATGATGAAATCACAATCCATACTGTCATTACCTTTACCCGCTCAGCCCGGCGATAACCGTTACATCGGCAATGTTTCCGGCGCCGCGCTGGCTCTGTCAGTCGCAGAGCTGACTCAGGATCACCGTGGTGCTATTCTGGCCGTAGTACCAGATACCCAGACTGCCTTGCGGCTTCAGCCGGAAATCAGCCAGTTTACCCACGCGGAGGTCAGCGTATTCCCGGACTGGGAGACCCTGCCATACGATAACTTCTCGCCGCATCAGGACATTATTTCCGACCGGCTGTCACGCCTGTATGCCCTGCCCACCCAGAAATCAGGGGTGGTATGCCAATCAGCACCCTGCTGCAGCGTCTGACACCTCAGTCTTTCATACGTCAGCATGCACTGATGGTATCGAAAGGCGATCGGTTATCACTCGAAAAACTGCGTCTGCAACTGGAAACGTCCGGTTACCGCCATGTGGATCAGGTGATGGAACACGGCGAATACGCCAGCCGTGGTTCCTTGCTGGATCTGTTCCCTATGGGCAGTGACCAGCCTTACCGGATTGATTTTTTCGATGATGAAGTGGACTCGATCCGTCAGTTCGAACCGGAAACCCAGCGTTCAACCGGTGAAATTGAGCAGATTCGTCTGTTACCTGCACACGAATTCCCGACTGACGAGTTGGCAATCGAAAACTTCCGGATGCGCTGGCGCGAACGATTTGAAGCTCGCCGTGAGCCCGAATCGATCTACCAGCAAGTCAGCAAACGTACCTGGCCGGCCGGTATCGAGTACTGGCAACCCCTGTTTTTTGACCAGACCGAAACCTTGTTTGACTACCTGCCGGACAACAGCCTGCTGATCACCATCGGTGAACTGGAGCCTGCAGTTGACCAGTTTCTCAAAGATGCCGAGTACCGCTACGATCAGCGCCGGGTCGACCCACTGCGCCCGCTTCTGCCGCCGAGTGAACTGTGGCTGGCAAAAGACGAGCTGTTTGCCAAGTTTAAAACGCTACCGCAAATCCGCTTCCGCCGTGACGCGGAGCCGGAAAAAGCCGGTCGGTTTAACCCGGCACTGCGCCCGGTTCCAGCCCTGACAATCAACCACCAGTTGAAAGAGCCACTGGCAGAGTTACGCCGATTTATTGAAAGCTTTACCGGCAAAATTATTTTCTCCGTGGCCTCAGAAGGTCGACGCGAGGCCCTGCTGGATCTGCTGGCACGCATCAAACTCCGGCCAATGGTGTGCTCATCTCTGAGCGAAGCTATTGAGGCTCCCGGCCAGTTCAGCCTGATCATTGGCGCTGCCGAACAAGGCTTTATCCTGGATGAGCCGTCTGTGGCGTTAATCTGCGAAAGCGATCTGCTGGGCGAACGTGTCGTACAGAAACGCCGCCGGGAAGATAAAAAGATCGTCAACACTGACACCATTATCCGTAACCTGGCTGAGCTGCAAATCGGCCAGCCGGTGGTACATATCGATCACGGCATCGGCCGTTATCAGGGCCTGCAAACCCTGGAAGCCGGAGGGATCACCACTGAATACGTCACCCTTGAATACCAGGGCGGGGCAAAACTGTATGTACCCGTAGCATCACTGCACTTGATCAGCCGCTACTCCGGTGGGGCCGAAGAAAGTGCGCCGATTCACAAACTGGGGGGTGAAGCCTGGGCCAAAGCGCGTAAGAAAGCCGCTGAAAAAGTCCGAGATGTGGCGGCAGAGCTACTGGATGTTTACGCCAAGCGCGAGCTCAAACCCGGCTTTAAATTCAAACTGGATCGGGAAGCATACGCAGACTTCTGCACCGGATTCCCGTTCGAAGAAACCCATGATCAGGCGCTGGCCATTAACGCGGTTTTGTCTGATATGTGCCAGGCCAAAGCCATGGATCGTCTGGTGTGTGGTGATGTGGGCTTTGGTAAAACCGAAGTGGCCATGCGTGCGGCTTTTGTGGCTGTTGATAACAGCAAGCAGGTCACGGTTCTGGTTCCGACCACCTTGCTGGCACAGCAGCACTTTGAAAACTTCCGCGATCGCTTCGCGAATACCCCGGTTCGGGTCGAAGTCTTGTCACGGTTTAAAACCGCGAAAGAACAGAAGCAGATCCTGGCTGACGTGGCCGAAGGCAAAATTGATATCCTGATTGGTACCCATAAGCTACTTAATGCCGAAGTGCGTTACCACGATCTCGGCCTGTTGATCGTCGATGAAGAGCACCGTTTCGGGGTTCGCCAGAAAGAGAAACTGAAAGCGCTGCGGGCCGATGTCGACATTCTGACCCTTACGGCTACGCCAATTCCGCGTACCCTGAATATGGCCATGAGCGGCATGCGGGATCTGTCAATCATCGCCACTCCGCCCGCCCGTCGTCTGGCAATTAAGACCTTTGTTCGTGAAAAAGACGAAACGCTGGTTCGTGAAGCAGTGTTGCGTGAGGTAATGCGCGGTGGTCAGGTTTACTTCCTGCATAACGACGTTGATTCTATTGAAAAAACAACCGAAGAGCTGAGCCAGCTGATCCCCGAAGCGCGCATCACTTTCGCTCATGGCCAGATGCGCGAGCGTGAGCTGGAAAAAATCATGAGTGATTTTTACCACCAGCGCTATAACCTGCTGGTGTGTACCACCATTATTGAAACCGGTATCGACGTTCCGACAGCCAACACTATTATCATAAACCGGGCAGATCACCTGGGTCTGGCACAGCTCCACCAGCTGCGCGGACGTGTCGGCCGTTCTCACCATCAGGCCTATGCTTACCTGTTAACACCGCATCCGAAGCGAATGACCAAAGATGCCGTCAAACGCCTTGATGCCATCGCTTCGCTGGAAGATCTGGGCGCGGGCTTCACGCTGGCGACCCACGATCTGGAGATTCGTGGTGCCGGCGAACTGCTGGGCGACGAACAAAGCGGTCAGATCCAGTCGGTCGGCTTTACCTTGTTTATGGAGATGCTGGAGCAAGCTGTCGAAGCCCTGAAAGAGGGTAAAGAGCCATCGCTTGATGACTTGCTGCGCCAGCAAACGGAAATCGAGCTGCGCCTGCCCGCCTTGCTGCCGGATGACTTTATCCCGGATATCAATACGCGTCTGTCGTTGTACAAGCGTATTGCCAGCGCCGACAGTATCGAGCAGCTCGATGAATTGAAAGTTGAACTGATTGACCGCTTCGGCCTGCTGCCTGAGCCGACCAAGAACCTGCTGACCCTCAATAAACTCAAGCTCAAAGCAGCAAGTGTCGGGGTTCGCCGAATCGAGGCCGGCGAAAAAGGCGGATTTATCGAGTTCAACCCGAATGCCACGATTGATCCAGGCTTCCTGGTCAGTCTGCTGCAATCGCAGCCACAGCACTTCAGAATGGAAGGGCCGACCAAGCTAAAAGTAACGGCACCAATGAGCGACAGAAAAGACCGCATGGAGTACGTCGACGGTCTGATAACAAAACTCGCCGAAAACACAATGTAAATTTAGGCACAATTGTGCGGAGTAATCACTTGAAAAACTTGTTCTTTTTTTTGTTGGTTGTGCTGAGCGGGTCGAGCCTGGCACAACAATTTGATGTGGAAGTTATTGTCTTTAAACGCAATATTGCGCCGGAAAAAGTCGGGGAATCGTGGCCGAATCAGCTACCTCCCCTCAACCTGGATGATGCTATCCGTGTGACGACGGCCAGCGCCAACGAGGACATCGGCAGCGAAAATACCACGGCACAGCTTCAGGCCAGAGGGATAAACCTGATGCCTGCCGAACAATTTCAGCTAAACACACAGTACGAAGCCCTGAAAAACCACGCTGGTTTCACGCCTCTGGCGCATATCGGCTGGCGCCAGAATAGCCTGGATCGGGATGTGTCCCCTCAGATCCGTATTACCGGCGGACAGGATTATACCGGCCGCTTTTTGAAAAACGGTGCCCCGGTACAACAGTCCGGTATGGACGTGACAACGGATAACCCTGACGCTACGACTGCTCCTAAAGATGCTCTCTTCGAGCTGGACGGGATGATTCGCCTGTATGTCCAAACGACCCCATTGGTGGATACTACGTTCGACCTGCGCGAACCACACCGCCGGGAAAGGGTCATTGGGACGGACATTGCGGATGATGAGCATGAGACAGCCATCGAAGAGGATAACCACCAAGATTCCGGACAGGAAGAAAGCACGGTGCAATTTGGCCATCTTCAGGAAGTGAAAAAACAGGTACAGGTGGATGAATTTTTGAAGGCTTACCGTCTGGAGCAGACTCGCAAGCTGAGCAATAACGAGGTGCACTACATCGACCACCCGCTCATGGGGCTGCTGATTCAGGTACGAAGTCTTTAGGGATACGGGCTTTTGCTAATGAAATTAGCATCACCTCTATACACTATTTGAGGCTGCCCATTGGCAGCCTTTTTCTTTCCAGCCACGTTATTTTATCCACCCGCCAGCGCTCCTTTTCAACGCTTTCTTTTGGCACGTGATCGCCTCCCCCTTTGGCCGGAAAATTCCCCTAAGCACTTAGCAAAAAAAGAAAAACTCGCTGAGTACATCAACTTGAGGTAACTTTGCTATAAGTGATCACAACGGACGACAGGAGAACAGATGAAATCAGATTTTGCGCTTACTACGCCTCGCCTGTACCTGCGTCCCTATAAAAATGCGGATCTGCTGGATTTGGTCGATGCGGTTCGCGAGTCTACCGCCAGCCTTAGCCCCTGGCTGACTTGGTGCACGCCGGATTACAACCAGCACGATGCTCACAGCTGGATTCATGCCAGCGCCCAAAACTGGCTCTATGATGTCAGCTATGAGTTTGCGGTTTTTTCCCGGCACAACGACGCCTTTTGCGGCAGCGTTTCTCTCAATAACCTGTCCAGCCTGGTAAATTCTGCTGAGCTGGGTTACTGGATACGCAGTCAGACTCAACGTCAGGGCATCGCCACTGAAGCCTGCCTGGTCGTCTCCCGTTTTGCTTTTGAACAACTGGGACTCACCCGGCTGGAAATCGTGACCCATACCGGTAACCTGGCCAGTCAGCGGACGGCACTAGCCTGCCATGCCAAATTCGAATGTACGGCCAGAAACAGAATTATGATGCATACTCAACCCATCGACGGAATTTTATTTTCGCTGATCCCATCTGATTTAGCGTCGGCCAAGATTCCTTCGGCACTAAAAGTTTCGCAGCCATAAACCGTGCAGTAACCACACCGGTAAGCCAACTATCTCGTTTGTACTGCTCTGTCTGACATCGTGAGGCCTCTGCCTGCCTCAAAGAAGGACTTGGGCAGATTCACACGCTTTAATATCAGGCTTTTCCGGGTTACAACGCTTTGTTACTATGCCTTTTTATGGCTTTTTCAGACACAACGCCTGCACTTTCAGGCAGCGATTGAGGACGTAACGTGTTTAAAATTATCATTACTATTGCCATTATCGGCCTGGTCATTTTCTTTATGCAGCGCACCTACAGCAACAAACAAGCCGCAGCAGAGAACGTCACGATCGGGGAAGCCTTCCTGGCCGAAAACCAAACCAAAGAAGGGGTGAAAACCACAGATTCCGGGTTGCAGTACCTGGTACTTAAAGAAGGCACAGGCACTGTTCACCCGAAAGCCACCGATAAAGTGACTGTGCACTACCACGGTACGCTGATTGACGGCACTGTATTCGACAGCTCGGTAGAGCGCGGCGAAACCATTCAGTTCGGTCTGAACCAAGTGATTAAAGGCTGGACAGAAGGCCTGCAACTGATGGTTGAAGGAGAGAAAGCCCGCTTCTTTATTCCGGCGGATCTGGCTTACGGCAACCGTGCCATTGGTAAAATTCCGGCAGGCTCTGTGCTTATTTTTGATGTCGAGCTGTTCAAAATTAACTGATATCTGAACCAGTCAAGGAACGCTATTTGCCTCTTTTTGCCAACCTGCGCGCTAATCCAGCAGGTTTCTGCTGACTTTAGGCTATTCTGCTTCCGACATAAAAAAACCGCCGTTCTGTACCAGACGGCGGTTTTTATTTTGGCTTAGTCGTTTTTGCAAAGCTTGTCGGGGTGCCACGTGTCGCGAGTTCAGCATTGTCGCTAACCGGCTACTCCACCACTGAAAATGCTAAGATCAGTACGTATCGCTCAATACCTTACGCTCTGCACAGTTTCGATCAGTGCAGTTTCAGGTTCGGACGCAGCACACGGTTGATGCGGCCAACCAGCATCATCAGACCCGTTTTAATCACGCCATGCAGCGCGATTTGGTGCATGCGGTACAGCGAAATATACACGACACGAGCGATACGCCCCTCGACCATCATCGAACCTTTGGTCAGGTTACCCATCAGGCTACCAACCGTCGAGAAACGACTCAGTGAGACCAGCGAGCCATGATCGCTATACACATAAGGCTTCTGATCGCGGTTAGTAATTTTCGCCACGATGTTCGAGAAACAACGGCTTGCCATCTGGTGAGCAGCCTGAGCACGCGGCGGTACAAAGCTGCCGTCTTCCTGCGCACAAGAAGCCAGGTCACCGATCACGTAAATATCTTCATCACGGGTAGTTTGCAATGTTGGTTTCACTACCAGCTGATTAATGCGGTTTGTTTCCAGACCGGCAATATCTTTCATGAAATCCGGCGCCTTAATACCGGCAGCCCATACCATGATTTGAGCAGGAATGTGCTCGCCGTTCTTGGTGGTCAGGCCGGTACTGTCTGCTTTCGTCACCATAGTGGCAGTACGTACATTCACACCCAACTTAGTCAGTTCACTGTGCGCCGCTGCAGAAATGCGAGGTGGCAGTGCAGGCAGAATACGCTCACCCGCTTCGACCAGGTTAACGTTCAGACGAGAGCTGTCCAGATCCCCAAAGCCGTAGTTACGCAGCTCTTTCACTGCATTGTGCAGCTCTGCAGACAGCTCAACACCGGTTGCACCCGCCCCGACAATAGCAATATCAACAGATTTCTGGTCTTTATTGGCATGCAGTTTCAGGAACTGGTTGTTCATTTCCGTACGGAAACGATGTGCCTGCTCCGGGCTGTCCAGGAAGATACAGTGTTCACGCACACCTGGGGTATTGAAGTCATTGGACGTCGAGCCAATCGCCAGCACCAGAATGTCGTATTCCAGCTCACGTTCCGGCATCAGCAGTTCATCGTGCTCATCATATAGTGCTTCCAGCTTGACCACTTTACGCTCGCGATCGATATCCTGCAGGCTGCCCATCTGGAAATCAAAGCTGTGGTTTTTAGCATGAGCACGGTAGCTCAGGGCATCGACCCCGGCGTCCATCGAGCCAGTCGCCACTTCGTGCAACAAAGGTTTCCACAGGTGGCTGGCTTTACGGTCGACTAAGGTGACCTGCGCACGGCCCTTACGTCCGAGCGTACGGCCTAGCTTGGTTGCTAACTCCAGGCCACCGGCACCACCGCCAACTACGATAATTCGCGTCACAATAACTTCCTCTTAACTTGTAAAAATTATGGTTCAGCGCCTTAACATCACATTTCATCCTTAAAGAGAGATGCTAATGCGCTGGCTAGCTGATAAATATCAATAGAACACGGCCTTGCCGGACAGTACTTTCACCACCAAGAAGAAAAACGCCATTATTCAACAAGGTGCAACACAAGACGTTGTGCTATTGATATTTGCAGACGGACCACGCCGCCTGCATGAAGGTAGGAGGTTAATGCGTATCTTTGAATGTTTTTATTGTTTGTAGATGTTGGGAGATTTTCTTGAACTTATGGGTTTCCTGATCATCCCAGATGATTTCGTAGTAATCACCTAACACATCTTTTGTGTGGCGATTATCTAATACTTCATCTTGAGTTGAAAGTATGCAGAGACAATTCCCGGCATTTTTTTTCCGAAAATCTGTAACACATTTTGTCGCAATATCAGCATATTCTTCAGGGCGGTTAATTCTTCCCTCCATTGTTCGTTCTGGATACAAATTCGGGTTAAAAATCACCTGCTTAATACCGCAAAGAAAACCGATACGTTCTGACCAGTAACCGCCGAGACCCACGCCGCAGATCAACGGGTACTCATCATCTGACTGCTCTTTGAGCTTCTGGACTTCTTTAATCAGATGCTGCATATCATGCTTGGGATGCTGGGTGCTGTAACTCACGAAACGGACATCAGGGTCAATGAATTGAAGCTGTAAAACCTTTTCATGATTTCCGGGGCTGGTGGAATCATAACCGTGCAGATAGATGATCATCGCTTCTCCCTGTCGTATTACATGCTCGACGTTATGGTTTTGAATTTAATCTAACAGGTTTTCCCGGCATTAAAAGGGGAAAAATATGACTCACTTTGCAATTTTCCGGCTACTGATGAATAAGCACCGCAATATCTTTTCGTAAGTCGACCAACTTATCATTCAGAAACGCATTTTGTTTCCCAGATAGCGTGTGCTGCAAACGCCGCAGCAATTCAAACCGCCGCTTGAGGTACAAATCCATCTCGCCACGATAGGTAGTGGTATTGAGCGCGGTGGCATCTCGCAGATACCCGGCCAGCTTTCGGTTGAAGCCAGCCTGTTTGCGCTCTGTCATCAACTGCTGCCAGCGCTTGAAGTAGTCATCACGCATAGCAATAAAAACCGGTTCCATCTCGATTTGATAACCTGCCAACTCTGCGAGCAAGGTTTTCTGACTCGAAGACACAGAGCCAATCCAGTTATCCGTAAAGTCCGCCAATCGTTCCGTGCGCTTGGCAATTTTTTGCGCTCGGCTCTTGCCTTCCCGCTCCCGATCCGCCTGCTGGAATTTTTTCCTGAGATTGATTTCTATCTGGGCGATTTGGCTTTCATCAAGCTGAGAGAGCATTGCAGCCAGCGGCGTGGCCAGCACTTGTGCCGAGTCCTGACTCAATCCGGTAAACAGTGTGTAGTAGTGCTGCATCTGAGCAAAGGTCACGGGGGATTTGAGATCAGCCTGCAAGGCATCAATGGCACGGTGAATTTTGGGGAGTTCCTGACGACGGTGGCGTTCGAGGGCACGTTCCAGATCGGTATCCAGCTGGAGCTGCTGCTGGCGGGTAAGCGTGACATAGTCAGATACCCGATTAACCAGCCACCAGTCAAGGTTGTTATACGCAAGCCGGGTGGTACATCCAGCCAGGATAATCACCAACAGCAACAGTAATATGCTAAACCGGCTGTTATTGTGTCGTTGTCTCGCCATGCCCGCCCCTGCTTGTCATCTATGACCACATAACTTATGACCACTTCACTCTATGACCATTACGTGTCATTCACTGCGATCGATCGCGTCACATCGCCGTGTTCCTGGCCGCTTGCTGTCATCATTGAATGAGCACGCTATGCGCACGGTTTGATCATCAAAGCAAGTTCGCTAAGCCGTAATTGGCGATGCCTGTTAATCCGGGTGACGAGAGACAACAGGCGTCAGCACTGCCATCAGCTTGTCTGCTTCCTTGCCGTATTCAGGCTCCTGCCAGAGTGCTTCTGCCACCCGGAACCAGAGTAATGCCAGATACTGGCACCACGGCAACCAGGCGTGTACCGCCTGAAGCCAGCGTGTTTCTTCAGTCCGGCTCAGTGCCCGGGCCTGACAATAGGCATGGACGGCACTTTGCAGCTCAAGTCCGTTGGCGCTAATCGTCAGCGCCAGATCCAGAGACGGATCACCCGCAGCCGCATATTCCCAGTCAATCACACGCGCGTCGGCTAAGCCGCCCGTTTCGCTGGTACCTGAAATTATAATATTATACCAACCCAAATCATGGTGGCAGCAAACGTCCGCAAACCACTGAATCGGAGGGTGGGTCTGGAAATGATGGTGAATCGCACGCAGTGCAGGTGATTTGGCTTCAGACGGGATATGGTGCCAGTAGTGCCTGGCCCGCTCCGGGCAATCCAGTCGCCAGTCTGGTACTTGTAATTGATGGATGTGCGCCTGTATTGCGGCCAGAGCCGCCAGCGGCAAGTTCTCAGCGGCCAGTTGCCCTTCCACCCACTCCACCAGCAGCCCCTCGGGCAACAAGGCAAATGCGGCGGGCGCAATCGCCTTTCCTGACAACACATCGCGCGAATCTGACGACAATGCCTGCCCGGTTTTCAGATTTTCCGAACGCCCTAAAGCATGGAGAAGACGGTACTCGTGCTCTCGCGACAGACCAAAGGCATTTGTCGCGGCAGACGTTGGCCGCCAGACCAGCGGCGTGAGGTAGTGGGACTGACGGTGCCTGAGGGTGACTTTCCAGCAACGATTGCTCAATCCACCGGTCAGCGGCGTTGCACTGACCAGTTGATAGTCGGGTAATTGCTGGTTAAGCAGATGGGCAATCTGCTCAATGGTCATGGCACCGTCCAAGGCTGATTTTACCAGCCAAACAGACTCTTCGACTGTTGCTTGCGGATCTCGCTCTCATCAGCCCATTCAATCAAGCCGCTTTGCAGATCCATGAGACGCATTGTCATCTTGTAATACACGTCTTTGTCGCTGCCAGCATTTTTCACGATGCTCGACAGGTTACCGTACAGCATGTATTGCGCGCCGACCATCTTGCCGAACTGAATCGCAGTGCTCTGGTTTACCAGTTCATCATTGTTCTGGAAGTTAAGCTGTTTGCGAGCCGCTTCTACACGGGCCATGTCCACAAAACGGAACTTGCCCGAGTTCAGCAAACGCGTGCTGACTGAGTCAGTGATAGATTCGGTATCAATGTGCTCGCTGGTCTTGTTCTTGATGCTTTCAACCATGATGATCGGGCGCTGACCATTGCCGGTGATATAACCCACAGAGCCGGACGACAGCATGCTGTCAGTCATCTGCTCGGCAATTTTCTGCAGATCCGTCGAGCCAAATTCGACTGTAGTAGTTTCAACCGACTGAGCATCCCCGTAGTTAACTTTCTGGGCACAGCCTCCCATCAGAGCTGCCACACCCATTAGAGCGATTACGCTTTTTTTCATTGTCTTACCTTTCAAATTGTCCGGCTCAGGCCTCAATGGCCGCCATTCCCAAATCAGTGAAAAATGTTAATCCGCTTGTCGGATATAAATACGGTACTGAGTGATTTGTGCGCTTCTGGCAACCGCTTGCAATGTCATCGAATCACGGCCATGCAAAATGACATGCCGCCACGGGCTGTCACTGCCGTTCACTTCCAGACCCTGCGCGTCATACCAGTAGAAACGGTACTGCAGGCTCAAATCAGAATCGACATTACTGACAATCGGTACTCCGGCTTTTAGCAGGCCGTTGACCTTTCCTACCTGTGCCTGCTCGATAGTCAGCCGACGCGCCAGATCCGTGTTACCGATCACCACATTCTGATTGCTGCTTTCTATGCTGATCCCTGACGTTGTTGAGGAACAAGCCGTCAGCCCCAGTACAAGGCCCAATATCATGAGTAAACGCATTAGCTCTCTCCTAGTAAGACTGACCAGCCTGTCAGTGTATTCCCTTGCCGTGATACCCAAACCATGGTTGTCCTTCCCGGTTTCACTCCAACATCAATCTGCTGCCCGTTCCAGGCCAGCGTATAATCGCCTGCCGGTAAATCCTGCTGAGCAACCGACACACTGGCAGGCAGGCTTTGCCAGCTCCGGGTGTCCGGCTGTTCTGTCAGGGTATTGAAAATATTGGCTAACAAGTTACCGACATCATCACCTGATTGCGCCGATACCTTACGCACTTCATTTTTGGCAACAACACGCAATGCCTGACGCACCACCATGACCGGGAGCTGCTCCTGCAGGTTGTATTTCGCCATCCGGTTGACGTCCGTCAGCGTACTGCCTGAGACCGGCCGATTGTTGAGCATCAGTGGCGACAGCACCGGTGAGGCATTACTGCGGTAGTACGGCAGTGCGAGGTTATAAATGGCACTCTGCCCCCGGCTATCACGCAACCAGAGTGGCAGACGCCATCCGTCACGTGCCGCAACCACACCCTGCTCGTCAAATACCACCACCCTGCCGCTGCCTTTGGCGGAAGGCTGGTAACGGCCATAACGAGCTTCCAGGCTGCGGCGGTCATCAATCATGGAAAGCCGGGTGGCAAGACGCAGCACAGTGTGTGCGACATAGCGATTGTCCGGGACCACCGCCAGTGCCCGCTTGTAATCGATGTAGGCGTTGTTGAGATCGCCCTCCGCCTCATACAGCACACCAGACAGGTAGAACAGGTATCCATTCTGCACATTACCGATCGCATCACCCACGTCCGGATAACGTGCCAGAACCGCACCGAGGTTTTGCTTGTCCAGCCCCTCTTTACGGGCGGCCGATGCTGCGCTTTCCAGCTCTGCTTCACGCTGTTTGCGGGCAGATTCCTGAACCATATTGGCACGGCGCACTTCGACCAGCGCACCATTGAGATCGCGCTGCTGGATATAACTCAAAGCCAGGTAAAGATGAAGAAAACCCAGCTCATAATCGGCGGGTTTGTAGGTGATCATGTTGTCATTGGTCAACAGGGCACCGGCCTGATTCAGCCCTTCCGACACCTGAATCACCGCTTGCTGCTGTTGCGCTTCCACGGCTTGATCTGCCACTTTAAGTGCCGAGAAGCTCTGGGGATAGCTGCCAGCCAGAAAGCCAATCCGGCCGCGCTCCATCCCATCAAGGATTTCACCCGCAGGGGCTTCCGGTAGTTTCTCCAGTGCCTGCTGATAACGCCCCGCCTGTACAGCCTGGCGCGCGTCACTGTTGGCAGCACTGTAGTGACTGAATAAATTATGTGTCGATAAATTTGCACAGGCCGTCAAGCCTATAGACAGCACTGCTGCGACGGCATGTTTTATCATTACGCCTTACCCTAAGAAAAAGTCTGAGTTCCATCACTACCCAATCGGTAGCCTCTGCCACTCAGACTTTACAATATCTCTTTCGTTCACCCTGTCAGTCAGGACAAGCGTTCATTAGCCTGCTAGCATCGGGCCCATCGGACGGCCACCCAGCAGGTGCATATGCACATGGTAAACTTCCTGGCCACCGTGCGGGTTGCAGTTCACAATCAGACGGTAACCGTCTTCTGCAATACCTTCTTGCTCAGCAAGTTTACGCGCAACAGTAAACAGACGTCCCATCATCAGCTCATCTTCAGCTTCCACATCATTCACGGTCGGCAGCAGCTTGTTTGGAATAATCAGGATGTGACTTGGCGCTCGTGGGTTAATATCACGAAACGCCGTAACCAGATCGTCCTGGTACACTACATCTGCCGGAATTTCTTTGCGAATAATCTTACTGAAAATGGTTTCTTCAGCCATGCCATACTCCATTTCTGATTTTGTGACAGTACATTGCAGTATGCTCGACAAAAGACAGCAGGGCAATATTGAACACTGTTTAAAACTCTTTTTCCAGTAATTCTTTTGCGAAATAAGTGTTTTTTTGAAGTATCGGTCAAAGAATGCACCCCCTGAAATCCGCTACTATTTATCCCTAAGCCTGAATAAAATAGACAAAAAACAGGATGTTCCGGCTTACTTTTGGCCAAATTTTTGACACTTATTTTTTCGGTTAAAATTTGACTATGGCGATGCACAAAATAATCACAACAGCATCGTCCTGACTGGATATGGCAAGACAAAGGTTACCTTGCCGGTTTGTATTTAGGGACAATATGAAAACAATGAAACAAACCTCCGTGATACGACGTATGTACACCGGTTTTGCCATCATGGTATTGCTGTTCGTCGCGACCATGATGATGTTACTCAACGGCACCAGCCGCATTCACCAGCAACTGCAGACAGTCACCACCGACGCGCTCCCGCTGGTCTCCCTATCCAACCAGACCAGTGTCCGCCTGCTGGCTGCTGATAAAGTTTTCAAAGACTTTCTCACCAGCCAGGAGCCTGAACGTCTGGCGCACTACGACAGCCAGTTCAGTCAATCACATGAGCAGTTCCTGACTGCACTGAATCAACTGGTAGAACAGAGTCGTAACACCCCGGCCTTAAATGATCAGCTTTCCGCACTACTGGCTCTGGAAGAGCGGTATTTTCAGGAAGCCCAGACGGCAATGACCAATTACCGAGCCCAACTGCTGGCGCAATCGGAGCGGCAGCAAGCGAGCCGGAACTTCCAGCAGCTCCATGCCCGCTTAAACAGCAAAATGAAAGACTATGTCGATGATCAGGACAGTATTTCAGTCAAGATGATCGCCAAGAACTACTTCATGAAGTTACAGCAGACCGAAACCATTACCTCAGATGCGCTGGCTTCAGAAGACATTGCGGTGATTGAGCAAGCCATCAAAAGTAACAAGCGAAACGTCAATCACCTCAGTAATGCTTACCGTTCCCTCACCGCGCTGATGCCAGATCTGAAATCGGCTTTCGATGAGTCGATCGCCCGGTATGAGCGGGATATCGGCCAGAGTGGCGGGGTGCTGGATGCCCACGCCCAGTACATTCAGGCGCGTAACCGGCTGTACAATAATATTGCGGTACTGGCTCAGGAGATTGACTCAGCGACGACCCTGCTCGACGGATTCCGCCAACAGGCAACCCGCCAAATGGACGCGGCGATCACTGAAGCAGGTAACACCTACCGCCAGGGTTTCAACCACGCCCTGCTGCTCGGCATTGGCACCACCCTGTTTGCCGCATTTATTGGCTGGTATCTGGCCCAAAGCGTACGCCACCCTTTGAAGTCAACCCTAGAAACCCTGGAAGCACTGGCCAATGGCGACATGACGCAGCGCAGTAGCGTCAATCAGTTCGTGGAGTTCAGCCGGTTGGCCACATATATCAATACGCTCGCTGACAACCTGCAGGAAATTCTCGGCCAGCTCAGTCAGGCGGCCAGCGAACTGACTGTCGTAGCACAAGAAAATCAGACCACCACGCGCGATGCCAAAAACCGCCTTCATGCACAACGGGAGCAAACGGCGTCAGTGGCTACTGCGATGACAGAAATGGAGCACTCTGTGAATGATGTCTCGCACAGTGCGCAAAACACCATGGAACGGGTTAACGATGTTGAGCGCGCCTCAGGCACCGGGCGTGAGGTCATGAGCCGCAACATCAGCACCGCCCACCAGCTTTCCCGCCGGCTGGATGAATCCGTACAGGCCGTCACCAATCTGCAAGTGATGAGTGGCAATATCGGCAAGATTCTGGATGTGATCCGCAACATCGCGGATCAGACCAATCTGCTGGCACTCAATGCCGCCATTGAAGCCGCACGCGCCGGAGAGCAAGGTCGGGGCTTTGCGGTCGTTGCCGATGAAGTACGGGTACTCGCGCGCCGCACGACCGATTCAACCGCAGAAATTGAGCAAATGATAAAAGAGCTGCAATCACGCTCTGGGCAGGCCGTCACCATGATGCAGAGTTGTGTAGGAGAAATGGAGAACAGCATTCATCAGGCATCAGAGGCCAACAGCGCAATGGAAGACATTCAGGCGCTGATTCTGGAAATCAGCCAGATGAGCACTCAAATTGCCGAAGCCTCGGCAGAGCAAAGCAGCACCACAGCCTCAATTGCCCGCAGCCTGGAGGAAATCAGCCATATTTCAGATTCCAACTTTGGTGCCATGGAAGAAGTGGCAGAAGCCAGTGCTAAGCTCGACAGCCTAGCGCATCAGCAGCACCATCTGGTTCAGCGCTTTACGCTCTGACCCCTTTGAAGATCTGATTCGTGTATTACGTTCTTTCGGGCGCTTTACACACGGCTTACCCAATCAACAATAACCCCGGCACGGCGATAACGGTCGCCTTGCCGGATTTCACCCATATTGCCCCGCCTTAACCCAACTTTCTACAAACTTTCAGCCAAAGTCAGGTATATCGTGCCACGTAATCGATTGCTCTTTTTCGCTTCAGTCAGACAGCGTATCATGGTGAGAGCCTTTACAAGCCTCTACGTAGGCTTTAGAATCGGTCGATTTTTTTTGGAGGGAAGCAAAATGACGACAATGACGATCACCCGCCCGGATGACTGGCACACGCATTTACGTGATGGTGATGTTCTGAAAGACACAGTCCGGGACATCAGTCGATATATGGGTCGCGCCATTATCATGCCAAACCTGATCCCACCGGTCACCGATACTGAAGCCGCTCTGGCCTACCGCGATCGTATCCTTGCTGAAAAACCGCAAGCCCATTTCTCTCCTTTAATGACACTTTATCTCACCGACAACACCACCCCTGACGAAATTCGCAAAGCAAAAGCCACCGGCCATATCCCCGCCGCCAAACTTTACCCTGCCGGTGCAACGACCAACTCAGATTCCGGTGTTACCTCGTTCGAGAAAATTCAGCCGACGCTGGAAGCCATGCAGGAAGTCGGCATGCTGCTGCTGATTCACGGTGAGGTGACAACCCATGACGTTGACATCTTTGACCGCGAAAAGACGTTCCTTGAAACGGTGCTGGCCCCTATCGTTGAAAACATGCCGAATCTGAAAATTGTGGTTGAACACATCACAACAAAAGATGCGGTTGACTTTGTGAATCAGGCTGGTCCGAACGTGGCAGCGACGATCACCGCGCACCACCTGATGTTTAACCGTAACCACATGCTGGTAGGTGGTATCCGTCCACACTTCTACTGCTTGCCAATCCTGAAGCGCAATACCCATCAACAGGCACTGATTGAAGCCGCCACCAGCGGTAGCAAGAAGTTCTTCCTGGGGACAGATTCCGCGCCGCACGCACAGGGCCGCAAAGAGTCAGCCTGTGGCTGTGCCGGTTCGTACACGGCTCACGCAGCCATCGAACTGTACGCGGAAGTGTTTGAGCAAGCCGGAGCGCTGGATAAGCTGGAAGCCTTTGCAAGCTTCAACGGCCCGGATTTTTATGGTCTGCCGCGCAATACCGACACCATTACGCTGGTGAAAGAGAACTGGGCAGTGCCTGAAACGCTGGCATTTGGTAACGATGTGGTTGTGCCAATCCGCGCCGGCGAGTCCCTGAACTGGAAAGTGATCTAATCACCTTCCTGACTCAGGTCGCATACGCTAAAAACAGTTATTTGCCATACGTAGAACTACCCGCAAATAACTGCGCAACAGCCATAAAAAAGGGGACTCTCATTGAGTCCCCTTGTTGTATCTGCTCCGGCGAGTCTCAGTGCCACAGCACCGCCCCGCCCGGAACGTCACATTTTTAACGTTGTTTCATCAGTGGGCTGTCGCCGTCTGGTCATGCGCCGTACCATGGCTGCCCGGCAGCGCAACATGGTGGAACAGGCGGTACAGTACCGGCACAACAATCAGTGTCAGCACGGTTGCAAAGCCCAGACCAAACATAATGGTGACGGCCATTGGCTTAAAGAAGACATCCGGCAACAGCGGGAGCATCCCGAGGATTGTCGTAATGGCCGCCATGCACACCGGACGCACACGACTCACTGCCGCATCCACCACCGCTTCATATTTGTCTTTACCACTGGCGATCTCAATTTCGATTTGATCCAGCAACACGATACCATTTTTCACCAGCATCCCTGACAGGCTCAGGAAGCCCAGCAATGCCATAAAGCCAAACGGGGTATTGAGTAGCAGCAGACCAAGAGTTACCCCGATCACCGCCAGCGGTACGGTAGCCCATACAATCAGCGCTTCCTTAACCTTGTTGAACAGGAAGATGGTGATCAGGAACATAACCAGATAGCCCATCGGCATGGTCTGGAACAGCGATGCTTTAGCGTCTGCGGAAGACTCATACTCCCCGCCCCACTCCAGCGAGTAACCAGGTGGGAAGTGCAGCGCCTCAATGGCCGGCTGAATACGGGTCTGAACCGTTGCTGCGGTTTCGTCACCCAGCGGGTTCGGGTCAGCCATCACCGTCATCATGCGCTTACGGTTCTTACGGGCAATCAGCGGATCTTCCCAACGAACATTTACGCCGTTAATCACCTGCTGCAGTGGAATGTACCCCTGCGTGACCGGGCTCCAGATCTTCATGCCTTCAATGGTGCTGACATCAACCCGCTCATTTTCCGGCAGGCGAGCCACAATCGGCATCAGATTCGTACCGTCACGGTAAATCCCGACTGTCAGACCAGAGAATGACATCTGCAGCAGATCATCCACGTCTTTCTTGGTGATACCGTAGCGGCGAGCCTGACTTTCATTGAACACAGGCTCAATCACCTTATTACGCTCACGCCAGTCGTGGCGAATGTTCGAAGTACCAGGGTCAGCATGCATGATGTCGACGACTTGTTTCGCCAGCCCACGCAGCACTGTTGGATCCGGACCAACCAGACGAGCTTCAATTTTCGCCCCGGATGATGGGCCAAGCATGATTTGCTTGAGCTTGTATTCCAGCTCCGGATGGTTCTCATCCAGCACTTTGCTCAGATCTGACAGCACAGGCACAACGTCTTCGAAACTCTTCACCCGCACGATAAGCTCGCCATACGACGAATAGCTTTTCTCCGGCGAGTAAGTCAGCATGAAACGCTGTGAGCCTTTACCGGCACTGGAGCTGACGTACTCCACTTTATCGCTTTTACCGATGATGCCTTCCAGCTCTTCCAGCTTGGCATTGGTGGCGCGAATGTCAGTACCTTCAGGCATCCAGACATCCACCATAAACATCGGCGTGGTCGATGCCGGGAAGAAAGACTGTTTCAACAGGGTAAAGCCGTACAGGCTGGCACCCAACATCAGGATCAGGGCGATAACCGTCATCCAGGCGCGGCGCATACAGAATTCAAGAAACGCCTTGTACCAGACGAAAAGCTTACCGGCGTATGGATCAACGTCTTCATCGCCGGTTCCCGTCTTCGCACTTTTGAAGAACAGATCACCAAAGAACGGAGTCAGCGAAATGGCGGTAAACCAGCTCAGCATCAGTGATACCAGCAGTACCGTAAACAGTGTCCGGCAGTATTCACCGGTGGAGTCCTGCGACAGGCCGATTGGCGCAAACGCCATCACGGCAATCACCGTTGCCCCCAGCAACGGCCACTTGGTCTGGGTAACGATGTCGGATGCAGCCTGCATGCGGGTTCGCCCTTTCTGCATGCCGATCAGTATCCCCTCCACGACCACAATGGCGTTATCCACCAGCATCCCGAGTGCGATAACCAGTGCCCCGAGCGAAATCCGCTGCAGGTCAATGGCCATCCACTTCATGAAGACAAAGGTGCCCAGCACGGTCAGCAGCAGAATCAGACCAATCAGAATCCCTGAGCGTAGCCCCATGAAGAACAGCAGGACGATAATAACGATCGCGACGGCCTGTCCCAGGCTGACCACGAAACCGCTGACGGATTTATCCACTTCGGTCGGTTGGCTGTAAACCTCACCGATATTGATGCCGATTGGCTGCTGCTCTCTCAGTTCCTGCAAGCGACGCTGCACCCGAGAGCCGACTTCCACCACGTTGACACCGTCAACAAAGGAGATCCCGACGTTCAGTGCCTGCTGACCGTTATAGGCCAACAGGTTATCCGGTACTTCCTTGAACTCACGCTTGATTTCCGCCACATCACGCAGATAAATCAGCCCTTTAGAGCCACCATCGGTGATGATCAGATCCCCCAGCTCTTCCACACTCTGGAATTCACCGGTTGGATGAACACGGATATACTCGCTGCCGATTCGTACTGCACCGGCACTGGTCACCAAGTTCTGGGTTTCCAGTGTGCCGTAAATGGTTTTCGGTGAAATGCCCAGCGCGCTCAAACGCTGCATAGAGATTTCAATGAATACCTGCTCTTGCTGAATCCCGCTGACTGAAACTTTGCCAACACCGTCTACCAGTTCGATTTCACGACGCAGGTAGTCAACGTAGTCATTCAGCTCTTTGTAGCTGTAACCGTCGCCGGTAATCGCCAGCAGGATGCCGTACACATCCCCGAAGTCATCAATCACTTGCGGTTCATGTACGCCCGGCGGCAGAGATGGTTTTAAGTCATTCACCTTACGGCGCAACTCATCCCAAATCTGCGGCAGATCGTTCGGACCGTATTTATTTTTCATGGTCACGGTGATCTGAGACAGTCCGCGGCTGGATACCGAGTTCACCTCATCCACGTAGGAAAGCTGCTGAATCGCTTTTTCCAACGGATAGGTGACTTCTTCTTCCACCTGCAGCGGTGTCGCGCCCGGATAGGCCGTGATCACCATGGCATCTTTGATGGTAAACGCCGGGTCTTCCAGACGCCCCAAACCAAAGAATGCCAGCGTACCGCCAATCAGGAAGATCAGCGTCATCATCCAACTGATGACTTTATTGCGAATAAAATAGGCTGCAATATCCTGCTTCATAATCAGCTCGCCTCCCCGTTCACAATCCGGACTTCCTGCCCTTCGCGCAATTGATTAACGCCATCTACCACAATGACTTCACCTTCTTCTAAGCCGCTGAGCAAACGTACCCCTTGAGGCACCACTTTATCCGTTGTCACTTGTCGTTTCGTCACCGTGTTATCGCTGTTTACTACCCACACAAATTTGTTGGCTTTATCCAGATCATCGCCGTCTTCATTAAAAATGGCTTCCATCGGGATCACAGGTTCACCCTGGCGATAGATTTTCAGCTTCTGGGCATCGGCTTTCACTTCGACCGGCATCCCGTCAAGAATGAAGCGATCAGAAGGCATCGGCATGGTCAGTGTCACCAGAAATGAGCCCAGCGTCGGGTCCGGCTCTGTGGTAAATTCCTTCAGCTTAGCCCGGTACAACGTGCCGTCCTGCAACACCACTTCCACGCCCGGCGCCGTCTCGCGTACCTCTACTGCAGTACTCTGGGAATAAATCATATCCGGAGCCTGAATAATGATGTCGACCGCGTCAGCCAGATGCAGATTCATGATCATCTGCCCCGCCTGCACGTTTTCAAACTGCTCGACCGGGACCCGGGAAATCACACCGTCAAACGGGGCTTTCATCTCAGTAAACGTCAGGCGCAGTCGCGCCAGATCCAGACGCGCTTTGGCAATATCGCGCTGAGCTTTGAGTTCATCGAACTGAGATTGCGGCAGATAGCCTTGCTTCACCAGCTTGGCCGAACGCCGGTACTGGCTGTCAGCCACATTGAATTTAGCCCGGGCATCATCAACTTCCAGCTGATAATCCGTCGGGTCCAGGCGCGCCAGTAACTGGCCTTTTTTCACTCTGTCACCAGCACGAACCAGAATCCGGCTCACTTCGCCGTTGACGCGAAAAGACAGGCTGGACTTGTCAGCCGCCGCGGCCACAGCAGGAAAGGTCATTTTAGAGGTCACATCGGCAATCTGCACTTTGGTCACATTGACCGGCGCCACGATGGTGCGAGGTTCAATTTCCGGCTTGTCACAGCCAGCCAGAGTCAGTGCTGCCAGCATCGCTAATGGCAATTTTTTCATCATCACAGCCCCCGCTCCTTGACCCATGCCCGAACTTTGTCACCGTCTTTCAGTTCAGCCACCCCGGAGGTCGCGATCTGATCACCGTCATTAAGACCACCGATCACCCGATTGTGATCATCCAGCTGCACGGCCACTTTGCTGACGACACCGTCAGCGTCGACTTTCCAGACAAAATTCTGATCGCCTTCTTTCACGATAGCGCGTACCGGGATGGCACCGGCTGCCCCGCGCGGCAGTGCAATCCGGACATGCCCCGCCATACCCGGCAGCAGGTTATAACCTTCCGGACGCTCCATATAGAGGGTGACTTTGTAACTCGAGGTGTTATCGTCTGCCTCTGTGTCAATCTCTTTAAAATGCGCGCTGAATTGTTTATCAGAAATGGTATCGAAGTTGACCGTCGGCTTGGGATCGAAATCCCCCTGAGATTTAAAACGGGTCAGCAGCTGATCCGGCAACTGGAACGTGACATTGATTAGACCGGCGCTCTGAATGTGCATAACAGGTTGCTTCGCCGCAACATACTCGTAGTTTTCCACCAGCGAGAGCGACAGCGTGCCATCATATGGCGCAGACAGTGTGGCGTATTTGAGGTTAGTTCTGGCTTTGTCCAGCTCGGCTTTGGCCTGATTCAGGTTCGCCTGTGAGCGGTCATAGTCCAGCTCAGAAACGGCATTGGTTTTCAGCAGCTCACGGTCACGGCGAAACTGCACCAGCGCCAGCTGATAATTGGCTTGTGCCTGAGCAACCAGGAGCTCAAGTTCGTCAGTTTTAAGATGCGCCAGCGCCTGACCCCGCCTGACCACCTCACCCGGATTCACATTCACTCTGTCCAACTGACCCGATACACGGAAGGTCAACACGGCTTTATCACCGGCTTCAACCACTGCCGGGAATGTCCGATAGGTTTCGGCCTCCCCCACGGCAACAGATTGAAGCTTCACCGGCCGGGAATCCGGCTCCGGCACGGCTTCATCTTTATCACTGCACCCTTGTACCGCTAGCGCGAGAAGTGCTGTGGCGAAAAGAACACGTCCCATAATTTCCTCAGTGTTGTTTTTGTTGTTATGAATAGCCCGCAACAAACCTGGAATGGACTATATGCCACTACCTGCGGCTCGTTATTACTATAGTCCACCCACTGCTTCATTTTTTTAACGGGGCACTAAAAACTGACAAAAAACAATTCATTAAACGAACCAGAAAGCATATCAAACCCCTGAGGCCGGCTCGATAAACGAAGGGACGATTTCAAAAAAAATCAACAAATTAAAAATATCAAAAGAGCTCAAAAAACAAAAAGGAGCCGAGAAGGCTCCTTTCCACTCATTGCACTTAAGCAATTGATTCACATCTGATTTGACTAACGCTTAGGCGTTTTCCATCTCTGCGATTTTCACTTTCCAGGTATCCGGGCCCACTTGGTGCGCATTCACACCCTGCGAGTCGACCGCAACCGTGACCGGCATATCTTCGACTTCAAATTCGTAGATCGCTTCCATACCCAAGTCTTCAAATGCCACCACTCGCGCTTTCTTGATTGCTTTAGAAACCAGGTACGCTGCGCCACCAACAGCCATCAGATAAACCGCTTTGTGGTTTTTGATCGATTCAACCGTTGCAGGACCACGCTCCGCTTTACCAATCATGCCCATGATGCCGGTTTTATCGAGCATCATGTCGGTAAATTTGTCCATACGCGTTGACGTTGTTGGGCCTGCAGGACCTACCGCTTCATCACCCACAGCATCAACCGGGCCGACGTAGTAAATGAACTTACCTTTGAAGTCCACGCCTTCTGGCAGGCCTTCACCATTGTCCAGCATGGTTTGAATGCGTTTGTGCGCCGCGTCACGGCCAGTCAGAATTTTACCTGACAGCAGCAGCGTTTCACCGGTTTTCCACTCCTGCGCTTCTTCTGCTGTCACGGTATCCAGGTTTACGCGGCGAGTGTTTGCGCCCGCTTCCCAGGTGATTTGTGGCCAGTCTTCCAGTTTAGGTGGCTGAAGATCCGCAGGGCCACTGCCGTCCAGCGTAAAGTGAACGTGGCGGGTTGCCGCACAGTTCGGGATCAGACACACCGGCTTAGAAGCCGCGTGCGTAGGTGCCGTTTTAATCTTCACGTCAACCACAGTCGTCAGACCGCCCAGACCTTGCGCACCGATGCCCAGTTTGTTGACACGGTTGAAGATATCCAGACGCAATTCTTCTTCGGCGTTTTGCGGACCGCGCTCGATCAGTTCCTGAATATCGATGTGTTCCATCAGAGATTCTTTTGCCAGTACGGCCGCTTTTTCCGCCGTACCACCGATGCCAATACCCAGCATGCCCGGTGGACACCAGCCTGCGCCCATTGTTGGCAACGTTTTTTCTACCCATTCGGCGATATCGTCAGATGGGTTCAGCATCACCATTTTGGTTTTGTTTTCACTACCGCCGCCCTTGGCCGCGATCTGAATTTCCACTTTGTCGCCCGGTACCATATTGATGTGTACCACGGCTGGGGTATTGTCTTTGGTGTTGATACGTTTACCAGCCGGGTCCATCAGTACCGATGCACGCAGCGGGTTGTCCGGGTTGGTGTAAGCCTGGCGAACACCTTCGTCAACCATTTGCTGAACCGTCATATCGGTTGAATCCCACTGGACTCCCATACCGATATTCACGAAACAGGTCACAATGCCCGTATCCTGACAGATAGGACGGTGGCCTTCTGCAGACATGCGGGAGTTAATCAGAATCTGGGCAATCGCATCTTTCGCGGCCTGACTTTCTTCACGGTGGTAGGCTTGTTCTAGGGCTTGGACAAAATCCAGAGGATGATAGTAAGAGATGTATTGCAGCGCATCAGCCACACTGCTGATCACATCTTGTTTGCGAATGACGGTCATAATTGCCTCGTTGATTATTATCGTTCCATGGCGCCCGGTTTAATGCTTCCAATGTAGGGAGTGATACACATTATCCGCGCCTGCCCGTAGGGTATGTGGCAGACGAATACGGTGATCACGCGGCCATGTTCCACATGGCTGAAGTTCTGTTCACATTGCCGTTTCCGTTCCGGAAAAAATAATGCTACTGGGATCGTCCTTGGGCGTCGTAATAAATTCTGCGTTTATGATACTCTTGCGGACAATTTCGCGCTATGCGCCAATCGTACACCTGTCACAAAAAAGAAAATGATTTGTAAATCACACCCAGAACTGAGCATTGAACTGCTCGACTACCACAAGGACGCGACATTAGCGTGGTTTGAACCGTTTGCGGGACAGCCGTGGGCTATGATATTACGCTCTGCGGCCTCAGATCATCCGGATAATCGTTTTGACATTTTAGTTGCTGATCCTTTAGCCACTTTAGAGACCCGAGGCGATGAAACCCGAATCATTTACCGCAACGGCGACGAGGGAATCAGCCCTGATGATCCGTTTGCGCTGATTGAGCGCACCCAGTCAGCCCTACTGCCAGCTATTACCCCGATAAAAGATGTGCCTTTTTCAGGCGGCGCTGTCGGTTTTTTTGCCTACGATCTGGGCCGCCGGGTTGAACGCATTCCTGCGCTGGCAAAGCAAGATCTGGCTACTGCCGACATGGCAGTCGGCATCTATGACTGGGCACTGATTGCGGATCACCAGACCCGCCGTTTATACCTGATCAGCCCGGAGGGCAGCGACCGCCGGAACTGGTTAACACAGCAGCGCAGTGCTACGCCCCAAACGGTAGTTGATACAGTTGAAGCACAAAAAAACCAACAAACCACCACCTTCCGCTTAACATCTGACTGGCAGGCGAACATGACGGTGGAAGAATATTGTAACAAATTCCACCAGGTGCAGGATTACCTGCGTGCCGGCGACTGCTATCAGATTAATCTGGCACAGCGTTTCAGTGCGCAATACACCGGCAGCGAATGGCAGGCATACCAACAGTTGGAAACCTGCAACGGGGCACCGTTTTCTGGCTTTATCCGAACCGGTGACAGCGCCATTTTGTCGGTTTCGCCGGAGCGTTTCCTACAGCACCGTGACGGAGTGATCGAGACTAAGCCAATCAAAGGCACCCGACCGCGATCCACGGATGCGAAGCAAGATGCGGCGCTGGCCGAGGACTTACGCACGACCGAGAAAGATCGCTCTGAAAACCTGATGATTGTCGATTTGCTGCGCAATGATATCGGGCGGGTGGCAAAACCGGGCACTGTGCGAGTGCCAAAACTGTTTGATGTCGAGAGCTTCCCGGCGGTCCATCACCTGGTGAGTACTGTTGTGGGTGAACTGTCGAGCGACTATTCGCCGACAGATTTGCTCCGAGCGTGCTTCCCCGGCGGTTCCATTACCGGCGCACCAAAAATCCGGGCGATGGCAATCATTGAGGAACTGGAACCGCATCGTCGCAGTGTTTATTGCGGCAGTATCGGCTACATCAGCCGCTGCGGCCAGATGGATACCAGCATCACCATTCGTACGCTGATTGCCCATGAGGGTCAGATTCACGCCTGGGCCGGCGGCGGTCTGGTAGCTGACAGCCAGGCAGAGAGCGAGTATCAGGAGACACTGGATAAACTGAGTCGTATCCTGCCGATTCTTCAGAATCCGGAACGTTAACGCTCCGTTCTGCGGATGACTTGAGGTTTTTGATAAACGCCGGAGCTTGTCTCCGGCGTTATTTTTATCCGGTCAATTATCCCGTCTGCATTGACCCATTTTCATTGACCCGTTTACCCACGGATTCAATTCCTTTAGCCTAATCGCCGCCCCCACAGGCGTTCCGTCTCGCTGACCACCCACCGATACCGACACCAATACCAATACCAAACTCCAACCGTTGCTAACGTGCCGAGTTTGGTTATACTGGCGATCAGCAAGTCTCCTGCAAGGAATGCAGGGCACTGGCCTGATATGGCCCATAAATGTCATTTCAGATGTTTTATCAACATCTATAGTTAATATCAGGCACACAACCACGGACGGCCTATGAACAACCCGAGTCACATCGTTACCCGCTTTATGCTGGCCCCACCTGCACACTATGATTCCACTCATAGCGTCCGTGTACGTTCACATCTCAAGCCATCCCTGCGACTTAAACAGGCTGCGGTTCTAATTCCGCTGGTTCCTCGCCCTGAAGGCTTCAACGTGGTTTTCACCAGCCGTGCAAAACACCTGAAACATCATCCGGGTCAGGTATCTTTTCCTGGTGGGCGAAAAGAGCCTCAAGATGTTGATTTGATTGATACTGCCATCAGAGAAACCTACGAAGAGACTGGAATTTTATGCACCCGTGATAATATTATCGGGCATTTGCCGGCCTTACCGACAATCAGCGGCTACATGGTTACGCCCTATCTCGGACTGGTTTCGCCTCACTACAGGCCAGAACTGGATTTCAACGAGGTTGAAGAATTGTTCGAAGCGCCGCTGGACTATGTATTAAACCCAATGAATATGCGCACTCAGAAAGTCTCTATTCAGGGTAAAGGCCATAATATTTATTCAGTCCCTTACCAAAAATATGCAATTTGGGGTGCGACCGCCCAAATGCTCAAAGTCCTCTCTAAACAGCTCTGGTATTAGCATAAATTATCCGTCGGATAACTACTGATTATATCACCCTCTCTCCTTGCGTGATCAAGATCACCATTAATTGTATTGCAATTGCGGTCCGTTACATAACGAGATCTCGATCAATGTTTTCCTGCAATAAATAGCGAAAATGCGCGCCGTTCCTAATTTCCGTTCCGTAATTAACTTGGATAGATAATCATGCAAACATCTACTAGCACAGCAGTAAATAGCACTGCAAAAGCAGGATGGACGTATAAAGACCTAACCTGGGCCCTTTCGTTATTTGGTACTGCTGTTGGTGCCGGCGTTCTGTTCCTTCCGATTAAAGCCGGTGCTGGCGGTTTCTGGCCACTGGTTATTCTGGCTCTGCTGGCGCTGCCAATGACCTGGTTCGCGCACAAGAGTCTGGCTCGTTTCGTTCTTTCTGCTAAAAACCCTGAAGCAGATATTACCGATACTGTTGAAGAACACTTTGGTAAAGCTGGCGCTAACATCATCACTTTCGCTTACTTTTTCGCTATTTACCCTATCGTTCTGATTTACGGCGTCGGTATTACCAACACTGTTGACTCTTTCATGGTTAACCAGATGGGCATGGAATCTGTGCCACGCTGGCTGCTGTCTGGCGGTTTGATCATGGCGATGACTGCAGGTGTGGTATTTGGTAAAGAGCTGATGCTGAAAGCAACATCAGCCATGGTTTACCCTCTGGTACTGATCCTGCTGGCACTGTCTGTGTTCCTGATTCCTGAGTGGAACGCTTCAATGATGTCAGTAAGCCCTGACTGGAGCGCAATGCCTTCTGTTGTATGGCTGGCAATCCCAATCATCGTTTTCTCATTCAACCACAGCCCAATCATCAGCCAGTTCTCTAAAGAACAACGTCGTGTGTACGGTGACAACGCAGTACAAAAAACTGACATGATCACTGGCGGCGCAGCTATGATGCTGATGGGCTTTGTAATGTTCTTCGTGTTCTCTGTTGTACTGTCTCTGTCTCCAGAGCAGCTGGCAGAAGCGAAATCACAGAACATCAGCGTGCTGTCTTACCTGGCAAACATCCACGAATCTCCAATGATCTCTCTGATGGGCCCACTGGTAGCGTTCGCGGCGATTACTTCAAGCTACTTCGGTCACTTCCTGGGTGCACATGAAGGTCTGGTTGGTCTGGTGAAATCTCGCTCTGAAATGCCTGTAAGCAAGATTGAAAAACTGTCTCTGGTCTTCATCGTTGTTACTACCTGGATCGTAGCGGTTGTTAACCCAAGTATCCTGGGCATGATTGAAACCATGGGCGCGCCAATGATTGCTGCCATCCTGTTCCTGATGCCAGTATTCGCAATGCATAAAGTACCTGCAATGGCGAACCTTAAGACAACTAAGGCTGCACAGATTTTTACAGCTCTATGTGGTATTGCCGCAATTACTTCGGTAATCTACGGAGCACTATAAGGCAACCTTCACAGATACTGTGATAATCAGCCACGTGAGAATGATTTTGTAAGATAATAAAATGTGCTACAACGCATAGTCTTATTTAATAAATCACGTAATATAGAAACGCATAAGAGCAGGAAGCACTCGCCCCCTGCTCTTTTGTTTTAATTATCTCGCCAAGGAAGGGGCGGGAATGATAAAAACTATACAGTCCAACAGGAGGCAAGATGGCTTCCAGGGGCTGAGGTATTAGCAATGATCAGTGTTTTTGATATTTTCAAAATTGGTGTGGGTCCTTCCAGTTCGCACACTGTAGGTCCAATGAAAGCAGGTAAAGAGTTCATTGATAACCTGCGCTCTATGGGCAAGCTTCGTGACGTCACTAAAATTACCGTTGATGTTTACGGTTCGCTTTCTCTTACCGGTAAGGGTCACCACACTGATATCGCGATTATTATGGGTCTTGCGGGCAACAGCCCTGAGCACGTTGATATCGACAGCATCCCAAGCTTTATTGCTCGTGTTGAAGAAACTGAGCGCCTGCCAGTAGGCATGCATTGCCACACCGTTGATTTCCCTCGTGAAGGTGGTATGAACTTCCATACTACCAACCTTCCACTTCACGAAAACGGTATGACTATCCATGCTTGGGTCGGCGACGAAGACATCTACACGAAGACTTACTACTCTATCGGCGGTGGTTTCATCGTTGATGAAGAGAGCTTCGGTAAAGAGGCTGAATCAAGCGTAGTGGTTCCTTACCCATTCACAATGGCTGAAGAGCTGGTGAACCAGTGTAAAGAGAACGGTCTGTCAATCAGCTCTCTGGTTATGGCTAACCAGCGCGCGATGAACTCAGAAGACGAAATCACGACATACTTCTCGAACATCTGGAAGACCATGCGTGAGTGTATGGAACGTGGTATGACCGAAGAAGGCATCCTGCCTGGTCCACTACGTGTACCTCGTCGTGCCGCTGCACTGCGTCAGCAACTGATGACGTCTGAAAAACTGACCAATGACCCGATGACGGTTGTTGACTGGGTAAACATGTACGCATTTGCTGTGAATGAAGAAAACGCAGCGGGTGGTCGTGTGGTTAC
Source organism: Photobacterium ganghwense (assembly GCF_017329545.1). Lineage (NCBI taxonomy): Bacteria > Pseudomonadati > Pseudomonadota > Gammaproteobacteria > Vibrionales > Vibrionaceae > Photobacterium > Photobacterium ganghwense. The sequence goes on from NZ_CP071325.1 coordinate 2,267,929, forward strand.
TGCACCAACTAACGGTGCGTGTGGTATCATCCCGGCAGTTCTGGCTTACTACGACAAGTTCATTCAGCCTGTTGGCCCGAAAGAGTACACTCGTTACTTTGCGGCTTCTGGCGCAATCGGTGGTCTGTACAAGCGTAACGCTTCTATCTCTGGTGCTGAAGTAGGCTGTCAGGGTGAAGTAGGTGTTGCCTGTTCTATGGCGGCGGCTGGCCTGGCTGAGCTGATGGGTGCAAGCCCTGAGCAAGTATGTATGGCGGCTGAAATCGCGATGGAACACAACCTGGGTCTGACTTGTGACCCTGTTGCCGGTCAGGTGCAGGTACCATGTATCGAGCGTAACGGTATTGCTGCTGTTAAAGCCATCAACGCCTCACGTATGGCACTGCGTCGTTCATCTGATCCACGCGTATCTCTGGATAAAGTTATCGAGACTATGCTGGAAACCGGTAAAGACATGAATGCCAAGTACCGTGAAACCTCTCAGGGCGGTCTGGCAATCAAAGTTATTTGCTAAAACAGCAAAGCGAACTGTCAAGCTGAAGCCAATGGCTGACGCTGCTCCGGCAGAATCCTGATTAAAACTAAAGCCACCCAGTCGGGTGGCTTTATTGTTTCTGGAGCTTTGTTGTTTCTGAGGCTTTCACTTTAGCAACCTGCCACTTTAGAACCTGCATGAGATCCGGCTGCTTCGGGTAATCCAGGCTAAAAAGCACCGCCCGAATTATGTAGCAACTGTTCGATATCTTCGGCCATCGCCTCTCCCATTTGGAGGGTCATCAGCCAGGAAATCGGAATACCGGCTTCATCACCAAAACCGTAACAGGCTCCGGCCAGTGCCCCGACGATCATCCCCCGTCCACAGCTATCTCCTCCCACGGCGACATTTTTCAGTATTGCTTCGGTATAGCTGTTGGTGGTTTGCAAAATCCAGGCGGCCATTGGCAAGCTGTCCTGCAAGTGGCACGCCGGGCTCGCGACTGTCATCGCCTGCTCCAGCGTTTCCATCGCCCTGACAGCCTCAATACGCATTTGAACTAACCCGCGGCATTTCACCTTGAGCACATTGAGCACCGGCTCTATCCGACGTGAGCGCAGGCCTTCATTCAATGCGGCAGCAAAGGCTTTTGCGCAGACCAAGGCCGTCTCATTCTGATGGGTAATGCCAAGAATACGCTCAATCTCCTGTTCCAGCAGATCCGACGGCATTTTCATGGCTATCAACGCAGGAACGGCGCACAGGGCGGTATTCTGATCATCATCAATGCCGGAATCATCCGGCCAATCTTCGGGCGGTAACGAAAACAGGGTCAGCAGCAGTGCTTTTGTCGGTGTATCAATGTAGCCGACAAATTCTCCACCAGGCCCAAAGAAGTCCAGTATCGCCTGCTGAATACTCAGAGTCTCGATGCCGGGTTGACTCAGCAACCGGATATACAGAGCCAGCCACTCGCCGTAAATCGTCAATTCGCCAGCCGTCAGCTTGTCATGGGCATAGAAACCCTCAACCCCTTGGTAGTGAGCGGGATCGGGTTCAATGAAAGGGAAATGCGCTAACTCCGTCAGGCTGGCAATTCGCTCAGGCGAGTAAATCAGATGCGTTCCCATCGCAGCGGCATCCGCCACCAGTGCCCCCATCAATGCTGCGTAGCGTTGTGCCATACCCTGCCCCCTCGTTCACTGCCGGACACAATGCAATAAGCTTATACCAATTTACCGGAGCTGGTTGCGAACATAAAAAAACCCGCCATTGGCGGGTTTTCAGGGTTTGTCAGTCGTTAATCTCAGGATTACGCTGCAGCTTTCAGCACTTGCTCAGTGTCTTTTTTCTTCAGTTCACCGATTGGCAGAATAGTACGGCCATATTCGTTGTTCAGAACCTGAGCCATTGCGAAGTAGATCGCACTTGCACCACAGATGATACCTTCGAAACCAGCAATCGTGCCGATCAGCGCACTGCCAGTAAAATCACGAGCAGCCAGCAGGAAGAACAGTACAGTCAGTGAACCAAACACAAACTGCTTAGCACGTGGGTAGCACAGAGAGCCAATGAACATAAAGCCAGTGAAGATACCCCACAGCAGCAGGTACCAGCCCATGAAAGAAGCCGGGCTAGCAGGCAGACCCATGTAAGGCATCACGATCAGACCAACCAGAGTCAGCCAGAACAGACCGTAAGACGTAAAAGCGGTCGTACCGAAAGTATCACCACGTTTAAAGCACATCATGCCAACGAAAACTTGGCTCAGGCCACCGTAGAAAATACCCATCGCCAGGATCATCGAATCAATTGGGAAGAAGCCCGCATTGTGGATGTTCAGTAGGATGGTAGTCATACCAAAGCCCATTAGGCCCAGAGGTGCCGGGTTTGCTAGTTTCGTAGACATTGAATTCCTCAATAGGAGTAAATCAAAAAAAGTAATAAATATTAAAATTTGAGTGCATGGCAAATGCGCCGCGAATTCTAATGGAGGCTGACAGGCAAATCAAGACAAACACTGCTTATTTTTCGCCCAAAATGCAAAAATAGCTTCAACAACATCAAATTTGTAAAGAATTATTGGCTTTCAAAGACCGTAAAACTGTTAACAAATATTTCATCTATCGAAGTAATCACCCTATAAACGCCTGCTATCACCCTTTAAAATCAGAAAGATAAGTGCCAACCCTCCATTAACAACAGTTACAAATTTCCACTAAACATAAAAAAAGCAGCCACAGGGCTGCTTTTTTGACTCTAGACCGAAATTTTATACTCAACATGACACGTATTGAGTCACGTTAATCCTTTGTAAGTGGTGTTTTTAAGCCGATAACTTTTTTGTTTGCAAGTTTAACTCTTGACGTTCTACTGCTGTGACGTGCTTTCCGGACTACTGGTCAGCTGACTAAGTTGCTGCTGCAATTCCGAAATCTGAGCGTGCTGTTGTTTCAACATCAAGTGCAGGTTCTCCAGTCTGTCATGAGAAGCAGGCAGCGGTTCTGGCGCCCCTGGCAAACGGCGAAGCTTCACCACCCCTTGCTGAATATGTTCAGCCTGGGAAGCCAGCGGCATATCGCGTAAGTCTTCATCGCTTAGTGATTGGGAAATTGTCAGCAAGCGATCTTCAATACCTAAAATATACTCTTCATACTCATCCCGACTTAAATCACGTAATGATTTCACTTCACCGGCGATATGCCTGGCATGCGCCAGTTCAAACTGAATCGCGGATACAGCCTGATTAATGGCATCAAACGCACGTGGTGAGAGGTCGATCAGGGATTTTCCGGCCGCGATTTCAGCTTCCACGCGCGCATAACTTGCCGGCGCGTAAAACCGGACATCATTATTTTTCAGCTCCCGCAGAGCCTCTTCTTCCGGGGCAATATAGATGCGCTTGATCACCCTCACTTCCAGGCTGTGCGCACGCTCAAGAAACTCTTTCTGCTCGTCCTGGGCATCATTAAGATCCCCGGCCTGAACCAATGCAAACAGCCGGTCATAAAACCGATTCAGCCGGACAAACTCACTGCGGTAGTAAGCATTGGCGTCAATACTGTTGAGATAGGCGACCTGCACCATGGCGGGTTCCAGTACGTCATCAGCCACTTTCTTCAGTGCTTTCAGCTGCTTGTAGTGCTGCTCTACCAGCCTGATATCGGCGTAGAACCGCTCCAAATTCGTCTCTGATGAGAACAAGGAATAACTTTGTTGTGCCGACTCAGGCGACAGCTGCATGGCTTTGAGTAAAGCATCGGCGCGCTGCCAGCTCGCCATCATGGCGCTGTATTTATCCGGGGAGTAGCGTTGCAGCGCTTCGGCACTGACCACTTTGTTACGCCACTGCTGATCGGCTGACTGTGCGGATTCGAGAGCCGTTTGCGTGGTCACCTCACCAGCCGCTCCGGATGACGAGCCAGGTGAACTGCTGCACCCAGCGAGTAAAGACGCAGCCAGCACAGCCGCTGCGACTTTCCCAAAATACTTCATGTGATCTTCCAATTTTTGGCGGGTGTACATATCGCCCGCTTCTTATCATTGTTGAATGATGTTTCAGGGATACCTGCTTCTACGCTCTGCGAGGTTCAGTCGTTAAACTCAGCAAACGACCGTTGAATGGCCATACTTTCATCCTTATTTGGTCGCTATTGCATGCAGAGCGTAAGGATTCAGACCAAGCGCCTGGAAAAAAGTTCGTTGGCAACAGTGTCACGCCCGTCCTTGGGGTCGTGACACATAGAAAGGTGAAACGGTCGGCCACCACAGTAATACTGACATTGATACCGGCAGCAATACCAATAACTACCCGTTACTTTACGCTGAAGCCCTGACGGTGAAGAAAATCTTTCATGAACGGACGTGCTTCCTTGTCCATGGTTGCCGTGATTTGTTCACTCCAGGAGGTCTCTTTTGTCCCGCCGGTGCGGCTTTGATAGTACTCGCGAACATGCTGGTCATAGCTGGCCAGTAAGGCATGGTCGAGCGGCTGATAGGTATTTTCGTGCACCACCAGCGCACGCGGCAGGCGCGGTTTCATTTCCGGAGCCTGATCCGGGTACCCCAGACACAGCCCAAACAGCGGAATAACGTGCTTAGGCAGAGCCAGAAGTTCAGTCACTTTATCCGGATTATTGCGCAGGCCGCCAATGTAGACGCCACCCAGCCCCAAGGACTCTGCCGCGACCAGGGCGTTTTGTGCCATTAGTCCTGCATCAACTGCGCCAATCAGGGTTTGCTCTGTAAACCCGACCTGAGCCGTTGGGTGAATTTGCAGGTGGCGATTGAAGTCCGCGCAAAACACCAGAAACTCAGCGGCAGATGCCACATAAGGTTGTCCTCCGGCATATTCCGCCAATTTGTCCCGCATGGTTTGATCGGTCACCCGAACAATACTGACACACTGTAAAAAGCTTGAAGAAGAAGCCGAACGAGCACAGTCCAGAATAATCTCGAGCTGAGACTGAGGAATTGGTGCATCCGTAAATTTACGAATAGAGCGGTGGCCGAGCATGGTTTCAATCGTGTGGTTCATAAATATCCGTATCCTAACCCTTCATTTCAGACACCACACTGTACCACAGCCCTCACCCCGCCGCACTCTGGCGCCGGGAGGATCCTCATGATCAGGCCACCTTGAAAAGAAAGTTGTGAGGCTACTCCAGTCCCATTCCAAGCGAGTCAGGCGCAGTGTCAGAACACTGGCACATTTGAGTCAGAATACTGAGCAACCGCACTTTATTTAGCGGCAGCGGGTTCCCCTTGATCGCATTGGAACGCAGGGCATCTTCGGCCACCTCATCAAACATCGTGCGGCACAACCCGTACTCTGATACCTGCGGCAGATTCAGTCGCTTCAGAGTGCGTTTGGTCCATAAGATACCGTCGATGATTTCTGCGTTCATCCGCCCAGTCAGCAGACAAGCCAGTTGTCGGTAGCGGTTCAGCACATCGGCCCGGCCGGCTTCCCGCGCAGCCAGCACATTCTCCTGCATCACATATGGAGCCAGCTGTGCCGTGATCAGGCCATGTGGGGCTTTCAGACGTCCACCCAGTGACGAGGCCAACCCGTGAGCCGCACCCAGCTTGGCGTTGGCCAGAGCCATGCCACCCAGCATAGCGGCAAACGACATATCTGAGCGTGCCCGGGGATCATCGTCTTCACAGGCCGGCAAAATCGCTCCGGCCAGTCTACGCAGTCCCTCTTCGCACACCATATCTGTCAGCGGATTCGGCGCCCCGCACACATACGACTCCATCAGATGGGTAAACGCATCCATCCCACAGCAGGCCGAGGTAAGCTGATCCATGCCATAGGTCAGCGTCGGGTCCACAATCGCCAAATCGGCCAGCATATCCGGACTGCGCAGGCTGACTTTGACATTTTCCTGTGCCGAACGCAGCACGGCATTCTTGCTGACTTCCGACCCGGTTCCGGCCGTGGTTGGGACTGCGATAAACGGCAGCGGCTTGGCCTGAAACGGCACGCAACGGCCAACAACCTCCACATAGTCATAGACACTGCCCTGATTGGGAATTAAAGCTGCCAGTGCTTTGCCCGTGTCCAGTACACTGCCTCCGCCAATCGCCAGCACCATATCAGGGCGAAATTTCCGCCCCATGGCAGCCATTTCCTCAACCATGGCAATCAGCGGTTCATCATGAATCGCCACCTGCTGGTAACGCATGCCCTGTTGCTTCAGATAATGAATCACCGGCTCAGCACGCTGGCTGCTTTTCCCGGTTACCAGTAATACGCTGTAACCAAACTGGTTGAGGGCTGACAATGAGTTGACCAACGCCCCTTCCCCAAAAACGATTCGCGTTGAGGTCATAAACTGAAACATAGGCACTCCGTTCGCACTTAGTTAGCTTTAGTTTATCGAGTGTGCGCCATTTCAGATTCCTGATTTTGATTCTGGACAAGTTTTTGTGGCCCCCACACCAAACGCGCGCAAAGAATTCGTTCGGTATCACAGTTCGTTCGTAATCACAGAACGTTGAATTTAGTGCGCAAACCATGCATTTATCTGCTTTACTGACTAATAGCAAACAAACACCACAAAAAGGTTAAATTTCGCTCAAGCCCTCACTCCCTCTACATGACAAAAGTGACTGATTTATTTCGATTTAAAGAAGAGTTTTCGAAGATTTAAATTTTGTCCCAGCAGGTCATAAAAGTGACATGACACATCCATATATTTGTCATTTCAACCTTCTAATCTTGCCCCCGTTACGAAAACTAGCAATGAAGCCTAAAAATATTTCCAGGGGACAAAAATGAAAAAAATGACAGTGGCATCGGCCGTTCTTGCATCTCTGCTGGCGAGCGGTGTTAACGCTGCAACGGTTTATCAAAATGACGAAACGACTCTGAGCGTTGGTGGCCGCGCAGAAGCTCGTTTCAATATCTCAGATGAAAACAAAACAACTGAAAATGATTCTTTCAAAGATAAAAGCCGTGCCCGTGTAAACCTGAAGGGTAAAACCCAACTGGCGGAAGGGTTTGGTGCCTTTGGTACTTATGAGCTGGAAGTCGAATCAGGCAAAGATCAACAAATTGATACCCGTTACCTGTTTGCCGGTATCGACACCCAATTTGGTGCGTTCTCTTACGGTCAGCAAGACTCCGCACAGGTCATTCTGACCGATTTTACCGATATTCTGGCAACCTTTGGTGGTGATGCCGCTGACCTGGTTGACGGTAACAAAGACAAGCGCGAAAACAACTTTCTATACGCAGGTTCTTTTGACGCGCTGACTATCACGGCTAACTACATTGCCAATGACAAGCGTGATTCTGACAACTACGGTCTGTCTGCGGTTTACTCTTTCCCGTTCGGTCTGGACGTGGGTGCAGGTTACGTTGACGGTAAAGAAGGTGATGTCGACGCAGATCAGTACAACCTGACGGCGGCTTACACCTTCAATGATTTCTACATTGCCGGTCTGTATGCTGACGGTTCAAAAGGCGATGCCGATTTGAAAGCCTACGAAATTGCAGCGGCTTACAAGTTCAACAAACTGACTATCCAGGGCGTGTACAACTTCCAGGAAGAAAAAGCCAATGGTATCAGCACAGATACCGTTGACTACTTTGCGCTCGAAGGTGTGTACAAGTTCAACGGTAACTTCCGTGCTTATGCCGGTTACCTGTTCGAGCAAATTGACGGCCAGGACGACCAACTACAGGCCGGTCTGCGCTACGACTTCTGATACCAAGGTATCGGCTGAAACCCTCCTAATTGGTTTCTTTTGGCCAGGTGGAAACACCTGGCTTTTTTACGTGCTCACGAAAAATGGTTAAGAGACTCATCCTTTCATGATCAATCGGTTTTCTCTATCACAGTAAAAGATAAAACCCGCTTTCTCATTATCAGCAGTCACGATATAGTAAGTTCATCGAATTTGAGGAGAGAAATTATGTTCGTAGTTATTTTTGGTCGCCCTGGCTGCCCTTACTGTGTTCGCGCTAAAGATCTGGCTGAGAAGCTGACAGAAGAACGTGATGACTTCAACTACCGTTACGTTGACATCCACGCGGAAGGTATCACTAAGGCTGACCTGGAAAAAACGGTTGGTAAACCGGTTGAAACCGTGCCACAGATTTTCATCGATCAGGAACACATCGGTGGTTGCACTGATTTTGAAGCTTATGCGAAAGAAAACCTGGGTCTGTTCCAGTAATTTTCATAGCAAACTGATAACAAATTCTTAAAAAGGCTGAGACATCAGCCTTTTTTATTATCTTCCGTCCTGGAAACCCCGAAATTACAGCATCTTTTTCTGGGGAATCCGCCATTTTGCTGTATGACGACCTCATAAAATCAGCTAGAATTTCACCATTTTGTTGCCTTTCTCACTGCTGCGGATAAATTTGTTGTGAATATCGATGTTGCCGCCCTTTTACATCAGAATGATATTCTGTTGCTCTTTGTTGTACTTGCGGTTGGCCTGTCGGCCGGAAAACTCCGATTTGCGAATATGCAGCTCGGAAACTCCATCGGCGTTTTAATTACGGCTCTGCTTTTTGGTAATGCCGGTTTTACCTTCGATGCGGAAGCCCTCAATATCGGTTTCATGCTGTTTATCTTTTGTGTCGGTATCGAAGCGGGGCCGAATTTCTTCGGCATATTCTTCCGTGACGGTAAACACTATCTGCTGCTGGCGTTAGTGGTGGTTATATCCGCCATTGTCATTACGGTGGTGATGGGAGAATACCTGGGGCTAAACCTGGGTCTGGCAACAGGGTTGATGGCCGGTTCCCTGACCGCGACTCCGGTTCTGGTGGGCGCCAAAGATGCCCTGCTCAGTGGCCTGACGGATGTCACTGATCCGGCGGATATTCAGATGCTGACCGACAGCCTGAGCGTTGGCTATGCCATGTCGTACCTGATTGGTCTGGTGAGCGTCATCATGCTGGCCAAACTGATGCCGAAACTGCAAAAGCACAATCTAGCCGAATCTTCTCAGCAAATTGCCCGTGAACGTGGTATCGGGGAAAGCGCCCAACGTAAGGTGTATTTGCCTATTATCCGTGCTTACCGGGTCGGACCGGAGCTGATCAACTGGATTGACGGTCGTAACCTGCGTGAGCTGGGTATCTACCGCCAGACCGGCTGCTACATCGAACGCATTCGCCGAAACGGGATTCTGGCCAACCCGGATGGTGACGCCATCCTGCAGGAAGGCGATGAAATCGCCCTGGTGGGTTATCCGGACAGCCATGCGCGTCTGGATCCGAGCTTCCGCAACGGTAAAGAGGTGTTTGACCGCGATCTGCTTGATCTGCGTATCGTAGAAGAAGAAATTGTGGTCAAGAATGACAGCATCGTCGGTAAGCGCCTGTCGGAGCTGAATCTGGCGGAATATGGTTGTTTCCTGAACCGCGTGGTTCGCGCCCAGATTGAAATGCCCATGGATCACAATATCCTGCTGACTAAAGGGGATGTCCTGCAGGTCAGCGGGGAAAAGAGCCGGGTGCTGGGTCTGGCAGAGCGAATCGGATTTATTTCGGTCCACAGCCAGATTGCCGACCTACTGGCGTTTTGCTGCTTCTTTATCGTCGGCCTGCTGATTGGTGCCATTACCATGACCTTCGGCCACATTGCCTTTGGTCTGGGAAGTGCGGCTGGTCTGCTGGTCGCCGGTATTACACTTGGCTATCTGCGGGCCAACCACCCGACATTCGGTTATGTGCCGCAAGGCGCGCTGAATATGACCAAAGATCTCGGGTTGATGGTATTTATGGTCGGGATTGGTCTGAGTGCCGGTTCTAACCTGTTTGAAAGCCTGACCCAGGTCGGCCTGGCAGTGTTTACCGCCAGCCTGATGGTGAGCGTGGTGCCGGTGGTGCTGGCTTACCTGTTCGGTGCTTATGTCCTGAAAATGAACCGCGCCCTGCTGTTTGGTGCCATTATCGGTGCCCGTACCTGTGCCCCGGCAATGGACATGATTAACGAGCACGCGCGCAGTACCATTCCCGCGCTGGGGTATGCAGGCACTTACGCGATTGCCAACGTACTGCTGACCATCGCCGGGACACTGTTCGTGATCCTGAGCTGATTCGGGTCCCCCATCCGCTCTCATCTGATAACGCCTCCTTCTCAGGAGGCGTTTTTTTGCTTTTGATTCGCTCTGAGTCAGCCCGGATTCAGACCCCATCGATTACTCTGTCTGCCATAATGCGAAGTATGGGCAGAAGCACATTTCACCGCTATTTATTCGCACCTCAAACGACTATTCAGTATATTGAGTAGCAAAGAAATATATTGGTAATCAAAACTATGCGTATCCTAATTGTTGAAGATGACCCGATCCTGAGCCATCACCTGAAATCTCAACTGAGTGAGCTGGGCCATCAGGTTCAGTGTGCCGGCACCGCTGAAGAAGGCCTGTTTTTCGCGCAGGACTATCCGAATGATGTGGCGATTGTAGACATCGGCCTGCCTGATCGGGACGGCATTAGTCTGATTAAAGACATTCGTAACAAAGGGTTACGTTTACCGATTCTGATTCTGACCGCCCGCTCTAACTGGCAGGATAAAGTCACCGGTCTGGAAGCCGGGGCTGATGACTATCTGGTTAAGCCATTTCAGAAAGAAGAGATGGTGGCCCGCCTGAGCGCACTGGTGCGCCGCAGTGCCGGTTTTGTCAAACCGGAAATGAGTGCCGGCGACATTCGTGTCGACTTGCTGGCCAAGCAGGTTTTCATCAATGACACCCAGTTGGAACTGACCGCTTTTGAGTACGACCTGCTGGAATACCTGATGCGCCACAGCCGCCAGGTGGTCTCCAAGCAACGTCTGCTGGATGTGCTGTATGAAGATCAGGAAGGCGATCCAAATACCATCGAAGTGATGATCAGCCGCCTGCGCAAGAAGTTTGCCAATCATGGTCAGGATAACCCAATCTCAACCATTCGTGGCCAGGGCTATATTTTCGAGCTGCAAGCCCAGTAATGAAACATATTCTGCAACCCCGTCTGCGCCGCCGGGTTCTCGTAACCTCGGTCGCCATTATCGTATTGATCACCTCAGCCCTTGCCGGGGTGATTAACCAACTCTACAGCCAGAGCTACATGGCCGCCTACTCATCTGAGCTGGTTGCCCAGATGCCGATGGTCGTCGCGCAGCTGAACCGTGACGGCCTGATTAAAGACGTTGATAAGTGGATTGATTCCATTGACCCGTCCGACACCGATTATATGTCCGTGGTTTGTGATAAAACCGACAACACAATCTGGCTATCAGAGGAAGCCAAAGTCGCCAACATCAACAACATCTGTAGTGAATTGCCTGACAGCATTCCGGTGCCGACCCTGATTTCAACGCACAACAATGAAAGTTTCATTGCGTACAACGTAAGTCAGGAGCGTGAAGGCGGAAGCATATACCAGCTGGTAGTCCTGCGTTCCGGAGATGCCTATGTGTCTTCCCTGCATCAGCTGCACAAACGCACCACCTTTTACCTTGGTCTGTTTGTACTGATCGCCATTGCCTTTTTGATCGCCGCCTTTCACTGGAGCTTCCAGCCTTTGCGGAAACTGGCTGAACAGCTCGATGAAATCGGTGAAGCTAACCGGGACAAGCTGGACAATGACTTTCCGATGGAGCTGCAGGAAGTCACCGTGGCACTCAACCGTCTGATCGAAATTGGCCGGGCGCAGAAAGGCCGTTATCGCCATGCGATGGATGATCTGGCCCACAGCCTGAAAACCCGTCTGGCGGCAACCAACGCCCTGCTGGATGATCGCGACATTCCCCGTTATGAGCTAAACCAGCGCATCATGGAGCAGATCAGCCAGATGGATGAACTAGTCCAGTATCAACTGAAACGCGCCATGATGGGTCAACAAGGGCTACGCAAAGACTGCACCGCCCTCAAACCGTTAATCGACAGCTTCGAGCGGCTGCTGAGCAAGGTCTACACCGAGAAAAACGTCAAGCTGGGCTACTATTTTGATTCGTCACTGACCCTGCCGGTCAACCGCAGTGACTTAATGGAGTTGCTCGGCAACCTGCTGGAAAATGCCTACCGCTTCTGTATCAGCGAGGTGAGGATCTACGCTAAACAGACGCCAGAGGGCACCGAAATCAGGATTGAGGATGATGGCCCCGGCGTGCCTGAAAACATGCGTGAAGCCATCTTCCAGCGCGGTGTGCGGGCAGACCAGCTCAATCCCGGTCAGGGGATCGGACTCTCCGTTTGTCATGAGATAGTCATGAGCTACAAAGGCTCAATTTACATTGAGCCAGCCAGTATTGAAGGGGCTGCCTTTGTGATAAAGCTGCCGCACTGATCGTGAGAGACTCACATATTGACCCGAGAGCCCCGGCTCTCGGGTCTTATCTTTCGCGTTTTTACAATTATCCTAGTGTCGAATTCCCCGACTTTCTCTTTCTACCCGTCGTTCCATCGTTCAGCCGATCTCTGCTTTTCATCAGCCTTTAGTTTGTTTCCCGCTAACCCTAATCCCACTTTTTCCTTCTTCCCCACAATTTCCCCACTGGCGCTCTTAGCTCTAGACTTAGATCAAGATCGAGCCTGATTGCTGGCCAGGCATGTCGCCAGATTCTACACGTTCAGCGCTTCATTCCCTGCTTCACTTCAGCTACAGATTCCAACACGTTTGCAGCTACAGACTGAACGCCATTTAAACCGGAGGAGCCCATGGAATCCCCAACACAATACATCGACGGATTTGTTGCCGCGGTACCGACGGCCAATAAGGCGGCCTACACGGCCTATGCCCGGCAAGCCGTGGCCTTGTTCAAAAAACACGGTGCAATACGGTTGGTCGAATGCTGGGGTGACGATGTGCCCCCTGGTGAGATCACGTCTTTTCCGATGGCGGTACAGTGTCAGGACGATGAAACTGTCGTGTTTTCATGGATTGTCTGGCCATCGAAAGCCGTGCGGGATGCAGGAATGGCAAAGGTCATGGCCGATCCGGATATTCAAGCTATGGACCCGATGCCTTTTGACGGCAAGCGACTGATTTACGGTGGGTTTGAAATCATTGTAGATGAGTAATCACATTACGCAGAGCCATTCTAACTAAAATACAACCAATAAAAACACCGCCCGATACAGGGCGGTTTTTCGCACATCGTCAGCTTGATAATAAGCTGACTGTCAGTGCCGAACGCTATTGCAGCTTAGCGGCTAAGTTTCGACACTCAGAAGAATCAGATGTCTTCAACATCAAACTCAACAACTGGGTTCACGTCTGCATCGTAGTCCACAGACGCAATGCCGAAACCAAACAGTTTCAGGAACTCGTCTTTGTACTGAACGTAATCAGTCACTTCAGCCAGGTTTTCATTGGTCACGCTTGGCCACAGGTCACGGCAGTGCTGCTGGATATCTTCACGCAGTTCCCAGTCGTCCAGGCGCAGGCGGTTCTCTTCATCCACTTCTGGCGCAGTACCGTCAGCTTTGTACAGACGCTGGCTGAACATGCGGTAGATCTGCTCCATACAGCCTTCGTGTACACCTTCTTCACGCATCTTCTTGAAGACCATCGCGATGTACAGCGGCATTACCGGAATCGCAGAACTTGCCTGAGTTACCACACTCTTCAGTACTGCAACGTTCGCAGAACCACCGGTAGCAGACAGCTTGTCATTCAGCCCTTTCGCTGCACGGTCCAGGTCCATTTTGGCCTTGCCCAGTGCGCCGTGCCAGTAGATTGGCCAGGTGATTTCTGTACCAATGTAGCTGTATGCAACCGTTTTACATTCGTCAGACAGCACGCCCGCTTCAGACAGTGCGTTGATCCACAGTTCCCAGTCCTGGCCACCCATTACAGTGACTGTGTCCTGAATTTCCTGCTCGGTCGCTGGCTCTACGCTAGCTTCAAACAGCGCATCCTTGTTGGTGTCTACCGCTGTCGCTTTATAAGTTTCACCAATAGGCTTCAGGGATGAGCGCACCATTTCACCGGTTTCAGGCATCTTACGTACCGGAGAGGCCAGTGAGTAAACCACCAGGTCAACCTGACCAAGATCTTTCTTGATCAGCTCAATGGCTTTTTGCTTCGCTTCATGAGAGAAAGCATCGCCGTTCAGGCTCTTGGAATACAGGCCTTCTTCTTTAGCGAATTTGTCAAACGCCGCTGAGTTATACCAGCCTGCAGTACCCGGCTTCTTCTCAGTGCCAGGTTTTTCAAAAAATACGCCGATAGTTGCCGCGCCGCCACCAAAGGCCGCAGCAATGCGAGAAGACAGACCGTAGCCACTTGATGAACCAATCACCAGCACGCGCTTTGGTGCATTAGCAATTGGCCCCTGGGCTTTCGTGTAAGCAATTTGCTCTTTTACGTTCTCTTCACAACCCACAGGATGAGTTGTCGTACAGATAAATCCGCGAATCTTAGGTTTGATGATCATTTTCAACTTCCCTTACACAGTTGCATGTAGGATAAAAGGTTAATGACAAAATCGCATTAAATTTATGAGTGAAAACGCTAAAAATGCCAGTGGTTGGAGGTGTTAGTCCCGTAAACGTCGGCAATTTTGCTGGTTTTGTCACCAATAATCCGCTTTCTGGTTGGTCTCCGATCGCCTGTGTATCAGTCGTCAGTGCCCTACTTTTGTTCATTCGAACACCAGTATGAGTATAAAAAGAAAGCCAGAAGTAGACACAGTCAACAGCCTCTCGTTCTGAGGCTAAGCTTACTTCCAGAAACCTTACGCACCTTAACATTTAAAGAACATCGGCCACTTTGAGGCGACCGGGTCAATTCTGATGTGATAAACAAAAAAAGTGCCACGCAGTTGCGTGGCACTCAGAGTTATCAGCACAGTAATTCCGTTGTGTTACGCCGCTTTACCCGGCTGTAAACTGCTTTTTTTGAAATCCGCAGGGGCAAAGTGGTCCACCTGAATCGCACGCTGGCGCAGCTGCTCAGCATGTTGCAGTTTTTCCAGTTCAGCCGCCGTGATAATGCCTTTTTCCAGCGCCTGTTCCAGTTTTTCAGCCAGAGAGGCTTTACGAGGAATGTCACCGGCTTTTGCCGCTTTCGCCAGTTTACGCTCAATATCTTTAACGCCATACATAGCTTCAAACGCGCGATCCATCAGGCCAACCGGATCATCCTCACTGTCACCAACATAGCACAGGTGAGTAAGACGCTCGCGGTGCACTCCCGGAGTCATCAGCAGTTCGGCAATCTTCACCGACAGCGTATCGCTTGGCGCCGCATAGCGGATACCGAACGGGAACAGCATTACACGTAGCAGACGACCAACGGCTTTCTGCGGGAAGTTAGCCAGTACTTCGTCAAAAGCAACGCCACACTTATGCAGGCAGTATTGCAGTGAGTAGTGCACCATTGGCAGATCCTGCTGCTGGCGACCTTCGTCTTCGTAGCGTTTCAGTACCGCCGACGCCAGATACAGGTGGCTGAGGATGTCACCCAAACGAGCGGAGATCATCTCACGACGTTTCAGTTCGCCACCCAATGTCAGCATGGCAAAATCAGCCGCTACCGCCAGCGCACGGCTGACACGAGAAAGCTGTTTGTAGTAGACCGCAGTTTCACCCGTAACTGGCGCACGATTCAGACGAGAGCCAGTAAACGCATTCAGCATTGATTTGGCCACGTTACCAACAGCAAAGCTGATATGCTTCGCCAGCAGCTTGTCAAAATCTTCCGCACCGTGCTTACTGTCCGGGTTCGCCGCCGCTTCCATTTCACTCAGCACATACGGGTGACAACGTGTCGCACCCTGGCCAAAGATCATCAGGTTACGGGTCAGGATATTGGCCCCTTCCACGGTAATCGCAACTGGCATCCCGAAGTAATGGTGGCCGATATAGTTCATTGGACCAAGCTGGATGGCACGGCCAGCATGAATATCCATCGAGTCATTGAGGATGGTACGGGCCATTTCGGTCATGTGGTATTTGGCAATCGCAGTCACGATCCCCGGCTTCTCATGCATGTCCAGCGAAGTGGTTGTCAGGGTACGAGCCGCTTCCAGCATATAGGTGAAACCACCGATACGCCCCATCGCCTGCGCGACCCCTTCAAAGTTACCGATAGAAGTGCCGAACTGCTTACGCACGTACGCATAAGCACCAGTCGTACGAGAAGTCAGGTGACCAACCGCCGTGCCCAGTGCAGGCAGTGAGATACCACGCCCTGCTGACAGACACTCCACCAGCATACGCCAGCCACGACCCACGTAATCCTGGCCACCAATAACCCAGTCCATCGGAATGAACACATCTTCACCGCGCGTCGGGCCATTCATGAATGCCAGATTCAACGGGTCATGACGCTCACCAATTTCAACCCCAGGGTGATCTGCCGGGATCAGCGCACACGTGATGCCAAGATCTTTCTTGCCACCAATCAGGCCTTCAGGATCGTGCAGTTTAAATGCCAGACCCAATACCGTCGCAACCGGTGCCAGCGTGATGTAACGCTTGTTCCAGCTCAGACGAATACCCAGCACTTCCTCGCCCTGATAATCGCCGTAACACACGACCCCTTTATCTGGGATACCGCCTGCATCAGAGCCGGCTTCCGGCCCGGTCAGGGCAAAACACGGAATATCTTTACCGCTCGCCAGTCGAGGCAGCCAGTAGTCTTTCTGATCCTGCGTACCATAGTGCGTCAACAGCTCACCCGGCCCTAATGAGTTCGGCACCATTATGGTGACAGCTGTACTCAGACTTTTCGTTGCAATACGGCTAACAATGGTGGAGTTGGCATGGGCCGAGAAATTCAGACCGCCGTACTCTTTACCAATAATCAGAGAGAAGAATTTTTCTTTACGAATGTACTCCCAAACCTCAGGCGGTAGATCCTTTTCCTCCTGAACAATTTGGTAGTCGTCCAGCATATCCAGCAGCGTTTGAAGCTGGTTATCAATAAATGACTGCTCTTCCGCACTCAGTTTCGGCTGCGGGTAAGTCAGGAGGGTATTCCAGTTAGGATTACCACTAAACAGTTCACCATCCCACCAGACACTGCCTGCCTCCATGGCTTCGCGTTCAGTATCAGATAGCGGTGGTAGCACTTTCTTAAACATCTCGAAAGCGGGATCACTGATATAGCGTTTTCTCAGGTTGGTTAACGTACTCATGTTTCAGATCCTTTTGTCTCATGTCGTTATTAGTGTTTTTGCATTACTACTACATCTATTGTGTTCCTGTCGGCTCTTCACGCAGTAGTGAGAGCGGTTGTTCTATTGGGGCTGCAACACCTGCTGCCAGATACGGCACCAGACGTTCAACTAAATCCTGGGTACTGATTTGTCGTGAAAAGTCATTTTCCGCGATTTCACACAACGCGGTAGACGATGCCATTGTGAACACCGTCGCCCCCAGCGTGAAGTGCAGTCGCCAGAACAAGGTTTCCGGATCCAGCGATGGGTTTGCCCGGCAAACCGCCGTGGTAAACAGTTTCAGTACCTTGTCGTATCGCGTCACAATGAACCAGCGTAAGTGGCCCTGAACATCGGTATAGCCTCGCCCCAGCAAGGACATAAAGATGGTGGCGCCATTGATGCGAAAATCGTTTAATGACAGCAGCGGTGATTTCACACAGCAGAAGACATCGAACATTGAAAAGTCATCACGTGTAAGAAGCACTTCCAGTTCCGCCTGCAAAGCCGGCATAAAAGCTTCCAGGTATCGACTTAATACAGCCCTGACCAGCGTCTTCTTGTCACCATAGTGGTAATTCACTGATGCCAGATTCACTCCGGCTTTGCTGGTAATGGTGCGCAGTGAGGTATCTTTGAAACCGTGCTCGGCAAACAACAATTCAGCAGCGTCCAGAATGCGTGCCTTGGTTTCTCCCTTTCCAGCCATACTCAGTCACCCGTATTAAACACATGTTTAAACTTTACATCTCGTAAACATTTTTAACAAGCGTTAAATGAGTCTCCCACCTCTGTGATACGTTTTTCGCCAACTTCAGTGTGAAAGGTGTGAAGGTGATCATTCTTCACTTCACTGTCTCACGAGACAGATCCCATCTCAGCCAGTGACCTGTTGTCACCTGCGAATGACGTAAGAATGCGGAATTCAAGAAAAAATGAGAAATTTTGAAAAAAGTTGGAACAAAGCGCAGAAAAGCGGGTCATAACTAGTGCCACTGCTTTTTCTTAGAAGACATTCTTCGAAGCCCGTCTCCCCCATGGAGATGGGTTTTTTTATGGCTGCGATTCAGGCCCGAAGAAGCAGATTTCAGAAGGAAAGAATGATAGTTCGGGCTGCCAGCAAAAAGCTTCCTTAAGCCACTTTCATAAAATCAACAAGTTAAAAAATATTTCGAATTTTTTCATTTCGACGCGGAACAAACGGGTTTTCCCCGAGTCATATATAGTGACATTAAGATTAAAGGTTTTCTTTGTTAGCTGGCCGCCAAACATGCCTTCTTCATCTTTAATCTGACAATGCCACTGCTGCTAAACTCCTAATTGTGTATAAAGCTTTGCCCACTGAATTTCAGTGGGCTTTTTTTTGCCGGTTTGACTCGTTCTGGTTATTCCGTCTTCAACTGAAATATCAGCTTCCTTAAACCTTCTCTTGCCTTCGCCCAAAAGCATGAGACACACGCTAAAAGACAGACTTCAGCCGCATTTGCTACCTGTCGCGCTTTGATACCTGTCGCGCATCTCGCGGGTTCCATCATTGGCTTTTTCTTCATCGCTGAAAAATTTTTTAAAATTTTTGGAACCTTTCGAATTAGCGCCAGTCTTAACTAGTGACATTCATAATTAAAGAGGCGATTCAGCCATTGTGTTGGGCTTCTTTAATTCGATGCCACTGCTGCTAACTCCTAATTGTGTAAAGTGTTCATCCCGCTAGCTTGTTTTAGCGGGATTTTTTTTGCCTGTGCATACCGAATCACTCCAGCTTCACTTCACCCTTTGCCATGATAGTTTTTGCTACTGCAACTTTTGCAACAGTAATTTTTGCGCCAAGCTGGCCAAGCGGGCCAAGCGGGCCAAGCGGGCCAAGCAAGGTTCTGGCATCAAAGCTCGGGCGTCATCGCCATAAGGTCCGCATGCTGTATCGTTAAACCCAGCTTGGCGCAGGTTGCCGAAGCATCAATCCACTTCGCCTGACGATCTTCCCAAGGTTGAAAATGGGGTACCGGCAAGCCAGCCCGCTCAGCCATCTGGCAGTAATACGCTTCCCGGGTTGGGTGCTGCGGTGCTGCGAGGTGTAATACTTCGCCACCCGGCCACGTTTTAATAATCAAACAAATCGCTTCGATAACATCATCCAGGTGAATCAGGTTAACCGGATCCCCCCCGTTCACGATAGCCTCGCGCCCAGCCAGAAACTTGATTGGATGCCGATTGGGTCCAATCAAACCGGCTGGTCGTAACACAACGGCCCGACTTCCCCATTCAGTAAACAGTTTTTCTTCCAATTGCACATGCGCATGTCCTGATGCCGTATCGGGCTGCACAGGCGTCGATTCAGTCACCTGCCCTGAAACATTTCCATAGACCCCGGTCGTACTGATAAACAACACACGCTGACAACCTGACTGTTGCGCCTGCTGCAATAACGCAGAGATATTATTTACAAACGCCGGTACCGCTCCTTCCTGGCGCCCCGGCGGTACGTTAATAACCAATACGTCGGTATTAAGAAAATCCGATAAGGAAGCAGGCTCCCCCGGCAACGATAACCTGACCGGTGTAATTCCTTTACGACTCAGTTCAGCGCAGCCATCTTCTGTCCGGCGGCTTCCCCACACATTCATCCCGTCCCGTTTTAATCGCTCGGCTAAGGGAGTCCCCAACCAACCACAACCACATACACTGATTTTCATTTTATTGATCTTCTCCCTACTTCCCTACTGATGTTAGGTGCCGATTTTCCATCACGGATGGTTCGTCGGCATCCCCACCTACAGCGGCAACAAACTCGGTTTAGTCATAACTTTTTCTATTGGCAAACACTATACAACCAGCCTCATACCTATGCTCAGCTGATTTTTTTCATCCTGTAAATTAATTCCTGACACATGAAAATAAACAACAAAAAACCACCGAAAGCGTGTTCAAAACGGTAATTTCCCCTAAAAAACTTTTCAGTTCTGAAAGGGAAACTTCGATCCCTGTCAAACTATAATAAAAAGAAGCAGCAATATTCATGGATTTGCTAGGAGTGGATCCATGAAAAGTAGTATAGTTTCAACAAAATGGCTTAATCTGATTCAGTAAGCCAGTAACGAAATTCAGTAACGAGCGGTAACCGCCATGAATACCCTAGAAAAAATCCAGAAAAACCTTGATAACTTCAGCAAGTCTGAGCGTAAAGTCGCTGAGGTTATCCTTGCCTCGCCACAAACCGCTATCCACTCGAGCATTGCCACTCTGGCCAAAATGGCGGATGTCAGTGAGCCGACCGTAAACCGTTTCTGCCGTCGGCTGGACACGAAAGGCTTTCCTGATTTTAAACTGCACTTGGCACAGAGCCTGGCCAACGGCACGCCATATGTTAACCGCAATGTCGAAGAAGACGATGGCCCGGATGCCTATACCTCAAAGATTTTTGAATCTACGATGGCATGCCTGGATGTGGCAAAAAATAGTCTGGATCCGATGCAAATCAATCGTGCGGTTGATCTGCTGACACAAGCGAAGAAAATTTCTTTCTTCGGACTGGGGGCATCGGCGTCTGTCGCACATGATGCGCAGAATAAGTTCTTCCGCTTCAATATTCCGATTGTGTGCTTTGATGACATCGTCATGCAGCGCATGAGCGTGATCAACTGTACCGACGGTGATGTCGTCGTAATGATTTCTCACACCGGCCGCACGAAGAGCCTGGTAGAAGTCGCGCGTATGGCCCGTGAGAACGGCGCTACAGTGATCGGCATTACTGCAAAAGACTCTCCGTTGGATCGCGAATGTTCGCTTTCTATCTGCCTGGATGTGCCGGAAGACACTGACATTTATATGCCAATGGCAAGCCGTGTCGTACAGATGACAGTCATTGATGTACTGGCGACCGGGTTTACCCTACGCCGTGGTGCCGGGTTCCGAGAAAACCTCAAGCGCGTGAAAGAGTCTCTGAAAGATTCTCGCTTTACCAAAGAAGGCATGATGTAAGCCATCTCGCACAAAAAGCACGGCACTGACCGTGCTTTTTTCTGCCCGGATTTCGACCGCGACACCACTGCAATAATCGCTACAAAACACTCTGTAACAAACGCCGTAAAATGCGCTGCCGCAAAACGTATCAGCTACGTACACGCTCTCCGCATGCGGCTGTCATCAGTATGACAATGGCTTCGACTAAACTGATTACAAGTGAAAAGCCATAAGCTGAGCAACCTGCTTCCCAGCCTGTTTGTGACAGCGAATAATTATGACTCAACTTTCACAAAGCGTGGAATTACTCGCAAAAATGTGAAATTTCATTCAATTACATGACAATATTCTGTTCTTTTCTTTCATTTTGTTGATGGAGAGCAGCTTATCTCCAGCCCAAGTGTAGTAAAGTTTCAATCACCTCAATGAGGCAGACAATCCGAACGGATATGCTTCATTGGCTTGCAACGATACAGATGGAGTTTCAAATGTCTGAAAGGCTAAGACGTACTAAAATCGTAACGACCCTGGGTCCTGCTACCGACCGCGATAATAACCTGGAAAAAATTATTGCCGCCGGCGCAAATGTCGTCCGCATGAACTTCTCTCATGGCAGTCCGGAAGATCATATCCAACGCACCAAAACCGTACGTGAAATTGCCGCCAAACTTGGAAAGCACGTCGCTATTCTGGGTGACCTGCAAGGCCCGAAAATCCGCGTATCCACATTCAAAGACGGTAAAATCCAACTGGCCATCGGCGACCTGTTCACACTCGACAGTGACTTGCCAAAAGGCGAAGGTAACCAGCAGGCTGTTGGCCTGGACTATAAAGAGCTGCCGAAAGATGTTGAGCCAGGCGATATCCTGCTGCTTGACGACGGCCGCGTACAGTTGAAAGTTCTCTCTGTTGAAGGCAACAAGGTACACACGGAAGTCACCGTTGGTGGCCCACTGTCCAACAACAAAGGGATCAACAAAAAAGGCGGTGGCCTTTCTGCCGCCGCGCTGACTGATAAAGACAAAGCCGATATCCTGACCGCAGCCAAAATGGGTGTGGACTACCTGGCAGTATCTTTCCCGCGTAACGGCGAAGACATGAAATATGCCCGCCGTCTGGCCATGGATGCGGGTCTGGAAGCCAAGCTGGTCGCCAAAGTAGAGCGAGCTGAAGCGGTTGCAACCGATGAAGCAATGGATGACATCATTATGGCATCTGATGCCGTCATGGTTGCCCGTGGTGACCTCGGGGTCGAAATTGGTGACCCTGAGCTGGTTGGCGTTCAGAAGAAACTGATTCGTCGCGCCCGTAGCCTGAACCGCACCGTGATCACTGCAACCCAAATGATGGAATCCATGATCACCAGCCCGATGCCAACCCGTGCCGAAGTCATGGACGTGGCGAATGCCGTGCTTGATGGAACCGATGCCGTGATGCTTTCTGCCGAAACCGCAGCCGGTGACTTCCCGGTTGAAACGGTAACCGCAATGGCTAACGTGTGTCTGGGTGCGGAAAAAGAGCCAAGCATCAACATCTCTAACCACCGAATGACTCGTACTTTCGACTGCGCAGAAGAAACCATTGCGATGTCGACCATGTACGCGGCAAACCACATGCAAGGCGTCAAAGCCATGATTGCGATGACAGAGTCAGGCCGTACGCCGCTGATGATGTCACGTATTTCTTCCGGTCTGCCGATTTTCGCGATGTCACGTAATGAAAGCACTCTGAATCGTGCGGCTCTGTACCGTGGCGTAACACCGGTTTACTTCGATCGCGACAGCGATGCCGGTCTGGAAGCCGCCAAGCATGCGGTTGCGGTTCTGAAAGAGAACGGTTTCCTGAGCTGCGGCGATCTGGTCATCATCACCCAGGGTGATGTGATGGATACCATTGGTTCAACCAACAACATGCGTATCCTGACCGTCGACTAACAGTCGTCAACCAGACACAATCAGGGCGGCCCAAAAGCCGCCCTTTTTTATTGCTGGCACTAAATAATTGATAGTGCGATGCAGGTATAAATTGATGTATGGGAGCGATAATCAATACTCGCGATTACCCAAGCCCCTCTCAGGGATAGGTTTTATCCACCCGAACCCCATTGTCGAAATACAGGATTCGTACTCCATCCCCACGCTGAAACAACATGTCGGTATCCACATCCTGAATCACATCCACCAATTTACCCTCTTCTGTTTTAATCAGCAGTTCGACCAGTCGGTACTCCACAACATGGCGCTCAGGCTGGCGGTAATGCGCGATGCCCGCCCCGGTAACAGCCCCTATCGCAGTAGCGACTTCACGACCGGTTCCACCGCCAAACTGGTTGCCGATCAGGCCGCCAATTACGCCCCCCAGCAAGGTTTCCCAGCCATTGCGGTGGGACTCCAGGACTTCCTGCTGAGTTATGTACCGCACATTATCTACGTCTCCGAACACCACTTTATTCACGGCCCGCGCTTCATTACGCTGATATGGGCCCGCTTGGGCGAACAGGGGTAGAATTAGTAATAACATGAACCACTTTCTCAATTTATAATCCCCTGATAAAAAGGCGATAACCGCCAAAGATTGAAGTGCATATGATTTTAACCCGTCCAGCTGCCGGTCGTATATCTGATACCAGTCAACGCCCGCCAGGTGAGCTATTTTTAGTGTAATTATGGCAATTTATCTCCCGGAGCTTGATCCGGTCAATACTGATTTTCCGTCACCTGAGACTGCGCTGGCCGATCCTAACGGCTTGCTGGCCTTTGGCGGTGACCTGCGTCCTGAACGTTTACTGGCGGCATACCGACAAGGGATCTTCCCGTGGTTTTCCGAAGGTGAACCTCTGCTCTGGTGGAGCCCGTCGCCACGAGCCGTGTTTCTGCCACAGTATTTTCGCCCGAGCAAAAGCCTGCGGAAATTTTTCCGAAAGTCCGGTTATCAGGTCACCCTGAATCAGGCCTGCCACGATGTGATTCGCCTGTGTGCTGAATCACGCGGGGCTGATGAAACCTGGATCACGCCGGAGATGATCTGTGCCTACCAGGCAATGCATGACCTCGGATACTGCCACTCGGTCGAGGTCTGGCGTGAAAACGGCGAACTCGTCGGCGGATTCTACGGAATTGGCATAGGTGGCATCTTTTGCGGAGAATCGATGTTTTCTCTGGCTGACAACGCATCCAAAATCGCGCTCTGGTTTTTCTGCCAGCACTTTGACCTGCATGGCGGACAGCTTATTGACTGTCAGATGATGAACAACCACCTTGCATCATTAGGCGCCGTCGAGATGGAGCGTCCTCTGTTCATGCAGTTTCTCAGTCAACAAAGGGATGCCATACTGAAGTATGGTTGTTACGAGCCACAAACCTTAGCAGTACCCGAATCATGACCAGTTATCAATCGATGTCATTACGTATCGGGGTAACACCGGAGTCCCCCTGTAACTACCTACCGGAAGAGACAGAACAGCTGGGCGTGGTGATGGACCATCACTGGCTAACACCGGAAGGCTACGCTCTGTTACTGGCGTCGGGTTATCGCCGCAGCGGCACGGCTGTGTATAAGCCCATGTGTCAGCACTGTACGGCCTGTACCCCATTGCGAGTGGACTGCCAGCGGTTTACCCCGTCTCGCAGCCAGAAGCGTCAGCAGAATCAAATGAGAAAGCTGCGCTGGGAATTTAAACCCAACCTCGATCCGGGTTGGTTCGAACTGTATGCGCGCTACATTAACCAGCGCCATGCTGACGGCAGCATGTTTCCGCCGAACAAGAAACAGTTTTTTGAGTTCTGTACTGCCCCTTGGATGAATACCCTGTTTCTGCATGGGTATGACGGTGATAGGCTGATTGCAGTAGCAATTACGGATGTGCTGGACGATGCACTGAGTGCGGTATACAGCTTTTTTGATCCGGCATCGCCACTGTCACTGGGCACGCTCTGCGTCCTTTATCAGATTCACTACTGCCAGCTGACGGAGCGTTCCTGGCTGTATCCCGGCTATCAGATTGATGCCTGTAAAGCGATGAATTACAAAATACGGTTTCAGCCTTACGAACTGCTGAAAAACAACCGCTGGCAGTCAGGCGAGTAAAAAAGCGGCTGTTTTATTCACCAGTACCGGCATTGACCTGCGATTAATTCGTTTAAATGCATCTCAGTAGCTGACAAAGGTTTACTGCGCAGGTAAAATTGCGGCCTAAACTTTACACTTAACCAGTTTCAAGGCAACATCCGGCCCGATCAGAAGAATGGCTGGTAGCCTAAGAGGATTCAATGGCAAAAGAAGACGTAATTGAAATGCAAGGCACTGTACTGGATACACTGCCTAACACTATGTTCCGCGTAGAGCTGGAAAACGGTCACGTTGTGACTGCACACATCTCTGGCAAAATGCGTAAAAACTACATCCGTATTCTTACTGGTGATAAGGTAACTGTGGAACTGACTCCATACGACCTGACCAAAGGCCGCATCGTCTTCCGCGCCCGTTAATCTTGCCAATCCAAGATAACAGAATACAAATAAAACCCGGCCTTAGGCCGGGTTTTATTTTTTCAGTCCCACCAAATCGCAGACACGGCGCGCTCAGCCCTTCAAGCACGGCTTCTTATCAGTTCGATAAAACAATTTGCTCAAGTTCTGAAAATCATTTTATTTGCCTCAGGGGCAGAACGGTTGTCTAATCGCGCTGCACCCAACCGCGTACGACCGAGGTGTAAACGGGGACCCTCCCTTTTTATCTGTCATACCGTGAAATCTGTCAGCAGCACGGCCGTTTAGGAATGACAATGAAACCTCTCGCAATCAATGATTATCAGGCCGAGTTACACCTGATTACACTTTGCGATATCGCAGCTCATATTCGCCCTCAGAACAAATCGCTGGAGTCGACGCTTACGTCAAGCCGTCGCAAAAGAAAAATGGCCCTGAGACGACCAGCTAAAACTCCGATGACGACACCAAGCGTCTAACCACGATTTCTCCGGCGTCTTACACGCTGGGTCTATTTATTTCCGGTGCTTGCCTTTTCTGAATATTGGCGGGCGGCTTTGTTACGCCCGTTCGCTGCGGCATGCCCCGTATAAACACTGAGGATTTACTATGAGTGATTGGTCAATCGACAATGCTCGCGACATTTACAACACGCCTTACTGGGGTCAGGGCTACTTTGATATTAATGCTGAAGGTGACGTTACCGTCAGCCCAGATGTCTCCAACCCTAATAACAGGATTGCCCTTTCCGCACTGGCTGACGATCTGATCGCTCAGGGCGCCTCGCTGCCGGTTCTGGTTCGTTTTCCGGAAATCCTGCACCACCGGGTAGACAGCCTGTGTGCGACATTCAATAACGCCATCGCAGACTATGGCTACGATGGCCAGTACCTTGCTGTTTACCCAATTAAAGTGAACCAGCAAGAAGCCGTAGTCAGTGAAATTCTGGCCAGCCAGTATGCCAAACAACAGCGTCAGCTGGGTTTGGAAGCCGGCAGCAAGCCAGAACTGATGGCTGTACTGGCGATGGCGCATCAGGCCAGTTCGGTGATTGTGTGCAACGGCTACAAAGACCGCGAATACATCCGTCTGGCGCTGATTGGCGAAAAGCTGGGGCACGAAGTGTATATCGTGCTGGAAAAACTGTCTGAGCTGGAGACCGTGATTCAACAAGCGGCAGAGCTGGGTGTTCGCCCTCGCCTGGGCCTGCGCGCACGTCTGACGGCTCAGAGCAAAGGCAAATGGGAAGCCAGTGGTGGCGAAAAATCCAAATTCGGTCTGTCTGCCTCTCAGGTACTGACCGTGATGAATAAGCTGCGCGAAAGCAACATGCTGGATTGCCTGCAACTGCTGCATTTTCACTTAGGGTCTCAGATTGCCAATATCCGCGACGTTCGTAACGGCGTCAGTGAAGCCGGTCGTGTATATGCCGAGCTGTACCGTCTGGGTGCTGGCATCACCACGGTGGATGTCGGCGGTGGCCTGGCCGTCGATTACGAAGGCACACGTAGCCAGAACAGTTGTTCCATGAACTACAGCCTGCGTGAATATGCGAACAACGTGGTCTACACCATTGGCGATATCTGTAAAGAATATGGCATTGCCATGCCGCGCATTATTTCGGAGTCAGGCCGAAACCTGACAGCGCATCATGCGGTACTGATCAGTGACGTTATTGGTGTTGAAAGTTATAAACCGGAAGCGGCCATTGCCCCGCCGGAATCTGCCCCTCAGCTGCTGCTGAACATGTGGCGATCCTGGCTGGAACTGAGCACCCTGACGGATCACCGTTCACTGATTGAGATTTATCATGACAATCAGAACGATTTGGCGGAAGCGCATACTCAGTTTTCAATGGGCATGCTCACCTTCGAAGAACGTGCATGGGCTGAACAAATCAGCCTGCGCCTGAGCTTTGAGCTGCAAAAGCGCCTGTCGCCGAAAAACCGTGCCCATCGTCCGTTGCTGGACGAACTGCAGGAGCGCTTTGCCGATAAGTTCTTTGTGAACTTTTCGCTGTTCCAGTCTCTGCCAGATGCCTGGGGTATCGAGCAAATTTTTCCGGTGCTGCCACTCAGCCACCTGGACAAAGAGCCTGAGCAGCGTGCTGTGATTATGGACATCACCTGTGATTCTGACGGCGCGATTGACCAGTATGTCGAAGGACAGGGTATCGAAAGTACTCTGGCGGTCCCAAGCTGGAGCGATGAAACGCCATACCGGATGGGTTTCTTCCTGGTTGGCGCTTACCAAGAAATTCTGGGCGATATGCACAACCTGTTCGGCGATACCGATACCGCCGTAGTGCGCTGCCAGCCTGAGGGCGGGTATCATATCGAGCACATTGACCGCGGCGACAGCGTGGGTGATGTACTGCGATACGTTCACCTCGATGCGGCAACTTTCCTGCGTCAGTACGAGGAAATGGTCGCGAAGTATCTGCCACCGTCAGAGCACAGTGGTATTCTGGCTGAGCTGGCAGAAGGCCTGCAGGGCTACACTTACCTTGAAGATATTCGAGGCTGCCGATAAATCACGGTTCGCCGCCCGCCAGAAGTCTGATGACAATGGCGGGCGGCGAATCCATCAATTTTGAACGCCTTTCCTCACGCGACGCTGACGAATTGATAGTGACATATCAATACCGACGCACAGTGGAGGACAACAACTTGAAAAAAGACACTGATTCTCAGGAGAGCACTGCATTGTCAAATAACGCGCTAGCGACCCTTGCTAACTACCCGGATTATTCACTGTACGCCAATGCCTTCGGCTTTTTGCGTCAACCGCTGAATTTCACCCCACATACGTCTGACGCTGATGTAGTCATCACCGGTGTTCCGTTTGATATGGCGACAACCGGTCGCTCTGGCAGCCGCATGGGGCCAGGTGCAATTCGTCAGGTTTCCACCAATCTGGCATGGGAAGGCAAACGCTGGCCGTGGACTTTTTCTCTGACCGACAAAATCCGCATTGCCGATTGTGGCGATTTGGTGTTCGACAGCGGTGACGCCGCACAAATGTGTGAGCGCCTGGAAAAACATGCCACCAGCCTGATAGAACACGGTAAAACCCTGCTGACGTTTGGTGGCGATCATTTCGTGACGCTGCCGCTGCTACGGGCACACGCCAAAAAGTACGGCAAAATGGCACTGATCCACTTTGATGCTCATACCGACACTTATCATTTGGGCAGCCAGTATGATCACGGCACCATGTTCTACCATGCGCCGAAAGAGGGCCTCATTGACCCGCATCACTCCATCCAGATTGGTATCCGTACCGAGTACAGCAACAAGCTGGGCTTCAATGTTCTGGATGCGGCAAGTGCAAATGATCAGTCCGTTGAACAGATTGTCGAGAACATCAAACAGACCGTGGGTGACTTACCGGTTTACCTGACTTTTGACATTGACTGCCTGGATCCGGCATTTGCACCGGGCACCGGCACTCCGGTATGTGGCGGTCTGACTTCAGACAAAGCGCTGAAAATCATCCGTGGCCTGCAAGGGATCAACCTGATTGGGATGGATGTCGTGGAAGTGGCACCAGCCTACGACCATGCGGAAATCACAGCGTTAGCAGCCGCAACACTTGCTGTTGACCTGCTGCACCTGTGGGCATCCGAGCGTTAATCAATACCAAGTGATCACGCTCAAACAGCATGATAGCGATAAAAAATAACCGCCTAAAGGCGGTTATTTTATTTCTACAGTTAACTGAACAAGACGTGCCCTTGGTTCAGTCTATCAGTGCGCCGGTTCGACCTGACTGCTGAACAGGAATTCCAGCTGGTCATTGACCAGATCAACCCGTACAGAGCCACCGTTAATCAACTCACCAAACAACAGCTCATTGGCCATTGGTTTTTTCAGGTTGTCCTGAATCACACGCGCCATCGGACGCGCACCCATCGCCTTGTCATAACCTTTGTTTGCCAGCCATTCACGGGCTGCCGACGAAACTTCCATCGACACACCACGAGCATCCAGCTGCGCCTGAAGTTCAACAATGAACTTGTCGACCACCTGAGAGATAACCTCTTTTTCAAGATGGTTAAACCAGATAATGCTATCCAGACGGTTACGGAATTCCGGCGTAAAGACACGCTTGATTTCCGACATCGCGTCGTGGCTGTGATCCTGTTGGATCAAACCGATCGACTTACGCACAGTTTCAGTCACACCGGCGTTGGTGGTCATTACCAGAATCACATTGCGGAAATCCGCCTTACGGCCGTTGTTATCCGTCAGCGTACCGTTGTCCATCACCTGCAACAGCAGGTTAAATACGTCAGGGTGTGCTTTTTCAATCTCATCCAGCAGTACAACTGAGTGAGGATGTTTAATCACGGCATCGGTCAGCAAACCACCCTGGTCATAACCCACGTAACCCGGAGGCGCACCAATCAGACGGCTGACAGTGTGACGTTCCATGTACTCTGACATATCGAAACGCAGCAACTCAATACCCAGAGTACGTGCCAGCTGCACGGTTACTTCGGTTTTACCTACCCCGGTCGGGCCGGCAAACAGGAACGACCCCACAGGCTTGTTCTCGGCACCCAAACCAGCGCGGCTCAGCTTGATGGCTTCTGTCAGCGCATCAATCGCCGGATCCTGACCAAACACCAACATCTTCAGTTTCTTATCCAGCTTTTGCAGTACATCGCGGTCGCTGGAAGAGACTGATTTCTCAGGGATGCGAGCCATTTTGGCAATCATGGCTTCAATGTCACTGACATTAACGGTTTTCTTGCGCTTGCTCGCCGGAGCAAGACGACAACGCGCACCCGCTTCATCAATTACGTCAATTGCCTTGTCAGGCAGATGGCGTTCGTTGATGTATTTGGCCGACAGTTCAACAGCAGCACGGATGGCTTTGTTAGTAAATCGCACTTCATGGTGCGCTTCGTACTTCGGCTTCAGCCCCATCAGGATCTTCGTGGTGTCATCCAGCGATGGCTCAACAATATCAATCTTCTGGAAGCGGCGTGACAATGCGCGCTCTTTCTCAAAGATATTGCTGTATTCCTGGTAGGTGGTTGAACCCATACAACGAATCTTACCGCTGCTCAGCAGAGGTTTGATCAGGTTCGCCGCATCAACCTGTCCGCCAGACGCTGCCCCGGCACCGATAATGGTGTGGATTTCGTCGATGAACAGAATGGCATGATCTTCTTTTTCCAGTTGCTTCAGGATAGCTTTGAATCGCTTCTCAAAGTCACCGCGGTACTTAGTCCCGGCCAGCAGTGAGCCGATATCCAGAGAGTAAATCACACAGTCTTTGATAACCTCTGGCACCTGGCCTTCTACGATGCGCCAGGCCAGCCCTTCCGCAATGGCGGTTTTACCGACACCAGCTTCGCCTACCAGCAGAGGGTTGTTTTTACGGCGACGGCACAAGACCTGAACGGTACGTTCCAGTTCATTGTCACGACCAATCAGCGGGTCGACCCCACCGGCACGAGCCAGTTGGTTCAGGTTAGTGGCAAAGTTTTCCAGCTTATCTTCTGAGCTTTGTTCGCTGCGAGGGTCATCCCCGCCCACATCCGAACCATGAAGATCGTCGTTTCCACTGTCTTTCACAGTGCCATGAGAAATGAAGTTCACGACGTCAAGACGGCTGATGTCGCTTTTCTTCAGGAGGTATGCAGCGTGAGATTCCTGTTCGCTGAAAATCGCGACCAGAACATTCGCGCCAGTGACTTCACTGCGTCCGGAAGACTGAACGTGGAACACAGCACGTTGCAACACACGTTGGAAACTGAGTGTAGGCTGGGTTTCCCTGCTCTCGTCGTCCACCGGAATCAGTGGCGTAGTTTGCTCAATGAAGGAGTCCAGTTCTTTGCGCAGCGTATCCAGATCAGCACGGCAAGCCAGCAGTGCTTCCTGAGCAGATGCATTCTCCAACAACGCCAACAGCAGGTGCTCTACTGTCATAAATTCATGGCGCTTTTCCCTGGCGCGTGCAAATGCAGCGTTCAAGCTCGCTTCAAGTTCTTTATTTAGCATAAGGCACCTCCCCTAAATACCACTCAATTATGGCGTGCCGAAAAAAGCCTAAGCTTTTTCCATCGTACACAGTAGCGGATGTTCATGCTCCCTTGCATACATCATTACCTGAGCAACCTTGGTCTCGGCGACTTCGGCTGTGAAGGTGCCGCATACGGCCTTCCCTTCATAATGCACAGTTAGCATCAACTGTGTGGATTTCTCCAAATCCATGGAGAAGAACTTCTGTAACACTTCTATCACAAAATCCATCGGTGTGTAATCATCATTATTTAAAATTACTTTGTACATCGATGGGGGCTTAACCCGGGTTTCCTCGTCTTCCAGAATATCGGATTCCGGAACGATCCACTCGTATAACTTACTCATAACCTTAACTTACCAGTACGATAGGAATAGTCCACCAATAAACAACAACTTAAGCTAGGACTAAGTGTATGTGGCGATTTCGACCGCAGTTTTCCTATCACTATATTCAGACTAATGCACTCATTGTATTCCAGCAACTAAGAGATGACTACGATAATGCCGAAAAACCGCCAATAAGACGGTGACCTGACGCGGGAAAACCGCCTTAAAGGAGGGATATTTTACGACAGAAAATAGCGTACAGACTAATGACTGAGTTTTACTTCCTTTTCAGAGCTTTCAACTGCATTCATCGTCTTTTTTTTCACCAACTGGTATTTTATGAGATTGTTACAATATGCACTTGACTGTCTATATTTTTTTACTAGAGTGTAACTTGTAGTAGATACTCACTGCATCAAATTAGCATTAGTATGCAATGCATGATAAAAAGGATCGGCAAACTAATGCAAAATGGAACTTGAATGCACAGAAGGATGTATAGCATGGCAACAGGTACAGTTAAATGGTTCAACAACGCGAAAGGGTTTGGTTTCATCTGTCCGGAAACCGGTGAGGGTGACATCTTTGCGCACTATTCAACTATCCAAATGGACGGCTACCGGACACTCAAAGCGGGCCAGCAGGTCAACTACACTGTAGAGACGGGTCCAAAAGGTTTCCATGCAAAGGAAATAGTTCCGGTCCAACTCGACGCCGCGAAGTGACCTCGCAATTACAGTTCTCTATTCGGTACATGAAAGACAGGCCAAAGCCTGTCTTTTTTATTGTTCGGGTTTTCAGTGCTGGCGCCATCCGGACCCGGAGTTTTTTGCTATCTCATTCATCAGCACTGAAACTGACAAATGAATAATTATTAAATAACGGTGATCCTAATCCAATTATTTAAATTTAACATTATTTAAACAAAAAGCCCTATTTATACAGCTTTGCTGTTTATCTTTCCATTCATATGTCGCGCACTTTTCACACAGCCATTTACGCCAACTATTCACTCAAAGACTTATCACTCAAAAAAGAATCGCCGGCAAAATGCATAGACTGCGTTTCAGCAACGCCAATAAAAAAGCCCGGCATCAATGCCGGGCTTATTATGCTTATTACAAGATGTTCAGCTTACATTTGCTCAATCATGTCGTTGGCAAATTCAGAACACTTACGCAAAGTAGCACCTTCCATCAGACGCTCGAAGTCATAAGTCACAGTCTTGTTACGGATGGCAGCTTCCATTGACTCGATGATCAGGTCAGCAGCTTCTGTCCAACCCAGGTGACGCAGCATCATTTCAGCAGACAGGATCAGTGAACCTGGGTTTACTTTATCCTGACCCGCATACTTAGGTGCAGTACCGTGAGTCGCTTCGAACAGTGCAACGCCATCACCAATGTTTGCACCCGGTGCAATACCGATACCACCTACCTGCGCAGCCAGTGCATCAGAGATGTAGTCACCGTTCAGGTTCATGGTTGCAATCACATCGTACTCAGCCGGACGCAGCAGGATTTGCTGCAGGAATGCGTCAGCGATGCTGTCTTTGATGATGATTTCTTTGCCGGTCTTTGGATTTTTCAGAGTCATCCATGGACCACCGTCCAGCAGCTCTGCACCGAACTCTGCCGCCACTTCGTAACCCCAATCTTTGAAGGCACCTTCGGTGAACTTCATGATGTTACCTTTGTGAACGATAGTCAGTGAGTCACGATCGTTGTCGATAGTGTACTGAAGTGCTGCACGAATAAGGCGCTTAGTGCCTTCTTCAGAAATTGGTTTGATACCGATACCACACTGCTGAGGGAAACGGATCTTTGTTGCGCCCATTTCTTCTTTCAGGAATTTGATAACTTTATCAGCTTCTTCTGTACCCGCTTTGAATTCAACACCAGCGTAGATATCTTCTGAGTTTTCACGGTAGATAACCATGTCAGTCAGTTCTGGTTGTTTCAGAGGGCTTGGAACACCGTCGAAGTAACGTACAGGACGGGCACAGATGTACAGGTCCAGCTCCTGGCGCAGTGCAACGTTCAGAGAACGGATACCACCGCCAACTGGCGTAGTCAGAGGACCTTTAATAGCAACTTTGTATTCACGAATAAAATCTAGCGTCTCTTGCGGAAGCCAGGCATCTTCACCGTATACATGCGTTGATTTTTCACCAGTGTAGATTTCCATCCAGGAAATTTTACGATCACCGGCGTAAGCTTTAGCAACTGCGGCATCAACCACTTTAATCATGGCTGGGGTGACATCAACACCGATACCATCACCTTCAATGAATGGGATGATAGGGGTGTTAGGGACGACCAGTCTACCTTCAGAATCCAGGGTAATCTTCTGACCTTCAGCTGGTACAACTACTTTACTATCCATTTAAATCTCCTAGCGTCCATTTGTTATCTTTTTGTAAGATGCGCGCAAATAATACTTGAAAAAATATCGAAACGCCACTCAGCAATTTTTCGCGGTATAATAGGCAGGTCGATTATTTTACCCTTTTACAGCTCGCTAGTTATGAAGCCAAACACCTCAATGCGTCAACCTAAACGTTCCAATTTTGCGCGTCGACCATCAAGAAATGTTAATCGCCCTCGCCGTCCGCAAGGGCCACAGAAAATCATATTATTTAACAAACCTTATAACGTTTTAACTCAATTTACCGGTGAACCCGGCGATCAAACGCTGGCAGATTTTATCCCGGTGCGTGACGTTTACCCGGCAGGTCGGCTGGATAAAGACAGTGAAGGTTTGCTGGTTCTGACCAATGACGGCATTTTGCAGGCACGTCTGACCCAACCGTCCTCGAAGCAGCCAAAAACCTACTGGGTACAGGTAGAAGGAGAGCCGAGCGAAGATGCCCTGAACGAACTTCGCCACGGCGTCACATTGAAAGACGGTCCTACCCTGCCTGCGCAAATCGAGCGCATGACTGAACCGGGAATCTGGCCACGTAACCCGCCTATCCGGGAGCGGAAGAACATTCCGACAACTTGGTTAGCCATCACCCTAAAGGAAGGCCGTAATCGCCAGGTTCGTCGAATGACGGCTCATATCGGCCATCCGACCCTGCGCCTGATTCGCTATCGCATGGCTGACTGGACCGTCGATGATCTGGCTCCAGGCGAGTGGCGCGAAGTGTCACTTTAACAAAGTGTCTCGCTAATCTGCTGGCCGGGCTTTCATACGCCCGGTCATTTGCTTGAATTAGACAAAGAGCCAGCGTGACAAAAAAGGCCAATCACACGAGGATTTTGTGATTGGCTTTGCTGCCACACAACATTTCTTAGTTTTTTCCGCTATAAGGACGAAAAAAACTACACATTTCAAATTCACTCAACTATCATTGCCGCAACAAAAGCAAACGTTTGCGTCAGTGGGTTCTGAACCACTGATTTGAGTCCGTTAAATAATTAAAGTGTGATTCTGCTCTCGCTCTGTTTCGGTAAAAAGCTTTCTGTTAGAATCACGCTCTTAACTTTCTTAACGACTGAAGAGAATTATGTCAGATAACAGCCAGAAAAAAGTCATTGTCGGTATGTCCGGCGGCGTTGATTCCTCGGTGTCCGCTTACCTGCTGCTTCAACAGGGCTACCAGGTTGAAGGCCTGTTCATGAAGAACTGGGAAGAAGACGACAACGATGAATATTGCTCAGCAGCGGAAGATCTCGCTGATGCGCAAGCTGTATGTGACAAACTGGGTATCCCCCTGCACACCATCAACTTTGCCGCTGAATACTGGGACAATGTGTTTGAGTACTTCCTGGCAGAATACAAAGCAGGCCGGACACCGAACCCAGACATTCTTTGCAACAAAGAAATCAAATTCAAAGCATTTCTCGAGTTTGCCGACGAAGTGCTGGATGCCGACTACATCGCCATGGGTCACTACACCCGCCGCTCTTTCCCGGCTGAAGGTGAAAAAGTGCAGATGCTGCGCGGCGTCGACAATAACAAAGACCAAAGCTACTTCCTGTACACACTGAGCCACGAGCAAATCGCACGCAGCCTGTTCCCGGTTGGTGAACTGGAGAAAACAGAAGTACGCCGCATTGCAGAAGAGCAAGGTCTGGTTACCGCGAAGAAAAAAGATTCCACAGGTATCTGCTTCATCGGTGAGCGTAAATTCACTGAATTTCTGAGCAAGTACCTGCCAGCCCAGCCGGGTAAGATTGAAACGGCAGAAGGCAACGAAATCGGTGAGCACCAAGGGCTGATGTACCACACCCTGGGGCAGCGTAAAGGTCTGCACATCGGTGGCCAGAAAGGCGGCAACGGTAACGAAGATCCTTGGTACGTTGTCGACAAAGATGTAGAACGCAATGTACTGATCGTAGGCCAGGGTAAAGACCACCCTCGTCTGCAGTCTTTAGGCCTGATTGCCTCGCAGCTGCACTGGGTTGACCGTCAACCAATCCGTGAACCGCGCACTTGTACAGTGAAGACCCGTTACCGCCAGCAGGACATTCCTTGTACCGTTATCCCAGTGGATGATGAAACCATCAAGGTGATTTTTGATGAGCCGCAAATCGCGGTAACACCAGGCCAGTCTGCCGTTTTTTATGACGGTGAAATCTGCCTGGGTGGCGGGATTATCGAGAAGCGTATCTAAGGGAGTTGATACACGTGGCACACACTTTATATGACCGTACTATTGCATTCGCAGCTATTTGCCAGGCAGTAAAGCTTGTTCAGAAAGTCGCCCGTGACGGCCACTGTGATGATGACGCGCTGGAAGCGTGCCTGAACAGCATCATGGTGACTGACCCGTCCAATACCCTGGAAATCTACGGCCAGGAATCCAAACTTCGCCTGGGTCTGGAAGCACTGGTATCTGAAATTGACAATACACCGTCAGGCAATGAACTGACCCGCTATCTGGTCAGTATTATGGCTCTGGAACGCAAACTGGCCAGCCGCCGCGACAGTATGGCTCAGCTGGGTGATCGCATTGATACTGCGAAGCGTCAGATCGAACATTTCGAGCTGATGGAAGATCAGATGATCAGCAACCTGGCCAGTATTTACCTGGACATCATTAGCCCGCTGGGCCCGCGAATTCAGGTGACCGGTACCCCGGCACACCTGCAGCAGCAAAGTGTTCAGCATAAAGTCCGTGCCCTGCTTCTTGCCGCAATTCGTGCCGCAGTGCTGTGGCGTCAGGTTGGTGGTAAACGCCGCCACCTAATCTTTGGTCGGAAGCAGATGGTTGAGCAGGCGAAAATTCTGCTGGCTCGCAGCTAATCAACGACTCAAAAAGCAATACCGATTGCGATACAACAAAAAGCGTTAGGTCGCCCGTCGATTGGCGGCCTGAGATAAAAAAGTCCTGCTGAGTGCCATTCAGCTTGGCAGGACCCTCAGTTATACCTTGTTTAAACCTCAAAAATCAGGAGAGAGCAACATGGAACTGTCAGCATTGACTGCTGTTTCCCCGGTAGATGGCCGTTACGGAAGTAAAACGAGTGCCCTTCGCAGCATTTTCAGTGAATTTGGTCTGCTAAAGTACCGCACCATCGTTGAGATCCGCTGGCTGCAAAAACTGGCCGCTACTGATGCTATCGTGGAAGTTCCTGCGTTTAGTGATGAAGCCAATGCCTTCCTTGACCGCATTGCTGCTGAGTTCAGCGAAGAAGACGCAATGCGCATCAAAACCATTGAGCGCACGACCAACCACGATGTAAAAGCTGTTGAATACTTCCTGAAAGAAAAAGTTGCTGAAGTTCCTGAACTGCATGCAGTGAACGAGTTCATTCACTTTGCCTGTACGTCTGAAGATATCAACAACCTGTCACATGCCCTGATGCTGAGTGAAGCGCGCGCGCACGTGATGCTGCCGGAAGTGCGTAACGTCATCGATGCGATTAAAGGCCTGGCGGCTGAATACCGTGACGTACCGCTTCTGACTCGTACTCACGGTCAGCCGGCTTCTCCGTCGACCATGGGTAAAGAGATGGCTAACGTGGCGTACCGCATGGAGCGCCAGTTCAAGCAAATCGAAAACGTTGAAATCCTTGGTAAAATCAACGGTGCTGTTGGTAACTACAACGCACACCTGTCTGCGTACCCTGAAATTGACTGGCACCAGTACAGCGAAGAGTTCGTGACGTCTCTGGGTCTGACCTGGAACCCGTACACAACGCAGATCGAACCGCACGACTACATCGCAGAGCTGTTTGACGCCTTCGCGCGCTTCAACACCATCCTGCTGGACTTCGACCGTGACGTATGGGGCTACATTGCTCTGGGTCACTTCAAGCAGAAGACAATCGCTGGTGAAATCGGCTCTTCAACCATGCCGCACAAAGTTAACCCAATCGACTTTGAAAACTCTGAAGGCAACCTGGGTCTGGCCAATGCGATCTTTTCTCACCTGGCACAGAAACTACCGGTTTCTCGCTGGCAGCGTGACCTGACGGACTCTACTGTTCTGCGTAACCTGGGTGTTGGCTGTGGCTACGCGATCATCGCGTACACATCTACCCTGAAAGGTATCAGCAAGCTGGAAGTGAACCGCAGTGCACTGGAAGCTGAGCTGGACAAGAACTGGGAAGTACTGGCTGAGCCTATTCAGACAGTCATGCGTCGCTACGGCATTGAAAAACCTTACGAGAAGCTGAAAGAGCTGACCCGTGGTAAGCGTGTTGACGGCGAAGGCATGCGTAACTTCATCGATGGTCTGGAACTGCCAGAGCACGAGAAGGCACGCCTGAAAGAAATGACGCCAGCCAACTACATCGGTGCAGCAATCGAGCTGACTGACAAGCTGTAATCACGTCATACAAAAATTTATATTCAAGGCCAGCACGATGCTGGCCTTTTTCTTTCTACAATAAAACTACCGACATTCGGGTATACTACCCGCTTACACAGTCAGCTATATATCAGATATGTATCAACTCACCTTCTCAATGGATGAATTTCTGGCCGAATACTGGCAGAAAAAACCCACGATTATCAAAGGCGGCTTCAAGCATTTTATCGACCCGATCAGCCCGGATGAGCTGGCCGGTCTGGCGATGGAAGAAGAAGTCGACTCCCGTTACATTGCCCGTCAGGGAAAAGAGTGGGACGTGAAGCACGGGCCGCTCAGCTTTGACCATGTCCCGGAAGACAACTGGTCGTTTACCGTCCAGGCAGTTAACCACTGGCACGAAGGTGCAGCTCGCCTCGTCACACCTTTTCGGGCTCTGCCAGGTTGGCTGTTTGACGATTTGATGGTCAGCTATTCCACCCCGGGCGGCGGTGTCGGCCCTCATATCGATCAGTACGATGTGTTTATCGTACAAGGTTCCGGCAAACGTCACTGGCGGGTCGGACCGAAGAAAGATGACTATGAGGAAGAATTTGGTCATCCGGCCCTGCGCCATGTCAAAGGGTTTGATCCTATCATCGATGAAATTCTGGAAGCTGGCGATATTCTTTATATTCCGCCAGGTTTTCCGCATGACGGCTATGCCATTGAGACCGCGATGAGCTTCTCTATTGGTTTCCGTTCGCCGAAGAAACAGGAACTGCTGAGCAGTTTTGCCGATTATGTGATTGCGAATGATATTGGCGATGTGCATTACCACAACCCGAAACTGCATGCCCGCAAGGCCAGTGGTGCCATTCCGGCCAATGAATTTGCCGATCTGGAAGGGATGCTGCGCAGTCTGATGGATCACCCACAGCTAATGCGTCGCTGGCTGGGTGAACACCTGAGCAACAATCGCCATGATCTGGATGTGATTGCCGCAGAGCCACCATGGCAACAGGCGGAAATTTACCAGTTCCTGGAAAGCGGCGAAGCACTCAAGCGTCTTGGCGGCCTGCGAGCTTTCTATTACCCGGAGCAACCACATGTGGTCTTCATTAATGGTGAGACTTATGAATTACCTGAAGAGTGCGGTGTTGCGGCAACCTATTTGTGTGATGAAGAAAACATCACCCAAAACCTGCTCGGTAAACTGTTGGACCATCCGGCCTTTATTGCCCTGCTGACCCAGCTGGTCAATCAGGGATACTGGTACCCGGTTGAGTAAATAAAGACAGCTTAGCCTGCCGGATACAGGCATAAAAAAAGCGCGGCTTTGACGCCGCGCTTAAAGCCTGTCACAGGCTTGGATTAGTGAGCATGCAGACAAGACACAGCGTGAATGTCAGTGCCTTCCAGCTGTGGTTTTTTCTCTGCACAAGCCGCGGTGGCTACCGGACAACGTGTACGGAAAACACACCCCGACGGCGGGTTCATTGGGGATGGTAAGTCGCCTTCCAGCAACTGAATTTCTTTATTACGTTCGAGCTCCGGATCCGGAATCGGCACGGCTGACATCAGCGCTTTGGTATACGGGTGCTTAGGTTCGGTGAACAACGCATCCGCTTCTCCCATCTCCACCGCATTACCCAGATACATCACCATCACGCGATCAGAAATATGTTTCACCACTGACAAGTCGTGAGCGATGAAAATCAGACTCAGACCCATTTCTTTTTGCAGCGATTTCAGCAGG
Source organism: Photobacterium ganghwense (assembly GCF_017329545.1). Lineage (NCBI taxonomy): Bacteria > Pseudomonadati > Pseudomonadota > Gammaproteobacteria > Vibrionales > Vibrionaceae > Photobacterium > Photobacterium ganghwense. The sequence continues at coordinate 2,308,336 of NZ_CP071325.1, forward strand.
TTGACCACTTGCGCCTGAATCGACACGTCCAGAGCAGATACCGGTTCATCACAGATAATCAGCTTCGGCTTCAGAATCAGGGCGCGGGCAATACCAATACGCTGACACTGGCCACCGGAAAATTCGTGCGGGTAACGGTTAATCACGTTCGGCAGCAGGCCCACTTTCGCCATCATGGCTTTAACCTGTTGCTTTACATCATCAGAAGACAGTTCCGGGAAATACGCTTTTAGCGGCTCAGCAATGATTTCGCCAACCGTCATACGCGGGTTCAGCGATGCCAGTGGATCCTGGAAAATCATCTGAATGTCTTTACGCTTTTCACGCATTTCTTTGTGATTCAGCCGAGTCAGATCCTGGCCCAACCACACAACCTTACCGTCAGTCGCTTCCACCAGGCCAATGACGGCACGAGCAAAGGTCGATTTACCACAACCAGACTCGCCCACGACCCCCAGCGTTTCACCTTCGTAAAGGCGAATACCGACCCCATCCACGGCTTTCAGCTTGAGAGGTTTGGTCCACGGCCAGGCCGATTTCTGGGCAATATCAAAGTGAACTTTCAGATCTGTAATATCCAGCAGCAGGTTCTTTTGTACATCCATTACCATGTCCCCACATCAGAAAAACAAGCACGTAAGCGGCCATCGGCAAACGGTTCCAGCGCAGGCGCCTCCTGCGAACAGCGGCTGGATGCCCGGTGGCAACGCTCCTGATACGGACAGCCAACTGGCAGACGCAGCAGGTTTGGCGGGTTACCCGGGATTGTCGGCAGCTCTTCCCCTTCCGTATCCAGACGCGGGATCGCTTTTAGCAGGCCTTCGGTGTACGGGTGCGCCGGCTTATAGAAAATCTCATCGATTTTGCCGTACTCCATGGTACGTCCGGCATACATGACCAGCACTTTGTCACAACTACCGGCTACCACACCCAGATCGTGAGTGATCATAATGATCGCCGTATTAAAGTCGCTCTTCAGCTCGTTCAGCAGTTCCATGATCTGCGCCTGAACGGTCACGTCGAGAGCCGTAGTCGGCTCATCGGCAATCAGCAGTTTAGGACGACACAGCAGCGCCATAGCGATCATCACACGCTGACGCATACCGCCGGAAAACTCGTGCGGGTACATAGTGATACGCTTGCGGGCTTCAGGAATTTTCACCGCTTCCAGCATACGTACGCTTTCTTCAAACGCTTCTGCTTTACCCATCCCTTTGTGCAACATCAGGACTTCCATCAGCTGATCGCTGACTTTCATGTACGGGTTCAGGGAGGTCATCGGATCCTGGAAAATCATGGCGATTTGTTCTGCCCTGATCTTATTCAGCTCTTTTTCCGGCAGGTTCAGGATCTCACGGCCTTCAAATTTGGCACTGCCAGAGATCACGCCGTTTTTCGCTAGTAATCCCATGATAGCAAAGACGGTCTGGCTCTTACCTGAGCCTGATTCGCCAACAATACCCAGGGTTTCACCCTGTTTCAGAGAGAAGTTCAGATCGTTTACCGCGGTGACAATGCCATCCTGAGTCTTAAACTCTACGCGTAGATCTTTGACATCTAATAAGCTCATAATACTTCCTTATAACTCTTCACCTTCAGCCTGAACGGTCAAGTTAAGCCGTCAGGCCGACGGGCGTCTTATTATTGTTATCTGTCTTTCGGATCCAGTGCGTCACGCAATCCGTCACCCACATAGTTAAAGCAGAACAGGGTCACCACCATAAAGGCGGCAGGGAACATCAATTGCCAAATCGCCACTTCCATTGTCTGTGAGCCTTCTTGCAGCAATGCGCCCCAACTGGTCATTGGCTCTTGTACCCCAAGGCCCAGGAAGCTGAGGAAGGATTCTGTCAAAATCATTGACGGTACCAGCAGCGTGGAATAAACAGCAACGATACCCAGTACGTTAGGCACGATATGGCGGGTAATGATGCGCCATTTGCTTACGCCTGAAACATGCGCGGCCTCGATGAACTCTTTGCTGCGCAGCGACAGTGTCTGACCACGCACGATACGCGCCATATCGAGCCAAGAAATGGCCCCGATTGCCACGAAAATCAGCATGATGTTTCGGCCAAAGAAAGTTACCAGCACGATCACGAAGAACATGAACGGAATGGAGTACAGGATTTCCAGAATACGCATCATGATGCGGTCTGTTCGGCCACCGATGAAACCAGAGGCCGCACCGTAAAGTGTACCGATAATCACGGCCACCAGCGCGCCCATGATACCGACCATCAATGAGATTCGACCGCCGATCAGGGTACGGGTGTAGAGGTCACGCCCCAGGCTGTCCGTCCCGAAGAAGTGCCCTTCCGGACCCAAACTTGGCGCGCTATGCAACGCGTACCAGTCAGTATCATCAAATGCGTACTGACTGAACATCGGGCCAAAAATCACGGCCAGGGAAATCAGGAACAGGATCGCCAGACTCACCATGGCCGCACGGTTGCGGGTGAATCGAATGCGGGCATCCTGCCATAAGCTACGGCCTTCAATTTCCAGCTGCTCGGAAAAATTTTCAACGGCCTTCACGTTTTCTTTTTTAGTAAGCATCATCTGTTGGCCTCTTAGTAACGAATCTTCGGATCAATGTACGCCAGCACAATATCAACCACGGCGTTGAAAATAATCGTTAGTGTCCCGATCAGGATAGTGATACCCAGAACCAGCGAGTAATCGCGGTTAAAGGCAGCATTCACGAACAACTTACCGATACCCGGCAGACCAAAGATAGTTTCGATAACCACAGAACCTGTGATGATGCCGACAAAAGCCGGACCCATGTATGACACCACCGGTAACATCGCTGGTTTCAGAGCATGCTTCAGGATGATGTAGGTGTAGCTCAGTCCCTTCGCACGTGCAGTACGGATGAAGTTACTGTTTAGCGTTTCAATCATGCTACCACGGGTAATACGGGCGAATGTCGCCACGTAAAGCAGCGACATGCCGATCATCGGCAGCAGCACAAATTTTGTAGAACCGTCGTTCCAGCCACCCGCCGGCAACCAGCCCAGGTTGATGGAGAAAATGTAAATCAGTACCGGCGCGAGGATAAAGGACGGCATCACTACCCCGGCCATCGCCGTCGACATAATGCAGTAATCCACCCAGCTATTCTGTTTCAGGGCGGCAATGGTACCGACCGTGACCCCCATTACCAGAGCAAAGATAAACGCAAAGAAACCGATTTTTGCCGATACCGGCAAGGCTTCAGAAACCAGCTCATTAACGGTGAAATCTTTGTATTTAAATGACGGGCCGAAGTCACCCTGGACGATATTGGTCAGGTACGTGGTGTACTGATCAAATACCGGTTTATCCAGGCCGTATTTGGCTTCAATATTCGCCATCACTTCCGGCGGAAGCGGGCGCTCACTTGAGAAAGGGTTACCTGGTGCAAAGCGCATCAGGAAGAAGGAAATTGTAATTAACACCAACAGGGTCGGTATTGCTTCAAAAATCCGTTTAGCGATGAATTTAATCATAAACTCCACCGTTCATCAGTCTGTGACAGTCAAATCAACTGGTATAAAAATACCAAAGCTGCACTGCTCTCTTCCTGAGAGCAGTGCATAAAGGATCATTGCTTATAGTAACTATGAATTAGTCAGCGATGATGTAGAGGTCTTTACTGAAGATGTTATCTTCAGGGTTACGCTCTGGGTAACCGCCTAGCTTAGGATTTACCAGACGTGCGTTCACATAGTGGTAGATAGGCATGATAGGCATGTCTTTCGCCAGCAGTGATTCCGCATCTTTGTAAGCACTTGAACGGTCTGCGTCAGATGCAGCAGTCAGTGCCAGGTCCAGTTTTTTGTCGTAAGACTGGCTAGTGTACTTCGGATAGTTCTGAGAGTGGCCATCACGCATGATTGCCAGGAAGGTAGATGCTTCGTTGTAGTCACCACACCAGCCGGCACGGGAAACGTCGAAGTTACCCTGACGCTTGCTGTCCAGATAGCTCTTCCACTCCTGGTTTTCCAGCACTGCTGTCACACCCAGGTTTTTCTTCCACATAGACGCGATAGCGACCGCAATCTTCTTGTGGTTTTCACTGGTGTTGTACAGCAGGTCGAATTTCAGTGGATTATCTTTGCCGTAACCCGCTTCAGCCAGCAGGGCTTTCGCTTTCTCTACGCGCTCTTTCTGAGACAGCTTAGAGTAGTCAGGCATTTCAACTTCCAGACCATTGGTCGCCAGTGGCGTGAAGTTGTAGGCTGGTGTTTCACCTTTACCAACGATGAATTTGGCAATAACGTCACGATCGATTGCATAAGACAGTGCTTTACGTACTTTCTCGTTATCAAACGGTGCTTTCGCCGTGTTGAACTCGTAGTAGTAAGAACACAGGTAAGGTGTCACTTTGACATCTTCCGGATGCTCTTTCACCAGACGGCTGAAGTGCTCGTTTGGCATTTCATAAGTAACGTCTACTTCACCGGCCAGGAAGCGGTTCATTTCAGCAACCTGATTTTCGATCGGCAGGTAAGTGACTTTGTTCAGTACCGTGTGGGCATTGTCCCAGTAGTTCGCATTGCGCGTCAGAACGATACGCTCGTTCACTACCCAGTTATCCAGCACGTATGCGCCATTGCTGACGTAATTTTCAGGGCTGGTCCACTTGTCACCGAACGTTTCAACGACCTTCTGGTTTACCGGCTTCATAGAAGTATGCACGGTCATTGAAACGAAATAAGGAACGGGTTTTTCCAGAGTGACTTTCAGAGTGTGCGCGTCTACCGCTTCTACACCCAGAGTGTCAGGAGATTTTTTGCCAGAAATAACATCTGATGCGTTCTGCATTGTTGTCATTTCCAGGTATGAAGCATAAGGAGAACCCGTTTTCGGATCCGCCAGACGACGCCAGGCGTATACGAAATCGCCGGCAACCACTGGGTCGCCGTTAGACCATTTAGCGTCTTTACGCAGGTGGAAGGTCCAGGTTGTGTTATCTGTTGTTTCCCATGACTCAGCAACACCGCCAACCAGCTTGCCTTCACCATCCTGGTTAACCAGACCTTCCAGCAGATCACGGATAACGTTAGATTCTGGTACACCAGATACTTTTTGCGGGTCCAGGGATTCTACTTCGGTGCCGTTGCCACGAACCATTTCCTGTTTATCAGCCAGTTTGACACCAGCAGGAACATTCGCAGCAAGAGTAGAAAATGATGTGGTTGCTACCGCCATACCCGCACCCAGAAGAAGAGCCTGGGTAATCTTATTCTTATACATGCATTAACTCCGATACATAGATTGTACGTCCTTGAGTCTCTTCGGTCGGCATAGACTCTAACCTGTTGCAATATTTGCATCGTTAATCCTAAACGACACAAAGCAACCGAAGAATTGGTCAAAACATTAGCAGGCATCGAAGTAATTTGCCACATTTTGTTTACAGAAAGCGACATAATTCCGATCTGTAACACCCATATAGAACAACCCACCAGATGCAACAAATGTTGCAGTTTGATGTATCACAGAACAGGTAATGAGGAGTAATTTCCGCCAGAAAACCCAAAAAACAACAAAAATTGAATAAATAATCATAAAACTGAACAAACCGGCAGCATATTCATCTTTTTGCAACGTTTAAAAAAAGAACAGTCAACTGGAGGTCTGTCAAAACTTGAACTCATACCAAAAAAAGCGCCTTTTCGGCGCTTAAAATTTGATCAGGCTATTTATTTTCACTGTCTATGTTGATGTTTGGCGGGATATCATCCATCGATTCTGCTTTTTTCTCGACGACAGGCTGCCTGCCTTCATGACTGACCACCTCGTCAAACAGACCATCGTGGTTAATATCACCCAGCATTTGTTTAATCCGGCGATTGCTCATGCGTTTGTGCTTCATGGAACCCTCCGCTGTTAACCGTTAAGTGCAGTGCATGACAAGCCCGGTTGCCATGCAGGGCTGATAAAACAGACAAAGCAGACGTAGTGCAATACTCTTTTCTGACGGCTGTCATTTAGTCTGATAAACCAGCACTTCTACACTATGGCACAGGATGACCTATCCTGCCGGAAGGGTCCGATTCTCAGCGCTTTTTTAATAACTGCTATGCATATAAAAGAGACCTTATAGAATAAGTTTTTACATAGACTCATTTTCAAGACGGACACGTTTCTCTAACACATGAATAACGCTACTATCATCTCTGTTGGCTATGCACTTCATAACATTAGTCTTAACCAACACATTCCGTTCCCGTTCCGTTCTATCTTGAGAGTTTGAAAAGTATGAGACCAGCTGGTTGTTTTTCACGTCCAAGCCCTTCCCGTGTACGTCATGGTTATGTGCCTCCGGCTCATAAAACCAAAGACGGTACCAACGGTGCCAAATAAGCGTTAGCAGCCTTGACACCACCTCTAGCCCCTTGATTTCAAGGGGCTAGTTTCTTCTTTATTACCTCACTTGTTATTTGCTCCCCACTGTGAAATTATCCGGAAGGATCAAGGAACAGGTCCCGGCCCTGACGGCCGTAACATCAGTGGTAATAAACGGAATGTACAATGATCACCAAACCCTCCTCCCGGCAACACACCTACTCCATTTCTGAACTGGCTGAAGAATTCTCAGTAACCTTAAGAAGTATCCGCTTTTACGAAGATCAGGGGCTTCTGAAACCACAGCGAGAAGGAAAAAACCGCATTTTCTCTCGTCAGGACAGAGCACGCCTAAAATTAATCCTGCGCGGAAAAAGACTGGGCTTTACGTTGAATGACATTCAGGAGCTGTTTAATTTGTACGATGCTGAGGCTCAAAACAAAAAGCAGGTGCAGGTGATGCTCAATACTATTCGGGCACGGCAGTATAAACTGCTGCAGCAACAGGCTGATATCGACCTGATCATGATGGAGCTCAACGCTGCCGAGCGCAGGTGTTACCAGCAAATGAACAAATTCGACGAACACTGATGATACAGAACAGGCCACGTTCCCGATTTTTCCCTCTTTATATAGGAGGTACCTAAAGATAAAAAAGGTGCCTAAGTACAAGAGCATCTATATAAAGAAGGAGTAATTCTCAGCTGGCTGGTTAGCCTATCCGATAAAAAAGCCCGGCAGATACCGGGCAAAAATAAACAAGACAATGAACCATGGACCAGAATTACCAGTAAACGCGAGCACCTACAGCAAACGAGCTTTCGCCGTCAGCAGTTGCAATACCAACGAAGCTATCGCTTTCTTTGTTGGTGTAGCCCAGTGTGCTGCCGTCAGCATACGCGTATTCAACATACACACGTGACCAGCTGTTGAAGTGGTAATCGGTGCCAATGTAGAACAGTTTACCGTCACCATCTTCGGTGAATGCATCGGATTTCTGATCTGTATATTCATAGCCCGCGTAAGCTGTTGCATTGTCCGCCCAGCTGAAAGTACCGGCCAGACTGTATGCGTCTTCATCGATGGTTGCACCAGTCGCTTTGTTTTCCAGTTCCGCGTTGTAGTACGTGAAACCGATCAGCGCCGGGCCAAAGGTATACTCAACAGTACCTTCATAGTAAGTGTTTTCGATATCCGCAGAAACACCATCGCCAATAGAAACGGTTTTATCACGGTTAACACCACCACCCAGGTGGAAGTTAAAACCACCAAAGCTTGATGCGACGAACAGCTCAGACAATTCCTGATTTGAATCATCTTCTGGCAAACCGTAGTTAGCAGCCAGAATGAAGTTTTCACCTTCGTAGTTATATTTAATCAGTGAATCGTGGCGAGCACCTGATAGCGTTGAATAACGCAGACCGGTTCCACCGAAGAAGTACGAGTAATCTGCACCGTAGATATCATCAGCAACAACCCACTGACGACCAAAGGAGATCTTTCCGAATTGAGTGTCCAGTCCCGCAAAGTGCAGGCGGTTTTTCATTGCATAATCTTCAGTATCGGTAGTGTAGTTAAGTCCGAATTCAACCTTACCGAAAACATCCACAGTATCATTAACTTTGTACTGCGCTTGCACACCAGCTCGTGATGAACCGGCATTTAGAGTCACATCCTTGTCCTCTAGCTTTTTGATTTCCGTACGCAACTGACCATAAAAATCGACCAGGGCCTCATCACTTTTCACGATTTCGACGGCCGACGCGGTGGTAGAGAATAATACGGCGGGAATAACTGCTGCTAGTAGTGTTTTTTTCATTTTACTTTCCTGTAATTATTTTGTGTATCAACTCGTCCTGAGTCGCCACGAAACATAGCAACAGAACTTTTTAACATCAACATAACAAAATACTGCTAAACAGCTTTCTAAAAAGATCTAAACCCAACCACCAAAAACATACAATCAACAAAAAAATGAATAAAAAACCAAAAAAACAGAACCAAGCAATTGATAAATTAATCATTAAATGACTAAAACACCTTTTCACATCAGGAAAAATTAAATAACTAAAAGGAATATTTAAACTATAAACAAACAAAATAAATATAAAAAATCACATAAAACAAACATGAACACCACAAAGCAGAACAAAAAACAGTCTATTTTTATCCTCACAAAGAATTTAATAATGGGGGATTTTTGCAGGGACTTAAGATTGGGATGGGCAAAAACAAAAAAGCGGATATGAAAATACCCGCTTATCAAATATGAAGATGAATGAATATTTAATGAAGTGGAATTCTGACAACCCACACTTTATGCTGTTCACACACATCGACACCTTGTTCAGCCATTTGACGTAAATAGGCTAAACGATGATGCCCTTCCAATAAGTTAAACGGGGCTTTCAGCGTTTTGCCATTAAGCATGGGTAGATCTCTTTCATAGTGGAGAACGATAGGCGCAACTGGCCAAGTCCCCAGCAACTGCATTTCCTGAACCAGCCAGCTTCTCTGGAACAGTGGATTCATCATTCGACCCGATAATTTGTTCACTGTATCAATATGAGGCGTTTGGATTTTTGACTGAATATTCGTGGTCGTCCACTCTTCTAAACTGAATCGCATTGACTGAAAATCCAGCCAGCCCCAATTATAAAAAACGCCTTTCCAATGGCGATACACCCATTGTTCCAACACATCATCCGGAAAATGCGGCAAAACGCGCTGCGCTTTTTCTTTCCATTGTTCCCAGGGTTCGCAGAAGCGACTGCCAAATCCCTCGGGCTCTAATTCATAGAGTAAACGATCGCTCCTGATCATAGGCCAGCTCCCTTGTCTCATTCTTCGTTGACTGACTAAGTGATTTGTTACTGAATGCAATCTCATGATTAGCCGGATATACAAGCCCCTCACAACGCCCGATTAACCATTCAGTTTTAATGGTTATTTATCACCTTTAAATTCAAAGTAGCACAGGGATAACAGAAAAAACACCTGAATAATCAAGAAAGTTTATGCAGCTGAATATAGGGGGATAGTTCGTGGTACAGCGTTTTCAACTGAAAGGGATAAGGGATTGAATTTCTCTTTAGAGGATATAGCTAGGTACGCGGCAGGGAGAACCAAAAATTGTAGCCGGAAAATGGTAACGCAATGTAGCACAGCACCTGAACAGACAGATATCAGGTGCTGATACAGGTCAGCAGACTGCTGATTATTTTTCCCAACGTTTAGCAGCGTTAGTATCTGTCTCTCGGGCATCTACCCATCGGGACGCTTCCTGGGTTTGCTCTTTCTTCCAAAACGGGGCCTGCGTTTTCAGGTAGTCCATGATGAACTCACAAGCTTCGAAAGCAGCACCGCGATGCGCGCTGGTCACGCCAACGAACACAATCTGATCACCCAGATTTAAATCACCTACCCGATGAATCACGCGCACTTTTAGCAGCGGCCAGCGTGTACGCGCTTTATCGACGATCTCAGCCAGCGATTTTTCCGTCATTCCCGGATAATGCTCCAGCGAGAGTCCGGTAACACTGTCTCCCTGATTGAAATCACGGACTTTACCGATAAACGTGACAACCGCGCCGGCGTCCGTCCCTTCCGCTAGCAGCGCATATTCCTCAGCCACCGAGAAATCTTCAAACTGAACAGAAATCATCATCAGCCTCCGGTCACTGGTGGGAAAAAGGCCACTTCATCACCGTCAGTCAGTTCGCTATCAAGAGACGTGATTGTCTGATTGACCGCAACCAGCAGCTTACCTGGCTCCAGCGCCAGCTGCCATTTATCACCCTGCTCCGCCAGATGGGCACGCAGTGCTTCAGCCGTCGCAAATTCAGGTGTCATTTCCAGGCTATCCGTCCCCACCAACTCTTTAACCTGTGCAAAAAACAGAACTTTAATCATGCTTCCACCTTAAAATGACCCGATTTACCGCCCGTTTTTTCCAGCAACCTAACCTGACTGATGACCATATCTTTTTGCACCGCTTTGCACATATCGTAAATTGTCAAAGCAGCAACCGATGCAGCAGTAAGAGCTTCCATTTCTACGCCGGTTTTTCCTGCTAGCTTACAACAAGATTCAATCCGTACTTTGTTTTCTGACTCAATGGCTTCCAGCTGTACTTCCACTTTTGACAGTAGCAGCGGGTGACAAAGCGGGATCAGATCCCAGGTTTTCTTCGCTGCCTGAATACCAGCGATGCGGGCTGTCGCGAAGACATCCCCTTTATGATGCTGTCCTGAGACAATCAACTGCAGTGTTTCAGGCGCCATATGCACAAAGGCTTCTGCGCGTGCTTCTCGTACTGTGTCTGCTTTTGCAGACACATCAACCATGTTTGCTTCGCCTGAAGCATTAATATGCGTAAACTGATTCATCCGTATTTACCAGAAGAAAAGAATTAGAGATCAGGCAGTCTTAACCGCCAATAGATGCCAGATGAGGAGTCATCCCGGTGTTGCCTTCCTGAAGAAAATGGCTCACCGCTTTATCATTCAACCCACCCTGAATACGCGCGATCAACGCCTCTCGCTGGTCATCCTGCTGCATGAGATCACGTAAGTCGACACCGTGATCGCCAAACAGACACAGGTGCAGTTTCCCCATAGCAGAGACACGCAAGCGGTTACAGCTTTTACAGAAATCTTTCTCGTAAGGCATGATCAGACCGATTTCACCCTGATAGTCCGGATGACAGAACACCTGAGCCGGGCCATCATTGCTGCTCTTGAGTTTAAGCACCCAACCGTTAGCAATGAGATGATTGCGGATCGCGACACCAGAGACATGGTGGTTATTGAATAACGTGTCCATCTCACCGGTTTGCATCAGTTCAATAAAGCGCAACTGAATAGGACGATGTTTGATCCAAGCCAGAAATTGCGGCAGCTGCTGGGAGTTCAGATCTTTAAGCAGCACGGTGTTGACCTTCACCTGCTCAAAACCGGCATCAAAAGCCGCATCAATGCCTTCCATCACCTGCTGAAACATGTTCTCGCCAGTGATCTGGTAGAACATTCTGGGGTCAAGGCTATCGACACTGACATTGATGCTCGTCAACCCGGCGTCACGCCATTGACGTACCAGCTTGGCCATCCGGTAACCATTGGTTGTGGTAGCCACTTTCTTAATGCCCGGCTGTTCTGCCACGGTGCGGATGATGTCGGTAAAATCTCGACGCAGGCTTGGCTCTCCGCCAGTGATGCGGACTTTTGTTGTGCCACATTCTGCAAAAGCAGCCGTAACTCGATGGATTTCATCCAGCGTCAGAAAAGACGGCTTTTTCTTCTCCGCCGGGTGGTAGCCATCAGGCAAGCAGTATGTGCATTTGAAGTTACAGACGTCTGTAACTGAAAGACGCAAATAATAGAATTTGCGATGGAAGCTATCTTCAAATTGTTTCGCCACGGAACACCTTTCCAAATATGGGAGGCCGATGCATTTCTTTATCGACCCTGGTGACAACCTGTCACTGGCTTAACTCACCTATCCCCGTCACAGACCCTTGGCCAAGATCAGGAACTTAGTGCAGCAAGCTCGGAGTTATGGCAATTGTGCCTCTGTTGATTAAACCGAAATGAGCACAATAGCGTACTGTTAATAAAAGTATCAGATCATTAGCACGTGTGGCAAATCACTGCAAAAAATTCGTGCCGCATTCTACCGTTCCACAGATTTCACGACAATACTACTTAAGTAAGTATGGGAATATTTTCTTACAAAAAGTGAGGATATTATGTCCAATATTATCGAATCGGCTTCAATTGATGATATTGCGCTCTACTTGCAGCGGGAAGAAGGTCTGGATGCCAAGCAAGCCAGGAAACAAGCTCAGCAAGTGATCGACGGTTTTCTGGATATGCAGGAGAAAGGATTAATTAAAGGATGGTACTTTGACGAACAAAGCCATTTAGAGCTGCTGCCTAGTGACAACGCGCTAAAAATCATTGCAAATCAAAAATGATTCGCAAAATGCACAGGAATATATGCAATTCGTTTTGCAAAATGAAACTACAACATTTTAAAACGGCCACCAGCGTAGAAATAGCAGCAGTCTGAAATTCCGGCATCACATTTGCTTTGTCTATATCACCAGACAAAGGCAACCGGAGCAGACTATGAAACAGTACATTCCACTATTATTTCAAAAACGTCATATCTTGCCTGGTGGCCGTATTCCAATCCGTATCGCCCCTGGTACACAAATGGAAAACTTTAAATCGGCCATGAAGTCCAGTCAGAGTCTTGGTGTTTGCATGTTTGATCAAGATGAACACGGTCAGCACTTCTTCCATATTGGCACCCGCGTGACTGTCGAAGATTTTGACATCTCACCAGAAGACGGAACGCTGATTGTCACCGTGGTCGGCCACGAAACGTTTCGTATCGACAGCTTGCAGGAGTGCGATGAAGGCATGTTCATGGCGGAATGCGAAAGTATTCCACGCTGGCCGGACATTGAGCTTCGCCGGGATCAGCAAATTCTGGCAGACAAACTGAAAGTCGTGTTTGACAAGCACCCCGAACTCAGCGGGCTACACAAGAAAAAACAATACAACAACCTGAGCTGGCTGTGTCAGCGTTGGCTGGAGTTATTACCGGTACCGGCGAGTGAGAAACAAGTACTGTTGAGTGCTCCGAACTGCCATGACACCTACGACTATCTGATGAGCATTATGCAAAAACCGCATTGATACCTTAAACCGCATTGATACCCAATTGCTGCCGATGTTGTCTTTCCGCCCTCTCCGCCTTTTTGAGAGGGCATTTTTTATTCAGCCCACCCATACTAAACGTGATTAATATATCATCCCGGCACCTGCAGTTGTTTCCTCTGACATTGACAGGTTACACTCGGGGCACAGCAAGAATTTGATCACAGACAGACTCCATGACGTCAGACAGTACCCGCGCAATTACGGTTGACCCTCTTACACCGACCGATACCACTCCGGCCGACACCGGCCCACGCATTGTTGCCATTGGCGGTGGACATGGGCTTGGCCGCATGCTTTCAGCCCTATCCGACTTTGGCGATAAGGTCACCGGCATTGTCACCACAACGGACAACGGAGGTTCAACCGGCCGTATACGAGCCTGTCAGGGCGGTATCGCCTGGGGGGATACCCGCAACTGTATTAACCAGCTGATTACTGAGCCTTCGGTAGGGTCGATGATTTTTGAGTATCGGTTCAAGGGCAATGGCGAACTGGATGGCCATAACCTGGGTAATCTGATGCTTAAGGCGCTTGATAATCTGTCCATTCGGCCGTTGGAAGCCATCAACCTGATCCGGGATATGCTCAAAGTGCAACCTCATATTCTACCGATGTCAGAACACCCGGCTGATCTTTCTGCCATGACCCCAAGCGGAGAAATCATCTGTGGCGAGACCAGCGTCGATGAGCTGGAAGACGTACCGCTGCGGCTTTACGTTGAACCGGCAGTGCCTGCGACCAAAGAAGCGGTTCAGGCAATTGAACAGGCCGATTTAATCCTGCTGGGCCCGGGTAGCTTCCTGACCAGCATTATGCCGCCGTTATTGCTCAAAGAGATTGAGCTGGCACTGAAGCGCTGCCGCGCGAAGATCGTCTTTGTAATGAATCTGGATAAGGAAAAAGGCCCTGCGGGAAAAATGACCCTGGCCGATATGCTGCGTTGGTGTGAACGTTCGATGGGCGGCCGCCCGATTGATGTGATTGTAACTGATCGCCAGCAGGAGGCGATTGATGCGAAGTATCAGCAACTGATTATGCCCCTCGCATCAAACAACCACCAGTGGCGGCACGACAGAGAAAAGTTACGACAGGCAGTTGACCGGATTCTCCAGGCTCGCTAATCGTCTGTATTCTATCGCCATACCTTCCACCATCTGTCTGTATTCAGGCAGATGGTCCAGAATCCACTGATCCTGCCCCTGTTTCACCCGAGACTCGCATTCCTGAGCCATTACGGCCAGTTCATCTGCCCCAAAGCTGGCGGCACTGCTTTTAATCGCGTGGCTGATCTCCCGTACCTGGCTGATCGTAGGCTGGGAGGATAATTGACGAAAATACTGGTCAAGTTCGTCGCTGAACACATTCAACAGCAGCTGCAATGTGTCGTGACCCACTTCATCAGCCATTCGTTTGATGGTATCTGCATTGATAATCGATGTCATGCAATACTCTCCCTACAACTAACCTTGGGCTTCCTGCCAGGTTTGTAATTTTCGATAAATCGTTGACGGACTGACTTCCAATAAGCCCGCAGCGCGCGGAATATTTCCATCACAGGCATCGATGGCCGCCTGAATCGCTCGCTTTTCGACTACCCAGAGCGGTTCAACCTGTGACTTATCTACAATTTGGCTGGTTCCCACCGACGGTACTGGATCGCCCTCCAGCGGGGTACTCACCACTGTGTTACGAGGAGATGCAAAATTAACGCCACCATTGTTAATGGGAGGCGGAACCATCATCAGGGTGACTTCTTCACCACTATTGAGCACGACGATATTCCGAATTACATTCTGCAACTCTCGGACATTCCCCTGCCAGTGGTAGCGACGGAATAACTCCATGACTTCAGGTGCAAAACGGCTGAAATTTTTGCCCTCTTCCACTGACATCAACGCCAGCAGGGCATGCGCAATTTCAAGGACATCCTCCCCACGATCACGAAGTGGTGGCAGGGTTATCGGAATAACATGCAGGCGGTAGTATAGATCTTCACGAAAACGACCTTCTTGCACTTCCAACCACGGGTTACGGTTTGTTGCACAGACAAAACGGACGTCAACCGACTGCGTTTTGGATGAGCCCACCTTCTGATAAGTGCCGGTTTGAATAAAGCGAAGCAACTTGCTTTGCAAATCCAAATCCATTTCACATAACTCATCAAGAAACAGGGTGCCGTTGTTCGCCATCTCCACAGCGCCCTGACGCTCGGTCGATGCCCCGGTAAACGCACCTTTCACGTGGCCGAACAGTTCACTTTCAATCAGCTCTTTTGGAATCGCGGCACAGTTAAGCGCGACAAACGGCTTATCGCTGCGTGGGCTGGCAGCATGAATGGCTTCGGCACACACTTCTTTACCGGTTCCGCTTTCACCGGTAATAAAGACTGTCGCTTTACTGGAAGCCGCTGATTCAATCACCCGATACACGGCTTGCATCGGTAAGCTGTTCCCGATAAATCCCTGATACTGCGCACCGGTTTGTTTTGAGGTTGTCTGCCCTTCACTTTTGCGCTGTTCTTCTTTCAGCGCCTGATTGACTGTCACCCGGAGCCGATCGGCTTCGCACGGTTTAATCAAAAAGTCCTGAGCGCCATATCGCATGGCTTCAACCGCCACATCGATTGAACCATGCGCCGTCATGATCACGACCGGCACATTCGGATAATCATTTTTGACCGCTTCCAGCACTTCTAAACCGGTCATATCAGGCAATCGCAAGTCAAGCAGGATCAAATCCGGGACGGTATCTTTAATAAACGCCAGCGCATCGGAACCTGTTCCAACGATAGTGACAGCCACTCCAAGCGGATTCAGGTAGGACTTGTACAACGTCGCTACGGACGCCGTGTCTTCAACCATCAAGACTTGACGCTGTTTAGATTTGCTCTCCATTGCCCCTCCAAATCCAGTGACTCTTTACTAATTGTAATAAATAGAAAAAAAGAGGTATCACTTTTTTATTATGTTTGCATTTTTGTGCGAATTTTTCATTATGAATTGCATATTGATTTGCAAAATGCAATTCGCAGTACGGTTCTGCAAGTCAATCATGTTCAAAAACCCCACTATCCCCAATAAAAAAGTGCAATTAAAGAACACAACAAAAGTTGGCACAGTGCCTGCATTAACTATTGTGACTCTTCCTGAGAGTCAACCTAGCCAACTGACGTTGTTTGTGGAATATTTTCACTTAAACAATGACGCCAACCGACCTATTTTCGGTTGGCTTTTTTTTACCTGAAATTTGGCTACGCTGAACCGTTTGTCCTAATTCAGGCTGAAAAACTTGCCTTTCAGCCACTGATTACATGCAGCAAAGATACAAACTACAAAAAAACTACGGCTCAGCGACGACTACTCAACTGTTCGCGATGAACTGCTCTCTCAGGCTGTGGATCTTATCGCGCAACTCGGCCGCGGTCTCAAACTCCAGGTTCTGGGCAGCATCATACATTTGCTTTTCAAGTCCCTGAATTTCCGACTCCAGCTGCTGCGGAGTCATCGTGCTATACGTACCTTTCTTCTCAGCCACTTTATGCAGCTGTGCAGCCCGATTCGTTTTACGGCCTTTACCGGCACCACCCAGCTCCATGATGTCGGACACTTTCTTGTTGAGTGCTTGTGGCACAATGCCGTGCTTTTCATTGTGCGCGATCTGCTTGTCACGACGCCGGTTAGTTTCGTTGATCGCCCGTTCCATTGACCCGGTTATCCGGTCAGCGTACAGAATCGCGCGGCCTTCAAGGTGACGTGCCGCACGGCCAATTGTCTGGATCAGAGAACGCTCAGAGCGCAGGAAGCCTTCTTTGTCGGCATCCAGGATTGCCACCAGTGATACTTCCGGCATATCCAGACCTTCCCGCAACAGGTTGATCCCGACCAGCACATCAAACTCACCCAGACGCAAATCACGAATAATCTCAACCCGCTCAACGGTATCAATATCTGAGTGGAGGTACCGCACTTTTACCCCATGCTCACTCAGATATTCAGTCAGGTCTTCTGCCATACGCTTGGTCAGGGTTGTTACCAGCACCCGCTCATTTTTGGCCTCTCGAATACGGATTTCCGAGAGCAGATCATCCACCTGGGTGGCTACCGGTCGCACCTCAATTTCAGGATCCAGCAGGCCAGTAGGACGAACCACCTGCTCTGCAATTTCACCACCAGATTTATCAATCTCATAGCTGCCCGGCGTCGCAGAAATATAAAGCGTCTGCGGAGCCAGTGCTTCAAATTCTTCAAATTTCAAAGGTCGGTTATCCAATGCCGACGGCAGTCGGAACCCGTACTCAACCAGATTTTCCTTCCGGGAACGATCCCCCCGGTACATAGCCCCGATTTGCGAAACCGTCACGTGGGATTCATCGATGATCAGCAAACCATCTGGCGGCAGGTAATCAAACAGTGTCGGTGGCGGTTCACCTTCCGCGCGCCCACTGAGGTAACGGGAGTAGTTTTCGATACCGGAACAAAAGCCCAGTTCATTCATCATCTCAATATCAAACTGAGTACGCTGAGTAATACGCTGCTCTTCCACCAGCTTATTATTTGCCAGCAGATCTTTTTTACGGCTTATCAGCTCGACTTTGATGCCTTCAATAGCTTCCAGTACCCGTTCTCGCGGCGTGACGTAGTGGGTTTTCGGATAAATGGTATAACGCGGCAGATCGCGCTGCAGAATGGCGCCG
Source organism: Photobacterium ganghwense (assembly GCF_017329545.1). Lineage (NCBI taxonomy): Bacteria > Pseudomonadati > Pseudomonadota > Gammaproteobacteria > Vibrionales > Vibrionaceae > Photobacterium > Photobacterium ganghwense. Next base: position 2,326,096 of record NZ_CP071325.1, read on the forward strand.
GTAAGAGGATCAAACACACTGATACATTCCACTTCCTCATCAAACAGCTCGATACGGACGGCTTCTTTTTCCGATTCCGCCGGGAAGATATCAATGACTTCGCCACGCACCCGGAAATGCCCCCGCTCAAAAGCCATCTCATTACGGGTATATTGCAGCTCCGCAAGACGACGCAAGATATCGCGCTGGTCGATAATATCGCCACGGCGAATATGCAGCATCATTTTCAGGTATGAGTCCGGATCCCCCAGACCATAAATCGCCGACACCGAAGCAATAATGATGACATCGCGTCGCTCCATCAGCGCCTTAGTGGCCGACAGCCGCATTTGCTCAATGTGAGAATTCACCGAGGCGTCTTTTTCGATAAACGTATCCGTGGTCGGCACGTAGGCTTCCGGCTGATAGTAGTCATAATAAGAGACGAAATATTCCACCGCATTTTCCGGAAAGAACTCTCTCATCTCGCCATACAACTGCGCTGCCAGCGTTTTATTGGGAGCAAGAATCAAGGTAGGACGATCTGCTTCGGCAATCACATTCGCCACTGTGAAGGTTTTACCGGTTCCCGTTGCGCCCAGCAGCGTCTGGTGCGCCAGTCCGGCTTCCAACCCCTCCAGCAACTGCTTAATAGCCCCCGGCTGGTCACCGGAAGGAGCATAGTTGGAAGACAGCTTAAACGTTTTGCTAGAAGACTTATCCATAGAATTACCGTACTGGCTATATGATCAGTGGCCTACATTGTCCTATGCCGTTTTATTATGTCAATCATTCATCCAAGATCCAGCGTGCCACAATAGCTTTATGTATCTCCTGATCAGGGATTAACTGGCCTTATCTACACTCGACGCCATGGTTCAAAACTGAAACAAAAAATTTATATCTCACCTATTGATCCTAACTGGCTATCGGCGTATTATCACTGCCCTCACACAGCACATTGTCAACTTTATTTGGCAATACATCGCTTATCACCACCTCTTTTATACCTTTACTAGCACTTAGTTTCCCACAGCTTATCCAAGTTTCTGAGATTCTTAATTCACAGAAAAACGTGCCAGAAGAAATACCTGAAGTAATTACTCTAAATAAGATTTTCTGCCTCTTGCTTTTTTAGCTCATACCTTCTATTACAGCCATTTATTCCCTTTAACGATATCGATCAAAAAGCAACCACACCGTATCAAAAGGGCGCTCTATGCTATTTTTCCATATATCAATTAACACACTTATCCACAGTTTCCGTGGATAACTCAGCTAACGCCTTGTCTTTACAGGCCAAGAAAAAAGCAAGCGGATAATGACGCTTTTCACGCTTTTTCTAACGAGCGTTTAATTCAAACTCTAATTGAGCAACATTTAACCATAAACTCTTACTTTAGCCCTTCAACTTTACGAAACACTCCACCTAGGATCGGAATCTGATTCTGAGGTTCCCTCCTTTACATTCGCCCCGAGGGTCAAGCGGATAACTGCCGACAGTGACAAAAGGATGCCATGCTTTAAATTCTGGTGACTTTGGTTAAGGAAAGTTAACTTAACCGTCAACAACCGCAGAATGAATGGCGAAAAGGTCGCCGAAGAGCAAAAACCCTGCTCGATGGGAGTTGTTATAGATCTTACAAAGGCAGATAATATTAGGATCTTTTGGAAATTGTATTTTGGCGGTATGACTGAATACCTTCTGCTTCTTGTCGGTACAGTGTTGGTTAACAACTTTGTACTGGTCAAATTCTTAGGGCTTTGCCCCTTCATGGGGGTCTCCAAAAAACTGGAGACCGCAATCGGTATGGGCCTGGCAACCACATTTGTGCTGACGCTGGCCTCGGTCTGCGCGTACCTGGTCGAAACCTACATCCTTGTCCCGTTGGGCATTCAATATCTCAGAACCCTGAGTTTTATTCTGGTGATTGCAGTTGTCGTTCAGTTCACCGAAATGGTTGTGCATAAAACCAGTCCGACACTTTACCGACTGCTGGGTATCTTCCTGCCGCTGATCACGTCGAACTGTGCCGTTCTCGGCGTCGCGCTGCTGAACATCAATGAACGCCATAACTTTATCGAGTCCGTGATTTACGGTTTTGGCGCGGCTGTGGGCTTCTCACTGGTGCTGATACTGTTTGCCTCCATGCGTGAGCGCATTGCTGCCGCTGATGTACCGACCCCCTTTAAAGGTGCCTCTATTGCCATGATTACCGCGGGCCTGATGTCTCTGGCCTTTATGGGCTTTACTGGATTGGTGAAACTATAAATGAGTGGGTTAATCATTGCGGTTATCGCGATTGCCGTCCTTGCCGCTATTTTCGGTCTGATCCTGGGGTTCGCCTCCGTCCGCTTCAAAGTGGAAGCTGATCCGATTGTCGAACAGATTGATGCCATCCTACCGCAGACTCAGTGCGGCCAATGTGGATACCCGGGCTGCCGCCCTTATGCAGAAGCCATTGCCAACGGCGATGACATCAACAAATGCCCTCCGGGCGGTCAGCCAACCATCGAGAAACTGGCCGATCTGATGGGCATTGAAGTGCAGGAAATGGCGCACGATCCGGAAAAAAGCATCAAAAAAGTCGCTTTTATCCACGAAGACATGTGTATCGGCTGTACCAAATGTATTCAGGCTTGTCCGGTTGATGCGATCGTCGGCGGCACGAAGGCCCTGCACACCGTCATCAAAGAAGAATGTACCGGTTGCGACCTGTGTGTGGCACCTTGCCCGACGGATTGTATTGAGATGATTCCGGTCGAAACGACGCCTGAAAACTGGAAGTGGAATTTAAACCAGATTCCGGTGGTAAACCTTCCGGCAGAGCACAACGAGAACGCGGTGAAGTAACATGCTGTCAATTATCGAACAAATTAAACAAGGCCAGCTGTGGGACTTCCCCGGCGGAATTCACCCGCCTGAAAATAAAAAATTTCCAACAAAACACCCATCACTCATGCCGGTATTCCGGACGAACTGGTGCTGCCGTTAAAACAGCACATCGGTACCAAAGGCGACATTCTGGTTGCTGTTGGCGACAAAGTCCTGAAAGGCCAGCCGCTGACTAAAGGCGGCATGAGTATGTCGGTACCGGTTCACGCACCGACATCCGGCGTGATCACTGCTATCGAGCCCCGTACAACGGCACACCCGTCAGGTCTGACCGATTTGTGTATCGTGATCCAGACTGATGGCAACGATACCTGGGGCTCACAGCATAAAATCCCGGATTACCAGGAAAAGGAGTCCGGCGAGCTAATTGACGCCATCCGTTTCAGCGGCATTGCCGGTCTAGGCGGCGCGGGTTTCCCGACCGGACGGAAAATTCAGGGTAGCCTTGGTCTGGCTGAAATTCTGATTATTAATGCGGCTGAATGTGAACCCTACATTACCGCCGATGATCGCCTGATGCGCGATTACGCCGAGGACGTGATTGAAGGGATTCGCATCCTTCGTCATATCCTCAAACCCAAAATGACCATCATCGGTATTGAAGACAACAAGCCAGAGGCGATCAAAGCGCTGGAGCAGTGTGTCACGCCTGATGATAATATTCTGATCCGTGTCATTCCGACCAAATACCCGTCCGGCAGCTCCAAGCAGCTGGTGAAAATTCTGACCGGACGTGAAGTCCCGACTCAGTCACGTTCATCAGCCGTCGGCGTAATTGTTCAGAACGTGGGTACCGCTTTTGCGGTTAAGCGCGCCATTATCGATGGTGAACCACTGCTTGAGCGTGTCGTCACCCTGACCGGCGAAGCCATTAAAAAACGTGGTAATGTTTTTGCTCTGCTGGGCACGCCAATCTCTTACCTGCTGGACAAATACAGCTATAAAGCAGACAAAAAATACCCACGCGTGATTATCGGCGGGTCGCTGATGGGCTTTACCCTGCCCACCCGAATGTACCGATCACCAAGATCACAAACTGTATTCTTGCGCCCAAACGCCGCGAACTACCGCTCTACAACCATGAAATGGCCTGTATCCGATGCAGTGCCTGTGCGGAAGTTTGTCCTTCGTCTCTGTTACCGCAACAACTGCAGTGGTACGCCAAAGACGAGGATTTCGACAAATGTGAAGAATACAACCTGTTCGACTGTATCGAATGTGGGGCCTGCGCTTATGTCTGCCCGAGTGAAATCCCGCTGGTAAGCTACTACCGTCAGGCTAAAGCCGAAATTTACGCACGCCGTGAAGAAGCCGCAAATGCTGAACGTGCGAAACAGCGCTTTGAAGCTAAACAGGCCCGCTTTGAACGCGATAAAGCAGCACGAGAAGAACGCTTCAAGAAAGCCGCCGACACCCGCCGCCAGGAAATGGCAGACAAAGGGGGTGACGATGCTGTTGCAGCCGCTATCGCTCGCGTGAAAGCCAAACAGGCCGCCGCGACCCAAGAGACCGATAAGAAACCAGCAGTGGCTGCTGCGATTGCTCGCGCCAAAGCCAAACAGGCCGAAGCTGCGAAAGCCGCAACGACCGATGCCGTACCTGATAACAGTGAGATGGCCAAACTGCGCGAGGAGCGTAAACGTCAGGCACGTGAGCGTAAAGCCGCGAAAATGGCTGAAGATGCACAAAGTGCATCGGTAGACGCAACGAATACACCGCAATCCTCTGCCTCCGGCGATGAGAAAAAAGATGCGGTTGCCGCCGCCATTGCCCGTGCCAAAGCCCGCAAAGCGGCGCAACAGGCTCAGACTGACAGTAGTCTCGACGATGATGAGCCAGCATCTGAGGCAGCATCAACTCCGGCTGATGCAGCGCAATCAGATGATCCGAAGAAAGCCGCTGTCGCCGCCGCGATTGCACGCGCCAAAGCCCGCAAGGCCGCGCAACAGGCTCAGGCTGACAGCAGTCTCGACGATGCTGAGCCAGCATCTGAGGCAGCATCAACTCCGGCTGATGCAGCGCAATCAGATGATCCGAAGAAAGCCGCTGTCGCCGCCGCGATTGCCCGCGCCAAAGCCCGCAAGGCCGCGCAACAGGCTCAGGCTGACAGCAGTCTCGACGATGATGAGCCAGTTTCTGATGCAGCGCAATCAGATGATCCGAAGAAAGCCGCTGTTGCCGCCGCGATTGCTCGCGCCAAAGCCCGCAAGGCCGCGCAACAGGCTCAGGCTGACAGCAGTCTCGACGATGCTGAGCCAGTTTCTGAGGCACCATCAACTCCGGCTGATGTAGTGCAATCAGATGATCCGAAGAAAGCCGCTGTCGCCGCCGCGATTGCCCGCGCCAAAGCCCGCAAGGCCGCAAAAGAAGCTCAAGAAAAGAATGAGGAAAAATAACCGTGGCGTTTAATATTGCCAGCTCACCCCATGCGCACAGCCGTCGCAGCACCAGCAGCCTGATGCGCACGGTTATCTTCTGCACGTCACTGGGTGTTGCTGCCCAGTGGTATTTCTTTGGTTGGGGAGTATTAATTCAAATTGCCCTCGCTGCACTTGTTGCCGTTGTTACGGAAGCAGCAGTGCTGAAACTGCGTAAGCGCCCAATCACACCGTACCTGCGTGACAATAGTGCGCTGCTGACCGGGGTATTGATTGGTCTGTCGATTCCCCCACTGGCTCCTTGGTGGATTGCCGTTATCGGTACGCTGTTTGCTATCGTTATCGCCAAGCATCTTTACGGGGGCTTGGGGCAAAACTTGTTCAACCCCGCGATGGTTGCCTATGTGGTTCTGCTGATCTCTTTCCCGCTACAAATGACAACCTGGTTGCCGCCACAATCCCTGGCTGCAGAGCCTGTCAGCCTGACTGATAGCCTGATGGCTGTCCTGACCGGTTTCACCACCGACGGCTTCAGCATCCATCAACTCAGACTGTCTGTTGACGGGGTTACCATGGCAACGCCGCTGGACACCCTGAAGACTTCCCTGACAACAGGCCACACCGCCACTGAAATCCTGGCTGGGCCGGTTTTCGGCACCATTGCCGGCATCGGTTGGGAATGGGTCAATATCGGTTTTCTGATTGGCGGCCTGATCATGCTGAAAATGCGGGTCATTCAATGGCATATTCCAGTCGGTATGCTGGGCGCCCTGTTTGTGATCAGCCTGCTGGGCTTTATGATCAGCCCGGATAACACGGCTTCGCCGGTTTTCCACCTGTTTTCTGGCGCAACCATGCTGGGTGCCTTTTTTATCGCGACCGATCCGGTTTCGGCCTCAACAACAGTGAAAGGACGACTCGTGTTTGGCGCCCTGATTGGGGTTCTGGTTTACCTGATCCGCACCTTTGGCGGTTTCCCGGATGGCGTCGCATTCAGCGTGCTACTGGCCAATATGTGTGTACCCTTGATTGACTACTACACGCGCCCGCGCACCTTTGGCCATTAATGGAGCAACAATGATTAATGCAATGAAGAAAAACGGGGGATTGCTGGCAATTTTTGCCTTGCTGGCGACCACTCTGGTTTCAGTAACAAATCTGCTGACTGAAGACCGGATTCAGGAACAGCAGCAAAAAGAATTGCTGAAGGTACTCAATCAGGTTATCCCGGCCGACAGCCATGATAACGAACTGTATAAAAGCTGTACGCTGATCAACAATGAACAGTATTTGGGTACACCCACCCCAATGCCAGCCTATGTCGCTGAAAAAGCTGGCCAGAAAACCGGTATCGCTATCGAAGCCGTTGCGCCTGACGGCTACAGTGGTGCTATTAAACTGGTCGTCGGCCTGAATATTGATGGCAAGGTAACCGGGGTTCGCGTGCTCAATCACAATGAAACCCCTGGACTGGGCGACAAGATCGATACCCGGATCAGTAACTGGATTAACAGCTTTACCGGTAAAAAAGTCAACGGCGAGAAAGATACCCGCTGGGCAGTACGTAAAGACGGCGGGGAGTTTGACCAATTTACAGGGGCAACCATCACCCCACGTGCTGTGGTCGGTGCGGTAAAACGTGTATCACTGTACTACCAGCAAAATCAGCAGCACATTTTCGATCAGCCGCTGAATTGCGGATAAGGTTGAGGTCATGAACAACGAATTGATGAAAAACGGCCTGTGGAATAATAACCCGGCCATTGTGCAGTTGCTCGGGCTCTGCCCGCTGCTCGCGGTCTCTGCCACCGTCACCAACGCCCTGGGCCTGGGTCTGGCAACCACCGCTGTCCTGGTGGGCTCAAACCTGATTGTGTCTCTGGTACGTCAATGGGTGCCGTCGGAAGTCCGTATCCCGGTCTTTGTGATGATCATTGCATCGCTGGTGACATGTGTTCAGTTACTGATGAATGCTTACACCTTCGGCTTATACCAGTCTCTGGGGATTTTCATCCCTCTGATTGTGACCAACTGTATCATCATCGGCCGTGCCGAAGCGTTCGCTTCCAAAAATAACGCCCTGCCAGCCGCCCTTGATGGACTATGGATGGGACTCGGCATGACTGCGGCGCTGGTTGTACTGGGCGCACTGCGGGAAATTCTGGGTAACGGTACCCTGTTTGACGGTGCTGATCGTCTGCTGGGTGATTGGGCCGCCGCCCTGCGCATTGAAGTGTTCCACTTTGACAGCAGCTTCCTGTTGGCGATTTTGCCGCCAGGCGCATTTATCGGCGTAGGCTTTATGATTGCCCTGAAGAATGTTATTGATAAAAAGCGTGAAGAAAAAACCGCCGCGGAAAAAGAAAAGCCGGTTATTGAACGCGCCCGGGTTACCTCGGCTCAATAAGGCAATCGGCCCAAAGTAAGGTAACGCCCCGAAACGATCCCGCCGGGCAAGGATGTCCGGTGGATTTAAACCCAAGCACAAAACTATAAATACAAATTTACCTGTTAGCTTTAACTGGAAGTAACTATGAACAATGAAAAGCGTGTCCAGATTCTGGAACGCCTGCGAGCAGCAAACCCTCATCCGGAAACGGAGCTGAACTGGAGCTCCCCCTTTGAACTACTGATCGCTGTCCTCCTCTCTGCTCAGGCTACCGATGTCAGTGTTAACAAGGCGACAGACAAACTTTACAAAGTAGCCAATACACCACAAACCATGCTGGATCTGGGTGTCGATGGGGTGAAAGAGCACATCAAAACTATCGGTTTGTTCAATTCCAAGGCCGAAAACGTCATCAAGACCTGTAAAATTCTGGTTGAACAGCATGGCGGTGAAGTACCGGAAGATCGTGAGGCGCTGGAAGCATTACCCGGTGTCGGGCGTAAAACGGCGAATGTGGTCCTGAATACAGCCTTCGGCTGGCCGACCATCGCGGTCGATACGCATATTTTCCGGGTATCCAATCGCACCAAGTTTGCAATGGGTAAGAATGTCGATCAGGTCGAGCAGAAGCTACTGAAAGTGGTACCGAAGGAATTTAAAGTGGATGTTCACCACTGGCTGATCCTACACGGACGCTATACCTGTGTCGCGCGAAAACCACGTTGCGGCAGCTGTATTATTGAAGACCTCTGCGAGTACAAAGACAAGGTCTACCCGGAAGAATAAACCCGTTCGGGTTTCCGGCAACAAACAGTAAAAAGCCCGCATTACGGGCTTTTTACATATGGCGAGATGCGACGGAAAAGGCTATTCGTCTTCCGCGTTATCTCCCGCGTTTTCTTCGGAATCCACCTTGCCGAAATATTCCGTCACGACCGCACGATACATATTGTCGTCCGATGTCGGATCGTTAAATTCGATCGAATAGTACGGCATGATGCTTTCTTTAAGCTTTTCGGCGATTTGCATTTCCAGGTTCTCGACACTGACCGTACTGGTCAGTTCATAAGTCTCTGCCCTGTTCAGCCCCATTTCTTCTGCCTGCTCTTCAGTGATTTGCTGAGCGCTCACTTCGCCCGCCAGCTCTTTATCCACCTTGGTCGTGTCGCTGCCTAACACCACATCGTCCGCGGCCAGCACAGTGCCGGTACAAAACATTAAGAGCCATAACAGATTTTTCATAGCCACTACCTATCTTACTATTGTTGTTCTTAGTAAATTTAGTCAGTTCAGCTATAAGGTCCGCATTATTTATAAGACAGCGAAAATTCCGGTTCAGGCAGTACCAAATGCGCCCAGTTAAATAATTGAACGACCTAAGGAAATCACTACCCTGCGGTTTTTCCCTCGACCAATCGGGTTACTGCTGTCAGCAATCGGGCGGCGCTTACCGTACGCCTGTACCTGAATACGGTCTTTCGGCATCCCTATGGTCACAAAGTAGTCTTCCAGTTTCTTGGCTCGTCGTTCTGACAGTTGCTGATTTTCATCCTTGCTGCCTTCTGCATCGGTATAGGCTGCCACCAGCACCAAATCCACATCATCACTGTAGCGGATAAAGTCAGCAATCTGGGCCAGGCGCTGCTGAGACATTTTGTTCAGCTCATCGCTGTTATGACCATAATGCAATACGGTAAAGGCGATATCATCGAAACTGTACGGTAAGAGGTTGTCGATACACTGGCTGAACTGGTTGTATGAGTTCTGAAATGACACCGCAGACAACGACACTTCCACCAGCTTATTGCGGTGCTGCCAGTCGGCATAACTGAAGGTTGGATACCGGCCACTTTCCAACTCAGAAAGCATTGTCCAGGCCGTCTGCCCTCCGACATACCCATCGAACTGTTTATAAAATTTCAGACGGGTTATACGTTCGGCCTTGTCACCAGGCATCCAGCGTGGCGGCATCGACACCAGGCTGACATTGCTGCTCTGCCCCATCGGGCGGCGCATTTTCAGTTCAAAATCCAGATTCAGCTTTTTACCGGCACGGGAAACAAATTGTGCTTCACCAAAGTTCGGCACCGTGTGCAGCATTCGACATTCAAGTGGGGTATCCACAGCGACCTTCCAGCTCGACAGCGCTGGTTTAGCGACATACAGCTGTCTTGCTGAGACAGACGTATTCACCGCCATAGCCATGCAAAGCGCCAGACCGCTATATGTGAGAAGAGATTTCATCATTGCTACCGCACTCATTCACCGTACTTTTTCGTTAACGTGACATCGTTTGAACCGATTCCCGGCCAGAAGAGCAATCATACCGCGGTATTGACCGGTTCAACACCAGGACTTTCTCAATGCCCCGTTCTATTACCTAACGTATCGGGCTGTTCGTCAAAAACTTTAGCGTTTCCCTCCCTGGGTGTCCTTGGCCAGCCTGAACAACCAGTTTAAGGTTTAGGTCTGGAAATGAATCTGACATAATGGCCGACTCATTTTTATTCAGCACCGTGTTATGAGCCAAGATAACGAACTAAATACTCTCAAAAGTCGCTTTCGCGGCTACTTTCCTGTCGTCGTTGATGTTGAAACGGCAGGCTTCAATGCGAAAACCGATGCACTGCTGGAAATTTGTGCAGTCACCCTGCAAATGGATAAAGACGGCTGGCTGAAACCTGCCACCACCCTGCATTTCCACATCGAGCCTTTTGAGGGCGCGGTGATTCATCAGGAAGCATTGGATTTTAACGGTATTCGCGACCCGTTCAGCCCGCTGCGGGGTGCCGTGTCGGAAAACGCCGCGCTGAAAGAAATCTACAAGCAAATCCGTAAAGAGCTCAAGAACGCTGGCTGCTCTCGTGCCATCATGGTGGCGCACAACGCCACCTTTGATCACAGTTTCGTGATGGAGGCTTCTGAGCGCGCTAACCTGAAGCGCAATCCATTCCACCCGTTTGTGACTTTCGACACTGCGGCACTGAGTGGGCTGGCCTTCGGACAAACAGTTCTGGCCAAAGCCTGTACTGCGGCAGGGATCCCATTTGACAATAAAGAAGCCCATTCCGCTCTGTATGACACAGAGCGAACCGCGGAATTATTTTGTGAGATTGTTAACAAATGGAAAAAATTAGGGGGCTGGCCGGTTTTCGAAAATCAAACAGCTGACCTAGAAGAAGAAGCATAATTCAAACGAAGTCAACTCATCAGACCTCAGACCAAGCCCTGTAAATCAGGGCTTTGTCACAAACCTGCAAATCAATCCCCTCAATTTAATTGTGCGTTTTAAACGCAAAGCAATTAAACAATGCTCAATTAGACAGTTATATGAAAAACATAACGTTACATTAGGTTAACATTTCTAAGTTTGCCCGATATACTGATTTTCACTGTTTTGTCATGTTTAAAGTGATTTCCGTACAATAAAAATGTGCTGGTCGACAGCCGTGCTTCATCCCCCCGCTTGAGCAGGGCGAATAACGTTAAATACAGGGTTACCCCCAAGGCACCTGGCGGAATCACTCAAGACATTACAGCCATATATTGTTTTTCATTCATGGATTGAAGAACTAGAAGCAAAGTCTACAAAGAGGCAAGAATAATAATGTCTAAAAGAATCTCCATCACGGCCATAGCCGTCACCGCTGCGCTATTTAGTCTGAATACCCAAGCGGCCGGTTTCCAGGTCAACGAGCACTCTGCGTCAGGGCTAGGCAGAGCATTTGCTGGTGAAGTCGCCATCGCAGATAACGCATCCGTTCTTGCGCGTAACCCGGCCGCGATGGCAAGGTTCAAGCGTATGGAATTTTCTGGTGCGATCTCGTTGATTGATCCGTCAATCGACATCAGCACCGTCGGTTCATCACCCGCGCAAACGTATGAAGATGTGGCACCATTTGCTGCAGTTCCTGCCGGTTACTTTATCCAACCTATCAATGACAAATTTGCCTGGGGTATCGGCCTTTTCTCTAACTATGGTTTCGCCACTGATTACCCGACCGATGCCAACTTTGGCGCCCTGGCCGGTAAAACGGAACTGCTGACAGTTAACCTGAACCCGAACATTTCATGGCGAATCAACGATCAGTTCAGTGTCGGTGCAGGTGTTTCACTGGTTTATGCAGATGCAGAGCTGAACCGCCATTTCGGCAGCCTGGGCGCGGTTTTCGGTACATCTCCGAGTCAGACGCTGATTAACCTGAACGGCGACACCTGGGAGTGGGGCTGGAATGTGGGCATGCTGTGGGAACTGAACGAAAACCACCGCTTTGGTCTGAGCTACCGTTCGCAGGTTGACCTGGATTTTGACGGCAAATTCACCGATTACCTGGGGTCAGGTGTTGCCGGCTCCACACCGGGCAATCCGAAAACCGTTGATGGCAAGCTGTCTATCCCCCTGCCGGCTATTGCTGAATTTGGCGGCTTCCACCAGCTGACCAAACAGTGGGCGATCCACTATGGCATTCAGTGGACAGAGTGGAGCGAGTTCACCGAGCTGAAAGCCACCAGCCCGGACTGTGTCAACAACACCTGCCTATTTAAAGATGAAAGCTTTGACGACAACACCCGTTATTCCATCGGTGCGACTTACACGCTGAACCCGGAATGGACCCTGCGTGCAGGCTTCGCCTTTGATGAACAAGCCGGTGTAGCAACACTGAGTATCCCGGATACCGATCGCTACTGGTACTCTGCGGGCTTTACCTACACCTACAACAACGACCTGTCGATGGATGTGGGTATCACCTACCTGTACGGCAAGAGCAGTAACTTCGAAGAAGAATACGTCGATAGCCGTGAATACGAATTCCGTAGTGAAAACGACGCCTGGCTAGGCGCAGCACAGATTAACTACAAGTTCTGATTCTGACCACCTGATAACGCATAAAGGACATAACATGAATAAACATCTACTTGCTCTGGTGGTTGCCTCTTCTCTGGGCCTGACGGCTTGTGGCGATGACACCAAACTCAGCGGCGATCCAACTCAGGACCCGAGTATTGGCGAGAGCTTGAAAGCAGAAACCAAAGTCAAATTTGACATTGTTTCAGACCCGTCGAATCCCGTTATCGTCAAGCCAACGTACCTGGCGATGGACTCCGTCGATGGCACCATCAAATCTGATGGCAGCGTAGGAACTGAAACCTACTCAACTGATATCTCAAACCCGGAAGTGGCCTTCGGCAAAAATGACGGCTGGAGTACCAGCCAACCGCTGGTGATCGAGTTTACCGGCAATGCATTGGATGCCACCACTGCGGCAGCCAGCTTCTTTATGCTGGAAACCGGTAACCCGACGTCAGCCGATTACGCCAACGTTCAACCGGTCAAATTGTCAGAGGCCAATGGTGATTTTAAAGTGGTCGCGTCCGGCAATAAGCTGATCGTTACCCTGCTCAAACCATTGAAGCCATCGAGCCAATATCAGTACGCCGTGACCTCTGATCTGAAAGATGCGAAAGGTAACCCGGTTGGTATGAGCAACAGTTACTCGATTCTGAAATCGACTAACCCAACCCCAAACATTGCGCTGGAACCTGCCCAACAACTGACCCACCTGAGTGAAGCAACGTTTGCTGCCGCGGGCGTCGATAAGAGCAAGATCATCTTCTCTAACTGGTTTAGTACCGCCTCTGTAGGTAAAGTGCTGGATACGACCAAAGCCGTTCTGGCACAAACTATTGCGACAGTGCAAGCCGGTGGCCAACCAGGTGATATCTGGAAAGGGGAAGCCAACCCGAACAACGTGGATCTGACCTCGCTGTATCGTATGGATATTACCCCTGTAGATAATATTCCGACATTTTTGAACAACAACCCGGCACTGCGCGCGCTGGTTAACAACGATCAAGCAACGCTGGATCAACTGGCAGGGGCATACACAACGCTGGGCCTTCAAGTTTTCACCGGCACTATCAACCTGCCTTATTTCCTGAGCGACGAAACAGACAACCAGGAGTGGATGAAAACGCCTTGGCAGAGCGCAGTACCAAGTCTGGCGAAAATCAAGCACATCATGACCGAAGGCAGCGATGCGGATAAAGCCGCTGTGATGACATCGTTACAAGGCATCGACATCACGAAGCTGCTGCAAGGTGACACTGTCGAGTTTATCAAACTGATCGGTGCTAAAGTCACGCTGGCTGATGGCTCTCGTCTCGACAGTGAACGTCTGGTCACACAGTACAGCCCGCTGCCGCAGATCAAATCGGTCAAACAAGTTCCGATCGTTCTGATCATGCCGGCAAATGCGGCTGATGCCGGTGCCGTTATCTATCAGCACGGTATCACTTCTGTGAAAGAAACCGCGTTTGTCTTTGCTGCCCAGCATATCGGCGCAGCATCAACCGCAGGCATGACCCCGAAAACAATCATCGCGATTGATCATCCTCTGCATGGTGAGCGAGCGTTAGCTGACGGTACCGTCACCACTCCGGCCACCGCATCGGTTTACATGAACCTGCAATACCTGAATGTGGCACGTGACAATATCCGCCAAAGCATCATTGATGATCTCGGGGTACGTACGTCTCTGACAATCATGCAAGCAGGTGGCCACCCGCTGCTTACGCAGATGAATACGCAGGATGTCAGTTTCTTTGGTCACTCACTGGGGGCGATCAGCGGCATTGGCACTTATCGTCTGGCAAACCAGTCGCTGGGTAAACCAGAGGCCGATGCATTATTCAACTTCACTTCCGGTGCCTTTGCTAACCCAGGCGGTGGTATTCCGTCCCTGCTGCTGGAATCTGCCACTTTCGGCCCGACAATCAAGCACTCGCTGCTGATGGGAGCAAAAGTGGATGCCTATGTGGCGAACTGTGGCAGTGCAGGCGCTTTAGGCGGAGCATGCTTCAACACCTTCTACGGCAGCCTGGATACAACGACTCAGGGCACAATTGATGCGCTTTTCAGTGAGTTTGGCTACGCTGCACAAACGGTACTGGATACAGTGGATCCATATAACCTGGCGAAAGATGTCAACGGCCCGGTGTACGTGATGCAAGCGGCCAATGACAGTGTCATTCCGAACCAAACCATGAAATTCAGCATTATGGGTGGTACAGAACCGTTAGCCAAACAGCTGAAACTGGATGATCTGAACAACTACAGCAGTGGTGAAGTCAGACACATTGCCCGCTTTAACAGCGGCTCGCTGGCACAGCACAGCACAGTGATTGCGCCTCAGCTGGTCGATGGCGAAGGGAATCCTCTTGACCCGGGTACGGCTCAAGCCGCTACCAATGAGGCCCAACTGGAAGTTGCGACCTTTAACGCCAGCGGCGGTCAAGGTGTTTTTGTCGCGGATGGCACGCTGATTCAACCGGAATAACACACCGTCACACCCCGCTATTCGTAGCGTAAAGAGGCCAGCGTTTAAGCTGGCCTCTTTTATTTTGTCCTCATGCTACGTGCCCTTTGCTCTTTGATTTTCTCTTTACGGTTTGTCATAGCCCGACATTTCGCTGCGCCATCGCAATCTATTTTGTGATCGTAATAGCAAATACGAAAACGCAGAAAAAAAGAGACACAGTGAAAATTAAACGCTCGCACTTTTAGCGCCTGATTCATTCAAACAACACCTTCACCGCGCTTCTGAAAAGAAGTCTCACAGAGCAATCAATAGAGTAAATAATCCAAACGGTCATTTCATTTTTATTGACCACTTTGAAATTAAGACGCTGAGTTTTCGTATATTTTATAAAAAAACCCATTGTTAACGACATGTTAACAATGGGTTTTTCCGTCTTTATACTGCTTTTGACCGACTGGAGAGGTTCAACAATTTTCATTCACGGACAGAACAATCAGAATTATTAAAAGGCGAACATCATGGATAGAAAAATCGCACCCACGCTCCTTCCTGCAACTTGTATCTTCCTGTCATTCAACACATTTGCTGCCGGATTTCAGGTGAATGAGCACTCCGCCTCTGGACTTGGCAGAGCATTTGCCGGCGAAGCGGCCATTGCCGACAACGCCGCGTCGCTGGCCCATAACCCGGCATCAATGACCCGATTTGACCGCATACAGATTGCCGGCGCATTAACCTTACTGAACCCGGAAGTCGATATTGAAACACTCAATACCGAGCCACCTCAGAGATACAATGACATCGCGCCATTTGCGGCAATACCGGCCTCTTACTTCATCCAGCCGGTCAACGACCAGTGGGCATGGGGGCTGGCGCTGTTTTCGTCCTATGGCGTCGCCACCGAATACCCGACGGAAGCCCATTTCGGGTCACTGGCCGGTAAAACGGATTTACTGACCATCAACATCAACCCAAACCTGGCATGGCGTATCAATGAACACTTGAGTGTCGGCGCAGGCGTGTCACTGGTTTACGCCGATGCGGAACTCAAAAGGCATTTTGGCGGGTTGTCGACCGCTTACGGCATATCGCCATCCCAGGATCTCGTCAAGATGACCGGCGACACCTGGGAATGGGGCTGGAATGCCGGGATACTGTGGGAGCTGAATGCCAATCATCGCTTTGGCCTTAATTATCGGTCGCAGGTGGATTTGGACTTCAGCGGTGAATTTGTTGACTCTCAGGGTGCCAGTATTCCCGGCGCCTCGTATGATACCCCACAAAAAACAACCAGTGACTTAACCGTGGTGCTCCCTGCCATTGCAGAATTTAGTGGCTATCATCAGTTCACCAGCCAGTGGGCGCTTCATTATAGTATTCAGTGGACCCAGTGGAGTGAGTTTAAAGAGCTCAGGGCAACCAGTAAGGAATGCCGCAACAGCTTGTGTCTACTGAAAGAAGAAGATTTTGATGACAGTTTCCGTTATTCCATCGGTGCCACTTACTTTTTATCGCCGCAATGGACCTTACGTGCCGGGTATTCCTACGATGAGCAAGCCGGTGCCGCAACGCTGAGCATTCCTGATGCCAGCCGTTACTGGTATGCGACAGGCGCGACTTATCGCTACACCTCTCAGTGGTCATTCGATGTCGGTATCATGTACATCCGAGGAAAAAGGGATACATTTACAGAAACGTATGTGGATGGGCAGGAATACCCGTTCCGCAGTGCGAAAAGCGACGCCTGGGCGGGCTCAGCCCAAGTTAACTATACGTTCTGATGACTGTATTTAACGCAATTAATCTCAATACGTTAAAGCTTACACACACCAAATGACACGGCATGGATTCACCAGCCAGAAACCATGTCGCGTCCACTGTATGAACTAAAAAGGCTAGCCAACCGGCTAGCCTTTGATTATCTGTGACGCTATTGATTGCTTCTTACTATTGATTGTTTCTTACTTCTGGGTGTTTCTAAATTCATTGATATCTTCTGGCTTCACAGTATTTGCGTATCACGCCAGCGCAAGGGCCAATGAAAGTGATTACAGATCGTCAGTGTGAGCAGACAGGTATTTAGCGACACCTTCTGGTGACGCGTTCATCCCTTCTTTTCCTTTTTCCCACTGCGCCGGACACACTTCACCGTGCTCTTCGTGGAATTGTAGCGCATCGACCATACGCAGCATTTCGTCGATATTACGCCCCAGAGGTAGATCATTCACGACTTGATGACGCACAATACCGTGTTTATCAATCAGGAATGAACCACGGAAAGCCACACCGGCTTCCGGATGTTCAACATCGTACGCCTGGCAGATTTCATGCTTGGTATCAGCCACCAGCGGATATTGGACAGCACCGATACCGCCGTCTTCCACCGCCGTGTTACGCCAAGCATTGTGGGTGAACTGTGAGTCAATCGATACGCCAATCACTTCCACGCCACGTGCTTTGAACTCGTCGTATCGCTTATCAAAAGCGATCAACTCAGATGGGCATACGAAAGTGAAATCCAGTGGATAGAAGAAAAGAACAGCCGGCTTGCCTTCAATGTGCACATTCAGGTTGAAACGCTCAACAATCTCACCGTTACCCAATACAGCAGCGGCAGTAAAATCAGGGGCAGGACGGCCTACAAGTACGCTCATAACAAACTCCATGTTGAAAACGCCGGGCAGATAAACGCAGCCGGCAGAGTGGTTAGTCAGCCGTTATAACGCTATGATCTAACGACTGGTTCTAGATAATGTTCTGGCTGAACCAGTATAGGCAGACCATGATGACAACGATAAGACATGGCGCACAGATAAAGAAATTTGCCGCGAATATGAATTTTTACTCGACATGTTGTCATTTTTCAGCAAACTGATCGTTTTTGAGCAAAAAGCCAAAAATAAATAAGAAATACTGCATACCTTTGCAGTAACACGTAATTTTATGACATACACAACGGACGGATCTTAAGTATATGAACCCTGTAGTGATATCGGTATGCGTAATGCTTTTGCTCGCACTGATGCGGGTAAATGTTGTTGTCGCGCTTACCTTCAGTGCCATACTCGGCGGTCTGATTGGCGGACTACCCCTGGCTGAAACGATCTCTGCCTTTGAAGGCGGCTTAGGTGACGGAGCAACAACCGCGCTAAGTTACGCAATGCTGGGCACCTTTGCCGTAGCCATTTCCCGTTCAGGCATCACAGATGTTCTGGCGCAAAAAGTCATTACCCGTATTAGCGGCCACCATAATGCGGCGGCGGCAACCGGCGTTAAATATTCCGTTCTTACCATTCTTGTGCTGTTAGCCATCTCTTCTCAGAACGCGATCCCGGTACATATTGCTTTCATTCCGATTGTCATCCCGCCCCTGCTGCATGTTTTTGCCAAGCTGAAGCTGGATCGTCGTCTGATCGCCTGTGTACTGACTTTCGGCCTGGTGACTCCGTACATGGTGCTGCCGCTGGGCTTTGGCGGTATCTTCCTAAACAACATCCTGCTGAAAAATCTGCATGACAACGGTCTGGATGTCAGCGCGGCTCAGGTACCTTACGCGATGCTGTTACCGGCGATGGGGATGGTGTTTGGCCTGCTGCTGGCCGTGTTTGTCAGCTACCGCAAGCCACGTGAATACTCGGAAGAGAAAATCCTGGCCAACGAGCCTGAACACGCCACCATTAACATGCACCATGTGTATATCGCCATGGTTGCCATTGTAGCCGCGTTGGGTGCTCAGGTGTTCAGTGGCTCAATGATCATCGGTGGTTTGATTGGCTTTATGGTGTTTACGTTCGCCGGTGTGATTAAGTGGAAAGAAACCCACGATGTGTTCACTAAAGGTGTTCACATGATGGCGATGATTGGTTTCATCATGATTGCTGCGGCTGGCTTTGCTTCAGTGATGAAAGCCACAGGCGGCGTAGAAACGCTGGTCAGCTCTCTGGCAGACGTCATTGGCGACAACAAACCGATGGCAGCTCTGCTGATGCTGGTTGTGGGTCTGCTGGTAACTATGGGTATCGGCTCATCATTCTCGACGATTCCGATTCTGGCCACTATTTATGTGCCGCTGTGTCTGACTTTCGGCTTCTCACCGCTGGCAACCGTTGCGCTTGTAGGTACTGCTGCCGCGCTGGGTGACGCGGGGTCCCCGGCTTCAGACTCTACATTGGGTCCGACATCTGGCCTTAACGCTGATGGGCAGCACGAGCATATATGGGAAACCGTCGTACCGACATTCATCCACTATAACCTGCCGCTTATTGCATTTGGTTGGCTGGCGGCCATGGTGCTGTAATCTCAGCGACACTAACCAAATCATCCGTTCCCTCATGAGGGGATCAGACAAAAAGACCGCTTCGGCGGTCTTTTTTCTTTCACCGGCTTATTGCCCTGCAGATAAACAAAAACCCCGGCCATTTGGCCGGGATTTCAGTTGCGTTCAGCAATAATGCCTTATTCGGCAGCGGCACCGTCACGGCGCTCAGCAGCTTCTTTGATCAGCGGCTGAAGTTCACCTTTCTGGAACATCTCAATGATGATGTCGCAACCGCCAATCAGTTCACCTTCAACCCATAGCTGTGGGAAAGTCGGCCACTGTGCGTAAGCAGGCAGTTCAGCACGGATATCTGGGTTTTGCAGGATATCGACGTAGGCAAACTTCTCACCACAAGCCATCAGTGCTTGAGAAGCTTGAGAAGAAAAGCCACAGCTAGGCAGTTTTGGTGAGCCTTTCATGTACAACAGAATTGGGTTTTCGGCAATCTGCTGCTTAATTTTGTCGATGGTTTCCATAGCTTCCTCTTACGACTTGCTTATAAGTTAAATATATCAGTCCCTCATTCTACTTTGTCAGCCAGGAGAAAAACAGGACTTAATTATAGGGTTATTCAAGACCGAACTTTTTTACCCCGAACACTTTTAATAAAGAAAAAAGTTGCTAAAATGATTTCAAAGTCGCAAACGGCCCTTTACCTTAAAATTATAGTTATTCAGGTACCGCGGTCCTTTCGATGTGAGTCAGTTTCAAAAAAGTTGGCTGATGCCGACTGGAAGCAATGTCGAGGGGATATCCCCCAAACCAAAATGGAGAACCGAGCAATGGCATTTGAACTACCAGCTCTACCTTATGCAATCAACGCTCTTGAGCCGCACATCTCTCAAGAAACTCTTGAGTACCACCACGGCAAACACCACAACACTTACGTGGTTAAGCTGAACGGTCTGATCGAAGGTACTGAGCTAGAAAACCAATCTCTGGAAGAAATCATCAAGACTTCTACTGGCGGCGTTTTCAACAATGCAGCTCAAATCTGGAACCACACTTTCTACTGGCACTGCCTGAGCCCAAATGGTGGCGGTGAGCCAACTGGCGAAGTGGCTGACGCTATCGTTAAAGCGTTTGGTTCTTTCGAAGAGTTCAAAGCGAAGTTCACTGACGCAGCAATCAACAACTTCGGTTCTTCTTGGACTTGGCTGGTGAAAAAAGCTGACGGTTCTCTGGACATCGTTAACACGTCTAACGCTGGTACTCCTCTGACTGAAGAAGGTGTAACTCCAGTTCTGACTGTTGACCTGTGGGAACACGCTTACTACATCGACTACCGCAACCTGCGTCCAGACTACATGAGCGCGTTCTGGGCTCTGGTTAACTGGGAATTCGTTGCGAAAAACCTGGCTGCTTAATCTGCCCGGTTAACAACGTATCCCGAGTCTGTTTCAGACTCTCTAAACGCCTGCCTTGTGCAGGCGTTTTGTTTTCTGCCCAGCCAGAACCTATTGGCTTTCTTCCCTCGTGCACACGGGCTGTTTTTTCTCTTTTCCCCGCCGCTCCCGTTTATTCCCGCTATAACGTTGCCGCCAAACAGCAGGCATAAAAAAACGCCTGCCAAGGGCAGACGTTTTTGGTGTTTGTGAACCAACCTTGCTTTCGGCAGGTTGTTCTGGCACTTAGTGTTTTTCAGCCAGAATAATACGCAGCGTACGACGCAGCGGCTCCGCAGCACCCCACAGAAGCTGATCACCAACGGTGAATGCATTCAGGAAGTCGTCGCCCATGGCCAGTTTGCGCAGACGCCCGACTGGCACAGTCAGCGTACCGGTTACTTTCGTCGGGCTCAGTTCTTGTGCTGTGATATCGCGATCGTTCGGGATCACTTTCACCCAATCGTTGTGAGATGCGATGATTTCTTCAATCTCGTCCAGCGGCACATTTTTCTTCAGTTTCAGCGTCAGTGCCTGGCTGTGACAACGCATTGCGCCGATACGTACGCAAGTACCGTCGATAGCAATCGGGTTGCTTTCCGTACCCAGGATCTTGTTGGTTTCTACCGAACCTTTCCACTCTTCTTTGCTCTGGCCGTTGTCGCGCTTAACGTCGATCCACGGAATCAGAGAGCCCGCCAGCGGTACACCAAATTCTTGGGCAGGGAAGTTTGAAGAGCGCATGACCTCAGCCACTTTACGGTCGATATCCAGAATAGAGGTAGATGGATCAGCCAGCTCACTTGATACTGCGTCATTGATCACGCCCATCTGGCTGATCAGTTCACGCATGTTCTTGGCACCGGCACCTGACGCCGCCTGATAGGTTTGCGCCGTCATCCACTCAACCAGACCGGCTTTGTACAGACCGCCAACAGCCATCAGCATCAGGCTGACAGTACAGTTACCGCCTGCAAACGTGGTCACCCCTTTGTGCAGACCCTGAACCATTTGATCGTAGTTCACAGGATCCAGCGCAATGATGGCATCATCTTTCATTCGCAGCGTTGACGCGGCATCAATCCAGTAGCCTTTCCAACCAGCCTGGCGTAGCAGCGGGTACACCTTCTCGGTATAGCTGCCACCCTGACAGGTAATGATAGCGTCCAGTTTTTTCAGACTCTCGATATCAAACGCGTCCTGAAGGACACCGGCATCTTTACCAAAATTTGGGGCAGGAATCCCAATCTGGGAGGTAGAAAAGAAAACCGGCTCAATCAGATTGAAATCACCTTCTTCTACCATGCGCTGCATTAGGACAGAGCCCACCATACCGCGCCAACCCACTAAGCCTACTTTCATCATGTGCACAACACTCCCTGATCATTTCCTATCGGTTGAACTATCGAAAACATCATTTCACTGGCATGACGTTGTCGATAGCAGTAACGACAGCCAGCCCTCATCTATATTAATTTCAGCCCCGAAACACAAGTAATTTATGCACCGGCGCTGTAAGAAAAATCACTTCAGTGTAATGGAATTACTCGGCGAGATCATTTCCCTGGTGTTCAACTGCTGCAAATTCATGCTTTCAATTGTCGAGATTTGCGGGCCAGAAATCAGCCACATCTGGATCAAACAACCACCGAAACAAATGATAATGAACAAAAACATAGCCAATAATCAAAAAATGCAACGTAACATCATAAATTTAACTCATCACTTTTTTTGATCATTTCAACACACACTGATAACCTATAAAAGAAAATACAGGCGATATTTTAATCTGAATTATTAGATAAAAATTATCTTTAAAACTGCAAACACAGGGAAATACACAAAAGGACACAACTAATATCCACAGTTAAAAAACAACCAAAACACAACATTCACACGCAAAATTAACATTAATTTAAATAGTATTTATGTTTTTTTAAGTGTTTTATCGAAGTGGTTGGATGAGCTCACAGAAAGTGACATTTTCTATCGCCGCACCTCCAGCAATCGGCTAGAGTAGCGGCGATTTAACGTTGGCACCTATATTGGGCATCCTGCCATAAGAATTATTAAATACCTGCCTCCAATTATTACAAGCAAACAGGAGGCTGCTTTTATGTACAGGTTCGAACTTACAAGGTTAGAAGTATGAACACACAGACTGTGAAACTACCATCGCTGACACAGGTTGTTATCGCGCTTGGTATCTTTCTTGCGCTGGCATTTTCGTTCACCGCTAAACTAGATCTACCAATCCAGCTGGCACTTTATATCGGCTGGTTTGTCATTATGTTGCTTGGTCTCAAGCTTGGTCACGATTACAAATCGCTGGAAAAAGCGGCAACTCAAGGTATCGCTAACGGTCTTGGCGCTGTCCTTATCCTGCTTGCCGTGGGGGCGCTGGTCGGCACCTGGATTGCCGGTGGTATTGTTCCGACGATCATCTACTACGGCCTGAAAGCCATTCACCCGTCTATCTTCCTGCTGGCAACCATGCTGATCTGTTCCATGACAGCTCTGGCTACCGGTACTTCATGGGGTGCGGCCGGTACAGCCGGTATCGCTATGATGGGGATTGGTCAGGGGCTGGGAATTCCGGCACCAATGACTGCCGGTGCGGTTCTGTCAGGCTGTTACTTCGGTGACAAAATGTCTCCGCTGTCTGACTCCGTGATCCTGGCATCTTCAATGTCTAACGTTGAAATCGTGGAACACATCAAAGGCATGCTGCCAATCGCACTGATCAGCTACGTGATCACCGGTATCCTGTTTACGGCTGTGGGTTTCCACTACGCCGGTAACGTGGACATGTCACAGGTTGAATCTGTGATCACCGCGATGGAACAACAGTTTGTGATTTCTCCTTTCTCCTTTGTCCCTGTGATTATCGTGCTGGCGCTGCTGGCAATGCGCATGCCTTCATTCCCGGTGATTTCCTTTGGTTCACTGCTGGGTATTGCCTGGGCGGTACTGATTCAGGACATGGATCCACTGGTTGCCTTTAATACTGCATGGGCACCATTCTCGATTAACTCTGGTGTAGACTTCATCGATGCCATCCTAAACCGCGGCGGCATGTCATCCATGCTGGGCTCAGTGGCTGTTATCGTATTCGGTCTGGGCTTTGGTGGCCTGCTGGATAAAGTCGGTGTTCTGCAAACCATCGCTAAAATGTTCGAGAAGCGTGTTAACTCTGCAGGCAGCCTGTCAGTGTCGACGATCGCAACAGCGTTTCTGGGCAACGTATTTGGCTCGGCGATGTATGTATCGCTGATTCTGACGCCAAAAATCTGTGCCAAGAACTACGACCGTCTGGGCTTCCAGCGTAAGAACCTGTCCCGTAACGCCGAATTTGGCGGTACGCTGACATCAGGCATGGTGCCTTGGAGTGACAACGGCATCTACATGGCGAGTATTCTGGGTGTTGCCACCTTCTCATACGCACCGTTCATGTGGCTGAGCTTCGTCTGTATTCTGGTAACCATCATCTCGTCTTACATGGGCTGGTTTGTTGACCGCTGCCCACCAAAAGCCATTGATGAGCCAGAAGAAGACGAACAGACTGCGGTAACCGGTCAGCAGCAGACGGCATAGTCGCCCACTGCACCAGACCAACCCGGTTAAGAGAGAAGAGCGCCATCAGGCGCTCTTTTTATTGGCCTGATAAGACTTTGTGTGCTGATGAAATCAGGCACTCTTTCCCCCTCTCTGGTTCATTTTTCGCACCTGTCACTCCGCTCCGCTCCCAACACTCAGAGTTCCATCTGTGTTCCAATGGCTTCGCTGCAATTACCGGATACCCCTAAAGCGTTAATTTCGCTGTTTACCCCCACATAAGTTATATCTGATATATATCTTTATATTCATCCCTGATCTTGATCAATGATCGCACCTGGTTATCACCGTATTCTCACCCCCATAAAGATGCAATACAAATACACCTTTAAGGATGCAACGATGTCTAACCTAGCAATGTTCTGCCACCAATGTTCCATGGCTCAAACCGGCGGCTGCGGCAGCTCCGGGAAAACGCAGGGAACCTGCGGTAAAGATGACACTCTGTCTCGCCTGCAGGATATTATGATTTTTGGTCTGAAAGGCCTGTCAGCTTACCGTACGCATGCCAATGATCTGGGGGCCGCCACCAAGTCGGTTGATGATGTCATTGCAGAAACGTTGTACTTCACCCTGACCAACGTGAATTTCAGCTTTGACCAACACATTGCGCAACTAATGAAAGTCGGCGCTGCCGGCAGCGAAATCATGTCACGCCTTGGGGAAGCCCATCATCAGCGTTTGGGCGTACCGACCCCGGTATGTGTCCCGCAGAACAAAGCAGAAGGCAAAGGTATTCTGGTCACTGGCCACGATCTGGAACTGCTGGAACGGCTGCTGATCGCGACCGAAGGAACAGGCATCAACATCTACACCCACTCCGAAATGTTGCCGGCGCACGGCTACCCGGAGCTGCGTAAGTACCCGCACCTTAAAGGGAACATCGGTAAAGCCTGGTTCGACCAAAAACAGCTGTTCCAGAAATGGAACGGCACTATTATTGTCACCACCAACTGCATCGTGCCGCTGACAGGACGCGCTGATTATGCTGATCGCCTGTACCGCTACGGTATTGTCGGCATTGATGGCTGCCGTCAGCTGGGCGAGGACTTTGCTCCGCTGATTGAACACACGCTGAGCCTGCCGGATATTGAAGGCTTCGACAGCGACGAGACCCTAACAACCGGCCACAACTACAAAACTATTCTGGGGCTGGCACCGCAAATCCTGGGGGCGGTAAACAGTGGGAAAATCAAACAGTTCTTTGTAGTTGCCGGCTGCGATAAACCAGGCAAACAAAATGATTACTACCGGGAGCTGGCACTGTCTATCCCGAAGGATTGCATCATCCTGACTTCGTCATGCGGCAAGTTCCGTTTCAACGACCATGATTTTGGCACAGTACCCGGCACCGAGATTCCTCGCTATATCGACCTGGGCCAATGTAATGACAGTTACGGCGCTGTCATGATTGCGCTGGCACTGAGCGATGCCATGGGCGTTCCGGTCAATGATCTGCCGGTCAACATCGTTCTGTCGTGGATGGAGCAGAAAGCCGTACTGATTCTGCTGGCGCTGTTCAATCTGGGTATCCAGAACATTTATCTGGGCCCGAATCCACCGGAATTTGTGAATGAGGCCATTTTTGAATTCCTGCAACAGCAGTTCAACCTGAAACTCACCAGTGATGTCAAAACGGATCTGGACGCCATGCTCAATCCTCAGCCAACGCTGAGTGTGGTTGACGCGTAAGCCTTTCAGCACCGTCGTACACTTCCGGGCCGGCCTCTCGCTACCCACTTGGGGTTGGCCCACCTCCCTTTCACCACATCGGCACCCAGAAGGCCGGTACTGTGTTCAGTCGCAGGAGTGAGTCATGTCTATTACTGAGCAACCCGGTATCGCAGACAAAGCAATGATACCGGCAAATCCATCTACCCCCGTGTTTGTCACTATAGATGGCAATGAAGCCGCAGCCTCCGTGGCTTATCGCTGCAATGAGGTTATCGGCATCTACCCGATCACGCCGTCATCGCCGATGTCCGAAGCCTGTGAACAATGGGAATCGCAAGGTCGGGAAAACCTGTGGGGACAGGTACCACGCGTTATTGAGATGCAATCGGAAGGCGGTGCCGCCGGTGCCGTTCACGGCGCATTAATGGCCGGGGCGCTCGCGACCACTTTCACCTCTTCTCAAGGATTGCTGCTGAAAATCCCGAATATGTACAAAATTGCCGGAGAGCTGACGCCATTTGTCATGCACG
Organism: Photobacterium ganghwense; assembly: GCF_017329545.1. NCBI lineage: Bacteria > Pseudomonadati > Pseudomonadota > Gammaproteobacteria > Vibrionales > Vibrionaceae > Photobacterium > Photobacterium ganghwense. Next base: position 2,352,579 of record NZ_CP071325.1, read on the forward strand.
TGGCTGCTCGCACGCTTGCCACCCACGCGCTGTCTATCTTCGGTGACCACTCCGATGTCATGGCTGTACGGCAGACAGGGTTTGCCATGCTGGCTGCCGGCAGTGTCCAGCAGGCGCATGATTTTGCGCTGATCAGTCAGGCCGCAACACTGGCCAGCCGAATCCCTTTCGTGCATTTCTTTGATGGTTTCCGCACTTCGCACGAAATCAATAAGATCGCGTTTATCGACGACCATACCCTGCAGGCGATGATCGACCCGGCTCATGTCGAGGCGTTTCATCAGCGCGGGCTGACGCCGGACGCACCCAGCTTACGCGGAACCGCCCAAAACCCGGACACATTCTTCCAGGCACGGGAAGCCGCCAATGTGTTTTATCAAGCCTGCCCGGATGTGGTGGCCGACTGCATGACACAATTTGGCCGCCTGACCGGCCGTTTTTACCAGCCGTTCACCTACCACGGTGATCCGGCGGCCACCGATATCATCATTGTGATGGGCTCTGCCAGCGCTGCTGTCCAGCAGGCCGTTGCTTTTCTCAACCAGCAGGGCCATGCCGTGGGTGTGCTTACCGTACATCTGTATCGGCCGTTCTCGCTCAAGCATTTTATTGACGCTCTGCCCGCTACCATCAAACGCATTGCAGTTTTGGATCGCACCAAAGAGCCGGGGGCAACCGGCGAGCCGCTGTATCAAGATGTGTGCGCCGCCCTGCAACAGGCCTGTCGCCAGTCACAGTATCCGCACTTGCCGGATATCGTAGGCGGCCGCTACGGCCTTTCCTCTAAGGAGTTTACCCCGGCCCATGCTGCCCGCGTCTTTGAAGCCCTCAAGACGGGAACCCTGCACCAATCTTTCACGGTCGGTATCCAGGATGACATTACTCACCTGTCACTCCCTCAACCCGTAAAGCCACTGAGAGAGCCAGAGAGCCGATTCCGTGCCCTGTTTTACGGTTTAGGTGCCGACGGTACAGTCAGTGCCAATAAAAACACCCTGAAAATTTTGGGTGAACATACTCCGCTACATACGCAGGGGTACTTTGTGTATGACTCGAAAAAGTCCGGCGGGGTGACGGTCTCTCATCTGCGTATTGATTCCGTGCCAGTCGAAGCGCCCTACCTGATTGAACAGGCCGAATTTATTGCCTGTCACCAATTTGAATTCATTCATAAATTGGCCATGTTCGAGAAAGCAGCACCGCAGGCAACCCTGCTGCTGAACAGCCCGTACCCGGCTGATCAGGTATGGCAACATCTGCCACGCGAAGTGCAAAGCACGATTATCGACAAACAGCTCCGACTCTATGTTATCGACGCGGTCAGCCTGGCCCGTCAGCTGGGTCTGAAAAATCGGATTAACACCGTGATGCAGGCCGCTTTCTTTGCCCTGAGCGAATTGCTGCCGATAGACACAGCGCTGAGCGCGCTGAAAGCAGCCATCAGCCGCAGCTACAGCAAACGCGGACCGGCCATTGTGGATGCCAACCATGCCGCGGTTGACGCCACCGTTGCCCGCCTGGCACAGGTTGCTATTCCGGAACAAGCCAGCGCAGCACACTCTCGCCCGCCGGTGGTCAGCCCGGATGCGCCAGCATTTATCCAACAGGTCACCGCTCTGATGATGGCCGACAAAGGTGACTTGTTGCCGGTCAGTGCATTCCCGGTTGACGGTAAATGGCCGACGGCGACCTCACAGTGGGAAAAACGCAACATCGCGCAGGAAATCCCGGTCTGGGAAGCGGATTTGTGTACCCAGTGCAATATCTGTACGCTGGTTTGCCCACACGCGGCAATCCGGGCCAAAGCCGTTGCTCCGGGCGAGCTGAGCGAGGCACCGGCTGGTTTCAAACACACCGATTACAAACAACGGGATTTCAAAGGTCAGGCCTATACCCTGCAAGTATCGCCGATGGATTGCACCGGTTGTAATCTGTGTACCGAAGCGTGCCCAGCCAGTGAGCCGAGCCCTGAACCCGGCCAGCTGGTCCGAAAAGCCCTGAACATGTCGGCCAAAGCCCCGCAACAGACTGAACAGCAGCGACACTTTGCCTATTTCCAGACTCTGCCTGAGCTCAAGCGCATTGACATCAAACGGATTGACGCGCGCTCCAGTCAGTTGCTGCAGCCCCTGTTTGAATTCTCGGGAGCCTGCTCCGGCTGCGGCGAAACCTCCTACATTAAGCTGCTGACTCAGCTGTTTGGCGATCGCCTGCTGATAGCTAACGCGACCGGCTGCTCATCCATCTACGGCGGGAACCTGCCGACAACGCCGTACAGCACCGACAGCCAGGGCCGGGGCCCAGCCTGGGCAAACTCCCTGTTTGAGGATAACGCCGAGTTCGGGCTAGGTATGCGCCTCGCCCTGAACAGCAAGCGAGACCGAGCGTTGAGCCTGCTGAGCGACAGTCAGGCCCTGCTACCGGAAGAGCTGGCCACACAAATCCGCCAAGATGCTTTCGACAGCAGCGAGGCTGCAGTCATTCGTCAGCGCCAGAACCTGTCAACACTCAAAGAATACCTTGCCGAGAATGCAGAAACAGATGCGCTGCTGGCCAGATCTGACGATCTGGTCGCGAAGAGCAACTGGATTGTCGGCGGTGACGGCTGGGCTTACGACATCGGATTTGGCGGGTTAGACCATGTCCTCGCCGGGAGCGATAACGTCAACGTGCTGGTGATGGATACTCAGGGATACTCCAATACCGGAGGGCAGCAGTCTAAAGCCACCCCAACTGGCGCTATTGCCAAGTTTGCCAGTCAGGGAAAAACCAGCGACGGCAAAGACCTCGCGGTTCACATGATGATGCACGGCAATGTCTACGTCGCCAAAATCGCGCTGGGCGCAAACATGAATCAGGCCGTCAAAGCCTTGCAAGAGGCCGAAGCTTACCCCGGCCCGTCTCTGGTGATCGCTTATTCGCCTTGCATTACCCATGGCTATGACATGGCAGAAGGCGTCAGCCACCAGCAACTGATGGTCGAAACCGGGTTATGGCCGCTGTTCCGCTTTGATCCGCGCCGTCTGGACAAAGGCCGCGCCGCACTGCAACTGGACTCCAAACCACCCAAGCAGGATGTAGAAGCGTTGGTCAGCCGCGAAGCACGCTTTACCCAGTTGCAACGCAAGCATCCTGAACGGTATGCCCAGTCGTTGTCCCAGCTTCGCCGTCAGGTTGCCCACAAACAACGTCTGCTGGCTCAGTTGGCCGACTGGACACCGTTAGAACCGGAGAAGCCCGCGGAGACAACGCCGTCTATTCCGACCAGGCAACCAGCGCCCCACCAGCAATAAACCGATTTAACTGCGGCAGCCTCTGTTAAGGCCGCCGCTCAACACTTGAATACCAATGTCTGCCAGAGTCACGACTCTGGCAAAAGCAACAGGAGACACACATGGCTAACGTTGGAATTTTCTTCGGCAGCGATACCGGTAACACAGAAAAAGTGGCAGTGATGATCGCCAGCCGTCTTGGCCTTGAAGCGCAGGACATTGCCGGTCTCAGTCACGACATATTTGATGCGTATGATCTACTGATTCTCGGCACTCCGACGGCTAACTACGGCGAAATGCAGCCGGACTGGGATTACTTTGTCCCGGAGCTGGAAGAAGCCGATTTAACGGGAAAAAAAGTCGCTTTGTTTGGTCTTGGCGATCAAATTGATTACCCGGACAGTTATCTGGATGCCATGGGCGATCTGGCCGATCTGGTCATGCAGGCTGGCGGCGAGCTGATTGGCCAATGGCCCGCAGAAGGTTATCAGTTCAATGACTCCCGCGCATTTCGGGATGGTCGGTTCATCGGGCTGGCACTGGATGAAGATCGTCAGCCGGAACTGACCGAAGATCGCGTCGCAACCTGGCTGGCGAGCCTTGGTCTGTAGGTTGTAATTCTAGTAACAGCCCCCCCGGCTAGCCAGTACGTGCAGGTGGTCAAACATGACATTTCTCCGAAGTGGCACCAAGCTAAGCTGAAAATAACAACGGAAACGAAGACAAAGGGCTGCCAGCAGGCGGCCCTTTGTCATGTTGAACCATAGAGAATAAATTCAGGAAGACACCGAAGACGAGGATTCCGTCTCACAACGTCGGAGACAGTCGATCTTAAACTTCAGCGCTTTGATTGGCTGTCGCCAGGCAAATTTGCGCATTGACCAGCGTAAGACATGAACAAAGTGCAATCTTTTGGCAGGTTGATAACAGGGCGTTTCACACACCAGGCAATTCGGTTTGGCTTCCCCTAACCGGCAACTGGCGATGCGCTTTTCAACATAGTCAATCAGCCCTTCACATTCGGGACAAACAATCGCCCCCCGATGCAGCGTTTTACAATAAAGCCTTATCATCGCCTTAGTGATGTCCAGTTCACGCTGCTGTCGAACCGGTTCGTTGGATTGAATATTCATAACGGCGGTATTATCCACCGCCGTTTGAAGATTCCTCTGATCCAGATCAACCGTGCGAAATATCACACTTTTTCGCTTACCTTGTTATCGGCGCATCCGAATTGTCTGTTGACCGCATGACTTCGCTTGCTACGCCCCTTCAAACACATCTACTGTATAGCGCCGCGCACTGTCCATGGTATCGTTCAACACCCGGGACAGCGCGTTACAATCATCCAGCGTGACCGGCTGCTGATGTTTGTACTGAGCTTCAATGTGTGCCGCGACCTCTTTCAAAGCCCGAGCTCCCAAACTGCCGGCAACCCCTTTCAAGGTATGCACCAGACGCTGCGCTTCTTCGGTCTGTCCCCCCGGCGTACCATCGCAGTCAGAGCCGCCGCGTCACCGGCATGCTCTTCGATAAACAGCTCAACCAGCATCTGCACAGCGCTGACATCATTGTCGAGCGATTGCATCAGAAACCGCACATCAATTTCTGCCGCCGGAAGTGCGTTAGCCTGATTTTTGACAGCTTGTCTATTGGTTGCTTGCAACCTGTCTAACGAAGCGGCTGGAGCGGTTGATTCTGGGGATAGTGCGGATGTGGTTACGGTTGCCGATGAAACAAGCGCCTCTGCCGCCTTCACATCGTTTACCTCTCCGATAAATGGTTCTGCTCTGGCGTTATCGGTATCAGGTTCCACAGCAGGCGTATCACCAGAACCAACATGATGTTTCACTACATCGGTAGCCACGAGCACCACATCTTCCAACGCAACCTGCAGCTGGCGGCAATCTGCTTCTGAGACCACGTATTCAGAAAGAAAACCGGGCTGGTTAAGCCGTCCGGCGATTTTTCCAGCCTGATCACTGAGCTCACCGGCCCCCAGGCTGGCAGAAACCTCCCTCAGCGCCTCTGCTAATTTGCCGGCGGTCAGATAATCTTGCTGTCGCACAGCCCGCAAAATGTTGTTGCCGTCTTCGGCATGATCAGTCAGAAAAATTTCGAGCAGCAGTACCACTGAGCCAATATCATGATCCATTCGGTCCATTAAATAACTCAAGTCCAGTACTGCCTGCGGTTTTGCACCGCCGGTCAAGACATCTGAATTGAGGTTAATGTCATCGGCCGGGGTCACCCGTGGCGACATGGTATCAGTGTCACATTCAGGCTCACGCTGCTGTCTTAACAGCCCGACGACGCTGACCGCAGCCATGATCCCCACGACCGCTGCCGCATAGCCCCAATCAGCCTGTGAGACAACACCAAGATAGAGCCCGATAAGTGCCACCAAAGCACATCCAATTACGGCAACCACCAGTGTGATTTTACCTGCTTGCCGAGAATGCCAATCTTTCACCATCATGCTGTCTCCTTCCCTGCCGCCGAGGTTCGTTCATGGCAGACCGTTCGGACGGCCGCCACCTGTCCTGTTTTACAGGTCATACGAATCTAAAAATCTATACATCTACTTTAGGCAATAAAGTCAAAAGAGAACAACTCAGGAAAAGCAAACAGTGACTGGGCTGGCAGTAAAAAGCCCGTCACCAGAAGGCAGCGGGCTTTGCGAGGAATCAGTCGTCAGCGTTCAGGCGACGTTGCAGCTGATCTTTGAGGTTAGGCGGGATGCCCTTAATGGTCAGCGTGTCAGTGTCAGCATCGTAAAAAACCCGCTCACCCAGCAACATGCTGTCAAAATTGATGGTCAGGCCGCCGCCGGAACCCACAAACTTGGTCAATTTGCGCATCGCCGTGCGGTCTGCCGGGAAGCTTTCTTCCAGCTCATAACCCTGCTGTGACGTAAACTGGTAAAAATCTGTGCCGTCTTCGGCCGGTGGCAATTCAGCCGCCAGCTCTTTCACCGTCACTTCATCACCGCTTTGCAGCTGGCTGTTGCAGTAATCATAAACCTGCTTGCGATACTGCTGCTTTTCTTCCTTGTCCAGACGCGAGTCTGCACAGAAATCTTCCACCGCCTGCATCAGAACCTGATTCTGGGTTTTCACATCCAGCCCCACTTCTGCCTGCATAAAGTCCAGGAAGAAATCTGCAATCTTACGGCCTACCCGCCCCTTGATGAAGGTCAGATAGCGATTAGATTCTGCATCCGTTTCCATTGTGGAAAGGTCAATGCGCGCGGCAATGTCCATTTTGGCCACATCCAGGTAATCAGTGGCACTGATATCCAGTTGCTCGGTCACTTTCATGCTATGGCAGGTTGGCAACAGGCCAATGAACAAGTAATCCGTTGCTAGCGACTGGTATTCAGCGATCACCAACGTGCCAACATCAGCAAACGGGTATTTCGCCAGCTCCGTATGCAGACGCTGTGCTGCCTGATTGGAAAAACCGAGAAAATCCAGCTCACCGCGGCGGACCTGTTTCAGCCAGTGGCCGAACTCACTGTCATCAGCGAAGTGACCGAAGCCCTTGGCTCCCTTGCTGCTGTACACACGGTGCAGCTCTGCCACTAGATCTTCAGTTGACGCTGAGTTTTCAAGCGTTTGTTTTCGAAGATGAACTTCAAGCTCATCCTGACCATTCTTAACCAGCTGGTGCAGAATGACGTTTGAAAGGGTAAGGCTCATAATGGAAAAATTTCAGTAAATGTAAAGTGTAGGGTATTATAAGTCGCTTTCTTTAACATTAAATAAGATTAAACAAGACTTCCTATGCCAATTACTTCAAAATACAGCAATAAAAAAGTTGAACAAATCATTGATGATATGTTCGATGTACTTGAGAAGCATGATGCTTCGGCAGAACTGGCACTGATGATTGTGGGCAATATCGCGACCAACATCATCAATGCGGACGTTCCGTCATCGCAAAGGAAGGCCATTGCAGAAAAATTCGCTCAGGCGCTGCAATCCTCTATCAAAGAAGACTAATCTTGTTGGCTTGCGTCACGGCATAACGAAGAGTGGGAAACACTGACATCTATGGTCTCTAGCGGTAACAATTACAAAGAGAAAGTCTCTCAGCTTATCAGCTGGGGACACTGGTTCAGTTTTTTCAATATCATCGCTGCCATGCTTCTTGGTACGCGATATATTGTCCATTCTGAGTGGCCAGACACCCTGTTTGGACAGCTCTACCTGGCTTTCAGCTGGGTAGGCCATTTTGGCTTTCTTGTTTTTGGGTTCTACATCCTCATCCTCTTTCCAGCCAGTTTTCTGATCCCGTCTCAGCGTCTGATGCGGCTGTTTGCCGTGCTGGTCGGTACCATCGGGCTGACCGCGCTGTTACTCGATACCCATGCGTACGAATCGCTGGATCTGCACCTGAGTCCACTGGTGTGGGACTTGCTGTTGAGTGGAGAAAGAACTGAACTCAATGCCCGTTGGCAGTACCTGTTTATTACCGTACCGGTAATTTTCCTGTTACAGCTGATCCTGTCAGAGTGGCTGTGGCGCAAGTTAAGAAAACTGACTCGCAAGCACGTGGGTGTGCCGATTGCGATGGTATTCGGGATCTGCTTTGTCAGCAGCCACCTGATGTATATCTGGGCCGATGCCAAACTGTATCGCCCGATCACGGTCCAGCGCTCTAATTTCCCGCTGTCATACCCGATGACCGCAAAATCCTTTATGGAAAAACACGGCCTGCTTGATCGTCAGGAATACACCAAAAAACTGAACGCCCAAGGCATCGAAAGCAGCGAGCAGATCCGCTATCCGCTTGAAAAACTGACTTTCGGTGATCCGGGGACCGGCCAGAATCTGCTGGTGATCATGGTAGACGGTTTGCGCAGTGATATGGTTGACAGCGAGACCATGCCGTACCTGACGGCGTTTGCGCGCCAGAACCTGCAATACAGCAATCATTACAGCAGCAGTAATGACGACACATCCGGGTTGTTTGGTCTGTTTTATGGCCTGCCAAGCAGCTACATCAACAGCATTCGCTCGGCGAATACCCCGCCGCTGGTGCTGGATACCCTGCAAAAACGCGGTTACAAATTTGGGATCTTCAGTGGTGCCGGCCTGAATGATAACCCTCTCTATCGCGACGCTATTTTCTTCGGTCAGCAACTGCCTGACGCAGACAAAGATGAACACAGTGACCAACGCGCCATTGCCGAGTGGACAAACTGGCTGAAAGCCGGTGCCGAAGACAAACAGCCATGGTTCAGCTTTATTGAGCTGACGGCAGTAGAGCGCTTTGAAGAAGGCGGCGACTACGCACAAAAATTTGAACCGGCGATTGGTACAGGTTCCGTCAACAGCAAAGACACCACCCGAATCCTGAAAAACAGTTACCGCAATGCCGCCTACCATGTTGATGAACAGCTGATTGCTATTTTCGATCAACTGGTTGAAAACAACATGATGGACAACACCATTGTTCTGATCACGGCAAACCACGGTACCGAGTTCAATGAAACCGGCACCAACAGCTGGGGCGCTGACAGCAACTACAGCCAGTATCAGCTGAAAGTTCCGATGATCATTCACTGGCCAGGCAGCGTTGCTTCTGTAACAAACCGTCTTACCAGCCATTTGGACGTAGTCCCGACGCTGATGGAATCCATGTTGAGCGCCGCCACTCCGGCATCAACCTACAGCAGTGGTGTGAACCTGTTTACTTCATCGTCTAAACGCCGTTGGATTCTGGCTGGTAATGAGGATGACATTGTCATGATTCAGCCGCAGACAACGACAGTGGTTGATAAATACGGTAACTACCGTGTTTACAACGAAGACTATAAACGCATGGAATCAGCAAAACCGAAATTGTCGACGCTGATGCAGGCCATGCATGAGTTGAAACGCTTTAACCAAAACGAAGATTAGAAAGCGTCTCGCTCTGAGCGACTCAGATAAGTGCCTACGCTCAACCCAACAGCAGTGATGCTGGCTAAGGTACAACGATTAGCCTGGCAAAGATGACCTGAAGCCGTTGGCACAAACAAGCTCACACAGACAAAAGGCAGCCTTCACAACAGGCTGCCTTTTTAGTACGCGACAAAATGGTATACAGAAAGCATCACCACTCTCCGCATAACCCTAAGTAGAGAGAAGCTTTTTTATTTAGGCACTATTTTAGGCACTATCACCTTGTATACACCGACCTCCTGCTGTGGTCGTAAATAATGTGCCTTCAGATGCTAATAATAATCAGATGCTAATAATAATCCCGGTTGTCGGCATAGCACTGATCGTAGCCATCGTTCCAGCCGTTGGCATATTTCGGCTCTCGCTTCATCCGCTCGGCATCCTGAAGAAAACCGTCAAGCCGGGTTTTGGCTTCAGTCGTACGGCTACTGCACCCGTCTTGGTAGCCGTCCAGATAATCCCGGGTGAAGCCCAGTTCGAGCAGCCTTTCGTGTCGGGTGTCTGCGCAACCGATCACCAGAACCGCTCCCACCATTAGCGCAAGATACGTCTTCAACATCATCCTGACCCTAACAAGATTAACAACAAGAATATGAAAGTGAACACGTAAAATTTAGCCAGTCACTCCCATCCCCGATGTCTTAACATTAATACTCTGCCTCAATACTCATCCAACGCTCATCCATATCCAGCTAAGCCACCCCAGATTCCCTGCCGCAACAAAGAATTCAGCAATACAGTTGGACTCCCCTGCATCTTGCGCTTCGCCATTAGAGTCAAACCTGACGGTTTACCCTGAACCGGATGAAGCTGCAGCGCTTCGCGATCAGCGGTCAGTTTCGCTATCATGAACCATACGCGTCCCTGTTTTTATCGAGAGTAACACTATGACACCTACCCTGCTGATTACCGGTGCGAACCGGGGAGTTGGTCTGGCACTGACCCGAGAATATCTGCATAACGGCTGGCAGGTTTATGCCAGTTGCCGGGATATCTCAGCGGCGCCGGAGTTACAAGCGCTGCAGCAAACACATCCACACCTGACTCTGCTGGAACTGGATGTTACCGATCACGCGGCTATCCAGTCTCTGAGCCGGAGCCTGTCGGGTATCACACTGGATTTATTGATCAACAACGCCGGTTATTACGGTCCCAAGGGATACGGCTTTGGTAACACCGATGCCGATGAATGGCGCAAAGTATTAGAAATTAATACGATTGCACCGTTAAAAATGGCTGAAGCCTTTTACCCGCAACTGAAACAAGGCAACCCCGGTATCATTGCCTGCATGTCCTCCAAAGTCGGTAGCATGACGGAAAATACCAGTGGCGGCGGGTACATTTACCGCTCTTCAAAAGCCGCACTCAATTCTGTGGTCAAAAGCCTGTCCAACGATTTGTTCAGCGAAGGCATTCGCTGCATTGCGCTGCATCCGGGTTGGGTACAAACGGAGATGGGCGGGCCAAATGCCCTGATTGATGCAGGCACTTCCGCCAAGGGGCTGAAACAGGTTCTGGATCGCCTCCAACCAGAAGATTCAGGTCAGTTCATTGATTATCAGGGGCAATACCTGCCCTGGTAGGTCTGGTGTAAAAAGCAGCCACCAATAAAACATGGCCGATCAATAACCTGTGTCGAGAATTCAATCAATACAGGGCTGGTATTGCACCTTTCATGCGGAGTGACTCGCAATTCTGCTTGCCGCTGGATACGGCCAGAGTATTTTGCGCTATTAGTACCCCATTTCGTTGGCATAAACCGTCACAATAGTCTTCAGCTAGGATGTTAAGGGTACAGACCTTGGCTCAAAACGCACTTCTCACACAGTTTTATCAACCTCTGCTCAACCATTGGAGTAAGGCGCACGGCTTCCGTACGCTTTGCGAGCTGACCTGTCGTCACTTTGCGCTGGTATTTGGGGTAGAAAAAATAACGCTGGCGGTCGCGTATAAATCCCACTGGAAAATCATGCTGGACATGACCGAAGCGGGTATCCAGTTTCATCTTCCGCCACTGGTCTTCCCAGAGCATTCCGACGTCCCTTTTCACCAAATGCACAAGGCGGTACGCCAACACAGACCGGCTCTGCTTCACGATATCGAGCTAAATCCGGAACCGCATGTTCCCCGCTCTGTAGTCAGCCATACTCCGAAAATCAGGCTATTGCTGCCGCTCGTGCGACGGGGTATTGGTATTGGCTGCCTGACAGTCGACTTACCGGACAATGCAGCCACCCGGCAGCTACAAGAGGACGACTTCCTTCAGCTCAGTACCCTGCTGGCTGCTGAGCTCGACGCCTTCCTGCTCAATGCATCCATTCAGGATGAACACATCGGACGACGCAGTGCCGAGCGCGAACTGAAAATCAGTTTGCAGGAGCAACGACACTTACAGCAGCAGCTCCAGACGCTGCACGATATATCCTTCCAGCTGTGGCGGGCCCATTCCATGGACCACATGTTGTTTACTGCAGTGGATGAAGCCAAAAAGCACCTCGACATCGACCGGATGGCCATATTTCTGTTTGAGGAAGGCGAACGGATGCAGGGCACCTATGGAACCGATTTGCAAGGCAATACCGTTGATGAGCACTATTTTGAGTCGGCCATTCCGGATATGTGGTTTGCCACTTTGACGCTGGAGCAGAAGGAGTATCTGGCGATTGAAGAAAATACTCCGCTATACCATGACCTGAAACAGGTCGGGTTTGGCTGGAGCGCCTACGTATCACTGTGGGATGAAGATACCCCTATCGGCTGGATCGCCTGTGATAATCTGCTGAGCGGCATGCCACTGCGGGATTATCATCGGCAAATTCTTAAACAATTCGGTTTCATCGTTTCACAGCATCTGGTTCGCCGACGCGCCGAAGAACAACTGATCCGGCTCAACACCGAGCTGGAGCAACGGGTTTCCGAACGCACCCAGGCTTTGCTGCAGGCCAATGAAAAGCTGGAGAAAATTTCACGTCAGGATCCGCTGACCGAGGTGGCAAACCGGCGAGTCTTTGATGAAATGTTTGCTGAAGAATGGCGCCGGGCAGAGCGGCACCAGCTCCCGCTCTCCTTGCTGATTATGGATGTCGACCATTTCAAACACTACAACGATAGCTATGGCCATGCCGCCGGTGATCACTGTCTGAAAACGCTGGCGAAAGCATTATCTTCTCTGGAACGTCGGGCTGGGGCATTATTTGCCCGCTATGGCGGGGAGGAGTTTGTCTTGCTGCTGCCGGGACAAGATCAGCAAGCAGCACGTTATGCGGCTAAACGCGCGCTGTACGCCGTACAGGCTCTGCAGCTTCCACGAGAAAACGGGGCAGACAGTGCCCCGGATATTGTGACCATCAGTATCGGTGTCAGCACCATTATTCCATCCAGCTGCCGCACCCCCGGAGACTTTTTCAAACAGGCCGACCTGGCACTATATGAAGCTAAATCAAAAGGCCGGAACCAGCTCTTTGTCGCCTGAGCCATGCTCCGGAATCATACTTTTGAGCTTTACTCCTGAGGCCATACTGTTGCCTGCCAGTCGTTTCAGGCTGACTCTCTACACCTTATGCCTGTTTTTTTGCTCGAGGGCGTTGACTGCCGCCTTTAGCCGAAGCGCGACCGGTAGCCCCGGATGACGGTTTTCGACTGAAACGCCGCTTTTTCCCTTTACTCGGTTCCGGTGATTTGAGATCCCGCAAACTCTGTGGCACTTCACTGGTTTTCACCCGCTCCATCAGCCGTGAGACCTGTATTTCCAGCGCCTCCATAAATGGCCGGTACGCACATTTTTTCTCGGCCATGTCCTGCAACTGGTGTTCCCAGTGTGCCGTCATGTCCGGATAGGTCGCCTCGTCCGGCAAGGCATAAATCAGCCCTCGCCCGGCCTCAGTGGCATGAATACTCTTGCCCTGCCGCACCAGCAACTGCCGTTTGAACAGAATATCGAGAATGCCCGCCCGGGTCGCCTCTGTGCCCAGACCATCGGTATCCCGCAGAATTTTCTTCAGGGACTGATCCGAGACAAACCGCGCAATCCCGGTCATCGCTTGCAGCAACGTCGCTTCGGTAAACGGCTTCGGTGGCTCGGTCATCTTGTCGAGAATTTCACCGTCCCGGCAGGTTAGCACCGTCCCTTTTTCCAGTGGCGGCACCTTATCAGCCAGATCCGTGCTGTTATCAGACGACGATTCTTCATTACGCCCCATCAGTTGGCGCCATCCGGCAGACATCAACTGCCGTCCCCGTGCGATAAAAATGCCACCAGCAATAGTAAAGACTAACTTCGCCTCACTGTAGATGGCAGCCGGATAAAACTGCATCAGGTACTGACGGGCAATCAGCTGATAGACTTTCTGCTCGGCTCCGCTCAGGCTGGCGGCATTGACGGCTTTCGGCGTCGGGATGATCGCATGGTGAGCATCCACTTTCTTATCGTTCCACGCTTTTGACTTCAGGCTGGTATCAGCCCCTTCTACAGCAGCAGATAAGCTGGCATCAGTGCTACCTATCGCGCGGCAAACATTGTCAGCCTGACGAAAGTGCTCCTGCGGCAAATAGCGGCAGTCTGAACGCGGGTAAGTAATAACTTTGTGCTTTTCATACAATGACTGGCAGGTGGCCAGCACATCAGCCGCGCTCATGCCAAACCGTCTGGCAGCATCAATCTGCAACGCCGACAGAGAATACGGCAAGGGTGCGGCCTGACGGCTTTCTTTGCGTTCTGACTCCGTCACTTCTGCCGGCTGGCCTTTAATCCGGCTGACCACGTTCTCACACAGCTTGCGGTTGAGGATCCGCCCGTCCTCATCCTGCCAGGGCAGACAAGCATCACTCGGTTTCCAGCGAGCGCGGATCTCCATATCCTGGTAAGGAATCAGTGCAAACAGCTCGTAAAAAGGCTTAGGCACAAAGTTGGCTATTTCATCATCACGGCGCGTAACCAGCCCCAGCACCGGCGTTTGCACCCGGCCAACAGACAGTACCCCGCGGTAGCCGCCTTTCTGGCCCAGCAATGTGTATGCCCGGGTCATGTTCATCCCGTATAGCCAGTCTGCCCGGGAGCGGGCCAATGCCGAAACCGACAGCGGAATGAAATCCCGGTTACTGCGCATTTTACTGAGCGCACGTTTTACCGCTGATGGGTTAAGGTCAGAAATCAGCAGACGCTGCATCGCCGCTTTTTTGCTTTCGGCCAGCTTGACGTAATCAATCACCTCATCAACCAGCAGTTGCCCTTCGCGATCGGGGTCTCCGGCATGCACCACTTCCGTCGCCTGCTTACACAGTTTTCTGACGACAGAAAGCTGCTTGCTGGCGGATTTTCGCGGCGTCAGCTGCCACTGCTCCGGTACAATCGGTAAATCGGCCATATTCCATTTTTTATACCTGTCGTCATACGCATCCGGCTCGACCTGCTCCAGTAAATGGCCGATACACCAGGTAACCCGGTCGCCGTTGCCCACTTCGATGTAACCGTCATGGTTTTTATGCGGGCGCGGCAACACGGCCGCAATGGCTCTGCCCAGGCTGGGTTTTTCGGCGATATAAAGACGAGACATGATTAACTGCTGTTTATTATTGGCTGTGCGTAATGTTCTGCACTATATGCAAATTCCACGGATACGACAAGAATTGACTGGATATAAACACAGTAAAGCCCGAAGAGAGTAAGGACGATGCGTAATCTCTCCGGGAAACTGAGGATAGGGTGTTAGGGATACGAGTATAGTGCGAGTATGGATGAACTATTTCACTGTTGTGTCGCGCAGCCAGTCACGCACTTCAACGTAGCGGCCACGGAACACAACCCGGTCGGCTTTCTTGCTCAGCTGATAGGCATACATAGGATCGTAATACTCACTGAGCAAAGGGTGTAACCAGTCGTAGTGCCCATCCAACGTACCGTCCACCTGCATTCGGTGAATAGCCAGTTGCTGCACCGCCAGCAAGTTTTCATACCGCTGGTAACCCAGCCGTTTGCGAATAGCAAACAACCCCTGCGCCAGATAGGCTGCAAACTGCTGCCAACCGGCGTCATCGCCATAGGCCAGACAAAAATCCTGCTGCATCCGTACCACATAATCAGCCAGCAATCGCTCCAGACGAACATCAACCGGGTCGTCCACCAAAGCAATCGGTGCCTGCTGCATGGTCTTGAGCAAGGGTAACGGCAGACTGACCGAGCCGATGATCCGTCCTTCGTCTTCGTACACCAGATGCGAGTGCCCCGCGGCCTGCTTTTTGAGCATGTCGACAGCAAGCGTGTTTTCAAACGCAATCTGGGTCCGTTGTCCACTCACATAGCGCCCGAAGGACGAACCACGGTGATTCGCCGCCCCTTCGAGATCAATACCATTGGCTAACTCAGTAAGCATCTGGGTTTTACCGCAGCCCGTATTTCCCCCTATCAAGGTTTTGGGCTGAATGACAATGTCCTCCAGAGTATCAATCAGGAAGCGGCGCAGGGCTTTGTAGCCACCAATCACCATCGGGTAGTCAACCCCGGCCTCCTTAAGCCATTGCTGACTGATTCTGGATCGCAATCCGCCACGGAAACAATATAGGTATCCCTGAGGATTGGCCTCACAGAATGCTTTCCACTGTGCCACACGCGCCGCTTTGGTTTCTCCGCAAACCAGTTTGTGCCCCAGCGCAATCGCAGCCTCTTGCCCTTGCTGTTTGTAGCAGGTCCCGACCGCCTGACGCTCGCTGTCCGTCATCAGGGGATGATTTACCGAAGCTGGGAATGCACCCTGAGCAAACTCCACCGGTGCCCGCATGTCCATCAGGGGAATATCGCGGATAAACAGCTCGCGATAATCTTCAATATTTTTCCGGGCCATCAGCAAATCTCAATCAGGATACGTTCGTCGGCAAGAGCATTGTGCAGTTGGCCAATCGCTTCAAGTGAGATACCGTGTTTGTTCGCCACAGCCTGCACGTCCCCTTCGGCATCCGGTGACACTGCCAGCAGAAGGCCGCCCGATGTCTGCGGATCACACAACAGCGATTGCTGCTGTTGGCTCATTGCACCCAGACGGTGCCCGTAGCTGTCGAAGTTACGATGGGTGCCACCCGGTACACACCCTTTTTCGATATAGTCAAACACGCCCGGCAAGTGCGGAATGCGATCAAACCATACTTCCGCTTTCAGCCCGCTGCCTTCACAAATTTCGTTCAGATGCCCCATCAGGCCAAATCCGGTCACATCGGTCATTGCCTTCACGCCGACAATCTCCGCAAAGTCGGCGCCAGGAGTATTCAGCTTACACATCCAGTCCCGAGCCAGTCCCTGATGCTCAGGGAGCAACAACGATTTTTTCTCTGCTGTGGTCAGCACACCGATGCCCAAAGGCTTGGTCAGATACAGTTGGCAACCGGCCTCTGCCTGATTGTTTCGTTTTACCCGATCGGTACTGACCACGCCGGTAACGGCCAACCCGAAAATGGGCTCCGGCGCATCAATCGAGTGACCGCCAGCCAGCGCAATACCGGCTTCGCGGCAGGCTGCACGTCCGCCTTCCACCACCTGTTGCGCCACTTCCGGCGCAAGCACATTTACCGGCCAGCCCAAAATCGCAATCGCCATGACCGGCTTGCCACCCATGGCATAAATATCACTGATCGCATTGGTGGCAGCGATCCGGCCAAAATCATACGGGTCATCCACAATTGGCATGAAGAAATCGGTAGTGCTGACGACCGCAGTGCCATTGCCAAGGTCATACACCGCGGCATCGTCTTTGGTTTCATTCCCTACCAGTAAATTCGGATCGTGAAAGGGCGCCATCTGGCTTCGTAAAATCATATCGAGAACCTGAGGGGAAATTTTGCAGCCGCAGCCTGCGCCGTGGCTGTATTGAGTCAGGCGAACCTTTTCCATTGTGTTGCTCCGATCTAAGAGATGTTGTCAAAACAAGACGTGATGTTGTCAAAAGAAGAGCGGATATATTACGCCGGCAGACTGACACTTACGTCGATTGGGATCAAAAAGGGGGAACCGGCTGGCTCCCCCTTGTGGTTTCTGTACCCACCGACTTAGGTACACATTGATTAAGGTACTGTAGATTTTGATGCGAGTGATTTTGGTGCTAGTAATTTTAGTTGTATCGATTTAAGTGCTACGTACTCATGTACCGTTTTGTATAACGACGGTTTGAATCTGCCGATAAAGCCTGACAGGGCCTTACAGATATTCGACAAACTGTGACAAATCACGCTCAGGCGCTTTGGCGTCACGGCAATCAGCCGTTCCCAGATACAGGAAGCCGGCAATCAAGTCCTCGCCGCTCACACCCAATGCTTCACGCACCACCGGGTGATATGCCCAGCTACCGGTGCGCCAGATGCCCGCAAATCCTTGTGCAACCGCAGCCATTTGCATCGCCTGCACCGCACAGCCAGCTGACAGGTGCTGTTCAATCACCGGTACTTTGTCATGCTCGGTCACTTTCGCCACCACAGTGATGACCATTGGCGCACGGAAAGGCGCTTTGGATGCCTTTTCGATCACCGCCTCTTCCGCACCATCAGCTTTCGCCGCTTCCACCAGAATGTCAGCCAGTTTTTGCAGCCCTTCACCTTCAGAAACAATGAAACGCCATGGCGTCAACGCCGCATGATCCGGGGCACGCAGGCCAGCGCGGAAGATATTGTCCAGCGCATCGCCCTGCGGGGCAGGTGCAGCCAGCTTAGGTAACGAGCGGCGATTTAACAGTAACGTAAGCGCGTCCATAACAACCTCATGATGAAAATAGTTCTTTTTTGTACATTACCACAAAAGCCTGATACAAAAACCTGAGCAATACTGTGGTTTATCGCAAGATCAACCGCGGCCCGAACTAACGAGCCGCTTGATTGACGTTCCTTCGTGCGATCCGGTGTATTAAATAATGGCAAAGTGGATACCACTGACCAGTCGCATGTTTAGCGCGGGCTCACAGTTTAGCGGCCAGCTCAACTCCCTGGCGGATCACCCGTTTCGCATCAACTTCACCCGCAACTTCCGCACCACCAATCACATGAACGGACAGGTTCATCGCCTGCAATTTTTCCGACAACTCTTCAACCGAGGTCTGACCGGCACACAACACAATGTTGTCGACTTCCAGTATCCGCGACTGACCTTCAACCGTAATGTGCAGACCCTGCTCATCAATTTTGTCGTAGCTGACGCCACTGAGCAGCTCTACCCCACGTTTTTCGAGCACTTTTTTATGGATCCAGCCCGTTGTTTTACCCGGCCCACGTCCCACCTTACCCGGCCGACGTTGCATCAGCCAGACCTGACGCTGACTCACATACTCGGAATACGGGTAAAGTCCACCGGCATGCTCAATCGATTTATCAATGCCCCAGTCTTTCAGCCAGTCATCCAGATCCTGATGCTCTGGCTCAGTCAGCATGGTAGACACATCCACCCCGATACCGCCGGCACCAATCACGGCCACACGCTGGCCTAGCTGCACTTTGTCGCGAATCAGTGTCTGGTAATCGATCACTTTTTCATTGTCGATACCCGGGATCCCCGGAATACGAGGTTTCACCCCGGTCGCGATCACCACTTCGTCGTAGCCCTGCAGCTCTTCAGCCTGCACCGCATGACCAAGAATCACGTTCACCCCGGTTTGCTCCAGACGGCGGGTAAAATAGCGAATCGTTTCCCGGAACTCTTCTTTCCCCGGGATTTGCATCGCCAGATTAAACTGGCCACCCAGATAATCATTCTTCTCGTACAGATCCACCTGAAAACCGCGTTCAGCGGCGGCGACTGCCGTTGCCATCCCCGCCGGACCGGCACCAACAATAGCGATTTTGCGCTGGCTGGCACTCGGCGTCAGCACCAGCTCGGTTTCATAACAGGCCTGCGGGTTAACCAGACAACTTGCCCGTTTACCGACAAAGATATGGTCCAGACAAGCCTGGTTACAGCCGATGCAGGTATTGATATCCTCAGCCCGATTTTCCTCAGCTTTGCGGACAAAATCCGGATCCGCCAGGAACGGACGGGCCATCGACACCATATCAGCCTGATTGGTCGCCAGAATCTGCTCTGCCACATCCGGCATGTTGATCCGGTTACAGGTCACCAGCGGAATTGACACTTCTGATTTCAGTTTTTCGGTTACCCAGGTAAACGCCGCACGCGGCACCTGAGTCGCAATTGTGGGGATGCGGGCTTCATGCCAGCCAATCCCGGTGTTCAGAATAGTCACCCCGGCCTGCTCAAGCAGTTTCGCCAGCTGCACCACTTCTTCCTTGGTACTGCCCTGCTCAACCAGATCCAGCATAGACAGGCGGAAAATGATGATAAAATCACGGCCAACCCGGGCGCGCACCGCTTTTACCAACTCCAACGGGAAGCGGATACGGTTTTCATAGCTGCCGCCCCACTCATCGTAACGGTGATTCGAACGCTTACAGATGAACTGGTTAATCAGATAGCCTTCCGACCCCATCAGCTCGACGCCGTCGTAACCGGCTTCTCTGGCCAGCTCGGCACTTTTCACAAAAGCCTCGATGGTCTTTTTGATCTGGCGGGTGCTCATTTCCGTCGGGGTGTATTTGGATATCGGCGATTTAATTGCGGATGCGCTGACTGCAAACGGGTGCATCGCATAGCGACCGGCATGCAGCAGCTGAAGGGCGATTTTTCCGCCTTCGTCATGCACGGCATCCGTCACCACACGGTGAGCACGTGCTGCACGGGCAGTACTAAATTCGGCGCTGAGCGGATGCAGCCGACCACGGAAGTTAGGAGAGAAGCCGCCTGTGACGATCAATCCTACCCCGCCACGGGCGCGGGCAGCGTAGAAAGCAGCCATTTTCTTGAATCCGTCACGGGACTCTTCCAGTCCGGTATGCATCGATCCCATAAGCACGCGGTTACGCAGCTGAGTGAAACCAAGATCCAGCGGCGCTAATAGATGTGGGTAAGATTTATCGTCCATGGCTTCCATTCTTCTTATGTTATGGTCTGACCAGTATAGGGGCTGGCTGACCGAAATCAAACATCTGTTTACATTAACGTAACATAAAATTGATTTAGATCTAACCTTATCGACAATAATTCCCTTCACAGCCCGTGATAGCTGTCCCGCATTTGTCAGAGTAACCCTTTGCCTGGTTACGATTTCTTACTGTAATTCCTTGTTTACTAAGATAGGATAAACAGCATAAGAGAGAGTCAATCAGGTACCTTTATGAAAATGTTACTAAAAGGAATCGGCAAGTTGTTCCGGGGAATCTGGAAGCTGATCAGCTTTGCCCGTCAACTGCTCATTAACCTCATGTTCCTGGTGATACTGGGGATGGTGTTTTTCCTTTTCACCCAGAGCAGCAAACAACCGGAACTGCCGAAAGAGGCAGCCCTGGTGCTGGATCTGACCGGCCCGATCGTTGAGCAGCGAACCTACATCAATCCTGTCGACAACCTGACAGGCAGCATGCTTGGCCAGCCACCTATTCAGGAAAACGTCCTATTTGACATTGTCGAAGCCCTGCGTCAGGCCGCCACCGACGACCGGATCACCGGTCTGGTGCTGTATCTGCAGGACATGGATGAAACTAACCTGACCAAGCTGCGTTACATTGCCAAGGCTCTGAATGAGTTCAAAGAGTCTGGCAAGCCGGTGTATGCCGTGGGTGACAACTACAAGCAAAGCCAATACTACCTGTCGAGTTATGCCGATAAAATCATCATGTCTCCGGACGGTGGTGTACTGCTGACCGGTTACGGCAGTTACAGCCTGTACTATAAGAGCCTGCTAGAGAAACTGGACGTCAACACGCATGTATTCCGGGTCGGTACTTACAAATCGTTTGTGGAACCTTACACGCTGGATGGCATGTCTGACGCCGCGCGAGAAGCCAATACCGTCTGGCTGAACCAGCTGTGGGATGCATTCACCCAGGATGTCGCTACCAACCGCAATATTGAAGCGGCTACGCTGACGCCAAAAATTGACAATCTGCTGGCTGACCTGAAAGCCGTCAACGGCGATTTTGCTCAGCTGAGTGTGAAGCTGGGACTGGTGGATGAACTGCTGACCCGTCCTCAGATGCGCAAAGCGCTGATTGACGTTTTTGGCGAAAATGATGGTCACAGCTTTAACCAGATCAGCTACTACGACTACCAGCCAACATTGAAAGACCGTTCACAGCCCAATGACAACCAGGTTGCCGTCGTGGTAGCCAGTGGTGCCATTATGGATGGCGATCAACGCCAGGGCACCATCGGAGGGGATTCAACTGCGGCCTTGCTGCGTGATGCCCGCTATGACGACAAAGTGAAGGCCGTTCTGCTGCGGGTAGACAGCCCGGGAGGCAGCGCATTTGCTTCCGAGGTGATCCGTAACGAAGTGGATGAACTGCGTGCGGCAGGCAAGCCGGTCGTGGTTTCAATGTCGAGTGTGGCTGCATCCGGCGGATACTGGATTTCATCCAGTGCTGACCGCATTATCGCCCAGCCGACGACCATCACAGGTTCTATCGGTATTTTCGCCATTCTGACCACCTTTGAAAAAGGGCTGGAAAATATGGGTGTGTACAGCGACGGGGTCGGAACCACACCGTTCTCAGGCGTTGGCGTTACCCGCGCGCTGCCGCAGGGTGTGGCCGAAATGTTCCAGATGGGCATTGAAAACGGCTACCAGCGTTTCATTGGGTTGGTAAGTGAACACCGCAATATGACATTGGAGCAGGCCGATAAAGTCGCTCAGGGACGTGTCTGGACAGGTCAGGATGCGCTGAATCTTGGGTTAGTTGATGAACTGGGTGACTTTGATCATGCCGTGAAAGTCACAGCTAGCCTCGCTAATTTGGGCGAAGACTACGAACTGCGCTGGATGACTGAGCCACTGAGCCCGGCTGAACTGTTCCTGCAACAATTTGGCACCGATGCCAAAGCTTGGGTTGCTGAAGCCATCTGGGGGGAAGTACCGGCTGCAATTCAACCCGTTACCCGACAGGTTGTAACAGACCTGACAACCCTCGCTAACTTTAATGATCCAAAAGGACAATATGCGTTCTGCATAAACTGTCTGAATATCGAAAAGTGAGATCAGCCCGGCAATGCCGGGCTTTTTTTACTTCCAGTTCACCGTATAATGCGTGCACCAAACCGAAAATTCTGTACCTGAATATGGAAAGGAAACACATTTACATTGCTTACACTGGCGGCACCATTGGTATGCAGAAGTCAGACCATGGTTATATTCCTGTTGCGGGTTTTATGGAACAGCAACTGGAAAGCATGCCAGAATTCCATCGTGCAGAAATGCCAAAATTCACTATTCATGAGTACGATCCGCTGATCGACTCATCGGATATGACGCCAGCGGATTGGCAGCGCATTGCTGATGATATTAAAGCGAACTACGACAAGTATGATGGGTTTGTCATTTTGCATGGTACGGACACCATGGCATATACCGCATCTGCTCTGTCATTTATGTTCGAAAACCTGAACAAACCGGTGATCGTTACCGGTTCGCAGATCCCGCTTGCTGAGCTACGCTCAGATGGCCAGAGCAACCTGCTCAATGCCCTGCATATTGCTGCGAATTACCCGGTAAACGAAGTCACCGTTTTCTTCAACAACAAACTGATTCGTGGTAACCGAAGCACGAAGGCGCACGCTGACGGGTTCAACGCATTCATTTCGCCGAACCTGCCACCACTGCTTGAAGCGGGTATTAACATCCAGCTGAATAACGTGGAAGTGAACAAACAGCCGGATGGAGCATTCAAGGTGCACAACATCACGCCGCAACCTATCGGTGTGATCACTATGTATCCGGGCATTTCTCCTGAAGTGATTCGCAACACCCTTCGCCAGCCGGTCAATGCAATGATCCTGCTGACGTTTGGCGTGGGCAATGCCCCGCAGAACCCTGAGTTGCTGGAGCAGCTGAAAGAAGCCAGCGACCGTGGCGTGATTGTCGTGAACCTGACCCAGTGTCTGTCCGGTAAGGTCAACATGGGTGGTTACGCCACTGGCTGTGCCCTGGCTGATGCTGGTGTGATCAGTGGCTACGATATGACACCGGAAGCCGCCCTGGCGAAACTGCACTACCTGCTGAGTCTGGATCTGCCGACAGAAACGATTCGCGAGAAAATGCAGCAAGACCTACGCGGCGAGCTGTCTCACTGATAGCTCACAGCGTGTCGCATCCCGTGCGATTGAGATAAAAAAAACAGCGAGGAAATACCCTCGCTGTTTTTTTATTGTTTTTGACCGTAGCAACCAGAATCAGTCACGAATCTGGCGAACTCGGAATGAACGCCCTTTCAGCTTACCGCGTTCCAGCTTTTTCAGCGCCGTGCGTGCCACATCACGCTGCACCGCTACGTACGCACAGAAGTCAAACACGTTGATCTTACCTACTTGGCTACCGGCAATCCCGCTCTCACCCGTCAATGCACCCAGAATATCCCCCGGACGCACTTTCTGCTTCTTACCACCGCCAATCTGCAGAGTCACCATACTTGGCTCCTGCGCAGGCAGATCAAGCAGATGAGAAGGCGGCAAAGCTTCCCCTTCAATGGTCTGCTCCAGGTATTCTTCCAACAGAAGGACCTTATAGTGCTCTTTGTCACTGAAGAACGAACAGGCCACCCCTTTGCCACCAGCACGACCTGTACGGCCAATACGGTGCACATGCACTTCCGTGTCACGAGCCAGTTGATAGTTCACAACCGCGTCCAGCGCATCAATATCCAAGCCGCGTGCGGCAACATCGGTCGCGACCAGTACCGAAGCACTTTTGTTGGCAAAACGCACCAGAGTCTGATCCCGCTCGCGCTGCTCCAGATCCCCGTGAAGGGCAATCGCACTAACGCCATGATAGTTCAGCTCATCAGCCACTTCCTGAGCTTCACGCTTGGTGTTACAGAACACCACGGTTGATTCCGGCTGATGATGCGCCAGCAGCAGACGCAACGCCGTCATACGCTCTTCATTGGTCTCAACTTTGAAGAAATGCTGGCGAATACTGCTGCTGTCATGCGTCGATGACACTTTCACCACCACCGGGTCCTGCATGATACGACCGGCAATAGATTTGATCTGCGTCGGATAGGTCGCACTGAACAGCAGAGTCTGACGATCTGAAGGGGCAGCATCAATGATCTCATCCAGTGCTTCCTGAAAGCCCATTTCAAGCATGCGATCGGCTTCGTCCAGAATCAGCAAATTCAGATCATCCAGGTTCAGGTAACCTTTGCGGACATGCTCTTCAACCCGCCCCGGCGTCCCCACCACGATGTGCGCACCATGTTCCAGTGAACCAATCTGAGGGCCGAACGGCATACCGCCACACAGGGTCAGTACCTTGATGTTATGAATAGCCCGCGCCAGACGGCGAATTTCGTTCGCCACCTGATCGGCCAGCTCGCGCGTTGGGCACAGAACCAGCGACTGCACGCGGAAGCGTTTCACATTCAGGTGTTCAAGGACCCCCAGACCGAATGCCGCTGTTTTACCGGAGCCGGTCTTACCCTGGGCAATGATATCTTTCCCCGCCAGAATATGGGGCAGGCTCTGGGCCTGAATTGGCGTCATTTGCTCATAACCCAGCGATGACAGGTTAGAAAGCAGATCAGGTTTCAGATCCAGGGTCGAAAAAGCAGTCTGGCTCACGGTCAGTATCCTATGTAGCGCCACATTATCATGCAGCAAAATTACCCTGCGTCCGATACGCAGGGACAAGGGCAGCGACACTACCAGCCTTTAGCCGAAAAATAAACCAATTCTCAGGGGATCACCCACCGGGAAATTTCCTTTCATCTCAGCAAAGCTGCGAACATTGTCAGGATTGCCAACTACACTTTCACTATTCGAAATCACAACAGGCATATACCCCTTATGATTTTGCACGGCTCTTCTATTTCACCATTTGTCAGGAAGATCATGCTGGCGCTGGCTTACAAAGGGATCAGCTATGAATTGCAGCCGCTCAATCCCTATGTTGAAAAAGAGCTGGCTCAGAAGCGCCACCCGTTAGGCAAGGTGCCGGTACTGGAACATGATGGCCATAACATTATCGATTCCACCGTGATCGCCCATTATCTCGATGATCTCTACCCTGTCCCGCCGCTATACCCGGGAACCGCTTCGTCCCGGGCTAAAATTCGCTGGTTGGAAGAATATGCTGATACCCGCCTGACCTCTCTGATTGGCGGCGTGCTGTTCTACCAGAAAATATTGCGCGGCAAAATGTTGAATAAAGAGGTTGATGATGACGCCGTGGAACAGTGTCTGGAGCACCATCTGCCATTGGCACTGGCTTATCTTGAAGAGCAGTTACCCGAAGAAGGGTTTGTCGGGGAGCATCTGTCGATGGCGGAAATCAGTCTGTGGAGCATTCTGCGCAGTGGCTGGATGGCCGGACTGAGGCTGTCAAACTACCCCAAAATTCAGGCCTACATGTCTGCCATTGAACAGGAGCCCTGGATAGCCAACCTGATCAGTGAAGAAGACCACGAGCTGTCAGGCTTTTACTGCAAGCCCGTGATCATCGGAACCATTGCGACAGACGCTTAACCAGGACAAATGCTCAACGAAAAAGATACTTCATCAAGAGCGTCTCAGTGGAATCGGAGCAACTTAACCGAGAAGTGCGTCTTGCGTGCGTCTATTAAGGGTTCCGCTTATGTACAGTGACAGGTTACAGATCGTTGTGCTCGAAGCGAGCGATCTCCGAGCCGGTATTGTCTTCAATACCAAAGTCGCGCTTTAGCTCTGTCTTCGACTTAAACTTAATCTCTCCCCCCTTGGCGACCGTCATGTGCTCGGCATCCGCATTGTTACGCGACTGATAAAGCATCACAGCTTGCATCGCTGAATCACGTTGCTGCTCGGTCAGTGGTGTACCATCCGGCCACTTTCCGATTTCCACAGCAGTGGCAATGCGTTGGTAAACCTCTGGGGTCATAGCGTTTAGCAATCTTTCAAGTTCCATGGCGACTTCATTCCGGTGATCATTATGATTGTTCATTCGTCCGCTTTCGCTGCCAGAAACAGGATTACGACGATGTCAGTGTGATATACCAATTTCTTGCTGACTTCGACAAATCCCCGAGGCTATTTTGCTTATGGGATCACACTGCAGAAACGTATTTTACATCCGTTATTTCTCTGGTCGTTCAGGTAAACTTATAACCTATGTATCAGAAAGAAAAAATTGTTGCCATGACCACTCCCGTCTCCCTGATAAAACACTGCGCTGTGATCGCCAGCATTCTGCTGCTAGGCGGATGCTATGAGCGCCACAGAACCACAGACAGCCTCTGTGAAAGCTATCCGCAGATTTGTGCTGATACCAATATTGATGACGGGCAGTGCCGACTACAACGAACCACCCTGATCTGGCAGCGCTACGATGTGCTGAAAAACCCGACAGATGCCGAAAAATTTAAAGAGCTGAAATTTACTTACGATTATCAGAAATGCCTTGAGTATGCTGCCCGCATTGAGCCAACCGAGCTGAAAGAGCGAAAAACCATTCGTACCCAGGCATTACTGCATGCCTATGACTCCATTCGGCGCCTGAATGAAGAGCTGGCTCAGTCTGATGATCCTGAAATCCTCTATTTCCGCCTGAGTCAGGGCGACAAAACGGCAATGACCAAATTTTTAAAACTGGAAGGCTCAGAAGTTCTCGACTCACCCGATCTGCAATTTGCACTGGCAACCATCTACATCGCCAAAGATCAGGATAAAACGGTATCTTTCCTGTTGCGGGCTCTGGAGTTGTATCAGCCGAATCAGCCAATCAAACCGGAAATTATTCAAAGTCTGGCGACCTTGTCGCACCAGAAGGGAAATCAAGACGCCGCTTATTTATGGGCCCGGGTTGGCCACGAACTAGGGATGCAAACGGCCAATATTGAAAAGCTGGATGCCTTCTATCCGATGCCTGAGCAAGCTCGTCTTGCATTAGTACAAAAAGCCCAGTACGTCGCCAAGGCGCTGCGCGACGGAGTGTTTACGGCCCGTATGGCGTTTTAGACAACCGCTCCAAACACGATGCTCAGAGCCCTGTTCTTCTCATGACCCAGCAGCCCTTTCCCGACAAAAAACCGGATGGGCAACTGCCGCATCCGGTTTTTGGTATTTCATCGCAATAAACGCGAACTATTCTTCAGACTGACCAGCGAAAATCAGCGAGACCGAGTTCACGCAGTAACGCTCACCCGTTGTGTCTGGCGGCCCGTCCGGGAACACATGGCCCAAATGGCTGTCGCAATTGGCGCAGCGAATTTCAATCCGGTGCATGCCATGGCTGAAATCTTCCAAGTATCGAATCGCGTCTTTACTGACCGGCTCATCAAAGCTCGGCCAACCGCAGCCGGAGTCATACTTATTGTCAGAGTGAAACAGGGAAGCCTGGCAGCAAGTGCAGCTATACACGCCAGTTTCACGGTTGTGAAGCAGTTTGCCGGAGAAAGGCGGTTCTGTTCCTTGCTCACGACAAATATGATATTGCTCATCAGTGAGCCTTTCTCGCCAGTAAGCATTTGATTTATCTGACATTACTTTTCCTTATCTCGTTTCTTTACACCTTCCGTATGCATTTAGATTTGCCTATTTTCGCAAGAGTGGCACATACTTTTTGCTCGAAAGGATTTTACAACTTCATTGCTCATTTAAGCATAAATGCCCCTGCCTGCGTGCAGATATTAAAAGTTAATAACGGCAATGATGGATATTTATACAAGGTTTGTTCAAATTTGCAGCGTTGTAGAAGGAATGTAAAAAAAATCCGAACTTTTTTTTGACCTCACGCAATTTAAGTTCGTTTTTCACTTGCAGGGTCACGACAGATTCTGTAATTTTACTACCAGTTATCTTTCATTAGAAATTAAGTTGTGGAGCAACTGTAATGACTATCAAAGTAGGTATTAACGGTTTTGGCCGTATCGGTCGTTTCGTATTTCGTGCTGCTCAAGAGCGCGCTGACATCGAAGTAGTAGGTATCAACGACCTTATCGACGTTGAATACATGGCTTACATGCTGAAATACGACTCAACTCACGGCCGTTTCAACGGTACTGTTGAAGTAGAAGGCGGCAACCTGATCGTTAACGGCAAAACTGTACGTGTAACTGCAGAACGCAACCCAGCAGACCTGAAATGGGGCGAAATCGGTGTTGACGTTGTCGCTGAAGCAACTGGTCTGTTCCTGACTGACGAAACAGCTCGTAAACACATCGAAGCTGGTGCGAAGAAAGTTGTACTGACTGGTCCTTCAAAAGACAAGACTCCAATGTTCGTAATGGGCGTTAACCACGCTACTTACGCAGGTCAAGACATCGTTTCTAACGCTTCTTGTACTACTAACTGTCTGGCTCCAATCGCTAAAGTTCTTAACGATAACTTCGGCATCGAGTCTGGCCTGATGACTACTGTTCACGCAACAACTGCTACTCAGAAGACTGTTGACGGTCCTTCTGCGAAAGACTGGCGTGGTGGCCGTGGTGCGGCTCAGAACATCATCCCATCTTCAACTGGTGCAGCTAAAGCAGTAGGCGTTGTTCTTCCAGAACTGAACGGCAAACTGACTGGTATGGCTTTCCGTGTACCAACTGCTAACGTTTCTGTTGTTGACCTGACTGTTAACCTGGAAAAAGCAGCTTCTTACGAAGACATCAAAGCAGCTATGAAAGCCGCTTCTGAAGGCGAACTGGCTGGCGTACTGGGCTACACTGAAGACGCAGTAGTTTCTACTGACTTCAACGGCGACATTCGCACTTCAATCTTCGACGCTGCAGCTGGTATCGCTCTGACTGACAAATTCGTTAAAGTTGTATCTTGGTACGACAACGAAATCGGTTACTCAAACAAAGTTCTTGACCTGATCGCTCACATCTCTAAGTAATGTAAGCTTTCAGTGACTAAAAGGCGGCACTTCGGTGCCGCCTTTTTTGTATATTGTTCTCAGTAACAAATGAAATAGAATAATAAAATCAGACAATATTTCAAAACCGATCACAGTTTTAACAAATAAATTTTAATTTTTGCTGATATTTTTTAAATTAAAATAAGTGAGTAAATTACTGTGCTTTTCCTTCATAAAACCCTATAAAAGCTCAGTGATTTAGTTATTAACGTCAAAAGGATATCCAATGGAAAGACGAAATCTTACAACAGTTGCTGTTCTGTCTGATGCCGTGACCATTTGCGAATTCAACGGGATGAAAATTGTTCGGGTGCTTCATAATGAAGCTGAAGCCGGTATTTCATTACACGGCGGGCACCTGATTTGGTATCGTCCAGCAGATGAAGCAGACGTCATCTGGTTGAGTGAAAAGGCGGAGTTTGATCCAGCCAAAGCAATTCGCGGCGGTATCCCGGTATGCTGGCCTTGGTTTGGGAAAACAGCGACACCGTCCCATGGTTTTGCCCGTATCAGTGAATGGTCATTGCTGGAGCACCGCGAGAATGAAAACGGCGTTATTGTGGCTTTATCTTTGGAAGACAGTGACGATACCCGGGCTATCTGGCCTCACAAATTCCGTAATATCCTGACCTTTGAAATAGGACGCTCTCTCAAGGTATCGCTGACTTCAACCAATACCGATGATTCACCGTGGAACTACGCGGGTGCCCTGCACTCCTATTTCCAGATACAGGATATTCGTTGTACCCAGATAACGGGTATGGGCACTGACTTCCTCGACAGTACAAAAGGAAATGAAGCTGACAGCACGGCAGAGCCTTTAACATTTGAAGGCGAAGTGGATCGCGTCTATGTCCGACCTCAGGCGACCATTACCATTGATGATAATGCGGCACGCCAGTTGCTGATAACCAACCATGGGCACAATGCTGCAGTTATCTGGAATCCGTGGCAAGCACTGTCTGAGGCTATGGGTGATATGGCAGATAACAGCTACGAGACCATGGTATGCGTAGAATCCACCATTCACAGCGACCAGACGATTACACTTGCTCCGGGTGAGTCTCACACTCTGAGCACTGAGGTTCGTGTTTCCCGCTAGGTACTTACGACACCAATCACTGCTGATCTGTGCTAATGCTAAGTAATAGCAAATGCCAAGGCTGAGACATTCCGTCATTAAAGCGTTATCACTAGCTTCAGGGCTGTTCACCGGCAGCCCTGCTCTCTGGTTTGACAGCAGATCAATTTGGGTAAATTCCCATCACGTCCAGTCAAGCATATCGAGTGCGTTCAAGCCCACCTCTTATTTATTCAACCGTCAGGCTAACATCTGGGTCGTGGCTTCAATCAACACCCACCCGTTACCGTCAGGATCTGCAAAAGTCGCAAACCGGCCGCCGATAATGGTGACAATTTCTGACAAAGGCACTCCCCTGCTTGAGAGTTCATGATGCGTTGCATGAATATCATCCGTCTGAACCACCAATCCTTGCACTGAGCCCGGCGTCATTCCCCCAAAAGGCATAACAAGACTGATTGTGGTTTCTGCACCTTTTGGCGCCAGCTGAATCCAGCGTCGATGGTTATCTGCCAGGTGGTCACGAATCAGCTCAAAACCCAGTGCATCGCGATAAAACGCCAAAGCCAGACTTTGGTCAGACACCGGGATAGAAACCGTATCAACACGTGAAATTCCCATGAATCTACTTCCCCCAATACGTCGCATTTTCCTTAGCATATGCCAGAGGTTTTGATTTGGCTCACAAATTAATACCTCGTCGCAATCCTTCAACATTTCCACTACCCCACAATCGGGAGTGAGCCTCAGGACATTGACCGGGTTTACTGTGTAATGAGCCCGAAAAAGTGTGCACTTTTTCAAAAAACACATCATGGGCTGATACCTTGCGATAAAACGCCATTCATCAATAATGAAATCCTTTTCATTCAGCGAATAACGCCACTCTTAACAAGAAAACCAGTTCAATCAGCTAATTATTATTTCAACCGCTAATATCACATTTTTCCAACATTATCGTGAACATTTTTTAAACACTCCCCCTTGCAGAACGCAATTTATAGGAGGATAGTAGAAATATGGACAAGAAATAATCAGCTCGTCAGGTAGAAGGTAAAAAGGAAATTTAGTTTATAAACCAACAACTCAGTGAAGCAATTTAATCAGTTAGGTCTAGTCTTATGTTAAGAGGGATGTGAAAGTAATTTGTTTTCGTCCTTTCTAATTGATTGAAGAACGATTCAGGGGCATACCATGAGTATTTTTGACCACTATCGTCAACGCTATGAAGAAGCCAAGGATGAAGAGCTTTCATTGCAAGAATTCCTTGAGATTTGTCGCAACGACCGCAGTGCATATGTGAATGCAGCTGAGCGCTTGCTAATGGCAATCGGCGAACCGGAAATGATCGACACCGCTCACGACCCACGTCTGAGCCGACTGTTCTCTAACCGCGTGATCTCCCGCTACAAAACGTTCGAAGATTTCTACGGTATGGAAGATGCGATCGAACAAATCGTGTCATACCTTAAACACGCCGCTCAAGGCCTGGAAGAACGTAAGCAAATTCTCTACTTACTGGGTCCGGTCGGGGGTGGTAAATCCTCGCTGGCTGAAAAACTGAAAAGCCTGATGCAGAAAGTACCGGTTTACGTACTGACTGCAAATGGTGAACGCAGCCCGGTTAATGACCATCCTTTCTGTTTATTCGATAAAAATGAAGATGGCGAAATTCTGAGCAAAGAATTCGGCATCCCTGAGCGCTATCTGAATACCATCATGTCTCCTTGGGCCGCGAAACGCCTGCATGAGTTTGGTGGAGATATCACTAAATTCAAAGTGGTGAAGGTTCGCCCTTCGATTCTTGACCAGGTCGGTATTGCGAAAACCGAACCCGGCGATGAAAACAACCAGGATATCTCTTCACTGGTTGGTAAAGTCGACATCCGTAAACTGGAGCACTTCTCGCAGGATGACCCGGATGCCTACAGCTACTCCGGTGCACTGTGTAAAGCTAACCAGGGGCTGATGGAATTCGTTGAGATGTTCAAGGCACCACTGAAGGTACTGCACCCATTGCTGACCGCCACTCAGGAAGGCAACTATAACGGTACTGAAGGTCTGTCTGCGCTGCCTTTCGACGGCATCATTCTGGCTCACTCCAACGAATCAGAATGGCAGACGTTCCGAAACAACAAGAACAACGAAGCCTTCCTTGACCGGGTATTTATTGTCAAAGTACCGTACTGCCTGCGTGTCTCTGAAGAAATTAAGATCTACGAAAAACTGTTAATGAACAGTGAACTGGCTGCTGCGCCTTGTTCACCAAGTACGTTGGACATTCTGGCTCGCTTCTCTGTCCTGTCACGCCTGAAAGAGCCTGAAAACTCCAGTATCTTTTCCAAAATGCGCGTCTATGACGGTGAAACCCTAAAAGACACTGACCCGAAAGCCAAGTCTTATCAGGAATATCGAGACTATGCCGGGGTTGATGAAGGGATGTCAGGTCTGTCGACCCGTTTCGCCTTCAAGATTCTATCGCGGGTGTTTAACTTTGATCACTCCGAAGTAGCCGCAAACCCGGTACACCTGTTCTACGTCCTGGAGCAACAGATTGAACGCGAACAGTTCCAGCAAGAAATTGCTGAAAAATACCTTGAGAACCTGAAAGGCTATCTGATTCCTAAATACGTCGAGTTCATCGGCAAAGAAATTCAGACCGCTTATCTGGAGTCTTACTCTGAGTACGGCCAGAACATCTTTGACCGCTACGTCAGTTACGCGGACTTCTGGATTCAGGATCAGGAATACCGTGATCCGGAAACCGGTCAGTTGTTTGACCGTGCAGCGCTGAACAATGAGCTGGAAAAAATCGAGAAACCAGCCGGTATCAGCAATCCGAAAGATTTCCGTAATGAAATCGTTAATTTCGTGCTGCGTGCCCGAGCCAATAACGCTGGTAAGAACCCGAACTGGACCAGTTACGAGAAGCTTCGGACCGTTATCGAGAAGAAAATGTTCTCGAACACCGAAGAATTGCTGCCGGTTATTTCATTCAATGCCAAGACCTCCACAGATGAGCAGAAGAAACACGACGATTTCGTTGCCCGTATGATGGAGAAAGGCTATACCCGCAAACAGGTCCGTCTGTTATCAGAATGGTATCTGCGTGTGCGTAAGTCGTCTTAAGCAGAGAATGGGATCATTTAAGGGGGGAGCTTATGGCGC
This sequence comes from Photobacterium ganghwense, assembly GCF_017329545.1. Classification (NCBI taxonomy): domain Bacteria; kingdom Pseudomonadati; phylum Pseudomonadota; class Gammaproteobacteria; order Vibrionales; family Vibrionaceae; genus Photobacterium; species Photobacterium ganghwense. The sequence goes on from NZ_CP071325.1 coordinate 2,385,946, forward strand.
ATTTTATAGACCGCAGGCTCAACGGTAAAAACAAAAGCACGGTAAACCGTCAGCGTTTCTTACGCCGCCACAAACAGCAAATTAAAGAGTCAATTGCTGATGCGGTAAATAAACGCTCCATTACCGATGTGGAAAGCGGGGAAGATATCACAATTCCTTCCCGCGATATCCGCGAGCCAAGCTTTCACCAAGGCCGAGGTGGACAACGTGAAGTTGTCCACCCGGGTAACGACCAGTTCAGCACCGGTGACCGCATTGAACGCCCCCAAGGTGGGGGTGGTCAAGGTGGCGCTGGTGACGGACAGGCCAGCCCAGATGGTGAGGGCCAGGACGAGTTCGTATTCCAAATCTCCAAAGATGAATACCTCGATCTGCTCTTTGAGGATTTAGAGTTACCGAACCTGGAGAAAAACCAGCTTAACAAAATTGTGGAGTGGAAAACCTTCCGCTCCGGCTATAAGTCATCCGGGGTACCGGCCAATATTGCCATTGTAAAATCGTTGCAGAACTCGCTGGCACGACGCACTGCAATGACCGCAGCCAAGCGCCGCCAATTGCGCGAATTGGAACAGGCGCTGGACCTGCTGATGACGACGGAACCGGCTCAGCCATTCGAAGAAGAGCGAATTCGGGCTGAGATAGAAGAACTGCGAGCAAGGATCAACAAAGTACCGTTTATTGATACGTTTGATTTACGCTACAAAAACTATGAGCGCCGTCCGCAACCCACCAGCCAGGCTGTCATGTTCTGTCTGATGGACGTATCGGGCTCAATGGATCAGGCAACCAAAGATATGGCGAAGCGATTCTATATTCTGCTGTATCTGTTCCTGAACCGGACCTACAAAAATGTGGATGTAGTGTTCATCCGTCACCATACTCAGGCGAAAGAGGTCGACGAACACGAATTTTTCTACTCACAGGAAACCGGGGGAACCATCGTCTCCAGTGCCCTGCGCCTGATGGATGAAATCATTAAAAAACGGTATTCACCTAACGAATGGAATATTTACGCTGCTCAAGCCTCCGATGGCGATAACTGGGCTGATGATTCACCGGGCTGCCGTGAGTTACTGGGTAAACATATTCTGCCGGTAACCCGCTACTATGCCTACATTGAAATTACGCGCCGGGCACACCAGACACTGTGGCGAGAATACGAAGCACTGCAATCAGGCCACAGCAATTTTGCTATGCAAAACATAAGGAGTGTGGAGGATATCTTCCCGGTATTCAGGGAGTTGTTTAAAAAGCAAGTCAGTTAATATGACGTAACAGCGCTGCCTCACCGCAGCGCTGAACGCTGCGTCTGGGGAGTGTGCGATGGAGACAACCGCTAAAGCAAAAACACTCAGTGACGGTCCGGACTGGACATTCGATCTGCTAGAGAATTACCACCGGGAAATTAAGCGCGTTGCCGAATTCTACCGGCTTGACACTTATCCCAATCAGATCGAGATCATCACTGCTGAACAGATGATGGATGCCTACTCGAGTATCGGCATGCCTATCAACTATCATCACTGGTCATTCGGTAAGCGATTTATCGAGACTGAGCGAGGGTACAAACACGGCCAAATGGGTCTGGCTTATGAAATAGTCATTAACTCTGATCCGTGTATCGCGTATTTGATGGAAGAAAATACCATCACTATGCAGGCACTGGTAATGGCGCATGCCTGTTATGGCCACAACTCTTTCTTTAAGGGGAATTACCTATTCAAAACCTGGACCGACGCCAGTTCAATCATCGACTATCTGCTGTTTGCCCGTAAGTACATTACAAATTGCGAAGAAAAGTACGGGGTGGATGAAGTTGAGCGGTTGCTCGATTCCTGCCATGCGCTGATGAATTACGGCGTGGATCGCTATAAGCGTCCACAAAAAATTTCCATGGTAGAGGAGAAAGCACGCCAGAAAGCGCGTGAGGATTATCTGCAAACTCAGGTTAACGCCTTATGGCGAACCATTCCGACGCATACCGAGAAAGAGTCACAAGCCATTGAGATTCGCTTCCCGCAGGAGCCTCAGGAAAATATCCTGTATTTCATTGAAAAACATGCCCCACTCCTGGAGCCCTGGCAACGTGAGGTGGTTCGGATCGTACGTAAGGTCAGCCAGTATTTTTACCCTCAGAAACAAACTCAGGTAATGAATGAAGGCTGGGCAACCTTCTGGCACTACACCATCCTGAATCACCTCTATGATGAAGGACTGGTTACCGACCGCTTTATTATTGAGTTTTTACACAGTCACACGAATGTGGTGGCACAACCGAGCTATAACAGCCCGTATTATAACGGTATCAACCCTTATGCGCTGGGATTTGCAATGTTCCAGGATCTTCGCCGGATCTGTGAAAACCCTACCGAGGAGGACAAATACTGGTTCCCGGACATTGCCGGTAAAAACTGGCTGGATACCCTGCACTTTGCCATGCAGAACTTCAAAGATGAAAGCTTTATCAGTCAGTTCCTGTCACCGAAGTTGATCCGTGACTTTAAGCTATTTGCTGTCAATGATGATGACCGGCATAACTATATTGAAGTCAGCGCGATTCATAACGAGGAAGGGTATCGGGCCATAAGAGAAAAACTCTCGTCCCAGTATAACCTGAGCAATCACGAGCCAAATATTCAGGTTTGGAATGTGGCATTAAAAGGCGACCGCTCGCTGACACTGCGTTATGTACCGCATAACCGAGTCCCGCTGGCGGACAGCCATCATGAAGTGCTGAAACACCTGCACCGCTTGTGGGGCTTCGATGTCATTCTGGAAGAAGAATTGCCGGATGGCCGTAGTCAGATTCTGGCAACCTGCCCTAACAGAGGTCAATACAGTACGGACATTTGAAGATTCTGCCTGCACCTGCAATAGCAGTCCATCACAGAATACCTACAAACCAATACTCATAAACAAAAAGGAGATGCTTAGCATCTCCTTTCTTTTGGCATGCGGGTGAACGAGCGGCTTACTGCTCTTCTTCCACCAGGTAACGGGCAATCTCAAGACGATTGCTGTACCAGATTGCACCGCTTTCACGACCGTATTTGCGGATACGATCAGCCACCAGCTCTGGCTGGTTCTTTTCGCAATAGCTTTGCAGATCGCGATAAAACGCCAGTGCCAGCTCGCACGCTTCACGGGACATGAAGTAGTAACCACCTACACGGGTGTAGATCTTACGCAGTCCATTGATCGTCAGGGCATACAGAATATTGCCTGACTTCGCAGCCATCCCTTGGAACAGACGGTAGTCGAAGTAGTTAAAAGCACGGGCAAGTGAAATCGCTTCACAGGTTTCAGGATCTTCCTTACCGTACTTATCGACAATTTTCTTCACTTCCTGCATGAGTTCGGCTTTATCTTCGCTGCCTTCTACGAATTCTGCAAAGCTGTTGGCTTTCAGCAACGCTTCACATTCTTCGATAACATGGCCGATCAGCTTCACGCATTCTTCATGGTTACCCTTAACGGCATAACGCATGTATACGCTGCTGATGTCGGTACGTGCCGACAGCAAATCTTCCAGCACACCCTGTACATCCTGACCATCAAGCGTGATCAGAGTGTCCAGAATACTCAGTCCGGACGTGTCCATGTAATTGTTAACCCGGGTTGGCTTACCATGCTGAATCGTCAGCCAGCCATCTCGAGCCAGGCGCTGCAATACCTCACGAAGAGTTGTCCGTGTCACACCAATCAGTTCTGACAACTCTCGTTCTGCGGGAAGGATTGAGCCTTGTGGAAAATGATTATTCCAGATACTTTCAATGATATATTTCTCAGCAAATGTTGCTGGGCTATCAGCCTTTATAACCATCCGATTAAAATTCCAGTTGCTTCTTGCTCTCTTTTTATTAACTCATCATACCACCAGTCCCTGCTGATTGCCTACCCAATTGCAAAATAAGCATTCTGAGTGCTTATTTATCAGCTGCGCATAATAAAACGAGTGATATGCAATACGGACCACATTTTGACCGGATAAATCAAGCAAAATAAGTTCCCAATTCATACTTGACCTAGCTCAACGCAACCGGAAAAATGTAAGCATATATTTCATAAATTGCAGTTAATTTTGTGTTTACACGTGTTTTTTGATGAACAATCACAATCTTCATTTTCTTCATCTGTCTGCGCTTGACTGGTTTAGATCACGCGGTAGAGTTAGCACGTTTTTACACTGGGAGCTGAAAGGATGCTGCTGCCTGCTTTAAGTTAAAAACCATACTTTTATGGTTTTTAGCTTAGAGAGTCTCACAAGAACACATAACCACAATAATAATCATGGTTTACTTGCTCTCGGACTAGAAAGGCCAGACCAGCGTACAGCTCAGTTTTTTTCATTTGCGCACTTAAGAGACTCACAACATGGCTATTTCGCTAAGGAACGCCTTTATAAAAAACTTTTTGGGAAAGGCGCCTGACTGGTACAAAGTTGCCATCATCGCTTTCCTGATCATCAACCCTATCGTTTTCAGCATTAACCCGTTTGTTGCAGGTTGGCTGCTGGTCATTGAATTCATCTTTACCCTGGCCATGGCCCTGAAGTGTTATCCGCTTCAACCTGGTGGCCTGCTAGCTATTGAGGCGGTTGCCATCGGCATGACCAGCCCGGAAATGGTCAAACATGAACTCGTTGCCAACATTGAAGTTCTGCTGCTGTTGATCTTCATGGTGGCTGGCATCTACTTCATGAAGCAATTGCTGCTTTTCATGTTCACCAAGATTCTGATCGGGATTCGCTCAAAAACACTGCTTTCACTGTCTTTCTGTGTCATGGCGGCTTTTCTTTCTGCTTTCCTTGATGCTCTGACGGTTATTGCTGTTGTCATCAGCGTCACCATCGGTTTTTACAGCATTTACCACAAGGTCGCTTCTGGTCAGGAGCCACATGCCTCTCACGACCACACCAGCGATAAGCATATTCTGGAAGTCAGCCGTGATGACCTGGAAAACTACCGCGCCTTCCTGCGCAGCCTGCTGATGCACGCAGGTGTCGGTACCGCACTGGGTGGGGTAATGACAATGGTTGGTGAACCACAGAACCTGATCATTGCTGACCAGGCTGGCTGGCTGTTTGGCGAGTTTATTCTGCGTATGGCTCCAATCACCCTACCAGTGTTCCTGTGCGGCATCCTGACCTGTGTGCTGGTCGAAAAATTCCATATCTGCGGTTATGGTGCCAAGCTACCGGAAAATGTTCGAAAAATCCTGGTAGAGTTTGATAATGAAGAGCGCAAACGCCGTACAAACCTGGACTACGCAAAACTGATTATTCAGGTCGTCATTGCGGTATGGCTGATTGTCGGTCTGGCAATGCACCTTGCTGCGGTCGGCTTGATTGGTCTGACGGTGATTATCCTTGCAACCTCATTTACCGGCATCACAGAAGAACATGCACTGGGCAAAGCGTTTGAAGAAGCTCTGCCGTTTACCGCCCTGCTGGCAGTATTCTTCTCCGTGGTTGCGGTAATTATCGACCAACAACTGTTCGCGCCGATTATCGATATGGTACTGAGCCTGGAAGGCAGCGCACAGATGACCATGTTCTATATTGCGAACGGTCTGCTGTCGATGGTTTCAGATAACGTATTCGTAGGTACGGTATACATCAACGAAGTTAAAGCCGCCCTGACCCATGGGGTAATTACCCGTGAGCAGTTTGATATGCTGGCGGTGGCAATTAATACCGGTACTAACCTGCCGTCTGTTGCCACACCAAACGGTCAGGCAGCCTTCTTGTTCGCTCTGACATCAGCTCTGGCACCGTTGATTCGTCTGTCATACGGCCGTATGGTCTACATGGCGCTGCCATATACATTGGTGCTGTCGCTGGTTGGCCTGGCTTGTATCGAGTTCACACTGGTACCGATGACCCAATGGTTCTATGACATTGGCTGGCTGACTCAGGCTACAGCAGATGCTGTTGGCCATGTTGCACCGGCAGTTGGACATTAATTGAATCTTTGACAAAGATAAAGGTCAATACATCAACCAGACGGTAAGCTAACGCCCTGTTTCCGCAGGGCGTTAAACGTGCAATCTGAGTGACCTAGCACTCAGTGGCCGAGATTACCTTACCCTCTGCGGTTTAGACTTTTATCAGGAACAATCAATGCACTTTCTATATACCTTCTCCAAAAGCCGCCTATCCTGGGCTCTACTTCTGGCTTTCGTGATTTTCTTCGAAAGCTGCGCCTTATTTTTTCAACACGTGATGAAGCTCGATCCCTGTGTAATGTGCATTTATGAACGTGTTGCAATGCTGGGGATCGGCGTGGCGGCCATTGTGGGCATGATCGCTCCTCAAAACCCGGTTGTTCGCTGGGTTGGACTGACTGGATGGGGCTACAGTGCGTATCAGGGGCTGATGCTGTCGATTGAACATGTGGGTTACCAGTTCCCGGAATTTCCGTGGTCTGCTTCCTGTGCATTGGATGTCAATTTTCCGAGCTGGGCACCGCTGAACCAGTGGGTACCCTGGATGTTTGAGGCCTCCGGTGATTGCGGCAAAATTGTCTGGCAATTCCTTGGGCTGTCAATGCCTCAGTGGCTGGAAGTCATTTTCGCGGGTAACCTGGTGGTGCTGGCGATCATCATCTTGGCCCAATTTTTCGGCAATCGTAAAAGATCCATGCTGCGCTCGCGCTAAATAGTTAATGTAAACAAAAACGCGAGATACAAAAAAGCGAGCCGGATGGGCTCGCTTTTTTTCTGCCTTATCGAACAGTTCATCTTCATCAGCTGTCAGGCCCAAACCAGCCGCAGCGAAACGTACCGAATAAGGCTTAATCGGTACCTGCCTCTAAAGCCAAAAGGGCCTCAACGATTGGGTAATCCGCCGGGCACAAAGCGTACTGCGCAATAGCATCAGCTTCCAGCCAGACAGCATCCTGGTGACTGTGCAACACAATCTCACCCGCCAGCCAGTGCGAGATGTATCCCTTAAGCAGAATCACCTTGTCACCGTAATCAAACAGACTATCCGCAAGAAACTGACCAGTCTGAGTTTCAATGGCCAGTTCCTCCATCAGCTCACGTTCTAGTGCCTGCTGAGGTGTTTCCTGAGGCTCCACTTTGCCGCCGGGAAACTCCCACAGTCCGCCTTGGCTGGCATGTGCCAATCGCTGGGTCAGCAGATAGCACCCGTCTTTTTCGATGACACCGGCAACGACAAGTATCACTGGTTTCTCTGGCTTTGATACCGGCGAAGATTGTATGGGCGAAGATAACGTTGAGGAATTCAGCGATGAACGTAATTTATCGGTCACAACTTATTGCCCGCAGCAATGCTTGAATTTCTTCCCACTACCGCACAGGCAAATATCATTACGGCCCATTTCTTTATACGGGTTCACAGCTTGTGCTGCTGCTCCCTGCTGCAATTCATCCGCCGCCATAACAACTTCGGTCAGCATCAAAGGGAACTGTGCATACAGCGCAGCTGGCTCTGGCATGCCTGTCACCCCAGCTTCGTCCATTTGTGCCAGTGTCGCTTCTTCATCAAGCATCAGCATCACCGTTGTGATCAACGCCGATAGCATTCGCATTGTGCCGTCAGACATCGTCTGCTCAGCCCAGTTAGGCTCAATAAATGGCCACACAGCGAGAAAGCCCTCGGCAAACTCAGCCATTTCAGGCGTGACACCTTTCGCCTCATCCCAGCAGACCTGCTCCGGCAGCTGAAATTCACCCGCTTTGATGTACCGGTACTGCAGCTCAAAGTGATTCAGGATACTCTGCGTTTGCTCATTGCTCAGGCTAACCGCATCATCTTCATCGACCCCACCCGTTACCAGCACCGGCAACCATACTTCAGGATCCAGTGGTTTCGGGTTGGCGTTAGCAGCCAGCAGAGCACCTTCAATAAAGGTGGCAGGCATACCTTCCCAATTGGTCGGTAAAGTTATCAGTTGTGTCATGTTTCGCATCTCTTGGTGTCGGCTAAGTCGCCAATTATATACCTGATGGTAACTCCGACACCACTTCACACCTGACGAGAGCGGCCAAATCCTGGCTCTACTTCCCCATCATCAGGAATAAGTCGACAATTTTGTTGAACTTATCACCAGTCAGTGGCAAAAATGAAGCAAGATTTCTTCTCATATCAGGCAAAGATCATGACGTTGACTAATGCCCAGGCCATTATCGCCGGAGCCAGTGGTTTGGTTGGTGATGAACTGGTCCACCTCCTGCTCAATCACGACAATATCAGTAAAGTCTACTCACTCTCGCGACGGGAGTTACCGTTGCACAGTAAAAAACTGGTGCAAATTGTGAATCCGGAACTTCGGGTCACGGAGTGGCACGACACGAATGCCCAGCCGGCTTACGGCTTCATTTGCCTGGGGACAACCAAAAAGCAGGCAGGTAGCCAGCATGCTCTGGAAGCGGTTGATCTACATCTGGTCAAAGACGTTGCCCGAACCATGAAAATCGTCGGTGTCCGCCACTTAGTCGTTATTTCCAGCCTGTTCGCCAACCCTTACTCGCCGTCGCATTACCTGCGTACCAAAGGGAAAATGGAACAGGCCCTCAGCAAAATGGGATTCGAGCACTGTATTTTTGTCCGGCCGGGCCCGCTCAAAGGTGACCGTGCCCAGCCAAGAGCCGACGAAAAACTGGTACAGGAAACACTCGCGATTATTCACCCTCTGATGTTGGGCCCATTGAAAAATCTTGAACCTATCCCTGCCGAACAGGTCGCCAGGCAAATGGTATCTTTGGCCTTTTCGGCTGCCAGACATGAACTTCCGGCCGTGTATCGTGTGTCAGGTCGGACTCTATTAGACAAGCCAGCCAATACCCTCTAAAATTTCGCCCCCTGACCCGCCTGTTGCCTTCCATTGCTAGTCAACAGGCTTCTGCCACCAGCAAAAGAGAAATCCATGCGTTTAATTTTAGGCCCGATGGAAGGTGTGGTTGATCACCTGATGCGGGAAATGCTGACTGAAATCAATGACTACGACCTATGTGTCACCGAGTTTGTGCGCGTTGTTGATCAGTTGCTGCCAAAAAGTGTGTTTTATCGTCTTTGCCCTGAGCTTCTACAGGGCGGGAAAACGACTTCCGGCACCCCGGTTCGCGTTCAGCTGCTTGGTCAGGACCCGCACTGGATGGCAGAAAATGCCTGTCAGGCAATCGAATTAGGTTCACCCGGTGTGGATATCAATTTCGGTTGTCCGGCTAAAATGGTCAATAAAAGTAAAGGCGGCGCTGCCCTTCTGCAAAATCCTCAGCTGATGTATGACATCGTTAAGGCGGTACGTGATGCTGCTGACTGCCGTAAACCGGTCACAGCAAAAGTTCGCCTGGGCTGGGACGATCCTAACCACTGCTTTGAAATTGCAGATGCGGTTGCTCAAGCTGGTGCCGATGAAATTGTGATTCATGGCCGCACTAAAACTGATGGCTACAAAGCCGAAGCCATTAAGTGGGATTACATCCGTCAGGTGAAAGACAAATTGTCGATTTCAGTGGTCGCAAACGGCGAAGTCTGGAACCATGATGACGCCCAGCGCTGCATGACAACCACCGCGGCGGACGCTCTCATGGTTTGCCGAGGCGCTATCAACCTGCCGAACCTGGGCAATGTCATCAAATACAACCACTCACACATGGAATGGGAAACGGTTCTGCAGTTACTGCTGCAATATTCGACCTACGAAATCAAAGGCGATAAAGGACTTTATTACCCTAACCGCATCAAGCAATGGTTTTCATACCTGCGTCACGAATATCCTCAGGCGAAAGAGTTGTTTGCTGATATCCGTAAACACAACAAGGCAGCCCCCATTGTTGAAACGCTCAAGCTAGCCCGAGAAACGCTTGAATCCGATTCCGGTGAATCTGGTATGGTAGCCTGACAAGCTTCAGCATAAAGCGAAAACGGTAGTATTCGCATACAACGAAACTAAAAATAAAGAAAAGCGCCCAATGGCGCTTTTCTTTATTTTTGAGGTGTGCTCAAAACTTAACGACGATTGGGATGATTGATGATGTGGTCTTACTAAAAAGCAGTTAATTACATTTTTAAAATCAAACACTTAATTAATTGCAAATTGCAATTTGTCCCAAAAATGTCCACAACGTGAATTTATGGGCATCTGGCAAAATCGCGTTTTCTGTCATTGCTTTGTTCTCTTTTTCCGTTCACTTTTCCAGCTTCATCTCATGAACTAATTTGAAAAAACAGTTTTGCTGTCAGATTGGCGCTAAAACCTTGCTGTATCTGGCTTAGCTGCCAACTAAAGAGATCTTTAATTTTGCACACTAGATCTTTAAAAACTGACGAAAAACACAGAGCAACATTATAAATCAACAATTTACAATAAATCACCAGATCTTTGCAGATCGTTATTATTGCATTTTATCGAAAAAAAGCGCAATTGTTGAAATTCTATTAGGCGCAATATAAGCCCTTTTCAGCGGCTTTTCATATCACTCGAAGCCCTTATAGTAAAAGGCTTTATCACGTGTTCTACGCCTTCCCTAGCCCCGTAGATTTTCACTAAATCAAAATTGCGAAAAAACCAGATCGAAGACGTCGCAGGTGGGGAGGAGGAGTGCGGATTCCGTCACCTGAGTGCTCCTTTACGTGGTTCTAGCTTTAGCTATGCATTGGCTTTAGATATAAGAAAAGCGCCCATGGTGGGCGCTTGGTGGTGATATGGTTGCCTTTTAGCTTACTTTGTAGGTTCCGGAAGAGCTGCCGCCTGTTACTGGCACTTGGGCATTCTGAGTAATTTCGTCCACTACTGCGTTAGCAATGGCTTCTGCCATCTTACCTGCCATAGCGAATTCACCATCAAGAACAAAGCCCTGTGCTTTCAATTCGTTTTCTAATTTCTGTTTCAATGATGCTGTGCTTAGTGCCATCTTACTTACCTGCAAATACAGTGGTTGATACGTCTACATGCGGCTTACCCATAAACGGGCAAATGCTTGCACCTGTGCACACTCCTTTACCACCATTCATCTTTATCGAGTCCGCATTCTCGGTGATATTCTTAGCAGTGGTCGCCTTATTACCTTTGACAGTTTCCGTGTGGTCACCTTCAATCTCGGCTAAACGATTTTCCAGTACTTTGATGCGTTGGTTAAGACATTCCAGCTTGTCGTCTTTATCTGTCTTTCGCTCAAAGTTTCCATCTTGGTCTACCAATTGGTAAACGCCTTTCCGTTGTTGGTATCGGCTTTCACCTTCCTTGACACCTGGTAACTTGAAGCCAAGAGGAAGAACGCAACGAATAAAAGGTTTGTCCGGTTGCCCGAACATGAAACCTAGTTCTACGATACTCCCAACAGCAGGTGGCTCTAATCGGCCAGCATGTTCACCAAGACCTGGAACCGGAAGTGGTACCGCCTGTAATGGTGGTTTATCTTCGTATTCCATACCTTTTTCATCGAGCAACTGAACATCCACTGCATAGTGAGGATAAAAGCGATCAGACAAATCACCTTCTTCTGGCAACTCTGGCAATGCGACTACCTTGCCCCACCTGGGCAAATGCCACTGACCTGTGAATTCTGGAAATAGCCGGAAGATAATGCGCTTGATGGTATTCACATCCATGTTAGCTTTGCCTCCGTTCCTTCGAACTCCACACCGACTAAGCGAAGTCCATTCACGACAACACCTGGCTTCAACTTTGGAATAGCTGGTATCTTTACCGACTTGTTGGCCGTGTGGTTTGTCATAAGCTCATTGGGTACGTTGATAGGTTTATCTGCCCAGAATGAATCCTTCCAACTGCCTACGTAAATTTGTCCATTGCCTTGTTGCTGCCAGAATAAGCCATCAATGCTGAACGCTTGAGCTAATTCGTCTATGACTCGATAGCCGTTGCCATCGCTATAAAAACAAGGAATGGCCGTTTTGCTGTAGGCTTTCTCTGGTACCACAAATTGAAGGCCCGTTTTATTGGTTACTTCGCTAAGCAGCTGCATAAGTGTTGGGTGACGCATGATGATGTTAAGTGGCTTGTAAAGTATTGCCGCTAATTCGCGGCAAAATACTTTAGACCAACCTTTTTCGGCTGGCTGAACTCGCTCAATGTAACCAAAAAAGACTCGCGTAATATCATCACCCCAACCTAAATCCACAGCGATGATAGTATTTGGCTCTGGACTGCCTTCAACTGAGAGTTCACAACGACCTGGTGTGTTTTCACTAAAGACTATGCGATGGCTTTTCACCTTGGCTTTGTTTTTACCAAGGTAAGCGCGGCAAAGAAACTTGTTGTTTGTTGTCATACATCACCACTAAGCCAAGGCATTATCGACAGCTTTGAGCACCTTCATAACACCAGTCAACTCCACTTCTGTACCTGGCGGCACATCGTCACTTTGTCCAGCTTCAACTGGAGTATTTACACCTTGCACTTTTTGCTGCGCGGCGGGTTTATCCGGTTGGCGTTGTTCGACTCGCTCTGGTACCGATAGATGCTCTACAAGTTCAAATGAAACGCTCCATTGCCTGTGAGAATCTTGCTCATCTGCACGAACGGCTCCTTGAAATTTCACCTGGCGAATTTTCAAAGCCTCTGCCGTTTTGTTGCTAATGCGGTAGATTTGCCGAGCATCGTTTTCTTGTGCTTCCGCCATGCTGAATAAGTTGGTTAGTAGCTGTTTTTTGGTAAATGGGATCACGCCTTTCACGGTCAGAATTTTACCTTTGCTGCCTGTTTCCGCTTGGTCTGTAGCAGAGGTCTGGCCGGACATATCCTGTCCAGCCAGTTGCTGACGAACGCTAATGCGTAGGTTCTTTAGTGGGAGTTGGATACCGTTTAGGGTTAGCATTTTTTTCTCATCCTCAAGAAACACCTTCAAACCGTTCGTTTGGTTTCACATATCCATGAAACAAATCGGCGGGGCTTACCCAATCATACGCTGCGCCTTTTTCCACCAATGTTCCTTTTGAACTTAAACAGTTTGTCGGAATATATTGGGTAGCTGTTTTTACTATTGTGCAATCACGTAGATGATGGAGAGAGAAGTCTGCATTACCAGACGTTCGGCTTGGTAATGGTATGATCTGTGAGCCATAAAACCATGCCTCGCCCTCTGAAACTAAACCTCCAGAATTTGCGTCATATGAAATACATGATCCTCCGTGAACTTCTATAAGATGGTCAACAGTAACTTCCACGTCAAACATGGTGCAATCTGTAACTATCGCACGTAATTTAATTTTGTCTGAATTAATGTTTCTATCATCGGGTATCGGATCATACTGAATTAACGTTTCTGCCCCTGGTATACCATCATCATGAAACGGATTTCGATTAGCATTAAAAATTCTCGATATACACCAAACTGAATTATGAGCACCGGATAGCACCGATGCAGATTCAACCGGCATTTTTACATACTTATCATTAGGCCCATTGACCGCTGATATATATGCATTTGCATTTTCCTTTGAATAATTAACGTTATCGACAACAATTCGTGCTGGTAGTCGAACGCCAGTAGTAATGGCCTTTTTATTGTAATCAACACAAACAACACCGAACTCATGACTATTCAAATGGCTGTCTGGTGCATTAATGACCACATTCTGAATGTTAATATTTCTCCCCCATTCAGTTATTTGTTTAGCGCCATAATCCCCATTAGAAACAAAATCAACAATTTTAATAATATCTGTGACAGGCATATTAGAGTCGATAACCAATGTCAAACCATCAATATCAACATTACCACGCCATTCTGAGCCATAGTCAGGACGGAATTGCACAACTGATTTATACCCATACTGAGAGGCATTGAGCTTTGTTGACTTGCCAAAAAATCTAGAACAATTCTTCAATTTCAAGTAACCACCGCCATTACCAACCATGACTCCCCACTCTTTGAAATGGGTGTCCTCTGCATAAAAGTCCCATAGGCCGAAATGACAATCTATACGGTTTATTTTTGAACCTTTTAATGACAACCCATTAATATTATTAAACCCAGAAAAACCCCAGCCACAATAACCATTAATGTTTTCCATTTGAAGGTCAACAATACCGTTGCCACTTAAACCATACGTCCCTTCCGTACCTTCCAATCTTGTTGGTGCTTCTCCATTAACATTAATCAGACGAATATCCGCTGCATGAGTAATTTTCATCGTAGCTCGAATATTTAGCTCATCTGACTGAGTTTTATCTTTAAAACCAATCAATTCCCAAATCGTGTTATTTCTTGCTATATCAAGAAACACATGGCTCGGACTTCTGTTGAGGTCAATAAACCCACCCTTGATTGTGATATAGCTTTCCTCTAAGTTTCTATATTTTACTGACAGGCTTGTTGCTCCGGAATAATCAAATCTAAGCGGCTTATTCAACTCTCCGTTCTTAACAACACGATTAGGTTCTTTCTTGTAAATAAACGTCGTGCTTTCAGGTTTTCTTTTTATATGCTCAAGATCGGACTCAATGAACACATAAGCATTGTGTAACGATGAGAGGCTAGCAACATGACTAGATGTTTCATAAAAATCAGCATGATTGAGCACGCCATGAAAATCAGAGAGAGGATTACCTTCAGCACGGAACAAAACCGGAAAATCCCATGTCGCAGGACGGCCAACATCTTCATGTATGACAAACTCTGTCATTCCCCAATCAACATTGGTATTGATGACTGCCAAATAACTATCATCAATTAACGCGATCCCATCTTCATTGACAACTGGAAGTTTCTTTAAGTTCGCACAATCATGACAATCTTTTATTTGACGCATAACGGTCGATTGACCATCTAGAACAGCTCCAAATTGACGGTAATTCAATGGACTGCTGATAATTTGAAACTCTCGCCCCTTATTGTCATAAACCAATCCTAAATTAAGGTAACTTTTCCCTGCCTCTGCCGAAGTTATCTGGCCTGTATAAGTAAATTCAGCATTACCCTTATCTCCTGGCGTGTAGTAACCACGAGTGATGAGGTGCGTAGCATTTAAATCCTGCTGACCTATTTCAACGAAAGATGTAACAGTTTCAGTGCGAGTTTCAACGGTCTTATTTACCCACACCTTCCCCGCACTCTCCCCCTCTGGCCTCAAATCACTAACCGAACCATCAACCAACACCTGAGCAATCTTGCAAACAAAGTGCTTCACGCCATTTGCATCGGTGTAGTCGTCTTTCTCATCTACAGTAATCACAAAATCAAACAGTGTGACTTGTTCACCTGTTGGCGTTCCTTCGCGGTGCGCGTCTACGTAGATGAATGATGGTTTGTTAGGTACCTGGACATTGCGATCAAACTCTAAAGTGACACGGTTTCCCGACACATAGCCGGCACCCGCTTTGATGTTGAATGCACTCGCTTGAGGCGTTACCAAGAAACCGTCTTCGATAAACCAATCTTTGCCGTTTTGGTCGATGATGGCTTGGGCTACATCATCGTCCATTTTCTTCATACGTGGCGTTGCGTTGTACTGCCAAGTTGATGCATCCACCGTAATGTTAGTGATTTCAGCAATGTCTTTGTACTCAAGTACGACAGAACGAACCAAGGTATTACCTGCAACACCTGGCTCATCGGCTGACTTTGGTGTTAGTGCATGATGGTCGATTGTGACCAATACGCCATATTCTGAACAATACGCACCCGTCCAGTTGAATTCGAACGGGCCAACGTCACTAGTCAATGTCGTGCTGTAAATAACCGAGTCGGCAGAGAGTCGGCCACGCTGTTCGACACCTTCTTGGTGAACAACATGATCAGTGGGTACCACATCATCTGGCTGTGGGAACTCTGGGCGATTAGGCACATTGGCAAAAATCATCTTGTCGATGATCAGTGGCTTTTCTTCGGCATTAAGTTGCGCCAACAGTGCTTTACCTGCGGCGGTTAAAATTGACTTATCTGTGGTATTTGCCATTTTTATTGATTCCTTAACCTTTCACTGTGGCTTGGTAATATTCACAATCGACATTGAGCACACTTGGTAACATGCCAACGTTTAGTCGTGTCTTTACGTGTGACGCTGAGTATTGCGCTTCAATGTTCTTGCTTCGCGCTGCCAACGGCATTTCGACATAACTGGTGTATTGATAGCGGCGACAGGTTCGCCCGTATTGACGTACTACTGTGTCTAATAACTTCGGGACGTTGGTTAAATCCCCATCTCTAATCTTTAGGCTGATCACATCCCAATCCACATTCACTAACCTTTCATCTTGAGCAATGTGCGGATAACCGAGCTTTGCAAACATGTCTTCCCAGCCGGATACCGAACCTGCATCACGGGCAAAACCATAAGCATGAGCCACACGGATTCGAAACAAGTCTTCGGGCTCTTGGCCGAGCTTTTCTACACCACGTTGCCAAGCAAGAATATTGACCAAAGCCATTGGAGCGGTTAGTGGGTCATGTTGTTGCAGCGGCATTTCAAATGCGGCTTTCACATGCTCCCAATAATTGCGCATGGCTCGGGCGAACTTGGCGAGTTCACCTCTACCCATCCAGTAACGAAGGTTTATCTCAGGTATTTTCAATGGATACCTCCAACGTCTGAATGCGTGGCACCGTTAGGTTGTTAATGATGTCGGCGTTATCGAATTCGAGTGATTCAATCTGTGCAAACTGGCCGTGAAGCTCTTGACCTAATTTGGAGAAACTAAAGCGCAATACCGGATTGGTCACGGTTGGCAAATAATCGGTGTTTTCGCGGAATGCCGCGCCAATAAATTTTTCAACTGCTGCTTTAAGCTGGGTGCGCTCATCCATCGTGAGTGAGCGAAGCGGCCAAACACGGCAAACAATGTCGGTTTGAGTTTCTGGCATTGCCATCACCTGCAAATCATCACCATGGCCGTGTTGCCCTTGCTCACGAATATAGGCATTCAAATCAACAAGCATTTCTGGCGATGGCTCGCCTGTATCAAGCAAAATGTAGGAATTGGCGGTACCTGGCCCACGTGGTGCGTTATGCTCGAAATACACGTTGTCATCGTTAATGCCTGCGCGACTCGTTAACAAAGAACGGTAAGCTGCATCAATGTGCCATTTGGCAACTGCGCTCCACTGATTACGGATACGCAAGCGAAGTTCATCGTTGCTTTCTTTGTCTGCACCTGCAGCAGTTAGCCATTCGGCTGGGTTCGTTGCTGCTGCAATACCTGGTATCGCAGTAGGCAAAATATGGTAATAACCTTCGCCAAGGTTGTAGGCCGCACCTTCACTTTCCGCTTCCACTTCCGCCATGATCATGGTTTCGTTTTCTGGCAGCGTGGTATCAGCAAGTACACGAACGCGGTAGATATTGCCGTTAATCGGTTCGGTTTGAATCCAAGTATCTTTTGGAATGACTAACGCTGGCCCTTTTGCAGCGGCACGTTGGAAGGCGATCAAACCTTTCGCTTTGGTTGCCCCTTTGCGAGTCAGTTTGCATTGCCAAGCGAGTAGGTCTAACCATTGGTCGACTGCAGTCGCCACAAACATATTTGGCAGAACATAACCCACCAATAGCGTATTGATGAGCCACAAGGTGACTTTCACCACGGCCGATTCAATCAAGCGCCAGAACGGGGAGAAAGGCGAATCATTAGAGATAATGCACTCTTCCTTTTCCATCTCTTCTTTCAGCACTTTTTTCCAACTCGCTTCATCGGTAGGAATACCGGATTGCTTGACCAACTCGGCGTAATCTGGTTTTGGAATATCAGACATTGGTTGTCTCCGAAGTTGTGATATCAAGAGTTACATCGCCAAAGTCTGCAGTTGTGGCGAAGACATAAATCGTGCCTTCTGTCGGTTCTTCTAACCTCACAGTTCCCGGCACTAGGCGAACATCTTCTTCAACCAACAGCTCTAACTTGGTGCGAATATCCGCTTTTTTTGATGGGCTGCGCTCTGCGATGAGCTCAACCGCTAAATTGCTTTCGATAATGGCGTGTTTAATGTCTTGGGCGATCACAGCTCGGCCTTGAATCAATACAGGGTTACGGCCTGCATCTAGCACCACATCACCGTTTTCGATTAGGATGTCTTGATAGAGGTAATCCGCCATTAGCCTGCCGCCATTTCTAATTCACTCGCCATGTCCTGTGGACTGCTCATGTAAGTTGGATAAATCGCCACCCCACCGTAGTTGGTTGAACTGGTTTGGTAGTTGGCAATGCTCTTGGCCGCACCACCTGGCTGAACTTGTGCGTAAGGTGTCGCGCTTTGGACTGACTTAGATTTCACTTGAACAGATTCATCATCACCGCCGAAACCTGGCAGCCAATCAACGAGCCCTTTCAGGTTTTCCCAAATACCCGCCAACTTCTCAGTGAACCAACTAAAGACGCTTCCAAAAATGTTGCGCATCGAGTCGGCCATTTCTCCAATGAAGGCAAAACCACTGGTATCGGTAAAGCCACTCATCACCCATTGCCAACCTGCTGATAGGAATTGGAACAACTTACTAAACACACCTATCACGAGAGATACGCCTGACACGATTGCAGTAAGCACATAGGAAACAAACTGAATTCCCGCGGTGATTAAATTAGAAATCACGCCAATTCCGATCGCCGCCAAAACTTTCAACACTTCAAAAATCGCAACGCCTATCCACTTGAACAGAGGAAGTAGCGGCTCAATGGCTTGATAGAGAAAACAAAAAGAGGAACGAAGCATCCCAACTCCATTTTCCAATGCTTTAAACATCGCAGTATCTCCGAACGCAGCCTTTACTTTGTCCCAATAAACTATCAACCCAACAACCGCACCAATAGCTAGACCAATACCTGTCACTATCAATGTTATTGGGCTCATTAATATACTGAACGCCCCCGCTACTACTGTTAGTAGCCCACCTGCGGCAACTAACCCCAAAATAGCCATGGCTGCATAGCCCACATATTTCGTGATATTTGGGAAAAGTTCAGTCCATCGAATGATTTCCATCGCGCCATCGGCCAAACTCGACACCACTGGCAAGAGAGAAGGCAACAACGCCGCACCAAAAGCAGTTCGAACGGCAAACACACCTTGTTCGAGTCGTTCCCATTGGTCGGTCATGCTGTGGGCCATCTTAATGGCCGTGTTTAGGTTGCTGGCATCATTTAGCTCTTTAACGCTCGATTGGAGATCACCTGTTTTGCCGATCAAGTCAGTGATAAGCAGTACAGCCTCATCAGAGCCGAAAGCTTGTTTTATCTGGTCGATTTCAAGCGAATCTAGATCACCAAACTGGTTGCGCAGTTTCGACATGATGTCGAACATTGGCAGCATCTTTCCGTTGCTGTCGGTAAACGCCATGCCTAGCTTGCCTTGCGCTTTGACCACACCGTTCATAAAGGCTTTGTAACGAGTACCCGCTTCACTGCCAGACATAGAGCCTTGCAACAGACCAAGAATGGCCATTTGCTCTTCAATGGCTACGCCGTGAGTTTTACCCAATGCGCCGACACCCTTGAACGCATCCGACATGCCTTGACCTGTCGTTTTGAACATCTCGACAGATTTGGCGGTCATGCCTGCGACTTGCTCGGCCCAGTTATCTTTACCAATCCGATCCGCTTGGTCTTTGAACACCGAATACATGGTGCCCATGTAGTTGGTAATGGTGGCGGTATCTGCTTTAGTCGCTGCGGCTAAAATTGCCGAACTTCTAGTGACACCTGCCAGTTCATCACCTGCCATACTGCCCATAGCAGATTTAATGTCGTAAGACGCTGCCACGAATTCAGTGGCCGACTTACCGTATTCAACCGAAAACTTCATTGCGGTTTGGGCAAGAGTTTTTAGTTGATCATCGGCAACGCCAAGTGATTTCACTTCGCCTAACGCCCTGTCCATTTCAATCGCTGGCATCAAGGCTTGTTGCAATGCGAAACCAGCACCCACCATGCCTGCCGCACCTGCCATCATGGTATGAGTACCTTGACGATAGGTGTTGGTGACATCATTCAATTGACGTTGAATATTACCCAGAGGTTTTGAAATCTGGTCAATCAATCCAACTTGAAATCTGAGTGCTTCTGGTAACATCAACAATTCTCTAATTGCTTGGTGGTTAACCGCTAAAGGCTTTGGCTACACCGCTAGCGGTGACGGCTTGCATGTTTTCCCAATGGTTCTTCTCTAACCAAATCGCATAAGCTAGGTTCTGATCAGTGTCCGGCTCATTGGGTAGCCACTTTCGCCGCCACGCATACATTTTTTGCCTGTCGCTGCTATCTATGGCAGCGACAAGCCCATCTATTTTTTTACCGAGATGGAAAGCTTAGGTGCGTACTCTTTAAGAACCGCGCCATAAATCTGCGTTGCCGCACCTGGGTTCTGTTGGGTAAGTTCACGCAGCGCATCTTTTGAGCCTTCGCTAACACAGCTCATTAAGAAGTTATGGGCCGCGCTACTCGCATCACCTTGTAAAATGGTGTTTTGCGCTTCGTCGTACTCGGCTGGCGTTGGGTTGAACTCAAGGTCTGTTGTACCAACGGTTAAAACAATGGCTTTACTCATGCTGCTTCTCGCTCTTTATCTAACTTGTTTTCCAAACGGTCGAACCGTCCATTAATTGAATCTTTCAAATCGTCTACGGCTTCCCGTAGTTCGTGCTTGGTGGCGTACTTTTCAGCAACATCCGCACGTTGGTTGGCTATCGCCAACTCGTTTTTGTGAGTCCGCTGTTCGAGATCTCTGGTTGTTGCTGCGGATTTCTCAGCGCGGGTGTACACAAAACCGATCAGCGTTAATAGGAAGCCGCCCAATCCCAGCAACACGCGCCAATCCTCCATTTAGCCCCCTTTCGCACCACTCTTTAGACTTGCCATCATGCCAACAGGCTCTTTCCCTGCTGCAACCTGCTTATCCAAAGAACGTTTGTGAATGTTGATACCAAGCACGGCCAGCGCGACAGAAATCAAAGGGGTCAGCGCAACGATGGCGTTGATCACGTTGGCAGTTTCTGTTGGTTCAATCACCATCACAGCAAACAAGCCAAGGAACATCAGTGCCCATGAGAAACACAGCGTGTAACCCCACATTGGTCGCCATCGACGAACAAAGGGATCATTACTGGCATATTCTGCTTGGGTCGTGGCCGCTTGTTGGGTCATTGCAAGTTTACGTTCTTCACTTTCCAATTCAGCATGTTGAAAAGCCAACTCACGCAGCTTCACCCGCTCATCAGACTCAAGTTGTTTGATTTGCAATAAAGCATCTGAGTTATTGATTAGCGCCTGTTCAATTGCTTCTGGGCTGTTTTCCACGCCAAGAGCACTTGCCACCATTCCCGCTACCGCGCCCCCCGCAGGGCCACCAATTAAGGTGCCAACCAGTGGTGCAGCCGAACCAATGAGTGATTTCACTTTTTCCCACATGTTAATCAGTCCTTTAGAACTGTTAGGCTTGCTGGCTCTCCGCCAAACTCTGCCATCAGGTTGTTAAATGCAGCGGTTGAGTTCATCACTGCCCATTCACCACCCACAAAACCAAAATCCACACCAGGCGCCAAACAACCTTGAAGCTGCTTAGGCGAATTCGCTTTGTGAATCAAAATGTGTGTTCGTAGGCTTGGCCCTTGTCGAGTCACACCAAGGTCTTTGCTTTCCAGTGCATAGCACTCACCAAACTTTGGCGATTTATGAGGAAAAAGCGTGTAGCTACCTTCTGGAATACAGGACTTAGATGGCGCGTTGTTCTGCCAAGGTCGCTCAACAACACAACAAACCTGACTACCATCGGCACGGTGTAACGTTGAATAGGTACCGTGAGGAAAGTAACGGCGCTTTAAAACAAAATGCTTCATCGCTTAAATCTCTCTATGTTGCTTTGGCACTTGGTGCAGTATTTACACCCTGGTACTTTTTGGCGGCGTTCTTCGGGTATTGGGACGCCACATTCGCCGCATTCCTGTGCGCTTTCCCGTTGTTCCATTTGCTTAGCCCTTGCCAGTTGGTTGGCAATCGCCACTTCTGTGAATTGGGTTTCAAGGCCACTGGCATGGTCGATAACATCAGACATTACGCCCCCTGTTTATTGAGCAAAAAGCTACTGAACCAAATCTTCGGTTTCATCTGGGCGCAGGTATGGAACGCCGTTGATTTTCACAAAGTCGGGGCTAGTCACTTCGAACGGCAGTTTGTGAACCAATGCACTGCCACCATTTGAATCGGCATCAAGAAGATCAGAGATTTTGATACGACAACCGTAGGCTTCAATTTTGAGCTCGTCTTTATCAATCTTGCCGTAGAACAGCGCGTCAAAATCAGGCATTCCACGCCAAGAGCCGGCTTGTTTTGCTGCCTTGCTCAACTGGTTGAATTGCTGCGTGGTAAGCTCCATCTCACCGCTTGCTTCCACATCGCCATCGACATAACCATCAGGCACACCAGAGGTTTTATTGACGGCAGAATTATCGGTAATGGAGAGAGTGACTTTTTGCGCTTTTAGCTTGTAGTCACCCATTGAAAAATGCATGTTCTTGCCAGAAATACGCATGCTCATGGATTACGCCTCCGCATCTGCAGGGTTAGAGAGATCAAGCCCAATGTTGACAACAATGTGTTTCGGGCAGTTATGAGGGCGAACCATTAAGCCAATGTTTACTTTGGTTTTTGTCATCCACTGAATCGACACGTCTTCATCACGTGGTGGCATGATTTCACCTGGGAACTGAATGCCGCCGATTTCAGTGGTCTTCGACATATCGCGCATGTCTTTACTGAAGTAAGTGCGGTTGAGCTCAATACTTGGTGGTGTTGAGTTAAGGATTCGGTCAGCAATACGACGAATCGCTTTAATGCGAACGCGGCGGTTAAGCTTGTGAACTGGGCGAACGTATTCAAGGAATTGATAGTCGCCGCCTTTCGCTTCTAGCGTAGAGCCATCTGTCCAGTAGATGCCTTCCATATCCGCATACCATTGCGGCAATGAATAACGCGCCTCGGCTAACGCTGCGATGGTGCTCATTTCTAATGGTTTACCCGCGCTATCGACAGGCATTTGACCAAGACCAAGCAAACTGCCTGTTGCAACGCGCATAGGGCTATCGGCTACAGTGACTGCGCGATCACATAGGCGACCACCAAGCACACCCACGTTGTTACCATTGAGTTGCGGCACTGGTGTAACCAAATTTGCGGCAACATCTTTTACTAGGGTTAGCATGGCCGTCTCATAGTCTGACCACGTTTGCGCACCTTCACCTTCTGCCGTAATACCAGGACAAGCAGCAAGGAAGAACACCCAACGACCAAGTTTGCTCGTGAGTTCTGTCGCCTTGTCTTGCATCGCGGTGAAGTCGGCTTTGTCTGCCACAACATCGACAATACAAATACCTTCAAAAGAGTCGGTACGGTTGGCGATGTCTACCGCTTCTTGCCAAGTAGCATCAGCCGCTAAACCAAAGATGGCACCCGTCCAGTTTTGTTTGCCATTGAGCTGCGCGGCTTTGACGTTTGCGCCTAGCGCATCATCAGCCACCACATCATCAAGATTGGTCATGTTGTTTACGCGCGTGACTTTGCCTTGCAGTTCGGCTTTATCGGTGCGCCCGATGTAGATCAGGTGGCGTTCAATTTCTGGAATCCCGCCTTGCCCTAAATTGAGGTTGTTTACCTCTACCTTTCCGGTTGCCATTGGTAATTTTCCTTACTCAAAGGGTTATTTTTTCACGCGAGCTTTCTCGATATTCTTAATGAGGCGCTCTCTTACTTTTTTGGTTTTCGTCCCTATCATTTGCCGCTGTGGTGTGTGTACTTTCCACTTTTGCTTACCTTTCTCTTTGCCTGTTCTCATCATTCGTATGATCAGGCCCGCTTGCCCCAAGGTAAGGCGCTTCTCTAGGTTCCGAACACTGGGTTTATTCCAACCTTTGCCATCTTTACGGCGAATTCGATAACCAAGCCTACGCAGTGCTATTGCTTGTTTTTTGGTGCAGGGTGCGCCGTAATCCAGTTCACCTCTTAGCTTTGTTTGTTCCTTTATGTGCTCATGAGCCGAAATAGTTTGAGTTAATCCGGCTTGATGCACTGCTGCCTTTCTTGCCTTTGTTTTGTTGCTCCACGTCAAATCAAGCATGGTGGCATCATGAAGAACGTAAGGTTCCATTCCATTGGCGAAGGAAGTAAGCACCGCACCTTCGCCTCTTTTACGCTTCTCAAACTTTTGGTTGTCGACGTCTTTTTGCCTGCGAATGCGGCTGCGCGTCATCCTTCTTTCCCAGCGCCCCAAATCTTTGAACAGCCAGAATCTTTTACGCTTTGTTAGTGCTAACGCTTCCAATGCTTGCTTGGCATTGATGGCGTCTTTGCCAACTAACTCAATTTGCATGGGTTAACTCGTATTCTTCGGCGGTATCAATTGGAACGGCCTGTACTCGGTACTTAGTCCCACGCCACGTAATCAAACCTTGCTCATCTGGTATCATTTCGATGGGTTCCATCATTTCTATTTCGATGAGAACATCAGCCGCTTCATGGCTAATCACATCGACACTAATCTCTGGATCATCCAACTCATGAATATCGCGCTCTGTATCACAGTCGGATAACCAACAAGCGACTAAAGCAAACAAATTGCGTGGGTCTAACTGTCGGTGCGGAAATTCTTCTATTGAAACAACCGCTTCATAGCGCCAATACGCTGCAATGTGTCCACCGTTACCACGGTCTTCACCATCAACTACGATGGCGGCTCTTTCTTGCCAAGCTTCAATTTTGTTATCGAGCACATTGCTGTTGAGATGGCTAACGATGTAATCCGTTAGGTGCTCAAGCTTGGTTTTTACGTAGGCTGTATCGCTCATATCGAATCAATCCCATTGGCACTTCGGCCAAGCAACAAGCGCACATCTTGATTGCTTTGGGTGATAAAGCGTGCCTCTTGTTCTGGTTCATCTGTCGCTACGCTTTCGCCCTCTTTGCGGCGGTCTTGCGTGGCGAACTCTGGCAATAGATCAGCATGGGCCAAACCATAAACCGCGCGTTTATATGCCGCTGTTTTGGCTGCGTTTAGCTGTGGCGGAATATCGTCAACCAACAGGCTTGCAAGTCGTTGTTGGATATTCAGAGCCGCAATGCTCACGGCTGCAGCCATAGAATCGTTGTCAAAGGTGTGAGGAATACGGCGCAATTGGCGGAATTCATCGGTTGATAAATCCGGCCAGCCTTCACCTGGTATGGCGGTATTTACTGCGCTGTTAACTTTTCCACCAAAGCTCATCACGATTCCTTCTTTGAATAAGTGCGCCTCTAGCCACTGGGTCGACGGTATCGAGTTAGCCTATTGGCTTCTCTTACCTCACCAGCCGAGGCGCGGTGGCGTAGGAGTCTTTAAAGATTCTTGCCGTCTTTAATGGCACGAATACGTTGTTCAATTTTCTTGATTTGGGTGCCCACACCCACTTTGCAGTGCTTATTGTGAGCGTGTTGAAGTAGGGCCAATGCCTTTTCCAACGTTTCCAAATTGCCGATCGCTGTCGCTTGCGGTTGGCCTTCTTCATTTCGAATCAGGTATAAACCCGCGAACTTGTACCACTTGGCGTGAACCTTCTCGTGTAAGCGCCAATCTTTCTCGACCTTCTCAAATACTTTGGAAAAGTAAGGTTCAATTGAATTGCCACGTTCCGATTCACTTTCAGCCCACTCCAAGACCTGATCAGCACAGAATGTCGGCCAATCACGGCGGAAGTTCTCTGGTGTTGGCAAGTCTCGTTCGATTGCCTTCATGCACCAATCAATGGCGGTATCCAGCTCTTTAATATCGAATAGCCAGATCACCAAGTTGGTAAAAATTGGGTTTTCGAACTGTTCACCGTTTTCTAAGTAGCTTTGAACATACGGCTTGTATTTCGGGACTAAGACATTGCGCTTATGCTCGACACGATCAGCAATCGCATTGAAAGAGCGCAAATGCTTGCGGTCTTCTTCGAAGTCAATCAGCTTGATGTGCAAACTATCTGTGTCAGCCGCAGGGCTAACATTAAAAGCTCTCTGCTCTCTTACAGTTTTCTTCGCTAGGTTGTCTCTCATGCCAGGAGATAAGCGCATAGTCATTTACCCTTATGCTGCAGGTGTCGCACCGAAGTGCACTTTCGCTTCATTGAAGCTTGCGTAACCGTCATGATCACCCACTGCATAACCTTCATTACGCAGATATGAGTTTTCATGCTGCTTGCGGTCTTCTACGTGCTCAGACTTGCGGTGACGCGTGTTTTTCTGCGTATAAACATGCAAGTTTTTCAGCGTGGTGACTGTCATTCGCATCCCTGGGAAGAACGGTGGCGACATTGCACGACGACCAGCAATAGAGTTTGGCAATTGTTGCGCTGCTTTTTTCTCTGTTGGCGTTTTTGCCGCGTCATATAAACGCGCCTGTTCGAATGAAAGAAGATCAGCACCAACCAACACAATTAAGTTCGGGTCGCTTCGTAACGCAGGATGAATCTTGGTGTTAATTAGGTCAGACGCCATTGCATCTAAGTTGGTGTAATCACCACCACCGTCAGGATCTAGATAAACATCTACATCAATGATTTGGTCTGGTGACTTTTCTTTAACTAGCTGCTGCCAGCCTTTGTTAACATCTTCACCATTTGGGTTATTCACCGGATCAGTTGTTTCAGCTACCGAAGTACCATTGAAGCCAACACGAATAATGTCTTGAGCGAAATTCAGTGTTGCGTTTTCGTTTAGGCGCTTCATGAATTCGCCAGGATTACCGGAGTTAGCCCAAACGCTCAACAAATCCCACGTAACAACAGCACAAGAGTCGGTTTCGACTAAGGTGTAGGTATTGCCATCAACACCACTTGATGTGGTATGACGACCACCTTTTTTGCGGCCTGTATGTAGCTTGTTGGTACCAACATCAACAACTTGCCCTGAAATTTGGTCTACATCTTCAACCGTGATCAGTTTGAGGAAATCAACAGATTCCATTAGCTTGTTTTTTAGCGCCGTTTCAACTGGGCCCGAAATAGCGAATTGCTTACTCACATCAGAGCGAGAAAATACTTCACACTGTTTTGCGCAGTATTCTTCTAGCAATGCACGAGCGGTTTGAGTTAGTTGCATTTAATGTTGCTCCTTACAAAAAGTGGCTTGTGTCTTCCGCCGCACCTTCGCCTTTCGGCTCTTGACCAGGTACTTCTTTCGAAAGGGCGTTGAACTTAGTTTCAAGACCAGAAACTTTTTCCATCAGTGGCGCAATAGCCGTATTTACCGCAGCAGAGAACTGCTCGACTGTTGCACCTTCCGGTGTTTGTTCCGGTTCTGGTGTTTCTGGTGTTTGCTGACTGAACTCTTGTTTGAGTTCGCTTTTCAGCTCAGTTTTTAGCTCACCTTTAAAAGCGCTAAATTGCCTTTTCAGTGCTGCTTGTAGTTGCTCTTCGGTCACGTCTGTGTCCTCTGGTTCTGATGGGATCTCTGGCTTATCTTCACCAGAGGAAAAGAATTGATTACACATCGAGAAAAAACGCTCACTTCGGGTAAAGCATTCTTCGAGGTTAATTTCTTCAAGGTGGCTACATTCAAGGCGAGTGGTCTCACCGTCTTTACGAGAGAATTGAAGTAGCGAAGTACCTGTGGAGGCTGGGGAGTCAGTCGCAGCTAGGCCCATTAAGTAACAACGCCCTTCGCCCTTGTAGTCAGGTTCTGGCTCGATAGAAGTAAATAGCTTTTGCTTTTTGCTATTGGCATCGAGTAGATATTGGTTAGGCTCTAACTTGGCAAATAGACGCATCTTTCCGTCTTTTTCTTCGACTTTAAGCTCTACGACTTTGCCCCAGTTCTCACCAAACCCATAAAAGCGACGATGCTCTGGCCAAATTAATGCGGTGTATTCTTCTGGGTCATAGCTTTCCGCCATTTGAGACAGCCATTCACGGGTAATTTTACGTCCGTCTACGGTTGGCCCTTCTGTCGCTATGATTTTCCAGTCACTAATCTTTGGCATTTACATACTCACATACTCAAAAGTTTGTTATTTACATCTCGATTTACGCAAACAATACGCCTTTGACTGACTGCTTTCAGCCACTTCAATTCCTAGAAATTCGGATTTTAGCCAAATCCGAATTCATCCGAATTTTGCTTAGTCATTTGCGAGTTTTCGGAGCGTATGATGCAGCTATGGCATATTCAGATGAAATAAAAGAGGCCGCGAAAAAGCTTTATTTACGCGGGGTACCTCCAAAGGAAATAGCGGCGCAACTTAACCTAAATAGCGACCGCATCATTTATACCTGGGCGGGGAAATTCGGCTGGGCTTTGTTGTTGAATGAACTTTCTGTTGAGGAAATGATTAACCGCCGATTGGCCGTGTTAATTGATAAAGACGAGAAAAGCGATCAACAACTTAAAGAGATGGATAAGCTCATAGACCATCACGTTAAGTTGCTAAAAGCTCATGCCGATGCAAAAGCCAAAGCTGAACGCATGCTTTCGCAAGGCAGCTCGAAGTCGAGCGGTTCCGAGCCGTCGAATCAAAGCCGCGCTGGTAATAGCAACAGCAAGAAAAAAGGCAGAGGCAAAAACAACATCGAGCACCTTTGTGAAGATGACTTTGTCGATTGGCATGAATCACTGTTCGAATATCAGCATGTCATGCGTAACAACATTAAGCAGCGCATTCGCAACATCCTAAAATCACGCCAGATTGGTGCGACTTACTATTTCAGTGGTGAAGCGTTAGAAGACGCAATTCTAACGGGCGATAACCAAATATTCCTTTCAGCCTCTCGCGCTCAAGCCGAGGTTTTCCGCAGCTACATTATAGCCATTGGCAAAGAGTTCTTAGACATCGAGTTAACCGGCAACCCGATCATTCTTTCTAACGGTGCCGAACTTCGCTTTCTATCAACCAACAGCAAAACAGCCCAGAGTTACCACGGCCATGTTTATGTCGATGAATATTTCTGGATACCCAAGTTTGACGAGCTGAACAAACTTGCTTCAGCAATGGCTACGCATAAAAAGTGGCGCAAAACTTACTTTTCTACGCCATCATCGAAGATGCACCAGGCTTACCCATTTTGGACAGGTGACCAGTGGCGCAAAGGCAAAGAGTCTCGCGCAAAGATTGAATTCCCTACCTTTGAAGAATATCGCGACGGTGGACGACTCTGCGACGATAAACAGTGGCGTTATGTTGTCACCATTGAAGATGCAGCCAACGGCGGTTGTGACCTATTCGACATTGACGAACTGCGCGAAGAGTACAGCCAAGACGATTTCGAAAACCTGTTCATGTGCGTGTTTGTTGATGGGGCTCTATCTGTATTCAAGTTTTCAGACCTTGAAAAAGGCATGGTGGATGCCGCCCACTGGCAAGACTTCAAGCCAAATAACAAACGACCTTTTGCTCATCGAGAAGTTTGGTTGGGTTACGACCCAAGCCGAACCCGAGACAACGCATGTTTGGTGGTCGTGGCTCCGCCTGTCGTCGCAGGTGAACGGTTCCGCGTACTAGAAAAGCACTATTGGAAAGGGCTCAACTTCCAATATCACGTATCAGAAATCGAAAAAGTCTTTAAGCGCTACAAGGTGACTTATATCGGAGTAGATACCACAGGCATTGGCGGTGGTGTTTGGGATTTGATTTCGAAAAAATACCCGCGTGAAGCTCACGCAATTCACTACAGCAACGAAAACAAAAACCGCCTAGTGATGAAGATGATCGACATCGTAGAAGCCAAACGACTTCAATTTGATGCTGAACACAAAGACATTGCAATGGCGTTTATGGCGATTAAGCGAGTACCAACGGCCAGCGGGAACGCCATGACATTCAAAGCAGAGCGCAGCCAAACCACAGGCCACGCCGATGCATTCTGGGCTATCTCTCACGCCATTATTAATGAGCCGTTAGACCACTCAACACCAACTAAATCAACTTGGGCAACCGCAGCATGACCGAGCAAACAGAAACTTTAGTCAGACAAGAAGAACAACCACCAGAGTCGGTCTATCACATCGACTCCACACCCGAAGCCATCGACTCTAATAGTTGGATGACCTCATACTCAGATTTGTTTTACAACGATTCCGATAACTATTGGGAACCGCCAATTTCGCGCACTGGATTAGCCGACATTGCCAGAGCCAACGCTTATCACGGCTCTTTGTTGATTGCTCGGGCCAACTATGTCGCAGGACGATTTCAACAAGGTGGTTCTACTCGCCGCAGACACATTCAAGCCTTTTGCCGCGATTACTTTACCTTTGGTGATGCCGCTTTCTTAAAAATCCGTGATGGCTTCAAACGCGTGGTGCGCTTGCATCCGTTACCGGGCATGTACTTACGCAAACGCAAAAACGGCAACTTCGTTATTCTTGAGCGAGACAACCAACAGCGAGAATACCGCAAAGAAGATGTGATCTTCTTGCCTCAGTACGACCCGCAACAGCAAATTTATGGTTTGGCTGATTACTTGGGCAGTATTCAAAGCAGCTTACTAAACAAAGATGCCACGCTATTTCGCCGCCGCTACTACAAGAACGGTGCGCATATGGGCTTTATCTTTTACGCGACTGACCCTAGCTTGAGCGAAGAAGACGAAGAGATGATGAAGAAAACCATTGCCAGTTCGAAAGGCGTGGGCAACTTCCGCAGCATGTTCGTGAACATTCCGAACGGTAAAGAGAAAGGGATTCAATTAATCCCTGTGGGTGACATTGCCACCAAAGATGAGTTTGAGCGAATCAAGAACATCACCGCGCAAGACATTCTCGTCGGGCACCGATTCCCGGTTGGTAAAGCTGGTATTATCCCGCAGGGTACCACCAGTTTGGGCGACCCAGTCAAGATCGGCAGCGAGTACGCCAAAGACGAAATTATCCCAGTATGTGAGCTAATTATGGATGAAGTGAACAGCGACCCGGAGATACCGAAGCGACTGCACTTGAAGTTTGATGTTTCAACAAGCAATGAATAGAAGAAAGCCCCAATTATAGGGGTCCTTTTCTTTCTTAGTCGGTGGCTGTTGTTTGCTTAACCTCCACCTCTTTTTCTAATACTTCCATCACAGAGCGGCATTCTTCTTCAGTAAGAAAACCTAATAGTTCTTCGTCCCCCAGTACTGCCTTGATTTTAGATACAAGTCCCTTAGTTACAGCCATAGCGCTCATCTACCTTTTGTTCTGACGATGGTAGGCCCGTCCTACCATCATATAATCCAAGTCATCACGACTACCTCCTACTACTTACTTCATTACTTCGTTACTACTCGCGACCATTAGAGTCGCGACTCAAATATGTAACACACTCTTGGTCTAAAAAGATAGTCACAACTGTACATAAACACAGCAATTGATTTATTATTGTTAAGTCAGTCAAACAGCTAGGTCAGTTATGCGAGTTTATTGCAAATGCGGTGAACGCGCGGTTATAAGCAGAAGCCATGCAGCGGATGCAAATTGCGCGGAATTATCTTGTTCATGTTCAAACCCAGATTGCGGCCATACGTTTGTTAGTGCCATTGGGTATAAACATTCATTAAAGCCTTCTAAGCTTCATTTAGGGATTGGCGCGGCTAGCAAACCTTCTATGTTTGGTAGCCGTGTTTTTTGTGGTTGTGGGGAACGGGCGGTAATCAAAAAAACTAACCGCCTGTCTAACGATTGCGCTGATTTGTATTGCGAATGTAAAAACCCGGCATGTGAGCATCATTTTGTTATGTCGTTATACTTTAGCCACACACTGAGCCCATCCTCCAAAACTACCAGTGATTTGGCTACATGCCTGATCAAGGCTTTATCTCCTGACAAGCGCGACCACTTGAAACAACAACTTGCTTTGTTTTAGCGCTTAACTCATCCTCCGGGGCAGCAATCAGCTGCCCTTTTTTATGTCCGAGAATCAGCTGCAGCAAAAAGAGCCCAACCTCATTGCTTTGAGCACCACCGCCACATGTATCGTCTGCAAGCGCACACAAAACAAACTCCTCTGCTTTTTGATGTAGTTCAGACATTTAGCCTCCTAACTGACGATTTACTGTATATTAATACAGTAGTTTTTATCTAACAAATTTATTCTTGATTTATTGCCTATACTGATATGGCGATCAGTAGTCATGGCCTCGGCGCACTCTAATAATTCGAATGCTATGGTGTTGTGACATGCATCAATTCCCATACATCACTGACCATAGTTGGCATATCTATAGTTCTAATCCGCCATATTTGGCGAGTAGTGACGGAGTTTTATGCCTGAAAAAAACCGACATACCGACCCTATCATGTTGTTTTTCATACAAGAACGACTACAACAACGGAAAACCCAAAAGGTACTTGCCCGTTTATCTGGCATCGAATACCGCATGTTGCAACGTTTGGAACAAGGCGAACGACCCATAGATATTCGCCAAATGCGGTTACTTTGCGCGGCGCTCAACGTTCCTTTCTCCCATGTTGCATTGCACGAGACGCTCACAACGTATCGACACGAACTCATCCAATCGCTTCCGGCCAGCATTCGCAATGAGCTGCTAGACCTCATCCACTCGATTCACCAGGAACTGGAAAAGAAACGAGCTTGATACCTACGTTATGATGAGTTGCTAAACGCGCAACCCCTAAAAATGTAGATTGCATGAAAATAATTGAGTTGTGTATGTCGAGGTTGCGACATTGCCAACGATTGGAAGGTATGTTAGCGCCAGTGGTTCTGGCGCTGCATCAACATAAAAATGTTATGAATAGTGTCGTGAAGTGGCCCATTGGAGCGTTATTGTGATTCTGTCTTTACCTTTGGTATTAAACTACTCCAAAAAGAAAAGAGATTATTTCTCAATTCCTCAAATGCATCACGTATATTCCTTAGGTCATGAATATACAAGCGAGCACCTTCAGATGGATTACGAGGATCAGCTATAAACATTCTTCTCGTCTCATTATCGTTAAAGCGACCATAATAGACAGTGTTATGAGCTAATTGATTTCTACGACGTGATTTCTTTGAAGACTCTTTGTAGAGCTTATTCCACAACTCTCTATCACACTCTTCGACCTTTGAAGAATTTTTCACAATAGCGTCCACTAAGTCTAGTTTGATGCGAAACCCATTAGTCGAGTAAAAAGCTGCAGAGGCTGCATGATAATCATCGACTTGAAGTAAGAGCATATATAAAGATAAAAGGCTACTTTCCACACCAGACCAACATGCCATACATTCAGCATAAAGAGTGTAAAACTCTGTATAGTCTTGAATCTCTGGTCTCATAGTATGGGCTTCATCACGTTCAGAAGTCGAACCTAACGGCATAAAGTACATTCAATTTCTCCTCATTTTCACAACACGCATGTCTTACACTACCGGGTGACATATTGGTACCTGGAAATGGCTTAGACTACGTAAGTCGTAAAGAAACTTAAGTTAGGCAATCAGTATCACACAAAGCCAACTGGCAAACGAGATTTATGGGCATCCTAATGTTGTTCTTATGCTAACGGCCAATCGCTTTCCAACTCAGGGAAGAACGAAAGGTCTGGTTGTTGGTATTCATCTTTTACTTGCTCAGGTTGGGTAAATAGTTGGTCCCACCCCTCAAAATCCATCCATTTCAGATCATCTGCAGGTGCACGGCTGACTTCGACAAGCTGTGCTGGGCGTTTATTGCCGTGTTCATCTACCTCCGCAGGGCGGATTTGAAGACTTGTCTCGTTATCTACTTTTAGTGAGCTGCCTTTTAGCAATGCAGTTAAGGCAAACTCATCAATATTTGGTGGGCTACTCGCCAATATTTCATTTGGAGCTAATAACCTGGTTAGCTGATCGCAGACCTGTACTTTCTCGGGCTCCGTACAGTTATTGACAGAACTCCGAGAGGAGCCAGAGGCTCCAGAAAGAACAAGAGCCCCCGCTTCAGCTTCTTCGTCAACCTTGGATTTCTTCTTAATCGTCCAGACCTTGAGGCGTGTTTTAACCACTTCATCTGGTGTTTTGAACCCTTCCAACTTGCGAACGGTT
Source organism: Photobacterium ganghwense (assembly GCF_017329545.1). Lineage (NCBI taxonomy): Bacteria > Pseudomonadati > Pseudomonadota > Gammaproteobacteria > Vibrionales > Vibrionaceae > Photobacterium > Photobacterium ganghwense. The sequence goes on from NZ_CP071325.1 coordinate 2,419,858, forward strand.
TCGCCGTGTGGAGAGGCAAAAGGAAGCTCTTGATATACGTTCACGATCAGCAAATCTTCACGCTTAACGAATGGGCCTCCTTGCCCCATGATGTAACCTTGCCAGTTACCATGGTCGGCAGCTATTAGAGTGTCGGTTATGCTTGCATCATCGGTCTTGATGCGTGATTGGTAGCTGTTTCCGATCACTTCCATCAATTCTTTATTGGTAATCAGCTTACTAGGCTTAATTGGGCCTACTAAATCGCGCTGCAGCATTGAATAGATAGTGAGTAGATCAGAACGCTCCTGCATGAAGAGGTATTCCATGAAGGCTTTTTTGTTCTGATTGGCAAAGCGGCGCAGCTCCCGGTAAGTGGTAACAGGTGCACCACCAAAGAACTGAAACTGGCGAATGTTCCAGCGGCTTTTCCATGCGCTGACATTCTTCGCCATATCCTTCACGGCTTTGCCAGTTTCGTCCGACACTTCGCCGTCCATGGCATAGCCGTCGATATTCTTTGAAATGTATTTGGCAATGTACCCGGTGGCTGTCCCTCTTTCAGGATCGATTTCACCCACATCGCAACGGGCTTTGTGGTCAAATACACCTGCTTTATTGAATAGCTCTTGCTTGTCTTCTTTGGTGGCGTAATCAATAAAAATCTGTGTCACTTTCGCTTTGTCTTCTGGCTTTACCCAAAGCAACAAATGCCAGTGCGGAGTACCATCATGATGAGGCTCAGCCACGCGCACCCCAAACCAGCGGATTTCATCACGGCCAAGCTTGGCGCGAATTCGCTGCCACACATTGTTTAGGTACGATTGCGCTTCACGCGGGCTGGCACCATTCCAATGGTCAATGAAGCCGCCTTTCTTATAGCTATTGTGATACTTGGCTGGCGTGGTCAACGTCAGGAACAATCCCTGCAGCCCCAGCTCATTACCAATGTCTTCACATCCACGACAACGCACCATCAACTCATGGCGACGAATAGCCGGGTTCGCCACGCTTTTTAGCACCATGTCTTTCAGCTCAGCTTCTTCCCCGGTCTCTTCATCAAACAAAATGGTATTTTGAATTGCATCCCAGTTACGCTTTTGCTGTTCTTTATATTCACGGACACAATCCCACGAACAGTAAGGTGATGCCTTGCTGGACACTTGCCCCATCGCAATGGCGAGATGTTCACGCATAATTTTGCGCAATTTAACCAAGCGGCCTAACCACCACTTTTCACTGATCATCTTGGAAATGTCTTGCAGAGCAGATAGCTCGGTTTGATTTTTGTATTTACGGGGAGCCTTTACACCAAACTGAGTGACAAACTCAGCAAGCAACTCATAGCCGGCTACTACCGCATCTTCTACTTTTTCATGAGCTTCGCCTTGCTGCTTGGCAAAGAACTGGTAACGGCTGTTCATGATCTGGGATATTTTGAACGCCATTTCTCTTAATTCATCTTGCTCCAGTTCTGCCAGAATCCGGCTTTTCACTGGTTTGCGGTTGCGCTCTGCCTTGTCAAAGTCAAAACGCATCTGCTCTTTTTTGTGCTCTGGGTTCATGTGTGCAAAGTCGTTGTGCTCAGTGTCGTCGTGTTCGTCACTCAGCAAAGCAACCTTTTGGGTTGTCGGTAACTTTTTGTATTTAGCAAGCACCATGCGCACACGCTCACTCGCAGGACGCATTTTTTCACGCAGGAAGGTGTTAGCCTCTGCTCGGCCACCGCCTTTACCTTTTTTATTGAAAATATTGATGTAGCGAGTAGCAAAGTATTTCGTCAGGTAATCTGGCAGATCAGCAAAATACCCCTGGCGCCATGCATGGTCGTCTGGGTTTACATCGTATAACTTGCGCTCAGTGACGCTCATGCCTTCCGGTTCGTGTTCGAATACTGGTGGTTCTGGGGCAACCTCGACTACCTTTGGCTTTTGCGGATAAACGTGCAAATCCCCCCATCGCTGACAAGCAAGGGAGGCTGCACGTTTTTGTTCTGTGGTGAAAGTGATTTGCTCAGCCATTAAGACTTAATACCTTCAGGAGTCCAACCGTGAATATCACGTTGGGTTCCAAGCGCTTCGGCCTTAGTTTCTCCTGCTAGCAAGCCCTCAATTGTGCTTTGGCAGTACAAGCAACCGCAGAAATCTCCACCACATTCGCACTGTTCTTCGCTGTTGTGGCGTGCATCGGTATAAGGTTTCAGCTTTAGGCAGTCTTGGCAAAGGACGTGTTTTGGATTGCTCATGCTGCCACCTCATGACCAATTGAAACGATATGGCTCAAACCTTGCGGAATATCGAAGCGGTTGCCGTTGTCCCAGATAAACCAAGCGTATTCGCAAGAATCAGAACCGCCACCCACAAAACGGGGACGAGGCACAATGATTGGGCACTTTGGTGGAAAGCCGATTTCGAACCAAAAAGGCAGGCGCTTTTTAGAGCCGAGGTAATTAACACGCTGCAAGTAAGCCATCGTTCCATTTGGTGCCAACTCGCTCAGACTTTTGCGAATGAACTCCTCCGTTAGTGAAAACGGAGGGTTGGTTATGATCACGTCCTGAGAACCAAAGTCTGTGGTCAGGTAATCAATACCTTTTGCAATTTCAGCAAATAACTTTTGGCTATCTGGCAACTCAATCTTGTCAAAGATCGCACCTGTACCGTAGCAAGGCTCTAAAAACTTATCAGTTGGGCGAAGCGTTAACTTCGCCAATAGAGCGTCGACCACTTCCGGTGGTGTTGGATAGAGTTCGCGTGGTTGCACTTTTCCGTTGGTAGAGCTCATTTGTCACCCTCCCCAATAGTGCTAAGATATGTGTTGGCTTCTTCGATAAAGACACGACCACCTTCGACGGTCAGTTGACTGTCTCCGATAGTGTGACCAGAAGATCGGATAATGTCATAGCCCGCTTCAATGCAATCGCAGGTTTCTTCCAGGCGATCACGCAGGTACTCAATCAATTGCTTCGCTTTGCTATGAGTGGCGTTTTTGAGTGAGAGAACACACCAACCTTCTTCCAGACCGTACTGACCACCATGAAGTACATGACAGATTTGGGTGTTCATCTCCTGTCCGGTGTAATGGCCGTTTTCATCGATTTCACGCAGGTTCAAGCAGTCACCAACCTGGTAGTTGCGGTCGTTAAATCGAACTTCGTGTGTTTTGCGTCCGGCCAACACTTCGGTGAAATGAACAGATTGAATCTTCAGTTCGTGGAGAGTGAAATTGCTCATGCTTCCACCTCTACTTTTGCTTCGGCTTCTTCACGCGCTTCAATGATCAGATCTGTTAGCTGGCCTTCGATAAATAGAAGTTGTTCTAGTGCATCTTTGCTTTCTAAACGGACTTCCTCATCTAGTACCTTGCTATCGCGGCGGTAGTCATTTGATTGGTAATCTGTGTTAGCGGGATTCGCATAGACTCGTAATTTATTCACATGCCCAGAAAAGTTCGTGAATACATGAATCACATCCACATTCGCCATAGCCAACGCGTTGATAGCGTTCACAATGTCAAATACTTCTCTATCTGTATTCAATCCACTAAGTAGCTTCTGTTTACTTGCCAGTGCTTCGGCAGGTAAATCGGTGTGACCAATTGAACCAACATTTCGGTTAATCACTTGGTCTATTAGGTTTCGTGCTTCGGTTAGTTTTTCAAATGAATTCATCTTCTATGCTCCTACGCTAAGACGAAAAAAAGCCCCCTGTTACAGGGGCAAGGCTGGCTAGGTTGTTAATGGGTACTACTGAACTGGTAGTGTTTTAGGCGGCGAACATCACCAAGCTTGTTATCAAATCCGACTGTCATTTCTTTCAGGTACTTCATACCCTTACGGATTTTCTGCAGCTCTAAATCATCAAAAGACTCAAACTTACGCTGATAGTCTCGAGCTGGCAGGCCCCCTGCGATAAGCACCAAACCACGGCTCTTTTCTGGCAGCCGATTGAACATTTCACGCAGTTTGTTTCGCGTAGCTTGACCGTTAAAGTGAGCCCTACACGCGGTAATGCTTTCTTGTGCACTAGGGGCTTTAAGTTGGTGCTGCTGTTGTTGGGTAGCTAACTGGTTCATGATGGCTCCTTAGGCTAAGCCTGGAATAGGTGCACCATTAGCCAGAAAATCTGTGCCAAATTGCATGAGTGGCTGCAGGCCTGTGGTGCGGTGTTCAAGGTCATTGATAAGCAAAACCAGATTGCCCAAAGCGGCTTGCGCCTTGGCTAAGGTTTTGCGTTTAGTAGATCGCGGTAAACGCTCTGCGGTGCACATGGCTAACGCATCGCTAGAAAGCTCACCAGAATGGGCGTTTAGCTGAAGAACCCTTTCAAGCAAGTTCAGTTCATCTTCATCTTTTGGAAGTGGAATGGTTACAACACCATCATTGGCAAATAACGTGTTTACGATTGAGTAGTCGCCAGAAACGCGGCTGATTAACGCCAACTCAACCGGCTTAAGAACATGCGGTTGATTTGGGTTCAGCTTGTTGCGAAGCATTGTGCCATTTAGCTCTAACTTTCGGGCTATCGCTTCAACATCGTGATTGACGACAAAATCACAACAAGCTGCATCAAAAGTTTGTTGTTTGAGCTCGCGTAATACACACATTGAGTTATTTGCGTCCATAACCAATACTCATTTAAAGAAGAAAGGAACGAGAACGAATGACCAGCCGATGATATTCAGCCAAAGCGGACATTTGTTTGGGTAGTTTTCTTCCCAAGACTCACTCATTGCACTTTGCTGAGTGAGTTTGGTTTTAGGTGGGATAGCAGGGCTCATACTTGTTGCTCCGCTGCACGTTGGTAGAGTTTGACTAGGTTGATAAGAACGCTGCCGCTTCTTCCTTTCTTCTCCAGAACTGGGATTTCACCTGCAGTGATAGCGCGGTCTAAGGAAGATGAAGACCAGCCAGTGCGACGGATAAACTCTTTTTTAGTACAAAAAGGTGCGTCTACCGCTATTTGAATAGTTGCCATAAGTGGTATCCTACTTGTTTGTGTTTATTTGATGGCGATTGAGTGAGATTGATTAGCCATCATTGGTGTTTGAGTAATTATTTGATCAAATTTACGCATTAAACAAGATTTATTTATACTTTTGCGTAAATCATCTTCGAAATTTGATCTGGATTACTGTTTTAAGCCATTTGAGCTATAAGGAATTGACCCAATGAGCAGAATCCCTGCAAAAATTCCGCCATTTGACTACCTAAAAGGCAGAGAATTTACTGAAAAGCTAAAAAAAGTTACGGGATGTAAGACTTATGAGTTAATGAGTGACTACTTTGGCGTGCCAAACTCAACATTCTCAACTTGGCATACTCATAACCGAACTGGTTGGGAGCTAATTATTAGGACACACCTAGCAACTGGTGCATCTGTTCGATATATGGCTCTTGGTGAAGGCGAACCATTTGATGACGGGGCATCGAGTACGCTTACATCTCAAGAAATGCAAATATTCAATCTGGTTGATGGGACGTTAGTTGAAGCAGGAATAACTGCATTAGATCTAGTCACGCTTGACCGATTTGGTCTAAAACCGTCTTTCACTCAAGTAATTGAGGACGACTCAGGTATCTATTACATAAACAAAGAGTCAACAGATCCCGTAGCAGGTGACTACCTCATAGACATTGATGGCCGTCTATCAATTAATTACTTACAGAGACTACCTGGTAAAAAGCTAGCAATTGCTTTTGGAGCTTCAACTATTGAAGTTGCAGAGGAAGATATAAAGGTACTTGGGCGAGTCTCAATGGAAATGAAGAAAAAATAAGAACGTATAGGGTAGCCAAGAAAATATGAAGTACATTTTGCTTGCGTCAATAATTGCATTTTCAGCAACAACAAATGCTGAAGATAGCTCTCTAGAGAGTTTGAGTGATTGCCAATACTCACAGAAAATGCTCACTGAAGTCTCTCCATATATAGATAAAGCTACAACATTGCTTACACAGAATTCAGATTACCGCCAAGTAGCCCAATGGAGAGTATCCACATTCAACCCCGCGTTTTCGGATATCAAAGAAAAATACAATCTACCTCCATCTGCATATACCACCGACCAAAACCGCAAGATTTCAGGAGTTGTATACACCGAATTTGTAGGAAGATTAAGTCTGTTTGTTCAAGAGATTTATAACCATGCTCGTAATGGTGGCGATAAAAGCAAAATCAAAGAACAGTGGGGGTTTATGAAAGAAGCAGCAACTACGTACGCGAAAACTTGTGAATCTAACTCGTAGTAGAACAGATCATGACAGTTCGAAAGTTAGAAGACGGTAACAAGAAACCATGGATGTGCGATGTCCGTCCAAATGGCCGTAATGGTAAACGTGTAAGAAAACGCTTTGCGACTAAAGGTGAAGCACTTGCGTATGAGAAGTTTGTTTTAAAAGAAACCGACGACAAACCGTGGTTAGGTGAGAAAAGCCAAACTCGTAGCTTGTTGGATATGATCGACTTATGGCAAGAACGCCACGGCCAATCACTTGCTCATTCCAAATACACTTACAATAAGTTGAAGGTTATGGGCTTGGCATTAGGCGACCCGCTTTATCATAAGCTCACGGCAACGATGTTTACTGAATACCGCACTCGCCGCCTTGCAGGTGAAGTGGCAGATTTGAATGGCCGAAAGGTTGAAGTGTCTTTTCGTACTTGCAACAACGAACAAGATCTTCTGAACGCTGTGATTGTAGAGCTGCAGCGCATGGGAGAATGGAAAGGTGAAAATCCTTTGAAAGCTGTCCGCCAATTCAAACTGCATGAACCTGAAATGGAATTTCTCACCGTTGAGGAAATGCAGAACCTTATCACTAAGGCAGAAGCACACGAATTCCATGATGACATGCATAAGATTATTAAACTTTGTTTGGCTACAGGTGGTCGCTTTCGCGAAGCATCCCGACTAACGGGCGCTCAAATCACAAAATACAAAGTAACGTTCACTCAAACGAAAGGTAAAAAGAATCGCTCGGTACCGATCAGCCCCGAACTTTATGAAGAGATTTACAAGGAAGGCTCTGGCCCATTGTTTAGCATTGGCTATTCGACCGTTTACCGATTCATTGTGAGAAACGTTCCACGACTAAAACAGCAAGCGGCCCACGTTCTGCGCCACACTTTTGCGTCTTACTACATGATGAACGGTGGCAACATCATCGCCCTGCAACGAATCCTTGGTCATAGCGATATTAAGCAGACCATGCGATACGCGCACCTCGCCCCAGATCACCTAGAAGATGTGGTTACAAAGAACCCGTTAGTGAATGTTTGGAATTCTCGACCCCATTGAATATTACATGGTTTCGAGGTTCAGAATTAGCACTAACATGGCATTAAATGAAAAATCAAGTTAACTAAAAGAAGGCATTTATCAGTGTTTAATTCATTAGCTAAGAAGGAAAATGGCATGTTAAGCAGTCTCGGTGGCCCCGCAATTCTAATTTTTGCTGGTGCACTCATAAGTGCAACTGGTGCAATATGGGCATCCATTGAACAAACTAAAAATGAACAGGCTCTTAGAAAAAAGAGTGAAGAAATTGCCGATCTAAACAAGGAAATTTCTAAATCTATTACAGGTGGCGATAGCTTTCCTTATTTATTACCTTCATCTCAATCTGGGACTAGCTATCCTGAATCATTAATGATAATTAATGAAGGCAAACATCCTCTCTACGATGTAAATTTACATGTTGTCGATATTGATGAGCTTGAAACCGAACTAGCTAAGCCTAAGGGGCAATCAAACTTATTGAATGTTGGTATTAATGTGGAAGTAGGTAATGTTTCACCAGGTGTAGCTGTGTTTTCTGGGATATCAATGCACGAGAAAGACTATACAAGATTAACCATTCAATTCAGCGCTAGAAATGGCCACTTTTCACAAGCTCTGCGGATTATAAAGGTCGGTAGTGAGTACAAGACAGCATTCAATGTAACAAAAGATGGAGCATCTATAGAGACAATCTTTGAAAAAATAGGCGAAGGTTACCCCCTTAATGATAACGGTGAAGTTAATTGGTAAAACAAGCAAGCCATTTATAGTTCTCCCTCTGTTATATAGCTTTATTTCAGTTCCTTCCCCCCCCATGCGTGGACACTTTAGTGTCCACATTGTGTCCACAAACTTTCAGAATATAGATAAATATTGATGATTATTGATTAACAAGCCTTTGATAAAGCCCCGCCAATCCTGATACGGCCTAGCCCCTGCTGGGATGGTTCAAAATGTGGTCTTCCCAGTCAATCACATCAATTTCATACACCACTTTATCTCGCACAGACTCATTGGCTGCATGCATCGCGTCTTTAGAGCCGGTCAGCAATGGATGCCACTCCGGTAGCTCCTTACCTTCAGCAAGCAGACGATAGGCGCACGTGTCCGGCAACCACACGAACTCATCGATGCGCTCTCGGGTCAGTTTCAGGCACTCTTCGCCGGATTCAAAACGATTCGGGTAATCACGACATGAGCAGGTTTTATCATCCAGCAGGCTGCACGCTACATTGGTGTAGTAGATTTCGTCGGTATCGTCATCGATCAGTTTATGCAGACAGCACTTACCACAGCCATCACACAGGGCTTCCCACTCCTGATCGGTCATGTCCTTTAAATCTTTTTCTTGCCAATAGTGTGTCATCACGAAGCCTTTTTCTTGCCTTTAGTTGCCTTGCCAGTTCAACCTTGCACTTGGTTTTACCCAAGCGGTTATTCTGAACCCGATAGACATAAGTTGAACGCGGTTTTATAGCCCCCGAGCCAACAAAGTTCAAGCAATTCCGTTCCGCAAAGGGTTTTCTGATGCTGTAATAATAGTCATTATTATTTATCAGCAAGATCGCTTCCCAATTCGTGATAATTTTTGATCCGTCACGCTGGGGGTGGTAAGTTGCGCAGCCGTTTTACTAATTGTAGGTGTGTGATGGAGTGTCGTTTAGGATGTGGGGCATGTTGTATTGCGCCGAGTATTTCATCTCCGATACCAGGAATGCCAAAGGGAAAGCCTGCGGGCGTACGCTGTGTTCAGCTCAATGACGATAACCTGTGCAAGCTGTTTGGCAAGCCGGAGCGTCCGGCCGTTTGCCACCAGTTCAAACCGTGCCCTTCACTTTGCGGTACCACAAATGCCCAGGCACTGGCTAACATCACAGAACTGGAAAGCATGACTTAATGTCATGCTTTCCCTGTGCATTATCGCTCTCAGAGTACTCAACGATGTACTCAACTATCCATTTTGCCGGTCAGAATTCGTAATGCCTGCTTGGCATGCTCAACGGCCTGATGGCCAGAGTAAGTCAGATAGCCTCCGTCCGGTTGCGTCACCAATCCTTTGTCAAACAGCCGCTGTGCCGCTTCAACCATCTCCAGCGGTGCATCACTGTGGACTTTGATCCCTTCCAAATCCGAATGCATCGGGAACTTAATTAACAGGTTCATTTCACTAACCAATTCTGTTGTATATGCCATACGCTGCACTCTATGTTTTGTTTACCTGATATAAATACTAGTGGCTGACGGCGAGAAAAGTAGGTGAATAGATCAATGCTGATTCATTTAATGCCTGATTCAACTTAAAAAACGCGACCGTGTCACACCTTGTTCGCACACATATTGTGCGCAATTGTTTTATAAACAAAAAATCGCAGACAGAAAAAATCAGGCATAAAAAAACCGCCTCAGGGGCGGTTTTTATAGATTGAGTGATTGATTAAGCCTGGATGCCAACAATCAGCCAAGGTGCATTTGGCGTTTGCAGATCGCGCTCTAGGTGCCAGACATCGGTGATGTCTTCTTCCACACCTTCGATACGATCTTTATAACGTCCTGAGAATTTAATACTCAGGTGGGCCATATTCGCATCGTAGTCAGCGCGAACCAGCTCAGCATCCACGTACATCACTTCTGTGTGTTGCTCACCGTCCAGCTTTGCACGTTCCGCAGCCAGATCGTCAAACAGTGCCGGACTGACGTATTCACGAATTTTCTCCAGGCGATTCAGGTTCCACGCTTCTTGCAGAGTGCGGTAATGTTCGCGAGAGCCATTCAGGAATGCCTGCATGTTAAAGCCAGGAGGCAGGTTAAACGGCACATCGCTGTCGGTTGATGCGTATTCAGGTTGAGCCGCACCACCAAATGGTGCATTTTGCTGACGGTATTGTGCCGTTTGCTGTGGCTGCTGAGGTGAGTTCCCCGCATACGCTTCACGATGCCCCATCGGCGTCGATTTGGCGCCACGCATCGCTTTAAACAGTTTAAAGATCACGAAGGCAATCAGGCCGATAATCAGAATATCCATGAACTGGATACCGTCAAACGCACCACCGAAGAATGCTGCCAGCAGGCCGCCGGCCAGCAGACCACCGAGAAGCCCGCCCATCAGGCCTTTCTTGGTACTGGATTTTGTAGTTTGGTTCGAAGCAGGCTGTTGCTGCTTCAGCGTGTCCGTTTGCTGCGGTTGCTGCTGTTTCACCGGTGCTGTTTTATAGCTTTTACCGATTGACTTACCGCCACCAAACTTCTTTGCCTCAACATGCGGTGCAGCGAATGACACCGTCAGAATCAGGGCAAATACTGTAAAGATGCGTTTCATATTAATGAATACCTTTGCCTTTAGTGGAGACTGCATCGTAAACGGCTGTATTGGAAAGTCAATAAAACCCTGCCGGCAAATTGTTACTAATATTGATCAAAGGATGTAGCACATAAGGATGGCATGAGACATTAGGAGACTTTGAGCATACTCGACTGTAATATGCTAATAATGAAAACAATTTAGGATTTTTCCTGCATTTGTTCATAACCAAAGCGGCTTTTAGCCTTCTTTTAACCGGCCTTTAATAAGGAAACAACATGCAAGATACACATAGTAAGCTGATTGGCTACCTACTCTGGATTTTCGGATTCCTGGGTGCACACCGCTTTTACTACGGCCGTCCGGTAACCGGGACAATCTGGTTTTTCACTCTGGGTCTGCTGGGTATTGGCTGGCTGATTGACCTGTTCCTGATCCCTTCCATGGACCGTGAGGCTGATCTACGTTACCAGAGCGGTGATATTGACTACTCCGTAGCCTGGCTGCTGCTGACTTTCCTGGGCGTGTTCGGCGTGCACCGTATGTACATGGGTAAATGGCTGACCGGTATACTGTATTTCCTGACTTTCGGCTTCTTCCTGATTGGCGTACTGGTGGATTTTTGGACGCTGAACGAGCAGATTTCTGTGAAGAACCGTGAAAAACAGCTTGCCTGATTACTAGACAGGTCGCAAAGCCTGAAGAAAGTATTTGTTGATTGTGCTGTAAAGCAGGATGATTTTCTTCACAAACTGTCACTATCTTAACCGATTATTAACAGATGACAGTACAGATGCTTGACCTGAAAGGTTGATTCAAACTAAAATATCGAACATCGTTCTATAATTAAAATATACTTCCGCGCGGTCGACTAGACGGAGTTATCGCTACCGCGCAGTGGGTTCTTACACAACAAGATTTATTCGAGAAGAGTAACATTTCAATGGCAAGACGAAACGACCATACTCGCGAAGAGTTGGTAAGCATGACACTGGAGCAAGTCAAAAACTTTCTCGCTGAACACCCGCACCATGAACTGAGCCTGCGCAAAGTCGCGGCTATGATTGGTTACGTGCCGAGTACCTTGGTCAATGTTTTTGGGAACTACAACCTGCTGCTGTTGCACGCTGTAGCCCAAACGCTTGATGAGCTTTTTGCGGAAGCGGAAGCGGAAATGAAAAAAGCGACTTCACCGGAAGAAGCGCTGCAAAAACTCGCCTATTGTTACCTCGATTTTGCTTCTCGAAACCCATATCGCTGGCAACTGATTTTCCAGCACACCATGAATGGTGAAGAACTGCCAGAATGGCAATCGGCCCGGATCAATAATATGACCGGTATGCTGGAATCACTGATTAGCCAAATCAACCCGGAGCAAAGTGCAGAAGATGTACTCGCAAACAGCCGCGTGCTGTGGTCCGGTGTTCACGGTATTACCCTGCTGACCGTCGATGACAAGCTGTTCACCTCAACGCCTGTTGACGGCAAAGCCTTGATTGACAATCTGCTGACCACGTATCTTAATGCCTGGAAAGCTTAAACGGAGTTAAGCATGTCAGGAAAGTCCCAATCTCGCCTGCTGACGCAACGGCGATTTCTTCCGTATTTCCTTACCCAGGCATTTGGGGCTTTCAATGACAATGTCTACAAGAATGTCCTGCTGATCCTCATTGCCTTTGCACCGGCTGGTACGCTTCCTGTGAGCTCAGATTTGATCATCAATCTGGCTGCCGGTTTATTCATCCTGCCTTTCTTTCTGTTTTCAGCCTCTGCCGGAGTCCTGACCGACAAATATGACAAAGCCACGATCATGCGAATCGTTAAAATGGCTGAAATAGTCATTATGTCGCTGGCCGCTATCGCTTTTATCAGCGAACAGTACATGATTTTGCTGGTACTGCTGTTTTTGATGGGCACCCAGTCTGCCTTCTTTGGCCCGGCCAAATACGCACTGTTGCCACAGCACTTACAAAAAGAAGAATTAGTATCGGGTAACGCCTTGGTGGAAACCGGTACATTTCTCGCCATATTGATGGGAACACTGCTCGCTGGTGTCATCGCGAACCAGGCTGGCGCTACTTACATTGCCGCTGTCAGTGTGGTCGCCTTTGCCATCATCGGTTACTTTTGTTCACGCTGGATACCGTCTGCCAAACCCAGTAACCCGGATATGGTCTTTACCTGGCGGCCGATCTATCACACCCGCCATACCCTGGCGATAGCCCGCAAAGACAAGACCGTTTTTCAGTGCGTACTAGGAATTAGCTGGTTCTGGTTTCTCGGAGCCTGTTACCTCACCCAATTTCCAAATTTTGCCAAACTGCACCTCGGTGGTAGCGCAGCCGCAGTCTCTATCCTGCTGACCCTGTTTTCTGTCGGCATTGCCATTGGTTCACTACTGTGTGACAAGCTCTCCGGTCACCGGATTGAGCCGGGTATTGTGCCACTGGGCAGTCTGGGGATTACAGTATTCGGTGCAGGACTAATGTTTGCCACACCAGATACCCTGCCTGATTCACTCAGTGTGATGGAGTTTATTACCCACCCGGAACTGATCAGTGTTTTTGTGAACCTGACCCTGCTGGGTGTCTCTGGCGGCATTTTCATCGTACCTTTGTATGCCATGATGCAGCACCGTGCCCTGGAGCAAGAGCGGGCTCAGATCATTGCGGCTAACAATATCTGGAACGCCATTTTTATGGTGGCCAGTGCAATTTTCGCTATCCTCTGCCTATCTGTCCTGACGTTCTCCATTCCGGAATTTTTCCTGATTCTGGCTGTACTCAATCTGTTAGTGATGGCTTACATTTATACCCAGACACCGGACTTCTTCTGGCGCTTTCTGGTGTGGCTGGTCAGCCACACTATGTATCGGGTAAAACATCAGGATTTGGCTAACATTCCGGCCAAAGGTGGCGTGCTGATTGTCGCAAACCATGTCAGCTATATGGATGCGCTGTTACTGGCCGGAGCATGTCCGCGGCCGATTCGTTTTCTGATGGATCAAGATATCTACAACATTCCGTTCATCAAAACCTTCTGCAAAGCCTGTAAGGTGATTCCGATTGACGCGACCGATCGTCGCTCAGTCATGAAAGCCTTTATCGAAGTCAATAAGCGGCTTGAAGACGGCGACGTAGTCTGTGTTTTCCCGGAAGGTCGCCTGACTCACGACGGTGAAATCGGCCCGTTCATGCGCGGAATTGATTTGATCACCAAGCGCTCTCCGGTACCAGTCGTGCCCGTGGCATTACAGGGATTGTGGGGCAGTATTTTCAGCCGTGAAGGCGGGCGGGCGTTGCTCAAGTTGCCGAAACGATTTTGGTCAAAGGTCAATATCATTGTCGGCACACCGGTTGCAGGTGAAGACGCAAGCAGTACCAATCTGCGTGAAACGATTCTGGCTTTGCGCGGCGAACGCCGTTAATACTGGGTTAAAGGCTCAGGCTCAGGCTTGATGATTGACGGCAGAAATAAAAAAGCGAGGCTCCCTCTTTGTGGAGCCTCGCTTTTTACTGGTTAAATACGATAGCCAAAACCGATACTGGATATCTCCTCTCACAGAAAAAATCCCTGCATCAGAAGTCCATACCGAAAGCCCGCCTCCAATAGCGATCGTCAAATAGCCGCTTTTATTTTAATAGACGCTTTTATCGAGCCTCTAAACAGCATATCTCGAGAAGCAAGACGAGGCTCAGACCAAGCAGTCCTGATAGACCGCCCTTTCACTTTCCAGCCACGCTTTCAATGCCACGCGCGACAGCTTTATCCCACTGCCGGACAAATGCGCCGGAATAGCCAAATACTCGACCGGACGACGAAACGCCGTTACCTGCTGCGCCATATACGCTCGCAATTGTTGTTTTCGTTCCTCGTCTAGCGGGCCAACAGTTCGAATCAGCGCCAGCGGGCGGTGTCCAAATTCCGCATCTTCGACAGGTAAGACGACCGCTTGTGTCACATCAGGATGTTGCAGCAACACTTTTTCAATGTCTTCCGGCTGGATATTTTCACCGCCGGAGATAAACATGTTATCGGCACGACCCAGAATATGCAGTTCACCGTCTTTCCAGCAGGCCAAATCGCGAGTCGCAAACCACTCGTCTTCGGCAATCGGGAAAATGGTTTGCTGGCGGTAATAGCCCAGACACAGCGTCTCACCTTTGACCATCACCTCACCGTCCACCAGCGTCAATTCCCGGTTAGGCAATACCGTGCCGACACCGCTGCTGTCATCTGCGGGTTTGGCAGTCACTGTAGACGCCATTTCCGTCATACCATAGCCACACCAGCACTCTATCCCTGCCTGACGGGCTTGCTGAGTCAGGCTTACCGGAATCATCGTTCCTCCCAGAAGGACTTGTTTTAACGCCAACGACGTCGTCTCAGCAGCATCCAACAAGCGCTGAAGCTGTGTCGGCACCAGAGATGCATGAGTGACCTGCGCCAGCGCAGCATCCAGCCTTTCCGGTGCACAGACATCCAACCGGGCTCCCCGCGCCAGCCAGCGCCAGATAATGGCCATCCCGGAGATATGAAACAATGGCAACGAGAGTAACCAGCTGTCTTCCGCATCAAAAGGCAGCCAGGCCAGCAATCCTTCTGCACTCGCCAGATGCGTTTGGGCAGAATGAACAACGGCTTTAGGGAAACCGGTCGAGCCGGAGGTCAGCGTCAGCGTGGCGGGACGATGCAATTGCCAGGTAACCGGCACCATTCGTGAAGCATCCGGCGGTAACAACTGAAGGCGGGTATACCCCGAGAGATCCAGCACTGATTTAGCGGGATACCACACAAAGTCACAGTGCAAAGCTGCAAGCTGAGCATCCAGCTCAGCCTGACTCAGGCGCGGATTAATACCGACGAAGCGTGCCCCGACCCGCAATACCGCCAAAAGCAGCCAGACTGCCTGTAAGGAGTTCGGCGAAACCACGGCAACCAGCTGATCCCGTTTGAGGCCCTGCTCAATCAGCCCCTGTGCGTACTCATCAACCCGCTTGGCGGTTTCATGCCAGCTGAACTGCTGCCCTTCACAATGTATTGCCACAGCCGCCGGGCGCTCAGTCGCCCAATGCTGCCACGGCCAGGTTGGAAACGTTTCAGTTGTTGCCGCTGCCATGATGCGTTCTCTCTATTGGTGCCAGGCAACCGGACAGGCATTCAGTGGTGTCACCGGCAGTTCACAGCCAGGCCAGGCCACTTCCAGTTGCATCTGGAATAATTGCATGGTGTCCAGTCCCGGAATAACATCAGGCGTCTGCCAGGCAGCCAGACGAGCCAGTTGATTCAGTCCCAGGCTGGACTCTAAACTTGAGCTAATCACTGCGGTCAGGCCAACTGCATGGGCCTGCTCAATCAGCGACAAACATTTTTGCACGGAACCCACCAGCGTGGGTTTGATGATAATCGCGGCGACGCCAGGCTCGGCTTTTACTTCAAAGCCCGGATCACGCACGGTTTCATCCCAGGCGATATCAATACCGGTTTCATGAGCGAAAGCCAGACTTTCTTCCTGTGTCTGACACGGCTCTTCCAGAAAGGCAATTTGCGCACGATGTGCTGGTGCCACATACTTGGCAAACTGCCGAGCTTTCAGCGGGGTCCACTGCCGATTGGCATCAAGTCGCAGACGCAGTCCGGGAATGGCCTCGATAAACATATTCGCCACCATGCCATCTCGTACCGCTTCATACAGCCCGACTTTAATCTTAGCGATCTTCTCGCCCGGCATCTGATTTAATGCCACCACCAATTCATCCGGGTCACCACTGCAAAGCGGCGCCACTTGGTAGTTACCCTCATCCGGCAACATCCCCATCAGTTCCATCTCCGCCATACTCAGGCCAAAAGCGACCGATGGTAATGCGTCGGACAGGCACAATGCTTTCCCGCTCACCCAATCAGCCAGTAATGCCTGAGCCTGCTGGCCGGCTTCTTCGGAACTTTCCAGACTGAATTCAGGCAACGGCGCAATTTCACCGTAGCCCGTTTTATCTCCGTCTTTCATTTCCACGATCCAGCCGTCACGGGTAACCAGACGCTGGTTACGTAAAATAACACCGGAGTCCATAGGGAGTTGGTACTGATAGAGTTTCGCGCTACGCATCGTTTCCTTCCACTTGTCGAATCTGATTGAGGATTTGCCTGATTGCCGTAGCGACGCTGTCGGGTTGTTCGGCATGGGCATTGTGCCCGGCCTGTTGAATCACCGTCAGAGATAATGCCGTTTGTCTCGCCAATTGCCGGAATTTGTCGTCCTGCTCACCGCACAGGTAATGAACCGGAACGGATAATCTCATCAGGTCAGACAATAACTGGGGTTGTTTTGCCAGCGATGTTGCCAGCATCATATGTGCTACAGCTAAACCAAGGTTATCACTGCGTTTAGCAATTAAACTTTGTCTTTGGTCATGATTTAATGAGGAAAACACCGGCTGCTGATACCAGTCAGCCAGTGCCTGTTCAATCGGCTCTTGGGTAAAACGTTTTGCCCAGCGCTGATCATTGTGCCAGCGTGCTGCCCGCTCGGATTCCGGCAAGCCGAAATGCCCGCCTTCCAGGATGATCCCCGCCAGCTGCCCGTGACACTTGACGTCGCCGGACTCCGCCCCATTGCGTGAATCGGCGACGAGGCTGTCAGAAGGACACATGGCAAGTTGGCTCTGACAAGCATGATACATCGCCAAACGCGCGCCCAGCGAGTAGCCCACCAGCACATAGCGACCAATTCCGCGCGCAGCCAACGTCTCGTTAAGCTGTGCATTGGCCTCAGCAAAGTCTGCAACCTGAATAAATCGACTGTGACCGTGGCCTGGCAGGTCAACGGTCACACAGGAGTAGAAAGGGGAAACGGCATCGACGACCCGACGCCAGTCCCGCCCGTTTCCCAGCAGCCCATGCAGGAAAACGAGCGTTGGGGTGGCTGATGGTTCAGCGCCCCCGGCCTGAAAGGTTTCAGAGTAGAGCGGCATCACGCACCTCAGCAAACAGCGCTTTTACCAGCGCCCCGCTTTCGCCCGGTGGCGTTTGTACTTCAATCAGGGTTGCCCCCTGAGTCGTCAGTCCTTGGCGGCAGGCCTGCTCTGCTTCTGCCAACGTGGTAGGACTGGCATAGTCAAGCCCGAACATGGCAGCCGCGTGACGAAACGACAGGCCGTGTGGCATCCGGTACAAGCTCTCTTTCTCACTTTCCGGTACCGGCAACAAATCGAAAATTGCCCCGCCATCATTGTTGGTCACCAGCACAACCACAGGTGCCGTGGCTTTGGCAAGCAACGCCAGCGAGTTGAGGTCGTACAGCAGTGACGTATCCCCAATCAGGCACAGTAACGGAGCCTTTCTTCCTCGCTGTACGCCTGCTGCCGTGGCAATCAGCCCGTCAATACCGGAAGCCCCGCGGTTAGCAAAGGTGGCGATATCCGACATTTTGGCACACATATCCAGCAGACGAACAATCATGCTGTTACCAAGGAAAAGCTCGGCACCTTCCGGCAGCCAACGGGTCACATTCGCCGCCAGACTAAGCTCATTTAATGCATTCTGCTGGCCGATAATCCGATGGAGCCGCTCTGATGCCCCCTTGAGAGCATCAGCCCAGCCGTGATGCTGAGGATCACAGTCGGCCCGCAACACCGCCTGGCTGAATGCCGAAATATCCGCCTGAATGCGACGGGTGCAGCGATAGCTTGGGTCAAGCGGTACCGCTAATGGGTCCACCAGCCAGTAATGCTGCCACTGATGCAGGTCAATCCAGTGCGCCAACCGTTTCGAGACCAGGCGACCGCCAAACTGCAGCACAACTTCCGCTTGTGACAACAACGCCGAACAGTCTGCGTTTTGCAGCCAGACATCAAAACCAGCCCACTCACTGTCGCCACAGGCCTGCGGGTCAGCCAGAAGAGGCCATCCCAGTTGCTGCGCCAAAGTCTGAACTAGCGCATATTCACCCGGGGCGAGCCGACCGGCAATCACAACGCCTTTTTGGTTCGCGCATGCCTGCCATGACAGCGCAATATCATCGCCGCGGAAAACCTGGTTGTTTTGGTATTGTGTGTAAGGCTCTGCCGACGTCTGCCAGAAAGAGAGCGGTGCCAGATAGGCAGAAAAATCCTCTGAACCACCATACAGCGGTTCCGGATAATGACAGTTGAAGTGCACCGCCCCCGCACGCAGTGCCTGCTGATACATCACTTTATCAATGGTCGTCAGCAGCCAGGCAGGATTGATTTCCAGTGATGGGGTCGGCAGCTCCTGAAATTCGGTGACATGACTGGAGAAAATGCCGTGCTGGCGAATCGCCTGATTAGCTCCACATTCGATCAGCTCTTCAGGCCGATCGGAGGTGAGCAGCACCAGCTTTTCACCGGTCAGTCCGCTTTCAGCCACTGCCGGCAACAAATTAGCGACCGCGGTTCCCGAAGTCACAATCACTGCGACCGGCTCTAAAGTCGCTTTAGCCAGCCCCAGTGCCATAAACCCGAGTCCCCGCTCATCAAAATGCGTGTGCAGGGTGAGTTTGTCATTGGCCGCGGCGGCCAGCGTCAGAGGGGTGGAACGCGATCCCGGAGCAATACACACGTGGCGTACGCCAAGACGGGTCAGTTCTTCAAGCAGCAAGCCAGCCCAAAGCTGATTGAGGGCGGCACGATATGCCGGAGGTTGATTCATGCCGTTTTCCGCTCTTTTTCCAGACATTGTACTGAGGGTATTGATGTCGCATCACAGTCATCCGACGCCTGCAGCAAGCTGCACAGGGTCGAGGTTTTTCTGTCCAGCTCCTGCCACTCACTGTCAGCGGTCGAGCCCGGCACAATGCCGGCACCGGCAAACAGGTGCAGGTCATCCCCCATGATCAGGGCGCTGCGGATCGCCACACAGAACTCAGTACGTTCACGACTCAGAAAACCGACCGAGCCACTGTACCAGCCGCGGGCAAACGGCTCATGATCCTGAATAAACGACAGGGCCTTATCGCGCGGCAAGCCGGCGATAGCGGCGGTCGGCTGCAGGCTTTCCAGCAGATCCGCGTTATCAACACTGGCTTTCAGGCGGGCATCAATCCCCCGCTTCAGGTGCTGCACCTGACGCAGCCGAATCAACTCCGGGGTTTGAGCGACCGTCATGCTCTGGCAGCAATCGCGCAGGCGACTGACAATGTCATCAACCACCAAGCTGTTTTCATAACGGTTTTTGCTGTCTTCCAGCAGCCAGCGGGCCAGTTGGTTATCTTCCGACGGACTCTGTCCCCGCCCGATGGTGCCGGCCAGAGCTTCCGTGTGCAGGGCTTCCCCCTGACGCAGAAACAGACGTTCCGGTGTCGAGCCGACAAAACAGTGTTTGGCGTCCAGCGCCATCAGGAAATGAAAACAGTGTCGGTTATTGGCACGACTGGCTTTCAGAAGCTGAGCCGGCGCAACCGGCCGATCCAACGTCAGTGTGGTTTTACGTGCCAGCACGACTTTTTCGAATTCACGCTGGGTAATGGCGTCGAGAGCCTGATCAATCATGGCAGACCAGCCATTAAAATCAGGCGTAAACGTACGCGCCAGAATTTTACTCTGGATATCGGCGACCGGTGTCGCTTCTGTACGGATCTTACTCAGCGTAGCAAGAACGGTTTCTTCCTGCTCAGGCGTCACATTGACAGCCAGTTGCCAGGTGTCATCCTGACGGCTGAGCTCAAGCACCGGCAAAAAGAAAAAAGAAGATAAACAACGCTGATTCCGGGAGGTACGTCCGTCAAAAGACCGACCGCCCCAAATTCGCTGCTGGGAAGCCAGTACCTTTTCTGCCGCTTTAGGATCGGTAAAGGTCTTGATCTGGCCCAGAGCCACAACCTCTTCCCGGCTGTCACGCGATTGCCAATAAAACTTCGGAAACAGTGGCTGAGATTCCAGCCAGTCAATCAGATCAGTCTCAGCCGGCAGATCCAGCTGTACTGTAAAACGTTGGGCGTGATCAGCATTGTGTCGAATTTTCTGCTGCAACAACGCAACGGCATGTTGTAACGCGGTCAAGGTAACCTCACTCAGCTCGCAAGCGCTTGTAAAGGCTCATCCATGGCTGATAGTAACACGGCTAATTGATTAGCATAATTATCCCGGAATGGGTGGCGGGGTATCCCTGTTAAGCCCGTCATTTTTCCCTATCCTGAATCACGTATTCTACCCCAGATAACCTATTCTGACTAATAAAGTCATGATTTAACACGTTCCTTCACATTCCGTCACAACGTTAACATTGGTGACGAAAAATCCAGCGATTCCTTTCTTTGTAACATAATATTCTGCCGACAGAGGGAAAGCAGCGTCATTTTTGACTTCAGGCAGGGTATTCCACCTATTCGACCAGAATTTAATTATATGAAACTCTATATTTCGCTATTTTTACCTGTAGGGTATTTATTTTCTGCTTCTTCATAGTGTAATTTGTGGATATTCACATTATCAAACAGGGTACCTATCAATGCACAATATTGGGATGTCATCCAAACTCAATAATGTCTGTTACGACATCAGAGGGCCTGTCCTCAAGCATGCCAAACGTATGGAAGAGGAAGGACACAAAATCCTCAAACTAAACATTGGCAACCCGGCCCCGTTTGGTTTTGACGCCCCGGATGAAATCCTGGTTGATGTGATCCGTAACCTGCCGACATCGCAGGGTTACTGTGACTCAAAAGGTATCTACTCTGCCCGTAAAGCCGTCGTGCAACACTACCAGAAGCGTGGTCTACTGGATCTGGATGTAGAAGACGTTTATATCGGTAATGGTGTTTCAGAGCTGATCGTGATGGCCATGCAGGCTCTGCTCAACAACAGTGACGAAGTTCTGGTGCCGGCACCGGATTACCCGCTGTGGACAGCCGCTGTCTCATTGTCAGGGGGGAAAGCCGTTCACTATATCTGTGACGAAGAATCAGACTGGTACCCGGACCTGGACGACATTCGCAGTAAAATCACGCCCAATACCCGTGGTATTGTGCTGATTAACCCGAATAACCCGACGGGTGCCGTTTACAGCCGTGACTTCCTGCTGGAAGTGGTGGAAATTGCCCGCCAGAATAAGCTGATCATCTTTGCCGATGAGATTTACGACAAAATCCTGTACGAAGGGGCTCAGCATACTTCTATCGCCCCGCTGGCTCCGGACGTGTTCTGTGTGACGTTCAACGGCCTGTCTAAATCCTACCGCGTCTGTGGTTTCCGGGCGGGTTGGATGGTGCTGTCCGGTCCGAAACACCTGGCAAAAGGCTATATTGAGGGGCTGGAAATGCTGTCCTCGATGCGTCTGTGTGCTAACGTACCGATGCAGCACGCGATTCAGACGGCACTCGGTGGCTATCAGAGCATTAATGAACTGATCCTGCCGGGAGGCCGCCTGTTAGAGCAGCGCGACAAAGCGTACGATCTGCTGACCTCAATTCCGGGTGTGTCGTGTGTGAAACCTAAAGGCGCCCTCTATCTGTTCCCGAAACTGGATCAGAAGAAGTTCAACATTATTGACGACCAGCGCATGGCGCTCGACTTCCTCACGCAGGAGAAAGTTCTGATTGTCCACGGCACCGGTTTTAACTGGCCGAAGCCAGACCACTTCCGTCTGGTGACACTGCCGCGGGTTGATGACCTGGAAATGGCGATGGGTCGCCTCGAACGCTTCCTGCACGGTTATCGTCAGTAACCGGATCATCCGAGCTTTCCGCCGGTTTATACGTAGCGTTTGATCTCACAGTGAAGCCCCGATTATCGGGGCTTCACTGTATGTCCTTCGGGATCATACGCAACGCGACCCCCATCACCGCGCATATCAGGAAGAATTCTGTTCCTCTGGTGAATATTTCTGTTACTTTTAAAACGTTAGCCTGAATTCCCCAAGAAGTACCGATATGAAACAAAGTCACTTTTTTGCCCACCTTGCCCGCATGAAACTGATCCAACGCTGGCCACTGATGCGTTGCGTTGAAACAGAGAACATTTCAGAGCACAGCCTGCAAGTTGCTTTTGTCGCCCATGCCCTGGCACTGATTAAAAACCGTAAGTTCGGCGGGCAGACCAACCCGGAGCGTATTGCGCTGCTTGGCATGTTTCACGACTGCAGTGAAGTACTGACCGGTGACATGCCCACTCCTATCAAGTACTACAACCCGGCCATTGCCGAGGAATACAAAAAAATTGAGCTGGCCGCCGAGAAAAAACTGCTGTCGATGCTGCCGGAAGAATTTCGCGACGACTATGCGCCGCTGCTCGACAGTCAAAAAGTCTGTCAGGAAGATTATGCGATCGTGAAACAGGCTGACAGCCTGTGCGCCTACCTGAAATGCCTGGAAGAGCTGAATGTCGGCAACCATGAGTTTGCGTCAGCGAAAAAGAACCTGGAGCAGACCCTTGCTACTCGCTCAACGCCGGAGATGCAATACTTTTTAGAAACCTTCGTGGAAAGCTTTAACCTCACCTTGGACGAGATCAGCTGATGACCCCGATTACCCTCAATTCGGCTTTCAAGGATATCTGGGAAGCGCGCAAGAGCAACGAACAAAAGATGCGCCGTAATGACCATCGTTCAGCCTACCAGCGTGACCGCGCCCGGATTCTGCATTCCGCCGCGTTTCGGCGCCTGCAAGCGAAAACCCAGGTGCATGGTGCCGGCCACCATGACTTTTACCGCACCCGCCTGACTCACTCACTGGAAGCTTCGCAAATTGGCACCGGTATTGTGGCTCAGCTCAAAATCAAACAGCCGGACTTTCGTCACCTGTTGCCTTCCAACAGCCTGATGGAAAGTCTGTGCCTTGCGCATGATATTGGCCATCCGCCCTTCGGGCACGGTGGCGAAGTTGCCCTGAATTATATGATGCGTGAACATGGCGGGTTTGAAGGCAATGCCCAGACGTTTCGCATTGTCACCCTGCTGGAACCTTACACCGAACACAACGGGATGAACCTCTCGCGTCGTACCCTGCTGGGACTGCTGAAATATCCGGCATTTATCAGCCAGACCCGGGCCACGGAGTTGCCTGCGGATGTGCACCATTTTCGTCACCTGAAAGCCAAAGACTGGTATCCGGCCAAAGGTATCTACAACGACGACAGCGAATTACTGCACTGGGTACTGGAGCCGCTTTCGACTCATGACCGCGAACTGTTCAGCCTGATGCGGGCAGAGCGCGGCCATCCCCGGGAGCACCTGAAAACCCGGTTCAAGTCGCTGGACTGCTCCATCATGGAACTGGCCGATGATATCGCATATGGCGTACATGATCTGGAAGATGCCATTGTGATGGGAATTGTCACTCGAGAACAATGGCAGGAAGCCGTTGCCAGTCGATTGGCCGATTGCGGCGAACCCTGGCTGGAAGAGCGAATTGGTTTACTCAGCGAGCAGCTGTTCGGCACTCATCACCAGCGTAAAGATGCCATTGGTGCCATGGTCAATGCGTTGCTGACGTCCATCCATATCGCGCCTGCGATTCAAAATGGCATCGACAGTTTTGAAAACCCGCTGCTACAGTGGAATGCCTTTTTGTCTGAGCCAATGGAGTCTGTGCTGGATGTGCTCAAGCAATTTGTCAGCCAGTACGTGGTGCACAAGCCGGATATCCAGTTACTGGAGTACAAAGGTCAGCAACTGGTAATGGAGTTGTTTGAAGCCTTTGCGTCCGACCCTGAGCGGCTGCTCCCGGAAAACACCCGCGAGCGTTGGCGCCAAGCCTACGATCTTGGCCTCAATGATCACCGTATCATCGCCGACTACATTTCCGGTATGACGGATGGATTTGCCCAGCGCCTGTACAGCACCCTGTTCCAGCCAACCTCGGCCGGAAACCTGATTGGAATGGACGGTCAGGGTTTCTGATCCTCCGTTACACATGGACAGGCTAATTCAATAGCAAAAAAACAGGCGCCACAAAACGGTGCCTGTTTTTATGTTGGCCCATTACATAAACCTGCTCGTTACCGCCATTTACCGGAATCTCAATGGGTGTCTTCGTGTTGGCCTTTACCAGTGTCATGCCGACTGTTTTTACAACTGCCTGTGCAAGTATCAGAGCCAGTCTCTTTATCTGTCACTGTGCCCGAGTAATTACACTCAAACACACCTTCAGGCATTTGGCGGATCTGGAAATCAATCATCCGGTTAAACACATCGAGCAGCGGAGTGAACTTCTCAGGATCATTTTCAAGTGCCGACAGCGCCAGATATCCGGCTTCTACGGTTGAGACCCCCTGATCTTTCGGGGACTTGCGAATACGGTAGTTGCCTTCCGCCGCCATATCGAGCGCCACCGTTGGCAGCTGGCGTAAATTCGCAGAAAGCTGCCACATCTTATACGCTTTCTTCCAAGTACCATCCAATAAGATCAAGGTGCGGCGCTTAGGGCTAACCGATGATTCTGGCTGAGACGCCAGTTGGCTGATTGGCCAAGCCCCTTCCCCTGGGTAGACAACCCAGGCTTCCCGATCCGGCTCTGCCAGCAGAGCATTGATTTCAGCGTGTCCGGAAAAGTCTTCGCCAACCCAAAGCCGGGCATTAGGCAGTGACAAGGTCAGAATGCGCGCCGTACCAATTGCCCGTTTTACTTCAGACGGGTGTTGTAATATCCACAACTCAGTTTTAGCATCAAGGACTTGAATCCAGCGGCAGATACAGGCCTTTCTGGCTTTACCGCACTGTTCACAATATCGACTCATAGGGGTTAACTTGTCTGTTCGTTTTTTTATCATCCTTGCGATCAGTTTCCTGGCATTGGCACAACTGCCAGTGATTCAGCCTATCCTTGACTGGCAACGCAATGCTATCGACCACGGTGAGATTTGGCGACTGATTACGGGAAATCTGACTCATACTAACTGGCCACACATGATAATGAACAGTCTGGCGTTGGCAATTATAACTTTCATTTTCCGCCGCCATCTCACCCCAGCCATTCTGCTGAAACTGATTCTGGGGCTGTCCTGCTGTGTCGGATTATCACTGCTTTGGTCTGACATGAACCGATACGCAGGATTATCCGGTGTGTTACACGGGCTGTTCGCTTGGGGGGCTATCCGAGATATTGAGCAGGAAGACAAAAGCGGTTGGTTACTGCTTGCTGGAGTCACCGCTAAAGTACTGTGGGAACAATGGTTTGGTGGTTCAGCCAGTTCAGCAGCCCTCATCAATGCCCGGGTTGCAGTAGAAGCACACCTTGCTGGAGCTGTGGCAGGCACAATCTGGGGGACTTGCCACGTATGGACCAAAAGGCACTGGCTTCGCCGTTCCTGAAGCCATCTGCATAAAGAT
The DNA here is from genome assembly GCF_017329545.1 of Photobacterium ganghwense. Lineage (NCBI taxonomy): Bacteria > Pseudomonadati > Pseudomonadota > Gammaproteobacteria > Vibrionales > Vibrionaceae > Photobacterium > Photobacterium ganghwense. Next base: position 2,445,695 of record NZ_CP071325.1, read on the forward strand.
AACTGCACTTTCGGCATAGCCAGTACCTGATTTGATTAAAGACAGCCGTTAACTACACAAAGCAATATGTTGTCTGCGGAGTCGAGAAGCCTACTGATCTACGGAGAAGCTCACGGCTCTATACCGTAATTCAGATACACCATGTTAAAGCTGAATACGGTCACGATTTTTGTCCACCGTCGCCGGCCCAATCCCCTTCACTTCAGAGAGTTGCTCAATCGATTCAAACTGACCATGTGTATCACGGTATTCGATGATACTGACAGCTTTCTCAGGCCCTACACCCAGCAAGAGTTTGTCCAGCTCTTCGGCATTCGCCGTATTGATGTTGACCGTAATTTCAATGCCTTCATGCTTGTTGTCATTGGCTTGTGCCATACCCAGCGGCAGACCGGCAACAACTACGGCCAGTACCAGTGCTTTCAACGTCGTTTTCATTATGATCTCCTAAAAGAACAGTCGTAGCAGGATTTGCTCTGCATAAAATGAAAAACTCTCGCCGCACCGTAAATCGAAATGCGTTTCCACCAGTCCAAAAAACGACGGGCCGCACAAGGCGGCCCGTCGATGAACTTATTAGTTACAATTAGTTTGCAGTTGAATCAACCGCGCTGTAACTCACTTCTGAGGTATCACGCAGCACTTGCAGGGTTGCCATCACATCTTGTTGTGCCAGCATCTGCTCAAGCTGTGTTGCCAGCTGGTTGTCAGTCGCGACCGAAGACACATCAGCTTCAATGACTTTATCCAACGCAATCAGCAGGATGTTGCCTTCTGCATCACGGGTAACACCGTAAACAGATTTGCCGTCCTGAGGTTTTGCCAGTGCAAACGCTTCCTGAGCAATCATGCGATCTTCGCCCATGCGTGAAATAGTCTTGGACGCGGAGAACGCCAGACCGTCTTCAGCCAGCATCTCTGTCTTACCGTCACGCAGAGAAGCAAGCAATGCATCGGCTTTGGCCTGTGCCTGCTCTTCGCCTTTCTGTACGGCCAGTTGCTGCTTCACTTTTTCAGAAACATCTTCAAACGGCAGCACCATCTCATCGCGGGAATCATTCACACGAACAACCACGATATGTTCAGGGCCGACTTCAATCACATCTGAGTTCAGACCGTCTTCACGCACTTCAGGGCTGAACAGCGCCTGCAGCACGGCAGGATTTGCCAGAACGCCCGGGGCGTCAGACTGAGAAATGAAATCCGTGGTCTGTACTTTGGCATTAACCGCTTCTGCAGCGTCTTCCAGCGAATCAGGCATTTCAAACGCTTTTTCTGCCAGTGCAGTTTGCAGATCGTAGAAAGCTTCCGCGGCACGCTGTTCACGTACTTCCGCCAGAATTTCATCACGAACATCTGCAAAGGCTTTCACCTGCGGAGCCTTGATATCGTCCAGCTTGATGATGTGGTAACCGAAGTCAGACTCCACAACGTCAGAGATATCGCCTTTCTGCAGGGCAAATGCGGCTTCCTCGAAAGCAGGATCCATCACACCGCGCTCAAACCAATCCAGCTTACCACCTTCCTGACCGCTGAAGGTGTCATCAGAAGATGTCTTTGCCAGCTCAGCAAAGTCAGCACCTGATTTCAACTGTGCCAGCAGTTGCTCCGCTTTTGCTTTCGCTTCGCTGCCTTTACCCTGAACCAGGATGTGACGAGCCAGGCGCTGCTCAGCAGTACCAAACTTACTCTTATGTTCTTCGTAGTAAGCTTTGGCATCTTCATCAGAAACTGTCAGCGTGTTTTTCAGGTTGTCACCAGACAGCTCAATGTACGCTGCTTTCACCTGATCCGGACGCATGTACATTTGAGGATTCTGCTCGTAGAACGCTTTCGCTTCGTCATCGCTGACGTCTACGTTTTTAGTAAATTCCGCAACGTTCAGAGTCAGCGTACGAATATCACGCTGTTGCTGCTCAAGCTTGGTCAGCGCAGTCAGTTCATTGCTCAATGCAAAGTCACTGCCCTGAATCGCAATCAGGAACTGCTGACGCAGCAGATCCGTACGCATGGACTCAGCAAACATATCCGGAGTCATACCGGCGCGACGCAGCAGCATGTTGTACTGTTCGTTATCAAACGCACCGTCACGCTGGAATTCAGGCATGGACAAAATGGTCTGACGTACCTGCGTATCAGAAATACGCATACCCAGTTCTTCCGCACGCTGCTGAATCAGCAGGTCATTGACCATACGGTCCAGCACGTTGCGACGGAACTGCTGTACGTAAGCCGGGTCGCCCATCAGAGTTGAAAAGTAATCACCCAGTTGCGATTGCATGCGATTACGTTCGTTCTGGTAAGCCGTCTCGAATTCGCGCTGGCTGATTTCCTGACCATCAACTTTAGCGGCAAATTGGTTACCGCTGCCAGCCAGGTAGCTTCCCACCCCTGCAAACACAAAAGAAAGAATAATCAGACCAAGAATAATCTTAACCCAAATGCTGTTTGCGCCTTCGCGCATTCGCTCCATCATAATTTGCCGTATCTCCTACTGATTCGATCTGGCATGTTACACCAACCGGAATAAGCCCAACACAGTTTGCCGGTGTTTCCACCCAGGCTTACCCGTTGAGTGATGAGTAAAGAATGCAAACAGGCCAGAGCCTGAATATCACACCACTTAAAGTAAAAAAGCGCATCGACCCGATGCGCCTTTAGCTTTTACCAAGTTGCCAGCTTTGACAACCAGGAATTTTGTTTGTTCCTACAAACTTGGGTCTGCCCCTTAGTTTACAGAATCTTTCAGCGCTTTACCTGCTTTGAAGCCAGGAACTTTAGCCGCAGCGATCTGGATTTCTGCGCCAGTTTGCGGGTTACGGCCAGTACGAGCAGCGCGCTCACGTACAGAGAATGTACCAAAGCCAACCAGAGAAACCTGATCGCCTGATTTCAGGCTTTCAGACACTGCTTCAATGAAGGCATCCAGCGCACGGCCTGCAGACGCTTTTGAGATATCCGCATTTTCGGCGATTTTGTCAACTAGTTGTGTTTTGTTCACGATCTCATCCCCTCTATGAACATTTCCGCTTGCAGCCTTTTGGCAAACAGTGCATCACGGATAAAAAATACCAGGTCTAATTATATCAAGTCATCGCCCAAATTGGCGCGGAAGCATTGATATTATTGAGCTAACGGCAAATTAGACTTAACTTATAGCCACACAAAAAAACGCTGACAAGGCTTTTTCTCCCTGAAAGCGTTTTTTCATTACTTAACTTTGCTGCATGTCACTGTTTTGAACGTTTACCAGCTCGATGCCTGATGGATTATTCTGAAGCGCCACATTCAGCACTTCATCAATCCAGCGTACCGGACGCACTTCCAAATCCGCAATCACGTTATCAGGAATCTCTTCCAAATCACGCTCATTTTCTTTCGGAATCAGAACGGTCTTGATGCCGCCACGGTGTGCCGCCAGCAGTTTTTCTTTCAAACCACCAATCGGCAACACTTCACCACGCAAGGTAATTTCACCGGTCATTGCCACATCACCACGTACCGGGTTGCCGGTCAGGCTGGATACCAGTGCCGTACACATTGCAATACCAGCACTTGGGCCATCCTTCGGTGTAGCCCCTTCCGGAACGTGAACGTGAATATCACGCTTCTCGTAGAAGTCAGGTGAAATGCCCAGACGCTCTGCTCGAGTACGAACTACGGTCATTGCCGCCTGAATCGACTCTTGCATCACATCGCCCAGTGAACCCGTGTAAGTCAGTTTGCCTTTACCCGGCATAGATTCGGTTTCAATGGTCAGCAAATCACCGCCCACTTCCGTCCACGCCAGACCAGTAACCTGGCCAACACGATTGTTTTCTTCCGCTTTACCGTAGTCAAAACGCTGAACGCCCAGGTAATCTTTCAGGTTAGCCTGATTGATAACCACTTTCTTGGTTTGCGGATTCAGCAGAATCTCTTTCACGGCCTTCCGGCACAGTTTGGAGATTTCGCGCTCCAGACTACGCACACCCGCTTCTCGGGTATAGTAGCGGATAATACCGACCAGCGCCGAATCATCCACTTCCACTTCACCCGGCTTCAAGCCATTACGCTTGATTTGCTTATCCAGCAGGTGACGTTTGGCAATGTTCAGTTTTTCGTCTTCGGTGTAGCCCGACAGGCGAATCACTTCCATACGGTCCAACAACGGGCCTGGAATATTCATGGAGTTAGACGTTGCCACAAACATGACGTCTGACAGGTCGTAGTCCACTTCCAGGTAGTGGTCGTTAAACGCATTGTTCTGTTCCGGATCCAGAACCTCCAGCAGAGCGGAAGCCGGATCGCCGCGCATGTCAGATGACATTTTGTCAATCTCATCCAGCAGGAACAGTGGGTTTTTCACCCCAACCTTGGCCATTTTCTGAATCAGCTTACCCGGCATCGAGCCGATGTAGGTCCGACGGTGACCGCGAATTTCCGCTTCATCACGTACGCCGCCCAGCGCCATACGCACATACTGACGGCCGGTTGCAGCCGCAATAGACTGACCCAGCGAGGTTTTACCAACACCCGGAGGCCCCACCAGACACAGAATCGGTCCTTTCAGCTTATTGATACGGGTCTGAACAGCGAGGTACTCAAGGATACGCTCTTTCACACGCTCCAGACCGTAGTGGTCAGCGTTCAGAATTTCCTCAGCCTTCGCCAGGTTTTTCTTCACTTTAGAGCGCTTGTGCCATGGCACGCTAAGCATCCAATCGATGTAGCCACGAACCACGGTTGCTTCCGCTGACATCGGCGACATCATTTTCAGCTTCTGCAGTTCCTGCTCTGTTTTCTCACGAGCTTCGGCTGGCATCTTCGACTCTTCGATTTTCTTCTTGAGCGTTTCGAATTCATCCGGTGCGTCATCCAGCTCACCCAGTTCTTTCTGGATCGCTTTCATCTGCTCGTTGAGGTAGTACTCGCGCTGGCTCTTTTCCATCTGCTTCTTCACGCGGCCGCGGATGCGTTTTTCCACTTGCAGCAGATCGATTTCCGATTCCATCATCGCCATCAGGAACTCAAGGCGTTCCGTGACATCAACGATTTCCAGCACTTTTTGTTTGTCAGCCAGCTTCAATGGCATGTGAGCTGCGATGGTATCCGCAAGGCGCGCAGCTTCATCGATCCCGTTAAGTGAGGTCAGGACCTCCGGCGGGATCTTCTTGTTCAGTTTAATGAAACCTTCAAACTGGCTGATAGCGGTACGAACCAGGACTTCCTGCTCGCGCTCGTCCATCTCTTCCGTTACCAGGAACTCAGCATCTGCCACGAAGAATTCGTCATCACGCAGATTTTCAACACGGGCGCGCTGCTGGCCTTCTACCAGTACTTTTACCGTGCCGTCTGGCAGTTTAAGCAGCTGCAGGATCGTGGCAACTGTACCCACGTTGTACAAGTCAGTGATCGAAGGTTCGTCAGTCGCCGCTTCTTTTTGGGCCACCAACAGAATTTGTTTGTTGTCTTCCATTGCCGCTTCAAGGCAACGAATAGATTTATCCCGGCCTACGAACAATGGAATGACCATGTGCGGGTAGACCACCACATCTCGCAGTGGCAGAACGGGGATCTCAAGGCGTTCCGAACGCTCCAGGTTCATATTATTCTCTCTTCCGTTCAATCTCTTTACTGAGTATATGGGGGCAAGGGAGCAAGATTCAACGGGATAACGTGCAGAAAATAAAAAAGGAGGCGAAAGCCTCCTTTTTTTATCCAGACTGGACAGAAATCACTCAGCACCTGCTGCCTGACTTTCTGTGTTCTCATAAATCAGCAGAGGCTCAGATTCGCCCTTAATCACTGATTCATCAATCACAACCTTGCTGACGCCTTCCGCAGACGGCAGTTCGTACATGGTATCCAGCAGTACCGCTTCCACGATTGAACGCAGACCACGCGCACCGGTTTTACGTTCCATCGCTTTACGTGCGATAGCCACCAGCGCATCCTCACGGAACTCAAGCTCAACGTTTTCCAGCTCAAGCAGTGCGGCGTATTGTTTGGTCAGGGCATTCTTCGGCTCACGCAGAATCTGAACCAGTGCATCTTCATCCAGCTCGTTCAGGATCGCAGTGACCGGCAGACGACCGATGAATTCCGGGATCAGACCGTATTTCACCAAATCTTCCGGCTCAACCTGCTCGAACAAGTCGCTCAGAGTACGGGTTTCGTCTTTCGAGCGGACATCCGCGCCGAAACCGATACCGGTGCCGGTTGCCACACGCTGCTCAACCACTTTATCCAGGCCAGCAAACGCACCACCACAGATAAACAGAATCTTGGATGTATCAACCTGCAGGAATTCCTGCTGCGGGTGCTTACGACCACCTTGTGGCGGTACAGAAGCCACCGTGCCTTCGATCAGCTTCAGCAGAGCCTGCTGAACGCCTTCACCCGACACGTCGCGTGTAATCGACGGGTTATCGGACTTACGGGAAATCTTGTCAATTTCATCAATGTAAACAATACCGCGCTCTGCTTTAGCAACATCGTAGTCACATTTTTGCAGAAGCTTCTGAATGATATTCTCTACATCTTCGCCCACATACCCTGCTTCCGTCAGAGTGGTGGCGTCAGCCATTGTAAATGGCACGTCAAGCATGCGTGCGAGGGTCTCAGCCAGCAGTGTCTTACCACTACCCGTTGGACCAATCAGCAAAATGTTACTTTTGCCAAGCTCAACCCCTTCACTGTTGGTGTCACCATTGCGCAGGCGTTTGTAGTGGTTATATACCGCTACCGCCAGTACTTTTTTCGCATGGTCCTGACCAATCACGTATTCATCCAGGTTTGCACGAATTTGCTGTGGTGTCGGCAGTTCGCTACCTTCTCGCTTAGGCATCACTTCTTTGATTTCTTCGCGAATAATGTCGTTGCACAAATCAACGCACTCATCACAAATATAAACAGAAGGGCCTGCAATCAGCTTGCGAACTTCATGCTGACTTTTACCGCAGAAAGAGCAGTACAGCAGTTTTCCACTACCGCTCTCTTTTCGCTTATCTGTCATTCGCTAACCTCTTTTCGGGTTTTACCCCATCATTGCCTTGTTTTGAGTGTATAACAACTCAGGTTGTTTTGCTCCGTAAGGAAACATTTCCCACCGGAGCAAATCATCAGTTGTTACGCTGGCTCAAAACAGCATCGACCAAGCCGTATTCCACCGCTTGCTCAGCCGACATAAAGTTATCACGATCTGTGTCTCGTTCAACCACTTCCAGCGGCTGACCCGTATGGTCGGCCAGCAGGTTGTTAAGACGATTCTTGATCGTCAGGATTTCCTGAGCATGGATCTGAATATCGGATGCCTGACCCTGGAAACCGCCCAGAGGCTGGTGAATCATGACACGAGAATTCGGCAGGCAGTAACGTTTCCCTTTAGCACCGCCAGCCAGCAGGAAGGCACCCATAGAGCAAGCCTGACCCATACATACTGTGCTCACGTTTGGCTTGATGTACTGCATGGTGTCATAAATAGACATACCTGCAGTTACTGAACCACCTGGTGAGTTAATGTATAGGAAGATATCTTTATCCGGGTTCTCGGATTCCAGGAACAGAAGCTGGGCAACAACCAGATTAGCCATATGATCTTCAACCTGGCCGGTCAAGAAGATCACACGCTCTTTTAACAGTCGGGAATAGATGTCGTAGGAACGTTCACCACGTGAAGTCTGCTCGACCACCATAGGAACCAGCGCATCCAAAATCGGCGACATAGCGTTTTTGTCTTGGTAGCTCATAACGTTATTTCCCTAAAATAAATGGCCCGAATGAAATTACTCTCACACGGACCATTGTTAGCAGAAGATTTGAAGTAAAGTCAAATCTCTACAGTAATTTCAGCAAATTAAGCAGCTGGTTGGTTCATCAGCTCGTTAAAGCCAACTTCTTTCTCAGAAACCTGAGCTTTCGCCAGCAGCGCGTCGATTGCTTGCTCTTCCAGAGCAACGTTACGCATGTTGTTCATCATTTGCTCGTTTTGCTCGTAGTAAGCAACAACTTCTGATGGATCTTCGTATGCAGAAGCCATTTCAGCGATGATTGCTTTAACGCGCTCTTCATCAACTTTCAGCTCTTCAGACTTGATCACTTCACCCAGCAGCAGGCCAACAACTACGCGGCGCTTAGCTTGCTCTTCGAACAGCTCACGTGGCAGTTCAGGTGCGTTCTGAGCGTTGCCGCCGAAACGTTGAACAGCTTGCTGACGCAGAACATTGATTTCCTGATCGATCAGAGCAGCAGGAACAGTGATGTCGTTTTGCTCAACCAGACCGTTCAGCACCTGATCTTTGATGCGAGCTTTAACAGCTTGCTTCATTTCACGTTCCATGTTCTTGCGAACTTCTGCTTTCAGACCGTCAACAGAACCGTCTTCGATACCGAATTTAGCAACGAACTCTTCAGTCATTTCTGGCAGTTCCTGCGCTTCAACTTTGTGCAGTTTGATAGCGAAAGATGCTGCTTTACCTTTCAGGTTTTCAGCGTGGTATTCTTCTGGGAAAGTCACTTCTACAGTGAACTCTTCGCCAGCTTTCTTACCAACGATACCGTCTTCGAAACCTGGGATCATGCGGCCCTGGCCCATTGCCAGTGCAAAACCTTCAGCTTTACCGCCTTCGAACTCTTCGCCGTCGATAGAGCCAGTGAAGTCGATAGTTACGCGGCTGTCTTCAACTGCTGCTGCGTCAACTTCTTTCCAAGTTGCCTGCTGCTTACGCAGAGTATCCAGCATCGCTTCAACGTCTTCGTCTTTCACGTTTACAGTTGGTTTTTCAACTGCGATTTTGTCCAGACCAGACAGTTCGATTTCTGGGAATACTTCGAAAGACGCTTTGAATACCAGGTCTTTACCTTCAGCGATTTCTACTGGAGTGAAAGTTGGTGCGCCTGCTGGGTTAATTTTTTCTTTTACGATTGCTTCGATGTAGTGACGCTGCATCACTTCACCCAGAATGTCCTGACGTACAGATGCGCCGAACATACGAGCAACCATTTTCAGCGGAGCTTTACCTGGACGGAAACCATCGAAACGACGATTCTTCGCGATTTTCTTCAGTTCAGCGGCTACTGCATCTTCGATGTTAGCAGCTGGTACTGTGATAGTTAGTTGGCGTTCTAGACCTTCAGTGGTTTCAACGGTAACTTGCATTTTATATAACCTCAAAACTTACTCAGTTTGTCTGAGTGATGTTGCCGATCAGCGGCGCTGACGGTGGCATCCTTTCGTGTTATGGCTGACGCTCGTCAAAACCATAACGCCTGAATTCTGATAATTTCTGTTCTGCCGGCCTAAACGCCAATGAGCCAGAAATTAAAAACGCGGTATTATAGCGATCCTGTGCCTGCTCGTCGAGACAGCTACACCGCACCGCAATTTGACCATTCACACAAGATAGGGGCAAAAATTCCATTTACAAGAGAAAAGCGTAAAAAAATCGCGCCTAATTAAGATTTTTTGAGCACGTCCTGAAATATTCGTACTAAACACCATCCAAACGCTGCAATTTACACCACCTGTTTTTGTCTTCCACCCTGACCGGTTGCTGAACTTTTATACATCTGAGTACGTATGATTTCTCAAATCGTGGTTGTTCATAGTGCTCCACCAGCAGCTCTTAAGATTGAGAACTGTTAGGCCACCGCTTAACCAAGTCGACAGACACTAATAAAATTGCACCTAAGGCCAATGCGAACAAGAGGTAAAGCCATGACCAGGCCAAAAACCAAACTAAACGTTAATGACCCTCAACGCTTTCAGACAGGGTCTGGCAGATAAGTTATTGTAAATAAAAACGTATGAATCAATGAATACCAATCAGGTTTTGTAAATGAGTGCCACAATGGGATTCAGAACGTTCAAAAAGTAAGGATGGACACATGAGCCGGCGGGCTGATGCGGTGAAGAAGGTGATGATTGTCGGCAGTAGCGGTGGAATCGGTATGGCCTTGGTGCGTTATTGTCTCGAAATCGGCTGCCAGGTTGCCGCCCTTACCCGCTCCCCATCACCGGCTTTGGCTGCATTGCAACAGGCTGTACCCAACAGATTGGCGATTGTTGAGTGCGATTTGCTTGATCATCAACCGCAAGTAGAAGCACGCCTGTCACTACTTTTTGCCCGATACGGATACCCTGACTGGATCATTAACGCTGCTGGTTTCCTGCATGCTGGCACCACATCGCATTCTGATTTGCACAAAGGGCTAAAGGATGGGCTAAACAAAGGTGCCAGTGTTGCCCACATTAAGAGAGAACCACTTAACCAAAGCCGAATTCCCACAGCTTCTACTCAGCCTCAGATATCACAATGCCAGATGCCGGAAAAACGCTTGTCAGAGATCACGCCAGCTTTCTTAGAGCACAATCTTCGCGCCAACCTTTACCTCAGTATCGCGCTTGCTCAGTGTTGTGATAATCTGCTTCCCCGCTGTACACCGTTCCGGTTTGCCTGTTTATCAGCGATGGTGGGATCAATCGCCGATAACCATTCGGGAGGCTGGTACAGTTACCGCATCAGCAAAGCTGCGCTCAACATGTTTCTCAAAACACTGAGCCTCGAATGGCAACGCCAGTTTCCTAATGCCTGTGTGGCGGCCATTCATCCGGGTACGACCGACACCCAGTTGTCGGCTCCCTTTCAATCGCGTATTACGGCAAGCAAATTGTATTCGTCGGACATTTCGGCCCGGCGGATCGTCAGTGTGATCGAGTCACTGACACCGGAGCAAAGCGGGCGCTTCTATCACTGGGACGGGTCAGTACTTTCCTGGTAATCCCGTTGCGGCAATGAACAATATCCACCTATCAACACAGACGCTTAGTGCTTGTAAATCAAAAACTCGCCTTTTCCTACCGGAACCAGTGCTGTGTCAAATCCGGTCTCCTGTATGAAGTAATTCATAAAAGGTTGCAGCTCTTGTTGATGGGAAATGGCGTTGTCGCACACCAGAAGGCCCCCGGATGCCAGCAACCGTGTCAGGTCCGGCAGCATGGTCATATATGCACTGCGATCCGCATCCAGGAAAATAAAATCAAACGGTGTGGTCAGAATGGTGAGCAGCGCCGTGGCATCCCCTTGCATGATGTCAATGCGTTCCGCCAAACCCGCCTGCAGAAAATAGTGCTGTGCCTCTTCGATCTTATGCGGATTATGCTCCAGCGTTGTTACCATGCCCGATGGCCCTAATGCATTCGCCAACCACAGTGTCGAGTATCCATTGGATGTCCCGATTTCTAATACCCGCCGAGCACCGCTGGTTTTAACCAATACCTGCAACAGCTCTCCTGTGTCCTTGGTGATATTAAGATATTTTCGCGCACGCTCGGTTTCCGCAGCGTCGTTTTCAAGTCCTTTGCGTTCAATATCCGTCAGCAATGATTGTAAATCCCTAGCCATCATCCGTATCCTTTTTAAGCAACCTGCTCAGCCGTGTTTATAACCAAACCTCGGCACCAAACACTATTCGAGCGCCCGGTGCGCCCCGCAGCAAGAATAGCCTCCGATTTCCTGGCTCCTGTAAAAATTCCTTCAGGTTGAGACCCTAGCCACACATTCCACCAAAACAATCACTCCCCCTCACACCCAATGAATAAGCGTGTTGAAAAATATATTGATTAACAAAATGTTACACATGCCGAGCGCGCCACTTTAACGGGTGACCGACCCAAAAATATCAAAAAGAGAATAAAAGGTGACGAGAAGTAACGGAATGGCCAAAGGACACATGCCAGTAACACAGGAGACAGAAAAAGCGATGGCAGTGAAATACGACTTTCGAGTTGCTTCCCGGAGCTGGAGATATAGAGGGGAGGAAAAGACTATACAGGGCAGCCGCATGACAAGGCAGTCGCATAACGATGATGCCCCGGAAGAAATGAAAAAGCCGCAGCAGGAAAACCTGCTGCGGCTCGAAATGCATGGCGCGCCCTGCAGGATTCGAACCTGCGACCACATGCTTAGAAGGCACGTGCTCTATCCAACTGAGCTAAGGGCGCACACTGCGTAACGCTGAGTTACGGGTCGGGATTATACGTTGCCGAAAATTAACGTCAACGTCTTTCCCCCTATTTTACGAGTATTTGCCATCAAGTGTTTAAACAAAGAGCAATGTGTCGGGGAAATGGTAATCTAATACGACACATCGTTTAGGTAGGCCACACCATAGATTAATCACCAGGATAAGTTCGTAGTGGCAAGCAAACAGAACAGGCTTGTAACAAAATCGTTAAACAAAGTACAAAACACCAAAAGCAAACGTTTGCGCTATAGATCTTACTCACATTCTCTGCGACAATAGCGCCCAGATACACGATTGGTTATCACCGCTCAATGCAGAAACTGCTTTCCTTTCACTCTGCAGTGTTAGTTATGCTGTCGATACCCAATTGTTCAATCAATTACCGACCAAAGGAAAAACATGGCCGCTCAAATTATTGATGGAAAACTAATCTCACAAACGGTTCGTCAAGAAGTTGCCGCTCGCGTTAAGGCTCGTGTCGCTGCTGGACTGCGTGCACCTGGTTTAGCTGTTGTGCTGGTAGGTAATGACCCTGCATCGCAGGTTTATGTCGGCAGCAAGCGTAAAGCCTGCGATGAAGTCGGCTTTCTTTCCAAGTCTTTCGACCTGCCGGCGACGACCACGGAAGCTGAGCTGCTCACTCTGATTGATGAGCTGAACAGAGACAAGGATATTGACGGGATTCTGGTGCAGTTGCCTCTGCCTGCCGGTATCGACAGCACCAAAGTCCTGGAGCACATTGTGCCTGAAAAGGATGTGGATGGCTTCCACCCTTACAACGTCGGCCGTCTGTGTCAGCGCATCCCGAAACTGCGCTCTTGTACCCCGAAAGGGATCATGACGCTGATGGAGCGCTACAATATTCCGGTACGCGGTAAACATGCCGTCATCGTGGGTGCCTCAAACATCGTAGGCCGTCCAATGACACTGGAGCTGCTGCTGGCCGGTGCCACCACCACAACTTGCCACCGCTTCACTCAGGATCTGGAAAATCATGTTCGCCAGGCTGACATTCTAGTCGTTGCCGTCGGTAAACCTAACTTCATTCCGGGTGACTGGATTAAGGAAGGCGCGACAGTGATCGATGTGGGCATTAACCGTCTTGATGACGGTAAGCTGATTGGCGATGTGGAATACGATGTTGCGCGTGAAAAAGCCCGCCACATTACCCCGGTACCAGGCGGTGTCGGCCCGATGACCGTTGCCACGCTGATTGAAAACACGCTACTGGCTTGCGAACAATACCACGGCGACTAAAAGCGCTGGAAAGACCGAAACCGGACGCTTAAACCTGATGCAGTTGTACCCGCCCCAAGTACGGGATCTTCAACTGGTTCAAACATTAGCCGGATCAAACATTAACTGGATCAAAAAAAGCGAGAGGCATCTGCCCCTCGCTTTTTTATGTAATCTGAATCAACAATAACCTGACGGGCGTTTTGTCTGCGCGCTACCCGCAGACGACAGTCTTACAGTTCAGTCTTCAGAGATTGCAGATAAGCTTTGAAATCTTCACCTAGCACATCATGGCGCAGGCCGTATTCCACAAACGCCTTCATGTAACCCAGCTTGCTGCCACAGTCGTGGCTCTTACCAGACATATGGAAAGCATTGACCTGCTGCTTTTCCATCAGCATATCAATCGCATCTGTCAGCTGAATTTCATCACCAGCGCCAACTGGTGTGCGTGACAACAATGGCCAGATCTCTGCCGGCAGGATATAACGACCAACAATAGCCAGGTTAGACGGTGCTTCTTCAAGAGCCGGTTTTTCAACCACTTTGCTCATCGCTGCACTTTCACCCGGTTTCAGCTCTGCCCCGCCCACATCGGCGACACCGTAGCTGGACACCTCTGACATCGGCACAGGTTCAACCATGACCTGGCTGATCCGCGTTTCATTAAAGGCATTCACCATCGCAGCCATATTCTCACGGCGCAGATCGCTGGCAGCATCATCCAGAATGACATCCGGCAGTACCACAGCAAACGGCTCGTCACCGACCAGCGGATAAGCACACAGTACAGCGTGACCCAGGCCTTTCGCCTGCCCCTGACGCACATGCATAATGGTTACGTCTGGCGGACAAATCTTCTGAACTTCATCCAGCAGCTGACGCTTCACACGTTTTTCCAGCGTGGCTTCCAGCTCGAACGAGGTGTCGAAGTGGTTTTCAATGGAGTTCTTCGACGAATGGGTTACCAGAACAATTTCCTTGATACCTGCCGCCACACACTCGTTAACCACATATTGAATCAGTGGCTTATCAACGATAGGCAACATTTCTTTCGGAATGGCCTTTGTTGCAGGAAGCATTCGTGTACCTAGACCAGCAACAGGGATCACCGCCTTACGAACAGAGGAAGTTTTATGCATTATGTTGTTCCATATTTCAATTGTCCCGGCAACTATATCAAAGACTCACGCGCTTACCGAGTCCGGAACTAAAGTTTAATTAAATCTTCGTTCTGAACACTCACCTTCACTGGACGGCCTAACAAGTTGATCAGCATAAAAGAACGCTTCTCTCCGTCCGGTTCCTGGTAAATGGCTTCAATGCCTTTAAATTGTCCCTGGGTCAGTTTCAGCGTGTCGCCCGGTTTAGGCAGGTTGGTCAATTTGGCTTGCTGCTCTTCCGAATCCTCGTTCATCATCAGGCCGTAAATCAGGTCCGGTGACACCACCTGAGGCTTCGCTCCCTGACGAATAAAGTCAGCCACGCCACGTGTTGAACGTACTGTGGTATAGCTGATCGCCTCGGGATCAAAGTACACAAACATGTAGCTCGGAAACAAAGGTTCAAAATCGGTTATCCGCTTGCCACGGATGATTTTTTCTACCGTAACCTGAGGGTAGTAGCACTCAACCCCTTGACGATCCAGATTGATCACCGCTCGTTCTTGTTCACTCCGCTTACAATACAAAAGGTACCAATCTTTCATGCTCGTCTCTGTCCATTCTCAAATTTTTCCGAGCTGCCATTATAGTTTTTACAACCTAAACGACAAACAAATAGTCATTCACCTGCCTCAAATCGGCTAAAAACCGCCCTTTTCACACCAAATTTGTAACAATAATGAATAAAACATCATTCACAACACATAAAACTAAAAATAATCAAAAAATCGAAATTTAATAAATAAATAACCGTTTATTACGAGATTTGTAACAAATGTCGATAGGGAAATCTGAAATTTCAGTTTTGACCGGTTTTCATACAAGCTCTTTTGTATCAATATGTTATCTCGTTTAGATTTTGTTTTGATTTTGTAAAGATTTGCAGTTTATTAATTTGTCATTTATAAATAGCTCCGCATTTGCAAACACAAATCCAACCATTCTTAGAGAATAATTATGAGCAATCTTAAAAGTGGGACCCTGTTGGGCCATCCAAAAGGTTTGTTCTTGCTGTTTGGAACCGAACTGTGGGAACGCTTTTCATACTATGCTATGCGTGCCATCTTGGTACTATACCTCACAGATAAAACCATCAATGGTGGTTTAGGCTGGACAACGCAGGACGCACTGAATCTATATGGTATTTATACTGGCCTGGTTTACATCACTCCTTTAATCGGTGGCTGGATTGCCGATAACTTCCTGGGCCAACGCCGCTCTATCATCATTGGCGGCCTGTTAATGGCACTGGGTCAGTTTACCCTGGCACTACCAAATGACATGGTAGGCACTCACTCTGTTTCGGCCTTCTATCTGGGTCTTGCCCTTCTGATTGTGGGTAACGGTCTGTTCAAGCCGAATATCTCGACTATGGTAGGTGACCTGTATCAGGAAGGCGATCACCGCCGTGACGGTGCCTTCACCATTTTCTACATGGGCATCAACCTGGGCTCACTGCTGGCTGGTATCATTGCGGGTTCTGCATCTGCTGCTTACGGCTGGAAAGCAGGCTTCCTGACTGCCGGTATCGGTATGCTGATCAGCCTGGTGACTCAAATGGTATTTGCTGAGCGCCTGCTGGGTAACATCGGTAAAGTGCCTGCTGCAAAGCGCGCTGCTGAAATGAATGAGTCTGGCAAAAAAGAGCCACTGACCAGGAAAGAACGCGACCGCCTGAAAGTGATTATGATCATGGGTATGTTCGTGGTAATTTTCTGGGCAGGTTTCGAGCAGGCCGGTGGTCTGATGAATATCTTCTCGCAGCAGTACACTGACCGTATGCTGGGTGACTTCGAAGTTCCGGCTGCCTGGTTCCAGTCACTGAACCCGTTCTTTGTTATTACTCTGGCTCCAATCATCGCGTCTATCTGGGTGAAAATGGGTTCTAAAGAGCCAGCGTCACCGGTGAAATTTGCTCTGGGTCTGTTCTTCCTGGCTGCTGGCTTCCTGTGTATGGTTGGCGCGGTACTGGAGCAAGGCGGTGATTTGACCGTGAAGACCTCTATGATGTGGCTGGTCGGTGCATACTTCTTCCATACTCTGGGTGAACTGTGCCTGTCTCCAATCGGTCTGTCTCTGGTCACGAAACTGGCTCCGCTTCGCCTGGCTTCTCTGATGATGGGTGCCTGGTTTGGTTTCAACGCAGTGGCAAACTACGTAGCAGGTATTATCGGTGCCCACGTAGGCGAAGCCGGTCCGATGGCTATCTTCAGTGGTATCGCGATCGCAGCTACTCTGTCTGGTATCCTGCTGCTGATGTGCTCGAACAAACTGATTAGCTGGATGCACGGTGCAGAAGGCTACGTTGAGAAAGACGAGTTGGCAGACGCGAAACCTGTCGAAGCCTAAGCTCAGATATCGATTCAGACGTCCCATCGCCACTGGCCAATACTTTCCGGCACAAAACGTGGCTTAAGATGAGGATAGGATTGAGAATAAAAAAGCGAGAGCCGGGCTCTCGCTTTTTGCTATGTGTGTTTTACGTTGTGATTTGTACTTTGTTTTGTGAATCCAGCAGGGAAAACGACCTACATCACCACCCAACCATCACTATCAAGCCATCACCATCCAGCCATTACTATCAAGCCATTCCTCGGCGTTTCAGAGTCAAACTGAAACTGGTGGTGCCGGTTTCGCACAGAGATAGACGCCCCCCGGAATCGGCCAGTTGGAGCGTCACACTGGCGTTTCGCCGGGCATTATTTCCCAACCATGAACGGGCTTGGATGAGCTGATCACCATCACTGGTTTGCAACATGGCAGCCAGACCCGTCGATACAATAGTGAGAGTCCTGTCGGTGGCATCAAACTGACCGAAAATCGCCCTGATCGGTGAGGCATAGCCTGAATTGAGCATGCCCTTCTCTATCAGCTTGATCAAATCACTCAGATCATACCCTTCCGCCATCCGTGTGCGGAGAAAGTCATTAAAAAAGGCACGAATCAGCAACGTGGTTGCGGTACCGTTATCATCGCCCGAGGCTGAATCCACCACATAGAAAGCCAATCGCCCGTCCATCAGCCAGGTATAATCAAGCAGCACAGGCTGTACATCAGCGGGTTGCAACACACAGTAATTGAGCTGCCAGTCACCCTGTACAGACTCTGTATCCGGCATCAGCCCCAGCAGCAATTCACGGGCTGCGCGAGGATTGGTTTTCAGCTCCTCAATGTGCCACTCCAGCTCTTCATCAATGATGGCTTCGTCATCAACACTCACCCACTGGCTTGAAAATCCGGACGCCCCGGTGATGGAATCCTGCGACTTCAGCACAGAAAGAATCGCTGACTTCAACACCATGATGTTATCCAGCGGTTTAATCAGAAAATCTTTGACCCCGTGGCGCAATGCTGTTGCCACATCCGACATATTCCCGGTACCGGAAATCACGATGATAGGCACCATCGGGTACTGCAACGATACTTCTTCCACAAACTCCATACCGGTGACGACCGGCATTGCCAAATCACACAACAGGACATCAGGCATCCCTTCGCGGAGCGCACGCAAACCTTCCAGGCCATCTTCCGCTTCCCGAACCCGGCAACCTTCATTATTTAAAAACCCAGTCAGCATCATTCTGAAAACCGGGTCGTCCTCGACGATAAGCACGTCTTTACCTTCAAGCAACTTTGACTCCCCTGACGATCTGTACCGATGACTGTCCATTGTGTTGGCTAAATCAGGATGCAATGAATAGCTACTCATAACACTTCGCTACGCAGTGAACTTAACAAAAGCATAGGCCTGATTCTGCCAATAGTCAGTCAATTACAGTTATATAAATAACCAACAATTCTTTTTGTTAAATTCATCAAAATTCAACACCTCCAATCGTTCCAACGTGAAATACTGGAACTTGAGGCAGCTTTTATTCGATAACTATCCGTTTATTGACCCATTCCAGTGTGTTATCTCGCAACCAGATAACTTAGGTCTGCGACTCTACGGGTATGCCTGTGAAGCTTGACCTGATACCCAAGTATTCTGGTCTTTTCGGGAAACCGCCAAAGAGTCAATGGCATATCGAGAAAATTATCGATATCTTGATTTATAGCAAAACTTGTAATGATAACGACATCTTTTGACACATTTTGTTATACAATTCTCGATTATTAAGTTTTCAGTGATGTAGAGTGATGAAGCTTGACGATTTGAATTTATTCCGCATGGTTGTGGAAAACGGGAGTTATACCGCAGCATCTCGCAAAACTCAGGTTCCCGTAGCCACTCTGACGCGGCGTATTCAGGCACTGGAAGAATGCCTGAACATTCGCCTGCTGAACCGTCATGCACGGAAACTCTCCCTGACGGAAGCCGGTCAAAAATTTTACGATGACTGCAGCCCGCTGCTTCAGCGTCTGGTGGATACCGCCGAGCATATCAGCGAAGAATGTAAAGGCGCTGCTGGTAAGCTGAAAATTGCGGCACCATCAAACCTAACCAAGGTTATGCTGCAGCCGCTGTTTAATGCGTTTATGCGTGAGCATCCGGCCATCAATATTGAGCTTTCCATGAGCAATGATCCGGAACTGCTGGATCCAACCGACTGGGATGTCATTTTTCGGGTCGGGCCGCAGCGTGACTCCACCCTGATCGCTCGTAAAGTCAATGCAGTGAAAGACATTCTGGTGGTTAGCCCGGAATACCTGAAACATCACCCGGAGCCAAAGCATGCGCAGGATCTCCACCAGCACCCGTTGCTGAAAGGCAAACCTCTGCTGCGATGGCGCCTGACTGACTGCAATGGCGAAACCATCACCGTCAGTGACCGTGGCCGTTTCGAAGCTAACGAGCTCAATGTTGTCCGCGAGGCATGCATTGCCGGGCTGGGCATTACCCTGATGCCCGATGTCATGCTGGAACAATACATTCAGACTGGCGAATTAGTGCAGATCCTGGATAACTGGTCATCCAATCCGCGGGATGTTTACCTGATGTACAACCACCGCGATTACCAACCAGAAAAGCTGCGCCTCTTTATTGAGTTCGCCAGCGACTACTTCAAGCTGTAGCCCCCCTTTTGCAGCAGGTTTAATCTCAAACCTGCTGCATGCCATTTCTTGCCAAGCCCTCCAACCCCGACTAAATGTTATTAATACTGGCATGATAACGCCTTCAGGCCGCTACCTGTTCGTTGCAACTTGCAACGATAGCCAAGGTGAATTGAGCAATAAACTGAATTGTTCAATAGGCGTTTTCAAGAACAGACGGAGAAGAACACTAAAGATTGGGGAGCGTGTTCTTTGATAGTGGAAATGTGCAGCATGCACAGCACAACGAGGAAACGTTATGATTCTGGGACATTTATTCGGATTGTATACCCATCCCAAGCAGGAATGGCGGGCCATTGACAAGGAGCATGAAGGGATTCAGGGCAGTTTGAGCCACATTATGCTGATTGCTTTGCTGCCACCGATTTTTGCTTTCATCTCCAGTGTGTTTATCGGCTGGCGAATTGGTGTTGGGGAACCTATTTACCTGACCCAAGGCAGTGCGCTCGGCATGTCTGTCGCGATGTATTTTGCGCTGATTGCCGGTGTGTTTGCGCTGGCTTACCTGACTCACTGGATGAGCCACACTTTTGGTTCTACCCCGACATTTACTCAGTCTTTAGAACTGGCAGCTTACACCGCCACCCCACTCTTTATGGTAAGCATCGCTGCTATCTACCCACAGCTTTGGTTTTTGATGCTGGCCGGATTGATTGGCGTAGCCTACTCGGTTTACCTGCTTTATACCGGTGTGCCAATTCTGATGCACATTCCGGAAGAGCGAGGATTTATCTACTCCAGCTCTATTGTCACCTGTGGCTTGGTACTGCTGGTATCAATCATCGCCGGCTCTGTCATCCTGTGGAATATGGGACTCGGCCCGCAGTTTAGCTCTTAGCTCGACATTTTTCCGCAGGCAATGACTTGCGAGCAATAAAAAACGGGAGACACTGAGTCTCCCGTTTTTATTCGTTGCAGCAAGCATGTACTTATCTTTACACGCCTTCGTTGTGCAATTCCAGATTCGCCAGATCCTGCTGGATCTCGCGCTGGGTTTTCGCATCTTCACTGCGCAGTGACTGCAGGTAGTCCAGATACGCCTGATCGATATCGCCGGTTACATAAGTGCCACTGAACACGGACGCTTCAAACTGCTGGATGTCCGGATTTCCTTCGGCAACAGCAGCCACCAGATCGTCCAAGTCCTGGAAAATCAGGCCATCGGCACCAATCATCTTACAGATTTCGTCCACTTCACGACCGTGCGCAATCAGTTCATTGGCACTTGGCATATCGATGCCGTATACGTTCGGGAAACGAACTTCTGGTGCTGCCGAGGCCAGGTACACTTTGCGTGCGCCCGCTTCACGAGCCATCTCAATGATCTGCTCTGATGTGGTACCACGAACAATGGAGTCATCCACCAGCAGAACATTTTTATCTTTGAACTCAGAACGGATCGCATTCAGTTTACGACGAACTGACTTACGACGCATTTGCTGCCCTGGCATGATAAACGTCCGGCCGACATAACGGTTTTTCACAAAGCCCTGGCGGTAAGGCTTATCCAGCGTCTGTGCAATTTCCAGCGCACTGTCACACGAGGTTTCAGGGATTGGAATCACCACATCGATATCCAGGTCGCCCCACTCGCGCTTGATTTTCTCACCCAATTTCTGCCCCATACACACACGGGCACTGTAAACGGACACTTTATCAATGAACGAATCAGGACGGGCAAAGTACACAAACTCGAACACACAAGGGTTCAGAGCCGGGTTATCGGCACACTGTTCAGTAAACAGCTGACCATCAAAAGTCACAAATATGGCTTCACCCGGGGCAACGTCACGCATGAAGTCAAAACCTACAGCATCCAGTGCCACAGATTCCGATGCCACCATGTATTCAATCTGGCCATTCACTTCACGCTTGCCCAGACACAACGGACGAATGCCGTTGGGATCGCGGAATGCCAGCATGCCGTGACCGATAATCATAGACACCACCGCATAGGCACCGGCGACGGTACGGTGTACTTCACGGACAGCTTCAAAAATCTCAGCCGGAGAAATTGGGTATGATTTAGCACCTTCCAGCTGGTAAGCCAGAACGTTCAGCAGAACTTCGGAGTCGGAGGTGGTGTTGACATGGCGGCGGGCTATTTCGAACAGTTTCTCTTTCACTTCGGCAGCATTGGTCAGGTTGCCATTGTGCGCCAGTGAGATACCGTAAGGGGAGTTGACATAAAACGGCTGCGCTTCAGACGCGCTAGAGCTGCCTGCGGTCGGGTAACGGACATGGCCAATCCCGACATTGCCCTGCAAACGCTGCATGTGTTTAGCTTCAAACACATCGCGTACCAGGCCATTTGCTTTTCTCAGACGGAAACGATTGCTTTCCAGGGTAACAATACCAGCCGCATCCTGGCCACGGTGCTGCAGCACGGTCAGTGCATCATAGATAGACTGGTTTACCGGGGTAGAACCCACGATTCCGACAATACCACACATGTCCTAAATCCTCGTCACGCTTTCATAGTCGCTTAGTTAAATTTCAGCGGGTATCCCGCGCCTGCCGGATCCCCGCTGAAACCTGTGTCCTTGTAACTATCAGTGGCCTTTGCCAATCTGATCCCTAATCTTGGACCAGACGCTGTCAGATAGCGCCTGGTAAAAAGCTTGATGTGTCCTTGAGGTAACTGAAGAACCATTCAATGACGACTTTGAACTGAGGGATCAACTGTGACTGTTGCATCCAGTCAGCCTTAGCAAACCCGGTGAAGGCGTCAATGAAAAACAGTATCGCAGCAACAATCAAAACGCCGCGTACCCCACCAAACACAATACCCAGTACCCGATCAGTTCCGGACAGGCCGGTTTTCTGAACCAGTTGGCCGATCACGTAGTTGACGACCGCGCCGACAATCAACGTGGCAATAAACAGGGCGGCGATAGCGCTACCGTTACGCAACATTTCATCCTGAATGTTGGTGAAGTAGGCAGCCAGCTGGGTATAAAAGTTACTCGCGACAAAAAAGGCTGCAAACCAAATCACGAGCGATAAGGCTTCTTTCACAAACCCTCGGATCAAACTGACCAGAGCAGAGAAGCCAATTACGCCTAAAATTACGTAATCAATCCAGATCATCATTTATTGTATTCTTCTTGTTGGAGCGTATTCTAACAGAAAAAATGCTAACGCAAACGTTTTCCTAAGGGTTTAGTGGATTAAATCTGAGCAATCGACCTTTTAATCCGGTTAAATTTTCTAACTCATTGAGCTGGCCGGATAACTTCTCTTTCGAGACATCAGGCCCCACTACGACCCGAGCCAAATCGCCCTTCTTAGGCTGTTTCGGGAAAACATGCGCCTGAAAACCGGCTTCACGTAAACGGCCTACCAGCGAATGGGCGTTATCAAAATTGCGGAACACACCGAGCTGAACGACCCAGCCGCTGTCCTGGTTACCCACTTGCGGTGCCGTCTCCGGCACGGGTGCCACCTTTACCGGTTGCTCTGCGACCTTAGCCGTTACCTTCTCCGTTACCTTTGGTGCCTCAGTTTTTACGGCCGGTCTGGCTTCCGGTTTTGCTTGAGAAACTTCAACCGCCGCTTCCCCATCGTCAATCACAACGGTCACCGGCTCATCCGGCAGAGAAACGTCTGCGAATTCCGGTTCAGGTATGGTTTCAAACTCTACCTCCTCGCTCATCTCAGGTTGCAGAGGAATGCTGGCAAACTGCTCCTGATAATGTTGCTTTTTGCCGTCAAACAAATCCGGCAGGAAGATAACGCCAATAGCAACAAGGATAATAGTGCCTATCAGGCGGCTCTGAAATTTACTTGCCACAATCACTCCTGTTTGTTTACTTCTATGTGACTGGAAATCTGTCCGACAGTGTAAAAGGAGCCAAATACAATTACCACATCCTGAGGCTCCGCCTCTGTCAATGCTTTGTCATAAGCCGCTTCCGGTGAATCGAAGCCCACCGTCTCTGCCGGTAGATGAGCCAGAATCTCAGACGCCGAAGCCGCGCGAGGTCCCGTCAGTGATGCCGGATACCAGCAATCAACCACCCCTTTCATTTCAGCAACCGTAGACGCAATGTCTTTGTCATGCAGCATAGCAACCACAGCGTGAATACGCCCTTTCGCTTCTTTTTGCTTGATCACCGTCAGTTGACGGGCAAAGTACTCTGCAGAATGCGGGTTATGTGCCACATCCATAATGATCAATGGGTGCTCGCCCACTCGCTGCATACGGCCCGGCAGAGACGCACTCGCCAGCCCTTCGACAATGTGTTGGTCAGCAATATCCAGCTCAGCAACAGCAAGGGCCATCAGCGCGGTGGCGGCATTGGGTAACGGCAGTGACGGAACCGGCAGGTTTTCCAGCGTAAATCCGCCGCTGTGCCACGTCCAGCTGTCCTCTGTCAGCGCGTAGTCAAACTGGTAGCCCACCTGATACAGCTTGGCTCCAATGTCGTCAGCATGCGCCGGAACCGTCGCCGGTGGATTAGGCTGGCCACAAATCGCCGGTTTTCCGCTCCGGAAAATGCCGGCTTTTTCATAACCAATCACATTGATGTCATCGCCCAGCCAGTCAACGTGATCAACGGCAAGACTAGTGATCACAGAGACATCATGTTCTGCGATATTGGTGGCATCCAGACGACCTCCCAGCCCGACTTCCAGAACCACAACGTCAACCTTGTTGGTCTGGAACAACCGTAAAGCGGCCAGTGTGCCGAACTCAAATAGGCTGAGGCTGATATCGCCACGCTGCTGCTCAACAAAAGCAAACGCCTCGCTGTGGGCTGCATCCGGCAGTTCGCTGCCGTTAATACGCACGCGTTCGTTGTAACGAACCAGATGCGGCGAGCTGTATACGCCGACCGAGTAACCGGCTTTAAGGAGAATGGATTCCAGAATGGCGCAGGTTGAGCCTTTGCCATTGGTCCCGGCGACCGTGATCACCCGGTTAGCCGGTTTCGTCAGCGCCGCTTTTTGCGCGACGGCCTGCACCCGGTCTAATCCCAGATCAATCGCACTGGTATGGAGCTTTTCGAGATAAGAAAGCCATTCGGCTAAAGGAGAGGTTGCTAGAGGTGCTGTCAATCCGGACATTCTTCTTTATGTTCAGTCAAACCAAAAATATGGGCTCTAATTTAACACCTTATGCGCAGATGCCAAACTGCTGAACCGACATCGGGGAAGAAAAGCCCGTAAATGTCCGTACAGATACAACAAACGGGGCATTCGCCCCGTTTGAATATACGTTGTCAACCAACAAAGAAAAAGGGTGCTCAGAATTACTCTTGAGAGCCTTCCGCTGGTTTCGGCTCTTCTTCTGCCACTTCGATGACAGGAGCAATGACCGGCACCACCATCGGTGATTCTGCATTAGTGAGTTTAGCCACCATGCCACCGATACGCTGGCGCATTTCACGACGGTCAACAATCATGTCAATGGCACCGTGTTCCAGCAGGAACTCACTACGCTGGAAGCCTTCAGGCAGCTTTTCGCGTACCGTTTGCTCGATAACACGCTGGCCGGCAAAACCAATCAGTGCTTTAGGCTCACCAATATTGATATCACCCAGCATCGCCAGACTTGCTGATACACCGCCCATCGTCGGGTCAGTCAGTACAGAAATGAACGGCAAACCTTTTGATGACAAACGCTCCAGTGCAGCACTGGTTTTCGCCATTTGCATCAGAGACATCAGGGCTTCCTGCATGCGGGCACCGCCACTGGCAGAGAAACACACTAGTGCACAGTTGTTTGCAATGGCTTCGTCAACCGCACGCACAAATTTCGCACCAACGACAGAACCCATCGAACCACCCATGAAGGAGAATTCAAATGCACAGGCGACCAGTGGCTGGCCCAGCAGTGTTCCTTTCATGGCGATCAGAGCGTCTTTCTCACCGCTACTCTTCTGCGCGGCAGATAGACGATCTTTATATTTCTTCGAGTCACGGAACTTCAGCTTGTCTTTTGGCTCCAGCTCCGCCGCAATTTCTTCCTGGCCTTCTGTATCGAGGAAGGTTTCCAGACGCTTACGCGCCTTCATGCGCATGTGGTGGTCACACTTCGGGCATACGTCGAGGTTACGCTCCAGATCAGCGTGATAAAGCACTTGTTCGCAAGAAGTACATTTGGTCCATACCCCTTCAGGGATAGACGCTTTGCGGGAAGAAACAATATTGCTTTTTGTAAGGATCTTTTCCAGCCAGCTCATGAATGACCTTTTATGTTCTTAATTTCCCTGCCAATCAGGTGATATACCATAAGCCAATGCGGCAGAGAATTACAAATTCGTTAAATTTCCGAGGTGGAATTAAAGCATAAACTTGTCAGTCTGTAGATAAAAAACTGGTATTACAAGTTGACTCCGACACACCCACCCCAAGGCTGTTGACGCCCTGTTGCAACCTTTTTGTGATTAATCCGGCAGAAATAGCGGACCAATCGGTGCTCGTGGCAACTCAAACTCCGCCGGATAATCGACATCAACCAGATAAAGACCTTCCGCCTTTGCTGTTGCCCCTGCCAAGGTACGATCTTTTTGTTCCAGCAGCCATTTGATCCACTCAGGTTTTTCTTCACCTTTGCCGACTTTGATCAGGCTGCCGGTAATGTTACGTACCATATGGTGGACAAATGCATTGGCTTTAATGTCAATAATCACAAAGTTGCCCTGTCGGCTGACGTTGAGATGCATCAGGTTTCGCCATGGGCTTAATGACTGACAATGCACGGCGCGAAAAGAGGTGAAATCATTTTCACCGAGCAGATACTGACCGGCCTCGTGCATCAGTTTTTCGTCCAGCTCACCATGGTAATGGCTGACACCCTTGCCCAGAATTGCAGGACGCAATGCATGGTTGTAAATAATATAGCGGTAACGTCGCGCCGTCGCACTGAATCGGGCATGGAAATCGTCATTGACCTCCTTTGCCCAACGAACCGCAATGTCTCCCGGCAAGTGGGCATTTGCTCCCATGCTCCAGGCCACCAGCTTACGGTTTACATTGGTATCAAAATGTACCACTTGTCCGGTGCCATGCACCCCGGCATCCGTCCGTCCGGCACACTGTACTTCAATCGGGTGGTTGGCAATTTTACTCAGCGCCTTTTCCAAACGCTCCTGAACACTGTCTACTTCGCGCTGGCGCTGCCAGCCGTAGTATTTTGCTCCGTCGTATTCAATACCTAACGCAATTCGCATAATTTACTTCGTTCTGTCGGACGGCTCTCAGCCGGTGTTACAAAGGGAGGGATTATAGGGAAAAAACCGCTATGTAGCGAGGGGCGAGATACAGCCGATTACAATTAACGTCGCGAATACAGCCCATCCATTCAGCCCTAAGGCGCAATGTAGCGGCCACAGAGACGGCCACAGATAAAAAACAGCCCCTGCACGGCAACGGGCTGGCCCCATCAGTATCGGACGCCTCAACAATAAAAAAACGGGCTCTGTCTTGCAGAGCCCGTTTGCAGATTATTCAATGTCTTACATCGTTTCTGGCAGAGTATGCTGTCAGGCCGAAATGCGAGCCAGTAGGGCTTTGGCTTCCTGCTGCAGCGCGCTGTCAGCACGAACTGCGATTTCCTCCAGCAGCCCCATCGCCCCTTCCTGATCGTTCATTTCCAGATAAGCTTTCGCCAGATCCAGTTTGCTGGCGTATTCGCCACCACTGTCGACATCATAATCGCCAACATTCGCCAGAACATCCGGGAATTCGTCCAGTCCCACCTCAAGGTTCAGCGGTGCATCATCCAAATCAGCTTCCGACTCCGCGATATCCAGATCTTTCATCAATTCATCAATGCTGATATAGCCCTGACGGTTGAAAGACGCTGCGTCGTTTTCGCTGACCGTGTTTACTCCATTCGCGGCAGACTGAGACTCCGGTTCTTGCCCTGCAGAATCTGATGGTTCAGAGACCAGTTCGCTGTCCGCTTCGCTTTCTCCCCAGCTTGCGGCCAACGCTTCGGATTCAGAAATCAGAAGCGATGCTTCGTCATCATCCAGCAGTGTGGTTTCATCAAACGCTGCCACATCCTGATCATCCATTGGCGGCTGCACACCCCAATCTTCGCTTTCCAGCTCAGGATCCGGATTACTCGCCGTCCAAATAGCTTGATCTTCTTCGTTCCAGTCCGGTTCAACGTTATCGACCGTGGTATCTGCGGCAAAATCGGCAAACAGCTGCTCACGTTCCAACTCGGCTTCACTGACCTCTGGCAGAGTAATGTGAGTATCAGGTTGGGCCACATCCGCGAGGCTAACATCTGGCTGGCTTTCAGCCCTCATTCCTGAGTCAGGTGCTGGCTGATGTTCCTGAGCAGAACTGGCGTCGGCTTTTTCTGACATCATCGCAGCGGGCTGCGCCACATTATGTGCTTCCGCCAACGGGTCAAACAGCAAAGCATCCATATCAAGACCAGCGGTATCGACCAGCTCTTCATCGAGCGGAGGCATCGCCGATGCGGTTTGAGCCTTTCCTGACACCGCCATTGCTTCTTCAGCCCCCGGATCCCGCATCACTGTGTCATGCGACAACTCGGTGGCCGTCTGAGTGATATCCCGCAAACCGCTTTCCAGCTCGAATTGCTCCAGCTCATGCTGCTCATCAAACGAAGCCTGCAATGCGTCATCTTCACCAAACTCAGGCAGTGACGCCGGATCCAGCGTTTCAAACTCAATATCCTGACGACCATGGATAGAGTACGACTCTTCCAGACGTTCTGATAATTTTTCTGCCGCTTCAGAGCCAACAATCGCAGCCGTGGCCTCTTCCGTTACGTCAGCGGTAACCTCTTTGGCAATCTCTGGTTGCGGTTGCTGATGTGCCGCGGGCTCAACCGCTTCCGCAGCTTGCTGCAGCTGACGCACGATATTATCGAGTACGGCCTGCTCTTCTTCATCACTGATATCCGGGGTTGCCAGCAACTCTGTTTCAGCTTCCGGATCATTCCACGCGGCTTCTTCGTCAAACTCTGGCAAATCATCCAGATTCAACGGTTCAGTGGTGCCAAAGGCAGCAGGTGCTTCAGACTTCCGGCCAGGTTCATCAGACGCCAGAGCCTGCTGCTCTACGTCAGCCAGGGCTGTTTCTTCATCGAAAATCGGGAAGGCATCGTAGTCATCGCCGGTAAGCACAGGTTCATCAGCAGCACGCTCTGCGATGTCCATCGCTTCCTGCTCATCCAGAGACTCAAGCAGCTGATCGACAGTTTGGCCTAAAGTTTCAACGTCAGCCCCTGCTGTCTCGCTCGCTACAGAACTGTCCAGCAGCGCTTCAATGTCTGCCAGATCCTGCTCAAACGCCTTTGTTTCGACCGTATGCGGCTGAGACATATGTGATTGAGACAGATCTGATTGCGGCAAACTCGAAGAAAGCTGTTCATCCGGCAACGCGTTCGAATCTACGTCATTCGTCGCAGTCTCTTGAGCGGCTAAACCGTCAAGATCCAAACCTTGAATATCCAGACCTTTATGAGCGAGACCTTCACTATCTACATCTTGAACATCTGCGTCTTTTTGACGGACGGCATCTTTAGCATCAACGCTTTCAGCATAAACAGCTTCATCATCGGCGATTCCTTGATCCGCGCCATCTTCATCAGCGCCAGTTACCGCTTGCGTCTCTTCTTTAATGTCATCGGCTTCAGGTTCTACAGCAACGGATTCAATAGCTACAGGTTCAGCCGTGTCAGATTCCGGCGCAAAACCGTCGGACTTCTTAGCTTCCGGTTCAAGTTCCGGCTCAAACAGTAATTCCGACTCAGTTGCATTGAGTTCGGCTGCGCTGTTCTCGTGCGCCCAATCATCGGATTGAGAATCGGCCAGAGCGGCCAGTTCCTGATCCAGCCAGGCTTCTTCATCATCAATGTCCAGCTCAGGAACAGGGCCATCAATCAGTTCATCCAGCAGCGCGGTGCTGTTTTCATCCAGTTCAATATCCGGTACGTCGAGCGGATCCTCGTTATCGATCAGTTCATCCAGCAGTGCGGTACTGTCTTCTTCCAGTTCAATGTCGGCAGACAGCCCGTCATCTTCATCCTCGACCAACTCATCGAGCAGTGACACACTGTTAGCGTCCAGCAAATCATCAATATCGTCCTGAGCCGTGGCCGTCAGTAATTCTGCATCTGCCAGCGCCTGATCAATGGCAGACTGCTGCTTTTCTTCCTCTGCCAGAGTGAAAATAGCGTCTTCTTGGGCGGCTTTACTCTCAGTATCAATGTTGGCCAGGCTGGTATCCGCAAGATCAGCATCACTGCTAAACCCGGCAAACAGTGCATCCAGATCATCCTGATTGATAACATCATCTTTATCGGCACGGAGCGTCGCACTGTTTTGTTCTGCCACTGAGTCAGCATCTTCCAGCAGATCGTCCAGCATTGACTGATTCAACAATTCGTCACTGTTGTCGTCGGTGTCCAGAGAGAGATCAAAGCTGTCTTCATCATCGTCATCGGATCGCAGCGATTGCTCCCACATTGCTGCAAGAGCTTCATCTGAGCTACTGTCCGCTTTCTGATCTAGTTCATCCAGCGCTCGCTCCATGTCCTGCAGGCCAATGGCTTCATCATCCCCTTTCACAGAAATGCTGCTGGCGGCAAGGCTCGATTCAAAATCCAGATCGTTGTCGTTGTTAAAGCTGTCTTCCACCGATTTTGCAGCTTTATCCTCTGCGGCAAACAGGCTGTCTTCCGGATCATCAAATAAGCTGTCATCACCGAACAAGTCATTAATCGGGTCGTGCTCTTCCTCCGGATCCGCCACCGGTTTTTTCGTCCTCAATGGCAGCCAGAGGTGGCGCCATCACCGGGTCAGACGCATCTGGGGTGTTATTTGAAGAGCTCTCGTCCTGCTCTTCTTCTTTACGACGACCGAGCAGGAAATACGCCAGCAGCGCCGCGATAAGCCCGCCAGGAATCAACCCCATTGCCGCCAGCGCCCACGGATTGTCGATCATACGATCGAACCAGTTAGGCTCCGGTGTCGCAGGCTGAACGTTCTGCACCTGATGGCGCTGCTGCTCAATAAAGCCTTTGATTTCGCTGCGAAGCGCCTCGTCCTGTGTGATCTGCTCTTTCATTGCCGCAACTTCATGCTGCATTTCAGCCAGCCTGACACGCAGCAGGTGGTTGCTTTCCATCAGCTTCGCAACTTGCTCATCAGATGCTTGCAACTGTGCCTGAAGCGCCGTTGGTTTAGACGGAATCAGTGCTTGCGCTGCTGTTTGCTGTGCTTCTTGTGTGTCCACAGCCGACGACGATTGAGGCGTGGTGGCTTCTGTCACTGCTGGCTGAGGAGCGATCGGGGTTGCCACAACCTTTGGCGCAGGGTTCGACTGCTGAGCCGACTTTGGCGTTGGTTTAGGTTGCGGCTTAGGCTGAGCCGTTGTGGTCTGAACCTGAGGTGTCTGGGCAGACCTGGTTTGAACTGAGGTTGTTTGAACAGACGAAGTCTGGGCTGGCGACGGTGTCGACGTACGCTGAGCTGTCCGCTTATCCGTTTCCAGGCGTTGCTTGACACGGTCAGTGTTTTCCTGACGCATTTGCTGATGAGTCGGTACAGCGAGGATACTGCCCGGAATCAGACGGTGAAGATTTCCGTTTTCAAAGGCCTGCGGATTCTGGCTATAGAACGCCCCAATCACCTGATAAATGGATACCTGATCATTCGGCCGGTAACGGGACGCAATTGACCACAGCGTTTCCTGATTTGTTGTCGGCCCGTAACGATGTACAGAACGCGCTGCCTGACTTGAAACCGGTTGGGATACCGTGGTTTGGGCAGCAGGCTGATCTTCAGATGACGGGCCAATAATGCGAATGGTATTCGCCTGTACCGGTAAATGAATGGCGGTTGCGGAGAAAAGCACCGGAATTATAAGGCGTTTTATCATCTTCACTTTCTCAGTCACTGCCTGTTGTCCTCGCTGGCAGAAATAATCACAAATCAGGCACCTGGAGTGGCTCACCTGGTTTCTCTGGTTAATGATACAAGAATAATGATTATCGGCCTACGCCCCTGAAACTAAAGAGCGAGTTTGTGAGCAAGGTTCAGGAATGTTTCTGGTATCAGTATGTTCAGCCAATAAAAAAGTCCATGCCGCCTGGCATGGACTCTTAACAAAAATGCATCACAATGCGTAATCACGACGAGGAATACTTCCCCGTGAGTAAACCTGACTTACAGGTATTCTTCGATCAGCTTTTCTGCAATCTGGACACTGTTCGTCGCCGCGCCTTTTCGCACGTTATCGGCAACAACCCACATGTTCAGGCCGCAAGGATGGCTGATATCTTCACGGACACGGGCCACCATGACGTGATCTTTGCCAGTCGCATCGCTAACCTGCGTCGGGTAGTCATTGCCGTGGAACAGTTCGATACCTTCAGCGTTTTCCAGCAGGTGAAGCGCTTCTTCCACATTGACCGGCTGACGGGTTTCCACGTGCACGGCCTCAGCATGGCCGTAAAACACCGGCACTCGAACACAGGTCGGGTTAACACGGATGGTTTCATCACCCAGGATTTTCTGGGTTTCCCACACCATTTTCATTTCTTCTTTGGTGTAGCCGTTATCCATAAACTGGTCGATATGCGGCAGGCAGTTAAACGCGATCTGCTTGTCGTATACTTTGTTTTCCGCCGGCAGACCGTTTAGCAGGCGTGCCGTCTGGCCAGCCAGCTCATCGACGCCTTTCTTACCCGTGCCGGAAACGGACTGGTAAGTCGCAACGTTAATGCGCTCAATACCGTACGCATCATGGATAGGCTTTAGCGCCACCAGCATCTGGATCGTCGAGCAGTTCGGGTTGGCGATAATATTGCGGTTACGGTAATCCGCCAGGGCGTGCGGGTTGACTTCCGGCACCACCAGTGGAATATCGTAGTCATAACGGAAGCGGGAGGTATTGTCGATTACAACCACACCTTGGTCAGCCGCAATCGGTGCCCAATAGTCTGACGCTTCCGCACCGGCAGAGAAAATAGCAAGTTGCACCTGTCCCCAGTCAAAGTCTTCAACATTGGTCACACGTACATTTTTGCCTTTGAAGCGCACGGTTTTACCCGCGCTGCGCTCAGAGGCAAGCAAATAGAGATTGCGAACAGGGAATTTGCGTTCCTCAAGAACTTCAACAATGGTTTCACCGACAGCACCGGTCGCACCCAATACCGCGATATCAAATTCCTGGCTCATGGCCTTTCCTCTACTGTAAAACCTAAATCAGCCAGCGACTCTAACCCAAAATGGGGCTCGCCCGCTACTGTAATCGCACTGTATTCCCGTCGATCCCAGTAATTTTTACGCATTCTGTCAAAAGCGGATGCCATTTCAGGACTTCCGGCTTGCGTGGCGCACATTTCACGACGGAAAAGGCCATCATCACGACGCACATCATAGACAAGCTGAGTCAGGCTGAATAACGTTGGCTCATCCCATTTGCCGCTCAGGGTCACATACGGAACCGGAGCGGTCGGCAACAGGCTCGCCGCTTCCACTTGCTTGTCGACACCCAGAAACTCGCAAAAGCTGTTGTACACCATGGTTGTGCCACGCGCTTTTCCTTCCAGGCCATACCCGGCGACATGCGGGGTAGCAAATGCCAGCAGCGGCAGCAAGTCCAGATCGACCTGCGGTTCGTGCTCAAACACATCCAATACTGCTGTGAGATGCTTGCCTTCACCGATCTGGCTGGCTTGCAGCGCGCGTTTTAGGGCCTGATTATCAACTACAGGTCCGCGGGCAGCATTAATCAGAATCGCTCCCGGCTTCAGCGCAGCAAGAAATGCCTCATCCACCAGATGATGAGTCGGGTAACGGCCTTCCCGGGTAATGGGGGTGTGCGTCGTGATGACATCACACTGCGCCTGCAGCTCTTCGATACTATGAAACGATCGGGGATCACCCTGCTCCGCTTTCAGCGGGTCATTAAGCAGATAGCGAACTCCCAGTGCATCCAGGCACTTGGCCAGATAACTACCGACATTACCGGCGCCGATAATTCCGACGGTTTTGTCGAACAGAGAGAAGCCTTGTTGCTGCCCCAGCACCATCAGGCTGCTCAGCACATATTCAGCCACACCCACTTTGTTACAGCCCGGTGCCGCCGTGAAGAAAATCCCCCGGTCTGCCAGCAGCGCATCATTAACATGATCCTGACCCGCAGTGGCTGTACCGACAAATTTCAGTTTATTGGCCTTTGCCAGCAACGCTTCATTCACTTTGGTGACAGAGCGGATCATCAGGGCATCTACATCCACCAGATCCTCCGCGGTCATGGTGCGTCCCGGCTTGCTGATCACCTCACCCAATTCGCTGAAAAGCGCTTCGGCGTAAGGCATGTTCTCGTCTATGAGGATTTTCATGAATCGATCCTAGTGTTATTCGGTGTGTCGAGTGTCGAGTGTCGAGTGTCGAGTGTCGAGTGTCGAGTGTCGAGTGTCGAGATAATTCAAAAACGTGGCAGGCGTGTCAAGCGGTAGTACCCGGAAAACGATGAACAGAGAGAAGAAGAACGGGTTACGATCGGTAACAGTGATACAAACAAAAAAGCCCGACAATAGCCTGTCGGGCAAATATCTAGGTTTAAAACACCAGAATAGATCATAGACAGCCCCCGCAAAAGAACATACCATGCCTTGTTCTGATGTCGCGTCTGTTTCAGGCACTGGCAAGCATTCGCTTTACATGATTCAGTCTCCGCAAAAGCCTGTCAGTTAAGCCGCTCGCCAGTGCCGTCTCCTGGAAAAATCCTTTTATTGCACTGATTCATTTTCGAAAAGGCACATGACATCATGCGCCTCCCCGATATTTCTCAGGCTACTCAGCCTTCGTATTTTTTGATCACCAGTGTCGCGTTCGTACCGCCAAAGCCAAAGCTGTTAGACATAACGGTCTTCAGTTCCTGCTCGCGGGTTTCCGTCACGATATCCAGGCCTTCTGCAGCCGGATCCAGGTTATCAATGTTGATGCTTGGTGCGATAAAGCCGTGATTCAACATCAGCGTCGAGTAGATCGCCTCATGCACACCAGCCGCACCCAGGGCGTGACCCGTCATGGCTTTAGTCGCAGAAATCGCCGGGCTGTTTGAACCAAACAGTTCCTGAATCGCACCCAGTTCTTTCACGTCGCCTACTGGGGTAGAAGTACCGTGAGTGTTGATGTAGTCAACCGGGGCATCCAGATCCGCCATGGCCATCTTCATACAACGCACCGCACCTTCGCCAGATGGCGCAACCATATCGTAGCCATCGGAGGTCGCGCCGTAACCGACGATTTCGCCGTAAATTTTGGCACCACGCGCCAGAGCATGCTCCAGCTCTTCAACCACCAGCATGCCGCCGCCACCAGAGATAACAAAACCGTCACGGTCTGCATCGTAAGTACGGGATGCTTTGCTTGGGTCGTCGTTGTATTTAGTCGACAGGGCACCCATGGCGTCAAACATCATGGTCAGGGTCCAGTCCAGCTCTTCACCGCCACCGGCAAAAACGATGTCTTGTTTACCCAGTTGGATCAGCTCCAGGGCGTGACCGATACAGTGTGCCGATGTTGCACACGCTGAACTCATGGTGTAGTTCACACCACGGATCTTGAATGGCGTCGCCAGACAAGCCGAAACTGTGGAAGACATGGTACGTGGCACCATGTAAGGGCCAACACGCTTCACGCCTTTTTCGCGCAGAATGTCCACCGCAGCAACCTGATTTTGAGACGAAGCGCCACCAGAACCTGCAACCAAACCGGTACGGTCATTCGATACCTGGTCTTCTGTCAGGCCAGCATCTTCAATCGCTTGCTCCATAGACAGATACGCAAAGGCTGCGGCATCGCCCATGAAACGCATTTTTTTACGGTCGATATGCTCTGACGGGTTCATTTTCAAGTCGCCCCAAACATTGCTGCGCAGTTTCATCTCTGCGAACTGTTCGGAGAAATTAATACCGGATTTACCCGTTTTCAAAGACTCCAGCACTTCCTTAACGTTGTTACCAATGCTGGATACAATACCCATGCCTGTAATTACGGCTCGTTTCATGATGAATTCCTACTGTCATTTAACGCTGACGATAATAGCGGGTTTAATTGCCAAAAGTGGTCAGCTTTCCTCTTGATCGGGTACAATCACCGACAATTTGACCCGATTCACCCAAAAGGTGCTGATTCGCCAGCTCAATTTACCATCAGGCGCGTTATCACCTGTTTGACCAACCATGAGGTTTCTCCCTTGTCTGACACAGCAAAAACATCAGTCTCATCCGTGCCACGCATCGAAAATGCGGTACTGGACTGGAACGACGCCGGTACCCCGGTCTCTAACGACTTTGATGATGTCTATTTTTCCAATGCAAATGGCCTGGAAGAAACCCGTTACGTCTTTCTCCGACAAAACGGCCTGCCTGAGCGCTGGACGGAATTCGACCGTCGCCGCTTTGTAATCGCTGAAACCGGCTTCGGCACCGGGCTGAACTTTCTGGCCGCCTGGCAGTGGTTCAAGGCTTTTCGACAAGCGAACCCTAATGCCACTCTCAAAGAGATGCATTTCATCAGCTTTGAGAAGTTCCCGGTCACCCGCGACGACCTAATAAAAGCGCACCAGTCCTGGCCCGAGCTGGCTGACTTGGCTAAGCAGCTTCACGTCCACTATCCACCAGCTGTTGCCGACTGCCACCGAATCGTTCTGGAAGACGGCATGATCACGCTGGATCTGTGGTTCGGCGATATCAAAGACTGTATGCCTCAAGTATGGACGAATGATGAAGGTATCGTCGATGCCTGGTTCCTTGATGGCTTTGCGCCAAGCAAAAACCCGGAGATGTGGAACCAGAATCTGTTTGACGGCATGGCCAAACTGGCTCGGGTTGGCTGTACTACGGCGACGTTTACCGCTGCCAGTTTTGTTCGCCGCGGCCTGATCGACGCCGGTTTTGACATGCAAAAAGTCAAAGGCTTTGGCACCAAACGTGACATGCTGGCCGGTAAGGTTTCTGAACGTAAATACCGCGGTAATACCAAACCGTGGTTTGCCCGTCGCGCGGCATCCGCTAATCGGGATTCAGGCAGTCTGGATATTGCCATTATCGGCGGTGGAATCGGCTCCGCCACCACGGCGATTGCGCTTGCCCGTCGCGGTATTCACACCACACTGTACTGCGCCGAAGCACTTCCTGCGGAAGGCGCATCTGGCAACCGTCAGGGGGCGGTTTATCCGTTGCTCAATGGTTCGAACGACGACCTGTCGCGCTTCTTTGCACCGGCTTTCCTGTATGCCCGCCAGTTTGTCGAACAGGCGGCCACGGAAATGGCCTTTCCCCACAGCTGGTGTGGCGTCACTCAGCTGGCATGGAATGACAATGCCACCGACAAACTCGATAAGATGATCAGTGGCGGCTTCCCAACCGAGCTGATTCGTGCACTGGACGAAGAGGAAACGGCGCGGGTTACCGGCGTACCAAGCGGTCATCGCAGTGTTCATTATCCGTTAGGAGGCTGGCTGTGCCCGCAGGCTTTGACCCGCGCCCTGTTGAATCAAGCAGAAGCCTCCGGATTGTTAACCTTGAAACCGGAAACGGACATTCAGGATCTGACATTCGACGCTGACAATGAGCGCTGGACATTGACCGACCAGCACAACCACCGCTATGAGCATCAGTGTGTCATCGTCGCAAACGGTCATCGATTTGCTGAGTTTGCCCAGACCCAGGCCATTCCAGCCTATTCAGTGCGGGGACAAGTCAGTCATGTACCGACAAATCCGTCACTGGGTAAGCTGAAAACGGTGCTGTGCTATGACGGCTATCTGACCCCGGCTCACGATGATAACCACTGCATCGGCGCCAGTTACCGCCGTGGCAGCACGGATCTGACATTCTCTGCCGAAGAACATGCCGACAACAAACAGCGACTGGTTGACTGCCTACCGGAAGCTGACTGGCCAACTGCGATTGATATGTCAGACGATAACGCCCGGGTTGGCGTACGTTGCGCCAGCCGTGACCATTTGCCCTTCGTGGGCGATGTCTGTCGCTATGACGATGTGCTCAGCCAATACGCCGACCTGAGAGAGAAACAGGATTGCGCGGAAGCCGTCCCGGTCTACCCGAACCTGTATGCCATGGTAGGTCTGGGATCGCGCGGGTTAAGTTCTTCACCGCTACTGGGCGAAGTGCTGGCATCACAAATTTGTGGCGACCCATTACCGCTGCCTAACAGCGTGCTGGAAGCCCTGCACCCGGGACGGATGTGGGTCAGAAAGCTGGTCAAAGGCAAGAAAGTGGACTGAGTTAGGTTGATTGAACTAAGCCTACTGAGCCGTTATCACAGCTGACTGTCGCCCAAACCAAAAAAGCGAGAAGCATTGCCTCTCGCTTTTTTTACCGGTTTATACCTGATTTTCAACCAATCGGCCCAGCACTGGGAATGCGTCAGGTTACTCCGCCTGCACCGTTACCGGTGGAGCCGGATCATCACCGCCTCCACTGTCAGACAAGGCGACCCCGATGACTACCGCCGCAGCACCAACCGCCAGTACCGTCGCGGTAATGCCCCCCGCCGAAGCGGCCAGTGCCGTATCAATGCCAGCGGCCTTACCACTGGAACTCGCCGCTGATTGACTCGTCGTCACAGATTGGCTTGAGGTGGCAGAACTCGACGTCGTTGAAGCTGACGTAGGCGCAGGCGGTGCTGTTCTCGGCGGCGTGGCACTGGCGGATCCATACGTAGAGGTTCCCGGCGAAACATCCGCCGCAAGAGCTGACAGACTCAGTATGCCTGATGCGATCATCGCAATAATTGAGCATTTCATAGACATCCCCAAACAACACTTATTGCTTTATTGATATGACAGTAAGTATAGATGGGATAACAGGTTCAGCCGCTCAAATCCCTTGTCCTGACGCACTTTCACGGCTCAATAATGAGAAATCCCCGTCAAACTCAAGCGGGATTTCTTTGCACGCCAAGAAAACAAAAGACTTTTAAAATCACAAAAAAATAACCCGTGTTTATCTTTCCGTCAGAAGAAAAGAAACACGGGTTGCTCAGGGTATCGATTGAGCCGTGCTTATTCAGACCCAGAGCAGAGTCTCAAGGCTCAACGACTCACCGCTCATAGATTCAGTCAGAACCAAATAAATCCCGGGTGTAGACCTTATCCGCCACATCCTCCAGCTCTTCCGCCATGCGGTTAGACACAATCACATCAGCACGTTGCTTGAACTCGGCCAGATCGGTGATCACTTCCGAGTTAAAGAATTCGCCTTCTTTCAAGACCGGTTCATACACGACCACCGGAATCCCTTTCGCTTTGATCCGCTTCATGATGCCCTGAATAGACGAAGCGCGGAAATTATCCGATCCGGCCTTCATGATGAGGCGGTAGACCCCAACCACTTTTGGTCGCTTGGCGAGAATGGAATCGGCGATGAAATCTTTACGGGTACGATTAGCTTCCACAATGGCACCGATAATGTTGTTTGGCACCTTGGAATAGTTCGCCAGCAGCTGCTTGGTATCTTTTGGCAAGCAGTAACCACCATAACCAAACGACGGGTTGTTGTAGTGGTTGCCAATACGTGGATCGAGCCCGACCCCTTCAATAATCTGACGGCTGTCTAGCCCATGCGCTTCGGCGTAAGAATCCAACTCATTGAAATAAGCAACGCGCATTGCCAGATAGGTATTGGAGAACAGTTTTACCGCTTCCGCTTCAGTAGAATCGGTAAACAATACCGGGATATCCGTTTTAATGGCACCCTGTACCAGTAAACCCGCAAATGTTTCAGCACGCTCAGAACGTTCACCGACAATGATTCGGGAAGGATAAAGATTGTCGTACAGCGCACGCCCTTCTCGTAAAAACTCAGGCGAAAAGATGACGTTTTCTGCCCCAAGCTCCGTTTTCACCCGCTGAGTATAACCAACCGGCACCGTCGATTTGATGACCATCACCGCATCCGGATTGATCGCCATTACATCACGGATGACAGCTTCAACCGATGAGGTATTAAAGTAGTTAGTGACCGGATCGTAATCCGTCGGGGTCGCAATGATGACAAAATCCGCCCCTTGGTACGCAAGTTGTTTATCTGTCGTCGCTGTCAACTTCAGTGGTTTCGTCGACAGATACTCTGAAATTTCCTTGTCTTCAATTGGCGACACCGAACGGTTAATCAGATCGACTTTTTCCTGCACGATATCCAGTGCCGTCACGTCGTTATGCTGTGCCAGCAGCACAGCATTGGAAAGGCCTACATACCCTGTACCCGCAACAGTAATTTTCATTGTACTCATCCAAACTCACAAAGATGACAGCCAAGAAAGCTGAAAAATCAATAATTCACAAATCATTATAGGAAACTTTATTCTATAGCTCGACAAAGTATGTCAATAACCGCATAGAAATAACAACGCTTATTGCCGCAGCACAATCAAAAGTAGCGAAATATATGATTTAAACACGGAAATACCGATGGCTTTGTATGTTTCAAGGCCTTAAGAAAGCAACAAAATCCGGCGACACCCAATTCCACCTTCATTTGATACCTGGTGTCAAAAAATCAAGTCAAAAACCAATACTAAAACAGACCGGCACCTCCAGCATATCATCAAGAGATGACAGCGGTATGGCTTGCTTTTTCCGTCGTATCAGCGGTAATGATGATGTCACAGCCAGGTAACAATGGCCTGAGTTCATCAGCCAGAGCGTGCTGAGCATCCGCATCACCATGCACCAGTCTGATGACGGAGGGCGGCGTCTCCATGGCTGTCACAAACGCCAGTAAATCTTTCTGATCAGCATGGGCTGAATACCCTGATAACTCATGAACAGATGCATTAACGGGCACCTGCTGTTTGTTGATCTCGACTGATTCGACGCCGGACAACAATGTTTTACCCAGCGTACCTTTGGCCTGGTAACCGACGAGTACGACATCAGTCCGGGAATCCGGCAGCAGCGCTTCAAGATAGTTAACGACTCTGCCGCCAGTGCACATCCCACTGGCCGCAATCACTATCGCAGGCTCACCGCTTTGTTTCAGCCGGTTTACCAAGGCTTCATGCTCGTCATGAGAATCGATGGTGACAAACTGACGGAACGACATGGGATGTCGCCCCAGCATCACCTTCTCTTTGGCTTCTTTTGCCCATAAGCGCTGAAACAGCGTGTATTGTTCCGTCACTTTATCTGCCAGTGGTGAATCAAGAATGACAGGCAGACGCGACCAGTCTACAGGCGGAAGCCCATTGGCTTTCTGATGTTGAGTCAGCTCACTCAATATCGCTTCAATATCAAACAACAACTCTTGCGTGCGGCCGACACTGAAAGCAGGAATAATAATCGCCCCACCATCTTTTAATGACCGTTCAATGACCGCCGCCAAACGGTGTGACCTGTCCTGAATACGATCATGCCGGCGGTTCCCATAGGTTGTTTCAAGCACAAGGGTATCGGCACGATTAGGCGGACATGGGTCAACAAGCAAAGGCGTATTAGAGGGACCTAAATCTCCTGAAAACACCACCACATGTCCATCAGTAAGGGTCATTTCAATGTAAGCAGAACCCAGGATATGCCCAGCCTGACGGAATACAGCAGTGAGTTTTTCACCGTCAGGAAATGTTATTGATGCTCGGCAATCAAACGGGACTGGTCTCAGCAATGAAGATACCAGATTAATAAACTGGGCCCGTTGTTCCTGGTTCAGATTCAGCTGAATTTTTAAGCTGTCATCCAACATCAACGGTAGCAACGCAGCTGTGGCTTCTGTGGCATAAATATGACCGCGAAATCCGGCAGCAAGCAACCAGGGAATGCGCCCGATATGGTCAATGTGGCAATGCGTCAGCAACAGCGCACGGATATGACTGATAGGGAAATCAATATCCAGAGAACGAGTCGCCTCCTCGCCCTGAAAAATTCCGCAATCCACCAGTAAGCCGTAGTTCCCTACCCTCAATTCATGGCAGGAACCGGTTACCCCAGAATAAGCACCATGATGAATGATTTGCACGGTTCAACCCTCTTATAAATATGAGGAAATAATGACAAACGCACACCAAAACAACATACGGAAGAAAAGGTTACACGATGCACTTCACGAAATAAGTATCGTTAAAAATCAGAATATTACTTCTTCGCACATTTTAAATATTTGCAGGCATAAAAATGAAAGCCAAAATGTCAAAACTTTGGCTATAGTGACAATAATAACAAAATTAACAATAAAAATTCTATTGAGCAGTTGAATGACACTAAGAGCATATGTGTCAGGCAACGCCATAGTTCACCTGTAGGTCGTTATGGACGTTTTGCCCTTTTTTATTTTTGCCATCGCACTGTGCAACTTGCTGATTTTTAGAAAAATTGCGCTAAGACTCCAATGGGTTGATATTCCATCAGCAAGAAAACTGCATTCCGGCACTCCACCTCTTTGTGGTGGGGCTTCAATTTTTCTCACTCTACTTA
Source organism: Photobacterium ganghwense (assembly GCF_017329545.1). Lineage (NCBI taxonomy): Bacteria > Pseudomonadati > Pseudomonadota > Gammaproteobacteria > Vibrionales > Vibrionaceae > Photobacterium > Photobacterium ganghwense. The sequence continues at coordinate 2,487,601 of NZ_CP071325.1, forward strand.
TTGCACTGTTGATACACCCCATTTCTATTCCTGAACTGCATACGGTACTGGCATGCGCCTGTATTCTTTTTGTTACAGGATTAGCTGACGATAAGTACAACGTTGAGGTAAAACTGCGATTATTGATTCAATGTGGTGTGGCATATGTGATGGTAAATTATGGTGATTGCCGCATTACAGAGCTCGGTTCCCTGACAGGATCTGAAAAAGTAGTTCTGTCTCACTCTCAAAGCACTATCATCAGTTTGCTGGCTATCGTTGGCGGGATCAATGCGTTCAATATGATTGATGGTGTCGACGGGCTGCTAGGGGGGATGACTATTGTCTGTTTTACCGCACTAGGTTATCTGTTTTATATCCATGACGTAAGTGAAATGGTTTTCCTCTGCTCAATTATCGTCGTTGCGACTGTGCCCTTTCTTCTGCTCAACACGGGCATATTTTGTCGCCCTAAACACAAAGTGTTTATGGGAGATGCCGGTAGCACTTTGCTGGGCTTTATCCTGGTATGGCTCCTTATCCTCAGCAGTCAGCCGCTGGATTACTCAGCTTCCGTTTACTTTAACACTATCTCGGCTAACACTATCTCGGCTGACACTATCTCGACTGAAATTGATGCCATTCTGAAACCCGTCACCGCACTTTGGATTATTGCTATACCCTTGATGGATATGGTTGCCGTTATGGTTCAACGCACACGTCGAGGATCTTCGCCTTTTCTGCCTGACCGAACCCATCTCCATCATACTCTGCTTCGGCTAGGGCTAAATGCACAGCTCACTTCGCTACTTATTTGTAGTATCGGAGCAATACTAGCCATTTTGGGTATTTACTTTGAAGTAAATGGTATTTCAGAAGAAATACAATTGGTCATATTTATGGTTGTGTTCCTATTCTACTTTCTAATTACTCAGTATATTTTCCAGATTAAATACAACCTGCGAAAAGCATATCGACTCATTTACAAACTATAGCCAAGCAACATGTAAAGCATTACATAGTTCTCATTATTTGCACCTTTGCCAATGACCTATTTTCATGAATTGACCCCGTTTTATCACATAAATGACATATGACTATGCATTTATTCACACAGTGCCAACTTTCTGACTATACTGAAATTATGGTTTTACCCTCTTTATAATTCAAAGCTTTAGGAGGTTCACATGCAAAACCATTTTCTTACACCCTCTCAAAAACATCATGGCAGTTTTATTACCACGAAGGTATTTAATAGCACATTGTATTTTCTGATTACTATTTCAAATTTTTTAGATGAACTTGAAAAATATGATCAGATGGCTAAAGAAATGCGAAGACAGGATCGTACAAACAGTATATGAACACTTCAACTCATGAGTACGTTTTATAGGTAAGCGGTTCTTAAATAAATCGCCGCTTACCTATTGAACCACATTGAACTACAGCTTCTTTACCCACGCTTTCGCTGCATCATCTATTAACTGATATGCAAAATCAAAAGCTTCTCGGCTTTGCCGATAAGGATCAGGAATATCTTTTTGGCCAATCCACTGCCCAAACAACATTGTTTTGCCTCGGGCCTCCGGTGCAATCTTGGTCACAGCTTCGATATGCCCCTTTTCCATAACCAGAATAAGATCATAATCGCGGCATAAATCACTGGTCAGTTGTTGAGCCTCATGGCCCTCCAGGCTGATACCGTGCTCCAATGCAACCTCTGCTGCCATTTTATCAGCAGGCTTTCCGACTAACGCACCTACACCCGCTGATGAAATCTGCTTTTCCGGAAGTAAGTGCTTTAACAAGTATTCACCTGAAGGTGAACGACAGATGTTTCCAACACAAACGACCAATATTTTATTAAACATTGCGTATATCCTGTTTACGTAATGACATACTATTTTAAGAGAACAGATATTAAATCAGCTCCGTCTGTTTTATTCAAAATAATATGCCTTATTTCTCATTCCATTTTAGGATGAAAAGAAACAAAAAAGCGGAATCCCCTTACGAAGATTCCGCTTTTCTTTAGTACTGTTCTTTATGCTGCTTTCACAGCGTCAGCAATGTGGTTTGCCCATTGCTCTGCCAGTTCAACACAATTTGCTTCTGCCATGACGCGAATCAGCGGTTCTGTACCTGACTTACGCAACAGAATACGACCTACCGGGTTGTCAGTGCCCACTTTCAACGCCGCTTCAGCATCTTTCACAGCATCCATCACAGCCTGACTTTCAAGCGGAGCAGATTCACTGTTGAAACGCACATTCACCAACGTCTGAGGCATCATCGGCATTTCCGATACCAGCTCGTCAATGGTTTTACCAGTTTCAGATACCACACTCAGTACTTGAAGCGCAGCAACAATTGCATCACCCGTTGTCACAAGGTTACGACAGATTACATGGCCTGAATTCTCACCGCCCAGCCACCAATCTTTCTCCAGCAATTGCTCCATTACATAACGGTCGCCGACTTTGGCACGTACAAACGGGATACCCAGTTTACCCAGAGCGACTTCAAGGCCCATGTTAGACATCAGGGTACCTACCACGCCGCCTTTCAGGTTGCCGTTAATGAGCGCCTGTTTAGCCAGAATAAATAAAATCTGATCGCCATCAATCACGTTGCCTTTGCTGTCAACCATCATGATGCGATCACTGTCGCCATCGAGCGCAATCCCCATATCGGCCTGGCATTCAACCACTGTTTTTTGCAGTAAGGCCATTGAGGTTGCACCACAATTTTCATTGATGTTCACGCCGTTTGGCTGATTACCAATGACAGTAACGTCAGCACCCAGCTCACTGAGTACGTTTGGCGCAATGTGGTAAGCCGCGCCATTCGCACAGTCAACTACCAACTTCAAACCAGCCAGTGAATATTGAGACGGGAAGGTGCCTTTGCAGAACTCAATATAACGTCCTGCCGCATCTTCCATGCGCTTTGCTTTACCCAGCAGGTGAGAATCTACACACTCAATGTCTTTATCAAGCTCAGCTTCTATCGCTAACTCAACATCATCAGGTAACTTTTCACCAGCTGCGGAGAAGAACTTAATGCCGTTGTCATAAAACGGGTTGTGTGACGCACTGATCACAATACCGGCTTCTGCACGGAATGTTTTGGTCAGGTACGCTACCGCAGGTGTGGGTAGTGGTCCGGTCAGAATCGCATTAATCCCTGCCGCTGACAGGCCAGCTTCCAGCGCAGACTCGAGCATGTAGCCTGAGATACGAGTGTCTTTGCCGATAATTACTTTTTTCGTGCCAAGACGTGATAATACACGCCCTGCCGCCCATCCCAGTTTCAGGGCAAAATCAGGAGTGATCGGGTATTCTCCGACTTTGCCGCGAACGCCGTCGGTACCAAAATATTTTCTTGTCATCGTTATGTAGTTCTGAATGAATGGAATGTTGGAAAGATTTTATCTGAGGGGAATGCAAAGCGCCACTCTACACGAAGTGAAGTTAACGTATCAATAGACGATTCTACTTCTTACAACTAGGGTAGTTCAGAAGACTACCAATCAAAGGCTATAAGGGAATGCTACAACAAACAATAAAACGACATAGGTTGTTATAATTATATTTCGTTTTATGAGGTGTTGATTGAGGGGCTGACCTAGAATCTCCATTAGAATCGCTGAGATTACATGCCACTTACTATGACGGTAAATCATTATGGATCTTTAAAATTGAATAACAAGAGAAGTGACCGCCACAATATTAACTACAATGACTTGCAAATACCCCATAACATGAGAATGTGCTGCACCTGTAAAACTTTGGTACAGCACATTCGAAACAAGCTACCGCGCTAATCTCTGCCTCATCACTTTTCTAAATTTGACTGACCCATTTCAAGGTTTAGCTCGGCAGATTTGGTACTACCGACTAGCTTATGAATAAACGTAGTAATACGCCAAATGTAGCTGATTGCCAGGAAGTAACCGACAAAAACGGCAAGGAAACTAAAGAACATCACCGACTCACTGACTTTATTGACATCCGACCAAATGCCAATGCCTGCCAACACTGAAGCCAACGTACAGATAACCACCAACGACATCCCAGAAGACAAACCAATACGCTGACAGATGTGATGGAGATGCTCACGGTCCGGCTTAAACGGAGACTGTCCTTTACGGATACGACGAATCATAATCGTGGCCATATCCATAAGAGGAACCGCAATAACCCAAAGCGCTGTAACAGGACGAATGTGAGTAGTCTTCACACCCTGGGTGGCTTCAATCAGCAGCCAGATCACAGTAAAACCAATAAAGATACTGCCAGCGTCACCCATGAAGACCTTAAATCGGCGACCTAATGGAAAGCCCAGGTTCAACATGATATACGGCACCATAGCAGTAACAATCAAACCGCAAACCGCAGCTAATGCTTCATTGCCATCAATGAAGAACATATAACCCAATGCAGCAAAGGTGACAGAGGCCAAGCCGCCAAGCAGACCATCTATGCCATCAACCATGTTGAACGCATTAATCGCACCGATAACGCCAAAAATGGTAATCAGATAGCTCATGGCTAGCGGCAATTCAATCGCTTCACTGCCCATCAAGTAGCCCAGATTATGAAGGCTTTTACCAGCAATCTGGATCATCGCCAAAGAAACAGCAGCCTGAATAACAAGTCTGACCTTAAAGCTAATATCATACCTATCATCAATTACACCGGTAATCACCAAAATCGCTGCACTAATTAAGAACAAAACCGTGTCGCTATCGACAGGAGTAAATAGAAGAAAGGCGATAACAAGAGTGCTAAATATAGACACTCCTCCCACTAGAGGAATTACCCCCTGATGTAGTTTACGGGCATTAGGCTTATCCACTAAGCCGATTCTTTTTGCCACTTTACGAAAAACAAATAGGCTGCAAAAAGACATCACAAAGACAAAAATAAATGCGGTAGCTGTCATAATAAACTCTTACTTGAGCAATAAATTAAAAGGGGTTGGTCAGTTCAACAATTAACAGCTCACTCGTTAACCGACTAATTTTAGCGGAGTACCAGCCCCCATCAAGGATTTTAAATACTGTGTAAAATCATCACCCAGTGCTTCATGGCGAAGGCCATACTCAACAAACGCTTTTAAATAACCAAGCTTGTCGCCACAGTCATGAGATTTGCCGGACATATGGAAAGCTTCAACTCTTTCGTCCTCCATCATCATCGCAATGGCATCAGTCAGCTGAATTTCATCACCCGCCCCCGGAGGGGTAATAGCCAACTTGTCCCAAATGGTGGAAGACAAAATATAACGTCCTACAACTGCGAGGTTTGAAGGTGCTTCTTCGACTGCTGGCTTTTCAACCATAGCTTTCAGCGCTTGTGATTCACCCGGACCGAAAGTTACTCCATCACAATCAACCACACCGTACTTTGATACATCTTGCATTGGAACAGGCTCAACCATAATCTGGCTTGCCTGCGTCGTTTCAAAGCGTTTCAGCATGGCGGCCATGTTTTCAGTAGACTGATCTGCTGTGTACTCATCAAGAATAACATCCGGCAGCACAACCGCAAAAGGCGCGTCCCCAACCAAAGGTTTAGCACACAAAACGGCATGCCCCAACCCTTTGGCTTGGCCCTGACGAACATGCATAATAGTCACGCCCGGCGGACAGATAGACTGTACTTCATCTAACAACTGACGTTTAACGCGCTTCTCTAGCGTCGCTTCGAGTTCAAAGGAGGTATCAAAGTGGTTTTCAATTGCATTTTTTGAGGAATGCGTCACCAGCACAATCTCTTTAATACCAGCCTGAACACACTCATTAACGATATATTGAATAAGTGGTTTATCAACTAATGGCAGCATCTCCTTTGGAATCGCCTTAGTCGCAGGAAGCATTCGTGTTCCTAGCCCCGCCACTGGAATGACGGCTTTTGTTATTTTTTTCATAATTACCCTTAATCATTAAGCAAAACAGCCGCCATATACAATATGGCGGCAATGCTAAAGTTTAATGATGCCATAGCGGGCAGCATCATTTAACAATAAAAAAAATGAACGAATATCGCTTTTTAAATTCGCTGAATTAATCACTGCCGAATAGGTCACGGGTGTACACTTTCGATTCAACATCGAGCAACTCTTCTGCCATCCGGTTTGAAACGATAACGTCTGACACGGATTTGAATTCTTCTAGATCAGAAATAACCGCAGAGTGAAAGAACTCTTTCTCTTCCAGTACCGGCTCATAAATCACGACATCAATACCTTTGGCTTTGATGCGCTTCATAATGCCCTGAATGCTGGATGCTCGGAAGTTATCAGAGCCAGATTTCATGATCAGACGATAGATGCCTACAGTCTTAGGCTTGCGACTAATGATAGAGTCAGCAATAAAGTCTTTACGCGTAGTGTTAGCATCAACAATCGCGCCAATTAGGCAGTTCGGCACATCCTGATAGTTGGCACGAAGTTGCTTGGTGTCTTTTGGCAGGCAGTAACCACCGTAACCAAATGATGGGTTGTTGTAGTGGCTACCGATACGAGGATCTAAGCCAACACCTTCGATGATTTGTCGAGCATCAAGTCCGTGAGACTCAGCATAAGAATCCAGCTCGTTGAAATAAGCAACACGCATAGCAAGGTAAGTGTTAGAGAACAACTTAACGGCTTCTGCTTCCGTAGAATCAGTAAATAGCACTTCGATATTTTCTTTGATAGCACCTTCAACCAGCAAGTTAGCAAAAGTCTGTGCACGTGCACTTTGTTCACCAACAATAATTCGGGATGGGTGAAGGTTATCGTAAAGCGCTCGTCCTTCACGCAAAAACTCAGGGGAGAAAATGATATTCTCGCAGCCGAATTGCTCTTTGATTTGTTTAGTGTAACCAACAGGAATGGTCGACTTAATCACCATTACTGCATTTGGGTTAATCTCCATCACATCTTTAATAACCGCCTCAACAGATGAAGTGTTGAAGTAGTGATTAACAACGTCATAATCGGTTGGTGTTGCAATGATGACAAACTCTGCATCTTTGTATGCTAGTTGTTTATCAAGCGTTGCTTTGAGGTTCAGGTCTTTATTTGCTAGGAAATCTTCAATTTCTGCATCAGCAATTGGTGAAACACGATCATTAATCATGTTCACTTTTTCTTCGACGATATCAACGGCGACAACTTCATGGTGCTGCGCCAAAAGAACAGCATTAGACAGGCCAACATATCCTGTACCAGCGACAGAAATTTTCATAACTAATACCTTTATTTTCTAAAAACAGCACGAAGTGCATAATAAACAAAATTATGAAATGAGTTTATATAATCTAACCCTTCAACTTCCCGATATATTTGCCATTGGCGTTTGGCTTTTTTGAGTTTATTTCTAGATATTGAACCGGCAGTTATTCTATAACTAGTTAACACTTCGTTTAGACAGTAAGCCTTGTTTCCTTGTCTTAATAACATCAGCCAACATGCATAGTCTTGCCCTGTGCGCAAATTAGGCATTTGTAGATTAGAAAAACGTTCTAAATCTAGCATGACTGTGGAACAACCTAATGTTGCCTCTTTTTTAAGCATATCTTTGTAACCCACAAAAGATACATTATCTTTATCCACAACCTTACCTAGGAATGTATCGTTTTCAGATATAATTTGATATGGGGTGAATGAAAAAACAACCTCATCAGACATAAAATCAATTTGCAGCTCAAGCTTTTTGGGATGCCAAACATCATCACTATCAATAAATGCGAGATAACGACCTTTAGCAGAAGAGATTGATTTATTTCTACTTACAGCTGCTCCAGAATTTACCTCATTTTTAAATACTTTTATTCGACAGTCCTTTTCTGCTAATAACAACAGTTTTTCATAAGTTCCATCAAAAGAACAGTCATCTGTTATTAGCCATTCCCAGTTTGTATACGATTGATCAAGAATACTTTGGTAAGTTCTATCAATGAAATCAATAGAATTATAAGTTGCTGTTATAATTGATATTAACATTAAAAAACCTTACTTAAAACATAACGTTTGAAATAATTCAGGTGTAGTACTCTATTACCGCTTTTGACTAAATTATAAAAAAGACTAAGACCTGTAGTTGGGTTAATTTTAATGATCTCATAAATCAGCGGCAATGGTGAAATACAATATTGACTTTCACCCATAGAAGACAAACTTGCATTATATTTTAGTAGTACATGAACTCTTGACAGCAGCTTATCGATAGATTTTGATGTTGTTAATGAGCCTTCACCCTCTGTAACAACATAAATTTGATTAGCTTTACAATCAATCGAATTTGCAGCACTTCCGACCTGTAATGAAAAGGAGACATCATTGGAAGCTATTACCTCATCAAAAAGTATTCCATTATCCTTAACAAGTTTAGTTGATATCAACTTTGACCATGGAACATGAAATCTATATCGAATTGAAGCATCATTATTTTCAATAAAGTTATGAACAAGTTTTACATACCTTAAGTGCCTGGTGGGTTTTCTACCAGATAATGAAATACATGCTGGAGAAAAATAAATTACATCATAGCTGTTATTAATTAAATGTTCAGATATAATACTGAACCAATCATCGGCTAAAAAATCATCTGCATCAGCAAATAACAAATAATCTCCAGTTACATGTTTGAGGCCAATATTTCTAGCTGCACCAGCACCTCTAACACCACTATTATTAGATAAAAAAACCACAGATGGATAATTATCCTTCCAACTCTTAAAAGTATTTTCATCAAGAGAATTGTCATCAACAACAATTATCTCAATCATTTCCAATTGATGCTCAGATAATGAACATAGTATTGAATCTAATAATTTGGCAAGACCGACTTCACAATTAAAATGAGGAATTATAATTGACAGCAATTTATTCACGCTAATGGTTCCTGGTTTCTGGTAGCGTAATAAGCTACAAGCAAATAAACAAATGGGGCTGGTTCCCAAGGGCTGGCTAATGATAACCCCATAAACAAGAATGGAACAAAAAACAAAATTACCAATTTAAAAGAGTAACAATAGCAAAGGTAGATTATCAACATTAGATATAATGTCGTTCCCAGTAAACCAACTTGTCCCAGAGTAAGAGCAAACAAAATATGTGCATAATAATTCTCTCCAGGACTATAAACGTAATTTCCATGGTCAATTCCGAAGCCAAATATTAATTCTTTTAAGTTGACGAAACCAACTTTCGATAAACTTGCTAAAATATCAAACTTTGTAGTTAAACTACCATCGTTAAAAGACGTTATTGAAATAATCATCAAATAAAAAGCAACTAAAGACAATGAAGAAAACACTAATAACAATGAAATCTTTAAACTTGCTTTTAAACTGGAGTTAAAAAACAACAAATATATGAAAAATGTAAGAAAGGCTCCTAAATAAGCAGAACGGCTTAATGTTAAAAATATCAAGACACAGGAAAATATTGACAATATTCTAAACTTTAAAACTAAAGTTAAAGCAAGTAAAGAAACAAGAATTATTGCCAACCCATTGGAGTCAGTAAACATAAAACTTGCATATTTAAAGGAATAGAAGTTACTAGTAGATAACCCCATACTTATTCCACTTTCAACTCTGTCTATGTCATAACCGCCTTTCAAAACCAATATTTTAGATGATTCAAAAAAACGAAAATAAGTTTCAATTCCTGCCAATATCAAGCTTGTTAACAAAGACCCAAAAGCAACTTTTTTAAAATCACTAATTCCAATATTAAAATCTGACTTATTAAAGCTATATGCGATATAAAACGGGGAGATAAAGAATAAAAAATGCAAGAAATACCTAATAACATCCAATATTCCGCCATCCAAATAATCTACCCAAACAACTGACATTATAACAGAATAAGACATTGCTAATAACAGCATAATTAATGCTTTTCTAGGCACACCTTTTAAAAAAAGTTGGTAGAGTACAACAATGAATAATGTAATTAAGTATATCCTAAATATAATTGTTCTATTTGCTCCAAAGATAGCTTCAAAACGCAAAAAAACAGCTGTAATCAACAAGTATAAAAGAAATAGCTTTGAATTTAAAAAACTTATGGTTTTAACCAACACAAACCCACCACGTTAATATGCCAGACACAAAAACCATTACTTTAACTTATTAATAACACTTGAAAAGAAATTCTTATAATAGGTTATAAGCACTAAGTTATCTATATACATGTTATAGGTACCAACTTCTCCCTTTATGAACTTTAGTAAATTAGAAAAGTTTTTAGACAATATTGAATACGTTGACTTCAAAACAATCTTAAACAGCATGAAATAACTAGCATCTATATCTTTATTATTAACTCTTTCGTTACCTTGGATAGTAGCTCTTTCTATGAAGTATTCTATACATTGCTTACTCTTGGGAACAAAATGAAAAATAAGAATATCCGGAACGAAATATACCTTAAAACCTAAATCTTTAGCTTTAGTTTGGAAGTAAGTTTCTTCACCGTAAGAGCGATTATAACCATTCATTCCCTTATCAATGTCAAAGGACAGCTTCTCTAGTACATTACGGTTAATAATCATATTCCCACCGCTTACGGATTTATCAAGTAGTCTAGTTGTTTTATTAAAGGGCAACCACATTCTATTTGAGCCATATATATCCTTATACCAAGACTCTTTACCATCTTTATACCAAGGGTCATATGGACCACCAAATATATCAAAGTTATTGTTTTCAATAACATTAAGAATATTATTAACCCAATCACTTGATGCATATGCATCATCATCTAAAAAAGCAAGCCATTCTCCATGATATTCTTTTTTAGCACGGTTTCTAGCATGACTAAGCCCTTGGTTTTTTTCTAAAAAACACCTAATATTTTTGTTATCTAGAGCTAAGTTTTGACAGTATGATTCAGTCTCATCAGTAGAGTTATTATTGATAATAATAAGCTCCACTTCCTCTAAGCCATTAATTTGCTTCAAGACCGAATCAACACAAGTATTTAGAAATTCAAGCCGGTTATATGTACAAATACAGATTGATAATTTTAGACGTGTCATTTTGAAAAAGCCTTTATTTTTGAGAAAAAAAATCTAACTTCATAATCCAAAGCAAATAAAATAGGATTAATGATTTACTTCCCAAAGAAAAAATATTTTTGTTAACATCATCAAATGTAGTGATAGACAATTTTTTATTGGCAGTTGTTGCATACTTAAGAATTGTTTGTTTTGTTCTTATTTTTAATAAAACAAGCTCTTTTTTATACTTATCATGTGACCCAGAGTTCAATAAGAAACTTTCAGTCATTGAAACTATAGAAGCCAAATCATTTAATGACTTACTTGAATAAATAGATGTTAGAGAGCTTTCATTCGTTCTATTATAATAATAAAGCCCCTTTGGAAGATAAGATATTTTCTTAGCATTAAATAAAAGTCTCATCGTAACATAAAAATCTTCTCCCATGTCAAACCCACTATGAAAGTTAATTTCATTTTTTATATAGAGTTCTCTCTTGACTAGCTTATTACAATTAGAGTTACTTACATTACCAATAAGTAATTGTCTAAACCAATTATCATTACCTCCTTCAATTTTTTCTTTTTTTAATATTAATCGATCACTTTCATATACATTATAAAAGTCACATATAACGATATCACTTTCTTGATTACGAGCCATTTCTAACAAACCAATCAACCAATCTTTATGGACCCAATCATCACTATCCATAAAAATTACGTATTCTCCACTTGACAAGTTAATACCTTCGGCTCGACTAAAAGCAACCCCCCGGTTATCTCGAGAAATAATTCTGATATGATTTTTTCTGTGAGGATAAAAATCAATCAAAGACTTTATTGTCGATAGAGAATTATCTGTTGAACCATCATCAATTATTACAATTTCGAAACAATCTAAAGTCTGTTCAAATAGACTAGATAATGATTTTTTTAAATAAGCATCGGAATTGAATAAAGTCATAATGACTGAAATTGGGTAATCTTTACTCATAATACAACTTTAGTTAAGTGATGAATTTATAAGTTTGCTTGCCTTTATACGCTCTTTATCTAAGATTTCATTGACAATCTTGTAATCAATTTGAGTTGATAAGTCAACTTTTTCTAAACCTTCTACGGAATGGATTAGTCTATTCTCTAGGTTAAAAAGTTTCAGTATCGACAAAAATCTTGCTAATCCTCTTCCCTTATTTCCAATTGCGATGAATTGTTTATTAAATAGAATAGAGAAGGCAACTCCATGGAATGAGTCAGTTATAACAAACTTTGAGTCTGAAAACCCTTTCAACCATTTTGTAACTGGCGGAAAAACGTCATTTTCAGAATGGGCCATTACTGTAAAAGGGCTAAGAGAAAGACGATTCGATATAGTATCAATAATTAATTTTTTTGATTCACTTTTATCAAGAACGTAAACCATTAGGTCACCTTCATTTTCAGAAAGGTTCAATGAATCTTTATTAATCAATTCCTGATAATCATTCTGACTTAATAAAAGTGTCGGATCAATTACATGATGAGCCTTTACTTTAAATACATCATTACATAGATTTACCGCAGAATCTTCGCGCACAGAAACTAAATCAAACTTCTCTAGTAATCGAGAATACTTAATAATTTCTTCCTGTGAATACTCATTACAATGATCTACCCCAAAAGATGCTGCGTATGATATTCTTTTTGTATCAGTATCATTCTCATCTAAAAAGTCCAAGAAAAATGTAGACAAGCTTGAATTATAAGCTGGACGCCAAACTTGATCACTGCCAACAACAAATGCATCAAAGTTATAATATTTAATAAATGACAAATGATCTTTGTGATTTATTTTTTGAGTTGTTTGAATATTTTCTAGAATAAAACGCTCTGTATGTTGTGATCGATTCTGATACAAAAATTTTTATCATCAGTTGTAATTGGTTGTCCAGCCTTACCAAACATATACTTTTGTATTATGTTTTTTAGTATGCCCCTTATACCGAACAACTTAGGTTGTTTTATTTCCTCAAAATCAATGGTATATACATCATACCCAGAAGCTTTTAAATATTTTTGTAATGCAAATGCTTGCAACAAACCGCCATAATTAGTTTTTAAAGGTTGAGTTAAAATACCAATTTTCATTCTATTTCCAAAACTAAGACATTAAATAATATTAGATAAAAGCACAATTAGTTCTAATCAATACTTTTTCAACACACTAAAAATTTTACTTGATATAAATTTCTTCTCTGTTCTATTCAAACCAAAGATAAAAATACAAACACTATTAATTAAACCCACAATCACTATATTTAGAAAACCAAAACCTCCAACCTTATTCAAAACAAACAAGTTGGCAGAAATAGAAATCAGTATTGTAACAATGCTTTTTATTACTACATTTAAATAAAAGTCTCTTATACCTAAACCTATTAAACTCCTTGTGAAAAATAAGCGAGCATTAAATGCTATAAATGACAACGCTATCGTAACTAGCAGAGGGATTAATGGATTAGAGTACTTAATAAGTAAGAAATAAGATATAGGAATATTCAGCAATAGAAGACCACCAACAATTATTTGATAGTATTTTATTTTTCCAGTTGCTTGAACTGACGTCATTAAAGGTGCAGAAAAGCCACAAACTAAACTATCAATTATAATTAACTGAATGAAACTAACCGTATATTCTGGAACTTCTGTTAACCAAATTGATAAAATATACTCTGTATTAAACAAAATAGGAATACTAATAAATCCTATCACTAGAAAAGAATACTTAGACCCGTTTTTTACGAGACCTAACATTGACTCTAGCTCATTCGAAGAATATCTTTTTATTATTTGTGGATTAATTGCTGTATTTATATTCGTAGTAAATCCTAATATAGCAGAGTTTACTTGAACTGCTAAGCCTCTAGCTGCATTAACCGTGGGTCCAAAGAATATATTAATTAAAATATTTACCCCTTGATTAAAACCTACTGCTGATAAGCTTCCAAATAAATTCCATCCACTATAACTTAATAACTCGTTAAACCTTTTTCTAGACCATACAATCTTGAACTTAACATCTTTTATTTGCTTCTTGCAAAAATAAAAAGGAAGCAAGAAACTAATAAATGATAAAAACAATGAAATAATTGAATATACAATTAATTTATCAGCATCTATATATATCAAAGAAATGACTAACAACAATCTAATAATAACGATTGTTATTCCAATTAATGAATATAGCTTCATCTTCTCATAAGAAATTAGCAAGGCATTAAAAGGAGCAGCCATTATTGATATAATAAATGTTAAAACAGATACTTGATAAACCGTTATAGCAGCACTAAATCTAACTGATGGAATATTTATCTTTTCGTAAATAAACCACAAACCGATTGTTTGACTTATGATAACTAAGACTATAGACAAAATAAAGTATACAATCATCGTCATACTAAAGTAATTGCTTATATTACCATTGTTTTTTCCTAACTCATATGAAAAAAATCTCTGCGATGAAGAAGCTAATGCTCCTGTTAAAAAAGATAGAAGAGATACAATCCCTCCTACAATGTTGTAAATCCCGAAGTCCTCAATACCTAGCTCTTGTAACAGCACTCTGGAGCAATAGAGCGTCACAAATAAAGTAATTAACAACTTAAAAAGCAGAAAAAATGAGTTTTTTATCATTCTATATTTTCAGGTAACATTATCTTAAGGTTAAATAACTAGACTATTGTGCTATCTTCATTTATAGAATAAAAATTGTCTAAATTAAGTCTTGGTGAACAGGCATTTTTACTATCACTTTTTGCATATCCAAATGCTATAAGCATAATAATAGACTCATTCTTTTCAATACCTGAAACCTTGTACATTTTTTCATTATTTTCTTTGCTCGTGCACCAATTTAAAGCACAAGAGGAAGCACCTATAGAGTGAAGCGCATAAATAAAACTCATAGCGAACATACCGCCATCAGTGAACGGCTGCGTCCTTTCATCTGGCATATAAAAGGATCTTAGATCACTGGTTATAACACCTAAATATGGAATGTTTTTATTAAACCCTAAATTTCCATTTTGTAGTTTTAATATTTCCCCCATAACTTCCCCTTCAAAAACATGAAGTTTCCAGTGCTGGCGGTTACAAACAGACGGTGTTTTAGCTGTTATTTTCATAATTTTCTCAAGTTGCTCACGAGAAATATTCTTTTCCATATCATAATTTCTACAACTCTGTCTTGATAGTGCAAAACTCTCAAAGAAATCTGATGTATCTTCTATTTTTTTATAATTAACAACGCCTACTGTATTACATATTTTATTATTAAAATCTTCGTGATTAAGTCTATTAATGTGAGATTGAATGGTATCTAATATATGAACGTTGTTTTTTTTGTGAAAATCTACGTATGCTTTTATCGAACCAACAGCAATATAATAGACTTCATTTTTACAGAAATTATTCTCATACTGATTCAGATTTTGTATCAGCCTTTCGATAACTTTTTCTCCAAAGTTATATCTTGGCTTTGGAAGACTTAAAGCTTTTTCTATTCTATGTTTATCTTGTAGAAGCCAACTTTCTAGACTCTTCTGATCATCTTTATTTAAGGCATTTGTAGTGTAATGTAGCTTGAATCTTTTAAAGTCATAATAAAAAACACTCACTAAACTTAATTTCTCAGACAAATTTCTCTTTATTTTCTTCAAAGCTAAATAAATTTTAGATTTTCTTATCAAATTTTTCATCAACATTTACCAATACAAAACTATTTCGCCTTGTAATTATTAATAAGTAATAACGAGACTCTCGTTATTACTTAATTAATAATATTACCGATTTAAGGTTATATTTTTAGTTAACCTTCATTTCATGGTAGAATTACTTTGATTCATAACTGTAATTATAATAACCATAATTACCTCCATAATAACTACTCGCCTTACGAATTACAGCATTTAGAATGAATCCTTTTACTTCTATACCATTTTGTTCAAAACGTTGTTTAGTCACTTCAATTTCTTTAACTGAGTTTTGCCCAAAACGCCCCACAAGCAAGGTCGTCCCAGCATGTGCTCCAACAATCGCTGGATCAGTAACGGCGAGAATAGGCGGCGTATCTACAATCACGATATCGTAATTTTCAGATGCCCAGTCCATCAGTTGTTTAAAACGTGGATGCATCAAGAGTTCAGATGGATTGGGTGGTACGTCACCTCGACCGATAAAATCCATCCCCTCAACACCTGGTTTTTTTAATAGGCTTTCGATGTCAGTTTGACCACTTAAGAAATCAGACAAGCCCGGCTTTGGATTAACAGCCATCTGGTTTTCCATGCGGCCTTTGCGCATATCAGCATCAATCACTAGAACCTTAGAGCCTGATTTGGCAACCACGGCAGCCATATTGGCTGAAACAAATGATTTACCAATGCCAGGACTTGGACCGGAAATCATTATTATATTATTCTTTGCTTCCATCATCGCAAAATGCAGGCTGGTTCGCAGGCTACGCAGAGCTTCAATAGATAAGTCCGCTGGATTGGATACCGCTAGCAAGGTTTCATTTACAGTCAGTTGCTTTTTACCCTTTTGTTTTTTCTCAAGTTCAATTTGCCAGTCCGACATCGGTACACTGGCATATACCGGTAAGCCAATCGCTTCGATTTCATCCGGGTTTTCAACGCCACGATGGAATGCTGCCCGCAACAATGCAATAGCGACAGCCAGCATACCGCCCAGTAGCGTTGCCAATACCACAATTAACGGTTTCTTCGGTTTAACCGCTCGCGAATATGATTGGGCAGCATCCAGAATACGTACATTACCCACCGTACTGGCTTTGACAATATTGAGTTCCTGAACCTTGTTAAGCAGCTGAACATAAATCTGCTGGTTTACTTCCACATCGCGGGTCATGCGCAGCACTTCACGCTGGGTTTTTGGCAATTTCTGAATCTGTCGATTGAGCCTTTCACGCTCCCCCAATAATGTGCGACGCTTGTCAAGCAAAGCCACATAGGCAGGGTGCTCTCTGGTAAAGCGTTGTGAAATTTCGCTTTCCTTGAATGTTAATTCATTGAGCTGAGCTTCAATGGTTACCATGACATCAAGCGTCGATTTCGCCTCAAGTCCAAGGTCAATCGACTCATTTTCCTGGCGGAATTTATTCAGCGTATCTTCAGATGCCGTCAGCTGCGCTTTGATATCTGGCAGGTGTGTGCGTAAAAACTGTAAGCTGTTCTCCGCCTCGGCCGAGTTGCGTGCTACGTTTTGCAAGAAGTAATTCTGGCTGATGTCGTTCAGGATTTCTTCAATTTCATTACGGTTTTCACCGGTAAAACTGAGCTGCAAAATCCCTGTTTGCTTACCGCGTTCACTCACACTCAGGTTTTGCTGAAGCCATTCGATAGCGCCCAATCGCGAGCGCTTGGCCAACGTAAATGCAGCATCGTTTTCGGCAGACAGTGCGGTGACAAATAATTTAAAATCCCCCTGTTGCGCTAGTTCACCGACACGGCCATCAAGTACTGTTTTTTCATTCGCATCGATAAGCGCAAATGTCCCAGCCTCACCATCCATCACCTTGAGCTCAAATACTGGCTCGGTAATGTATTCAGGCACTTCAAAGCGCGAAATCACAATATCACGTTTGTTACCCTGAATACGGGCCAAGCCTTTACCAACAATCGGCAAGTAGTTTGGAGTAGCTACCGTAGTCAGATTCAGTGCATCGACCGTTTTTCCTAAAATCATTCGTGACTTGATGATTTCAATTTCGGTCGTGGCTGAAGATTCGCTGGCAAACAATTCTCCCATATCACCCAGGGCTGGCATGCCAGAGCTTTTCTGCTCAACCTGGATTAAGGCATCCGCCTTATAAATAGGTGTCGCCATCAAGGCATAGGCAATACCGACAACGGCAAATATAAATGTAACCGCAATGATCATCCATCGGTTATCAATCAAGATGCCAAACAGTTTGCCCAAATCAATCTCGGCTG
Organism: Photobacterium ganghwense; assembly: GCF_017329545.1. Taxonomy (NCBI): domain Bacteria; kingdom Pseudomonadati; phylum Pseudomonadota; class Gammaproteobacteria; order Vibrionales; family Vibrionaceae; genus Photobacterium; species Photobacterium ganghwense. The sequence continues at coordinate 2,505,577 of NZ_CP071325.1, forward strand.
AGTCCTGCTTGACTTGTGTATTATGTGGAACGCTCATAATTTCTCAATAACTAATTTTAATAAAAGTAAGTACTTAAACTCGTAATTTATTTACGGCCAATTACGAACGCGAAGTGCGCCTTCTGTTAGGTTGTTAAAGCCATTGATCGTCGGCAATAGTTGTGTAATCACACGGTTCCAACGACTAATCGGTGCGGCTGTGACATATACAATATCGTATGGCTGAAGCTCAAATTCGGTACCAATCACAAGCGCTGAGGCATCTTGAATATCGAGCTGGTAAAGGTCTGCAATTACATCACTTTGCTGATCTTTTGCTTCCATATTACTACGGATCACAAAAACACCGGTTGCATCTGCAGAAAGTTGGTTGATGCCTCCCACATTGCTTAGAGCTTCTGTCAAACTCATACCAGCACGATCAATCTTGAGTAGTTTGGGTTCATTTACTTCACCCATCACAAACACTTTCTGCGCATCATTACGAGGTACATGTATAATATCACCTGGACGCAATAGGCGATTCTGTGTTAAATCACCACGCTGCATGAGTGCATAGAGTGAAATACTTTCTTCTTTACCATTACGTGTTAGCATGACATTTCGCCAGTCCGCATCTGCAGCAAGACCGCCGGCTTGGTTAATGGCATCTAGGATAGTTAACGGTACGTTGGTAATAGGCTGTTTGCCTGGCTTATTTATTTCACCGGTTACATAGGCCTTTTGTGAACGAAATGAGGCCACATTAACATCTACCTGCGGGCTTTCTATATATGCTGCCAGTCGACGCGCAATTTCCGTTCTGACTTCTGTCACTGTTTTGCCTTCAACTTTTACCTGGCCGATATACGGATAAAAAATCGTGCCATCAGCGTGAACCCAGTTACCGGCTTCAGTAGAACTTCTGTATGAACCAGCAGGAATGGTCAGTTCAGGATGATCCCAAATGGTGATATTCAGGATATCACCCGGGCCAATGCGGTATTGATAACGAGCAATCTCAGCATCCAGCGCGGTATTCGATTTGGCAGATACGTAAGGCTTACTAAACTCTTTGACTTTTCTTGCAGTTAACGGGTAGACGTTTACTTGCTTTGAAATATCAACATTATTATCTGAATTATCAGCAACAATATTTTTGTTCTCAACATTTAGGTGCGAACCAGGCAACGAACATCCTGTTAACAATGCTGAGATTGTCGCTGATATTAAAAGCTTCTTTGAGACGTGCATAAGTGATTTTATCGCTAAGGTAAGTTCAGAAAACTAATGTTGTTGGTACTCATGTAACCACCTGAATATCAACAACATATTTTAAAATGCTATCTTTGGGTTTCGTCCACAAACAGATGTGATGCCCGTTGAAAATCAGCATCGTGATAATGACTAAGACCATATTTCCCGCCTGACTGGCCAGAAGTTACAATCTACCGGCAATGCAAGTTACTTCGGCTATTACGAATAAAGATATGGGTCTTCTTGTCTAAATTAGCCTTTAATAGGCTTTAGACTCGTACTAAAAGTACCTTCATTAGAGCACTTATATGAGAGTGCAATCCTTTGCTATCCAGCAAAGAGTCGACAGGCAAGAACTTGCAAGCATCCAAAAATTAATCTGGGACATCCATCAAAAACATGTAATCGGTAGTAAAATCAATTATACCTTTAACATGCCTACTAAGAATCTTGGGTGTGGGTGTGGGTGTGGAGCAGAAATCCGAACACACTCCATGCAGAGGATTTCAGATACGCTACCGCCCTTGGGTGTGGTTCCCAATAACCAGTATCGTTACCCTTGTTTTGTAAAGCTTTGTGACTTCGTTAAAAAGTGCTAAGACACACCCTCTTTCAAAAACAATAAGATAGGTGTTACTAGCACTTTAAAAAACGGTAATTTTCGCACAAACATTGTCATCATACCTAGTCTGAAGCAGGTATCAATGGTTCAATCATAAAAATTCGCCACAAATTCTACACATTTTCTGTCATGATAGGAATATGAATTTTGTGGCTTATTAACAAATTTGACCGTTCTGATCTTTTAGATTCTGGCGAACACATATTTTCCGTGAAGAAAAAATACATATCTGTCATTAAGTTACACAAGTACTGAATGTGTGTAATTGAGTGTTTTTTGTTCACGGATCTTTTTTATGGGAGTAATATCTAAAAATCGCATGTCATTCACATGACAACATTGGCATTCTTTTGTAACAGCTTTTCTGACGCATTGCGCATTGCTCTCATTCACCATATCATTGCATAGAAGGCGGTTATCGCTTTTGCTTCTTAGAAAAGCATTTTGTTTAGCTAGCTTAATAACAATAAGGGAATAGGATGAAAAAAACTACAATTGCTCTTTTCGCTGCGATGGCAATGACAAGCAGTGTTTTTGCTGCGACTGAAACAGGTTCAACGGCAAGCACAACCGGTACTACAGCCTCTGGCACTACCGCTTCAACAGCAGGTACTACAACTGCAGCATCAACAGGTGCTGCAGCCGGTACAGCGGGTGCAACTGCTGCTGCTGCTGGCGGTATCACTGCTACAGCTGTTGCCGTTGGTGCGGCTGTTGCTGTTGGTGCTGTTGCTGTTGCTGATTCAAGCAACAATAACAACAATTCGACATCTGTCTCTGCAGCTCAAGGTTAATGCTTTAATATCTGCATTAACTTTTGTTGTTTATCGAATAACCGCACTTTGTTGCGGTTATTTTTCACTCATTTCTGTTAAATTTAGTCGATGTTTGACTTTGTTAAATTGCTGATTGAAGCCGGGATGCCTTATATGCAGCGTTTCTTTCTTTTATTCATTTTAATACTCAGTTCCCTTTCTATTTCTGGCTGTAGCCAAAAATTTCAAGATGTAAATGACACATTAAATCTAGCCTTGTTTGGCAATGAGGACACTGTATTGTCTCAATCAGAGATCAAAGCGCTCCCTTATGCCAGTATGTATGCTCAAATTGATGGTGGGCCACAGGCTTTTCTGGTATTGGGGTTAGTTGAACCCACCAATCAATTTAAAACTCATCCATCAACCAAAAAACAGTTTCACTCAACAGAATCTCAAACCTCATCTTTGACCACAGAGAAACAGCAATTAAAGTGGTTGTCTTCTGATAAAGGGATGTTGGTAACTCAATCTGGCCGACTGGTGAAAACGCTGAATCTCCCCCATGGAAATCTATCGTATATTTCGAATCTCGATCACGATCCAGTTGCTATCGGTTTGCACCAGTCAAATGCTCCCCAAGAGTGGACTCGATTTATTGACTGGCAGCCGGGATACCATTTTGGTTACACCTTAAGCTCACGCTTTGCTCCCGGGGAAAAACAAACAATTCGCGTTAACGAACAATTAATTGATGTTCTTTACATTATCGAACATGTAATTGTTCGGGAACTTGACCTTGAGTTTGAAAATGAGTTTTGGATTGATTCCAATACTGGTCAGGTCATTAAGTCTCGCCAGAAGATAGCGCCTGGATTGCCGTATATAAGTACTACCATTCTCAAACCTTTTGCTTAATCTACAGGGATTGTTAATGAACACGTTTCAACAAAAAAGTAGTTTATTAAAAAAAGCTCAATTTCTTGCCAGTTCCGGGGTTGTTTTATGCCTAATGGCTTATAACTCTGCTTTTGCATCTACAGTATCTACATCAAGTATCATTTCGACGTCTTCTATTTCTGATTCATCGATTCCTGCTCAGCAAAAGCCAAAAGTTCTCCTTTTTAGTGGATTGGCTCAGTCATCACTTGAGGATAGAGACAGCCAGCATATTGAATTGAATTATTCAAACCCTATCCGTTTATCTCAACTACTCAAAGATAGCGCAGATAACCTCAATAAGTTTCACATTGATGCTTTATTGGCAGATACCTCCGCCTACTGGGCCGGCGCTGGGCTTTTTGAATATTTCCCACACCCAATAAAAGCAGAAGTATTATCGCAAATAAAATCATTATCTCTGTCCCGACCGGAAACACTGGGCTTATCCACTCAACAGGAGATTGTTCAATCTCTTGCCATTGGTAAACGTGTTTTTACGCCTTTGGACGTAGACCTTGTTCGCATTGACAAAAAGCACAATCCTCTTTTATCTCGAAACTTCACGTTCGTTTTACCGCCACGCCCAAATCATGTGCTTGTTTTGGGCGCTGTAGGTAAACCGGGTCAACAACGCTGGCAATCAAGATCAGGTGCTGATACCTATATTCAGCAGGCTCTCCCACTAAATCTCGCTGACAATAGCTATGCGACTGTTATCCAACCAGATGGTGTCATCGAGACACATAGCATCGCCTACTGGAATAGGAACCACAAAGATATCGCACCAGGAGCGGCCATTTATCTCGGCTTCAGCCGCTTGCCATCAGAGCTTTCGTCTTTTAATGCCAATATGATTGAACTTCTTCGGAACAAGGCCTTGTGATGCAACCAGTTATGAAAATATCGTTATCGGCCATCACACTGGCCATGTTACCCATTTATCAAAGTTACGCTGACGAATTCAGCTATCCGCTTAACCAACCCTCTCAAACAGATTTTGGGGGAGTTGGCTTAATACAAATGCCATCAGCACGCATGGCTCCAGAAGGTGAACTGACACTCGGAGCAACTTATAACGATGAATATCATCATTACAACGTCTCTCTTCAGCTATTGCCATGGCTAGAAACCACCATTCGTTACACTTTGGTTCAGGATCTTCTGTACAGTAATGATCCTAACTTTAGTGATGATACAAAATACACAGATAAAGGCATCGATGTAAAAGTCAGGCTTTTAAAAGAAAGTTATTGGATACCTGAAACTGCCATTGGTGTGCGAGATTTTGGTGGTACAGGGCTGTTTGACGGCGAGTTTATTGCCGCCAGCAAACATGTAGGCCCATTCGATTTCACCATTGGTGTTGGCTGGGGTTACATAGGTAACAGCGGCAATTTAACCGGTGATAAGCGTAGTAGTGACGATTGTGGGCGTGGTACTGACTATAAAGGAAAGGGCGGTAGCTTCGATATTGATCGTATGTTCACTGGTTGTAGTGCCTTGTTCGGTGGTGTTGAATACCAAAGTCCTTGGTCACCACTCCGACTGAAGCTTGAATATGACGGTAACGACTATAAAAGCGACTTCCCTGTTACACGTGGCAACATTACCATGCCGCAAGACAGTAAATTTAACTATGGTGTACTTTACAGGCTTGGGGACTGGGGGGATCTTCGCCTGAGTTATGAGCGAGGAAACACCTGGACATTTGGTTTTAATCTAAACACCAACTTTAATGACTTAAAATCAACCTGGTTGGACGATCCTGCACCAGATTATCATCCAGGGAAAAATCATGCCTCGTATAAACTTTCAGATGAGGCTTGGGAGCAACTAGCACAAGATCTCCATCAAATCGCAGGGTATGAAGATCCGAGTATTTATGCCGATAACGATTCAATTACGGTTGTCTCTCCGCAAACTAAATACCGTGAGAGAAATGAAGCTCTGCTGCGAGCAAGTACACTTTTAGCCAATCAAGGGCCTCAAGCCTCTGAATATAGAATTGTTGAAACGTCAAACTACCAGCCGGTTACCGAAACTCGCATTAACGCTGAACAGTTCGCCAAAGTAGCGAACCATGAAGAGATCAACACCTCGGTTGCTGATGTCGCCCAAAACCAAAACCCAACGACACCACAAGGGACTCTGTACGCCAGATCAGAGAAGCAGTGGGATTACAGTTTTTCCCCTACCCTACAGCAATCTTTTGGGGGTTCAGAAAATTTTTACATGTTTAACATTGGGGTCAATGCTGGCGCAAATTACTGGTTTACCAAGCATGTAGAATTTGGCGGTTCAGTCTATTTCAACATTTACGATAATTACGATAAATTCTTATACGAAGTGCCACCAGATGGCACAGACTTGAAACGTGTTCGAACGTTAGTACGCCAATACATAAATGATAACCCTGTTCGCATGAATAACTTACAGTTGACCTGGATGGACCAAGTCAGCAGTAACTGGTATGCACAGGCATATGGTGGGTATCTGGAAATGATGTTCGGTGGCATCGGTGGCGAAATCCTTTACCGTCCTTTAGGTAGTAATTGGGCTGTAGGATTCGATGCCAACTACGTTGTTCAACGAGATCCTGACTCACAGTTTGGTTTCTTTAAGGAGGAGGTTCAATTTGATCCTCTGACCAACCGTAACTACCGCGTTCAAACGGGCGGGTTAACCGGACACGCAACCCTGTACTATCAGCCTCAATGGAACTGGATTCCTAATACTTTGTTAAAGCTCAGTGCTGGTCAGTATCTTACTGAAGACAAGGGCTTAACTATTGATTTTTCAAAACAGTTTGACAGTGGTGTTATTGCCGGGGCCTTCGCGGCTTTCACCGATCTTTCTTCAGAGGAGTTTGGTGAAGGTAGTTTCAACAAAGGCTTCTACATATCCATTCCCTTTGATGTCATGACAGTTAAGCCTAGTACCAATCGAGCGACAATATCTTGGTTACCACTTTCTAGAGATGGTGGCCAAATGCTCAACCGCAAATATCAACTGTTTAACGTCACTGATGCCCGTTCCCCATGGTATGGTAGGAACGCAATTAATTAACATTTAGCTATCGTATCAAAACACTAGCGCCATTACGTTAAGTCAAAGTAATGGCGCTATTTTTATATAAGTGATTGTTTTATTGTCATAACATACATTTAATTAAATATTTTTACATTTTTTAAAAAACATACAAATAAAACTCGTCACTATACCAGTTTGGAATATGAAACAATCAAACTAAACAGCCACAAATTTAAAAAAAATAAAAGTCGAAAAATTAAGCCCGTATCAGATCTGTGACATCTTGCCTAATTAATTTATATTTGTGATTTTCTTATCTATAAATAGACTATTATATGTAGTAATAACATTGTCAATAAAATGACAAGCACATCAAATAAAAGTCATATAAATGACGAACATAAGAGGTATTCATAATGTTTAGGGCCTATGCTCGCTTTACGCTTAATCACCCTATTCTTCACTCTATAAACTTATTGATAGTGCTATTTATTTTTATTTTCAGTAGCTATCAACTACTTGCTAATGAAAACATAATATATGCAACTGGTTTTTTATTAACCATTTTTCCGACGATCATCTTTGCTAAATCCTCTGATTATCGAAGAAAGTATTTAAGCACAGATAATTAGACAATAGTGGATATAAAAAAGGCATCTAGTATAGATGCCTTTTTTTCATCAATGATCTGCAGACATCTTAAGATTTTCCCACATCTGCTTCACTATCACTTGATCAACAGGTGAGAGTTCTGATTGGGCAGTGGCGATACTCTCATCGACTTTCGTATTCATAGCATCGACAGAAAATTGTTCTTCTTGCTCACACTGCGCTGCAGATAACGAGATGTGACCACGAATGTAACCACCTGCAAACAACTCATCATCAGAAGCTGTTTCGACCATCTCATCAATCAAACTCAGCAGTTTTTCTTCATATTGCTGGATCATTTTACTCTCAATAACGGTTTAATATGCAAAGAGTTAAGCCACAACACTATTATTTATGGCTGGAAAATCAGATGTTTCAAGAGGCCCTATCTGATAGAAATCTCTCAGAGCATCAGAAAGGCTTTGTACTCGCTCAGATAGACCACTAGTTAAATATTCAAAAACCTGCTCACGTACTTTATTGGTAAATGCGACACGATCAGGCTCACAGCTTCCGCTCAGGTTATCACAGCTAACCTGAAATCGAAAACCACAGCTGGCCGACAATATCCATTCAATAGCCTGAGGCTTAATTTCGACCTTTTCAAACGCGGCCTGAACCTCTGCCGTACGACCATCCGGCTCATACCAATAACCGTAGTCTTCCAGCAGGCGACGCTTGGGACCTGCAATACACCAATGAGCAATCTCATGCAGTGCCGAGGCAAAATAACCTCGGGCAAAGATCACTCTATGGTGGGGATTGTCCGCATCGGCCGGGAGATAAATGGGCTCGTCGCCTCCGAGGATCAATTCGGTGTTGTAGCTTTCGAGAAAGCAGCGATTGAAAATCGCAATAATGTCATCATTTTTATGGTCGTCGATATGAACATTATTATTAAGGTTCTTAGTCATGATGCATTCATGTCATGGAGAATAATTGTAATTGATGGTTCAGCGATTACGACTCTTGACCCGGTCTCCTGCTCCGCGGCCAATAGCCGTTTGCAGAATGTAGGCAAAATAAGCTTTTAGGTTGAAAGTTTGGATCATCTCACGATCCATGTCCGCCAGTTCTACTGGCGTCGACATGTCGACCCCGTTGATCTGGGCCAGGCCGGTGATCCCCGGCAGGACATCAAGCACGCCGCGCTGCTGGCGCGCTTCAATCAGTTCCACTTGGTTGAACAGGCAAGGACGAGGCCCCACCAAGCTCATTTCCCCTTTGACCACATTGATCAGCTGCGGCAGTTCATCCAGCTTGGTTTTGCGCAAGAAAGCGCCCAGTTTAGTCACCGAACTAGCATCGACCAAGTGAGTGGCAACCGATGCGGTTTCAACCGGCATGGTACGGAACTTCACCAGCGTAAAAGGCTGCTGATTTTTACCGACCCGCTCCTGGCGAAAAATCGGCTGCCCGGTATCTCGCTTGCCGAGGAGATAAACAATAACAAATACCGGCGATAGGCAGATAAGCCCACACAAGGCGAAAAAACGATCGAGGAAGCGGATTAAAGGCGATTGCATATTACTTCTGTTGGCTGGGTTCAGATACTGTCTGCTTCAGGCCTTCGGCGACGCTATATGGCGGCGTCCAACCCAAACAGGATTTGGTCTCACTAATATCAAGCTGAAGATTACCACACAAACGCTCACCAATGGCAGGCTTGCCCAGCAATTTCGTCACCGTCATTAGCCATGAAGCGGGTACTGGAATCAAACGGCTCGGTTTGCCCATAGCTTTTGCAAGGGCAGATAGTAGCTGTGTTGTTGATAAATCATCATTATCAGAGACTAAGAAGGTTTTGTTGGCGGCCTTTGGGCTACTGATACAATTAATAATCAAGTCAATCAGGTTACCCACATACACCATACTGCGCTGATTATGAATTGCCCCCAGTGGCAAAGGTAACCCTTTAGACGCTAATTTAATCAATGAGGCAAAATTGGCTTTAACCCCTGGGCCGTAAATCAATGGAGGGCGAATTATCACCATTTCCATACCCGTTTGTTCGGCAAGCTCTCGCAGCCCCAACTCGGCTTCGTACTTACTCAGAGCATAGAGATCATGAGGAGCACGCTCCACATCTGGGGTAAAAGGCTTGCCTGACTCGGTCGATTCGCCATTGACCTTAATACTGCTGATGAAGATAAAACGCTTTACGCCAGCCTCAGCGGCCTGTTGTGCCAACTGTAATGTACTCGCGGTGTTTATTTTACGGTATTCAGCGAGTGGATTATCGGCAAATTCATTCATCACATGGGCACGACCTGCACAGTGGATGATGGCCTCGCAGCCTTTCAATTCGTCGATCAAATCAAAGGTTGCCCCTAAATCGAAAAACACATCACTGTCATATTGAACCTTCCTAACCGCACAAATCACTTCGAATTCAGAACGTGAATTCAGGCTGTCGACCAGTTGTTTCCCGACAAAGCCTGTGCTACCTGTAACAAATACTTTCAAACTTAAGTCTCTTTAACGCTATTTCATAAAAAAAAGAGTATCATACGCCTAGCTTCAACCATATAAGAAGCGCATCACATCCAAGACAACGATTCTTCATTTGAAGTATGTTAACGAAGCACCAATCTATGTTAAAACCAGTAAGAGCCCTATTTTCAACACAAAGAAAAAATAAAAGAATAATTACAATGGCTTATGATGCGATAGCAATCATGTTATCACTCTACATTGCAATGAGTCTGCGACTAAACAATTGGATGTTTGAGATCAGCCACAAGGAAGTCTTAAGCTTTGTTGTCACGATTTGTGTAACCCTCTATAGCTTTGTTCGTCTTGGCATGTACAGAGCTGTATTACGGTACATGATGTTACCCGCACTGGGGCATATCATGTTAGCCATAATCCTGTCCGCCATTACTCTAGCGCTTAGTGGCTTTTTCTTTCAGTCATTTGTACCCCGTAGTGTACCAATGATTTACAGTGGTATTGCTATCTTACTGCTTGGTGGACCTCGTATTTTAATACGAACAATGTATTACCACTACTACAAGCGAAAAAAACCTAATGTTTTCATATATGGCGCAGGTTCCACTGGCCGTGAGCTAGCCTACGCACTGATCAGCGGTGGAGAGTATCACCCTGTTGTCATCCTAGATGACGACCCAGCAAAAGTTGGACAAATCATCGTTGGCCTGCGTGTTCATCATAGTTCAGAATTCGAGGAACTTCAGTCTCTTTATCAACCAGTTAAACTGTTGCTGGCCATAAATAACATTGGTAAAGGGCAGCGACTACGACTTGTAAACAAACTATCTGAGTTACCAATCGCAGTACAATCCGTACCATCCGTTGAGGATATTGCCACAGGCAAGGCTACTTTGGGTGAAATACAAGATCTAGATATTGGTGATTTATTAGGTCGAGCACCAGTAGAACCAGATCAAGAATTGCTGTCGAAAAACATTAAAAATAAAGCGGTGATGGTAACTGGTGCAGGAGGTTCTATCGGCTCTGAGCTCTGTCGACAGATAATTTTGAAAAAGCCCAGTAAATTGATTCTTTTTGAGCTTAACGAATATAACCTGTACAGCATTGACAGAGAACTAAGGAAAATAATCGCTAATATATCGGCAGAAACAGAAATCGTCTCTGCACTCGGAAGCGTACAAAAACAGAACCGAATGGCCAAGTTAATGCAAGGTCATAACGTAGAGACTGTTTTTCACGCTGCTGCCTACAAGCATGTACCCATTGTTGAAGATAATGTAATTGAAGGCATTCGCAATAATGTTTTCGGGACTCTCGCTGCTGCTGAAGCAGCTATTTCGGCTAATGTGAAAAACTTTACCCTTATCTCAACCGACAAGGCTGTTCGTCCGACCAATGTGATGGGAGCCAGTAAGCGCCTTGCTGAGTTAGTATTACAAGCATTAGCAGAACGACAGTCGGACACCACTTTCACAATGGTACGTTTTGGCAACGTACTAGGTTCATCAGGTTCAGTTGTGCCTTTATTCAAAGAGCAAATCCGCAATGGAGGCCCTGTTACCGTTACACACCCAGATATCACACGATACTTCATGCTTATCCCTGAAGCTGCCCAACTTGTTATTCAAGCCAGTGCAATGGCACACAGCGGACAAGTTTTTGTTCTAGATATGGGTGAGCCGGTAAAGATTTTGGATTTAGCCAAACGCATGATCCATTTAATGGGTATGAGTGAAAGCAATATTAATGAAGGGATTGATGGAGATATCGAAATTCGATTTACTGGCTTAAGACCCGGAGAAAAGCTATATGAAGAATTACTTATTGGCGAAAATGTCGAGGGTACATCGCACAGTAAAATCATGACAGCAAGAGAAGTCATGCTATCTTGGTCAGAAATGGCAACACTTTTAAACTCCCTCGATGAGGCTTGCCACAATTTTGATGAGGACAAAATCGTCCAACTCCTTTTAGACACTCCTCTTGGCTACTTAAACAATAAATCATCATGATATTTCTCAGTATTATCAATCATAATCATGACAAAATGCTGGCTAGTAATCCATATTTAGCCGAAATAGCAAAAAAATATAATGTATTGATTAAATCTAATACACCAGTAACAGAAGAGCTATTACTATTTTCCCAAAGAAACAACATTACTTTGATCGATAAAAAATATGGTCGAGGATTTAGCGAAAACAATAATATTGTTTTTGATTACCTGAGTAAAAACAACATTATTAATGATGATGACTTCTTTCTAGTAATTAATCCTGATGTATTAATTGATATATCTCAATTAATACAATTAGAAAAAGAAACTCATAAAGTTAAGTCAGATATTTACACCATTAATTTATTTAAAGACAGTGACTTATCAATCCATGAATACTCAATTAAGCGTTTCCCGAGATTGACTGGACCACTACAAGGATTATTTTTAAAAGAAAAACGAACTGATTCATATGATAAAGAAAACATATGCGAACCCATTGAGGTTGATTGGGCAGCAGGTTCTTTCTTAATGTTTAAGAAAAAATGTTATGACGAGTTAAAAGGCTTTAATCAAAAATTTTTCATGTACTTTGAAGATGTTGATGTTTGCCGTAGAGCCCAAAAAAAAGGAATGGTTCTGACATATTTACCAAACATAAAAGCCATTCATAAAGGAGCATTTAATAACAGGAATATTTTTTCCAAACACTTCATATGGTATTTAAGAAGTTACCTACGATATCATTTTAATTTTTAGAGTTACACGGTTCAAGCAATGACTATTGCTTGAACCGTGTAGTTGAAAGCTATCGATTACAATTTATTATTTTGAGCTAAATAAACCTCTTTCTTTTCGTTTAGCTTACTCTCACTAGCTTTAATCATCTCAGTATATGTTTGGTTACTAAATCCCCAAAGAGTAGAGTCTAACTCCTCCTTATGGCCAACAAGAAACTTACTAGTTGTTATAACATTACAATCGTTATTACTTTCAATATATCTATCAATTGTATTTGTTTCAGCACAACGATTACTATCATCCCACGCTAGAAGTAGATCATAAAATGAACTTGAATATATATTCAATACAGTGCTAGTCATTTTATCGATATGCAGAAACTCTTCTTCGCTAGAAAAATCAACTTTCGATACTTTTGTATCTTTATTCAAGTCAGCAATCAGACCTGAGAAAAGTTGCCAGTTATTTTGATGCGATAAATAACTACGAATTTTTTCTAAACGACTTTCAAAATCTTCTGGAAACTCAACATCATCTTCACATATCGTAACTGTTTCAAAACCAAGCTCTTTGGCTTTTTTCACAATGAATTTATAGCTCAACCCACAGCCAACCCAGCCTAGATTGTGTCGTAAACCAGGGAAGTATTCAAAGCCATAGGCATTGTCTTTTTCAAAATCTTTATGGCGTTCTACAGATTCCGGTAAACCCAGACAAATATTTGTTGACTCAAAGGAAATATTTCCACCAGCTATATCATAGAACTGTTCAAATGTTATCCAATCATTTGCTAGCATAAATCGCATAAAGTAATATTCGAATAAATCAGGCAACAAACTCAATTTCTGCGCATTCTGGCTTAATTTCTCCTGAAGACGATCAGGAGAGTTAACCCAAAAATTGACCCTTTCGACCATTTGATCAATATCACCAATCTCTACAAACTCAACAATATCGTTAAGTGTCGTATGAGCACTTTGATCTGCACTTTTCTCTGAAATGACAAGTTTGTTATTACTTAAGCACTCATAAATTCTAGTCGTCTCTAATAACGCACCTTCATAATAATGAATGTTAACAATAACCTTTGCCTTTTCAAATTCCTTAATAAGATCATCACCAAATAAGTTGTTTACAATTTTTACATTAAACTTCTCTTTCAGTTTAGAAATATACTCTTTGCGACGTTTGTTATTGATATCACCATAAAACAACACATCATAGGCGTAGTTAGTGTCATTTTTGCAGTTAGATTTTAATTTTTGTCCAATAGGTACGTAATATAGCTGTTTCAATGATATATCATTTTTTTGCAAAACGTCTAAGTTGTACTCAGAGTAATCAAAAATTGCGTAAGATGAACGCAAAATATCAAAGTAGCTATCAGTAAACCAGCGCGAACTTACAGCCTGCTCCATTTGATATGCAATATATAATGGTGGCAGTTCATCAAAAATCTGTGGGCAAATTACAAAATGAAGATTAGAACTAAACCCATTTTCTGGCTTAGAATAAATAATTTCACTTTTTATTGATAGTTTTTCAAGATTAATTTGAATTAGTTCAGCAATATACTGGCAATGATGCGTTGATAATATATAAACCGTCTCTTGTGCATTAATATCAAACCAAGCATGATTAAACGTTGGGGAGTTTGGTGTAGTTGCAGCAAACTTTAGACGGTTAATAGTCTGTTTAACCCCATGTTTTTTTGCATAATTAACAGCTTTAATACAAATTTTAGGGTTATTTAGAAACAGGTTTATTAATCGGCTTAATTTATCAAACATTTCGCCACTATAAATTCGGGACGATTGTGTTTTTATTACACGTAATGGAGATGTTAAGCGCCAAGAAGTACTTGATTTTAGTTCAGATATATCACTGTATAATCCATTGATTTGACGTTCTTTTTGCTCAAGTTCTAATTTTAATTGGTCAAAATCTTCAATTAACTTTTCATTTTCTTGTTTTAAATTTATATTCTCTTCAGCGGAAATTTTGCTTAATCTATCAACAGAAGATTTTATTTCCTCAATATCAATTTTAAACTTATCACGAGTTAGCATGAAAGAATAGTCATCTCTGATTACACGCACGCCATGCTTAATACCCCAAAAGTACAGATCGCATGTTTTAGGATTTACAGAGAACTCAAACTTAGAAAAAAGTTGATTGATATCACCAAAAACATCTTTAATATCATCTTCAGTTAAGTTTTTATAATAATCACTCCACTCCGTAAACCCTTGTAACAGAGGAGCATCTTCAGGAGTTGTTCTTCTTGTTCCATGCTCAGGTCTACCTGTTGTTGCACATGTAAACAAAAACAATCCACCTGGTTTTAGCATTCGATAAATATTCTTTATTGTTTCTGGATAATATTGATCATGCTCAAAACACTCAGTAGATATAATCGTATCAAATGTTTCATCAGGCAAGCCAAGTTCATGACCTTTTGAAACAATATCTACATTTCGCCCGAGAGCTACATCTAAGCCTAAATAATGAGACTCTTCAAATAAAACTTTATTATTACCGTTTATATCCAAAGCACCAATATCTAGGACAAAAACATTGCTAAAGAAAGATGGATGAAGTTCTTTGACTGAGTTACAGAAAACTTGCTGTTCAATATGAGCCACTTTGCTCTCCTAGATAATATTAATTTTTATATTTTTCATTGGTATGCCAACCAATCCAGTACTAGCTGAAGTAGCTGTGGACTTAAATAATAAAGCATCATTAATCCAATGATGTTGCACATGATTGTTTTGGTCCCCATCTGCAACTGCAACTGTTACAGAATAATCACCATTCAATAAAACAGGCATTTGAAAATCAAAATCTACAACTATCTTATTTCCTGCATTGCACAATAAATTATCAGAAATTGTGTGAAGAAATGTGTTATCACCAAAAACAGGCTGTCCCAATTTATCCCTAATTGAGAAACCAACAATTGGATTTTTTATTTCTTCATTAACTTCAACCTCAACCCTTAAAGTTACACCCTCACCACCAACAAACCAATTTAAAGCGTTACCATCTTCATCCATGATGAATACATCACTAATTTTGGCACCACCCTTACCAAAATTATTATTTTCAATATCATCAAATTGAAATATCTGTATATCGTTTCTCAAGTTTGAAGAGTTAATAAAATCTTGCCTAAAATCTCTAAAAACTTTTACTTCTTTTTTCTCAGTTTCAACAACTTTCTTATCATTTTTTGTTACTTTCGACTGATACAAATCGGCCATATATTTTTCAGAGACGATTTTTGCACTATCAAAGCTTTCAACTTTACCGTTTTTAAGCCAAACGGCTTTATCACATAAATTAGTAACGGCTGATGTATCATGACTAACAAAGAGAAGAACACCATTTTTCTTAAACTCTCTCAAAAAGCGCATGCACTTTTGAGTAAATAAAGCATCTCCAACAGCAAGAGCCTCATCTATTATAAGAATATCAGCATCGACATGAGCAATGACTGCAAATGCAAGCCTTACATACATACCGCTTGAATAAGTTTTGACTGGCTGATTGATGAAATCTCCGATGTCAGCAAAATTAGCTATCATCTCATATCGCTCATCAATTTGCTCTTTAGTCATTCCATACAAAGATGCACATAGGTAGACATTATCTCTCCCCGAAAATTCAGGGTTAAATCCTGCCCCCAGTTCTAATAAAGCAGCAACCTTACCTTGAATTTTCGTTTGCCCATCTGTAGGAGATAATGTATTACATATAATTTGTAATAATGTGGATTTACCAGCACCATTTCTGCCTATGATACCGACTGACTCTCCACGTTTAACTTTAAAGCTAATGTCATTTAATGCCCAAAACTCTTTGTAAAGCTTTTTATTTTTAAAAAACATTTGCCATAATCTATGAGATGGTTTTTCATAGATTTCAAAGCATTTACTTATATTATCAACTGACAATATATAGTCATTACAAGACATCACTAAAACCTTTACTTGTTTTATTAAACCACATAAAGCCCAAACAATAAATTGCAATAGAGGATGATGTATAAACAGCTAACATCTTAATACTTGGCATTTCGCCATAAATAGCTAAACTTCTAAATAACTCAACGACTGTAGTAATTGGACTTAAGTGCAAATAAAACTGATATTGTTCTGGTAGAGCTGTTATTGGGTAAAATATTGGTGTCATAAACATTAACGCACTAACAACAAGTGTGACCAATTGACTAACATCTCTTATATAGACCCCAATTGAGCTTAAAATCCATGCAAGTCCATTACACATTAAAATAAATGGAATCATGAGTAAAGGTACAAACACGATATATATTGATGGCAAGCCAATAAGGGTTATGTAGAATACTAACCAAATAATAAAAGACAAGATAAAGTTAAATATCGCACTTATTGTAATAACAAAAGGTAGTATTTCAATTGGGAAAATAACCTTTGTTACATAGCTTGCATAGTTTATAATTAAGGTCGGTGCTCTTGAAATAATATCTGAAAAGCAATTAAATATAATTAAGCCAGAAAACAATAACATTGAAAACTGAAACTTATCATCTACACCACCCCACTTCGCCTTAAATACAACACTAAAGATAAAGGTGTATATTGCCAACATAATTAGCGGAGTCAGCAATGTCCATAACAAGCCAAATAAAGAGCCTTGATATCTTTGAAGTATATCCCTCCTTGATAGACTCATTATCAATGATTTATTTTTCAAGAAACAAGTAAATGACAACTTTACTTGATTTACTATTTTATGCATTTTATTTCAAACCTACCGTAGCTTTCAATAAATCACCAATTTTATCTTTTTCAGACAAAATTGGCTCTTGATCTAATGGCCAATCAATTGATAGCTCCGGATCATTCCAGAGAATCGAATGCTCAGCCTCTGGATTGTAATAATCTGTACATTTATAAACAAATTCTGCCTCATCACTGGTTACATAAAAACCATGAGCAAAACCTTCTGGCACCCAAAGTTGACGCTTATTTTCTGCTGACAGAAGAACACCTACCCATTGCCCGAATGTTGGTGAACTTTTTCGAATATCTACTGCGACATCATATACTTCACCTGAGACTACTCGTACTAACTTACCTTGAGTATTCTCTGTTTGGTAATGTAGACCTCTTAAGATACCTTTTTTAGACTTCGAGTGGTTATCCTGAACAAAAGTTCGGTTTGCTACTAACTCACAGAATTTTTCCTGTTGCCAAGTTTCCATAAAGAAGCCACGCTCATCACCGAACACAGCAGGCTCAATGATTTTTACATCCGGGATAGCAGTATCAATAACTTTCATTTATTAATCTCTCACAAGTACCCGGCATCGTTTGACATCACAATCAACCATCCCAGGCACTTTTTGATTCATCATTTTCCGTAAGGGCGAATATCGTTGAGTGCCGATTTCCAGTCACTCGCAGGGATACCAAACGCGGTGTGGATTTTATCCATGATCAGACGGGAGTTAGCCGGGCGTTTTGCCGGTGTCGGATAGTCTGAGGTAGTGATACTCTTGAGCGCCGGTGACTTGTCCAAAACGCCCTGAGACTGCGCCTGCTCAAAAATGAAGCAGGCGAACTCGAACCAGCTGACACTTGGCAGACCTGAGTAATGGTAGATCCCCCAAGCGACATCTTGACCAGAATGAAAGCGCTCTGCTATCGCGATCAGTGTTGCAGCAATGTCGCCCGCATAGGTTGGACCACCAAACTGATCACCGACAATACCCAGTTGATCACGATCACGACCAAGACGAATCATGGTTTTAACGAAGTTGTTGCCCGTTTCACCAAAGACCCAAGCGGTACGAAGAATAATATGACGCGGACACGCGGCAATAACAGCTTGCTCACCCGCCAGTTTACTTGCTCCGTACACGCCTTGTGGGTCTGTCGGGTCAGTTTCGCTGTACGCCCCTACTTTATCACCCGCAAAGACATAATCTGTCGAAATATGCAAAATGGCAGCACCGATTTTCTCTGCTGCCTGCGCTAAGTAACGCGGGCCATCACGGTTAATAAGGTAGGACAGTTCAACTTCGTTTTCTGCTTTATCGACAGCGGTGTGTGCCGCTGCATTGATAATCACATCAGGTTGGAAGGTTTCCACCATATCCATCACTGACTGTTCATCGGTGATATCCAGCTTGTCGCGATCTACCGCCAGAACCTCTGCTTTCTCGCTCAGCTGTTGAACCAATAGGCTACCCACCTGGCCATTACTTCCGGTAATTAGTACTTTCAGCATACAAATTTCAACCTAGATGTTGTGACTGTTTATGTTTTTCGGCAACCAGTGATTGAAGATAACGACCATATTCGTTCTTCAGCATTGGTTCTGCTTTATCCAAAAGCTGTGCATCGGTCAGCCAACCGTTTCGCCATGCTACCTCTTCAAGGCAAGCAACTTTCAGGCCTTGAACGTGCTCGATAGTCTGCACGAACGACGAAGCTTCATGCAGGCTTTCATGTGTACCGGTATCCAACCAGGCAAAACCGCGACCCAGCAGTTCAACATTCAATGAACCATCTTCCAGGTACATCTGATTGATACTGGTAATTTCCAGCTCACCGCGTTCAGACGGCTCTACTCGTTTGGCAAAGTCCACAACACGGTTGTCGTAAAAGTACAATCCGGTAACGGCATAATTGGATTTCGGCTGAACGGGTTTCTCTTCGATCGAAACAGCTTTCATATTTTGGTCAAACTCGACCACACCAAAACGCTCAGGGTCTTTAACCTGATAACCAAACACAGTTGCACCATTTTCTCGTCCAGCCGCGTTACGTAGCGTGCGCGAGAAAGACTGGCCGTAGAAAATGTTATCGCCCAGGATAAGGCAGCAGCTATCCCCCGCCAGGAACTCTTCACCAATAATGAAAGCCTGGGCTAAACCATCAGGACTCGGTTGGATCGCATATTGCAGATTGATACCGAAATCTGAACCATCTCCCAGCAGTCGTTTAAACGACTCGTTATCCTCTGGCGTAGTAATAACCAGTACTTCACGAATACCCGCCAGCATCAATGTTGCTAACGGGTAGTAAATCATCGGCTTGTCATAAACAGGCAACAACTGCTTTGATACGCCACGAGTAATTGGATAAAGGCGAGTACCTGAGCCGCCCGCAAGAATAATACCTTTCATTACACTGCCCTTATACGTTACTGCCTAGACGTTCCATGCTGTAAGAGCCATCCAATACACGGCTCCACCATGTTTTATTGTTCAGGTACCACTCAACAGTTTTACGGATACCGGTTTCAAATGTTTCTTCCGGTGTCCAGCCAAGCTCCTGACCAATCTTGGTCGCGTCAATCGCGTAACGAACATCATGCCCTGGGCGATCGGTAACGTAAGTGATTAGATCTTCATAGTTTGCGACGCCTTCCGGCTTCGCAGGTACCAGCTCTTCCAGAAGGCGACAGATAGTTTTTACTACCTCAATATTAGCTTTCTCGTTATGGCCACCGATGTTATAGGTTTCACCCACTTCTCCCTTGGTGACGACTGTATAAAGAGCACGCGCATGATCTTCTACAAACAGCCAATCTCGAATCTGCATGCCATTGCCGTACACTGGCAGTGGCTTACCGTCTAAGGCGTTCAGAATCATCAGTGGGATCAATTTTTCCGGGAAATGGAAAGGGCCGTAGTTGTTCGAGCAGTTTGTCACAACCGTTGGCAAGCCGTAAGTACGCAGCCAAGCACGAACCAGATGATCGCTAGATGCTTTCGACGCAGAATACGGACTGCTTGGTGCATAAGACGTGGTTTCGGTAAACAGATCATCTGTCCCTTCCAGATCGCCATACACTTCATCAGTTGAAATATGGTGGAAACGAAATGCCGCTTTAGCCTCTTCATCAAGGCTATTCCAGTAAGCACGTGCTGACTCTAGCAGTGTGTACGTACCAACAATATTCGTTTCAATAAACGCTGCAGGGCCGTCAATAGAGCGATCTACATGGCTTTCAGCCGCCAGGTGCATCACAGCATCAGGCTGATGCTCAGCGAATACGCGATCAAGAGCCGCACGATCACAGATATCAACCTGCTCAAACATATAGCGCTCGTGTCCTTCCACACTGACCAACGAATCCAGATTGCCTGCGTAAGTCAGTTTATCGACATTTACGACATAATCATGAGTATTTTCAATAATATGGCGAACAACAGCTGAGCCAATAAAGCCCGCACCACCAGTTACTAAGATCTTCATATCAAAACCAAACAAGCACTATTACGCCTTAAAGTTAGACAAACTCCTAAAGCGTTAATCTTAAAAAAGTTAATAAAGAGCGGAATACTATCAGAAACTAATCATTCAAGCTAAGAATCGCTTTACATATTCTACCCAAAGTCGATTTTAATTAATCAGCAAATAATGCAAAAACACTTTTATAATTAATATTCATCAATCTCATCCATGAAGTCATCCAGAAACTCTTCGTTCACAGGTGTTTCAGGTTCTGCATTTTCACCCTGAGCACGGAAGTTCTGGTTCTGGATGTAGGCATCACGGGCAAAGACATATGGATCTGGTGAGTCGTTCAACATCGCTTCCGATGACACCAGCGCCGCACGGTCTTCCATCCCGTCAAATGCCCACTTACCCAAGCTCTGCCAGAATGTCAGCAGATTTAACGGGAAGTACAGGCTATCAACGATATCACCACTGCCTTCGCGCAATGTCACCGGACCGTAAACTGGGAACATAAAGTACGGACCGTTATTTACACCGTAGTAGCCCATTGTGTCTCCAAAGGCTTTATCGCGCGGTTTGCGGATGTCGGCACGGGAGGCAACATCAATAAGGCCTGCCAGACCAAAGGTCGAGTTAATCCAGAAGCGGTTAAAGTGAGTCACTGCCTGCTCACCTTCCAGTCGCAGCAAGCTGTTAAGCATGCTGGCAGGCTCTTCCAGATTCGAGAGGAAGTTACGGATACCACCTCGAACCGGTGAGGGTACATAGTCTACATAAGCAAGTGATACCGGGCGTGCGATATACGGATCCAGGTAGTTATAGTTGATGTTCCACATGGCACGGTTAAACCCTTCAAACGGGTCGTAGACGCCTGGAACCGCATATTCACCACCCTGCTGATCCAGTTCGGCAAAAATCTCTGCTTGTAACTCACTGTCCGTTTCATCGCTGATGGTTTCGTCTGATGTGGCTTCGCCTGACGTGACGTTGCCCCCAGCTCTGTCGACAGAGGCTTCAGCGTCTGCTGCTACTTCAGCCATGGCATCAGCATCTTCCCCGGATACGCCAGTGCTGTTTCCAGGTGACTGCGCATCTGATTCAGTCGCGTCAATGACCGCGGAACTGTTTTCGACAGTGTCTGATGAAGCGCTTTTTGATGAAGTGGCGTAGTCAGCCGTGCTTTTGGGCGTTTCTGCACAGGCTGTCAGGGCTAACAGAATTGCGGTTGCAAGGAGATGTTTGCTTTTCAAAATGTTATCCATTGTCTCAGGGCTTATAACGTTCCGGTATCATACACGAACATTTCTGAATCATAGGTGTCCATAACAGGGAAACCATGCACTCAGTTGCTTTTATACGGCATAACTGACAAAAAAATAAGGCCAGATATTACCTACCTGGCCTTTTGGATTATATACGTTGTTGAACGGAGATGATAATTACTCGTACTGCTGACTGATTACCACTTTGGTTGTGCCACCCAGCGGAATCACTTCGCTTAGTCCGTACCAGTCCCCTTTTTTCGTCATCACATTGCCGTCGCTGTCGATACGAGCTTTGATGATCATTTCCGGCAGTGACGTCAGTGGTCGCTCAGGAATCATGCTGTCCTGATTGTCCAGTGTCAGTGTGATAGGAAATGCAGAAAGCGGTAACCGTTTTGCTGCTACGGGCATTGGAGCACCATCCGCCGAGTGCGCTGAAATAATCACGATACCTTGCTCAGGACGGATAACGCTCGGGTCCAGTTCCACCGTGACAGATACCGAAGTCGCAGTATTGCCGGCCTGATTCATTTGGTCTTCCGCCCGGGCGATGCTGCGATCCAGCATGGCGGCACGTGGGTCATCAGCACCAATCAGCTCTTTCATCATGCTCCAGTATGCCACAGCCTGATCGTATTCCTCGCGTTCAAACGCATCAAATGCCAGCAACGACATCGCACGCAGATTGGTGTGATCCTGTTTAATCACGCTCATCAGCAAACGGCGGGCACGTTCAGATTGTCCCGGGTCGCCAATCAGCATCAGCGCCTGCGCATAGCTAAGCTGCACTTCCGGATTACTTGGTTCGAGTCGATACGCACGGTCCAGCGCGCTTTGCGCTGTTTCCGCATCACGGTTCGCCATACCAATCCGTCCTAACAGCAACCAACCGGTTGCATCATCAGGTGTCTCATGCAGACGGGTACGGAGCGCCAAAGTCAGATCTTCCATCTCCTGATCCGACATCGGCTCACCCGACTCCTGCATCAGTCGTTGTGATAGTTCAGGAAGACGCGCAGCCGTCTCATGCCATTGCATAACCTTATCCAGACTACCGGTTTTCAGGTACATACCGTAGCAGACAGCCACCAGCAGCAAAACGCCCGGAATCAGCAGCGCAGTGCTGACCTTGCTTTGATGCGCCTTGGCATTGGCCGGAACATCGTCCAATAAGGACTGTTGCAGCTCAACGACCAGCTCATCGGTGTTTTCCACCAGTCCTTCGCTACTTTCTTCCTTCAGCTCGCTCATGCGATCTTTGAAGAACGCCTTATTCAGTTCGTCCCGGCTGGCGACATGATCTTGCTCTTTACCGAAATACATCGGCAGCACAAACAACAGCATGGCGATAAGTACCAGGAAGACTGTAATCAACCAAAACAACGTCATTTTTTCACCTTCCCGCCTGCCGCATTGCTGTTACCAGATGCCGCTTCTGTGTCTGAAGCCATATCCTGTCCCATTTCAGCCATCAGGGCCTGCAAACGGGCTTGCTCTTTTTCATCCAACAGCTGACCTTTCGCTGGTTTACTGACACTGTTTTTGCGAGAGCGCAGCACCAATACCGTAAAGCCAATCACGATAAACAGAAGTGGGCCAGCCCACAGAATCAGTGTCGAGGCCATGATCGGCGGATTGTAGGTCACGAAATTGCCGTAACGCGCCACCATGTAATCAATGACATCCTGCTTGCTTTTCCCTTCGCTGAGCATTTCATAGGTTTTCTGGCGCATGTCTTTAGCCAGCTCGGCATTAGAGTCTGCAATGCTGTTGTTCTGACACTTAGGGCAACGCAGGGTCGCCGTCAGTTCGTGGAACTCTTTCTCTTTTTGCTGTGATTTGAATTCATAAACGTCAATAGCAGCAGTCGCTGTCGCCGGCAGCGTGAAAGCCGCTACAGTGCCCAGCCACAGAGACACTGACAGTACTGCGCTGAATGCAAATCCGATCAGGTTAAGTGAGCGTCCCTTCATCCTTTCGCCTCCTTCAGCAAGGCGTCATACATTGGCTTGAGGGTATCGTTCCAGTTACGATCATTCACATCTCCGACATGGCGGTATCGAATGATACCTTCGCCATCGATCAGAAACGTTTCAGGTGCCCCGTAAACGCCCAGATCCATACCCAGCATGCCATTACCATCAAACAGACTGTGAATGTAAGGGTTACCCAGCTCATTCAGCCAACGTACCGCTTTTAGACGGTCATCTTTGTAATTGAGGCCGATAATCTTCACGCCTTCACTGGCCAGCTGATTTAAGTAGGTGTGTTCGGCGTAACAGGTCGGACACCAGGTGGCCCAAACATTGAGCAGTAATGGCTCACCTTTAAAGATGTCCTGCTCATAGAGTCTGCCGGCTTCAACCAGATCTTCCAGCTTGAACTGCGGAACCGGTTTTCCCACCAAAACGGATTCCAGTTTGGTCGGGTCATCGCCCTCCGCATTACGGCTGAGCTGGTTCATAAACATAACCACCAGCCCCAGAAACAGTACCAGAGGAATGAAAAGTAGTTTCTTGTTCATCAGTTAGCTTCTGCCTCTCTTTCGGCCAGCACCGGCTGTTCCTGCTGTGCTTTTTTGCGGAACCGGTAACGCTTGTCACTGATTGCCATCGCGCCACCCAGCGCCATCAGCACGGCACCGAACCAGATCCAGTTCACAAACGGTTTAAAGTAAATACGTACAGCCCAGGCTTCACCGCCCAGTCGCTCACCCATCGCCACATATAGGTCACGGGTCACACCACTGTTGATCGCCGCTTCGGTCATCATTGAACCCGCCACGCTGTAAAAACGCTTTTCAGCATGCAGTGTTGTGACAGCTTTGCCGTTACGGGTGATGTTGAAGTCAGCGATATAACCGTCATAGTTCGGACCATCTGCATCACGCAGGCCAACAAACTTAAAGTCGTAACCTTTAACGTTCACGCTCTCGCCCGGTGCCAGACGCACATCGCGCTCCAGATCATAATTAGACACCAGCGTAATCCCAATCACAGTGACCGCCATACCGATGTGACCCAGAACCATCGCCCAATGACTGCGTCCTAGTTTGCCAAGACCTGTCCACAGGCTGTGACGGTGAGTGGCACGCTCGTAAAGCTCAAAGCCATGCATCATGATGATCCAGACGGCCATCGTCATGCCCAGAACCGCCATTGGCTCCAGGATATCGGTGAACAGCCAGATTGACAGAAATGCAACCGGCAGCGTCACAATAGCTGACACAATCATTTGCTTACGGATGTTAGACAAATTGTCACGCTTCCAGCGCACCAGTGGCCCAATACCCAGAATGAAAGCAAATGGGATCATCAGCCAGGTAAACAGCGTATTGAAGAACGGTACCCCGATGGAAACCGAGCCCAGTCCAATTTGCTTGTGGATCAGCGGTAGCAGTGTACCAATCAACACCACCAGCAGACCGGCAACCAGCAGCAGGTTGTTCGCCAGCAGCAGGTTTTCGCGGGAAAACAGAGCAAAGTTACCGTGTGAACGTACCTGACCACCTCGCAGCGCGTACAGCAGCAGCGAACCACCAATCACAACGACCAGGAAGCCCAGAATAAACATGCCGCGGGCAGGATCGGAGGCGAACGCGTGTACCGAAACCAGCACGCCGGAACGAACCAAGAATGTACCCAGCAGACTGAGTGAGAAAGCCGAAATCGCCAGCAGTACCGTCCAGGCTTTGAACGTACCGCGTTTTTCGGTTACAGCCAGTGAGTGCATCAGTGCCGTACCTGCGAGCCATGGCATGAAAGAAGCGTTCTCAACCGGGTCCCAGAACCACCAACCGCCCCAGCCCAGCTCGTAATAAGCCCACCAGGAGCCCAGCGCGATACCCAGTGTCAGGAAAGACCAGGCAGCGATAGTCCACGGACGTGACCAGCGAGCCCAGGCCGTATCCAATCGTCCGGTCATCAGCGACGCGATAGCAAACGCAAACGCCACCGAGAACCCCACGTAACCCATGTACAGCAGTGGTGGGTGAATAATCAGTCCCGGATCCTGCAGCAGCGGGTTCAGGTCACGGCCATCTACCGGAAAATACGGCAGCGTACGCAGGAACGGGTTGGAGGTTGCGATGATAAACAGCAGGAAGCCAATGGAGATCATCCCCATCACAGACAACACCCGCGCCAGCGATTCCAGCGGCATGCCACGGCTGAAAATAGCAACGGCGACAGCCCAGGTTGCCTGGATCAGTACCCACAGCAACAGGGAACCTTCATGCCCACCCCAGACAGCTGACAAGCGGTAGTACCACGGCAGCAAGGAGTTTGAGTTTGTCGCAACGTAAGTAACGGTAAAATCGTTGGTGTAAAACGCCCAGCTCAGGATGATGAATGACATCATAATCATGCCGAACACCCCGTATGTGAGCGGACGCGCCATGCGCATCAGAGCCTGATTGCCCACCGATGCGCCATAAAGCGGATAGATGCTGAGCAGGATCGACAGACCCAGCGCCACTATCAGGCTAAAGTTGCCGAGTTCAACAATCATTGGTCAGTACTGCCCTGTAGTTGGGTCTCGCTGTATTTCAGCGGTTCATGCGTTTTCTTCATCGCTTCAGCGATTTCCGGCGGCATGTACTCTTCATCGTGCTTGGCCAGCACTTCGTGGGCCTCAACGGTGTTTGCATCGATCAGTACACCCTGCGCCACAATGCCCTGCCCTTCGCGGAACAGGTCAGGCAGGATGCCTTCATAATTCACCGTAACCGCCGGACCGACATCGGCCACTTTAAAGCTGACTTTCAGCGACTGGGGATCACGTTCTACCGAACCCGTTACCACCATGCCCCCGATACGCAGACGCTGACCGACTTCCGGTTTTGTCCCGTCAGGCTTACCATTTACCAATTCCGTTGGTGTGTAGAACAGATCCATATTCTGGTTCAGGGCATAGAGCAGCAACCCAACTGTTGCGCCGAGGCCTACCACCAGCGCCAGTACCAGCGACAGGCGTTTTTTACGTCTCGGGTTCATAGTGTGTTCTCCAGTTTTTCCGCTTCTTTGATGCGTTTCTCACGCGCCATTTTATTTTTAATCTCTGCCGCCAGCTGGCGCTTGGTGCGCAAGCTGGAAACTAAAATCCAAATCAGGGCTGCCATTGAAATACCGTACGAACTCCAGACATACGAGGCATAGCCACCCATCGCTAAAAAATCACTGAAAGAGTCAAAATGCATAGCGGCCTCACTTCATCAGTTCACGCACCCAAGGGCGGTGGCTTTCACGGGCAATAATCTCATTACGCAGGCGAATCATCGTCAGCGCCCCAAAGAAACAGGCAAAGCCCACAATGTTGAGCAGCAACGGCCACAACATGCTGGCATCGATAGACGGTTTCGCGAACTTGGTGATGGTGGCGCCCTGGTGCAGGGTGTTCCACCACTCTACTGAGAAATGGATGATCGGCAGATTGATCACGCCGACAATCGCCAGAATACCGGCCGCTTTCGCCGCGGTTTTCTGATCGTCAAACGCGTTATACAGCGCGATAACACCCAGGTAGAGGAACAGCAAAATCAGTTCAGAAGTCAGTCGAGCATCCCACACCCACCAGGCACCCCACATCGGTTTGCCCCAGATCGCACCGGTCAGCAGCGCAATCACGGTAAACACCGCACCGATAGGTGCCATCGCCAGCGCCGCCATATCCGACAGGCGTACCTGCCAGACCAGACCAATGAAGGCAGCAATAGCCATAGACATGTAGGCTCCCATCGACCAGATGGCGGCGGGAACGTGAAGATAAATAATTCGGAAGCTGTCACCCTGCTGATAATCGGTCGGTGCGTACATTAACCCCCAGAGGGTACCAATCACCATTGATAACAGGGCCAGGATTGAAAACCAGGGTAGCAAAGTGCCACATAACCGGTAACAATTTTCAGCTTTAGCGTAGGGATGTAACCACTTCCACATAATTCTGCTCTACTCACATAATAGTAATTAGTACGTTCCAGTCTGCAGCCGGGCTCACTGACATGGCCTGATTGCGTGACAGAGACGTGACTCATCTTTCTCTTTGGCTAACACAAGGTGAATACTCCCAAAGGGGTAATCCACCCATTATCAACCGCTTCCTTGTGCTTGCTCAAATTCATCACCGGTGATTTCACCCCGTATGATGAATAAGTCAGCCTTTACCTACTTTTTTGCCGATATTTTAGTTTTACTGACAAGTTGCAAAAAAGCTCTATGGCTAACTTTATTGTAATCATTTATTGCACACTGATGCGTAGTGAAGCTGCGACAGCAAACGGAGAAAGTGTCGCAGAGCCCACTAACATGGCTCCCAGCAGTGCCAGCTGGCCGTTATACGGCATGCCCAAACTGGCCGCATCAATCGCGGAGGTCGCGAATATAAGCACAGGTATATAGAGCGGCAATATGAGCAGGCTCAATAAAACCCCACCTTTTCGCAATCCCACAGTTAACGCCACCCCGATGGAGCCTAAAAAGCTCAAAGTTGGCGTTCCCAATAGTAAAGTTAACACCACAGCTTTCCAGGTTGCCCAGTCTAATGACAATAAAATCGCCAGCAACGGACTGATCAGCAGCAGCGGTACCCCGGTCAGGAACCAGTGCGCCACCATTTTGGCAAACGCCAGGACCGGCAACGGCGTCGGCATCATCAACATCTGCTCCAGCGACCCGTCTACATAATCATCCCGGAACAGGCGCTCCATCGATAACAGGGCCGCCAGCAGGGCCGCAACCCAAACAATCCCCGGAGCAATACGTGCTAACAAATTCGGCTCTGGCCCAACACCGAGAGGGAACAGCGTAATAACAATAATGAAAAACCACAGCGGGTTGAAAATTTCAGCCTGACGACGAAACGCAATCATCAGCTCACGGCGAACAACGAGGGTAATTTCTCTGATCATGGATTTTTATCGCCCCAGCTTGATTTTTCGTAGATGGTCGCTGTCAGCGAACATGTCCTGGTGCGTGGTCAGGATCACCATCCCTCCTCGCTGGACATGGGAAAGAAACAATTGCTCAAGCACTTTGACGCCTTGTTTATCGATCGCAGTCAGAGGCTCATCCAGAATCCACAGCTTATGGTTGCTCAGCCACAGTCGGGCCAGCGCCACCCGGCGCTGCTGACCAGCAGACAACTGCCCGGCAGGCACATCTTCCCGTCCTGCCAGGCCAACGCGAGCCAGCGCCTGCCACAGGCTATCGGCACCACTGACCATTGCCTCACCGGTTAATCCGTTGTCACCGTTGTGGACGTGCATAGACTGGAAAAAAGAAAGATTTTCGTAAGCCGTCAGCTCACGTTTCACGCCGGTCTGGTGACCAAGAAAAAGGAGATCCTGATGGTAGAGCTCCCGTGCCGATTCGATATTTTCATCATTCCAGCTAACGATGCCGTTGTCTGCTCGTCCCAACCCTGCCAGGATACGCAGCAAGGTCGTTTTTCCGGCCCCGTTCTGGCCCTCAATCTGAACCAGTTCTCCAGATGAAACCGAAAAATGTAAATCCTCAAACAATACCCTTTCGTCCCGGGTACAACTTAACTCTTCAACAGACAACATAAAAATGATGTATCCTAGGTGACACAATTAGGGTCGAATCTTATCACAGCGACCGCTGGATCTGTTAGACATGGAATGATATCTGCCTGCGCGAGGATCGGTAATTGTGACCTCTATACACACTGCTCACGTTTCCGCTACATTACAACGCAAAAATGAACAAATTGACGTAAAAAATGTACCGGAAAATGCGACTAAAACCGCAAAATCTGAGCTAACACCAACATCCGGCACGCAGCAAACTGCGAAATCAGTCAATAGTGCCCACTCAGCAAAAACGTCGGCCATATCATCTGCGCTACCACCGATAGCATCTTCCGCAACGCAGCTTGAACGTCTGTTAAATCAGTTACCTATCTTGCAGCGTTTATTCAGTCCTTTGCTGACTGGCCTCGCCACGCCCGGGACAACAAATGCCGATACAAAGACGCCAATGCTGACGACGCCCTTACAGCACCTGATAAGCCAGCTGCTGCAACCGTCATCGCAATCCACATTGATTAACTGGCTCCAGCAAGGTGCGGGAAAACAGGTGTTGGCACAGCTCATTCGTCAGCTGGCTGAACCCGGCAGTGAACTGCGACGCTGGCTTTCCCAGCTTCCACCTCATCAGCAGGAGGAATTCAGTGCCCTGTTAAGGCTGGCAGGGGAACAGCGTCTGGCCACACCAACACCAGCCTCTCAAGATACACTGGTTCTGATGTGGCCGATGCTAACTCCCAATGGCAGGGAGGCCTTTCTGGAAATCCAGCGTGAGGCGCGGTCAACAGAAAAGAACCCGCAAAAAAAGCCGAAGTGGCGGATACGTTTACGCTTACCGGTAGGTAATGCGGATAATGTGTATGTGCAGGCTGGCTGGGACGGCGACGAATTATCGCTGTTGTTTGAATCGGAAAACCCTGCGCTGTTGGAACGCACCCGACTCTTGTCACCGTTCTTAAACCAACGTCTGGAGAGCATGGGGATTCAGACGGTTTCCAGTGAGTTTCGCCGACATGTTGAGGAGCCGGAATCAACCTATACCGATTCCGGCAGTGGCCTGAATATCACAGTCTGACCATGCAGCTACAGCAACAGAAACGGGAAATAATATGACGACGAAAACAGGTTCTGCCGTTGATGCAGCAAAATCAGCCATCGCCTTGCATTACAACGGGTATGACACTCCCACCGTCGCCGCCAAAGGGTATGGTGCGCTGGCGGAGCACATCATTACGCAGGTAAAAGAACAAGGCGGCCTGATTCATGAAGATAAAGAGCTGGCCCAGTATCTCGATCACCTGAAGCAAGGAGACGAAATTCCGGAGCCGGTTTACCGGATTGTCGCGGAACTGATCGCGTTTTCCTGGCTACTGAACGGAAAAACCCCTCCCGGCTGGGAAGGGCTTGAAGGTATTGATGAACACGTTTAGGTGTATCGGTGGAACGCCAGTTTTTAATAAGCCCACCGGAGCGTACTAAAGCTGAACAAGCTGGCGCTGTAGTTGCCAGCCGTTAAAATGCGTTCGCGATAAAACAGGCTTCAGCGGCGCCGTGACTGATGCATTTGCTGCAGCCGCAGCAGAAGCTCGGCTTCCGCTTTGGGCAGATCACACTCTTCCATCAGCTCATTCACATCCGCACCGAGTTCAACCATTTTACTGGCACGGCTGTAAAGGCGACCATCCGGGTCCTGCATGGCCAGTTCCCCTTGTCTCTCGGCCAATGACTCTAGCTGATGATCCATTTCGGCCAGCTTCTGGCCCATTCCCATGGTACCGGCCCGCAACTCCTGAAACTGCTTCTGCATACTTTCGTTTTGCTGGCGGGCATTTTTCAACACCAGCTCCGTCGCTGCAAATTTGCTCTCTAGCGCCTGACGAGCCAGACGCTCACGCCGAATCATGAACCAGGCAAACAGAATCGCCAGCAGAGAAACAATCAGCGGCAGCCATTGCAACAACACCGTCAGCATTACAGGTACGCCATCTCGTCCCATTCATCATCAGACAGCAGCTTGTTCAGATCCACCAGGATCAGCAGCTGGCCATCACGATTGCTCACACCCTGAATGAATTTCGCGCTCTCTTCCGTGCCAACACTTGGTGTGCTGTCGATTTCAGAGCTGCGCAGGTAAACCACTTCCGCAACGCTGTCGACCAAAATACCGATAACCTGCTTTTCCGCTTCGATGATCACGATACGGGTATTGTCTGAAATATCTCCCGGAGCCAGACCAAAGCGGGCACGAGTATCAATCACGGTAACCACATTACCGCGCAGGTTGATAATACCCAGAACATAATCAGGCGCGCCAGGTACTGGAGCGATTTCTGAGTAACGCAACACTTCACGAACCTGCATCACATTGATGCCGTATGTTTCGTCTTCCAGCTGAAAGGTTACCCACTGCAGGACCTGATCGTTACTGTCTTCTTTTTTTATTTCAGCGACACTCACCTGAGACATGCTGTTTCCTCATTTTGCAGCTTTAACATTGTCCTTACCAGACCAGCCTCTTTCAGGGCTGCCCTAGCTTGGTATTAACATCTAATCCCGCGTTTAGCATAGAGATTAGTTCGCTAACATGAATTAGCGCACACATTTTTTCTTTCACCATACCGGCCAGCCAGGGGCGTTTACCGGCTTTCTCCCGCCAGCGCACACTGCCGGTCGGCAAGGCTTCGGTTCCCAGCAGCGCATTACATGCCAGGCCCCATTTACTTTCCCCCAGAAGGACAACGTATCGGTACCCTTCGCGGTGGTCATCATCCGTCAGCTTTTCAGCCATTGCCCAACGGGCAGTATCAACCACATCCAGTTGCTGCTCACGCGTACTCATCAACCCCAGGTACCAAGGTGGCCGGCCAAGCAGATGATTCAAATCGCCCAGCTGATGGATACCGCCCAGTTCTGTCAAAGGCACCGCAAACGTGACGCCATTGACTTCAAAAAACAGCGCCTGAAATTCATTACCCAGACTCTTTTGCTGATTCCAGTCATCCGGCGGGGCAACGCCCGTCTGCGTTTCCGGTGCAGCAGTTAGGCCTGACTCCGGTTCTGGCTGGTCCACCGTGTTTTCTTGCAACGATTTTGCCGCTGGCAACACTTCCGAAGGCTCTAGTTCCTGTACCTCGGAAGGCAGCTGTTCAGAAAGCTGTACTTCCGACAAAACTAACGTTTCTGTCGCAAATTCTGTCTGCACGGCTTTGTGAGCCATCGCTTTATGGGCCATCTCCTCATGAGCCATCACGGCCTGCCAGTCCGCATCCAGTTCTGGCGCGGCATTCATGACACCGCTATCGGGCTCAGGTACCGCAACCGCAGTGTCGGTTGGCGTCGGCATCTGCGTCGATAAGCGGCTGACCTGATCCAGCAGACGCTGAACATTTTCCAGGGCGACCGGTTGTGCTTCTGGTGCCTGAGCAATCCAGTCGTTCGGCCTATCGGCACTCACCTGGCGAGCCGGAGACAATTGGGGCGATTGGGGTGCCGATTGCGACGTTTGTTCACTCCACCACGGCATGTCCCCCATCACTGCATCAGCCGCTTCTTCAGACGGACTCTCCAGCGAGGAAAAATCAAACGGTGCCGCCGAAATGGCCTCCGATGTTTCTGCTGTCAGATCCCCAGCAAGCGGAGGTAATGCTCCGTCATCAGGCCTGGGATCCTCCAGGGTGTTTTCAGGCTCCGGCTCATCGTCACCCGCAATCGGGGTCTCGGCGGCGACCGGAACACTGGCCACGTGGGCACTGCTATCTGCCGCTGAGCCTGTTTCTGTTTCTGTTTCTGTTTCAGTTTCAGGCACAGGTTCAGGTTCAGGTTCAGGTTCAGGTTCAACCAGCAAATCAAAAAAATAGTCATCCAGCGCCTGCTGGCTGGACAAACGGTTACTATCGCTCATCCTGTTGCAATCGCTCCAGGTAATTCAATAAGGTTTTATACGCAAACACGCCCCGGCAGTTGCGGGAAAACAGTGAAGGCGGCATGTGCTTTATACTGGCATCACGGAATTTGGTGTCAATCGGCACCGCGGATGCCCAGACCTGATCAGGGAAACGCAGCTTCAGCTCCTGCAGGGTTTGCAAAGAGGCCCGGGTACGTTTGTCGTACATGGTTGGTACAATGGTGACTTTGAAACCATCCGGACGCGACTTTTGCATAATCTGCAGTGTTCGCATCATGCGCTCCAACCCTTTCATCGCCAGAAATTCCGTCTGTACCGGAATCAGAATACGATCGCTGGCCGCCAAGGCATTGACCATCATGACCCCCAGAATAGGCGGGCAATCAATCAGCACATAATCGTAGTCATCTGCCAGACAGTGCAGGGCTTTTTTCAGGATCAAGCCCATTCCACTGCGGTTTCCCATGACCCGATCCAGCGTCGCTAGGGACATATGGGCCGGAATGATATCCAGATGCTTAAACGGCGTACGCTGGATAACCGTCCGTACCGTATCGCGGCGGATATCCGTGAGCTGAAATAAATCAAACAGGCTGGTCGATACCCGGTCGACATCGAGATTCAGGTAGGTCGACAGCGAGGCGTGGGGGTCTGTATCCACCAGCAGCACCCGCTTATTGCGCTCACACAGCAGACCCGCCAGCGTTACCGTTGTTGTGGTTTTGCCGACGCCGCCTTTCTGGTTAGCAATACTCCAGACAATCACAGACCGCTCCCTATGCCATATTCAGCTCGACCAAAATGCGCTCTGCAATTCGGTCAAGTGGCAGATCTTCGCTGGAAATACCGGCTTTAGCGACAGCTTGCGGCATCCCGTAGACTACGCAGCTTTCTTCATCCTGAGCCCAGACGGTCGAGCCGTTGTTTTTCAGCATGCGGGCACCTTCGCGCCCGTCGGCGCCCATCCCAGTCAGCACCATCGACAACACTTTGTCGTGATAGACCTTGGCTGCCGACCCAAATGTGACATCCACACACGGTTTGTAATTCATTCGGTCACCGCCATCCAGAATACGCAGACGCGCAGCCCCCGGACGACCTTCGACCATCATCTGCATGCCGCCCGGTGCCAGATACGCCATTCCCGGTTTCAAGGTATCGCCGTCTTCCGCTTCCTTGACGCCAATTTTGCAAAGGTTGTTAAGACGGGCTGCAAACGCGGCAGTAAACGTGGCAGGCATGTGCTGCACTAAAACAATCGGGTACGGGAAGTTAGCCGGTAATTTTGTCAGGACTTTCTGTAGCGCAACGGGTCCACCGGTGGATGTGCCGATGGCCATCAACTGGTATTTCTTCCCACTGGCTTTAAATCGTACCGGGGGCTTGGCGGCCGGACGCACCGGTGTCGTCTGGCGAAAGGAATTTGCGGTTACCGGTTCTGAGGTATGACTGTGGGTCGGCGCCATTCGCTGACTACCGGCACGCACAGCGTCACGGTTCAACGAGGCTCCGGATACAGAGGACGGTGCAGACGCCTGTCCTCCCGTCAGCGGAGTACGCACCGCGCGGCGCATGAACATCCGCTTGCGGGCAATCTCAATAACCCGTTTTTGCAACAGAGCAACCGCCTCATCGCGGTTACGGGCGATGTCTTCAAATTTTTTCGGCAGGAAATCAAGCGCACCGGCATCCAATGCATCCAGTGTCGCCTTAGCACCTTCATGGGTCAAAGAGGAGAACATCAGAATCGGCGTTGGTGCCACTTTCATGATTTCGCGCACCGCGGTAATACCGTCCATCACCGGCATTTCAATGTCCATGGTGATCACATCCGGCTGAAGCTGACGCGTCATTTCAACGGCTTCTTTGCCGTTCACTGCATTACCAATTACTTCCAGACGCGGATCCGCGTTGAGTATTTCACTGACACGACGGCGGAAGAAACTGGAGTCATCCACCACCAATACTTTGACTGCCATGTTATGCGTTCATCCCGTTGAGATACCTAGCACCTGATAAAACAGGGTTACTCTGTGAATTCTTTATTTTAAAAATGAAGGGCCTTACCAAACGAGCTAGAGCACAATCCTGTCGATTTGCCCCTGCCTGTCTGGCAAAGCCCCTGGCTGGTCGCTGGCCGGAGGACAGTGAAAAATGTTACTTCCCCTGTTTTTCGCTCCGGCTAGCGCCGCTTTGTCAGACCTGTAACTTAACGACTGGCATAGTGCTTGAGCAGGTTTGGCACATCCAAAATGAGGGCAATGTGGCCATCACTGGTAATGGTTGCACCGGCCATTCCCGGCGTTCCTTGC
Source organism: Photobacterium ganghwense (assembly GCF_017329545.1). Taxonomy (NCBI): domain Bacteria; kingdom Pseudomonadati; phylum Pseudomonadota; class Gammaproteobacteria; order Vibrionales; family Vibrionaceae; genus Photobacterium; species Photobacterium ganghwense. The sequence goes on from NZ_CP071325.1 coordinate 2,541,268, forward strand.
AGCAGTTCGTCAAGCGGCTTGATCACGACTTCTTCCTGACCAATCAGGGTATCCACTACAAAACCGATACGCTGGTGACCAATCTGTACAATCACCACATGGCCGTGGTCACGCTCGCGCGTTGGTGCACCGGCACCGGATAACCAGTCCTGTAGGTAAAACAGCGGAATGGCTTTATCACGCACGATAATGGTGAGCTGGCCATCGACCGTATTAGTCTTACGCAGATCCAGATGAAAAATTTCATTCACGCTTGCCAGCGGTAGCGCAAACGGCTGATTCGCCACGCCGACCATCAAGGTTGGCAGAATGGCCAGCGTCAACGGCACCTTGATGTCAATACGAGTGCCTTTGCCCATCGCCGAATCAATACTGATCGAGCCGTTAAGCTGGCTGATACCGGTTTTCACCACATCCATCCCTACACCACGGCCGGAGATATCGGAAATCTCTTTCTTGGTCGAGAACCCCGGGGCAAAAATCAGGTTGTAGCATTCAGTATCGGTCAGACGCGAGGCTGCATCGGTATCCATCACGCCCCGCTCAACAGCGATGGCGCGTAGCTTATCCGGATCCATACCGCCCCCATCGTCTTCGATGGTCAGCAGAATGTGATCCCCTTCCTGCGAGGCCGCCAGCAGCACGGTACCGATTCGCGGTTTACCGGCTTTTTCACGGACATCCGGCATTTCAATACCGTGATCCACCGAGTTACGCACCAGGTGAATCAATGGGTCGGCCAGCGCCTCCACCAGGTTTTTATCCAGATCCGTTTCTTCACCGCGCATTTCAAGCACGATTTCTTTTTTCAGGCTTCGGGCTAAATCCCGTACCACCCGCGGGAAGCGACCAAAGACTTTTTTGATCGGCTGCATACGGGTTTTCATGACTGCGCCCTGCAGATCCGCAGTAACCACATCCAGGTTCGCGACCGCTTTCGACATTTCTTCGTCGTTGCTGTTCAGCCCCAGACTGACCAAGCGGTTACGTACCAGCACCAGCTCACCAACCATGTTCATGATGGTATCCAGGGTCGAGGTATCTACCCGAACCGTGGCATCAGACGATTTAGCTTTCTCTTTGGCACCCGCAGCAGGCTTCGCCATTCGGGTTTCAGCAACCGCCGGTTTTTCTGCCGTGGCAGCGCGTGCAACAGCCACCGGAGCCGCATTATTTTGAGCGAAGTCCTGTACTGAGCTCTGTGCCGGGTTCGGCGCAGAATTCACCGCCTCCGCAGGCTCAGTAGCGGAAGTGTGGCTTTCCTCAATCATCTGAGCGACGGGCTTAGTTGCCATTTCCAGCTCTTCCGCCGTCGGGCCTTTGCCCACACCGTGCAGCTCATCCAACAAACGTTCAAATTCATCGTCGGTCATCAGGTCATCGGCATTGCCTGATGCCATGCCAGACGCACTGTGTGGTGTCTGTACTGAACCGCTAGTTGCAGCAGCGTTAGCCGCCAGAGTCGCGGATGGATGACCCTGCGGAGACAGCGAGGCAGCCGTGTCAGCACTAGCTGAAAATTCACTGTTGCCAGGGCCTTTACCGACGCCGTGCAACTCATCCAGCAGGCGCTCAAATTCATCGTCGGTGATATCTCCGCTGTCAGACTGAATCTGGCTGACAATATCCTTGCCCGCATCAGCCACTGCGTTGTTGGCCGGGCTGGTATCGACAGACGGGCCACAACCCACGCCATGGAGTTCATCAAGTAGACGCTCAAACTCGTCCTGGGTAATGTCGTCCACCGAGTTACCGGCAATAGCAGAAGTATTCTCGCTCCCACCTTGCGGGCCGGACGGCATCACTGACTGGCTGTCAGGCTGAACGACCGCTTGAACAACAGACGCTTCCGGTGCCATTACCGGGATGTCTTCAACAACTGGAGCCGGTTGTTCAACTGGTGCCGCCGCCTGTGCCAGCTCTTCAGCTGTCGGTGGCTGACTGAAACGGTGCAGCGAGTCCAGCAAGGCCGGATCAGCAGGGTCAATCGGCTCGCGATCCTGCACCTGACCAAACATCACGTTAATGGTATCGAGTGCTTCAAGGATCACGTCCATCAGCTCAGGCGTCACACTGCGCTTCCCTGTGCGCAGCAAGTCGAAGATATTCTCAGCCCCGTGACACGCTTCAACCAGCTCAGTCAGAGACAGGAAGCCAGCGCCACCTTTCACGGTATGGAATCCGCGGAAAATCGCATTGAGCAGATCCGTATCCTCCGGACTCCGCTCCAGCTCAACCAGCTGCTCAGACAGCAGCTCCAGGATTTCCCCGGCTTCAATCAAAAAGTCCTGCAGGATATCTTCGTCTAAATCAAAGCTCATATCATTCCCCTAAAATCCTAGGCTCGATAGCAGGTCGTCGACATCGTCCTGGCTAGACATTACATCCTCACGGACTTCGCTGTTGACAATCGGGCCTTCCGGCGAAAGCTTGCGAGCTTCGCGTAGTGCCTCTGTTCTGTCTTCGCTTTCCATGTCAAAAGCTTTAAGAATTTCAACCAGCTGGTCTTCAACTTCGTGAACCAGTTCAATAACCCGGCGAATAATCTGCCCGGTCAGATCCTGGAAATCCTGAGCCATAAGAATTTCTGTGAGTTGGCTGCGCAGAATGGTGCTGTCACTCTCGACCTGAGTGAGCAAACCGTCGATATCGTGGCAGAGCGACTTAAATTCAGCCAATGCAATCTGCCCGCCCATCAGGCGCTGCCATCGTGGATGTACCTGTTGTAAGGTGTCCCCCAGCCGTTCCGCCAACGGCTGAATGCTGTCAACGGCATCCATGGTTTTGTTTGCCGCCTGCTCCGTTTTATCGATGACAAAGGTCAGTCGATCACGGGCATCGGGGATTTCCGTTTTTGCTAAGTCATTAATGCGGGGATCAAGGCGGAAATTTGCCAGCGAATCGTGCAACTGACGTGTCAGTTTGCCGACTTCAGCGTAAACCGGATCGCGATTATCAGCTACCAAACGGTTCAGCAGCGCATTCGCGTCTTCCTGGTTACCCTGTTCAAGCAGGCTGACAAGCTGTTTTGCCTGATCAAGTGTAATCATTATTGTAATTATCCTTTAGCGCACGACACGATTACTGCATACGTTCGAAGATTTTTTCCAATTTCTCTTTCAGTGTTGCAGCAGTAAATGGCTTAACGATGTAACCATTCACACCCGCCTGAGCGGCTTCAATGATCTGTTCGCGCTTGGCTTCCGCCGTGATCATCAGTACCGGCAAATGCTTCAGTTCAGCATCGGCACGGATATGTTTCAGCAGGTCAATTCCCTGCATGCCCGGCATATTCCAGTCGGTCACGACAAAGTCAAAGCCACCTTTTTTCAGCATCGGTAGCGCAGTCAATCCATCATCCGCCTCCTGGGTGTTGTTAAAGCCCAGGTCACGCAGCAAATTCTTTACGATACGGCGCATTGTCGAAAAATCGTCGACAATGAGGATTTTCATGTTTTTATTCAAAGTTGCCTCCACTGAGGTCACAGTGTTGTCTCAAATGGTTATTACGTGGTCCACGCGCGTAGCTTGGACCTCAAACGTTGCATTGCCTGACTATGAATCTGGCAAACGCGGGATTCACTGACCCCTATCACAGCGCCAATCTCTTTGAGGTTGAGTTCCTCGTCATAGTAAAGAGAAAGGACCAAGGCTTCTCTCTCAGGCAGGCTTTTGATGGCTTCCACCAGTGACTGACGAAAATTATCATCTACAACCCCCTGAAAGGGAAGATTTTCTTCTAGAGATTCCTCATTCGCCACCGCATCTTCGGAGACCCCGAGGTCTTCCATCCCTATCAGGCGACCACAATTAACATCATTTAAAGCCTGGTGGTACTGTTCGAGTGTCATTTCGAGATATGCGGCAATCTCCTGATCATTGGGGTCCCGCCGCAGTTCCCCTTCCAGCGCCGCTATCGCTTCGCTGATTCGCCGGCTGTTTTTGTACACAGAGCGTGGTACCCAATCGCCGCGACGAATGTCGTCTAGCATGGCCCCGCGAATCCGGATCCCGGCGAACGTTTCGAAACTCGCGCCTTTGGTCGGGTCATAGTTCTGCTGGGCTTCCAGCAGGCCTATCATGCCGGCCTGAATCAGGTCTTCCAGCTGTACATTCGGGGGCAGGCGCCCCATCAAATGGTGGGCAATGCGTTTCACCAACGGCGAATAGCGCTCAATAAAGGCATGCGGGCTCTGCTGATACTGGCCATATGGCATTGCCTTAGGATTCACTGAGCGGCACCTCTTGACGTGAGCTTCGGATCAGTAGCTTTTCAACAAAGAACTCAACGTGTCCGCCCGGGCATGCCGGAACCGGCCAGCTCAGGGCTTTGTTTGACAATGAGGTAAAGGCCAGCGCCGCCGGGCTGCGCGGAAAGGCTTCCACGACCACCTTCTGACGTTTCACGGCCTGACGCACCCGATCGTCAAGTGGGATACAAGCTACCAGCTCCAGGTTCGCACGCAGAAAACGCTCCGACACCCGGGTCAGTTTGGCAAACAGATCGCGCCCTTCACGGTAACTGCGGACCATATTCGCCACAATTTTGAAGCGCTGGACATCGTATTCGCGGCTGAGAATCTTAATCAGGGCGTAGGCATCGGTAATCGACGTAGGCTCATCGCATACCACCACCAGCACATCCTGCGCGGCCCGAGAGAAACTCAGTACCATGTCGGAAATACCGGCTGCGGTATCAATCAGCAGCACATCAATGTCATCTTCCAAGGTACTGAACGCCCGAATCAATCCGGTGTGCTGAGCCGGAGTCAGCTCTGCCATGGTTTGTGTTCCGGAAGAAGCCGGGACAATTTTCACCCCGTACGGGCCTTCAACGATGATGTCTTTCAGGTCGCAGACACCGGCCAGTACGTGGGACAAATTTCGTACGGCACGCAATCCCAGCATAACGTCCACGTTTGCCAACCCGAGGTCGGCGTCCAGCACCATGACGCGCTTACCCTGACGGGCCATCGCAATTGCCATGTTCAGAGTGACATTGGTTTTGCCTACTCCCCCTTTACCGCCAGTAACTGTAATGACTTTGGTAGAGGTTAACTGTGTCATACGGCGTAAACCGCTCGCTTGATCGTACATGCTGTTCTCAATCATAAAAGTCCGCCGCCAGATTCTCGGAGCTGTCACTCGTCCAAAAGTGGGATTGCTGGCTTAACTCTTGTTCTAGTAGTTCATTTGCCCGTGCAACCAGGTAATTGCCTGTTGCGACCTTAATATCTTCCGGTACCCGCTGGCCGTCTGCCAGGTAGGCAATCGGCAGCGCATGCTGAATCGCCATACAGATGACTTCACCGAGGCTCAGTGATTCGTCCAGCTTGGTCAGTACGCAGCCTGACAACGGAATACGCCGGAAATGTTCAATCGTTTCGTGAAGCACCCGACGCTGTGCGGTGGCCGGTAGCACCAGGAAACTGCGAATTTGCGAACCGCTGTTGTGCATCAGGGTATCCAACTGCTCTGACAGACGGATATCACGCTGTCCCATGCCTGCGGTATCCAGCAGAACCAGGCGGCGATGACGTAACTGATGAAGTATATCGGCCAGTTCCTCGGCATCTTTAGCCACGCGTACCGGACACCCCATAATGCGTCCGTACGTCGCCAGCTGTTCGTGGGCACCGATCCGGAATGTGTCTGTCGTAACCAGCGCGATCTGATCCGGACCAAACTCCATTGCCGCGCGGGCGGCCAGTTTGGCTATCGTCGTGGTTTTGCCGACGCCGGTCGGGCCCAGCAGGGCAACCACCCCACCGGTTTCCAGAATACAGTCGTCGGTGGTAATAATTTGATCCGACAGCAACTCCAGTAGCGCTGGCCAGGCTTCATTAGCAGGCACGTCTTCCGGGATGTAACAGGCCAGCTGATCTGACAATTCAGGTGACAAGCCCATTTTTTCCAGCCGCTTGATCATCATCGCCCGCATCGGTTCACGGCGCTCAACCTCCTGCCACATCAGACCGGAGACCTGATGCTCCAGCAGACGTCGGATGGTCGCCAGCTCGCTGCGCATTGATTCCATCTCATCCTGTTCGTACTGGCTGGCTTTCGGGTCATACCGGGTCGGATCCAGACGATTGCCTTTTTTCGGCGCGGATGAATAGCTGTTCTTCTGACGCTGGCCGCTCAGGGGTTCATAACCACGAGCGTCAGGACGGCGGTACTCGCCGATATCCAGTGCATGGCGCGGTTGATAGCCCTGATGACTGTCTTGACGATGCCCTTCGTGGTGATTGGTATCGCGGCGGTTATTCGCACGGTTAAGGCCACGCGCCATCTGCCCCGGCTCTGACTTCCGACGATCATTGGCCGGAAAGCCGTTCATGCGGCGAGCCTGGGCGTCATCGCCGTAACCCTGACGGAAGGATGACGAGCCGCTCTGCTGCGAGTTCTGACCTGAATACGCGTCACGGGAACCGGCCTGCTGCTTGGACTGCCGATGCAGCAAAGCGGACAGAGAATCCACTTCACTTTGCATCTCATCACCGCTGTCGCCAGCCGATTCACCACCAGCATAGCTGTTGAGCACATTGGCAAAGCGGGATGACGGCTGCTGCAACTGCACTTTATCTTCAGCCAGCTTGCGTTTAGCCTGACCCAGTCGCTCAGCCAATGCATTACGGCTCTGAATCGCTTCCGGTGAAGGCTCGTTTGGCACATCCGTATCCACGGCTGCCACAATCTCAACCCCGCCCGTCACTTTTTTGTTGGACATGATCACGGCATCAGCCCCGAGCTCTTCCTTAACCTGGCTCAGGGCGGCGCGCATATCTTTTGCAAAAAAACGTTTTATTTTCAATCTGATATTCCCGCTTTATCGTGCTATCGTCATGGCTCCTGCCATGCCTCAGACATTCCTTGTCGGGTTCCCGCCCAGTAATAACCGGTACGGGTCAAGATTCATCACTGATTTCCAACGGCACTGACAATACGAATCTGTTTCTCATCCGGAACTTCCTGGTAGGAAAGCACCCGCAGGGAAGGAATGGTATTTTTCACAAATTTCGCCAATGTCGAACGCAGAACTCCGGAGGTCAGCAATACCGCTGGCTCCCCTTTCAGTTCTTGCTGCTGGGTCGCTTCTGTCAGCGAACGCTGCAGACGTTCAGCCAGTCCAGGCTCAATACCGGCAGACTCACCACCGGCAGATTGCATCGTCTGATGCAATATCTGTTCCAACTCAGGAACCAAAGTAATCACTGGCAACTCAGGCTCTATACCATTGATTTCCTGACAAATTAGTCGTTTCAGGCTGATTCGGACTGCTGCGGTCAAGATGTCAGGATCTTGACTCTTCACGGCGTACTCCGACAGAGTCTGAGTAATCGTCCGAATATCACGGATTGGAATACCTTCATGCAGCAGGTTCTGCAGCACTTTCACAACAGTCCCGAGTGACAATTGATCCGGCACAAAGCCTTCCACCAGTTTCGGTGCTGACTGGGACAGCAATTCCAGCAGGTTCTGGACTTCTTCATGTCCCAACAGCTGAGAAGCATTATTGGCCAGGATTTGACTTAAGTGCGTCGCCAGTACCGTGGCTGAGTCCACCACGGTGTAGCCCAGTGCCTGAGCATGCTCACGCTGTGAAACCGTGATCCATACGGCTTCTAGGCCGAACGCCGGATCCGTGGTCGCCTCGCCGTCGATGTGGCCAAAGACCTGGCCCGGATTAATGGCCAGCTCTTTGTTCGGGTGAATATGGGCTTCCCCACAGGCGACGCCCATCAGACTGATACGGTAAGTATTCGGTGGCAGCTCAAGATTATCGCGAATATGAACCGGCGGGATCAGGAAACCAAAGTCCTGCGACAGCTTTTTCCGCACCCCTTTCACCCGGTCCAGCAGCTCGCCACCCTGATCTTTGTCCACCATCGGAATCAGCCGGTAGCCGACTTCCAGCCCAATCACATCAATCGGTTTAACGTCATCCCAGGACAATTCTTTCTGGGGTTGCTGTGTCGGTAAATCAGGCACCGGCGCTTCCGCCTCAGCTTTGGCTGCCGCCTGATCTTTCTTAAGACGCCAGTAAGCAAAGCCGCCAATCATGGCTGACAACAACAGAAAAGGAACATGCGGCATCCCAGGCACTATCCCCATCACAAACAGGATCACGCCGGTAATCACCAGCGCCTGAGGATTGTTGAACATCTGGAAAATCATTTGCTGGCCCATGTCCTCGTCGGTATTTTGACGAGTGACCATCATGGCCGCCCCAATCGATAAAAGCAGAGAGGGGATCTGGGCAACCAGACCATCACCAATGGTCAGCAAACTGTAGATTTGAACGGCATCGCCAAAAGCCAGGCCGTGTTGGCCCATCCCGATGACCAGACCACCGATAATATTGATGAACAGGATCAGAATACCGGCGATGGCATCCCCTTTTACAAACTTTGAGGCACCGTCCATTGAGCCGTAGAAGTCCGCTTCTTTGGTAACCTCCTGACGGCGTGTGCGCGCCTGCTCCTGATCAATCAATCCGGCATTAAGGTCCGCATCAATGGCCATCTGCTTACCCGGCAATGCATCCAGGGTAAAGCGGGCACTAACCTCTGAGATACGACCAGCACCTTTGGTCACGACCATAAAGTTGATAATCATCAGGATCAGGAATACCACCAGACCGACCGCGTAGTTACCGCCAATCACGACCGAGCCAAAGGCATCGATCACCTGACCAGCGGCCCCTTCTCCTTCATGGCCGTACAGCAGCACGACCCGGGTGGATGCCACGTTCAGCGCCAGCCGGAGCAAGGTCGCAATCAGCAGCACGGTCGGAAACGCGGCGAAATCGAGCGGGCGACGGGTATAAACGGTCACCAACAGCACCACCAGTGCCAGTGCAATATTGAAGGAGAATGCCATATCCAGCAGCAGCGGCGGCATCGGCAACACCACCATGGCCAGCGTCGCCAGCACCATCACCGGCGCGCCAATGGCCGGCATCGACTGAAGCCGGGCGAACGGCAATTTCTCAGCAAAAGGTAAAGAAAGTTTCATCAGGTCTGAAAGCTGCTCAGTTGCGCAAGGAATAAACGTGTTTTAATTGAGCAAGTTAGGTACTTGCCCGTATTAAAATGCAAACAAACCTAGCAATATTTATTCCACTTTTAAGTCAAAAAAATGACAGTGGCAACTTTTCGCTTAGTGCCGATACTCCTCCGGAATATTGGCAGCTTCCCGGGACAAGGTCGGTTTTTTTACCGCGTCCCTTACGGTATTGTTTCAACTGGAAAATATACGCCAGCACCTGGGCGACAGCGCTGAACAACCCGTCAGGAATTTGTTGCTCCAGCTCCGTGCTGTGATAGAGCGCCCGGGCCAGCGGCGGCGCCGGTACAATATCGATCTTATGTTCATTGGCAATTTCACGGATTTTCAGTGCCAGAAAATCGGTGCCTTTGGCTACCACCACCGGTGCCGTGTCAATATTGGGGTCATAGCGCAGTGCCACGGAAAAGTGCTCCGGGTTCGTGATAACGACATCAGCCTGCGGCACGTCAGCCATCATCCGGCGCTGGGCCATCTCCCGTTGCAGCATCCGAATCCGGCCCTTCACTTCCGGCTTACCTTCGGTTTCCTTGTATTCGTCCTTGACTTCCTGCTTGGTCATTTTCAACTGCTCTTTGTGCTGCCAAATCTGATACGGCACATCAATCGCCACCACGATCAGTAATGAACAACAGATCAGCAGGATAAAGCGCACCAGAATATCCAGCGCATGAAACATGTTCTGCGGGTACACCTCGACCGTCAGCTGGAACAGATCTTCCAGGCTGGCGCGCATCAGAAAGTAAGCCACTCCTGCTACCAGCGAGACTTTGAGGATGGATTTGATCAGTTCGACCAGGCTCTGCTTGCCAAACATCCGCTTGACCCCGCTTATCGGACTCAGCTTGGAAAACTTGGGAGAAGCCGCCTGCATCGAGAAGCTGATCCCCCCCAGTCCGGCCGCCCCGATCCCGGCAGCGAAAAACAGAAACACCAGCACCAGGAACAGCGGCAAGGCGACGTGCGACAGCGCGGCGGTAATCACGACAAACAATCGATTAAGATCAAACACTTCATCGCGGGTCAGGGTAAACATTTTCCCCATCATTTCCGCCAGACTTTTGCCCAGAGACTCGCCGAACCACATCAGCCCGACGGCCCCCGCAACGAGAACAGCAACAGACGCCAGTTCTCTTGAGCGCGGTACCTGCCCTTTCTCCCGCGCCTGCTCAAGCCTTCGGGGCGTGGCGTCTTCGGTACGTTCCTGACCGTCTGATTCTGCCATGGGTTATTTTCTCCGGCTTTGTATTAAGTCAGCCAAGTGGGCTTGATGATGTGATAACACTGTTAGCTGTTAGCAACAGGCCTAACATTCCATCCGGATCAGGCCACAGACTTGATCAACGCCCAGCTCCCAGGTCTGTTCATAGTGGGGAATAATACCGGCGACCAGAAACCAGCTGATCAGCAGCCCCAGCAACAGCGCAAAAGAGAAACCGAGCGAGAAAATATTGAGCTGGGGAGCCGCCCGTGTCATGACCCCGAACGAGAGGTTCACCGTCAACAGGGCAATAATGCCTGCCAGCGACATATTCAGCCCCAGCTTGAACATCAGCCCGAACCAGCCTGCCAGCTCGTAATAATCCTGCGGACGGAGCATCGACTCGCCAATCGGCAGTGTCTGGAAGCTCAAGACCACCAGATTAAGCATCGTCAGATGCCCGTCTGTAGCCAGAAACAGCATGATGGAAAGCATCATGTAAAACTGCCCCAGCACCGGCGTATTCTGGCCATTGGCCGGATCCACCATCGACGCAAAACCGATACTCGACTGCATACCAAGAATCTGCCCCAGCAACACAAACACCTGGGTAATAAACTGGGTCACCAGTCCCATCGCGGCACCGATGACCACCTGCTGTGCGCCAGTCAGGAATCCCTGAAATGACAACAGCTCAATCGTATCCGGTACTTTGGGTAACATCGGCATCACCGCGAAAGTGACCGTCAGTGACAAATAGAGCCGGATTTTAGGAGAGACAAATCGGGCACCGAAAAAACTCATCGCCATCATCATTGATGAGATGCGGGTCAGTGGCCAGAAATAGTTGGCAATCCAGTCAAGCAACAAAGGTGCAGAAAATTGCATCGACCCGCCCCGTCAGTACAGTATCTGCGAAATCTGATCGATAATCCGATAGAAATAATCCATCAGCATCTGAGTCATCATGTGACCAAACAGCATGAGTGCCAGCAGCGTCACGATCAGACGCGGCAAAAAACTCAGGGTCTGTTCGTTGATTGAGGTCGCCGCCTGAAAAACCGCGACCACCAGACCAATCAGCAACCCCGGCACCACAATGGCACTGACCATGATCAGCACCATGTACAGGGCTTCCTGAAATATCTCGACAAACGCTTCCGGCGTCATGTGCCAAAACTCCCCGCCAGCGTCGACAGAATAAGGTTCCAGCCATCCACCAGTACAAACAGCATGAGCTTAAAGGGCAGCGAGACAATCATCGGCGACAGCATCATCATACCCATTGCCATCAGCACCGATGCCACCACCAGATCGATGATCAAAAACGGCAAGAACAGCATGAAGCCAATCTGAAAAGCGGTCTTTAGTTCAGAGGTCACAAAAGCCGGGATCAGCACCGTCATCGGTACTTCCTGCGGGTCTGTGGCCGAAGAGCCTGACATATTGACGAAAGTTTCCAGATCTTTAACCCGGGTTTGCTTGAGCATGAATTGCCGCAGCGGATCCTGCGCCGCTTGCAAAGCCTCAGTCGCGGTCATTTGCTCATTGATATAGGGCTGCACCGCCTCATTATTAATACGATCCAGCACTGGCGACATAATAAAAAAGGTCAGAAACAAAGCAATGCCAATGATGACCTGATTTGAAGGCGTTTGTTGTAACCCCATGGCCTGACGCAGAATCGACATCACCACCACAATGCGGGTAAACGAGGTCATCAGAATGACGATCGCCGGCAAAAAGCCGAGCGCCGTCATCAGAGCCAGAATTTGCAGGGTCACCGAGTAATCTTCGCTGCCGTCAGGATTAACCGTAACCGAGAAAGCCGGGATACCGCTGCCGCCCCCTTTACTGAGCACCATCTTGGTTGAACCCGCCTCACTCTGCATTTCGCTGACAGTGACACTACTGGCAGCCGTGCCGGTATCGCCTTGCGCTGCCCATGCCATCGGTGTGACAAACATTGCGAAACAAAGCGAAAAAACCGCCAGAGCGGCGGCAATCCAATTATTTTTTCTCATCTTTTTTTAACAGCCTGCTGAGGTGACGGGCAAACTCGCCACTCCCCTGCATCTCATCCGTTGCGATAGGCGTATCCAGTTTCCCCAGCATCGAGATATTCTGTTGCGTCACTCCCACCAGCATCTGCTCATCACCCACCTGCAGCAGCACGATGCGTTCACGCTGTCCGACCGGTAGCTGACGCAGTACCCGCAGGGTTCGGTCACCACCCTGCATACCCGGCAATTTCATGCGTTTGAGTAACCAGGCCAACAACACGATAATGACCAAGACCAGTATCAAGGAAGCCAGGGTCGTTGCGATATTGAGTTCCGGCGCCGTACCTGCAGCCATCGCCGGGCCTGCGCCCAGCAATCCATAACACAGAGCTACCCCATAACACAGGCCTAATCCGACCTGAGCTAAACGCTTTTGATGCACACTCATCAGCGCAGCTTCTTAATGCGTTCAGTTTGGCTGATCACGTCGGTCAGACGGATACCGAACTTGTCGTTGACGACAACCACTTCGCCGTGAGCAATCAGTGTCCCGTTGACCATCACATCCAGTGACTCACCAGCTACCCGGTCCAATTCCACAACCGACCCCTGGTTCAGCTGAAGCAGGTTACGGATGCTGATCTGAGTACGGCCGACTTCCATCGAAATCGTGACCGGAATATCCAGAATGGTATCCAGTTTACGGCGCTCATCGTCACCAATCGGTCTCGATTCGTCAGTCAGTTCTTCCAGCGGTGCTGGCTGAGCATCATCTTCGGCACCCGCCTGTTCGGCCAGCGCAGCAGCCCAATCATCGGCAATTTGTTGATCATTCTGAGACATGGCTTTTACCTATCATTATCGTTGTCGTCACTGTCTAGGTTCAGCAGTGCCGTACCTAATTCATTTCGGTCCAGGAAGGCCAGATCGCTCTTCACCATATCAGGACGTTTCAGTTTCTCGGTGATTTTGAGGGCGATGTTTTCCCCTGATTTCCCCATCTTGGCGCGATAGGTTGGCAGGTCTTCCACAAACACCGTGGCATGTTCCGGCATATCAATCGGGATAATATCGCCCGGCTGAAGCTCCATCAGGTCGCGCAGTGTCAGCTCGACATCCAGCAGCTTGGCCCGCATATTCACCGGTACATCCATAATTTCGTCACGCAGCGCTTTGCTCCAGCGCACGTCAGTATCCATCTTGTCACTTTGTACACCGGCATCAAGCAACTCACGGATTGGCTCGACCATGGAGTACGGCATCACGACATGAAAATCACCGCCGCCACCATCAACTTCAATGTGGAAGGAGCTGACAACAATCACTTCCGTCGGGCTGACAATGTTGGCCATGGTCGGGTTCACTTCAGAGTCCAGGTATTCGAACTCCACCCCCATCACCGGAGACCATGCTTCGCGGTAGTCTTCAAACACCAGCTTCAGCAGCATCTGTACGATACGTCGCTCGGTCGGGGTAAACTCCCGCCCTTCGATCTTGGCGTGAAAACGGCCGTCGCCCCCGAAGAAGTTCTCGACCAGGATGAAAACCAGCCGGGCCTCCATGGTGATCAGTGCCGTTCCTTTCAGCGGCCGGAACCGCACCATATTCAGGCTGGTCGGGACATACAGGGTATTCTGATACTCACCAAACTTGAGCATCTGTACCCCGTTAATAGAGACTTCCGCCGTTTTTCGCAGCATGTTGAACAGGCTGATCCGCATATGACGGGCAAAACGTTCATTGATCAGCTCAAGCGTCGGCATCCGCCCGCGGACAATACGGTCCTGCGAGGAAAAATCAAACGAGATGACCCCGGCTTCATCCTGGCCATCATCGTCGTCATCAACGTCATCGACCCCGTGCAACAGGGCATCAATTTCATCCTGCGTTAATAAATCGCTCACTTTATACCTATTGCATTACAAAACCAGTGAACAGGACTCGCTCAACAGACTGTCTGCCAGCGACTTTAATCATGGCATCCTGAACGGCTGTCAGTGCTTGCTGACGCAGATCAATACGGCCATTCGGAGTACGTAACTGTTCAACCGTTGCCGCACTGAAGGTCTGCAACAACGTGCTTTCAATCAATGGAATGTGCTGTTTGGTGGCCGCTTCGTTCTCGTCGCCGCGAACCATTAACTGGACTTTCACCTGAACCAGGCGATCTCGCTTGTCACCCGTTACATTGAAAATGAACGGCTGAGGAAGAATCACATAATACGCGGACTCTTTAGCTCCCGGTGCCGCACTTTCCTGAGGCTTTGCGACTTCCTGTTCAGGGGTATCCTCACCGCCGAACATGAACCAGGCCCCGGCCCCGCCGCCAGCCAATAGCACCACGGCCAGAGCTATGATCACAAACAGTTTTTTCTTGCTGCCACCGTTAAGGTCTTCCGCCATTGCGTTTGATTCCTTTTCTTATTCTTGTCGCCCGAGCCAGTCTACCAAACTCTGTGCTCAGGCATAATAATCGACGCCGTCTTTCTTCTGGCTCATCCACAGTTCTGTCACATCACCGTCCGAACCCTGCCCGGGGTCAGTTCCGCCCGCCGTCATCATTCCGTTGCCGGAAGACTGCTCTTGCTGATGAAACTGGCCGCCATTCTGCCCGGCGCTATCTTGCTGAACAGAGCCCTGAGCCAGTTGGACGCCCTGCTGACCCAGCAATTCCCGGAGTCGTGGCATGGCTTGCTCCACCAGATCACGGGTCTGCGAATTGGCGACGGTAAAATGCACCGAAGCCTGATCCTGGTTGAGCGACAATTTAATGTGCAGTTTTCCCAACTCCGGTGGATCAAGGCGAATGTCGATCTGCTTTAAGTTCTTGGCCATCATCATTTGCACCTGATCAGCCAGTTTGTCACCGGCCTGATCTTTATGCAGCTGAATAGCTGGGGCAGAGGCGGTATTTTCAGCTTTATTCGCTGCCAGCAAAGGGGCGCTCTGCCCCTGATGTGTCCGCCCGGCAGCGTCATCCGCTTTGTGATCACCGGTCAGTTCATCCAGCCCGCCCTGGCTGATTTGAGATGACAATGCATGAGTCCCTTTCAGGCTTTCAAGGCCTACCGCCTCAGACTCTCCGTCTTGGGTCGTCGCACCTGTCAGGAGTGTCGATTTACCGTCACCCCCAGACAAACGGGAAGCCATCAATGCTGACAGTGGGGAATCTGTGCCAGTCAAAATTCCGGCACTTTTCTGACCATCGGGTTTCACCCCGTCTTTGCCGCCATCAGCCCATGGCGGCAACTCTTTGCCATTTGCCTCTTTGATGGTCGACAAAGCAGTCTGCGCTAAACTCGCATCATCCGCCTGATCTGCCTCACCGTCACTCAACTGAGCATGAGCGGCAGATAAGCGCGCCAGCAGTGCATCGCCTTCACTCATCCACTTTTTCGCCCCGGATGCACCGGAAAATGCTTTATCAGAAATAACGGCATCGGTAACGGCTTTATCTGAACCTGCTTTATCAGCAGAATCAGCAGCCTTCGTTATAGGTGCCGCTTGGGCAAAACCCATCAGTGAAGAAATAGCAGCCCCATCCACCTTATCCTCAGAAGCTTCATCGACGTTGTCCGACTCCGCGACATGGGACGCGGAGAGCGCTACATCGTTAGCGGTCGGCGAATGGCCGGCTGACATGATGGCATCGCCCTCA
Organism: Photobacterium ganghwense; assembly: GCF_017329545.1. Classification (NCBI taxonomy): domain Bacteria; kingdom Pseudomonadati; phylum Pseudomonadota; class Gammaproteobacteria; order Vibrionales; family Vibrionaceae; genus Photobacterium; species Photobacterium ganghwense. Next base: position 2,557,199 of record NZ_CP071325.1, read on the forward strand.
TCGTCAGGCTGAACAGACCCAGCCGTTTGTTCTGAAAGGGATTTATCAGCTATTTCTGCACTGTCATCGTCCCCTTTTTCAGCCAACACCGATCCCTTTGAAGAGCCGGCGAACACACCGGCTTCGCCAGATGATGCGGTGCCAGACAGTTCGGTTGCCGCAGAGCGGGTGACGGAATCCGCTTTTTCTGCTCCGACAGCCACTTCTTCCCCGGCCTGAGAGCCCGGTTGTGTGGACTGAGACGCGGTGCGACTCGTCTCTGATTGTTTTCCGGCACCCTGACCATCAGCAGCTAGGGGCTGTTTTGCCACAAGCGACTTTGCCGATGATGGTTTTTCCGAAGACGGGGCATGACGATTCGCCTGATCCAATACCTCAGAAAAGGCTGCTGAAGAAGCAGGAGTCGTCGCTGTTTCTCTCCCCTGGGCACGCAAAGGCGCTGCGGCAATAGGAGTTGACGAAGGTAAAACCTGACTTTTAGTCGGCTCTGGCGTGAGTAAGCGAGATACAGTCATAATCGGCTCTGGTGTGCTGTGCTTGCCAAAATAGACAAGTCAAAATCACGACAATTCATAACGGGTATACAAGCAAGAATTGCACCAGTTTTTTGCCATCTCTCTGACGGCCTGACAGGTAACCCGATACCGGATCAGGTTAACGCTGATTGGTCATCCGACGGGCGAATTGCAGAGTGGCAAACTCATCCATCAGCTTCTGCTCCTGGCGATCCAAACGCTGCTGGCGCTCCGTTTGCTTTTTATCCAGCAGCCATTCAATGGAGCGCCGCTGTTTTCGGACTTCATTCCATTGCTCAGAGCTTCGGGTAATTTGATGATCAAAGTGGTGACCGGCGGCTTTTTGCCGCGACAGGGTTTCATCCAACTGGCTGAGAAACTTTTGCAAATGACTGTAGGAGCTGGCTGTCAGCCCCTGCATTCCGCGCTCCGACAGCTGTCGGCTGTAATCCAGCCGGTATTGCTCGATCTGCTGCAGCTGGCGAAGGTAATTTTCCTTCTCCAACCGCGCCTGGTGTAAGGCTGTCGCGGCTTTTTGCTCATCGTCTTTGGCTCGCTCCAATAAGAGCGCCAGGGCTTGTTCAGACATGGTCAGATTCCTAGGTTAAGCTCAGCTTTCATCAGGAACCACTCAGAACCGAGCGCAGCATGTTGACGCACATATCATAAGGAACCGATTCTTTCATCGATTGTTGCAGATACGCATCCAGTCTGGGTTTGAATGCGAATGCCTGATCAATGGCCTGATCCGTACCCGGTTTATAGGCACCGATAGACACCAAATCCTGATTTTTTCGGCAGATAGACAAAATCTGCCGTACTGCTTTTGACATCAGCATGTGCTCCTCGCTGACAATCGCCGGCATCACCCGGCTGACCGAGCGCTCTACATCAATAGCCGGGTAATGACCGGCATCCGCCATTTCCCGGGACAGCACAATGTGACCATCCAGAATTGCCCGCGCGGAATCGGCAATCGGATCCTGCAGATCATCACCTTCGGTTAACACGGTAAAAAAAGCAGTGATAGACCCCTGATGCTCGCCACCATTACCGGCACGTTCAACCAATGCCGGCAGTTTGGCAAAAACCGACGGCGGATAACCTTTGGTTGCCGGGGGCTCACCAACCGACAGGGCAATCTCCCGCTGTGCCTGGGCAAAGCGGGTCAGAGAATCCATTAACAGCAGCACATCCAGTCCCTGGTCACGAAAGTATTCCGCAATTGTCAGGGCTGTCTGGCAACCTTTTAACCGCATCAGCGGAGAGGCATCTGCCGGGGCCGCGATCACTACAGCCCGCTCGCGCCCCTCAGTACCGAGAATCTCATCAATAAATTCTTTTACCTCGCGACCACGCTCGCCGATCAGGCCCACGACAACCACCTGAGCGGTCGTGCCCCTAGTCATCATTCCCAGCGTGACGGACTTACCGACCCCCGAACCGGCAAACAGGCCAATCCGCTGGCCTTTGCCGACCGTCAGCACACCATTGATGGCTTTCAGCCCGACATCCAGCGGTTCTTTGATCGGCTTACGGCTCAAGGGATTGATTGGGTCGGCGTTAAATGAAGCGCGCTCAGCGGTATAAATATCACCCAGCCCGTCAAGCGGGTTACCAACCCCGTCAATGACCCGCCCAAGCAGCTCCATCCCAACCGGCAGACCGGCAGCATGCTGAATTGGTGTGACTCTGGCCCCGGGCATCACGCCGGTCAACTGTTCGCTCGGCATCAGGTACAGGGTCTCGCCGGAGAAGCCCACCACCTCAGCTTCCATCTCACCGTTGAGGGTTTCCACCCGGCACAGGCTGCCAACCGGAGCCCGACAGCCAATCGCTTCCAGAGTCAGGCCAACCACGCGAACCAAGCGGCCAGCGGCCACTGGGCGACAAGCCAGTTGGGAAGTTTGGTATCGGGAAAGACGCTCAGCCAGTGCCATTATCAGGCTCCATGCTGCGTGTGTTGCGTTGCATTGACGCCTATGAATTGGGTCAGCAGATGGCGAATTCGCTCCTGAACGGGGAACTCCACCGTAGAGTCACCAGCCTGCACCACCAGATCGCCGCGATTTAAGGCGGGTTCAGCCTGAAGCTGCCATTGGCGTTCGGCCAGGCTCGCTTCACCATAGGCTTTTTTGATAACAGCGGCATCGTCTGGATGCAGTTGAATAATCACGGTTTGATTGGCGATAGGCAGAGCGGCAATACCCTCGCGAAGAGTCTGAAGAATCACCTGAGAATTGGTATTCAGTTCCACCTGAATCAGCTCACGGGTCAGCCCGGTTACCAACCGGAGCAACTGCTGTTCAACATCATTGTCGACCTGCGCCAGCGGAGTCGAAAGCTTGTCCATCAGCTGGGTGAGTAATCCTACCTGCTCCTGAATGCGTGCCTCGCCCTGTGTCAGCCCTTCTGCGAGCCCTTGTTCCAGGCCTTGCTGCTTACCCTGCTCCAGCCCTTCGCTTTGCCCCAGAGCAAAACCTTCAGCATGACCGGCCTCGCGACCTTCTAGCAGGCCTTCTTCGTAAGCCGACTGACGAATGGCTTCCAGATCAGCGGCGGTTAACGGTGGCGGTCCCTGCTCTTCCTCTTCAAGTTCGAGCGGCTCCACATGCCATTGCGGATCATAGTTCAGCGCATTCTCCGCCATCGACGACTGCTCGTCGCTGTAATCCGGATAAGCCCAGCGCTCCAGCTCCTGAGCCTGATGCTCAGATACTCGCAAAAAACCACGGCGGCGATCAGTCGACATTTATTTTCCTGTCAGTTTTCAGGTTATAGGATCAGAGGAAATCGTCCTGACCACTGCCAGTCAGCATGAGTTCACCGGCATCAGACAGACGACGGGCAATTGACAGAATCTCTTTCTGAGCAGCTTCCACATCAGAGACCCGAATTGGTCCCATGGCTTCCAGATCGTCCTGCAGCATTTCAGCCGCACGCTTGGACATGTTACGCAGGATTTTTTCACGCAACAGGTCATCCGCTCCTTTCAGGGCTTTCTGCAGCAGATCTTGCGGCACATCACGCAAAAGAGTCTGGATACCACGATCATCCACTTCCGCCAGGTTATCAAAGACGAACATCAAATCTTCAATCTGTGTCGCCATCTCTTCATCGTTCTCGCGGATCTGATCCATGAGCAGACCTTCAACATTGTTGTCGAGGTAGTTCATGATTTCTGCCGCCGCCTTCAGGCCGCCAATTTTCGCCGCCTGAGCGCCGGCCTGACCGGCAAACTGTTTCTCCATGATATCATTCAGTTCATGCAGTGCCGCCGGCTGGACTTCTTCTAGGTTAGCAATACGCATCATCAGATCTAAACGAACCCGTTCAGGGAACTGTGCCAGAATCTCGGCCGATTGTTCCGGCTCAAGGTAAGACAGCACAATGGTCTGGATCTGCGGGTGCTCATTGTGAATGATGCTGGCCACCTGACGGGGATCCATCCATTTCAGGGAATCGAGCCCTTTCGAGCCGCTGCCCATCAGGATTTGATCCACCAGATTATTGGCCTTGTCTTCACCCAGCGCGGCAATCAGCGTATTGCGAACAAAGTCTTCACTGCCCATGCCGATGCTGGTGTATTTCTGAATATCTTCGAGAAAATGGCGATGTACGGCGGACACCTTGTCCTGGCTCAGATCAGCCATTGACGCCATGGCACCACCCACCCGCTGTACCTGTTTAGGCTGCAAATGGCGAATAATGCTGGCGGCATCCTGTTCATTCAGGCTCAACAGCAAAATAGCCGCTTTTTCAGTCCCAGACAGACTGTTGACGTCAAACTTTTTGTCTTCAGTGGTAGAGACTTCATTAGCCATCTTCATTCACCCAATTTTTCACAACTTGTGCCGCCAGATCCGGCTCGTTAGCAACCAGTGCCCGCACCGCTTTCAGCAGATCCTCATCTTTGTGCAGGTTCGGCAGGTCGAGCGTGCTGCTGCTCAGCTCCAGCACGTCACCGCCATCCAATTCACTACCGATAAGGTCAATCCGATCATTGTCACCGCCCATCAGTGGCATGCCATTTTCATCAAGTGGCGTACCGTCTGCGGCCTGATTCGGATACAGCAGCTTGCGCATCGCCGGACGCACCATGACCAACATGACAACAGCAATCACCAGTGCGGCAGCCAGCCAGCGAACCCAGGTACTGAAGTTCGGATGCTCCCAAATTGGCAGATCGGAAACCTGAATGTCTTCCGGCTCGGCAAACGGCACAGAAATCACTTCCAGCATGTCACCGCGGGCCTCCGAAAAGCCCACCCCACCTTTCAGCAGGCGGCTGATTTTCGCCAGCTCGGCTTCACTGAGCGGTATCCGGGTCATTTCACCACTTTCCGGATCCAGTACAGATTTATAATCAATAGCAACAGAAACCGTCTGACGCTGAATACTGCCGGATTGCGCCCGCTTATGGCGAATAGTGGTATCCAGTTCATAGTTACGGGTGGCTTCGCGGTGTACCGAGCCATTGTTTGCATTTTTACCCGACTGCAGTTTGGCGACATCTTCCGGAATCGAGCTGTCTGCAGGCGGCTGGTTGCTCAGCGCGCCGGGAATACCGGCCACCATGCTACCGTTGTTGTAATCTTCCAGCGTGTATTCACTGCGGGTCGCCGAGGTCGCCGGGTCGTACTGCTTGCGGGTTTCTTCCACCGCGCTGAAATCCATCGATACATCCACCTGGGACGTATATTTCCCCAGTCCCAGTACAGGGATCAGGATGGCATCGATTTTATCCCGCAGGGCCTGCTCCTGCTTGCGTTCCAGCTCATACTCTTTGCGCCGGGCGGTCGCCGCCGGGTCTTCGGTTCCTGAACTGAGCAAACGACCGTGCTGATCAGTCACGGTAACACGGGTCGGTTTGAGCCCCGGCACCGCCGTGGACACCATGTCGACAATTGAATCCACTTCCTGCTGGCCCAGCGTTGCACCGCTGCCCAGCGTCAGAAAGACAGTGGCTGATGCTTCCTGGTTATGACGCACAAATACGCTCTGTTTTGGCATCGCCAACAACACCTGCGCTTTGCGGACCTGACGGATTTGTTCGATGGCACGGGCCAGCTGGCGCTCACGACTTAGCTTAAGACGCTCCTGCTCAAGCCGTTGCGACACGCCGAAACCCATGTCTTTCAGCAGGATATCATCGCCTTCTGCGGTCGTCTGATTGAGCCCGGCCCGGGTCATCTCCAGCTTAATCGAGGAATAATTATCGGCAGGCACCCGGATGGTGTTGCCTTCCAGGGTGTAAACAATTTTTTTCTGATCAAAATGATCGAGAATAGGTATCAGCTCAGCCGTTTCAAACGTGCCTAACGGACGCATCTCCGGCTCTTTCAGCCAGGAGATAACCAGCACAATCAAGGCCACGCAGATCGCCACTGACAAGACCAGAATCACCTGACGCAGAAGATCTAGGTTGCCCAGCATGCTGTCTACACGCGAAACACTCTTTTCTTCCGCATCCGGGTTCTGCATATCCAGGCTATCATTCGACAACGCCGGTGTAGATGCCTGCCCAGCCACAGCTAGCTCATTGTTTGAAGACGAATCCGACACTCAATAATTCCTGATTTATACCGGCATGTTCATTAATTCTTTGTAGGCCTCAACCATTTTGTTCCGCACCTGCACGGTTGCTTCAAAGGCCACACTGGATTTGTTGCGGGCAATCATAACGTCAGACAGAGAAACACTGCGGTCTCCCTGATCAAATCGCGTCGCCAGCTCGCTGGACTGCGACTGCAGACCGTTGACGTTTTTAATGGCATTGCCCAGCAACGCGCCGAAATCTTCACTGACTTGCTGTGCTGAGGCAGGCTTGTTGGCATTGCTGGCCTCCAGTTTCATTGCCTGGAGTTCCGCCTGAAGTCCGTTTACTTTCATCTTCTCTCCTTACAAATCAGTCTAATTCTTATTGAAATCAACATTCTAAATAAATAATGGTAATGGCAAAACAACAGCATCATTACGCCGGTTAAACTGGGATATCGATTCCAGCATCACGCATTTTTGCCAACTTATAGCGAAGGGTTCGTGGGCTGATCCCCAGTCTTTCTGCGACATCTTTCCGGCTGCCATCGCAGGCACGAATGGTTTCTAGAATAATCGAAAACTCCTGCTCCCGCAGCTCATTTCCTAGGCCATCAGCAGGCACCGCTGTCGAGAAAACCGCACTGCACTTTTCCTGAACAGGCATCACATCCGGAATCACTGCCTGCTCAATGGTCGATTGCAAGTCACAGGCATCCAGCCAGTCCAGCCCTTCCAGCAGAATATCAGCTGCGGTAATGTACTGCCCCTGACACAGAATCAGCGCACGCTGGACGACATTATCCAGCTCCCGGACATTTCCCGGCCAGCTGTAGCGTCGCAGTTTAGCCAGGGCATCACCCGCAATCTCCGGCAAGGCCAGCCCCTGCTTTTTGCAGTGGCGATCCAGTAGAAACTGAGCCAATGGCTCGATATCGCCCGGACGATCAGCCAGCGCCGGCCACGCCAGCGGAAACACATTGAGCCGGTAATATAAGTCCTCGCGAAAATGCCCGTCCGTGACATACTGCTTCAGGTCACGGTTGCTGGTCGCCAGAACTCGTACATCCAGCTTGATACTTTTACGGCTGCCCAGACGTTCTACTTCTCTTTCCTGCAGCACGCGCAGCAGTTTGACCTGAAGATTCAGGTCCATCTCGCTGATTTCATCCAGCAAAATCGTCCCGCCCTGCGCCTGCTCAAATTTACCCGGACAAGCCTGGACAGCACCGGTAAACGCCCCTTTCTCGTAGCCAAACAGCGTGGCTTCCAGCATGTTGTCCGGTATTGCCGCGCAGTTGATAGCGACAAATGGGCCATCACTACGTGCCGAATGATCGTGAATATAGCGGGACATGACTTCTTTGCCCGAACCGCTTGGGCCAAGGATAAGCACGCTGGCATCCGTTTTGGCTACTCTTTCCGCCAACGCCAGCAGCTTACGGGATTTTTCGTCTGCCACTACCGCGGAGGTAGATTCCGTCTTAACCGGTGCATAACGGCCAATCATGTTAAGCAGCACTTCCGGGGCAAAAGGCTTGGCCATGTAGTCGATGGCACCGTCCTTCATAGCTGACACGGCATCTTCAATATTGGCGTATGCCGTCATCAGCAACACCGGCAATTTCGGCCAGTGCTGCTTGATACTACGCAGCAGGCTGAGCCCGTCCATGCCTGCCATTTGAACATCCGACACGACGATATCAACCGGCTCCGATTTCAGCAGTAGCAATGCCTGCTCGGCACTCTCTGCTTCCAGCCATTGGTAACCTGCCAGAGCAAGTGTATCGACCAGGGCCTCGCGCAGTCCCTCATCATCTTCAACGACTAAGACACGGCTCTGATTCATAACATAACTCCTGTTTCTGACGTATCGGGTTGATGCGCGTAAGAAGATGACGCAGCATCAGGGACAGGCAAAGAAAGGGTAAAACAGGCACCATTACCTGGTTCAGAAGACACCCTCATCGTTCCCTTGTGAGCATTGACGACCATCTGGACCACAGCCAGACCCAATCCGGTGCCCTGTTTGCGGGTCGTAAAGAATGGCTCCAGGATTTTTTGCTGCAGCTCGGCGGAGATCCCCGGGCCATTATCCAGCACGGCAATATGAATTCGATCATCTTGTTGTAGTACATGCACCGCAACACGGCAGCCTTTACCCGCCATTTGGACCGCATTGATAATCAGGTTGCTAAGGGCATTCGCCAGCGCGTTCACATTACCGACCAAAACATGTGATTCATCATCACAGTCAATGCTGAAATCCACCTGTTTTTGCATTACCAACGCTTCAACCATCGTTTCCAGTTCGTTCAACAGTGCTTCCACGGTAAACCGTTCGATCACTTTGTTGTCGCCACCTTTGGCGAACAGCAACATATCATTGACTTGTTTTTCAAGATCATGGAGGCGGTCGACCAGTTTGGCCTGAAAGCGATCTCGGGTAGCTGGAGCCAGATTCGGAGCCCCCAAATTAGAGGCATACAACATGGCACTGGACAAAGGGGTACGCACCTGATGAGCTAAGGAAGCAACCATTTTTCCCAGTGACGACAGTCGCTGCATTTCACTGATTCGCGACTGGAGTAGTCGGGTTTCCGTCATATCAGTAATAAAAATCAACTGCCCGCTCGCTGTGGCAGAAATAGCCAGTCTGACACGGCGACCGTTTCGTAGTGACACTTCATGACCGTCGTCTTCTCGGGGCGCAAAGGCACGCTGAATGACCTCAACCCATTTCACGCCCACCAGCGGTTCACCCAGAAGGCGGCAGGCTTCGGGATTCGCTTCGCTGACTTTGCCGGCTGAATCGAGGAAAATCACGCCTGAAGGCATGACATCAAGTGCTTGTTGGTATCGGGCGACCTGCTGCGACATCGTGTCGAGCGAGGCGTCTTTGTTGTCCATCAAATCCCTGGCCATACTGACTTTTTATTAGTAGGTGTTTTCTTTAGCATTTTTCGTGCCAATAAAAAACAATAAGATTCAGTATGTTATAATGACCAGAAACAAAAACAGCGATGTCAGTATTTTGACACCGCTGTTTTTAAATAGGCACTGCTTATTGTCGCGAACTTCTGCTATCCGCTCACTCAATACATTGTCTTAGCGAATTTCTTCTTTGTTTAGACCGTATTTACGCATTTTTTCAACCAGAGTCGTACGACGCATTCCCAGCATATCCGCCGCTCGCGCCACGACGCCGCTTTGCGCTTCCAGCGCCTGACGAATCATATCAACTTCCAGCTCTGCCAGCATTTCCTTCAGATTCAAACCTTCAGGTGGCAGCCCGCTCAGGCTTAGGGTCTCTTCCGGTTCGCGGCTGTCTGTCGCAAACATGTCAGCCAGTGCCGCACGCTCCTGATCTTCAAGCGACAGGAAGTTTTCTTCCGGCTGGAACTCCGGCAAATCACAATAGCGGTACTTCATCGGCAGGTGGTTAACGTCAACCATCTCGCCCGGATAAAGAATGATCAGGCGTTCAACCAGATTCGCCAGTTCACGAATGTTACCCGGCCAGTCGTGATCCATCAGCGAGGTAATCGCACGCGGGGTAAAGTAAACCGGCTTCGCCCCTTCAGCTTCCATTCGAGCCAAAAGTTCCTGAAGCAGCAGCGGGATGTCTTCAATACGACCGCGCAGGGCGGGCATTTCAATTGGGAAGACGTTCAGGCGATAGTAAAGATCTTCACGGAAAGTATTGTCGCTGATCATCTCTTCCAGGTTGCGGTGTGTCGCTGCGACAATTCGCACATTGGCTTTGATGGTTTCCGTGCCACCGACGCGCTCAAAACAACGTTCCTGAAGGACCCGAAGTAGTTTCACCTGCATGGACATTGGCATATCGCCAATCTCGTCCAGGAACAGAGTGCCGCCTTCAGCCAGTTCAAAGCGACCTTTACGGGCAGAAATCGCACCGGTAAATGCCCCTTTCTCATGGCCAAACAGTTCACTTTCCAACAGATCCGGCGGGATAGCCCCACAGTTAACCGGAACAAACGGGCCTTTACCACGGTTGGAATGATAATGAATGTTTCGTGCCACTACTTCTTTTCCGGTGCCGGATTCCCCTAGTATCAGAACACTGGCTTCCGTCGTCGAAACCTGTTCAATAAGATGGCGGATCTCACTGATCGCTTCACTGCGACCCACCATTGAGCGAAATAAGGTGTTCTTTCGTCCCAACTGAGGCGCCTGAAACGCACGTTTGCCTAGAAATTCCTGGCAGTGACGGAATGCATTGGTCAACTGACTGTAGTTAAGTGGTAGCTCAAGGTTTCCGACATAATTTGGCAGCCCCGCTAACGCCTGTTCGTGACCAGACAAAGCAATGACCGGGATATGATTATTGATGCGAAGGAAGTCCAGGATTCTGCTGACCGCTTTATCGGCTTTGATATTACCCAGTAAACAGGCACCCCAAGCATTTCCCCACACAGAATTATCGATCTCTTCAGAGGATAAAGTGACATGTTGTTCACCGAGAAAGTTCAATATGACACTAAAATCGTGGCGATACTGCTGATCATCATCAATAACGAGGGTTTTTGCTAAACCTTGCATAGGAAAGATATTGCCTGTCTGTAATTATCTAATCGTGGCACCCTGCCAAACGGATAAAATCCTACAACGTTAATCGCGAATTTTCGTTTATAAAAATAAGATGGTTGCCAGGTAAATTGGCAACCATTGTAATCAATGTACAGTAGAAGGCAACTGACTTCCCTCAAAGTGAGAGACCAGTACAAATGAAGGGGCTTTTGCCGTGCAACAATAGGAATATTTGTCACACGGCGAGGTTAGCCATACATTAACCGGCGTTTTCGGCCTGTTCAGTGGCATAATGGTACTCTGCCGGGATTTGATCCCAGGCTGATTTAATTTCACTGAGCAGTGAAATTACTTCCGCAATTTTCTCCGGATCGTTGTTCAGATTTGCGTCAAGGATATGACGCATCATGAAATCGTAGAGGCGATCCAAATTAACAGCAACGTCACCACCATCAGACATTGAAAGTGTTTCACGCAGACTGCTGATGATTTCCAGGGCTTTATTCAGGCGCTCACCTTTGGCCGCCATATTCCCCTGCTCCATTGCCGCTTTACCCTGAACCAGGCGTTCAATGGCTCCGGCCATCAACATCTGTACGATGCGATGTGGTGAAGCACTGGCTAGCTGAGAGTTTACCGATACTTGCTTGTAGGCCTGAAGGGAACCACGCATGATAATTTCCTAATTTATTTTTGATACATTTGATAAATCGACACTGATTTTTTGCCTTTTTTGGCAATCAACAGCTTCTCTTTAATACGGGAACGGTTTTGCTCCAGCAGATGCTTAATTTCCCGAGTACGCTGCTGTACCTCATCAAATTTTTGACGGGTCAGCGTTTTTTCATCTGCAAGGATAGTTTTCACCATCTCATGACGAGCAGCCACCAACGTCTGTAGCTGCTCCGGAAATTCTTCCGGGTATTCTTCCATTACAACCATCGCTTTAATACGATGCTCAAGCTGATGTAGTTCTTTCATGGTCTTACCTTACTGAGAGCAACACGTTCTAGAGCAACAAGCTCTGCATGGTTGCCAGCTCCTGGGTCATTTGGGCAATCGCGGCATCCATGGCTGACAGTTGTTTGTATGTGCGATCTTCAAAGTCTTTCATACGGGCATCAAGCTGAGACATATCGTCTTCCAGACGCTTTTGCTGCTCTTTCAGGCTGTCTTCTTTACTGGTAATACTGCCATCCCGGCCAACAAAACCATCCAGGACTTCATCAGCCTTATCTAAAAAGCCGCCATCACTGGTAAAAAAAGCACCAAAATCTAAAAATTTATCATCCAGCATGTCACCTAAAATTTCTTCATCCAGTTCTAATTTACCGTACCTATCAGTCGTTACACCGAAGTCTGCCATCCGGTATTTCTGGCCATCCACGGTTACAGGTTCATTTATCAGGTTTCTCAGCTGGCTAATAAGAGATTTGGAGACACTGTCGCCGACCAACGGTCCGCCACTGCCCTCTTCAACACTATAGCTTGACTGCGATTCAATCATCTCAAACAGGCTATTGTATTGCTCAACAAACTTCGTCAACGCGTCTTTGGGTTGAGTTTTATCGTTTTCAATCGTGATATTGATACTTTTGGTTTCAATATCATCGGTGTCAGTACCTGTACCATAAGTTCCCGTCAGCTTCTTGATATCCAACGTTAAGCCATCAATGGCATTTTCAAATTTGTTGGTAGAGCTGGTTACAGCAGAAAAACCATCAATGATAATTTGAGCATCCTGCGCAGCCTGCATTTCTGCCATATTTCCGCCAGGAGAGGCGGGATCATAGGTCAAATTCGCCAAATCACCAGTCATGCCTGATGCATCGATTTTTATCTGATTTTCAGCACCGGTTTTCGTCGATGAAAACAGAATTTTTGAACCACCGTCATCGGTAATGGTAGTCGCAGTGATACCGGGATTATCTTTCGAATTATTAATTGCAGCAACAACGTCTTTTAGACTGTTTTTATCCGAACTGATATTGATGGTCATTGATTTGTCTCCGACGGAAATGACCATCTCACCACTACCTAAATCAGCAGCCGGATCGGCATCAAAGCTGGAATTACTGACAATTTTATGGCTTTTTGCCAGCTGTTTGACCTCAACAGAATAAGAGCCATTCTGGGTATTACTGTCCGCCGTTACAGAAATAAACTCTTTATCGGAAGATGAAGCTTTCTTACTGATAAAAGCTTCATCTTCTTTAAACTTTTCAAGTAACTCTTGTAGACTACTGGCCGAAGACTTTACCAAGCCATAAGCACTCAGGCTACTGTCTACTTTACTCATTTGATCTGTTATTCGCGTTTGCTTAGGCGTTCGTTCGGCTGCCACCAGCTGCTGCGTCATACCAGCAACGTCTAACCCTGATCCTAAACCACCAACAGATAATCCCATAAGTTCCTCTCTTTACACCTGCTGGCTGAGTGAGCGTGGTGCGTACTTTGCCAGGTTGCTGTTTAATTCAAGCAAGTCTTGTGCCGGAATTTGTCGAACGACATCACCACTTTGCTTATCAATGATAAAAACAACTTGCTCACCGCTCTCTTCATCCAACTCAAAGCGTAATGAGCGATTCATGCGACCCATGAGGTTTTCCAGTAGCCTTTGTTGCTCTTCCGTTGGGTACTTAGGTTGCGCTTTTTCTGAAGACGTTGGCCCTTCAACTGATGGTATAAGCTGGGGGGCGTTGGTCGATACAAGGTTAGATGCTGCATTTGGTGTGCTGTTGACACCTTGAAAGGGCAATACATTGCCGTCAGGTGAGGCAGTTGCTGGCTTGTCACCCTGGCGAGCCGAAAACAGATTTGCTACTAATGTACTGGTTTTGTCTGGGCTGATTTCCATACTGTTCACCCATACACGTTCAAATACTCAAAAGGCCCGGCATACGCCGGGCCAAGAACAACTTAAGTACGAATTACAGCAGGCTCAGTGCCGCCTGTGGGTTCTGCTTCGCCTGAGCCAGAATCGAGGTACTTGCTTGCTGCAAGATTTGGTTCTTGGTCAGGTTAGTGGTTTCTTTCGCAAAATCGACGTCTTTAATACGGCTGTTAGACGCATTGACGTTTTCATTGATGTTTGACAAGTTATTCAGAGTATGATTGAAACGGTTCTGCACCGCACCCAAATCGGCACGTTGTTCGTCTAATGATTTGATACCGGCATCCAGTGCATAAACTGCATTTTGGGCTCCAGCAGCTGTTGTCACATCTAAATCACTTAATAGTAGTGATTTTGAATCTTCAGCCCCAAGTATGATTGATGTTGTCGCATCGGCCGGGGTTGCCTGATTATCCATGATAGTGCTGCCATCTTTGTTTGTTATTGTAATGGTTTCACCTGCATATTTATTATCGGCAACACCAGACAGAGTAATGTCCCCATTATCTTCAAGCGAAGCAACCAAACCAGTACCACTCACAGCAGAGTTAATCGCATCAACAGCTCCAGCCGCATCAGTGGTACCACTTAAATCGATCTCTTTGTCAAATGTTGCACCACTCAGCTTTATACCCTTACCAAGGATATTATCAACACCTTCAGACTTAATACTGCCATCGGTAGCCGTGTCAGCCCCAACACGCCCAAGCTTATCTGCAGAAATATCCCCCAGCGACATACTGATGGTTTCATTCGCAGCTGCACCTACTTGGAACTGCTGGGTACCGAATGACCCATCCAGCAGTTTCTGACCACCAAAAGTCGTGGTTTCTGAAATACGGTTCATTTCTGTGGTTAGCTGGTCAATTTCTTTTTGAATCGCAGCACGGTCATCATCAGAGTTTGAGCCGTTGGCAGACTGCAATGACAGGTCACGCATACGCTGCATGATGTTGGTTGATTCCTGCATCGCACCTTCTGCGGTTTGCGCAATCGAGATACCGTCGTTAGCATTACGCATTGCTACGTTCAAGCCGTTGCTCTGACTGGTCAGACGGTTAGAAATTTGCATACCCGCCGCATCGTCTTTGGCGCTGTTGATACGAAGACCAGTAGACAGACGCTCCATGCTGCTGCTTACGTTGTTGTTCGCTGCGCCAAGGTTACGCTGGGCATTCATTGCAGCCACGTTGGTATTAATAGTAACAGCCATAATTTGCTCCCTGTTTATTTGCAACCCAGCTTTGGTAGCGGGGGTTTTGAGAATCAGTTTGTTTAAGTACCTTCTATAACGGCATGGAAAAATAAACCTTTAGGGATTTTTTAATTTTTTTTCCGGTTTTCTAAAACTCGCTTAATGCACAACAATCAAGTCACTCATGATTACTTTTTAATACAGCAAGTTAGGTTGCTATCAATACGTTACGCAATAAAAAAGCGGCTAATCATTGCCGCTTTTTTTAAGGGGATATAATCACATCTGCATTACAGATAATTGAACAGCGTCAGCTCTTTTGTCTTGTTAAAAGCTGCCTGTGCCGCCTGCATTGCGAGTAGGTTCTGGTTCATCTCAATAATGGCTTCACTGTAATCAGTGTCTTCGAGATTGCCTTTGGCCGCACTCAGCGTTAATTCGAAATCTTTATGTTGCTCTTCGAAGGTGTCGAGTTGCTTCAAACCGACCCCTACATCTGAACGCCGCTGGTTCATATGCACATATCCAGCGTTTAACTCTTCAATAGTTCTTTGCAAGCTCGCCCTTGCTTCTGACGATGATGCAGGCATTTCAGCATAATCAATCGCGTTCTTGATGGAATCAAACAAACTAATGGTTTTTTCAGGCTCTAAGGTAACGGAGTCATTGGGTTTGATATCCCCATCAAACTGAAAGTTCAGCGAAATCTGACTACCTGGTGCCGGATCGCTGTATTGGATACCAGCTGTCGCATCGTAAGCCCCACTGCCGAGAAGGGTGTTACTCGAATCATCGTAAAGTTCGTATTGCATCTCTCCTGCAGCATTTTCAACAAACGCCACACGATACTGCGTCGTATCATTCGGATCCTGATTGGTCGCCGACAATAGCGTCAATCCAGATTCCGGCTGGAGCCCTTGATATTCAGGCCTAAAGTCTCCGAATGGGTTTTCCACAGCCATGAAGACCTTTTGCCCTGGCTGACTGGTGTTTACAAAAACCGACTGGTCAACACGGGCCTGACGATGACCGGTATCACCAAGGTACTGAACATTACCCTGAGCATCCGCGACAAAAGGCATTTGATTCACCTGATTACCGGCGAAAATATAATTGCCCCCTTCATCCTGACTGTTAGCCAGATCGATCAATCCCTGGTAAAGGCTTTCCAACTCAGACTTAAATGCCGTTTTATCATCCCCAGCCATCGCCCCATTGATCATCCCGATAACTTTTTGTTTGGTGCTGTCAATGTAATTCTCAGCGCCGCTCAAGGCGGTTTCCAGCGAACCAAGGCGGTTTCCGGCAAGGGTGATCGACTTCTGGTATTGATCAATTTGAACGAGCTGCTGCTTGTAGTTTTGCGTCGAGACAGAGGCAACCGGGTCATCACCGGCGGTCTGCATTCGTTTACCGGTCGCAAGCTGCTCATTGGTTTCATTGATCATACTCTGCTTACGCATCAGGCTGGATGTCAGGTTTTGATACTGGGTAAACGTGGATACTCGGCTAATCATAAATCACCCCAAAAATCAGATGGCACGCATCAAGGTATCAAAGGTTTCTTTGGCCACACTCATGATACGAGAGGATGCCATGTACGCCTGCTGGAATTTCATCAGGTTGGCGGCTTCTTCATCCAGGTTGACCCCGGACAGGCTCTGCACCCGTTCGGTTGCGGCATCGAAGTCCATCTGATTTATCTGAGTCATTTTTTCGGCGTTTTGTTTCTGAATACCAACATCGGTCGACAAGCCTTCAAACAGGTCGATGATTGAGGAACGGCCCCCGTTCATGCTTTTTTCCGTCTGCAGAGACTGCATAGCCATTAGATTGGAGTTATCCCCTTCCGCAGGTTTTGCGCCCAGCTCAACGACAAAACTGTCATTGGCTTGTCCGCTTCGGGTCAGCCGCAGCGTGGCGCTGCCGCTCGGATCCGTTAGCTGAAACAGACCATCTTGCAGCGGGTAAGCCAGCGCGGTGCCGCTATTGCCAAGTGAGTCAGTCAAAGTGAGCGCATTACCGTTTGCATCGGTCACCGAGACACTGTCTCCAGCAGCGGAGAGCTGCACTTGATAACGGCCGGTTGCTGTTGCGCCAGGCAGCGCTTCAAGATGAGCGTTGCCGGTATTCGTTTCAGTTTCTGTCACGACACGTTGTGCAGCAATCGCTTTCGGGTCGTTGGTATTCAAGCTTATTTCACCGGCTCCCTGACGCACTGGGCGAATCTGCACGCTTTCACCCTCAACCGGGGGCGTACCAATTTCAATGACCATGCCATCAACGGCAATTTGCTGGCCAGCAACACCTGAACCAGCCGCTTGGGTGACCAATTCATCTGCACTGTTGAACAACGAGTAGGTTAATGCACCGGTAGCGGGATCAGCCTCAGTTTCCAGGCGATATTCATCGGCTTTGAGCTGTTTTACATCATCAATTGCTACTTTGATGTCAGCCGTACTGCCCACCTCGGTAATCACTCGCTGTTGTTGTGCAGACAAGCTGTTCACGTCTGTAAACAGGTTTTGTCCCGGCTGACCTTCCAGGTCTAGACCCTGACGTTGCATGGTATTGATCTCACTGGCAAAACCGATCGCCATTCGCCCTACTTCATTCATGCCTTTTTCAATGACGTCGCTACGGTATTCGATCAGAGCGCCGATTTTGCCCCCCATCGATTCAGCCTTGAGGGGTTTCAGTGAGTTACCATGCTCCAGCGCAACCTGACTTTGACTTGGATCCGGCTCTCCGGGAACAATTGTAAGCTTGGACGGTTCAACGCCGGATACCAGCGTGTAGCCTTGCCCAATCATAATGGTCTGCGCCGGGTTCTCTTTATCAGAGAGCACCGTCACATTGGTGTATTCAGCAAGCTCGTTGATCAACTGCTGTTGCTGATCGTACAAATCATTTTTTTCGCCCCCCTGACTTTCCAGCACTCTGGCATTCAGGGCGGCAAGTTCTTGCCCCAGGGTATTTACCCGACTGACAGAAGCTGCCACTTGATCGCTGACTTCACGGTGCATATCCGTCAGATTGCCATGGGCACTGTTGAGAGTGCTAGCCACCAGACCGGCATTTTCAATCACGGCTTTACGGGAGCCCATATCATTCGGGTGATCCGCCAGGCTTTTAACGGCATCGTAGTAATCGTTCATGTTACTGACCGTTTTACTGGCATTACGGGAAATGTAATCGTCCATAATGGCAAGCTGGCTGGCTTTTTCATTGCTGGCATGCAGCTGTGTCGTGGTCAGCGTCAGCTCTCGGGCGGCAAAGCGATCGTAGGCCCGGCTGACATTATCAATGTATGAGCCAGA
The DNA here is from genome assembly GCF_017329545.1 of Photobacterium ganghwense. NCBI lineage: Bacteria > Pseudomonadati > Pseudomonadota > Gammaproteobacteria > Vibrionales > Vibrionaceae > Photobacterium > Photobacterium ganghwense. The sequence continues at coordinate 2,575,214 of NZ_CP071325.1, forward strand.
ACCGTAATAATCCCCTCCCAGCCATACGGCATCATTGGCTTTCTGCTCGGCGAGCTGGCGGCTATATCCAGGTGTATTGACATTATTGATGTTGTGACCTGTGACATTGAGTTGTTTCTGCGAACTCCTCAATCCCGATACGCCAATCTGCAATAAATCCAAAGCCATAATTTCTCCTGGTTTCTACCATTTCGCCAGCCTGCTTACGAAAGCGTTCAGGCCGAACATCAGAGAATTAGCAAAAATCACGCCAACTCAAACGAGACTGATCGCGATTGCCACTCCCTAGTCATTTAATCATTTGCTTACGTGATAATTGCATTCTTGCTGAGGGCTGAGGGCTGAGGGCTGAGGGGGCTAAAGTATTCGCATCGGGTGTAGCTGATACATCTCCCCGCTCACGGATACGCAACCCTAACGGAATTTCAGCACCGCTCAACATGCCCAATTTGAAATTAAAATGTTCAATCAGCCAAAATAACCAAAGCAATTTTTTGATTTGGCACGATAGCTGCATTAGAAATGGGTGACGCTCTATGACTTGATTTAATTGTTGTATTAAACCAACAGGTCATATCGTCATGCTCGACACCCAAAGCATCTAAATTGATCTCTATGTATAGCTTCCTTTAGGTATGTTTGTAGGTGCTAGAGGGAAAGTAAGATGAAAACACGCAGTAAAGCCACTATAAATCATAAGGTTATCTGAGTTTCCTATGATTTGTACGCTTTGCGAAAACATCAAAAAGACTAAAGGTAGTTTTTATCTTTTCGAGCACTATAATGATTTTTTGGTAAAAACAGAGTCAGCTAGGAAAAGTAATAAGGAACAGAATGAATATCGGGATTGCAACGTTACTGGGCTATGCGCTCAAAGAAATCGTGGGTCCGTTTATCATGGACAACATTAATGAAGGTAAGGCTGAGAAAGTTCAGCAGAATGAAATTCATCAGGCACTTTCTGAGAGTGAGGATACGCTGAAAATTGTTTCGACCATTGTCGATATTTTTGTCTGAAAGGCGTTTGTCTAAGAATGCCTTTATCTGACATGCTTTTAGTTAAAGTAAATAAAAACCCAACCGTTTACGATACTACCACTTTCTCTGATTTTATTTGCAGCCAGCCAGAACTGATTACCTGTTCGCTGTAACTAACAAGGTAAACATCTGGTTTCTACATCTGGCTTTTGCTGTTCATGGCTCTGTCACTCATTTCTCAGTAACAACAGTTTCCGCGCTTTGGCCATACTTTTTCCGCCCTTATTTTTCCATTCCGCCCTTACTTTTCCATCATCTCATTGACCTGATCGAGCACTCTGAGCACCTTCTTACTGTATTCAGGGTCCGTCGCATAACCGGCTTTGTGAATTTCTCTGACAAAACGTTCTGGCTGAGTGCGATAGTTCAGTGCCGTTTCATAGCGTGGGTTATCCTGCAAAAAACGCACATAATCGCTGAAACTGTCCTGGTAAGAGTTATATGACCGAAAAGATGCCCGCTCCTGAACAGGGATGCCCTGATGGAACTCAAGTGTTTGCGTCGTCAGCTTCTTCCCGCCCCAGCGTGAGTCCGCTTTAATATTAAACAAGTTATAGCTGTCGCCGGCGGCATTGCGCAGTACCTTTTTCCCCCAGCCGGTTTCCAGCGCGGCTTGCGCAATCAAGACCCCAGGATCAACCCCGAGCACACGCCCGGCTCGCATCGCATAAGGTTTCATCGCCTGAACAAACTCATCGGGCGAAGTAAACGAGGTCGGCTTTCTCGGTGGTAAGGCTGGCATCTCAGAAGTGGCAGATACATCAACAGGTTGGGAGACGGCACGATATGGCGGCAACACGTTGTCACGCTCGCTGACAGGCATATTGCTATCAGTTACCGGCAACTGATTCGTCTCGACCAGCAATGAGGTTTTGACGGTATCCGGTGTTTGGCGACTGTCAGCCTCATTGTGCACACTGCGATCAGGCTGTTCAGGATGCAGAAGCTTCTCGGTATCACTGGGGCTCAATATAGTTTGAGCCTCATGAGACGCAGCCTCTTCACCGCTCAGGTGTGCCCCAAGTTGTTCCACAATCAGATCAGCCAACCCCAGGGAGTTCGTCCGGCTAAGCTCACTCGCCATCTGCTCGTCATGCATTTGCTCGAAAAACTTGGTATTTCGGCTGCTCATCAAGTCAGACTCAAACGCCGAGTTAGCTTCTCGCATGGATTTGAACATCATTTGAGTAAAAATGGCCTCAAACTGCTCAGCCGCGGCACGAAGACCCTGAGATTCGCCGTCTTTACCGGTTTTGACACCGGCACGCAGCCGTTCCAGGCCCGCCATATCCAGCACAAATCCCGTGTCAAATTGATTATTTTTCATCTTGTCCTCAAGACACTAAATAAAAAGCTTTAAATAATAATCAACTGGCCTTCAATCGCACCCGCCTGTTTCAGCGCCTGCAAAATTGCCATTAAGTCTGATGGGGCAGCCCCAACCTGATTGACCGCCCGAACCAGATCTTCCAGCGTTGCGCCAGGCTCGAACAGGAACATACGTGAATCTTCTTCTTTGACCTGAATTTCGCTATTGGGCACGACGGCTGTCTGCCCACCGCCGAATGCATTCGGCTGGCTGACCGCATAGTTTTCTTTGATTGAAACCGTCATACCGCCATGGGTAATGGCGGCTGGTTTCAGACGAACATGTTGACCAATCACAATGGTCCCTGTCCGGGAGTTAACGATGATTTTCGCCCCGGCATCGGCAGGTTTAAATTCGATGTTTTCAATTGCCGCTAGAAATGCCACGCGCTGGCTGACATCACGCGGAGCACGTACCCGAACGGACGCGGCATCTACAGCAGACGCGACGCCAGGGCCGAGGAAATCATTTACAGCCTCAACCATACTTTGCGCCGTCGTAAAATCAGGTTCAAACAGGTTGAATGTCAGGTAATCGCCGCGTCCGAACGGATTTGGGACTTCCTGCTCAACAATCGCGCCCGAGGGAACCGTCCCCACCGTTGGCGTGTTACTCATGATGCTCGAGCCATCGGCACCGTCTGCGGTAAAACCCCCGACAACCAAGCTGCCCTGCGCCACTGCATAAACTTTGCCATCCAGGCCTTTCAGGAAGGTCTGTAGCAAGGTACCACCGCGCAGGCTTTTGGCTGAGCCAATAGAGGATACAGTGATATCAATAGACTGCCCTTGCTTGGTAAACGGCGGCAATGTGGCATGTACCGCCACCGCAGCAACGTTTTTGGTACGAAAACGCGCATCAGCCGGCAGATTAATGCCGAAGTTGTTCAGCATGGCCAGAAAGCTTTGCTCAGTATACGTCGCAGAAGACGACTCACCGGTGCCCGGAAGACCGACCACCAGGCCATACCCGACCAGCTGGTTATCCCGCACTCCCGCAACGGATGAGACATCCTTAATCCGGGCGGCATTCGCCACACCGGCCATCATGGTCATAGATGCCGCCAGAACCAGGGAAGTCATCAGGGTAGTAATCAGTCTTTTCATAACCTTACATCGCTGCGTTAAAGAATCGGGCGAACCAGCTTGGCGTTTGCGTATCCTGGCGATCACCGGTCGCCGAATACTGAATACGGGCATTAGAAATCCGGGTGGACGGAATGGAATTATTGGTATCAATATCATCCGGTCGGATCGTGCCACTCACCCGGATGTATTCATCCCCGCTGTTCAGAGTCAGCCATTTTTCCCCGCGCACTATCAGGTTGCCATTTGGCAGCACTTCAATCACCTCAACCGAAAGTGAACCGGAAAAACTGTTACTCTGATCCGCCGAAGCCGAACCTGAAAATTTGTTGTCGTTACTGAGCAGATAAGACAGGTTGTAATCAGCAATGGTGGCAGGTCGTCCGCCCAACTCAATAGGATCGAGTTTCATGTCAGTGGATTTGCCCAGATCTGAACTGGCGCTTTTTTTCGCCTGGGTCTTTTCCTGCAACATAACAGTGACAATATCCCCCAGACCGCGAGGGCGGGTGTCATTGTAAAGATCCTGAGAAGCCGTATTGAACAGCGAACCCGTTGCTGTTGTGTAATGCTCAGGCTGATTAGGTGGCCGAACAGCAGACCATGCCGGATCGCCCTGAACCGCATCTTCCCGCGTCCGCACCAGATCAATAATGCCTTTGCTCGGCTCCGTACTGCCTTCCACCGCATCCACATCGCTGACGGCGGTTTCCAGATCAGAACCGATATCCGGTTTAGACACACACCCCGTCAGCAACAGGATCAGAATCCATACCCCGTATTTCATTGTTTATCCTGCCGCCTTTGATTTAGATTAAAGTTGCTGGTTCACGTAACTCAACATCTGATCCACTGTCGAGATCACTTTCGAGTTCATCTCGTAGACACGCTGGGCTTCAATCATATTCACCAACTCTTCGGTGACGTTTACGTTTGATGTTTCCAGCATGGACTGACGAATGCTGCCGAAACCATCAAGCCCTGGGATACCGTCCTGCGGATCACCACTGGCCCCCGTTGGCAAAAACAGGTTCTGACCAATAGGCTCCAAGCCTCCCGGATTGATGAAGTTGGTCAGGTTGATCTGGCCAATTGGCTGGTTTTCCTGTTGATCACGGATACGAGCAGACACTTCACCGTCGGTCCCCACTGTAATCGCCACGGCGTTATCCGGCACAACCAGTTCAGGCTCCAGGACATAGCCCGAGCCGGAGGTCACAATCTGGCCTTGCTCGTTGACCGTGAACTGGCCATTTCGGGTATAGCCGATATTGCCGTCAGGCATCATTACCTGGAAGAAACCATCGCCTTCCACCATCAGATCCAGTGCGTTGTCAGTGGTCTGGGTATTCCCCTGCGTAAAGACTTTCTGGGTTGCCACCACTTTAGAACCCGCACCCAACATCAGGCCGGATGGCAAAGTGGTGTTCTGTGTGACCTGACCGCCTGGCTGGTTGATATTCTGGTAGAACAGATCTTCAAATACCGGACGACTCTTTTTAAATCCCACCGTTGAGGCGTTGGCCAGGTTATTGGAAATGGTTGAGATATTGGTTTGCTGCGCGTCGAGACCCGTCTTACTAACCCATAGAGCTGGATGCATGCTGTTTTACCCCTGTTTCTTATCCAATACGCATTAATGATGCGGAGGCTTTGTCCATTTCCTCAGCGGTTTTCATCAACTTGACCTGCATTTCGAAATGTCGCTGCAAATCGATCATACTGGTCATTTCACCCACGGCATTCACATTGCTCCCTTCCAGGAAGCCGCTCAGCAACGTGACGGTTGCATCCGGCTCCAACCCGATAGGGTTGGGGGCACTGAATTTAAAGAGGCCATCGACATCTTTGAAAAGGCTTTTGTTATCCGGCTTCACCAACTTGATGCGATCAATCTGGATCATGGCTTCAGGCGGCGCGCCTTGCGGCAAAACATGAATCATGCCGTTCTTCTTAACCTCGATTTTGTTGATCGGCAGCGGAATCTGAATCGGGGTATCCCCTTCACCCAGAATTAACTGGCCGTTGCTGTTTTGCAGCATGCCAGCCTCATCAATTTTCAGGTGACCTGCTCGGGTATAGGCTTCTTTGCCGGTGCTGTCCTGTACCGCCAGCCAGCCTTCTCCTTCAATCGCCACATCTAACTCCCGGCCGGTAGACTTCACACTGCCTTGGGAAAAATCATTACCGGGACGTTCCGTCATAGTAAATACCCGGGTCGGTAAGCCTTCACCATAAGCCTGCATCATACGAGCCTGCTCGAGGTCGGCGCGAAAACCAGTGGTACTCACATTCGCCAAGTTATTGGCATGCAGCTGCATCCCGTACATATCTTGTTTGGCACCACTCATGGCCAGGAAAAGTGCACGATCCATAACATCTCCCTTCAGTCGATGGCAGAATCAAAGCAATTTCCATACCACAGATGCAAATTATTGTTTTATATGGACATAGCGCAGATGGAGTCGGCATTTCAGACGCAGAATTCAGCCACTGCCGATAAATTGGCACCCGGACGAGAAGCTTGAGGAAAAAAATTGCCGCCGACAGGTTGCCGGCGGCGGAAGAACGTTATCGCGTTATGATAACCCCTCGGGTAAACCGTTTGGACTATCGAATCTGCAGAATGTTCTGCTGCAGCTGGTTGTTCACATCCAGTGCACGGGAGCTGGCCTGGAAGTTACGCTGCGCTGAAATCAAATCCACCAGCTCCTGAGTCATATCGATATTCGACTGTTCCAGCGTACCGTTTTTAATGGCACCAAAGGAACCCTGAGCCGCATCCCCCCAGATCACTTCGCCGGACTCCTGACTGACTTTCCACATCGTGCCACCTTGCTGCGCCAGTCCCTGCTCATTTGGCACTCGTGCCATTGCTACACGCCCGACCACCAGATCTTTACCGTTCGAGTAAGAAGCCAGAATATTGCCATCCGGGTCGATATCAACATTGGACAGGTAGCCCGTAGTCGCGCCGTCTTTATCCTGGAAACGGCGGATTTCAAAAGGTGCCGCATATTGGGTGGTGTCTTCGTAATTCATCGACAGCGTTTGTGTCCCATCAGCACCGCCTACGTTGACACCTGCTGCCTGGAAGCTGACCGTCCGGAACTTGTCCGTTGAGGTCATTTTACCGGAGGTGTCGAAAGTCATGCGATGACCCACATGGCCAGTACCATTATTCACGACTTCATTCGCTGGTAAATTTGTCGGGTCAATATTCAATGGACTTTCAGTTCCTGCTGCATCCGTCACCGTGTAGTACACCTGCCAGGAGTTTGCCGCAGTCGGGCTTTCGGCCACATAGTAAGTGGACAGTTTGTACGGTTTACCCAAAGAGTCATACACGGTAGATGACGTCGATTTGTTGAATGAGTCCGGATTCTGTGGATCAAAGGGAGAGTTCACCGGCTGCGTTTCTTTGTTCGGCAGGTTCAGCGAAATATTCATGTTGTTCGATTTCTGCGGCTGACCGAACGTATCACTGATTTTCATCGGCTTAGGCTCATACGAGGCCACCGATTTGGTGTCATTGTTAACTTCATAACCCAGCAGGAAATTGTTTTCTGCATTGACAATTTCGTTGTCGCTGTTGAGGTGGAATGCACCGTTACGTGTCAGGCTGTTCACATTCGGCTCATTTTTATTGGCCGCTACCGCAAAAAATCCGGTGCCCGATACGCGTAAATCCAGCGGGTTATTCGTGTAGATACTTGAACCTTCATGGAACTGCTGAGCAACGGTAGATGTTTGCACCCCGCCGCCTGTTGTGGTTTTGCTGTTCGAGAAAATAGAGTTGGAGTAAACATCGGCAAACTCGGCACGGGACTCTTTAAAGCCGTAGGTGTTGGCGTTAGCAATGTTGTTACTGGTTGTGTTCAGATCTTTCTGGGCTGCACTCAGGCCGCTCAACGCAATATTCATGCTCATTGTTATAATTCCTCTTGCTGTTACGCCTTACCAACCTGCAGGACATCCGTCAGTTTGAACGGAGACTCAAAACCGGCAAGGTTCAGCATAACGCCGCCATCCCCTTTGCCTAGCAGAACACTATTTACATTAGCGTGGGTAAATACTTCAAAATCTTTACTCTGGCCATTGACCATGCCGGAGACTTTCACCGTGTAACGGCCTTCCGGCAACGTTTTGCCGTCCTCGCCTTTTCCGTCCCAGGCGATATCATGGTCGCCGGTCCCTTTCGCGCCTAAATCAATGGTGCGAACCAGCTCACCCTGGGCGTTTTCCACCCGCATTACAGCCTGATCCAGCGAATTCGTCAGTCGCACACGGCCACTGACATCGCCTTCCGCCGTTTTGAAACTGGTCGACTTTGGAATCAGCACATCCTGTCCTACCAGCGATGAAGCCTGCAAGGCTTGATTTGACGTCATCGCGGTATTCAGCAACCCGAATTGTTCGTTCATTTTGTTGATACCATCCACCGTGGCAAACGACGCCATCTGGGCGATCATTTTATCGTTGCCCACCGGCTCGAACGGGTCTTGCTGAGACAGTTGCTTGGTCAGCAGTGACAGAAAATCTTCTTGCTTAAGCTGATTCTGTCCGGTGATTTGCTGATCTTCCTGCACTTTCTTTTCGTGCATCTCTTTTAGCTGGTCGAGATAAGTGAGGTTAGTCTGCCCAGCACCATTAATCGGATTCATCGCCATGCCTCTCTATGCTTATTTACCCATCTGCAGCGTGCTCATCAGCATCTGCTTGCTGGTATCAGCCACCTGGACATTATTCTGATATGAGCGAGAGGCAGAGATCATATTCGCCATCTCTTCCATCACGTTCACGTTCGATTTATAGATATACCCATCAGCGTTCGCGAGCGGGTGCTCCGGGTTATATTCGGCTTGCAGGGGTTTCTGACTTTCGACAATACCTTTAACCTGAACTGGCACACTGTCTTCGCGCTGATAACTGGCGCTCTGCAATGCTGCGGCAAACACCGGATGACGAGCTTTATAGGTTTCAGACGCTGAGCTGCTGACACTGTTGGCATTCGCCAGGTTACTGGATGTGGTATTCAGACGGACGGATTCCGCACTCATCGCCGACCCGGCAACATTGAAGATGTTAAACAAACTCATCGATTACTCCCCTTTCAATGCCTTGCTGAGGTTCTTAAATTTCGCCCCCAGAAAGTCCAGTGACGCTTGGTATTCCAAGGAATTTTGCATAAATAGGTTTTGCTCAAGCTGGGCATCTACGGTGTTGCCGTCACCTGCATCAGGTTGTGTGGGTACACGGTATTTTTGCTCGCCCATCACGGTCGTAGAGGCAGGAATATGCCGGTTGTCCGTACGGCTAAGGCCAATTTTTGCCTCTGAGGTTGCCGCATTCAACGCTCGCTGAAAGTCGATATCTTTTGCCTTGTAGCCAGGTGTATTGGCATTGGCGAGGTTACTAGCCAGTGTTTCTGCCCGTTTAGCCCGCACACCAACGGTATGCTGATGTACACCCAGTGCTTTATCAAAAGAAATTGACATATCTGCCTCCGTAATTCTCTGATAATTACAAAGCAAAGGCCGTGCCAACGTTAAAGTCGGATTGATAATGTGGAAGAAATTAGGGGATAAAATGAAACAGGAGGAAAGAACTTCCCCCTGTTATTTACTCATCGGGCTGCTGGCCGAATGGCTTAGCTGGCAGCGACAATTACTTCAGCTTGTAAATGATACCCGGGTTACAACGGATCATTTCGAATTTATCACTCAGCCCTGTCAGCGACTCAGAAGCACCAAGGAACAAATATCCCCCTGGATTAAGACTGGTTGCCATTTGATTCAGCACTTTGGCTTTCATTTCCGGTGAGAAATAGATCAACACGTTGCGGCAAAAAATGACATCAAACTTACCTAGCAGTGCATAGCTGTCTTTCAGGTTCTGCGGACGGAAATTCACCATTCGCTTCACCTTATCATTCACCTTCATTCGACCGTCGCCGTTGTTTTCAAAAAACATCCGACGGCGCTCCGGCGATAATCCCCGGCTAAGTGCCAGGTTGTCATACACACCGGCGCGGCATGTTTCCAGCATCGTCTGGGAAATGTCGGTGGCCGTAATCTGAACCCCGGCGGTCAACATTCCCGGACGACGGTTTTGCGTTTCCAGCACCGTCATGGCAATCGAATACGGTTCCTGACCAGAGGAGCTGGCCGATGACCAAACCTTTATCGGGCGCTTGTTGGCAGCCAGCTCTGGCAGAATTTTGTCGGCCAGCACCGTATACGGATAAGTATCACGGAACCACAACGTTTCATTGGTGGTCATGGCATCCACGGCAGCGACTCTCAACTCACGGTGGCGACCGGAGATCACCAGCTGCAGCAACTCCGACAGTGACGAGAGAGCAAAACGGCTGATGAGTGGAGTGAGCCGGCTGCGCACCAGATACTGCTTGCTGTCACCCAGAACTATTCCACACTGAGCTTCAAGAAAACGGCAAAAATCACGGTATTCCTGATCATTAATTGTTATCGCTGTCATTTACTACTCAAAAATTATTGTTATCGTGGCATTGCGGCTTTTACCGCTGCACCTAGCTCATCAGGATTAAATTTCGGAATAAATGCATTCGCACCGACGCGTTCAACCATCGCCTGGTTGAACACACCACTTAGCGAGGTGTGCAGAATCACATGAAGATCCTTCAGTTTCGGATCGTTACGGATTTCAGCGGTCAGGGTGTAGCCGTCCATTTCCGGCATTTCAATATCTGAGATCACCAACGCCAATTGCTGATAGATATCCCCTTCTTTCGCCATTTCACGCAGGGTCAAAATGGCTTCTTTGCCATCTTTGACTAACACACATTCACAGCCAATAGCTTCAATGGCACGCTGAACCTGCTTACGGGCTACACTCGAGTCATCTGCCACCAGAACCCGGCGTACTGCTGGCAGGTGTTCAACCAGCTCTTCCAGGATGGTGCCTGTGATATCGGTATTTGCCGGAGAAATTTCATCCAGAATCTTTTCAACATCCAGAATTTCAACCAGTTCATTGTCGATTTCTGTAACGGCAGTCAGGTAATTCGCCCGGCCGGCCCCTTTTGGCGGTGGCAGAATCGATTCCCAGTTCATGTTAATGATACGTTCCACCGAGGAGACCAGGAATCCCTGCACTGAGCGGTTAAACTCAGAAATGATAACAAAGCAGTTATCCAGGTCATCAATCGGGCGGCCACCGGTTGCCAGGCTCATATCAATCACAGAAATGGTCTGGCCTCGAATATGGGCGATGCCTTTAACTAAAGGGTGTAAGTTTGGCATGGTCGTCAGCTTTGGACACTGCAACACTTCTTTGACTTTAAAAACGTTAATACCGTAGCGTTGACGGCGGTTAAGTCTGAACGTTAGCAATTCCAGTCGGTTTTGCCCTACTAGCTGGGTGCGTTGGTTAACTGTATCCAGGATCCCCGACATAAGGATGACTCCATGTTATTTGTTTTAATAATTTAGATACGCGTTAGATGGGAAGTATCACGGCAATTCGCGTATGATAGCAGACGGTATCCGATTCCGGCTATCCGGTTGATGCAATGACTTACGAGGCTAACTATAGCCACTTTTTCTCCGCAGCAATGGGCGAAGACCGTGACCCCAAAAACACTTTTAAGATTACTAATCTTTTTTATCGGCCTGACAAGCACATTCTTTAGCAATTTTGTTCTTGGTTCACAGCAAAATATTCTTGAACAGGTCCAGCAAACGGCAGAGCAGTTTGTAACCGCACTGATTGATCCGCCTGACAATGGTGAGCTTCACGTACAAGCTTCCCCTCTCGACAGTCGGCTTCGCCTTAGCCCGTGTCCAACTGAACTGGAAGCCACGGTGCCAGGTAAGCAGTCACTGACCGGTAATGTCACCGTTCTCGTCAAATGTCCGGCGGCAGACTGGCAGGTCTATGTGCCAGTAAAAACGCAGCTCATGCTCCCCCGCGTTGTTGCCACGAAACCATTAGGACGGGGAATGGTGATTACCACCGATGATCTCACTATACAGATGGTTGACTTACGCTTTCAGCGCGGGATGATTTTCGAACGGCCAGCTCAGATCATTGGCTCAAAAATGAAGCGCAACGTCAAAATGGGCGACACCATTCAAGGCAATGATATCTGCCTGGTATGCCGAAATGACACGGTTCGTATCAATGCCGGAGGGAGTAACCTGAGCATCATCACCGAAGGCGTCGCCCTGTCTGACGGTTCGTTAGGCGAACAAGTTCGGGTGCAAAATGCCCGCTCCAAGAAAATCATCAATGCCTCTGTGACGGCAGTGGGTGAAGTGAGCGTAAGCTATTAAAGACAAACGACCAGCCCGGGATAAACTTGCGTATAATTACTAAAGTATTACCCACTACTGCCGATATCAGGTACATCCAGGTAACCGTGTAAGAGAAATGTCGTATGCCCAGCATTAATCAGTTAAGAACAAATTTGTCGTCCTCGCCGTTGACGACCCAGCGCTCAGGCGAGCAAAAAGAGAAAGCTCAGGTCAGTCAGACCAGTGAGCAGCAGCAAACCGATCAGGTTTCTCTGAGCTCTCAGGCTAAATCAGCAGGCAGCATTCATAAAGAGCTGGCGGCCATGCCGGAGAGTTTTGACAACCAAAAGGTCAGCCAGATTAAAGAAGCCATCGCGAATGGTTCATATGTCATTGATGCAGAAAAGCTGGCTTCAAACTTGCTTAAATTCGAAGACGAACTTAACGGGATGTAACTGACAGGTCATTGAGTATGTCTTCTATTCAGCAGCTTATTGTGCAACAGCAGGAAAATGTACGCCGCCTTTTAGAAAACCTGAAAGCGGAACAACAGGCAATTGTCAGCCGCCATTCACAGCACATTGCGGATTGTGCAAAACAAAAGCTGGCGATTATCGACAATATCAAACTGGTGGATTACCAGCTTGGTCATCATGCCGAGACGCCATTGCTGAAAACAGATGAACAACTGATCACTGCTGTTGCCGCTATTCAGGCTGGCATTGCTGAATGCAATACCTTGAATGAAGTGAACGGTGAAGCTCTGCTACGCGCGCAGCGTACCTTCCACAAACTCAATAATCTGTTACAGCAGAGCCGAGGCAAACACCAGATGACTTATAACAGCGAAGGCCAGGCCACCAACACGCGTACACTGGGTACCGATTTAATTGCCTGATATTGTCAGCTTTACTGCTAAAACGGGTTCTGGCAACGCTCGACATAGAAAGCTATTCATATTAGAAAGCAATTCATAACGAACTGTACGGAAACCCTGTCATAGAAAGTTGTTCATTTGACGTAAAGCTCTCCAGACTGTTATTTACGCTATCATCCACTGGCAAGATTGTGAGTACTCACGCTGGGCAAGTGAGTATCACGGAAAACCGGTACAGGTAGGCAGAACAAATAAAAAAAGCGGAAGGTATCTTCCGCTTTTTTTATTGCAGGTGACCCGTCAGCCAAACACCACCTTCAAACACCTTCGCCAAACGACATCGGCATCTTCATTAAAACAGCGACGTCTGCTTGTTAGGGACATGATAGACATCCCCGACATCACTGAGGCGCTCCATCTTTTTCATGTCCAGACGCATTTCAGTCACATAGCTGTCTCCGACCGGGTAGCTACGGATCACTTCTGCACCACGGATGTTCCCGTCCACACTGGCATCAGTACTCTCAATACTCAGTTGCTGATCATCAAGCCCAGCCTGAGCACTGATTCGAAAACCATAAACCTGCTCAGCCAGTTCACGATACGCATCAATTTTTGACGCTCTCATCGCCCGAAGCTGCTTTTCTTCCTGGGTACGTCCGCGCTGCTCGCTAATGGACGCATACCCAACGGCGGTAATCACATCCGTTGCACTGCTTCTGCTCTGCAACATGGGCTGACAGCCCATCACAAATACACTCAGCAAGAAGATTAATCCGTAGCGCATGTCTGCTCCCAATCTTTTAACTATCAGGTTGTAATAATCAAGGTTTTAGAATGACGTTATTATCAGCGTAAATTGCTGCGTCATCACGAATTATCACCCCGTTTCTCATCCGAACTTTGTTCAAGGTATCGAGGTCGCTGCCAATACGCTCAGCCGGCAAAAAGCCCTGCGCCGATGCAATCACGACTCGCGAACGCATCCCAATAATACGGGCATTGACCATCACCCCTGCGGCCTGACGAACCATCGTTCCCGTCAGAACAAAATCAACCGGTTGTTCCGCAGCCAGATCTTTCCAGTTACGGCTAATAGCAAAATCCCCTTCCGACGTCACTTTTATGGCGCCGGTCGCTTTATAGTCAACCACGGTATAACCACGCTGCTGCATCTGGAACATAAAGCTCTCTGCGACAGTATTCCCCAACCAATTGGTTTCCCTCATGTCCTGCAGATCAACAAACGATGTCACAGCCAGCGGGGTTTTCGCCGTCAGGTATTGATTCGAGGCCACTAGCTGCTCGGTCATCCCCTCAATGAAGTAATCAATGGTATGGCGTGGTGTTTCTTTCAACATAAATGCACTGCCTGAATACGGCTTTTTACCGTTGTAAACAGGCGAGTAGGTACAAGATACCGTAACCAATGCCAGTACCAGTACGATCCAGTTTTTCATTCTAACCAGCTCCAAATGCGACGAGTCTCAATGCCATAGTTTTTTTATCGTACAGTCGGAAAAAAACTTTACCGACTCGCTGCAAAATTGCGTATGGGAACACTTTTTGCTTAATCTTTTATTATTGTGCCAGCAGCTCAGCCATAAAACTGAAGATAACAAGCCTGTTGGTATCACTAAGCAATTTTCGTACCTATAGTTAAAAGTGATCTCAATGAGAAAAAAAACAAGCGCGTTGCTCCTGAGCCTGTGTTCCTTGCTCTCGGCGCCTTTACAGGCATCCTGGTATGAGATCACCGGCAATGCCATCATCCTCGAGAGTGAAAGCCTGGCAAGGCAAAATGCCCTGGAAGACGCGGTGTTTCAGGCCACCAGTTATGCCGGAGCGGATATCGCTAATATCGGCCTGATTAAACCTTACCTAGAGGATGGGAAGAAAGACTATCATTTCAGCGGCAACGAAATCCGTCATATTTCTGTCACTAAGACAGAGAAGAAAGGCGGCAAATATTACCTCACCGCTCGGATTGAGATCGCACCATCGGCAAAAAATTGCCACCGTACTCAATACAAAAAGGGCTTGCTACTGGGCGAGTTTGCTATTGCCTACCCTCAGCACGCCGCGCTGGGATCGATTTACCAGCTGGGTGACGATTTCACTCAGCTGTTTAACCGCCAACTTAATAAGAACTCCCAGAGCTTTGTCACTGCCGGCATCACACCTTTCCCGGTTAATCCCGGCCAGCCTGATTCATTGACTATGATGGCGGAAGATAATGACGCTCAATATATTGTCAGTGGCGAAATCACCGATTTGACCTCAACGGTAGACAACCAGATCCTCAGAACTGACAAGATCAATCGCCAATTTGCCGCGACATTGATGATCATTGACGGAAAAACCGGCGAGATATTGATGCAGAATAACTACCGGGAGGTGGCTAACTGGCCATTTTCCCGGACAAGCCTGGTGGATACCAAAAGTGCCCGTTTTTGGCAATCAGGCTACGGGCAGGCAATTGTGCGGGTCAGTCGCAACATGATGCTGGATTTGGAATCAACCCTATCCTGCCGCACCAGTTTGCCTGAGGTGGTCAGTACCCGAGGCAACGCCGTGCAAATCAATGTCGGTCGAATTCATGGTGTTCGCGCTGGCGATCAATTGGCTTTGTGGCACTCCGCCGGATTTATTGATCAAAATGGAATTCCCCGGAACCGAATGGTACAAACCAATATCACACTCACCGTTGACCGCGTGTACGAAAAATCTTCCGAGCTGGTTGTCAGACAGCCCGAGCTCGCGGCCAGTATCCAACCCGGTGATTTACTGACCAAACAGCTCAGAACGCTCGACTAATTGCTTAATTTATAGTTAATTTTTTGTATAATGCCTGACAAGCAGTTGCTCCCTTAGCTCAGTAGGATAGAGCGTCCCCCTCCTAAGGGGAAGGCCACAGGTTCGACTCCTGTAGGGAGCGCCATTTCAAATCATAAGCTTACAGTAATTTCTCAACTTGTAAGCTTATGTCTTTGATTGTGCTAGGTAACTTGCTACACAGGTTGCTACACAATGAAGTACATTCAACGAAGAAACAAGCAATACCATTTCCGCTTCAGAACCCCTCTGCACCTAAATTCAATTGGTTCTATCCCATCTGAGATTACCAAAAGCCTTAAGACTGACAGTTATGTCATTGCCTGTGCTAAAGTCTCAGCAAAGCTTCCTCTCATCAGCAGAATCAAAAACATGAAAGATACATCTTGCCTATCAGAACTCTTCAATGAGTTAACCAACTTTGATGACATTGACAGCAAGAGTGCTTCCTATCGTGACAAACATCGTAATGACTACCAATACGACTGGTACTCTTTCCATGAGCGAGATGTAGGTTCCTCCCTTCAAAATGGTGGAGGTTTCGATTTTAGTGATGTAACCAGTACTCAGCCCAACACAGAAGATAAAGCTCTCATAAGAGATTTTGAACGACTCTATCTTAGGCTGGTGGAGGCAAGAACTGAAAGGTTCTACAACGGTACAACTGAACAGTTCGACTATTTAATTGAACGAGCCAACTCACTTCTCCCTCAACAGGGTGACACCTTATCCAATAGCGATAACAAGCCTCCTTATCTGCTTTCTCAGGCATGGAGTGACTACACAAAAACTAAATCGTGGACATCAACCAAAGGACGTGAGTTTCAACGACACTACGAATTCATGAGTGCTTATTTCGGTGATACCGATGTCAGAGGTCTAACCAAGCAAGATTTGCGTGCAAGCTTAAACCGCTATTGCGAACTGCCAAAAGTAGACCGCAAGCCGTATTATCAGTGGTCAATGGACAAGCTTATCAAAGTAAAACCCGAAGAAGTAAAGCCAGAACAACGTATAAAAGAATCAACAGCGATTGCTTACCTCAAGACGATGCAAGGCTTCTTCAATCAGTTTCTGTTTAAAGCCAACGACATTTATAAAACATCACCTACAGATGGTATTTCAATGGATGTAGATGACTGCCGATACGGTGTTTACACCGATGAAGAGATACAGAAATTTGAACAATTTGCTCTATCAGCGAAAGAACCATACCAAAAATGGGTCATCTTATTAGCTATTTATACAGGAGCAAGGCTGAGTGAAATTTGTACATTTTTGGAACAAGGACACCAGACAGATGAAGCTACTGGTATTCACTATTTCTTCTTAAAAGAAGGTAAATCCAAACACGCTATTAGGGCAGTACCTATCCACCCTAAGCTGATAGAAAATAGCATCCTCGAACAAACCCAAGTCACCATTAAAGCAGGTAGTATTTCAAAAGATTTCAACAAATGGCGGGAACAATTATCAATTTCCAAACAAGATGGTGATGGCTATGACAAAGTTTTCCATTCATTCCGCCACACATTCATTACGAAATGCTACGACAAAGGCGTACAGCAAGACCTAATACAAACGGTTGTCGGACACAGCAAAAACTCAGGAATTACCAATAGATACAATCACTCACAATCGCTAAAGCAGCTAAAGCTATTGCATGATGAAGTGATTTTAAAGGTAAATTATTACAAGTAATAAAAGTACCACGTCATTGTGGCACTCTCAATCAATTTAGAGCTCGCTTGCTCTCAACTTCAAGAACTTCAGTTTTAGCCTTAGGCATCTGCAGTTCCAGCTTATTGACATACTTTTTGGTATCATTTTCTTCAAGGCGAGAAATCACTACATCCCAAATTTTCTGTCTTGTCTCTAAGTCAATAACTCCATCAAACCCTAAGTGACTATTTCCAAACAACATAGAGTATGCAAAAACAGTAGGAATCAACCATTTAGCTTTATCCCCATTTGCACCTCTAATCATACTCCAGATTTCACCTGGAGAATGAAATTGAGCTTTGGTTGTAACACTCAACAACCCATTATCAAGGTACTGGCTGAAAACCTCCTCAAAGTTGTTAATCTCAACACCATTAGCTATAGCTTTACCGATAACTTCGATTTCATTGAGTAACTTAAACAGGTTCATAACTGCATAGCTTTCGATGTCATTTTCAGTTGCTATTTTAATCGAAAGGTACAGATTCCCATTAGCCTTGAATGCAGGATAAATGGAGTGATGCAACGCTTGCCAATGCTTATCAAGATTAGTTACGGTTTGACGAGCTCTTAAACTTTGAGCCAAGCCGTAAGGTAACTCACTTCTTTTTATCACAGGCCCCCAAGAAACCTTACGACGCAAGTGCTTATCCATGTCAACTTTACGACCTGTTTCATTGTCGTAAACAATTGAAATTATTTCCCTCTCTATGTATGGCTTACTAGTTATCACGCCATACCTAACAGCCGAACGCCCAACCGAAAGAACCCAATCACCTTCCTCCATTTCATAAATGAAGGATTTTGCCTGCATTAGCTGTGTATTTGCTCTGACCTGCCCCCCGCTTTCTAATCCAGCCAAAACTTAGTAATGTTCATCTTATAAGAAGGAAGGTGAATATGAAGAAGCGATTCAACGAACAGCAGATCATTGCCATTATCAAGGAAGCAGAAGCGGGATTGCCCGTTAAAGAATTATGCCGCAAGCACAACATTTCCGATGCCACATTCTACCTCTGGCGTAAAAAGTACGCGGGTATGGATGTTTCCGATACCCGTCGCTTGAAAGCATTGGAAGATGAGAATGCCAAGCTCAAGAAGCTATTGGCGGAATCCATGCTTGATGTTGATGCTTTGAAAGCGGCTCTTAACCAAAAGTATTGACCGTCGGAGACAAGCGCAAGGCTGTGCATGTAATGCAGGAAGTCACCACGATTTCGGAACGCAAAGCCTGTCTGCTCGTCGGTATAAATCGCGCATCAATGAGATACAAACCTCAAGCTAAAAAGAGTGATGTGGAGTTATTGGCTCGCATACAAGAACTGGCACTCGAGAGAAAACGGTTCGGATATCGCCGTATTCACCGTCTTCTCCGACGGGAAGGGACAGAGGTTAACCATAAGCGCGTTTATCGGCTTTACCGAGAGGCTGGACTGGCCGTTCGCAAACGGAAGCGAAGGAAATCATTATGTGTCGGGCGAGAGCAACTGTTACTTCCCTCACAGTCCAACCATACCTGGTCAATGGACTTCGTCATGGATGCACTCAGTTCTGGCCGTAGGATAAAGTGCCTCACTATCGTTGACGACTTCACGAAGGAGTGCCTGGATATTACTGTTGCATCAGGAATTTCTGGGGATGAAGTGGTTGCCATACTTGAGGCTATTGCAGCTTTCCGAGGTTATCCTGAGGCTGTTCGAACAGATCAGGGGCCTGAGTTTACGGGTAAAGCTCTCGACCAGTGGGCTTATGATCATGGTGTCATTCTGAAGCTGATACAGGCTGGTCAGCCAACCCAGAATGCTTATATTGAAAGCTTTAACGGCAAGTTCAGAGACGAGTGCTTAAACGAGCACCTGTTCAGAGACTTGAGCCATGCTCGTAAACTGATCAGTGACTGGCGCATTGACTACAATGAAAATCGTCCCCACTCATCAATTGGATACCTAACCCCCTCTGAATTTGCAGTACTAACACGTTCAGGGCTAAACAGTAACGTAACTGACATTACTAAAGAAATGTTGGATTAGTTATTGGGGGCAGGTCAGCTCTTTTAAATTGCTCTTTTTTTGTATAAAGCTTTAGAAAGTCATCCCTAAGCCCCCCAAAATCAGGGACAAAAGATTCACCATTTATAGAAGATGGTAACTCCAGCTTATTGAGATGACTTAAGGCTATAATCCCTGTATTAGTAAAATGGTCATAGTATCTGCCTGAATCTGCTCGAACCAACCAATAACGTCTTTGCTTAGGCACCTCAAAAATGTTCATCACAACTCCAGTTAATCAATCTAAATTTTTCATTAAGTTATGGGCTAACTTATAAAATAACAACATGTTACATTGAAACAGTTTGACTAACTTTCGATACCGTCAAAATTTCTACATCTCTCCCTCTCTCAACAACCGATACAATGTAGCCCTACCTATTCCAAGCTGTTTAGCTGCTTGAGCTTTTGGAACACCGTCATCCAAAAGCTCCTGTATGTCCTCTCTAGTCACTCTAGCTTTAGGTCTACCGATGTGCTTACCTGCTGCCTTTGCTGCTGCTATGCCCTCAGCCTGACGCTCTTTAATCAGTTCCCTTTCCATCTGTGCCACTGCTGCCAGTATCCCTAATACACCTTTCTGTGCTGCACTCATAGCACCATCGAATCTCATTCCTTCCTTATGGAACTGTACTGACACACCTTTTTGGTTCATCAGTTCCACCAGCTCAACAGCATCACCTGCACCGCTACGACAGATACGGTCTAAGCTATGGACATGCAGCACATCACCATCTCTGACATACTCCAAGCATGCCTGTAGCTGTGGCCTGTCTACTGTCTTAGCTGACACCTTTTCCCCGAACACCTTATCTAACTGCACATCAGCTAACTGCCTGCTGGTGGACTGCCCTACTGTACTTACTCGTATGTATCCAACGTGTGCCATTTGTCTCCCCCTGTATCAAAACCTCTAAATACTTTCAGGATTACACGTATCAAAAATCAAAGCCAATACTTTTGAGACACTCTTAGATACAGTCTCATAAGGTATGCTTTTGATACAAATAAAGTAGCATTGAATGCATACAGTGACAGGCAGAAAGGCTAGGTCTGCGGAAATCCTGAGAGATTTTCAATCTGATGAGTAAGACCACTAAATTGCGAGCCCCCTATTTTTTAGGAAAAATTTAAAATGTGTCATTTACCTTGCCACACCTCCCCCGCCACTCTGTTAAGTACAGAGCCCAAAAAACAATAAATTACAATACAAAACGCAGTACTACAAATTGACAAACGTGTCAATTTTTGTTAACATTATCAATTGGTAATAGATGTACCAAACAATGAAGACGAGAAGCACACCCCCGATAGTGATTCACTATCTCAAATGGGTGTGTTTTTTTGTTGTTTTTTCTGTGTTGTTTTCGGTGATTCGTAATAGATGCTTAAAAAGCACTTATCCAATTTATTAAGTATTTCAATAGAATAGCATCCCACTCACCAAATCACCGTAAGGCACTGATTTAAAATAGGAATAAAGAAAACCCACCGTCCCAAAAACTAAAGGAGAATACATGTCCAACAAAGGAGAATACGTACTAACCAATCGTGAAATGAATTTGTTACTAGCCTTAGTTCAATCACTAAGAAAAGGAGCAAATAAAATCTTTGACAAGAAAGATAATTGCTTTACAAACAAAAGCTTCAGAGAACTAGAAAAGCTGACAGACAAGTCCAAGAGCAGTCTTCAACGATTATTCCAAAAACTGGAATCAGAAGGTCTCACCCGTACAGTAATCAATGTGCAAAATGAAGAAGTTCTTATGCTAAAGCCTTCATTTCTACCCTGCTCATACTCTATGTACGAGACTTATTTCAAGAATGCAATGTTCCACCTTGGTAGCCATAAAAGCGCCTGTGAATGGGCTTCAAGATGTCGTAAAGATTACACGCTATACGACTACACTGACTTCTGCCCCACTAAAATCACCGAAATCAATGACATCAATACAGGTGAATTAATCATTACTGGGGTAAACAAAATACGTCCTTTAACTCTTCTTGAAGTTAAGAAATGGAACGAGTACATAGTCTCTGAATCCATAACAGACAGAACAAAACGAAGACAGTCTGTTGCCACAGCTGCGTAATGCGTTAAACGACGTTGCGACACTAATTGCAACACAATCAATAAAACGCTATGATGGCAATGCAAACTAAAACATTAACTTTCAATAAGTTACATAGCGCCATGCCGTCCCACCAACCCCTCCTAAGGGGAAGGCCACAGGTTCGACTCCTGTAGGGAGCGCCATCAAATATCAAAAAGCCCGGTACTCAGCTGTACCGGGCTTTTTTGTTTAGTTCAGCAAAAGGCCTTTTTGTACACCTGTTTCGCACACCAGCGCCCGCTCTCTTACTCCTTCAGTACAAACCGTGTCACCGACGCTTCTGTACCATCACCTCAGCCGCTCATAGGACCTAAAGTAAAAACCGTTGGGAAGAACCAAAAAGCATCGCAGCTAACCCATCCGAACTTTTTAAAGGCTATAAAGCAAAAAACCCCGCCAAAAGGCGAGGTTTTAAATTTGGTGGAGCTAAGCGGGATCGAACCGCTGACCTCTTGCATGCCATGCAAGCGCTCTCCCAGCTGAGCTATAGCCCCAAATTGTGGAATAGATAATAAAAACTTAATGAAATCATGTCAATGAACAAAAAGCCTCTCTCAGCCCCCATGATTTAAAAGCGTTAAACAAATCACAATATCCTTTGTTTTTTGGTTGTTTATCCACCACAAATTAACCCAAACGGGCTACGTCGATACAAAGCCAACGATTGACAACCGCTGCTTGAAATCTGATTAGAGAATAAAAAAACCGGAGCAAAAGCTCCGGTTCTACGCTATCCATAGGTCAAGACAACCTCGATTAAGCAGATATTATTAGCTGTTAGCTTCACGCTCAGCAATGTATGCCAGTGCCATTTGGATACGAGCCATAACACGCTCTTTACCAACCAGGCACATGACAGCATCAACAGATGGAGACTGACCAATACCAGTAACGGCAACACGCAGTGGCATACCCACTTTACCCATGCCCAGATCCAGCTCTGAACACGTATCCTGAATCACCTGATGCAGGTTTTCTGTTGTCCACTCACTCAGTGCTTCTACTTTTGCCAGCGCCAGTTCCAATGCGTCTTTCGCAACAGGACGCAGGTGTTTCTTCGCAGCACCGGCTTCAAATTCACTGAAGTCCTGGTAGAAATAGCGAGATTGCTCAGCCAGTTCAATCAGGGTGTTACAACGTTCACCGACCAGCTTGATCACATCCGTGATAGCCGGACCTGAAGTGATGTCGATTTCTTTTTGATCCAAGTGCCATTGCAGGTATTGCGCAACGTACTCTGGCTCAGAATGCTTAATGTAGTGATTGTTCAACCACAGTAGCTTATCAGTGTTAAATGCCGATGCTGATTTGCTGATGGCATCCAGGCTGAATAGCTGAATCATTTCTTCTTCAGAGAAGATTTCCTGATCGCCATTAGACCAGCCCAGACGTACCAGGTAGTTCAGCAGTGCTTTTGGCAGGTAACCGTCATCACGGTATTGCATCACACTGACCGCACCGTGGCGTTTAGACAGTTTCGCACCGTCATCGCCCAGAATCATGGCACAGTGTGCAAACTCAGGAATAGGAGCGCCCAGCGCCTTGTAAATATTGATTTGGCGAGGCGTGTTGTTGATGTGGTCTTCACCACGAACAATGTGCGTAATGCCCATGTCCCAGTCGTCAACCACTACACAGAAGTTGTACGTTGGGCTGCCATCGGTACGACGAATGATCAGGTCATCCAGCTCGGTATTGGAAATTTCGATGCGGCCACGGATATGGTCATCAAAAACTACCGTACCTTCCTTCGGATTACGGAAGCGGATACAGAATGGTGTTTCTTCTGTCGCCGCAGCATTAGCTGCGATCACTTTCGGGTGGTTCGCATCGTAACGAGGCTTTACGCCAGCAGCCATCTGCTCTTCACGAATTTCGTCCAACAGCTCTTTCGGGCAGTAACACTTGTATGCTTTGTCTTCTTCAAGCATCTGGTCGATCAGCTGGTTATAACGATCAAAACGTTTGGTCTGGTAGTATGGGCCCTCGTCCCAGTTCAGACCCAGCCAGTTCATCCCCTCAATAATGGCATCGATCGCTTCCTGAGTTGAACGTTCCAGATCTGTATCTTCGATACGCAGAACGAATTCACCGCCCGTATGTTTCGCATACAACCAAGAATAAAGAGCCGTACGAGCACCACCAACATGCAGAAAGCCTGTTGGGCTCGGAGCAAAACGCGTTTTAACCGTCATGAATAATACCTAATTAATCGAATCGCCAGGCGAACACCCGGCCCAGAAAATGGCAACTAGTTTAGCACTTGAGACGCGGAAGGAAAATATTGCAGAGAGTATGTCTGGACTGGAAAGCTAATATCGGGAGCAGAAGGGACAAGCCCTCCTGCTTCTAACCTGTTAATGCGAGGTTAGATAACACTTTTTCCGCCTTTTTGCTGGCAGATATGCAATGGGACCCAAGATTCAGTCACCTTGCCTTGCTCGTTTTCTACCATACAACGGTAAATGGGCATTGCCGGTGCACCACCTGATCCCTGATTAGCTATCGCTAAGCCGGAATTTACTGCCCCCAGCAATCCAATCGTCAAAACAACCCACTTCAGTTTCATGGTTAACTCCTTAATTTCCGGTTATTGTCACATAAGGTGTTTAACAACCACTGCATTTGAGATGCTTTAACAGTATAGGTCAGTAAAAAACAACTACTCTCATAGCATATTATTTTTCGAAACGAAGTAAATCACTGTCTCGACGCTGGTACAAGAGACTGAGATTTATAGATAATTTTTAATTCTAAATATCAAACAAAAAAGACACTCTGATTTCCGTCTTTTATGTGTATTTTTCACACTTTATAAAATATCCGCCGTCGCCAAAATCTCACTCACAACACTCAGGACATCTCCCCCCAACGGTAAGCAGCATACCTGACGCAAACATAAAAAGAGCCAGCCCGAAGGCTAGCTCTTTTATAGGCAGTGTAAAACGTTCGATTACTTGATGGTAAATGGCAGGGTCAAGGTAACCTTAATGTCAGACTCGTCTTGGAACAGGTTTGTCCAACCCGTCCAGTTTGGCGTATCTGTATCGTTCACGTATTCGGTGTAGTAGAAACCAATATTAGCGCCTTTCAGAGCACCGTTTTGGATAGCGTAGTTGGCAAACACACTACCTGAGTACTCGAACAGGTCATCCAGGCCATCAACATCTGAAGATGCCATACCCGCCGCGGCACTGAAGCCTGCACTGAAGCCTGGCGCACCCAAATCGCTGAAGTCACGGTTTACCGAACCAAACACGGCAAACTCGCCATCGTGGTTAAAGTCAGAGCGGTTGTTCCACCAGATATCGTAAGCGCCGTTAGAACCGCCGTACTGGCTGGTCAGACGGTATGCAAAGTTACCCATGCTGTTCGAAATATCTGTCGAATCGGCAATGGTGTAAGTGGCTTCGGCACGTACTGTGTACTGACCAAATGTTTTGGCTGACAGGAAAGCCAGGTGGAAAGCCGTGTCGTCATACTGCTCATCATCATCAATTACGTAAAGCTGTGGAGAGAGGTACCAGCCGTTATCCAGCGTTTGCTTCAGTTTGATGTGTGCATTTTTACGATCGCCGTCGGTCAGACCGGCATATGCCACATCCAGCAGCAAACCATTCCCGAAGGTGTAGCGTGCACCCAGCGAGTAGGCATCGCCAGCATCTTCGTTTTTCGTCGTTCTCAGTTCATAAGTATCTTTGAACCATGGTGCCTTATAACGCGTTGCGTATACCGCCCCCAGCTCTAAGCCCCCCACAGAGAAGCCTAATTCACCACCTAGGTAAGTACCGGCCGCATAACTCCAGTTCACCCCCATGGCAGTAGGAACGCTTGGTTGGAAGTAACCCAAACGCGCCTTGGCATTTTCACCCAGCTTAAACTTCGCAGCCACAGTCTGATAGCTAACACCATTGCTGTTACAATCAGTCCAGACATCAGAACAAGAATTAGAACTCGCATTCTTATCGAACGGGTTATTGACGTCCCAGAAGTTCATCTCGTGGTCAGCACCACCGTTCTGCCACATGTCAAAGGTCGCATAAACGTTCAGGTCTAACCCCACCACCCCTGAAGCATAACCGGAGCTAAAGCCCAAGTTTGTGTAGATAGAACCATGGTCAAGGTTAGTTTCTTTATCTGTGTCACTACCGGTCACAGGATCGTAGTTACCACGAGTACGATCGCGCATCCAGAAGTTCACGGCACCGTTGATGGTTGAATCTTCAAAAAAGCCTTCGGCATGAGCCACTGGCGCAGTCGCCATTGACATACCCGCGACAAAACCGATTACAGCAGCACTCAGAGCAGAGCGCTTGAATAGTTTTTCCATGGAATAACTCCTAAATAATAACTAGCTGTTTTGTTCACGTACCTCAGTTGGCCGCCGTAGGTACGCAACAAATTCATTTTTGAGTGCACAGTCCAACTGCGCTTAGTTCACAACTAAGACTACTTTCGCAGCAAAAAACATCAAACATAACTTAATTAATTCTTTAAAAAATATGACTGAGTGCAAATATTCAGGGTGTTCGGTGATCGTGATCAAAAAAGTTCAATCACACAAACAGACAAACAATAAAACACTGAATATCAACAACTTACATTTATTTCACGTTAATAAGTTGCGAGCTAGACAGAAAGAAACGAGCGTTTTCTGCAATTGATTACATTTTCAAATCCTTTAAGAAAACGATTTTTGCCGAAAAATATTTTTCAAATGAAAAAAGATTGAGAAAAATGAGGAGAAAATAAAAAGCCCTAGATAAATCAATACCTGGGGCTTGTTGGAGATATTACAAATTGTAAAAAAAGAAATTAACGAAATTGACGATATTAACGAGAAATGACGTTTATCAGGGTTTGCTCATCCCAAATTTCGATGCCCAACTCCTGTGCTTTTGCCAATTTTGACCCAGCCGCTTCACCAGCCACCAGCAAATCGGTTTTCTTTGAAACACTCCCCGTTACCTTTGCCCCTAACTTCTGCAGTGCGGCTTTGGCATCAGAGCGACTCAGCTGAGATAAGGTACCTGTCAATACCACCGTTTTGCCATCCAATGGCAACTCAGCATCTTCATCGGGTTTTTCAATAGCTGGCCAGTGAATCCCCACCTCAAGCAATTCTCGGATCACACTGAGGTTGTGTTCCTCACGGAAGAAGTTATAAACATGAGCAGCAACAATAGCCCCTACATCAGGCACCTTCATTAACTGCTCTTCAGTGGCATTCTCGAGATTCTCCAGCGTTTCAAAGTAATTCGCCAGGTTTGCCGCTGTCGCCTCTCCTACTTCACGGATTCCCAAAGAGTAAAGGAAACGGGGCAGTGTGGTTTCTTTTGAGGCCGCAAATGAATCGACTAACTTCTGTGCGGATTTAGGCCCCATACGATCCAGCACCGTGACAACCCCCGCCGACAGCTTGAACAAATCCGCCGGGGTCGTCACCATTTCCCGTTCGATCAACTGCTCTATGACTTTTTCGCCGCAGCCATCAACATCCATTGCTTTGCGTGACACGAAATGCTTTAGTGCTTCCTTACGCTGCGCGCGGCAGATCAGCCCACCAGAGCAACGGGTTACTGCTTCACCTTCGACACGCTCGACATGTGAATCACAAACTGGGCACGTTTGTGGGAATACGATTGGCTGAGCATCTGCCGGACGGCGACTTGTTACAACCGATGCAACCTGAGGGATCACATCACCCGCTCGGCGAATAACCACGGTATCGCCGATCATCACACCCAGCCGCTCAATTTCGTCAGCATTGTGAAGGGTCGCGTTACTGACGGTTACCCCCCCGACAAATACCGGTTCCAGTTTTGCTACCGGAGTAATGGCACCAGTTCGGCCAACCTGAAATTCAACATTTCTGAGTACTGTCAGCTCTTCCTGCGCCGGGAATTTATAGGCAATTGCCCAGCGAGGGGCTCGCGCAACAAAACCCAGTTGCTGCTGTAGCTCAATAGCGTCCACCTTGATCACGACACCATCAATTTCGTATGGCAGTGACTGACGCTTGTCACCAATATCCTGGTAGTAAGCAATGACTTCTTGAATGTTATTCAGCTGTCTGACTTCCGGACACATCGGCAGCCCCCAGTTTTTCAACTGGACAAGACGCTGGTACTGGCTCTCTGCCAGCTCCATGCCCTCAACAACACCGACAGAGTAAGCATAAAAATGAAGCGGGCGAGTTGCCGTGATCCGAGGATCCAACTGACGCAGACTGCCTGCAGCTGCATTACGTGGGTTGACAAAAGTTTTTTCGCCTTTCTTGCGGGCCTTCTCGTTCAGATCTTCAAAACCCTGCTTCGGCATGAAAACTTCACCGCGCACTTCCAGACGACGAGGCCATCCTTCGCCACGAAGACGGAGAGGAACAGCACGGATCGTACGTACATTTTCGGTAATATTTTCACCGGTTGTACCGTCACCACGGGTCGCAGCCTGAACCAGTATGCCATTCTCATACATCAGGCTCACCGCCAGACCGTCCAGCTTCGGCTCACAGCAGTACGTCAATGATGCGGCATCCGGTAGCCGATCTTTCATGCGTTTTTCAAACGCCATCAGCTCCTGATCATCAAATGCATTGTCCAGCGACAACATAGGGATCTCATGCTGGATTTGAGTGAAAGCGGCTAAAGGCTGTCCACCGACACGTTGGCTTGGGGAATCGGTGGTGATCAGCTCAGGATGTTCAGCTTCCAGTGCCAACAGCTCCTGCATAAGGCGATCGTATTCTGCATCCGGAATCTCCGGGTTGTCTTCAACGTAATAACGGTAACCGTGGTAAGCAAGTTGTTCACGCAGCTCAGCCAGCTGCTGCTGAATATCATGGCTCATTGTGTTTCCTATCCTCTGCCGGGCTCGGGTTAATCATGAAAAAGCTGGCCCGGTATAAAAAACAAAGCCCTTTATACTGTGGCGTATAAAGGGCAATTTATTCTGCTCTCTGATGAGATTAATCAGACGTTCGTATAGCGATGCGCTTTTTCACGATACTGGCTGATACGGCGTGGGGTGATCAGAGAACGCTCGTGATCCAAAACATCCGCCCCCAGCGTGTCAGCAATGCGCTGAACGGTTTGCAACATCAGATTAAAGTGCTCATCGGCCCGCCCTGCTTCCGCTGGCAACATCAGATAAAAAGCAACCCCCGGGGTTTCAAAATTATCGCTGCCGCCTTCTGGGAAGTGAGCCGGGTGCACCATGTTGGTCACGGTGAAAATAATCGGCCCAGTCCCCGCTTTGTCCAGGTGACGGTGGTAAACCGAATTCTCACCAAAAATCAGGTTGTTTTGCTCAAAAGCATTGAATAATTTACTGCCGCGCAATGTGTGACCGTTACGAGCATGCACACCCAGCATCAGATAATCTGGTGGCAGCACTTCTGGTTCTGGTTCCGGAATCACTTCAGGCTCCACAATGACGGGCTCGGCGACTACTTGCTCGACAGGAACTGCCTCCGCCGGGTTGATTTGCGCAGCATGGCTGATTGGCGCAGCAGGTACATCCACAGGCACAACGTCTGACTGAGCTTGGCTATCGGACTCTACAGGCATAAACGCCATCTGGTGTGCTGTCGCCTGAGGTTGCTTCTCGGCTTGCGGTACAACATGCTCGCTTTCTTCTACGATCGGTGCAAATGTCGGTTCCGCGCGCACAGGCTTATTAGCCGCTGCTTTCGAGGCAACCGGCTGTGGCGCAACGGTTTGCGATGCTGTAGTCGTTCGTGTTTGTGACGCGATTCCCTGAGCAGAAACGGTTTCAGAAACGATTGCTTGATGCGGTGCCATCGCTGGAATCACCGCCTCCGAAGTCACAGTCTCAGGTACAGCCGCTGTTTGTGGTGCATGAACTACAGGCTGTAGCGAGTGCGGTTGCAGCTCTGGCGTAGGCGCAACTTCAACAAAGTCAGTTGGTGACGAAACCACGGGTTGTAGCGCCATTGGTTCTTGAATCACTGGCTGCTGAATACTAGGTTGCTGGATACCAGGCTGTTGGATCGCAGGCTGCTCAGTGACAGGTTGTTCAGCAACTGGCTGAGGTGTGGCCTGAGTAGAAGGCTGCACGTCTAACAACGGGTCAACGTCCAGTTTGGCACCGAAATGCAATTCAGGTTCTTTTCGTTCCGGTTTAACCGGCTCCGGTTGCGGGCTTTCATGGTTCACGACACGTACTGAGCCCACACCATCTTTATCAAACCCGTCAGAGTCCCGAGATGATTCACTCAGCTTGCCCAGCGGTTTTTCGCTAAACTTCGCGGGCTTTTCCTTTCGACTGCTCCACAGACCATGCAGCAACAATGCTGCAATCGCGAGTGCACCAACAATAATTAGAACCAGACGCAATTCCTGCATATGAATACTCTGAATTTACTCGTTTCCCCATCAAGGGGTGAATCAACATTTCTGGTATCCCCCGGTATCGGCGATCCGGTAAGTACCGTGACACAAAAACCCGGTTGCAGTTTTCTCGTTTATCGCACTGACTCAGCAGACACGTAATTTGACGAACCATGTAGCCGGATTTATTACCCATGTGATTTTCTTGTTATCAAGAAAAATACACATCGGCAATCATTACTGTATCAAAACTCAAAACATAATGAGAAGGCGAATATGCTTAATCGTGTAAGATAGTGCTATCGAGCACAAAATCGACCACTCCTTGAACAATTTTACGGCGGCTTGACCTGTCAACAGCCCATGTAGATTGCGTCTTTCCGCTACACAACGTTAATATGCCCTCATACCCAACAAGGCTCATTAACGTATTCAGAGCCGTTGCCCTTTATTCGCCAAGGAGCTTTTATGCAATCACCGCGTCCTATTCAATCGCCATTAAGCGGTGCCGGATACTTTTTCCGTGGCCTGTCGCTGGCAATGCAGCCGGGAACCCGGCGTTTCGTCCTGTTCCCGTTGCTGATCAACATTGTGCTTTTCGGCACCGCGTTTGGTTTTGTTCTAAGTCAGCTAGACGTCTGGATCAGTGGCTGGATGGACAAACTGCCAAGCTGGCTGGACTGGCTGTCATACGTATTGTGGCCTCTCATTGCTATCGCAGTACTGGTTACCTTCTCTTATATATTCAGCACCATTGCCAACTGGATTGCCGCACCCTTTAACGGCTTACTGGCTGAGCACCTGGAAGCCAAGCTAACCGGTAACAAAGCCCCTGATGCCAGCATTGCCACGGTCATGAAAGATCTGCCGCGCATCATGCACCGCGAATGGGTGAAGCTGAAATACTACCTGCCAAAAGCAATTGGTCTGCTGATCCTGTTATGGATTCCGGCCATTGGTCAGACGCTTGGCCCGGTGTTGTGGTTCTTGTTCAGCGCCTGGATGATGACAATCCAGTATGCGGACTACCCATTTGATAACCACAAAGTGCCCTTCCCAGCGATGCGCGATGCGCTTAAGCAAAAACGCGGGAAGTCGCTGAGTTTCGGCAGTCTGGTCATGCTGTGTACCATGACTCCAATCCTGAACCTGTTCGTCATGCCGGTTGCCGTCTGTGGTGCAACAGCGATGTGGGTGGATAACTACCGCAATCAGTATCGCAATTACTGATTCTCGTAACAAAATACCGCCAGAAAGCGAACCGGAAACGGTTCGCTTTTTACGTTTTGTGGCCTAGGTTTACATTTATTAACATGCACCCGCCCTGCCAATCTGAATGCGTCCTTTATAACAATAAGATATAACCACAAATTCCTTTTCAAACGTCTATCTGAGATTATGCTTAGAGTGTCATTTAATTTGAGCGTGTTACGAAGGAACGACACAATGAGCAAAATTTACGAAGATAACTCCCTTACTATTGGTAATACCCCTCTTGTTCGCCTTAATCGCGTCAGTAAAGGTAACGTTCTGGCTAAAATCGAAGCCCGTAACCCAAGCTTCAGCGTTAAATGCCGTATTGGCGCCAACATGATCTGGGATGCCGAGAAAAAAGGGATTCTGAAAGAAGGCGTGGAACTGGTCGAACCAACCAGTGGTAACACCGGGATCGCCCTGGCCTTTGTTGCCGCTGCACGTGGCTACAAACTGACTCTGACCATGCCTGAGAGCATGAGCCTTGAGCGCCGTAAGCTGCTGAAAGCTCTGGGTGCAAATCTGGTTCTAACCGAAGCCCCGAAAGGGATGAAAGGTGCGATTGAAAAAGCCGAAGAAATTGTCGCTTCAGCACCTGAAAAATACCTGCTTCTGCAACAGTTCAACAACCCAGCCAACCCGGAAATCCACGAAAAAACAACAGGCCCGGAAGTTTGGGATGCCACTGACGGCGAAATTGATGTGTTCGTATCCGGTGTCGGTACCGGTGGTACGCTGACAGGCGTCAGCCGTTACATCAAGCGCCAGAAAGGTAAAGCAATCACAACCGTTGCGGTTGAACCAAGCGAGTCACCAGTGATCACGCAGGCCCTGAACGGTGAAGAACTGAAACCAGCTCCTCACAAAATCCAGGGGATTGGCGCAGGCTTCATCCCAGGCAACCTGGAGCTGGATTTGATTGACGAAGTGCAACAGGTCAGCTCTGAAGACGCCATTGACATGGCACGTCGCCTGATGGAAGAAGAAGGCATTCTGGCAGGTATCTCATCCGGTGCGGCTGTTGTTGCAGCAAACCGTATTGCAGAGCGTCCAGAGTTCGCAGGTAAAAACATTGTTGTCATCCTGCCAAGTTCGGGTGAACGTTACCTATCTACTGCCCTGTTTGCCGGAATTTTCACCGAAAAAGAAACGCAACAGTGATCACAGTTTTAACGGATAACGTGATCTGAGTCATCTTAAAGCCCCCTAGCAGGGGGCTTTTTTGTTGCAATTCAGGCGTAGCTCTAATATAAATCCGGTGTGTTTTATTTCCAGCCTCAAAATAAAAGGTCAAAAAACGACCTGAAAGAGACATGGAAAGCGAGAAAAGTCACAAAACATTGACTTGGATTAAACTCAGGCACCGGATTGTTAAGGTAGTTTATACTCCAGATTAGCGAGCATAGCTTAAAAGGGTTAAGCTTACTTTCAGTTACGTTAAGATTAAATAAATAATATTTGTATCGGGGTGAAAAATGTATCAAAAGCAAGTTGAGATCACTGCAGAAAACGGTCTACACACTCGTCCAGCTGCTCAGTTCGTAAAAGAAGCAAAAGGCTTTGACGCAGACATCACAGTGACTTCAAACGGCAAAAGCGCTAGCGCTAAGAGCCTGTTCAAGCTTCAGACTCTAGGTCTAGTAAAAGGCACAGTAGTAACCATCTCTGCTGAAGGTACTCAAGCTCAAGAAGCTGTTGACCACCTGGTTGCCCTAATGGACGAACTGCATTAATCCGCAGCCCGTTTATTACTTTTCCTAGTTATACGTCAAATTAAGGTAAGGCTATGATTTCAGGTATCCTGGCATCTCCTGGTATTGCTTTTGGTAAAGCACTACTACTGCAGGAAGAAGAGATTGTTCTGAACAAGACTCCTGTTTCTGCAGACCAAATCGAGAATGAAATTCAGCGTTTCTTCGATGCTCGAAAAAAATCTTCTGAGCAACTGGAAGTAATCAAGGAAAAAGCGCGTGTTACCTTCGGTGAAGAGAAGGAAGCCATCTTTGAAGGCCATATCATGCTGCTGGAAGACGAAGAGCTTGAAGAAGAAATCATAGCCTTCATTAAAGACAACAAAGCATCAGCTGACTACGCTATCTACTCTATTATCGAAGAGCAGGCCGTTACGCTGGAATCTCTGGATGACGAATATCTGAAAGAGCGCGCTACCGACATCCGTGATATCGGCAGCCGTGTTGTGAAAAATGCTCTGGGTATTAACGTTGTTAACCTGAGTGCCATCAATGAAGAAGTGATTCTGGTTGCCAACGACCTGACACCTTCTGAAACCGCACAAATCAACCTGAACTACGTTCTGGGCTTTGTGACTGATATCGGTGGCCGTACTTCCCACACCTCCATCATGGCACGCTCTCTGGAGCTTCCAGCCATCGTTGGTACCAACAACATCACAGCGAAAGTGAAGAACGGCGACATGCTGATTCTTGACGCAATCAACAACCAGATTGTGATCAACCCGTCTGATGATGAGCTAACCAAATTCAAAGCAATCCGTGATCAGTATCAGGCTGAAAAAGAAGAACTGGCGAAACTGAAAGATCTGCCGGCAATTACGCTGGACGGTCACCAGGTAGAAGTCTGCGGTAACATCGGTACAGTTAAAGACTGTGACGGTATCAACCGTAACGGCGGTGAAGGTGTTGGCCTGTACCGTACTGAATTCCTGTTCATGGATCGCGATGCCCTTCCAACTGAGGAAGAGCAATACCAGGCTTACAAAGAAGTGGCTGAAGCCATGCACGGCGAGCCTGTGA
Source organism: Photobacterium ganghwense (assembly GCF_017329545.1). NCBI lineage: Bacteria > Pseudomonadati > Pseudomonadota > Gammaproteobacteria > Vibrionales > Vibrionaceae > Photobacterium > Photobacterium ganghwense. The sequence goes on from NZ_CP071325.1 coordinate 2,608,957, forward strand.
TTATCCGTACTATGGATATCGGTGGCGACAAAGATCTGCCATACATGGATCTGCCAAAAGAAATGAACCCGTTCCTGGGTTGGCGTGCGGTACGTATCAGCCTGGATCGTCGTGATATCCTGCGCGACCAGCTGCGCGGTATCCTGCGCGCGTCTGCCCACGGCAAGCTACGCGTTATGTTCCCGATGATTATCTCTGTTGAAGAAATCCGTGAACTGAAAGCAGCTATTGAAGAGTACAAAGCAGAACTGCGTGCTGAAGGTCTGGCGTTCGATGAAAGCATCGAAATCGGCGTGATGGTAGAAACCCCTGCTGCGGCGTCAATTGCGCACCACCTGGCTAAGGAAGTAGACTTCTTTAGTATTGGTACGAATGACTTAACCCAGTATACTCTTGCGGTTGACCGTGGTAATGAGCTGATTTCACACCTTTACAACCCACTGTCACCTGCGGTCCTGACCGTGATTAAGCAAGTTATTGATGCTTCTCACAAAGAAGGCAAGTGGACCGGTATGTGTGGTGAGCTGGCCGGTGACGAGCGTGCGACCCTACTCCTGCTGGGAATGGGCCTGGACGAGTTCAGCATGAGCGGAATTTCTATTCCACGCATTAAGAAGATTATCCGCAACGCGAACTATGCCGATGTGAAAGCCATGGCTGAGCAAGCGCTTGCTATGCCTACTGCCGCTGAAATCGAAGCGCACGTAGAAAAATTCATCGCAGAAAAGACCATCTGCTAAGATAGCTGCAGATAAAATAACAACGCTTAGGAGCAACGATATGGGTCTGTTTGACAAATTGAAGAAGCTGGTTTCTGACGACAGCGCTGAGGCTGGTGCAATTGAAATCATCGCGCCACTTTCTGGTGAAATTGTAAACATTGAAGATGTGCCAGATGTGGTTTTCGCTGAGAAAATCGTTGGTGACGGTATCGCTATCAAACCAGCTGGTAACAAGATGGTTGCCCCTGTAAACGGTACTATCGGTAAAATCTTCGAAACTAACCACGCTTTCTCTATCGAGTCTGACGACGGCATCGAACTGTTCGTTCACTTCGGTATTGACACTGTTGAACTGAAAGGCGAAGGCTTCACTCGCGTCGCTGAAGAAGGTCAAACAGTGAAAGTGGGCGACACTATCATTGAGTTCGATCTGGCACTGCTGGAAGAAAAAGCGAAATCTACTCTGACTCCTGTTGTTATCTCTAACATGGATGAAATCAAAGAGCTGAACAAGCTTTCTGGTGCAACCACTGTTGGTGAAACGCCTGTGCTGCGCGTTAAGAAATAAGACAACATCTGTTGTAGATAGCCACTCGCTATTGTGACATCAAAGCGCTGCCTTCGGGTGGCGCTTTTTGTTTGTCTGACATTGTGTAGCGCCCTGCCGCAACACAAACATAAAAAAGCGAGAGGCTTTGCTCTCGCTTGCTTTGATTCTGTAAAGCCTGCTTTTCTGAGTGTCTGATAGACTCCAGGAGGGCGATGTATATATCGCCCATTTTTCCTAATTCCCCGTGCTCTGCAGAGTCGCCCGCTGTCGCAACAGCATGGCAATCCACTGACCGGGGCAGAACATACACTCAAGCTTGGTACCGGCGCGACCTTGCCGGGATCTTTTCTGCCAGGCTGATTACAGAGACTGCAACATTTCCATTGATGGAGCGAAGAAATACGCCCCGGTAACCGCAGATGTAAAGCGCAGCAGTTGGTCAGTTTTACCGTCAGTATGGCCGTACATGCTTTCCAGCATCGCTTTAAAGTTATGCTGAGTATTGCAGTAAGCAATGAACAACAGGCCATGGTCGCCGCTGACAGTGCCGTATGGCAGGCTGTGACGAACGATTTTCAGCCCTTTGCCTTCTTCTTTAATGTCAACACGGCCAACATGAGATGCTGCAGGAACGTTCTCCAGCTCTACAGAATCTGGTTTGGTACGGCCAATCACTTTTTCCTGAGCCTGAATATTCAGTCGATTCCAGGCTGGCAGGTTATGAACAAAGCGCTGCATCATCACATAACTGCCGCCCGCAAATTCGCCATCCTGAATCAGTGCCACATCAGCACGCGCTTCACGGGTTTTCGGATTTTCCGTACCGTCAATAAAGTCCGTCATATCACGGGCATCCAAGTATTTGAACCCGTAAGTTTCGTCCAGAATGTCCAGCTCTTCCGCTACCGGTTCCATGAACTTGCGTAGCAGGTAGAAATTAAGGTCATGACGACTAGAGTTAACGTGCAACAGAATATCACCACCAGTTGCCGGAGCTGTAATCGCTCCCTCACCTAACGCAGTAAACTCATCAAACTGAGCCGGACAGCCTTTTTCCATCGTCAGCCAGAAAGGTTTACCGAATGCCACAGAGGCACGCAAATCCGCATGTTGCTGGCTATTGACACTCTCAACCAGATCATGAAGTTTCTGGCACTGCTCGACCAAAGCGTGTCGGTCACCTTTAACATTCATGACCACATACAGTGCAAATGGACCGGCCTCTGGCAAAATTAGGGGTTGTGCAGTTGCCATATCTTTCTCCTGTTATTGCTCTCATTGCGCTTCGCGCTTTTCAGTCCGTTGATTATAACGCGTTTTCCATCACTATCGTTGATCATTGTCAGCGGTCGCAAAAATCCGTGTTCGCCTTTACATCTTTGATTAAGTTGTTGAAAATAATGAACACCATTAAGCGCGCATTTGCATATTGTGAAATTCAGCCCTTTTCTCTTCCTTTTATACAGTCTGATTGCCTGGCCATCCTTCGCGCTTGAATCTGTCACGTTGCAATTGCGCTGGCATCATCAGGCGCAGTTTGCCGGTTATTACATGGCACAGGTAAAAGGTTTTTACCGTGAAGCTGGCATCAATGCCACGATTGTTCCCGGCGGAGAGGGAATTAATCCGCTCGAGCAGGTAATGAATAACCGGGCGGATTTTGGCGTTGGCAATACGGAGGTGCTGATCGGCTTCGGACAAGGCCAACCGGTTACCGCGCTGGCGGCCATTTACCAGCACTCACCGTCGATATTATTGGCCCGCTCCGATAGCCAGATTGATACCCTGACCGATCTGAAAGGCAAGCGGGTGATGATGTTTGCCGGCAGTACGGATGCCGAGCTGATCAGTTTGCTGACTGGCAACCAGATTCGCCTGAATGAGTTCGAGGCGGTGAATACCTCAGGGAATATTCAGGATCTGTTATCCGGCCGGGTCGACGTTTTCAACGGCTACCTGAATAATGAGCCCTACCTATTGAAGGAGTCGGGAGTCAAACCGGTGATCTTCCAGCCGGCTCAACATGGCATTGATTTTTACAGTGATATCCTGTTTACCCATCAACATACCACAGAGCAGAAACCGGATCTGGCAGAGCGATTCCGAACAGCCAGTATCAAGGGTTGGTACTATGCACTGTCCCACCCGGAAGAAACGCTGGATGTGATCGAATCACATTATCCGTCGCGAAAAACCCGTGAGCATCTGGCCTACGAACTGGAAACATCACGCCCGATGATCCTGGCTGATTTGATCGAAATTGGCCATATGAATCCCCATCGCTGGCAAACCATTGCCGATCAGTTGAGTCGGCATGCTCTGATGCCACCAACAACAATCAATGCACAGTTCCTGTTTCACTACGACTCCCCTGACGCTGACAACCACCTTCTGGCGATTGCTAACTCGGTATTTATCTTACTGGGCTTAGCGATGACTGCGGCTTTTCTTTACATCAAAAACGCCCGCCTCAAACGTGAAGTCAGTTTGCATAAACTGGCCAGAGAGCGGGCAAACCGTCAGGCACGCCGGGATCCATTGACCGGGGTTGCAAACCGGGTCGCGCTTCGGGAGATGTTGTGGGAAAGCATCTACAAGCCAAAGAATAAACAAGCTTGTCCTGTGTTACTGTTTATTGACCTGGATAACTTTAAAACGGTCAATGATACTTACGGCCATCAGGTAGGTGACATGGTGTTGCAGCAGTTTTGCCAGCGGGTGAAAGCGTTGTTGTCCGGAAGCGATGCTTTTTTTGCCCGGCTCGCAGGGGATGAATTTGTCGTTTTACTGCCCGACGCCCCCCACTCTGCGGCCGAGTCGCTGTCCCAACAGCTCAATCAACTGGCAACTGAACCCTTTCAGATGGGCAAGCAGTCAATACACATTGGCGCCAGTATCGGGGTCACCCGCTACCGGCAGGGAGACACACCAGATTACTTCTTATCCCGGGCTGATACCCAGATGTACAAAAACAAAAAACGCTCCCGACAGGAGCGCTCTTCTTCTGAGTTACCGATCTCTGACCAGTAAGGCAACTCAAATCATTTTTTTAGACCTACTTTTAGACCTACGCATACACCCGCGCGGCCAATCTTTAACGCAAAAAGCAGGTGCAAAAAGTAGGCGTAAAAATAAAGCCAAATCGTCGTTTAGACTGATGTCACGGCAACTTGCAGCTTCAGTTGTTTTTCCCCTTCACTGTCTTGCCCTTCATACAAAATCGGGGTATCCAGTCCAGTGGAAAGGGTTGGAGCAATCAGGGTTCGCCAGCCGCCATCATCAAGTCGCTCCTGCACCTTAAAGGCAATCTTCACTTGTTCGGCGGAGACTTCTATCAATTCAGCACTCCCCACCAATTCGCGTTGATTCTGGCCAATTTCATCCAGTGTGCCAAAAAATACCGTTTCTTCACCTGGCAACAGCGACAGTGACGTATTCACCGACCGGGTCATACCTGCCCCAGTCAGCTCAAAATTAACATCCAGCAACCAGTCAGCCATGGCTAACGGGCTTAATAACGCACTAAACAGAACCAGGCCTTTACCCCAATCGTTCATGTTTGTTACCTCTCTATGGGCTTGTCGGCAAATGTGTTTCTGACCCGAGAACTTCTGAGTAAGTAACCGCCCAGCCATAGCGTCAGTAACAGGCTGATAGCTCGGGTCCAGCTGAACGCCCCGTGGGTCAGGATCAGCTGATGCATTTGCAACGCACAATCTGTGATATATGCCAGCAACAGGATGATTTTCCCCCGCTGCCAGATAAAATTAATGACTTTGTTGTTCTTATATCGGTGACCGGACAACCACATCAGCAACATTGCCGGGAGGCCGATCGCCATTGCCAGGTACAAGTTCTGTGGCAACGGATACAATGTTTCCAGAATCCGGGCTCCTTGCTGTCGACTGGCCCCTGCAATAATAAAAACCAGCCAGCCTTTTGCGCTGAAAAACAGAGTTAGCCATAACATGGCTGAAGGTTTCAGCAGCCCGTGACGGTCATAGGCTTCAATCGGGTATAACACCGTATTTCCCCAAACAATTGCGATTTCAAATGGCGTTTCACATGCTAATGACTGACATGCCATTTGCTGACGTCATACCTTATGACTCAGGCATGTCATCGACTTGCTACATGCGACTTACTCTATGCAATGGAGGCTGATGTGATCATTTTCAACACCAGCGCAGGTCAACGGTGTTTTCTGCTATATCTGACCGGTTTACTCAAGATAAGCCTTTATGATTATCGCACCAGCAGCCGTGGTAAATTCTGTGCTTTAACGCACTTTAAAACAGTTCAACTTGTAGCCAAGTTCACGTTTTTACGTTAAGTAACACACAAATTTCTAGTTTTATTACACAAGTCACATTGGGGATAATTATGCACCACCTCCCGAACCCCCCCTAATAATTCATTACTTTTCATTGCGTTAAAGATAAAAATAAAAATTCACACTTGGGCAAAATTCATTCACACAATGAAATATTTTTACGTGTTGTGTGATCACTTTTCATTGCCTATCGCATTAGCTTTCCCGCTGACGGAGGGTATAATTTGCCTCTGATAAATGATTCGACATTACACAACGACGGCAATCACTATGGCAGTCAAAAAACCACAGCAAACCCCATCTCCGGAAACCCAAGCAGAAGCAATGCGCATTGCCCGCGCGACGCAAAAACCGGGGCAAACCAAGGAACAAACCAAACTGATTGCTCAGGGAATTCAACACGGTATAGAGCAGTACAAGAAGCAACAGAAAGCCAAGGCTCGAGAAAGAGATAAACTACGAAAGAAACAGTCCAAGGATAAGAACCCACTTAACGACCCGGCTACTTCTTACGACCACGACAATATCGCCCCACATGACCCATCATTGGCTACCCCGTCTCGCCAACAATGGCTTCCCTGGGTTCTTCTTGGCTTATCGTGGGTCGGGTTTCTGGCTTTCTACCTGCTGTAACCCATACAGAAGCTGCATTGGCGCTCAGCAAGACCGCCAACAGATATTGCGTTCATCCGAACCCAGACGACATACAAGGAATTCTGTCATGATAACAAGTCGATTACGCTTCTCCCGCTTTCCATTACTGACGGCTTTGAGCTTGGTACTCGCGGCGTGCAGCAGCACTGCTGCCCAACAGTCATCAGAAAATGACACGAGCACTCTCAATCACATCAAAATTGCTCAGCCGTGCGGCGACAAACCTAATTGCGTCTCCACACTTGATGCGCGTCAGGATTTTCAGCTTGCTCCGTTTACGCTGACGGAAAAAGGAGAAAAATACTGGAAAGCGGTCAAACGGGTCGCGACTCTGTTACCGGGAGCACGGATGGTTGAAGATAAACCGGACTATATCCGCATCGAGTGCACCAGCCGGGTCTTTAAGTTTGTGGATGATTTTGAGGTCCAGCGCGACGGCAACCAGCTCATTGTCCGCTCAGCATCCCGAGTCGGGTACTATGACTTCGGCGTCAATCGCGATCGCGCTGATCAGTTCCGAGAGTTATTAAAAGCGCAGGGTTATTTGCAATAACTTATTTGATAATAATTATCAGTTAGATCTATAATACTGGCTGGAATGACTCTTCTTGTTGGGGTGTCTTATGACCAAAGCCAGTTTTTTGCTGTTCTGTGTGATGGGCATCATCTGTATGACACTGCTGCAACTTATTGATGCCAGTGTCGGTATACTGACGCCTGACCAGTATTTGCTGGAGTGGGGTGCCCTGGATGCTATCTGGATCAGCCTGCTCGCTTTAGCGGTATATGAAAATTTTCTGCACCGCGAATAATGCCGCCGACTCTTTTCAGGCTCAGGCTTAGCCTACAGCGAAGGACTAAGACAGGGCTGGAAAGACCAAAGGCTAAGAACGAAAAAGCCATGCCTCCTGACTACGGTCAGAAGACATGGCTTACGTTGGCTGATGCAATCACACCAGTCACCACCGACGCAACCGGTACTTAACTTTGCTTGTCTTTTCCTAACGACAGCAGACCAATGCAAATCACCGCGACGGCCAGAAAACCGCTCAAAATTATGACTGGCATCGCCGCATAACCCAGTGTGTGCCAGATTACCGATTCGAGTGTACTCATACGTTTCTCCTCCTCTACCGACGGCTACTGCCAGCCTTCGATGCCTTTCATATCAGGCAGTTTGTGAGCAATCCCTTTATGACAGTCCACACAGGTTTTCTCACCGGATGCCAACGCGGTAGAGTGCTGTTTCACACTGCGCGCGCCCTGCTCTGAGAAATCCATATACTCAAATTCATGGCAGTTGCGGCACTCTTTGGAATCGTTATTTTTCATCCGGTGCCATTCCCGGTTAGCCAAATGACCGCGCCTTTCCTGGAACTTTTCTTCCGTGTCAATCGTGCCTATCGCAAAGGCCACCAGCTCTTTCGATGCCTGTACCTTGCGCACAATTTTATCGGTCCAGTTATGCGGAACATGGCAATCAGAACAGATAGCCCTGACCCCAGAGCGGTTCGAGTAGTGAATCGTTTCCCGAATTTCTTTCACAATCGGCGCATGACACCCGGAGCAGAACTCTTCCGTATTCGTCGCTTCCATCCCGGTGTTAAATGCACCCCAGAACAGCAGGCCGCCCATAAAACCCATGAACAGGACCAGCCCGACCGCCACTTTACTTGGCGAGGTGAAGCGCCGCCAAAAGGATTTGATTATCTTCATTAATAGCCTCTTCTTTTCTATCCGGCTACTCGCGCAGCGCATCAACACGCTGGAAGTCATTGTCGACCAGTGGCTTCGCATCTGCCTGAGGCACATGGCACTGAAGACAGAAGTAACGCGATGGTGAGACATCAGACAGTACCTGCCCCTGACGAGGAGACTGGTAATGCGTCACACTGATTTTGGTCGCGCCCATGTCGTTGGCATTTTTCCAGCTGTGGCAGGCCAGACATTTATTGGCATTCAGAGAGACTTCATAGTTACGGATGGTATGCGGAATCAGCGGTGGCTGATAAACATAATCACTGTTAATGGTGCCCTGATCGCGAGGGTACCGTTTCATCGGATCAGCCGGACGGGTTTCTTCCAGGTTGGTGGCCCCACGCAACGAAGACAGGCCACCTGTGCCGCCCGGATTATTCAGTGCTTCAGCACTGTGAACAACGCCGGTCAGCATCATACCGACTGCCAGAACTGCTAAGACTAATCGTTTCATTCTATTCTCCGCCTTAATGGCTAAATTCAGGTCGAGAGCAGGCTGCCTGCGTCAGGCAAACAGCCGCTGCTACATAGGTGACTTATCAGGCTTTAGAAATTTTGACCGGGCACTTCTTGAAGTCGGTCTGTTTCGATAACGGATCCGTTGCATCCAGAATCAGCTTGTTCACCAGAATTCGGGCATCAAAGAACGGAATGAAAACCAGCCCGACCGGTGGACGGTTACGACCACGGGTTTCAACGCGGCAGCGCACTTCACCCCGGCGAGACTGAACCAGTACCTCATCGCCACGACGCAAACCACGAGCCTGCGCATCATCCGGGTGGATGAAACACACCGCATCCGGCACCGCTTTGTACAGCTCAGGTACCCGACGGGTCATCGTTCCGGTATGCCAGTGCTCCAGTACACGGCCAGTACACAGCCACATGTCGTAGTCTTTATCCGGGGTTTCCGGTGCCGGCTCAAACGGTGCAAAAATGATATTCGCTTTACCGTCAGCGTTGCCGTAGAACTGATAGCCTTTACCTGCTGCAACGTACGGATCGGAACCTTCAATGAAACGCCACTGGGTTTCTTTGCCGTTCACGACCGGCCAGCGCAGACCGCGTACCTGATGGTAGGTATCATATGGTGCCAAATCGTGACCATGGCCGCGCCCAAACGAGGCGTATTCCTCAAACAACCCTTTTTGCAGGTAGAAACCCTGCGCCTGCGCATCATCATTCAGCGCCTGCGCTTCAGACAGCGGGAACTGGTCAATCTGGCCGTTGCGGAATAACACATCAAACAGCGTTTTACCACGGTACTGCGGTGCCTTTGCCAGCAGTGCGTCATCCCACACTTCTTCAACCTTGAAGCGCTTGGTAAATTCCATGATCTGCCACAGATCCGATTTAGCCTCACCCGGCGCTTTTACCTGCTGATACCAAACCTGAGTACGGCGTTCAGCATTGCCGTAAGCCCCTTCCTTCTCAACCCACATGGCGGTTGGCAGAATCAGGTCGGCAGCCTGCGCAGTCGCAGTCGGGTACGGGTCAGAGCAGACAATGAAGTTCTCTGGGTTACGGTAACCCGGCAGGCGCTCTTCATTGATATTCGGACCGGCCTGCATGTTGTTGTTACACATTACCCAGTAAGCATTCATTTTGCCGTCTTTCAGCATCCGGTCCTGCAACACTGCGTGGTAACCCGGTTTTGGCGGAATCGTCCCTTCCGGCAATTTCCAGATTTTTTCAGCAATCGCGCGGTGCTTCGGATTGGCCACCACCATGTCTGCCGGCAGACGGTGAGAGAATGTTCCCACTTCACGAGCCGTACCACAGGCGGATGGCTGACCAGTCAGCGAAAACGGGCCACTCCCCGGTTGAGAAATTTTGCCAGTCAGCAGGTGGATGTTGTACACCAGGCTGTTCATCCACACCCCACGGGTGTGCTGGTTCATGCCCATGGTCCACAACGACATCACCTTCACATTTGGATCGGCGTACTGCTTGGCCAGCTCGATCAGCTTATCCTGCGGGACACCGGACATTTCTGAGGCTTTCTCGACGGTGTATTCCGCCACCGATGCTTTGTATTCCTCAAAGCTCATCGGGTGCATCTTGCCCGAGTTGGCGTTCTTCGCTTTCACCTGCAGCGGGTGATCATCACGCAGGCCGTAGCCGATATCAGTGTCAGCACGTTTGAAATTGGTGTGCTTATTAACAAAGTCCCAGTTAACGGCATCATTTTCGATGATGTAATTGGCAATAAAGTTTGCAATCGCCAGATCCGTCTGCGGATGGAAGATCATGCCGTTATCTGCCAGCTCAAACGAACGGTGCTGGTAAGTGGACAGTACGTTCACCTTCACATGCGGATGGCTCAGACGACGATCCGTCACACGGGTCCACAATACTGGGTGCATCTCGGCCATGTTCGAGCCCCACAGCACAAAGGCATCGGCATTTTCAAAGTCGTCATAGCACCCCATCGGCTCATCGATACCGAACGTCCGCATGAATGCCCCTACGGCGGATGCCATGCAGTGACGCGCATTCGGGTCAATGTTGTTGGAGCGGAAACCGGCTTTCATCATTTTGGAGGCCGCATAGCCTTCCATAACCGTCCACTGGCCGGAGCCGAACATTCCCACCCCAGTTGGGCCCAGTTTGTTCAGCGCGGCCTTCCATTTCTCGGCCATGACGTCAAATGCCTGATCCCAGGACACCGGCTGAAAATCGCCGTCTTTGTGATATTTGCCGTCTTTCATGCGTAGCAAAGGGGTCTGCAAACGGTCGGTGCCGTACATGATTTTCGACAGGAAATAGCCTTTAATACAGTTCAGGCCACGGTTGACCGGAGCTTCAGGGTCCCCTTGAGTAGCCACAACCCGCCCGTTCTGCGTCCCCACCAAAACAGAACACCCGGTGCCACAAAAACGACAAGGCGCTTTATCCCATTTAATTTTGGTTTCGTCAGAACTAACAATTAAGTTAGTTGCTGAAGCCGGTAGCGAGATTCCCGCTACCGCTGCTGCTGAAGCAGCGGCGTTTGCTTTCACAAACGCACGTCTTGTCATTTTCATGAATCATCCTCAGATTGCGAATCAAAGTGTTCAATTTGGTGATACACTAAAAACGTCGTTAAAACGTGTTCTAAGTTATTGATTTTATCTATGGTATCGGTCACGAAGCCCTGGTTTTCAGTTTCCAGAACCACAATGACTTTCCCTTCTTCACTGTCGCCGTAAATTTCCGCATTGGGCATGGCCGCGATTTGATCTTTCACGGAATCCAGAAAAGCCGGCTTCACATGCACGACCAGACTTGAGATATGGACTTCTTGTAGTGCCATGGCCTAACTCTCTTTGTTTTTAGGATTAACCACTGTGATCGCTGAGGTCGGGCAAACCGACACACACGCACCACACCCGGTACAATTGGTTGCCTCAAGTTCAGGCTGGGCCACGCCACCCGGTTGCAGCCGAAAACGGATTGCCTGGGTTTCACACATGTCGCCGCAACTGCGACATTCAACATGCTGATACGCCAGACACCCCTCTCCGATTTCCGCTACCATTGCCCATGCTGGCGTGGTTTGGGGATGAAACAGCGGTTCCGGACACACATCGGCGCAACGATAGCAAAACGTGCATTCGCCCCGTTTAAAATCGACTTCAGGAAAACCGCCGTCCCCGTGAATAATGATCTGCGTTTCACAGGCCGCGGCACACTTCCCGCATCGGGTGCAGCCGTCCGTGAAAATGTCGTCGTTAACCATCCAGGGTAAGCGTTGTTGCTCAGGTTTCGAGCGTCGGGTCAGTAAGCGGCGACGGGAGCGATCAAACATTGACTCATTCCTTTATGAAATATTATTAATAAACATAGCGCTTACCGACGGGCATACTCGCATCAGTACCGAATTCACCCGCTGAGTTGCTGCATTCGCAGCAAGCTTATTCACAAGCTGTCATTTTCTGACACCGCCAGTGTAAATTTAGTAATAAATGCTTAAATACCTAGTAAGGGTTAAATAGGGGGGGACTTTGTTTTGGATCAATAAAAGTCAACGACAGCTCTCACACTATTGACTGGCATTCTTGAGGCAGACACCCCAAATATTCCAAAAAGGGATAAAACACAATGAGCATTCCCATTCTGCCGCAAGTCAGCGTACACTCAGTTCAGCCACCTTTCCGTCACTAATCCAATAAATAATAAGGAAGAATTGTGCAGAACCGGCCACTAAAGCCCGTGACGACCACCATCGCCCGATCCATGCTCGCCATCCTGCTGTTGTCGGTTGCCACTACCAGCTTCGCCCTGCTGACGCTGGCATCGAGCTTGAACGATGCTGAAGCCATTAACGTTTCCGGATCACTGAGGATGCAGAGCTACCGCCTGGCCTATGATGTCGAAACGGAATCACCCGATTTACTCCTGCATGTTGAACAGTTTGAGCACTCGCTTCTGTCACCTTCCATGGCCGCTTTGTCACACTGGACCGTCCCGGACACCATTCAGTCCCATTACAGCAATTTGCTGCATCGCTGGCAGACACTTTATCCCTTGCTCCGGGATGGTGACGAGCAGGCTTACCTTCGCGAGGTTGCGCACTTTGTCGATCATATCGACGCATTTGTCCTCGAATTACAGGAATTTTCCACCATTAAACTCCAGGTCCTATCGATTGTCGGCGGCCTGGGGTTAAGCCTGATTCTGCTGGTTGCCCTGTTCACGATTCATTTCACTCAGCGCAAAATTGTCAGCCCACTCAAGCAGCTGGTGTTTGCCAGTGAACAAGTGAAAAACGGTCAGTTCACTCTGAACCTCAACCTAAAAAGTGATAATGAGCTGGGTCTGCTGGCTGGCACGTTTAACACCATGGCTTCAGAGCTGGGCAAGCTGTACCGCAACCTGGAAAAGAAAGTGGATGAAAAAACCCGCCGCCTGCGCCAGGCGAACGATTCACTGCAGGTGCTGTATAACTGCTCGCAGGAGCTGACCGAAAGCCGGCTGACCTCGAAGAACTTTGCCGCGATGCTAAAAACCTTGCTTCATATTGAGGGGCTGACCGCGACCAAACTGGTGATCGAGGAAGCCAGCGGTGCCAATACAGAAATCAGCGCCGGCACACCGACTGAAGGTCACTGGCACTATCAGGATTTGGAGCTCGACGGCCAGATTCTGGGACAGCTCTGGTGGCAATACACCCTGCCCTGTCCGGATCAGAGCCTGATCGACAACATCAGCCGCACCCTTGCGCGGGGCATTTATTACAACCGGGCCCAGAAACAGGCTGAGCAGTTACTGCTGATGGAAGAACGGGCCACTATCGCCCGCGAGCTGCATGACTCCCTGGCGCAGTCGCTGTCTTACCTGAAGATTCAGGTGACCCTGCTCAAGCGCCAGCTCAGCCAGGACGAAAAGGAACGGGCGATGGCGATCATCGGTGAAATTGACGCCGGCTTGTCGGGTGCCTACACCCAGCTGCGGGAACTGCTGAGCACTTTCCGGCTGACCATCAAAGAGGCCAACTTTGGTGAAGCTCTGGTCGAAATGCTCAAGCCGCTGGAAGATCAAAGCGATGCATTGCTGATCATCGATAATCAGCTGTCGTCGCTTAACCTTGATGCGCACCATCAGATCCATCTGCTGCAACTCATCCGTGAAGCGGTACTCAATGCCATCAAGCATGCCGCGGCAGACGAAATCATCATCACTTGCAGCCAAAATGAACACGATATTACTATCAGCGTCAAAGATGACGGGATTGGATTTGACCCGGCCAACGAAAAACTTAACCATTATGGTCTGGCGATCATGACGGAGCGGGCATCGCGCCTGCACGGTACACTGGATATAAACACGACCCAAGGCTCCGGGAGCGAGGTATTGCTTCGTTTTCAACTGGAGCCTCAAGGATAACGATATGGCAACCTGGAAAATAATGATTGTCGATGACCACCCGCTCATGCGCCGTGGTATCCATCAGCTACTGAGTTTTGAAAGCGATTTTGAGATTGTTGGTGAAGCCAGCAACGGGGCTGATGCGCTCCAACTCGCATCGGAAGCCGAGCCGGATCTGATCCTGCTGGATCTCAACATGAAAGGGATGTCAGGGCTCGATACCCTCAATGCCATGCGGGCTGAAGGTATTCAGTCTTGCATCGTGGTCCTGACCGTTTCTGACAGCAAAGCTGATATTCGAGCCCTGCTGAATGCCGGTGCTGACGGCTATCTGCTGAAAGATACCGAGCCGGATGAGCTGATCAATCTGCTAAAGCAAGCCCTGTGCGGTGGGAAAGCCTATAGCGAGCAGGTGCGGGAATACCTGGAAGACAACGATTCACAGGAGTCACTGCTTGATTCCCTGACCGACCGCGAGATGCAGATCCTGCAGGAAGTCGCCAAGGGGTTTCGCAACAAGCAGATCGCCGAGTCGCTGTTCATTTCTGAAGCCACGGTCAAGGTACACATGAAAAGCCTGCTCAAAAAGCTTCAGGTGAAATCACGCACTGCTGCGACGGTTCTGTACCTTGAGGCTCAAGGGCAGTAGAACCAGCAAGCACTAATAAACGCAGCTACAGAAAAACCGCAATCGCGGTTTTTTCTTTTTGACGCTGTGTCAGTTAGTGGGACACCGATGCAATGATGTCCTTCTCCCGGGATTCCACCCACTGCAAATCAAACGGCCCCCAATCACAAAGCTGGTAGTAACCGTCATTATGACGTTTGCCGTCCTGAATAAAGGACAGCTCAATCCCAAACCCCGGCAAGGCTTTCAATACGTCCTGAATAGTACGACGCGGCCAGCCGGTAATTTCAATTAACTTCGGCACATTAGGGCGATCAAGCTGCTCAACGAGCAGAGCGAGATACAGACGACGGGCAAAAACCGGATTCAGTTCCATTGAGACCTCCATAAGCTGATGGTTTTTTATTATTCCGTCTTCTGCTGAAGGGATGTTGCGTTTGATCAAGTTGCGGTAGGATTTCCAAGCACGTGCGATACGGTAGAGTGACGCATCTCGCAAAACTGCGGATTTAACGGGGAGATAAAAATGTTATCGCTTTGTAAATCAAATAACTAGGCACAACCCTCTCGGGTTGTGCCTGTGTTTTGATCATCCGGGTAGGATTAGAACGTGTAACCGGCAGAAACCATAAATACCCATGGGTCGATATCAGTATCAATCGTTACGCGATCATTGCCAGCTTTAAAGCTTACGTCAGTATTGATATCGGCATACCATACTGACGCACCAACGAACCAGTTATCTTTCAGCTGGTAGTCAATACCTACGTTCGCTGCCAGTCCCCAAGAATCATCCAGTTTCAGATCCGACAGACCCAGC
This sequence comes from Photobacterium ganghwense, assembly GCF_017329545.1. NCBI lineage: Bacteria > Pseudomonadati > Pseudomonadota > Gammaproteobacteria > Vibrionales > Vibrionaceae > Photobacterium > Photobacterium ganghwense. The sequence continues at coordinate 2,624,272 of NZ_CP071325.1, forward strand.
CCTTTCCCCTTACCGTTAAAATCTTCGTTAAAGAACGTGGTGTAGTTCAGGCCAGCACCCACGTAAGGACGGAACTTGCTGGTGCTGTCCAGGAAGTAGTACTGAATCATCAGCGTTGGTGGTAGGTGCTCTACCTCAGCGATATCACCAACACCATTGCCCAGTGATACGTCGTGTTTGAACGGGGTCGCAGCCAGCAGTTCAATACTGATATTGTCAGTCAGCATGTAGCCCACAGTCAGGCCAAGCTGAGTATTTGAGCTCACGCCAAATTCACCCAGACCCAGTACATCGTCACTGCTTTCATTCGGTACAACCGTCGCGGCACCAGCACGCACCAGGATGTCACCTTGTTTGTGGGCCAGCGCATAAGGGGCGGCAGAAAGGGTTGCGAACGCTGCTAAAGCACAAATTGTTTTTTTCATTATTATTGACTCCATTCCTTTTGAAATCCCAACAGGAAATTTATCGGGCTTGTCGTTTGAATGGTGCAGAATGTAACCACATTGAAACAGGCACGTATTGACTGAAATCAATTTAGAAAAATTAACACCAATAAATAACTTTTGATACAGATCAACAACTTAAAAACGATGGTATTTAATGGGCTACGAGTGTGCTTAAAATGGGCTCAAACCGCACAAAATATAAAAAACAGCTCACACTTCCTGGATTTACCTAACATCCTTTGCACTCTCAAATGAGGAACTGAAAAACATTTTTATCCTCACGAATTAATAGCCATCAGGTGCATATCAGAGAGGTGTTTGCCTCTTGCTCCACGGCATACAACCTCCTTCTGCCGATTCACTCGATGCACCGGCGTCAGACTCTCCCCTATACTGATCCCATTACCGTCAGGAATAATGTAAGAGGATACCGCCATGACCCCGGCATTTTGGTGCATTGTGATTGCGATCTTCATGAATTACCTGCTGGCGGGACTGGGTGGCTGGCTCACTACCCAGCAAACAGGCCGGCTGGATATCCGCTATCCCCGCCTTCAGGCACAGTCTCTAACCGGAATGGCCGCTCGGGTAAACGCCGCGCAGGCCAACAGCTGGGAAATCCTGACTGTCTTTGCCTGCTCCGTATTCATTGCCCACCTGGCCGGTGTGCCTGCGTCCCAGTCAGCCCTGCCCGCCTACCTGTTTATCGCCTCACGCATCCTGTATTGCGCCTGCTATACCTTCAACCTGATCCCCTGGCGCACCGTGGTTTTTGTGGTCGGTATCTTTGCCTGTCTATGGCTGATAAAAATGGCGGCCAGCTATAGCGGTTAAGCCATTGCTAACCCCAGCCATTCTCGTTATAAAGAGGGACCAAATTCACAAAAAGTCAGTCAATCCACTATGAGTACCATCGCCTACGGCATTAAAAATTGCGACACCATTAAAAAAATGAAGAAATGGCTGGACGCAGAAAATATCGCATACCGTTTTCATGACTACCGCGTTGATGGCCTCGACAGCGACATGCTGGAAGCATTTGAAGCTGAACTCGGCTGGGAAGCCATGCTGAACAAGCGTGGCACGACTTTCCGCCAGCTCACAGAAGACCAGAAAGCCAACCTTAATCAGGAAACCGCGCTGGCGCTGATGCTGGAATACCCAGCGATGATCAAACGTCCGCTGCTGGTCCATAACGGCGGCTACCACCTTGGCTTTAAACCGGCCCAGTACCAAGAAATTTTCCAAACTAACTAATTAAGGATACAAGGATGTCAGATAGTCCGGTCATCGCGCTGGCCAAAGATTTAATCAGCCGCTCATCCGTTACCCCCGAAGATGCAGGTTGCCAGGATGTGATGATTGCCCGCCTGAAAGCACTAGGGTTCACCATCGAGCCTATGGTTTTCGAAGATACCACCAACCTGTGGGCACGCCGCGGTACAGAGGCACCACTGCTGGTGTTTGCCGGTCATACCGATGTAGTGCCAGCCGGTAACCTGAACCACTGGCATACGCCTCCTTTCGAGCCAACAATCATTGACGGTTACCTCCACGGCCGTGGGGCTGCCGATATGAAAGGCTCGCTCGCTTGTATGATAGTGGCAATTGAACGTTTTCTGGCGGAACACCCTGAACACACAGGCTCAATCGGCCTGTTGATCACATCTGACGAAGAAGGGCCGTTTATCAACGGTACCACGCGCGTCGTGGATACGCTGGAAGCGCGAAATGAGAAAATCGACATGTGTATCGTGGGTGAACCATCCAGTACCCATGCCGTGGGTGATGTCGTGAAAAACGGCCGCCGAGGCTCCATCACCGGTGATCTGATCATTAAAGGTACGCAAGGACATGTTGCCTATCCGCATCTTGCCGATAACCCGGTGCATCGTGCCATGCCGGCACTGGCGGAACTGGCAACAACTACTTGGGATAACGGCAACGAGTTCTTCCCGCCGACCAGCTTCCAGATCGCGAACCTGGCGGCCGGTACCGGCGCATCCAATGTGATTCCGGGGGAATTCCACGTTCAGTTCAACTTCCGCTACAGCACCGAGCTGACTGAAGAGGACATCAAGCGCAAGGTGCATTCCATTCTGGATGCGCACGGCTTGGAGTATGAGATAACCTGGACGTTCAGCGGCCATCCGTTCCTGACCGATACAGGTACCCTGCTGGAAGCCGTTGTGGCAGCCATTGAAGAAGTGAACCACCAGAAACCTGAACTGTTGACTACCGGCGGAACCTCTGACGGTCGCTTTATCGCGCAAACTGGCGCACAGGTTATTGAGCTGGGTCCGGTAAACGCTACCATTCACAAGATCAACGAGTGCGTAAAAGTCGCAGATTTAGAGAAGCTGACCGATATGTATCAGAAGATCATGGAAAAAGTGCTTTAACACTATCATGTTAATTCACCCAACAACTGCCCGGCCGCACAGCGCCGGGCAACTGACCGGCCAGGACACCAGTCATCTGGTGGCCGTCGGTAACCAGTTTGTCCACCAGCAGATGGCGCCCGCACTGCGTGCCATGCAGCAGGCCGCACAGACCGCCGGGTTTGACCTTCGGCTGGCCAGCGCATTCCGCCCGTTTGAACGTCAGCTGCTGATCTGGAACAACAAGTTCAACGGCTTACGCCCGATACTCGACAGCCAAAGCCAGCCACTGGATCCGGCAACGCTGACGGATCTCGAAAAAATTCATGCCATTCTTCGCTGGTCAGCTCTGCCCGGAGGCAGCCGCCATCACTGGGGCACGGATGTTGATGTCTATGCCGCCAACTGCCTGCCGCAAGACACCGCATTGATGCTCGAGCCCTGGGAATACGAGCCCGGAGGCCACCAGGCTGAATTCAGTGAATGGCTGTGCCACAACATGCATTCATTTGGCTTTTACCTTCCTTACAGGGAAGAGCGCGACGGAGTGGCCTGTGAACCCTGGCACATCAGCTATTTTCCTGTCAGCCAGCATTTACTGGCACAACTGACTCCCGATATGCTGAAAGCTGTGCTCAGTCACAGTGACATTGCCGGAAAGTCGCATATCCTGAAAAACCTTGATAATCTTTATATTAAGTACATAGAGAATATCTGCGAGGTGTAAATGGAATGGCTGCTCAACCCTTGGGTAATCACGCTGATTATTGTCAGTGTTCTGGTCAGCAACATCGCGGCTCTGAAGTACACGGCCAACATGAAGTTTGACTATAAGGACAAGGTCAAATACATGCAGGAAAAACACCAGCGTGAACAGGCCCAAAACAATGCGGAGCAAGACCCAAACGTTGCCGATCAAGCGACAGCACAAGAACAGCAAACAGAGCAACATAAAAACCCGTAAACTGACTTGCTCAAACCGCACCCATAAAAAAAGCGAGAGTTAAACTCTCGCTTTTGTATTTCTGATAGCTCATCCCGCCACTGTTATCAGGTCGCCCGTTCAATCGGCCACAGCGATAACAGCGATAACAGCGAGTAAGCGCGGTGTTTGAAGTCAATGCGCGCTTACGATGCAATTAACGTTATGGCTGACTTAAAAGATAATCATTAAGCCCGAGCCAAGTAATCAGCGATCCCTACCCATTTGTAACTTGTTAGCTCTTCCAGCCCCATCGGGCCACGTGCATGCAGCTTCTGAGTCGAAACCGCCACCTCGGCTCCCAAGCCAAACTGCGCACCGTCAGTAAAACGGGTTGATGCATTCACGTATACCGCGGCTGAGCCTGCTGCATTAACAAATCGCTCGGCCGCAGCCAGATCATTGGTCATGATGGCGTCGGAATGGCTGGCATTATGCTTACGCATGTGTGCAATCGCTTCATTCACGTCTTTCACGACTTTGATACCCAACGTAAAACTCAGCCATTCGGTGTCAAAGTCCCCTTCAACCGCTTTACGCAGGTTGGCGGCTTTGCCTTCCAGCAGCTCATAAGACGCTTCATCGGCTACCAGCAAAACTTGCTTGGCATTCATTCGCTCAGCCAGACGCGGCAGAAACGCTTCGGCGATCTTCTCGCTAACCAGCAGGGTATCCAGTGCATTACAGGCCGACGGACGCTGCACTTTGGCATTTTCTACCACGGTCAGCGAGCGAGACAGATCGGCACTGGCATCCACGTAAACGTGGCTGATCCCAAATCCACCAATAATGACCGGAATCGTACTGTTCTCTTTGCACATCTTGTGCAAGCCTGCGCCACCACGCGGGATGATCATGTCAACGTACTGATCCATCTTCAGCAATTGAGAAACCAGTTCACGATCCGGCTTCTCGATATACTGCACCGATGCCGACGGCAGGCCGGCTTTTGCTAGCGCGACCTGAATAACTTTCACCAGTGCCATATTGGAGTGGAAGGTTTCCCGACCACCACGCAGAATACTGGCATTACCGGTTTTCAGGCACAAGGCGGCGATATCAATGGTCACGTTCGGGCGCGCTTCGTAAATCACCCCAACCACACCCAGCGGGACACGACGACGGCTCAGGCGCATGCCATTTTCCAGTACCTTGCTGTCGAGCTCAGAGCCCACCGGATCATTTAGACTGATCACATTGCGGACATCGTTGGCAATGCCGCTCAGGCGCTCTTCATTGAGCAACAGACGGTCAATCAGGGCATCCGTCATCCCTGATGCTTTCGCCGCTTCAATGTCCAGGGCATTGGCGGCCAGAATAGTGTCGCGATTGGCTTCCAGCTCATCGGCGATAATAGCCAGTGCTTGGTTCTTTTGCTTGGTTGCAGCGGTAGCCAGTTCAAAGGCCGCCTGCTGCGCAGCCTGGCCCATCAACTCAAGATTCATTGTGTTCCCTCAAATGCATTTCTTTAAATAACGACCAGATCATCACGATGAACGGCAACCGGACCGTATTCGTAGCCCAGCACCTGGTAGATATCCTGGCTGTGCTTGCCGGCAATCTTAGACAAATCTTTGCTGGAGTAACGGCAGATACCCCGTGCCAACAATTCACCACGGGTGCTATAGATACGCGCCACTTCTCCCCGCTCGAAATCCCCGCGAACTTCGGTGATCCCTTTCGACAGCAAGCTGCTGCCCCGCTTTTGTACGGCAGCAACCGCACCGTCATCGATCACGATATCGCCTGCTGGCGGAGGCCCGGCCAAAATCCAGCGCTTGCGGCTTTCCAGTGGGGATTCCAGCGGCAGGAAGCGAGTACCAACCGACTCACCATTGGTCAGGGCAGAAATCACATCCGGGCGACTGCCTGCGGCAATGGTCACTTCAATGCCGGCACGACGTGCTACGTCAGCCGCTTGCAGCTTGGTTGCCATGCCACCGGTACCCAGTCCGCCCACACTGCCACCGGCAATCTTGCGCAGGGTCTCGTCAATGGTATGGACTTCACGGATCAATTCCGCATCCGGGTTATTACGCGGATCGGCCGTAAACAGCCCCGGCTGATCGGTCAACAATAGCAGCTTGTCAGCTCCGGTCAGAATGCCAACCAGCGCGGACAGGTTATCATTGTCACCCACTTTGATTTCGGTGGTCGCCACCGCGTCGTTTTCATTAACGATCGGGATAATGCCGTTATCCAGCAGCGCAACAATCATGTCCCGCGCATTGAGGAAACGCTCGCGATCATCCAGATCAGCACGGGTCAGCAGCATCTGCCCCACGTGTAGGCCGTAGATCCCAAACAGACTTTCCCATTCCTGAATCAGTCGGCTCTGCCCTACCGCAGCCAGCAACTGCTTACTGGCCATGGTTTTGGGCAATTCGGGGTAACCAAGGTGCTCACGTCCCGCGGCAATTGCGCCGGACGTAACGATGATGACCTTGTGCCCCTGGCGGCGAAGTAAAGCACACTGCCTTACCAGCTCAACCATATGGGCACGATCCAATTTCAGGGTACCACCAGTCAGTACACTGGTTCCCAGTTTGACAACAATGGTCTGGGAAGCAACGGTCGTTTCTTGCTTCGTCTGCGCCTGAGCGGCACGCACGGCAACACGACTGGTTTGCTGTTCTTGAAGGAAATTTGTCTCTGCCATAGGGATCTAACAAAAATAATGAATAGACTGACGTTGTATCAATACGCTTAAAAAATCACAAGAAAAATGCGCCATTAAGGCGCATTTTTCTTGGCAATAAACAACTTTTTAACTCAGGCGGCGCTACCCAGTTCGGGTTCTTCCAGCGCTTTAGAGGCGGTTAATGAAAGTCCCAGTTCATCAACCAGCAAGCCCTTTAATTTCGGATAGAAATCATCCAGCGTCTGCTGCACAGCCTGAACGTGTTTCGCGGGCACGGTGTCCTTATCCCACTCCCCCTGATCGTTAAACCGACCAAACTGGTAGTGATACTCAAACCCGTTTTTCGTCGCTTCCATGATCAGCCACCAGCCCCAGAACTCACGTTCTTCCGGTGCTTTCTTGGCGCTGATACAGCTCGACAGGCAGTCAAAGAAAAAATGTCCCTCTGCAGAGAGATTCTGGCGAAGATAAGGCCCCAACGCCGTAAGCTTGGTCATCAAACGGCCATGCGGGGGAAAAGTCACTTGCGTTGTCATCGTCGTTCTCCATCCTTAGCAATCAATCAGCGGTGTTATCCCCCAGCCTGTATGGCTGGCCTTGCTGGGCAAGGTAGCCGGCATTCCTTCCGGCTTTTGTACCCACCATTTAAGCCCTAATACGCTGAAATTGCAACATTCCGTTTACAAGATTCCGTTGGCAACATTGCGTTCAGCGACAATGATCAGGCCAGTTTTTCTTTCAGCCAGTCAACCACTGTAGTCATGGCACGGTGGTAGCCGTCATGCAGAGGTTTGTCAGGCAGGGTAATGGCTTTACCGCCCCAGCTCGACATCGCAATCAGCTGGTTATCGATTTCAGTACATACCGGGTCACCTTTCAGGCCAATCCCCAGCATCGGTATCTCAATTTTCCGGCGACCAACCAGCCCTTGCAGCTTCAGCGACCAGGCCGGGAGATGAGAGGTCAAACTCGCTTTGGAGACCCCGTTTTTCCCCATCCGGGACGCCATCATATCCAGGTACATACGCGGCATTGAATCCAGACGTTTTGGATCAGCCAACGCGGTATGAATCATTCCCCCCAAGCTGATACAGGTCTTGAGTCGGGTCGGCTCAAGAAAACCGAGGCGAATGGCCGCATTACCACCGAAACGTAACCCCAGCATGGCAACCCGGGTGTGATCGACCCATGGCACGTCTTTGACCTGTTGCAGTAACGCCTGGTGAAGACGACTGGTGTCTTCCGTCAGTGACCAGTGGCTACTGTGTCCGACAGAGGGCATGTCCAGCGTGATCATGGCAAACCCGGCCGGGCCGAAATAGTCTTTGTACAACCGCCACAGATCCGACTGAAGCGTATCCAGCCCGCCACTAACAATAACGGTCGGCAGCAATTTATCGGTGCAAGGCAGATGGATAAAAGCCTGGAACGTCTTGTTGTCGTACTTCACATCTATGGTACGCATCTGATGTGGCAGCTTTTCCATGGCTTCGCGGTAAGTCTGATTCGACTGCAGCTCCGCCTGTGCGGCCAACTCATCCCCTTTAAGGTGCGGGTAAGCCCCCACACTGTAGTACATACTGGCAATCAGCAGTTCTTCCGCAGCCTTTTCCACCTCGCCGTTTTCGAGCATTTCCCGAGCTGCCTTCTGCCTTCTCGCCCCGACCTGACACCACTCATACACCCAGTTTCCGGGCTTATAGCCAATCACAGTATCCAGCAAATCGTCGCGGGTACGGGCTGCTTTCGAACTGGCAATACGGGCAAAGATGGCCTCCATCTCAATAGGGTCAATCCCCTGCCAGATCCATTGCGGACGACGCATAACCCGATACCAGCCAGCTTCACTGTCGCCATCCAGGGCGCTGTGAATCGGCGTATCTTTAACATGGGCGAGCTTTACCAGGCTGGATGTTTCTTTCGACGTTTGGCGTGGAGCAAACAGCTTTTCAGATAGGTTGGTTTTGGACGGTTCAGACACGTGGGACTCCATCTCTGTCGCGACGCGCTGCCACGGCAAAAAATGGCGGCGTCATGTAGTAGGTTCTTGTGAAGAGTATACCATCCATCAAATGCTTACTATATGCCAGCCCTAACAAAACCGGCATCCGGACTGGACAAGTCACGGGGAATGCCGGTACGCGTTTCTCAAGCCAAACAAACGTCAGCTATGCTTGTACTTACCGAGCAGTATTTCGTACGGTGAACAATATGCGTAGTCCTGATATGCGTAGCCTTATTATGCTGATTAGCGTGGTTTTCTTTTCCGGACAAGCTCTGGCGTTTGGCAGCGGTGGCTCTATGGGGGGAAATCCCGGCGAAGCCTCAGGTGGGGTCAATGCCAAAACCGCCTTATGCCTTGATGTCTCGGGAGAGCGGATACCCGGCAGTTACCAGACCAAACTTGAGCGCCAGTGCGACATTACCGGTAATACCGCCGTTGATCTGATTAACTTCAACAATTTCTATCGCAATAAACCCCACAACGAGTCCTTATCTGATATCCGGGCCAAAGCCCACCGCACTTGATAGGACGATTCAAAGAATGCGACGACTGGCTTTTCACTACCAGTGCCAACCGGTCAAATCACCGTCAATCACAACAAGCAGGCAAAAAGAAAGGAGCCTTTCGGCTCCTTTCCTGTGTGCTTTGCTTCGCGATAACAGATGCTGTCGACAATTAGCGCTTGGCAATCGGGTCAACAAATGTCACTGCCATATCCCAAGGCTGCTCAATCCAAGTATCCTGAGGAATGTCAACCACGTAGTCATCAACCAGGTGTTTACCCGCAGGCTTCGCACAAACGGTCACAAATTTTGCTTTCGGATACATCTGACGAATCACTTCCGCCGTACCGCCAGTGTCCACCAGATCGTCAACCACGATGAAACCTTCGCCGTCACCGTCTGCTTTTTTCAACACGTTCATATCGCGCTGGTGATCGTGGTCGTAGCTTGAGATACACACGGTATCTACGTAACGAATACCAAGTTCACGAGCCAGAATGGCAGATGGCACCAGGCCACCACGGCTAACGGCAATGATACCTTTCCATTGATCCGCAGGCAGTAGTTTTTCTGCAAGCTGGCGGGTATACATTTGCATGTTATCCCAAGTGATGACGAACTTATTACTCATATCCGATGAACCTCTGAGTCAGCGGCAGCGCCGCTGGATGGATTTATAAACTTTTATAGGAAAATAATTTTAGCAAGAAACAGGGCAGCAATTACCCAGACGCTGATATTGATATCCCGCCCTTTACCACTCATCACTTTGACAGCAGCATAGGTAATAAAACCAAGACCAATTCCCTCTGCTATGGAATATGTTAACGGCATCAGTAGGCAAACCACAACTACTGGTGCTGCTTCTGTTAAGTCGCGCCAGTCAATACTCACCAAACCGGACATCATCAGGATGGCAACATAAAACAGCGCGCCTGCTGTGGCGTAGGCTGGCACCATACCGGCCAGCGGAGCAAAAAACAGCGACAGCAAGAACAGGACACCGACGGTAACGGCTGTCAGACCGGTGCGGCCACCAACAGCAACGCCCGAGACACTCTCAACGAAAGAGGTCGTGTTTGACGTCCCCAGAACCGCGCCCACAGATGTTGCCGTACTGTCAGCCAGCAGCGCACGGTTCAGGCGTGGTAGTTTGCCGTCTTTGTCCATCAGGTTCGCTTTTGTCGCCACACCCACCAGGGTGCCGGCTGTGTCGAACAGGTCAACAAACAGGAAAGCAAACACAACAGAAATCAGTCCAACTTCCATCGCGCCGGAAAAATCCAGTTGCATAAAGGTTGGTGCAATGCTTGGTGGCATAGAAACAACACCGTTATATGCCACTTCACCGAACACAATACCCATTCCGGTTACAACCAGAATAGCAATCAGTACCGCCGCTTTGTAGCCACGGTGTACCAGCGCAATGGTCAGGAAAAAGCCCAGCGACGCCATCGCGGCAGGGAAGCTGGTCAAGTCACCAATGTGTACCAGCGTGGCAGGGTTATCAACCACAATGCCCGAGCTTTGCAGAGCGATGAAAGCCAGGAACAGACCGATACCGGCAGAGATCCCCGTACGCAGTGCATGAGGAATCGCATTGATGATCCACTCACGAACCTTCAGCACACTCAGCGCAATGAAGCACAGGCCGGAAAGGAAGACCGCAGCCAGAGCGACCTGCCAGGTATGCCCCATGCCCAGAACAACACTGTAGGTAAAAAATGCATTGAGGCCCATACCCGGAGCCTGAGCGACCGGATAGTTCGCGACAAAGCCCATGATAAAACAGCCCACCATGGCAGCCAGACAGGTCGCAACAAAAACCGCGCCCTGATCCATCCCTGTCGCCGACAGCATAGTCGGGTTGACGAAGATGATGTAGGCCATGGTCAAAAAGGTGGTAAGGCCCGCCAGAACTTCAGTCCGAACATCGGTACCGTGTTCTTTCAGTTTGAAGAGTTTCTCAAGCATTGCTCTCAATTCCTTGGAGATATTACGCAAGTGTTGTTGTGTCTGTCTCGGCCTGAGCCAACATCAAAGTTAACGTCTGCCCGAACGAAAAATAGAAAACGTTTGCGTTTTCTATTTTTGGGTGGCGATTATATGCCTCTAGCTCATCAATTTCCAGAAAATAACGTATTTATCACTAATCCACGCCGACAAATGGATAAAAACCCATCCCACCTTCTGAACCGCCAACACAAACCACTTATAAAACAACAAACTAAAATACAAATACGTTGAGTGTATTTTATTCAGGTGGGATTTTTCCGGGAAACGCAATCGATAATCTGTGCAGATTGAGCCACATATTTAGCCCTTACATCGAGATGTAATCGAATACATCACAGGCTGGCAAAATTCCGGCAACATTTAGGAGAGGGATTCAGGAAAAACACGCAAAAAAAAACGCCACTCCAAAAAGAAGTGGCGCTAAGAATGTAACTATAAACCGAAGAGCGGTTTTAAGAGATTCTCAAATTAAGGGGGTGAACAATACAGTTCGATACTTCGCACTCTGTCACTCAGAACAGAGAGCCAAGAGTCAGAAATTAGTAGCCGAATGAGCTTGGGTACTGGAAGTTAGCAGTATAAACAGAGCGCATGTTCCAATATTTTGTAACAGATTCAAAAACTTTCATTATTATCACCTTTAACTATTAAGCAAATACACACATAAACAATCGTGTTCGGCCTGCTTGGCTTCACTTAATCTCGGTTCCCTGGAGGCGATTGATCGGGCTCATCCTCGAGCAACTTGTTATGTCGTTTATCTTCTCTCTGAAGATGAGGCTAATATACCCAAATCGTAATAAACTTTCAAGCAATTTCTTTAACTTCGTCACATTTTTCATTACCAATAGGGACTATCACGCTTATATTGTAATTTTATTACAAAAAGGAATATTCCTTCTTTAACGCCCTTGAGACCAAAGTGTAACCGAGCCCTCTTGATCCTCTGACAACATGCAACATATGCTTAACACTGGTGATTATGCAATAACTATAATAAGGACAGAGGCAAAACCATGGCACGATTCCAACAACTCAGAGCACTCTCCATTAGCAAGCGTCTATACCTCATGGGTATCACAATTACCTTCCTGACTCTTGCCCCACTCATTCTCTTTGTATCCAGCTATCAGTCTGATTTTATGAGTCAGAAACGTCTTCAGACCCGGCATCTAGTCGAAACGGCATACAGCGTAGTGGAACATTTCTATCAGCAGGAACAACAGGGAGCACTTTCCCGTCCGGCCGCTCAGCAGCAGGCTAAAGCCGCCATCGCCGCTTTGCGGTATGAAAAAAATGACTATTTCTGGCTCAATGACATGACGCCAGCCATGATCATGCACCCGTTCAAACCGTCCCTGGATGGGAAAAGCCTGACCGATTTCCATGATCCGAACGGTACTCCCCTCTTTGTCAACATGGTCAATGTCGTTCGCCAACAGGGACAGGGATTTGTCGATTACTATTGGGAGAAACCCGGCTATGATGTCCCGGTTGCCAAAATCTCCTATGTCAAAGGTTTCACTCCCTGGGGTTGGATCGTGGGCTCCGGTATTTATGTGGATGATGTACAGGCCCTGTTCTTCGCTAAACTGAAACAGCTCGGCGGGATGCTGGCCGGCTCACTCTGTCTGATGTTTGCCATTGCCTGGTATATCGGACGTTCTATCACAGCTCCCTGTGAGGAAACCGTGGCCGCGATGGAAGATATCGCCGGTGGTGACGGCGATCTGACACAACGCCTGCCAAGTCTGGGGAATGATGAGCTGGCCCAGCTTGCTCGCGCCTACAATACATTTGCTGAACGATTATCGGGCATGCTGCGAGACATGGCTCCGGTCAGTACCCAGATCACCGCGGCCGCCACCCAGCTCAACAGTGTTGCCTCACAAACTGCGACGAGTGCTGCCTCATCGCACCGTGGTATTGACAGCGTCGCTGCCGCGATGAATGAACTGCACACCAGTAATCAGGATGTGGCACAAGCGGCCCTGCAGGCGGCTGATGCCGCGACAGAAGCCCACCAGCAAAGCGAAGACAGTATCGCAGTGGTCTCGACCGCATCGGATGAGATGCGAGCCCTGCTGACATTGCTGGACGAGGCCAACAGCAGCGCCCAGGCGCTGGCCCAGGATTCCGAAACCATCGGGTCGGTGCTGGATGTCATTCGCGGCATTGCAGAGCAAACCAATCTGCTGGCACTGAATGCGGCCATTGAAGCCGCCCGGGCCGGTGAACAAGGTCGTGGTTTTGCCGTGGTAGCCGATGAAGTACGCACCCTCGCCACCCGAACGCAAACCAGTACCAATGAGATAGAAACCATTATCGGTAGCTTGCAGACCAAAGCACACAGCGTCAGCACGGCCCTGCTGGAAACGCGGGAGCAGTCGGCCAGTACAGCAGGTCATGCCGAGCAAGTGGCAGATGCCCTGACTGTCGTGGGCAGCCATATCACCCGTATTCGCGAGCTGAACCAGCATATCGCCGAAGCCAGTGGACAGCAGACGCTGGCAGCCGAAGAAATCAATATCAACCTCAGTCACCTGACAGAGCACAGCCACCAGACTGTTGAACAAGGCGACCAGATTGCTGCTAGCAGTGAACAATTACTTGCCAGCGGTCACAGTCTTGAAAGGCACATTCGCCATTTCAAGATTTAGCTGTAACCGGATCAGGCGCAGTGGTATCCTTGAGGTCAATTGCGATGGTGAATTATGCTAATAACTTAGGTGTATATAGCAGATTTCATCTACTTAATCGCACTAAACTGAAAGTTTATAAAGGAGACTGCTGTGTCTGAAATCAGTCAACTATCGCCACAAGTTGTGTGGCAATTCTTTGACCAAATCTGCTCGATTCCTCACCCATCTAAGCATGAGGAAGCTCTGGCACAACACATCATTACATTTGCCGAAGGAGAAGGCCTGGAAGTTCGCCGTGATAGCGTCGGTAACGTCTTTATCAAAAAACCGGCAACACCGGGAATGGAAAACCGCAAGGGTGTGGTTCTGCAAGCGCACATTGATATGGTGCCGCAGAAAAATGAAGACACAGACCATGATTTCCTGACTGATCCTATTCAGCCTTACATCGACGGCGAATGGGTGACTGCAAAAGGCACCACACTGGGTGCCGATAACGGCATGGGCATGGCTGCGTGTCTGGCCGTGCTGGCCTCGAAAGACATTGAACATGGCCCACTGGAAGTTCTGCTGACAATCGACGAAGAAGCCGGTATGACCGGAGCCTTCGGCCTGGACAAAGGCTGGCTGGAAGGCGAGATTCTACTGAATACTGATTCAGAGCAGGAAGGCGAAGTGTACATGGGCTGTGCCGGCGGTGTTGACGGCGCCCTGACCCTGACGGTAAACCGTGAAGCGGTACCGGCGGATCATCAGGCACTCAAGCTGGTGGTAAAAGGCCTGAAAGGCGGTCATTCTGGTTGTGACATTCACACCGGCCGTGGCAATGCCAACAAGATTCTGGGCCGTTTCCTGTTCGGCCACGCGCAAGATCTGGGTCTGCGCCTGCACGCCGTAAACGGTGGCAGCCTGCGTAACGCCATTCCGCGTGAAGCCAACGCAGTGGTTACCCTGCCTGCGGCCAATGTCGATAAGCTGAACGAACTGTTTGCGCATTACCAGGAGCTACTGGTTGCTGAACTGGGTCGTGTTGAAACGGGCATTAACCTGTTCACTCAGCCTGTTGAGCTGCCGTCAGATGTGATCGTTGAAGCTGACCAGCAACGTTTCACTAACCTGCTGAACGCGTGCCCGAACGGTGTGATTCGCATGAGCGACGACATCGAGGGTGTGGTTGAGACGTCACTGAACGTGGGTGTGATCACCACCGATGCGGACAAGATCACTGTGCTGTGCCTGATCCGCTCGTTGATCGACTCTGGCCGCAGCAACGTGGAAGGTATGTTGTCAGCAGTTGCTGCACTGGCTGGTGCTGAGTGCGCATTCTCTGGTGCTTACCCGGGCTGGAAACCAGATGCCGATTCAGAAGTGATGCACCTGTTCCGTGACACCTATGAAGCGATTTACGGTAAAAAACCAAACATCATGGTTATCCATGCCGGTCTGGAATGTGGCCTGTTCAAAAAGCCATATCCGGAAATGGATATGATTTCGTTCGGTCCGACGATCAAGTTCCCGCATTCGCCGGATGAGAAAGTGAACATTGAAACCGTTGGCCTATTCTGGGATCAAATGCAGGCAATCCTGAAAAATATCCCGGTTAAGCAGTAATACCGGATCAGGGTTTCAGCCTGAGTGCATCATAAAAAGCGAGTCCGGGTGACTCGCTTTTCTTTTTGCGCTTTTCCTTTAGCATTTTTCTTTTAGCAAATACTGCGCGTCTTCTCTTCGTTCTTTTACGCACTTCGGCTTACATGGCACTTTCCTGTATCCCTCAATAGCCAGCATCACTGCGGCTTTCCGTTCATCCGTTCAGTCTCGCCCTGACTATCGGTATTCAATGTCTGCCTCCCGTGCCATCCTGAATTGAAGCCCGTGATCGACTCTAGACTTCATTCAAAAGCCTTCAAATGACAGCTGCTGCGCTTTAGTGCCCAGCTCCAGCCCGACATTTATCCCAATCAAACGGATCTCCCTGTCCTTCTGGCGGGTCAGGGCTTCTTTCAGTAACGCGGTAAACTGGGTCTTATCAAGTCGGCCCTGAGTGTGCTCAACCGTTGTCTGCTGAAAATCAGCAAATTTCACTTTGACTCCCTGGCGGGCAATTGTCAGGTCAGGTTTTACCCTGCGCAGCCGGTTTTCCAGTTCAGGATAAAGCCGCTCGATCACCTCCCAGCATTCGTTGTAAGTGCGAATGTTGTGAGAAAAAGTCCGCTCGACGCCAACGGATTTTCGCGCCCGCTCCACCACCACTTCACGCTCATCAATACCATGCGCACGAGACCACAATGACTGACCAAATTTACCAAACTGCTGCAACAGCATATGACGGTCATAATGCTGTACATCACGGCCTAGATACAGCCCCCGCTCATGGAGCCGCTGGATGGTCACTTTCCCTACCCCAGGAATTTTTTCCAGCTGCAAGTCGGCCACAAACGCCGGTACCGCGTCGGGAGTCACCACAAACTGGCCATCCGGTTTATTCAGGTCAGAGGCTATCTTGGCAATAAACTTCACCGGTGCAATGCCAGCTGAAGCAGTCAGCCCCAACTCTTCTCGGATAGCACGGCGGATATCTTCCGCAATCAGGGTGGCCGAGCCATGCAGTAAGGAGCAGTCGGTCACGTCGATATAAGCTTCATCCAATGACAGAGGCTCAATCTTGTCGGTATAACGCTGAAATATAGCCCGGATTTGCTGTGATACCTCTTTGTACACCCCCATTCGCCCGGCAACCAGGGTCAAATGCGGACATAACTGAAACGCCCGTGCTGTCGGCATCGCTGAGCGAACACCGTATTTACGGGCCAGATAATTACAGGTACTGATCACTCCGCGCTGTTCAGAGCGGCCACCGATCGCTATCGGAATATCACGCAACGCCGGGTTATCACGCATTTCAACAGCCGCAAAAAAGCAATCCATATCCACATGGATGATTTTGCGCTGAATCGGCAGCTGCGTGATAGGGGCAACAGGTGACATAAGGTCTCACAGTAACTGTTCATATATACAGTAACCATTATAGTGAGAGCGTGCCGGAGTGTGAAGCCCCACAACAAGGCGGAGGAAGTGTTAGCGAAGACTGAGAAACACGAAAAAGTTACCACTTACAAACCAGTGCTAAAATCTGACAGTGATTATTGATACTGAAAAACAAACACCCCGGCGCAGGCCGGGGTGTTTGGGGGTAAAGCATCAAGCAGAATTACAGAATCTGATTCTTCTTCCACTCAGCTTGGCGCGCAGCACGGGCTTCACGCTTTTTACGGGCGTCACAAGGCTCCGGGCAATCACATTCTTTTTCAATGCCAATGCTGCCAAGACCACCGCAGCTGCCGCTGACAGTTTTACGCTGGAAAATGTAGCCCACTGCCATAGCAGCGATCACCAGCAGAAATACCGCAAACGTTGTCAGATAAATAGCCATGATATTTCTCTACTTCTGTTTCATGTAGGGAGCAAATGCATCGGAAGCAAATTCCGTGAAGCCCTGCTCGGTTTTAACAATCAGGAGAACCGGCAGGCCTTCCTGGTTCGCCAGCGCCAGTGCTTTTTCCTCACCCATTACGGAAAACGCCGTAGCCAGGGCATCAGCCGTCATGCAGGACTCATCCAGCACAGTGACCGATACCACGTGGTTATCAATCGGATGACCTGTATTCGGATCAATCAGATGAGAGTAACGGACACCGTTCTCTTCAAAATAATTCCGGTAATCACCAGATGTTGCCACAGCCATATCACCCGGTTCAATCACTTCCTGAATCGCGCGGCTGCCATCTTCAGTCGGTTTCTCGATAGCAATACGCCATGCTACACCTTCCTGATTTTTACCTTTCAGGCGCAGCTCACCACCCACTTCAACCAGGTAATCAGCAATATTCAGATCATCAAAGTAATCGGCAATCACATCCACGCCAAACCCTTTGGCGATAGAAGACAGGTCAACGTACAACTCAGGGATTGCTTTTCGCAGGGCATTGCCTTCAACACTCAGGTGTTCAATGCCGACAATCTCACGACGGACTTCTAGCTCATCCGCGGTTGGGGTTTTCTCCGGACGCGCTTCCGGGCCGAAGCTCCACAGGTTAACGATTGGCCCGACAGTTACATCCAGCGCACCATCAGTCAGCTTAGACAGCCGAATCGCTTCCTTAACCACTTTTGCCGTGTCTGCTGAAACCGTAAACGGCTCAGTAGAACGCGATTGGTTAAATTGACTGAGCTCGGAATGCTTACGGTAAGTCGACATCTGATCGTTCACCAACTCCAGACGACGATCAATCTCAGCCTGCATGTCCGTTGCAGCCGGTAAGCCTTCCTGCTTAATCAACTTAATAGAGTAATAAGTTCCCATTGTTGAGCCCTGAAACTGAACCAGCTCTCGCTGATCGCCACAGGCCGACAGGGTAAATACAAACACAAGCATCCAGAATGCTTTGTTCAGGGACATCTTCATCAACAACTCCAAAGAGAATCACTGTTAGCGGGTACTTACACCAACAGAATAACCACAGAAAAATTGTCATCACCCGGGGGCATGACGAAAAAAGGCTGACCCTTCATCAGGGTCAGCCAGTTTTTCCGGGTTGCGGCTAATTAGCCACCGAAGTCATCCAGTAGGATGTTTTCGTCTTCAACACCAAGATCTTTTAGCATGCCGATTACAGCAGCGTTCATCATTGGTGGACCACACATGTAGTATTCACAATCTTCTGGTGCATCATGATCACGCAGGTAGTGTTCATACAGCACGTTGTGAATGAAGCCAGTGTAACCATCCCAGTTGTCCTCAGGCTGAGGATCAGACAGTGCACAGTGCCATACGAAGTTTTCGTTTTCAGACTGCAGCATGTCGAAATCTTCAACGTAGAACATTTCACGCTTAGAACGGGCACCGTACCAGAAAGACATCTTACGCGTAGAGTGCAGACGCTTCAGCTGGTCGAAGATATGTGAACGCATTGGCGCCATACCCGCACCACCACCGATGAAGACCATCTCTGCGTCAGTATCTTTGGCAAAGAACTCACCGAATGGACCAGAAATCGTACACTTATCACCTTCTTTCAGTGACCAGATGTAAGATGACATCTGACCTGGTGGTACGTCTGGGTTATTTGGCGGCGGCGTTGCGATACGCACGTTCAGCATGATAATGCCGAACTCTTCTGGGTAGTTCGCCATCGAGTAAGCACGGATGATTGGCTCATCCACTTTAGACTCGTAACGGAACAGATTAAATTTGTCCCAGTCGCCACGGTATTCTTCTGGAATATCGTAGTCTGCGTATTTCACATGGTGAGCTGGCGCTTCAATCTGGATGTAACCACCTGCACGGAAAGGTACAGACTCGCCATCCGGGATTTGCAGCTTAAGCTCTTTGATGAATGTCGCTTTGTTATCGTTAGAGATAACTGTACATTCCCACTTCTTAACGCCGAAGATTTCTTCTGGCAGCTCGATGTCCATGTCAGATTTCACGTTAACCTGACAGGCCAGACGCTCACCTTCACGGGCTTCACCTTTAGAGATGTGGTCAAGCTCAGTTGGCAGAATGTCACCACCACCTGATTTGATTTTCACGCGGCACTGACCACATGAACCACCACCACCACAAGCAGATGATACGAAGATACCGTTACCTGCTAGAACACCTAGCAGCTTGCCACCCGCAGCGGTTGTAATCGCTTTTTCCGGGTCGCCATTTACTGAGATAGTAATGTCACCTGATGGTACCAGCTTGGATTTAGCGAACAGAATCACTAGAACCAGAGCCAGGATAATCAGGGTGAACATAACTACGCCAAGAATAATATCCATTAATTATTCCTTTTTATCCTGATTACAGCTGAACACCGGAGAAGGACATGAAGCCCAACGCCATAAGGCCGACAGAGATGAAGGTGATGCCTAGGCCACGCAGACCAGCAGGTACATCAGAGTACTTCATCTTCTCGCGGATACCCGCAAGCGCAACGATTGCCAGCATCCAACCGATACCAGAACCGAAGCCGTAAACCACAGATTCAGCAAAGTTATAATCACGCTGTACCATGAACGATACACCACCGAAGATCGCACAGTTAACGGTGATCAGCGGCAGGAAGATACCCAGCGCGTTATATAGCGGCGGGAAGAAACGGTCCAGAATCATTTCCAGAATCTGTACCAATGCCGCGATAACACCGATAAAGGTGATGAAGTTCAGGAAGCTGAGATCAACGCCTTGAACCAGAGCACCGTCTTTCAGCAGCAGGTTGTAAACAAGGTTGTTTACCGGTACAGAAATGGTCAGTACAACCGTTACTGCAACACCCAGACCGAAAGAGGTCTTAACTTTCTTGGATACCGCCAGGAAGGTACACATACCCAAGAAGAATGACAGCGCCATGTTCTCGATGAAAATCGAACGAACCAGCAGGCTTAGATAATGTTCCATGTTCCCCTTACTCCTTCGCTTCTACTTGTTCTGGACGGAAGGTACGGATAGTCCAGATCAGGAAACCAATCAGGAAGAAAGCAGATGGTGCCAGTAGCATAATACCGTTAGGCTGGTACCAGCCACCTTCTGAAATCAGAGGCAGAATCTGAACACCGAACAGCTTGCCTGAACCCAGCAGTTCACGGAAGAAACCAACAGTAATCAGTACGAAGCCGTAGCCCAGACCGTTACCAATACCATCCAGCAGAGATGGCAGAGGTGCTGATTTCATCGCGTATGCTTCTGCACGACCCATTACAATACAGTTAGTAATGATCAGACCAACGAATACTGAAAGCTGTTTAGAGATATCGTAAACAAATGCTTTCAGAATCTGGTCTACCACGATTACCAGAGAAGCGATGATTGCCATTTGAGCAATGATACGCACACTGTTAGGAATGTGGTTACGGATCAGCGATACGAAAAAGTTAGAAAACGCGGTAACAAACGTTACTGCCAGCGTCATTACGAACGCTGTTTCCAGTTTGGTGGTTACTGCCAGGGCAGAACAAACACCAAGGATCTGCAGAGCGATTGGGTTGTTATCAATAAACGGCCCAAACAGAACCTTTTTCATTTCTTTAGTATCAGCCATTGTTCAGGCCTCCCTCACGAATCTTCGCCAGGAACGGACCGAAGCCCATGTTACCCAACCAAAAATCGAATGTGTGCTGCACACCATTACTGGTCAGTGTTGCACCGGACAGCGCATCGACACCGTGCTCGCTACCTTCAGGAGCGCCGCCTTTTACGATGCGGATAGCAGGGTTTAATTTGTCGTCAAACAATTTCTTGCCAACGAACTGATCACGCCAATTCGGGTTCTCAACCTCACCACCCAGTCCAGGAGTTTCACCCTGTTCATAGTAAGTGATACCGGCAATAGTATTACCGTCAGTTTCAACAGCGATAAACGCGTACATCATTGACCACAGACCGTTACCATGAACAGGCAGGATCACTTTGCTGATGCCGTCGTTCGCATCTTTCACCAGGTAGATTTTCGCGATGTTTGCGCGACGAATGATCTTCGCTTTGTCATCGTCTGCACCCAGACGAATTGATTGTGCAGGATCTTTCGCTGCATCACGCTGTTTGTAGTCTGCTGGAGAAACACCGTCTTCAGACTGAGCAACAAACTCACCAGTTTCCAGGTTAACCAGCTTAGGTTCGATGAACTGCTGGTATGCTTCGCTAATGTTTGTGCCATCTTGCAGAAGACCGGCAACAGACAGGATGTTGCGCTGAACGTCAAGAACAGCATTTTTTTGCTGCATAGGACGCAGAGCAACCGCAGCTGCTGATACCACGATAGAGCACACCAGGCTCAGCGCGATAACAACAATCAGCGTTTTTTTAATGCTATCGTTATTACTTGACATGACGAGCTAGTCTCCGCTTGATGTTGCCCTGAACTACTAGGTTGTCAAATAGAGGAGCGAATAGGTTAGCAAACAGAATTGCCAGCATCATGCCCTCTGGGTACGCAGGGTTTACCACACGAACCAAAACAGCCATTACACCGATCAGTGCGCCGTACCACCACTTACCTTTGTTAGTAAAGGCAGCAGACACTGGGTCAGTGGCCATGAACATCATACCGAATGCAAAACCACCCAGAACCAGGTGCCAGTGCCATGGCATGCTGAACATTGCGTTAGTGTCAGAACCGATGATGTTGAATAGCGTCGCCGTCGCGATCATACCAATCATGGTACCGGCAATGATGCGCCATGAAGCAATGCCCATAAACACGATCATTGAACCACCAAGAATGATGAACAACGTTGAAACTTCACCAATTGAACCAGGGATACGACCGATGAATGCATCCATCCAGCTGATCGCTTCGCCAGTTACTGTGTTGATCACGCCAGCCTGACCGCCTTGTGCCCACTGGCTCAGCGCCGTTGCACCAGAGAAGCCGTCTGCCGCAGTCCACACCAGATCACCAGAGATCTGAGCTGGGTATGCGAAGAACAGGAATGCACGACCTGCCAGAGCAGGGTTCAGGAAGTTACGACCAGTACCACCAAAGATTTCTTTAGCAACAACAACACCGAAGGTAATACCCAGTGCCGCTTGCCACAGAGGCAGTGTTGGTGGAACGATCAGAGCAAACAGAATAGAAGTAACAAAGAAACCTTCGTTAACTTCGTGCTTGCGGATCATACAGAACAGGACTTCCCAGAAGCCACCTACCAGGAATACTGTTGCGTAGATAGGCAGGAAGTAGGTTGCACCCAGTAGCATTTTGCTACCCCAACCCGCGTCTGCAGACATCGTACCGCCCAGCATCTGAGTCAGCCAGTAGTGCCAGTCACCTGCCACGATAGCTGCCAGTTGCTCACCGGCGTACATGTGGTTCAGGGCAACAATCGCCTGATCACCCACGTTGTACATACCCCAGAACATGGCTGGGAATACCGCAAACCACACCATGATCATGATACGCTTCAGGTCAATGCTGTCACGTACGTGCGCACTGGTGCGTGTCACTTGGCCAGGCGTATACAAAAGTGTGGCAACTGCTTCGTACAGTGCAAACCACTTCTCGTGCTTACCACCCGGCTCAAAGTGGTGTTCAATTTGCTCGAGGAAATTCTTGAGGCTCATGAATTACCCTTCCTTCTCAATCTTGTTCAGGCACTCACGCAACAGTGGGCCGAACTCATACTTACCTGGGCATACAAAAGTACACAGTGCCAGATCTTCTTCATCCAGTTCCAGTGCACCCAGCTGCTGAGCACTATCCGAGTCACCTGCACACAGGTCACGCAGAAGCAGTGTCGGCTCAATATCAAGCGGCATTACACGCTCGTAGTTGCCGATTGGCACCATAGAACGCTCAGAACCGTTGGTTGAGGTGGTCATGTTGAACAGCTGACCAGGGAAGAACTGACTCAGGAAAGCGCGAGTGACAGAGAATTTGTTTTTGCCTGGAACAATCCAGCCAAATAGTTCTTTTTCACGACCTTCGCGAAGTGCAGAAACCTGCAGGTGGTAACGACCCAGGTACGCGTGAGGGCCAGCTGCGTGCAGACCGTTCAGCACAGAGCCAGACAGCACACGAACTTCACCAGGCATCAGCTCAGAGTCAGTCAGTTGCTCGATAGAAGCACCCAGCTGAGTACGAACCAGACGTGGAGAGTTCACAACAGGGCCTGCCAGCGATACAACGCGGTCAGTAAATAGCTCACCAGTCAGGAACAGGTTACCGAATGCGATAACGTCCTGGTAGTTGATGTGCCATGCCATGTTTTGCATGTCAGCGCCAAAAAGCATGTGAATATGCGTACCCACCAGGCCAGCAGGGTGCGGACCGTTGAACACGTGTTCTTCAACATTGGCTTCTTTAGCACGAGGAAGGCTGGCACCAGATTTACAAACCAGTACTTTACCGCTCGTCAGACGAGACAGCACAGTCAGACCGGCTACGAACGCATCGCTTTGTTCGTTGATAATGACTTCTGGATTAGCCGCTAGAGGGTTAGTATCGATGGCAGTTACGAAGATCGCCTGAGTTTCAGCGTCGATCGCAGGGATCTTGCTGAATGGACGCGTACGCAGCGCTGTCCACATACCAGACTCAACCAGCTGCTCAACAACAACTGAACGCTCTAGCTGAGCCAGTTGACCTGCTTCGTAGCTGTTGAACGTAACTTGCTCGTCGCCTTCTACGTCAATAACAACAGACTGTAGAACACGCTTTGCACCACGATTGATTTCTGCAACCTTGCCGCTGGCTGGTGCAGTGAATTTAACACCAAGATTCTTTTTGTCCTCAAAAAGAACCTGGCCTTTCTTCACTACATCCCCTACGCGGATATGCATTGTAGGACGCATACCAACATATTCTTCGCCAAGCAAGGCGACACGAGAGATGGCCTTGCCATCATTTATCGCCTGGGTAGGAGTCCCTGAAATTGGGATATCCAGACCCTTCTTTATTGTAATCATACGCACTTGCACTACATTAACGGGAAAAAAAACTTTTCATTGCGCAATTAGACACGACTTTCCTTCGTCCGATGCTGGCTCTATCCTCCGCCAGCGCCGCAACATCCTATTTACTTACTCGTCACACTTTTTGTCGCGAGTAATTTCAAGGCCGGGATTTTAGCATTAAATCAGTAGAATTTACTATGCCAAACCTCGCTAATCGGACTGAAAATCGGCTAACTCTTTAAACGCAATATGGTTATTTGACGATTAATTTGAGCTGACGCACAAAAGTGAGAAACCCTAAAATTTATCATGATTTTTTCACCCGCATCAGCCAGTTAATAAACCAACAACAAATTCAAAACACTTTCAACAGACGGGAAATATGCCGCTTCCCGAGTTGTTTCAAACTTGTCGAAATGTTAATAACTGCGGCTTCTGCTAACATCATGCATCACATTTACCTACCCTTTTGTGTTACCAGTCTGCTTGGGCAGGCAATTTACGAGATTGTATGCATATTGAACGACAATTAATGCCGCGAACCTCTAAAAATCAGCTCAAAAAAAAACCGCTGACGGCGGTTTTTTCGTTTTAAACAGATAAGCCATTCTATATCAAACAGATATGAATTTAATGACTTTTTGAATATTAGCCGAGTTTGGAACCGCCTCGGCAAGCCGGCGATGCAGGCGCCCCATCGAACAGATTTTGCCATTCACTCTGGGTGTACGTGTGAATCGCCAGTGCGTGAATATCATTGGCCAGCTCATCTGCCAGCGTGCTGTTAATGGCGCGATGACGGCCAATCAGGCGCATCCCTTCAAACTGTTCGCTGACCACAACCACTTTAAAGTGGCTTTCCGAACCTGCGGGCACATTGTGCATGTAGCTTTCGTTGACCACTTCCAGGTGAAGCGGGGAAAAAGCGTTATGCAGCTTCTCTTCAATCCGTTCCTTAATCATCTCTTACCCTCTCCTGTGGCATCAACGGCATTGCCATCCTGACAGAGCGGTTGGCCTGAATTCTTGAATCATAAAATTGGTTTGCAGTACCGGCAGGTTTTGCGAGAATACCGGTTTGTGCGTAAACATACCGTAAAGTAATCATTAATGAAACCAGAGCTGACCCTACACGGACGGACGCTGACCTTACAGCGCTACCCGGTAAGGAATAAAGAGACCCTGCAGGCATGGGATGCGGCAGATGAATACCTCATCAACCATATCACGGAGAGCGACATTACGCTGGATCCGGCGCGCCCTGTTCTGATCATGAACGACAGCTTTGGCGCACTGACCTGTTGGTTTGCCGCACAGAGCCCAGTCTGCTCCATGACGGACTCCCACATTGCCAAGCTGGCTACCGAGGCTAACCTGGCAGACAACCAGCTACCCTCCGTGACCGTTACAGACTGCTTGGCTGACTTGCCGGCGAACCCGCAGTTGGTTCTGCTCAAACTACCCAAAAGCAATCGCCTGCTGGTCTGGCAGCTGCAGCAACTGTGCCAGCATCTGCCAGCTGACTGCATCGTGATCGCGGCAGCCAAAGCCAAAGAGATTCACACCTCGACCCTGAAGCTTTTTGAAAAACACCTGGGCGAGACCAAAACGTCTCTGGCGGTGAAAAAGGCTCGTCTGATTTTTTGCCAGCCCGATGTGAGTCAGGCGGCACCGCTTCCGCCTCCCCTGACATGGGACGTGCCGGAGCACAACCTCACCCTGACCAACCATGCCAATGTTTTCTCTGGGGACAGCCTCGATATCGGCGCACGCCTGCTGCTGGAACATATTCCGGCAAACCCTGTCTACAAGGATATTATTGATCTTGGCTGTGGAAACGGCGTAATTGGGATCAAGGCCGCTCAGCTAAATCCGCAGGCAACGGTCACCTGTATTGATGAAAGCTATATGGCAGTGGCGTCGTGCCGGGAGAATGCAGACCGTAATCTGGATAATCCCGCGCAACTGATCGCGAAAGTAAATAACTGTCTGGACGATTTTCCGGCTGACAGTGCCGATCTGGTACTGTGTAATCCACCGTTCCACCAGCAGAATACGATCACCGATCACATTGCCTGGCAGATGTTCCGCGATGCCCGTCATACCCTGCGAAACCAAGGGGCGCTGATCGTGATTGGTAACCGCCACCTGGGCTACGGTGAAAAACTGAAGCGCCTGTTCGGCAACGTCAGTGTCGTGGCGCAAAATAATAAATTTGTGATTTATCAGTCAGTCAAATAACAATAATTTCTACACTTTACTTTTTGCGGGTGCCTGCGAACGGCAGCCATCCCGAGAGATTAAGGAAAATACAATGAAAAAACTGCTTCTTGCGGCCTCTATCATGGCACTCACGGCTTGCTCAGCGCCAACAGAACCTCAGCTGAACATTAACCCAGAGCCAGTCCTGGCATCGCAACCGGTTGTCAAAGGAAAAGCACTGGCTGTTGACAGCCGCGACCTGCGTCCGGCGCAATTTGTGGCCGTTGTCGACAATGGCGAGAAGAGTGTGCAGCCGCTGCACGCCAAACAAAACCTGCGTCTGGTCATGCAAGATGCCCTGACCCGCCAGTTCGGTGCGCAGGGTTACACCATTGACAATCAGAGCCAGAGCAAGCTGCGTCTGGATATTCTGGAAGCCATGGTGAACGTAAAAGACGGCATGATGAGCCATGATCTGAGCAGCAAGCTGCAAATCCAGCTGGTTGTTGAGTCGCCGAAGGGCAAATTTGTGAAGCGCTACTCCGGCAAATCAGCACGCAGCGGAGCGATGAGCGCATCGGTGGAGAAAATGGAAGAAGCCATGAATAACCTGATCGGCGCCGTGCTGAAAGACATCTACGCGGATCCGGAGCTGAATACTTACCTGCAGGAGAACCTGTAATGTCCCGCAGTCTGTTTGCCCTGCTGCTGGCACTGGCGTTACCGGTCAGTGCGGCTACCCAGGTCCAGTTCAGCACCAGCCAGGGCGAGTTCGTGGTGGAGCTTAACGAGGAAAAAGCCCCGGTCACCAGCCAGAACTTTCTGCGTTATGTGGAAGACGGCAGCTATGTCGGCACCGTTTTTCACCGTGTGATACCCGGTTTTATGGCACAGGGCGGCGGCTTTGATAAAGAACTGGCGATGCATCCGACCTACGCCCCGATTCAGAACGAATCAGGTAATGGTCTGAGTAATGACCGCGCCACCATTGCCATGGCCCGCACCCAGGCACCAGACTCGGCAACGCGCCAGTTCTACATTAATTACAGTGATAATCGCTTCCTGAACGCCCGTGGTAACCGTCCCGGTTACGCGGTATTTGGCAAAGTTGTGAAGGGGTTCTCAGTTATTGAAAAAATGGCTGAAATTCCTACCCATACCGTTCGCTCCAAGGGTATGAAAGATGTGCCCCAGCAGCCTATAGTTATTACAGCTGTAAAAATTCTTAATAAATAGACATAGGCAATGTCACCTGATCATTGCCCTATGATCAGGTGACTGCCATGCTCAAGATTGTCTCCTCCCGTCCCGAGCTACCGACCGAACAAATCAGTCAGCATATCGACGATTATGCTCCCGCCATTGCGCTGTGCGCGCTGGGAACCATCAGTGGCGAGGTGAGCTACGAGTCGATGAAAAAAACCGTCACCGAACACCTGCATGACTGGTGGAAACTGTCAGTCCCATCCGGCACGCCCAAAGATGGCTACGAGTCTACCTACTGGTATCTGGTTCATCTGCTGGAATCACTGGAAGAACATGAATTACTTGGAAATAACTTCATGCAGTTCAAAGTCTCGTGCGCAGCACAATACCTGCTCGGACTGACTGAGCGTCAGGACAAAATGCAGGGCATACGCCCCTAGTCTACCGCCTTACATCAACGCTTTTATGCCCGTTTCTCTCCTGTTTTTACCATCTATTAACTGAAGTCTTCCCCCAATTGACCGTATAATCAGCGGATGTCGACGTGTTTACAGAACTGAGGGGTACATGGAGCAATCAATCGACAACAGCAAAAATATAGGGTGGCGCGTCTACCTTAACCGCAAAGTGCTCATCATGCTGGCGCTGGGATTCTCGTCCGGCCTGCCGCTCCTGCTGGTCTTTGGTACACTCTCTTTCTGGTTACGCGAGGCTGAGGTCAGCCGGACCGATATAGGCTTTTTCAGCTGGGTGGCGCTGGCCTACGGCTTTAAATGGATCTGGTCTCCCCTGATCGACCGCTTCCCGATTCCCGTTCTGTCATCGCTGTTGGGACGCCGCCGTGGCTGGATGATCTTTTCTCAGCTGATGATCGTTCTCTCTTTGCTCGGGATGGCAGTCAGCAACCCACAGGCTGACCTGATGCAGCTAGCCATTTTTGCTGTCATTGTTGCCTTTTCGTCGGCCTCACAGGATATCGTGATCGATGCCTACCGCATCGAGATGGCCACCGAACGGCTGCAGGCGGCGCTGGCCGCCGCTTACATGACCGGATACCGTCTCGCGATGATCATGGCCGGTGCTGGTGCCCTGGCTCTGGCCGCCTGGTTTGGCTCCAATAGCGAGTATGACCCGGTGGGCTGGCAGTCGGCCTATTTCATCATGGCCGGCCTGATGCTCATTGGCCTGATTACCGCGTTGTGTATCCATGAACCAAACATTGACAGTTCCGCGATTGATAATGCCGAGCGCGCCCATCGCCAAAAGTTGCTAGAGAAAGGGCTGTCCCGCTGGCAGGCTCGTTTACTGGCCTGGTTCTATACCGCCGCTGTAATGCCGTTCAAAGACTTTTTTGACCGTTACGGCAAACAAGCCCTGCTGCTACTGGTTTTGATTGGCTGTTACCGAATTTCTGATGTGGTCATGGGTGTCATGGCCAATGCGTTTTATGTGGATATGGGCTTTACCAAAACCGAAGTTGCCTCTGTGTCTAAAATTTACGGGGTCATCATGACGCTCGCCGGAGCCGGGCTCGGCGGTATTCTGGTCAGTCGCTATTCGACCCTGCGGATTCTGGCGCTCGGCGCGATTCTGTCGGCGGTGACGAACCTTGCGTTTATGTTGTTCACCTACATTGGCAACAGCCTGCCAATGCTGACACTGGTTATCTCGCTCGACAACCTGAGTGCCGGTATCGCAACCGCGGCATTTATCACTTTCATGTCGAGCCTGACCAATGTGGCTTTCTCAGCCACTCAGTATGCGCTGTTTAGTTCCATCATGCTGCTGTTCCCGAAATTCATTGCCGGCTTTTCCGGCATGTATGTAGACATGTTCGGATACAACACCTTTTTCTTCACCACCGCTTTGATTGGCTTACCGGTACTGCTGCTGATTTCACGGGTCGGTAAACTGAGCCATCCGCTCACCGAGCAGAGCTAGCTAACACTGCTCGCGTCTCGTCGCACCGTTTTGTGGAGGTATTCTGTTGAGCAGTATGGCCTCCTTTTCTCACTCCCTCTGTTATTCCACAAATTCCTCCTCTAAGTGGAGCGGCTTAGAGGAGCCAATTCACACTTAGTTCAGAAAATCAGCGGAAAATCACACTAAAAACCGGCATAAGATCACCCTTTACCGAATTTGAAATCGATTACACCCGATCAAGATCACAACTAGCAAAGGATTGCGCAATCGTTACATTCACAACAGTGACGCAAAGCAATAGAATCACCGCCAACAAAACACGGACAACAAAAAAGTCCGGATTTCAGAGACACAATTAGCGAGAGTTCACCCATGCGTAAATCACTAGTAGCACTGAGCGTGCTGGCTGCAACTGCCCTGCCAGCTGTTGTTAACGCCGCAGATTATTCTGACGACATCCACAAAAACGATTACAGCTGGGCTCAATTCAACCTGATGTATACAGTTGATGAGCTACCAGGTGAATCTAGCCACGATTACCTGGAAATGGAATTTGGCGGCCGCTCTGGTATTTTCGACCTGTACGGTTACGTTGATGTGTTCAACCTGACCAGCGATCCTGACAGCGACAAAGCAGGTGCGGACAAAATTTTCATGAAATTTGCGCCTCGTATCTCTCTGGACGCAGTAACGGGTAAAGACCTGTCTTTCGGACCAGTTCAGGAACTGTACCTGGCGACGCTGATGGAATGGGGCGGTGGCGGTGCAACTAACTGCAACGAAGACAGAACAGTATGCCTTCCAGGTGAAACAACAAACTCACAAAAAGTCGGTCTGGGTTCTGATGTAAACCTGCCATGGTTCGGTAAAGTTGGCCTGAACCTGTACGCTACTTACGACTCAAACAAAAAAGACTGGAACGGTTACCAGATTTCTACCAACTGGTTCAAACCATTCTACTTCTTTGACAACGGCAGCTTCATTTCCTACCAGGGTTACATCGATTACCAATTTGGTATGAAAGATGAGTACGCAACCGCAAGTAACGGCGGCGCAATGTTCAACGGTATCTACTGGCATTCTGACCGTTACGCGGTAGGTTACGGCCTGAAGCTGTACAAAGATATTTACGGCATTAAAGATTCAAACGACTTCAAGTCGACCGGCGCAGGCCACTACTTCAGCGTTACTTACAAGTTCTAATCTTGTCGTCTGAATTGAATGAACAAAAAAAGCACCTTCGGGTGCTTTTTTGTCTTTTGGCCACAAACATCCCCACTTTTTCCTCATTATCTCAATCTTAAGAGAAGAATTTTTTCCGAGACATGAGCATGCAATTTATTCATTTTTCTCACTTTTCTTTGATAGTCTTGCCTGTCGCATTGCTCGACATCACCTTTTACCTAAGACTCGTCTCCCAAAGTTAAGAAATTCTCCTAGCCTTAATATGATGAGGCAAATCATGCTCCCCCCAATGCAGCGGTAAAAGCAGTGCAGTAATACCAGTCGTGCAGCATTACAAGCCGTAGACCCGTTTGCCCGTCACACAAACCTTTCACCATAAAAGCAGTGGTCAATAATCTGTACCTTTTTAGCGATCTCAGGTGGTGGTGAAAGTGAATAAGCAATGGCACTTAGGCTAGCGAGATACCATCATGCATAAATATTTAACTCACTTGGCACTGGGATCAGCAGCATTGTTCAGCGGTCATAGCCTTGCTGCTGACTACTCTGATGATATCCATAAAAATGATTATAAGTGGTTTCAATTCAACCTGATGTACGCGCTTGAGGAGTATCCCCGCAACGACAGCGATCACAGCGGGCACGACTATCTTGAGATGGAATTTGGTGGCCGCTCAGGGATTTTTGACCTGTATGGCTACATTGACGTTTTCAACCTCACGGAACACGACGGCAGCGACAAAAACGGCCGCCCCAAAATGTTCATGAAATTCAGCCCCCGCCTGTCGCTGGATGCCATGACCGGAAAAGACCTTTCTTTTGGCCCGGTTCAGGAACTCTATCTGGCAACTCTTTTTAACTGGGATGGCGGCTACGATCGCACCGGTTTTCAGGGCGTCAACAACTCCTTCTGGGGGATCGGCTCAGATGTGCAGGTGCCTTGGTTTGGCAAAGTAGGGATGAACCTCTACGCCCTTTACGATATCAACGCTAAAGACTGGAACGGGTATCAGTTTTCGACCAACTGGTTCAAACCTTTCTATACCTTTTCCAACGGCAGCTTTGTCGCCTACCAAGGGTACATTGACTACCAGTTTGGGGCAGACAGTACGTTCAAAGGCAATCATCAGGCCAACCATGGCGGCACCATGTTTAATGGCTTGTACTGGCACTCTGACCGTTATTCTGTCGGCTATGGTCTGAAACTGTTCTATGACGTTTACCTGATTGATGACTCCGATGCACTCGAGTCCACCGGCCCCAGCCACTACTTCTCCGTCACCTACAAGTTCTGAAGTTCCGCCGCCTTCGGGCGGCGGCTTCACCTCTCGGCAAGCCCTAATGGAATGGGCGCCAGCGATGCTGGAACCATGTTATGATCCTGCTTTCTCTCAACCCGATCACCTTCCGGGATGATCATCGATAGCAAGGACAGCAGGTGAAAATTACCCTTGTAGGCGCAGGTGCCATTGGCCAACTGTGGGGATGCCAACTTGAACCGAACCATTCAGTTCAGTTCTGGACGCGCCGCTCTGAACCTTTCCTCGATATAGACTACACCGCGCTGGAGCCAGCCTGCAGCCGCCGTATTCGAATAGATGCCAACAATCCCAACGCGCTCAGCCAGGCAGACATGGTGCTGATTACCGTCAAAGCTTTTCAGGTCGAAGCAGCGCTGGACAGCATACTGCCGCATCTTTCCCCGACCACGCCAGTGATTATTATGCACAACGGCATGGGCACACACAGCCTTGTGCTTCGCCGCTTGGTAGAAGAAAACCGCCCTCAGCAGCCGGTGCTTTATGCAACAACCTCACAGGCCTCTTTCCGACCGGGCCATTCTCAGGAACAATCACAGGGCGATTCACCTCTTCAGCATACCGGCAGGGGGCAAAGCTGGATCGGTGCGGTCAATGACGCCGGGAAATGCCATGCTGAGCTGGCCGCGGTACTGGATAATGCGCTGGCTCCCTGTCAGTGGCATGATGATATTTTTGTCCCCCTCTGGCAAAAGCTCGCGATCAATTGCGCGATCAACCCGCTGACCGCAATGCATCAGTGTCGTAACGGTGAACTGGCGGCACCACAATTTTCCGGAGCACTGGACAGCATCTGCCAGGAAGTGGCGGCGGTAATGAACGCCGAAGGGTATCCGACCAGTGCCAACACCCTGCGCCAGCAGGTCGAGAATGTCATTCTGGCAACCGCGGCCAATTACTCATCGATGAACCGGGATATTCACCACCACAGGCCGACAGAAATCGACTATATTACCGGGTATCTTGTTCGACGCGCACAGGCGCACCAACTGGCCGTACCGACCAACCTTGGCCTGTGGCAACACATAAAACGATTGGAGCAACACGACCATGACCAATGACCACTCCCAGCCACGTCCGATCCGGGTCGCTGTCTGTATCGCCCCCGGCACCGAAGAGATGGAAGCCATCAACGCCATCGATATTCTGATCCGGGCGGGATTTGATGTGACAACCGCCAGCGTTGACTCAGACGGCGCGCTGATGATGGAAGGCTCGCGCGGTATCAAGCTGGTCGCCGACGTCCCCCTGGTCCAAATTGCCGATGAGCCGTTTGACTGTGTCGTCCTGCCGGGCGGCCTTGGTGGCGCCGAGTATTTCCGTGACAGCCCGTTGCTGCTGGAGTTCGTGCGACAGCACAAGTATGACGGCAAGCTGGTCGCCGCCATTTGTGCCACGCCGGCTGTCTTTCTTGAGCACCATCAGGTCTATCCTAATGCCCTGATGACCTCGCACCCGGCTTTTCTGGATACCATCCCGGCCTCGCGCCGCCGCTCCAGACGGGTCACTTTTGATGTGAACAATAACCTGCTGACCAGCCAGGGACCGGGGACCTCACAGGAATTTGCACTGGAGATCATTACCCGGCTGGCCGGCAAACGGAAAGCCGCTGAAGTCGCCGAGCCGATGGTCATGTGGCCGCACATGAATTATGACGTGATGCCGAAAAACGAGTCGACCTCATCGTGAGTCTCTGTGTCCGGTAATGAACCTGCGACATCCTGCCCTTCTGCCTGTGCGTCTGCCATTGCAAAAGTGTTGGCGATAGGATTGACGAAAGTCTTTACGGCAAGCCAATAAAAACGGGAGCCCTTGGGCTCCCGTTTTCTATGTCATGCTGTTCAGTTCAGCGATTCTCAGTTCCAGCCCTTTTAGTTACAACACCAGTAGTTACAACACCAGACTTTGAAGATCTGGGCGGGCGGTATTTGAATCTGAACCGTTCTCAGCACCTTGCCTTTGAATCGCCTGATTACGGGCGGTAAACCTTGACGTTTTCGAAGCCATTTTCTTTCAGGTACAGCGCCTGAAGACGGCTCATCACACCACGGTCACAGTACAGCAGATACGTTTTATCTTGCGGCAGATCGCCGAACTGCGTAGCCAGTTTGTAGAACGGCAGGTGCTTCACCTCTACGTTATCCAGCTCCAGCGGGTTTTCGTCTTCTTCGTCCGGGCTGCGGATATCCAGCACTATCGCGCCATCATCAATCTGAGCAACCAACTCGATTTCCGGCGCTTTTTCCTGGCTTTCTTTTTCGATATCACGAATGTCCATCACTCGAGCCTCTGATACCACACGCTCAAGAATAGTGAAGTCAAATTTGGCTTCTTCTGCTTCCAGCTTCTCTTTAACCGCTTTTACCGTCGGACTCTTAGAAATCACACCACAGAATTCAGGCATCGTCTTGGCGAAATCTTCGGTGCCAATATCACGCGCCACATTGATGATGTCTTCTTTGTCCCAGTTGATCAGCGGTCGCAAAATCAGCGTATCCGTTACGCCATCAATGTGACGCAGGTTGGTCAGGGTCTGGCTGGATACCTGACCCAGCGCTTCACCAGTCACCAGCGCTTGAATGCCGAAACGTTCAGCTACCATACCGGCCGCACGCATGAACATACGCTTGAGCACAACGCCCATCTGGCCGTCAGCAATGTTTTCCAGGATTTCAGCAACGACCGGTTCGAAATCAATAGCGATGAACCGCACTTTCGCAGACGAGCCGTATTTCTTCCACAGGAAGTTGGAGACCTGCTTGACACCAATTTCGTGCGCCGGACCACCCAGGTTGAAGAAACAGTAGTGCACTTTACTGCCGCGCTTAATGTGCAGATAGCTGGACACGCCTGAGTCAAAGCCACCGGAAATCAGGCTCAGAACATCTTCCTGCGTTCCCAGAGGGAAACCGCCCAGACCTTTGTGGCGCGCCAGAATCTGGTTCAGTTTGTCGTGATCCACTTCCACACGCACAGTGATGTCAGGATCTTTCAATTTCACTGAAGCCGACGCCACCGCCTGATTCAGACCGCCACCGACATAACGCTCCAGCTCAATCGAGGTAAAGTCGTGCTTACCGATTCGTTTCGCACGGACACAGAACGTTTTGCCTTCCAA
This sequence comes from Photobacterium ganghwense, assembly GCF_017329545.1. NCBI lineage: Bacteria > Pseudomonadati > Pseudomonadota > Gammaproteobacteria > Vibrionales > Vibrionaceae > Photobacterium > Photobacterium ganghwense. The sequence continues at coordinate 2,659,285 of NZ_CP071325.1, forward strand.
CTGGTCACGGACGTGTTCCAGTGTCTGCTCGTAAATATCGTGCAGGTCAGTAAACTCAGTCTGTTTGACTTCCAGTACGTGGTGAATACCCGGCGTCTGGGTCAGCACGGCCAGCACCTGATCACGCAAGCTGTCATCCTTCGAGGATACTTCAATGTGACTACGACGGTTGTACACCGCCATGGAGTCGGACAGACGCTGAAGGATAATGCGAATGTTACATTCCAGGATCTTTGTAAAGCGTTTTCGTACAGACTCACTCTTTACGAAAATCTCCGGATGGGGTTTAACAATAAATTTCATAACACGCTTCGCTACACTGGGCCAAACAAAACCAAAAGGATCAAAGGCGCGGATTATACCGCATGCAGGCAGTGGCTGAAAACAGGACGTTGTATTTAACCAGGTGCAATTACCTCCTGATGCAATTACCTATAGTGTAGGCACATTTTCTGGCCGCGTAGATAATCCGCCATTTTCCTGCTGTCGGTGAAACGCACCAAGAAAAAAGCCGCCCGGTCAATTCCGGGCGGCTGAGAGTAGTTGACGCGGCGTTCCTGTCGTACAAACAACAGGAAAATCGTTACCCGTCAGGGCTGTGCCTGCGCCTTGCCAGCTGCGTCTTGCGAGGAAATTTCATCGGTAAAATGCGGTTTCCCCTGCATGATAGAAATTTCAACCCGGCGGTTGGCCTTACGCTCTTCTTCCGTGCGGTTGCCGTTCAGCGGTTGAGTATCAGCCAGGCCGACAACTCGCAGGCGCCTGTGGTCGAAGCCCTCCACTTTTTCCATCTCTTGCGCCACAGACACCGCGCGCTGGGCAGACAGATCCCAATTCGAGCGATACAGCTCAGAATCCAGTTTTACATTGTCGGTGTGGCCGGTCACCCGCACATCGCCGGGAATGTCTTTCACTAAATCCGCAACTTGCCGAACCAGCGGACGGAATTTAGGTTGCAGGAAAGCAGAACCTTCAGGGAACGCACCTTTTTCCTTAATCCGGATCACGACCTGCTGCCCCAGGTTTTCCACTTCGATTGCGCCTTCCTCAATTTCCCGATCCAGCGCCTGCTGAAGTACCTCCATCAGTTGCTCTTGCGCTTCCGATGAAGGATCTTCGCTACTCTGCTCATCTTTTGCGGCAACGTCTGCACTGTGGCCACCGGTTAACTTGCCGGCTTCACGCTGAGTGCCACCGGCCCGATCCGACTCCCCTTCATGAAAATCCAGGGTACGCTGGGTCATGTCGATGGTCTGCTGCATGATCACTTCAATCGGCGTGGGCTCCGGACGACCGGGACGAAACTCCTGGGCAATCACACTGGTCCCTTTTGGGATGTCTTTGACTTCAAGCATGTTCTGTACCCCGAAAGCAAACTTCATGGAACCGGCAATCTGCTTGAATTTCAGCACATCCATTTCAGAAAATGACAACAACAGTACAAAAAAACACATCAGCAGCGACATCAGGTCAGCAAAGGTTCCCATCCACTGCGGCAACCCAGGCGGGGGACACTTATGTTCTTCTTCCACGCTCGCTCCCCTTACTCATCCGCATTAATGGAACGCTTCTTCTCGTTGAGGTAGTTTTTCAGGTAACCGTCAATCACCCGCGGGTTCTGACCATCCTGAATCGCCAGCACCCCATCGAGGATCAGACGGCGGTTGAGTTTTTCCTCATCTTTGCGCAGCGCAAGCTTGGCGGCAATCGGTAGCATTACCATGTTGGCCAGAATGGCACCGTACAGGGTTGTCAGCAAGGCTACGGCCATGGCCGGACCGATAGCTTTCGGGTCATCCATGTTTGACAGCATCGCCACCAGACCAATCAGGGTGCCGATCATCCCCATCGCCGGGGCAACATCCCCCAGAGCCTTGAAAATGCTGATGCCCTGTTCATGACGCTCATTGGTCAGCGCAATGTCTTTTTGTAGCGTTGCCCGCACCACGTCGGCATCATGGCCGTCAACCAGCAAGTCGATCCCTTTCCGCAGGAAAGTGTTTTCCACGTCCATCTCTTCCAGCGCCAGAAAACCGCCCTTACGCGCAGCATCCGCCATCTCGACGATTTTCGCGATCAAATCTTCCGGGTTGTCGGTTTTAAACATGAAGGCTTTGGCGGCAATTTTAGCGGCACCGAAGAACTGCCCGATGCTGTACTGCATCAATGCAACAAATAACGAACCACAAAATACGATCAGGATGGACTGGGTATCCACAAACATCCCGAAACTGCCCCCGAGCACCATCGCCATGATGACAAAGGCAAAAGAGCCGACTAATCCGATTAGGGTCGCCAAATCCACTTGAGAATCTCCAATTCTTTCATTTGCTCGCGAGTTAACGTGGCCTATTGTAGCCAGCCACTGCTCGGTTTCATAGTTCGGTGACTGACGGAACGCCTGCCGTTCACGATTTTTGGCATCGCTATATCACACTGTTTGTGGGTATATATCGGCATGATGGCACTTTGATTTAGCTTTTCTTGGGAAAAGGTGAAAATTACTGTCTGTCACACAGTTTACTGTGCGATAATTTGACCCGGATAAAGCTCTACGTTATTTTTCGAGCACTTAAAAAGAAACGACACCATTATGGCAGCCAAAAAACCAGAAAATATGGCTTTCGAAGCCGCACTGGATGAACTGGACGCAATTGTTCAGGAGCTCGAATCCGGTGATATCGCGCTGGAAGATGCGCTGAAGAAATTTGAACGCGGCATTGCGCTTGCCCGTACCAGCCAGCAGAAGCTGACTCAGGCAGAACAACGCGTAGAAATTCTGCTGCAAGCCGATGACCAGGCTCCCCTGACCAACTTTGATGCAAGCCATGAATAACAAGCTTTCACTGGCGCAATCCCTGCAGTTTTACCAAGAGCGAAATATTCAGCAGCTCGGCCAATGGATTGACGCACAACCTTATGCTGAACACTCTCTGATCAAGGCGATGAAGCACGGCACCCTGCTGGGTGGCAAACGAGCTCGCCCGTTCCTGACGTATGTCACCGGTGAAATGCTGGGTGCCCAGACGACGGACCTTGATACCCCAGCCGCAGCAGTTGAATGCATTCATGCCTATTCGTTGATCCACGACGATTTACCAGCCATGGATGACGATAACCTGCGTCGCGGCCAGCCGACCTGCCATATCGCTTTCGATGAAGCGACCGCCATTTTGGCCGGTGATGCCCTGCAGACTCTGGCGTTCGACATTCTGTCCTCCGGCCCACTCAGCGCCGATGGGGAAACGAACCGTGTCGCAATGATTCAGGAGCTGGCGAAAGCCTCTGGCTCACAAGGCATGTGTCTGGGTCAGGCGCTGGATCTGGAAGCCGAAGGCAAGCATGTCGGCCTTGAACAACTAGAAACCATCCACCGCCATAAAACCGGAGCCCTGATCCGCTGTGCGATCCGCATGGGCGCGCTGGCAGCCGGTGAAAAAGGGCGTGCCGTACTCCCTCAGCTGAACCAGTATGCCGACGCAATTGGGTTGGCCTTTCAAGTGCAAGACGATATTCTTGACGTCATTAGCGATACCGCCACCCTCGGCAAGCCGCAGGGCTCTGATATCGAGCTAGACAAAAGTACCTATCCTGCTCTTCTCGGGTTGGATGGCGCCAAGGCAAAAGCGCATCAGCTGTATGAACAGGCGCTACACGCGCTGGACGCGATACCCTACAATACAGACCAACTAGAAGTTTTTGCCCGATACGTCATCGAGCGCAATAACTAAAATAAGCGCGAATGATATGACACTGGATATTTCAAAATACCCTCATCTGGCTCTGGCCAATACCCCAGATGAACTTCGCCTGCTGCCGGCAGAAAGCCTGCCCGCCGTCTGCGATGAGCTGCGTACATACCTGCTGAATTCTGTCAGTCGCAGCAGTGGCCATTTTGCCTCAGGGCTGGGTGCGGTCGAACTGACCGTGGCTCTGCACTATGTGTACAACACCCCGTTTGATCACCTGATCTGGGATGTCGGCCACCAAGCCTACCCGCACAAGATTCTGACCGGTCGCCGAGATCAGATGCCGACCATCCGCCAGAAAGGCGGCCTGCATCCGTTCCCGTGGCGCGAAGAAAGTGAGTATGACGTACTGTCCGTCGGCCACTCTTCAACGTCGATCAGTGCCGGTCTGGGAATGGCGATTGCCGCTGCCAAAGAAGGTCAGGGACGTAAAGTCGTGAGTGTTATCGGCGACGGTGCGATTACCGCCGGGATGGCATTCGAAGCGATGAACCACGCCGGGGATATTCACCCGGATATGCTGGTGATTCTGAACGACAACGAAATGTCGATTTCAGAAAACGTAGGTGCCTTGAACAACCATCTGGCTCGCCTGCTGTCAGGTAACCTCTACACCACCATCCGCGAAGGTGGAAAGAAAGTGCTGTCCGGTGCGCCACCGCTCAAAGAGATGGTCAAGCGTGCCGAAGAACACCTGAAAGGCATGGTGGTCCCGGGTACCATGTTCGAAGAGCTGGGCTTTAACTATATTGGCCCGATTGACGGCCATGACGTCGAAGAACTGGTCAAGACCCTGCGGAACATGCGTAACCTGAAAGGACCGCAGTTCCTGCACATCATGACCAAAAAAGGCCGTGGTTATGCACCGGCCGAAGCCGATCCGATTAACTATCATGCCGTACCGAAGTTTGACCTGACGCAGACGCCAATTCCAAAAGCGAAAAGCCTGCCGACCTTCTCCAACGTGTTTGGCGACTGGTTATGCGACATGGCTGAGCTGGATGAAAAGCTGATGGCCATTACCCCGGCCATGCGTGAAGGCTCCGGCATGGTACGGTTTTCGAAAGAGTTTCCGGACCAGTACTTTGATGTCGCCATTGCCGAGCAACATGCGGTGACACTGGCAACCGGTCTGGCCATCGGCGGTTATAAACCGGTTGTGGCGATCTACTCGACTTTCCTGCAGCGTGGCTATGACCAACTGATTCACGACGTGGCGATCATGGACCTGCCGGTCATGTTTGCTATCGACCGTGGTGGTCTGGTGGGAGCGGATGGTCAGACCCATCAGGGCGCGTTCGATCTGAGCTTTATGCGCTGCATTCCGAACATGGTGATCATGGCACCGAGCGATGAAAACGAATGTCGCCAGATGCTGTACACCGGCCACCAACATCAGGGGCCAAGTGCCGTACGTTATCCGCGCGGCAGTGGGACAGGCGTCACACCGGAACGGGAGATGACAGCACTGCCTATCGGTAAGGGGATCATTCGCCGTGAAGGGGAAAAGGTTGCCATCCTGAACTTTGGCACCACCCTGAGCTACGCGCTGGAAGCGGCAGAAAACCTCAACGCCACCGTGGCCGACATGCGCTTTGTAAAACCGCTGGATGAAGCCCTGATCCTTGAACTGGCAGCTAACCATGATGTCCTGGTCACCGTCGAGGAAAATGCCATCGCCGGTGGTGCAGGCAGCGGGGTCAACGAATTCCTGATGAAGCAGAAAGTCCTCAAGCCGGTTCTGAACCTGGGCTTGCCGGATCGCTTTATTGAGCAAGGCACACAGGCCGAACTGCATGCTGCCCTGGACATTGATGGCCCAGGCATTGAGAAGCAAATCCGCGCTTACATGGCCGATTAAGCCTCAGGCAAGTCCAATTTAAAAAACCGCGCAATGCGCGGTTTTTTCTTTCTGACGGTTTTAAGTTTGGCTTTTTATCCCGTACTGAGATCGTGACTAACTGCCCACGTAGCTACCAGCCCAGCCAGTGGCCTGTTCCCCATAGGGCGATCATGGCCATGAAACCTGCCAGAATATCATCCACCATGATCCCCAGCCCGCCATGAACATGTTTGTCCAGCCAGCTGATTGGCCACGGCTTCACCATATCGAAAAAGCGGAACAGGATAAAACCGGTCAATACCCATTGCCAGCTCACTACCGGCGCAATGGCCATGGTGATCCAGAACCCGACAAACTCGTCCCAGACAATACTGCCGTGGTCGTGCACCCCCATATCATCAGACGTGCGCTGACAAATCCGGATGCCCACCACCGCCGCGACCAGCGTCAACAGCAGGTAGATGCCATACGGTAGCTGCGCCAGCAACAAGTAAAACGGCACAGCCGCGAGAGTCCCCATGGTGCCCGGTACGACCGGTGACAACCCGCTACCGAATCCGGTCGCTAGCAGATGCCACGGGTTTTTCAGATTAATGTTTGCTTTCGGATCCGTCACAGCTTACTCCGCAAAATGATCATAACCATGCAATTGCCAGTCCAACGGCTGGCCATCGCGCACCAGGCTGACTGCACTGCCCGCCCGAATCTGGCCGATACAGGTTGCCTTTACACCGGTGTGGGCCATCGTCGTATCAACCGCGCCACGATTTTGTGCCGGTACGGTAAAGCAGAGTTCGTACTCCTCCCCGCTGGTCAGCGCAAGTTGCAGCGCCTTATCTCGGTCAGGCATAAACTGGCACAGCTCGGGTGACAGCGGCAGAGCATCCACATCCAGCTCAGCCCCGACCCCGGACCGCTTCAGGATATGTCCCAGATCTGAAATCAGGCCATCTGAAATATCCAGAGCTGCCGAAGCTATATCACGCAGTGCTTGCCCGGCCAGAATCCGGGGTTGCGGCTCATAATGGCGCGATAGCAGTGTTGCCGCCAGCTGGGCATCGTCAGAGTGTTGCTGGTTGAGCAGCAATGCCAGTCCGGCGGCGCTATCACCCAGGTTGCCGGTCACATACACCCAGTCCCCGACCTTTGCCCCGCTGCGGGTCAGCGCCTGTCCCTGAGGGACAAAACCATGCACCGTCAGAGTAATACTCAACGGCCCTTTGGTGGTATCGCCCCCCACCAGCTGCACCTGATAGTACTCCGCCAGGGCAAAGAAGCCCTCACAGAACCGGGCCAGCCAGGTTTCATCAGGTTCCGGCATCGTCAGCGCCAGTGATACCCAGGCAGGGGTCGCCCCCATCGCTGCGAGATCACTAAGATTAGATGCCAGTGCCTTGTGCGCAACAAGCGCAGGATCGGCATCAGGCAGGAAGTGGGTACCGCATACCAGTGAGTCGGTGCTGACCGCCAGTTGACTGCCAGACGGCACTTCGAGCAAGGCGCAGTCATCGCCGATTGCTAAAGGAACATCTTTCCGGGAGACCGCCTGCTGGGAGAAATAGCGGGCAATCAGATCAAATTCGTTTGTTGCCATGTGCTTTTATGGAAGGGTTCTCAGTCTAGATAGAAAAAAGGCCAGCAGTGCTGGCCTTGTAAGTATTCGCGCTTACTTCTTACGAAGTGTCGGTGCCGCTTTATCCAGCACACCATTCACAAACTTGTGGCTGTCTTCCGCGCCGAAGGCTTTCGCCAGTTCGATCGCTTCGTTAATCACTACTTTGTATGGTACGTCATCACGCTTCATCATCTCGTACATAGCCAGACGAAGCAGAGCAAGTTCCATCTGATCCAGGTCCTGTAGCGGACGTGACAGGTATGGACGCATTTTGCTGTCCAGTTCCTGGTGGTTCAGAACAACACCCGTCAGCAGATCACGGAAGTAGGCAACGTCTGTCTGCGGTGCAGCCAGAACAGGGGCATCAGCCTGATGCTCTTCTTCTTCAAAGTTGTCGCCAGACAGGAAATGCTGCTCGATATCAGCAACATTGCCTTTGGTGATTTGCCAAGAGTAAATAGCTTGCACTGCAAACTGACGTGCATTACGACGTGCGGCTGGTTTCACACTAACCCCCATTAGGATTCAATTTGGGACAGGACATTAACCATTTCAAGCGCGCTTAGTGCAGCCTCTGCCCCTTTATTACCAGCCTTGGTACCGGCACGCTCAATGGCTTGTTCGATGGTATCAACAGTCAGTACACCAAATGCCACCGGAGTGTTGTACTCCAGAGCAACCTGTGCCAGACCTTTGTTACACTCACCGGCAACATAATCAAAGTGTGGCGTACCGCCACGGATCACAGAGCCAAGCGCAACAATAGCGTCATAACGATCGCTTTTAGCTACTTGCTGAGCAACCAAAGGCAGCTCGTAAGCACCAGGGCAACGTACAACAGTAATGTTGTCATCACTTACCTGACCCTGACGTTTCAGCGCATCCAGAGCGCCTTCCAGCAAGCTTTCATTAATGAAGCTGTTGAAGCGAGAAATTACGATAGCAACTTTTGCGTTTGGTGCCGCGATGGCGCCTTCGATTACCTTCATGGGCCTTCCTGTGACTATGTCTTTTTTCCGGTATGAGAAACCGCGGGAGTCTATCACACTTTATGCGTTATACCAATTGGCATCTTTCATACGTATAAAGCGAGAACGCCGCACTTTCTGTTCCGGCTATTAAATGATAAGTCAGCGGGCCAGGGCCCGCTGATAAAATACGAACAGCGATGTGGTTATTCGCAAATATATTCGACCACTTCCAGACCGAATCCGGACAGTGAGTGGTAACGCTGGGTACTGGATGACAGCAGGCGCATCTTGGAGACCCCAAGGTCAGACAGAATCTGTGAGCCGACACCGACCTGACGAGACTGGTCTTTCGGGTTGAGCTTCACCTGCGGGTTGCCCTCACGTTGCGCCGCCATATGCTGCACCTTGGTAATCAGTGATTCCGGATTTTCCGCTTTGCTCAGAACCACCAGCACCCCGCCCTCATCGGCGATACGTTTCATAGCACACGGCAGTGTCCACTGGCTGGCACCGGAGTGCAGAATGTCTTTGAAAGTGTCCTGCAAATGCACACGTACCAGCGCTGGCGTATCAGCAGAAACCGGCCCTTTCTGCAGCGCAAAATGGACCTGGCTGTCGATGGTGTCGCGGTAAGTGATCATCTCAAACTCACCGAACTCTGTTGGCAGAATACACTGCGCGATACGCTCAATGGTGGTTTCGTTATTGTTGCGGTACTCAATCAGATCAGCAATGGTCCCCAGTTTCAGACCATGCTGCTCGGCGAACACTTCCAGGTCCGGACGGCGTGCCATAGTGCCGTCTTCATTGAGGATTTCAACAATCACACTGGCCGGCTCCAGCCCCGCCAGACGAGCGATATCACAACCGGCTTCGGTGTGACCAGCGCGCGCCAGCACTCCGCCTTCCTGCGCCATCAGCGGGAAGATATGGCCCGGCATCACGATGTCAGCTGGGGTTGCATGCTGGGCCACCGCGGCCTGCACTGTGCGAGCACGGTCTGCGGCAGAGATACCGGTTGTCACCCCTTCCGCCGCTTCAATGGAAACGGTGAAGTTCGTGCTGAACTGCTCAGTATTGTCCTGCACCATCAGCGGCAGCTTGAGCTGCTGACAGTGCTGCTTAGTCAGCGTCAGGCAAATCAAGCCACGTCCGTGGCGCGCCATAAAGTTAATGGCCTCAGGGGTGATTTTTTCGGCGGCAATGATCAGATCGCCTTCGTTTTCCCGATCTTCATCATCCATCAGAATGACCATTTTGCCCTGACGGATATCCTCAATGATTTCCTTTGCACTGCTCAATGCCATAACGCTACCTTTTGTTGTTGTGTCTGCTTGCTGAACCGCCTTGGCGGTTATCTCAGAAATCCGCTACGTGCCAATAGATCCATCGAAACCTGTGACGACTGAGCTGCGGCTTTCTCTCCCAGCATCAGGCGCTCCAGGTATCGGGCAATCACATCCACTTCCAGATTCACTTTGCGACCCGGCTTGAAGCTTTCCATCGTGGTTTCAAGCGCAGTATGCGGCACGATGGTCAGTTTGAATTCGTCGCCACGCACGGCGTTAACGGTCAGGCTGATTCCGTCGACGGCCACCGAGCCTTTCTCAGCGATGTATTTCGCCAGATGCGACGGCACCTTCACCCAGAACTCAATGGCACGACCGGTTTGTGTCCGCTCGACAATCTCCGCCACATGGTCGACATGGCCCGAGACCATATGCCCCCCGAAACGGGTGGTCGGCAACATGGCTTTTTCCAAATTCACTTTCTGGCCCGACTTGTAGGAAGCAAAGGCTGTCCGTTGCAGGGTCTCCAGTGACAGATCGGCTACATAACCGGACCCGGTTAGGGCAACCACGGTCAGGCACACGCCATTCGTGGCAATACTGTCCCCCAATTTTACATCGGATAGATCGAGCTTGCCGGACTCCACGGTTACAGAAATGTCTTTGCCTTTCGGTGTCAGCGCGGTAAGGGTACCGACCGCTTCGATAATGCCAGTAAACATGAAAAACCTTTTTGATTAATTGTGTGTGGGACGTGCCGTGATACGGATATCCGGGCCAACCATGCGAACATCGCTGATGATCAGCTCCGGCACCTGAGCCATCGCCGTCAGACCGCGGAGATCCACCAGCCCGCGACTGTCACTTCCCATCAGTTTAGGTGCCTGGTACAAAATCAGTTCATCGACCAGCCCGGCAGCGAGCAGCGCACCGGCCAATCCGGCACCGGCTTCCACCCAGATATGGTTAATATCATGACCAGCCAGTGTGTCCATCAGTGCGCTCAGATCAATCTGTCCCAAAGGATGTGCTATTGAAGCTTGTACCGCTGTGGCCGGCACCAGCACCTGCTGCACAGACTCTGGCCATGTCTGGGTGTCCGCCTGAGTCCTAATCAGCAACGTTTCGCCCGGCAGACCGATCAGCTGATGCAACGGTGTTACCCGGTTGCGGCTGTCGATAATGACACGTATCGGCTGACGGAGTTCGTGTTCAGGGTACTGCTGCTGCACACTGGGGTTCAGTGAGGCCCAGCGCACGTTCAGGGAAGGATTGTCTGCCAGCACAGTCGCACTGGTTGAGAGAATTGCACCGGCTTTAGCGCGATAACGCTGCACATCGGCTCTGGCGGCCGGACCGGTGATCCACTTGCTTTCACCATTTGCCAGCGCAGTGCGACCATCCAGGCTGGCTGCCAGTTTCAGTTGGACAAACGGGCGGCCGGTTTTCATTCGCTTGATGAACCCGGGATTCAGCGCCTCAGCATCTTGCGCCAACAGCCCAACCGCAACGTCAATGCCCGCCTCCTGCAACATCTTGATACCGCGACCGGCAACTTTGGGGTTCGGATCCACCATGGCACATACCACCCGGCTGACCCCTGAGTTCACCAACGCTTCAGCACACGGCGGAGTACGGCCGTAATGGGAACAGGGTTCCAACGTTACGTAGGCGGTCGCGCCTTTTGCTCGCTCACCGGCCGCACGCAGGGCAAAGACTTCAGCATGGGGTTGACCGGCACGGTAGTGGAATCCCTCGCCGACAATTTCTTCGCCGTGAGCAATTACACACCCCACATTGGGGTTTGGGGCTGTCGTGTACTGACCGCGTTGTGCCAGAGTGATGGCACGATGCATCATGGCATGGTCATTAGGTGAGAACATTTGACTACGATTCTTCTCAGACTGGCCGGACCCGTTACGGCCCGGCTGGAGGACTTACTTTTCCAGTTTGGCGATCTCTTCACCAAACTCACGAATATCTTCAAAACTGCGGTAAACAGAGGCAAAGCGAATATAAGCGACTTTATCCAGCTCTTTGAGCGATTCCATCACCAGATTACCGATCATTTCTGACGGCACTTCACGCTCGCCGGTAGCCCGCAACCGTGACTTGATGGTGTTGATCGCCCGCTCGATATCGTCGGTGCTGACCGGGCGCTTTTCCAGCGCACGCTGAATTCCACCACGTAACTTATCTTCGTTAAACGGGTCGCGGCTGCCATTGGTTTTGATCACCCGAGGCATCACCAGCTCGGCTGTTTCGAATGTCGTATAACGCTCGTTGCACGCCAGGCACTGACGGCGACGGCGTACCTGGTGACCATCTGCCACCAGGCGAGAATCGATCACTTTGGTGTCATTCGCACCACAAAAAGGACAATGCATCTTGCCTCCTTATTTTCGGTATCTCAGTGTACCCCATTTCAGCGCTATGTAGAGAGTACTCGGATGAATTTTATGCCGGAAAGGCAGCAATTTCCGTATGATCGACAAAAGCAGAAAGCAGAAAGCAGAAAGCAGAAAGCAGAAAGCAGAAAGCAGAAAGCAGAAAGCAGAAAGCAGAAAGCAGAAAGCAGAATAACAAAAGGGCTTGCCGCAGCAAGCCCTCAAAAACATCAGAACGCGATAACGAGTGATTATGCGTAAACAGGCAGGCGCTTACAGATTTCCAGCACCTTCGCTTTCGTCGCTTCAATCACTTCAGGATTGTCGATGTTGTCCATCACGTCACACATCCAGCCAGCCAGCTGCTTGGCATCTTCAACGGTGAAGCCACGGCGAGTGATCGCTGGGGTACCAACACGGATACCTGATGTAACGAACGGGCTGCGTGGATCATTCGGTACGCTGTTTTTGTTCACAGTGATGTTTGCAGCGCCCAGTGCGGCATCCGCTTCTTTACCTGTGATACCTTTGTCAATCAGGTCAACCAGGAACAGGTGGTTTTCAGTACCGCCGGAAACGATCTTGTAACCGCGCTCCAGGAACTCACCAACCATTGCTTTTGCGTTTTCCACAACACGCGCCTGGTAGTCTTTGAACTCAGGCTCCATTGCTTCTTTGAAAGCCACGGCTTTCGCGGCAATCACGTGCATCAGAGGACCACCCTGACCGCCAGGGAAAACAGCTGAGTTCAGTTTCTTGTACAACTCTTCGCCAGCATTTGACAGGATCAGACCACCACGTGGGCCCGCCAGTGTTTTGTGCGTAGTCGTTGTTACCACGTGTGCATGTGGTACCGGGTTCGGGTAAACACCCGCAGCAATCAGACCAGCAACGTGCGCCATATCAACAAAGAAGTACGCGCCCACTTTGTCAGCGATTTCACGCATGCGTTTCCAGTCAACAATCTGTGAGTAGGCAGAGAAACCACCGATGATCATCTTCGGCTTGTGCTCAAGTGCCAGCGCTTCCACTTCGGCGTAGTCAATCTGACCGTCAGCATCGATACCGTAAGGAATGATGTTGTACAGCTTACCAGAGAAGTTAACCGGAGAACCGTGAGTCAGGTGACCACCGTGTGCCAGGCTCATACCCAGAACGGTATCGCCAGCATTCAGCAGTGCCATGTAAACAGCGTTGTTTGCCTGTGAACCTGAGTGCGGCTGAACGTTCGCGTACTCAGCACCAAACAGTTGGCACGCACGATCGATAGCCAGTTGCTCAGCTTTGTCGACATACTCACAGCCACCATAGTAACGCTTACCCGGATATCCTTCCGCATACTTGTTGGTTAGTTGAGAGCCCTGTGCTTCCATCACACGTGGACTGGTGTAGTTTTCAGAAGCAATTAACTCAATGTGCTCTTCCTGACGCGCAGTTTCTTCCTGAATGGCTGCAAATAGTTCAGCGTCGTAATCGGCAATGTTCATGTCGCGCTTTAGCATCTGTCTCTCCTGACTCAGATTGTTTCATACCATTTTGTCTAAGTTGCGGCAGTTTTTCGCGCCCCGGACAAAGCGGTGGTAAACATACATTTTTGGCACAAAACTGGAAAATCGCAAAGCTAGGCGCCACGCGGACGCAAACGTTTTCGTCATGCCAGTAGATAACGCCGTATTTTACAGAAATTGATCTCAATCAGGTAGCCCTAAAGCGACTTTTTATTAGTATTTATTTCTCGTCGGGGATGAATTATTTTCAACTTGATCAATCCCTGCCCAAACAACAGGTAGACCATAAATTATATTACACAAGAAAATAGTGAAATTTTATTTGTACAAATCCGTAAATAATTTAATACACACGCCATTAAAGCGTTTTCGTGATGAGGCTCATCTTTTTACTAAAGGAGGATTATGATGAGCGCCATCAACGAAAAGGAGTGTTGTCTTGAGCGGTTATACCCATTCACTGAAAGAAAATATCATTGCTATTCTCACCGGCACCTTTATTGTCTCTCAGGGCGTTTTCTTTTTGCAGCAGGCTAACCTGCTCACCGGCGGTACCACGGGTCTGGCACTGCTGCTGAGCCACTTTGTCGATCTCACTTTCGGCCAGCTGTACTTTATGATGAATATGCCTTTCTACCTGATGGCCTGGTTCCGTATGGGGAAAAGCTTTGCCATCTCCAGCGTGGTCGCCGGTGGTCTGGTATCGGTGATGACCGACAACCTCTATCAGGTGGTAGAAATCAGTCGTCTTGACCCGCTGTACTGCGCGGTTATCGGTGGTCTGCTGATGGGCCTGGGGATGCTGATCCTGTTCCGCCATAAAACCAGCCTGGGTGGGTTTAATGTGCTGGTACTTTACCTACAGGAAAAAATGGGCTGGTCTGCCGGTAAGCTACAGATGGGCATTGACTTTGCGATTCTGACGGCTTCTTTCTTCCTGGTCAGCCCAACGGTTCTGATGTACTCAGTGATCGGCGCCTTTATGCTGAATCTGGTTCTGGCGATGAACCATAAACCGGGGCGTTACAGCGGTAATCAGGCACAAAAAACCCGCGCGAACGCGTAAACGCCAGCAGATACCAAGCGCTGTCACCAGGTGACAACTGGCTAAAAGCGAAGAACAGAAAAGGCTTGCGAACGCGCAAGCCTTTTTTATTTTGATAACCGATAAAGATTCAACGCATGGCTTTGCCTGTACCACTAGGGCCCTGCATAGCCCTATTCTCTGCTTGTATAACGTCAAGCGGACAAAGCTTTTGGCTGGACAAGGCGCTATTGGGTAAACAAAAATATCGACCGGGGCACCTTTTTCTTGCAGGTATAAAAAAACGCGCTCCGGGCGCGTTCTTTCATTCATAGCACGGTTGAATAAGCGGGATCAGATCGCCTCTTCATCCTCTTCGCCGGTACGGATACGCACCACACGCTCGACATCAAAGATGAAAATCTTACCGTCACCGATTTTGCCCGTCTGGGCCGTTTCAATGATCGTGTCGACGCACTGGTCAGCAACATCATCGGCTACCACGATTTCCAGCTTCACTTTCGGAAGAAAATCCACCATGTATTCCGCGCCGCGATACAGCTCGGTATGGCCTTTTTGACGCCCAAATCCTTTCACTTCTGACACGGTCATACCGGTAATGCCGACATCAGCCAGCGCTTCACGAACATCATCAAGCTTGAACGGCTTAATGATGGCTTCAATTTTTTTCATGTTCATCATCCTTTGCTTGAGCAGAGGTCGGTGACGGCTCAGGCGTAAACGCCGCCAACTGCCTGATTAATATTGCCCGCAGTATAGCAAATAGGTTCGCCCCTGTTGACAGGCGGTTCAGTATTTTTCTGTGGGGAGCACCACATCGTCGTCCATCATTTTCAGCAACAGCAGTACCGCAAAAATCAGTACCAGGCTGTTGAGAAACACAATCACCGGCTGCCGGAACTCCGGCTGAAACAGCTGGGGCAGATACGGGATCAGGCTATAGCCGAAAAACATGGTGACAGCGGGGATGAAGAAATAAAGCGGGATGAATCCCCAGCGATTGCCGCGGCACAGCCCGGCAATCGCGGTCAGACCGGAAATCAGTACCAATGTAGCAATCACGCTGGGCACGATCCCGATTTGCTTGAAACTGAAAATTGCCGCGAAGGTATCCGCATAGCGGATCAGGCAGATCACCACCAGTGCAGCCAGCCCTTTGGCCGCAAGGAGAAACCCATTGCGTGTGTCGTCCATTATTCTCTCTCTTCCTTGAAAGCGTGTGGAGCTGGCTGTGATCGGGATAAAAAATAATCGCATAGTTTATGTGGGTAATGTCAACAGCACAACAGTTATTTGAACAATGTTTCTCTCTTTGCCCTAACCTGCCAAATTGGCGCTGACCGCATTCAAACAGGGCAGTCAGCCATGCATTCGCACCAGATCCGCAAACCCTTCCAGGCTTCTGACCACCCGGGTCGATACCCGATTTTCTGCCCGGTTACGGTTCAACCAAACAGCTTTCATTCCCACATCACTGGCTGCCTGGGCATCCAGCTGCGGATGGTTGCCGATGTACCAACAGGCCGATGCCGGTTCGCTGGCCCGTCGCAGGGCGT
This sequence comes from Photobacterium ganghwense, assembly GCF_017329545.1. Lineage (NCBI taxonomy): Bacteria > Pseudomonadati > Pseudomonadota > Gammaproteobacteria > Vibrionales > Vibrionaceae > Photobacterium > Photobacterium ganghwense. The sequence goes on from NZ_CP071325.1 coordinate 2,675,248, forward strand.
GCTGAAAAATCCGCCGATCCGGTTTCGCCACTCCCACTTCTTCCGAAATCACCATGAACCGGAAATAATCCCGGATCCCGGTTTCGCGTAGTTTGGTTTCCTGATGAAACGCAAAACCGTTCGTGATAATGGCTAAAGGCGACAACTGCTGCAGGATGTTTAGAGCCGGCAGCACGTCTGGAAACAACATCCAGTGCTGGCGGTACAACCGGTAGTACTCCACGCTCAGCCTTTCAGCCTGTTCATCGCTCAGTGGCGTCCGGAACAAAGCACTGATTCGTGCCCGTCGTAACTGCTCGAAACTCAACTCACCCGAACGCCAGCGCGCACGCTGCTGATCGGTGATTCGACGCCAGTCTTGTTCTATTCCATCAGAACAAGTCTGAATCTGCGATGAATAACGCGCGGCAAAAACCCGGATGGCCTGTTGCTCAGCGCCATCATGATCAAGCAGTGTATTATCGAGATCGAAAAATATCACATCGCCTCCGCGGTATATTCAACGCTTATTTCCAGCATAATCAAAATCTTGCCGATTCGGCGAGAAAAATTCGTGTCAGAAATAAAAAAACCGCCCATTTAGGGCGGTTTTTGTTCACAAGACGTTCTTTTACCGACAGATACCGGGGATTATCCCAGGTTCACGCGTGCGTTGCGGAACATACGCATCCACGGGCTGTTCTCGCTCCAGTCATCCGGATGCCATGAGTTCGCCACGGTGCGGAAGACACGCTCAGGGTGCGGCATCATGATAGTTACACGGCCATCCTGCGTCGTCAGACCGGTAATACCGTTCGGAGAACCGTTCGGGTTCGCCGGGTAGTTCTGGGTCACATTGCCGTAGTTGTCCAGGTAGCGCAGTGCAACAGTGCCAGACTGCTCAATCGCCGCCAGGTGCTCAGCATTGCGTACTTCAACACGACCTTCACCGTGAGAAACGGCAATCGGCATACGTGAGCCTGCCATTCCGTTAAAGAACAGGGAGTCGCTCTGCTGCACTTCAACCAGGCTGAAGCGGGCTTCGAAACGCTCAGATTCGTTACGGACAAAACGCGGCCACAGGTCAGCACCCGGAATCAGGTCGCGCAGATTCGACATCATCTGACAGCCGTTACACACACCCAGTGCAAACGTGTCGTTACGGTGGAAGAAGCGCTCGAACTGGTCGCGAGCCAGATTGTTGAACAGGACTGACTTCGCCCAGCCTTCACCGGCGCCCAGTACGTCACCGTAAGAGAAGCCGCCACAGGCAACCAAGCCGTGGAAGTCGTTCAGGGCAACACGGCCAGCCAGAATGTCACTCATGTGTACATCTTTTGCTTCAAAACCGGCACGGTCAAAGGCAGCAGCCATCTCAACGTGAGAGTTCACGCCCTGCTCACGCAGAATCGCCATTTGCGGCTTAGCGCCAGTGGCAATGTAAGGGGCCGCCACATCTTCATTGATGTCGAACGACAGGGCAACATTCAAGCCCGGATCGTTCACGTCCTTCTTCGCGTCAAACTCCTGCAGAGCACCCGCCGGGTTATCGCGCATCGCCTGCATCTGGTACGTTGTTTCTGCCCAGATAGTACGCAGTTCAGTGCGGCTTTGCTCCAGTACACGGTCATTGCCGTTCCAGATGCGCAGTACGTCCTCGTCAACCACTGTACCAATAACGTGGCTACATGCTTCCAGACCGTGAGCGGCCAGTACCGACTGTACCTCGTCCAGGTCATCAGTGCGTACCTGAATCACAGCGCCCAGTTCTTCGTTAAACAGGGTCGCCAGCACATCGTCACACGCATCGCCGTCAGTGGTGTTAATGTCCACTTCTACCCCGGTATGACCGGCAAAAGCCATTTCAGCCAGAGTGACATACAGACCACCGTCACCACGGTCGTGGTAAGCCAGTACTTTTTCATCACGGACCAGTGCCTGAACCGCGTTAAAGAAGCCTTTCAGCAGCTCAGGGCTGTCCACGTCTGCAGGGGCATCACCCAGTTGCTTGTAAACCTGTGCCAGGGCAGTCGCCCCCAGACGGTTCTTCCCGCAACCCAGGTCAAGCAGCAGCAGCGTTGACTCGCCTTTGTCAGTACGCAGCTGTGGCGTTACGGTCTTGCGGATGTCTTCGACACGACCGAACGCGGTAATGATCAGCGACAGCGGTGCCGTCACTTCTTTTTCCTGCTCCTGATCCTGCCACTTGGTCTTCATTGACATGGAGTCTTTACCGACCGGAATCGTCAGACCCAGCGCCGGGCACAGCTCTTCGCCCACCGCTTTCACTGCTTCATACAGACCAGCGTCTTCACCCGGGTGACCAGCTGCAGACATCCAGTTGGCAGACAGCTTGATACGTTTCAAATCACCGATATCGGCGCTGGCAATATTGGTGATCGCTTCACCGACAGCCAGACGGGAGGAAGCCGCAAAGTCCAGCAGTGCTACCGGCGTACGCTCACCCATCGACATGGCTTCACCGTGATACGTGTCGTAGCTCGCTGCAGTCACCGCACAGTCCGCTACCGGAACCTGCCATGGGCCAACCATCTGATCGCGCGCCACCAGGCCAGTTACCGTACGGTCACCAATGGTGATCAGGAAGGTTTTCTCGGCCACAGCCGGCAGACGCAGTACACGCTGGGTCGCGTCTTCCAGATCGATACCGCTGCGATCAATCGCCTGACCTTCTGCTTTCTGCGTGGTCACGTCACGGTGCATCTTCGGCGGCTTGCCCAGCAGGATATCCATCGGCATATCGATTGGAGTATTGTCGAAGTGGCTGTCTTCCAGTGTCAGATGACGCTCTTCAGTCGCTTCGCCCACCACCGCATACGGGGCACGCTCGCGCTGACAGATAGCATCAAACACGTCCATATCTTCAGCCGCCACAGCCAGCACGTAACGTTCCTGAGATTCGTTACACCAGATTTCCAGCGGGCTCATGCCCGGCTCGTCATTCGGCACGTCACGCAGCTGGAATTTACCGCCACGCTCGCCATCGTTCACCAGCTCAGGCAGGGCATTCGAGATACCGCCCGCGCCCACATCATGGATAAACGCAATCGGGTTGGCATCGCCCATCTGCCAGCAGCGATCAATCACTTCCTGACAACGACGTTCCATTTCCGGGTTTTCACGCTGTACTGACGCAAAATCCAGATCCTCGGCCGACTGGCCAGAGGCCATAGAAGATGCGGCACCACCACCCAGACCGATATTCATCGCCGGGCCACCCAGCACGATTAGCTTGGCACCAACCGGGATCTCTTTCTTCTGCACATGCTCAGCACGGATGTTACCCATACCACCGGCAATCATGATTGGCTTGTGGTAACCACGAATTTCTTCACCGTTGTGCGATGCCACTTTTTCTTCATACGTACGGAAGTAACCCAGCAGGTTAGGACGACCAAATTCGTTGTTAAATGCGGCGCCGCCCAACGGGCCTTCCAGCATGATATCCAGCGCGCTGACAATACGCTCCGGCTTGCCGAAGTCGGTTTCCCATGGCTGAACAAAGTTCGGAATTCGCAGGTTCGAGACAGTAAAGCCCACCAGACCGGCTTTTGGCTTACCGCCGATACCTGTTGCGCCTTCGTCACGGATTTCACCGCCTGAACCGGTTGATGCACCCGGCCATGGCGAGATAGCCGTTGGGTGGTTGTGAGTTTCCACCTTCATCAGAATGTGTGCGTCTTCCTGATGGTACTGGTACTGACGGGAGGTCGCATCCGGGAAGAAACGGCCCACCGTGGAACCTTCCATAACGGCGGCATTGTCTTTGTAAGCTGACAGCACGTAGTCGCCATGTTGCTCATAAGTGTTCTTGATCATCTTGAACAGGGACTTGGCCTGATCAACCCCGTCAATCGTCCAGTCCGCGTTAAAGATCTTGTGGCGGCAGTGCTCAGAGTTTGCCTGCGCGAACATCATCAGCTCGATGTCATTCGGGTTACGGCCCAGCTTAATGAAGCTGTCCACCAGGTAGTCGATTTCATCTTCCGCCAGTGCCAGACCCAGGGTAACGTTTGCTTCCTCAAGCGCCTGACGGCCACCGGCAAGGATGTCCACGCTTTTCAACGGGGCCGGTTCAGCCTGCGTAAACAGCACTCCAGCCGCATCCAGATCCGTAAATACCACTTCCATCATGCGGTCATGCAGCAGACCTTTCAGGGCTGACAGCTGGTCATCTGTCAGAGATGCCGTGGTGTCAACATAGTAGGCCGTACCGCGCTCAAGACGCTTAACCTGGCTCAGGGCACAGTTACGGGCGATGTCGGTAGATTTGGAAGACCAAGGAGAAATGGTGCCCGGACGAGGTGTCACCAATAGCAGCAGGCCGGAAGGCTCATGTTCTGCAATCGTAGGACCGTAAGTTAACAGGCTGGCCAGCTTGTCTTGCTCTTCCTTGTTCAGCGGCGCTGACAGATCAGCAAAGTGCATGAACTCAGCATAAATGCCTGACACAGGCAGATCTAATTCGCGGCAGCGCTCTAGCAGCTTGTTAACGCGAAACTCAGACAGTGCGGGTGAACCACGCAAAATTTCCATGTGCGTACGTCTCTCGATTAGCAGTTGAATGAAGGTGATATTGGCCTAATCCCCAGCGAAGACCGGGATAATTACGTCAATGCCACCTCGTTTGCCAGCATTTTACGAGGCGAGTTTGTCGCGATGGGGCGTAGTATAAGGGAAATCTTTTTGTGACGTAACACTTGACGCAACCGTTTGCGTGTTTTTTTTTCGATCACGCGAAAAAACCACGAAAATGCCTCATTCTCATCCCCGGTTTCGGGTATACTGCCCGACCTTTCTGACAGCCTGTCAGGATACCCATACCGCAAAAAACTGCTGTCATACAGGCGAGGATTTTGCGTATTTGATGACCTTTGGTATAAAGGACGCCCGATAGATACTGAGAGCATAGTTAATTGAGCAATCTCCGAACGCATTCCACTGTCAGACATATCATAGCCTTACTGCTAAGCACCCTGCTTCTGAGCGGCTGCTTGTGGCAGGAAGCTCCGCGTACAGATTTGGAGCGTATTCGGGAAAACGGTGTTCTTCGCGTCGGCACCCTCAATAACCAGCTTTCCTACTACATCGGCAGCGATGGCCCGACCGGGCTGGACTACGAGCTTGCCCGCCGGTTTGCCAAAAAACTGGGGGTGAAGCTGGAAATGAAGCCGATGCTGAGCCTGTCGAACATGTTCCCGACCCTCAAGCGCGGCGATGTGGATATCCTGGCCTCCGGGCTGACCATGACCGCCGACCGCCTGGCCGATTTCCGTGCCGCTCCGGCCTACTACTACGCCAGCCAGAAAGTGGTCTATAAAAAAGGACAATGGCGACCGCGTAGCATCGAAGATCTGGCCGAAAACAAAGGTGTGCTGACCGTCGTGAAAGGCTCCAGCCACGAAAAGACCCTTCACCTCCTCAAACTCCAGCACCCTACCCTGACCTGGAACAGCGTTGTCGAAACCGACAGTGACGAGCTGATGCGCCAGGTGGCGGAAGGTGAGCTGGACTACACCATGGCAGACTCGGTTGATGTCGCCCTGAACCAGCGTATTTACCCGGACATCGCGACCGCATTAGAGCTGACGGAAGACGAACCTATCGCCTGGTTTGTTAATCAGCGTCACGACGACAGCCTGTATGCCCTGCTGATTGAATTCTTCGGCGACATCAAACAAAGCGGTGAACTGGCCAAACTTGAAGAGAAGTACTTCGGCCACGTGGACAAGTTCGACTATGTTGACACCCGCGCCTTCCTGCGCGCCATGGATCACAAACTGCCAGAGTGGAAAAATCTGTTCCAGCAGTATTCCGGGGAATTTGACTGGCGCCTGATCGCCGCCCTGTCCTATCAGGAATCGCACTGGAATCCGCAGGCGGTATCACCGACCGGCGTCCGCGGCATGATGATGCTGACCCTGCCGACAGCCAAGGCTGTAGGCGTGAAGAATCGTCTGGATCCAGAGCAGAGCATTCGTGGCGGCACGGAATACCTGCGCAAAATCATCGCCCGGATCCCGGACAGCATTGAAGACCATGAGAAAGTCTGGTTTGCCCTGGCCTCTTACAATGTTGGCTTTGGTCACCTGATGGATGCCCGTCGCCTGACCAAATCACAAGGCGGCAACCCGGATGCCTGGAGTGATGTCAAACAGCGGCTGCCGTTGCTACGTAAGCGTAAGTTCTACACCCAGACGCGCTACGGCTATGCCCGGGGTGATGAAGCCCTGAACTACGTGGAAAACATCCGCCGCTATTACCAGAGCATTATTGGTTATGAGCAGGCACACAGCCTGCCGCCAACCGATGACATTGCCATTGTGGACGGGCTGAACACCATCCAGCCACCAGCGGTCTCTGAAAGCCAGAGCACGCTGCCCGTTCCGCCGCCACCGTCCACTACACCGTCGGATGAGCTGCCGGACATCAGCGCCAACAAAACGGCCAGTAACTAATGGGGTTACCGGCCATTCGCCAGTTTCAGACCTGCCATGGAAAATCAAACGGCAATTGATGACGTTATTGGCAGGAAACGCTAGTGTCTGGTGAAACTAGCGGCCTGAAAGTGCTGTAACCTGCATGACGACAGCCAGCCCAGGCCAGCCCCCTCGCGTGACCTTTACTTTCAATGAAAAACAGCAAGTTCAGTGAGATCACGCTAGCAATACGGGATAATTCTGGTCCACAGCTCAATCATTTTCGCTGATACTGCAGAAAAAGGAGCCTGCGTACCGGGACAGTCCGTATGGCAGGAAAGAAATATTTGCAGGAGGCGCTATGCAGTTTTCGAAGAAAAAAGCCCTTGACCGAATGAGGACGCGGATGGCGGTCTCGGCAACTCGCCGTAAACGCCTGCATGCCAACATTCGAAAAAAAATTCACTGGCGGCATCGCAACTTTGTCCTGAGCTGTTGTACGGAGTAACCCTGTGTTACCCGACACAGTTAAGTCCAAGGTTCTAAGGTTCTAAGGTTCTAAGGTGCTAAGGTGCTAAGGTGCTAAGGTTCTGTGCACAGAAATACTAACGCACCGGCGCACCACCATTCAGACGCTATCACCTTATTCGGGTACGTGACGATATCAGGCACAACGAAAACAAGGGCTCATTTGAGCCCTTGTTTGTTTATACGGTGCCATTCAGTTGGTCTTGTGGTGAGCGCGACAACAAGCCTTACTGACCATCCATCACTAAGAGCGGTTCTGCTTATCACTGTCTTGCTGATCGGTTGCCTGCTCTGCAGCGCGACGGGCCAGTTTTTCTGCTTTTTTCTCTGCTCGCCGCCGCCGGAAGAAAGCCTGCAACTGCTCGCGGCATTCCACTTCCAGTACACCGGACTGAATCAGCACATGGTGATTTGCCTGCTCATAGCTAAGCAGGTTCATGATGCTGCCCGCAGCGCCAGTTTTCGGATCTTGCGCCCCATACACCACTTTGCCAATCCGGCTATGGACCATGGCGCCGGCACACATCGGGCAGGGCTCCAGCGTCACGTAAAGGGTCGCTTCCAGCAGCCGGTAATTTTGCAGTACCTGCCCGGCCTGACGCAGTGCCATGATTTCCGCATGTGCCGTTGCATCATGCTGAGTAATAGAGCGATTCCAGCCTTCCCCAATCACCCGCCCTTCGTGGACGATCACGGCACCAACCGGGACTTCCCCGTCAGCTTCTGCCCGGGCGGCCAGTTCAATGGCTCGGCGCATAAAAATTTCGTCGTTTGACGGGGCGTTCTGGTCACTCATGGCTCTTGGTCTACCGAAAGATAACTGCTTCTGGGGCGCTGATTATACCCAACCCCCGCCAAGATGCGAGGTGCAAGGACAGCACCTGCCGCGCCATCCCAGTTTACATCAAGGTGAACCGCATCATAGCGGGCGGGGACGTGGCAGGCGCTCGGCCAGAAAATCCACCAACAACCGCACTTTTGGCGACAAGTGGCGGTTTTGCGGATACAGCACCCATATTCCTTCTTCCGGTTCCTGAAACGCAGACAACACAGGGATCAGCCGTCCTTGGGTAAGGTCATCACTGATGTAGTAATCCGGCAACTGAATCAGCCCCAGCCCTTTCAGCGCGGCATCCCGTAAGGCATTGCCGCTGTTGCAACGCAGGTTACCGGTGACTCTGAAGCTGCGCTCCCGCCCCGCTTCCTGAAAGTGCCAGTGATCGTGATTGCCAATCAGGCAGTTATGGTGACGCAGCTCAGACAGAGTGTGCGGAGTACCGTACTTTTCCAGATACTCCGGCGCGGCGCACACAAACTGGGTGCGGTGTGACAGTCGCCGAGCCACCATCGTCGACGGGCTGTTCAGGCGGCCAAGGCGAATCGCCAGATCGTAACCGCCATCAATCAGATCGACAGTCTGGTTGGTCAGTATCATGGTCACTTCAATACTCGGGTACTCCAGCATGAAGTCATTAATCAAAGGCATGATGAACTGTTCACCGTAGGTCACCGGTGCAGTCAGCTTCAACAGCCCCCGCGGCATACCCTGTCGTTCACTGATCGCCCGCTCAGCTTCAGCCAGGCTATCGAGAATCTGGCGGCAGTGGCGGTAGTACAACTGACCTTCTTCGGTCAGCGACACTTTCCGGGTCGTCCGGTAAAACAGCTTGGTATTCAGGCGGTTTTCCAGGGCACTGATTTGACGGCTGACCTGGGCGGTAGAGATACCAAGTTGCCTTGATGCACCCGTGAAACTGCCGGTTTCTGCCACCGAAGCAAACTCGGTGACCCCTTCCCATCCAAACATTTCGTCTATTGTTACCACACAGTAAAAGTTATTTGCATTTTAAGCTAATTATCATCACACGAGAAACAAATATACTGACAGCCAGATATCAGTGAGCGGATGGATTTCGCCACGCTCACTCGTTTGCCATGAAAATCACCTATTTTTATAGCGATTGCTTTTGTCGCAGTCGCACGGAATAACAGACGGGTAACCCCTTTACTCAGACGGAGAGAACACGACCATGTCAGAGAAATTCATCAAATCACGCGCCGCCATTGCATGGGGTCCGAAGCAGCCATTGTCGATTGAGGAAGTGGATGTGATGCTGCCGAAGAAAGGCGAAGTGCTGGTGCGCATCGTCGCGACCGGCGTCTGCCACACCGATGCCTTCACCCTGTCCGGCGAAGACCCGGAGGGAATTTTCCCGGCCATTCTGGGCCACGAAGGGGGCGGTATTGTAGAAATGGTCGGTGAAGGCGTCACCAGCGTTGCCGTAGGCGATCATGTGATTCCGCTGTATACCCCGGAGTGCGGCGAATGTAAGTTCTGCCTGTCAGGCAAAACCAACCTGTGCCAGAAGATCCGTGAAACGCAAGGTAAAGGCCTGATGCCGGACGGCACCACCCGCTTCTACAAAGACGGTCAGCCGATTTATCACTACATGGGCTGCTCAACGTTCTCTGAATACACGGTTCTGCCGGAAATCTCGCTGGCTAAAGTCAACAAGGAAGCTCCGCTGGAGGAAGTCTGCCTGCTGGGCTGTGGCGTGACCACCGGGATGGGCGCCGTACTGAAAACCGCCAAGGTGCAGAAAGGCGATACCGTGGCCATTTTCGGTCTGGGCGGAATTGGCCTCTCAGCAGTGATCGGCGCCACCATGGCGGGTGCCAGCCGTATCATCGGGATTGACATCAACGAAGATAAATATGCGCTGGCGAAAAAGCTGGGAGCCACCGATTGCATCAACCCGAACGATTATGACAAGCCGATTCAGGAAGTAATTGTCGAGATGACCGACGGCGGTGTCGACTTTTCGTTTGAATGTATCGGTAACGTCAACGTGATGCGTTCCGCCCTGGAATGCTGCCACAAAGGCTGGGGAGAGTCGGTGATCATCGGGGTCGCTGGTGCCGGACAGGAAATTTCCACCCGTCCGTTCCAGCTGGTAACTGGTCGCGTGTGGCGAGGCTCAGCCTTTGGTGGCGTCAAAGGCCGTTCAGAACTTCCGGGTATCGTGGAAGACTACATGGCGGGCAAATTCAAGCTGGATGACTTCATTACCCACACCATGGGTCTGGAAGGCATTAACGAGGCTTTTGACCTGATGCATCAAGGCAAAAGCATCCGCTCTGTGATCCACTACGATAAATAACCTGTTAGGCCGGGAGGCATTCACCTCCCGGCTGCGTTATGAGAGCTGTTATGACTATCGAAAACGTAAGCTGGAATAAAAGCTTTGGCGGCTGGCACAAACAATACACCCACCACTCTGATGTACTGGGTTGTGAGATGCGCTTTGCGATCTATCTGCCGCCACAAATCGCACAGGGTGAAAAAGTCCCGGTGCTGTACTGGCTGTCCGGACTGACCTGCACCGACGAAAACTTTATGCAAAAAGCCGGTGCCCAACGGATAGCGGCCGAGCTCGGCATTGCCATTGTCGCACCGGATACCAGCCCGCGCGGTGAGGATGTACCGGATGATGCTGACGGCGCCTATGACTTTGGCCACGGGGCCGGTTTTTATGTGAATGCCACGCAGGCACCGTGGAACCGAAACTACCGGATGTACGATTACGTGGTGCATGAGCTGCCAGCACTGGTTGAAACCCATTTTCCGGTGAACGACAAACGCGCGATCAGTGGCCATTCCATGGGCGGCCATGGCGCACTCATGATTGCCCTACGCAACCCGTCCCGTTACACCTCCGTGTCAGCATTCAGTCCGATTGCCAACCCAGTCAATTGCCCGTGGGGGAAGAAAGCCTTCACGCACTATCTGGGCAACGATCCGGAAAGCTGGAAAGCGTACGACAGTGCCGAGCTGATGAAGCATAACGCCCAGCCCGTGCCTGCCCTTGTTGATCAGGGGGATCAGGATAACTTTCTGGCGGAACAACTGAAGCCGGAAGCCTTGCTGTCTGCGGCACAGGCTGTCGATTATCCGCTTGAACTGCGGATGCATGAAGGGTACGACCACAGCTACCACTTCATTGCCAGCTTTATCGAAGACCACCTGCGTTTTCATGCGCAGTACCTGCTGTAAACCGGCAAAAAAATAGCCCGCACTATGCGGGCTATTTTAATGGCTCATATTTTCAGCTGACGGCAGTGTTCTGCTGTTGGCTGTTTCAACTCTAACCTTTCACGCTTGGGCGCTCCGGCTTTGTCATTACCGCTTATCCGTTGGCTTAGAAGCCCAGAGGGATACCGAAAGTAAAGAACGCAACCAGTAGTGCCGTCCAGGACAGCAGGAAAGTAATGGAGTACGGCACCATCATCGCAATCACATCGCCGAACGACAGCTCTGGCTTATACTTACGCATGAAGGCCAGCACCACCCCAGCATAGCTCATCATTGGTGTAATGATGTTGGTTGACGAATCTGCCACGCGGTATGCCGCCGTCACCATGTCTGGTGTCATGTCCGGGTTCACCTGGTATAGCATCGGGACAAAGATCGGCCCCAGCAGCATCCATTTCGAGGTCAGGCCGCCGACAAACAGGTTAATCACCGCTGTTGTCAGGATAAAGCCGATAATCAGCAGGATCGGGAAGTTCTGCAGGCCCAGCGAGCCCAGGAACGTTGCCCCTAGATACGTGACATACGTGCCCAACCCGGAGAAACCCAGCAGCGCAAGGAAGTTGTACGAGAAGAACGTCAGGACCAGAATATAGCCCATGGTGTTCATCTGCTTCACCATGGCGGAGACCACGTCCTGCAGTGATTTGAATTTACCGGTCGAGACACCAAAGAAAATACCGATTGTCGCGAACACCATGGCAATCAGCAGAATGACGTTATCCAGATAAGGTGTCACCTCGCGACCCGCTTCGTTGGTGTACGTCGCCAGTGGCCCCATCGCCAGCGCCGCAACCGCAGCCAGTGACAAAATCAGACCGATACCTGCCGCACGCAGGCCCTTGTTTTCAGCATCCGTCACCTGGAAGTCATCCAGATTCAGATCTTCCGGGATCTGGTAAGGCATCTTTTCAAGACGAGGGCCGACAAAACGTACCGTTACCCACGCGCCCAGAGCCGCCAGCAAGAAGGTGGAGGTGGCGATAAAGAAGTAATGCATGGTGGCTGGGTTAATAGGGTTGCCCTGTGCCGTTACAAACGGAATGCCTTGTGATTCAGCAAAAATGCGGGCGTTAACGCCAAGGATAACGTCAGATGGTGTCGCTGGAATCAGGTTGGCAGAGAAACCGGCTGACACCCCGGCAAACGCCGCAGCCATACCGATTAGCGGGTTCTTACCCAGTCCGGCATAAAGCAGGCCAGCCAGCGGGATCAGGATCAGGTAACCGGCGTCACTGGCAATTGAACTCATGATACCCAGGAACACCACCAGCAGAGGCAGCCAGCGATCGTTAATACGCAGGCCCACTTTCTTGATTACGGTCGACAGCAAACCGGAATGTTCGGCAATCCCGACCCCGACCATCACGATCAGGATCACACCCAGAACGCCTCGGCCAAAGGACAACCAGTTTGTCAGCAGCGCATTATCAAACATCCAGCGTACATTCTCTGCCGCCAGCATGTTTTTAATGGTGTGAGTAACCGCACTCCCGTCCGCCCCGGTTGTCTGGAATTGCAGACCACCAATTAAACCGGTCATCAGCAGACAGAAGACAAACAGGCTCATGAAAATAATTACCGGGTCAGGGATCTTACGGCCGACCCTTTCAATCACTCTGATTATTCCTTTATTTCTGGCAATCGGTGCCAATGTGTCACTCATTATCGTTATTTCCTTATTCCATAAACGAGAGATAATACTGTTAATGGCAGTGAAAATAACAAAATAAACCTAAATATCAAAACAAAATATCAAAATTATTAGTCACAAATAAAACCAATAAAAACAATGCAATCAATAAAACAAACCAACAAAGAATATATATTCAGAACATAAACCCACAAAAACAACAAAATTAAGAATAACAATCAATAAGAATTAAGTAACGAATAGTTACCAACAACCAGAATTCATATCCAACAAGAATACAACCCTAAATATTCACCCCTCGCCATGCCTTTTGGCTATGTTTCAAGAAACAAAAAAGCCCCGCATGGCGGGGCTTGCTAATGGTCATGCTGCAATTACATGCAGTAAATTTGGGGTAATTTACATCGAGTATGTGTACGGAGCCTGAATACCCAGAGGAATACCGACTGCCCAGTAAGCCAGCAGGAACAGTGTCCAGCCAATCAGCATCGCAATCGAGTAAGGCATCATCATTGAGGCCAGCGTACCGATCCCCGCCCCTTTCACGTAGCGCTGCATGTACACCACCACGAGCGGGAAGAACACCATCAGCGGCGAAATAATGTTGGAAACAGAATCCCCCACTCGGTAGGCCGCCTGTGTCAGCTCCGGAGAAATACCAACCGCCATCAGCATCGGCACCAGAATCGGACCAATCAGAGCCCACTTCGCTGATGCCGAGCCAACCAGCAGGTTTACGAACGCCGTCAGCAGAATCATCCCAACAATCGTGATCTGACCCGGCAGGTTCATCGCTTTCAGTAAATCAGCACCTGACAGTGCCAGCAGTGTCCCCAGATTCGACTGGCTGAATGCCGCCAGGAACTGAGCACAGAAGAAAGCCATCACAATGTAGCCGCCCATGGTTCCCATAGTGGCAGACATCGCTTTGATAATGTCATCGCTCGTTTTGAACGTACCGGCAACACGACCGTATACCACACCCGGAATCACGAACAAGATAAAGATCAGCGGTACAATCGACTGCATCAGCGGAGCCGCAAACGCCGTAATTTCGCCTTCCGGAGAACGCAGCGGTGACGTTTCTGGCAAAACGGCAGCAACCAGTGCAATGATTCCCAATACCATGGCCCAACCAGCACGGTTAAAGGCTTTCGATTCGATCGCGGTAAAAGAACCCAGATCCGGTGCCTCTTCCGCATCTTCATCGACCGGCGTCTGGTTCAGGCGCGGCTCAATCACTTTCTCTGTGACATACCAGCCAATCGCCACCACAACAATGGAAGACAAACCGGTAAACATCAGATTAGCCAGCGGGTTTACCACATACGTCGGGTCCAGAATTTGTGCGGCAGACTGAGTAAAGCCAGCCAGCAACGGATCGATACCCGAAGGAATAAAGTTGGCGGAGAAACCACCCGATACCCCGGCAAACGCCGCGGCAATACCCGCCAGCGGATGGCGACCGGCAGCATGGAAAATAATCCCGCCCAGAGGAATCACCAGCACATAACCGGCATCTGCCGCGGTATGGGAAACGATAGCCACTAAAATCAGTGTCGGCGTCAACAATTTCGCCGGCGTGATGTTCAGCATCTTTTTCAGGCCGGTGTTAATAAACCCGGATGCTTCTGCTACCCCTACCCCAAGCATGGCAACCAGAACGATGCCCAGTGGCGCAAAACCGGTGAAGGTTTTCACCATTCCCGCGAGGAAGCTCGACAGGGATTGTCCCGTCAGTAGGTTGTTAATCTCAATTGCCTGGCCGGTAACAGGATGGATCAGTCCGAACTCGAACTGAGAAAGGAGTGCCGACAAGCCCCATACAATCAGTAGTCCCCAAAAAAACAGCAAAGCCGGGTCAGGGATTTTGTTACCCGCTTTTTCAATAAAATTGAGGAATTTATCCATTGCACTGGGTGGTGTATCCAGTGCCTCTTTTACAGCTTGATCACTCATGGGAGCTCCATGGAAACAGATGATGTTGTTAATTTGCGACGCTTTTATCGTTCTTCGTCAGCCGCCCCGGCAGTAGCCGTTCACAGGCCTCCTTCGGATTGTAATAAAAAGCGCCGCACAAAAAGTGCGTTATGCTAGTTAACAATAAAATAGTTCCCATAGATTTTGTAATGAAATATTAATACAAAACATTATACCAACAATAACAAAACAACTTAGCTTCACAGCAAAACATCACAGTTAACATAGGTTCCTCACTATAGGAGTATTTTCCGGAACAGAGACGAAAAACAGAGGCTCGGAGGCCTCTTCATTTTTCTGTTCAGCAAGCACGCTTAGTGCGGGATTATTCCCGAAACGGAGAGCCGACTTTATTCGCCAATTCCTGCCCGAGTTTCCTCGCCTTCTCCATCGCGTCATTAAGAGACTTCGTGTGTCTTTTGTCCCCAAATTCCTGATATTCAGCAGCGATTTCATAAATCGTATCAACGCCTAAATATTTACTTAAAGTGCGGAGATGAGGCACTAGGTGACCATGCTCTTCTCGTATTCCGCCTTTTTCAAACCCAAACTCTCCACTGGAAGTAATGATCACCAGCGTTTTGCCACTGAAAAGTGGCTTCAACGGGAAATCACCGCGAGAGAGGTCAAAGTCAAACGTTTTGTTAATACGTATGATCTGATCAAACCAGGCTTTAAGGTGGGCAGGCATACCGTAGTTGTACATCGGAGATGAAATGACAATGATATCGGCCTGGGCGACTTCCTGAATCAGTTTGTCGGAAAGCTCAAGCAGAGCCCTCTGAATCTCTGTTTGTCGTTCTTCTGGGGTGAACACCGCCCCTATCCAGTTCTGATTGATGAACTCGGGCGGATGCATACCGACATCCCGGTAAATATACTGATTTATGTTATGTACTTTTCTCCACGCCTCTGTGAACTGAATGGCAATATTTTTCGAGATGGAATTATGCCCCGGGTTCTCGTTAGTCGCCGCTCTGACGCTGGAATCAATGTGAAGTAAAGATGTCATTTCATTTCCTTGGTTAATTACAACACCAAAACTATACCCACCCCACAACCCGCCAACAAACGAGATAAATGTCATTTTAGATGCGTTAAACTCATCTATAATGGTGCAAAAACAACCACATGGTCATGTCTGATGCAGGTTTCATTACAAGCACTTAAAGCGTTTGAGTCAGCCGCCCGCCACGGAAGCTTTAAAGCTGCCGCCCATGAACTGTCGCTAACCCCAACAGCGATTTCTCATCATGTACAGAATCTCGAAAGCCGTCTGAATGTGTCTCTCTTTCATCGAAAAGTACGGAAGATTGAATTGACCGAAGCTGGGAAAAAATTAGCCCTGGCTGCAACCAGTGGATTCCGTACTATTGCGATGGCAATAGACGAAATTAAGTTCTCCGGCAATAACATTCTGATTTCTACCACGACGGCTCTCGCCTCCATGAGGCTGATCCCGGCTATCGAAGAGTATATGCGCTTACATCCAGGCGTTTTGATAGACGTGTCGACAGGAGAATCATTCGATAATTACCCTAATACTCTGCCGATCCGATTTGGTAGTACGGAGTCCGTAAAAACTTCTGACATTCTGAAACATGAAAAATTTGATGCCTTTGGAACCCCGTCCTATCTCGACTTTTCGAGTAAGGCTGACAGGTTTAAGATTATTTCCACCAGGTGGAAAAACCGGAAACTACCACCAGCGCCCGTCCACGCATGGCTGGAAAAGAATGGAATTGAACAGAGCAAGGTTGAGTATGTCACCTATGATCAAGAACTTATTGGGATTCAGGAAGCCTTATTAGGAAAAGCCTTGGTCTTTTGTTCAACCACCTTAACCGCTCCTCTTATCACGGCTGGCATTTTTCATTCGTTTAATTCAAAGCCCGTAGATACTGAATTTTGCTTTTACTGCCCTGACAAAGAAAAATATGACACCAGGACACACGAAGCATTCCTGTTATGGCTTGAAAAGTTACTGTAGTGGTCTGAACCTCAATTTGTTCTCTGATCATACCAGCATGGTATCGGACGTAATCCATAGCATTACCGACGGAGCATACCCTTCACAATACCACGGTCAAACCGTGCTTGGCGTTGCCAGATATTGCCAAAAATGACTAAGACCAGAACAAAAAAAGTCCGCAATTATGCGGACTTAAGTATGATTTAGTGCCTGTTAATACCAGACGTTTCCGGTTGGGGAATTATTCCCACTCGATGGTTGCTGGCGGCTTACCAGAAATGTCGTAAACCACACGGGAAATGCCGTTTACTTCATTGATAATACGGTTAGACACTTTACCCAGGAAGTCGTATGGCAGGTGTGCCCAGTGCGCAGTCATGAAATCAATCGTTTCAACAGCACGCAGTGATACTACCCAGTCGTACTTACGACCATCGCCCATAACGCCCACAGAGCGTACTGGCAGGAAGACAGTGAAGGCCTGAGAAACTTTGTTGTACAGATCCGCTTTATGCAGTTCTTCAATGAAGATAGCGTCAGCACGGCGCAGCAGGTCACAGTACTCTTTCTTCACTTCGCCCAGTACACGTACGCCCAGACCTGGACCCGGGAACGGGTGACGGTACAGCATATTGTACGGCAGACCCAGTTCCAGACCGATCTTACGCACTTCGTCTTTGAACAGCTCTTTCAGCGGCTCAACCAGACCCATTTCCATATCATCCGGCAGACCGCCCACGTTGTGGTGAGACTTGATCACGTGTGCTTTACCGGTCTTCGATGCCGCAGACTCAATCACATCCGGATAGATTGTGCCTTGTGCCAACCACTTCGCGTTCTCCAGTTTACCCGCTTCTTCATCGAAGACTTCAACAAACACGCGGCCGATGATTTTACGTTTGGCTTCTGGCTCATCCACACCTTCCAGTGCAGACAAGAAACGATCTTCAGCATTAACGTGAACAATGTTCAGGCCGAAGTGGTCGCCAAACATTTCCATTACCTGGTGGCCTTCATTAAGACGCAGCAGGCCGTTGTCAACGAAAACACAAGTCAGTTTGTCACCGATGGCACGGTGCACCAGCATTGCAACAACGGAAGAATCCACACCGCCTGACAGGCCCAGGATCACTTCATCATCGCCCACTTGCTCTTTGATACGTGCAATAGCGTCTTCGATGATGTTCTCGGAAGTCCACAGCTTCTCACAGCCACAGATGCCCAGAACGAAGTTTTCGATAATGCGCATGCCCTGACGAGTGTGAGTCACTTCCGGGTGGAACTGTACACCGTAGAAATGCTTCTCTACGTTCGCCATCGCAGCGTAAGGACACGTCTCAGTTTCAGCCACTTTGACGAAGTCAGACGGGATTTCAACCACTTTATCACCGTGGCTCATCCAAACGTCCAGCAGCGCCTGACCGTCATCAGACAGCGCATCTTCAATGTTGTGGAAGAAGTCTGTTGGCTCAACAATTTTCACCTGCGCATAACCAAATTCACGCTCGGTTGAACCAGCAACTTTACCGCCCAGCTGCTCAGCCATGGTCTGCATGCCATAGCACACACCAAATACCGGTACACCCGCTTCAAACACATATTGAGGGGCACGAGGAGAGCCGGCTTCGGTCACACTTTCCGGACCGCCTGACAGGATAATACCGTTCGGATTGAAGTCGCGGATATCGGCTTCATCGACGTCCCAGCTCCACAGTTCACAATAAACGCCAATTTCACGGATACGACGTGCGATTAGCTGCGTGTACTGAGAACCAAAGTCCAGAATCAGGATACGTTGGTCATGAATATTTGTGGTCGTGCTCATTTCAGGCTGTCTCAAAAATCAGTGGAAGGTGGGGGCTAAAAAACGCCCCCGATCTTATACGAGTTTTTTAGTTAGGCAAACGTTTTCGCAATTCGTTGCGTAGCGATTAGCCCAGACGGTAGTTAGGTGCTTCTTTTGTAATCGTCACATCGTGAACGTGAGACTCTTTCATGCCAGCACCAGAGATACGAACAAATTCCGCTTTAGTACGCAGCTCTTCGATGGTTGCCGAACCGGTCAGACCCATGCTTGAACGCAGGCCGCCCAGTTGCTGGTGAACGATTTCTTTCAGGTGACCTTTGTACGCCACACGACCTTCGATACCTTCCGGTACCAGTTTGTCTGCCGCATTGTCAGTCTGGAAGTAACGGTCTGAAGAACCTTTTGACATCGCGCCCAGAGAGCCCATGCCGCGGTAAGATTTATAAGCACGGCCCTGGTACAGCTCTACTTCACCCGGTGCTTCTTCCGTACCGGCGAACATTGAACCGACCATCACACAGGATGCACCAGCCGCAATGGCTTTACACATGTCGCCGGAGAAACGGATACCGCCGTCTGCGATTACCGGAATGTCGTATTCGTTCGCTACGGCCGCTGCATCAGCGATAGCTGTAATTTGCGGAACACCCACACCGGTCACGATACGAGTGGTACAGATTGAGCCTGGGCCGATACCCACTTTCACAGCACTGACACCAGCTTCAATCAGGGCACGAGCACCTTCTGCCGTCGCTACGTTACCGCCTACGATTGGCAGGTTCGGGTAGGCAGTACGGGTTTCGCGAATACGCTGCAGAACCCCTTCAGAGTGGCCGTGAGAAGAGTCAATCAGCAGTACGTCAACACCCGCTTCAACCAGCGCTTTCACACGCTCTTCGTTACCGGCACCGGCACCCACCGCTGCGCCCACACGCAGACGACCGAACTCGTCTTTACACGCATTAGGCTTACGCTCTGCTTTCTGGAAGTCTTTTGCCGTGATCATGCCGCGCAGCTGGAAGCTGTCGTTAACCAGCAGCACTTTTTCAACACGGTGCTGCTGCATGATTTTTTCTACTTCTTCACGTGATGCGCCTTCTTTGGCAGCCGCCAGTTTACCTTTTGGCGTCATCACATCTTCTACTTTCAGGGAAAGGTCGGTCACGAAACGAACGTCACGGCCGGTAATAATACCCACCAGTTCGTTGTTACCAGTCACTACCGGGTAACCGGCAAAGCCGTTTTCTTCAGTCAGGCGCTTCACATCTTCGATGGTATTGTCTGGTTTCACGGTGACAGGTTCTGATACCACACCCGCTTCGAACTTTTTCACCATGCGAACTTCACGAGCCTGCTGCTCAATGGACATGTTTTTGTGGATGAAGCCAATGCCACCTTCCTGGGCAAGGGCAATCGCCAGGCGACCTTCAGTGACGGTATCCATTGACGCTGACACCATAGGGATGTTCAGCGAAATGTCTTTCGTCAGACGGGTGCGCAGATCGGCAGTGTTAGGCAGTACAGTTGAATGGGCTGGAACCAGCAGAACATCGTCGAAAGTCAAAGCTTCTTGTTTGATTCGTAACATTGCAATATCTCACACCAAGTAGAGGTTTAAAGAAGGATAAAATATTGCGAACGAATTATACGTAGGGTGCAAACGTTTGGCTAGAATTTTTTTTGATTTTTTTATTGATTATTTTCCCTTGATCTGTAATATATTTCGGTTAAGTTTCCGGTGTTGCGGTCGCCGTTTTACGACCAAGATCTGTCCACAGATCTGCCCAAAAAATAGCAAACGATATCTTCTCTCGTTTTCCGCACCCGCCTAAACCTCCGACTACAGGTTTTCTGCCGCGTGACCCTATTTTCTCCCCAAACTCAGAACAACGATCGCATTTATACCGTTTCCAGCCTGAACGCTCAGGTCAGACTGATCCTTGAGAACGAAATGGGAGTTGTCTGGCTGGTTGGTGAACTGTCTAACCTGTCGATGCCAGTCTCCGGCCACTGGTATTTCACCCTGAAGGACTCCCGTGCTCAGGTGAAATGTGCCATGTTCAAGGGCACAAACCGACGGGTCACCTTCAAACCGGCCAATGGGACCCAGGTTCTGGTCAAGGCGAGATTGTCCCTGTATGAACCTCGTGGGGACTACCAACTGATCATCGAAAGCATGCAGCCGGAAGGTGATGGTCGACTGCAGCAACAATTTGAACAGCTGAAAATGGCACTGGCCGCCGAAGGTCTGTTTGCTCAGTCGCTGAAAAAACCACTGCCGGATTTACCTCGCCGGGTCGGGATTATTACCTCCAAAACCGGTGCTGCGCTGCATGATATTTTGCAGGTACTGAAACGCCGGGATCCCAGCCTGCCGGTTGTAATTTACCCGACCATGGTACAGGGTGAAGGAGCTGCCATTTCAATTGCGCAGGCTATCGGCCGGGCAAATGCCCGCCAGGAATGTGATGTCCTGATTGTGGGGCGTGGCGGTGGCTCTTTGGAAGATTTGTGGGCGTTCAACGAAGAAATCGTGGCCCGCACTATCGCAGCAAGTCAAATCCCGATTGTAAGCGCCGTCGGCCACGAAGTGGACGTGACGATTGCTGACTTTGTCGCGGACGTACGCGCACCGACCCCTTCAGCAGCCGCTGAGTTGATAAGCCGGGATATGACCCACCAGACCCAGCAGATACGCCAGCGACAGCAACAACTGCAAAGCGCTATGCGCCACTACATGTCTGAACGCCTCGCCCAGGCTATTCGCCTGCAGCACAGGCTGGACCGCCAGCATCCGCAAGTTCGCCTGAACCAGCAACAACAGCAACTGGATGAGCTGACCGGACGCCTTGGTCACACCATGCAACGCTACATGGCCCGTTACCAGCAGCGATTGGAGCAATACAATTACAAACTGGCGCTGCACTCTCCTGCCCGCACGCTGGCAACCAAACAGAACCAGCTCCACCGGCTGGAAGACAGACTGCAGGAAGCCATGGATCGTCGCTTGGTCGCCTCTGGCCACCGACTGGCAATGGCTGCCGAAAAACTGGAAGCGGTCAGCCCGCTGGCAACACTGGGACGGGGATATTCCATCACCCGCGACAGTAGCGGCACAGTGGTTCGCAACAGCAGTCAGGTGTCGGTCGGTGACACGATTCATACCCGACTGGCCGACGGCGAGATAAGTTCTGTGGTCAGCGAGTCGTCTTCCCGTTAATCTGAAGCCCATCAATCTGTGTCCATTAACCCCATGTGTCCCGTCAGGGTTGATGGAGGCTATTCGGCCCTGACAAACTCAATCCGGATTCTGGATTTAGACTTCAACTCATTGCACTGATTACAAAAATAACTGGCGGCACCGCAGGCTGCCAGCTTTTCCAACTGGGCTGCACAGTCCGGGCAGTACGCTTGCTTTCGCCAATTTTTACCGCAGTCCTCGCAGTGGTAATGATTGTCATGCCAATGCATTTCCGTTTGGCATTCCGGGCAAAAATTCTGTTCCATGTGTTACTCCTAATCAGGCATAGTCGGCATTTTTATGCGCCGTATCCTAGCGCAAGTTGTTTTCACTGCCATTGATTCAGCTTAGGAATCCGCTCTCTGGCTCTCTGGCTCTCTGGCTCTCTGGCTCTCTGGCTCTCTGGCTCTCTGGCAGAGCATCTCACTACACGTGTAGCTTCATTAACAGCCATTCGATATTTTTCACTGCATGTTCTTCGCACTCGCCTCTACTGCTTATCCAATATCTCTTTTCTACCGCGAAGCCTGAGCGTACCTGATTCTGTTGATCAACGTGATAAACCCTATTGATCAGCGATCAGGTACCAAAAGAACATTTATCAATACACTTCCCGAAAGCATAAGTTACATATGCTGTTTTTCAATTTAAACCGATATATTATTTTACCAATGTGGTTTTAAAGCCCATAGATCAAGAATGTTGTAAACCCATAGAATCAGGATCCAGCAAACTTTACGACGGTTATCAGATACCGTCATTTCATTAATAATAGTCTGATAAATATAAAAAAATCGCCATCAAGGCGATTTTTATCAACGGGTTCGGTGATCAAGCTTTAACACTGCGGGTGATCATTATCAACTCCTGCTCATTGCGAATATCAAACGATACGGTCAATGATGCGTACTCGGCCAGAGAGCGGACATGAGTACCGCCACAAGGGATTTCGACTACATTCCCTTCTAGCAGAGCGCACTGCCAGTAACGGGAATCTGTCAAAGCAGAGCCTTCTTTGCGAAGTGTCACCGGAAAACCTTCGTGGCACCAGGCAGTCAGCTGCTGGTTCACCTGCTCCGTGATGTCAGGCAGAGCTGCGAGCATCTCTGCCGTATTCATTCCGCGTTTTCGCAGGGTCTTCCCGAGGCGATAAGTATCAGTACTGCAATCTTCGGTCACACGGCTTTCCGTTTGCGCATAACTGTGGAAATCGTAGTGCCCGAGTTCATCTTTCCGTGATGCCTCTTTTCGCCAGAATCCCTGATGGAGGACCTTGTTAAGCGCCAGCGAGGAAAGGTGGCCCCCACTGTGGCCACGGCTCAGGGCCTGCTGATAAATCTCATCGACAACCAACTCAACAGCCACCCCTGCGGCCAGCGCCATATCAGTGGCAAGCTGATGCACCACAACAAACACCCAGCCCGGCTCAAAGCGTTTGACTGGAATCGCGGCGCCGACAAACAGCTGTCCGGTCACCAGTTCAACGGCACCGACATGACAGCCGACAACAGGTTGGCTATCGCCTCCCCACTTCAGCATTCCGCGGTCTGCCGGATGATCCGGCCAGATGTGGCTGACCGGGTGAAAAGGGGTAACATCGGTCACCACATACAGGCCGCCTTGCCCATCGGCTTCAACGAGCTGTACATTCGCCTGTGCCTGATACTGATAATCCGGAAACACCACCCGGGTTGCGCTTATCGCTGTCATAACTGTCCTTCATTGTTCGAACTGCTAAGCATGATAACAAAAAGCCCGGCGCTTGGCCGGGCTTAACATTCAGCAAAAACGGTAAGTATTACTTATCACGGTTTTTCAGGACATTGGTCAGACGTTTACGCTGACGCTCCTGAGAAATAGTCAGCTTCTGCTTCTTACCTTCAAACGGGTTTTCGCTGTTCTGGAACTGGATACGGATCGGCGTCCCCATCATTTCCAGTGACTTGCGGTAGTAGTTCATCAGGTAACGCTTGTACGAACCAGGCAACTCATTCACCAAGTTACCGTGGATCACGATAATCGGTGGGTTATAGCCCCCTGCGTGCGCATATTTCAGTTTCACACGGCGGCCACGGATCATCGGCGGCTGGTGATCATCCTGCGCCATCTGCAGAATACGGGTCAGCATTGATGTGCTGATACGCTTCGTGGCAGATTGGTAAGCCTCCTGTACGGATTCATACAGGTGACCCACACCGGTACCGTGCAGGGCAGAAATAAAGTGGATACGGGCAAAGTCTACAAAGCCCAGACGGCGATCCAGCTCAGACTTCACGCGCTCTTTCACTTCGTTATCCAGACCGTCCCATTTGTTGACGGCAATAACCAGTGAACGACCGGCATTCAGAGCAAAGCCCAGCAGGCTCAGATCCTGATCCGAGATGTTTTCGCGGGCATCGATAACCAGCAGCACCACGTTGGCGTCTTCAACGGCTTTCAGGGTTTGGATAACCGAGAATTTCTCTACCGCTTGGTGCATATTTTTACGACGGCGAATACCCGCGGTGTCGATCAGGACGTATTCCTGGCCATCACGCTCCATCGGGATGTAAATCGAGTCACGGGTTGTACCCGGCATATCGAACACTACAACGCGCTCTTCGCCCAGAATACGGTTGGTCAGGGTAGATTTACCGACATTAGGACGACCGATGATCGCCAGCTTAATCGGCTGCTCTTGCAGACGCTTGTAAGCGGCTTCCGCATCAGCTTCTGACAGGTTCGCTTTTTCGATGTCTTCAACCGATGTCAGATCTTCGATCTGTACTTCATCGCTTTCTTCGCCTTCAGCTTCTTTCGCCTTCAGGTTTTCTGCAAACGGTGCCAGCGCACGCTCCATCAGCGCGGTTACGCCACGGTTCTGTGCCGCTGCGATTTGGTACATTGCATCAACACCCAACTGCCAGAATTCTGCACAAGCACTGTCGCCATCAATACCGTCAATTTTGTTCACCACCAGGAAAGTGGGCTTTTCACGGCTACGCAGATGCTTGGCAATCGCTTCATCCGCAGCGGTCAGACCGGCACGACCGTCGACCAGAAACAGAACCACGTCCGCTTCTTCGATCGCCGCCAGCGACTGCTCGGCCATTTTGGTTTCGACGCCTTCTTCAGAGCCGTCAATACCGCCGGTATCGATCACGATAAATTCGTGCTCTTCTAACTCGGCCTTACCGTATTTACGATCCCTTGTTAGGCCAGGAAAATCAGCTACCAGCGCATCCCTAGTCCGGGTAAGACGGTTAAATAACGTCGATTTACCCACATTTGGGCGCCCGACAAGGGCAACAACAGGAATCATAACTACCTCTTACTTTTCATAGTCTTAATGACATATTTTCCATTCATTCTTGCCTCCAGCGAGCCTTCGCTCTGCCTTCATCCGACAATAATATCGCGAACGGATATAACAACAACGGCTCCTGACTGTATCCACAGCAGGAGCCGAGAAATGAGAATGGCGCGTATTATAACGACAAATTACGGCATTTGCATTTTGTAAATACGACCATCACGGGTCATTACCAGGTATCCGTCAGGCAGTACCTGCGGTGGTACCGCAATGCCGCTGCCATCTGTTTTCTGCTGTGCCACGAAATCACCGGTATAACGATCCAGCCAGTGCAGATACCCTTCACTGTCACCAACAACCAGGTAGCCGTTAATCACAGTCGGAGCACTCAACAAACGGTATTCTAGGGTATTGTTTGTCCACAACGGCGTACCGCTGCGGGCATCCACTGCAACCACATGGTCCTGATCGTTAATCAGGTATACCTGGCTACCATCAACCACGAAATCCGTTGCTGATGAGAAGTTACGCTTCCAGGCGGCTTGTCCTGTACGCAGGTCAATTGACACCAGGTTACCGTTGTAACCGACCGCATACAGGCGCTCACCGCTGATGACCGGTGTCGCATCGACATCGATCAGGCGATCAATCTCGGTAGCACCTTTGGGTGAGCCAATCGGCTGTTGCCACAGCATCTGACCATTGTTCAGCAAAGCACCAGCCAGACGGCCATTCGCCATGCCCCAGAACACCCCACCGGAAATAGACACTGGTGAGCTGTCGCCTCGCAGCGTCAGGGTCGGCACTTCACTGCCCAGTTGCCAACGGCTCTGCCCCGTTTCTGCATCCAGTGCCTGCAGGACTCCGCGGCTGGTGTTAACAACCACCAGACCTTCATCGACCAACGGTTTTGACAGCACTTCACCTTCAACCGGATGACGCCATACCAGCTCACCCGTTTCTTCATCCAGTGCAATCACTTCCGCATTTTCAGAGCCGATAAACACTTTGCCGTATGACAGGCTGATACCACCCGCAAGACGGGCCGGAATGTCCGTTTCCAGATCCTTTTCCCAAATCAGGTCACCGGTTTCCGGGTCCAGTGCTTTCACCAGTCCAACACGGTCAGCAACAAAAATTTTGCCGTAACCCTGCGCCGGCGTCAGTTTGGAGAAGAAATGGCTGATGCCATCCCCAACTGACGTGCTCCAGCTTTGCGTCGGAGTAAATGCACTTTCAACCTCAGGCAACGGAGCCATTTGGATATTATCTTCCTCACTGGCACAACCGGCCAGCAGCCCCACAGCCAGGGCAACAGAGATCGCTTGCTTCAACACCTTCTGCATATCGACGTCTACCCTACTGTGCCAAATCGTCCAGCTTCAGCTGCAGCGCCGGAGAGGCACCGTATTGCTGAGCGCTGACATAGGCTTCACGAGCAGCCAGGGTATCGCCTTTTTGCAGCAGGACATCGCCACGCAGTTCGGCCACTTTGCCCTTCCAGCTTTCGGCGGTCACTTTATCCAACTCCGCCAGCGCTTTATCAAACGCATCCTGTTCAGTATAGATGCGAGCCAGACGAGTCTGTGCAACAGGCAGAATTGCCTGATCTTTAGTGTTGCTGATCGCCCAGTTCAGTTGTGTTACCGCCGCATCGAGATCGCCGCTTTGCACCTGAACTTTAGCTAGCTGCAAAGCTGCCAGTACTGCGTACTGGGAGCTTTCATGGCCAGCGATAAATGCCTGAGTATCCGCAACGGCGTTTTCACTGCCGGCTTCCAGAGCATTGATCACCTGAGTATAAGCATCAGATGCCTGCTCCTTGGCTGACTGAACTTCCGCCTGATAATAGCGCCAGCCAGCCAGTCCACCCAGACCAATCACAGCACCGAGAACAACGGCCTTACCGTTTTCTTTCCACCAAGCTTTAATCTGTTCAACTTGTTGTTCTTCTGTGATATTGCCGTCCACTTCCTGTCCTCTCTTAAATCAATTCAGCCAGCTTAGCGGCCACTTCGTCCTGTGCCATTGTGGTTTGTTCGCCACCACGCAGATCTTTTACCACTACAGTGTTCTCGGCAATTTCATTCTCACCCAGAACCAGTGCGACTACAGCACCAACGTTATCGGCACGCTTAAACTGTTTCTTGAAGTTGCCGCCGCCAAAGTGAGTCATCACTCGCAGACCCGCCACTTCTTCACGCAGTTTCTCAGCCAGTTTCAGACCAGCCATCATGGTGCCTTCACCAGCGGTAACCATGTAGACGTCAACCGGACGACGTACATCTGTCAGTTCCAGAGTTTCCATCATCAGTACCAGACGTTCCAGGCCCATCGCAAAGCCGACAGCCGGTGTCGCGCGACCACCCAGTTGTTCAACCAGACCGTCGTAACGACCACCACCACAAACGGTACCCTGAGAACCCAGGCTTTCAGTGATCCACTCAAACACGGTGCGGTTATAGTAGTCCAGACCACGCACAAGACGTTCATTTACTTGGTATTCGATGCCAGCAGCGTCTAATAGTTCACATAATCCGGCAAAATGTGCCTTGGATTCTTCGTCCAGGTAGTCAGACAACTTAGGCGCATCAACCAGGATTTCCTGAATCGCGGCGTTTTTGGTATCCAGCACGCGCAGCGGGTTGGTATGCATACGGCGTTTGCAGTCTTCGTCCAGCACATCAATATGCTGTTCCAGGAACGCAACCAGAGCCTGGCGGTAGTCTGCACGGGCTTCCAGTGAACCGATCGAGTTCAGTTCCAGACGGACATGCTTGTCGATACCCAGCTCACGCCACAGGCGGGCTGTCATCATGATCAGCTCAGCGTCAACGTCTGGGCCGTTCAGGCCGAAAACTTCCACACCGAACTGGTGGAACTGACGGTAACGGCCTTTTTGCGGACGTTCGTGGCGGAACATCGGGCCGGTGTACCACAGACGCTGTTCCTGGTTGTACAGCAGGCCGTTCTCGATACCCGCACGCACACAACCCGCAGTGCCTTCAGGACGCAGTGTCAGGCTGTCACCGTTGCGGTCGTCGAATGTATACATTTCCTTTTCAACAACATCCGTAACTTCACCAATCGCACGACTGAACAAATGCGTTGATTCAACGATAGGCATACGGACTTCGCTGTAACCGTACGCGCTGACAACTTGTTTAATCGTCGTTTCCACTTTTTGCCAAAGCGGAGACTGAGTTGGTAGGCAATCGTTCATGCCTCGAATTGCTTGAATTTGTTTCGCCACGTTTATTCTCGTTAACCGATGGGAGATTGGAGTTGAATATATAGGTTATAACGCAAACTGTGAACCGCTCCGGGTCAAGACCGGCGCGATTCACAGCAAATAACGTTATTTTTCTGTCACATCAATCCGGTTGTTCAGATCCAGCATTGATGCTTTGGCGCGGATTTTGGCTTCCAGCTGATCAATCATGTTGTCATTATCAAAGCGCTCTTTCTGACGGATACCGTCATCGTAGAATGCACTTTTGCGGTTACCACCGGCAACCCCGAGATGAGACACTTCCGCCTCACCCGGACCGTTAACCACACAACCGATCACGGAAACATCCATAGGGATGGTAATGTCTTCCAGACGCTGTTCCAGTTCGTTCACAGTGCCAATCACATCAAATTCCTGACGTGAACAAGTCGGGCACGCGATGAAGTTGATGCCGCGAGAGCGGATACGCAGTGACTTGAGGATGTCATAACCGACTTTCACCTCTTCAACCGGATCAGCCGCCAGAGAAATACGCAGGGTATCACCGATTCCTTCTGCCAGCAGCATACCAAGACCTACCGCCGATTTCACCGATCCGGCACGGGCACCACCGGCTTCAGTAATACCCAGGTGCAGCGGCTGGTTGATTTGTTTGGCCAGCATGCGGTAAGACTCAACCGCCAGGAACACATCGGAGGCTTTCACACTGACCTTGAACTGGTCAAAGTTGAGGCGATCCAAAATGTCGACATGGCGCATCGCTGATTCCACCAGCGCTTCCGGTGTTGGCTCACCGTATTTCAGCTGCAGGTCTTGTTCCAGCGAACCGCCGTTGACCCCGATACGGATCGGGATATTTTTGTCACGGGCGCAGTCTACCACCGCACGGATACGGTCTTCGCGACCAATGTTACCCGGGTTGATACGCAGACAGTCCACGCCGTATTCCGCCACTTTCAGGGCAATACGGTAGTCGAAGTGAATATCTGCCACCAGCGGCACATTCACTTGCTGTTTGATCAGTTTGAAAGCTTCCGCAGCTTCCATGGTCGGCACAGAGACACGCACAATGTCTGCACCTACGTTTTCCAGCGACTTGATCTGGGCAACGGTTGCGTCAACATCGGTCGTGCGGGTGTTCGTCATCGATTGCACCGCGATAGGTGCTCCGTCGCCAATAGGGACATTACCGACATAAATACGGGTTGATGGACGGCGTTTAATTGGAGACTCGTTATGCATTACATTCACTCTGTTTACTGCGGCAGTTTCAATCGCGCCACTTTTCCAGCAGGGTACCTGCTCAAATCGACAGGCTCGCCTTTGAAACTCATGGTTACCACACCCGGCGCACCCAGCACCACTCGGAACGGCGCGTCCCCATCCAGTTTCAATACATCACCGGACTTTTTGATACCGCTGTCAAGGCGTTTGCCGTTGGCATCACGAATTTCAATCCAGCAGTCGCCGGTGAAACTCAGTTCAAGGTCCGATGCGGCGGCAGCGATTTCCTGCTCATCCGTGACTTCATTATTCATTTCAGCAGCCAGGCTGTCAGCGCTGTCGACCGGTGCCGTCTCTGTCGCAGGCTCCGGCGCGGTAAAGCTGTCAGCAAATTCGGCTTTCGGCTCGTTGGCCGTCAGGCTGTCTACCGGATTGACCGGCTCATTGCCAAACGTTGTTACCACACTGGCTTCTTCTGACGGGTTAGCATCCGGAGAAAGCGTGGTTGCCGACGGCTGACGGGTTACGCCAACGGCCAGTGATTCATCCAGCGGCTGGGCCGACTGCTCCAGCGAAGCGGAGACATCGGTCTCGGGTGCCATCTGCAGGCTTTGCCACCACCACATGCCGGTCAAACCGATAAACAGGATCGCCAATACCCAAGTCAGGCGCATGATACGATTATCGTGCGCTTCACGCTTGGTACGGCGGGAGAAGCTCTGCATCTCCTGCTCCTGAGGCGGAGCATGACCCAGCTGGTCAAGCCGCGCGATCACTTCCGCATCGTTAAGCCCGACAAACTTGGCATATGAACGCACATAGCCACGTGTAAACGTGGCCAGTTGCGCCTGCTCAAAATTATTTTGTTCAATATCGTTCACCACCGAGAGGCGGAGCCTCAATCGGCTGGCAACATCCTTCTGCGAATAGCCTAATTTCTCACGAGCCTGACGCAGCATATCGCCGGGAAGAATGGCCTCTTCTGTTGAGTGTTCTTCGTTCTGTTCAGTATTCATTGGCTAGATAATTTTGATATTGCTTGGAGTCCGGGTACTTCTCTTTCAGAAGGCCAGCATACTTGTCAACCAATGTTTCTCGACCGGCCTCTTGCTCCAGTTGGATCAACAACCACAAACTGTCAGGGTTGTACCCGTACCTGTTATTAAATTTAAACAGCCGTACTCGGGCTTCGTTCAGGTTGTCCGCTTCAATGTCCATCTTAGAAAGCTGCAGCATGGATTTAGGCCGATATGGGTCATACGACAGGGCTTTGGAAAAGTAATCCCTTGCCTCAGAATCGCTGCCCTTTTTCAGGCTGCATAACGCGGCATTTTCGTAACTGGCCGAAGTCAGATAGTAGTACGGTTGCTTGATGGCTTTTTCGAAAGCATCAATCGCTTCCTCATAGCGTCCCTGTCCACACAAGAATACGCCATAATTATTCCTTACGTCGCCATTTTTTGGCGAATCCCGCAGCGCCTGCTGATACATGGCTTCTGCGGCATCAGGTTCATCAACCTTCTGATAATAGTAGGCCATGGCATTCTGGGCACGATAGTATTTCGGTGCATATTCCAGCGCACGTTCCAGATTATCTCGGGCTCGCTGCCACTGGCCATTGTCCAGATATCCCAGACCTAAGGTGATTCGGGCTTCGGCCGCCTCTACCTCATCAACTTCCTGTTTCGTTGTGCCAGCTTGATCGACCGTAACACATCCGACCGTTAAACTACACAATAATAGGTACATCGTCCACCGTACCATGGCCAGCCGCTCCTTTGTCCTCAGTAAATTTCAGCCAAACCTGATGGTTTGGCTGAATGATCGTCTATTAGACTGATTTTACCGGGATTTGTTCACCGTTTTGAAGCTTAGCTTGGGTGCGTTTCGTGCGGTCAATCACATCGCCAACCAATTGTCCGCATGCGGCATCAATGTCATCACCACGGGTTTTACGAACGGTGACGGTGAAATCGTATTCCATCAGCGTTTTCATAAAACGGTCAATACGGGAGTTGCTTGGCTTCTTGTACGGTGACCCCGGGTACGGGTTAAACGGGATCAGGTTAATTTTCGCCGGTGTATCGCGCAGGGTATGAGCCAGCTGGCGCGCGTGATCCATATCATCGTTGACGTGATCCAGCAGGATGTACTCAACGGTCACACGGCCACGGTTAGCATTGGACGACGCAATGTAGCGACGTACCGAAGCCAGAAAATCTTCGATGTTCCAGCGATCGTTAATCGGCATGATTTCAGAACGCAACTCATCCGTTGGCGCATGCAGTGAAATCGCCAGTGCCACGTCGATTTTGCCTGTCATCTGATCCAGACCAGATACCACGCCAGAGGTTGATACCGTTACGCGACGCTTTGACAAACCAAAGCCCAGATCATCCAGCATGATTTCCAGTGCCGGGATCAGGTTTTTCATGTTCAGCAACGGCTCACCCATTCCCATCATCACCACGTTGGTTATTGGGCGACGGCCGGTTTCTTTTTCCACACCGACTTCTTTGGCTGCACGCCAAACCTGGCCGATGATTTCAGAGACTTTCAAGTTACGGTTAAAGCCCTGCTGTGCCGTTGAACAGAATTTACAGTCCAGCGCACACCCAACCTGAGAAGACACACACAGCGTGGCGCGATCGTCTTCCGGAATGTATACCGTTTCAACGTCCTGCGAACCCACACGCATCGCCCACTTGATAGTACCATCGCTCGAATACTGCGCTTCTGATACTTCCGGGGCACGGATTTCCGCCACCAACTTCAGCTTTTCACGCAACTTCTTGTTGATGTTGGTCATTTGGTCGAAGTCATCACAACCGAAATGGTAAATCCACTTCATAACCTGATCGGCACGGAAGGCTTTTTCGCCCAGTTCATCGGCGAAATACTGACGCAGCCCTTGGCGATCAAAATCCAGCAGATTAGTTTTAACAGTTGTCATCGGTTGTTGCCTCTTTACTCATGCGTGACGTTATCTGTACCTTGGGTAAGCTGCATATTATGGCTTACGACAGGACCTTTTAGGGACTGAAACCCCGCCGTCATCGGCTTGAATTTCAGTTTGGATTTAAGGCGCGAAATTGTACAGGCTTTGCCTGCGAGTTTCCACTTGTTAACACATTGGCAGCGTCAGGAGAAAAACACTGCGTCTCGTGCCTGGCGAGCAGGCATAAAAAACGGGAAGCCAGGCTTCCCGTCAGATTCTGATAGCAGCATCAACGCCGCCGTTTGTACCAATAATTTACAAGGGCAGCTTCATTAGCGAGGGCAGATTTCGTCTTCGGCAAAGAAGTAAGCGATTTCGCGCGCTGCTGAAACCGGGCTGTCAGAGCCGTGTACCGAGTTAAGGCGCATGCTTTGCGCGTAATCTGCACGCAGCGTGCCGCATGCCGCTTCTTCCGGATTGGTTTTACCCATCAGCTCGCGGTAGCGGGCAATCGCATTTTCGCCTTCCAGCACCTGCACCATTACAGGGCCCGATGTCATGAAGGCAACCAAGTCATCATAAAACGGTTTGCCTTCGTGCTCAGCATAAAAGCCTTTCGCTTTGTCTTCAGACAGGTGCACCATTTTCGCGGCAATAATTTTCAGCCCAGCACTTTCGATACGCTGATAGATAGCACCAATCAGGTTACGTTCTACAGCGTCCGGTTTTACGATGGAAAATGTTCTTTCAATTGTCATTATTATTGTTCCTTTTGAATCGTTCAGAGGGAAGCCGACCAGCCAGTCCTGACATAGCGCCTTTATGGCTTCCCATCGAGGAAACAACGCGTGTCGCGTTTACTGCAGCAACAGTGCTGCAATGTTCGCGACGCCTAAACCTGTCGCCCCTGCTGCCCAACGGCTGTCTCCGCTGTCACGGAAGCAGGAAGCCAGGTCAAAGTGTACCCAGCTGCTGTTGTCTGTATCTACAAAGCGGGACAAGAACGCGGCGGCATTCGATGCCCCGCCCATACCCCCACCTTTCTGCGCCCGGCTGTTAGCCGTATCTGCGTAGAATGACGGACAGTGACCCTGATGCCATTTTTCCAGCGGCAGCGGCCAAGCTGGCTCATTCACCAGTTCAGATAGTTGCTGCGCCTTAAACACCAGTTCTTTGTCCAGTCCAAACAAAGCGTTGTAATCACTACCTACGGCCATCATAGCTGCACCGGTCAACGTCGCGGCGTCAATCACAAGCGGCGCTTTAGTTTCGGTAGCAGCAATCAGGCCATCGGCCAGAACCAGACGCCCTTCGGCATCGGTATTCACGATTTCAACGCTCAGGCCGTTCTTGTACGTTAACACATCACCAAGCTTATAGGCGTTACCGGCAATCATGTTTTCCGCACAACACAGGATCAACTTCACACGTTGACGCAAACCTTGCTCAATGGCGTAGCCAAGTGCCGCGGTCACGGTCGCGGCTCCGCCCATATCGCACTTCATGGTGACCATGCCTTCGCTCGACTTGATGCTGTAACCACCAGAGTCAAACGTGATCCCTTTACCGACCAGGCACGCCGCTACCGGCGCGTCAGCGTTACCGGTCGGGTTGAAATCGAGCGTCAACATGACTGGCGGACGGCTGCTGGCACGACCCACGCTGTGGATACCAATCCAGCCGTGATCAACCAGTGCATCTCCCACAATCAGTTCGTGGCTGATCGCATCACCGGCAATACCGCCTAGAAACGCAATCGCTTCTTCCGCGAGCTTCTCCGGATACATTGCTTCTGGCGTTGCGTTCACCACCTGACGTACCCAGTCTGCACTGCGGCGACGAGCATTCAGCAGTTCCAGCTCATCTTCATCAATGGATGCCCAGCGTAGTTCAACTTGGGTTTTCGTATTGGCAAAGCCGCAGTAAAACGCCCACTGGCGCTCATAGCTCCAGCCAGTACCTTCTAGGCTGGCGCTGTTAATCCCCTGGCTCTGCAACTGACGTGCCGCCTGCTGAATACGACGCAGCGGGAAATCACCGGAAAAGTGAATTACCGCCCCTTCCGCTTCATAAGACACCAGTGCGTTATCACCCCAGATACCCGAGTAAGTGTCTGCAGAGAGTGAAATCCTTAACATATCTTTTCTTCCTTTTGCGGCCGCCCGCTCAGGCAGCCACCGTTAACTTGGTTAATGAGTAATTACTCTTCATCACACAGGATGTTAGCCAGGGTGCGCACGCCCATACCGGTTGCGCCAGTGCCCCACTTATCGCTGGCCGACTTGCGGTAGGTACCGCTGGCATCGATGTGCATCCAACCGTTTTTGTAGTCTTCCACGAAGTAAGACAGGAAGGCCGCAGCGGTGCTTGCTCCCGGCATGAACTCACCTTGTGAGATGTTCGCCAGATCGGCAAAGCTGGATGGCATCATGCTGCGGTGCTGCTCAGCCAACGGCAGCGGCCACAGACCTTCATGCTCTTCGCTGGCTGCCATCAGGGCTTTTTGTGCCAAAGCATGGTCAAAGCTGAACAGCGCGTGGTAATCGTTACCCAGCGCATTTTTCGCCGCGCCGGTCAGGGTCGCGCAGTCGATGATCAGTTCAGGATTCTGCGAGCTGGCATAAATCAGGCCGTCAGCCAGAACCAGACGTCCTTCTGCGTCGGTGTTCAGCACTTCAACGGTTTTGCCGTTCTTGTAAGTGATCACATCACCCAGTTTGAAAGCATTGCCGGAAACCATGTTTTCCGCACAGCACAGGATAAGCTTGATACGTTTGTTAGTGCCACGTGCAATGGCCAGTGCCAGCGCACCCGTCGCCAATGCCGAGCCGCCCATGTCCGCTTTCATCGCTGACATGCTGCCCGACGGTTTAATGCTGTAACCGCCTGAATCGAAAGTAATGCCTTTACCAACCAGGCAGGTGTGAACCGGTGCATCCGGGTTGCCGGTCGGGTTGTAATCCAGACGCAGCATTGCCGGAGAATGAATAGAGCCACGGCCGACAGTGTGAATGCCCACCCAGCCTTCATCCAGCAGGTCATTACCTTTGATGATTTTGTAGTTGACGTGCTCCGGAGCCAGAGACTTGATGAATTCACCGGCACGGGTAGCCAGTTGTGACGGGCGAATGATTTCTGCCGGCTGGTTAATGATTTCACGAACCC
Organism: Photobacterium ganghwense; assembly: GCF_017329545.1. Lineage (NCBI taxonomy): Bacteria > Pseudomonadati > Pseudomonadota > Gammaproteobacteria > Vibrionales > Vibrionaceae > Photobacterium > Photobacterium ganghwense. Next base: position 2,710,790 of record NZ_CP071325.1, read on the forward strand.
AGTTAGTTGCCATCAGGCGCGCCTGTAGTTCCGCTTCGTCTGCCTCTGACAGACCTTCCCAGCTCACTTCGTTACCCGGTTTGGTCGTGCGGTGGCCCTGAATAAATGACCAGATCGCTTCCAGATCCCAGCCTTCGCCAGTCAGTTGTACCTGCTTGATGCCCATACCGTCCAGCTTACGGCCGGCACGCTGAATGGTATCCAACAGGTTGTCATCGTTCAGGTGAACCAGCGCCCCTTCTCCGACGAACGTCACCAGAGCATTGCTGCCCCACTTCTCATCAGCAGCTTCCCTGGACAGTTGAACAATCATTTTGGCAGACATGAATTACTCCTTGGGTTGGTCGCCTTCCCTGTATGTGATGAGGAAAGACACAAAGTCGGTTAAACGTCCTGACGTCTGTTTCCGGTAATCCTCGCTGTAACGCCGTGAGGTAACAAAGGCATGACAACACTGTTATCGGATATAACAGCCTGTATGGGGGCGCTCACTGACTTTACCAAGGGGGTCACCGTCGGTTTCATTCGATTTCGGGCGATTTAACCGTAAATAACCGGAACAATAGAGTTAAATATTTTGTCTTTAACTCTATTTTCAGAATATTGAATACTCTGCCTTGCTCCCGATAAATAAACAAGTTGTTTACAACGAGACTAAGAGCAAGATCAGATCCTCGGCTGAGGAAGAGAAGCGTTTAGCGTAGAAAAAGAGAGGGGCAGCCGCAGATTATTCTGCTTCTTCGATCCAGTACATTTGCACGGCTTCCAGCACGCGTTCACTGCAGTGTTTCGGATCGTCGTCGAAGTCTTCCAGTTCCAGAATCCATTCCCGTAGATCGGTAAAACGGATTGTGGTCGGGTCAACATCAGGGTGCAGCTCAGAAAGCTCAATCGCCAGTTCGCGAGAATCAATCCATTTCAAGCCCATACGATACTCCTTACTCGTTTGCTCAGAGGGTACACCGTTGCCGGACAGCGGCACACGCCAAGGTTGGAATTGTTTTAGTGTAGCGGATCTGCCGGCGACAGGGCGCCGGCAGAGAGTCACAATCAGTGGCCTTCAGACGCCAGATTGATCGTGTATTTCGGGATTTCAACCACCAGGTCTTCATCCGCCACGCGAGCCTGACAGCCCAGACGTGATTCCGGCTCCAGACCCCATGCTTTATCCAGCATGTCGTCTTCCAGCTCGTCACTTTCTTCCAGCGAGTCAAAGCCTTCACGGATGATCACGTGGCAAGTTGTACATGCGCACGATTTCTCACAGGCATGCTCAATAGCAATCCCATTTTTCAACGCCACATCCAGGACTGTTTCACCGGTATTGGCTTCCAGCACCGCACCTTCCGGACACAGTTCATCATGGGGTAATACAACAATCTTAGGCATGCCTAAACCTCATCAATCGAATGACCAGCCAGTGCGCGACGAATAGACTGATCCATCCGACGAGACGCAAATTCCTGGCTTGCTTTATCTGTTTTCTTAATACCGGCTTCAATTGCACGCGGGTCTGTACCCTGACGCAGCTGAACCAGTTCCATCATGACGGCTTCCAGCTCTTCGCGCTCTTCTTTGCTCAGCAGGGTATCCCCGTCCTGAGCCAGCGCGGCAATCAGACCTTCCAGCACGCGATCTGCCTCAACTTGCTGCTCGGCAAGTGCACGGGCGTCTTTGTCTTCCTGTGCGTGAGCCATAGAATCGCGAATCATGGTCGCAATTTCATCGTCGGTCAGGCCGTAAGACGGCTTAACCTGGATAGACGACTGTACGCCACTGCTTTTCTCCATCGCGGTCACAGACAGCAGGCCGTCTGCATCAACCTGGTAGGTCACGCGGATATGAGCAGCCCCGGCCGCCATGGCCGGAATGCCACGCAGTGTAAAGCGGGCCAGTGAACGGCAGTCATCCACCATTTCGCGCTCACCCTGCACCACATGTACGGACATCGCTGTCTGACCATCTTTAAAGGTGGTGAACTCCTGGGCACGAGCCACAGGGATTGTGGTGTTACGCGGAATAATTTTTTCAATCATGCCGCCCATAGTTTCGATACCCAATGACAGAGGGATCACATCCAGCAGCAGCATCTCAGAGTCCGGCTTGTTACCCACCAGGATATCAGCCTGAATCGCAGCACCGATCGCCACCACCTCATCCGGGTTGATTGACGTCAGTGGTGTCTTACCGAAGAAACCACCAACCATCTCACGCACCAGTGGTACGCGGGTTGAGCCGCCAACCATGACGGTTTCGATCACTTCGTCAGTCGTTACATCCGCATCTTTCAGCGCACGACGACAGGACATCAGGGTTTTCTTCACCAGCGGCTGAATCAGTGTCTCAAACTGTGCGCGGGTTACCTTACCCTGCCAGCCCAGCACATCCACTGCCACGCTGTCGCTGTCAGTCAGAGCTTCTTTCGTCTGTTGAGCGACATCTTGCAGTAGGCGCTGCTGCTGCGCAGACAGCGCGGCGGTCACGCCCGCCTGCTCGGCGATCCAGTCCGCTAGCAGATGGTCGAAGTCATCGCCGCCCAGTGCCGAGTCGCCACCGGTTGCCAGCACTTCAAACACCCCTTTGGACAGGCGAAGAATTGAGATATCGAACGTACCACCACCCAGGTCATAAACCGCAATCACGCCTTCCTGACCAGAGTCCAGGCCGTAGGCAATCGCAGCCGCCGTTGGCTCGTTCAGCAAACGCAGCACATTCAGGTTCGCCAGTTTAGCCGCATCTTTGGTACCGGCACGCTGCGCATCATCGAAATAAGCCGGCACAGTGATAACCACACCGGTCAGCTCACCACCCAGTGCAGCCTGAGCACGCTCGTTCAGATTTTTTAGAATTTCGGCAGAAACCTGTACCGGGTTAACCTCGCCCGCACGGGTCACCAATTGCGGCAGACCATTGTCGGTCGCTTTAAACTGGTATGGCAACTGCGGATAACGCTGCTGGATATCCGCCAGCGAACGACCCATCATACGTTTCACTGAAATGATGCTATTGGCAGGGTCCTGCTGAGCAATGTCACGCGCCTGATGGCCGACAACAATGCCCGCTTCGCTATAGTGCACGGCCGAAGGCAAAGTCGATCGCCCCAGCTCATCTTTCAGGGTTTCGGTGGTGCCGCTGCGAACCGCAGCTACAAGTGAATTGGTGGTACCCAGATCAATGCCCACCGCCAGCTTATGTTGGTGCGGGGCAGCGCTTTGGCCGGGTTCAGCAATCTGTAACAGTGCCATGTTTGTTCCTGTGGAGTTAGTACCGGGTTTGGAAAAGATCAGTCAAGCAGGCTGTCTTCCAAACGCTCAACTTCATCACGCAGCTTAACAATAAACTTCAGCTTGCGCACGACGTCGGCTGCGGTTTCCCAGTTTTCATCTAGTAGTCGTTGCTCAAGATCAGCCATGTTCGCTTTATAAAGCGCGGTGACCTCTTGCTCGAAATCAAACAGTGCCGCTTCGGGATCACTGGCTTGCGGGATATCTTCCAGAGTTTCACGCAGTTCCATTTGCTGCATCAGGAAGACAGGATCCTGGAGGGTCTTCTGTTCGCCCCGGATCTCCACCCCTCGCTCTGCCAGCATGTACTCAGCGCGGGAGATCGGATTCTTCAGCGTCTGGAATGCATCGTTAATCTGAGCGGCTTTCTGCACAGCCATCAGACGATCACGCTCTGAAGCCGTTGCGAAATTGTCAGGGTGAAAACGGCGCTGTAATTCCCGGAACTGATTTGCAAGAAGGCTACCGTCCAGCTCAAACTGAAAAGGTAGCCCGAAGAGTTCAAAATGATTCATATCACGTCAGTAACTGTAAAGCTGAATCCAGAAAAACAGAACCTGATAACCGCCGGAGGGCAGCAATCAGGCTCCGTTGACTCAGCGATTAAACGTTGAAGCTTTCACCACAACCGCATTCGCTGGAAACGTTAGGGTTGTTAAACTTAAAGCCTTCATTTAATCCTTCTTTGGCAAAATCCAGCTCTGTCCCTTCGAGGTAAACCAAGCTTTTGGCATCAACGATAATTTTGACACCTTTTTCTTCGAAGACGTGATCGCCTTCGTCCAGCTGGTCGACAAACTCAAGGACGTAGGCCATTCCTGAACAGCCTGAAGTGCGTACACCCAGTCGCAGGCCGATGCCTTTTCCTCGGTTTTCTAGGAAGCTAGCGACGCGACTTGCTGCCGCTTCAGTAATTGTAATGGCCATACAACAACCCTTAAAACGTTATTATTGTTCGTGCTTTTTCTTGTAGTCGCTAACTGCGGCTTTGATTGCATCTTCCGCCAGGATCGAGCAGTGAACTTTAACCGGTGGCAGTTCCAGCTCTTCCGCAATCGCAGAGTTTTTGATTGCAGCAGCTTCGTCCAGGGTCTTACCTTTCACCCATTCAGTGATCAGTGAGCTTGACGCGATAGCTGAACCACAGCCGTAGGTTTTAAATTTCGCATCTTCGATGATGCCGTCTTCAGATACTTTGATCTGAAGTTTCATTACGTCGCCACAGGCTGGTGCACCCACCATGCCGCTACCAACGTTTTTGTCATTTTTGTCAAATGAGCCAACGTTACGCGGGTTCTCGTAATGATCAATTACTTTTTCACTATATGCCATGACAGTTTCCTCAAATACGTGATGACCGCTATATCAGTGGTGTGCCCACTCAACCGTGTTCAGGTCAATACCTTCTTTGTACATATCCCACAGCGGAGACATTTCACGTAGTTTCTCTACCGCGCCGCGGATTTGCGAAACTGCGTAGTCTACTTCTTCTTCAGTCGTGAAGCGACCGAAAGAGAAGCGAATTGAGCTGTGTGCCAGTTCATCGTCCAGGCCCAGCGCACGCAGTACGTAAGAAGGCTCAAGACTTGCCGATGTACAGGCAGAACCAGAAGAAACAGCCAGATCTTTCAGCGCCATCAGCAGAGATTCACCCTCAACGTACGCGAAGCTGATGTTCAGGTTGTTTGGCAGGCGTTGTTCCAGATCACCATTGATGGTCATCGCTTCCATACCTTCCAGACCTGCCAGCAGACGGTTACGCAGAACCAGAGCGTGCTGGTAATCTTGCTCCATCTCTTCTTTAGCAATTCGGAATGCTTCACCCATACCGACAATCTGGTGAGTTGCCAGCGTACCGGAACGGAAACCACGCTCGTGGCCGCCACCGTGCATTTGCGCTTCCAGACGGATACGAGGCTTACGGCGAACGTACAGTGCGCCAATACCTTTCGGACCGTAGATTTTGTGCGCAGACAGCGAGATCAGGTCAACTTTCATTTCCTGAACATCGATAGGCAGCTTACCCGCAGACTGAGCAGCATCCACGTGGAAAACCACTTTTTGCTCACGGCAGATTTCGCCAATAGCAGCGATGTCCTGAATAACACCGATTTCGTTGTTCACGTGCATGATAGAAACCAGCACCGTGTCTTCACGGATAGCGTCACGCAGTTTAGCCAGGTCAATCAGACCGTTAGACTCAGGCTCCAGGTACGTCACTTCGAAGCCTTCACGCTCCAGCTGACGGCATGGGTCAAGAACCGCTTTGTGTTCTGTTTTACAGGTGATAACGTGCTTGCCTTTCTTGTCATAGAAGTGGGCAGCACCTTTAATGGCCAGGTTGTCTGACTCAGTCGCACCTGATGTAAATACGATTTCGCGCGGGTCTGCATTCAGCAGATCAGCAACTTGCTCACGAGCAGTATCAACCGCTTCTTCAGCCTGCCAACCAAAGCGGTGAGAACGAGAAGCCGGGTTACCGAAGTTTCCATCCATCGTCAGGCATTGCATCATCTTCTCTGCAACGCGAGGGTCGACCGGGCAAGTAGCGGAATAGTCAAAATATATTGGCAGTTTCATCTTCATCTCCGAAAACACGGACGTCTAGTTCTCTAGGAGCGAACATCGACACCGATAGCGGTGCTGTCGTGTGTATTTTTGTGTCCAAATGACGATTTCTTCAGGATTTGATCCTGTCGATCAGAGATCTCCTGTACGTCATTATCTTGCATCAACTCACCAAGAGTGATGTTGTTCAAAAAGCCGCTGATACGGGCGCTTAAATCATGCCACAGCGTATGGGTCAGGCAGCGTACTCCGCCCTGACAATCACCCTTACCCTGGCATTTCGTCGCGTCGACTGATTCATCGACTGCGGCAATCACCATACCAACAGCAATATTATTGGCATCTTCGCCTAGGCGGTAACCACCACCCGGACCACGCACGCTGGCAACCAGACCAGCCTTGCGCAGGCGTGAAAACAGTTGTTCCAGATAGGATAGTGAAATCCCCTGACGTTCAGAAATATCCGCCAGTGGAACAGGACCATCCTGAGAATGCAGAGCCACATCCAGCATGGCTGTGACTGCGTATCTTCCTTTTGATGTCAATCTCATAACACACCGCTACCCACGTTTGTTCATGGGAGGAGTGTCGCATACCCGAGTAAAATGGTCAAGTATATACCTGAGCAATTTACTCAGACATTTAACCATTCAGTTTGTATGCCTACTAGCATTACTTAAAAAGAGATTTTTCTATGGAAGACAGAATTCCACGCAGGATATTCAGCTCCTGCGCTTCAGGCCTCGCACGGGAAAACAATCGGCGCATTTTAGTCATGACCATGCTTGGTTTATCCGGAGCAATAAACGCGGTTCGCGTCGCGACTTGCTCCAGATGCTGGTAGAACTGTTCGAGTTCTTTCATTCGAGGATAATCATCATCCTCTGGCTGACCGGCATATTGCTGGCTGTCGAGATGTGCCATCCGGATTTCATAGCTGATGGTCTGAACCGCCATCGCCAAGTTCAGGGAACTGTATTCCGGATTGGCAGGAATGTAGACATGGAAGTGGCAGCGTTGCAGCTCTTCGTTGGTCAGGCCCGTACGCTCTCGACCAAACAAAATCGCCACCGAATGGTTGGCGGCTTCTTTAACGGTGCGGATACCGCACTGACGCGGATCCAGCTGAGGCCACTCCAAGGTGCGCGAACGGGCACTGGAACCGACTACCAGACCGCAGTCGGCAATGGCTTCATCCAAGGTTGCCACAATCCGGACATTCTCAACGATATCAGACGCCCCGGCAGCCAGTGCGTACGTAGTTTCGTCAATCTCACAGGCAGGGTCGACCAGCACCAGATTGGTCAGTCCCATCACTTTCATTGCTCGGGCAGCCGAACCAATATTGCCCGGATGTGATGTACCAACAAGAACCACACTGACTTTTTCTAACATGGGGGTGTAACTTCCGACTCGCTTATAGTGAACCGACAGATTCTAACACAGAGTTTTTAAAATAGGTGAAAACCTGTAAAAACAAGGTTGCACTCTGCGGTTGCGTGAATTAAACGAATAAAAACGCATCACTTTTCCTGACGTAACCGTTAGCGTGCAAAAAATAACCACTTCCCTTTTGCTCAAGCTCTGATATACTCGCCGCCGCTTTTTAGTTCTTTAACATCCGTTGGGAAGATCCTATGCATCCGATGCTAAACATCGCCATTCGCGCTGTGCGAAAGGCTGGTGACCATGTCATTAAATCACTAGAAAAACCGCAGACTATTGAAGTCGCAAATAAAGGTACTGATGTTGTTACCAATATCGATCATGAAGCAGAAGCTATCATTATCGACACTATTCGTAAGTCTTATCCTGATCACTGCATCGTAGGTGCTGAAACTGGCAATTATGACGGTAAAGACAAAGAATGTCAGTGGATCATTGACCCAGTGGATGGCACCAAAAACTTCGTTCGCGGTTACCCGCACTTCGCTATCTCTGTAGCCCTGCGTATGCGTGGCCGTACAGAAGTTGCCGCCGTTTACGACCCATCTCGCAACGAACTGTTCACAGCAACCCGTGGTTCTGGTGCTCAGCTGAACAGCCAGCGTATCCGTGCTTCTCAACCACGTGACCTGACTGGTACGACACTGGCAACTGGCCTGCCTTACGCAGCAAAACAACATGCTGAAAGCTACATGAAAATCCAGAGCGCTCTGTTTGTTGAGTGTGATGACATGCGTCAGAGCGGTTCTACTGCACTAGACCTGTGTTACCTGGCAGCTGGCCGCGTTGACGGTGTCTTCAAGCTGGGTCAGAAACCTTGGGAAATCGCAGCCGGTGAACTGATTGCTCGTGAGTCTGGTGCTATCTGTGCAGACTTTACTGGTAACACTAACTACATGAGTACTGGCAACCTGGTTGCTGGTAACGCACGTGTTGTTAAGCCTCTGCTGAGCAAAATCCGTGAACACGGCAGCGACGCGCTGAAAAAATAATGCCAGAGTCGCTCATTGACTGAGTGCCTGTTTCGAAACGCCCCGGCAAATGCCGGGGCGTTTTTTTTGCTTAACCACGGTTCGTCTTGCCGTGCTTCAGAGCCCTCATGGCTCTCGTGCCTGATCCTATTTCTCTTCTTTTATTACTTCTTCTATTGCTACTTTCTTCCGCCGTCCGATGCCTCTTCTTGATTGGCCCTGATTTCCCCCTCCATACCCATCGTTCGCACTCCTGCTCAGGCGGCCTGCCTATTTTTGACTTATTCTAAAATATCCGTCATTTCCACCCGGCCTACCTGACAGCCGGAACGAGAAGGAGTCACGCATGCGCACTGACCAGACTGGATGGCTCTCGTTCCTTCGAGGCTCAGGGGGGCTTGCGGTACTCACTCATTTCTTATGGCTACTGTTGCTGCTTGGGTCAGTGCTCACGTATGGCGCAGACTTCAGTCAGCAGGAGCCATATATCTCCTGGGAGAAAACCGCGAAAAAAGCCGAGCAATTGTTGTTCGATAAAAACACCACCAATGGTCAGTTCGAAGCTATCCGACAACAGCTGGCGGAGCAACGAGATCAAGCCTATAAAATTGCGAACTATAAAGATGTTGAAGTCCGGACATTAGAAGCCCAGCTTGATGCTTTGGGGCCGCCTCCGGCCGAGGGAGAAAGCGAGGCTGAAGTGACCGCCAAGCGGCGTGCAAACCTCGAACAATCGCTGGCCATCGCCAGCGGCCCCAGCTTTTATTCCGAAGGGGCTTACGAGCGGGCCAATTTGCTGATCAGCGAAATTGACTCCAGGATCCGGAAAAACACCACTCAGGAATGGCTCAATAAAAGCCCGTCACCTTTAGTGCCGTCCCACTGGGAAACGGCGGTCACGGAATGGCATACCTTTACGGATAAAGTCAGCCAGGAATTTCAGGTTTACCTGAGTGACGAAGAACGAAAGCACAAGCTGCTGGCAGCGCTACCCTTATCTATTGCCCTAATCGTACTGGCTGTTTTACTGATTGCGATCATCCAGCCGCGGATAATTGAAAAGTCAGAGATCGCGATCCGTAAAATCAGGAAAAAGAGCCTCGCCTTTCTGGTCAGCCTGATGGCTGCATGTCTGCATTTACTGTTTCCAATTCTGAGTTTCCTCGCCATTTACACCGCCTTTCTGGTCTCAGGTCTGCGGCTGACATCGGTGAACACAGTTATTGCGGCGATGCCTTTCATGGCGCTGTTTCTGGTGATCAGTTACTGGCTGGGATTCCTGATATTCCGGCCGCGAACACCAGATCAGCGCATCATCAGCATCACAGATTCCGTGGCCCGCCGCGGCTTACGTACCTGTGTACTGCTCGGGCTGTTCATCTGTCTGATTTCTCTGATAGATGCGTTACAGCTCGACTATACCTTTAGCCCGGCCTCAACCGCCGTCTTTACCCTCCCGGTTATCGTATTCGGAAGCTTGCTGATGTGGCGACTGGCTCTGATCCTCAGCAAAGCCGTTGAACAGGACCAGTCGACCGAAGGTGAACATACCGATACGGTCAGCAGCGGCGTCCTGAAAGCCCTTATTGTGTTGATGAAAGCCTCCAGTATTCTGAGTGTGCTTTTCGTTTCAATTGGTTACGATAACTTAGCCAGACAGGCCATTATCCCGATGGTGGTGTCGATTGGTCTCATCGCGTTTGCTATGGTGGTTTACTACGGGATACTGGGCCTGATGGCGCGCTTTGGCGATCAGGATGATGATCAGAGTGATGTGCCGGGCGACAGCCAGCATGGCCTGATCCCCTTCTTTCTGATAGCGCTCATCACCCTGATTGTGGCGCCGCTACTGGCGATGACCTGGGGCGCAAGGCTGACAGATATTGCTGAAATATGGCGCCTGCTCTCAGAAGGTATTGAGCTGGGCGATGCCCGAATCTCTCTCAATGTTATCCTGACCCTGTTTACCGTGCTGTTTGTCGGTGTTGTTGCCACCCGCTGGCTGCAGTATGTACTGCGTCATTCGGTGCTGCCCAAAACCAAAACCGATGCAGGTGCCCGTACCGCGCTGATCACCGGCGTCGGCTACGTCGGCTACACTCTGTCGGCACTGATCGCGGTTTCAGCTGCCGGGCTTAACTTGTCGAGCCTGGCGGTAGTTGCCGGTGCGCTGTCAGTCGGGATAGGTTTCGGCCTGCAAACGGTCGTCTCCAATTTTGTATCCGGGATCATTCTGCTGATTGAGCGCCCGATAAAAGAAGGCGACTGGATTGAAGTGTCCGGTTACTCCGGCTTTGTGAAAAAAATCGCGGTACGCTCCACCCGGATAGAAACGTTTGACCTGCATGATGTGGTGATTCCCAATTCAGATCTGATCGCCGGCATTGTGAAGAACATGACGCTGCGCAGCAGTCATGGCCGGCTAGTGGTTAAAATTGGTGTTGCCTATGGCAGTGATTTGAAGGTGGTGAAATCGGTGCTGATTGATGCCGCCAAACAACACGACATGGTGCTGAGTTACCCCGCCGCTCCGGTGGTGATATTCAGTGAAATGGGCGACAGCGCATTGCTGTTTGAACTGCGCTGCTTTATCCGGGACATCCGCCAGGTCTTTGTGGTCAAATCGGATCTGCTGTTTGAGATCTACCAACAGCTCACCGATCACGGCGTGTCCATTCCTTTCCCGCAGCGGGATATCCATATTAAGAATCTGTCCGACTTGGTGCCACCTCAAACCAGCCGTGAGCACAAAGACAATGAGAAAACAGGCGATGTAGAAGACGGTGAAAATACAAGCGGTAAAAAGACAGACGGTGAGAAGACTGGCAATAAAAAAACTGACCCGATAAAAACTGCTGCCACCAAACCTGAGCGCAATGCGGATAACGCCAATCCGCAGGATACTGACATGGGTCATGCGACTGGCAATGCCGCCAGCGATAACGAAAGCGATGCGCCCTGACGGTCATGGCTAATTAGCGTGCGATCTGCCCCCCTATCACTGCTGCCTTAGCGTGATCCTCAACAAATAAAACGCACTAAAAAGCGAAAGCAATCAATCGTTTCCAACAGAGATAAAAAAATCCGGGCCAGGCCCGGATTTTCCATTCAGAACAACGTGTGTTTTCGCTGCCGTGCCTTAAGGCATGGCATCAAACTCTTCGCCTTCTTTTTCTACCTGCGGCGGCATCAGGTGCTCACGGGTGATCCCCAGTTTCAGCGCCAGTGCAGAAGCCACATAGATAGAAGAATATGTACCAACCGTGATACCAATCAGCAGGGCTGCCGCAAAGCCGTGGATCATGCTGCCGCCTTTCACGAACAGGGCAATCACCACAAACAGCGTCGTCGCTGAGGTGATCAGCGTACGGCTCAGGGTCTGAGTGATCGAGCTGTTCATGATTTCCGCTGCATCGCCTTTACGCATCTTACGGAAGTTTTCACGAATACGGTCGAAGACAACAATGGTATCGTTCAGGGAGTAACCGACCACGGTCAGCAGAGCTGCAACGATAGTCAGGTCAATCTCAATCTGTGTGAATGAGAAAATACCAATGGTGATGATCACGTCGTGTGCCAGTGCCAATACCGCACCGGCTGCCAGACGCCATTCGAAACGCATGGATACGTAAAGCAAGATACAGATCAAGGAAACCAGGATCGCCAAACCACCCGCTTCAGCCAGCTCGTCACCCACGTTCGGGCCCACGAACTCAATCCGACGCATTTCTACGTTCTGCCCGGTGCCGGTACGCAGGGCATCAATAATCTGGTTACCCAGCTTCTCGCCCTGAGCATCTTCACGCGGCTGCAGACGTACCATGACATCACGTGCCGTACCGAAGTTCTGCACAATTGCATCACCAAAACCGGCCACTTCCAGCGAGTCACGGATTTTGCCCAGATCCGCCGGCTTTTCAAAGCCGACTTCAATCAGCGTACCACCGGTGAAATCCAGGCCCCAGTTCAGCTTTTGGGTCGTCACGGTCGCAATCGCCGCAATAATCATTAGGGCCGACAGGAAGAAGGCTCCTTTCGACCAGCGCATAAAGTCGATCACCTTATTCGCTTTCATAATCTGAAACATGTCAGCGTCTCCTTAGATCGACAGCTTATCGACGCGCTTGCCGCCGTAAACCAGGTTAACCAGAGCACGGGTACCAATGATCGCCGTGAACATAGAGGTCAGAATACCGATCGACAGGGTAACCGCGAAGCCTTTAATGGCACCGGTTCCCACAGCAAACAGAATGATTGCCGTGATCAGTGTGGTGATGTTCGCATCGGCAATAGTACTGAAGGCATTGGCGTAACCTTGCTGAATCGCCTGCTGCGGACTGCGTCCGTCGCGAAGCTCCTCACGAATACGTTCAAAAATCAGCACGTTGGCATCCACCGCCATACCGACGGTCAGTACGATACCGGCGATACCTGGCAGGGTCATGGTCGCCCCCGGAATCATCGACATCACACCAATAATCAGTACTAGGTTCATCGCCAGCGCCATGTTGGCGAACAGGCCGAATCGACGGTAGTACAGCAGGGTGAACAACATAACCGCGATCATGCCCCAGATACACGCCTGGATCCCCATATCGATGTTCTGCTGACCCATAGACGGGCCAATGGTGCGTTCTTCAACGATAGAGATTGGCGCAATCAGTGCACCGGCACGCAGCAGCAGCGCCAGGTTATGCGCTTCAGCCTGAGAATCGATACCTGTGATACGGAAGTTACGGCCCAGCGCGGTCTGGATAGTCGCCTGGTTAATCACTTCTTCGTGTTTTTCCAGGATAACTTTACCGCTGGCGTCACGTTTACCGCTGTCTTTGTATTCAGTAAAAATGGTCGCCATCAGCTTACCCACGTTGTTACGTGAGAAGGCTGTCATTTTGCTGCCGCCTTCGCTGTCGAGCGAGATGTTTACCTGCGGACGGCCATATTCATCAGCACTTGAGCTTGCATCCGTGATGTGAGAACCCGACAGGATCACTCGTTTTTTCAGAACAACAGGGCGCTGATCACGGGTGAATTTCACTTCGCTGCCTGGTGGCACACGACCGGAAGCCGCTGCCGCCAGATCAGCCGCGCTGTCGACTTCACGGAATTCCAGAGTGGCGGTTGCCCCCAGGATTTCTTTCGCACGGGCAGTATCCTGTACCCCTGGCAGTTCTACCACGATGCGGTTTGCACCCTGGCGCTGTACCAGCGGCTCAGCAACACCCAGCTCATTCACACGGTTACGAAGAATGGTAATGTTCTGATCGACGGCGTAGTTGCGGATTTCTTTCAGACGCTCTTCAGTGAAACGCGCCGTCAGAACAAAGCGACCGTTGCTGCCGGAATCTGTGAACAGCATATCCGGGTGCAACTTAGCCAGCGCAGATTTGGCTTCAGCCAGTTGCGCGTTGTCACGCAGACGCACTTCTACCGTGTCAGTGGTTTTGGCGATCGCACGGTAACGAATCTTGGCTTCACGCAGCTCGGTACGGAACGTTTCTTCCTGCTGACCCAGCAGTTTTTCCATCGCGGCGTCCATATCCACTTCCATCAGGAAGTGCACCCCGCCACGGAGGTCAAGGCCCAATTTCATTGGGTTAGCGCCGATAGCTTCCAGCCAGTCAGGAGTCGATGCAGCCAGGTTCAACGCAACAACATAGTTATCGCCCAGCTGTTCATTCAGAATATCGCGAGCACTGATCTGTGTATCAGTGTCGTTAAAGCGGACCAGGACAGTGCCGTTTTCGAATGCGACGGATTTATAAGAGATTTGGTTTTTTTTGAGATCTTCGGTAACGGTATCCAGCGCGGACATATCTACCGAGGCGCCACGCGCCCCGGAGATTTGAATTGCTGGATCTTCACCGAACACATTGGGAAGCGCATAAAGCAGACCGATGATCAGTGTAAACACCACCATCAGGTTCTTCCACAAGGGATAACGGTTTAGCACTGCTGTGATCCTTCAAAGCAAGTTTTACAGAGACTTCATTGTGCCTTTTGGCAGAACGGCAGAAACAAAGTCTTTCTTGATGGTAACTTCAGTCGTGTCGTTCAGAGCGATAACGATGTAGTCGTTTTCTGCTGAAACTTTCGTGATACGACCAACCAGACCACCGTTTGTCAGCACTTCGTCACCTTTGCCCATAGAAGACATCAGATTTTTGTGCTCTTTCACACGTTTCGCCTGCGGACGGTAAATCATGAAATAGAAAATTACCGCAAACAGACCAAGCATGATGAAAAGCTGCATGCTGCCACCCTGAGGTGCCCCTTCCGCTGCCGCGTGTGCTTGAGAAATCAGACTCATTTACTAACGTCCTCGTTTAGTTGTTTTCGTTTAATGGTGGAACTTCACGGTTACGACGCGCGTAGAACTCTTCTACAAAAGCGTCGAAACGATCTTCTTCAATCGCCTTACGGATACTGGCCATCAGACGCTGGTAGTAACGTAAGTTGTGGATTGTATTCAGACGCGCACCTAGAATTTCATTACATTTATCCAGGTGATACAGATACGCCTTCGAGTAGTTGCGACAAGTGTAACAGTCACAATGCGGATCGAGAGGACTTGTATCCGTTTTATGTTTCGCATTACGGATCTTGATCACACCGCCAGTCACAAACAGGTGACCATTTCGGGCATTTCGGGTCGGCATTACGCAGTCGAACATATCGATACCACGACGAACACCTTCCACCAGATCTTCTGGCTTGCCTACGCCCATCAGGTAACGAGGCTTGTCTTCCGGCAGCTGCGGACAGGTATGCTCAAGAACACGGTGCATGTCTTCTTTTGGCTCACCGACCGCCAGACCACCGACGGCATAACCGTCAAAGCCGATGTTGGTCAGCCCTTCCACGGAAACATCGCGCAGGTCTTCATATACACTACCTTGGACGATACCAAACAGTGCATTTTTGTTACCAAGTTTGTCATGGTGGTTTCGGCTGCGCTGTGCCCAACGCAGTGACATCTCCATCGACTTCTTCGCTTCGTCGTGTGTGGCCGGGTATGGTGTACACTCATCGAAGATCATAACGATGTCAGAACCCAGGTCATTCTGGATTTCCATCGACTTTTCAGCGTCCATGAAAATCTTGTCACCGTTTACCGGATTACGGAAATGCACACCTTCTTCCGTGATCTTACGGATATCGCCCAGGCTGAAGACCTGGAAACCGCCGGAGTCAGTCAGAATCGGGCCCTGCCACTGCATGAAGTCGTGCAGATCACCGTGCAGTTTCATTACTTCCTGACCCGGACGCAGCCACAGGTGGAAAGTGTTACCCAGCAGGATTTGCGCGCCGGTGTCTTTTACTTCTTCCGGCGTCATCCCTTTTACGGTGCCGTAAGTACCTACAGGCATAAATGCCGGTGTTTCCACCGTACCGCGTTCAAACTTCAGGCGACCACGACGGGCACGTCCCTGAGTTTTATCTAATTCAAATTTCACAAAGCCTCCAACAGCCAGAGAAACAATCTGACATTTCATTTCCCGGCCGGTTATGGCCAGGAATACCCTGACGCCGCAACGGCGAAGCTGCAGCGCCTGTCTGCCAGGGGGCTTCCCCGCTGGCAAGCCACTACGCATTTAAGCCTAGTGGAAGAAACTGAGATTGGTCGGACTAAGCGCCCAGCCCCTCTTCAGGAATGAATATCGTCTTGATATTCAAAGACAACAAAGGCCGCATTCTAGCAAATGCAGCCTTAAGTAACACTGACTTAGACCATTAACTGGTCATCAAGCGGTCTTACGGGTGATGAACATCGAATCACCGTAACTGAAGAAACGGTAACGATTTTCTACCGCTTCTTTATAAGCATTCATGGTGTGCTCGTAACCGGCAAAGGCACTGACCAGCATGATCAGTGTCGATTCCGGCAGGTGGAAGTTGGTAATCAGCACATCCACCAGCTGGAATTCATAGCCAGGGAAGATAAAGATATCGGTATCACCGAAGAATGGCTTCAGCTCGGTGCCGTTTTTCACCGCGTCCTGCGCCGCGCTTTCCAGCGAACGTACCGACGTCGTGCCGACGGCAATCACACGTCCGCCGTTGGCCTTGGTTTCCGCAATCGCCGTTACCACCTCTTGCGGTACTTCGACATACTCGGCATGCATATGGTGATCATGGATGCTGTCCACACGCACCGGCTGGAACGTACCGGCACCCACGTGCAGGGTGACAAACGCCAGATTCACGCCTTTTTCTTTAATCGCTGACAGCAGCATTTCATCAAAGTGCAGGCCTGCTGTCGGTGCTGCTACCGCGCCCGGCTTGGCGTTGTAAACCGTTTGGTAACGCTCTTTATCAGCCTCTTCATCCGGGCGGTCAATGTATGGCGGCAACGGCATGTGGCCGACATCTTCCAGGATTTCCAATACGGTTTTGTCGCTGTTAAAACGGATTTCAAACAGCGCATCATGGCGGGCAACCATTTCTGCCTGATACTCGTCGTTTTCACCCAACAACAGCTCGTTACCCGGCTTTGGCGGCTTTGACGCGCGAACGTGGGCCAGAATGCTTTTATCGTCCAGCATGCGCTCAACCAGCACTTCCAGCTTACCGCCGGACGCTTTGCGACCGAACAGACGGGCAGGGATAACTCGGGTATTGTTAAATACCAGCAGATCGCCCGGCTGCACCAGATCCAGCACGTCTTTAAAGCCTTTATGGGCAAGCTCACCGTTATTACCGGTCAGTTGCAGCAGGCGGCTGGCTGTGCGTTCAGGTTGCGGATAGCGAGCAATCAGCTCGTCAGGAAGGTCAAAGTGAAAATCTGAAACTTGCATCGTTAGGGCCCTAAATTACAGCAGGCAGCTAGTATAGGCTGCCACACTGCAAGATCAAGCAGAGATCACTCTCACGCGCTGCAAGTTTTTCCTCTCTTTATGCACACCGGATTAGCGGGCTTGTGATAACCCGCCCGGCGGGATCTCGTTTCAGGGGGAAGTGAACCCATTCAGGCTCGGCCAAGACCACGGCGTCGACAGGCCAGCACCATCAGCCCGCAGAGCACCCAGATGCTCATCGTGCCCCCGCCACTGCTACCACCACCACTCGCGACCGGCTGTGCAATGGGAATTCCCTGACCGGCACCGGAATAATCGGCAGTGAACGGATTGCGGGAAAACTCCGGTGTGACCTGAGTAAATAGGCTGCCGCCAACTTCACTGGCCAGCCAGTTACGGTAAGTCGCCACTTGGGTATAAACGCCCGGCAGGCGCCCGGCACACCCTTCGCCGAAACTGACCAGGCCAACCAAGCGCAGTCCGAAATCGCTGTCCCCGGCTGCCTGCGGGTTCTGCCACACCAGCGGCCCTCCCGAGTCACCAAAGCAACTGTCTCGCGCCAGTTCAGGAGCCGTAGAACCGGCACACACATAAATACTGTAATCGTTCGCGGTGACACTGCTGCCCCACATGCCATCACAGCGGGAATCCGGTACGCCTGACAATAAGGTCTGCCGCAGCCGTGTTGAGCCTGAACTGGAATCGCCAACAGACGTACTGCCCCAGCCGGATACCAGCAGGTTCGCTACTCGCTCAGCATTATCGACCCAGCCATTGGCAAACTCGAGGTCAGCCGCCGCCTGCTCGCCGGACGTTGCGAGCTGTATCGGACGAGCGCTGTCAGGCAGGGTTTCTGCCAGCTTCAGCACGGCAATATCATTCGAAAATCGGGTAGAGTTATAATTGGGGTGTATCACGATGCTCTCAACCCGCACAGCACTGGCGGAAGTCGCACTGAAGATGGAAGTAATACCAGCCCAAACTTCCACATCTTCCGGCGCAACCAAGCTCTGGCCGTTACGCATGCAATGCGCGGCGGTGATAACGGTAACCGGGCTGATAACCACCCCACCGCAGATAAACGTACGCGCCCCCTCACTGTCACGAAACGTCATGTTCAGATAAGCCTGCCAGGGCAGCTCATTGGGCGCCGTTTCAATACCACCAATAATTCGGGCTTGTGAGACCGGCTCTGCTCCAGTGGCCTGGAAAGGTAAGCACATAGACCAAGACAACAAAATAAACAACAGCTTATGCATTGATTTATTCCTACATGGCATGTCGTTTATTGAGTATATGACACAATCTTATTTTTAACGGATGAGAAACAAATGAGACACAGTCAAATAACTTGTGTTTTCTTTGACGAGTGTCATGGGTTGCTTATTCAGGATTGGCTACAGTCAATACGTAGGCAATGCATACAGAATCGAGAGGTACAGCTGTAGCGAGCCACAGGGAGGATAAATCTTTGATACAGGAGGCTTGTATGTTTACCGTAGCTGATATGATGACCCCCAACCCGCATACGCTGAGTACCAGTCACACTCTGGCTGATGCGAAGCGGGTGATGGCGAAATACCACATCCACCATGTACCGGTCACGGATGAGAACAACCACCTGGTTGGGTTAGTGAGCCAGCGCGATATTCTGGCCGCCCAGGAATCAAGCCTGGAGCATATCTCGCAATCCCGCTTTGTTTCTGCGCTGGATATTCCTCTGGCCGACAGCATGCACCGGGATCTGATGAGTGTGGCACCCAATGCCGGATTAAAAGAAGCGGCCCTGTTCATGCAGAAACATCAGATTGGCTGTTTGCCAATCATTGACCACAATAAACTGGTCGGTATCATCACTGACTCCGATTTTGTGTCAATTGCGATTAACCTGCTGGAAATTCAGGAAGAGGTAGAACCCCTTGAAGAGGAAGGCGAAGAAGACGGTTCAGATTCTCTGCTCTAGTTACCAACCCCGGCGTCATCACGCCAGAAAGTCACCGTAAGCATGAACTTTCTGGCACATTTACATCTGGCTGAGCAGTGCCAGAGCCATCTGGCGGGTAATTTGCTGGCTGATTTTGTCCGGGGTAATCCTGACCAGCAATTTCGCCAGGACGTTGCCGACGGAATCCGCCTGCACCGTTTTATCGACAGCTATATTGATGCTCTGCCTGAAGTCCTTGAATGCCGACGCTTGTTTGACACCGATACCCGCCGGGTCAGCGGCATTGCTCTGGATATCACCTGGGATCATTTTCTGGCCCGCCACTGGACACAATTTCACCCCCAACCGTTAACTGAGTTCGTTCGCACTGCCCGCCGGGAAGTCGAACAATTCTCGGATCCGGCCCCCGAGCAATACCTGGCGACAATGGCCCGGATGTGGCAACAAAACTGGTTGGAACAATACCAGCACGTCAGCACGCTGGAGCGGGCTTTGCAGCGTATGGCATTGCGTCGTCCCCGGCTCAATCAATTGGCAGCCTGCCCGGACGTGATTCTGGCTCACTATCCGACTCTGGAGCAGCAGTTCTTTGTGATTTACCCTCAGGTCAGCCGGGCAGCTCGACAATTTCGACAGCAGCAACTTCAGCCGTAGTGCCGTGCCAGCAGTATCTGCAGTATCTGCAGTATCTGCAGTATCTGCAGTATCAAGTTATAGCCAGTCACCGCTAACGCGAAGAACAACCTCAGGCATGAAGGGTTTTTCAGGCGACGCCTAATTACAGAAGGTGCGCCCAACAGAGCCTGGGATAGTCCCCAGATAGCATTGCAGATAGAAATAAAGGTAGAAAAAAGAAAAAGAAAAAGAAAAAGAAAAAGAAAAAAAGGAGCGCACCAGGCGCTCCAAAAGACTATCAACGATTACTAGGAGTTTAAGGGTTTATACCCATTTTTTAGAATTGCTCTTCTTCTGTAGAGCCAGTCAAAGCCGTAACGGAGGAATTACCGCCCTGAATGGTATTGGTCATCTTGTCAAAGTAGCCAGTACCCACTTCCTGCTGGTGCGCCACGAAAGTGTAACCTTTCGATGCAGCTTCAAACTCAGGACGCTGTACTTTCTCAACATAGTGGCGCATACCTTCACCCTGAGCATAAGCGTGTGCCAACTCAAACATGTTGAACCACATGTTGTGAATACCTGCCAGTGTGATGAACTGGTATTTGTAGCCCATGTCAGACAGCTCTTGCTGGAACTTAGCAATCGTGTCGGCATCCAGGTTCTTTTCCCAGTTGAATGATGGCGAGCAGTTGTAAGCCAGCAGCTGATCCGGGTACTGAGCATGAATCGCTTCAGCAAACTTACGCGCTTCTTCCAGACACGGAGTGGCCGTTTCACACCAAATCAGGTCAGCGTAAGGGGCATATGCCAGACCGCGGGCAATCGCCTGGTCAATACCGGCACGAACGCGGTAGAAACCTTCCTGAGTACGCTCGCCCACAATGAAGTCAGCATCATACGGGTCGCAGTCAGAAGTCAGCAGATCCGCCGCGTTAGCATCGGTACGGGCAATAACCAAAGTCGTAGTACCGGAAACGTCAGCCGCCAAGCGTGCTGCAACCAGCTTTTGTACCGCTTCCTGAGTCGGAACCAGAACTTTACCGCCCATGTGACCACATTTCTTCACAGAAGCCAGCTGGTCTTCGAAGTGAACCCCGGCTGCACCTGCATCAATCATATTACGCATCAGTTCATACGCATTCAGGACACCACCAAAACCGGCTTCAGCATCAGCCACGATAGGCAGGAAGTAGTCGATACCCTCTTCCGGGTTACCGCCATTTGACCACTGAATCTGATCAGCGCGGCGGAAGGCATTGTTGATACGTTTTACCACGGTTGGCACTGAATCGACCGGATACAGCGACTGATCTGGGTACATTGTTTCCGCAGAGTTGTTATCTGCTGCGACCTGCCAGCCTGACAGATAGATAGCCTCAATACCCGCTTTCGCCTGCTGCACAGCCTGGCCGCCTGTCAGTGCGCCAAGACAGTTAACATAGCCTTTCTTCGCGTCGCCATTGACCAGGTCCCACAGCTTGTCAGCACCACGCTGGGCAATAGTGTTTGCCGGCGCAAATGAACCACGCAGATTAATGACTTCTTCTGCGGTATAAGTCCGCTTTACATTTTTCCAACGTGGGTTTTCTGCCCAATCTTTTTCCAAGGCTTCGATTTGTTGCTGGCGAGTCAGTGTCATAATGATGTCCCTCGTTTCAGTTGCGATAATCCGCATCACACTTTAGTTATTGAACTGAGTTTTACCGCCCGGAGGTAATCCCTCCCCCGGGCACTGCATTTTCTGTCGCTGGCTGTTACCACTTCGAATACAACGGGTTCTATTTCATCCACTTCGAAAACTAGCGCTTCGAAAACAGTTGTTGCTAAATTCTGTGGGTACAAGAGATTCTCATACCCTGCTCCTGCATCTTCAGGATAAGTATTCGTATCCCGGCACCGTCAGGAAGTTCACCAGCTCGTCACTGGTGGTCAGGCGTGACATCAGCACCGCGGCTTCGTCATAGCGCCCGGCAGCAAAACGTGCTTCCCCGACTTCCTGTTTCACGACGTCCATTTCCTCTTTCAGCATTTGCTCAAACAGCGCTTTAGTGACCATTTGTCCATTGCTGAGTGTTTTGCCGTGTTTAATCCACTGCCAGATAGAGGCTCGGGAGATTTCTGCCGTGGCGGCATCTTCCATTAATCCGTAGATAGGCACACAGCCGTTCCCGGAGATCCATGCTTCGATATACTGCACCGCGACACGAATGTTGTGGCGCATTCCGTCTTCCGTACGCTCGCCATCACAAGGTGCCAGCAGTTCGGCAGCCGTAATCGGAGCATCTTCACTGCGGCTGATGTCAAGCTGATTGCTGCGCTCGCCCAGTACCCCATCGAACACCGCCATGGCTGTGCTTGCCAGACCAGGGTGAGCAACCCAAGTGCCATCGTGGCCGTTATTGGCTTCAAGCAATTTGTCGGTCTGGATTTTGTTCAGTACCCATTCATTGCGCTCTGGATCTTTCGATGGAATGAAGGCCGCCATGCCTCCCATCGCAAACGCACCACGTCGGTGACAGGTTTTCACCAGCAGACGCGAGTATGCATTCAGGAAAGGTTTTTCCATCGTCACGACCTGGCGATCCGGCAGGATACGGTCAGGATGGTTACGCAGCGTTTTGATGTAGCTGAAGATGTAATCCCAGCGGCCACAATTGAGGCCCACAATGTGCTCTTTAAGGCTGTAGAGGATTTCATCCATTTCAAAGACGGCCGGCAGAGTCTCGATCAGTACCGTGGCTTTGATCGTGCCGCGCGGCAGACCGAATTCATCCTCGGTAAAGCTGAATACTTCGCTCCACCAGGCGGCTTCCTGATGCGCCTGCAGCTTTGGCAGGTAGAAGTACGGACCGCTGCCTTTTGCCAGCAGTTGCTGGTAGTTGTGGTAAAAATACAGTGCGAAGTCGAACAGGCACCCAGGGATAGCTTCTCCCTGCCACAACAGGTGTTTTTCCGGCAGATGCAGGCCGCGTACGCGACAGATCAGCACCGCAGGGTCATCGTTCAGTTGATAGTGCTTGCCGTTTTCCGGGTTGGTGTAGTCGATGGTGCCGTTCACCGCGTCTCGCAGATTACGCTGGCCATCCAGCACTTCATTCCATGCTGGAGCAAACGAGTCTTCAAAGTCGGCCATGAACACCTTTACATCCGCATTCAGGGCATTAATCACCATCTTACGGTCAACCGGACCCGTGATCTCCACGCGGCGATCCTGCAGATCGGTAGGGATGTTCTGAATTTTCCATTCGCTGTTACGGATCTCTGCAGTCTCCGGCAAGAAATCAGGCAACGTGCCGGCATCAATGGCTGCCTGGCGAGTTTCCCGTGCAGCCAGCAGCTGAGGGACCCGGGAAGCAAAACGTTGCACCAGTTTTTCCAAAAACTGCTGAGCCCCGTTATCTAGAATCTCTGCCTGCGCCGGTGTCAGGTCAGTCTGAAGTGACAATTTCACTTCATGGCTTGCCGGTGTATGTGTGTCCATTTATCTCGCCCCTTTCAGCTGTAACTTTATCACCACGAATGTCAGTAACCTGATTTTGGGTTATCGACCATCCCATGGCCATAACACGTTAGTTACGTTGCCTTAACAAAAAATGAATTGCAAGCCACTCCATTTTTTCACATTTCCGCAACACAGGATCTAAGCATTTAAAAACAACAAGTTACAAATATTAGAGCAATAACTCAAAACACCAAATTGAAACAGAATTCAGGTGATTACTCGGTTTTTCACCAGATAATAAAAAATCCATAAAAATGTAACGAGTTACGTAATAAAATTTCAGTTTTTGCCAGTTCAAACGAATGTTCAAATTTGCGTTTCAAACAAAAACACAAATTCAACCCTGACACCAAACCAATGATTTTTAAGCATGAAAACGCAGTGTTTGGGACGAAATTTATACAACCCACATAGCAACCAGAGGCATATCAACCCTATTTATTCGCTACGCGAAACAACATATACCTACAAAACAGTTTGAATAGCTCACTGGTGGACTATGGGTAAGATCGGGAAAGATGAAATAAAAGCAGGATAATGTGCTGAGAAAGCGATTTTTTCTCAGCACACCAGTAAATTGGAGGAAATAAAATCAGAGCAGTCCGGCAACAATTTCTGCCAGGCGTTCGAAGGTGCGGGTACGGGTAGAGGTCGGACGCCATACCAGTCCTATCTCACGGTAGGCTTCTTCCTGGCCCGGCGGATCAACAATCACCAGGTTCTGGTTATCCAGCAGGCCATGATCGATCGCCATCTGGGGAATGAAGGTGGTGCCCAGCCCGTTCGCAACCATTTGAACTAACGTATGAAGACTGGTCGCCGTGAAAGGGTTAATCTTCTCTTTCGACGTCAGTTTGCAGGCAGAAACCGCGTGATCGGTCAGACAGTGCTCTTTCTCAAGCAAGAAGACCGATTCATTCGGCAGATCGGCATACCTCAGCGGTACGCTGACCTGTGAAGCCTGCTTCTGGCTGATCACCATTTTGAAATCGTCACGCCCGACCACCTGACTGTGCATACCGTTAATATCCACCGGCAGCGCCAGAATCAGGACATCCATCTCGCCATTACGCAGAGCCGTCAGCAAGTTGGCCGTGGTATCTTCCCGCAGCAATAAATGAAGGTTCGGGTGGAGGCGGTTCACCTCCTGCACCAGATCGCAGAGCAGGAAAGGGGCAATGGTCGGGATACAGCCGATGCGCAGCTGACCATCCATCCCATCCCCTCCTTTACAATTGGAGAGCTCCATCAGATCCTGGGTACGAGCCAACAGTTCCCGGCTGCGTACGACCACGTCCTCCCCGGTCGAGGTAAAGACCAGAGACTTGTTGTCACGCTCAATAAGTTGACAGCCCAGCAATTCTTCCAGATTCTGGACGCCGGAGCTAAGGGTTGACTGACTGACAAAGCAGCGCTTGGCCGCCTCACCAAAATGTCGGGTTTCAAACAGGGTCACCAAATAGTGCAGCTGTTTAAGTGAAGGAAACTTGTTCATCGCAATTTTCGATTACATCAATCTATTTATTCCGCTTTTTTCAATGTACCAGTTTCGTTATAGTTTGTCCCGTTCAAACAGAAGCCTACCGGAAAGGTCGGCGACAAACACAATATTTTAGGAGCACCAAACACATGGTACTAGTAGGTCGTCAAGCACCAGATTTTACTGCTGCAGCTGTTCTTGGTAACGGTGAAATCGTTGATAACTTCAACTTTGCAGAATACACAAAAGGTAAAAAAGCGGTAGTTTTCTTCTACCCACTAGACTTCACTTTCGTATGTCCTTCTGAGCTGATCGCTTTTGACAAGCGTTTCGAAGACTTCCAAGCGAAAGGCGTTGAAGTAATCGGTGTTTCTATCGACTCTCAGTTCTCTCACAACGCATGGCGTAACACTGCTGTTGAGAACGGCGGTATCGGTCAGGTTCGTTACCCTCTGATTGCAGACGTTAAACACGAAATCTGCAAAGCTTACGATGTTGAGCACCCAGAAGCAGGCGTTGCGTTCCGTGGTTCTTTCCTGATCGACGAAGAAGGCGTTGTTCGTCACCAAGTAGTTAACGACCTGCCACTGGGCCGTAACATTGACGAAATGCTGCGTATGGTTGACGCTCTGAACTTCCACCAGAAGAACGGTGAAGTTTGCCCAGCACAGTGGGAAGAAGGTAAGAAAGGTATGGACGCTTCTCCACAAGGCGTTGCTGCTTACCTGTCTGAGTTCACTGCAGACCTAGGCAAATAAGACATCTTATTGTCGTAAATCACACTCGCTCAACGGTGTGACGGCACAAACGTGAAAACGTAAAGCCGAAAAGTCAGTCTATGACACAATAATATGAGGCCCGGATACACCGGGCCCTTTTCGTTTCTGTCTTCCGCTTTCTGCCCTTTCTCCCTTCCCCAACTGAATGACTCCTCCCGCTGTCTTGATCTGTGCTATCGCATCAGACATTCGGATGCTCTACACTGCAGATTCTTCACAATAACTGAGCTAACCCGATGACACTCCGGCATATTGAAGTCTGTATCGATAACATTGAATCCCTGCATCTCGCCCAGCAAGGCGGTGCAACCCGTATCGAACTGTGTTCCTCCCTCGCCCTTGGCGGCCTGACGCCCAATCCGGGACTGATGAAACTGGCAGCCCGTCACGCGACGGTGCCAGTGTACGCCATGATCCGCCCGCGCCAGGGGGATTTTCTGTTTAGCGAGCAGGACAAAGAAATCATGCTGGCTGACGTCTACGCAGCTCGTGAAGCCGGATTGCAAGGCATTGTGGTTGGTGGCCTGTTGCCAGACAGCCGCATTGATGCCGAGCTGCTGGGTGCCTTGTGCCGGGAAGCCCAGGGGATGGGGGTGACTTTCCACCGTGCCATTGACCAGTGCCTTGAGCCGTTTGCGGCACTGGACACCATCATGTCTCACAACTGTGAGCGTGTACTGACTTCCGGCCTTAAAGCCAACGCCTATGAAGGCATTCCGGTACTGGCTGAGATGGTCAGATATTGCGGTGACCGGCTGGCCATTATGGCCGGTGCCGGACTGCATGCTGGCAACGTGGTGGAGATTGTGCAACAGACCGGCGTGCAGGAAGTGCACCTGTCAGGTAAAAGCACCCGTGCCAGCCTGATGCAGCAATATTCACAGGAAGCCTATATGGGCAGCGCGGAGGTTGACGACTTTACCATTCCGGTCACTGACCCGGACAAAATCAGGGCTGTTGTCCAGGCACTCCAAACCCTCGACAACCATACCCCATATAGCCATACCCCACACAATCAACGTCGTTCCTGAAGCTATTCCTGCATGCCCTCCCTGCCACACCAAAGACTTGGCAGGGACAGTTTGCTTTTAGCTGCCCGATACAGAAAAAGTGCCATTGGTTTCAAATAATTAGCTATCCAATTCGTCAAGGATCTCATTCCGCGTTACTCTTTTGTTAAGCGCAGTAAAAAGTGAGAGACAGGTATGGGTTATCAGCCACCAGCACAACGATTGAAAAAAAAGGATTACGACTCAGAGCTTGAGCGCCTGCAGATTGAACTCGTCAAACTGCAGGAATGGATCAAACAGGAAGAGCTCAAGGTTGTGGTGATTTTTGAGGGCCGCGACGCCGCCGGGAAAGGAGGCGTTATCAAGCGCATCACCGAAAAGCTCAACCCTCGGGTATGCCGGGTCGTGGCACTGCCCAAGCCCACCGAAAAAGAGCGCACCCAATGGTACTTCCAACGCTATGTCGCTCACTTGCCGGCCGGCGGTGAAATGGTGCTGTTTGACCGCAGTTGGTACAACCGGGCCGGGGTCGAGAAGGTCATGGGGTTCTGTACCGACGACGAATACGAAGAATTCCTACGCTCCTGCCCCGAATTTGAACGCATGTTGGAGCGCTCCGGTATTATCCTGCTGAAGTACTGGTTTTCCGTCTCTGATGAAGAGCAGGAAAAACGCTTCCTGGAACGGATCAACACCCCGATAAAGCGCTGGAAATTCAGCCCGATGGATTTGGAATCCCGCTCGCGCTGGGCAGCCTACTCCGAAGCCAAGGACAAGATGTTCGCATACACCGACACCAAACAGTGTCCATGGTGGGTAGTGGATGCCGATACCAAGAAAAAGGCGCGCATCAACTGCATTTCTCACCTGTTGTCCCAGATCCCTTATGAAGAGATTGATTACCCTAAAATTGAGCTGCCAGACGTGAATAAAGAAGGGTATATCCGGGCGCCTGAAGATGATCAGACCTTTGTTCCGGACCTGTTTTCTGATGATGCTGACGACGACAGTGAATAGTCACTAGTAAATAGTCACTAACGTGGAAAACAAGAAAGGCGGACTGGTCCGCCTTTTCTTTTGCTCCTGGCTTCTTGCATCAAACGCCTTGCACCCAATTTCACCCACTCGATTTGACTTGCCCGGCGCAGAATCAATCAGCGCAGAATATCTTCCCGCTCTTGCGGGCTGGTGTGGCGAATATCCTTGCCTTTGACAAAATAGATGATGTATTCGCAGATATTCTGGCACCGGTCACCGACCCGTTCGATAGAGCGGGCTGACCACATTACCTGCAACACGTTAGGGATCGAACGCGGGTCTTCCATCATGTACGTCATCAGCTGACGGATAATCGCTTCGTATTCACGATCAATCCGGTCATCTTCTTGGTACACCTGAATCGCGGCTTTAACATCCATCCGGGCAAACGCATCCAGAACCTCATGCAGCATACGCACCGCGTGCTGACCCAGCGCCTCCAGCGACACCAGCAGGTTGTACTGCTTATTGGTGAAGTTTTCCAGCGCCACTTTCGCTATGCTCTCGGCCACGTCACCGATCCGCTCTAGATCGGTAATGGTCTTGATAATGGCAATCACCAGACGCAAATCACTGGCGGTTGGCTGTCGCTTGGCAATGATGCGGGTACAGGCTTCATCAATTGCCACTTCCATGGCGTTGACCTTATGGTCATCTTTGATCACCCGGCGAGCCAGCTCAATGTCCTGTTTATGCATCGCTTTAAGGGCGTCAGCCAGCTGCTGTTCTACCAGCCCGCCCATCGCCAGAACATGGGAGCGGATGCTCTCCAGCTCGGCATTAAACTGGCCGGAAATATGACGGCCAAGGCTTACATTGTCTAACATCGCTTAACTCCTTAACCGTATCGACCTGTGATGTAATCTTCTGTTCGTTTTTCGCGTGGGGTGGTGAAAATATCATTGGTACTGCCGTATTCCACCAGCTCGCCCATGTGCATGAATGCCGTATTGTCTGACACCCGTGCCGCCTGCTGCATGTTGTGCGTTACGATGATCACCGTGTACTTGGTTTTCAGATCGTTGATCAGCTCTTCAATGGTCAGCGTCGAGATCGGGTCCAGCGCTGATGTCGGCTCATCCAGCAGCAGCACCTCCGGTTCAATGGCAATCGCCCGGGCAATAACCAGACGCTGCTGCTGACCACCGGACAACCCGAAAGCATTCTCGTGCAGGCGGTTTTTCACCTCATCCCACAACGCAGCACCGCGCAGCGAGTTTTCCACCGCGTCGTCCAGTACCCGACGATCCCGGATGCCCTGCAGACGCAGCCCGTACACCACGTTCTCATAAATCGATTTAGGGAACGGGTTCGGGCGCTGAAACACCATCCCGACCCGGCGTCGCAGCGAGGCCACGTCCACCTTATTATCATAGATGTTCTGCCCGTGCAGCATGATCTGGCCGTCAACCCTGCACCCTTCAACCAGCTCATTCATTCGGTTGATACACCGCAGCAGGGTCGATTTCCCGCAGCCTGACGGGCCGATAAACGCGGTCACCTGCCCTTTAGCAATGCGCATGTTGATATCAAACAGGGCCTGATGGTTGCCGTAATGCAAATCTAGCCCCTCGATAGACAACGCCGTTTTTTCCTCGGGCAACGCGGACAAGTCAACGGGGGCAAACAAACCGATTGGGGAATTAATTGAAAACATAATCCTTCCTGACTCTCGCTATTGCTCCAGGGAGCGGAACTTCTCTCGTAAATGGTTGCGGATACCGATGGCGGTCAGATTCAGACCAACAATCACCGTCACCAGTAAAAATGATGTGGCATACACCAGCGGGCGGGCAGCTTCAACGTTCGGACTCTGAAAGCCGACATCATATATATGATAACCAAGATGCATGAATTTACGATCCAGGTGCAGATACGGGAAGTGGTTATCAATCGGCAATGACGGGGCCATTTTCACCACTCCCACCAGCATCAAAGGGGCCACTTCCCCGGCGGCGCGAGCAACTGCCAGGATCAATCCGGTCATGATTGCCGGACTGGCCATCGGCAATACCGTCCGCCACAGGGTTTCTGCCTGTGTCGCGCCCAATGCCAGTGAGCCGTGCCGGATAGACACAGGAATCCGCGCCAGGCCTTCTTCGGTCGAGACAATCACAACTGGCAGGGTCAGGATCGCCAGCGTCAACGCCGACCACAGGATACCCGGCGTACCGAATGTCGGCGCTGGCAGCTCAGAGGCAAAAAAGACCTCATCTATGGTGCCGCCTACCATGTAGACGAAAAATCCCAACCCGAACACCCCGTAAACAATGGACGGAACCCCGGCTAGGTTAATCACCGCCACCCGGATCAATTTGGTAAACATACTTTTCCCGGCATACTCGTGTAGGTAGACGGCCGCCATCACCCCTAGCGGAGTGACAATCACGCTCATCAGCAGCACCATGAATACCGTACCGAAAATCGCCGGAAATACACCGCCCTCGGTATTGGCTTCGCGCGGGTCCTCGCTGACAAACTTACCGAGCTGATCCAGCCAGTGCACCAGTTTGGCCGACAGTGTCATTTCATTCGGAAACCACAAATCGAGGATCTGCGCTAAAGGCAAAGCAATTTCTTTGCCAGACATTTCCCGCACGATCAGCGTGTCGCTTTCCAGTTGCTGGCGCAGTTGAGTCAGTTGCTGCTCCAGGGCATGAAGGGACTGCTCCAGGCGGACTTTTTCTGCCGGATCCACCTTGCCGCTATCTTCACGGCGCAGCCGCTCAAACTGGTAGTTAAGCGATTTCAGCTCATTTTTTTCCAGCTGACGAATCTGCTCCCGCACGGCAATGGCCCGCATCAGGCTGAGGTTAAGGCTATCCAGCGAGATCGGCCTGCCGTCCTCATACAATGCGGTGGGCACCCCGTAGAAACGGCCATTTTTCATCCGCTCGATGACAGCTACCCCGGCTGCCAGTTGCTGGCTCACAATATGCGGTGCCAGTACCGTCACAAAGTCACTGCCCAGCAGATCCCGGTTGCCGGTTTTGATGATGTAACGATCAACCTGACCGGCCGCGGCAAACGCCGACGTGTCTACCCCGGCATCAGCCAACTGCTGAACCGGTACCGTTTTCCGCTCGTACAACTCACCGATGACGGTGCTGTGTTCCATGGCCGGCTGACCATTCACTGACAACTCAAACTGATAAACAGGGGCTGGCCAAAAATAGCCCAGCCCCTTCCAGCCGATCAGTAATAACAGCCCCAGTACCGCCACAAGGCTCAGACTGACAGCGCCGGCGGTCAGCCAAATCCAGGGCGAGCCCGATTCAAACCATTTACGCATGATACCACGTCGTCATTGTTATTCTTTTCGTCTTCATTCCTGTGAAAGTCTCTTTCGCTCTGTGCACTGTCTGGCGTGCCTCATCAGAGTGAACTGTATTTTTCCCGCAGCCGCTGGCGTACCAGCTCGGCGACGGTATTAAAGAAAAAGGTAAATACAAACAGCACAAAAGCTGCCAGGAACATGACCCGGTAGTGAGAGCTGCCCACTTCGCTTTCCGGCATTTCAATCGCAATGGTGGCAGACAAGGTGCGCATTCCCTCCAGCACGTTCCAGTCGAGGATCGGCGTATTCCCGGTCGCCATCAGCACAATCATGGTTTCCCCGACTGCGCGCCCCAGCCCCATCATCACGGCGGAAAAAATCCCCGGACTGGCAGTTAGCAATACCACCCGTGTCAGTGTCTGCCAGTGGGTCGCCCCCAGCGCCAGCGAACCGCTGGTCAGGTGGCCAGGTACCGAGAAGATCGCATCTTCCGCAATTGAGAAAATTGTCGGAATCACCGCAAACCCCATCGCAATCCCGACCACCAGGGTATTGCGCTGATCGTAGCCAATGCCCCACTCATTATTCAGGTACACCCGCATATCGCCGCCAAAGAGCAGCGTTTCCAGCGCAGGGCTGAGAGCAAAACACCCGTAACCGACCAGCACGATCACCGGCATCAGCAACAGGATATGGAGACCGCCGGGAATGCGCTGACGAAAACGTCCCGGCAAGAGCGCCCAAACCAGTCCAGCAGCCATCATTGCCAACGGGAAGGCCACCAGCAGCAGGGCAATCCCCGCCAGATTTTTTTCCACAATCGGCGCCAGCCAAATTCCGGCCAGAAAGCCCAGAATGACCGTCGGCAGCGCTTCCATCAGCTCAATGGTCGGTTTAATCACCCGCCGCATCCGCGACGACATAAAATACGCGGTGTAAATTGCACCGGCCAGTGCCAGTGGAACCGCAAAAAACAGGGCATAGAGCGCCGCTTTCAGGGTACCGAAAATGATTGGCACCAGACTCAGCTTAGGTTCAAACTCATCACTGGCCGAGGTGGACTGCCAGACAAAATCCGGCTCCGGATAGCCCTCGTACCAGATTTTCTGCCACAACGAGGCAAAACCGATTTCCGGATGGCGGTTGTCGACTTTATAAGTCTGCCACTGATTGCCCGTAACGGCGACCAGACGATCGGCACGTGGCGAAATCATCAGGGTGTCCGGCACCTTATCAGTAAATACCGCAGAACTGTAGATAGCCCCTTTCACTGTGGTATAAAACGCCGACAACTGGCCGTCATCCTGCAGCACAAAGAAGCCTTTACGGGCATATTCCGGGACCAGCGATGTAACATTGCCAGGCGGCAGAGCAAATTCACGGGTCTTCACCAGCGAGCGGCGCCCGTCTTTCACGATTTCAAACCACTGCGCCACACGGTGCTCGCTGTCCGTGATTAACAAGGAGTTGGCACCGGACAACAACGCCAGTT
Source organism: Photobacterium ganghwense (assembly GCF_017329545.1). Classification (NCBI taxonomy): domain Bacteria; kingdom Pseudomonadati; phylum Pseudomonadota; class Gammaproteobacteria; order Vibrionales; family Vibrionaceae; genus Photobacterium; species Photobacterium ganghwense. The sequence continues at coordinate 2,742,998 of NZ_CP071325.1, forward strand.
GACGCGGCTCCGCATCGCCGTCTGCGACACTCACCACCTGACGGATCTGCGCCTGCGCTTCGCCCAGAGTCACAACATAGATACGTTTTCCGGCCAGCAGATACAAGGTTCGCGCATCCGGCGTGACCGCCAGATCATCAATAGGCTCTGCAACGCCTTCCAACGCGAAGTCAGTGGCCTGCCAGTGCTCTGGCCCCGTCTGCCCCAGGACCTCTCCCCCGGTGAACTTTTTCACCCGGATACGCTGATCTGCGGTCACCCCCGCCAGCACGGCCCGACGGCTGCGTACCGACACTGCCAGTTTAACGATCGGCTGGCGTTGCGGATCAAGCTGCAATGGCTCCTGGCCGAGCGGAAATGCCATCGACAAGCCGCTTTGATAACCGTCACCCGCAGCGAGCGGCCGGGCTATCACCACTTCGCCTTCGCTGCCGCCGAGGGCGATCAGATCTTCCGCCGGCAGGCTGCGCCCGATGCTGGTTGTATGTGGCAGTAAGGTGTATTGGCGAACTTCGCGACCGGGATCGGCCGACGTCAGGGGGATCACCGACAACTGCCCGGTATCGGACAGGCGAAACAAGGTGTCGTTGCGATCGTTAAAAGTGACCAGTGCCGTGCGATCTGCAAAGGAGGTCGAGAAAGCCTGCTGAGGTACCACGCGGACCGCAGAGAAAATCGGCAGGATCACATAAAGCAGGTAGAAAAAAATCAGAACTAAGGTAATTAAGACGAAGATCCCTCCAGCTGTCACTCCATATCGGGCAAGCTTATCGGTTACCTTCCGGCCAGGACTGTTTCCCATCAAAAATTCGCTGGCCTTTGCCATTATTACCTCAATAAATTTACACGCTTACTTATAATATTGCCTTTAGATGACAATTATATGACAACGAAATTGTCCCAGCTACGGGGATGGATCCCGCCGCTTGCAATAGCCACTTTGCAGCATACTTAACAGCACGCACTGCAATAAAAATGTCACAAAACTGTTCTACCCTTGACTGCAGGTAATTTTGTACAGTTTTCAATAACCTGAATTATTACGAAACTAGACAGAACATACACCAGGTCACATAATGGTCAATAGCCTCCGGCTTTCTATCGCCTCAACGAATAAGGATATCGTTATGAAGCACCTCATCATCACTGTTATTGGCCGCGATCAGGCGGGTCTTGTTGAAACCCTTTCCGATACGATTTACCAGAACAACGGTAACTGGCTGTCCAGCAGCCTGAGTAAACTCGCCGGCCAGTTTGCCGGGATCCTGCAAGTGGAAGTCGCCGATCAGCACATTGCCGCGCTGAGCAAAGCACTGAGCGAGATCGAAGCCCTGCAAGTGCAGATTGTTGAGGATGAAAGCAAGACCTCACCGACCACCACCCTGTTTAACCTGCTGGTCACCGGTAATGACCGGGTAGGTATCGTGAAAGATGTCACCACCAAGCTCAAGCAGTTAGGCGTCAACATCAACAAGCTGAAAACCGACTCTGACAGCGCCCCCAACTGGGGCTACCCCATTTTCACCGCTGACTTCCAACTGGAGTTGCCGGACGGACTCAGTATTGAGCATGTCCAGGAAGCGCTCGAGTCGATTGCCGATGACCTGACCATTGATATTGATAATAACTAAGGCCTGAGCCCGTTTCAGCTGTACCTTTAGACGGATTGCTGCGCCGCTCCCTGCCGGTATGTCGCCTCAGGCGGCTATCTGTGGGGAGTCTGGGCATGCGCAGTAGACACCACTGGTAGGAAGAAACCGGCCACAGGCCAGCAGTACCTTTAGCCCAAGCTTTCTATAGGAATAAAATGAGCACGGAACCTCTCTATTTAGAAAAAGAACTCAGTTGGCTTTCCTTCAATGAACGTGTGCTGCAGGAGGCTGCCGACAAGTCAGTCCCCCTCATAGAGCGTGTGCGTTTTCTCGGTATCTTCTCCAGTAATACCGATGAGTTTTACAAAGTACGCTTTGCCGATGTAAAACGCCGCATTCTGATCAATCAGGAAAGAGGCAGTAACGAAAACTCCAAAGAACTCCTCAGCAAAATCCAGAGTCGCGTGCTCAAACTGAACCAGGACTTCGATACCCTTTATAACGAAATTCTGCTGGAAATGGCCCGGCGCCACATTTTCCTGGTCAATGAACAACAGCTCGATGATCATCAGCAAAACTGGCTCCGAAAACATTTTCGTACCCAAATCCTTCCCCACATTTCGCCAATCCTGCTGACCGATGATGTGGATTTGCTGCAATTTCTTAAAGACGAATATTCCTACCTGGCGGTAGAAATGCAGCAAGGCGACAGCAAACGCTACGCCCTGCTGGAGATCCCGACCGATCAGCAGCCACGGTTTATCAAACTGCCGGAGGCCAAAGGGAAGCGCCGCAAGACTCTCATCCTGCTGGATAACATTATCCGCTTCTGTCTCGATGAAATTTTCAGCGGGCTGTTTGAATACGACAGTCTGGCAGCCTATGCGATGAAAATGACCCGCGATGCGGAATATGACCTGAGCCAGGAAGTGGAACACAGCCTGATGGAGCAGATGTCTGAAGGCCTGAGCCAACGTCTGACGGCCATGCCGGTCCGGTTCGTGTACCAGCGCGATATGCCGGCAGATATGGTCGACACCCTGTGCAGCATGCTTAAAGTCTCCAGCTACGACAGCATTATCCCGGGCGGCCGTTACCATAACTTCAAAGACTTTATCGGTTTCCCGAACGTCGGCCGCAACTACCTGGAAAACAATCCGCTGCCACCGCTCGAAAGCTACCAGTTTGTCAGCGCCCGCAACGCCTTTGATGCGATCAAAGCGCAGGACATCCTGCTGTACTACCCGTACCACACCTTCAACCACATGACGGAGTTGGTGCGCCAGGCAGCGTACGACCCGAAAGTGCGCAGCATCAAAATCAATATCTACCGGGTGGCCAAACAGTCCCGGATCATTGAGTCAATGATTGATGCCGCCAACAACGGCAAACGGGTGACCGTGGTGGTCGAGCTGCAAGCTCGTTTCGATGAGGAAGCCAATATTGAATGGGCCCGACGCCTGACCGAAGCCGGCGTCCATGTGGTGTTTGGCGTACCGGGCCTGAAGATTCACTCCAAGCTCTGCCTGATCACCCGTATCGAAGGGGATGAACTGGTGCGCTATGCCCATATCGGTACCGGTAACTTCCACGAGAACACCGCCCGGATTTACACCGACTTCTCCCTGATGACCTGCAAGCCGGCAATCACCGACGAAGTCCGCATGGTGTTCAGCTACATCCAGAATCCGTACCAGCCGGTGAAATTCAGAAAACTGATTGTCTCGCCGCGTAACTCGCGCTTACGGATGTACGACCTGATTGATCGTGAAATTGCCCATGCCAAGCAAAATCTGCCGGCGGGTATTACACTCAAGGTGAACAACCTAGTGGATAAAGGATTGATCAACCTGCTTTATCAGGCCAGCAATGCAGGCGTGAAAATCAAGCTGATCATCCGTGGCATGTGCTCGCTGATCCCCGGCATCAAGGGCATCAGTGAAAATATTACCGCGATCAGCATCGTCGACCGCTTCCTCGAACACCCGCGAGTCATGGTGTTTGATAATAACGGCGATCCGGAGGTTTTCATTTCTTCCGCTGACTGGATGACCCGAAACATCGACAACCGAATTGAAGTCGGCTGTCCGATTGACGACCCGGCCCTGAAGCAAAAGATCATTGATATCCTCAATATCCAGCTGTCAGACACCGTCAAGGCCCGGGTACTCGACCGCGACATGAGCAACAATTATGTGTCCCGGGGCAACAAGCGGAAGATCCGATCTCAAATCGAGATCTATGATTATCTGAAGCAGTCGGAAAAACAGCTCAAGAAGCAAGCGCAGAAAAGTGAAAACGACGCATGACAGAACCCGAAGCACCCCGTGAAATTGCCGCGATAGATATTGGCTCCAACAGCTTTCACATGGTTGTTGCCCGCGTGGTCGGCCAGAGCCTGCAAATTATCAGTCGCCATAAACAGCGTGTGCATCTGGCCTCCGGGCTGGATGCGCAGCAAAACCTCGATCAGGCCGCGATTCAGCGCGGCCTGAACTGCTTGGCCATGTTCGCCGAACGCCTGCAAGGGTTCCCGCCGGAAAATGTCCGCATTGCCGCAACCTATACCCTGCGCCAGGCCAGAAATGCCCACGTTTTTCTCAAGCGGGCTGAAGCTCTGATCCCGTACTCGATCGAAATTATTCCCGGCACCGAAGAAGCCCGCCTGATCTACCTTGGCGTGGCTCATACCCAGCCGGACAACGGCCGCAAGCTGGTCGTTGATATCGGTGGCGGCAGCACAGAGCTGGTGATCGGGGAAGGTTTTCATCCCCTGATTGCCTACAGCAAGCACATGGGCTGCGTCAGCTACAACAAGCTGTTTTTCCCGAAAGGCAAAATCAGCAGCAAACGCATGGCTGCCGCCCAGCTGGCTGCCCAGCAGAAAATGGAAAGTATCGCCAACACCTACATGCGTGCCGGCTGGCAAACGGCAATCGGCTCCTCGGGCACCATCAAGGCGATCCGGGAAGTGCTGATCGGCATGGGCCATCAGGACGGCGTGATCACCCCGGAACGGCTGGCACTGCTGATTGAGGCCATGCTGAAAGTAAAACAGGCGGACGAGCTGGATCTACCGGGGCTGACAGACGACCGCAAACCGGTGTTTGCCGCAGGGGTAGCTATCCTCAGCGCAGTCTTCAAATCGCTGGACATTGAAGAGATGATTTTCTCAGACGGCGCCCTGCGTGAAGGGCTGTTGTACGAGATGGAAGATCGTTTCCGGTTCAGTGATATCCGGGTCCGGACCGCTACCGCAATGGCCGAACAGTACAATGTTGATCTAGCCCAGGCAACGCGGGTTAAGGAAACGGCCGAAATGCTCTACAGCCAGATTGAGCCACAACCGGGGCTGACCAAAACCGATCTGGCCACCCTGCTCGGCTGGGGCGCCCAGTTGCACGAAGTCGGCCTGAGCATCAGCTATCCGGGCTTTCACCGTCACTCGGCCTATCTCCTGCGGCACAGTACCATGCCCGGGTTTAACCTGGAGCAGCAAACGGTGCTGGCAACACTGGTCAGATACCAACGCAAGAGCCTGAAGCTGGAAGAAATGCCGGAGCTGAGTATTTATAAGCGAAAGCACCTCTACCCCCTGATCCGCACCCTGCGCCTGGCCGTGGCATTGAATGGCCAACGCAGTGACAGCCCGCTGCCACCGATCACGGTTGAAGCCAACAAAGAAGAGTGGCGCCTGATCCTGCCGGAAGGCTGGGAAGCCGATAACCGACTGCTCGCCGCCGATCTCCGTCAGGAGCAAGAATACTGGCAGAAAGCCGGCTGGCAGCTGCACCTATGTGAATCGCCGCTGCTCATCGCGTAACCACGGACATCGACCAGTACTAAATGCCAGCTAGGTGCCAGGTGCCAGGTGCCAGGTGCCAGGTGCCAGGTGCCAGGCAAAACACAAAACGGCTTGCCCTGAGGCAAGCCGTTTTTTGGTAGTTAGCCCCATCTGACCGCTCAAGAGCTGACCGGCCGAGGAAACTCACAGCTCCAGTTGGCGCAGGGTCGCTTCAACGGAACTGGAAGGCAGCGGGATGTAGCCGTCCTTCTCCACCAGATCCTGGCCGGTGTGAGAGAGAATAAAACGGACAAACTCAGCCACCAGCGGCGACAACGGTTTGTCCGGCTGCTTGTTGATGTAGATATACAGATAACGAGACAGCGGGTATTTGCCGTTGACGGAGTTCTCGATGGTAGCAGCCACATAGTCAGTTCCTTCGCGGGCAATCGGAATCGCCCGAATCCCAGTCGTCTGGTAACCCACCCCGGAGTAACCGATCGAGGTCAGTGAACTGGCGACCGACTGCACCACCGATGCCGACCCCGGCTGTTCATTCACGTTGTTGCGAAAGTCACCGTGGCATAGGGCCTGCTGTTTGAAGAAACCATAGGTGCCGGATACCGAGTTACGCCCAAACAGCTGAATATCCCGCTCGGCCCAGCGCCCAGTCATACCGACCTGTCCCCAGTGATCAATAGGTGTCAGCCCGCCACAACGCAGAGTTCGGGAATAAATCGCATCCAGCTGAGCAAAATTCAGTCCTTTCAGGGGATTATCTTCATGGACAAACACCGCCAGTGCATCAATCGCCACCCGGATTTCAGTCGGCGGGTAACCGAATTCCTGCTCAAACGCTGCAATTTCTTTGGCTTTCATCCGTCGGCTCATCGGCCCCAGCTGCGCTGTCGATTCAATCAGGGCTATGGGCGCGGTAGACGAACCGGCCGCCTGGATCTGAATATTGACCCCGGGATAAAAGCGCTTGAATTCTTCTGACCAGTAGGTCATCAGGTTGGCAAAAGTATCGGAGCCGACCGATGACAGGTTGCCGGCTATCCCGACCCCGGTCACCGGCTGGTAGTCAGGTAAACGGCTATGGGTGGCCTGCGCCGGACTGCTGGCCACCAGTGTCATCAGCACGCCCAGTCCGGCCGACAGAAATCCGGATGACAAAACCTCGGCTGACAGACGGGTACACAATGCCCGTGGCCAATGAGCGAGGCGACGCAGTTGGTACAGGGCGACTTTCCCTCTCGTCCTCAAGACGGCTTACTCCTTAAATACGGCAAAAGCGGCCACAAGGGCCGCTAAGAGTCACTGATGTATTTGCGCTCAGGCCGCTTTGGCAACCAGGCGCTGTGGCAGGGTAAAGGAGAACGTACTGCCTTCCCCCACCACACTTTCAATTTCCAGGTGCGAGTCATGGTGACTCAGAGCATGTTTCACAATAGCCAGCCCCAGACCGCTTCCCCCGGTTTCCCGAGAGCGGGCCTTATCCACCCGGTAGAAACGTTCCGTCAGGCGGTGAATGTGCTGCGGTTCAATGCCCTGCCCGTGGTCAATCACTTCCAGCCGTGGCCCGCCCGGAGACAGGAACCAGCGTACTTTGACTTCCGCATTGGTCGGGGTGTGTTTCACCGCGTTGTACACCAGGTTAGAAATCGCACTGCGCAGCTGATCTTCATCACCACGTACTTTGAGGCTTTTATCAACTTCAAAAGTGAACAGGTGCTCATCACCACCGCTGAGAGACACCGCTTCTTTTTCCAGGATTTCCAGCATTGCCGGTACATCGATGGTTTCTTCCAGCTCGATATTCGGGGCCGCCTCAATCTTCGACAGGGTCAGCAGTTGCTCCACCAGTGAGTTCATTCGGCTTAACTGCTCAGTCATGACGCCATGGGCTTTATCCCACATCGGGCCAACCAGCATATCCGGATCTTTGGACATTTCCAGATACCCCTGCAGCACCGTCATCGGGGTACGCAGTTCATGGGAAACGTTAGCAAAGAAGTTGCGGCGCATCCCCTCAAGCTGCTTCACCTGCGACACATCACGTACCACCATCAGGTATTCCCCTTCGGTATACGGCATGATACGCAGCTCCAACGTGCGGTCAAAATTAAAGGGCGAGGTAATTTCCAGCGGCATATCAAAGGAGCGTCCGGCCAGATAGCGGACAAAATCCGGACTGCGCAACAGATTACTGATCGGCTGCCCGGCATCATCCGGCCAACGGAATCCCAGCAGATCCTGCGCCAGCTTGTTACACCAGACGATGTTCCCTTCGCTGCGAAAGACAACAACAGCATCAGGAAGGGATTCCGCACCATTGCGGAAGCGGCGGATCAGAGTTGCCAGTTCTTTGCGGCGGCGACGGTTGCGCTGTTGCAGCCGGTAAATCCCGTTAAACAGAGGTTCCCAGCTGCCCGAGCCGGAAGGCGGTGTCAGGCTGCGCTCTTTCCACAGCCAGTTGGACATTTTCAGCTGATTATGAAAATGCCAGATAAGTTGGATCCATGTTGCCACCAGCAAGAACCAAGGCATATAGCCAAAGATCATTCCCAGGGCCACCCAAGGCAAGTAGAAAAGGATCAGTTCCCAGACCAACTTTTTCCACGACAGCCGCTCAACCATTGTTTACTCCGTGACAGCGGAGCATTCAGGTCACTCCCGCTGTCTGTTACTGCTTTGAAAACCACTAAACCCGTGTTGAGAAACGATACCCGGCACCACGTACAGTCTGCACCAGCTTATCGTGACCATGTGCTTCCAGCGCCTTACGCAGGCGACGGATGTGAACATCGACCGTACGGTCTTCGACATACACATTGGTTCCCCAGACATTGTTCAGCAGCTGTTCACGACTGTACACCCGCTCCTGATGCGTCATGAAGAAATGCAGCATCTTAAATTCAGTCGGCCCCATCTCCAACGGCTGCTCGTTCGAGGTCACACGGTGTGAGACCGGATCCAACTTCAGCCCCTGGACATCAATCACATCATCCAGCGAAGTCGGGGATACCCGACGCATCACGGCTTTCAGCCGTGCCATCAGTTCTTTCGGAGAAAAAGGCTTGGTGATGTAGTCATCCGCACCGACTTCCAGTCCGCGGACTTTATCTTCTTCCTCACCCCGCGCCGTCAGCATCACGACCGGAATCTGGCGTGTTACTTCATCGCGTTTCAGGTGTTTAATCAGGTTGATACCGGAACCGCCAGGCAGCATCCAGTCAAGCAGAACCAGCTCAGGGTACGGCTCGCAAATCTTTTCCAGCGCCGTGTCGTAATCCTCAGCTTCAATAGCCTGATAGCCTTTTTGTTCAAGAACAAAACAGAGCATTTCGCGGATTGGTGCTTCGTCCTCTACAACAAGAATCCGTCTTACCATAATGTTCATTACCTACTTAGTTGCTGTCTTTCGAGCGCCATTATGTGTGTAAAGTATGACACTTTTGTGACTAGCCCGGAGAAAAACGTAACCTGTTGTATATGAAACTGTCATACAAACCAGGTTGTGAATCAAGCTCACAACCTAGCCGTACAATATTCAATCAGGCGCTTAACCTTTGACCGCTATTTTACTCCGTCCCCCGCCCTGCGCTTCAACGCAAACCTGCACCCCGATACGCTCCACCAGCGTGCTGACATGGGAGATCACGCCGATCTGACGTCCATCGGCCTGCAGCGCATCCAGGCAGGACAGTGCCATTTCCAGGCTGTCCGGGTCCAGCGTACCAAAACCTTCGTCAATAAACAGTGACCCCAGTTGGCGGGTATCGGCCGCGAGGGAGGCCAACGCCAACGCCAGAGCCAGCGACACCAGGAAACTTTCCCCGCCTGACAGAGATTCCACGCTGCGCACTTCGTCGCCCATGTCGTGGTCAATCACCTGCAAGGCTAGCGGGCTGCCCGGAACCGGTTGCAGCGCGTAACGCGGAGCCAGCTCCTGCAAATGCTCATTGGCCAACACCACCAGCTGCTGCAGGGTCAGTCCCTGTGCCAGCGTGCGGAACTTGTTGCCGGTTGCTGAGCCAATCAGCTCGCTCATCTGACCCCACAGTTCAGTCTGCTGTTGCTGCGCCGCCAGCTTCTCGGTCAGCTCCCCGGCCTGCTGCAGTGCCTGTTCAGCCTGTACCAGCCGTTGACGCAGCCGGAAGATCTGCTCTTCCAGTCCGGCTTTGTCCTGCTGCCACTGGGTCTGCAACGGTGCCAGCTGGACGCTGATCGGCTCTGCCGAATTCAGGGCCAACTCAAAAGCCTCGCCCCAGTCACGAGCAGCATCGGCTGCAGCCTGATGCAGCTCAATGGCGCGCTGCCGCTCCTTCAGCACTGACGCCGCCTGGGTGAGCGCATCATCCAGCGCCTTCAGGGCCGCCTGCTCTTGCTCCTGCCAGTGTTCATCTTTACTCAGCAACTGCATCAGCTGATGTTCATTCAGTCCCAGCTTTTCCTGCCAGCCCAGCCAGTCATGAACCACCTGACGGTGCTCCGCTGCCGTCTCTTTTTCCTGCTGCTGCCAGCCTGTCAGCGCTGCCTCGGCGGCGGCCACTTTCTCACCGGCCTGGCGCTGCGCCTGCTCCGTTTCAGTCAGTCGCTGCTGGGCCTCAGACATAGCGGCTTTGTGCTGGGCCGCCAGGCTGTCAGCATTCTGCTCACCGATGATAGCGACCCGTTGCTGCCAGGTAGATTCCGCCTGCTGCTGCAACGTCGCCGCTTTCTGCTGCCATTCCGCCAGTTGGCGATAGCCTGCCGCCAGTCCGGCTTCCAGTTCTGCCAACTGCGGTGCCAGTTCCGTCAATTGCTGCTCGGTCTGCTCCAGCTCTTTCTTACCGGAAAGATAATGTTCAACCTGTTGTTTCAGCTGATGAATATACTGCTCCGAACCGTGCTGACGCAGCATCTGCAGCCACTGGTTGCTGCCGTACTGCTCGTTCAGTGCCTCACTGCGAGCCGCCAGAATCACCTGTTGGGTCTCGCTCTGTTGCTCAATCGACTGCAGTCGTTCTTTCCACTGAGTCGCACTCTGCTCCAGCTGGTGCTGACGCTCTTTCATTTCCGTGGCGGCCTGCTGCAACTGATGTTGCTGATGTTGCAGATGACGCCCGTGCTGAATCTGCTGCTGGGCCAGTTCCATCGCCTGCTGCTGCAAACGGATGTCACGGTAAGCCTGCTCAGCGTCCTGCTGCCATTGGCGTAATTGGTCGTTCAGCCGGGCGGTGTCCGGTGACACCGTCAGGCTCTCCTCCAGCTCCAGTTGTTTGAGCACATCCAGCAGCGGAGCCAGCAGTTGATCCTGATACTGACGGAAACGGTGCAACTCATTATCAATCACCGCCAGACGCTGCTGACCGTGTGGTAACTGCTGTTGCAGGTGGCGGCGTTCTCCTTCTCCGTCCTGCAGTTGCTGCTGCAGTTCACGCAGGCGTTGTTGCTGTTGGTGCAGCAAGCCTTCAACCACCGGATGCTGCGCGGCGTACGGATGATCTTCCGAACCACACAACGGGCACGGGGTATCAGGCTTAAGCTGGCTGCGGTACTCCGAAAGGTTCACCACGGCCAGACTATGCTGGAACTGCTGCTCGGCTTCCTGATACCGGGCCCGCAACTGCTCCATCGCCGGAGCCAGTGCCGCCAGTCGCTGCTCCACCTGAGTCAGATACTCAGTCAACTCTTGTCGCTCACCCTGCAGTTTTTCCGTCTGCTCCAGCAGCCCGGCCCACTCTTTGGTGCCGGACATCGCCTGGCGCAGGGTATCGAGTTCGGCTTGCTTGTCGTTGTATCGTTTCTGGCTGTCGGCCAGCTGCTGCTCTTGTTGCGCCAGATCCAGTCGGGTCAGCTGCTGCTCAAGCTCGCCTAAGTGACCGCTCACCTCTTTTTGTTGCTGCTCCAGCAGCGCAAAATTGCGAGACTGCGATTGCTGCTCATGCAGGATCTGCTGCTTTTCCTGAGCCAGACGGCCTAAGGTGCGATGCGCCGAGAGGTACTGATCCAGGTTATCCAGAACCGGCTGATACTGCTCCGCGACACCGGCCAGTTCATGATATTGCTCGAGCTGGATCCGCAACTGATGCTGACGGGTTCGCCACTGCAACTGCTGGCGTTTTTTCTCGTCCAGAGCAGTTTGCTGGCGCTGACAGTCATTCTGATGCTGCTGGAACTCAGCCTCAATAGCACTCAACTGACGCTGGGTTGCCGCCAGTTGTTCATCCAGTACCGTGACCTGCTTGAGTTTCGGCTCCAGCGCTTCCCACTGCTGGCGGGCGATGTTCAGGGCTGTGCGGGCCTGCTGCACCGCGCCATCGGCATTGACCAGCTGCTGCTTGTCCTGAACCAGACTTTGCTGGGCATTGGTGATTGAGGTTTCCAGCTTCGCCAACTGCAACCGGGTTTTCTGCAGCAGGGAAAAATCGTGTCTGGCCGGTTGCGCTTTGGCTATCTGTACCAGTGTTTCACGACGGGGAGCCGCCTCCTGGTGCTGTTGTTCTGCTTGCTGGCGGGCCTGCTGCGCATCCGCGCATTGCTGCGCCAGGCGCGCTTCGGTCTCCAGCGCCTGCTGATGCTGCGCCAGCGCCGTCAGTGATTGATCGATACCTTGCAGCTGCGCTTTGAACTGTTCCAATTGAGCGGATAACTCGGCCTTTTGCTCATCATCCAGCAGTTCAATGTCCCCCAGCTGCGCCTGAAGCTGAGTCAGTTTCTGTTTTTCGTCCCGGGCGCGTTCATAGGCCGCGACGGACAGGCGGCCGTAAATCTCACCGCCGGTCATGCGTTCGAGCAGAGCGGCACGCTCGTCGGATCCGGCTTTAAGGAACGCGGCAAATTCCCCCTGCGGCAGCATTACCGCCCGGCGGAACTGTTCAAACGTCAGGCCAATCAGGCGCTCAATCTCCGTCTGCAGCTCGGCTTTTTTACCGGCAAAACGCTGTCCGGTGTCGAGGTTTTCCAGCCATTGTTCCGCGGCCTGAATACGGCCGTCCGCCTTGCTCCGAGCGCGGCGCACATGCCAGTGGGCCCGCCAGGCGGTGCCGTCATTGGCCATGAAATCCACCTCGGCGTAGCCTTCGGCTTTGCCGCGCGACAGAATGCTGCGCACGTCATTGGCCTTGATCCGGTTCGACTCATCATCGCGACCAATTTCAGCATCGTTTTTCTTGTTCGATTGCAGGCGGGGAATGCGGTCGTACAGCGCCAGACAGATGGCATCCAGCAGCGTGGATTTTCCGGCCCCGGTCTTACCGGTGATGGCAAACAAACCGGCTTCGCCCAGCCGGCCACCGGCAAAATCGATCTCAAACGGTTGCTGCAGACTGGCAAGGTTTTCACCACGTAGCGCAAGTATTTTCATCGTTGTTGTGCTCTATTCATTTACTCGGTGGCTGTATTACAAATTCGCTTCATCTTCTTCGACATTGATCAGCAGCTGCTCAAACGCGGCCGTCATCGCCTCATCCGGTTCGCCCTGATATTTCTGCGTCCAGCTCAGGTTGAACACTTGCTGTGGCGTCACATCAGACAGACGACGGTGCCCCAGTCCCTGCTGGGTCTGGGTCGCCGGATAATGAGGCGTAATTTTGGCCAGACGCACGGCTTTGCCATCCAAGGCTGCCATGATTTTTTCCCGCAGCAGGGCTTGTGGCTTATCAAGCAAAACATGCACTTCCAGAAACGGCTGCTGCTCGCGCGGCTTGTCTTCCACGTCCAGCGCGCTCAGCTCTTCAATTACCTGGGCCAGCGGTGCCGGTGACGCCGGAACCTTGAGCATGTCCACCACGCGCGGCACTGAGACCGGCTCAATCGCCGTCACATCGGCCCCGTCGAAGTCAACCAGCACCACCTGGTGGTTGTAGCCCCGCTCTGACATGGACAACGGCAGCGGCGAGCCGCTGTAGCGGATGTGCTCCTGCTTGGCGACCCGTTGCGCCAAATGCAGATGCCCGAGCGCCACATAGCTCAGGTCCTCAGCAAAAATGGACGCCGGTAAGGCATGCTGGTTCCCGCCCAGTACCCGACGCTCTGACATCTCTGACAGCTTGCCCGAGGCCATGTAAGCATGTCCCATCCCGATCAATGCCTGATTCGGCTGGCGGCCATGCCGCGCCGCGGCGGTCACTTCTCCATACAGGGTTTCGACCCCCTTGATCAGGCGATCATCCTCTTCACTCAGACCATCCGTACGCAGATCGGCACTGCGCAAAAACGGGACCGCCAGCACCCAGGCTGCCTGCTGCCCGGAGGCGTCGGTCAGCGGCACCAACATACGTTCGGTGTCCAGCTCGCCATCTTCACGGCGATGAATCCCCCCGACGATATGCAGGTCAAACGCTTTCAGCAATTCATGCGGGGCATCCAGCTTACTTGGCGAATCGTGGTTGCCGCCAATCATCACCACATTCAGGTTCGGCAGGTTTTTCGCCAGCCGGGCTAGAAAACGGTACAACATGCGCCAGGCACTGGCCGGCGGATTGGCCGTATCAAAAATGTCCCCGGCCACCAGCAATGCATCGGCCTGGCGGGCTTCCAGTGTGTCTGCCAGCCAGTCAAGAAATGCCTGATGTTCGAAATCCCGGTTGTAACCATGCAGCTGATGACCCAGATGCCAGTCGGAGGTATGGAGAATCTTCATTACAAATCTATATGCCGAGTTGGAAAACTGCGTGAGATTGTACCGCACTTTTTCTTTCGCCCAACCCGGTGGCCGAGAAAACCAACGACATTCTTTTATCAATGCAATAAGATTGACAGCCAAATGCACAACCTAGGATCTGTAACAGCCATGATGTGGTTTAAAAACGTACTTACCTATCGCTTCAGCCGCGAAATCGACATCAACCCTGACCAACTGGAACAGCAACTGGAAGAATTCCGTTTTACGCCATGTGGCAGCCAGGACATGCAGAAATTTGGCTGGGTACACGCCCTGGGTAAACACGGTGATATGTTTACCCATGTGGCCGGTGACAACATCCTGATCTGTGCCCGTAAAGAAGAAAAAATGCTGCCGTCATCGGTGATCAAAGAATCACTGAGCGAGAAAATCGAGGCGATGGAAATCGAACAAGGGCGTAAGCTGAAGAAAAGCGAAAAAGACACTCTGAAAGATGAAATCGTGATGGATCTGCTGCCGCGCGCGTTCAGCCGTCGCTCCCAGACTTACGCTCTGATCATGCCAAAAGAAGGCTATATCGTGGTTGATGCCGGCAGCTTCAAGAAGGCCGAGGAACTGTTGGGCCTGCTGCGTAAATCAATGGGCAGCCTGCCGGTTGTACCAGTTACCCCGGAAAAACCGGCTGAACTGACCATGACCGAGTGGGTACGCAGCAACGAATCACCTAACGGCTTCACCATTGGTGAAGAAGCCGAGCTGAAAGCGATTTTGGAAGACGGCGGCGTGATTCGCTGTAAGCAACAGGATCTGTCGTGCGATGAAATTCTGGCGCACATTGAAGCAGACAAACTGGTCACCAAGCTGGCAATGAACTGGCAGGATCGCATTGACTTCGTGCTGAACGAAGACCTGTCGGTAAAACGCCTGAAGTTCTCCGACGAACTGCGCGATCAGAACGACGATATCGACAGGGAAGACATGGCGCATCGCCTGGATGCTGACCTGTCTCTGATGGCTGGTGAGTTTTCCGCTTTCCTGCCAAACCTGTTTGACGTGCTGGGCGGCCTGGAAGCCAAAGCCTGATCGGTTGGCACCACACGACTCCTGTCGCAAAAATACCGGCCACAAAAAAACAGCACTCAAAGAACACCAACATTCAAAGAAAAAAGGCGACCACAGGTCGCCTTTTGCTATCCCGCCCCCACGGGTCACCCATCGTTTGTTTGCCGCCTGTGTATCGGCTCCTGTCATCCCAACCGGTTGTTTTCGGTTAGCCGGTGGCCTTCCCTTTCGAGCAACAGCACCGCCCGCCATCAGGATTCCTACCTCATTTCCCTCTATCCATTGCCTTTGTGGGTGGGATCACAGTAAAATCCCGCCTCAACTCCGTATCCCGAGTGATACGGCCTGATTTGCAATCAGACACTGGATTATAAGAGCTATGTTTAAACCTGAATTGTTATCGCCTGCGGGCAGCCTGAAAAACATGCGTTACGCATTTGCCTACGGCGCAGATGCCGTGTACGCCGGCCAGCCACGTTACAGCCTTCGTGTTCGTAACAACGAGTTCAACCACGAAAACCTGAAAATCGGTATCGACGAGGCGCACGCGCAGGGTAAGAAACTGTACGTGGTATGTAACATTCAGCCGCATAACTCTAAGCTGAAAACGTTCATCCGTGACCTGGCTCCTATCGTTGAGATGGGCCCGGATGCGTTGATCATGTCTGACCCGGGTCTGATCATGATGGTGCGTGAAAACTTCCCGCATATGCCAATTCACCTGTCAGTTCAGGCGAACGCCGTTAACTGGGCAACCGTGAAATTCTGGGCAACTCAAGGCGTTGAGCGCGTGATCGTATCTCGTGAGCTGTCACTGGAAGAGATCGAAGAAATTCGTGAACACTGTCCGGAAACCGAGCTGGAAGTGTTCGTACACGGTGCACTGTGTATGGCGTACTCTGGCCGTTGCCTGCTGTCTGGCTACATGAACAAGCGTGACCCGAACCAGGGTACCTGCACCAACGCCTGCCGCTGGGAATACAAAGCCGAGAAAGCAACTGAAGATGACGCGGGGCAAATCGTGGAAATTCAGGAAGCCTCTGCCGTTCAGATGCAAGAGCCAGAGCGTCCGGAAGTGGCAATCGGTAAAGGCAAGCCAACTGACGAAGTGGTGCTGCTGAGCGAATCTCACCGCCCGGATGAGAAAATGGCAGCGTTTGAAGACGAGCACGGCACTTACATCATGAACTCAAAAGACCTGCGTGCTGTTCAGCACGTTGAGCGTCTGACGAAGATGGGTGTTCACTCACTGAAAATCGAAGGCCGTACCAAGTCGTTCTACTACTGTGCCCGTACCGCTCAGGTATACCGCAAAGCGATTGATGATGCTGTCGCCGGTAAGCCATTTGATGAAACCCTGATGGGTACTCTGGAGAGCCTGGCTCACCGTGGTTACACCGAAGGTTTCCTGCGCCGTCACACGCACGATGCCTACCAGAACTACGAGTACGGCTACTCTATTTCTGACACCCAGCAGTTTGTGGGTGAGTTCACCGGCAAACGCCGCGGTGATCTGGCAGAAGTAGAAGTGAAGAACAAATTCGTTGTGGGCGACAGCATGGAGCTGATGACCCCGAAAGGCAACGTGATCTTCACCCTGGAGACCATGGAAAACCGTAAGTCTGAAGTGATCACCGATGCCAAAGGTAACGGCCACTTTGTCTTTATCCCGGTACCTCAGGATATGGATCTGGAATTCGGTCTGCTGA
The DNA here is from genome assembly GCF_017329545.1 of Photobacterium ganghwense. Taxonomy (NCBI): domain Bacteria; kingdom Pseudomonadati; phylum Pseudomonadota; class Gammaproteobacteria; order Vibrionales; family Vibrionaceae; genus Photobacterium; species Photobacterium ganghwense. The sequence goes on from NZ_CP071325.1 coordinate 2,759,756, forward strand.
TGCGCAACCTGAATGCCGGTGAGAACACCCGTAATCCTCACGGTCCTAAAGACGGTAACTAATCGCAATGGCATTGCTAATTACAGAAAAGTGCATCAACTGCGACATGTGTGATCCGGAGTGTCCGAACGACGCGATCTCCATGGGTCCGGAAATCTATGAGATTGACCCGGACAGATGTACCGAGTGTAAAGGGCACTACGACAAACCGACCTGTCAGTCGGTCTGCCCGATCACCAACTGTATTATTACTGACCCGGAACACATCGAGACCGAAGACGAGCTGCTAGAGAAGTTCGTCACCCTGCAAGGTCTGGTGTGAATCCACTGGTTTTGCCATCAAAAAGCGCCCTGTCGGGCGCTTTTTTTGTATGGTTTAAATGCTGATTTGCCTTCCTATCACAGACAGCCCCCCCTTCACCATCGAAAGACGCATTCGGATACCAGATGGGTTTCAGCTGTCTTTTTGCAGTAAAGCCACGCACTGGGCCGGTGGTACTACCGGCGGTTTCTTTTTCACCTTGGCAACCGCCTTCGGTTTCTCTTTGGTGACCGGTTTAGGTTTAGGCCGCCAGGAAGCCAGTTCCGCGCCGCAGCCATCACCCGGCGGGGGCGGCATCTGCGCCTTACAGCTGGTATCACCTTCCGGGCAATTCAGCCGGACATGGAAGTGGTAGTAATGGCCCCACCACGGCCTGACTTTCCGCAGCCAGTCACGTTCTTTCCATTCCCGCTGGCACAGCTGCTCTTTGATCACCGGATGGACAAAAATCCGCGCCACACGTTCATCTGCGGCCGCGAGCTGAATCATCAGCGCCTGTTTATCACCCCAGTTTTTCTTGTTGATGCGGTACTGCTTAAGGTGCACCATCGGTAGTGGCTGCACATCAATCAGCTCTTCATCACTCAGCGGTTTATCCGACAGCTTCAGCCAGATATCTGCATCCAGCCCGGTCTGATGACTGGCGTGCCCGGAGGCAAAGCGTCCCCCCCGCGGCATCGCGATATCCCCGACCAACAGCTGTCCCAGCTTAAGCTGGTTCACCCCGTGAGCCAGATCGTGCAGAAACTTGATCATATCCTGATGGCCATAATAGCGCCCGCGATAAGATCGCATGACCTGATAACCATCCCCTTCCAGCGGCAGGCTCTGCCCGCCCGCCAGACAACCGTTACTGTATCCCCCGATTGATTGCGATTCCCCGTGACTCGGGGTTTTAACTTTTTCCCACGGACTCGCCCATGCGGCCTGGCTGACCACGACTGCCAGCATCCATACATATCGTTTTAACATTGCGCGCTCCCTATTTCCCCTTATCAATCTTAGCAAGCTCGCCGGAAGGCAGGGTAACTCCCTCGGTTAAAACGCCGGCCCACCTTTCAAAAAAGGCCGCCCGCAGGCAGCCTGATCTCAACTGATCCGAAATGGCATCATCAGATCCTTTATTTCATTTGTTGATCAAGATTGAGGATGGTCAGGGCGTTGCTGACACTGGTGGCCAGCACATCCACCACACCGGATCGCAATGCGCCCAGCAGCGCCAGGGCTTTACTGTTTTCCGCGGCGGTCACCACCACAATCGGGATATGGCGCAGCTCTTCCATGCTCAGACCAATCACCCGGTCGCTCATCATGGTGTCGGCTCGGCGACCCTGACTGTCAAAAAAGTCATAACCGGCAATGTCACCTACCACCCCTTTCCGGATCCGCGCCTCTACGATTTCCTGCGGGGTAAACCAGCCCATTTTGACCATGTGGCTGTTCTCGTTCATATCCCCGACCCCAACCAGCGCGACATCCGCACGGCGGGCACGGTCCAGTGTTTCTTTGACCGTGCCGTTTTTCATGATGGCTTCTTTGACTTTGATATCATCGACATACGCCGGGGCGTACAGGGTTTCACTGATCCCGTCGTATTTCTTGGCCAGCTGGCGGCAGATATGGTCGGCATTGATGGCATTGCCTGAGCGGTGCGTACCGCCGATACCACAGACAAAACGGCAGTTGCGATGCGGCACTACGCCGACATGATTGGCGATAGAGGCGATATTGCGTCCCTGGCCTACCGTCACCACCATGTCATCGGTCAGAACGGAAGAGAGGTAGCTGGAAACCAGACTGGCAACCTGCTGGCGCTGACTTTCATCGTCCGGCTGGTCCAGTGCAATCAGGGCACGTTTCAGGTTAAAACGCTCAATCAGCTGCTGTTCGAGTTTCTCGCTGAATACCGGGTGATACTTTACCGTAATTTCCACCACTCCTTCATCCCGTGCCCGGCGGAGCAAGCGGCCCACTTTCGCCCTCGACATGCCGAAGGTTTTGGATATTTCTTCCTGGGTCGCGCCGTCCTGGTAATAGGCAATGGCGATCTCAGTCAGCAGATCGCTGTCTACATAGCTGGTGTCATTCGGGGTGGCAGTCATTAACCAGTCCTTACATTCCGTCAAAAAGCCCTGCGGCATCATGGGTTAACCGCCTAAGTGTACCGCTATTCCCATGAAGCAGCGAGCGTTCCGGCATTCATGGCAACGAAGCCATGGTGGTTGTTATCGTCCCCCAGCCCTGATGGTTGAAACAGCCGCGATAACAAAAATGACTGCTACTTTGCTCTTTCTCACTCCTCGCACACCTTTTAGGCTTATGGTAAGCCTAAAGCTGCACAGGCTGTGCGCTCAACACAGCCCCTCTTAAATACAACCAATAAATACCTGTTATTATTGTTTTTTATTTTCCGTACAGCTTTTTACCTGCTATGTGACTAAAGCTCAGAAAGCTGCCCTTTGTCCTCATCAGACAGACAACTCTTGCCCAAATCCTTATTGTTACTACTGTTACTGTTTGTTTTAACTGGTGTGATCTCAGTAACTTAGATGAGCTTTTACTGTTAACACTGTTGAGTTTATGTATAATCAAACGAGAATGGATATCATTATTGATTAAGGAGCCACTATGTCCGCAAATGACAGCACGGTTAAACGTCAGCCGGTGTTACTCACCGTGAAATCTGTCCAGGATTTGGGCCCGCGCTACCGGCGCATCTGCTTCACCTCCCCTGAACTGGCACACTACCCGCCATGCAGCCACGGCGCCCATATCAAGATCATGCTAGCCCACGGAGACCAGTCCGAGCCGGTGTTGCCGGCGATGACAGAAAGCGGCCCTAAATGGGCATCGGCGGAAGACAAACCTTTGCTGCGCACCTTCTCGGTACGCGCCCTGCGCCGTGAAGTCGGTGAGATAGATATCGACTTTGCCCTGCACGGCGATATCGGGCCAGCCTCTCGGTTTGCCCTGGCCGCCCGCCCCGGCGATAAGCTTGGTATCTCCCCGCCGGGCGGCCCGTTCCCGATGCTCAAACCGGCCTCACAGTACTTCCTGGCCGGTGATTTGACCGCTCTGCCCGCTATTGCCGCCATGCTCGAAGACATGCCTGCGGACAGCCGGGGGTATGTCGCCTTGCAGGTGCCTGACCATACCGATCTCCAGGATCTGGTCTGCCCGGAAGGGGTCAAGATTGAGTGGTTCTTTGGTCAACCCAATCAGGTTCAGCCGCTGATCGACCAGTTCTGCCTGCAGCTTGAAAATGACAAGCACCATGTCACGGACAGCTATTTCTGGCTGGGTGGCGAAGAGCAGATCGTCGTGGGTCTGCGGCGCTACATCCGCCGTGAGCTGGATGTGGATCGTTCACAGGTTTACGCCATTCCCTACTGGCGCTTTGGTAACGATGAAGACAGCTATCACGCCAGACGCCACGAAGTAATTGATAATAAAGAATAAGAATCGACCACCTGTAACGACGTCAGGCTGAAAGGCCTGGAAGCACAAGAGTGATGTCATCGACCGATGACAACAAAGGAACCAACAATGGCTATTGACCCTTCAGTGATCCGAGCCCACTCATGGCAGGCACTGCCTACCCCGGCCACGCTGGCTCAGGATATTCCCTGCCCGCCGGCGCTCACCGGACACATCTCTGCCTCGCGAAAGGCCATCCGGGATGTCCTGCACGGCCACGATGACCGCCTGCTGGTGGTGATTGGTCCGTGCTCCATTCACGACCCGAAAGCGGCGCTGGACTATGCCCGACAACTGGCCGCGTACGCCGAGCAGCATCAGGACCAGTTAGTGGTCGTGATGCGGGCCTATTTTGAAAAACCGCGTACCACCGTTGGCTGGAAAGGCTTACTGTTTGATCCGGATCTGGATGGCAGCTATCACATCACCAAAGGGCTGTATCAGGCTCGCGAGCTGCTGATCCAAATTAACGCACTGGGGCTGCCGACCGCGACTGAGTTCCTCGACAACACCAGCTTTACCTATCTGGCCGATCTGATGAGCTGGGGCGCGATTGGCGCAAGAACCACCGAGTCCCAGCCACACCGGCAGCAAACGTCCGGACTACCTTGCCCGGTAGGGTTCAAAAACGGCACTGACGGCAATATCAGTGTTGCCATGGATGCAATGATCGCCAGCCGCCATCCGCACCTTTACACCACCGTCGGACAAGATGGTCAGCTTTACGCCGTTAACAGCACCGGGAATCCGGATTGTCATCTGATCCTGCGCGGCGGAAAGACGCCAAATTACAGTGAAGATGATATCCGTCATGCGCTACAGCAGCTGCATGCCAAAGGGCTGATGACCGGCGTCATGATCGATTGCAGCCACGGTAACAGCCTGAAGCAATACCAGCGCCAACTGCTGGTTGCCGAAGAGCTCTGTCGCCAGATTGGCAACGGGAATCATGCCATTGCGGCCATAATGGCAGAGAGTTTTCTGGTTGAAGGCCGTCAGGATATTGCGGCAGAGATGACCTACGGCCAGTCCATTACGGATGCCTGTATCGGCTGGGACGATACCAAAACCCTGCTGACCATGCTGGCCGATGCGGTTGAGCAACGCCGTCAGGGCTGCCCGCGTCAGCTGGCTGCCAACGAGGGTTAACGCCATTTGGGGCACTGATAAACCGGTTACTGATAAAAGCCAAAAGCCAGCCGATTCGGCTGGCTTTTCTCAGTGCGCGTCAGAGATTGATGAACTGTCGGAGAGCGCTGCCCGTCAGAGCATCAACCCGTGAGTCGTTGCCAGTCGGCCTGACGGCGCGGCACGATCACTGGGGCATCATCAAACGGTGCCTGCAAAATATCCACATGGGTGTTGTACAGCTTATCGATCATCGGTTTGGTGATCACCTCGCGCACCGGGCCTGCCGCCACGACGCCTTGCTCGCCAATAGCAACCAGCTCATCGCAGTACCGTGCTGCTGCCGCCAGATCATGGATCACCAACACCACGGTTTTTCCTACCGCCACCATCTGGCTGATGCTTTCCATCACTTCAATCTGATGACCGATATCCAGTGCGCTGGTTGGCTCATCCAGCAGAATCACGCCGGTATCCTGAGCCAGAATCATCGCCAGCCAGGCACGCTGACGCTGGCCGCCGGACAGGCTTGCCACCGGCTGTTGCAGCAGACCTTCCAGTTTCATCCATTTAATAGCGTTGGCAACCTGTGCCGCGTCCTCATCGCTCCACTGACTGAACCAGCCCTGATGGGGATGACGACCATACTGCACCAGTTGCTCGACTGTGATCCCCGCCGGGCTAATAGGTTGCTGCGGCAAAAAAGCAAGCTCTCTGGCGAGCGCCTTCATTGAGTAGTCGGCCAGTGACGTGCCGTTTAAGGTAATGTTTCCCTGCTGCGGGACCAGTTGCTTGGCCATCATTTTCAGCAGGGTCGATTTTCCCCCACCGTTCGGCCCGACAATGCCGACCAGTTTTCCTTTACCCAGGCGGAATGAAACATCCTTGAGGACGGTTTTGTTCTCGTAGGAAAATCCTACCCCTGTCATCGTTAACGCTGTCATTAGTCTGCCTGTCCTTTATCTCGCAGAAGAAAAATAAATAGCATGATGCCGCCCAGAATCCGGGTCATGATGCCGGTCGCCACCTCATGGGGGTCAGCCAGCACCCGCACCAGGGTATCGCTCAGCAACAGCAGCAGTGCGCCCAGCATGGCGGCGGTCCAGAGCGGGACGACCCGTCCTTTGAGCAGGAAGCTCGCAATAATCGGCGCCGCCATCGCAATAAACACCACCGGCCCGCCAATTGCGGTGCCCAGCGCGGCGACCAGAATCGCCAGCATCAGGATGGCTACCTGCACCCGATTGACATTCACCCCCAGGCTCTGCGCTGTCGGGATGCCCAGCCGCAACACAGCCAACTGGCGGGAGAAATACATCACGGCCGGACAGATAAGCACCAGCAATCCAGCCACCGGCAGGCTGACGTTGTAGCCCTGACCGACAAAGTTCCCTATAGTCCAGAAGTACACGCTGCTGACGTGCACAATCGATTCGGTGGACATCAGGAACTCTCCTACGGCCCGCATCAGCTCCGACACCCCGATACCGATCACCACGAACAAGTATCCCTGCTCACCGGGGTTACGGCACAAGGTGTACAGCATCAAGGCAGCCACCACCGCACCGAGCGGCGCCGCCCACCATGGCCAGGCCCCGAGCGTGAGATAAAGCGTAAAGAAGGTGATAGCCAGTGTGGCCCCTTCATTCACCCCGACCATATCCGGGGTAGCCAGCCGGTTGCGAACCAGTGTCTGAATCATGCAGCCGGACAGCCCCATCGCGGCCCCGGCCACCAGCACGGCCACCACCCGGGGCAGACGAATTTTGAACACCATGATCTCGACCATCCGGGTCGATTCCCCCAGCAGGGCTTTCAATGCCAGCCAGGGAGTCAGTTTGGCAGAACCGACGCTGATCGCCAGCAGGCTCAGGCCCATCAGCGCAACCAGCAACAGCGCTCCAATCCATACGGCGCGACGCTCCACCAACAGGGTTTTACGGCCCAACCGCCACAGCCATTTGCCGTGCGGTATGTGTTGCCCCGGCAGTGCGGCAGCTGGCGGCGTGTATTGTTGCGCGCGCGCTGGCATCACTTGCTGCATCCCTTTTTCCATCAGCAACTCCTCCTACTTCACGGCCAGTAATGAGCGGAAACCGCCCCGTCGCACCACCCCAATCAATACCGGGGCGCCAATCATCGCCAGCAGTACACCGTTTGGCATCTCATACGGCTGAATCATCCAGCGTGCCAGAATATCTGCGGCCATAATGAAGCAGACGCCGAACAGCGCCGAAAACACAACCTGCAATGACAGCCGCACCGGCTCCACCATGCGAGCACAGTAAGCCGCCAGGAAGCCGACAAAACTGATCGGCCCGGCAACCGAAATAGCGCAGGCAGTAAATAAGGTTGAGGCCAGCAAGACACCAATACGAACCCAGTGGGTATTGATCCCCAGCGAGCGAGCCTGCTGCTCGCCCAGCTGCATCATGGTGAGCTGACGGGCCAGCAGAAAAGTCAGTACGACTGCGGCCAGCATAAACGGTGAGACCATCGCCATGGATGCCATATCCGCAGCCGCCAGCGAGCCTAGGTTCCAGAATCGGAACTGATCCAGCACCACCTGATGCGACAAGAGAATAAAACTGGAGATACCGCCAAACGTGGCATTCATTGCCACCCCGACCAGAATGAGTTTGAGCGGGCTGGATTTGCCCATGACATGACCGACCAGCAGCACGACGATGTTGCCGGTCAGCGCGCCCAGCCCGGACCAGACCAGATACCCTTGCGCCGATTCGACGCCAAAATAGGTCAGTCCGGTCACCAGCCCCAATACTGCCCCGGCATTCACCCCGAGCAACCCCGGCTCAGCCAGTGGATTGCGGGTCGCGCTTTGCAGTAAAGACGCCGCCAGCGACAGGCTGACTCCGACCATCAGGGCGCACAGTGTGCGCGGCAGTCGCAGTGTATCCATCACCATGATCATGTGCTCTGACGGATTGATGGCTGAAAAATAGTACGCCAGCGCATCTGCTGCGCCGTATTCTCCGGCTCCGACCGACAAAGACAATAACGAAAAAAAGCAGACACAAACCACGCCCGCTCCCAACCAGACAAGGTGATGTTTCGACACGCTTGCAACTCCATGTATATCGACGAGGCTGGACATGATATCAACCCGCCTTTTCGCTGAACAGAAATAAATAAAAATAGTTCTCAATATCCTTATCAAGTACAATTGCGAACGATTCATCTCATTCACTGATTTGCATAATAAGGAGTATTATGTTGCTTCGAAGCCTGTTTACCGCATTGGCCCTGTTCTGCATGGCGAGCCAGGCCACTGCCGCCGATACCCGTACCGTTGACAATGCCCTGGGCGAAAAAGTTACGGTTCCCCTGCACCCGAAACGGGTGATCACCCTGAGCGAAATCGACCTCGATACCGCCCTGGCGCTCGGTATGACACCGGTCGGCACCGTTAACGGCCGTGGTCAGCAAACTCTGCCGCGCTACCTCGCCCCGGCTATCAAGGGCGACATTCAGATTGTCGGCGATCTGTCCCGCCCGAACCTGGAAACCATTCTGGAGCTGGAACCGGATCTGATCCTGACCGCGCCAAACCGCCCGGAAGTGATTGAGCTATTGAATGAAATTGCCCCGACCGTGGTGACGTTCAACTATGGCGAAAGCTGGAAAGAGGTCTTCAAGCGCACCGCCACTATCCTGAACCGCGAGGCGGATGCCGATTCCTTTATGCAGCGCTATCTGTCACATGCTGAGCAAACCAAACAGGCTATTGGTGACCGACTAGGCCAGACCATCAGCGTCGTACGCTGGAACCCGAAAGGACCGGCTTACATGTTCCGCGATTCGTTTGCCAGTCAGGTGATTGCCGATGTCGGCATGAAACGTCCGGATAACCAGCAAGATCCGGGGCATACCCATTCCATGTCACTGAGTCTGGAAGCGTTATCAGTGCTGGACGGCGACTGGATGGTGATCGGCACCCTCAGCACGTCCGGCGAAGCCGTGGATGCCATGAAACAAGCCGAAAATACCCCTGCCTTCCGCCAGCTGAGCGCGATTAACGCCGGTCGGTTTACCGCTGTGGACGGCTCACTGTGGACCTCCGTCGGGGGCCCGCTGGCCGCGATGAAAGTGATGGATGACATCGCCAAGCTGGTAAACAAGCCGGAAGCCCAATCGGTGACGCAATAACCCTTACCACTGGTTGCCACGCTAAACAAAAAACCGCCTTTCGGCGGTTTTTTTGTCAGTTAAGTTTATTTGTCGGTTAAAGACAAGAGAGGAATACCAATCCGTCGCTAACCGGCCACCAGCCGCTTACGATCGACCTTACCGCTGGCGGTTTTCGGCAGACTGTTCAGCCACACGAACCGTCCCGGAATCATGTAGCCCGGCAAGTGTGCCGCCAGTGCCTTACGCAGCTGTAGACGCGTCATACCTTGTGAGCGAAGCATTCCTTGTGAGCGAGTCACTTCTTGCGAAATTGGTGCCCCAGCCTGAGCATCCTGCTCCAGATACGCCACCAGCATCGCCTGCTCACCTTCGCCTTCCAACCTGACGGCTGCATCACTGACACCATCCAGCTCGCGCAGCCGGGCTTCGATCTCCCCCAGCTCAATCCGGTAGCCGCGCAGCTTAACCTGATCATCCAGCCGTCCCAGATACTGATAGCGATCGTCCGCCAGCCGCCGGACTTTATCACCGGTGCGGTAATAACGCCGCCCGTCTGCACGAACCACAAACTGCGCCGCGGTCAAATCCGCCCGCTGCCAGTAACCATCACTCAGGGCATCACCATAAATGCACAGTTCCCCTTCCAGCCCTTCGCCCACCGGTGACGCTGTTTCATCCAGTACCAGATGGCCATACCCGGCCAGACTCTGACCGATGGTGATCGGCTGCCCCGGCTGCACGGTCGACATCAGTGACCAGACCGTGGCTTCCGTGGGTCCGTAACAGTTCCAGAGCACCTCGCAGCGCGAATGCAGCTGCTGCGCTAATCCGCTGTCCAGCGCTTCCCCGCCGGTCAGCGCGGTCAGCCCGGATTGGCCTTGCCAGCCGGTGTTTACCAGCATCCGCCAGAAGGTCGGCGTGGCCTGCAATACATTCACAGACGGGTGCTGCGCCAGCGTAGCCGCGACAGCATGAGGATCTTTATGTGCTTCGCTATCGGTCAGCAACAAACGGCCGCCCACCAGCAAGGGGGCAAAAATCTCCAGCATCGAGATATCAAACGCGATAGTGGTGATCAGCAGCCAGTGACAACGGGCATCCAATTCCAGTCTGGCAACCGCGGCACACAGGAAGGTTGCCAGCGCCTGATGACTGATAACGACCCCTTTCGGTTTGCCGGTTGAGCCGGACGTGAACATCATATAAGCCGTGGTATCGGGCCTCAGCTTCGGGCTGAGTGTCAGAGCCCCCACACCACCCTGCTGCGTCCGATGTCGCGTCTGTTCTTTATTGTCATCCAAGCTAACAACCGGGCAGCGAAATCCGATAGCTGCTGGCACTTCACTGCCAGCCTTATTGCCAGTTTCATGACCAGCCTCCAGCACCGCATCCAGCTGCGCTTCCTCAGCAATATCCCGTAGCCGCCCCGCCGGAAACAACGGATCGAGTGGGACAAATGCCATGCCGGAAAACAGACAGGCCAGTAACGAGGCAATCAGAGTGGGCGTTCGCTCCAGGTGGATCCCGACGCGGCATCCCGCCGTCAGGCCCGCCTGCGTCAGGCGCTGCTTTACCCGTGCCGTATCAGCCAGCAGATCACGGTAGCTGAGCGATGCATCGCCAAAGTCGATGGCCATCCGTCCGGACTCGGCCGCCCCGTTCAGGGCGGCCTCCAGCATAGTTGCAAGATCACGTGAAGATATAGAATCACGTGAAGAAACACGCGCGCACCAAGACGCGGACAGAGCGTTTGTCTGATCCAGATTAGGCATCGGCCACCTCCCGTTCAGGCTGCTGAGCATATGCTTCGCTCAATGCCCGGCACATCACTGCCGGTGTGGCATGCTGATACAGTTCTGCCAGAGTCACGGCCTGCTTCTGCCCCTGCTGACTCAGCGCCTGGTTCAGACGCTGCACCAGCGCAATCGCCCCCAGAGAATCAATCCCCAGTGCACACAACGGCTGGTGCCAGTACGCGCTGTCCGGCGTGACCGTCAGTGAAGTACTCTGCTGCCACACCTGACTGACCAACTGGCTAATAGCCGGTGGCCAAGGCCCATCAAGAGATGCCGGATCTGCCTTCGCATGATGCTCACTGTTCAAACATTGCGGCTCAGCCACAGATGCCAGCGGGGTCAGTGGCAACACTTGCTGCGGATCAGCAGCAATCACCGCTAACAGCTCATCCTGCCAACGCATCAGCACCTCGCGGGCGCGAGCTGGCTCGACCTGCTGCCCGTCAAATTCAAAGCGCAGCGACAGCTGGCCGCCAACCTCATTGACCACCAGGCTGAGCGGAATTTCCACCTTTTCAAAAGCCGGTCCGAACTCCGGTTGCAGTACAGCACGGAGATTATTGACGGGTTGTTCGATGGGTGTCATCTCTTGCTCTGGGGCCTTCTGCTCTGAGGCTTCCGGTCGAGGGTAGTTCTCGTAAACAAACACGCTGTCAAACAGTCGTCCGCGTCCGGCTTGTAGTGCGATCAATGACTGCGTGGCGTGCTGGTTCAGCGCCATGGTCTCACTTTGCAGCCCGGCAAGTTGCACGGCCAATGGCTGCGACTCCTGCCAGGTCATCATCAGCGGCAACGTATTGATATAGAGCCCGACGCTGGCGGTGATCCCGTCAACCGGCGCATCACGCCCCGGCACCACATTCCCAACTATGGTGGTCGGCTGGTCACTTAACGGCTGACCGGTAGCACGGGCCACCAGACGGTGCCAGGCAAACTGCGCTACCGTGCTGTGAGTGACCCCAGCCTGACGGGCAAAATGCACCAGAGCAGCCTGCGCCTCCGGCGACAGTGCCGTTTTGACCACCTCGGGTTGCTGTTGGTAAGGGGACGCCGCAAAACCATGACCAAACAACAATGTCAGATCATTGGCTTTTGCTGTCGCCAGCGACTTCTCAGCCCAGAAGGCTGCCGTGTCGGCCTGCTGCCTGAAGGCATACTCAGCATGGGCCAGATACGCCTGATCGACCGGCAGCACAGCGGATTCCTCGATATGCTCGCTCTCAGACAAGGATTCATACGCCTGATGAAGCGCCGCAAACAGACGCGGGCCACTCCAGCCGTCAATCACCGCGTGGTGGCAGCTGAAGATCACCTGAATATCATCGTCCGCCAGACGGAAACAGCGCACGCGTAACAGCGCCTCGCCTTGCAGCGGGATTCCCTGCTGGCGATCCTGCGTGCAGTATGCGGCAATCACCGCCTGCGGATCAGCTTCATCGGTCAGATCCACCACGTCAAACGGCAGTACACACTGACGCTGCACCACCTGAATCAATGGGTTTGCCTCGCCAAACGGCCCGCTTAATACCGTCCGCAATGCCGGATAAGCGCTGACGACCGCATGCCATGCCTGCCGGTAACGGGTCAGATCCAGTGGCTGTTGGTATCGGATCGGGGTTTGCAGCAGATACGCTTCATCGTCAGGGCAACGCTGCTGATGGGCAAACATGCTTTGCTGCAGCGAAGACGCCGGTAGCAACGCGTCGATATCAAACCGTTCTGACAACGCATCCAGCTCTGGCTGGGTCAATGTGACCAACGGGTGATCTGACGGCGTCGACTGCCTGCCGTGAGTCACGGTGTGCTGCTCACAGTAACGGATCACGGCCAGCAGGTTGGCTTTAAATGCCGCCATAAACTGCTCACTCAGAGCCTGCTCCAGAACCCCGACCTGACGCATTGTCAGTTGTCCTTCATAGATCCCGCCATGCAGGCTGATCAGCTCAGCCCCCGGGTTCAGCGGTGAAGCCGTTTGCCCCGGTATCACCGGCAGAGGACGCCACGGTTCCGGTTGCAGCCCTTGCTTGCGGGTCTGACGCCCTAGGTAGTTAAAGACCACTGGCGAGAACGTCAGCTGCGCGCCCTGTGGATGGTAGCTACGCAGCGCATTGAAGCCGATGCCATTATCCGGAACCTGCCGCAGCGCCTCTTTGGTGTGCTTGATCGTCTCCGCCAGCGAAGGCTGCACGGCAACGGTACACGGATAGGTACTGGTAAACCAGCCGACGGTACGGCTGACATCGAGCTGCTCGGCAATGTCCTCGCGGCCATGCCCTTCCAGCATCACGGTCGATTGCTCGCCCCAGCCCAGTTCATTGAACGTCATACCCAGAGCCGCAAGCAGCAGATCGCGCACCTCTGTGGTAAAGGCACTGTTTGCCTTACCGACCAGACGTTCAGTCTCGCTCTCATCCAGTTCCAGCATCGCCTGGCTCGGAATCACCTTGCCATCACTGTCACGGTTCAGTTGATTTGGTAACGCGCAGTAGCGGGCATCGCTAGCGGACTCACAACGTGACTGAGCCGCCTCAAGCTGGCTGTGCCAATAGTCAAACTGTTCCGGATGACGATCAGCATAGGCTTTCAGGGCATCGCCCCACTGGCGATAGCTGGAGGTTTTCGCCGGCAGCGGCAGCCCCTGATACAAACGCTGCAGATCTTCGGCCAGAATACGCCAGGAAACCGCATCCACCACCCAGTGATGCAGCGCAAGGAACAGTCCAGTCTGGGGCTCTGCGCCTTGCTCGGACTGAGCCTTTGGCAACGGCAAATGACGCACCCGCGCCCAGGCCATTACCGGCCCGTTGACGAGATCGAACTGCGATTGCAGCGTCGTCAGCGCATCATACAGTTCGCTTTCGGTCATGTTCGCCGCATCCAGTTCCACCAGTTCCGGTACTGTCACCGACGCCTGATAACGCTGGCGGCGCGTGCCATTGTCGTCCGTTACCCGCAGACGCAAGGCATCGTGGTGAGCCAGCAGTTGGGCCATCATGCTGGTCAGCCGGGCAGAATCTACCTCAGGAATAGCCAGTACCACCGCCTGATTCCAGTGCGCCGGACGGGCAAAAGGCTGAGCATCGAACCAGCGCTGGATCGGATGCAAATCAAACGTACCGGCCAGTTGTCCCTTCTCGGCATCAACCGCCCGTTCATGCTGCGAATGGGCTGCCAGCGTCCGGCACAACTTACGCACGGTTTTCGCTTCAAACACATCTTTGACGGTGCAGGCAAAGCCCGCATCACGCAGCCGAGTGTTGAGCTGAATGCTGAGGATCGAATCCCCGCCGAGACGGAAAAAGTCATCTTCAACACCCAGTTCGGTGTTAAGCACCTCGCGCCAAATCGCCAGTACCTCAGCTTCAAGGTCATTATCAGGCTGAGCACCGTCTCCGGTTACAAGCTGGCGAGCCGGTAACCGGCTGATATCCAGTTTGCCGTTTACGGTCAGTGGCAGCTCATCCAGCACAATGAGTTCTACCGGCACCATATATTCCGGCAGAATACGGGCTGCGGCCGCCAAAATTTGCCCCGGTTCGACACGTCCAGCCGGTGAGGTATGTGGCATCATCTCAGACACTGATTCCACCGTGGCATAGGCCACCAGCTGGCGCTGCACGCCTTCACCGGCCACGATCACTCGAACCTGATGGAGCTGCGGCGCAACTTTCGCAATCTGATTTTCAATTTCAGCCAGCTCAATCCGGTAACCGCGCAGTTTTACCTGCTGGTCAATCCGGCCCAGGTACTCCACTTCGCCGTTATTGAGCCAGCGTGCTTTATCACCGGTGCGATAACAGCGAACGGTCTGCCCGGCAATCTCCCGCGTGACAAACACATTCGCGGTCAGCGCTGGCTGGTTAAGGTAACCCCGTGCCAGCCCCCTGCCAGCCAGGCACAACTCACCGGCCACGCCCACCGGACAAAGCTGTCCTTGTTCATCCAAAATCACGGCCTGGGTATTCTCAACCGGATGGCCAATGGTCACCGGCTCTCCCGGTTGCAACTCTTTGACCAGCGCGGTCACAGTGAACTCGGTCGGGCCATACATGTTCAGCAGGCGCAGTTTGCCCTGCCAGCTGGCGGGCAGATTGGCCGGGCACGCTTCGCCGCCAAATGCCACCGTTTTGAGTGAGGTCAGCGGACGAGGAGCCATGGCCGCAAACAGCGCGGTCGAGCTGATCATATGCGTCGCACCGTGCGCTTCGGCCTGCTCCAGCAGGGTGTCATCCGGCTCGCCAAGCACCAGTTTCGATCCGGCAAACAATGGCAGTATCGCCGTCATGTTACCGGCATCAAATGCCAGCGACATCGGGTTAAACATCACGCTGGCGGATGTCATGTGCAAACGGGCAGTATGGTCGGTCAGTACGTTCGTAAATGCGCCATGTTCCACTTCCACCCCTTTTGGCAGACCGGTCGAGCCCGAGGTGTAGATCACGTAAGCAAGATCTTGCGCCGTCACCGTGATTGCCGGTGCCGTCGCAGCGGTCTGGGCCAGCCTCGCCGCCGTTGCCGCTTCCGTCACATTGACTACCTGGCATCCGGTCAGCCCCGGATGCGCCTCAGCAAACTGCGCATCCGGCGCAATGACCACCGCCAGTTGGGCGTCGTCAACCAAGTGCTGTAACCGTGCCGTCGGGTAAGCGGGATCCAGCGGGACATAACTCATTCCCGCTTTCCAGGCGGCCAGCGCAGCAACCGCATACTGGGTCGTGCGACTCGCGACCACCCCGATTTTCTGCTCGGCAGACGATTCATCGGTCATGTGCGCCAGTAGATACTGCGCCAGGCGGTTGGCGGCCTGATCCAGCGCCTGATAAGTAATCGTCCTGTCGCTGCCGGTCACCGCCGGTTGTGCCGGATACGCTGCGGCATGGCGGCTGATTTGCTCATGGATCCGCAGAGCATCCGTCACGGCCGCAGAATCACCAGGTAATTCACCAGTAACCAACGCACTAGTAGCCAACTCACTAGTAACCATTTCACCAGCAGCCATGGGCTCACCATTAGCCATAGCCAGACTGGCCAGCGCCTTGCCGATTCGGGCCTGATGCTGGCGGTCTACCATCGGCAGCTCCATCACCGGCGATTGCGGTTCAGCCAGAATGCCATCCAGCAGCATCAGGAACATCTCGGCGAAACGGGCTACCGTCTGGTGCTTAAACACCCCTTTGCTGTAGAGCCATTCCAGCCGGACACCGTCTACCAACTCAGTAACCTTAAGCGACAAATCGGTTTTCGCCGGCAACACCGGAGACGGCTCTTCCACTGCACCACAACCGGGGATCAGATCGTTGAAATCCACCTTGGCCTGATAAACCAGCATGATCTGGAAAATCGGGTTAAGCGCCGTGGTACGGTCGGCTCCGATGGCTTCGCTCAGGGCTTCAAAGCGGAACAGCTGATGGTCAAACGCGGCCAGATCCTGCTCACGGCAGTAACGCAGGTACTCGGCGAAGGTCAGGCTGTCATCCAGCTGAGTACGTAACACAATGGTGTTGACGAAAAAACCCACCACATCTTCGATGTCAGCGCGCTCGCGATAAGCCAGCGGCGTCCCGATCACCACATCCCTGTCGCCGCCCAGACGGGCCATCAGCAGTGAGAACACCGCGTGCAGGCCGATAAAATACGAGGTGCTATGTTGCTGGCACAAACGCTGGAACTGCTGCCATTGCGGCAACGGAATGGATGAAAACACCAGTGCGCCATCATTGTTGTGGCTGGCCGGGCGCGGTTTGTCGAGCGGCAGGGCATGCACTTCCGGGATACCTTTCAGGCGCTCCACCCAAAACGGGCGGAACTCTTCGTGGTAGTCACGGAAGGCCGGAGAGTTGAGCCAGTGGGCATAGTCGATATAGTTGACCGCCGTCGGTGTTATCGGTTGCGGCTGGCTATTCTGATAGGCAAGAAAGGCCTGCTTGAAATCGGCAAACATATTTTTCACCGACCAGCCATCAGAAATAATATGGTGCTGGGTGAGCATCAGCAGGTGCTCTTCTTCACCCAACCGGACCAGCTCCACCCGGGTTAGCTCGCCTTTTTCCAGATCAAATGGGCGATAAATATCTTCCTCGACCATTTTCACCAGTGCCTGCTCGCGCTCGGCATGCGCCAGATGAGACAGGTCATGATGAGTGACCGCCAGCTCAGCCTGCGCGGCAATATGTTGTTCACCTTTGCCCTGGCTATTGCGCACAAACCGGGTACGCAGGCTGGCGTGTTTGGACACCAGCGCCGAGAAGGCGTATTCCAGCGCGGCGACATCCAGCTTGCCGGTCAGGCGAAAATGCACCGGCATGTTGTACAGATGCGAGTTATCTTCGTACTGCTCAATAAACCAGAGGCCACTCTGGGAGAAAGAAAGCGGCCCGGAGGCCGCCTGTTGTACGGGGATCGGTTGTTCGTACGCCTGGCGGGCGTGCAGACAGCGAATGATGGCGTCTTTGTTGTCTCGGATCTGTTGCCCGATTTCCGGTGTCAGCGCCTGCTTGCTGCACTGGGAAGTCAGCTGACCTTTCTCATTCAGGGCCAGCCGGATCCCTTTGCGCTCAAGGTCTGCCAGTAATGAAATCATGTCTGTCATGATGTTTTCCTGTGTCGTGTTTTGCTGTATCGCTGATGTGCGCCTGCTCAGGCGTTAAGAATCGCGCCGCCATCCACCACAATGTCCTGCATGGTGACATGGCTGGCCAGATCCGACGCCAGGAAAACCACCACCTGAGCGATCTCTTCCGGCCGGGCAATTTTGCCCAGCGGAATCCCCAATTTGAACTGCTCCTGGAAACCGGCAATGGTGAGCTGCTCGGCATCGTCGCTGTGCCACAAAGATCGCTGCATCCGGGTATCGGTTGACCCCGGTGACACCACATTGCAACGCACACCGTAAGGAGCCAGCTCAAGGGCTGCACAATTGGCCAGACTGGTCAGCGCCGCTTTCGAAGCACAGTACGCGGTCATGTGAAGACGCGGAATATGCGCAGCATTGGAGCTGACGGTGACCACCGCTCCGTGACGCTGCGGCTTGAACACCGGGATCAGTTGCTGCAATAGGTAAAACACCCCGGAGGCATTGACGTTGATACAGGTGTGCCAGTCATCAACGGTCAGCTCTTCGGTTTGCCCCATTCGCAGGATCCCGGCCACGTTCGCCAGCACATCGATCACTGGCTCCGCGGCCAGAATGGTCTGTGCGACCTGACTGACTGCAGCCGGATCACTGATATCTACCTCATAAGTGGCAAACGGATGGCTGATACCCTCGTCGCGTGCGGCACTGAAATCAATGTCCAGCCCCATCACCCGGGCACCCAGACGATGGAAGCTCATCGCCACCTCATGACCGATCCCGCGCGCAGCACCGGTCACCCATACGACTTTGTTCTCGAACTGACCGGTAAAGGTCATTGCGGTTTGTTGTTCTGCCATCACCACACCATCTCCACTTCATCTTCACTTTGTTGCTGCATCTCGTCGAGATAGCGGCAGAAATCACTCAATACCGGGCGGTCAAACACGTCTGACACCTTGATGCTGACTTCAAACTCCGAGCCAAGACGGTTCACGATCTGGATGGTCTGCAACGACTGGCCACCCAGTTCAAAGAAGTTATCCTGCGAGTCAATTGAGCCCACCCCGAGGATCTGCTGCCAGATCGCACCGACCCGGTTCTCCGTTTCGCTGGCCAGCACCTGTCCGGTGCTGTCTTGCTGATAGCCCGCTAGCAAGGCTTTACGATCCACCTTGTTACTGCCGGTTTTCGGCAACGACGGGAAAAAGCGGAAATCGGTCGGGATCATCGCTGGCGGCAGGCTTTCCTGCAGGGCTTTCTTGATAGCTAGGGCATTAAAGCGGTCATACTGCTCACCGGCGACAAACGCCACCAGACGACGAAGACCGTTATCAAACACCATTCCCTGCACGCAGGCTTCTTCAATGCCGGTCAGCGCCAGCAGATGGGATTCCACTTCGCCCGGCTGAATCCGGTAGCCACTGATTTTGAATTCGTTATCGATCCGTCCCAGATACACCAGCTGGCCGTGTTCCAGCGTGACCCGATCGCCGGTGCGATAAACCCGGCGCAACTCATCGCCGACCTGCAAGGTCGAAAATGCCGGGTGGTTCTGGCCCAGATAACCGTCTGCCAGGGTGGCCCCCATGATGACCAGCTCGCCGGTCGCCGCCGGACAAGACTGGCTGTCGAGCACCAGCACATCAACACCGGGCAGTGGCAGGCCAATCGGTAACTGGCTGTGCTCGCCGCGGAAGTGTTGCA
Source organism: Photobacterium ganghwense (assembly GCF_017329545.1). Taxonomy (NCBI): domain Bacteria; kingdom Pseudomonadati; phylum Pseudomonadota; class Gammaproteobacteria; order Vibrionales; family Vibrionaceae; genus Photobacterium; species Photobacterium ganghwense. Next base: position 2,778,906 of record NZ_CP071325.1, read on the forward strand.
GGTCAGTGCAGGTCGCCACGACCGTGGTTTCTGTCGGACCGTAGGTGTTAAACAGGTGAATACCGTTTGCCAGGCCAGTACCGGCAGAACCAGCCGCCTGTCTCGCGTTCTGTACCGCTTTCTGCCACTGCGCCAGCGGCTCGGGATACACGGCTTCCCCCCCGATGATCACACCACGGAGTGTGCCTGGCAGGGAGGCAGTGCCTGCTTGCAAACTGACTACCCACTCGTTCCAGAAGGCCGTCGGCAGATCCAGCACTGAAATCGTTGCCGCCTGCACCGAATCGGAGAAGGTTGCCATCGACTCCAGCATAGCGTCGGTACGCAGCACCAGCGTCGCTCCCTGACTCAGGGCGACAAAGATTTCTTCAATGCTGGCATCGAAGTTGAACGGGGCAAACTGCAGCACGCGATCAGCTGCGGTGACACCGTAGGTTGCCGCCGCTGCGGCCACGAAATGGTTCATCGCATGATGACTGATGGCCACGCCTTTCGGCTGGCCGGTCGACCCGGAAGTGAACATGATGTACGCCAGCTCAGATGCTGCAGGTTCGGTGAACGCACTTCCTTCATTGAAAAAACAGGTTGTATCAGAAGGGCCAGATTCAACTAACCCCGCAGACTGTAGGTGCCCCGCCAGCTGAATCGTGACCGGCAGTACTGACAGACGGTGCTGATACTGGGCCTCGGTGATCACAGTGCGGATCCCGGCCTGACTGACGATGCTGCTCTGGCGCTCAATTGGCTGGTCCGGATCCAGCGGTACATACACCGCCCCGCTCAGCATGACGGCCAGCACAGTGGTGATACACGGCAGCGAACGGCTCAGCGCAACGCCAACTTTCTCTCCCTCGCTGATTCCCTGTGCCCGCAACGTACCGGCCGCAGCCTCGGCTTTTTCTACCAGCACCTGATAGGTCAGTGACTCCCCCTCTTGCTCAACGGCAATTGCGGTCGGGTGTTCAGTCGCATGACGCCGAATCTCGGCCAGGACTGAGATGGCTGCCGGGCGCCGCGGCTCTCCAGGAATCAACGCAGCAAGCCGTGCCTGCGCGTGCAGGCCACCCAGCAGCGAGGCCGTCGTTTGGGTCGGTTCAGTCAGCCAGGTAGCCATCAGGGTCAACAGTTCCTGTTGTAGCCCCGCCAGCTGACCTTTTTCGTACACCGCCGGGTTAGCGTCAAAGTCAACCACCGGCAGTCCTTCTGATTTACAGTGCAGCTCAATGGTCAAATCTTCCACCGGCCCCGCACTGAGGTTCAGGGTATCGGCCGCCAGATTGCCGTACTGCAACGGGTGATCAAACGGCATGATGTTAACCAGTGCGCCGTATAACCGCTGGCTGCCGCCGACCCGGTTCAGGTCACGGCGTAGATCTTCATAGCGATAATGCTGGAAACGGCGCATTTTCTTTTTGTGTGCCGCGACCTTGCGCGCCACACTCAGCAGGTCATCCTCATCGGAGACCTCAACCACCAGCGGCACAATGTTCATTTGCATGCTTGGCACCGTCAGGGACTTCGATCCCAGCCGGTTCATCACCATCATACCCAGCACCACCTGCTCGCTGTTGCCGTTACTATTGCCGTTACTGGTGATATTGCTGTTGGCACCATTGTGGCTGACAGCCGTGTTGTACTGACGCAGATGGGTACAGAGCGCGGCAAGGAAAATATCCGCCCAGGTCAGCTGATGCTGGTCCGCCAGCGTCTGGCACTGCTGCCACAGGCTGTCACTGAAGGTGGTGCTCTGCCGATGGAACCGGGCGGCTATCGGGGCTATCTCGGTACTGTACGACGACGGTGCAGTATTCCCTGCCAGCGTTTCCAGCCAGAACTGACGGGCTTTGTCATACGCCCCGGAATCGCGGCGCTGCTGATCTTCGTCCAGTACCGCGCTGAAACTGCCGAATGGCGACGGGGTGACCATCTGTCCTTGCACCAACAGCGAATAAACCTCGGCAATCCGCTGGAACATCAGGGTTGTACCAAAGCCGTCCAGCGCAATGTGATGGACACAGTTGTAGAGATAGTCATGCTGCTGCCCACGAAGCAGGGCAAAACGACACGGCAGTTGCTGTTCCAGATCGAACGCCAGTGTCATATCTTCTTCAGCCCAGCGACGCACTGCCGCAATCTCCTCGGCTTTGCTTCCCGCTTCCGAAGACAGCTCCACCACATCAAATGCCACCGGCTCAGAGGCGGCAATGCGATACGGCTGTTCGTTTTCACTACGGTAATAGCAGGACAGGCATTCGCTTTCTGCCACTGCCTGACGCACCGCCGCTGCCAACTTTTCGGCATCCACCTTCCCTTCAAACACGATGCACTCAGCGGTGTTGAACAGGGCTTTGTCTTCATTCAGGGTATGGCCCAGCCACAAGCCGTGCTGGGCAGTATTCAGGGCGATCATGCCACCGCCTCCTTTTGCCCGCGTTGTGGTGCCAATGCGGGCGTGTTCTGCAATGCCTCTGCCAGCAGAGCCCACCAGTGGTTAAACGTAGGCTCCTCCGCCAGCTGCACAAAGTTGAGCACAATCCCGTGCTTACGCCATTCGGTGATCAATGACATGATCTGCACCGAATCCAGACCGTAATCGACCAAGTTTTCATCCGGATCAAACTCGTTGACGTCTTCTTCCACCAGGCCGGCAATGCGCGCCAGCAGGCCGCTGCGGGTCAGAACAGCAGGCAGGTCATCCTGCTGGTCATCGATAAGTTGAGGCTGTTGAGGCTCTCCAATCAAGGCGGCGGTAGACACCACCATCCCGGCCCGTCCGGCCACATAGCGCAGCGCCATTTCATGCTCTTCCAGTGAAAAATCAGCAATGGCGTCCCCCACCATGAACGGTTTGATATCACGCATAAAGGCATCCACCGCCGTCATCAGGCAGCCGATGTGGCCATAGATCCCGCCAATCAGCAGCTGATCCCGACCCAGCTCTTTGAGCATGTGCTCCAGCGGCGAACGCTGAAACGCCGAGTAACGCCACTTGTCGAGGACGGTATCGCCGGCTTCCGGCGCCAGCGCCTCAACCACTTGTTGTAGCTCAGGAGACTTGTTCAGGCCCGGGCCCCACATGTCGTTGAGCAGGGCACGATCTGCCATGTTCTGCTCTTTCGGCTGGGCGGTGTAAATCACCGGAATACCGTTGGCTTTGCAAAAACGCTTCAGGGCAACCAGATTACTCAGCAAGGTCTGCATCAGCGCGCTGTCACGCTCATAGAAACTGACAAAGTACTCTTGCATGTCGTGGATCAGAAAAGCCGCTTTCTCCGGCGCAAATGCCCACTCGACTTTATTGGCAGGAAACGCCTCGGCAGCTGGCATGGTGTAAGTCGGCAATGATGGGATAGTCATGATAAAACGTCCTTTTCTGGCTGAGGCTGTAACTGGGCGTGAACTTGGTCGGCGATCTGCTGACGCAGGGCTTTTTTGTCAATTTTGCCGACATGGGTCATCGGCATGGCATCGACGGTTTCGATGCGATCGGGCAGCTTGTAGTCGGCGATACCGCATGCCCGCAGATGCTTTCGAATCGCAATGGTTTTGAGTTTGGGGTTAGTGGTAACGATAAAGGCACAGCTTTTCTCACCCATCACCGGATCCGGCATCGCCACCAGCGCGGCCTGAGTGATTTCCGGCAGGGCCAGCAGCTGGTTTTCGATCTCTTCCGCCGCAACTTTCTCGCCGCCACGATTAATCTGATCTTTGTCACGACCAACCACCATCAGGTAGCCGTCGTCAGTCATCACCACCACGTCGCCGGAGCGGTAGAAGCCATCCTGATCAAACGCGGTTTGGTTATGTTCGGGGCTGTTGTAGTACCCGCGGAAGGTATAAGGGCCACGGGTCAGCAGCGCACCGGGGGTGCCTCGCGGCACATCCTGACCGTTTTCGTCAACGATGCGGATTTCGTCATCTTCGCTGATAGGCCGCCCTTGGGTATTGAGCACATGCCATTCGCTGTCGTCGAAGCGGGTGTAGTTCACCAGCCCTTCGGCCATGCCGAAGACCTGCTGCAACTGACAGCCCAGTTCCGGCTGAATACGGCGAGCCAGACTCTCCCCGAGCCGGGCACCACCAACCTGCAGAAACTGCAGACTTGCCAATTCTGAGCCATCATCGGCCGCGGCCTGTAGCCACAATGTAACCGCCGGCGGCACCAGAGAGGTCATGGTGACCTGATGGCGTTTGATCAGCGGGAAGCAGGTCATCGGACTAGGCTCCGGTGCCAGTACCACGGTGCCTCCGGCATAGAACACCCCCAGCGCTCCCGGAGAGCTCAGGGTAAAGTTATGCGGCACCGGTAATGCACAGAGGAAAACCGAGTCGCGGTCCAGCAGGCAAATCTCGGCACTGGCTCGCACGCTGTAGTAGTAGTCATTGTGAGTACGTGGAATGAGTTTCGGCGTACCGGTACTGCCGCCGGATAACTGGAAGAAGGCAACTTCAGAGGCATCCAGCTCAGGCCATGAGCGGAGGGCGTCATTGTGGCCATGTGTTGTACTACCAGACACGGTATTGTCAGACACAATATGAGTCGCGGTCAGTTCACCTTTGATAGCCGCAGCCAGCGAGTGGCCCAAAGGCGCCTCATCAGAAGTCTCACCGTCCACCAGCCAGTGCTGCAGCGAAGGATACTGCTGGCTGAGCGCCTGTGGATACTCATTGTCGGCGAACAAGCTGTGGCGGGAAGACACCACCGCCAGCGTCGGCTGAATTTGCCCGGCATACGCCGACAGCTCGTGGCGGTTATGGCTGAACAACGCATTCACCGGCACCACGCCCAGTTTCATCAGGGCAAAAAAGACAATGTAGAACTCTGCCACATTTGGCAGGTGCACCAGGGCGGTATCCCCCGGTTTTACGCCCAGCTGCAGCAGCGAATCCGCCAATCGGGCAGCGTCCAGCTCCAACTGGCGATACGTCCAGCTGCGCTCGCCGCAAATCAGCGCCCGGTGTTCCGCGCGCTCACTCTGATGACGGATAAGGATGTCGGTCATCGGCACATCGGTCCAATAGCCTTTCTCCCGATATGAAGCGGCAATCTCGGCCGGCCAGGGGGTATACGCAATGCTCATGCGACCACCTGTTCGCCCAGTCCGAAGGCATTGAGCATGGTGCCCAATTTAGCCTCGGTTTCGGCCCACTCCGCCTGCGGACAGGACGCATTGACAATACCGGCCCCGGCAAACAACCGTACGGAGTTGTTAAACACCTTGCCACAGCGGATGGTCACCGCCCACTCACCGTTCCCCTGGGAGTCACACCAGCCCACCATGCCGGTGAACATGCCGCGCTCGTACGGCTCCAGCTCTTTAATCGCATCACGGGACAAGTTAAACGGGAAACCGCACACCGCGGGGGTCGGATGCAGCAGGCAGGCCAGTTGCAGCACATTGTAGCTGGCCTTGTTACTAGAGTTGTTGTTGGCATTAAGGCTGGCTTGGCCGCTGGCTGACTGAGTTGCTGGTTCCTGATTCTCACAGACGTTGAGCTGCCCCTCGATACGAGTCGACAGATGCCACATCGCGGGGGTATGAATCAGTGACGGGCCGGCCGGGACGTCGAGCTCACGGCAATATGGCGCTAGCTGCTGGGCGATCTCGTCTATCACCAGCCGGTGCTCGTAGAGATCTTTTTGCGAATGAAGCAGCGCTTGGCTGATTTGCTCATCCGCGTCTTTACTAGCCTGACGCTTCGCTGAACCCGCCAGTGGATTAGACAGAATGTGGTTTCCTTCCTGGCGAATCAGCAGCTCAGGGCTGGCGCCCAGCAATACGGACTGATCCGGCTGCGGAACAGAAAAGTGGAACCCCTGCGGGTTTTGGCTGATCAGCCGGGCAAGAATATCGTGGGCCGAAACCGTGTCGCTCAGCTCGATATTAAGGACCCGAGACAACACGGCTTTCTCCAGACGGGTGTGATGGAACTTCTCTACCGCCTGAGCGACTGCGTGTTTGAACACCGATTCTTCCGGCTCACTGCGGGTCGACAAGACGTGGAATGGCTTGGCCCGAGCCGCGTCAGATTGCCCGCTGACCATCACCGGATTGTGTTCGGTCACTTCAACCTGTTCGGGAATATAAAGGCAAGAAGGCTCGGAGACATCAAACGGAATCGAACCGATAAGAATAGGATTTTCGATGCCGCGGGCTTTTGCCTCGGCAAATTGCTGCGAAATGACCTGCTGGAATTCGCTGTGCGGGTGTTCGCCGTTAATGGCGGGGGTGGTAATCCGCTGGCTAATTCCCCGTCCTCTGACGGTCCGGTAGGCGGAGGAGAAAAAAAGGTCACTGTCGGGTGAGAATACCGGATTCAGTGACTGATTCTCACTTTGCGCGTGTTGCATGTCACAACTCCCTTTTTACGCAAGACAAAGTGCAGCTTACTGGGGACAGTAAACCGGCTGTTTGTGCTTTGACGTTGGCTTTTGACGTTAGGTTTTAATTGTTAGAAAGTGACGTCACATTGCTGGTCGTAAGGAAAGAAAGAGCCAACTCCGTTGGCTCTTTCGGTGTCAGTCGTGCTGACCATTGTTATTAGAAGTCGTAGGAAATCCCTGCGTACACACTGCGGGCTTTCAGGATGTAATCAAGCTGTGTCGCGGTATCGTCCCGCTCTTCATCAGTCAGGTTGGTGACGCCCAACTTCAGGTTCAGGTTCTTGATGGCTTCGTAGCGGGCACCCAGATCCAGTGTGCCGTACCCATCCAGTTTTTCACCCGAACGTACATACTGAGAACCGGTGTACTGATAAGACGTGTAGGCATGCAGGTTATCCAGCGCCTGCCAGTCAATCTGAACATTCGCCGTATGTTTCGGAGTCAGGATCAGATCTTTCTTCGTGTTTTTGTCTTCAGCACTGGTGTACATGTAGTTTGCCGACACAGTGATCGTGTCGGTAAGATCAAACCATGCCATGGTTTCCACGCCTTTAACTTCAGCTTCATCTACGTTGAAGTAGCTCAGCTCAGTTTTCACGCGATCCCAGTTCTCTGCCTGAATCATGTCCTCAATGTCGTTTTCGAACAGGGTCAGACCGGCACCCCAGCGACTAGCTTCGTAGCTGGTGCCCAGCTCATAGCTCAGAGAGGTTTCCGCTTTCAGGTTCGGGTTACCGACCACGCTACAGGCACCACGACAGGCCAGCACGGAGTAAGCATCACTGTACTGGTTCAGGCTTGGTGCTTTGAAGGCTTTACCCACACCACCTTTCACAACCCAGTTGTCGTTGATTTTGTACACCGCATACGCACGTGGGCTGAATTCGCCACCGTAGACTTCGTGGTCGTCAAATCGGCCACCCAGCGTGATCGCCAGATCTCCCAGAGAGAATTCATCCTGCAGGTAGACCGCTGCCTGGTTATAGCTCACCGAGCCACTGCCCAGCGTCAGGTTATTCTTGAGCTTGATGTCACGGTACTCCGCCCCGCCGGTCAGCAGGTGATCACCAACATAGCCCGACAACTGCACGTCAACCGTGTTGTTGGTCTGTTTGATGTCACCCACGGCACCATTCAGCTCAGAGTCATCCATCAGCTTGGACTCATCAAAGCTGTAGCGCAGACGGGAATCAAAGTTTTCCCAGTAGCCATTGTGAGTCAGGGCAACGTTATAACGCTCCAGCTCCTGCACATTGTTCACGGCACGGCCCCAGTTATTCCAGTCCGCATCACGATCATCTTTGCTGTACAGCAGATCCAGGTCGATATCCTGCTGCTGGTTCACCAGCCATTTCAGGTTTGAGAAAATGTTCAGCTCATCGCGTTCTTCCAGAACATCCGTATCCGGGTTAACGGATTTGTTGGTACGCCAGGCATCACGATCGCTTTTTTCAACAATCAGGTTCGCCAGCAGGGTGTCAGGAACCAGCGCACCGCTCACATAAGCGTTCAGCTTGTGGGTATCTCCACCGGAACCTTTGGTAATACCGTCATATTGGTAACCCACTGAACCCTGCACATCTTCTGTCGGCTTACGCAGGATCACGTTAACCACCCCGCCCAGCGCATCCGCACCATAAAGGGATGACATCGGGCCACGAATCACCTCGATACGCTCAACCGCAGACATCGGGATGCTGGACAGGTCAAAATCATTACCGTAGGCACTGGTCAGTGCATCACGGGAGTTAATACGACGACCATTTACCAGCAGTAGCGTGTAATCTGCCGCCAGGCCACGGATTTTGATTTCATTTCGGCCGTAAGACGTACCCGGGTTAATGTTGATACCTGGCAGCTTGCGGATCGCTTCTGCGACATCGTTGACCACCAACTGATCCAGATCTTCACGGGTGACATAAGACACAGAGGCTGGTGCTGTCAGCTCCGGGTGCGCCGTTTGACTCGCCGTCACCACCATCACTTCATCGGTGGCGCTCTCTGCCATCGCTGTAAATGATGAAACCAGGCCCAATACGCACAAGGCGCGGTTTAAACGAGTTAGCTTGATAACACTATCCCCTTGATGCTGATACATTTTCACACTCCATTACGAACAATGGCGCAAATGATAATTATTGTTATTTTCATCGTCAACAAGGAATCTACACTTTCATGCACTTTTTTGACATGCGTGTAAATTATTGACGCATATTAGTAACAGCTTGACTGGGGTTTTTCAGACTGAGGAGTGAAGATGAGGGTTGCCCCGGGGAATTACCCCGGAGCGTGTTGTGAAGCCTGCGACTGTTTCAACGCAGGAATGAACCAGCAGGCAAGCAGAGGAACGGTTAACGCAGAAACCATGGTCAAGGCGGCCAGTGTATCCAGCCCCAGCAACTGATGATCTTTGCCGGACACCAAATACAGCGAACTCATTACACTTGCCGCGCCGGCTGCCAGATTGGACATGGTTGACTGATACGTCATGAACGCGGCCCGAAACTGTGGCGGCGGAACCCGCGAAGTAAAGGCGGCCAGCACCGCACTGCGCGCCGAACTCGATGCCATAAACAGAATGAAAATCAGATATACCAGCTTGTCGGCGCCTTCACTGACAAAGCCGTAATACACCACTACAGCCACCACCGCGCTGAGGCCGAACAGCGCAGTTTGGCCAAGGCCTTTATCCATCATCCGGCCGGAGTAACGCATGGCAACAATGCTCATCAGACCACCCAGCAAATACAGATAGCTGATTTCATCGCGCGGGAACCCCAGATTGAACTGGAAGTACGTTGACAGGTTTGGCACCAACAGGAAATGGCCGAACAAGCTGACCGCCATCATGCCCATCGCGAGCAAGAACGGCGTAGACCAAATCATTGCCGACAGCCCAGATGCTCTCGCGCCATTCGTTGCTGTTGTCGTTGTTGTTGGTAACGGGGAGTGAGGTTGCAGCGAAGGCATGTACAGCTGTACTGCCATTGCCATCATCAGGCCCATTGCGCCAAACAGGAAGAACGTTGACTGCCAGCTCAGCCATTGGGACATCTGCAAAGAGACCGGAACGATAATGATCGCTGCCAGTGAAAAGCCACTGGCGACAAAAGCCATCGCCCTTCCCCGCTCGGCGACCTGAGTCACATCAATGACCGCCGCCATAATCAGTCCGCTCAGTGGACCAGAGAAACATCCTGCCGCGACAAACAACAGCAGTAACTGCTCCGGGGTGGCCGCAAAACCGCAGATCAAAATCAGTACTGAACGGAGGAAAAGAAACAGGGTCAGCGCCGAGCGCCGGTCATAGCGATCAAGAAGCGGAGCCAACAGAAAACCGACAATCGCCGAGCCCAATGTGGCTCCACCACTGATGTAGCCGATGTGCTCACCCTGAAAACCGATGTCCCGCACCAGATCCGGGCCAAGCGGCATAACCATCATCAGGGTACCGACAGAGAGCATGTTAATCAGCAAAGCAAGCCGTAAAACAGACTTGGAATTCAGCGTGTTATTGTCCATAACGACACTACCAGTAAGAAAAAAGGCGATTGTAGCGACCTTCACTCCAAATCACAATAATGATAATTATTATCAATCGAAATATTCTGAGCGAGTAAAGGTGAGCACTGACTCCCCCATCATCTGGTAATACACTTTGCCTTTTCGCCCGGAGGGCAACGTTGCCGCCAGTTCGCACTTCAGCTCAAAATGGAGCCATTGCTCATCCAGGTGGGTAAACGCCACTTCCAGAAAGTCAAAATAACGCTGTACCTGAGGATACAACGCTTTAAAAATGCTCTCTTTGGCAGAGAAAATCAGTGTCATCAGGACACAATCATCCATCCCCTGCGTACTGAGCCTTCGCCCTTCTTCAGGGTCAGTCACCACTCCTGCCATTCCGGCAACGAGCTCTGGTGCAATCAATCGTTCAATATCCAGCCCAACACCGCAGCGATCATGAGTTTGATGGCTGATCACACAGGCCGCCAACTGGTCATGATGACTGATACTGCCGACAATGCCATGCGGCCAGATTGGCGCTCGATTCGGCCCAATTGCCACATCCTGAGACTGGATGCCTCTCTGCTCCAGCAATGTGCGCGCCAGAAAACGCCCGGCCAGAAACTCAGCCTGGCGTTTAGCCACCGCTGTTTTAACAGGCTCAGGCGCCGATATCGAGAGTTGCCGGAACAACTCGTCAGAAAAATGACCTAACTCGAAACGACCAACCAGCATAGCAAGATCGTCATCAGGCAGGAAAACGGACTCAACCTCGTGAATAAATGCCGAATCATCCATGTGAATACAACACTCTATTAAACGATAATAACTCGCATTATCGTAATAATAGAATTGCAATACAACGGCCATTTCGTTCTACGAAAATGCGATAACAACAACCGTATTTACCATCATTTCTACAGCTAGGGCCGATTGCCAAGGGCTCTACATCAGCAATGGGCTGTAGGCAGAATATCCGCCAACAAGTGACATACTGCCATTTTGGCCTTCACGATCCACCCAGTTAACCGTTACCTTCAGTTTCTTGAACAGGATATTGCCAGAGGCATCCGTTTTTGCCGCCCCAACCACTGCGACGCTACCGGTCATGGGTGAAAAGTCAATTTTACAAGACTCCAGATTCGACAACGTCAGCGAGGTCACAGTACCGTTGCAACTGACATTGGCTCCAACATTCTGCCACAGCATGAGTTGCTGCTCTGCTTTACGCACGGCCTGATACTGTAAATCGGTTTGTTCACTTTTCAGCTCGACATAGGACTGCAGTTTCAAAATGGCAACCAGCGAAAAAGAGATCACCAGCACTGACACCAGCACCTCTACCAAACTGAAGCCTCGCGATGGCTTAATCTGCAAATTAGAAGTCATGCCAACTCCCTTTCAAAATAACAGGCTTCTTACCAAAGGGGCTCTCAGAGTAATCGACTTTACCTTTAGAATAACCCGGCTGGAAAGCCCCAAACACATGAGAAATACGATCTGGTGAGTCTAAATTGAATGCTCCACGCGTTATGAAACTGCCGCGAAAATAAAAAGGCACATTAGCTAAATCAGTGCCCGGCAAATACACCCCAAGACCAGAATCACTCCAGGCAGCCAGCAGTTGTTCATTTGTCATGCTGATATCAAATAAATAGAGATTCCCATGAAAATAGATATTGGCTGAGGAGTACAACAAACCATCTTTAATAACAACCGTCACGGCATCTTCCGCACTGGCAACTTGCGGATACGTTACTCCTTCCAAGTCACAGGTGCCTTCAATCCATATGTAACGCTGTTTCTCTTTCAATGGCTTAGATTTATTTGTATCAATGATATTTTGAATTTTAGTTCCACAATTTTGTACTTTTTTAAACTCGACTGTTTTTTTAACGTCACCGACGGTTATCTCTTTGCTCAGGGTATCTCCGGTAATTTTCACTTGAAATTTATCCACCACCTCAGCCCAACGCTCCCTCGGCACCGCAAAGTTTTCGTCAAAGAGATCAAGCTCTAATATATCTTGCTGAATATCATTCTTATATTCTTCAGGTTTTTTAGGAGAAACCGTTTTATGTGATTCATTACAACTAATTTCCATCCCATCTATTTTTTTTCTGTGCCCATTCTGATCATGGGGATCACGCACAACTAAATCGGCACCATTAAGCAGGTGAAGTTTCCCGCCGGTTCTAATCGAACTGCAGTCATATCCCGCACCATTTTTCGCACCTTCATAAGGATCTATTGTTTGAGAAACGTTGAAAGCGATACTGCCAGATGAAGAAAAAGCGGCCGTTGGTCCATTCGAACCTGATGCCATAATATAGAGAGACGATACGGCTTCACCATTTGTTACCGCATCTTTCGATACTGACGTTAATTTATATTTTCCTGATGCAGGAATATGATTAAAACTTATCGTGCCATCATGACAACTAGTGAAATCATGAGAGGCCGTCACATCTTTGGAGGTAACAATAATTTCTGCCGCACATTGTAATGCCGTATTTGACTTCGCTTTTAATTCTTTAGAGACAATCACATTTTGGGCTTTTTTCAAGTTGAATCCCTGTACGGCTAATACACTAAATGCATACAAAGCCATAACTATGGCTATTACCATAGTGATCATCAATGTTGAAAAGCCATGCGCTTTCTGCCGGATTCTATTCATGACTCAATGTCCTATGGCGCTATATTCGGTAGAGTGACATTCACACTTCGCTGCTCAGTCATGGTGCCAAGCGTTCCCTGAATGGTAATGGTTAAATTTTCGATACTTGCCGATGAACCCGGTTTTACAGAGGGTAACTTTGTTCGTAAAAAGTCTAATTGCGTTACCGTTACCATCGGATTGTTGTAATCCTGCCAATGAGAACTGCTACAAGACCAATTAGTTAGCCCACTATAGTTTTTATAAATTTCGAATTCTTTCTTGCCGTCTTTATTACTGTCATTCCAGCGATAACCTCGGGCATCGTTATCCCTGACACTGACCACACCCGGGCTAGAATCCTCATTGTAGGCAAACACAATACAAGTACCACTCGAAGCAGTTGCAGACCCATCAAGTAGAAGGCTCGATTTTGCGCCCGAAACATCATTCAGAATAAAGTTATTCGAAGACGTACAGTCTCCGCAGTATCCTGCACGGCGGATATCATCCGCCATCATGAGTAAAATCCCGTCTAATTCTGATTTCAAAGACGCATGCTTTAATTGATTATTACTGGTCGATAAGCCAAACGAATAAGATGAAGTAATGACACTTAACGCAATCAATCCAAGAAAGGTAGAGATCAGTAATTCAATTAATGTAAATCCCTTCATTATACGCATAAAGATTTACCACCATGTGTTAAGCTAGAACAAGGAAATATAAAGCCTACATCCGTTATCCTTACGCCTGATACAAAATTGGGGTCACTGGTACTGTTTACCAGTACTCTTCGGCTATTTGTTGATTTTCCTGTTGTGGGATTAAAGGCGACTAATATTCCTTCAGAGAGATTAACAACACCCCCACCAGCATTAACCGTTTTTATATTGTAATGATGACTATTATCGAATATAAAACGAGGATAATCCGATGAGGCTAATTCACAGCTATCACTGTCTCCTTGCTTTCTCATGCCTATACAGTGATTATTATTCGAGTCAATTTCATAAAATAACTCAACAGAAACGTTTCTCTTTACTGCTTCTGTTTTAGCCAATCTAACAAATTCAAATAATTGTTCGGCTTCGCTATTTACCTTGCTGTGATTAACCATGGTATTAAAATTTGGAACCGAAAAGGTAGCTATTATTCCAATTATACTGATGCTGAGTATGAGTTCTAAAAGCGTTATACCTTGATTCATCTTCCAATATTTCATAAAAACCACTAAAACTGAAATAGATTACTTGAAAGCAATCTATCACAGGGTTTAATTTTGAGCATATCCACAAAATTTGTTTTCGTCGCGGTTAAAAAAATGAGTGAAATGAAAAGGTGTTTTTTTCAGAAAGGTTTGACCTTGATTGAATTACTGATCGTCGTCAGCATCATCAGTATTATTAGTGCCATTGCCGTCCCAGCTTACAACAACCACGTCGAGTCAGCGCGACGAGTCGAAGCGCGTTCAAGTCTGATGGAACTGCATTTATGGGCGGAACAATATTTCACTCTCAACAGAAGCTATCCCAGTTCTGGTAACTTAAGTGCGGGATCGCCATCCTGCAGCGCCTGTACACTCTCCACGCACTATACATTTTCGATTACTAATTCCGGGGCGGGGCAAGACCGGTTTGTGATTACAGCTGCACCCAAATCAACCGGGGCACAAAAAAATGACAGTTGTAAAAAGCTGACCATCAATGCTGCTGGTATTAAGAAAGGCTATGGTTCTGGGGGGGCTAACAACTCGGATTGCTGGTCATGACAAGTGAAAAGTAAAAAGTGAGTAACCAGATCTATTTACTGTCATAGGCGTATAGCTCTTGCAGTATGCGCTACCATAAATAAGCGTTAACCATATACGGTTCACAAGCAACAAAAAAGCCAGCATTTGCTGGCTTTTGTATTTTATCAGGGCTTATGAATTACCCGGTCAAATCATCAAAAAACTTCTTCACGCCGTCGAAGAAACCTTCTGATTTTGGCTTATGCTTTTTCGCGGCTGAGCCACCCAGGGTCTCTTCCAGCTCCTGCAGCAGTTCTTTCTGGCGTGTACTCAGATTCACCGGTGTTTCAACAACCAGCTTACAGATCAGATCACCCACTGCGCCACCGCGTACCGATTTCACACCTTTACCACGCATGCGGAACATGCGCCCGGTTTGGGTCTCTGCCGGTACTTTCAGTTTCACACGGCCATCCAGCGTCGGGACTTCCACCTCGCCGCCCAGTGCCGCCATCGTAAAGCTGACTGGTACTTCGCAGTACAGGTTGTTGCCGTCACGCTCGAAAATGTGGTGCTGCGCCACGTGAACCTGAACGTACAGATCCCCGGCTGGTGCACCAAATTCTCCGGCCTCACCTTCACCGGTCAGACGAATACGGTCACCCGTATCCACACCGGCAGGGATTTTAACTGACAGTGTCTTGGTTTCTTCTTTGCGACCCTGACCATGACAAGTACCACACGGCTCTTTAATGATCTTACCGCGGCCATGACAATGCGGACAGGTTTGCTGTACTGCAAAGAAGCCCTGACGCATCTGTACCTGGCCTGAGCCATGACAGGTACCACAAGTGGTTGCAGAGGTACCTTTTTTCGCACCGCTACCGTCACAGGTATCACAGTGAACCAGTGTCGGAACACGAATTTCTTTGGTACAACCGCGAACAGCTTCTTCGAGTGTCAGCTCCATGTTGTAGCGCAGATCGGCGCCGCGCTGCGCACGTTGCTGACCACCCCGACGGCCACCGCCACCGAAGATATCGCCAAACACATCACCGAAAATATCACCGAAATCAGCACCGCCGCCGAAACCGCCACCACCAAAGCCACCGCCCTGTTCAAAGGCTGCGTGACCGTACTGATCGTACGCGGCGCGCTTCTGAGGATCCGTCAGGATTTCATACGCGTGCTTTACTTCTTTGAATTTTTCCGCTGCCTGTTCATCCCCCTGATTACGGTCAGGGTGGAATTTCATGGCAAGACGCTTGTACGCCTTTTTAATGTCACGTTCTGAAGCATCACGAGCAACGCCCAGAACCTCGTAAAAATCTCTTTTTGACATAAGGATTTGTCACCTGCCTTAATACAGCTACGGGCGTAAGAGTAGCCTCCAACGCCCGTGCTCAAAATAAGATTAAGCGTTAGCTCTCTTATTTCTTGTCATCTTTGACTTCTTCAAACTCAGCATCAACAACGTTGTCGTCTTGCTTCGCTTGCTGCTCGCCAGCACCGCCTTGGGCTTGCTGAGCTTGAGCTTGCTGCTGGGCAATTTCCATCAGCTTCTGAGAGGCTGCGATCAGTGCTTGTACTTTCGCATCGATTTCCGCTTTGTCTTCGCCTTTACGTGCTGTTTCCAGCTCGTTTACAGCCGCTTCAATCTTCTCTTTCTCATCAGCTGGCAGTGCATCACCCGCTTCTTCGATTTGCTTACGAGTACCGTGAACCAGCTGGTCAGCTTGGTTACGTGCAGCCGCTAACTCTTCGAACTTTTTGTCCGCTTCTTTGTTAGCTTCTGCTTCCTGAACCATTTTCTCGATCTCTTCCTCGCTCAGACCGCCTGAAGCCTGGATAGTGATCTTCTGCTCTTTACCCGTTTGCTTGTCTTTCGCAGACACGTGCAGGATACCGTCCGCATCCAGGTCGAATGTTACTTCGATCTGAGGCATACCGCGTGGAGCAGGCTGGATGCCTTCCAGGTTGAACTGACCAAGCGACTTGTTGAAGTGCGCTTGCTTACGCTCACCCTGCAGAACGTGGATAGTTACTGCGTTCTGGTTATCTTCTGCTGTCGAGAACACCTGGTTCGCCTTAGTAGGGATTGTGGTGTTTTTCTCAATCAGCTTAGTCATCACACCGCCCATGGTTTCGATACCCAGAGACAGTGGAGTTACATCCAGCAGCAGTACGTCTTTTACTTCACCAGCTAGTACGCCACCCTGAACCGCAGCACCGATAGCAACAGCTTCATCAGGGTTCACGTCTTTACGTGCTTCTTTGCCGAAGAACTCAGCCACTTTCGCCTGAACCATAGGCATACGAGTCTGACCACCCACCAGGATAACGTCAGTGATGTCGCCTACAGACAGATCAGCATCAGCCAGTGCTACTTTCAGCGGCTCAAGAGAACGCTGTACCAGATCTTCAACCAGAGACTCAAGCTTCGCACGAGTCACTTTGATGTTCATGTGCTTAGGACCTGTTGCATCTGCAGTGATGTAAGGTAGGTTCACATCAGTTTGCTGTGCAGATGACAGTTCGATTTTCGCTTTCTCTGCGGCTTCTTTCAGACGCTGCATCGCCAACGGATCGTTCTTCAGGTTGATACCTTGCTCTTTGTTGAACTCGTCAACCAGATAGTTGATCATGCGGTTGTCGAAGTCTTCACCACCCAGGTGTGTGTCACCGTTGGTTGCCAGAACTTCGAAGGTTTTCTCGCCTTCAACTTCATCGATTTCGATGATAGAGATATCAAATGTACCACCACCCAGGTCGTAAACCGCGATAGTGCGGTCGCCGCCTTTCTTGTCCAGACCGTAAGCCAGAGCAGCTGCAGTTGGTTCGTTGATGATACGTTTAACTTCCAGACCTGCGATACGGCCAGCATCTTTTGTTGCCTGACGCTGTGCATCGTTAAAGTAAGCAGGAACGGTGATTACTGCGCCAGTTACTTCCTCACCCAGGAAGTCTTCAGCAGTTTTCTTCATTTTTTTCAGAACTTCAGCAGATACCTGAGGCGCTGCCATTTTCTGGCCTTTCGCTTCTACCCATGCATCGCCGTTGTCAGCCTTAACAATTTTGAAAGGCATGATTTCGATGTCGCGCTGAACTTCTTCGTCTTCAAAACGACGGCCGATCAGACGCTTGATCGCAAACAGTGTGTTTTCAGGGTTAGTCACCGCCTGACGTTTAGCAGGCTGACCAACCAGAGTTTCACCGTCTTGGGTGTAAGCGATAACAGATGCCGTTGTGCGCTCACCCTCAGCATTTTCAATTACACGTGGCTTGTCACCATCAAGTACTGCTACACAAGAGTTGGTTGTACCCAAGTCAATACCAATGATTTTACCCATCAGGCTTTCTCCGAAATTCATTTAGCTTATTTGCCAATAAACCGTTCTTGGTTATTGGCAACGCGGAAGCGTCCGCAGAAATTGGTTTACGATGTCGTATGACTACTAGATAAGGGCAGCCATTCGCTTTTCAAGGGTGACATCGAAAAAAAATTCAAAAAAATAAAAGCCCGCCTGAAAAGCGGGCTTGGTTGGCAACTCTGCCCGCTTACGCCTGAGTATCGACGTTACCGGATGCCGCTTTAGATACCATGACCATCGCCGGACGTACCACACGGCCGTTCAGCTCATAGCCCTTCTGCATCACCAGCATCACAGTGTTTGGCTCGTGCTCAGCGCTTTCCTGAATCGACATCGCCTGATGGAATTCAGGGTTGAACGCTTCACCAACCGGGTTGATAGCAACCAGACCAAATTTCGCGACAGTGTCGGTCATGGTCTTCAGCGTCAGCTCAACGCCTTCCAGCATTGGCTTGATCGCTTCATCAGTCTTGTCGGCCATCTCAATGGCACGTTCCATATTGTCGATAACCGGCAGTAGTTCGCCCGCAAAACGCTCCAGCGCAAATTTACGTGCTTTATCGATTTCCTGCTCAGTACGGCGACGCATATTTTCTACGTCAGCGCGAGCACGCAGAACGCTGTCCTGCTGCTCTCTCACTCGAGCTTCGCTTGTCAGCAACGCCGCTTCCAGCTCAGCAATACGTGCTGCTTGCTGTTCTTCCAGCGTCATTTCCACAACGTCGGCTTCAGCATTGTCTGTTGATTCAGTCTCAACCGTTTCAACTGTCTCGTCTTGCTTCAGCTGCTCGTCCTGTACTTTTTTCTCTTCGTTGCTCATGCTTTCGCTTCTCCGCCAAGATCATGGTGTTCATTCAGAGGATGATATCGTCCACATCATCCTAAAATCTACGTATGCGCATATTATGGGGATGAAGTTCAATGATTCAAGCCGATATCGCTCACAAAGCGCGACAAGTCGACAATCCAAACGCTATACTGGCTGTCTATTAATTTGTTGGATCATGAACATGACACGCGTATTCAGCACTATTGCGATTATTGGCAAACCCCGCAACCCGGACGCCCTGCAGACTCATATGAGCCTGTATAGCTGGCTGACCGAACGGGGATACGACGTCATGGTTGAACACCGACTTGCGAACGATCTGGACTTACCCGCTAATGTGTTCAGTGACTTGCTGACGATCGGCGATAAAGCTGACCTTGCCATTGTGGTTGGCGGTGACGGTAACATGCTGGGTGCGGCACGGGTGCTTTCCCGCTTTGATATTACGGTGATTGGTGTAAACCGCGGCAGCCTCGGCTTTCTGACAGATCTGGATCCCGATGCCTTCGAGGAAGAGTTACAGCTGGTATTGCACGGTGAATACGTGGTCGAAAAACGGTTTCTGCTGGAAGCGGAAGTCCACCGGCACGGCATGATAAAAAGCCGGAATGCGGCACTCAACGAAGCCGTGCTTCACCCGGATAAAATCGCGCACATGATTGAGTTTGAAGTGTATATCGATGACCGCTTCGCTTTCTCTCAGCGCTCGGACGGGCTGATTATCTCCACCCCAACCGGCTCCACCGCGTACTCACTGTCTGGTGGCGGACCAATCCTATCTTCTGAGCTGAATGCCATTTCGCTGGTTCCAATGTTCCCGCACACGCTGTCGTGTCGCCCGTTGGTGGTTGACGGTAACAGCCGAATCAAACTGCTTGTCTCACCGGAAAACGGCAGCACGCTGGAAGTCAGCTGCGACGGTCAGGTTTCCCTGCCAGTCAGCCCAGGCGATGAAATCCACATTTATCAGAGCCCGGAAACCCTAAAGCTGATCCACCCGAAAAATTACAGTTATTACGAGGTGCTGCGCGGCAAACTGGGGTGGTCAAGCCGGCTGTTTTAACGCCATCTTCCCCCATCAAGCCAGCCTATAAAGCTGGCTTTTTTATTCTCCTTTATCAGCATGTTATCTCCCTCCCAAATCACCTGCTAAAAATTTCTCAACAGTACTTTACTGTATGTAGATACAGTATATACTGTATGAAAAAACAGGTGTTGATTTAAACAGGTGAACACATGCTGGCTCATATGACGATCTCAAACTTTGCAATTGTCAAAAACCTTGAATTTGAACTGAAACCGGGAATGACCACCATTACCGGTGAAACCGGTGCCGGTAAGTCGATTGCTATCGATGCCCTTGGCCTTTGCCTGGGCGATCGAGCCGAAGCCAGCATGGTCCGCCCCCATGAGGATAAAGCCGAAATCTCGGCTGCCTTTTCACTGCTGAATAACCAAGCTGCACGTCGCTGGCTGGAAGACAATGATCTGATTGATGGCGACGAGTGCATTCTGCGTCGTGTAATCACCAAAGAAGGTCGCTCCCGGGGTTTTATTAACGGTAGCCCGGTGCCAGCCTCGCAGCAAAAAGCACTGGGACAGTTGCTGATCAATATTCATGGCCAGCACGCTCATCAGCAGCTTATGCGGGCCGACTACCAGCAGCAGATGCTAGATCAGTACGCCGGCCACCATCAGTTGATGGAAAAAACCCGCGATAGCTACCAGCGCTGGCGCCTCGCCAGTAACGAGCTGAAACGTTTGACCCAGAGCCGCGAAGAAAACGAAGCTCAGAAACAACTGATTCAGTACCAGGTAAAAGAGCTGGATGAGCTGGCACTGGGTGAAGAGGAATACGCGGAAATCGAAGATGATCACAAACGTTTGTCGAACTGTGGCGAGCTGGCTGTGTCCAGTCAGATGGCTCTTTCCATGCTGTACGACAACGATGATGGCAACGCATTGCAGTTGCTGCAAATGGCCAGCCAGCAAGTGATTAATCTGGGGGATATCGACAGCAGCCTGAGTGCCATTCCGCAGATGCTGGAAGACGCCATTATTCAGGTACAGGAAGCCAGCCAAGAGCTACGCGGTTATCTGGATAACTTGGATATGGATCCGCAGCGCCTGATTTATCTGGAAGAGCGCTTGGCAAAGATTATGTCACTGTCACGCAAACATTATGTGATGCCAAACGAGCTGTATAACAAGCACCAGGATCTACTGAAAGAGCTTGAAATGTTGGATTGCAGTGACGAACGCTTGGAAGATATGGCCGAGCAAGTCGAACTACTGCGCCAGAAGTTTTTAGCCTGGGCGGAAAAACTGAGCAAGAGCCGCCGCCGCTACGCCAAAGAGCTCGATAAAAAGATCTCTGACAGCATGCATCAGCTGAGCATGGAGAACGGCATCTTTAAAATCGACATCCAGAGCGATGCCACCAGTCTGCTCAGCCCGCTGGGATTCGACACCATTACGTTTTTGGTTTCCACCAACCCGGGACAACCATTACAGCCGCTGGGCAAAGTAGCCTCTGGGGGTGAACTGTCGCGTATTTCCCTGGCTATCCAGGTGATCACCGCGCAGAAAGTCGAGACTCCGAGCCTGATCTTCGATGAGGTAGACGTAGGTATCAGTGGCCCGACGGCCGCCATCGTCGGTAAAATGCTGCGCACTCTGGGCGAATCAACCCAAGTCATGTGTGTCACGCATTTACCTCAGGTCGCCGGTTGTGGCCACCAGCAAATGTTCGTTGCCAAAAAATCAAGCAACGGGCAGACCGAAACCAACATGTATCCGCTTTCGGCGGAAGAACGTGTCGGCGAGCTGGCACGCCTGTTAGGTGGCAGTGAAATTACCGAACGTACCCTGGCAAATGCAAAAGAGCTGCTGTTTGCTGCGTAATTAGAATAAACTTAACCGTTGATGCAACTAATTGGTTGTACAGGGGTCTCAATTAGCGTTTTTTTCTTAACCGCTTTTTTACTTCTGCCAACGGGTTGTTTATTATCGCTGCAGAATAAAGCTAATTTGCCGGGATGCTATGAGTTGGAAAAACCTTGCTGCCGTGACACTGGCAGTCAGCCTGCTGGGCGGCTGCTCCGTCGTCGAACGGCTGGTGTACCGCATCGATATTAACCAGGGCAACTACCTGGAACAAAAAGATATCGATACGCTTCGGTACGGAATGAATAAAGAGCAGGTACAGTACGTACTGGGATCACCGATGCTGGTTGAACCGGAATACCCGAATACCTGGTATTACGTGTACTATCACAAGCCAGGTCATGATCCGGTACAGCAGAAAAACCTGATTCTGAAGTTTAACGATCAAAATCAGCTGGTGAGTTTAGATGGGGACTACCAACGAGGCCCTAACTTCACCAGTCAGATTAACTAAGTAGTGATCCTCCGATCGCAAAAAGCTCGCCACTGGCGAGCTTTTTTATATCCATAGTTCCGTTCGGACAGTCAAAAAACAAAGCCTTAATTCGCTTTTTTCTCTTCTGCCTTCTCCGCTTCTTTGGCCGCAAGAGCTTCCTGTTTCGCTTGCTCTGCCCGCTTACGGCGGATGTCTTTCGGATCGGCTAACAGTGGGCGGTAGATTTCAATGCGATCACCGTCATGAACGGTTGCATCCAACTTCACGTTGCGGCTGAAAATTCCCACTTTATTTTTTTTCAGGTCGATTTCCGGATACAACTCCAGGACACCAGACTGTTCGATAATCTGCTGCACTTGCATATCCGGTGTTACCGCTACGCGAATCACCTTCTGCACATGAGGCAGTGCATAGACCACCTCCACATGGATCAGCTTTTCATCAGAAGCCATACACTTCTCTCGCTCGCTGAGTAAACGCACTTATCATGTTACCGGTCAGCTCTTTAAAAACCTTACCAAACGCCGCTTCAACCAGCGCATTGGTAAATTCAAAGTCGAGCTTCAGCTCTACCTTACAGGCATCGGCATCCAGTTCAATAAAATGCCAGCCGCCCACTAAGCGCCGGAACGGGCCATCCACCAGCTGCATGTCAATCTTGCTACCTGCTGTCAGCGCATTTCGGGTAACAAACGTCTTCTTAATCCCGGCTTTCGACACATCGACGGCTGCCATCATATGCAGCTCAGAGCTTTCAATGATCTTCGTGCCGGAACATCCCGGAAGAAACGCCGGATACGATTCAACATCATTCACAAGTTCAAACATCTGCTTCGCACTGAATGGTACCAGTGCAGAGCGGCTAATCTGAGGCATAGCTTCTCCTTTACCCAACGAACGCGCCGCTTCACATTTCAGTTATCAGGCACACTCGCCAAACCTATGAGAAGGGCTGGCACAATGATACCATCACTGGGCTAACAGCCAAAATCAGCGTAATGCTCACTCTTCAAACTTTTGATTTTGTGGCGTTACACTTTCGACCAGCGGGCAAATTCACGCTGGGACTACAGAGATTTAAGAGAAACTATGGCAAAGAAAAAACCAAGCAAGCCGGGCAGCAATACCATTGCGAAAAACAAAACTGCCCGTTTTGAATTTGCGATTCAGGATGAATACGAAGCCGGTGTCGAGCTTCAGGGCTGGGAAGTGAAAGCTATTCGCTCCGGTAAAGTCAACATTTCAGAAAGTTACGTATTCCTGCGTAATGGCGAAGCCTTTATTTCAGGCACTCAAATCACACCGCTGAATGCTGCATCTACTCACGTGGTTGCTGACCCGAACCGTACCCGTAAGCTGCTGCTAAGCCGCCGCGAGCTTGATAAACTGGCGGGTGCTGTGAACCGTGACGGTGAAACCATCGTAGCCCTGAGCATGTACTGGAAAGGTTCCTGGGTTAAACTAAAGATAGGTACCGCGAAAGGTAAGAAACTGCACGATAAGCGTGCTGATAAGAAAGATCGTGACTGGCAGCGCGACAAAGCGCGCATTATGAAGCACAGTAACCGTTAATCTTTCAGGGCTTTACTGATACCTGCCAGCTAAGTGATGGATTTTTCTCCACAAACACAGAGCGGGCAGTGAATTGTGTTGACGGTGATAGTAAATCTGTTACCATCAATCATAACTCTGGGGCTGATTTAGGATTCGACAGGATCACGACGGCTTGTGGAGCATGCCGAGGTGCGGTTTGCCTCGTTAAAAAGCCGCAAAAAAATAGTCGCAAACGACGAAAACTACGCACTAGCAGCTTAATACCCTGCTTAGAGCCTACCCTCCCTAGCCTTAGCTCGTAGGACGGGGATCAAGGGTAGTCAAACCCAAACGAGATCGCGTGGATGATTTGACCTGGGATCTGAAGCGTTAAACCTGATTCAGGTGTGTCTTTGTGTGGCGTGTCTTTCCGCAGCACACTGACGAGATTAAAGACAGACTAAGCATGTAGCGCCATTAGTTAGACTGGTTTTGGACGCGGGTTCAACTCCCGCCAGCTCCACCAAACGTTTGGGAAAGGCCACCTTCGGGTGGCCTTTTTTATACCTAAAACATCTTCAAATACAGCTATTTATTGCATACCACCTTCTCATTCCCTCTCATCACATCTCACCGCCTCTCACATTTTTGTTACCCAATTTATTACCCTATACTCGAACTCAACATTTCTTTGGGTATCAAAAACGGAGAGAGCATCATGGCAAGACTGGCAGTTCCACTCAATGACAAGCAAGTCAAAAACGCAAAGCCCAAACCAAGTGAGTATGTACTCTCTGATGGCAATGGATTACAACTACGAGTAATGCCCAATGGCACAAAATCTTGGCGTTGGGTATATAAAAGTCCATCAACGAAGAAGCAATCTCGAATTTCTCTCGGAACCTATCCTTCACTGTCCATAGCAAATGCCCGTAAATTATGCAGAGAGAATAAAGAGCTAACATCACAAGGCATTGATCCCAAAGAATTCAAACAAAAAGAACATGATGAGCACTTGGCACTCAATGAAAACACGCTTTTCAACGTAAGTCTGAAATGGTTTGAAAAGAAGAAAACAGAGGTCACTGAAGACTACGCACAAGATGTATGGCGTTCTCTTCAGCTTCACGTGTTTCCCGATCTGGCGAATCAGCCAATATCAACGCTTACCGCACAACAAGTTATCCAAGTTCTGAAAGTTGTTGAGGCTAAAGGCTCCTCAGAAACAGTTCGTCGATTGTGCCAGCGATTGAACGAGATACAAACTTACGCCGTTAACAGTGGCATTGCAGATACAAACCCGCTATCTGGCATAAAAGCAGCGTTCTACAAACCTCAAAAACAGCATATGAAAGCACTGACACCAGAAGAACTTCCGGAACTAATGAGTGCTATCGCCAATGCAAGCATCAAACGCACAACTCGTTGTTTAATTGAATTTCAACTCCACACTATGACAAGACCGAATGAGGCAGCAGGTGCTAGGTGGGAAGAATTCGACTTTGATAACAATGTTTGGACAATCCCCGCCTCTCGAATGAAGAAAAGAAGAGAGCATCGCATCCCACTCTCTGAAGAGGTGATTAGACTGCTGAAAACAATGCAACCTTACTCGGGGAAACGAGACTACGTGTTTCCTGCCGACAGAGATCCAATTAAGCCAACAAACAGTCAAACAGCTAACGCTGCGCTCAAGCGGATGGGGTTTGCAGGTCGTTTGGTCTCGCACGGCCTTCGTTCAATTGCTAGTACCACTCTGAACCAAGAGGGGCACGATCCTGACATTATTGAAGCTGCACTAGCACATGTTGGGGATAATGAAGTCAGAAGGGCTTACAACCGCACCGATTACCTCGAAAGAAGACGGGAAATGATGGATTGGTGGAGTCAACATATAGTCAGATGTTCTCAGTCCTACAGTTGTTGGGCTCAAGTGGGATGACATCATTTTTCGGTAAACCTGAACAACCAAAAAAAGATATTTGCAGTTAACCTTTTTTTGGTTTATCTTAATTATGCATGGTGAGGTGAAAGGTCACTATTGTTTAATCTAGGTACAAATAGTACAGACAAAACATGGTGGGTGGGTTATGAAAGCAACTGCTTTTGGAAAGTGCTTAAGGAAGATAAGAATTGAACAAGAAATCCTGTTGAAGGATATGGCATCAGTGCTAGATGTTAGTTCAGCTTATCTATCTTCCCTTGAGCTTGGAAAGAAATCTATTTCAGACGCAATTGTTACAAAGATTTGCTCGTCTTTTAACTTAAACTCTAAACAAATTAATCAGTTAAAAGACTCTGTTGCTCTATCTCAACCTTCAGTAAAGATTGATTTAGTTGGGAAATCGAACGATGAGCGTGAAATGGTAATGTCATTTGCAAGACGTTATGAGTCTCTCTCTGAGTCTGAGCGAAAAAAAGTTATGAAAATGCTGGGAGACTAAATATGACGTTCAAGCGTAAGCTAGGACACAAAGTTAAGCCAATGAGCTCAAAGGCTATTGAGGGGATAGCGCAGTTAACTCGTGACGCCCTTCAATTGTCTAGCCCAAAAGTTAAAATTTGCCATTTGCTTGAAGCTCTTCAGGAAATGGAAGCACTAACGCTTGAAGTTGTAGATGATCATGAACTTGGAGATGAGGAAGCGAGGGCGTTTCCAGACAAAGATCATATCCAAGTAAAGAACTCAGTATACGAAGCTGCATGTGATGGATGTGGGCACAGTGCATTTACATTAGCACACGAGCTCGGCCATCTAATGCTTCACAAAAACTGCAAACCAAGCTTCGCTAGAGGTACACACAAAATCTACGAAGACAGCGAATGGCAAGCAGACACTTTCGCCTCAGAGTTCTTGATGGATTCTCGGATGATTAAAAACGATGCGACTATTGAACAGCTAGTAGACATGTTTGGAGTTACTCCACATGCTGCACAAGTGAAGTTGTCAAAGCTTAAGAAATAATTGCTCTCTATTCGCCAAAATAGAGAGCAATTCAAACCAGATGGGGATACCAAGAGGCTCCATCACCTAGCGTACTTTTGTTTCAGCAAATGTAGATTAGCACCTACATACATGAGACGCAAGGTTCAAATCCGCTCTTGTGTAAGGAGGTGACTATGAATGACTCTAAAGAAAATCACTAATAAAGAAGCACCTAAAGGTTTCCGCTGGATTTTTTGCCGCTATCGAAAAGTTAGAGGGAATTCTCAAAAAGTGCTTGATGCTCATGAATATGGGTATGAATCTTGGGCGTTTCTCGTGAGATGCTAACTAAAAAGGGGTCTATAACGACCCCTTTATTTTACTACTGTCTAGCGATATTCAGTGAAGTGGAGATAATGATTAGTGTTATTTTAGTAACTACAGTACCACAGAGCCTTCAATGCTTAAGGTGCTGGTAACTATACTATATACACAACCACACATATTAAGCTCGGACTCCACTTCATTTCCAATCTCTCTCTCCATAACTAAACAGCACTCTCCTTCTCCCAACCTTGTGCATTAAGCAAAGTGATTGGCAGAATAACCTATTATCAAGTCGCTTCTTCTTTGTTCCCATCACCTTAAAATACCACCTGTAATAGTCATGCACGCTATTAGATACCAATTTATAGATATAGCCGACTTGGGTGAACGGTTTCCTCAATTTCTGAACCTTAAGAGGTCTAGCTGTTCTGCCTTCTTTGATGTGATTCGGTTGCAACTTTGCCAGCTTTTTCCTCAGCAGTTTCGTAGCTTTTCTATTTCGTTTAGTGTTCCGGATCAGTAGATGAAAATGAGGTAGCCAAAGACCACACTGGACGTGGAAATCCGACTCAAAACATCCAAGGATCGGCTTATCAAACCCTGATCTGTCCAACAACCTCCGCAATCTATCCTTTGCTTGCTTCACATCGAAGTTTTCAAGTTCAGAATTTGGAAATGCACGAGAGTAATCGATTATTGTCATAACAGACCATCGCCTCCCTTCTCGGCGGATGTTCGCAACTATCTCGTCAACCTTTTGGACTCGAAATCGCCAATTACAGAGCTTACAAGCAAGGCTATTGCACTGCTTTAGTCCTTCCGCGCAATCATAGAGAATGTCTGCCAATGCATGATTCTCCGAGCCACCAACCTTTCGCAATATAGCAACCCGAGCAAAGTTCTCTTCAATCGCTGTCTGAACAGTCTCTGTCCTCTTCATTTCAGCAAGTGACTGATATTTAGCCATCAGCTGAACACCTTATTCAGTAGCTTATCGTGTTTTCTATTGATTCCAGTCGACGGTTTTCTTGTGTTCATCCACTCAAATATATCAATGTCTCTCCAAGCTACTCTGTTATCTGTCAGATCATGGGAGTTGGGAAACACTCCTTTGTCCATCTGCCTGTAAATAGTTGCTTCAGAAAGACTTGTAAGATGTTTAACTTCGGCAATATCTAGGTATCGATAATTAATCATGAGTTTCGCTCCTTTTTGTGAACTCATGGCCGAATTACTTTTCTCACTACGCAAAATCGGAGTTATCTCTACAGTTCTCAATGGAATTTGTGAGGCTCACAATCTTTTTAATAAATACAAATAGATAAATTCAACAAAGTTGTGAGGCTCACTAAACTCTGTGAGCCTCACTCAATACGTTTTGCATAAAAATAGATAGAATCGCTCACGACGAGATTTTAAAGGAGCGGTTCCGTTATGGGGTTAGATGAGAATCTAAGGCAACAAAGGGTTGCTGAGAGAAGGAAAGAATCAGGATTCAAAACCAAGAAATATCATCTGTTTGAGCGTGATCTGAGGCGTCTAGATAGGCTAGCGAAGAAAATGGGATATGACATATCGAAACCACTTTCAAACGAGGAGTACTCATCAATCATCAGAACATGTATTGCGGAGAGATATGAAAAGGTCTTCCCAGGCAAAACAGTGAACGTTCCGGACACTCAAATAGGACAGAGAGAATATGAGCTCAAGCAGATCATCTCCTATCGCGCAAAACTCGGAGAGAATGATGACAAGATTGCGGCTTTCTTAGACAAAAATGGGTACAAAATCCCTGTAGATACCAAAATAAAGGCTGACGAATCAGTGCAACAAGGTTGGACAAGTGAGCTGGTAGCTCGAATGAAACCGAAGAAAATGAGAGGTGCGCCAAAGAATTGAGCATTCCTTAATATTACCCAATTATTTACCCAACGCCTGAATCCAAAATCAATAAAAGCTTTTTATAACAAGTGGTTATGAACTTAGTTCAGCTGACGCCAGCCACCAAACGTTTGGAAAGGCGATAACCTTCGGGTTATCGCCTTTTTGTTTTTTATACATTCAACGTTATGCGCCATGCCAAACTTTGCATTTATCAATGGCCTCATCATCCAAAGTTCCAACTCCAGCTTAACGCTGATAGGCCTTCAAGTGCCTCTCACTTCATTAATTAAATGCTTAAATAGAACGTTTTAGTCTGAAACAAGAGTGGCTCTAATTCCTCAAAAACCCCGAAAAATTTCCATCCGGTGGTGTGATAGGAAAGGCTTGTGCTCACGATGCAGGTTCACCGCCATGTCATCTCGAATCCCTAATACTTCTGGATCTTCCAACTGGCGGGCAATCATCACTTTGCCGCTATCTTGAAATGAGATGAAACCCAAATCGAAGGCTTTGTCGATATTCGCGAGCAACAACAAGCCATTATAGGGATTCAGACGCTCGCGGTTGTTAGCATCGCGCCAAGGCTTAATGTGAGAAGCCACTAACATCTGAGTTTCCGAATATCCGGTGACCGCACAATGGCCATGCCAATAGCGGATCAATTGCTCTCGAAAATGCCCCTGACCTAAGCGGGTACTCACCAAAATCGATTTCTCGGTTGCAGAAAGAGCGTTGTCTTCAAGGATATCTTCGACGTCTTGCTTTAAATCGACTTGAGCGATATCAGCTAAAAACCGCGAGTAAGCATTGAGCGCCGCGCTGTACATGCCATTTCCGTTGGTGTTGCGAATTTTAAACTCATCCAACTGTCTGGTTCGCTCAACGAGCGCATGAAATTGTTGATAAGAGCGAATTTTTGTCAAAGGCTGCAGCTCTATGAGCTGTTTCTCAGCCATCCACCGAGGAATTGAACTTTGCAATGCTTGCAAATAGTTTTTTGCCGTTTTTTCTGACTTCCCCAACCCGATTAGCCAATTTGAGAACAAATCAGATAGATTGCTCAGGTTGTTGGTCAACGCATCTTTTAAATCGGTAGCCGCGATTGGGCTACGCATGTAATCAAATAGCTCATCATCAAGCCGCACATGTGAAACCGTCTTGGCCGAGAAACGTTTGACCGAATATGAGTCAACACCTGGGTGGTAAACCAAATGCCAAAAACCCTCAGTTTTTAAGTGATAAAATGGGTTTTCTGGTGTATTTCGGTCATTGGCTTGGCGCATCTGGGCAAAACATTCGCTAAAACTCGCTTTCAACAAGTCATCAAATACAATCCGATTTTGCGTGATAATACCTTCATCAATCAGCTTCATCACTGCCAGCAGCATACAAACCTTATGCGGGCTATTACGGCCATTAATGCTATTGGTATTAAGATTTTGAAACTTATCGATATAGTATTGAAGATACATAGGCTTAGCTGAAGGTTAAACGCGGTGACTCGCACGGCTGATAATAAACAAAATGAATAATAAACCCATCGCACAACAAGTTCGATAACCATTTATTTTAAAAGTATTTTATCACTCAAAAACTGTGACCATCCTACACTTATTCGCCTTACTACACGCCCTTTAAAGGGCTTATACCCAAATATGCGCACTCCATAACAAGCTATCGAAAATTAGTAACCCAACAGCAGTTTGTTTATCTAGATAATCGCATACGTTAAACCAGCCACTCATGCTGGCCCAGAAAATCCAAAAAGGTCCGTACTCTTCGGGGAACATGTTTTCGGCTGCTGTAGGCGGCGAACAGTTCAAGGTCGGCAGGGCTGGCGTCTAATGCAATGCACTTCAGGCTTCCGTTTTCCAATTCTGCCCGGCAGGCCACTTCAGCCAGAATTGCCAACCCCATTCCTTTAAGTGCGGCCGCTTTAGCCATTGCGCCACTGTTCACCTTAAAACGGGATGGCACGTGGCAGGTCACTTCTTTCCCTACTTGCTTGAAAATCCAAGGTTTACCGCAAATAGCGCTCAGGCTGGTGATACAAGGGTAGTCTTTCAACTCACTGATAGTCGCCGGAGGGGTGTGCTTAGCCATCCATCCGGGTGAAGCCACCACAACGCTGGGCCAACTTGCTACTTTTCTCGCAACCCAACCGCTGTCTTTAAGCTGGCCGCGGTTAAAGCTGAGCACTAAATCAAAGCTGTCCAACGAAGAAAGATCTGGCTGTAAGCGGGTATCGCAGGAAATCGCAATGTTCGGATGCAAACAGGCGAAGTGAGTGACCACCTCGGCCAAATCCGGAAGATCCGGCATGAGTAAGCGCAAGTTGCCACGCAAGGCGCGGGCATGGTTCCCCGACTCTTCCAGCGCGCTATCGAGGGCTGCAAAAAGCGGATAGGTTGACTCATATAACTGCTGCCCTTGTTCGGTAATGCTGACCCTACGGGTCGTGCGTTCAAACAAGCGAATCGACAAGCTCTCTTCCAGTTGCGCGATATGGCGGCTGATATTGGATGAGGGTAAGCCCAGGTAATCCGCCGCTTTGTTAAAGCTGCCAAACTTGCACACCTGGTAAAAACTGCGAAGCCACAGGTGATCAATCCGCTCAAGCACATCATTCTCCTTGAAAGTCAGTGGTGGAAAGTCAGTCGGCTTTTATCCCATCATGCGGGATAAACTAGCCCATTATTTCGTATTTATTGCCAAATATGGAATAGATAGCATAACGCCAACATTCACCAAACTGAATCACACTTAATGGACACACACCTGACACCCACTTCATACACGCGTTATGGATTACCTCTTGTGGCTTTCTTCATTCACTTTTTAGTCGCACTGGATGGATTGATGTCCGTCCCGCTCAGCGCGATGATGACGGCGGCCAGCCACACTCCGGTATCACAGGCTGGATACCTGACCTCGAGCTACACCCTTGCTGCTGCGATCACTTGCTTGCTCATTCGTTCACGTACATCCAATCGGTTCATCGTCATGCTTTACCTTATCGGCCTGGCCGCAAGTACGGTGGCTGTCACGGCAACCTCTGACTTTGCCTTCATGCTGGCAGCGCGAGTGGCTGCCGGTGTATTTGGTGGGGCATTAACGGTGCTGAATGTGGAACATTTGCTCGCCTGTACCCATCCCAGCCAAAAGAAAAAGTTCACCGCATACATCATGAGTACCTACCCGCTCGCGCTGACCGTTGGCATACCGGTTTTATTGCTGTTCGCCGGGAAGACTGACTGGCAAAGCGCCTTTTGGATGGTTGGCGGACTACTGGTCATCGCTTTGCTTGGTTTTGGCTTACTCCCCCTTTCTTCTTTTACAAGCATTGCAAACACAGCAAACGCATGCCCCCCACCGGCAGCTGGCAGCCAATCTCATACGGTGGACGAAGGTATGAACCGACCACTGATAGCGGGAATCGCTACGATTATTCTGGCGGTATTTAGCACCTTCCTGCTTTCCTTACAGTTTCCGGTGATGCTGCTTGAGCGACTGGCCATCAGCGAAGCGCAATTGAGTCTGAGCTACCTGCTTGGCGGGAGCGGCTGTTTTGTAGCGATGCAATGGTATGGCCGTCACCACCCGAAACAATCCCTTCGATTGATCACCGCACTCTCCGGCGGGATGGTTATCACTGCACTGGCGGGCTTCAGCCTCCAATGGAGCTTGCTGGCCGTGTTCTGCTTTGCCGGTTTTATGGTTGTCAGTGCCACCCGAACTTTGGTTCTGGTGACGGAAATCATCAGTTCGGTCAGCGACAGCATACGGGTCAGGGTGCTTGGGATGCAAAATGCCCTGCAGCATTTTGCGGTGGGGAGTGCGGGTGCCATCAGTAGCATGCTGATTATTCCCGCCGAGGCCGGTTCGCCCGGTTACACGCCTTTGCTGGTGTTTGCCATCTTGTGCATCGGGATCACACCCGTTATGTGGCGCATGACACTGCGGCTTTCTCGGGCGTGATAACGCACCGACATATCCGTGGCGCGACCTTGAATTCAGCTGCTGGCTTGTCCAATATGGGGAAAGAGCAGCCAAATAAGGAGCAAATTGATGAGGACATCCACGCCACGATTGAACCTACGAGTCATTGAAAAAAGCGACTATCCGGAGCTGGCGGCGCTGATGGACTTAGTCTTCCATGATGTGGGGGGATCCTGGCCCAGAATGACGATAATGGATCTGATCCATCAGTTTCCCGACGGTCAGATCTGTATTGAGGATGATGGCAAAATCATTGGTGCCGCCCTTACTATCAAAGTCGATTACAACCGCTTTTCCCTCCCCCATGTTTACACCGATATCATCAACGAAAACAATGTTATCCAGCATCAACCCAGTGGTGATGCCCTGTACGGGCTGGATGTGTTCGTGCATCCGGATTACCGCGGGCTGCGACTGGGTCGCCGACTGTATGAAGCCCGCAAAGAGCTGTGTCGCAATGACAACCTGAAAGCGATTCTGGCCGGTGGCCGGATTCCGGGCTATCACAAACATGCCAGTTCGATGAAAGTGACCGAATACATTGAAAAGGTCAAACGCCGCGAGCTGCATGATCCAATCCTGTCTTTCCAGCTTTCGAACGACTTTGATGTCAAACGGATCATGCGCCATTACCTGCCGGAAGATGACAGCTCATGCGGCTATGCCACCCTGCTGGAGTGGGATAACTTTTTCTACGAGGAAGACATTGATTCAGTTCACGATATCGATAAGACCCTGATTCGAATCGGCATTGTCCAGTGGCAGATGCGTGCCGTACGCAGCGTTGATGACCTGATTGATCAGGCTGAGTTTTTTGTCTCGTCGCTGTCGAACTACAAGGCAGACTTTGCCCTGTTCCCGGAATTTTTTAATGCCCCGCTGATGGGACTGCGCCGCGAGCAGAACTCGGTCGAGGCCATCCGCTTCCTTGCCTCGTTTACCGAAGTCATCAAGCAACGTTTTGCCGAGCTGGCCATTACTTACAACATCAATATTATTGCCGGGAGTATGCCGGAGCTGCGTGATGGCATGCTTTATAACGTTTCTTACCTGCTGCATCGGGACGGAACAATCGACGAGCAGGATAAAATCCACATCACCCCACACGAAAAGCGCGATTGGGTAATCGACGGCGGCAATCAGGTGAAAGTGTTCGATACCGATGCCGGACGGGTTGGGATCCTGATCTGTTACGACAGCGAGTTTCCGGAGCTGGGACGAATGCTGGCCGAGCAAAACGTGCAGATTATCTTTGTCCCCTTCTGGACCGATACCAAAAACGGCTATCAGCGGGTAAGGCTCTGCGCCCAGGCCCGGGCCATTGAAAACGAATGCTATGTTGCGATCGGCGGCAGCGTCGGCAACCTGCCGCGCGTGGATAACGTCGATATTCAGTACGCTCAGTCCGCGGTGTTCTCACCCTCGGATATTTATTTCCCCCATGACGCCACCATTGCCGAAGCCAGTCCGAATACGGAGATGATCATTTTTGCTGATGTGGATCTGGATAAACTCAAGCAGCTCAATACCGAAGGCTCGGTGACCAATTTACGCCACCGCCGCCTGGATTTGTATGGGGGATTTACCCAGCCTAAGTAACAGCAAGCACGCGAATCTGACCACGCACTGCCATGACGCTGAGCCTCAATATTGGCTCAGCGTTTATATTGGTGCTGTTCTCGGTCAAGTTTAAACAGGCTCAGCGGTTTGGCCGGTAACAGCCTGTGAGGCCAGCAGAGCATCGAATGCATGCAGAGCCGGAGTCCAGGCATCTTGCGCGGTGGCAACAAAGCAGGTTTCCACCACAGCCAGTGGATTGGGGAGCGGGTAACTGTGCAAGGCAAACCGCCCACGATGCGCGTCAACCACCGCCAGTGGCAACACAGCATACCCCATTCCGGCCGCGACACAGCCCAAAATCGCATCCAGCGTGCCGAATTCCACGATTCTGGCTGCCGGAATCCCGTGCTGAGCCAGCAGCAATTCGGTTTTCTGCCGGTAACTGCAGCCCTGACGAAAGGCAATAAAGGTCGAGGTCATAAGTTTTTCCGGCGAGGGGAACGCCGTCAGCGCAGATGATGAGACCAGCACCAGTTGCTCCCGAAACACCGGTACCGCCACCAGCTGGGAATGTCCAACCGGACCGGCGACAAACGCACAATCCAGCTCACCGGCCAGCAACTTTTGCAACAGGGTGGCGGTCGGGCCGCTTTCCAGGTGCAGGTGCACGTCCGGCACCGCAGCATGGTAAGCCGCCAGCACCGACGGCAAACGAATGGCCAGGGTGGTTTCCATCGCCCCCAGACGTAAGCTGCCGCTGGGTTTCCCCTGTCCCCGCAAGGCGGCCACGGCTTCATCATGCGTAGTCAGCATCTTCCGGGCATAATCAAGTAACGCATACCCGGCGGGGGTCGGCGCTGAACGCCCCTGACGCTGGATCAACTGAACCCCCAGCTCCTGCTCCAGCTTTTTAATGTGGGAAGTAATATTTGATTGCACAGTGTGCAGGCGTTCCGCCGCCGCAACAAAGCTGCCAGTTTCCACCACCATCGCGAACATTTTGAGAGATTTCAGCTGCATGTCGTCCTCCCTGTTTCCTGCCATCCTTGTTTTTTTATCTGAGTCATAGCGATAGCGCTTGTTGATAAAGACTATTTTTTTGATAAAGACTGGCTTTTTGATAAAAACTAAGTTGTCAGAAGCGAACCCAACTGCACCACAGCCCAAGTCACTATCTCTTTTACAGATACATAGCATCACAATGAATCATTTTTAGTCAATGGAAAATCCTGCCATGCTGATTCTGCAACAGCCTAAAACCGTTAAGGAATATCAGGCGCTGGATATAGAGGCTCAGGATAAACACATAGCACTCAAGCAGGAAGCGAGTGCTCTCGATGCCCCAAAAGTGGCATCCCCGGACAAACAGGACAGGATCATGCATCGCAGGCACACAGACCATCAGGACAATCACAGGCAACAGAAAACGGCGGCTATATTGGTTGGTATGACCGCGACCCTTATTGGCGTCGGCCTTGCCCGCTTTGCCTATACCCCGTTGATCCCCGCAATGATTGAAGCCAGTTGGTTCACCGCCAGTCAGGCAACCCAACTGGCTGCTGCGAATTTGCTGGGCTACCTGCTCGGTGCCGTCGGGGCGCACCGCCTGACCCGCATCATCAAGGTGCCATGGGTCATTGGCGGTTCGCTGCTGGTGATCATTCTGAGCTTTTTGCTGTGCGCACAACCCGCGTCTTTCGGCTGGTTTTATCTCTGGCGGTTGCTCTCCGGGCTGGCGGGCGCGCTGTTGATGGTATGCGGCCCCTCTCTGGCGCTGGCGCTGTTGCCGGTTTCACAGCGTCATCTCGGCTCCACATGCATCTTTATGGGCATCGGGCTGGGAATCGTGCTGTCCGCCGTCTTGCTCCCGCCCATGCTGGCACACGCCCTGACGCTGACCTGGCAAGGACTGACCGGACTGGCGGTGCTGTGTGGCCTGCTTAACTTGTGGGGACTGTGCCACCTTCGCCCTTCTGCGACAACTCAGCAACCATCCTCCGCCACACACAATGCAACGCCTGCCGCGGCGGCGATCCGCCTGGTTATTCTGGCTTATGCCCTTGATGCGGCGGGTTTCATCCCTCACACCCTGTTCTGGGTCGATTATCTCAGCCGGGAAATAATGCTGGGTACCACCAAAGCTGCGTTTTACTGGGGAGCATTGGGCATCGGCGCAGTCGCGGGGCCAATAGTGGCCGGTATCCTGTCTCGCACACTGGGCTGGAACCGCGCCCTGTTAATGGCATTTGGCCTTAAAACGGCCGCGGTTTTGCTTCCGGCATTCAGCCAGACTGGTTGGGTATTGTGGCTCTCTGCGGCCGGTGTCGGCGCGATGATCCCTGGCATCGTCGCCCTGACGGCAGGGCGGCTGGCCGAACTGGCTCACGTTGATCAGCATCAGCGAAACTGGGGAATGGCTACCGCGGCCTTTGCCGGCATGCAAGCGCTGGCCGGATTCAGCTTCGCAGCCTGTTACGCCTGGCTGGGGACCTATCAGCCCTTTTTTACCGTCGCCGGACTGTTACTGGGAGGAGGAACCCTTTGTGTGCTGCTGGCTGGCCGCCGGATGCAGCCTGGTCAGAAAGAGGTAGATCAATTGCAGCCAACTGCACCATACCACCGCGCCCAAAAAGAAACGGTAAAACAGCAAGAAACTGCAGCCCCGGCTTTACATAAAGAGACCCGATAATGCATCGCGCCGTCGACACAACAAGGAGTGTGAAATGAAACTGTACCTGAACGCCACATCGCCTTACGCCAGAGTGGTCCGTATTGCCTTGCTGGAAAAGCAACTGGAAGACATCTGCACCTTGGTCTGGGTGGATCCGTGGGCCTCACCGGACGTACTTCTGGCGGTCAACCCTGGGGCAAAAGTGCCGGTATTAGAAATCTCGCCCCACCTCGCGGTTTCTGAAACCTTACTGATCCTCGATTATCTGGAAGCCCACTATCCAGCAATTGCGCTTTATCCGGATCGAGCCCAAACCCTGCACTGGCTGGGACTGGGTCAGGGACTGATTGACGCTGCCTTTGCGACCGTCATCAGCCGAAAACATGAGACCGAGTCCGCCTCATCACTGCTGTCTCAGCGGCGGTTACAGGCCATCGAGCGTCTGTTAGCCGCATTAGATCAGGACTTACCGGCGCCGGCAGACCATTCCATCACAATCAGCCATATCATGGTCACCGTCGCCCTGGATTACCTAGCCTTTCGGCTACCGGATATACAGTGGCAACCGCAATATCCGGCACTGGCTCAGTGGTATCACGAGATATTGGCACGGGAGAGTTTTTGCCAGACTACCTTTAGCTAAAAACAGCGGAAAAGAAATAAGCCGGAGACGATAAATCGCCGATCCGGCATTTCGCCGATGGTATTTCGTTTAGGTCGTGTTGCTCTTCTTGCATCATTATGGCTGTGATGTGGTTTTATCTGGGTGCATACGTATTTCCCGTAATGTTTTCGACGCGCTTTACCATAAAAGCGTTTCCGAAATACTTTCTACGTTACTTGCATCGCCACTAACTCAGGTTGATTTTTACAACCAGCTCACTATTCCCAATTTCACCCCAGATAAAAACGGAATTAAAAATATTGTTTCCTAACCAAAGTCATCACGGCTAATTCTCTCAACCGTGTCAGTATTGCTACAGCGCATAATTTATCAACACAACACTCAATAAAGGTATCGATTACATGATAACAATAGCTTAACTTTATTGATGCCATAAAAAACACTAACCAATTAGTCAGTTATCGCACCATATTCACCAATGCGCTTACCCATACAACAAAACACACCAAAAACCTTACCATTCATATAGTTATAGCATTGGCAAGCAAAACGGTCACTAATGACTCATTACACTGTTTCGCTCATCTCACTGACAAAAGTGAGGAAAATCACACTCAGTGGTCGGATAAGCGCTTAATTCAATTCTAAAATTTTGTGCCATTTTTTTCCCATCCAGGAAATTTGTGATATTCCCATGACGAAACCTATCGCATTTTCTATACCCAATAGCTCCTTTTTTTTCTGTTATTAGTAAAATCAATATGACTTTTAAGAATGAATTTCTATTTTGTATTTTTAAGCAGGAAGCTAGTGAGCATGGAATATTTAGAGAGAATTAAGCGCCTTGCCAAAATTCAGGGGATAAGTCAGAAACAACTGGGTGAAGCCCTGGAACTTCAGCAAGGCACCATGAGCCGTAAGTTATCCGGTAAATACGGGATTGAAGTCCGTGAACTGGAAAAAATTGCCGAAGCACTGAATACCTCAATCAGTTATCTGCTAACCGGTCAGGTTGATACCGGCACACAAGCCACCACCACCATTAGTAATGGCAGCGATTACGGGACAACCAGCACTTATATTCCCATTATCCATCGCAAAGATTTTATGTCATTCCGCAACGGGGCCACGGTCGATGTCGTCAGCAAACGCGCGATTCCGCAGCATCTGGTGCGTGAAGACTGCCTCGGCCTGGTAGTGGATAATGAAAACATTGCGCAATGTGCGCCGGTCGGCAGCTACGCGCTGGCCACCAAGAAAGCACCTTACCGCCCGAAACAGCCGGTATTTGCCTCGGTTCGCGGCAGTGAGCCGGATTTTTACCACATGACTCAGCTGGCCGACGGGGTGGTATTTTCAACCTCTCAACCGGATTTCCCGAATCTGTTCGTCAATAACGGAGAATTCCAGATCCACGGCTACATCATTCAGTCCGATTGGTCTTACGACCGCTAAGGCTGCCACAGCACGCATTTGACCGGTGCTGTGTCTTCTCCTCCTACGCTCCTCCTGGCGCAGCCCATCCGGGCTGCCCGGTGGACGTGGTTCCCCTTGAGGTGACAAACCGCCTCGGCCGCGTACAATAAAGCCATACATTCACCTTCCCTTAAGAATAAAGGTTAGCAAGAGCCGGTATGTCCAAGATTATTGTCGCATCGACCAACCCAGCCAAAATCGCCGCGGTGGAGCAAGCCTTTGAACAGGCCTTTCCAGCCAGACTGTTTGAGTTTGAAGGCATCAGTGTCGCCAGTGGCGTGCGCGACCAACCAATGACCGCCGATGAAACCCTGCAGGGCGCCCGCAACCGGGTCACCAATGCCCGTCAGGCTGTCCCGGATGCCGATTACTACGTAGGCCTGGAAGCCGGACTGGACGGAAACCTGACCTTTGCCTGGATGGTGATTGAAAGCGGCCAGCGTCGCGGTGAAGCCCGCTCGGCGTCTCTGCCATTGCCTCCGGCGGCACTGGAAAAACTGCATCAGGGTCAAGAGTTGGGTGATGTGATGGATGACATGTTCAACCAGACCAACATCAAACAGAAAGGTGGAGCAATTGCGATGCTGACCAATCACATGCTGAGCCGCAGCTCGGTCTATCATCAGGCGCTGCTGCTGGCGCTGATCCCGTTTCTGAACCCGGCATTGTTTCCGGCAGAAGATTAACGGCGCATAAACGGAATTCCCCCGAAATAACGGCTTCATGTTCAGCGAATAAAAAAATCCCCCTCAGCCCGACGGCTGAAGGGGATTGGGTCAGATTTGGCTTGTCAGAATAGCAAAATTACTGATTCGGACGCTGCTGATCCAGCAAGGCTGCCAGCCAGGCTTTGGTGGCTTCATCGTGATGCTTGAGCTCATTGGAGCCTCGGGTGATAGTTGCCACCCCTACCCCCAGCAGTTCACTGATCTTACGCTGACTGCGCTCACCATTGAGCAGTTCATGCAGAATATTCACCCGGGATAACAGCACCGAACGCTCATCAGGGGTTAACAGGAGTTTGAGCATGACATCGTCTTTCTGCTCAGTTGCAGCCTGACGTAAAATCTCGACCACCTGTTGCCACTCAGTGAATTCCGGCGTTTCTTGGATATTCGACATGTCATCCTCGTTTGATGTACTCGTTACCGAGTACTGATTCTATCCCGTTCCGCGTTATCCACCTAGCCCAAAAATCACAATCCGGCAGCTTAGTACTTGGCCGCCAGCTCATTTTTGGTCAACAACGGTGTTTTCACCCCGGTCAGGTTACCGTAGTAAATTTCAAACATCAGGATGTTCTGCACGTACGTCCGGGTTTCATTGAACGGAATTGCTTCAATAAACGCGTAAGCATCCAACTGGCCGTTGGTGCCTGCCCGCCAGCGATCAACCCGCCCCGGACCGGCGTTATAACCAGCAAAGGCAAAAATACGGTTATTATCGAATCGCTCCAGCATCATTTTCAGATACCCGCTGCCCAGACGGATATTCACCCCGGGATCAAACAGGCTATTCTGGCCTTCATAGTTGCGCCCCAGCTTTTTCGCAGTTTCCCGCGCCGTTGCCGGCATCAACTGCATCAGTCCCCGCGCCCCGACCGGTGATACCGCTTCGCTGTTAAGCGCACTTTCCTGACGGGCCAGCGCCATCATGGTCGTGGTCGACAGTTCACGTTTCTTGCTGAAGAAATCAAACCACCACTTATGGGCCACCGGGAAGCGCAGCTCAATGTACTCCCATAATTGGCCGGAAATCGTGGCCTGCACCGCGAGGTGATGCCATTTATTCACCGCCGCATACTGGGCCAGCGCAACAATGTCGTCGTTGTTCAGTCCCTGCAGCAGGTAATACCATTCACGGTTGGCAGCCAGCAGTTTGTCGAGCGCAATCAGCTCTCGGATTCGGGTCAGGGTCTCCGCATATTTTTTGGTAACAGCCGGATTACTGCTGGCCGACTTCACCGGGTACTCAATCGGTTTGCCCAGCACAGTAGCCGCTGCGGCACTGTAGAAATCGCGCTGTCCCAGAATCTCGGTGTATTTTTCCTGCGCCAGTTTGCGGTTACCAGCCTGCTCAGCCAACCGCGCCTGCCAGAAAGTCCAGCGGGTGGTTTTCTTGGCGTCCTCAGGCAGACGTTTGACCCAAACCGACACTTCCTGCCAACGGTTTTCCCGCATAGCCTGACGAATACGGCGCTCCAGCAGGGGAATATTGGTGCTCTTGGCCAACATCTGATCGCGCCATACCTGCAGCTCGGCATCTTCCGTACCGATCAGCCGACTGGCGGTATAATCAGCCAGCGCCTGTTTGGTCTCAGCCTTAAAATGCTGCCCTTCCACCGTACGAGGATACTGTTTGATCGCCTCACGAATATCATCCCGCACCAGTTTTTTGTACGTCAGCTCGGTCAGTGTCTGGTTGAACGGCGTCACTTTGCTGCGTTTGGCAAAATCCGCTACGCCCTGCGGTTTATCGTACAGATCCAGCATCTGCTGGCCCTGGGCCTGCCCGTTTTTGCTCAGCAGCTTATTCAGGTATTTCAGACGACTACGGCTGCCTTCGGCATACACCAGCAGCATCCGTTCAAGCACCTTCTCATCCGTACGCAACCCGGCCTGCTGCCAGTTGTCCAGCAGCGAATCACAGGCTTTGTGGGTCGAGCTGCCGGTTAGCCAGAGAGACTCCGCGCCCTGCCAGGCCTCTTTTTTGTTCCCTTTCTGGCTCTGGGCATAGTAATAGTGACAGCGCAGTGACAGGCTGCGCGGCGGTAACGGCTGCACCGACAGAAACTCCTGCCAGCGCTCAGCATCCGCCAAGTGACCCAGATAGCGAACCTGTACCGTATCGCTGAACGGCAGGCTCTTGTATTTCTGGATAAAGGCATCAACGTCAGCCGGAGACTTTCCGGCCAGCGACTGAGTAAAATCACGGTATTCCAGATACGGCGTCAACGGATAATCATCCAGTTTTTTACGCAGTGCCTGATAGGCCGCCTGGTCTTTTTCATCCAACGCAACCTGAGCCTGCTCATACCATTCCCGCTGCTGTTCCAGCGTGGCAGCCTGAACCGGTGACAGCAGCATTAGCCCAAGGCCGGCAACCCAGCCAGACCAGAATTTGTTATTTAACTTGCAATGCACAGCATCATCCCATTGTTAACTTTCATGCCGGTGGAAATTGATTGTCAGCACTCTACTTGAACATTGTGGCGCTAAAACCACAATGGCTGACGAGGAAGTCGGGACCCACTTCACACCCGAGCTTCCCAGAACTAGCACAGCTTGGTGATCGGCTCATGACAGAGGCCTGTATTGAGCTTACTCGTTCCTGCGCATTTTTTCCGGCGACTTCTTGCCGCCCCCGAAACGGTCAATGCGCCACTCTAACTGCAAACGAAGTGATAACCAGCATTTTGATGTGATCTGCGGCAGTGAGTTCCGTTTAATAACGGGTATTAACCACTAATTATGAACATTGCTGTTAAACTTATGTCCAGAACAGGTAAAATACCCCTTTTCATTGAGTTTAGAGATCGCAAACGGATATGGCTGAATACGTCTATACCATGTCGCGCGTAGGCAAAATCGTCCCGCCTAAGCGCCAAATACTGAAAGATATTTCCCTAAGCTTCTTCCCTGGCGCCAAGATCGGTGTCCTGGGCCTGAACGGTTCCGGTAAATCAACTCTGCTGCGCATCATGGCGGGTATCGATACCGATATCGAAGGTGAAGCGCGTCCGCAACCGGGCCTGAATGTCGGCTACCTGCCGCAGGAGCCAGTACTGGACGAAGAAAAAACCGTCCGCGAAGTGGTTGAAGAAGCCGTGGGCGATGTGAAGCACGCCCTGACCCGTCTGGACGCTGTGTACGCCGCGTACGCCGAGCCGGATGCGGACTTCGACGCTCTGGCCAAAGAGCAAGGCGAGCTGGAAGCACTGATCGCCGCGAAAGACGGTCACAACCTGGACAACCAACTGGAGCGTGCGGCCGATGCCCTGCGCCTGCCGGAATGGGATGCCAAAGTCAAACACCTGTCGGGTGGTGAGCGCCGCCGTGTGGCAATCTGTCGCCTGCTGCTGGAAAAACCAGACATGCTGCTGCTAGACGAACCAACCAACCACTTGGATGCCGAATCCGTGGCTTGGCTAGAGCACTTCCTGGTCGATTACAGTGGTACTGTTGTGGCTATCACGCACGACCGTTACTTCCTGGATAACGCTGCCGGCTGGATTCTGGAACTTGACCGTGGTGAAGGTATTCCATGGGAAGGTAACTACACCTCATGGCTGGAGCAGAAAGATGCCCGTCTGAAGCAGGAAGCCTCTCAGGAGAAAGCCCGCCAGAAGACCATCGAGAAAGAGCTGGAATGGGTTCGCCAGAATCCAAAAGGCCGTCAGGCGAAATCAAAAGCGCGTATGGCTCGCTTCGAAGAGCTGAACAACACCGAACACCAGCGTCGTAACGAAACCAACGAACTGTTCATCCCGCCGGGTGAGCGTCTGGGTGAGAAGGTTATCGAGGTACAGAACCTGACCAAGTCATTCGGTGACCGCGTTCTGATCGACGATCTGTCTTTCAGCGTGCCTAAGGGTGCTATCGTGGGCATCATCGGTGCCAACGGTGCCGGTAAATCGACCCTGTTCAAGATGCTGAGCGGCACTGAGCAGCCGGATTCAGGCTCTATCGAGCTGGGCGAAACCGTGAAACTGGCATCGGTTGAACAGTTCCGTGACAGCATGAACGACAACAACACGGTTTACCAGGAGATCTCGGAAGGTTCGGATATTATCCGTATCAACAACTTCGAGCTGCAATCCCGTGCTTACGTGTCACGCTTTAACTTCAAAGGCAGCGACCAGCAGAAGCGCATCGGGGAACTGTCCGGGGGTGAGCGTAACCGTGTTCACCTGGCAAAACTGCTGAAAGCCGGCGGCAACGTACTGCTGCTCGATGAACCAACCAACGACCTGGACGTAGAAACACTGCGCGCCCTGGAAGAGGCCCTGCTGGAATTCCCTGGCTGTGCCATGGTGATCTCGCACGACCGTTGGTTCCTGGACCGTATCGCGACCCACATTCTGGACTACCGTGATGAAGGTCAGGTGAACTTCTTCGAAGGTAACTACACCGAATACACCGACTGGCTGAAGAAAACGCTGGGTGCGCAGGCTGCAGAGCCACACCGCATCAAGTACAAGCGTATTGCGAAGTAACCCTGAGCAATATGGCGTAGCCAAACTAAAAAAACCGGGCACTGAGCCCGGTTTTTTATTGCTGTTATTACTGCTTATGTGATGTATGCGCCACTTAGTGCTCGCCAGCAAGCTTTAGCCACACTCTTTAGCCACACACGCGATCAAACGCAGTCAGGGCTTCCTGCAAATCTTCGACCGGGATAA
Source organism: Photobacterium ganghwense (assembly GCF_017329545.1). Classification (NCBI taxonomy): domain Bacteria; kingdom Pseudomonadati; phylum Pseudomonadota; class Gammaproteobacteria; order Vibrionales; family Vibrionaceae; genus Photobacterium; species Photobacterium ganghwense. The sequence continues at coordinate 2,823,170 of NZ_CP071325.1, forward strand.
TTTCAATCCCCGGCACCTGACGGCTGGCATTAGCTCTCGGCACAATCGCCCGGGTAAAACCCTGTTTGGCCGCTTCGCGGATACGCTCGACTCCATTGGCCGCCGGACGAATATCGGCATTCAGGCCAATCTCCCCGAAGACCAGCACATCCTGCGGGATCGGGGCATTTTTAAAGCTTGAGAAAATCGCCAGCAGCACCGCCAAATCCGCAGACGTCTCATCCACCTTGATCCCGCCGACACAGTTCACAAAAATGTCCATGTCCGACAGCATCACCCCGCCATGGCGGGCCAGAACGGCAATCGACATCGCCAGGCGGTTCGAGTCATAGCCGACCGTCAGCCGACGCGGGTTTTCCGTCACGGACTGGTTGCACAGCGCCTGAATTTCCACCAGCAACGGACGCGTCCCTTCCCACAATGTGGTACACGCCGAACCAGCGTGATTCTTGTTCGAGCGGCTGAGGAAAATCGCCGACGGGTTCTTGACCTGCTTCATCCCGGTTTCCGTCATGGCAAAGAAGCAGGACTCGGAATCGGCCCCGAAACGGTTCTTTGAGGTCCGCAACACCCGGAATTTTTCATCGGCCGTAGAAGACAGCGCGAACAACCCGTCGACAATGTGGATCAGCTGCATCGGGCCGGCCACATTCGAGTCTTTATTGATGTGACCCACGATCATAAAAGTGACCCCTTCGGTTTTGGCAAACCGGGTCAACGCCGCCGCCGATTCCTTCACCTGGCTCGGGCTGCCGGCCGCCGAATCGTTATGGGCAACAGTCATAGTCTGGATCGAGTCAATGATCACAAACTCCGCTTTTTGTGCGGTGATATGGTTGAGCACCTGCTCAACAGAGGTTTCAGCCACTACGCTGATCTTATCAAGGTGATCGATACCCAGACGTTTGGCGCGCTGGGAGATCTGGTGAATCGACTCTTCCCCGGACACGTACAACGCTGACTTGGTTGCCGCCACCGCGCCGATGCTTTGCAGAAGCAGCGTTGACTTACCGGCTCCCGGGTCGCCGCACAGCAACAGCACGGAACCCGGCACGATACCACCGCCAAACACCCGATCCAGCTCAGACACGCCCGAGCTGTAGCGCGGCAGATCCTTGCTTTCGACTTCCGACAGCTTCTGGACTTTGGTCGAGCTGCCAGCATAGCTACTGGTGCCTGCTGCGGCAGCCCCGCCAACGGCAGCACGGGTTTTCGGTATGGTAAACTCCGTTATCGTATTCCATGCGGCACACGCGCTACACTGCCCCTGCCAGCGGGGGAAATCGGCTCCACAGTCGCTACAGACATAAGCACGCTTGGTTTTAGCCATGTATCACCTTGAAAATTGTATAAACTCACAGTATCCCCGAAGAGATCTGCTTTATGTAAAAAATCGGGCCGAGCGTTGATCACTGACTCAGTTTTTAGGGCAAAATACCGATAATAAACGAAGAGGTTAATAATAAAAAAGAACTATGTTGCTTGATGCTTACAAAGGACTGATCGAACAGCTGATTCCCGCTTATGACAGCGAAGACTTTGACAATGTCTTCCAAATGATGACTGATGGCGAGGACGGACCGACCAAGCTGCAGATAAAAATGGAGCTGCACCGGCTGATGACACCATGTCGTCAGGCCGTTGATCTGCGAGGCAGGGTGAAGGGGGAATGTCGCCCGTACGAACTGCACGGTATTCAGCACTGGCTGGATGACGTTGCCATTAACACCTACCATAAACGCATTAACGCTTACGGTGGTAAGTTCCGGGTTGGCCTGTATGAAGCGCTGATGAACACCCGCAACAATTTCCGGGTGATGCACCAACAAGGCAAACTGCAACCCAGCCCGGTTCCCGACGTGGCGGTATCGCAGCGCGATACCCAGTTTGATGCGCCGCTGATCCGGTTTGGCCATTACCTGACCCGCAATGAAAACCGCCTGAAAATAGCGACTCCGGTAACTCTTGAGCTGCCGCTCGGTCAAATGATTCATGGCTTTACCGCCGACCTGTCCTATTCCGGTGCCCGCTTTAAAGTACCGGCGGCGTTCAACTATCACCTGGGGATGGACATTACCGCCCGTTTTCCCAAACTGGCTGACGTGCTCAATGACGATAAGCTGAATCAGGGTGTAGCCTACCGGATCCTCGGGGTTGATGAAAACCCCGACAACGACAGTTACAAGTGGCTGCGCCTCAAAGTGGTTGGCGACAACCAGATTCTGCGAACAGCCATAGACCACAGCCTGCATCGCTCCCAGAGCCGCCTGCGCCAGAATCATGACGACAAGGTGATTCAGGTACGCACCCGAGGCTATGAACATTGCTTTCTCAAGCACAGCGGAGCGATGCCGTTGTTTTTTGCCGGCTCGGAACTGAAATACAGCCTGCTGACTCAGCATAACCGCCACCTGTGGGAACGCTGGCACGATGAACGCAATCAGCCGATGCTGAACCATCTGCTGTCTGAGCCCCGCATCGCCAGTTTAGGCAAATCCGGCCTGAAACAGTCCAGCACCCTGATTTACGGCTTCAGCCACCAGCATGACAACAAAACCTATTTTTACTCGGCCGCCATTCCGGAGATGGACAGTGAGCAGCGACGGCTGTTCTGGCACATCGGTGCCCAACGCGACAGCTGGCAGGTGATGCGCCTGACCCTGCAATCGATCGAAAAAGACGATCTTGACTGGCTGAAAGACATCGCACCGGACATGGCCGAGCAGCTCAGTACCCTGACGCACATCGGGCTGCTGCAGGATCTGACCAACCCGCTTTCCCGTCAGGATTACCGGTTGTCGGTCAAACCCAGTCTGCCGGGCAAAGCGCTGCAGGCATTTCGCCACCCACGTAATCCCGTCGCCTCAGCCAGGGCTATCTATTTTGACCCTAAGCCCCAGCGCAGTGAAGACCGCTATTTGTTTGAAACGCCGGTTGAGTTCCAGCTCGACGATCAGCCGATACAACCGGCTGTCAGCATCGATTTTTCCACCCGCGGCCTGAACCTGCGCCTGCCTGCCCCGGTTGTTGCCAAGCGGGGCGATGATGTCGCGATCTCATTCCCGCAGCTGCAAAAACTTGATCGCAATGCGCCGCTGTACAACATTCCGTACAAGATCGTCCGAATCAGCCCTGATCACTGCAATATCCAGCTGACCACCGGCAGCGGTGCCCAGGCAGCCAAAAGCGAGCACTTCCTGCGCAAGCTGATCCAGCACAACGAGAACCGACTGGTGATCGAGGAAGAACAGCTCCCACAAGGGGAGCTGCTGATGGCGATGCACAAACTGCTGCTGACCCGGCTGTGCAGTATTCCGTATTTCGCGGAGAAGGTGGATCACAAAGTCCGGCTGAAAGCGATCGGCTGCAATTTCCCGCCACCGCCGTTGATCCGGCTGTTTCACCAGACCACCGGCGGCAACGGTTATTCACTGGAGCCGCTCTTTCGCAACCGAATCAAACGTATGCTGGCAGAAACCATGCGTCCGGTTGAGATTCGCCAGCCGCACATCCATGAGTTGTATCTGCACATTGAGCGCGACGGCGACAAACTGCTGCGCCTCAAGAGCAAGCTGCTGGACGAGTTCGACAGTGTTGATGATCGGATCCAGTTCATCAAACAGGCGCGCCATTACGGGGAATTTATGGCTGTCAGGGTGACTGCGGTACCGGTTCTGAGTCCGATGACTGCCCTGATCGGCAAAGAGCTCGGCGAGCTGGCCCGCTTAACGCTGCACCGGGCAAGGGCACTGGAAGAAGAGCTTAGCGCCCTGATTGGCTGCGGGGAGTTGCTGGATATCACCGATGAGGTGCTGATTCGGCTGGAAATTCAGTAAGCCAGTCGGGCTGGCTGCTCATACGACGGCTCAAAAAACAGGCCACAAAACAGATCACCGCGCCATTCATACAGCAACACAAAGCAGGGACTCACGAATCATAAACTCAAGAACCTGGAACTCACGAACCAGGAACTCCCAAAAAAGCGGGGCGCATCCGACGGAGGCGCCCCGCTTTTTTCGTTCAGCCGTGATTACCAGTTAAGCTGCTGCGGCAACAATGACGCTGACAACAGGCAGATCACCGCCCCGAGATCGGCAAATCGCACAGCGACCGGCGCTTCAGCTTCCACCTTTGGCTTGGCATGGTAAGCCACGCCCAGCCCGGCAGCATTGATCATCGCCAGATCATTGGCACCATCACCGATAGCGACCGTGTTGTGCAATGGAATGTCATGCTGTGCGGCCAGAGTACGCAAAATTTCCGCTTTCTTCTGGGCATCCACCACGTCACCCAATACCTGCCCGGTCAGCTTGCCCTCAATGATTTCCAGAGTATTAGACTGTGCATGTTCCAGCTCCAGCGTGTCTTTCAGATAATCCGAGAAATAGGTAAATCCGCCGGAGGCAATCGCCACTTTCCAGCCAAAGTGGTGCAAGCTGGCTACCAGCTCCGGCAATTCCGGCATCAGGGGCAAGCGCTCGCGTACAGCCGCCAGAATGGAGGCATCAGCCCCAGTCAGGGTTGCCACCCGCTCACGCAGGCTCTGTTCAAAGTCCAGCTCGCCCTGCATGGCCCGCTCGGTTACCTCGGCGACTTGCTCACCAACACCGGCCAGCACCGCAATTTCATCGATACACTCAATCTGAATCGCGGTCGAGTCCATGTCCATCACCAGCAGCCCCGGTTCACGCAGCACCGGCAGATCCCGCAGGTCAGCAATGTCGACTTTCTGGGCGACCACCGCTTGCTCCAGCAGCAATGAATACGGGTTATCAAGCAGCAGGCAGTCGTACTCCCCAACCTTCCAGGCGGCGGTCACATTCAGCGGCTCTTCGTAGGCAGCTTCAATGTTGTCGATCACCTCGCCGTACAGGCCCTGACCATAAATCAGGGTGGAAGAGCGCTGGCGATCCAAATTGGTGGCCGTCGCCACTGACGGGAAACGCTTGAGTAAAGTGGTGTGTTTTCGAATATTAAGCACTGGCAATACATCCGTGTTAAAGTAAACGTCTGGGTACACGTTACCCCATAGCAAATTACCTGGGCAACCCCCCATATGAAGATTGCATCACGGGAACCATCGTGTCAGAGGTGCTGTGACGCTAAAAGCACCGCTATAACCACTATGGTATCTAAGGTACTGTGAAACCATGAAATTGAAAAAATCACGCTTTCAACGCGCCTGGCAGCTCTTTGTGGTGTTCAGTTGTCTGGCCGCTCTGTTCACCATGCTGGAATACGGTTCGGATCTGACCAAACGTAACTACCGCGCCCTGAGCGAGCAGACCCAGCAACTTTCGCGTCTGGCGATTCGTCAGGCCGCCGAAACGGCTTCGCTCAATCTGGTTGAGAAAAACCATGATCCGCTTCAGGCACTGGCCGAGCAGCTGTCGCGCGAGCCGCTGATCCTTGATGCCACCATCTACGATCTGGAAGGCGTCACACTGGCCCAGACCGAAGATGCCATGCCGCTGGAGCAGGTCACCGGATTGTCCACCCCGTTATCGGTCGCCAGTATCGGCCGTCAACAACTGGTTGAGCCGGTAATGAACCAGGATCAGGTGGTCGGTTATATCCGCATCACGCTGGAGCACGATCAGCTGTTGGCTGATACCCTGAAGAATATTGATTATGTCACCAATGTGATTCGCGGGTTGATCATTGCCGCGCTGGCGATTGGTTTTCTGCTCGCCTTCACCTTTGGCCGTCGCAAAGACATCTGGCACTTTCCGTTTTTGCTGAACGCCAACAAGCCGGAATAAGTCAGCTGTTGATTGCTTGTCGATGGCCGTTTCTGCTCGCTAACACAGTAACGGTTTCCTCCCTGACATAGCCGCCCTGGTTCAACCATACTGACCCCACAACCTGCCCCACAACAAAAAAGGGCTTGCCAATCGGCAAGCCCTTTTTGCTGTCATCCCGTGAGCGATTATGCGTCTTCCGCATCGCCCAGCAGTACCGACTCCAGCGCGATTTCAATCATCTCGTTGAAAGTCAGCTGACGCTCTTCCGACGTCGTCGCCTCACCACGCAGGATGTGGTCAGACACTGTACAGATAGTTACGGCTTTCGCGCCGTATTCTGCCGCCAGACCGTAAATACCGGCCGCTTCCATTTCCACACCCACAATGCCGTATTTCTTCATGGTTTCGAAGAAGTCAAAGTCCGGGTTGTAGAACAGGTCTGCCGAGAAGATGTTCCCCACCTTCACGTCGATACCTTTGGCTTTAGCTGCCTGAACCGCGTTTTGTACCATGCCGTAATCCGCCAGTGCGGCAAAATCGTGGCCACCAAAGCGAATACGGTTCACTTTTGAGTCCGTTGATGCGCCCATACCGATCACAACATCACGCAGGTTTACGTCATCACGCACTGCACCGCAGCTGCCCACGCGAATGATCTTCTTCACACCGAAGTCTTTAACCAGCTCAGTCGCGTAGATAGAACAAGACGGGATACCCATACCGTGGCCCATCACTGAAATCTTGCGGCCTTTGTACGTACCGGTGAAACCGTACATATTGCGTACGTTACACACTTCTTTGGCATCGTCCAGGAAGGTCTCTGCGATGTATTTCGCACGCAGTGGGTCACCCGGCATCAGTACTACGTCAGCAAAATCGCCCATTTCAGCATTAATGTGAGGAGTCGCCATTATTGATTCCTTAATATTTTCTGTGGGTTGGACAGGATAACTTCCGGTTTTCCAACCCCAATGTATACGAGTCTTTCAACGGCTGTTTCGATCTAGGACAAATATAGACCGAAACCGCCGGAGTGTGAGTCAATTCGTGATCTGCAAGGCTTACAGGAACGACTTACCGTATTCCATGTCAGAGATACCAAAATGTTCCGCCAGTGACTGACCGATGTCAGCGAACGTTTCGCGGCGGCCCAGAGATCCCGGTTTAACTTTAGGACCGGCAACCAGTACAGGGATATGCTCACGCGTGTGGTCTGTACCCGGCCAAGTTGGGTCACAGCCGTGGTCAGCCGTGATGATCAGCACGTCATCTTCCTGTAGCATCGCCAGAATTTCAGGCAGACGCTCATCGAAGTATTCCAGTGCCGCAGCATAACCTGCCACATCACGACGGTGGCCGTAGGCTGAGTCAAAATCAACAAAGTTGGTGAAGACGATGCTGTTGTCACCAGCGGTTTTGATTTCTTCAACAGTGGCTTCAAACAGCGCCGGAATACCGGTCGCTTTCACTTTCTTGGTAATCCCGCAGCCGGCATAGATATCGGAAATCTTACCGATAGAGATCACTTCGCCGCCCTTTTCATCCACCAGCTTCTGCAGCACAGTGGCCGATGGTGGTTCAACAGACAGGTCACGACGGTTACCGGTACGCTCAAACTGGCCTTTACCCGGACCAATGAACGGACGGGCAATAACACGGCCGATGTTGTAGTCTTCCAGCTCTTCACGCACGATCTGACACAGTGCCAGCAGGTTATCCAGGCCATATGTTTCTTCGTGGCAGGCAATCTGGAACACAGAGTCCGCCGAGGTATAAAAAATTGGCTTACCGGTCTTCATGTGTTCTTCGCCAAGATCGTCCAGTACCTGTGTACCCGATGCGTGGCAGTTACCCAGGTAACCTGGCAGGTTCGCACGCTCTACGATGCGGTCCAGCAGTTCCGGCGGGAAGCTGTTGCTGTGGTCGGTAAAGTAGCCCCAGTCAAACAGTACCGGCACACCGGCAATTTCCCAGTGACCAGACGGGGTGTCTTTACCGGACGACAGTTCTTTGGCGTGGCCATAGGCACCGGTAATTTCCGCGTTCGGATCCAGACCTTCCGGGAAATAACCTGAAGACTCCTCACAGGCTTTACCCAGTCCCAGCTTGTTCAGGTTAGGCAGTTTCAGCGCGCCGCTGCGTACGCCGTTGTCGGCTTCGCCACGGGCGCAGGCCTGTGCAATGTGGCCCAGGGTATTGGCACCCACATCCCCAAATTGCACAGCATCTTCAGTGGCACCTACACCAAATGAATCAAGTACCAGGATAATAGAACGTTTCATTTTGAACTCCATTAAACATCTTCCGGGCGAACACGGCGGTAGACAACAGGCGTTGGCTCCGGCTTGTCGTCGCTAATCGTTATGCTGGCGCGAACGGCTTTCGCGGCTTCTTCCCACTGGGCTTCGTTTCGGGCGTGAATCACTGCCAGTGGAGTATCGGCATCAGCCACATCACCAAGGCGAATCATGTCACTCAGACCCACGGCATAGTCGATGGTATCTGCCGCAACCCGGCGACCGCCGCCCATGCCGACCACGGCCATACCCAAACCACGGGTATCCATAGCAAATACGTAACCGCTCTTCTCGGCAAAGACTGGCTTGGCAATCTCTGCCTTTTCCAGGTACGCGTCGTAGTTATCCATGAAGTCAGCCGGACCACCCAGCCCTGCCACCATTTTACCGAAACGCTTGGCGGCTTCGCCGTTGTCCAGCACGGCCTGCAGTTTCTCGGTCGCCTGATCAAGATCAGCCGCTAAGCCACTGTTTACCAACATTTCAGCACACAATGCCATGGTCACTTCAAATAAGCGAGGATTGCGGTATTCACCGTTCAGGAATTGCACGGCTTCGCGGACTTCGAGTGCATTACCGGCAGTCGATGCCAGCACTTGGTTCATGTCGGTCAGCAGCGCGGTGGTTTTCGTACCGGCGCCGTTGGCCACTGCCACAATAGACTTCGCCAGCTCTTCAGAGGCGTCATAGGTTGGCATGAAAGCGCCGGAGCCGACTTTGACATCCATGACCAGCGAACCCAGGCCCGCGGCCAGTTTTTTCGACAGAATCGATGCTGTGATCAGGGAAATATTATCCACGGTCGCCGTCACGTCACGGGTCGCGTACACCCGCTTATCCGCCGGAGCCAGATCACCGGTCTGGCCGATAATCGCGACACCTGCGTCTTTGGTAACCTGACCGAACACATCGTTGTTTGGTGAGATATCGTAGCCAGGGATCGATTCCAGCTTATCCAGCGTACCACCGGTGTGACCCAGGCCACGGCCGGAAATCATCGGGACGTAACCGCCACAGGCTGCCACCATAGGGCCCAGCATCAGGGAAGTAACATCGCCCACCCCGCCGGTCGAGTGCTTGTCGACAATCGGGCCGTCAAAGTTCATGTGGCTCCAGTCAATCACCATGCCGGAATCACGCATTGCACAGGTCAGGGCAACACGCTCAGCCATGGTCATGTCATTGAAGTACACCGCCATTGCAAAGGCTGCAATCTGGCCTTCAGATACGGTGTCTTTGGCAATGCCCTGGACAAAAAAGTTAATTTCGTCAGCGGTCAGCTCGATGTTGTCACGTTTCTTGCGGATAATTTCTTGTGGTAAATACATGGTATTTCCCCAGTCAGAGTCTTATGTAGGGTCAGATCCTTTACCGCATCGCCAACCACACAAGCTATTCAGGCTGGCACACATTCAACTGTCAGGATCGATTTTCAGGCGAAGAGAAGCCGCCTCTTCCTGACACACAGGTTCAGCGAGGAACCAGGCAGTAAAGAGTCACAATTCAGATGGTTTGTTGACCAAAAAGTAAGGTGGCACTGCGCCACCTTACCTGGAAAGATTAGTAGCCGCCTTCAGCCGCTTTTTCGCCTTCACCCAAGGTGTGCAGCAAGTTAGCCAGCAGGCTTGATGCGCCAAAGCGGTAGTGCATGTTGTCTGCCCACTCAGCGCCAAGAATACGGTCAGCCATCGCCAGGAATTGCTGGGCATCTTCTGCGGTCCGAACGCCACCTGCAGGCTTAAAGCCAACAGTTTTCTCAACGCCCATGTCTTTAATCACGGTCAGCATGATTTCTGCCGCTTCCGGCGTCGCGTTTACTGCCACTTTACCGGTGGAGGTTTTGATGAAATCCGCACCAGCGTTGATGGAGATTTCAGAGGCTTTCTTGATCAGCTCAGGCGTTTTCAGTTCACCGGTTTCGATGATCACTTTCAGCAGCACGTCACCACAAGCCGCTTTACACTGTTTCACCAGTTCAAAACCGACTTCTTCGTTACCGGCGATCAGGGCACGGTACGGGAATACCACATCCACTTCATCGGCGCCGTAGGCCACAGCAGCTTTGGTTTCTGCAACGGCGATGTCGATGTCGTCGTTGCCGTGCGGGAAGTTAGTCACTGTCGCTACACGAACATCTGGCGTGCCTTGTTCACGGAGCTGCTTCTTCGCAACTGGGATAAAACGTGGGTAGATACAGACTGCCGCCGTGTTGCCAACAGGGGTCTTGGCGTTCTTACACAATTCGATCACTTTCGCATCAGTGTCGTCATCGTTCAGAGTGGTAAGATCCATTAGTTGTAGTGCACGCAGTGCAGCAGCTTTTAAATCGCTCATGACTATCTCCAGTCCAGTTATGTTCTATCAAGCTTCAGAAACTGTTCCATACGCCTGACGGTTAACGTATGCGCCACCGCCAAACGGCCCGCCTATGCGAACAGTGCTACCCGACTGTTGGTCTGCGACCGCGGGTAATACGGACTTGACTCCTTGAAGACTCAGACCAACGACGCGAGATCGTCAGCCTGATTGCTATCCGTGTCACCGTTACACCGAATCTGGTGCCAGATTCGGCTCACGTTGATGTTGATCAGTCTTATTGATTCATATCTCAATATTTAAGAGACAAACTGAAACAACCGTAATGTGTTTGTGATGGTGCCCTGACATCATACCAAGAGCGCCTGACTGCCACCATGAAAGTTACGTTTCCCAGCGTGGACAATGTGTTTACCCCAAGAATAAACACGCACAACTTTAAGGGTTAAAATTCAGCCCTGGTAGTCAGGAAAAAAACCGCTCCACCAGCCACTGATAGGCAATGCCGCCGATATACACCCCGACGATTCCCATCACGCCGGACAAGACAGGAGGGGCGGGAATGGGCAGCTTAATGGCTGAAAACACAATCCCAACAATAAACCCCGCCAGTAACGCTAAAAGTACTTCACTCATCTTCTTGCTCTCTGTCTAAAACAGCACAAGAAGAAGTGTAGTCTGCCCGGCAACGAATGTAATGCTAGCAAAGGAAATGAGCAGAAACCGGAGCGCAATCGATTTTATGGCACGTCATGGAAACAGCCATTTCGATGTTTACCCTATCTGTTGAACGCCAATACCTTCACACAAGCCCCCACTTGGCCTTGAAACGACAAGCCCTGACAGCACTCGCTGATGATTGCCGGCACCTCAGATTAGGGACGAGTAGAGACAGGTGCATTTCAGAAAATGGCACGCTTTAACGAATCAGGTTCAGAAACAGACGGAGACAATTACAGCCCGAAGGCGGATAACGCTCTGACTGGCGTAATGCCGAAAGCGCTAATGAAGCACAAGCCGTGGGAGGAAACAATGATGGTGAGGTATCACCGGGATGAGAAGGACGGAAAACAAAAACGCCGCAGACAGTGCTGCGGCGTTGTCGGTAATCTGACGGGGAATTACAGTGACATACCCACGAACAGACCAGCGATAGTTGCAGACATCAGGTTAGACAATGTACCTGCAGCAACCGCTTTCATACCGAAGCGTGCGATGTCGTGGCGACGGCTTGGAGCCAGACCACCCAGACCACCCAGCAGGATCGCTACTGAAGACAGGTTAGCGAAGCCACACAGTGCGAAGGAGATAATCGCTTCAGTCTTAGGAGACAGTACCACTTCCGCCCCTTCCGCCAGGTATGGCGCAAAGTTCAGGTAAGCAACGAATTCGTTCACAACCAGTTTCTGGCCGATGAAAGAACCGGCAATAGTGGCTTCTTCCCATGGCACACCAATCAGGAACGCCAGTGGTGAGAACACGTAACCCAGAATCAGTTCCAGCGTCAGCTCAGGCATACCGAACCAACCGCCGATACCACCCAGCATACCGTTGATCAGCGCGATCAGACCGATGAATGCCAGCAGCATCGCACCTACGTTCAGTGCCAGTTGCATACCAGAAGATGCACCCGCTGCCGCAGCATCGATAACGTTAGCAGGCTTATCATCACCCGTTGCCGTTGCATCACTTGCCAGCTGCTCAATTGGCTCTTCAGTTTCAGGCTTGATGATTTTCGCGAACAGCAGACCACCCGGTGCTGCCATGAAAGATGCCGCGATCAGGTATTCCAGAGGAACACCCATTGATGCGTAACCCGCCAGTACACCACCCGCTACAGATGCCAAACCACCACACATAACAGCAAACAGCTCAGACTGAGTCATTTTTGGTACGAACGGACGGATAACCAGAGGCGCTTCCGTTTGACCAACAAAGATGTTAGCTGTTGCAGACATGGATTCCGCACGAGATGTGCCCAGTGCTTTTTGCAGTGCACCACCCAGAATGTTAATTACAACCTGCATGATACCCATGTAGTAAAGCACGCTGATCAGTGCAGAGAAGAACACGATAACAGGCAGAACACGCAGGGCGAAGACAAAGCCACCGCCACCAAATACTTCAAACATTTTGTCTGAAGTCAGGCCACCGAATAGGAAGTTGATACCGTCATTACCGTAGGAAATAACGTTAGCAACCGCGGTTGACATGCCATACAGCACATCACGGCCAACAGGTACATACAGAACAAATGCACCCAGAATAAATTGGATGGCAAATGCACCACCAACAGTACGTAGATTGATAGCTTTGCGGTTATCAGATAACAGCACTGCCAGACCCAGCAGTACCACCATCCCAACCAGGCTCATAAACACGCTCATAGTTTATGGCATCCCTTTAAGTTAAGTTTGGCGTCTCGACAATTCGGCTCAGTTAAGAGTCCGGCGCATTATACTCATGCGGCGCCGGATAAAATAATGCCCGCTTCACAGTTTGCAAGGAAAGAGATAGCAAGCTCAGCAGCAAACGTGAGTGCTATCACAAAACATTAGAGCTTTTACGCAACCGTTAGCGCAATCGTTTTTAAATCTGTGACGCCCGTTCAATGGGGAATATGAAAAAGTTCAGCTGTGGTTAAGGTGATGACTTTTTCGATCTCCTCCCGGGGCTCCGATCGCAGCGTAACCAGCGCATCCATCACCGCAACCAACCGGTCGGGACGATTCGGCTGGCCCTGAAAGCCGGCCACCGGCATATCGGGGGCATCGGTTTCCAGCAACAGTGCCGACAAAGGCAGCTGCGCTATGGCGGCACGCGTTTTCTTTGCTCGCTCATAAGTGATGGTTCCCCCGACTCCGATTTTCAGGCCCAGATCAATCATCTGTCTGGCCTGCTCCAGACTGCCGCTGAAAGCGTGATATACCCCACCGGCGACCGGCGGGATCTGCTTGAGCAGCCTCAACAATTCCGGGTAGGCTTTACGGCAATGCAAAATTACCGGTAAGCCGTAATGGTTCGCCAGCCTGAGCTGGGATGACAGTAACGTAAGCTGTTGATCACGATCGACCTCTGCAATGGCAAAGTCTAGTCCACATTCACCCACCGCTACGCAGTGTGACCGATTTTTTGCTCTCAAAAGTGATTCAGCTTCCAACTCTGCCGCCAGTTGCTGCTCGGCGGCAACGGTATGATCTGCACTGAAAAACGGGTGCAGACCGAGGGCAAAGTACACCCCGTCTTGCTCCGTAGCGAGCTGACGTACCGCCTTCCAGTTGCGCACCCCCACCGCCGGTATCACCAGTTTGTTCACCCCGGCCTGACGCGCCAGCGCCAGATAATGAGCCGGGTCTTCACTAAATGGGGCAAAATCAAAATGGCAATGGCTGTCTATCATCCTGGTGTGCTCCCGCCTGCGGCTGCGAATATCGGCATCGCAGGCCAAAGTACCGGCCAGAGCGTCTCTGGCCAGCGGCTGTTATCCGTTGGCATCTGATTTTGCGCTGTTGATATGTGTCACAGGCTGGTCACAGGCCTTGGAACCGATACCTGCATTAACATTAGCATTGGCATCAGCACCAATATCGGTATCGCCAGCATGGGATGGCATGGTGCCTCCCCGACACGCCGTGCGGCGTTGGTCAGGATGACGCGGATCATCTTCATCGTAACGCACTGGCGCACAGCAGCGGCGGTTCTCCGGAACCAGCCCCATTCTCTCGCACCAGCGATCGTACGCGGCCACCCAACGTTTTATTACCCTAATCATACTTCTCATCCTGCTGTACTGACTTGGCTATCATGACGATCATACTACGTCCCGAGGCCAGAATGGTACGGTGCGGATAACGGGGAGCCTGATTGATCGGGTAAATGTCATCCGGGCTCTGTTTCGCCGTGTTAATCACCACATGCCATTCGCTGCTGTCGCGATCCGGCAGAGTAAAAGCCAGCGGATCCCAATAAGCATTGCAGACCACATACAGCTCATCCTGGGTGATGGGGTGATAGACCGTCAGCGCCAGAGAATGCGAATGTTCCGACCAGTCCGGTTTATTCGGCTCCACCCCGTGCCAGCGGATGTTGACGTTTTCCACCACAGAGCTGAGAGAGCGGTGCATGTTCCAGTCGAGGGTCGGCTCTGCCCGCCGAATTTGCCCCAGCAGCGTCACAAAGCGCAGTAAATCCTGATTTTTGTCGACCAGGCTCCAGTCAAACCAGCTGATTTCATTATCCTGGCAGTAAGCATTGTTATTGCCCTGTTGGGTGCGGCGCACTTCATCCCCCATATTGAGCATCGGCATCCCGAGCGACAGGTAGAGCGTGGCCAGCATGTTCTTGCACTGGCGATGGCGCATCGCCTCCACTTCCGGCAGTTCGGTCGGCCCTTCGACTCCGTAATTGCTCGACAGGTTATGGTTGTCGCCATCCTGGTTATTCTCGCCGTTGGCCCAGTTGTGCTTTTCGCTGTAGCTAACCAGATCATTGAGGGTAAAACCGTCGTGGGCACAGATAAAATTTACCGAGCGGTGCGGAGAATGCTGCCGTCCGCAGTAAATATCCGGGGAGCCCAGCACTCTTGAGGCAAAACGGCTGACATAACCGTTGTCTCCCCGCCAGAAGGCACGCACATCATCGCGGAATTTTCCGTTCCATTCATTCCAGCGATCGCCGATGAACGAGCCCACCTGATACAATCCGGCCGCATCCCAGGCTTCGGCGATGATTTTGGTGCCGCACAATATCGGGTCAGAATCGATAGACCAGAGCAGCGGCGGCTCTTTCATTGGCTGGCCGCGACTGTCACGCGCCAGCACTGAGGCCAGATCAAACCGGAAGCCGTCCACCCGCATTTCCGTCACCCAGAAATGCAGGGCATCAATGATCATTCGCCGAAACACGCTGTGATTGGCATTGCAGGTGTTGCCACAGCCGCTGTAGTTGCGGTACTGGCCGTTCTTTTTATCAACCAGGTAATAGGCGCCATTCTGCAGCCCTTTGAAGCAGAACGTCGGCCCGTTTTCATCGCCTTCCGCGGTGTGGTTAAACACCACATCAAGAATCACTTCAATATCGGCTTTGTGCAGCTCCCTTACCATGGTTTTGAATTCATTGATGGCACTGAGCGGTTCATTGTCCACGCTGTAGCCAGCATGTACCGAGAAGAAATTGATGGGGCTGTACCCCCAGTAATTCGGGTGGCCATCCGGAGCATCGCTGACATCAAACTGCTGCACCGGCAGTAACTCTACCGCGGTGACGCCCAGCGCTTTGAGATAGGGGATCTTTTCAATCACGCCGGCAAAGGTGCCGCGTTTGTCTGCCGCAACGCCGGAGTTCGGGTGTTTGGTGAATCCACCAACGTGCATTTCGTAGATAATGGTCTCGGTCAGCGAATGGCTGGGCACGGGCACGCCCTGCCAGTCAAAACCGAGCTGATCGACCACCATGCTCTTCATGCAGGCGTCCATATTGCCGCCCGGACCAATTGCCCGCTCGCGGCGGTAGTTGTTACCAAAGCAAATGGCCTGACTGTAGGGATCAATCAATATCTTGTCTTTATCAAAACGCAGCCCTTTTTCCGGCAACCAGGGGCCATCTACCTGGAACCCGTAAATCTGGCCGTGACCAATGTTACAGACAAAAATAAACCAGTAATGGCCACGTTTATGCCGCAAGGGATTGAGTTCAAACGTATGGCTCGGGCACGTCGCATCGGCATCCTCAAACAGATGCAGCAAAACCCGGGTAGCGTCTTTGGAATAAAGGCTGAAATTAACCCCGCTTTCCTGCACGCTGGCCCCCAGCGGGTGCGCTTCCCCTTGCCTGGTATACACCTCACTCGCCGGTGCGAGTGCCCTTAACTGCGTGTCTGCTGCAATGGCCATGTGCCGTCTCCGTGGTTGTACCGTTCGAATGGTGTCAGCCATCCATCAAATCATATGCACACAAAAGAATACTAGACACAAATTGATGAAAAAGGGGGACTTTTCACAAAACGGTGGCGTACCCGTGATTGTGGTACGGAACGGGGATACTGACGCCGCTAACAATGCAGACAATGCAAATAAAATTGAGAAGAAAAGGGGTAAAATAAGCGGGCATAAAAAAGGCCGCCACAGATGTGACGGCCTGAAAGTCAGCGTCATCGCCCAAGGGCGCATGACGGCCCCGATCAGTGCTCGCGGGTCGCGCGGAAGTCGACGTCCGGGAAGCGCTCTTTGGCCAGATTCAGGTTTACCATCGTCGGCGCGATGTAGGTCAGGTTATCGCCGCCGTCCAGTGCCAGGTTAGACTGGTTCTTACGCTTGAATTCTTCAAACGTCTTGCTGTCACCACACTCTACCCAGCGTGCTGTTGCAACGTTAACGCCTTCGTAGATAGCTTCAACGTTGTATTCCGCTTTCAGGCGAGCAACGACCACGTCAAACTGCAGCACACCCACCGCACCCACGATCAGATCGTTGTTTTGCAGCGGACGGAACACCTGTACCGCGCCTTCTTCAGACAGCTGAACCAGACCTTTCAGCAGTTGCTTCTGCTTCAGAGGATCTTTCAGACGAATACGGCGGAACAGTTCTGGTGCAAAGTTCGGGATACCGGAGAACTTCAGCGACTCACCTTGGGTGAAGGTATCACCGATCTGAATCGTACCGTGGTTGTGCAGACCAATGATGTCACCGGCAAAGGCGTTTTCCGCCCGGGCACGGTCACCGGCCATGAAGGTTACTGCATCTGAAATGCTCACCTGCTTGCCAATACGCACGTGGTTCATCTTCATGCCCTGAGTGTAAGTCCCAGATACCACACGCATGAAAGCAATACGGTCACGGTGTTTCGGATCCATGTTTGCCTGGATCTTAAACACAAAGCCGGAGAATTTTTCTTCGGTGGCAGACACTTCACGCTCGTTCGCCTGACGTGGCAGCGGCGCAGGTGCCCACTTCGTCAGTCCGTCCAGCATGTGGTCAACACCAAAGTTACCCAGAGCCGTACCGAAGAACACTGGCGTCAGTTCGCCTTTCAGGAACATTTCCTGATCGAACTCGTGGGACGCACCCAGTACCAGTTCCAGCTCCTCACGCAGCTGTTCAGCCAGTTCAGTACCAACAGCGTCATCCAGTTCAGGATTGTCCAGACCTTTGACGATGCGTACTTCCTGAATGGTGTGGCCCTGACCGGTCGCGTACAGGATCGTCTCATCACGGTGGATGTGGTACACCCCTTTGAACTCTTTACCACAGCCAATCGGCCATGATACCGGCGCACACGCAATGTTCAGCTCGCTTTCCACTTCATCCAGCAGCTCCATCGGGTCGCGGATGTCACGGTCCAGTTTGTTCATGAAAGTGATGATCGGCGTATCACGCAGACGGGTTACTTCCATCAGCTTGCGGGTACGATCCTCAACACCTTTCGCTGCGTCGATTACCATCAGACAGGAGTCAACAGCAGTCAGGGTACGGTAGGTATCTTCCGAGAAGTCTTCGTGTCCCGGGGTATCCAGCAGGTTCACCAGACAGTCGTTGTACGGGAACTGCATGACCGAGGTGGTTACCGAGATCCCACGCTCTTTTTCCATTTCCATCCAGTCGGATTTAGCGTGCTGGTTTGAGCCTCGGCCCTTAACCGTACCGGCTTTCTGAATCGCGTTTCCGAACAACAGTACTTTTTCAGTGATGGTGGTTTTACCCGCATCCGGGTGAGAAATGATCGCAAACGTACGGCGTTTGCCCACTTCAGTAAGAAAAGACATAGCGTTGATAATCCTGTGAGAGATTTCAAAATCGAATGGCAGCATGCCGTCACCGGGCGCTTGCTACCGAGCTCCATATAGCGTGCCTGATCAAGCCTGTGACCAGACGCCGTCCTCTGCCTGCGCAGATATGAGGATGGGTTGTACAACAATCAGTTACATTGTTTTTCCTCTGCGGTGCCGCGTGACGGATAATGTATGGGAGCGATAAGAATGGCGGAATTATACGCAAACTCCGCCCAAAGCAACAGCGTTAACGCGCAACTATTGATTAACCGGCTGACAGCATAAGTGGGTACGTCATGATCAACGCATCCTCTCGCCCGTTCTCGGCCGGGTAATAGCCTTCACGGCGGTTAATCTCGTTAAACCCGAGGGCTTCGTAGAGCTGAAATGCACGGGTATTGCTGGCGCGCACTTCCAGCCAGATTTCCTCCGCATCGCGGGAGGCCATCTCGTCGATAAACCCCTCCAGCAGCTGTTTACCGTAGCCCTTGCCCTGACACGCCGGATCCACGGCAATGTTCAGCAGGGTCGCTTCTCCGGCCACCAGCTGACCGAAACAATAACCGGCCACTTTGCCGTTCAGCTCCAGTGCCAGGTTCACCGCAATTCTATTGGGTTCTTTGCGGATCAGGGATTCCGCCCAGGGAAAGGCGTGAGCCGCCTGTTCGATACGCCATACGTCATCAAGATGATGTGGCGCCAGAGGTACAATCTTAAGTGTCATATGAACAAATTTGTTGCCAGAGGGCCTTTTTCGCGGCCGGGTTGGTATGCATCTGTTTCAGTGATATCGAGGTGAGTAACTGACACCCGGCCGGATGGGCTGTTTCACAGCCTGCCACCCAGCACCAGGTGAGGTGGTGTTCGCGCACCAGTTCAACCGCCGCCGACGGCAAGGCCATTGCCTGCTCCGGGGACAGTTTCATGCTGCTGAGGATACGGCCGAACAACCAGCGATCGTGTTCATCCAGCTCGTCATCGCACACAAACAACAGCTGGCAGGAAGCCGGAAGATCAATCGCCGAACGCTCCCAGCCCGGAAAAAAGTCCGGTTTTCTGACCTGCCAGTAGGTCAGCCCCATTTCTTTCATCAGCTGTAAATCACGTTGTTTCATCCACTCACCTCGATGATGCTCACTTCCGGCGGGGATACTACCAGATCCTGCAGCCCAGACGGCAGGAAAATGGCAAAAAAAATACCACCCGCAGGTGGTATCTTCCGCTTCCCAGCCATGCCCGGCCTACTGGCCATGGCTGCCGGTATACGGCCGCGACAGCAGCGCATCCGTTACAGGGCCGAAAATTCTTCGCAGTAGGCAATGGTGCCCTGCCGCCCGGCTAAGGTGCCCGGGATCAGTTCCAACACCATAAAGGCTTCTTCCGGAACCGGCCACTGGCATTGCAGGCCATGGTTGACGGCCGGTTCAAAACCGGCCTTCGGGTAATACTCGCTGTGACCAAGCACCACGACCACCGGGTAACCCAGCTCGGCCAGTGTCTGCTTGGCTTCTTCCATCATCGCCTGTCCGATACCCTGGCCCTGGTAAGCCGGACTGACCGCCATCGGTGCCAGCCCCTGCCAGTTGTCATCCTGCCCGTCGAGGGTCACCGGACTGAAAAAGGCATAACCGATCACTTCACCGTCATCATTGCAAGCCACCAGTGCCAGTGTTCGGTTACCGTTTTCCCGTAACCGCTGCACCAGATTGGCTTCTGCTTCAGTGTCAAACACTGACTTGAGTAACGCTTCAATCGGCAGGATATCTGCCGGCGACTCGGATCTAATGAGCATTCATAACCTCTTTATGCGCAATCGGCTCCGCCATCCCTTTGTGGATGAAATCGGCTGACTGCTGCAAAACAAATTGCACCGGTGCAGGGAGTGAATCCAGGTCGATACTGTCCATCAGGTTTTTCACTTCCAGCCCCAGCTCGGTGTCCCCTTCAATACGAAGACGGCGCTGGAAGAACAGTGTATCAGGATCTTCTTTGCGCGCAGCAATTAAAACCAGATCATTGCATTCGCCACTAAAGCTGACGTCTTCCTGCTCGACCTTATCGGCCACCACCAGCTGCTCATCACGGTAGCTGATATACCAGCATAACCCCAGATCGCGGACTTCCACTTTCAGCCAGCGATCTTCGAGAAAGTCAAAATCACCGTCTTCCAGGGCTTCCCGGAACACCATACCCAGCCCTTCCAGCATCACCTTTTTCTGCAGGGCAAACGGTGTCAGTTTCGCGGGAATACGCAATAACGCCGGTCCGCGTCGGACCAGCTGTTTTCTCAGCTCGGTAATCACTGTTTATTTTTCCTGTCTGGGTCTTGTTATAGAAGGATTGTATGGCAAGTCCCGAGACCGATTTCATGCCTTGAGTCAAAAAAAGCGCCTTTGACCGCGTAAAGTTTGGTATTGAGCCCTACTGGCCTATATAGTAACGAGAAAACTACCTGTCGCCCCGCCGAACTGGATGGCAGCCATACACGGATAACATGTTAACTATCATGCCGACAGAGCAACTTAAGTACTGGTTTCCCCTGTTGACCGATAACAGCCCGTTTCTGGTGGCTGTGCTGGACCCCCATCATCACTATCTGATCGTCAATAACCGCTACAGCGAAATCAGTGGCATGACGCCGGATGCATTGATTGGCCGCAATGATATCGACACGCTGGGGCCGGCTTTCTATCAGGCCATCCGCCCCTATTACGAGCGGGCTTTTCAGGGCGAGAGCCTGGAAAGTGAGGTCGTTCTGAACGACAACCAGCATGACACCAGCATGCAGTTCAGCCTGCGGCCGCTGTCTCATCAGCCGGATGGCCGTGTTGCGGCGGTGGTCATGCACTGTCTGGACACCTCTGAGCGCCAGATCCTGGCTCAGTCCATTCAGGAGCTGGAACAGCATGTACAGGCACTGAATGCCCTGATCGATGACGGCAGCCTGATCGTGGTCAATAACATGGTGGTCTCCGCCAACCCGCAGGCAGCCATGCTGCTCGGTTTTGAGTTTCCGCAGGATATTCAGAACACCGAACTCGGCAAATTGCTGGTGGACGGCAACAACCAGCCGCTGCAATTCCCACAGCTGGCATCACTGGGCAAAGGCGAAACCCTGAACTGCCAGACCAGCCGCCGCTGTCCGGTACAACGGGCCGTGCGACTGGCCGCCAGACCGATCAGCCAACTTGGTTCTCCGGCCCAGCTGGTATTGCTGCAGGACAACAGCCGACCGGCTTCCCGCCAGGACAAGTTGGATCACCTTTTGTTCACCAACCCGCTGACCGGGCTGTTCAGCCGCCACGGCTTCAGTCGCCGTCTCGATCAGCTGTTGCATCAGGAAACCCCGCTCTGCCTGCTGTATCTGGATGTCGATAACTTCAAGAACATCAATGATTCACTCGGTCACCATATCGGGGATCAGGTGCTGCAGGAAATTGCCGGACGGCTGCGCCGCCAACTGCCGGAGGAAGCCATTATCGGCCACCTCAGCGGCGATGAATTTGCCATCCTGCTGCCCAATCCGGAGCACAGCCGAACCGGCGATCTGCTTGCTAACCGGGTGATCAGCATGATCAACCAACCGTTCAACCTGCACCACTTTCGCAAGCACCTCGCCTGCTCAATCGGACTGATCAGTGCCCCCGATGACGGAACGGATGCCCGCCTGCTGCTGCAAAATGCCGAAACCGCGATGTATGAAGCGAAAAACCGCGGGCGGAACCGGATGGTGAAGTTCAGCCATGAGATGAACAAAGAAGCGCGCATGCTGTTGTGGCTGGAGATTGAACTGCAAAAGGCACTGCAAAACAATGGCCTGGAAGTATGGTATCAACCCAAGGTCAATGCCCGCGATTTTGCGATCTGCGGCGCGGAAGCTCTGGTACGCTGGAAACATCCGGTCGAAGGTTACATCAGCCCCGGCCAGTTTATTCCGGTCGCTGAGCGCTCCGGGCTGATTGAACAACTGGGACAAACCGTGATTCGGGAAGTGTTTACCACGGTAAAACGCTGGAAAGATCAGGGGTTGCTCGCAGGAAAGGTGGCCATCAATCTGTCGCCACAGCAGTTCGGTAACCCGAACCTGATCCAAATTGTGGATCAGCTGCGCCGGGATACTCGGGTCAATCCGGCTGACATCACTTTCGAGTTGACGGAAAGCGCGGTTATGAGTGATGGCGAGCACGCCATTCAGATGCTTAATGCAATTAAGCAGCTGGGCTTTGCCCTGTCGATTGATGACTTCGGCACCGGTTATTCCTCGCTCTCGTATCTCGCCCGTTTCCCGCTTGATGAGCTGAAAATCGACCGGGCCTTTATTCAGGATATCGACACCATTCCCAAGCAGCTGACCCTGATCGAAAACATCATCAATCTGGGCAAAGCACTGAACATGAGTGTCGTCGCAGAGGGGATTGAAACCCGCCAGCAGGCAACTCTGCTGTCGAACCTCAACTGTGACTCAATTCAGGGCTTCCATTTCTACAAGCCCCTGCCCAAAAACGAGCTGGAGGCGATCCTGCACAAACATGCCCGGGTAAGCTGACCTTTTTTATCAGGTACCTTCACCCACAGCGCTTGCATGCGTTATCCAGCACGGCCACCGGGGGGGATGGCGCATGTGAGTTGTCCGTCCCCCGATTCTGAAACGGGAAACACCGAAGCCTCAGTTGCCAGTTGCCAGTTGCCAGTTGCCAGTTGCCAGTTGCCAGTTGCCAGTTGCCAGTTGCCAGCGCATAAAATTATCCCCCCGGCGGCCTAAACTCAACAAAACCTGCCTGATATCAATACACCCCGTCCCTTCGCCCCCTACTATTTGCCCACTATTTTTCATCCAACACTGGTCGATAAAAAGATTATGGAGCTACTTTGCCCCGCCGGTAACCTGCCGGCGCTGAAAACAGCCATAGATAACGGTGCCGACGCGGTGTATATCGGTTTTAAAGACGATACCAATGCCCGCCATTTTGCCGGCCTGAACTTTACCGGACGCAAACTGGACAAAGCCGTCGAGTACGTACGTGATCACCAGCGAAAACTGCATGTTGCCCTCAATACTTTCGCCCATCCAGACGGTTTCGAGCGCTGGCGGCGCGCAGTCGATACGGCTGCCAGTTTGGGCGTCGATGCGCTGATCGTGGCCGATATCGCGGTACTGGAATATGCCGCCCGCACCTACCCGGATCTGGAGCTGCACCTTTCGGTACAGGCTTCCGCCACCAACAGTGCAGCCATTGAGTTTTACCAGCAGAATTTTAACGTTAAACGCGTGGTACTGCCGCGCGTGCTGTCCATCCATCAGGTCAAACAACTGGCCCGTACCACCTCGGTGGAACTGGAAGTGTTCGCGTTCGGCAGCCTGTGCATCATGTCTGAGGGGCGCTGCTACCTGTCTTCCTACATGACCGGTGAATCCCCCAACACGGTTGGTGCCTGCTCTCCGGCAAAATACGTCCGCTGGCAGGAAACCGAGCAGGGGCTCGATTCCCGTTTGAATGAAGTGCTGATTGATCGTTACCGTGCCGGTGAAAATGCCGGTTACCCGACCCTGTGCAAAGGCCGCTTTGATGTCAGCCTAGAGGGTGAGTCTCGCCGTTACCATGCGCTGGAAGAGCCCACCAGCCTGAATACACTGGCGATCCTGCCCGAGCTGTTCAAAGCCAATATTGCGTCGGTCAAAATCGAGGGCCGCCAGCGCAGCCCGGCTTATGTGGAGCAGGTCACCCGAACCTGGCGCGCAGCCATTGACCGCTACCAGGCGTCACCAGACACCTATCAGGTTGACCCGGCCTGGGATGCCTGCCTTGGCAATGTGTCCGAGGGCCGACAAACCACCCTCGGTGCCTACCACCGGAAATGGCAATAACAGGAGTCCACGATGAAATATGCTTTAGGCCCCCTTCTGTATTTCTGGCCGCAAACCGATGTTGAGGCGTTCTACCAACAGGCGAAAGACAGCACAGCGGAGATTATCTATCTGGGAGAAACCGTCTGCTCCAAGCGACGGGAGATGAAACCGGCGCACTGGCTGGCGATAGCCAAAGAACTGGCTGCTGGTGGCAAACAGGTGGTGTTGTCAACCATGGCGCTGCTGGAAGCCCCCAGCGAAGTGAATATCATGAAGAAGTATGTCGACAACGGCGATTTCATGATTGAAGCCAATGACGTTTCTGCCATTCAGCTCGCTCATCAAAGCAAGGTGCCCTTTGTGGTCGGCCCTGCGGTGAACTGCTACAACGCCCAGACGCTAAAACTGTTTCTGGATAAAGGCATGGTACGCTGGTGTATGCCGGTCGAGCTGTCCCGCGAGTGGCTGCAGAATGTGCTCACCGACTGTGACACGCTGGGGATCCGCCATCAGTTTGAAACGGAAGTGTTCAGCTACGGCTACCTGCCGCTGGCCTACTCTGCCCGCTGCTTCACCGCCCGTGCCGAAGACCGCGCCAAAGATGACTGTGAAACCTGCTGTATCAAGTACCCGAATGGAATTACGGTACACAGCCAGGAGTCCCAGAAAGTCTTCACCCTGAACGGTATCCAGACCCAGTCCGGCTATTGTTATAACCTGATCAACGATCAGGCGGGCATGGACGGCTTGGTTGATGTGATTCGCCTCAGCCCGCTCGGAGTCGATACCCTGGCAACGGTTGACCAATTCAGGGCCAACCGTCAGGGCGAGAGCCGCTATCCGCTGGAAGACGGCCATCACTGTAACGGTTACTGGCATAATCTGGCTGGCCTGACGATTCAGGACTGAGCCAAGCAGAAACAAAAAGCCGCGAGAGATCGCGGCTTTTTGTTTGCTTAAGATTTTTACTGTCTTAGCAGGTTCCAATCCGGGCTGTGGCGTGACCTGACGGCGACTCAGCGTTCGTCAGGAGTCTTCGTCTTCAGCCGGAATCATCGGTGTCTCACGCCGCGCTTCTGCCGTCAGGCGGCTCAGCTCCAGCGTGGCAAAACGGTGCTCGACAAACTCATACACATTGCCGGACAACGCCAGTTTATAAAGCATCAGGGCTGAGGCGTAATCCTTGTTATGATGGTACACCTTACCCATGTAGAAATAGGCTTCGGTCAGACGCTCTGCCAACACCTCATTGTCTTCGCTTTCGGTGGTGATCTGTCCCAGGAACTCCCGTTCACTGATCTCCCCCAGATACAGGCGGACAATATGCCAGCCCCAGTCCTGCTTGTCCGCCGCGGCGTAACGCTGACGCAGCTTGTCCAACGCCTGCTGCTCATCCACTTCCAGCTCGACCAGATAGAGCCAGATCACCCGGTAAGGATCATTGATATCCTGCTGGTAATGGGCATTCAGATCTTCGCTGGCCAAATCATACCGGCCGCCATAATACAGGGCGATACCGCGGTTGCGCTGGGCAAACGGGTGGCGAATATTCAGCTCTAGCGTGGAGTCGAAGGCTTCATAGGCCGCATCAAAGTGGGCACTTTGGGTAAAATACACCCCGAGGATATTGAAGACATCCGGCTGATCCGGTTTAAGCGACAAGGATTGGTTAAAATCCAGGCGGGCCAGGTCGCGTAACCCCAGGCTGTCATGCAACAGGCCACGCTCATAATAAATCTGAGCCAGTGTATTACCGTCCAGATCATCGCGTCTGAGTAGCTGATCGATACGCGCCAGCTGAATTTGCTGTTGAATCGTCGGCTGAAAAGGAACTGCCATCGGCGGTTGAGTCCACTGCGACGGCGGTGACGAGCAGCCTGCCAGCATCATAGTGAATGCCAGGCACGCCAGTTTAATCCTATTTGCAATCAATGCAGTTCTCCCTGGGTGAGACTTTACTTATCTCTAGCATAATACCAAACGGTCCATGACGAAGGGCTTTACAGCAAAAGCCAGTGGGCCTCAGAGGCAAATCCCCGATAACCCAGCCCATGCCATCGCCCATTTGGCCAGAATAAAAAAGGGGCTGAATAGCCCCTTTATATCATGCTTTTAACCAAAAACCTTAGGCTTCTGGCTGCTGTTCACCAGCAGGTGCAGCATTCTGGTCTTCCTGAGCTTCTTTCATGCTCAGACGGATACGACCCTGACGGTCGATTTCCAGAACTTTCACCTTCACTTCCTGACCCAGTTCCAGGTGATCTGCCACTTTCTCAATGCGCTCCTGAGAGATTTGAGAAATGTGAACCAGACCTTCTTTAGAACCAATCACAGAAACGAATGCACCGAAGTCAACAATACGCATTACCTTACCGGTATAGATGCGGCCAACTTCAACATCAGCAGTGATTTCTTCGATACGACGGATAGCTTCTTTCGCAGCAGTACCTTCGGTCGCTGCGATCTTCACAGTACCGTCGTCTTCGATTTCAATCGTAGTACCAGTTTCTTCAGTCAGCGCACGAATCACAGCACCACCCTTACCGATCACATCTTTGATCTTCTCAGGGTTGATCTTCATGGTGTGGATACGTGGTGCGAACTCAGAGATATCATCACGTGGCGCGTTGATCGCCTGGTCCATCACGCTCAGGATGTGCGTACGCGCACCTCTCGCCTGATTCAGGGCGATTTGCATGATTTCTTTAGTGATACCTTCGATCTTGATATCCATCTGCAGGGCTGTTACGCCGTCAGCGGTACCCGCCACTTTAAAGTCCATGTCACCCAGGTGATCTTCGTCACCCAGAATGTCAGACAGAACCACAAAGTCTTCGCCTTCTTTAACCAGACCCATTGCGATACCGGCTACAGAGGCTTTAATTGGCACACCCGCGTCCATCAGCGCCAGAGACGTACCACATACTGATGCCATTGAAGACGAACCGTTTGATTCAGTGATCTCAGACACAACACGTACTGTGTACGGGAACTCGTCAACAGAAGGCATTACTGCGGCAATACCACGCTTAGCCAGTTTACCGTGGCCGATTTCACGACGCTTCGGAGAACCTACAAAGCCAGTCTCACCCACACAGTATGGAGGGAAGTTGTAGTGCAGCAGGAAGTGATCTTTACGCTCACCAGTCAGCTCGTCGATGATTTGCGCATCACGCTGTGTACCCAGAGTTGCCGTTACCAGCGCCTGTGTTTCACCACGGGTAAACAGAGATGAACCGTGAGTACGTGGCAGAACGCCAGTACGTACGTCCAGTGCACGAACCATGTCTTTTTCACGACCGTCGATACGTGGGTGGCCAGCGATAATGCGGCTACGTACCACTTTCTTCTCCAGAGAACCCAGCATGTCGCGGATTTCACGCTCGTCCAGAGTTTCGTCCTGCGCCAGCAGCGCTTCAACCACGTCGCCCTTGATCTGGCCAACTTGCTCGTAACGCGCCATTTTCTCAGTGATCTGGTAAGCGTCAGTCAGACGGGCTTCAGCCAGTTCAGCAACACGGGTTTTCAGCTCAGTGTTTTCAACCGGTGCAACCCAGTTCCACGCAGGCGTGTTCACTTCAGCTGCGAACTCTTTGATCGCGTTGATCACAACTTGTTGTTGGTCGTGACCGAACACAACCGCTTGCAGCATTTGCTCTTCACTCAGGCGGTCAGCTTCTGATTCAACCATCAGAACTGCGCTGTCAGTACCAGCAACAACCAGGTCCAGACGGCTTTGTGCTAGTTCAGTGTTGCTTGGGTTCAGAACCAGTTGGTCGTTGATGTAACCCACACGAGCAGCACCGATTGGACCGTTAAACGGAATACCAGAGATTGCCAGCGCCGCAGACGTTGCGATCATAGTAATGATGTCTGGTTGTACATCTGGGTTTACAGAAACCACAGTTGCAATAACCTGAACTTCGTTTTTGAATGCATCTGGGAATAGCGGACGGATTGGACGGTCAATCAGACGAGCAGTCAGTGTTTCGCCTTCTGATGGACGGCCTTCGCGTTTGAAGAAACCACCAGGGATTTTACCCGCAGCGTAAGTACGCTCTTGGTAGTTTACTGTCAGAGGGAAGAAGTCCTGGCCTTCAACAGCTTCTTTCTTGCCCACAACGCTGACGAATACAGAAGTATCGTCCATGCTCGCCATCACAGCGGCAGTCGCCTGACGTGCCATAACGCCAGTTTCTAGAGTAACTGTGTGGTTACCGTACTGGAAAGTCTTTACGATAGGATTCACGTGAATTTCCTTAATATTATTCCGCTTTCTATTTGCGTCGATAAGTATATCTGACACAAGGAAAAGCGTCATGTGATGAAAGACACTTTACAGTAAATTCACGTATCGCGACTAATGCGAAGCCACCCGCTCAAAACGTATCCAACGTGGGCAGACTCGCATTAGCCGCGACCTTAGGGTCGACGAAAACGACTCGTGATTTCTATAAAGCGTAGAAAAAAGAAAGGAGCCTTAACGGCTCCTTTCCTAAGCAATCTTAGCGACGCAGGCCCAGACGCTTAACTAGGTCTTGGTAGCGATCCAGATTCTTACCTTTTAGGTAATCCAGAAGCTTACGACGACGAGAAACCATGCGCAGCAGGCCACGACGGCTGTGGTGGTCGTGTTTGTGGTTAGCAAAGTGACCTTGAAGGTGGTTGATTTGTGCTGTTAGCAGTGCAACCTGAACTTCAGGAGAACCAGTGTCGTTTGCGCCTTGTGCGTATTCAGCAACGATTGCTGCTTTAGTTTCTGCATTCAGAGACATAACTCATTCCTAATAAAAAGGGTTTTAATTTGTGCCAGCCAATCTCTGATTCAGCCGACACCCGAAGCGCGGATTATACTGGCAGCCACCGTGAACTACAAGCAAATATTCCGGCCCTGCTGACAATATTCACAGGCCGTTCGCCCTGCTAAAAGCCCGACGTTCAGGGTGCCCGCGGATAAAGAAAAAGCGGAATCCCGAAGGTTTCCGCTTTGGTTCAGTCCGGTTACCAGCATCTCTGCCAGCCGCGCTTCAACATGGTAGCTTATTGGATGGTTTGCTTGTTTGCCATCACACGTTTCGGTGCCAGCATGCCTTCCCGGTCAATCACGCCAACGCCGATAAAATCGCGCTGTTGACCTACCGTGATGCGTACCTGCGTCCCTTCCGCCGGCACACGCCCCGCATTAACCGGGTTACCGTTCAGAATATAGACGGCCAGCGCCGGCAGGATGTTCACTTCAGGCAAGTCCTGAACCGCGGTATCCGTGGGCAGCAGAAGTTGATCCAGCACTTCACTTGGCACCACATCATCCGCTTTGGCCTGCTCCAGCATCGCTTCCAGCTGTTCCAGGGTAACCATGCGCTCAACCGGGAAGTTCGACACTCCGGTCCGGCGCAGGAAAGTTACGTGCGCGCCGCAACCAAGCATTTCGCCCAGATCATCAACGATGGTACGGATGTACGTCCCTTTCGAGACATGCAGCTCCATTTCCACCTCGTTGTTGCTAAAGCGCAGCAGTTCAACCGAATACACGGTGATCTTGCGGGCTTCACGCGGTACTTCAATGCCTTCACGGGCATATTCATACAGCTTACGGCCCTGGTACTTCAGTGCCGAGTACATCGACGGTACCTGATCCGTGGTGCCACGGAATTTGGCAATGCAGCGTTCCAGCTGACCGCGGTCGACTTTCACTTCACGCGTCTGCACCACTTCACCGTCCGAGTCAGACGTGTCGGTCCGCTCACCCAGTTTGGCAA
The DNA here is from genome assembly GCF_017329545.1 of Photobacterium ganghwense. NCBI lineage: Bacteria > Pseudomonadati > Pseudomonadota > Gammaproteobacteria > Vibrionales > Vibrionaceae > Photobacterium > Photobacterium ganghwense. Next base: position 2,852,899 of record NZ_CP071325.1, read on the forward strand.
TAACACGGTAGCGTTTGTCAGAGTCCAGCAGGAACTGAGAAAACTTGGTTGCTTCACCAAAACAAATTGGCAGCATCCCGGTTGCCAGCGGATCCAGCGCCCCGGTATGGCCGGCTTTTTCCGCGAAGAAGATACGCTTCACTTTCTGCAGCGCATCGTTTGAACTGATCCCGGTTGGTTTGTCCAGCAGGATCACCCCGTCAACCGGACGCCCCTTACGACGACGTGCCATCAGTTACTCCTCGTCTTCCTCGCGTGGGCTATTGCCACGGCGGTCTTCATCATCACGGACCGCTTTTGTTACCAGGTTCGAGATACGCATACCTTCAGTCAGTGACTTATCGAAAATGAAGTTCAGTTCCGGCGTGACGCGCAGGCGGATTTGCTTACCCAGCAGCGAACGGATGTACGGCGCCATTTCGCGCAGTGCTTCCAGGCTGTCTTCTGCTGTTTGCTCACCCACCGTCAGGAAGGTTACGTACACTTTTGCGTAACCCATATCACGGGAAACGTCGACGCTGGAGATGGTGGCCATGCCAATACGTGGGTCTTTGATCTCGCGTTGCAGGATCACCGCCAGCTCTTTTTGCAGCTGCTGAGCAACACGCTGAGTACGGCTAAATTCTTTAGACATTCTTTTCCTCTCTTAGAGAACAGGCTCTTGAAAGAATGGGGAGCCGAAGCTCCCCATGGATATTATGTAAACCTTTTAGCAGGTTACAGCCTTGAGGATTAGTCAAGGGTACGCTGAATCTCAATGATTTCGTAAACTTCGATCTGGTCACCAACGCGAACATCATTGTAGTTCTTAACGCCGATACCACATTCGTAGCCGTTCTTCACTTCGCTCACGTCATCTTTGAAGCGACGCAGAGATTCCAGTTCACCTTCGTAGATAACCACGTTATCACGCAGAACGCGGATTGGGTTATTACGCTTGATGGTACCTTCAGTAACCATACAGCCTGCAATAGCGCCCAGTTTCGGTGACTTGAACACGTCACGAACTTCAGCCAGACCAATGATTTCCTGCTTGAACTCAGGTGACAGCATACCGCTCATCGCCGCTTTCACTTCGTCGATCAGCTGGTAGATGATTGAGTAGTAACGCAGATCCAGGTTCTCAGTTTCAATCGTCTTACGTGCAGAAGCATCAGCACGCACGTTGAAGCCCAGGACGATTGCGTTAGACGCAGCAGCCAGTACGGCGTCAGTTTCAGTGATACCACCTACACCTGAACCTACGATGTTCACTTTCACTTCGTCGGTAGACAGTTTGCGTAGTGAGTCAGCGATTGCTTCCACAGAACCCTGTACGTCAGCTTTCAGTACCACATTCAGTTCAGCAACTTCACCGGCAGCCATGTTGGCAAACATGTTTTCCAGTTTCGCTTTCTGCTGGCGAGCCAGTTTAACGTCACGGAATTTGCCTTGGCGGTACATTGCAACTTCACGCGCTTTACGCTCGTCACGTACAACTGTCGCTTCGTCACCGGCAGACGGTACGCCTGACAGACCTAGGATCTCAACTGGGATAGATGGACCAGCAGATTCGATCTCCTGACCACGCTCATCACGCATCGCACGAACACGGCCATGCTCCAGACCACACAGAACGATATCGCCCTTGCACAGGGTACCTTCCTGTACCAGAACTGTCGCTACCGGACCGCGGCCTTTATCAAGACGTGATTCAACAACCACACCTTTCGCCATGCCTTCAGCAACTGCTGTTAGTTCAAGAACTTCAGCTTGAAGTAGGATTGCTTCTAGCAGACCGTCGATGTTCGTACCCTGCTTCGCAGAGATGTGAACGAAGATGTTCTCACCGCCCCATTCTTCTGGGATAACGTCGTACTGAGCAAGCTCGTTCTTCACGTTATCTGGGTTCGCATCTTCTTTGTCGATCTTGTTCACGGCAACAATCAGAGGTACGCCAGCCGCTTTCGCGTGCTGAATCGCTTCGATTGTCTGTGGCATTACGCCATCGTCTGCTGCTACAACAAGAACAACGATATCCGTTGCCTGAGCACCACGAGCACGCATTGCGGTAAACGCGGCGTGTCCCGGAGTATCCAGGAAGGTGATCATGCCGTTGTCGGTTTCAACATGGTATGCACCGATGTGCTGGGTAATACCACCGGCTTCGCCCGCAGCAACGTGTGCTTTACGGATGTAGTCAAGCGTAGACGTTTTACCGTGGTCAACGTGACCCATGATGGTAACAACTGGCGCACGAGGAACAGTAGCCAGGTTCTCATCACGATCAGACAGTACCGCTTCTTCCAGCTCGTTTTCTTTACGCAGGATAACCTTGTGACCCATTTCTTCAGCAACCAGTGCAGCGGTTTCCTGATCGATCACTTGGTTGATGGTTGCCATCGCACCCATCTTCATCATCACTTTGATAACTTCAGCAGCTTTTACCGCCATCTTGTTAGCAAGTTCTGACACAACGATTGTTTCGCCGATAACAACGTCTGACTTAGCGACAGTCGCTGTCTTGTCGAAGCCGTGCTGCATTGAGGTTGGCTTAGCCAGCTGCTGCTTGCCACGGCCACGAGGGGCACGGCCACCACGAGGGGCGCGTTCTTCTTGCTGCTTAGCACCGCTCGGCTTTTTCTTCTTGCGGCGGCGTGCTTGTTCTTCTTTACGATCTTGCTCGTCTTCAGCCGCACGTGCGTAACTGGACGTCGTAGTATGGTAGTCGTCTTTATCCATATTACCTGCATTCTGGTCAGGTTTTGACCAGTTCTTTTCATTCATTTCTGCCATCTTGCGTGCCTCTTCTAGCTGACGCTGACTCTCTTCTTCGGCTTTACGCTTGGCTTCCTCTTCCCGGCGACGTTGGAGCGCCTCGGCTTCTTTCTTAGCCTGTTCATCAGCGGCGGCGCGTTTGGCTTTTTCTTCAACCAGACGCTTATCATCAGCTTCACGCTTCAGCTTTTCCTCAGCTTTGCGTTCAGCATTGAGTTCTGACTCTTGCTTAGCTTTTTCTTCAGCTAGGCGTTTCTCTTCCTCAGCGCGCTGTGCAGCCAGCTCAGCATCACGCTTAGCTTGCTCCTCAGCTTCACGTTTCGCGGCTTCTTCCGTTGCACGTTTAGCTGCTTCTTCTGCCTCACGCTGGGCGGCTTCATCCGCCTGGCGCTTCGCTTCTTCCGCGGCACGCTGTTCTTCTTCAAGAGCAGAACGTTTAACATAGGTACGCTTTTTACGCACTTCTACCTGAACACTTTTATTCTTGCCACCAGAGCCCGAAACACTCAGAGTGCTTCGGGTCTTACGTTGCAAGGTAAGGCGTGTAGGAGCCTCGCCAGTACTGCTGCCACCATGTTCTTTTTTCAGGTGGGCCAGCAGCGACTGCTTTTCCTGTTGGCTTACGGTATCGTCAGCTTTTTTGCTGATACCTGCATCGGCAAACTGTTGAAGCAAACGGTCAATTTGCGTACCGATTTCCTCGGATAGTGCTTTAACTGTAACCTCTGACATGCTGCTCCTCCCTTGCGATTTATGAATTATGCTTCGTCACTGAACCAGCAGATATTACGCGCTGCCATGATCAGCTCGCCGGCTCTCGCTTCATCGACACCATCGATATCAATCAGATCGTCGGTACCCTGATCAGCCAGATCTTCCAGCGTGCGAACGCCTTTCGCGGCCAGTTTGAACGCCAATTCACGCTCCAGGCCTTCCAGACCCAGCAGGTCTTCGGCTGGTTCAGCACCTTCCAGTGCTTCTTCCTGAGCCAGAGCAAGCGTGGTCAGTGCTTCTTTTGCACGGTTACGCAGCTCTTCAACTGTTGCTTCATCCAGGCCTTCAACAGCCAGCAGTTCAGCAACTGGAACGTAAGCGATTTCTTCCAGCGTCGTGAAGCCTTCTTCAACCAGACCTGCGGCGAATTCTTCATCGATATCCAGGTACTTAGTGAATACCTCGATAGATTCCTGAGCTTCTTCCTGGTGTTTCTTCTGAAGATCTTCCACTGTCATCACGTTCAGTTCCCAGCCAGTCAGCTGAGAAGCCAGACGTACGTTCTGACCGCTACGGCCGATAGCCTGCGCCAGGTTATCTTTCTCTACGGCGATATCCATGGTGTGGTTGTCTTCATCAACGATGATAGAACTCACTTCAGCAGGAGCCATAGCATTGATCACGAACTGTGCAGGGTTCTCATCCCACAGCACGATATCAATACGCTCGCCGCCCAGCTCACCAGACACAGCCTGAACACGTGCACCACGCATACCAACACACGCACCCACAGGGTCAATACGCTTGTCGTTGGTCTTCACGGCAATTTTCGCACGAGAACCCGGATCGCGTGCCGCGCCCATCAGCTCAATCATCTCTTCGCCGATTTCTGGCACTTCGATGCGGAACAGTTCTGACAGCATTTCAGATTTAGAACGCGTCATGAACAACTGGAAGCCGCGCGCTTCTGGACGCACTGCGTACAGCAGACCACGAACACGGTCACCCGGACGGAAGTTTTCACGAGGCAGCTGATCTTCACGCAGAATCACAGCTTCAGCGTTGTTGCCAAGGTCAATGATAACAGCATCGCGGTTAACTTTCTTGACCACACCGGTAATTAGTTCACCTTCGTTATCGATGAACTGTTCAACGACCTGTGCACGTTCTGCTTCGCGAACTTTCTGAACGATAACCTGCTTGGCTGTCTGAGTAGTGATACGGTCAAACGTTACAGATTCGATCTGCTCTTCAACGTAGTCACCCAGCTCGACGGTTTCGTCATCGTACTGAGCTGCTTCCAAAGTGATTTCCAGCGTAGGCTGAGTCACTTCGTCAACCGCTTTCCAGCGACGGAAAGTTTCGAACTCACCCGTTTTACGATCGATCGCAATACGAACGTCGATTTCAGCTTCGTATTTTTTCTTTGTTGCTGTTGCCAGCGCGATCTCTAGTGCTTCGAAGATACGCTCACGAGGAACAGCTTTTTCGTTGGATACCGCTTCAACGACAGCCAAGATTTCTTTGTTCATTTCTAATGCCCCAATTTAGCGGTTAGAATTTTGGAACCAGGTTGGCTTTGGAAATATTGCTAAGTGCAAATGTTTCTTCATTGCCATCAACGTTTAACGTAACTAGCTCGCCATCAACGGCAACGATGTCACCTTTCCACTTACGACGGTTGCCCATCGCCATTTTCAATACCAGGCTGACCTCGTGGCCAATAAATTGTTGGTAATGTGCGGCTTTAAATAGCGGCCTTTCCAGACCCGGGGAAGAAACCTCCAGGTTGTAAGCAACAGTAATTGGATCTTCAACATCCATTACCGCACTGATCTGGCGGCTCACTTCGGCACAATCTTCTACTGTGATCCCGTTTTCGTGATCAATGTAGACACGCAGTGTCGAGTGTTCGCCTGCGCGGATAAATTCCAGACCCACCAGCTCGTAGCCTGTAGCCGTTACCGGCGCTTCAAGCAGTTCGGTCAATTGCATCTCTAAAGCTGTCAAAACAACCCCCCGGAAACAAAAAAAGGGCTATAAAGCCCAGTAGATACCTGAATGGTCATATTTCAGATAATAAAAAACCCCGAATTACGGGGTTTATTATCACTGGACCCTGATAATCACAGTTCTTACTGTGACTGAAAAAACACACTTCCTTACAAGGATAGTTGTTTTTTCGGAAAGTGGTTGCGGGGGCCGGATTTGAACCAACGACCTTCGGGTTATGAGCCCGACGAGCTACCAAGCTGCTCCACCCCGCGTCCGTAATCTGATGCGAATTATATCGTTCAGAGGTTACTCTTTCAAGTAACGAAACAATGGTGCCGAGAAGGGGACTTGAACCCCTACACCTTACGGCACTAGCACCTCATGCTAGCGTGTCTACCAATTTCACCATCTCGGCTAAATTCTTAGTTACTGAGGAATGTCACTGTTAACTGGTGCATTCTCAGTTTTTTCAACCACTTGCTCAGTTGCTGGGGCACTTAGGTCTTCCCAACCGCTGTTTTCGTGTGCTTGTTTAGTGCTCATGTTACCCAGCACCAGGCTAATCACGAAGAAGATGGTTGCAAAAATTGCGGTCATTCGGGTCAGAAAGTTACCAGAGCCGCTTGCGCCAAACAGTGTACCTGAAGCGCCAGCCCCGAATGAAGCTCCCATATCTGCGCCTTTACCTTGTTGAACCAAAACCAGGCCAATCACACCAAGCGCAGCCAACAGATAAATCACAAGTAGAATTTCGTACATGGGTTCCACCTATGGTTAAGTTGTTGTGCCGGCTTTGCTTTAGCAGTGCCAGCGCACCCCTTCCTAAGGAGCGGGATGAATACTAGCGAAAGCGCTCTTTAGTGACAAGTAAAATTTCATCGAAAAATCAGTTTCGTGAATCACCTGTCGAAGAAATAAGCAAAACCGGCGCTCTTCCTGACGCGAACACGCGCGCCATTAACAGTTGTCTTTGACGGCCTGCGCTATTTGCTGTGCGGATGCTTCAACCAGCTCGGCATCCTCACCTTCAACCATCACCCGGATCAGCGGTTCTGTGCCGGATTTTCGCAGCAGAACGCGACCTTTATTACCCAGTTTAGCTTCTACAGCTGCCTGGGCAGACAATACCGCATCTGATTCCAGCGGATTGGAATCCCCCGAGAATCGCACATTGACCAGCACCTGCGGGTACATGGTCATGCCATCGGCCAGCTCTTTCAGTGACATTTTACTGCCAACCATCGCAGCCATGATCTGCAGCCCCGCTACAATACCGTCACCGGTTGTGACTTTATCCAGCAGGATCACGTGACCAGAGTTTTCTGCACCAATCAGCCAATTATGTTTTTGCAGCTCTTCCATGACATAGCGGTCACCCACTTTGGCACGAACGAACGGAATCCCCAGTTGTTTGAGGGCATTTTCCATCCCCAGGTTGGTCATCAGCGTACCAACAACACCACCTTTCAGCTCGCCACGGCGCAGGGCATCACGGGCAATGATGTAGGCAATCTGATCGCCGTCGATTTTGTTGCCCTCTTCATCCACCATGATCACCCGGTCACCATCGCCGTCCAGTGCAATGCCAAAGTTCGCCTTCTCTTCTAGCACTTTCGCCTGCAGGGCTGCAACATCAGTCGCGCCGACCTGATCATTGATGTTGGTACCGTTCGGGGAACACCCGATAGTGATCACTTCAGCACCCAGCTCTTTAAAGACATTCGGGGCGATGTGATAAGTGGCACCGTGAGCACAGTCGACAACAATTTTGTAGCCGGCCAGATCGTATTTGCTCGGGAAAGTGCCTTTGCAAAACTCAATGTAACGTCCGGCGGCATCGTTGATACGGTATGCTTTCCCCAGCAGCGCAGACTCCACACAGGTCAGCGGCTTGTCCATTTCTTCTTCGATAGCCAGCTCAACCTCATCCGGCAGTTTGGTGCCTTCCGAAGAAAAGAACTTGATCCCGTTGTCGTAATACGGATTGTGGGATGCAGAAATCACAATGCCCGCTTCTGCCCGGAAAGTGCGGGTCAGATAAGCAACAGCTGGTGTAGGCATCGGACCGGTAAATGCTGCCTGCAGCCCCGCCGCCGCCAGACCTGCTTCCAGTGCTGATTCCAGCATGTAACCGGAAATACGGGTATCCTTACCAATAATTACTTTTCGGGTTCCTTCTTTGGCCAGAACCCGTCCGGCCGCCCAACCCAGTTTAAGAACAAAATCAGGCGTGATTGGCGCTTTGCCCACAAACCCGCGCACCCCGTCGGTGCCAAAATATTTACGCTCTGCCATGAATCACTCCTAGCAACTAATGATTTCAACCAGGGTTGTTATAATTTCAGACCCGTCTGATGTGATTAACGCTGCGCCAGCGTCATTTCACACACCTTCAGTACATCGACGGTTTCTTTAGCATCGTGTACCCGGATGATCTGCGCACCTTTCATGGCGGCAATCGCGGCGCACGCCAGACTTCCGGCCAGACAGTCCGCTGGCTGTTTCTCTAATAATTTATGAATCATTGATTTACGCGACATCCCCACCAACAGGGGCAAACCGAACTGATGGAACGACTCGAGATGCGCCAGCAGCCGGTAGTTATGCTCAAGGGTTTTACCAAATCCAAACCCCGGATCCAACAATAGCTTATCGCGGGCAATGCCTGCCGCTTCGCAAGCGGCGACCCGCTCAGCCAAAAAGTCGCCGACATCCGCAATTACATCCTGATAGGAAGGTTCTGCCTGCATGGTCCGAGGCTGTCCCTGCATATGCATCAGACAAACCGGCACCCCGGCAGCAGCCGCAGCAGCCAGTGCACCAGGCTCCCGTAGCGCACGAATATCATTGATCAGATCCGCACCGGCTTTGACTGACTCCGTCATGACTTCGGCTTTGCTGGTATCAATGGAGATCCAGCAGTCGAATCGCTGGCTGATGGCTTCAATTACCGGGATGACCCGGTCCAACTCGTCCTGCTGACTGACATCCGCCGCACCCGGGCGGGTTGATTCACCACCGATATCCAAAATAGTCGTACCGGCAGCCAGCATCTCTTCGGCATGACGTAATGCCGCATCCATCCGGTTGAAACGGCCGCCATCAGAAAAGGAGTCTGGTGTGACATTGAGGATCCCCATGGTATGGGGACGTGACAGATCCAGGGTTTTCTCTTTATTCGTCAGAATCAAGTTTTGGCTCCTCAACTGGTTCAATTCCATGAGCATAAAACAATAAAAAACCCCGACCAGAGCCGGGGTTTAAATCATATCGGGCGGTTATGCGTTTGGCTTATCATCTTCACTGCGATGAATCGCCGGTGCATCGGCAGTTTCCTGCTCGTCATCCACCTCTTGGGCTGGCGCTTGCTCAGCAGTTTGTTCTGCTTTGGCTTCGTGCGGCTCACCCACTTTCATGGTGTCGTTTTCGTCACCCCAACCTTTTGGTGCGCGAATCACTTCTTTGCGCTTCATCAGGTCGTCAATCTGGCCGGCATCGATGGTTTCATACTTCATCAGTGCATCTTTCATCGAGTGCATGATGTCCATGTTAGCCATCAGAATCTCACGGGCACGCTCGTAATTACGATCGATAATTGCACGTACTTCCGCATCGATAGCGCGCGCTGTTTCATCAGACATGTGCTTGGTTTTCGTGACCGAACGACCCAGGAACACTTCGCCTTCATCTTCAGCATACAACAGTGGACCCATCTTCTCGGAGAAGCCCCACTGTGTCACCATCTTACGGGCGATTTCGGTCGCACGTTCGATATCGTTTGATGCACCAGTAGATACTTTTTCTATACCGTAGATCAGTTCTTCTGCCAGACGACCGCCGTACAGGCTGGAAATCATCGATTCCAGGTACTCACGTGAGTGGCTGACACGATCCTGCTCAGGCAGGTACATGGTCACACCCAGCGCTCGGCCGCGTGGAATGATAGACACTTTATAAACAGGGTCATGATCCGGTACCAGGCGACCAATAATAGCGTGGCCCGCTTCATGGTATGCCGTGGACTCTTTCTGCTCCTGCGTCATCACCATAGACTTACGCTCAGCACCCATCATGATCTTGTCTTTGGCCAGTTCAAACTCAACCATAGACACGGTGCGCTTGTTACCACGCGCCGCAAACAACGCCGCTTCGTTCACCAAGTTAGCCAGGTCAGCACCAGAGAAGCCTGGAGTACCACGTGCAATCAGCTCAGGTTTCACATCACCATCCAGTGGCACTTTACGCATGTGCACTTTCAGGATCTGCTCACGACCACGAACATCCGGCAGACCAACGACCACCTGACGGTCGAAACGACCAGGACGCAGCAGAGCCGGGTCCAGAACGTCCGGACGGTTGGTTGCCGCAATCACGATAATGCCTTCATTACCTTCAAAGCCGTCCATTTCAACCAGCATCTGGTTCAGGGTTTGCTCACGCTCATCGTGACCACCACCGACACCAGCGCCACGCTGACGACCCACCGCATCAATCTCATCAATAAAGATGATACAAGGTGCAGCTTTCTTGGCTTGCTCGAACATGTCACGGACACGGGATGCACCCACACCGACGAACATTTCAACGAAGTCAGAACCAGAGATAGTAAAGAACGGTACTTTGGCTTCACCGGCGATGGCTTTTGCCAGCAGGGTTTTACCGGTACCTGGAGGACCAACCATCAGAACACCAGTCGGAATCTTACCGCCCAGTTTCTGGAAGCGGCTTGGATCACGCAGGTAATCCACCAGCTCTTTCACATCTTCCTTGGCTTCATCACAGCCAGCGACGTCTGCAAAGGTGGTTTTGATCTGGTCTTCACTCATCATACGGGCTTTCGATTTACCGAACGACATGGCACCTTTGCCACCCCCGCCCTGCATCTGACGCATGAAGAAGATCCAGACCCCGATCAGCAACAGCATCGGGAACCAGGAAATGAAAATAGATGCTAACAAGCTAGGTTCTTCTGGTGGAGTACCCAGCACTTTAACATTTGCGTTAATCAGATCGTCTAACAGCTTTTGATCGTTGTAGACAGGCAGATAGGTGACGTATCGCGTGTTATCACGTTTGAATACGGTAATTTCACGATCATTGAATCGCACTTCCCTAATCTGATCCTGACCGATTTCACGGACAAAGGTTGTATAGTCGACTTGACGGCCAGCATTATCACCGGGTCCGAAGCTCTGAAAAACAGACATCAGAACCACAGCGATGACTAACCACAGAATCAAGTTTTTTGCCATGTCACTCAAGGTGTTAACCTCGCGATAACTAAATAAATGAATTTAGGGTACTACAGTTTGTAACCTGTAGCTACAATATATACCTCACGAGAGCGATCCCGCGATGAATCCGGTTTGCGGATTTTGACCACTTTGAACATAGAGCGCACTTCCGCCAGATATGGGTCAAAGCCTTCACCTTGAAAAACTTTTACCGCAAAGCTGCCGTTAGGCGCAAGTACTTGTCTACACATATCTAATGCTAGTTCAACAAGATACATTGCTCTAGGCTGATCTGATGCCAGGTTACCACTCATGTTAGGCGCCATGTCCGACAGAACCACATCGACCATGTCCGGCTGAATACGCTCCAACAGAGCATCCAACACGGCTTCCTCACGGAAATCACCTTGCAGGAAGCTTACGCCCGGCAGTGAGTCCATTGGCAGAATGTCACAGGCAATCACCTGACCTTCGTCACCAACAATCTCAGCCGCATACTGTGACCAGCCGCCAGGTGCCGCCCCCAGATCCACGACTGTCATACCAGGTTTCAGAAGCTTATCTTTTTTCTGGATTTCTTCAATTTTGAAGATGGCACGGGAGCGGTAGCCCTTTTTTTGTGCTTCCTGAACATATTTGTCATCAAAATGTTCTTTCAGCCAACGGCCGGAGCTGGCCGAATGCTTTTTTTTACTCATGATTTACCTAATGAGTTTGGGGACTTATCAAGTATACTCAGCAACACCATTGATGGCGTATACTAAACAAATTAGTCATCCAGACTATATGGCGTTAGAATACGCGGTTTTCAACCCTAGAATGAAATAGAGTCGACATGAATCTAAGCACCAAGCAGAAGCAATACCTTAAAGGTCTTGCGCACAACCTAAAACCTGTAGTCTTAATGGGTGCAAATGGCTTAACTGAAGCCGTGCTGGCCGAAATCGAACTGGCACTTGACCACCATGAGCTTATCAAGGTTAAGGTTGCTGCTGAAGAGCGCGAAACCAAGTTTTTGATCGTTGATGCCATTGTTCGCGAAACCAAAGCTGAAAAGGTTCAGGTTATCGGGAACACGCTGGTTCTTTACCGTCAAAGTGAAAATCGAAAAATCGAATTGCCACGCAAATAAAAAAGGCCGCCGCTGCGGCCTTTTTTATACCTCAATCACGGCAGGGTGTGCCGTGATTTTTATCTGATAGTCACAATTTCTAACAAATTCTGCTGGTTACAGGTAGGCAACGTCAGAAATTTCGAATTCGCGCTTACCGCCCGGCGTCGTGATTGACACTTCGTCGTCTTGCATTTTACCAATCAGACCACGAGCGATCGGCGAGTTCACAGAGATACGACCCGCTTTGATGTCAGCTTCGTCATCACCTACGATCTGGTAGGTCACTTCTTCATCGGTATCAATGTCGATCAGCGTAACTGTCGAGCCGAAAATCACTTTGCCAGCGTTCTGCATCTTAGTCACATCGATCACCTGCGCCATCGACAGCTTGTACTCGATGTCGCGAATTTGTGCTTCACAAATGCCCTGCTCTTCACGCGCAGCGTGGTATTCTGCGTTTTCCTTCAGGTCACCCAGTTCGCGTGCTTCTGCAATCGCTTGAGAGATCAGCGGGCGACGTTTCATCAGAATATCCAGTTCTTCACGCAGCATCTTTTCGCCGCGCACTGTCATTGGAATCTTATCCATATTTTTATTTACCTCAACGCCCGTATAGCCAAGGCTATAGAAGGCAAAACAAAGCCAGCCCGGCGACCAGGCCGAACCATATCAATTAAAGGGAACGCTTCATTCTAAACAAAGATTCCTCAGAGATCACCTTTGTTCCTCAGCAACCCTCCTCAAACCGGCGAAATTCGCAGTCTTCTGACAAGGCCTAACGAATGCCACAAAATAAGTATATGTAGCAGATCACAAATATACGCAAAGTAACAAATTAACCCTACGTTTTAGATGTCAATAAAAGACTAAAAACAACTAAAAAGCCACAACCTAAAGGAACTTCCAAGTTTTAAAGTAAACACCTGAAAAACAAGGATTAAAAATATCTAAAATGCACAATTTTCCTTTTGGATAAGTATTTTTCAGTTTTTTTTACTAACAGTTCGCCAGGCACAACCAGTAAAAAGAACACTATGCATTTAGCACAAGAATGCATCAGACAAAAAATTCCAAAAGGATTCGATAATGAACAAGACACTGATTGCACTGACAGTAGCAGCGGCTTCAATCTCTTCTGTAGCTACAGCCGCAGAAGTTTACTCGGACGAAACTTCTAGCCTGGCAATTGGCGGCCGTTTCGAAGCTCGTGGCGTTATGAAAGAAAACGACCAGGGCAGCAACAAAGTCACCGATAAATCACGTGTACGTATCAACGTAGCAGGTAAAACTGACATCACTGATTCTCTGTACGGTATCGGTTTCTGGGAAGGCGAGTACACCAGCTCTGGCTCTTCTGACGACAAAGGTGATGTCAACAACCGTCACCTGAACGCAGGTATCGGCGGCGACTTTGGTAAAGTGGTATACGGTAAAACTGACGGCTCTCTGGGCATGATCACTGACTTTACCGATATCATGGCTTACCACGGTAACGAAGCGGGTAACAAAGTAGCTGCAGCTGACCGTGCCGGTGACAACCTGGCTTACACCGGTTCTTTCGATCTGGGCGGCAACAACCTGACTCTGAAAGCGAACTACGTGTTTGACGACGGCAAAGGCTCTGAAGGTCTGGACGACGGTTACTCTGTAGGTGCAATCTACGCTCTGGACATGGGTCTGGCGTTCGGTGCAGGTTACGGTGAGCAAGACACAGCGACTAACAGTGCATTTAACGGCGAAACTCAGAAGCAAACATTCGGTGCAATCTCTTACACCGTGGGTGACTTCTACTTTGCGGGTCTGTACCAAGACGCTCGCCACACTGAAGAAAACTCTGACAAACAACGTGGTTACGAATTCGCAGCGTCTTACACTATGGATAAGACTGTATTCATCGCGACTTACAACTTCCGTGAAGACCGTTCAAACGACGTTGACCTGAACGACTCGATTGCTATTGATGCGACTCACTACTTCAACAGCAACTTCCGTACTTACGCGTCTTACAAGTTCAACCTGCTGGATTCTGACAAAGTAGGTAAAGCGAACGCATCTGACGAGTTCGTACTGGGTGCTCGTTACGACTTCTAATGCAATGGTTGCCTGACAAAGGCAAAGTCATTACATAGACTTTACAGCGTCAGCCTTCGGGTTGGCGCTGTTTTGTTTTATGATGACTGACCCTGACACGCAATGCAAAAGGCCACTTATGCTGCGAATACTGTTTTCGACTCTCGCCCTGTTCCTGACTACTCAGGTGCACGCTTCTTCTATATCACTCCAGCAAGCGCTGAGTCAGTTGCCTGACGGCAATGATACAGCGTTACTGGTTGCCGACAGCCAGACCGGCGAAGTCCTTTACCAGCAGCGGGCCGATCAACTGCAGCCACCTGCCAGCACGCAGAAAATGCTGACTGCGCTGGCTGCCCAGCTGTACCTCGGGCCTCAATACCGCTTTACCACTCGGGTGGAAACCCGCGGCAATGATCTGATTTTCCGTTTCAGTGGTGACCCGACTCTGACCCGCACGCAGCTGACCCAACTATTACAGCAACTCAAAAAGAAAGGCATCACCTCGATCAGCGGTGACATTTTGCTTAACGGCGGGCAGTTCACCAGCTACGAGCGTGCGCCTGGCTGGCCCTGGGACATTCTGGGCGTCTGTTATAGCGCGCCAGCCAGCAGCCTGACCCTGGAGCACAACTGTGTGCAGGGCGCACTGTATAGTAACCGCTCACTTGGCGAACCGACCCGGGTTAACATTCCTTCTCACCAGCCGATCACCGTGACCACAAATGCCGTCATCGTGAACAAAGCCCAGCATGAAGCCAGCCATTGCGAGCTGGAACTGGATATTGCCGGGACAGGCAACACCTACCACCTGGACGGTTGCCTAGTAAAACGCGACCAGCCCCTGCCACTCAAATTCGCGGTTCAGGATACAACGGACTACATCAGTAAAATTCTGCGCAGCGAGCTGACCCGCCAACGAATCAGCTTCAAGGGTAAAATTAAGCGGGATGATAAGGTGCAGGGCCAGCTTGTTGTCCAGCACCAGTCACAGCCGCTCAATGTCCTGCTGGATATCATGGTCAAAGCGTCAGATAACCTGATTGCCGATAACCTAACCAAAACCCTGGGTGCCCGCTACTACAAACAACCGGGCAGCTTCAAAAACGGTGTGGCCGCCATTGAAGCGATCCTGAAAGAAAAAGCCGGGATCACACTGGACAATGCGGTACTGGTCGACGGTTCCGGTCTCTCGCGCAATAACCGTTTAACTGCCGAACAAATGCTGCAAGTGATCGCTTACATTCGAAAGCATGACAACCAACTGGGGCTGCTGAAAACCTTCCCGGTCAGCGGCGAGAGCGGTACGCTGCAGTATCGGCGCAGCATCCGCCAGAAACCGCTTCAGGGCCAGATTCATGCTAAAAGCGGCTCACTGTATGGAACGTATAACCTAGCAGGGATCCTGACAGCAAAATCCGGCAGAGAGCTGTTGTTTGTCCAGCTGGTGACTAACTATCACCCACCAAAGCAGGATAAAAACGCACCGGCTGTCACACCTCCGATTCAGGCCTTTGAGAACACCTTGTACCATACGCTCTACGAGCAGTTTTGACGATCGCTCCCCTGCCTAGTCAGGACGGGGACATACAGATGAAAAAAAAGCGAGAGGCAGAACCTCTCGCTTTTTTATTGCTCAAACCGGATGGTCGTGAACTGGATAAAACGTTTAGCTAGGCCAGCCCCAGCACTGAGTTCACCGTGGTGAAGTAAATCACCATCCCGGTAATATCGACCACGGATGCCAGCACCGGGCTGACCAGTACTGCCGGATCCAGTTTGCACGCCCGGGCAATCATCGGTAGTACCCCGCCGACGGTGGTAGACAACACCACCTGTAAGGCAATGGCAATCCCGATCGCCAAAGCAATATCCGCCAGTTGCATTCCCACCGGCAGTACAGTGCTGTCACTGAACAGCAACACCCGGCCAACGATTACTGTCGCCAGTACCGCAGCAACAACCATCGCCACCCGGAATTCTTTCCACAGCACTTTCAGCCAGTCCCGACAATGTATCTCTTCCATTGCCAGAGCCCGCACCACCAACGTGGCAGCCTGAGAGCCGGTATTCCCGCCCGCCGCGGCAATCACCGGCATGTAAATCGCCAGCAGCACCAGCTGGCTCAATGTGTCCTCGTAATGCGAAATGATCAGCCCGGACACAATGCCGAGCAGTGCCAGCCCGACGATCCAGCCGATCCGCTCGCGCACATGGCTGAATACGCTGTTTTTCAAATAGTGCCCGGCCGGCTCGGCTTCCGAGCAGATCAAGCCCAGACCGTTAGCCAGGTGGCGCATACACACTTCTTCATCCATTTCATCCAGCAGATCCAACAACGTCTGAACATGACGCAGCGGAACTTCATGCAAGATTGCAATCGCCTCAGAAAGAGGCATTTTGACCAGCAGTGCAGCCTGCTCCGATAGATCGTATTTCAGCAGTGCATTGCGAGCAGCCAGAATATCAGTATGTACAAAAGGTTTATTTGTATCAGCAGCATGCGCTGCATAGTTCATTACCGCCATGGCGAATCTCCCGATTGGCAATGCCGTCTGTCACACAGACAGCTTGGGTAACGACCACCTGAATCGCACAGTGCCACCCTTAAAGCAGTGGACACCAAGGCACAACAGTGCCACGGCCTGATACCTGAAACAGAGGCAGGCAGATGCAATTCAATACAGAGAAAGAATGGGGAAAACCGGGGAAGAGTGTGTCAAAAAACTTATCAGCAGGATAAAAATGAGAACAGACTTTTCCGAACCTGAGAAACCGGGTTCGGACAATGAGAGACCGACACCGTCAGCAGGTTTGATTTTCCACCTTCATACTCGGGGGATGGTCGGTATCGTTCATTGAAGTCTCCAATAAATCATCAAGTCGCTTATGCGACGCTCTAATTGTACGCGATTCAGTTAGCAGTTCAATAGAGCCGCAGGACAAAAGTGTCAAATTTTCATCAGGATTTTATTGCCCTGTGAGAACCATAAAAAAGCCCGCTCTATAGAGCGGGCTGTGTGTACATCAAAATCAGTCAGCTATTACGCGATGTGCGCTTTCACGCGCGCGTGCAGCTCTTGAACAGACGTCACTTTGTTACGGTCATCTGCCGTCCAGGACATGCAGGTTGCGAAGGCAGCGTTCAGCGTCGTGGTGTAGTTCACCTTCTCCGCCAGTGCGCCGCGACGCAGTACTTTCGAGTCTTCAATCGCCTGACGGCCTTCCGCAGTGTTCACGATGTAGGTGTACTCATTGTTCTTGATACGGTCAAGAATATGAGGACGACCTTCGTGTACTTTGTTAACCAGACGCGGGTTGATGCCAGCTTCACCCAGTACGACCGCGGTGCCGTGTGTAGCATCCAGCTCGTAGCCCAGTTTGATCAGCTTGGAAGCCAGGTCGACAACACGCTGCTTGTCGTTACCACGAACTGACAGCAGTGCGCGTCCTTTTTCCTGCTTCACTTTGCCACAGCCCAATTCCGCTTTGGCAAAGGCTTCGGCAAACGTGTCGCCCACACCCATGACTTCACCAGTTGAGCGCATCTCAGGGCCCAGTAGCGGGTCAACGCCAGGGAACTTGTTAAATGGCAGCACCACTTCTTTCACCGAGTAGTACGGTGGAATGATCTCTTTGGTAAAGCCCTGCTGTTCCAGAGACTGGCCAGCCATAACGCGCGCGGCAATCTTCGCCAGCGGGGCACCTGTGGCTTTCGAAACGAATGGCACGGTACGGGCCGCTCGTGGGTTCACCTCAATCAGGTACACTTCGTTGTCTTTCACCGCAAACTGGGTGTTCATCAGACCACGCACGCCCAGCTCAAACGCCAGTTTCTCAACCTGACGACGCATTTCGTCCTGGATTTCCTGGCTCAGGGTGTAAGCCGGCAGAGAACAGGCTGAGTCACCGGAGTGAACGCCTGCCTGCTCGATGTGCTCCATGATACCGCCGATAACCACGCGCTCACCGTCGCAAATCGCATCCACGTCAACTTCAGTTGCGTCATCAAGGAAACGGTCCAGCAGTACCGGAGATTCGTTAGAAACGCTGACCGCTTCATTGAAGTAACGACGCAGGTCTGCTTCATCGTACACGATTTCCATCGCACGGCCGCCCAGTACATAAGAAGGACGAACCACCAGCGGGAAGCCAATTTCTTTCGACTTCTCAACCGCTTGCTCAATCGCAGTAACAGTTGCGTTATCTGGTTGCTTCAGGCCCAGACGCTCAACAGCCGCCTGGAAACGCTCACGGTCTTCAGCACGGTCAATCGCATCCGGGCTGGTACCGATAATCGGCACACCCGCCGCTTCCAGAGCGCGAGCCAGTTTCAGTGGAGTCTGACCACCGTACTGCACGATAACGCCTTTAGGCTTCTCGACACGAACGATAGACAGAACGTCTTCCAGAGTCACAGGCTCAAAGTACAGACGGTCAGACGTATCGTAGTCAGTCGATACCGTCTCTGGGTTACAGTTCACCATGATGGTTTCGTAACCGTCTTCACGCAGTGCCAGCGATGCATGGACACAGCAGTAGTCAAATTCGATACCCTGGCCGATACGGTTCGGGCCGCCACCCAGCACCATGATTTTATCTTTGTCGGTCGGCTGCGCTTCACATTCGTCATCGTAAGATGAGTACATGTAAGCCGTGTCTGAGGAAAACTCAGCCGCACAGGTATCCACGCGCTTGTACACCGGGTGGATGTCGTACTGGTCACGCAGTTTGCGAATTTCAGACTCCGCTACACCCAGCAGTTTCGCCAGACGCGCGTCCGCAAAGCCTTTACGTTTCAGCTTACGCAGTACATCCGCGTTCAGACCGGCAAAGCCACCTTCTTTGACTTCGTTTTCCATTTTCACCAGTTCTTCAATCTGAACCAGGAACCAGTGGTCAACGTTTGTCAGCTTGTAAACACCATCAACCGACATTCCGGCACGGAAAGCGTCAGCGATGTACCAGATACGCTCTGCACCCGGCTCTTTCAGCTCGTGGCGGATTTGAGTCAGTGCATCAGGCGCATCCAGGTCAACCATTTCATCGAAACCTGTGGCACCAACTTCCAAACCGCGCAGCGCTTTGTGCAGAGATTCCTGCTGGTTACGGCCAATCGCCATCACCTCGCCCACGGACTTCATCTGCGTGGTCAGACGGTCGTTAGCACCGGCAAATTTTTCGAAGTTAAAGCGTGGGATCTTCGTTACGACGTAATCGATGGTTGGCTCGAACGAGGCCGGTGTTGCGCCACCTGTGATGTCGTTCATCAGCTCGTCCAGCGTAAAACCAACGGCCAGTTTCGCCGCCACTTTCGCAATCGGGAAGCCTGTTGCTTTTGATGCCAGAGCAGAAGAGCGCGACACACGCGGGTTCATCTCGATGATAACCATGCGGCCATCTTTCGGGTTGATACCAAACTGTACGTTTGAACCGCCGGTTTCAACACCGATTTCGCGCAGAACCGCCAGCGAAGCATTACGCATCAGCTGGTATTCTTTATCCGTCAGGGTTTGCGCCGGAGCAACCGTGATAGAGTCACCGGTATGGATGCCCATCGCATCGAAGTTTTCGATAGCACAGACGATGATGCAGTTGTCGTTTTTATCACGAACCACTTCCATCTCGTACTCTTTCCAGCCAATCAGCGACTCGTCAATCAGCAGCTCGTTAGTCGGTGACAGGTCCAGACCACGGCGACAGATTTCTTCGAACTCTTCTTTGTTATACGCAATACCACCACCAGTACCACCCATGGTGAAAGACGGGCGGATAATACATGGGAAGCCCACCATATCCAGCACTTTATAGGCTTCTTCCATGGTTTTCGCGGTATCAGCGCGCGGACATTCCAGACCAATGGATTTCATCGCCGCATCAAAGCGAGAACGGTCTTCCGCCTTGTCGATAGCATCTGCTGTCGCACCAATCATCTCAACGCCGAACTCAGCCAATACGCCGTGACGTTCCAGATCCAGCGCACAGTTCAGTGCAGTCTGGCCGCCCATGGTCGGCAGCACAGCGTCAGGACGCTCTTTCTCGATGATCTTGCGGACCACTTCCCAGTGAATTGGCTCAATGTAGGTCGCATCAGCCATTTCCGGGTCAGTCATAATAGTGGCCGGGTTCGAGTTCACCAGAATGACACGGTAGCCTTCTTCACGAAGGGCTTTACAAGCCTGTGCACCTGAGTAGTCGAACTCACATGCCTGACCGATAACGATTGGGCCAGCACCCAGAATTAGAACACTTTTAATGTCAGTACGTTTTGGCATTGCTTACTACTCCGGCTTAGGCGCTGTGCTGTTTGATTAGTTCGATAAAGTGATCAAAAAGTGGTGCCGCGTCGTGCGGACCCGGGCTCGCCTCAGGGTGGCCCTGGAAGCTGAACGCAGGTTTGTCAGTGCGGTGAATCCCTTGCAGGGAGCCGTCAAACAGTGACTTATGGGTGGCACGCAGATTGTCCGGCAATGTTTCTTCGTCAGCTGCAAAGCCGTGGTTCTGGCTGGTAATCATCACGACGTTGCGATCTAGGTCTTTAACCGGGTGGTTGGCACCGTGGTGACCAAACTTCATCTTAACGGTCTTCGCCCCGCTAGCCAGAGCCAGAATCTGGTGGCCCAGACAGATGCCGAAAATCGGCAGACCTTTTTCCAGGAACACTTTGGTCGCTTCGATGGCATAGGTACATGGCTCCGGGTCACCCGGTCCGTTTGACAGGAAAACACCGTCCGGCTTAAGAGCCAGCACGTCTTCTGCCGACGTTTGCGCCGGAACGACAGTCAGACGACAGCCACGGTCAACCAGCATGCGCAGAATGTTGCGCTTGGCACCGAAGTCATACGCAACGACGTGGTATGGCAGCTCGCTGTCATCCTGCGCTTCAGGCAGCCCGCCTTCCAGCGTCCACGAACCTTGCTTCCACTCGTACATTTCCGTTGTTGAGACCACTTTCGCCAGGTCCATGCCTTTCAGACCCGGGAAATCTTTCGCTTTTGCCAGTGCCAGCGCTTCATCCAGGTTGTCGCCCGCCATGATACAGCCGTTCTGCGCGCCTTTTTCACGCAGCAGACGAGTCAGTTTGCGGGTGTCGATGTCAGCGATGCCAACGATGTTCTGGGATTTCAGGTAATCAGAAAGGGTTTGCTGACTACGGAAGTTGGAAGCGATAAGAGGGAGGTCGCGGATTACCAGGCCTTGAGCGTGGATGGAGGAGGATTCTTCGTCTTCGGAATTCGTTCCGGTATTGCCAATGTGGGGATAGGTAAGAGTAACGATCTGTTGAGAGTAAGAAGGGTCGGTGAGGATCTCTTGGTACCCCGTCATCGAGGTATTAAAAACAACTTCACCAACGGCCGAACCATCTGCCCCAATGGACACGCCGTGGAACACTGTCCCATCTTCCAGGACTAACAGCGCTGATTTACTCAAGACAACCTCCAAGAATAATAATAATGCAATAGAAACAAATAAATTTTCAGTTACTCATTCCATACAAAGTCAAAAGCCGAGTCAAGCGCATTTTTGACAAATTGCGCGCATTCTAGAGATGACCGTTTGCGCTGTCAACCTTTCACAATAAATTAATACAAGATTACAGCCAACTGACCCAAATTACGCATCAAGACTGACAAAAGAGCAAGAAAAGTCCTGTATTTCCATTCAACCCCGTACACCAAGAAAAATTTTATCGTTTGCTTTTTCCTGGAATGTTAAAAGAAAATAACTCACCTTAAAAACCGTCAAAAACCCCAAAGATAACCCAACATTTTGATGGCCAGACCACAAAAATCAACCACAAACCCACAAAAAACCAACCTTGAACCACGAAAACACCATACTCGGCAGACTTTGACGCAAACACCATAACCACAGATGAAATTTAACTATTTATGCAAAACATACTGAGTAAATCATCGCCACGCATACCCTAAAGGTATTTTTACGTTGCTATTGAGAAGCCGTAAAACAAAAAGGCCGCGACAAACGAGTCTCCCTGAAAAGAGAAACTACGTCTGTCACGGCCTTTAATCGGGTGTGTTTGGGGATATCTGTGTCGGAAGGTACCTGGTTACAGCTGATCCAGTCCCAATACATCCTGCATGGTGTAGAAGCCAGGCTGACGCTCATTGAGCCAGGCGGCGGCTCGCACAGCACCATTGGCGAAGGTCATGCGATCGGTCGCCTTATGCGTGATCTCTACCCGCTCACCAATGTCGGCAAACATCGCTGTGTGCTCACCCACAATGTCACCGGCACGGATAGTGGCAAAGCCGATTTCATCACGACGGCGCTCACCAGTGATCCCCTCTCGGGCGTAGACAGCCACGTCACTGAGTTTATTGCCCATGGCCCCGGCAATCGCTTCACCCATGCCAATCGCCGTGCCTGACGGCGCATCAACCTTGTGACGGTGATGAGCTTCAATAATCTCAATGTCACAGTAGTCACCCATCACTTTGGCGGCTTTCTCAAGCAACTTAAACACCAGGTTCACCCCGACGCTATAGTTCGGTGCCATCACAATCGGCGTCGTCTTGGCGGCTTCATCGATCAGCTCGCGCTCCTGCTCGGTAAAACCGGTTGTACCGATCACAATCTTTTTGCCATGCTGCTTACAGAAGGCCAGATTCGCCAGCGTCGCCACCGGCGCCGTAAAGTCGATCAATACATCAAAGTCATCCACGGCTTTCGCCAGATCATCAACAATAGTCACGGATACCGGTCCCAGACCAGCCAGTTCGCCAGCATCCACACCAACCAGTGTAGACTCCGGACGCTCTGTGGCAGCGCCTAGTTGTGCCTGCTCAGACAGGTGTGTCGCTTTCAGCAGCTGGCGGCCCATGCGTCCTGCCGCACCAGCAATCGCAATTCTTACCATTGCGTAATTTCTCCCTGGGTGAATTCGTTTCGGTGTCTCCCAATGTAGCCTGTTGAGACAGATAAAAAAAGCCCCGGCGACTGGCCGGGGCTCGGATTAATGCCAGGCTGAGCTCAATCAGCCGACGTTTTTGACCTGCAGCTCGCGCGGCACTTCAAAAAACATATTTTCTTCACGGCCAGTCAGCTCTTCCACTTCCGCGCCGGTCAGCGCCTGAATACGGGCGATGATCTGATTAACCAGCTCTTCTGGTGCCGAGGCCCCTGCGGTAACGCCAATTTTGCCTTTGTCGATAAACCAGCTGCTGTCGATATCCTCGGCGCAGTCAGTCAGGTAACCCGGAGTACCAAGCTTTTCAGCCAGTTCACGCAGGCGGTTTGAGTTAGAAGAGTTTTTAGACCCCACCACAATCATCACATCAACATCGGCGGCCATTTCACGCACGGCATCCTGGCGGTTCTGAGTCGCGTAACAGATATCGTCTTTGCGCGGGCCCTGAATCTCCGGGAACACTTCCCGCAGTTTGTTGATCACATCTGCCGTTTCATCAACAGACAGAGTGGTCTGGCTGACGTAATGCAGGTTGCTTGGGTCTTTAACCGGCAGCCCTTCCACATCCTCTGGTTTCTCGACCAGATACATGCCGCCGGTTTCACTCGCATACTGCCCCATAGTGCCTTCCACTTCCGGATGGCCGGCGTGGCCAATCAGCACCACTTCCATATTCCGGCGACTGGCGCGGGCAACTTCCATATGGACCTTGGTAACCAGTGGACAGGTTGCGTCAAACACTGTCAAGTTACGGGCCTTGGCTTCGTTGCGAACCGCCTGCGACACGCCGTGAGCAGAGAAGATCACGATGTTGTCATCCGGCACTTCGTGCAGCTCTTCGACAAAAATCGCGCCGCGCTGCTTCAGCCCTTCCACCACAAAGCGGTTATGGACAACTTCATGGCGAACGTAGATTGGCGGCTGGTAAAGTTCCAGCGCACGCTCGACGATACTGATCGCGCGGTCAACACCGGCACAGAAACCACGGGGGTTTGCGAGTAAGATTTTCATTGCTAGCTGCTCTTAATTTTCAATGGCAACGACTTCCACATCGAAAGTCACGCGCTGCCCGGCAAGCGGATGGTTAAAGTCGACAGTCACAGAATCACCGGTTACATCCGTAATGATGCCCGGAATATCCTGCCCGTCCGGACCGGCAAATGCGATAATGTTGCCGACTTCCGCCGGGGCTTCAGCACCAAAGCGGGTCCGATCAATATGGTGAATGTTATCCGGATTCGGCATCCCGAAGGCATCTTCCGGTTCCAGCTCAAAGCTGCTTTTTTCGCCCTGGGTCAGACCTAAAAGGCATCTTTCAAAATTTTCGGTCAGGCTGCCGTCGCCCATCCGGAACTTGGCCGGTTTACCCATTGCCTGGGTGGAATCCGCCACTGAGCCGTCTTCCAGTTTGATGGCAAAATGCATCAGTACTTCGCTGTTTTCCGTAATCACCGACATGTAGGGTCCTTTTACGTTCATTCGTTATCCACCCGGCAGCACAGGCTGCGTCATTGCAGCGGCAGCGCACCGGTTTTCGTTTCTCTCACAGGCGGTTTTCGCGCAGGGAAACGACGGCTTCTTTGTCGCCGGGCATGTTTTATCCCGCCCATTTAACAACAAAGCGCCGCCCGTATCAACGGACGGCGCTCAGGGTTATCTTAGCCAAGGAGGCGATCAGTGTTTAACCGGCTGCTTTTTCTTATCGTCAATCAGGCCTTCGAGGATAATCAGGCCAGCACCGATGCAGATTGCCGTATCGGCAATATTGAATGCCGGCCAGTGATAATTCCCGACATAAAAGTCCAGGAAATCCACCACAAAGCCATGATACATCCGATCAAACAGGTTACCCAGCGCACCACCGATAATCATCGCGTAGCTGCTGTTCGCCAGCTTGTTGGATGCCGGCGAGCGGCGCATCCAGAAAACCAGTAACGCACAAACCCCCAGAGCGATCGCTGTGAACAGCCAACGCTGCCAGCCACCGGCGTCGCTCAGAAAGCTGAATGCGGCCCCGTAATTATGAACGTACAGCAGGTTGAAAAACGGCAGAAGTTCGATGCGGTTAGGCCATCCGTACTCCATGGTATTCATGACCACCAGCTTGCTGGCAATGTCCACGATGAACACCAGAGCCGCCAGCCATAGCCAGCGGACTCCCGATTGTTTCAACGACAGCTTGTTCTCAGACGATAAATCACTCATCAGGCAAACTTACGCTCTTCGCCATCACCTTCAACGTTGCTGACACAACGGCCACAGATAGACTCGTGACCTGCGATTGTGCCAACATCAGCAACGTGGTGCCAACAACGGTCACACTTCGCAGCTTCAGACGCTTTCACAATCACATACAGACCATCTACGTCAGTTTCCTGCGCGTCTTCCGGCTTGCTGTCAACGGTGACCACTTGCGCTTTAGACGTCAGCAGCACAAAACGCAGCTCGTCTTCCAGCAGATTCAGCTTCGCCGCCAGTTCAGCGGTAGCAGCCAGTGTCACTTCTGCCTGCAGAGCGCCACCGATCACTTTATCGTTACGGGCAGACTCCAGCAGCTTGTTCACCGCACCACGTACTTTCTGGATTTCAGTCCAGAATTCGTTGTTCAGCGCTTCGCCGTCCGCCAGACCAAACAGGCCTTCGAACCACTCACCAGTGAAGACAAACTTCTCGCGCGACTCACCGTTACCCTGCGCAGCCGGCATCTCGTTCCAGATTTCATCGGCCGTGAACGACATGATTGGTGCCATCCAGCGAACCATCGCTTCGATGATGTAGAACAGTGCAGTCTGACAGCTACGTTGTGCGTGACCGCCAAGTTTTGCTGTGTACTGACGGTCTTTGATCACATCGAGATAGAAAGAGCCCATCTCGATGGAACAGAAGTGCATCAGACGCTGAGTTACAGCGTGCAGGTTGTATTCGTCATAGGCTTTGATGATGTCAGCCTGTGCCGCTTTCGCACGACCTACCGCCCAACGATCCAGTGCCACCATGTCTTCCGCCGCTACGCAATCGGTCGCCGGGTTAAAGCCACTCAGGTTCGCCAGGAAGAAACGTGCGGTGTTACGGATACGACGGTACGCATCAGCAGAACGTTTCAGGATTTCATCAGAAACGGCAACTTCACCAGTATAGTCGGTTGAAGCAACCCACAGACGCAGGATGTCAGCACCCAGCTTGTTGGTCACATCTTTTGGCGCAACTACGTTACCGATAGATTTAGACATCTTACGGCCCTGGCCATCCACCACGAAACCGTGAGTCAGAACCTGACGGTACGGTGCCTTGCCTTTCATCGCTACCGATGAGATCAGCGAAGACTGGAACCAACCGCGGTGCTGGTCAGAACCTTCCAGGTACAGATCGGCGCTGTTGCCATGGTACTCTTCACGGCTGTCAACCACGGAGAAGTGAGTCACACCGGAATCGAACCATACGTCCAGCGTATCCAGCACTTTCTCGTAATTTGCCGCGTCGGCGTCACCCATCAGCTCTGCCGGATCCAGATCCCACCAAGCCTGAATGCCTTTCTGCTCAACCAACTGAGCCACTTTCTCAATCAGTTCAGCTGTGTTCGGATGCAGTTCCTGCGTCTCTTTGTGAACGAACAGAGCAATTGGCACACCCCAAGTACGCTGACGTGAGATACACCACTCCGGACGACCTTCCACCATTGACTCGATACGGCTTTGACCCCACTCAGGCATCCACTGAACGCCTTTGATTTCTTCCAGCGCTTTCGCGCGCAGGCCAGCCTGATCCATTGATACGAACCATTGTGGCGTTGCACGGAAGATAATTGGCGTTTTGTGGCGCCAGCAGTGCGGGTAGCTGTGCTCGTACGCATGGTGGTGCAGCAGCGCACCGTGCTCTTTCAGCGTTTCGACCACGGCATCGTTGGCTTTAAATACGTGCTGACCAGCAAACAGTTCAGTGTCAGGGAGATATACACCGTTGCTGCCCACAGGGTTCGCCACTTCCAGATCGTATTTCTGACCCACCGCGAAGTCTTCCTGACCGTGGCCAGGAGCAGTGTGTACTACACCTGTACCCGATTCAGTCGTAACGTGATCGCCAAGAATCGCCGGTACATCAAAGCTGTAGAACGGGTGTTGGAAACGAACCAGTTCCAGATCAGCCCCTTTACAGAAGCCCAGGTTGTGGTAGTGCTCAATACCGGCACGATCCATCACGTCTTTCGCCAGCTCGGCAGCCATGATCAGACGCTCTTTCTTCTCACCTTCAACCTGAATCAGTACGTATTCCAGATCATCACGCACCGCCACTGCACGGTTTGCAGGCAGAGTCCATGGCGTGGTGGTCCAGATAACAATAGACACATCACCTTCACCAGTGTGGCCATCAGCACAATGGAATTTCGCTACGGTAGCCGCTTCATCCACAGCCTTGAAACGCACGTCGATAGAAGGTGAAACTTTGTCTTTATATTCCACTTCAGCTTCAGCCAGCGCTGAACCACAGTCAGTACACCAGTGTACTGGCTTGAAGCCTTTCAGCAGGTGGCCTTGGTCGGCAATTTTGCCCAGCGAGCGAATAATATTGGCTTCAGTACCGAAGTCCATCGTGCGGTACGGCTTGTCCCACTCACCCAGTACACCCAGGCGAATAAAACTTTCTTTCTGGCCTTCTACCTGACCCGCAGCGTATTCACGACATTTTTCACGAAACTCTGCCGCCGTGATTTTCTGGCCCGGTTTGCCGACTTTTTTCTCTACCATCAGTTCGATAGGCAGACCGTGACAGTCCCAGCCAGGAATATATGGTGCGTCAAAGCCAGACAGCGTCTTTGACTTAATAATAATGTCTTTAAGAATCTTGTTTAGCGCGTGACCAATGTGAATATCACCGTTGGCGTATGGAGGGCCATCGTGTAATACGAAGGATTTCTTACCCTTCTTGGCTTTACGGATTTCACCGTAAAGATCTTCATCGTACCAACGCTTAAGCATTGCTGGCTCACGCTGAGCTAGATTGCCTCGCATCGGAAACCCTGTTTCAGGCAGGTTCAGGGTATCTTTATAGTCGCTCATTGATTCTCGATTCCGTTACTTGGACGAAGTTGGACATTATTTCGCTCAGCCAGCCACACCCGTGCGGACTGGGCATCACGCTCAATTTGTGCTTTCAACGCATCAAATGATTCAAACTTTTTTTCGTCGCGGAGCTTATGCCGCAACACGACTTCAATCTGGGCTCCGTAAAGATCAGACTGAAAATCAAACAGGTGTACCTCCAGTTGGCGACGAACCCCGTTAACGGTAGGTCGTCGGCCGACATTGGCCACACCCGGAAGTGGCGTCGCTGCGACACCATACACCTCGACAGCATAAACGCCGGACACCGGTGATACCCGGCGCTTGAGCGGGACATTCGCAGTCGGAAATCCGATTGTCCGTCCCAGTTTCCGCCCATGGGAGACGCGCCCGGAGATACTAAACGGACGCCCTAGCATGGACTCAGCCAGTTCCAGCTTGTCTTCCGCCAGAGCCTGGCGAATAGCGGTACTGCTGACACGCTGCTGTGAGACACAAAAACTCTGCGTACTGACTACCGTAAAGCCGTATTGCCTGCCGGCAGCCTGCAGATACGCGTAATCTCCGCTTCGGCCTTTACCAAAGCGAAAATCATCGCCAACTACCAGAAACTTAACACCCAATTGCTCAACCAACAAGCGCCGGACAAAATCTTCTGCTGTCAGGCTGGCAAAGTGATGATTGAAGTGAACGCACAGAAAACGGTCAAGCCCAACTTGCTTCAGTTGTAAGTACTTGTCGCGAAAACGGGTTAACCGCGCCGGCGCATTATCCCCGGCAAACAGCTCCTGAGGCTGGGGTTCGAAACTCATGACGGCCGCAGGTAGGCCCAACGAGCTCGCCTCAGCCATGACATTACGCAGCACAGCCTGATGCCCCAGATGTACCCCATCAAAATTACCAATTGTCAGCACACAACCGTGGTGACTGGGTTTGATGTTATGTATTCCTCGGATTAATTCCATGCGTCTTTTTTCAGTTTCGCAGAGTGAAAAACTGACGGATTATATACTACTCTGAACCCATCATACCAATTCGAATCATAAACTGACTGTTTTATAGCCAGTTTACGTGTATTTCTCTCCCCCGCCTCCTATCTGTGTCTTTCGATTGGCCCGTTTCAGTTGAGGGCATACACCAACATCAGAGCCAGCGCCAGAACCGAAATCTGCACCTATAAAATAGAGAGGGAGTTTCCTCAGCCAGCAGTACGCAGGTGACGCGGACGAACACCCAGCGCGATGACCGATATCACATATGCCATGGCACCGGCACCAATTAAACCTGCCAGCCACAGCGCACGATGTGCCAGTGACCAGTCGAGCCACTGCTGCATCCCCGGCAGCATCCACAGCAGTACCGCCACCATCACAGCGCCAGACAGTGCCAGTCGCGCAACGAACCACAGCGTTTCACTGGTCAGTTGGTACACGCCTTCCCGGTGCAGCCCACGATAGAGCAGCGCGGCATTAACCAGCGCCGACAGCGCGGTTGCCATCGCCAACCCGACATAGCCAAAGAACGGGGCCAGCATGCCGTTGAACACCATGTTACTGACCATGGCGATAATACCGATTTTCACTGGCGTTTTGGTATCCTGACGGGCGTAGTAGCCCGGGGCCAGGATCTTGATCAGCATGAAGTTCAAAAGACCGGCCGACATCGCCCACAACGACAGCGCCGACTGGTTCACGTCATAGACACCAAACTCGCCCCGCATAAACAGTACCATCAGCATCGGCTTGGCCAGTATCATCATGCCGAGCATGGCCGGAATCCCAAGCAGCAGCACCATACGCACGCCCCAATCCATGGTGTGTGCAAACTGCTCACGGCTTTCGTCGACATGTTTGCGCGACAGCGCCGGCAGGATCACCGTCGCAATGGCGATCCCAAACAGCCCAAGCGGAAATTCCAACAGGCGATCGGAATAATAGAGCCAGCTGATTGAGCCGGTCATCAGGAAACTGGCAATAAAGGTATCCAGCAGCAGGTTAATTTGGCTGACTGACACCCCGAACAGCGCAGGCAGCATCAGCTTGCGGATTTTCACCACGCCTGGATCGTGCCATCCCCACTGCGGGCGCACCAACAATCCCTCTTTCTTAAGGAAAGGCAACTGGAACAGAAACTGGATCAGCCCGCCCAGAAAGACCCCGATCGCCAGTCCCAGCTCTGGCTGCTCCAGTTGCGGAGACAGGAACCAGGCACAACCAATAATAGCGACATTCAGAAACACCGGGGTAAAGGAAGAGATCGCAAACTTACCCAGCGTATTTAAAATGGCTCCAGACAGCGCGACGAACGTGATAAACCACAGATACGGGAAGGTCACTTTCAGCAGCAAACTGGCCAGCTCAAATTTCGCCGCCGCCGGACCGTCATTTACCCAGTCAAGAAACCAGCCGAAGCCAAACAGCGCAGTGACGGCCCCGGAGCCCAGGATACCCACCAAGGTAACCAGGGTCACAATCCCACCCAGAGTTCCGGAAGCCCGCGCAATCAACTGCCGCGTCTTATCCATATCCCCAGAGGCATGATATTCGGTCAAAACCGGAACAAAGGCTTGCGAGAAAGCACCTTCGGCAAATAATCGACGCAGAAAGTTAGGAATTTTATTAGCAAAAAAGAACACATCCGCGGCGGCACCGGCCCCCATCAGATTTGCGACGACCACATCGCGGACCAAACCAAGCACTCTGGAGACCAGTGTCATGGTGCTGACAATCAGCCCTGAGCGCAAAAGACGCTTGCTCACAAAAAAAAACCTCTTAAAGATGGACGCAAAAGGTGACTTCCGAGTCCAAATGCTGGTAAAATCTGCCGCCATATTAACCGTGTTATTCCGCAAGTGCCAATTCAATTGGTTCGGCGGTTATTTGCACAAATCATTTGACAATCTTCGGTTTAACAGGCATAGTCCTCGGCCTTAAATTGTCACCGTACCAAGTTTTGGAGTTATACCCTTGGCAAACATCAAATCTGCTAAGAAACGTGCGATCACTTCAGAGAAACGTCGTAAGCACAACGCTAGCCGTCGCTCTATGATGCGTACTTTCTTCAAGAAAGTTGTTGCTGCTATCGAAGCTGGCAACAAAGAAGCTGCAACTCAAGCTTTCGTTGAAATGCAACCTGTTATGGATCGTATGGCTACTAAAGGCCTGATCCACAAAAACAAAGCTGCACGTCACAAAGCTCGTCTTGCTGCTAAAATCAAAGCTCTGTAATTTGAGCCCTTTGATTCAATAAAAAAACCGGCATTAGCCGGTTTTTTTATATCCGCTCTCCGCGGAAAGTCATTCAACATGACAATACATCTTGTGCAAAAGCTGAATCATTGATCTGACTTCATCGCTTTTCAGACGATAGTACACCGTCTGTGCTTCCTTGCGTGTCTCAACCAATCCATCGCGCCGTAGCCAGGCCAGATGCTGCGACAAGGCCGACTGACTTAGCCCCAGCTTGTCACTCATCATGCCGACCGACATTTCTTCTTCCAGCAAATAACACAGAATGAACAAACGCCGTTCGTTGGCCATGGCTTTAAGCAGGGCTACCGCCTTCGGAGCGTTCTGCTCCATTTGCTGTAGTTCCATACTACTACCACCCACTAAGTTTAGTTAATGCTAATATACTTAAAAACTACGGGGTTTTCTAGCAGAAGGTGGTGATAATTACAGCAATCAGCTCAACCTTATTTAAACAATTTCCTAAAATCTGCCTCACAAATACGTTTTACCGCCGGGTGCATGATCATCCGCTCAGCAAAAATTACGTAATACTCTTCTTTTATTTCCCTCACCCGCTTCACTTCGTGAATGTTCTGATTACCCTCTTCCAGCTCTGCGGCATAAATGGACGGGGCAACAAACATCGATTTCTGGTACAAGCCAAACGCTTTCATCAGCGCCGCATCATCAAACTCGCCAAGGATATTGGGGGTGATTCCCATGCGATCAAACCAGTGGTGCAGCTTCCGCCCCATCGCGGTACGCCGCCCCGGAATCAGCAATTTGTAATTTTCGATACAGGCAGGGAAATTCTGGACTTTATCAGTATCAGAGCAGAAGAAACTCATGCTCGATTCGCCCAGCTTTTTACTGTACAGGCCAGGGCTCTGGCTGGAGTCGACCGGACAATCAGACAAAATCATATCCAGCTTGTGCTGGGACAGCTGCTCAAGCAGCATTTCGTGGGTAGATTCGTAACAGCGCAGGTGGATACGCTCGTCTTCCGGCAGGCCCTCCATCAGCACCTTACTGACCAGCCTTTTTGACAAGGCATCTGCCACCCCAACCTCCAGCAGCAGGTTTTCCCGCTGGGTATAGTTGACGATATCCAGCATTTCATAGCTGAGGTCGAACATTTTATCCGCGTACTTAAAAACCAGCTGGCCGAGTTCAGTCGGTTCGATATTACGTCCAACCCGTTTTGTCAGCTTGCCCTTGAGTCGCTCTTCCAGCGCCCGAATCTGGCCAGTTACTGTTTGAGGGGCGAGAAACAGTGCATCGGCAGCTTTCGTGACTGAGCCCTGTTTGCAGACCATCCAGAAGTAATAGAGGTGGTTGTAATTAAGGTGAGACATCGTTTGAAACCATGTTGTCCGGCTCACGCACGCTATGTCGTCAGCCAGAAAGAAAAAATCCCAGAAGCCAGCTTACGCTGAGCTTCCGGGACCTTCAACTCAAAATGTCTCTCGATTCAGGTTAACGTCACTGCTGACAGGCCATCTTGGGTCGCACAGCCAGTAGCGGTGAGTTAACGTCAGAATACTTGTGGTACTGAGGCTGTTTTTTGCTCAGTCTGGGCCATTTTCCGATAACGCTCTCCAACCCGTTGTTCCAGTGCCCGGGAGCGGAAGCCGTCTTGCGCTTCAGCCATCGAGGCCGTTCGCGCCGTCTTTCCGTCGTTCAAGCCAGCCAGGTAAGCCTGACACACTTCTGAATTGCTTGCTGCGGTACAGCCCTGATAATCAGGCGCCGAAATCACCGCCGCAGAGAACAGCATAGAAACCAGATACAGAGAACGTTTCATCTTATACCTCCTTGTTAGGCAAGGCACGGCTTAGCAGGAAGTAACCAATCACTGCAGAGGCCGTAGACCCTATCAGGATCCCCAGTCGAGAATAGGTACTGAAGTCTTCCGGTGCACCGACAAAGGCCAGTGACGAGATGAAGATCGACATCGTAAAACCGATACCACACAGTACAGAGACCGCAAAAATATGTTTAAAGCCAATGCCTTCCGGCATTTTCGCCCAACCAGCCTTCACTGCCAGGTAGCTTGCGGTGAAAATACCCAGCGGCTTACCAATCAACAGGCCAAGCGCAATACCCAGCGGCAGCATCGATGTCAGGCCTGCCAGTGAGACACCTTCCAGCGAGATACCTGCGTTTGCGAAGGCAAACAGCGGTAGAATCAGGTACGCCACATACGGGTGCAGGGCATGCTCCAGATGCTTCAGCGGTGAATGCTGATCACTGTGGCCTTCTTTCCCAGAGAGCGGGATAGCAAAGCCCAACACAACTCCAGCCAGCGTCGCGTGGACACCCGACTTCAGCACACTGACCCAAAGCACCGCACCCACAATCAGATACCAGGACAACTTGGTGACATTTTTCGCGTTCATGATGAACAGGGCGGCGGTTGATGCAAACGCAACAGCCAAAGCAATGGTCGACAGATCGCTGCTGTAGAACAGTGCGATAATCACGATTACGCCCAAGTCATCAATGATGGCCAGTGCCAGCAAGAACACTTTCAGTGAAACCGGTACACGGTTACCCAGCAGCGCCATGATGCCCAAGGCAAACGCAATGTCTGTCGCAGCCGGGATTGCCCAGCCCTGGATCGCCAGAGGGTCGTTCATGTTAAACAGGCTATACACCAGTGCCGGGGCAATCATGCCGCCGACCGCGGCAATCGCCGGGAATATCGCTTTTTCTTTAGTATTCAGGGCACCTTCAATCAGCTCGCGCTTAACTTCCAGGCCGATCAGCAGGAAAAAGATTGCCATCAGGCCATCATTAATCCAGTGAGCGACAGAAAGTCCGGCTACATAGCTATGCAGGGTGTGGTTATACACATCCTGCAGTGGTGAGTTGGCAATGATCATCGCAATCACTGCCGCAATAATCAGAATGATTCCGCCAGCGGACTCTAATTTTAAAAATTTACGAATTGCATCGGTCATCGACCGGAACTCCTTTCCATGAAACGAATGTCACAATAAAAAAGTAAAATTAGTTTAGTCGTCACACCGCCAAACTGTTAAGTCGTTTGTTTAGAAGTAAACACTCGGGAAAACCGATGATTTAAACCTTATAGAAAGTAATATCCGCACTATTGCAATTTTGACTCAAAAGCCGATACACAACGCGCCAGATTTGTTAAAACTCACTCGAAAAAACCAAATTATTCTCAAAAAACAGTAAAATCATGGTCTAATTCACAAATTCATCAGAGCCCAACAAACCAGTTAAAAATCAGTAAGTAACAGACAAAGTAAAGAATTAATGACAACCAGAACCAGAGTTTATTGCTCATAAAATAACCACAAAATGACTTTATGACAGGCAGTGTCATATTTCTGAAATATAACCCCTCTACCATCGCCGACAGATTTCAACGAAATGACACTCAAACGACATATTCCTGTCACGGAGAAATGATTATGACTACCCAAGCCACTACTGCTGAACAACCAATAAGCAGCTCTATGCGCTTGGTCCGCTGGGCAAACCTGGCGTTCATGCTGTATGTCCTGCTTGTCGCCGTTTCAACGGTAAGCAGCGGCTTCAAACTGTCTGTCGGTGAACAAGCTAAAACGCTTTTTGAATTTGCCTCTCATCCGATTGCCGGTTTGATGATTGGTCTGGTCGCGACATCGCTGATCCAGTCCTCCAGTACGGTAACGTCGATCATCGTCGGTCTGGTAGCCGGCGGCCTGCCGGTGGAAACAGCGATTCCAATGGTGATGGGTGCCAACATCGGTACCACTCTGACCAATACGCTGGTCAGCCTGGGTCACGCACGCTGTAAAGAAGAATTCCGCCGCGCCTTTGCCAGTGCCACTGTTCACGACTTCTTTAATCTGCTGGCGGTCTTTATCTTCCTGCCGCTCGAAATGATGTTTGGCCTGTTAGACAAAGTCTCTTCTTGGCTGGTATCCCCGATGCTGGATGCGGGCAACATGAGCATGAATGGCATGAACTTCATGAAAGTGGTGACCAAGCCGGGCGTCGAGCTGATCAAAGCCCCACTGGAAGGCATGGGCTCGATGGGTGGTGTGTTCATGATCTTAGTCGGTATCGGTCTGATCTTCGTGTCAATCACCGCGATGGGTAAACTGATGCGCAGCCTGATGGTTGGCCGTGCTCGCGACATCCTGAAAAGCGCAATTGGTCGCGGCCCTATGCATGGTATTGCATCAGGAACCCTGGTTACCGTTCTGGTTCAGTCGTCTTCAACCACGACCAGTCTGATGGTACCGCTGGTTGGTACCGGCGTGCTGAAAGTGCGTGACGTCTACCCGTTTACACTGGGTGCGAACATTGGTACCTGTATTACCGCCCTGCTGGCCGCTACAGCCGTCACCGGTGAGTTCGCAGTATTCGCGTTGCAAATCGCGCTGGTTCACCTGTCATTCAACGTGCTGGCCACTCTGCTGATTTACGGTGTACCGTTCCTGCGTGAATTGCCACTGAAAGGCGCTTTCTTCCTGGGTGACCTGGGTACGAAAAGCAAAGCAGCGGTTGCAGCCTACATCGGCCTGGTATTTATTGCCCTGCCAAGCTCAATCCTGGCACTGACAGCCTAAGTAAGCGACAACAGGCTGAAAAACCAAATACAAAAAGCCCCGCAGCACTGCTGCGGGGCTTTTTCTTTTCTGTCGGAAACGGTGCCGGTACATTTCCCTGGCACTCGCCCAATAGCGAAAGCTTAAACCGAAAACGGATACTTAATCGGATCGTGGTGCTGATAGCCAACCACCTCAAAGTCATCCATGGTGACCCAGGTCTCCAAGTCTTCCAGCGATTTAATGTCCGGGTTGATAATCAGCTGTGGTGATGGGAACGGCTCACGTTTAAGCTGTACATCGCGCATCAGTTCCAGCTGGTCTTCGTAAATGTGTGCATTCACAATCTTGTGGTAAGCCTGACCAGCTTTGTGCCCGGTAATCTGCGCCACCAGTGCCAGCAGTGTGTAAACCTGAATCTGGTTGAAGTTCAGGCCCAGAGGGACATCACATGAACGCTGGTAACTGGTCAGGTACAACGTATCACCCAGCAGTGAGAAAGTATGAGTGTGCATACAAGGACGCAGACAGCCCATGTCGAATTCTCCCGGGTTGTAAAACGTCAGAATTTCGCCCCGGTCATCAATCCCCTGGCTGAGGTCGTCAACAATTTTGCGCAGCTGATCGATGGTGGTGCCGTCTGGTTTACGCCAGCTTCGCCCCTGAACCCCGTAGACGCGGCCCATGTCATCTTCGCCTTTACGGTGCGGATTGTTCAACCAGGCTGCGTTGTCATTGGCGTTCATGTCCCAGGTTTTCGTGCCCAACGCACGAAAATCGGCGGCGTTGTCATAGCCGCGAATATAACCCAGCAGCTCGGCAATCGCGGCTTTCCAGAAGCTTTTACGGGTGGTGATCAGCGGAAACTGGTTGTTGGCTACATCGTAGGTTAAATCGGCGTTGATCACCGTACGGCAACGCTTGCCCGTGCGCTGGTTTTCGACCCACACCCCTTCGTCAACTATGCGCTGACACAATTCTAAATACTGCTTCATTCCGCTGATCCAAACTTACAAAAAATTAGGGGCAATTCTACCGAAAAATGGCCAATTCAGCGACCGGGAATCGCACCGCCCGGAGACAAAAAAGGCAGCCTTCTCAAGCTGCCTTTGGGGTACATAGCTGACAGTTTATGCGGTCTTGCTTTTCGGCTGGCATTTGTATGCCCACAGCATCATCAGTGCACCGGCAATCACCATCGGCAAAGACAGGATCTGCCCCATACTGATCCAGCCGCCAAACAAGCCAAGATGGGCATCCGGTTCACGGAAGTACTCAACGATAAACCGGAAGCTACCGTAACCAAACAGGAACAGGCCAGATACCGCACCTGCCGGACGCGGTTTACGGATAAACACGTTCAGGATGAGCAGCAGTACAACCCCTTCCAGGAAAAATTCATACAACTGAGACGGATGACGCGGTAGCGGCCCGCCAGTCGGGAACACCATGCCCCATGGCATATCTGTCGGGCGTCCCCACAATTCGCCATTGATGAAATTCCCTAGTCGGCCAACCCCCAGCCCAAACGGCACCAGTGGCGCAATAAAGTCAGCCACATTAAAGAAGGTACGGTTGTGTCGGTAGGCGTACCAGCACATCGCCGTAATCACACCCAACAGACCACCGTGGAACGACATCCCGCCGGTCCATACCTTAAACAGGTACAGCGGGTTATCGAGGAACATGTCAAAGTTGTAAAACAGCACGTAGCCTATACGGCCACCCAGCACAACACCAAGGAAGCCGGCGAACAGCAGATCGCTGACCTGCTCACGTGTCCAGCCACTGCCCGGCTTGTCTGCCCGACGGTTTGCCAGCCACATTGCAAAGACAAACCCCAGTAAGTACATCAGCCCATACCAGCGTATGGCCAACGGCCCGATTTCAATCAATACCGGGTCTATATTCGGAAACGTCAAATAACCTTGGCTCATCAAATCATTCTCAACATATACATAAGTTTGCCAGCTATCTTAGCCCGTAAACATTTTCACACTGACAAATAACAGAAAAATTGCAAAGATTTTTTTTAGTACCGGGGTCGGTAAACGGCTGACCCAGGCGGCACCAAAACGGGTGGTATACATGGAAGTTAGCACAATCCCCAGCAAGGCGGGCAGATACACATAGCCGATACTGAACAGCGGCAGATTCTGATCCCCCACCCCGGCAGCAATGAAACCGGCCATCCCGGCAATCGCGATCAGGGCACCGGAAAAAGAGGCGCAGCCAATGGCGCGGCGCATTTCAACACCGTGCCAGCTCAGATACGGCACCGTCAATGACCCGCCTCCGATCCCAGCCAGGCTGGATACCACACCGATCAGCCCACCCGAGCCAAACAGACGCACTCCGCCCGGCAGCGGGCGCTGTGACGAGAACCGCATCGACGCCAGCATTTGCAGCCCAAGCAACAATACAATCACAGCAAAAATTTTCGGTAGCATATGGGACGGAACCATTTCAGCCACCACGCTGCCCCCCAGTCCCCCGAGAATCACGCCGGGCGCCAGACTGCGCACAATGGAAACATCGATGTTGCCGAGGCGAAAGTGGTTTCGCGCCGAAGCGCCGGATGTCAGCACAATACTTGCCAACGAGGTCGCCAGCGCAATATGCATCACCAGGGTTGGTTCAATGCCAGCCAGCGGCAACAACCACACCAGTGCCGGAACCACAACCAGCCCTCCGCCAATCCCCAGTAACCCGGCCAGTACCCCGACAACGGCACCCAGGCCCAGACACACAGCAAACAGCCAGATTTCATTGCTGTAAGCAGCAAACAGGCTCAACGGCCCCGCAAAATTTTCAGTCATTTTCTCTATTTACCAGCCCGGATAAACCCACCCAGGCCATGTCCATCAACAAATTCAGTGGTTTTGGCACGAACATCCGCCGCGACAGTTGCCTTCAGCGCATAATCGGCCAACTGCTCCATCTCCGTGACCGGTATATGGCGCAGAATATATTTTATTTTGGCGACGTTTCGGGTATTCATACTCAAAGAGCGATACCCCATCCCTACCAGCAGCAGCGCACCAATCGGATCCCCCGCCAGTTCACCGCACACACTCACCGGCAGCTGATACTGACGGCTGGTTTCAACAATGTGCTTGAGCGCGTGCAGTACTGCAGGGTGCAACGCATCATAGACACCGGCAACCCTGGCGTTGTTCCGGTCCACGGCCAGCAAATACTGGGTCAGGTCATTGCTGCCGACGGATATGAAGTCCACCCGATCTTTGAGTACCGGCAGCTGATAGAGGATGGAAGGCACTTCAATCATGATCCCGATGCGCGGGCGGCGCAGGCGGTAGCCCTGCTCCAGCGCAATGCTGGCCACCTCGGTATACGCACGTTCAATCAGTCGCAGCGATTCATCCAGCTCCGCAATGCCAGAAATCATCGGCAGCAGGATATCCATGTTGTCGAACCCAATACTGGCCCGCAGCATCGCCCTGACCTGCATCAGGAAAATTTCCGGATGATCGAGCGTAAAACGGATCCCGCGCCAGCCAAGGAAAGGATTATCTTCTTCAATCGTGAGGTAGGGCAACGGTTTATCCCCACCAATATCCAGCGTACGCATAAC
Source organism: Photobacterium ganghwense (assembly GCF_017329545.1). Classification (NCBI taxonomy): domain Bacteria; kingdom Pseudomonadati; phylum Pseudomonadota; class Gammaproteobacteria; order Vibrionales; family Vibrionaceae; genus Photobacterium; species Photobacterium ganghwense. The sequence goes on from NZ_CP071325.1 coordinate 2,892,165, forward strand.
AACCGGTTTGTCACGGTAGGTGGAAAGTATCGAACGGTATTGCTGGGTTTGCTCTTCCTCAGAAGGGAAGCTGCGCTGCATCAGGAACGGCACTTCGGTCCGGTACAGCCCAACGCCGTCCACGCCACGATTTACTGCAATGCTGGTATCGGCACTGAGCCCGGCGTTCAGGTAGACGTGAATACGCTCTCCGTCCTGCGTTTTCGCCGGCTTCCCTAAATCGCCTTCGACGACTTTGGCCAGCTCATTCTCTTCCCGCAGCAGACGGGTGTATTCTGCCAATACATGCCGATTGGGGTTGACCAGCAGATCACCACGGTACCCATCGACAATAACCCGGCAGTTGTGAATTTTTTCCGGTACAAAGTCCACCCCCATAATCGCGGGGATACCCAGTGCCCGCGACAGAATAGCCGCGTGCGAGTTGGCAGCCCCTTCCTGTGACACCACCGCCGCCAGTTTATCGCGCGGCACACTGGCCAGCATGCCGGCAGTCAGCTCCCGGGTCAGCAGGACGATCGGCTCATCCCATTCAATGTCTGCCACTTCGTCGTTGTGAAGGAAGAACAGCAACCGCTGGCCCAGCTCGCGAATATCCCGCGCCCGCTCTTTAAGATAGCTGTCTTTCATATTGGCAAAGCGCGCGGAATAAATTTCAACGACCTGACGAATGGCCCACTCAGCCAGATCGCCTCCCGCCACCTTACTGAACAGATCTTTGCGCAGCATCGGGTCGTTGAGCAAGTGACTGAACAGATCAAATATTGCCAGCGTTTCTTTGTGCAGCTCGCTGTCAAAGCGCTTACGAAGCCGACGGAACTCCGCACTGGCCATTTCAATGGCAATGCTTAACCGCTCTTGCTCGGCTTCTGAATCCAGGCAGGATGCCGGAGCGATCGCTTCCAGACGGGGTTGATTATCATCCCACCAGGCGCGGGCAATCGCCACACCGGTTGATGCCGCAGAGCCCATCAGGTGTAAGCCGTCATGCTGATCCGGCCACATGCCCTGAGCTTTGGCATGGGCAAGGATCATCGCCAGCTGGGCAGCCAGCGTAACCATGAAAGATTCTTCGCTTTCGTCAAATTCGCGCTGATCGCGCTGCTGAATAACCAGCACGCCCAGTACCTGGCGCTGGTGAATGATCGGGGTACCGAAAAAAGAGCCGAAGACTTCTTCCCCGGTGCCCGGGATGTGCTTGAAATGAGGATGATGCTGAGCATCAGCAACGTTGATGGGTTCGGCGCGTTCCGCCACCAGCCCCACCAACCCTTCACCAAAGGCTAAGCCGACATGGCGGTGCGGTTTAGTCAGCCCCTGCGTTGCCATCAGGGTGTAGCGTCTGCGTCGGTTGTCGACAATGTACACAGAGCAGCACTCCGTTTTCATTGCCTTGCACGTGCTGACCACCAACTGATCCAGCGCATCAAGCAGACTTGGTGCACTTGCTACTTTTTCAACAATTTCTCTCAGTTGTGTCAGCATCTCCCGCCTGCTCCACTTCGTTTGGATCAGCTCCGTTTAACCCGGCGCTTCCTGCGTTCCTTGCGCTCCTTAAACGGCATGGCCATTGCCGCAAATTCTTTCAGCGCCCGCCGGTAGACATCCCGCTTAAAGGACACAACCTGACGCACCGGGTACCAGTAGCTGACCCAACGCCAACCATCAAACTCCGGTGTGCTGCCACGCTGCATGTTCACCTTTGACTCATCACATTCTAGGCTAAGCAAAAACCATTTCTGCTTCTGCCCGATACAAACAGGCTTAGAATCCCAGCGTACCAAACGCTTCGGCAGTTTGTAGCGCAGCCAGTGACGGCTGGTTGCAATAATCCGAACATCTTTCTTGGTAAGCCCCACTTCCTCATACAGTTCCCGGTACATGGCTTGTTCGGGGGTTTCTCCCTCATCAATGCCTCCCTGGGGAAACTGCCAGGAATGTTGTCCATATCGTCGAGCCCAGAATACTTGGCCATGGCTATTGCAGATCACGATTCCCACATTCGGGCGGTATCCATCGCCATCAATCACTGGACGACCTCAAGTATAAATCTCTATTAACAGTGATTTTTTCACAGACAATGCTGGGGGTAAACAAACATTCTTATTTATCATTCTATTTTCTTACTGAAGCCTCACTTTCTGGATAACTTTTCAGCTCCGCTGGTTTTATAAACAGAGCAATGAGACCTAGGCCACATTTATACACGTTTTCTGTGGATAGATTTGTGAAGAAGCCGTAAATCCCGCTGTTTTATCCTTAAAACCCCCACGAAAACCGCCATACCCCAAGATCGAAAAAATCAAAAAATAAACTACAAAACAATAACTAACAAAACAAAACCCCATAAACCCTGAATTCATAGCAAATGCCATAACTTAAAAAACCGGGATCGGTTAAAGATCCACCACCCTTGACGTTATCCACATCAAAAATCATCAACCGCTCAATAATGACGCAACCAAGCGCGCAAAATAACAACACACCCCTGTATAAATCCTCAGTTTCTAGGCTGAATGAAATGCATACCTCCCCACCTGTGGATAACTAATTCTGTAAGATCATTCTGCTTTTCTCCCGGAGAGGTCAGAAACGTAACCCAGCTAAATATCATTAGAAATTAAAAATAAAATCAATAACTTATTATTATCACCTGCGCATATTGCTGCGTCATTACGGTGATCAGCCCTCTGAGGGATGATCCGTATCTCTCCGCTGTTCTCCACTTTATGATTCATCCTACGGCCTGTGGTAGGATAGCGAGCCACAGTGTGAGGTACCGTAACGATGCAACCAACCCCAAAAACTGAACAGGAACTCCTGGAGCGAGCCCAGTCTCTGGCCGGCCTGACTCTGGGCGAACTGGCCGATGCCGCCGGCATGATCACACCTCCGGATCTGCGTCGTGATAAAGGCTGGGTGGGACAGTTGCTGGAATGGCATCTTGGCGCCACCGCCGGCAGTAAACCGGTACCGGATTTCGCTGAACTGGGGATCGAACTCAAGACAATCCCGATTGGCTACAACGGCAAACCGCTGGAAACGACCTTCGTCTGTGTTGCCCCGTTGATCGGCCTGCAGGGAGTCAGTTGGGAAAACAGCCACATCCGCCATAAACTGGCGCGCGTCCTGTGGATGCCGGTTGAAGGGGAGCGGGATATTCCGCTCGGGGATCGTCATGTCGGCTCCCCCCTGCTCTGGAGCCCGTCACCGGAGGAAGAACAGCAACTCCGGCGTGACTGGGAAGAGTTGATGGACATGATTGTCCTCGGTCAGGTTGAGCAGATCACGGCCCGCCATGGCGAGGTCTTACAATTGCGGCCGAAAGCCGCAAACGGGCGGGTACTGACTGAAGCCTACGGTGCCAACGGTCAGCCGATAAAAACGCAGCCGCGTGGCTTCTACCTGAAAACCCCGTTCACGGCGAGCCTGCTGGAACGATACTTTGTCATCTAATAACGCAGTGATCTCATACCGCAGAGCTCAAAAAACTCATCATATAAGCACCTCACTCATCGCCACGTTCTGACACCAGTAACCTCAAAATCCAGTAAGGGCAGGCAAACAGGCGGCGACGCAACAAATTCAGGCTTACAACGCAATCGTCATATCCTGCTGGCAACTGCCCGACTGGCCATCGGTCGACATACATTCATCGTGTGGATCGGTCACTCTCAGGGTCACGGAGGAGATACCGAGAGGTTTGAGCAGCTCTCTAACCTGTTCAATTGATTGAAAAGTCACCATTTGGTCATTGTCATCTTTCAGCGGCTCCAGCTGATTTTTATACTCCACTTCCATCAAATAATCCGCACATCCGGCATAACTGGTCAGAATACAGCGCGGCATATCTCCCTGCTCTGACCGGGTCCAGTGTTTAAACTGTGACAGTTTCATAATCTCTCCCATCGCTTTCCGTCCAGTAACTATTGGTCAGAACTGCAACATCATCAAGCTGCTAGGATGAATTTCCAGGGTTTACCTGCTCTTCTCAGAGCCGCTGACACAGGATATAGTCATATTAGGGTCCGCCCACAATTTGACAGGCTAGCAGTCCAAGGAGGGCTGATGAAATACCATAAAATTCCTCACTCCACCCTGGAGGTGAGCAAAATTTGTCTTGGCACCATGACCTTTGGTGAACAGAACAGTGAACAGGATGCTCACAGCCAACTGGATTTTGCTTTTGAGCGCGGTGTGAACTTTATCGACACCGCTGAAATGTACCCAGTCCCCCCAAAACCGGAAACACAGGGACTGACCGAAACCTATATCGGCAGCTGGCTGAAAAAGACCGGTCGCCGTGACAAAGTGGTGCTGGCGACCAAAGTTGCCGGGCCTCGTAACCTTCCCTATATCCGCCCGGATATGGCGCTGGATCGCCGCAATATCCACGATGCCGTCGAAGACAGCCTGAACCGTCTGCAAACGGACTATATCGATCTTTACCAGCTGCACTGGCCCCAGCGGGAAACCAACTGCTTCGGTCAGCTGAATTATGAATATAAAGAAGATCACTCCGGCGTCACAATCACTGATACTCTGGAAGCGCTGGCTGAACTGGTACGTGCGGGTAAAATTCGCTACATCGGCTTGTCGAACGAAACGCCATGGGGCGTGATGTCGTTCCTGCGTCTGGCAGAAAAACATGAGCTGCCGCGCGTCGTTTCCATTCAGAACCCTTACAACCTGCTCAACCGCAGCTTTGAAGTCGGATTGTCCGAGATCAGCCACCATGAGGGCGTTGAGCTACTGGCTTACTCACCACTGGCATTCGGCACACTGAGCGGCAAATACCTCAACGGTGCCCGCCCGGAAGGTGCCCGGTGTACATTGTTTGAACGCTTCCAGCGCTACTTTAACCCTCAGGGTATTGCGGCGGCCGCAGCCTATGTGGATGTGGCACGTAAGCACGGCCTGGATCCGGCGCAAATGGCATTGGCCTTTGTGAACCAGCGTCCGTTCGTTGCTTCTAACATCATCGGTGCTACTAACCTGGAACAACTGGAAGCGAATATCGCGAGTATCGATCTGACGCTAAGTGACGAAGTACTGGCCGATCTGCAAGCGGTCGGAATTCAATACTCTAACCCTTGTCCTTAATATCGCCCGGTTATCACTGGCAGCCATAAAAAAAGCCCCCGTAAAAACGGGGGCAGTATGACATCAGCTCAACCAACCCAATCAATATGAGTTGATAGTTTTCACTTTAATGATTCCCCTTCCCCGCCACCAGATGCCTTTCGTCGCAAATCGTTGTGAAGTGTTGCAAGGGATAAACCGTCAAAATCGTATCCCCGCCAAGTCTTCCCGACGGGGACACTATTACGTTACAAGTCTCGATCGATACTTGTTGCGCAGACGCTGAGTTTTGCGTCCAGCCGGGGTCAGCAGACGATCCGACGCAATAAATTGCTCCTTGTCGATGCCGATATCACGACGTATATGGACCGACAGGTGTGGAATATGTACCTGGATACGGCGGTGCTCATGACGCCATTGGGCGGCTTCGCGTTGCAGATCCAGTTGGATAAAGAAAACAGCAAGACGTAAATAGACTGATTGGCGCATTATCGTGCTCTCCATAAAGGTTAAGAGTATTGGAGGGACGCGAAAACACTGCCGTTTCAGGCTGACAACTTAAGCAAAAAAGACTTAACTAGCCGCGACAGGTATCCGCGGCCCATTTACACAGCGGATTGCCGTTAGTGAAATTGTTTGAACGGGGTATCACCGAAAGAACAATTTTTTGTATTCAGTAGATTTTGCATCACTTGTTCCTCCGGTAATAAGTTATAAAGATGTGAAATATGGAGTTATTGTAAACAAACACGCTTACAAAACAAGCAGATATTCGCTACAGCAAAAATTACACGATAATCTTCCGGTAATCGTGGTGCACCGGTGAGAAATCAGGCTGGATACTCCGGCTCACATATGAAACACAGAGCATCGAACGGTTCAGCTTTGCCGGAAATGTCGCGGCGGGGGCACCAGATCGTGCTTATTCAGCAACCGGTACATGGTCGCCCGCGAGACCCCAAGCTCACGGGCCGCGGCTGAAATCTGGCCTTTGTTGTTTTCCAGTACGGCTAGCAAGGCACCACGTTCGGAGTCTTCACGGATTTTCTTGAGACTTTGGCGATCATCCGCCAGCCTCGGTAAATCAAAATGCTCGTCGTCCAGTTCTTTGCCATCAGCCAGCAGGATTGCCCGCTTAATCTGGCTGATCAGTTCTCGCACATTACCGGGCCACGAATAACTGCTGATCAGGCGTTTAGCCTCTTCGGTGATATGCTTGACCGGGCTGTTGTACTGCCGGGCAAATTTGAGCAGCAGGTACTCCGCCAGCAGCACAATATCGTCCCCTCGCTCCCGCAACGCCGGAACAGTCAGGCTGAGGATATTCAGGCGGTAATAAAGCTCTTCCCGCAGGCAACCCGATTCCAGCAACTCCTCCGGGGTATAGCGGGTCGCTGCAATCAACCGAAAACGCAGATCAATCACTCGCCCGCACTCGGTCGTAAAGCGTTCATCTTTCAGCAAACGCAATAACTCCTGCTGTCGCGCAGGACTGAGCGCAGAAATTTCGTCCAGATACAGCACCCCATTGTCTGCCGCATCAAAACAACAACGCTCTGGCTGATTGCTGTTTGCTTCGAGCATCCAGCGGCTATCAAGGGATTCACAGTTCACAATGACAAACGCCCCTTTTGAGCGGGTCGATGCCTGATGAATCGCCTGCGCCACCAGCTCTTTTCCGGTGCCGATTTCTCCCTGAATCAGTACCGGCATATCTGACATCGCCAGCCGTTTGACCTGATGACGCAGTTTTTTCATGGCCGTCTGTTCACCCTGCAAGCCATGTTGACCAAACTGCCCTAACTGAGGCCAGACCCGCCGCTCAAGCCGCAGCATCCCGAGCTGATGCCCGATCGTTTTAAGCAATTGAGATTCAGGTACCGGCGCCGTGAAATAGTCGATACAGAAACTGACGATAAACTGGCAGATAGCATCGTGCTGCAGTTGATCATCCCGGACCAGAGCCAGCCAACGCGCCTGCTTGTTGCGGGTAATCACACCGGCAATTCCCTGCAAACTGAAATCATCACGGGTCAGGTCGACAACCCCGATACAGGGACCGGTTTCCAGCAACAGGTTTTCAGCCGCCCGGAGATCATCACATCGATGGCAAAGCCAGCCGGCACGTTCCAGGGCAGTCGACCAGGGAATATCCCCACTTCCCAGCACCAGGAGTGTTCCAAGCAACGAGTTATTTTTCTTCACTTTGTCCATTCAGCGTACCTTTCCCGTGTCAGAGCCAGCATTATCGTGGCGCCCTGTCATGCAGTCATACCATGACGGGGAGTTTCTGCCAGTAAGGATCTTATGTTGCCTACCCGATCAAATGCAACTTGTTTACTATCAAATTTGTAACTAACCGTATTGATACAAAAAATTGTGGTACCAAAACACAAAAAGCGCCCGCAGGCGCTTTTTTTTCCGGTAGGGTTTGTGACTTAACTCACTTTAATGACTTCAGGCTCATCAAGTTCAGCATCAATTTCATTCTCGGTTTTGGCCACAATGGTGTTAACCGCAGTATCACCCACAACGTTTGAGCTGGTACAGAACATGTCATTAATACGGTCTACAGCAGCCACAATCGCCAGGCCTTCTGGTGGCAGACCCAGTTGGTGCAGCAACACGCCCACCATTACCACGCCACCACCCGGTACACCACCGGCACCAATCGACAGCAGTAGGATGGTCAGACCCAGTGTCACCACATCGGCGCTGTTAATTGGCTGGCCGAACGCATTGGCTACGAACAGGGTTGCCAGCGTGATGTAAATCGATACTCCGGACATGTTCATGGTCGCGCCCAGTGGCACACCAAATCCGGCAACCGATTTTGAAACCCCCAGTTTGTCAGTCAGTGTACGCATCGTCACCGGGATGGTGGCATTCGAACTGGCTGTCGACAGCGAGAACAGGATCTGCTCACGGGTGTGGCGCAGGAAAGTCATCGGTTTGATACCAGTTGTCAGCCCTACAGCCATCGGGTAGAAAATGAAGATCCAGAATACCAGCATGGTAATAACCAGTGCCACGTAACCCGCGACTGACATCAGCGTTTCAGCATTCAGTGTCGCGCCCAACTGTACCATCAGGGCAAATACACCGTATGGAGCCAGACTCATGACCAGCACGATCAGCTTCATCATCAGCTCATTCGCCACTTTAAAAGTGCGGATCGCCGGGCCACCGCGCGAGTCCAGAGCCTGAATGGCAAGACCTGTCAGAATCGCCATGAAGATAATCTGCAACATATCTCCATTAGCAAAAGCCTGTACTGGATTACTTGGTACGATATTAACAATCAGTGAGAAAATATCAGGGGTTTCAGTGGTAGTCAGCGTAACCGTTTCGGATACCGTACCTGCCAGATTAGCACCAGCGCCCGGCTGGAAAATCATCCCTACGGTCAGTGCTGCTGTAATCGCAATGATGGTGTTTAAAATGTATAGGGTAAAAGTTTTTCCACCAAGGCGACCAAATGCAGTGATGTCCTTCAGCTCCACGATACCGCAGACAATAGATACGAAAACCAGAGGCACGACCAGCAGTTTAATCAATGAGACAAACATCCCACCAACCCCTTCCGCCGCCCCTAGGACATAGGTATCCATCAGCGTTACGCCACTAAACAGGTATTGAATGGCCGTGCCGAGAATCAGCCCGGCAAACAAGCCTGTAAAAATCTTTCCTGATAGCGATTTGTTCATCGTCCATCTCCAGTCTGTTGTGCTTGTATATGTGTATTTAACGTCCTGCTCCCGCTGTTAACCGCGGGATACGGCGACATTTTACACAGATGCTTTTCCGGAAAAAGCGAAATATTTACACTGGAGTTACATTTCAAAAACCCAAAACAAACACTTTTAAATCACACAAATAACAGATGAAGTCACTAAAGCATTTAAATATCCATAGCTTACTGATAAACAAGACAGCATGATTAACCAAGAACACCGTTTTATTCACTCATTCATAAATGTTAAAGAGTGTGAATGGTGTCACAGCGGAAATTTACTAACTTGCGCAAAAGTTGCCCAATTTTCACTATTGGAAACTCTTTTTCTTTTATGAAGAAACAGACAATAAATGCAAATAACGGAGGATTGGGGAAAGCAAAAAGGAAGCAAAAGTAAGTAAAACTCTGACGCTGAAAAACCTTGTGTTCACAACTGAAACGGCCCCGTTGAGCCGTTTCAACGGCGGTCAGTTTTTGGCAGAGGCAAGGTGGGTCTGGCAAATTTCCGGGGTCAGTACCTCCGTTTCAAAACTCCCATTCCCCGCAAACCAGGCTCGAACACCTAACCCATGGTCAATAGCGGCTCCAAAATTCTTGCAGAGCTTAGGAAATATTTCTGCTTCCGTTTCAGCTTGATGTATTCCCCAAGTCCACCGAGGGTTAGGTAAGCGATAGATGAGCGTTAACAATGCGGTGTCTTCATCATAGTGAAAAGTTTGCATTCCGCCGCGAAATGGCACAGCAGGTTCATCATTCAGCCGTTTAAGTTGCTCGTTCAACTTAGCAGGCACCTGGCTGGCAAAATCGGAAGCGGGTGGCATTAGCTGGGTGGTCATACAGCCGGAAAACAGCACGCAGGCGGCAACAAGGGAAGCTTTTCGGTACATTCTTTCACCTGATCACAATAAGATACTCGTTTTATATAAGCAATATTTTACAGACACAGAAGAAAAAAGATGAGACATATCAAACAGAAAGAAAAAAGCCACCCGGGTGGGTGGCTTTTATAATCATTCCGCGAGAAATCAGTTCACTTGTGGACGCATCGCCGGGAACAGAATCACGTCACGGATGGTGTGCGTGTTGGTCATCAGCATCACCAGACGATCGATACCAATACCCTGACCTGCTGTTGGTGGCAGGCCGTGCTCCAGCGCAGTGATGTAATCGGCGTCGTAGAACATCGCTTCGTCATCGCCTGCATCTTTCGCTTCAACCTGTGCTTTGAAACGAGAATCCTGATCCTGGGCATCGTTCAGCTCAGAGAAGCCGTTCGCCACTTCACGACCACCGATGAAGAATTCAAAACGGTCAGTAATGAACGGGAAATCATCGTTACGACGCGCCAGTGGTGAGATATCCGCCGGGTAACCCGTGATAAACGTTGGCTGAATCAGTTTAGGTTCCGCCGTTTCACCAAAGATCTCTTCCAGCAGCTGGCCACAAGTCCAGAAATCTTCCACTTCCACGTGAACAGACTTCGCAATCGCAATCATGTGGTCACGATCCTGAACTTTGTCGTAGTCCAGCGCCTGAATATCAGCGTGGTTCGGGTTGTAGTGCTTGATCGCTTCCAGCATGCTCATGCGAGCGTAAGGACCGGCAAACTCAACGGTTTCATCGCCGTAAGGCATGCTGGTTGAACCCAGTACGTCTTGTGCGATTTTGCTTAGCATCTCTTCCGTCAGATCCATCAGATCTTTGTAGTCTGCGTACGCCATGTAGAATTCCATCATCGTGAATTCTGGGTTGTGGCGCGGAGACAGACCTTCGTTACGGAAGTTACGGTTGATTTCGAACACACGCTCGAAGCCACCAACAACCAGACGCTTCAGGTACAGCTCAGGCGCAACACGCAGGTACATGTCGATATCCAGCGCATTGTGGTGAGTCACGAACGGACGAGCTGTTGCACCACCTGGGATCACGTGCATCATTGGGGTTTCGACTTCCATGAAGCCTTTTTCCACCATGAAGTTACGGATCGCCGATACTACTTTAGAACGTACCACGAAGGCGTTACGAGAATCTTCGTTAACAATCAGGTCAACGTAACGCTGACGGTAACGCATTTCCTGGTCAGTCAGGCCGTGGAATTTTTCTGGCAGAGGACGCAGTGCTTTTGTCAGCAGGACGTACTCGTTCATGTTGACGTACAGGTCACCTTTACCTGACTTGTGCAGCGTACCTTTCACACCGATGATGTCACCGATATCCAGACCAGAGTATTTCTCTTTCAGCTCTTTCTGCACTTCTTTGTCAGCATAAACCTGAATGCGGCCAGAGACATCCTGAATCGCCAGGAATGGGCCACGCTTAGCCATAATACGGCCAGCTACAGCAACAACGTTGCCCGCCTCTTCCAGCTCATCTTTGCTCAGCTCACCAAATTGAGCTTGCAGATCAGCAGCCAGGCTATCGCGACGGAAATCATTTGGGTGGCCGTTTGCTTTACAACCTTCGCGGATTCTGTCTAGTTTCGCGCGACGTTCAGCAATCAGCTTATTCTCATCTTGTAATTGATCAGTCATGGGTGAACCCTTAAATACATTAACCGAACTCGGTTACAGACCCGATTTCAGGCTGGCTTCAATAAAACGGTCTAGATCGCCGTCTAGAACTGCCTGGGTGTTTCGATTTTCCACCCCGGTACGCAAATCTTTAATGCGTGAGTCATCCAGTACGTATGAACGGATCTGGCTACCCCAACCAATGTCAGACTTGGCATCTTCATTGGCCTGCTTCTCAGCATTTTGCTTTTGCATTTCAAGCTCAAACAGTTTTGCTTTCAACTGCTTCATCGCCTGATCTTTGTTCTTGTGCTGAGAACGGTCGTTCTGACACTGCACCACAGTATTGGTTGGCACGTGCGTAATACGTACCGCAGATTCGGTGGTGTTTACGTGCTGACCACCGGCACCGGATGCACGGTATACGTCAATACGCAGATCCGACGGGTTGATATCGATATCGATATTGTCATCCACTTCCGGATAAACAAACGTCGAGGCAAAAGAGGTATGACGACGGCCGCCGGAGTCGAACGGTGACTTACGAACCAGACGGTGAACACCGGTTTCTGTGCGCAGCCAACCGTAAGCATATTCGCCGCTGATGCGGACTGTTGCCGACTTCAGACCAGCCACGTCGCCTTCAGACACTTCAATCACTTCGGTCTTGAAGCCTTTGGCTTCTGCCCAACGCAGGTACATGCGCAACATCATTGACGTCCAGTCCTGAGCTTCGGTACCACCCGAGCCCGCCTGCAGGTCAATATAACAGTCTGACGAGTCGTGATCGCCGGAGAACATGCGACGGAATTCCAGCTGTTCCAGCTTGTCTTCCAGTTCTTTCAGCTCAGGCTCGATTTCGTCAAACGTTTCCTGATCGTTCTCTTCTACCGCCAGCTCCAGCAGACCTTCGACGTCTTCAACGCCCTGATCCAACTGATCGATAGTATCTACCACCGCTTCCAGTGCCGCACGTTCCTTACCCAGCGCCTGGGCGCGTTCAGGTTCGTTCCATACATCTGGTTGCTCTAATTCTGCATTAACCTCTTCTAGACGCTCTTTCTTAGCATCGTAGTCAAAGGTACCCCCTAAGGACGTCAGTACGTGCTGACACATCCTCAAGTCGGTTTTTAATAGGATTAATCTCGAACATTGCCACTCTTCATAGCCGAAATGGACATAACCGAAGGATTCTATCGAATTGTAGATAGAATATACAGGGGGGAAGAAAAGGAATCAGCGATTTTCTTCTCCGCCTGAGGCGCTGAAACAGTGCCGTTACCACTCAGTCATACTTTGTTTACTTCCCCTTGCTCGGCTTTGGTTGCGATAGCGGATGCAAGGCAAAAAACATTACCGTGAAAAGGCAAGGGATTACAGACGCAAACGGCAGGGCTGAGCCCTGCCGTTTGCAGACGATAACATGGAGAAAAAGCGTCTTTCCGTGACAGCATGAGAACTACGCCGGACTCAACAGCAAGTGCTCATCACAACCACAGACTCGAGTGAGCGTTAACCATGCTAGTGGCTAACGCCCCTGAGTTTTTACAATCCTAAGCTTTTACAGTCCTAAGATTTTACAACCCTGAGATTTTATACCCCAGATATTGTATATCCCGGAGACTTTGCCACTCGGATTCGTACTGCACGCTACAGCGCTGACAGGTGCTCCACCAGCAGCTGAACGTTACTGTTACCGCGGAACTCATTCACGTCGAGACGGTAAACCAGCTCGACCTGCTGAACCGACGCATCCGGCCAGCGGCGCAGATCGACGTTAAATGCGATCCCGTCAATCACGCTGCCCCCCGCCAATGGCTCCAGCATCATTTTCAGGTGCTTGCCGCCCACCAGTTTCTGATGCAACAAACGGAAGTGGCCATCGAACAGCGGCTCCGGGAACTGCTGTCCCCACGGCCCACCGGCTCGCAGCAACTCGGCGGTTTGCAGGTTCAGCTCCTGCGGCGTCAGCTCACCGTCAGTCAGCAATACCCCTTTGAGGGCATCCTCATCCAGCTCATTCCGGACCACCAGATCAAACGCCTTGGTAAACGCGTCAAGCTTCTCTTCGGGAATCGTCAGACCGGCAGCCATGGCATGGCCGCCAAATTTACTGATCATTCCCGGATTCTGGGTATCAATCAGGTCCAGCACATCACGCATGTGCAAGCCGGGAATCGAGCGGCACGAGCCTTTGATTTCACCGTTACCGGCATCGGCAAAGGCGATCACCGGGCGGTGATAAATCTCTTTGATGCGGGAAGCCAGGATCCCAATCACGCCCTGATGCCAATCCCGCTGGAACAGCGCCAGGCCGAAAGGCATGTCCTGCTGATTAAACTTGAGGCGCTCACAGATTGCCATCGCCTCTTCTTTCATCCCCTGCTCAATTTCTTTACGGGTCTGATTCAGGGCATCCAGTTCTGCCGCCATTCGTCGGGCCGCCTGAATGTTGTCACACAGCAGCAACTCAACCCCAAAAGACATATCGTCCAGTCGACCGGCCGCATTAATACGTGGACCGAGCGCAAAGCCTAAATCGCTGGCCACCAGCTTGGCGGGATCGCGATTTGCCACTTCAATCAACGCACGGATGCCCGGACGGCATTTGCCGGCCCGGATACGTTGCAACCCCTGATGCACCAGAATGCGGTTGTTGCCGTCCAGTGCCACCACGTCTGCCACCGTGCCCAAGGCAACCAGATCCAGCAACTCAGCCAGATTCGGCTCTGCGATCCCCTGCTCGGCAAACCAGTTGGCCTCACGCAAAGCGACACGCAGCGCCAGCATCAGATAAAAAGCCACCCCGACGCCACACAGGGATTTCGACGGAAAATCACACTCATGCAGGTTCGGGTTCACAATAGCATCAGCATCCGGCAGGGTATCACCCGGCAGGTGGTGATCGGTCACCAGCACCTGAATCCCTTTGGCTTTGGCTGCCGCCACGCCACTGAGCGATGACACCCCGTTGTCTACCGTCATGATCATTTCCGCGCCGCGGGCAGCGGCCTGCTCCACCACTTCCGGACTCAGACCGTAACCGTCATCAAAGCGATTCGGCACCAGATAATCCACATTCCGGCTGCCCAGCATACGCAAAGCCAGTACCGACAAAGCAGAGCTGGTTGCGCCATCGGCATCAAAATCTCCCACCACAATGATACGACGCTGCTCGCTGAGTGCTTGTTTGAGCAACTCAACCGCTGGCTGAATACCGTGGAGCTGGTTGTAGCTGTGCAAGCCGCGCACGCCGCGCTCCAGATCATGTTCACTACGGATACCGCGGCTGGCATAAATTCGTTGTAACAGGGGATGAACAGCATCGCTGAACTGGCTGGTATCCGCCTCGGGGCGGCGCTTAATTTCAATCATCAGGCTTATCTACTGACCGGCAGAGGTTAAATAGGCAAGGTTTCGTCTTGCTCTTTTATCGTACGCTTTCGCTGTGCTTGTAGGCACCGCCGTTTGCGCTGTGTGTTCATGTGGCTTGTTCATTGGCTTTATCAGCTTTGGCTTTTAACTGCTTGAGCCTTTACAACTTTGGGGGGTTAAAACTTGGGCTTTTATCAGCGCAACGACAGACCGCGGAGATATTATAGACAGTCGGGAAAGACGGGCAACCGCCGCGCCGGAATTTCAACCGGAAAAAACACGCCCGGAATCATCTTCCGGGCGTGGCGTTTGTACTCTTGTGACGAACTGCTTTAGCTGTCAGGTGCGGCTGTCGAGCAATTTACGCAGCATTGGGGCCGGCTGGTAACCCGGCAGCATAGTGCCGTCTTCCAGAATCATCGCCGGGGTACCGGAGACTCCCATTGCCACGCCCAGTTCGTAATGCTTGCGCACCAGATCATCACGTTTCTTGCCGTCATTCGGATTAAACGTCCCGTTCTTGGCATCGTTCATGGCTTTGGCTGGGTCACTGGCCCCCCAGATCGCGCTCATTTCACCAAAGTTACGCGAACGCTCGCCACCTCGTGGAAACGCCAGATAACGGATAGTAATACCGGCATCGTTGTATGCTTGCATCTCACTGTGCAGCTTGCGGCAGTAACCGCAGGTGGTATCAGTAAACACTGTCACCACGTATTTTTCATTTTTGGCCGGATAAACGATCATCTCATCTTCCATGCCTTTGAGCTTGTCTTTGTTCAGTTTGGCCATCTTCTGCTCAGTCAGGTTGACTGGCTCTGCGCCGTCATTCTGATACAGGTGACCAGCCAGGAAGTATTTGCCGTCATCAGAGACATAGACTATTCCCCGCTCTGTCACTACCTCATTCAACCCAGGCAGCGGCGAAGCACTGATCGTTACTGGCACTAAACCCAGCCCACTCAGTTTGCTTGTAATGGCAGCTTCGTCAGGCTTGGCTGACGCGGCAAAAGCTGTCATGGCCACCGCAGTAGCGAGTAACGTACGACCCAAAAAGTGCATTCGACTCTTTCCTTTCCTATTAGATAAAAACAGACCAAACAGGGATACCGCGCGATTGTGACCAATCGATACCCACTTGTGAGGGATAAGACCACGGGTGTCTGAAAAAATTTCAACGGAACAAAAAATTCCTGACTTGATCAGTATAACCAATCCGGCAGACCTACAGCCAGTCTTCCGGCTGAGACACCCCGCCCGGTAACCGTTTATGCGACAAAAGAAGCCCTTCAACGGGATGATTCCCGCACCATCCCTCTGTTATGCACGCGGATGGTGAGTTTCGTGCAACTGCTTGAGGCGCTCAGTGGCCACATGGGTATAAATCTGGGTGGTCGATAAGTCACTGTGTCCCAGCAACATCTGTACAACCCGCAGATCCGCACCGTAATTCAGTAAATGTGTGGCAAAGGCATGACGCATCACGTGTGGCGACAGGGTTTCGGCATCAATACCGGCCAGCACCGCATAGTGTTTAATCCGGTGCCAGAATGTCTGCCGCGTCATCTGCTTGGCACGGCGGCTCGGAAACACCACATCGGAGCTTTTCTCGCCCAGCAGCTGAGGCCGGCCGTATTGCAGGAACTGAGTGATCCAATCAATCGCGTTCTCCCCCATCGGTACCAGGCGCTCTTTATCGCCTTTACCGATCACCCGGACCACCCCCTGACGCAAGCTGACATTTTCCATCGTCAGGCTGACCAGCTCAGTCACACGCAGGCCGGTAGCATACAGCAGCTCCAGCATGGCTTTGTCTCTCAGCTCCAGCGGATCGTCCGTGTTCGGCGCCTCCAGCAGGGCATCAACCTGGGCTTCGGTAATGTCTTTCGGCAGGCGCTTGGGCAGTTTCGGGCTCACCAGCATCGCACTCGGGTCATCATCACGCAGCTTTTCCCGGTGCAGGTACTGATACAGGCGACGAATCGCCGACGCCATCCGGGCCCGGGATGTCTGCTTGTACTCGGCATCAAACAGCCACTGTTGATAGCGCTGTAAATCGTCTGCCGATACGGTTATCAGGGTCAGCCCCTGGTCATCAATCCAGCCTTCGAGCTTTTTGAGATCGTTGCGATATGACGCTAGCGTGTTTTCCGACAAGCCGCGCTCCATCCACATTGCATCGAGAAACCGCTCGATAATCACTGCCTCGTTTTCCACTACTACCTCGAACACTTTATTGCCTGAACACCATGCGCCTGAACACAATTCCAATGAAACACTGCGCACCTAAAACACTGAGCAAGTGAAACATATGTACCTGAAAAACAGGCACCTGAACGATTGTGAGCAAGTACAAACACATGGATAAATAAACAGTATCTGTATAGTAGTCGATTTTGACCAAAAATGTAATGGCAGCCGTTATGGCCGCTATTTTATGTCGTTCCGCCAGCGCATGGCATAGAACCCGTAACCTTAACGTCGGGACCAGCCTGCGATAACCAAATACAGTAGTGACCACGCGGTAGAAGGTCGATAGATCACGCCGTCATGCCGCCACAACCACCGACAGTAACTTTAACTGGCAATCAGGGGATGGGGATAGGTAAAATCCCGTTATCACTTTTTTGTAAAATATTGGATACGCAGCATGAAGATTGGCCTATTCTACGGCTCAACCACCTGCTATACCGAAATGACCGCAGAGAAAATCCGCGAGTGTATCGGTGCGGAGCTGGTTGAGGTGTTTAACGTAAAAGAAGCAGACCTGACCGCCATGAACCAGTACGACATGCTGATCCTGGGAATTTCGACCTGGGACTTCGGCGAGTTGCAGGAAGACTGGGAAGCCATTTGGGAACAGCTTGACGGTCTGGATCTGACCGGCAAAACCATTGCCCTGTTTGGCCTGGGTGATCAGGAAGGGTATACCGAGTGGTTCCTCGACGCGATGGGTATGCTGCATGACAAACTGCTGCCATCTGGCGCAAACTTTGTTGGCTACTGGCCAAATGAAGGCTATACGTTTGAAGCGTCCAAAGCCCTGACCGAAGACGGCAAGTTCTTTGTCGGCCTGGCACTGGATGAAGACAGCCAGTACGAACTGAGTGACGAGCGTATCACAAGCTGGTGTGAGCAAATCCTGACGGAATACAGCGAGACACTGTAAGCGCTGCTGTGTGGAACCCAGGATAAAAAGACAGAAACAAAAACGGGATGCCTGAGCATCCCGTTTTTTATGTTCGGATCGTCTTGGATGGACGGGCCGTTATGCCGCAGAGGCTTCGCTTTGTGACTCTGGCGAACCAATGAAGCGAGTCACAACCAGTGCCAGTGCCGTTGGCAGTACCCACGCCATGCCATAGTCAAACAGCGGCAGGATATTCAGCGCGCTTAGATCCATGCCGATAAATTTGCCGGCATCAATCAGGCTGAACAACAGTGATACCGACAGCACCACACGGTATGCCAGACGCGGATTTGGCAACCAGCGACGCACAAAAGTCAGGGCCACCAGCGCGACTGCCACCGGATACAGCGCAAACAGAACCGGAATTGACAGGGAGATCAACTGGCTCAGACCTACGTTGGCGATTACCGCACAAACCACGCCCAACAGCACCACCCATTTTTCATAAGACAGCTTAGTCAGTGAGCTGAAGTAATCAGAACACGCACTGATCAGGCCAATGGCTGTTGTCAGACAGGCCAGCAGCACAATCGCAGACAGGATCAGTTGACCTACCGGGCCAAACAGTGCCTGTACATAGCTCGCCAGGATAGTCCCGCCATTGTCAGCACCTGCCGCCACTGCAGAGCTGGTCGCCCCCAGATAGAACAGTGACACATAGACAAATGCCAGACCCGCAGCAGCAATCAAGCCTGCGTAAACCAGATAGGTACAAGTGGTTTTTTCGTCAGTAATGCCTTTGCTGCGAATCACATCGACAATCAGCATCCCGAACATCAAGGCCGCAAAGGTATCCATAGTGTTGTAGCCTTCCAGGAAGCCTTTGGTGAACGCCATGTTCGCGTACTCACCCTGAGCCGCCTGAATCTCCCCCTGAGGGAACAGGAAGACAGCCACCGCCAGAACAGCCAGTACCGCAAACAGGGCAGGCGTCAGGAACTTACCGATAGTGTCAATCAGCTTACCGCGAGACCATGCAAAGAACATCGCCACGGCAAAAAACAGAATCGAAAACAGCGTCAGGCTGACTTGACCTGCTTCAGGGATAAACGGCTTCACCGCCATTTCGTAAGCCACAAGACCTGTACGCGGTGCTGCAAAAGCGGGACCAATAATAATGAAGATCAGCACAGCCATCAGAGTCGCCACTTGCGGTGGCAGATCACGTGTCAGCCCTTTCCAGCCCCCACCGGCAATCGCTACCGCGATAATGCCGACCAGTGGCAGACCCACCGCGGTAGACAGGAAACCAAACATGGCCGGTAGCAGATTCTCACCCGCCGCCAGACCGGCCTGCGGAGGGAATATGATATTCCCGGCGCCTAAGAAGAATGCGAAGGTCATAAAACCTATCGCCATGATATCAGTGACTTTGAGTGACTTTTTCAAACTGCACCTTCCACTCTTACGGATTAATGTTGTGTTAGCGTTTTGCTTATATTTTTAATATCGAGATCACAAAAAATGAAAAGCTGAATGTGACCTTGCTCGCAGCATAATGACGAAAAAGCATTCAATAAGCAAGGGAATAGACAAAAACACCACAATCTTTGGCTGGCCACCTTTGAAACCAGAATATCAAACCAAAATCAAAACCTAGTACGGAACTATAAACCACCACATACGCATTCGATAAAAGATCACCATCAGAATTAAAACCTATTCAACAACCTGTTAACAGCTCATCACTGAACTTGCTTCTCTTTTTTGACGCGTTACTATCATCTGCAAAATTGTGACAGAACCTCAAACAACCATGGCAAAAGGCTTCACCTTCAAACAATTTCACGTCAATGATCACGGCTGCGGAATGCCGGTCAGCACCGACGGTGTGCTGCTGGGGGCCTGGGCGGAATTACCTCCCAGTGCACCGCACGTACCCGACCTTGCTGGTCAGGACAGGAAGACCGCCACAAAAAATACGGTACTGGATATTGGGACCGGCAGCGGTCTGCTGGCTCTGATGGCAGCCCAGCGTACGACTGAGCACACGACGGTGACCGCCATTGAGCTTGATGCCGGTGCTGCCCTGGCTGCACAACACAATTTTGCCGATTCCCCCTGGTCGTCTCGCCTGACGCTAGTCAATGCTGATGTGCAAACCTGGGCGACAGCGCAGCCAGCCGGGGCGTACCCAGCCATTGTCTGTAATCCACCGTATTTCAACCACGGGGAGCAGGCTGACTGCCAGGCCAGGGCCACGGCACGCCACACCGACAGCCTGACCCATCAGGCCCTGCTGACCGCCTTGCGGCACTTGCTGGCCCCGGAAGGCACCGCCAGCCTGATTCTGCCGGATTATGAAGGCCGCCAGTTCATCGCTATGGCAGAGACCTTTAAGCTCCATTGCCGCAAGGTATGTGAAGTGCGCACGACCGGGAACAAACCGGTCAGCCGCTTACTGATCGCACTGTCCCCCACCGCCGGGACGTGCCTGAACGAACAGCTGGCGATCCACCATCAGGGAAGCTATTCAGCGGATTTTATTGCGCTGACACAGGCGTTTTACCTGAGGATGTAACCCTGCCGGACAGAAACGGACGCCATCGCCGGCAGTTTTTTGTATATTTATCGGTGATAGTTACGCCAATAATCACTATAATGCCGCCCCTTGCCGCCGAAGCGATAAGCGGCAAATAAACCGGAACCACAACGAGACGCCCCATCAGGGCCGTCGTCCTGCATTCCCGAGGAGAATTGACTGGTGAGAAACTTTTCCGAATTAGAATTAGATAGTGAGCTGTTGCAGGCCATTGAAGAGATCGGTTACGAGCGCCCAACCGCGGTCCAGACCGAAGCAATCCCACACGCACTGGACGGGCGGGACGTGCTGGCTTCCGCTCCTACCGGCACCGGAAAGACCGCCGCGTTTCTTCTGCCAATGCTGCAGCATTTGCAGGACTTCCCGCGTAAGAAGCCGGGGCCTGCACGCGTACTGGTACTGACGCCGACCCGTGAGCTGGCCATTCAGGTTGCCGATCAGGCTCGCGCCCTGGCTAAGTACACTTCGCTGAAAATCTTCACGATTACCGGCGGTATTTCTTACGACGAGCACGCCGAGCTGCTGGGTAAAACCCAGGATATCGTTGTGGCCACGCCGGGCCGTCTGATGGAGTACATCGAAGCTGAGCGCTTTGACTGTCGCGCCATTGAATGTCTGATTCTGGACGAAGCCGACCGCATGCTGGACATGGGCTTTGGTAAAATCGTGGAACGCATTCACAATGAATGTCGCTGGCGTCGCCAGAGCCTGCTGTTCTCTGCCACTCTGGAAGGGAAAGGGGTTCGTGACTTTTCACAGGGTATTTTGAATGAGCCGGTAGAAGTCAACGCTGAGCCGCCGCGCCGTGAGCGTAAGAAAATCCACCAGTTCTACTACCGTTGTGACGATATGGCGCACAAACTGGCGCTGTTGCAGGAAGTACTGAAAGAAGCGGATCGCACCATCATTTTCGTCAAAACCCGTGAACGCCTGGCCGAGCTGCGCGATCAACTGGCATCGATGAAAATTAATTGCTGCTGGCTACAGGGTGAAATGGCTCAGGCATCGCGTAACAACACGATCAACCGTTTCCGCTCTGGTGACATCAATATCATGCTGGCGACCGATGTCGCAGCCCGTGGTATCGATCTGCCGGATGTGAGCCATGTGATCAACTTCGACATGCCACGTACCGCAGATGTCTATCTGCACCGTATCGGCCGTACCGCCCGGGCTGGTAAGAAAGGCACCGCAGTCTCACTGGTTGAAGCGCACGATCAAAGCCAAATCGAACGTGTAAGCCGCTACATGAAAGAAGATGTGCCGGAGCGCTTCGTCGAAGGTATGCGTCCGAAACACAAGAAAGCCAGTACGGTGAAGAAGAAAAAGAAAAAAGACACAAAGAAAAAAGATGCCAAAGGCACTGCAGCGAAAAAGAAGAAAGTAAAAAAGTAACGACTCTTCCGTAATTTGCTGGACACGTGCTCCCTCTTACTGACGGGGCACCCGGATCAAAAAAGGCTGGTTTCGACCAGCCTTTTTGTTTGCCTGCGGATTGTTCATCCACGGCCTGTGTGCCGCACGCTCCACTTTCCTGACGTCCCGGATTTCCCGGATATATCAGAAACAGCCCGGTTTATTGCTCTTCGCGCTTAAACACCAGTTCCGTTGCCGTCGACTCCGCCGGTACAAAATAATAGCCAGCGGTATCAAAGGCTTTCAGGCCTTCAACCGAATCCACTTTGTGATCCAGAATGTAGCGCGCCATCATGCCACGCGCTTTTTTGGCGTAAAAGCTGATAACTTTGTAGGTGCCGTTTTTACAGTCTTTGAACACCGGGGTAATAATCTTGCCCGCGATTTTCTTCGGCTTCACCGCTTTGAAATACTCGTTGGAAGCCAGATTCACCAGCACATCGTCACCTTGTGCGGCTAACGCGGCATTCAGCTTATCTGTAATGATATCGCCCCAGAACTGGTACAGGTTCACCCCACGCGGGTTTTCCAGTTTCGTCCCCATTTCCAGGCGATACGGCTGCATCAAATCCAACGGGCGCAGCAGGCCATACAGACCAGACAGCATGCGCAGGTGTTGTTGCGCATAGGCAAAACCGTCTTCATCCAGCGTTTCCGCTTCCAGCCCGGTGTAGACATCACCTTTAAATGCCAGGATCGCCTGACGGGCATTATCAGTGGTAAATTCCGGTTGCCACTCAGCAAAACGGGCCGCATTCAGGCCGGCAATTTTATCGCTGACTTTCATCAGGCTCGCAATTTGCGCCGGGGTCAGTTCGCGACACACTTCAATCAGTTCAGCCGAATGTTCAGTCAGCTCCGGCTGGGTGTAAGTCTGGGTCGCCAACGGCGATTCATAATCCAGGGTTTTGGCCGGTGATACCACAATTAGCATAAGTTGTTCCTTTATCAGGCGCTCAGGTCCGACAAAATGGTAACAGCATTGCAAAAAAAAACCACGCGTAATCCGCGTGGTTTTTCCTATCAGAACCATCTGCTTGGCCGATGGCCAGTGTGGTAAGTGGTGGTGACCAGGAAGCGCTTACTGCTTACCGGACTGGTCCCAAATCCCTTCTTCTTCCAGCTGAGCATGCAGCTCCGGATAATCATTGCTGTCGAAGGTCGGCACTTTGCCTTGCTCCAGCTGCTTGTTATAGTCCCGCGCCAGCTTCACCACCGTACCGGACAGCAGCACAATGGCTATCAGGTTGATGATGGCCATCATACCCATCGACACATCGGCCATCGCCCAAACGGTCGGCAGATCCGCCATTGCACCAAACATCACCATACCCAACACAACTAACCGGAACAAAGTCAGACCCGCTTTGTGGTTGTGTTCCAGGAAGATCAGGTTCGTTTCAGCGTACGAGTAGTTAGCCACCAGCGAGGTAAACGCAAAGAAGAAAATCGCCACGGCAATGAAAATCGATCCCCAGCCGCCAACCTGTGAACTCAGGGCGCGCTGAGTCAGCTCAATACCGGTAATTTCGCTGTGCGGCACATATTCGCCAGACATCAGAATAATGGCAACGGTCGCCGAGCAGATCACGATGGTGTCCATAAACACCCCCAGCATCTGCACATATCCCTGCGAGGCCGGATGCGGCGGGTAAGGCGTGGCCGAGGCAGCCGCATTAGGTGCCGATCCCATCCCAGCTTCGTTTGAGAACAGGCCACGTTTCAGGCCATTGATCATCCCTTGGGCAATGGTGTAACCCAACGCCCCCGAGGCCGCTTCTTCCAGCCCGAAGGCGCTGCGGAAAATCATCCCCAGCACATCCGGCAGCTTCTCAATATTCATCATCAGAATGAACATCGCCAGCACCAGGTAACACAGGGCCATGGCCGGAACCAGAATTTCAGCTGTACGGGCAACGGCACGCAGACCACCGAAAATGATCACACCCGCCATAATGACCAGACCGATCCCGACATACATCGGGTTCCAGCCAAACGCGACATTCATCGCCTGAGAAATAGAGTTCGCCTGAACCGAGTTAAACACCAGACCGAAGGCAATGATCAGGCAGATTGAGAAGGCGACCCCCATCCAGCGCATGCCCAGGCCTTTTTCCATGTAATAGGCCGGGCCGCCACGGTAGTTTCCATCGTCATCGCGGGTTTTATACAACTGTGCCAGTGCACTTTCAGCAAACGCCGTGGCCATGCCCAGCATCGCAATCAGCCACATCCAGAAAATCGCCCCCGGACCACCCAGTGTCAGCGCGACGGCCACACCGGCCATGTTGCCGGTTCCCACCCGTGCTGCCAGGCTGGTACATAATGCCTGAAACGACGAAATACCTGCCTCGTCAGACTTTCGGCTGTTACGCATGACACTGAACATGTGACCGAAATGACGGAACTGGATGAAGCCCAGGCGGTAAGTGAAATACACGCCGACCCCAATCAACAGATATATCAGGACGGAGCCCCACAACAGATCATTCAAAAAGTTAATCTGACTTGACACGTCAACCCCTTTCAATTCATTCGAACACTGACGACTGCGACATAAAAATGGCAACCGTCAGGAAAAGACAAATGTAGCCTCAGCCAAACGGGCAAACCGCCGGAACAACGGAGAGTGCTACAACCTTAGTGTTATTATTTGATAAATGGCAGCGAAAGCCGGTTGCAGAGCAACATTCAGACCTTCACTTAGCGCAGTTAGCTTGTTATTGATTTGTAAATAACGGCCGGTTCTGTCGACAACCGGTCGTACCGATTGCACTTGGGCTAACTGCAGATGGGCGGTGATCATGCAAACTTACCCCTCAAAAATCAATATCTCATCCCTAAATTATTGGCGGATGACATGCTTTATGCCTGTCAGGTGCTTATAAATCGCCCCTGCATCCCGATTTTGAAACATCAGGAGGTCACCCCAGGTGGTGAAATATTCCGCAAGCCAAACGTTTTTGCGAGGTTTGACACATAAAACATTCATCAGCTGGCAACAATTGTGAAACACTTCAATTTTATTTTTAGGCCTGTTGTGATATTTAACTACTGACCGATTGTGAGGAAGAGGTGCTCTATGGACAGTTACGCATTCGATGACATTCTTGCAACAGACATGCCGACCCGAAGCTCACGCAGCAAGCCTGTGAAACGCAAGTGGCGGGAAATTGAAGCATTGAAGGACAAACAAAGACTACGCCGCGAACTTGCTGATATCGACATGTTCCGCGATTTATCAGATGACGAATTAGATCTCTAATCTAATCCACAGCTTACCGAAAAAGAGTCGGCCTGTGCCGACTCTTTGTGTTTACCTGGTTACGTACCAACACGCCACGCTTTTCCTTTTGTCGGTCACTCGCGCCCCGGCCCGTATTCCGGGGCGAATTCCCTCACCCCGGTCGATTCAGCGTTTGGCTCATGTCAGAGGCCGCCTCTATTAACGACTAACAACCAACGACTAACTACGGGGTGTGATCAATTACGGACTGCCACTGACTATGGCAGGCGCTGCAGACGCTCTGACAGCGCGCGATACCGTTCGGCGACCTGAGAGCCAAACAAAGGATCGCACTCGCACTGTGAGTATTGCCCGGACACGGCAAGCCAGTCATCTTTGGTGAAGTTAGCCCGGATCCGCGGAAAGACATTCTGCTCTTCAAATTCCAGGTGAGCCCGCTGCCGGGTGACAAACGCGTTCAGCTTGTCGGCAAATACATCAAGCGGCACAACCGCATCCATCAGGATCATTTCGACGGTATCTGAAAACTCGTGGGTCAGCTGAGCCAACTCCTGGTGCTCCCGCTCCAGACTGGCCATGTCACCCTGATCATCGGCATAGTGGCTCTGATAATAGTGGTAAAGAATATCTTCTTTCGGGTGGTGGCACTGTTCTGCATGGCTTTGCAGGTAATCCACGATCTCTTTGATCAGCGTGTAATTCACCGTCTGTCCCTGCCGAATAGCATCCAGCTTTTGTTGCAAAATATTGAGCAGACGGATGATATAACCATGCTCAGTGTGAATGTCATCCAACATCATTGTCGTTACCTCCCAGTCATCTTTCCATTACTGAAAGTGTAAGCACAGAATGGCATCCCCACCTTGATCCCGATTAGCAAACCCGCAAAAAGATCACACTTTCATCACAAATCACTCAATTAGGTACGATCGGCTAACATCCAGTTAATCGGCGATTTATTCATCTGCTCCAATAACTTATTGGTCTGAGAGAAGTGCTTGCAGCCGAAGAATCCGCGATACGCGGAAAGCGGTGACGGATGCGCTGAATGCAGCACATGGTGGCGGGCAGTGTCGATTTTCTTCCCTTTTTTCTGCGCATGGGCTCCCCAAAGCAGGAACACGACCCCCTCGCACTGCTGATTAATCACTTCAATCAAGCGGTCGGTGAACGTCTCCCAGCCGATCTTGGCATGCGAATGCGCTTTGCCCTGCTCCACCGTCAGAACCGTATTGAGCAACAACACGCCCTGCTCGGCCCAACCTTGCAGATAGCCGTGCTCGGGAGCCGTGAAGCCCGGAATATCGGTCGCCAGTTCTTTATACATGTTTGCCAGCGACGGCGGCACTTTGATTCCCGGCCGAACGGAAAAGCTCAAACCGTGCGCCTGCTCTGGCCCGTGATACGGATCCTGGCCCAAAATAACGACTTTCACCTGCTCCAGCGGGGTGCTGTTCAGCGCGCTGAACACCTCCGCCTCGGGAGGATAAATGGCTTTGCCGGACTCACGCTCAGCCGCCACAAAGTGCTCGATTTGCTGAAAGTAAGGCTTCTCGCGCTCAGCCGTGATGACTTGCTGCCAGGTCAGCGGTTGGCTCATATCATGCTCCTGTCATGTGATTGAGCCGCTATTGTATAGCCTTCCGCAGACAAAAAAAGCGCCCGCAGGCGCTCTCGATTATTCCGGTTGCTGACGTACTTTGGAACGGACTGGCGTTCGCCAGTGGCCACGTCCCTGGATATGACGGTATGCCTGAGGCAATCGGGATATGCCATAGCACAGGATCATCATCTCAGTATTCATAGTGCCTCCTCATTCTTGCGGCCAATGATCACTGAGACAACCTATGAAAAAAGGATGCCAAAATAATTAACCATTAATAATCAATATATTAAGTATCTGACACTTTTTTTCCCGCAACTCGTGCGCCGAGGTGGGGCGCTCATGCGCCAAACCTGCACATCTCAACCCGAGATTATGCAGGTCGCTGCTATAACCGTCAGACCCGTTACGATGCCGGGATGAAAGCACGCAGGGTCGCGATCTCCTGCGCCCAGATATCCGGATTGATGGTTTCCAGCACCAGCGGAATGTTATCGAACCGGCTGTCCTGCATCAGATAACGGAAACAATCCCAGCCGATTTCCCCTTCACCCAGGCTGTGATGGCGATCCAAACGACTGCCCAGCCCGCCTTTCGAATCATTGAGATGCATACCGCGCAAATAGTGCATGCCGACAATCTGATCAAATTCGGCAAAGGTCTGATCGGTCGCGGTTTCAGTGCGCAGATCATATCCGGCAGCGAAAGTGTGGCAAGTGTCGATACACACACCGACCCGACTTTTATCCTCAACCTGCGCAATAATTTCAGCCAGATGCTCAAAGCGCCAGCCCAGATTCGTCCCCTGACCCGCCGTGTTCTCAATTACCGCCACAACATCCGGCACCACCTGATGGGCCAGGTTGATCGATTCTGCAATCAGCGACAGGCAATCGGCTTCACTGATTTTCTTCAGATGACTGCCGGGATGGAAATTCAGCAGGGTCAGCCCCAGCTGCTGGCAACGTTCCATTTCATCGATGAACGCCGCGCGCGATTTCTCCAGCTTATCCGCTTCCGGAGCACCCAGGTTTATCAGGTATGAGTCATGAGGCAAGATGGATTCGGGCCCGAAACCATATTGCTTACATCGCGCCTTGAACGCAGCCACAACATCTGCGGTCAGTGGCTTGGCCACCCACTGCCGCTGATTTTTGGTAAACAGGGCAAAGGCGTTTGCGCCAATCTGGCGGGCATTTTCCGGGGAATGATGTACACCACCGGCGGCAGATACATGTGCGCCAATTAACTTCATGGCTCTCCTACTCAATCTCGTTACTGATTAACGTTTGCGACGACAATTCTGACACTGTCGACTCACATTTTTCTTAGGGTTAGTGATTTAACCCCGCTTATTTTGTAGTAATTTTACAACAAAATAAGCGTTCAACTATTTTTTAATGTTGACAAAAACAATTACAAAGCCAGTTTATTTAAGGGTTGATTGACCAAGCTCAAAAAATCAGCCTTATTTTATTTGTGGTTTTTTGTGGTTATTTGATCTAAATCAACACAGAAAAAAGGGGCTCGGGGTATATAATACGCAGCTCGACACGAAAATCGAAAAAATTAACGACATCCCCCTGAAGGAGAAAGCCATGATCAAGGGTATTCAAATCACTAAAGCGGCAAACGATGATCTACTGAACTCTATCTGGATCCTGGACAGCGACAAGAATGAAGCGCGCTGTGTAGCCGCTTCAGCAGGCTTTGAAGCCGACCAGGTTGTTGCCGCTACTGATCTGGGCGACATCGAGTACCGTGAACTGCCAATCGAAGCACCGGCAAAAATCGAAGGCGGCCAGCACCTGAACGTGAACGTTCTGAAGCGTGAAACGCTGGAAGATGCCGCGAAGCACCCTGAAAAGTACCCTCAGCTGACAATCCGTGTTTCGGGTTACGCTGTGCGTTTCAACTCGCTGACAACTGAGCAACAACGCGACGTGATCGCTCGTACTTTTACCAGCACGCTGTAATCGCCAATCTGGTTATGCCCAGCTTGGGCAACCCGCCTTAGGCACCCGAAATAAAAAAACGGCATCTTGGATGCCGTTTTTTGTTACCTGCCGTTCTGCGCAGGCTTATTGTACGTCGCGTAGCACCACTTTTAGCTGGGCAAAGTCATTATCACGCTCCAGCGACAGCAGCTCCATGGCGTTATGCTTAGCCAGTGGGGTGGGTAGTGGGATGTCTTTGCCCAGAATGTCATCCACCACTTCCTTAAATTTGGCCGGATGGGCGGTACACAGGAACAGCCCCGTTTCACTGTCTGCCAGTTGCTCATTCAGCACGCGGTAAGCAATAGCACCGTGAGGTTCACACAGGTAACCTTCCTGCTCCATCTGACGCAGCGTGTCGGCGGTCTGCTCATCATTCACCGCGCCGTAACCCAGGGTATCCAGCCCCCACCCCTGCTTGTGGCACAGCTCCTCGATACGCGGCCAGTTGTTCGGCTGGCTGACGTCCATCGCATTAGACAGCGTCGGTACGGTCGGCGTCGGTTCCCAGTTACCGGTTTGCAGGTAACGTGGCACTGTATCATTAACGTTGGTGGCCGCGATAAAACGCTTCACAGGCAAGCCAATCGCCTTGGCCAGCAAGCCCGCCGTCAGGTTACCGAAGTTACCGCTTGGCACGGCAATAACCAGCTCCTCGCGCTCAGCTTTTGACAGCTGTGCCACCGCTTCAAAGTAGTAGCAAATCTGCGCCAGCAGGCGGCTGATATTAATAGAGTTCGCCGAATTCAGACCCACTTCCTGACGCAGTTCAGCGTCGTCAAAGGCCTGTTTCACCAATGCCTGGCAATCATCAAACGTACCGTTAACGGCGACCGTGGTGATGTTGTCACCCAGCGTACAGAACAGTTTTTCCTGCAGCGGGCTGATTTTTCCTTTCGGATAGAGAATGACCACTTTGATGTTGTCCATGCCAAAGAAAGCATGGGCAACTGCCGCGCCAGTGTCGCCGGATGTCGCGGTCAGAATCGTGATCTTGCCGTCACGTTCAGACACCGCAGCCAGTGACTGAGCCATAAAGCGGCCACCGAAATCTTTAAACGCCAGAGTCGGGCCGTGGAACAATTCCAGCGCGTATACCCCCTCTTTTACTTTGGCAATCGGGGCCGGGAACTGGAACGCATTACCAACCATTTGCGCCACGGTTTCCGCCGCCAGTTCGTCACCGATAAAGGCCGATAAAATGCGCGTGCTGCGGCTGATAAAGTCTTGCTCCAGCAGAGCATCCACATCATCAAAAAACGGCAGCTCAGACGGGAAAAACAGCCCTTGATTCGACCCCAGTCCCTGACGGACCGCCTGGCCAAAAGAAACCTGTTCCTGGTGATTTTTTAAGTTATATAGCTTCATGGTTACAGCTCACTTCCTGTTACTTTCGAGCCCTGACTGTCAAGACGACAGACATGGACAAATCCTTCATCGTTCTGAACATAATGATCTTGCAACCATCGTGCAATACGCTGGGCAACGTCAATGTCATTACAGATGCTAAACATGGTCGGTCCGGAGCCGGAGATCCCGCTGGCCAGCGCCCCTGCTTCCAGCGCATATTGCCTCGCCTGGGCAAATCCCGGCAATAAGCGTTCACGGTATGGCTCCGCCACCACATCTTTGATCATTTTTGCGGCCAGCTCAGGCTGCTGCGAATGACAGGCGTGGATAAAGCCTCCCAAATAACGGCCGTGGGCAATAACGTCCTGACGGCGGTACTGCGACGGCAAAATTGCGCGCGCTTCTGCGGTGGGTACTTTGATCCCCGGATACGCCATCACCCAGTACCAGTCGTCAAAACACGGGACTTCCTGGCTGATGATGCCCAGCTCTTCCACCATAAACTGCAACCCGCCGAGGTAGCACGGCGCGACATTGTCGTAGTGCAGGCTGCCTGAAATTTCCGCTTCCATCTCGCCCATCAGGGCCAACAGTTCCGTTTCTGTCAGCGGCAAATCGTGGTAGTGGTTTAACGCATCCAGCGCAGCCACAATGGAACAGGCACTGGAACCCAGTCCTGAGCCAATCGGCATGTTCTTTTCCAGCGTCAGGGCAACCGGTTTTAGGGTCTGGCCTTTTTTGTCCAGTTCCCGGGCAAAGACCTGCCAGCAGCGGTACACAATATTTTCTTCCGCCTGCTGTGGCAGTTTGTCCACAAAGCGGCCGATACACTGCAGCGAGAAGGGCTGCTCTCCGGCAGCCACTTTCACCCGGTCCCCCAGTAATGTGCCGTCCAGCGGCGATACGGCCGCCCCCAGCACATCAAAACCTACGCTGACGTTCCCAATTGACGCTGGCGCGTAAACAACAACACTCATTTTATACTCCTAGTTTCCAGCCCAACGTCCGCATCAGATCCGCGAATACCCCGGCCGCCGTTACTTCAGTACCGGCTCCGTAGCCACGCAGCACCAGTGGGATTGGCTGGTAGTAGCGGCTGTAGAATGCCAGGGCATTTTCGCCATCCTTGATCTTGAACATAGGATCATCGGCATCCACGGCGGCAATGCGCACAGCACACTGCCCCTGATTAATTTCACCCACATAGCGTAGCACTTTCCCTTCTGCGGCTGCTTTTTCAGACAGCTCGGCAAAATAGGCATCGGCTTGCGGCAGGCGCGCCATAAACTCGTCATTACTACCACTGGCATCAAAGCCCGGCGGTAGTGCCTGTTCTACCACTACATCATCCAGTTCCAGTTCCAGACCGGACTCACGGGCAAGAATAAGCAGCTTACGCGCCACATCCATGCCGGACAGATCATCACGCGGGTCTGGCTCAGTAAAGCCATTATTGCGCGCCACTGTTGTCGCTTCACTGAAGCTCATGCCTTCATCCAGCTTGCCAAAGATGTAAGACAGTGAGCCGGACAAGATACCGCTGAAGCGCTCAAGCTCATCACCGGCTGCCATCAGGTTCTGCAGGTTTTCGATAACCGGCAGACCGGCACCCACAGTGGTGTCATACATGAACTTACGACGCTTGGAGCGGGCCGCCTGACGCAGCTGCTGGTAGTATGCCATGCTGGCCGTGTTGGCTTTCTTGTTCGGTGTGATGACGTGGAAACCGGAGGCCAGGAAGTCCGCATACTGCTCGGCAATGCCCTGATCCGACGTACAATCGATCACCACCGGGTTGATGATATGGTTGCGTTTCACCAACTGGATCATTCGCGCCAGACTCAGCGGCTCGCTGACCTGACCCATCAGATCACGCCAGTTTTCCAGAGGCAGCCCGTTGCTGTCCATCAGCATGCCACGGCTGTTGGCCAGACCACAAACCCGAATCACGATGCCGTTGTCGGCCAGTTTCACCTGCTGGCGACGGATCTGCTCGACCAGCTCACCGCCCACGCCGCCAACGCCGATAACAAACACATCCAGGAAGTGCTGGCTGTTAAACAGGTTTTCGTGACAGGCTTTCACCGATTCCGACACTTTTTCATCCGGGATCACCGCAGAAATCGCGCGCTCCGAAGACCCCTGAGCAATGGCCACAATGTTGACGTCCACTTCTGCCAGTGAGGTAAAGAACTGAGACGCCACGCCACGAGAGGTACGCATACCGTCACCCACCAGCGTTACGATCGCCACGTTATCCATGAACTCGACCGGCTCCAGCAAGCCTTCTTTCAGTTCCAGTTCAAAGTTGTTGTGCAGGGCTTTCTCGGCCGCAACTTTGTCATCGCTTTCAATACAGAAGCTGATGCTGTACTCCGACGATGACTGAGTGATCAGAACAATCGACACCCCGGCGGATGACATCGCGCCAAAGACTCGGGCCGCCATGCCGACCATTCCCTTCATACCCGGACCGGAAACGTTCACCATGGTCAGGTTTTTCAGCGTGGTGATGCCTTTGATATCCAGCTTGTCTTCGCCGGTATCCTGACCGATCAGCGTACCGGCCCCCTGCGGGTTAAAACTGTTTTTGATTAGGCAGGGAATGTGGAACTGGGCAATCGGAGCAATGGTTTTCGGGTGCAGTACAGAGGCGCCAAAATACGACAGCTCCATCGCTTCCTGATAACTCAGGGATTTCAACAGACGGGCATCCGGTACCAGACGCGGGTCACAGCTGTAAACACCGTCCACATCGGTCCAGATCTCACAGCAGTCAGCACGTAGGCAGGCTGCCAGCACAGCGGCTGAATAGTCAGAGCCGTTACGCCCCAATGTGACCAGTTCGCCTTTCTCATTGCCTGCGGTAAAACCCGGCATAATGTTGACATGGCCTGCCGGTAACGGCTGATTACGGAAGTTCTGAGTGGATACTTCGATATCCACATGGGCTTCCAGGTAATCGCCGTGCGCTTTCAGGTAAACCACAGGGTCAATCAGGAAGGCAGCCTGACCGCGGGCTTCCAGCAGAGATTTCATTGCCGCAATCGACAGCCGCTCTCCCTTGCTGATAATACGGGCATAAACATTGTCCGGACACAGCCCCAGCAGCTTAATCCCGTGTACATACTGCTTCAGCTGACCCAATGAGCTGGCCAGTTTCGCATCCAGTGCCGCCTGATCGAACTTAGGTTCCAGCGCTTTCAGGCCGGCAAACAGATCTTTAAAGACCGATTCCAGGTCAGCCAGTTGTAACTCGGCTTCACCGTAAGCAATGGTATTTTCGATAACGGACACCAGCTTATTGGTGACCTTGCCCGGAGCCGACAGCACAACAGACACGTCTTCCTGCTGGGCGTTGTTAAAAATGATGTCGCCTGCACGCGCAAAGCGTTCTGCATCGGCCAAAGATGAACCGCCAAATTTTAATACTCGCATTCCCTACTCCCAACTTCCTCAATCTTGCCCCATCTATGACCTGTCCGGGGATAAAAACATGGTTAAAAAAAAGCCCACACCTTGGAGGGGTGTGGGCTTTTTTTGTGCGATTCTTATTCGTCGTGCATCAGCCCACCCCAGCAACCATGGTGCCGGTAATAATAATGGTGGTGGTGTTCATGCTGATGACGTTGTGCATTGCAATCCTGCTACTATGCCTTTGAATTAGTATTTATCTACGTTTACCGGAAAGCTTTTGATGAGTCAACCATCAATTTCATCCCATTCTGGCTTTTAATTGCCACAAGCGCATAAAAAACAGCCGCAAAGGGATATAACGAAGACAGAAAATCAACGCAATTGATTGCAGTCACTCGGCTCAGGATGCATAGTAGGAAGCGATGGATATTTAAGCACTCGGCTATTTTTACACATGCTCAGCCCTAATTAGGCTAAGGTTAGATTCGGAGGGATCCCGAATGACTTCTGCAATGGAACAACTCGTCGCACACACCATCCTGCAAGGCTTTGACGCCATGTACGGACGGTTTCTTGATGTGACTGCTGGCGCTCAGGAGCGATTTGAATCGCAAGACTGGCCCGCCGTTCAGCAGGCACTGAAAACCCGGATTAATTTTTATGACCACCACGTTGGTCTGGTCACCAGTCAGATTCAGATCATGCTGGGAAAGCAGTATGCCAGCCACAGTTTTCTGATGGCGGTGAAAAATGCTTATGAAGATCTGCTGCTGGACTATCCGCGCTACGACATTGCAGAAAGTTTTTTTAATTCCGTATACTGCCGTATTTTCGAGCACCGTAATATCAATCGTGACAAGCTGTTTGTGCACAGTTCCCAGGAAGGGCGGATTCCCTCCTATCCCACCGCGCTGACCCGGCTGTACAATACCGGCGCAGGACTGGACACGCTGCTGGAACGGGTGATGGATGACTGCCCTTTTACGCTTTGCTGGGAAGATAAATACCGTGATATTCAGGAGCTGAGCCAACGGCTGCAGGCGGTGTTACCCGATACCCTGAGTACCCCGCCGGTGATCGAGATGATCCGCGAGCCCTTTTACCGGAACAAGGCAGCTTACCTGATTGGCCGGGTCCGGCTTGATGACTACCAGTTTTTCCCGCTGGTTCTGCCAGTGCTGACCACCGCCAACAATGAACTCTTTATCGATGCCTGCCTGACCAACGTCGATGACGTCAGCATCCTGTTTGGCTTCGCCCGTTCCTACTTCATGGTCTATGCCCCGGCGCCGGCGGCACTGGTGCGTTTTTTGGGAGAGCTGCTGCCCAAGAAAACCAAAGCTGAGCTTTACACTGCGATTGGCTGTCAGAAACATGCCAAAACCGAGCTTTATCGTGAATTTTTGCGTCATATGGCCAATTCGGATGATCAGTTCGTGCCCGCCCCAGGGATCAAAGGGATGGTCATGTCGGTGTTCACCCTACCCTCATACGGTTTTGTGTTTAAAATCATCAAAGACAAATTCGCACCGCAAAAAGATATCAGCCATGCGGTCGTCAAAGAAAAGTACCGTCTGGTTAAAGAACATGATCGGGTAGGCCGAATGGCTGACACCCAGGAATACCGCAATTTTACGTTTGACCGCCACCGTTTCAGTGACGAGTTACTGGACGAACTGCTGGCCGTAGCGCCGTCCATCATTACCGTGACCGATACCCAGGTCATCATCAAACATCTTTATACCGAGCGGCGCATGATTCCGTTTAACCTGTATATCGAACAGGCCAACGATGACGACTTGCGCCACGCGGTGGACGAATACGGCAAAGCCATCAAACAACTGGCCGCTGCGAATATTTTCCCCGGCGACATGCTGTTCAAGAACTTCGGGGTGACCCGTCACAAGCGGGTGGTGTTCTATGACTACGATGAAATCAGCTACATGACTGAGATGAATTTCCGGCGGATTCCGCCGCCACGCCACCCGGAAGATGAACTGGCGTCAGAGCCCTGGTACAGCGTCGGTATTAACGATGTATTCCCGGAAGAGTTTCGCACCTTCCTGCTGATCAACCCCAAAGTACGGGCGCTGTTTGAGGAACTGCACAGTGATCTGTTTGATCCGGCTTACTGGCAACACCTGCAGCATAACATTACCGACGGGCTGT
This sequence comes from Photobacterium ganghwense, assembly GCF_017329545.1. Lineage (NCBI taxonomy): Bacteria > Pseudomonadati > Pseudomonadota > Gammaproteobacteria > Vibrionales > Vibrionaceae > Photobacterium > Photobacterium ganghwense. The sequence goes on from NZ_CP071325.1 coordinate 2,927,799, forward strand.
TTGAGGATGTATTCCCTTACCCCAATTCGCTACGGCTATCACGTTTTCAGGTAACCGACGGCAACCCCGAGAAAGAGAATATGGCAGAGGGGCGCAGCCTGTGAAAACGCTCTGACGTGGAGTGTCTTTTTCCGGCAACCTAGCCTAGTATTATTTTGCTAAGAAATGGATAAATAATTCACAAAAGAAAAACAGGGAAGGTGATCAATGCGTAATTTGCTAATCACAATTACCCTGTTGGTAGTGGCCTTACCGACAGCAGCGGCAGAAAGCGACCCGCTCACTCTGCTGGATGACAAATCGAAATCCGGGTGGTTTCTGACCTCCCAGTCCCGAGGTGCGGAGCAGTTTGATCTGTGGCAGATCGACAGTGGTTATACGTACGCCCTGACAGACAAAACCGAGGTTTATTTAAGTACGCGTCTAAAAACGTCGACCAGTACGCAACCGGCCAGCCGAGGCTTACTGTCCGGGGTCAAGTATTCCTTGTCTCCGCGTCTGAGCCTGCAAAGCGCCGTGACGTCTGAAACGGAAGATCGCGAAACCGTCATGGGGGTGGAAGTGTCGAGCCAGTTTGAGGTCACCGACAGACTCAACCTGCACGCGACCCTGGACTACGAGTCCCTTGAGCAGATCTATCAGGTAGGCATAGGTTTTCGTTTTTAGCCTCTAGCCTTTTCGTTTCTGACTCATGCCTCTGGCTCATACCGTAGTCAGGTTAAGCAGAACAGTATCCTGCCCCTTGAAACCGTGACACCAATGCCACCTTGGTACGAATGACATCAACGCACAAAAAGCAGGCTCCGTTGATCACTGAGCCTGTTTTTATGCCTGACGCCTGTCTTGTGTTTCACGATTGTGATTCATGAAAATGGCTAGTCTTTACCGCCGCAACCGCCAGCCTTCGTTTCTCGTCAGGTAACTTCCAACCTCGTTCACCTATCCCAGAGCCGTTTCCATGAGCCAGCAGATTGCTTCATGCGGACAACCGTGTTGGCCCCCGCGGCGTTACAGTTTAGATAAGTCCAGCGGCTCTTTGCTGAACACGATGCCGTTGCGATCGGCATAAAGCATATCACCGGGGTAAACCAGCGTATGGGCAACCGTCAGGGTCACATTCTCTTCACCTGTCTGACGTTTGACGGTTTTGATCGGGCACGTTCCCAGGGCTTTTACCCCAAGAGCCATGGTTCGCAGCGCACCGGCGTCACGCACAGCGCCATTGACGACAATTCCCTCCCAACCGTGTTTCTGTGCCAACAAGGCAAGCTGGTCTCCCAGCAAGGCCCGGTTACATGAACCATGACCATCAATAAACAGCACTTTACCGACACCTGAACGAGATACAATGTCACGCACCAGGCTGTTGTCTTCAAAGCAGCGCAACGTCACCACTTCACCGTAAAAAATATCGCGTCCGCCAAAATCCTGCATCGTCAATGGCAGCCAGCGAACCTCTCCCTCAAAGTTGTCACATAAGTCCGGGGTCAAATCCTGCATTTTTGGCTCCTGGGCTGTTGTCATTTTCTTCCCTCCTTCTGACTGAAAGCACTGCCTGTGCTTCTTTTGATGAATGTGCTTCTTTGGTTAAGTGTAGAGAAAGCTCGGCCAATCTCCCAATCTTTGTATCTCCTGGCCCTCAATTAAAACCGGCACTAAAAACAATTCGTTATCCTCAACCCAATATATGGCATTCTGCTCCCATTGCCGAGCCAGCTGGCGCACTTTGGTCAAGCTCAGTGGCACCACAAATCCCGGCTCCTGCCATTGCCCGTCCAACCCACTGCAGGTGATCGGCAACAGCTCCTGCACCAGAGTGCTGAGTTCCGCCGCCATTTGGGCATTGCGGTCAAGGTTTTCTCTTTTACTAAGAACAATGCTTCTCGGATTAAATGCTGTTAGAATTGCAAAACAAGGGTAAACAGGGTGTTGCTTGAGATTAAAGATGATTGACTGGTAGCTACACCACAGTGAGAGTTTTTCACACATAATCTGACAGCCCCTGGGCACGATGCATTTTTTTGTAGCGAATGTTAAACAAAGTAGCGAGTCGTAAAACACTTCATACGGTTTGATATAAATCAAGAAAGTGCCCGAAAGCAGCGCTGAAACAAAAACCAATTATTGTTAGCGAGCTGTTAAGTGAATACAATCGTCGCCATCCCACGGAAATAGAAGCCAATGCCCTCTATTTTGGGCTTTTTTCAGCGCGAAATGAAATATCATACTGAACGCTGGATTAAAGGATGGCGTACCAACAGGCAAACCATGGGTCTTACACGTCTTTTCCCCTCGACTTTGCCTGTATGTGAATTTTTTTTATAGAATTTAACTATTCTGTTTTTGACCAGATTCCGTTTTTAGATATTAGGTACTGCCAATGCAAACCCCTCACATTCTAATTGTAGAAGACGAGCACGTTACACGTAACACCCTGAAAAGCATCTTTGAGGCAGAGGGTTATACGGTCTTTGAAGCCAACGATGGCGAAGAAATGCATCAGATGCTGTCTGAGCACCCAGTTCACCTGGTGATCATGGACATCAACTTGCCGGGTAAAAACGGCCTGTTGCTGGCCCGTGAACTGCGTGAGCAAGGCGACATGGCACTGATGTTCCTGACCGGACGTGATAACGAAGTCGACAAGATCCTGGGACTGGAAATTGGTGCGGATGATTACATCACGAAACCATTCAACCCACGCGAACTGACGATCCGTGCCCGTAACCTGCTGACCCGTGCGATGAACCAGGGTCTGCCGACTGAAGACAAGCGTCTGGTTGAGCGTTATGAGTTCAACGGCTGGTCTCTGGAAATCAACAGCCGCTCTCTGGTTAGCCCAAATGGCGATCAGTTCAAGCTGCCACGCTCTGAGTTCCGTGCTCTGCTGCATTTCTGTGAGAACCCGGGCAAAATCCAGACTCGTGCCGAACTGCTGAAGAAAATGACTGGCCGCGAGCTGAAGCCACACGACCGTACGGTTGACGTGACTATCCGTCGTATCCGTAAGCATTTTGAATCTGTGGCTGATACACCGGAAATCATCGCGACCATTCACGGTGAAGGCTACCGTTTCTGCGGCGATCTGGACGAAGAGTAATCTTCGCACTGATACCCGCCACAGGCTCAGCGCTGTGTGCACACTGCGTGTATCTGATGCTGTGGTTTAGGTAGTGCGATGGTTTGTGTGGTGCCAGTTTAACTGTTCGCTGCGGGCGGGCGAGAGAAGTTTTGTCTGAACGAAACGATATCAGAGTGCGACTTAAACGACACGCCACATAAACGGCAAACGACCTAAAAAAAGGCTCCTTACGGAGCCTTTTTTGTTTGTTGTATTGCTCGGTTCTGGCAGGTTGTCACACGCTTAGTGGGCCTGCTCCAGCAGCACGCCGGTTTCGACCAACACATGCTCCTGCCCTTTATACAGTAAAGTCACCGCAATATTGGCCTTACCGCCCGGCAGCCATTCAGGGCCGCCATTAATGGCAATTTCCAGTCCCTGCTTTTCCAGCACCCGAACATCGAGATTATTCTGGCTAAGCCACTGCTCATCATCCTGCGCCATCATAACCTGCATGATCTCCACGCCTTTCGGCAGCGGCTTATCATCGGCAGTGACAACTTTGATGGAAGCAAACAGCTTGTTGGCCGGGACGCTGCCGTCCTCACCTATCACCGGCATGGTATTCAGCCACAGTGCACTGTGGAGCGTGACCTTGGTCCCCTCCAGATCCAGCTCCGTTGGGGATTGCCAGATATCCACTTCAGCCGGCAATTTCACCGGCTCTTCTACCGCTACCGGCTGCTCGGCTTCCGGCGCCTTGGCTTTATCGGCCTGATCCGGTTCACCGCACCCGGCCAACGCAGCCAGCATTGCCAGAAGGATCCCATGCTGCCTTAATTTCATCACACTACTCCTGCTGGGCTAACCAGTCTTTCAACACCTGAAGATCATTCTGGTAGCCGTCTTTGATTTCATCGACCCAGTCATTGATGTTTTCCCACCAAGCCGGCAGTTCCGGCGACTGGGCTTTCTGTGCGACCTGCTGGATATGTTTGAGACCAATCGAGCCTGCCGCTCCTTTTATTTTATGCGCTTCAAACTTAATGCCATCTTGATCTTTGGCCATCATGTTGGAATCCAGTATGGCAATGTACTCCGGCATCTTCGCTTCAAACATCGCGATACTGTCATAAACCGGTTTCGTCCCGACAATCTCGACATACGAACTGAGCATTTCCAGATCCAGCAGCTTGCTGACCATGTCATCACTCAGTTGAGGGGTTGGTTCAGGCATTTCATCTATCTCCTCTTCCTCATCCAGCGGGCAGGTCAGCACCAGGCTCTGAATCACATCCGTGATGGCTTTGACGCTCAGCGGCTTGCTGATGGCATCATCCATGCCCTTATTCAGGTATTCGCTTTTATCTTTAATCACATTGGCCGTCAGGGCAACGATTGCAGGCAGGTGGTCATACTGCTCCCGCAGACGGGCCGCGATGTCAAAACCGGTCATGTCCGGTAACTGAATATCCAGCAGTACCAGGTCATACAACTCCGGATCGAACATTTCCAATGCTTCTTCGCCGCGCATCGCGATCGTGACTTCATGGCCGAGGCTCTCCAGCAGCGCTTTTGCCACCGTAATATTGAGCTCAATGTCCTCCACCATGAAGATGTTCAGGCTGGCCTGCGGCACACGCGGCATGGCTTCTTCCTCATCGTCCTCCAGCGCGGCGATCGGGGCGGTAATGGTCACGGTGAAGGTGCTGCCTTCGCCCACTTCCGACGACACGGTAATATCGCCTCCCATCATCTGCACCAGCTGACGGGATACCGCCAGTCCGATACCGGTGCCGACTGCATGCAGATTGTCGTTTTCGTCTTTCACCTGGTAATACATGGCGAAGATCTTCTCAAGTTCGCGACTCGGGATCCCAATCCCGCTGTCTTCAACCTCGAAGGTGATTTGCGCCTGATCGTCTTCCACCTCGCAGCTGACCGACATCACTACCCCGCCGTCTTTGGTGAACTTGGTGGCATTACTGATCAGGTTCCACAACACCTGACGCAGCCGGGTACCGTCAACTTCAATCCCGTGTGGCAAATCAGTCAGGCGCTCAAGGTCAAACCGCAGCCCTTTCTGCTCGGCCATCAGCGCCGAGATGGTGCCCATTTCCGACACAAACGCTTCAAAGTCGAGTGGTTTAGGCAGCAGTTCCAGACGACGGCGGTCCGATTTATCCATATCGATTATGTCGTTAAAAATATTGCCGAGGGTAATGGCACTGACGTAAATCGTTCGCATGTAACCACGCTGCTCTTCGTTCAGCGACGAGTTCATCAGCATCCGGCTCAGACCGACAATGCCGTTCAGCGGGGTACGCAGTTCATGGCTGATGGTCGAAATAAAGGCGGTTTTGTCACGGCTGGCTTTCTCCTGAGCATCCTGATACTGCTTGCGCTCGGTGATATCCCGGCCAAAGCCCATCAGCCCCAGGCGCCGTCCCTCACGGCTGTAGAACGGTACTTTTCGCAGCTCGAACACCGCTTTGCGGCCATCCGGGTATTCAAGCCATTGCTCGTAAGTCAGGGAAACATTCTGCTGGAAGACCTGCTGGTCGGTTTCCACAATCTTGCGCGCGATGTCTTCGCTGTAGACATCCCACGGCGTCAGACCGACCAGCTGTTTCTCGGTGCGGTTGGTCAGTTCTTCCATCGCCCGGTTGCAGCCGGAGAACTCCCCTTTTTCGTTACGGTAGTAAATCAGATCCGGCGAAGCATCGAGAAACGACTTCAGCAACGCGCTTTGCTCCGCCAGTTCCAGCTGAGCATTTTCCCGCTGGTACACTTCGTTCTCCAGATCCCGCATGGCTTCTTCACGGGCTTCTTCTGCTTTTTTCCGCTCTTCGATTTCCTGATTGAGCTGGGAAATATTTGCCTGCAGCTGCTTGTTGAGCTGCATATCGCGCGAGCGCATCTCTTCCAGCTTGGTCACCAGTTTTGACAGCCGCTGGCGCGACTCTTCCAGCTGATCCACCACAACAGAAAGGAAATACACCGCCCACGGTGTGATCAACAGACCAAACGTCACCGAACGCACGATATCAATATTGAGTACTTCGCCCTGCATCACCAGTGTGACACCAATCTGGACGACCACCGCCAGTGCCACCAGCGCCAAGGCCAGCAACATGCTAAAGCGGATAATCCCGAGCTTCACCAGCAGATCTACATAGAACTGCGCCAGAACCCTGATTTGTTTCATTCTTTAATCCCAGTCATTACTGCTGAGTTTATGATACTGGGCGAGTTGCCAGATCCCAAACGGTCATGACGGAATACCCGGTTTAGGCTCACAGTTTGGCACGAGAGATCCCTTCCCCGAGTGGCTCGGGGTGGGTAAAGATGGAGAGAATTTCGCCGGTAGGTCTTTCAGAATGGAGTGACTAGCGAGAATGCCCCTCGTCCGCCGGTTGTTACCAAGGCCTACCAGACGCGGGAGCTAATCAACGGTGGTTCGTGTCCGCCCCGGCGAGGTCAGCCACCGCGGTCAGCGACATGGTGCAGTTACGTCCGGCAGCTTTGGCTTTGTACAACGCAATATCCGCCATTTCAACCAGTTCGCCATAATCCTGATTCGGCTGTGGCGTCAGGGTGGCAACCCCGAGGCTGACCGTCAGCTTGGTATCCACTTCAGAATACAGGTGGGTCAGGCCGACATCTGCCAGCGCCTGATGAATTTCAGCCGCCACCACTTCGCCGCCGGGCAGATCCGTATTGGGTAACAAGAAAGCAAATTCTTCACCGCCGTAGCGGGCAACTTCATCGGTTTCCCGTTTGATGACGCTGCTGAAAATTTTCGCCACCTCACGCAGGGCGAAATCCCCCTGCTGGTGACCGTAATTATCATTAAACGCCTTGAAGTAGTCGATGTCACACAAGATCAGGGTCAGCGGCTGCTGCTCCCGCATGTGGCTGAACCAGAGTTTACGCATCTGCTCGTCAAAGCTGCGGCGATTGGCCACTTTGGTCAGGCTGTCGACAAAGCTCAGCTCCTGCAGCTCCATGATGGCATCGGCCAGTTGCTGCTCTGCCATCTTGCGTTCCGTCACATCCCGGGCCATCACCAGCACACCGTTGGTGCCATCGGTCGGATCCAAATATGGCGATTTAAGCACTTCGTACCAGATCGGCGTACCGTCTTCGAGCACCACATAATCGTCCGTTTTGATGCTGCGCCCTTCGTTGATCACCTTCTGATCCGTCTGACAGAACGACTCATATTGCTCACCCGTCAGCACATCCCGGGCACTTTTCCCCAGAAGCCCTGTCTGTGTATGGCCAAGCGCACGGGCAAAAGGCTCGTTGCAGATAACATACACCCCTTGCTCGTTATACATGCCGATCGGATCACGGCTGGCGCTGAGGATGGTATCGAGCAGGCTGTTGCGCTGTGCCAGCTCCTGCTCCGTGATTTCCCGCTTTTCGATTTCGCTTTTCAGCACTTCCTGCATTTCATGCCAGTCCGTCACATCGTGACTGATACTCAGGGTACCGAACACGCCGCCATTGTCATCCACCAGTTGCGTGCGGTTAGACTCCAGCAGGCGGCTGGTACCGTCCGGTGCCGTGGTCCAGGTGTGGCTGGCACTGTTGCCGATTCGCCCGACCTCTTTAATGCTTTCCATACCTTCGTCATACCGGCCGCGCCAGAAGCGATCGAACGCCTTATTGGTGCCAATCACTTCGCCCGCATTGTTCTGGAAATACACCAGTTCTGACAGGGAGTTCAGCACCTGCTGGAACAGTTTGGGCTCCTCCTCCAGCTTGATCTGGTTCCTCTGTGCGGCCTTGTCCGGCACGATAGACAGCAGCCAGCAGTCCTGCCACCGGCAGCGAATAGCCTGTCCGGAAATAGAGAGAGCAATCGGCTTACCATCGACACCCGGCAGCTCATCACGGACATGAACGAACTCCGACAGACTGGCCAGCGGGCGCAAAAAGTCACACAGCATGGTCGCACTCAGCGCATCAGGATAGAGATATCGGTCATTGATTTTGCGCACCCCCAGCAGCTCACGGCAGGCGCGGTTGGCATAAACCAGCTGACCGTCTTTACTGCGCACAATCGCGACAGCCATTGGCATGGCCGTCAGCAGACGGTGCAGCCGGCGAAAAGAGACAGAGCTCAGGTAACTGATCAGCAGGGTCAGAAAGCCGCAGCTGACCACCAGTACCAGAAGCAGCAAGGTATATTGCAGGGCAGAGCTTTCAAACGACTCAGGCTGCGCCGCCATGGCCGGTCCGGTTAGTCCCCAGCCGACAATACTGATAAGACGGGATCGGACCGCAGCAGACAGCCCGTGATGAAAAAGGAATGAGAGTAACGCGGCGCATCGAAAATTCGTCATGACAACGGAGTAAAAGCTCATAGTGACTCGTAATCTAACACAGAACCCGCACAGATCTTAACCTTCCGTTTGCTACTGATTGCACTATTTGAGAGGCTGAGCCCGTACAACGTCGAAGGGGGCTCCCAATGCCGCACCTTGTCCGCCGTTCACATTCAGATCACGGCCGATTTCGGTCATCGCCAGCCAGCGGTTTTCACACCATTCCGGCGCCAGCAGGGTCGGTTTGCGGGCACTGGCCGACACCCGGTGATACACCACCTCCGGCGGGGTACGCCGGATCATCTCCGCCGCAATCGCGCTGTAACTTTCCAGTGACAGGGCTGCCAAACGGCCGGCTTTCCAGGCCTGCCCCATTTTGCTGCCTTCAACAATATGGAGCGGGTGCAGCTTAATACCGTCCACGCCTGTCGCCACCACCTGATCGATCGTTGCCAGATTATCCTCACGGGAGTCCCCCGGCAGGCCGACAATCAGGTGAGCACACACTTTCAGTCCCAGCTCACGGGCACGGCGGGCTATCGTCTGATAACAGGCAAAGTCGTGACCGCGGTTAATGCGCTTCAGGGTTTTATCATTGGCGGTCTGTAGCCCCAGCTCCAGCCAGATTTCATAGCCCTGCCGCTGATACCCGGCCAGCAGGGCCAGCACGTCATCCGGCACGCAGTCCGGGCGGGTTCCTACACACAGTCCGACAATATCGGTGGTACGCAAGGCTTCTTCATACATCTGTTCCAGGCGCTGCACTTCCGCATAAGTACTGGTGTATGCCTGAAAATAAGCCAGATAGCGCTGGGCCCGGTTCACTTCTCCGGCGCGCGTCGCCAGCTGGACGCTGATGGGCTGATACTGGGCCTGCTCATCGGCAAAAGAGGCCACATTGCAAAACGTGCATCCTCCGCGCCCGATCGTACCGTCCCGGTTGGGGCAGCTGAATCCACCGTGCAGGGTCAGTTTATGGACTTTTTCACCGTAGCGGCGCTGTAAATCCTGGCCAAATGTATTCACCAGCTCATGCAGTTGCATTCTGTTTTTCCTCGGCTTGCAGGGAGTAACAAAGAGCCGCACAGCGTACCAGTCTCAGCACATTCCAAACTTGTGCCAAAGCAAGAAAGATACTTTTTATTTCATTTCACCAAGATGAAAATAACCTACATTTAAGAATGTAAAGAACATTCCACTTCCTTATTGGCTTTTTACTTACTTGACCCACACCTTCCAAAAATATGCAAAATGAGAACCATTATCGAATATTTAGCCAAATTAAATTACAAAACTATTCAAAGAGCACCTCGTTCAGGCTTTTCAGGGGCCAATTTTTGTTGGTAATTAATAAATCAAAAATGTAGGATAGTTACAGCTGTGTGCAATTAATGAACAATAAAAGCAACTGAACCTCACGTTTTGTAACGGTTTATGTTGCCTACCCTCAGAGCTGTCAGTGCTTTTGCATACCAGAGCAAAGAACAACAGCATTTCGTTTGCTTTGACAGACAACATCCCACAGCAACGCCATCGGCACAGCCGGACAGGAGTCCACCATAGGCTGACGCCGGTCGGAACAATAATCATAGGGATAACTCAAGTGCCCGGAAGGTACTTGTTGCAACTGGAAGGAAGTATCTATGACAGAGCAAGAGCTGAATGCTCAGGGCCTGTATGTGCCTGAACTCGAGCACGATGCCTGTGGTATCGGCTTTGTAGCCCACCTCAAGAACCGAAAATCCCACGACATTGTCACCCAGGCCCTGGATATGCTTGCCCGTATGGAGCACCGTGGTGGTCAGGGTTGTGACCCATGCAGTGGTGATGGTGCCGGTATTTTGCTGCAGAAACCCCACGAATTCCTCCTGGAGGAAGCCGTAAAACAGGGGATTCGTCTGCCGTCGTTTGATCAGTACGGCGTGGGGGTCGTTCTGTTCCCGAAAGATGAATACAAACGTCAGCAGTGCCGCGACATTCTGGAGCGCAATGCCAAACGCCTGGATCTGGAAGTGCTGGGCTACCGGGTGTTGCCGGTCGATAACTCGATGATCGGGGAAGACCCGCTCAGCACCGAACCCCAGTTTGAGCATGTGTTCATCAGCGGTGGCCCGAGCCTGGAGCCAGCGGCGCTGGAACGTAAACTGTATGTGCTGCGCAATTACACCATCCGTGTGTGCCTGGAAAGCATCTCGAATATCGGTGACGATTTCTACATTAACTCTCTGTCATACAAGACGCTGGTTTACAAAGGCCAGCTGACCACAGAACAAGTGCCGCAATATTTCCTAGACCTGCAAAACCCGTCGATGGTCACGGCGCTGGCGCTGGTTCACTCTCGCTTTTCAACCAACACCTTCCCGAAATGGCGCTTGGCTCAGCCTTTCCGTTACATTGCCCACAACGGTGAAATCAACACCGTGCGCGGTAACCTGAACTGGATGAAAGCCCGCGAAGCCATTCTGGAATCCGACCTGTTTACCCAGCAGGAAATCGACATGCTGCTGCCAATCTGTCAGGAAGGCAGCTCCGATTCTGCCAACTTCGACATGGCACTGGAACTGCTGGTACTTTCCGGTCGCAGCCTGCCGCACGCACTGATGATGCTGATCCCGGAAGCCTGGCAGGAAAACAAAACCATGGATCCGAAGCGTCGTGCGTTCTACCAGTACCACGCCAACCTGATGGAACCGTGGGATGGCCCGGCTTCGGTCTGCTTTACCGACGGCGTTCAGGTTGGGGCCACGCTGGACCGAAACGGTCTGCGCCCGTCTCGCTATACCGTGACCAAAGACGACTTCCTGATCATGGCCTCAGAATCGGGCGTGGTGGAAATCGTGCCGGAAAATATCCAGTTCCGGGGCCGCCTCCAGCCGGGCCGGATCTTTGTTGCCGATCTGGAACAAGGCCGCATCATTTCCGATGAGGAAGTGAAAGATACCATCGCATCGGCTCAACCTTACGAGCAATGGGTGCAAGACAACCTGCTGAGCCTGAAAGCGCTGCCGGATGCCGGGAACGTGCATCACCAGCCCTCACCGGAACGCCTGCTGCATCACCAGCAAGCCTTCGGCATCAGCTCGGAAGAAGTGAACGACATTATCGTGCCTCTAGCCCAGACAGGCTACGAGCCTCTGACCGCCATGGGGGCCGACTGGCCGCTGGCTGTGCTGTCACACCAATCCCAGCATTTATCGAATTACTTCAAGCAGCTGTTTGCTCAGGTGACCAACCCACCGATTGACCCAATCCGCGAACGGATGGTGATGTCGCTCAACACCTATCTGGGCAAAGATCAGAACCTGCTGACCGAAACCCCGCTGCACTGCCAGAAAGTGGAACTGGAATCCCCGGTTCTGAGCAACGCCGAGCTGGAAAAACTGCGCGCCATTGACAACGAGCACTTACAGGCGAAAACGCTGGATATCGTGTTCCGCGCCAGTGGAGAGCCGGGCAAACTGGAACGAGCTCTGAAGCGGATCTGCCAGTACTCGGAAGATGCGGTGATCGACGGTTACTCCATCATTATCCTGACGGACCGCGCCGTGAACTCCAACCATGCGGCAATTCCGGCCATGCTGGCTGTGGGAGCGGTTCACCACCACCTGATCCGCAAAGGTCTGCGCGCCAAGTGTGACATCGTGGTGGAAACCGGTGACGCCCGTGAAACCCACCATTTTGCCACCCTGCTTGGCTATGGGGCCAATGCCGTCAACCCGTATCTGGTGACGGAAACCATTGTGGATCTGCAGCGTACCCGCAAGCTGGATCCGGCAACATCCGCGGAAGCGCTGTTTGAAAACTACCGCAAAGGGATCAACGGCGGCCTGCTCAAGATCTTCTCAAAGATGGGGATTTCGACCCTGCAATCCTACCACGGCGCTCAGATTTTCGAAGCGCTGGGGATCAGCAAAACGGTGATCGACAAATACTTCACCGGCACTGTCTCCCGTATTCAGGGGCTGACTATCGACGACATCGCCAGAGAAGTGCTGATCCGTCACCGTGTCGGCTACCCGACCCGCGAAGTGCCTATCCAGATGCTGGATGTAGGCGGGGTCTACCAGTGGAAACAGCGTGGTGAGAAACACCTGTTCAATCCGGAAACCATTTCGCTGCTGCAACAGTCGACCCGTAACAAAGACTATGCTCAGTTCAAACAATACGCCAAAACCGTCGATGATCAAGGAGACCATGCGGCGACCCTGCGCAGTCAGCTGGAATTTGTGAAAAACCCGGCCGGTGCCGTACCGCTCGATGACGTTGAACCGGTTGAGCACATCCTCAAGCGTTTTGCTACCGGGGCGATGAGTTTCGGCTCGATTTCCTATGAAGCGCACTCGACGCTGGCCGTCGCGATGAACCGTATCGGCGCCAAATCCAACTCCGGTGAAGGCGGTGAAGATCCGGCGCGTTTCGAGAAAAAAGACAATGGTGACTGGGAACGCTCAGCCATCAAGCAGGTTGCCTCCGGTCGTTTCGGGGTCACGTCATACTACCTGACCAACGCCGATGAGCTGCAAATCAAGATGGCACAGGGCGCCAAGCCAGGAGAAGGCGGTCAGTTACCGGGAGATAAAGTCGATGACTGGATCGGGGCAACCCGTCACTCCACGCCGGGCGTCGGCCTGATCTCACCACCGCCGCACCACGATATCTACTCGATTGAGGATCTGGCGCAGCTGATCTATGACCTGAAAAATGCCAACCGCACCTCACGGGTTAACGTCAAGCTGGTATCCGAAGCCGGGGTCGGCACCATCGCCTCCGGCGTTGCCAAAGCCAAAGCCGATGTGGTCCTGATTGCCGGTTTTGACGGCGGAACAGGGGCATCACCGATGTCGTCAATTCGTCACACCGGCTTGCCGTGGGAATTGGGACTGGCTGAAACCCACCAGACGCTGCTGAAAAACGGCCTGCGTAACCGGATCGTTGTCCAGTCAGATGGCCAGATGAAAACGCCGCGCGACCTGGCGGTTGCCACTTTGCTGGGTGCCGAAGAATGGGGGATCGCCACCGCCGCGCTGGTCGTGGAAGGCTGTATCATGATGCGTAAGTGTCACAAGAACACCTGTCCGGTGGGTATCGCAACCCAGAACAAATCCCTGCGCGAGCGCTTTGATGGCCGCGTTGAAGACGTAGTAACCTTCTTCCATTACATGGCACAAGGTCTGCGTGAAATCATGGCTGAACTGGGCTTCCGTACGATAGACGAAATGGTTGGTCAGGCGCAGAAACTGAAAGTTCGTGACAATATCGGCCACTGGAAATACCAGAACCTCGATCTCAGCCCGGTGCTGTTCATCGAGCAGCCTCGTGACGAAGACGGCATCTACAACCAGCGTGAGCAGAACCACGGCCTGGAAGACGTGCTTGATCGTAAGCTGATCGAGGTTGCCGCCCCTGCCCTGTATGAAGGCAAACCGGTTGAGGCGGAATTTGACATCATCAATACCGACCGCAGCACCGGCACCATGTTGTCGAACGAGATCTCCAAGATCTACAAAGACAAAGGCCTGCCGCAGCCAATGAACATCAAGTTCAACGGCTCTGCCGGACAGAGCTTCGGTGCCTTCCTGGCCAAAGGGGTCAAGTTCGCCGTGGAAGGCGATGCCAATGACTACTGGGGCAAAGGCTTATCCGGCGGTACGCTGGTGCTGTACCCGGATGCCCGCGCCGACATTGTGCCGGAAGACAACATCGTGGTCGGTAACGTCTGCTTCTATGGCGCGACGTCCGGTGAATCCTTTATCCGCGGCAAGGCCGGTGAGCGCTTCTGTGTGCGCAACTCCGGTGCCCATGTGGTTGTAGAAGGTGTCGGCGACCACGGTTGTGAATACATGACCGGCGGGGTGGCGATCATCCTGGGTCAGACCGGCCGCAACTTTGCCGCCGGGATGAGCGGCGGGGTGGCCTATGTCTGGGATCAGTTTGACGACTTCGCGACCAAACTCAACCCTGAGCTGGTTGACTTGGATCCTCTGGACAGTGACGACCAGGCCCTGCTGCGAGACATGCTGACCAAACATGTGGAATACACCGGCAGTACCGTCGCACAGACCTTCCTGGCACATTTTGAAGCCAATCTGGGCAAAATGGTTAAGGTAATGCCGCGCGACTACAAAGCGGCACTCGAGAAACGCAAAGCGGAAGCAGAACAAGCGACAGTTGCAGAGGCAGACGTCGCAGACAAGGACGTGTTGGAGGCCATCGATGGGTAAGCCTACTGGATTTCTGGAATTTGGCCGCGAGCTGCCAAAGAAAGTTGACCCGAGCGTACGAATTCAGGACAACAAGGAATTTGTCCTGAACCAAGAGTTCGGAGAGAAAATCAACACGCAGGCTGCGCGTTGTATGGACTGTGGGGTGCCGTTTTGCCATAACGGTTGTCCTATCGGCAACATCATTCCGGAGTTTAATGACGCGGTTTACCGCGACAGCTGGGAAGAAGCCTGGAATATCCTGAGCTCAACCAACAACTTCCCGGAATTTACCGGTCGTGTCTGTCCGGCACCTTGTGAAAGCAGTTGTGTGTTGGGGATCAATCAGGATCCGATCACCATCTGTAATATCGAGAAAACCATTGTCGAGACGGCGTACCGTGAAGGGTACGCCAAACCGAGAACGCCTCGCAGCCGTACCGGCAAAACCGTGGCGATCATTGGTTCCGGACCATCCGGCCTCGCCGCCGCCGAGCAGCTAAACAGCGCCGGTCACAGCGTTACCGTGTTTGAGCGCGACGAAAAAGTGGGTGGCCTGCTCCGCTTTGGCATTCCGGATTTCAAGCTCGGCATGGACATCATTGATCGCAAAATCAACCTGATGGCCGACGCCGGGATCAAATTTGAAGTCAACGCGCATGTAGGAGTGAACATCAATGCCCAACAGCTGCGTCAGGACTTTGATGTGGTGCTGCTGACCGGTGGTTCCACCGTTCCGCGTAACCTGCCCATCCCGGGCCGAGAGCTGAAAGGCGTTCACTTTGCCATGGAGTTTCTGGCACAGAACAACCGCCGCGCCAACAACATGGATCTGAAAACGGAAGAAATCCATGCCAAAGGCAAACACGTGGTGGTCATCGGTGGCGGTGACACCGGCTCCGACTGTGTCGGCACCTCTAACCGCCACGGTGCGGCCAGCATTACTCAGGTGGAGATCATGCCGATGCCGCCGGAAAAACGCCCGGTGAATCAGCCATGGCCGTCTTACCCGATGATCCTGCGGACCTCGACGTCTCACGAAGAGGGCTGTGAACGTCACTGGAACATCCTGACCAAAGAGTTTATCGGCGACGAAGCAGGCAATGTCAAAGCCCTGCGTATTGCCGATATTCAGTGGCAGGATGCCAAGCCAGGCGAGCGTCCGGGGTTTGAGGAAATCCCAGGGTCAGAGCGCATTATCCCTTGTGATATGGCCTTCCTGGCGATGGGCTTCTTGCATCCGGAACCACACGGGGTGCTGGCACAGCTGGATATCGCCCTGGATGAACGCGGCAACGTGGCCACCCAAGGCTTCGCCACCAACCAGAAAGGCATTTTTGCCGCCGGTGACATGCGAACCGGCCAATCGCTGGTCGTCCGCTGTATCAATGAAGGACGTGAATGCGCCCGTGAAATTGATGCTTACCTGATGGGTAACAGCAATCTGGAAGCGAAAGCCGACTCCCTGATGCTTTCTGCCTAAGGGCAGAATCGCTGCCAAAATCAGTATTTGTAGCATATAAAACAAACCGGCCTAACCAGGCCGGTTTTTTATGCTTTTCGTTTTCCTGAACGTCATATTTATTCACTTTCAATTTGTTAACTCCGTCGCATTCTTTGCTTCCCGCGCACCAAATATTAACGGTTTGTTAAACCCGCGAACAATGTTTGACCTTTCTGTAATTAGCCGTTAACGTGAAAGGTCGCTGGAAGCACATGAATACCTTTAGCCGTACCTGAACAACAATAAAAACGTGGAAAGGAAACAGTGCTTAGGTAAGTTTTGGACGGTCAGGATGACTGTCAAAAAAATGCAGTAACACTGCTTATTCAGGCAGATGCTAGGGAGAGTTGCAATGACACTGTATGACCCAACGCTGGATAAGGACAACTGTGGCTTCGGGCTAATCGCCCATATAGAAGGACAAACCAGCCACAAGCTTGTACGTACCGCGATTTCCGCTCTTGACCGAATGACCCACCGTGGTGGTATTGCCGCCGACGGGAAAACGGGTGACGGTTGCGGACTTTTAATGAAGAAGCCCGATAGTTTTTACCGAATTATCGCCGAAGAAAAAGGCTGGAAACTCTCACGCGAATTTGCGCTGGGGATGGTTTTCCTCAGTCAGGATCCGGTATTGGCCGAACAGGCCCGTACCATCATCAATGAAGAGCTGGCCAAAGAAACCCTGTCGCTGGTGGGCTGGCGTGAAGTGCCTATCAACCCGAAAGTTCTGGGCCCGATTGCGACAGAAAATCTGCCGAACATCGAGCAGGTCTTTGTCAATGCCCCGGCCGGCTGGAAGCCGCGCGATATCGATCGCCGCCTATACGTTGCCCGTCGCCGTATCGAAAAACGCATCAGCAGCGACCCGGATTTCTACATCTGCAGCCTGTCAACGCAAGTCACGGTCTACAAAGGCCTGTGCATGCCGGCGGACCTGCCGCGCTTTTATAAAGACTTAGGCGACATCCGTCTGGAGTCTTCTATCTGTCTGTTCCACCAACGCTTTTCAACCAATACCCAGCCCCGCTGGCCACTGGCACAGCCGTTCCGCTATCTGGCGCATAACGGTGAAATCAACACCATTGCCGGTAACCGACAGTGGGCACGCGCCCGGGCATATAAATTCGCCTCGCCGCTGCTGCCGGATCTGCAAAATGCCGCGCCGTTCGTTAATGAGACCGGTTCGGACTCCTCCAGCCTCGATAACATGCTGGAGCTGTTCCTGTCCGGCGGGATGGATCTGTTCCGCGCCATGCGAATGCTGGTCCCGCCAGCATGGCAAAACCACCCGGACATGGATCCTGAGCTGCGCGCTTTCTATGATTTCAACTCCATGCACATGGAACCGTGGGACGGCCCGGCCGGGATCGTGATGTCCGACGGTCGCTACGCGGCCTGTAACCTAGACCGCAACGGCCTGCGCCCGGCGCGCTATGTGATCACCAAAGACAAACTGATCACCCTGGCGTCGGAAGTCGGGATCTGGGATTACGCTCCGGATGAAGTGGCTGAAAAAGGCCGCGTTGGCCCGGGCGAGTTGCTGGTAATCGATACCAAGTTCGGCAAGATCTGGCATTCTGATGACATCGATAATGATCTGATGGAACGCCATCCCTATAAAGAGTGGATGGACAGCCACGTTAAGCGTCTGGTGCCGTTTGAAGATCTCGGCGACGATCAGGTTGGCAGCCGTTCGCTGAGCGACAACGAGTTGTCGACCTACCAGAAGCTGTTCGGCATCAGCCGGGAAGAGCTGGATCAGGTCATCCGAGTGATGGGCGAGATAGGTCAGGAGGCAACTGGCTCCATGGGCGATGACGCCCCGATGGCCGTGCTCTCGTCCAAAGAGCGCGCGGTTACTGATTATTTCCGCCAGATGTTTGCCCAGGTCACTAACCCGCCAATCGATCCGCTGCGGGAAAAACACGTGATGTCGCTGGCCACCTGTATCGGCCGCGAGATGAACGTCTTCTGCGAAACCGACGGTCACGCATATCGGGTAGCCTTTGCCTCACCGGTCCTACTGTACTCAGATTTGGTACAGTTGCTGGAGCTGGACGATCAGCATTATCGCAACAGCATCATCGACATCAATTTCGATCCTAGCGAGAAAGATCTGAAGCAAGCGATTCTGGATGTCTGTGATCAGGCTGAGCGGCTGGTGCGTAACGGTACCGTTCTGCTGGTGCTGTCTGACCGTGGCGTAACGCCAGAGAAACTGCCGATTCCGGCAGCGATGGCGGTCGGCGCGGTCCAAAACCGACTGGTGGCGCAAAACCTGCGCTGTGATGCCAACATCATTGTGGAAACAGCTGCAGCACGCGATCCGCACCAATTTGCGGTACTGCTCGGCTTCGGGGCCACCGCGATCTACCCTTACCTAGCCTATGAATCACTGGGTAAGCTGGCTGACAGCGGCGCTCTGACCCACCCTTACCGCGAAGTGATGCTGAACTTCCGGAACAGTATCAACAAGGGTCTGTACAAGATCATGTCGAAGATGGGGATCTCAACCATCGCCTCTTACCGCTGCTCCATGCTGTTTGAAGCCGTGGGTCTCGACAGTGAAGTGGTTGATCTGTGCTTCAAAGGCGTCTCCAGCCGTATTCAGGGCGCAGGTTTCAGCGATTTTCAGCAGGATCTGTTTAACCTGTCCCGTCGGGCTTGGCTGAAACGCAAGCCTATCGAGCACGGCGGTCTGCTCAAATACGTCCACGGCGGTGAATTTCACGCCTATAACCCGGATGTGGTCGGCACCCTGCAAAAAGCCGTACGCAGTGGCGACTACCAGGACTACCTCGCGTTTGCCCGCGAGGTCAACGAGCGTCCGGTGGCCGCCATCCGTGACCTGTTCAAACTCAAAACCAGTGGCGACCCGATTGCCCTGGAGCAAGTGGAAGCGGCTACTGAGCTGTTCAAACGCTTTGACTCCGCGGCAATGTCTATCGGTGCTTTGAGTCCGGAAGCGCATGAAGCGCTGGCCATTGCGATGAATCGCCTCGGCGGTTACTCAAACTCCGGTGAAGGCGGTGAAGATCCGCGTCGCTTCAACACCGAACGTAACTCGCGTATCAAACAGGTGGCCTCCGGTCGCTTCGGGGTCACACCGCACTATCTGGTGAACGCCGATGTCCTGCAAATCAAGGTCGCCCAAGGGGCAAAACCGGGTGAAGGTGGCCAGTTGCCGGGGCACAAAGTCACGACGGAAATCGCCAAGCTGCGCTTTGCGGTACCGGGCGTCACTCTGATCTCACCACCGCCGCACCACGATATTTACTCGATTGAAGATCTGGCGCAGCTGATTTTCGACCTCAAGCAGGTCAATCCGGATGCACTGGTGTCCGTCAAACTGGTTTCTGAGCCGGGCGTCGGCACGATCGCGACCGGGGTTGCCAAAGCCTACGCCGATCTGATCACCATTTCCGGCTACGACGGCGGTACTGGTGCCAGCCCGCTCACCTCTGTGAAATATGCCGGTAGCCCGTGGGAATTAGGACTGGCCGAGACCCAGCAGGCACTGGTGGCCAACGGACTGCGCCACAAAATCCGCCTGCAGGTGGACGGCGGCCTGAAAACCGGGCTGGATGTGGTGAAAGCCGCCATTCTCGGGGCCGAAAGCTTTGGTTTTGGTACGGCGCCCATGGTAGCTCTGGGCTGTAAATACCTGCGTATCTGTCACCTCAACAACTGCGCTACCGGGGTCGCGACCCAGGATGAAACCCTGCGCCGTGATTTCTTTAAAGGGCTGCCGGATCAGGTCATGAACTACTTTATCGGCCTCGGCCAGGAAGTGCGTGACCTGCTGGCCACTCTGGGCGTCGAGAAACTGACTGACCTGATTGGCCGCACTGACTTACTGGAAGTTGTGGAAGGTTACACGGCCAAACAGAGCAAATTGGATCTGTCGCCTATCCTGGCAACCGCAGAACCGCAGCCGGGCAAAACGCTGTACTGCAGCGAGCCTAATACACCGTTTGACCCGGCAACCCTGAACGCCGCGCTACTGGAGCAAGCACTACCGGCCATCGAAAGCCGCAGCGGAGCCGATATTTTCCAGAATATCCGTAACACGGACCGCTCAGTCGGTGCCCGCCTGTCGGGTGAAATAGCCAAACGCTGGGGCAACCAGGGCATGGCAGCCTCACCGATCAACCTGCACCTGACCGGCACCGCCGGGCAGTCGTTCGGGGTCTGGAACGCCGGCGGCCTGAATCTGTACCTGACCGGTGATGCCAACGACTACGTCGGTAAGGGCATGGCGGGCGGCCAGATTGTGATCCGCCCACCGGTAGGCTCGGCATTCAAGTCCAGCGATGCCACAATCGTCGGTAATACCTGCCTGTACGGCGCCACCGGCGGTAAGTTGTATGCAGCCGGTAAGGCCGGGGAGCGTTTCGGGGTACGTAACTCCGGCGCCATTGCGGTGATTGAAGGAGCCGGGGATAACGCCTGTGAGTACATGACCGGCGGTATCGTGGCAATTCTGGGCAAAACCGGGGTGAACTTCGGGGCCGGGATGACCGGTGGCTTCGCGTATATTCTGGATGAAGACGGCGATTTTGCCGGCCGGGTAAACCCGGAACTGGTTGAAGCCCTGCCACTGGCAGAGCTGAAAATCCACCAGGAGCACCTGCGCGGCCTGATTGACCAGCATCTGGAACACACCGGCTCCAGCCGGGCTCAGGAGATATTGGCTGAATTTGACCAGTGGATTCCGAAGTTCTATCTGGCGAAGCCAAAATCTGCCGATGTAAATACCCTGCTTGGTCACCAAAGCCTGTCGGCGGCCGAGCTGCGCGTTCAAGCACAATAGGGAGGGAGTCCGATGAGCCAGAACGTATACCAGTTTATTGATGTGGCGCGTATCGACCCACCCAAGAAACCACTGAAAGTGCGCAAGATTGAGTTTGTCGAAATTTACGAGCCGTTTACCCAGCAGCAGGCCAGCGCACAGGCTGACCGCTGTCTGGATTGTGGCAATCCGTACTGCGAATGGAAGTGCCCGGTGCACAACTACATTCCGCAGTGGCTAAAACTGGCCAATGAGGGACGGATTATTGAAGCGGTGGAGCTGTCCCACCAGACCAACACCCTGCCGGAAGTTTGTGGCCGGGTCTGCCCGCAGGATCGCCTGTGTGAAGGGTCCTGTACCCTGAATGACGATTTCGGCGCGGTCACTATCGGTAACGTGGAAAAATACATTACCGATAAAGCGTTTGAAATGGGCTGGAAACCGGACATGTCGCAGGTGGAATGGACCGACAAAAAAGTCGCGATTATCGGGGCCGGCCCTGCCGGTTTGTCATGTGCCGACATTCTGGTCCGCAACGGGGTCAAACCGGTGGTGTTTGACCGCTACCCGGAAATCGGAGGCCTGCTGACCTTCGGCATCCCGTCGTTCAAGCTGGAAAAAGAGGTCATGATCAATCGCCGCAAGGTCTTTACCGAAATGGGGGTGGAGTTCCGCCTCAATACCGAAGTCGGCAAAGATGTCTCGCTGGCTGAGCTGGTCAATGACTACGACGCGGTTTTTCTTGGTGTCGGCACGTACCAAAACATGCGTGCCGGACTGGACAACGAAGACGCGCCGGGAGTGTACGATGCCCTGCCGTTTTTGATCTCCAACACCTACCGGGTGATGGGGCTGGAAAGCGGCCCGGATTACATCGACATGAAAGGCAAAAACGTGGTGGTACTGGGCGGTGGTGATACCGCGATGGACTGCGTGCGCACCTCTGTCCGTCAGGGTGCCAAGAACGTGATCTGTGCATACCGCCGTGATGAAGCCAACATGCCGGGGTCAAAGCGGGAAGTCAAAAATGCCCGAGAGGAAGGCGTAAAATTCCAGTTTAACCTGCAGCCGATTGGTCTGGAACTGAACGATAAAGGCCACATCTCTGGGGTGAATATGGTGAAAACGGCGCTGGGTGAACCAGACGAAGCCGGTCGCCGCCGCCCACAGCCTGTCGAAGGCAGCGAGCACGTTCTGCCGGCGGATGCCGTGGTCATGGCGTTTGGCTTTCAGCCTCATGCGATGCCTTGGCTGAGCGAGTTTGACGTGGCGCTTGATGACTGGGGACGCATTAAAGCGCCAGCTCAGGCCGAGTTTGCCTACCAGACCACCAACCCGAAAATCTTTGCCGGTGGCGATGCGGTACGGGGCTCAGATCTGGTGGTGACCGCCATCGATGAAGGCCGCAAAGCCGCAGACGGTATCCTCAGCTATCTGGAACTCTGAATCTGGGCGTAACAAGGGCGGCAATTTGGCAATTGCCGCCACGCTCATGTTACAATCACACCATTCTAATCAGGCTCCCATTCGGGAGCCTTTGTTCACCAGCAAGAGATCCTATTGATGAAAATCGGCATTATTGGCGCGATGGAGCAAGAGGTTGCGATCCTGAAATCGCAACTGGCAAACTGTGAAACTCACCAGAAAGCAGGCTGTACCTTCTACACCGGGACGCTGAACGGCGCCGATGTGGTTCTGCTTCAGTCTGGCATTGGTAAAGTGGCAGCCGCTGTTGGCACAGCCGTTCTGCTGGAAGTGTTCCAGCCAGATGTCGTACTGAACACAGGTTCAGCCGGTGGTTTCGACAGCTCACTGAATGTAGGTGATGTGGTTATCTCAACGGAAGTACGCTACCACGATGCTGACGTAACGGCGTTTGGCTACGAAATTGGCCAGATGGCACAGCAACCAGCCGCTTTCCAGTCCGACGAAAAACTGATGGCCGTGGCAGAAAAAGCCCTGGCAGCAATGGGGGATATCCACGCCGTACGCGGTCTGATTTGTACAGGTGATGCTTTTGTTTGCTCAGCCGACAAACAGGCCTTCATCCGAGAACACTTCCCGTCAGTCGTTGCCGTCGAAATGGAAGCCGCAGCTATTGCTCAGGCTTGTCATCAGTTCAACGTTCCGTTTGTCGTTGTCCGTGCGATTTCAGATGTCGCGGATAAAGAATCGCCAATGAGCTTTGAAGAATTCCTGCCACTGGCCGCGAAAAGTTCTTCAGCCATGGTCAGCAAAATGGCTGAGATTCTGAGCCAATAATGAACGAAGCCATTGCCCTGCTGACCGCATCCCCTTACCTCCTGGCACTGTGGGGTGCCCTGGCATTGCAATGGCTGCTCCCCCTGCCCGCCGCCCTTCATCCGCTGCAAATATGGCAGCAACTGGCCCGCGCCATAGCTGACAGAGTCAACCACCCTGATGACGCCCCCCGCCAGCAACAACTGGCTGGTGCGCTGGCCTGGAGCGTAATGTGGCTGACCGTGCTGGTACTGCTGATTTGCCTCTACCAGCTGGTATGGATAGAAACGGCCTTTCACCTGCTGCTGCTCTGGATTGCGCTAGACTGGCGCAACACCCGCCAATTCAGTCAGGCTTTTATCCGGCATTACAGCCGGGAAGACAAGCAAGGCTGCCGCTTTCTACTCTCCACCCGTATCAACCGCCACACCGACTCATTGTCGTTGCTGGGGCTGGGTAAAGCCGGTGCGGAAACCCAACTGCTGGCATACGGCCGTCTGGTCGCAGGCGTGCTGTTCTGGTTTGGCATTGCAGGCGGCATCGGCGCCATTCTCTACCGGCTGGCGGTGTCACTGGCGCGGGTGTGGTCGCCAAGCCGACAGCAATATCGCCAGTTTGGCTTGCCGGCAGTAAGAATTCTGGCGCTGCTGGATATCGTCCCGCTTCGCCTGTTTGCCGTCCTGATCAGCCTCGGCCAAAACGTGCGCGTCGCCTGGCGCGGGCTCGCCAGTCAGGGAGAAGCCTGGCTGCTACCCGGTCCGGGCTGGTTACTGGTGGCAACCGGACACAAACTGTCGCTCTCTCTCGGTGGCCCGGCCATTTACGATACGATCAAGCGGGAGCGTCCGCGCCTGGGCGGCCCCATCTCCCCCGCCGCGCTGCACCTTGCCCAGATTGATCGACTGGTTAACCAACGCCTGATTGGCTGGGTGATCCTGCAAAGCCTGTTACTACTTCTGACTCAAGGAATGTTCTGAGTGCGTCTGCTTGCTTTCTGTTTTCTGTTGCTCAGCGCAGCAACCGCGACCGCCGCTGTGGAGCGGGTGATCAGTCTGTCCCCCCACACCACCGAACTGGCCTATGCTGCAGGGCTGGGCGATAAACTGGTTGCCGCCAGCGACTACAGTGACTACCCGGAAGCAGCCAAAGCCCTGGAGCGGGTCGCCAACTACCGCGGCATTAAACTGGAACGTATCGTGGCTCTGCAACCGGATTTGATTCTGGCATGGCAGGGCGGTAATCCGAGCCGGGAGATGGAGCGACTGGAGCAGCTCGGCTTCACCGTTTTTTATTCCAATCCGAAGACACTGACTGACATTGCCACCAGCCTGGAGGCCCTCGGCAAGTATGCCGATTCCCCGCAGCAGGCGAACGCGGCCGCTACCGATTTCCGCCAGCAGTTAAACGCACTGCAGCAAAGCCACCAGACCCAACGCCCGGTGAAATACTTTTATCAGCTCAGCGATGCCCCGATGATCACCCTGTCCGGCGAAAGCTGGCCAAGTCAGGTTTTTGCCCTGTGCGGGGGCCAAAATGTGTTCGCAGACAGTCCGGCAGCCTACCCGCAGGTCTCCGAAGAGCAAGTCATTATTCGCCAGCCGGAAGTGATTTTTGGCACCAACCATGCGGGCAGCCAACTGGCGCGCTGGAACAAGTGGCAGCAACAATTACCGGCCGTTGCCCGCGGTAATCTGTTCTTTCTGACCTCCGACTGGCTGAACCGCCCGACCCCCCGTACGCTTAAAGCGGCCCAGGAGGTATGCCACTACTTGGATAAGGTTCGCCAGCAGCCACACTGAGCCTTGTTAAAGTTATGTGACAACACTCACAAAGCCAATGTATCCGGTTGTGCGGCGAACGATTCCTCGTACAATCACGCGGTTTTTTAACTGACTTTGCGCAGGCGAGTAACCCCATGCTTATCTACATTCTTGATATGTTCGGAACGGCCGTGTTTGCCGCTTCGGGCGTTTTGCTGGCTGGCCGTCTCCGGATGGACCCGTTTGGGGTCGTGGTACTGGCCAGCGTCACGGCTATCGGCGGCGGTACCATCCGTGATATGGCGCTCGGCGCAACGCCGGTCTTCTGGATCACCGATACCAACTACCTGTGGGTGATCTTTATTACCTGCCTCATCAGCATGGTGGCAATCCGGCGCCCGCGGCAAATGCCTTGGTATATCCTGCCGGTTGCAGATGCCATCGGACTTGCCGTATTTGTCGCGATTGGCGTCGAGAAAGCCCTGCGCTTTGGTGCCACCCCGATGGTCGCGGTCATTATGGGGGTCATTACCGGTTGTGGCGGTGGGGTGATACGTGATGTGCTTGCCCGCGAAATCCCGATGGTTCTGCGTACCGAAGTCTATGCGACCGCCTGTATTCTTGGGGGAATTGTGCACACGGTGGCGCTGATAATGGGCGTGGAAACCGCACTGGCAACGCTGGTCGGCGTCATCACCACCCTAAGCATTCGACTGGCCGCTATCCGCTGGCACCTGTCATTGCCAACCTTCGCCTTAAGAAATTGATCCAGCCGGCAAAATAGCCTCAGTTTTTGCACCCATACATAAAAAGACTGCCAAACAGGCGGTCTTTTTTACGTCCCACACCAATTAAATAAACAAAAAACTTTATTTATCTACACCACCGCCTATCCTATTAGTAAATCAAAAACATTACTAATATGCTTTTACTAAAACCATACGCAATATACTTCAGGAGGCAACATGAGCACTGATCACGTCCCGTATGTCGAACACGCCAATCTCACCGTCAGCAACATTGACCACAGCATCGCATTTCTGCAAACCGCCCTGCCCGGTTTCTCTGTCCGACATCGCGGTCAGAGCGAGCTCTATCGCTGGTGCCATATTGGCACTGAACACACTTACCTGGCCCTGCAGGATGTCGTGAATCGCGACAAGATCGATCGTGCGCCTTACCTCGACAGCGGAATCAATCACATCGGTCTGGTCACGCAGGATGTTAACGGCGTCAGACAGCGCTTACTGGCTGCCGGTTATCAGGAAAATGACATCGAAACCACACACCCGTGGCGAAAACGCTGTTACTTCTGGGATCCCAACGGCATTGAGTGGGAGTTTGTCGAATACCTCAGTGACGATCCCGCCCAGCGCAACGACTATCACCTATAACCAAAGTACCCATCCGTTTTCTGTTTACGGCAACCAGGAGAAAGGCATGTTTCATCCTATTTCTGAGCACTGCTTGCAACTGATTCGTCAAGGGCAACGGTATGATCCTGTCTACGGCCGCGGTCTGGCCAACCACTTGCCAATGGCGCTGGCCGCCCTGGCTTTTCAGGGGGCGTCCGAGAACCAACTGGATGCGTTTTATCACCACTATACCGGCCAGTTGGTGCCCATGCGTCCGGCCTGCACCGATGCACAAACGCCGACACTCGGCAACAGGGCCGATTTCGGCCGCTTTCTGTCCCGTTATCGCAGGCAAATCCACCAGCAGGGAATTGAGCAAACCGTGCGCCATGCCCTGCCCGAACTACTGCCAGGGCTGATCAGCGCCGCTTTTCATGGGGTGATCCGCCTCAGCTACGGCGTTACCCTGCAAGATCCCGACGAAGTGGCCATTGCCCTGGCCTACTGGGCCAGTGAATACCAAACCCTGGGGGCGTTGCACCAAAGTGAGACGATACAGGCCGAGCAGCAATTGCGTCTTGTGCAGCATCACTTTGCCGCGCACTCATATCAGCCCGGCCTCATTGTCGATCGGATCGCTGAACTCAGCAGCCTGCCCGAATTTGCATCGCTTGCCGTCACTCCGGCCGACCTAAACGAGCCGCTGGTCGCCCGGCTCACGATCCGTCACTATCTTGCCACCAACAATTTCACCCTGCTGCACGGGGTTACCGGTTTTCAGGCCCTGCACCAATTGCAGCCTTACCTCGCTGAGCCAGCGCTGGCGCTACGCTACTACTGGCAGGCCTTCGTCGCTGCGTTGGGGGTTGCCGGGACTGCTGCGCCTCCAGTCTCGATTAGGGATTGTCCGCCGTTACAGTGGGCCCACTGGCAGGCGCAAACCTGCACCAGCGATGATGATCACACTATCAAGCTGATCTATAGCTGCCAGTACCTGTATCACCATTTTTCGTTGCCGGAATACCCGGCCGCTATCATGAGGCGACTTGCCAAGGAGAACCCATGACCTCAGTCTTTATTGTCTACTTTTCCCAATCCGGCTGTACCGAACAATTAGCCCAGGCGTGCGCGGCGGGAATCAGCCAACAGCCAGGGGCACACGCGACGCTCTATCCGATCCGGGGGGAGCGCATCCTCAACGGCCGATTTCGCGATCCGGCGTTATTCAGGGCGTTGGCCAATGCCGATGCGATCATCTTTGGTACCCCGACGTTCATGGGCGGACCGGCGGCTCAATTTAAAGCCTTCGCCGATGCCAGCAGTGAAAATTGGGAGCAGCAACACTGGCGCGATAAGCTGGCCGCAGGTTTTACCGTCGGCGGTAGCTTCAATGGCGAGCAAGGGAGTACCCTGCAGTCTCTGATCACTCTGGCGTGCCAACATGGCATGTTATGGGTGGGAATGGATATGCCCTTCAGCTATACCGACAAATCAATCAACCGCCTTGGTGTCCAATACGGCAGTTCAGCCCATGCACCGGAAGGGACGGTTCATGCTCAGGATTTAGCCACAGTTCGCCATCTGGGCAGCCGTGTCGCGAGACTGGCAGCACAGCAAGTCATTGCCCGACAGTGTGCCCAAGCGACAGACAGCTAATTGGCCCCAGAACCTGTCTTATCGCAGTTGATGTAGCTGAAGCTGAAGCCATTTCCGGCTTTTGCATTTATCCGGAGGCATAAACAAACAAAGGCGCCTGAGGCGCCTTTGTGGTGTGTCACGGGTATAAATCGGAATTATTTTACGGTAACACGGGCAAATTTACGCTTGCCGACCTGGTATACGTTCGTACCAGCCGCTGGAACCAGCTTGGTATCATCCAGCTTTTCACCGTCGATCTTCACCGCGCCCTGACGAATCATACGCAGTGCGTCAGACGTTGAATTCACCAGATCAGCGTCTTTCAGCAGGTTAGAAATGGCAATTCCGGCTTCAAACTCGAATTCCGGCATTTCATCTGGCATTGCACCTTTCTGGAAGCGGTTGATGAACTCCTGCTCTGCCGCGTCAGCATCCGCTTCAGAGTGGAAACGAGCGATGATTTCTTTCGCCAGCAGAATTTTCACATCACGAGGGTTCTTACCTGCTGCGATGTCTGCTTTGAACTGCTCGATTTCTTCCAGCGGACGGAAAGACAGCAGCTCGTAGTAGTTCCACATCAGGTCATCAGAAATCGACATGATCTTACCGAACATTTCGCTTGGCGCATCAGCCACACCGATGTAGTTGTTAGCCGACTTAGACATTTTCTTCACGCCGTCCAGACCGACCAGCAGTGGCAGCGTCAGTACAACCTGTGGTTTCTGACCGTTGGCTTTTTGCAGCTCACGGCCCATCAGCAGGTTGAATTTCTGGTCGGTACCGCCCAGCTCAACGTCAGTGTGCATCGCCACCGAGTCATAGCCCTGCAGCAGCGGGTACATGAATTCGTGAATAGCGATTGGACGGCCTTCCGTGTAACGTTTTTTGAAGTCGTCACGCTCTAGCATGCGAGCAACCGTCTGGTTAGCCGCCAGACGAATCATGCCTTCTGCGCCCAGCTCGGACAGCCAGGTCGAGTTGAACTCAATCTTGGTTTTCGCCGGATCCAGGATTTTGAACACCTGCTCTTTGTACGTTTCAGCATTACGCAGTACGTCTTCGCGTGTCAGCGGCGGACGCGTGGTGTTTTTGCCGGTTGGATCGCCGACCATCCCGGTGAAGTCACCGATCAGAAACGTCACATCATGGCCCAGTTCCTGGAACGTACGTAGCTTGTTCAGAATAACAGTGTGGCCCAGGTGAATATCCGGTGCTGTCGGATCGGCACCCAGCTTGATGCGCAGTGGACGGTTTTCTTTCAGCTTGGCAATCAGCTCTTCTTCCGGAATCAGCTCATCAACACCACGCTTAATTTCAGCTAATGCTTGTTCAATACTGGCCATTCTTGTTCGCTCCCACAGAATTGGCAAAAAAGTAATAATCGTCAATATTACTTGAATAGCGATGTTTTTTGAAACCAGTTAGACTACAGGTTGATTTATTTTTTCCTAATACACAAAAAAATCACTAATGCTATTAACGATACTGCGCCGGCTGCCAAGGATGCACCAAGTCTCAATCACAGTGATTACCCTGTTTATGGGGTTGTTGCTGTTGTGGCCGGGCACCGAGGATAGCGCCCATCCGGAGCGAAAATTCGAACCCGGCAAACATTACCCGCTGGCTCTGGATCTGAACATCACCCAGCTTCGACCGATGGCCGGGGAAGAAAAACCGGCAATTCCGGCTTTGCGCTGGAAAGAGTATAAGGTAAAGCCGGGTGAAAGCCTGGCCGTGGTGTTTGATAAAGTCGGCCTCTCTCCTCTGGATCTCTACCAACTCGTCAACGCTGATGAAGGCACCAAAGAGCTCGCCAACCTGCGTCCCGGTGAAACCCTTCGCTTCGGGTTTGATGAAAAAAACCAGTTAGTTCAGCTTGTTCAGCCACAAAGCGCGACAGAACGCCTGATCGTCACGCGCACGGCTGACAGCTTCTACTCCGCCAAAGAAAGCAAACAAGTCGACATCCAGCTTAATTACGCCCAGGCTATTATCACTTCCAGCTTCTGGAACGCCGCCGACAAAGCCGGACTGACCGCCAACCAGATCATGGAACTGGCTGGCATTTTTGGCTGGGATATCGACTTTGCCCTCGACATTCGGGCCGGAGACAGTTTTTCCGTCCTGTTTGAAGAAAAGCTGGTGGAAGGCGAACCCATTGGCCGCGGCGATATTCTGGCAGCCACCTTCACCAACTTAGGCCAGACTTTTACCGCCGTGCGTAGTGAAGACGGTAAATACTATGATGCAGAAGGACGCGCCATGCGTAAGGCCTTCCTGCGCTCGCCGATAAACTTCCGCTACGTCAGCTCCAACTTCAACCCTCGTCGCCTTCACCCGGTCACCGGACAAGTGAAAGCACACCGTGGAACTGACTATGTCGCGCCGGTCGGCACCCCAATCTGGGCCGCCGGTGACGGAGTGGTCATGAAATCCGGCTATAACCAGTTTAACGGCAACTATGTCTTTATCCGCCACAGTTCCACCTACATCACCAAATACCTGCACATGACCAAGCGCAAGGTCAAAACCGGCGATCGGGTCAAACAGGGAGAAGTCGTCGGGACTCTCGGCGGCACCGGTCGGGTTACCGGCCCACACCTGCATTATGAGTTCCTGGTCAACGGCGTGCACAAAAATCCGCGCACGGTGGATCTGCCGCAGGCCCGCTCGCTGAGCGGCAAAGAGAAAACCCGCTTCAAAGCGCACGCCCGCGAGCGAATGGCGCAACTGAACCAGTTCAGCCAGTTCATTGCAGATAACAGCCCGCTACTGACAAACCGCAGTTAAGCGGTCCAAACCAGCGCGCCCCAAACACAGCCCCTAGACCAGGGCATTCCCAGATATGCAGCCCGGCGCCACAGGGCGCTTCCCGGACATAAAAAAACCGCAACATCAGGTTGCGGTTTTTTTTGTCTCGCGCAGGGCGCACAGTCAGCTTACACGCTGAATGATGCCCCACAACCACAAGTCGTGGTCGCATTCGGGTTGTTCACAAAGAAGCGTGAACCTTCCAAACCTTCGGTATAGTCAACAATGCCGCCGATCAGGTACTGCAGACTCATAGGGTCAACGACCAAGGTTACGCCACTGTTTTCGATGGTGAAATCACCTTCATTCACTTTTTCGTCAAAGGTGAACCCGTACTGGAAACCGCTACAACCACCACCAGTGATGTAAACACGCAGTTTCAGATTCGGGTTTTCTTCTTCGGCGATCAACGATTTGACTTTATTCGCTGCAACATCGGAAAAACTCAGCGGCAAATTAGCATCGCTCATTCAAAACCTCTCAAATACACTCGGTCATTGCGTTGATTATCTAATACCTGACTATCTCGTTCAAGTATTGACCACCTCTGAGGACGACTGCTGGGCCATTTTTTCTTTCGCAATGGTACGATGCAGCAGTTGCGAGTAAATAGGCTGTCCACCCAGAACCTGCGCCAGCATGGTCGCGCCCAGGGTCGTAATAATCAGCGGCAGGATCAGATGATAGTTGTTCGTCATCTCAATCACCAGCAATATACCGGTAATCGGTGCCCGCACCGTCGCGGCGAACAGCGCTCCCATTCCGGCAATCGCAAACATTCCGGCGTCCAGCCCCATATCCGGAAAAAGGTGTTGCGCCACGGCACCGAAGAACGTGCCGAATAAGGTCCCCAGAGCCAACATCGGGGCAAAAATACCACCGGGCGCGCCAGAGCCAAAACACAACAGGGTTGTCGCTACCCGCGCCACAAAAAGCAGAAACAGCAGCCCGACCCCGTACTCGCCCTGGGTCGCACTCGGAATCAGGCCGATCCCACCGCCGGTCAGCTCCGGCAAATAGAGCAGCAACAAGCCAAAACAGCCGCCTAATAAGGTACCGGTCAGCAGGTAACGGCGCCGCTCGTTACGGTGAACCCTGACGAACAAATCCTGCGCCAGCGTGATCAGGCGGTTAAAAATCACGCCGAAAATACCAAACAGCATCCCGAGGATCAGAAACAGCCACAGTGAATGCAAGTGCGGCGCGGCATATTGCGGCATGGTGATCACTGCGTTCTGGCCGGCGATACTGCGAAAGACGATATTGGCCACAACCGCTGAAATCATCACGCATTTTATCGAGATCAGGCTGTAACGAAACTGCGGCCGCATCTCCTCAACCACAAACATGATACCGGCCAGCGGAGCATTGAACGCTGCGGCCAGCCCGCCAGCTGCCCCGGACGCCAGCAACGCATGACGGCCTTCTTTGTCTTTCAGGCGGAACAGGTCGGAGACCATGCGCCCGATATTGCCGCCCATCTGCACCGAGGGGCCTTCCCGCCCCAGAACCATGCCGGAGCCCAGCGCCCCCAGCCCGCCGATAAATTTGACCGGCAGCACCCGCCACCAGCGTACCGGACGGATATCATCCATCGCCCCTTCAATTTCCGGGATCCCGGAGCCTGCCGCCTCGGGCGCAAATCGGCTGACCAAGTAATAACCGACCAGCGCCAGCCCGGCACTGATCAGAAACGCCGACAACCACAGCGGCAACACATTGCTGATTTCATTGCGCAGCCATTCGGTGCGCTGCTCCGAGACCCAATGCACCGAGATTTCAAACAGCGTTGACAGCAACCCGGCTCCCAGTCCGACCAGCGCCGACAGAAACAGAACTGAAATCGGGGTTTTATCGCGGGAAAGAAAGCGCCGTACCAGCCCGCTGGGCTGCAGTCGTTCAGGCGCAGGAGTGCCTTGGTTTGTATCCGTCATTGAACTCGCCGTATGTCGATGATATCCCGTGGAACCGGGGCAAAAAGAAAGGGACGCGAAGCGTCTTACCAAGGATAGTCGACCCGCTCTGGTTTTTACATCGGCATTCTTGAAAACTAGCTTTTCATTGCTGCACGCAATTTTCCGCGCTAAGAGGTTGAGCTGACGCAGAGTTCCCCCGCCGGGAAATTGAAAGCCCCCCACCGCCTAGGTACAATGCCGGGCAGTTCACATCGGACAATTATTCAAACAGGACAACCCTATGAGCAAATCAGCTGATTTATTTGCCAAAGCGCAACAAACAATCCCAGGTGGGGTTAACTCTCCGGTACGTGCTTTCACCGGTGTCGGCGGTACTCCGCTCTTTATCGAACGAGCAGACGGCGCGTATATCTTTGATGCAGACGGCAAAGCCTACATTGATTACGTGGGCTCATGGGGTCCGATGATTCTGGGCCACAACCACGTGGCAATCCGCGATGCCGTTATTGAAGCGGCTCAGCGCGGCCTGAGCTTCGGTGCGCCGACAGAAATGGAAATCACCATGGCTGAGCTGGTGTCGAAGCTGGTGCCGTCAATGGAAATGGTTCGTATGGTCAGCTCTGGTACCGAAGCCACCATGAGCGCCATTCGTCTGGCTCGTGGCTACACCAACCGCGACAAAATCATCAAGTTTGAAGGCTGCTACCACGGCCACGCCGACTGCCTGCTGGTGAAAGCCGGTTCTGGCGCCCTGACGCTGGGCCAGCCAAGCTCACCAGGTGTACCGGCAGATTTTGCCAAGCACACTCTGACCTGTACCTTCAACGATCTGGACTCAGTTCGTGAAGCCTTTGTTGAGCACCCAGAGCAGATCGCCTGTATCATCGTTGAGCCAGTAGCCGGCAACATGAACTGCATCCCACCGGTTGCTGGCTTCCTGGAAGGCCTGCGTGAGATCTGTGACGAATTTGGCGCCCTGCTGATTCTGGATGAAGTGATGACCGGTTTCCGTGTTTCACACGGCGGGGCACAGGGTTACTACAACATCAAACCTGACCTGACAACGCTGGGTAAAGTGATCGGCGGCGGGATGCCGGTAGGTGCCTTCGGTGGCCGTCGTGATGTGATGGAATACATTGCGCCAACCGGTCCGGTTTACCAAGCGGGTACCCTGTCCGGTAACCCAGTAGCCATGGCAGCCGGCCACGCCTGTCTGAGCGTTCTGACTCAGCCTGGCAATGAGCAGCGTCTGGCTCACACCACTCAGCGTCTGGCAGAAGGCTTCCAGGCTCTGGCTGACAAATACGGCATCCCACTGAAAACCCATCAGGTCGGCGCCATGTTCGGTTTCTTCTTCACTGACCAAGAAACGGTTAACTGCTACGGCGATGTGGCGAAGTGTGATATCGAACGCTTCAAGCGCTTCTTCAACCTGATGCTGGAAAAGGGCGTTTACCTGGCTCCGTCCGCCTACGAAGCCTGCTTTACCTCTCTGGCGCACGGTGACAAAGAGATTGAAGCCACGCTGGACGCTGCAGAATTCGCGTTTGCCAAACTGGCAGAAGAAGCGGCGTAATTCGCATCGTCCAACCCTACAATGCCGCTCAACGAGCGGCATTGTACTATCTGCAAGTCGCCGTTTTCAGCCCGAAAGCGTGCTAGGGTTGCCAGGCTGAGTTTTATATCTGGATATGGAGAACAACCTATTGCCAGAACAGCACAGTCAGAACCGCTATCCCCAAAACCACCCACAGTGCCAGTGGCACCCGGCGCTTTTTCTTTTCATCGCATCCGCAATCACAGCACCCCATCGCAAACTCCTTAATATTTCCTGAACAGGCTACATTGATAATTGCCACACCTGACCGGTGATGCAATCATAAGTACCACAAAACAGTATCATACAACACTGACCTTAATAAGGATTTGACCGTGCCGTCTTCCGTCAAAATCGAGTCCCGCCATTGGGTGCTCATTGCGGCGCTTGCGCTTGCCGCCTACGCCAGTTACCAGCTGATTGCGCCTTATCTCGGCCCCATCGTCATGGCCTTTATCATCTCGCTGTTGTTTTACCCGATCCACTGCCGGATCAGCCACCGACTGCCGACATTACCCAATCTCTCAGCCGTGCTGTCCTGCACCCTGCTGACCTTTATGATCGTGATCCCGCTGCTGGTGGTCTTCAGCTCTATCATTCATCAGGGCTCAACGTTTTCCCGCGACAGCTACAACTGGCTGACAACCGGGGGCGTCAAGGAGGTGCTGGGGCACCCGTATGTGGTCAAACTGATGGCACTGTTCGATAAATATCTGCCTTTTGAACCGCTGGATGCCCAGGAAATTGTCCGCAAAATCGCGGCAACAGCCTCTAAATTTGGCGCCCAACTGCTGAACACCAGCGCCAAGCTGCTCGGGGATGCCACTAACTTTCTGATCAACTTCATGCTGATGCTGTTTGTGCTGTTCTTCCTGCTGCGGGATCATGACCGCATCGTCGCCACGATCCGCCATGTATTGCCGCTCTCCCGCAGCCAGGAAGACGCCGTACTGAACGAAGTCGAGCAAGTGGCCAAATCGGCAGTACTGGGCTCTTTCCTGACGGCACTGGCACAAGGCGCAGCAGGTGGCTTTGCCATGTGGCTGGCTGGATTCCCAGGGCTGTTCTGGGGCTCAATGATGGCATTTGCCTCGCTGATCCCAGTGGTCGGCACCGCGCTGATCTGGATCCCGGCGACCCTGTATCTTCTGCTCGTCGGTCAATGGGAATGGGCTCTGTTCCTGGCCATCTGGTGTGCCGTCGTGGTGGGCTCCATCGATAACTTCCTGCGGCCAATGCTGATGCAAGGCAGCTCAGGCATGAGCACTTTGCTGATCTTTTTCTCAATCATCGGCGGGTTGAACGTCTTCGGACTGATCGGCCTGATTTACGGGCCAATTATTTTTGCCATCACTCTAGTGCTATTCAAACTGTATGAAGTGGAATTCAAAGATTTCCTCCGTCATCAGGATGAGCACTGAGTCAGGCGCCTCAGTTTTACCGCCGTCCCCGCACGGCTTATGCCCGGGGACACGGCACCTTGCCTAACATCAGCCGGACGGCCCCGCCCTCCGGCTTTTCTTATCCCTGAATTTATGGAACAATTCGCGCCCCATATTCCTGTCACCGTTTCTGAGGCCGATATGTCCTATAGTGCTGCAAGCCAAGTCGCTCTCCGCCAGATTGAGTTTTTTGAAAACCGCAATGTCCTGATTGCCGGTGAGCTGGCGGATGCGTTTCCGATTGAGCTGGCGCAAACCGCCGCCTCAGTCACAGTCTTTACCACCAACTACGGGTTCTACCGCTCTCTGGCTGCGCGCCCTCAGGTAACTGCCCATTTTGGTGCCGAATTTGACGGTGACGCCGCATCCATCGATATGATCCTGCTTTACTGGCCGAAAGCCAAAGCGGAAGCGGAATACCTAATGGCCATGCTATTGGCGAAAGTGGCGCCGGGCACCGAGATTTGTGTGGTAGGAGAGAACCGCAGCGGCGTGCGCAGCGCCGAAAAAATGTTTGGCCCGTTTGGTCCACTGACCAAATACGACTCGGCCCGACGCTGCAGTTTTTACTGGGGTCGCTGTGACCACAATGCACCGGCGTTTGTCCTGCAGGACTGGTTCCGCAGCTACCCGCTGGAGCTGGGCGGACAAAGCCTGACGATCCGTTCGCTGCCAGGCGTTTTCAGCCACGGGGAGTTTGATAAAGGATCCGAACTTCTGTTGAAAACTCTGCCGGCACTGCACGGCAAGGTACTGGACTTCGGTTGTGGTGCCGGTGTTATTGGTGCATTCATGAAAGCCAACCACCCGGACATTGACCTGGAGCTGTGTGACATCAGCGCGCTAGCCATCGCCTCAGCACAGGAAACCTTCCGTGTTAATCAGCTGGAAGCCCGTTTTACCGCGACGGATGTATACAGCGACCTTCAGGGTCACTACGATTTTCTGATCAGCAACCCGCCGTTTCACGCCGGCCTGAAAACCTTCTACGCCGCCACAGAAACCTTGATTGCTGAAGCCCCCCAGCACCTGACCACTGGTGGCGAGTTGATCATTGTCGCCAACAGCTTCCTGCGTTACCCGCCGCTGATCGAAGCCAGCCTGGGCCACTGTGAGCAGCCGGCCGGCAACAATAAATTCAACATTTACGCCGCGAAAAAATAGCGCAATGTTCTTTCGTTACCCGGTGAGTTTCACCGTCTCACCGGGTAAAAATACCGACAAATCCCGTCAATATGGGCAAAAAACAGCCCCTCCCAACCGTTAACTCCGTCAATTCTGTGTGTCGCCACACGCTTCCCCGCCTGCTTTCTTGATAATGCAAAAAAACCACGTATAAGGTGACAGAAGATCCCATTTTTCGTGTTATGACGTAAATTTCGTCAAAATAAGAGCATTTTTTCACTGTCACGCCAGTCAGCTTCTGCCAAAGAAGTCGGCTGCATTTAGAGTATTACAGGTAAATTTCAGGCACCGGAATGCAGAAGACTACCCGTTTCAAGCGACTGCAGCATACCCTAATGCTGGCATTTCTCGTTCTCAGTATCACTCCCCTGCTCCTCTCAGCATTATTTTTCCTTCGCTCCCACACCACTGATTTAGCAGAGCAAAGTACCAATCACCTGGCGTCATTGCTCGACAACAAACGCAAGCAGTTGGAGAGCTTCATTACGGCACGGGAATCGGAAGTGCAGAGCTTTGCCCGCTCTGAGCTGGCCAATGCCAGTGGCGGACGGTTCTACGGCCTGGTCGGTGCTTATAACCAACTGGGTGACATCAGCGGGCAATTGCAGGAACTCGGTCGCAGCACATATTTTACGGAGCGGCTGACCATGAGGGCGCCGGCTGAGAACGGAGTCACGAATTACGCCAGCCATGAACGATACCGGCTGATGTACAAACGCTATAACTGGGCTTTCGACGAATACCTTAAGCGGTCGCATTTCAGCGACATTCTGCTGGTCGACTTACAGGGCAATATTGTCTATTCCGCCAACAGTCCCGAGACATTCAGCGTCAACCTGCAGCAAACCACCCACACGTTTCAGGCACTGAGCACTACTTTTACCGCGATTTCGACCCTCACCCGGCAATCCGGCTACAGCGCGGATCAGGTTCCGGTCGTATTCACGGATTTCAGTGCTGAGCCAGATCACCCGGATCTCGCCGCCTGGTTTGCCGCCCCCATCATTCAGCAAGGCTATCTGCACAGTTATGTCTTTTTTAAGCTAAGTAACCGCTCCATCCGGGACATTCTCAGCGACACCGTGGCCACAACCAATCATCAGGTGCAGACCCTGTTGGTAGGCCAGGATCACCGCTCATTGCTGCCGCAAAGTACTCAGGCCCCCGCGACCTATTCCAGCCCGAGCATCGATCAGGCACTGGCCGGCAACAGCGGCGTGGGCAGCTTTGCCAACTTCAGCGGGGTGCCGGTACTGAGCGCCTTCGCCCCCATCAGCCTCAAGGGCAGTGAGTGGGCGCTGGTCGTCGAGCTGCCAGAAAAAGAAGCCTTCGCCCGCATTCGCCAGCTGGAAAAAATCTTCTTTGCGGCCATGCTGACGGCCGTGGTGCTGGTGATTATCGCTTCGCACTGGCTCTCCAACTCCATCACCGCGCCTTTGCTGCGCCTGACCTGGGCCGCTGAGCGGGTATCCGCCGGGGATCTGGATCAGAAGATAGGAAGCACCGAGCGCAGCGACGAAATCGGCCGCTTGGCCACCAGCTTTGCCCGCATGCAATCTTCCATTCGGGATAAAATCACCCTGATCCGCGAACAAAACACGGAGCTGGAGCAAAACCTGCTGGTGATACGGCAGAAGAACAACGAGCTGCAGACCGCTGATAAACTGAAAGATGAGTTTCTGGCCACCACATCCCATGAACTGCGGACCCCGCTGCACGGGATGGTCGGCATCGCCGAATCGCTGCTGGCCGGTGCCAACGGCCCGTTACAACATTCGCAACGACGCCAGCTGGAGATCATCATCAATAGCGGCCAGCGCCTGACCAACCTGGTCGATGATCTGCTGGATTATCATAAGATGCGTTATGGCGATCTTGATATACAGCGCCATGCGGTAGATCTGGCCTCGGCCGTGCGTCTGGTACTGGAACTGTCCAGCCACCTGCTGGGCAACAAGCCGATCCGCATCATCAACCAGATCCCTGATGACCTGCCGCTGGTGCTGGGCGATGAGCAGCGTATCGAGCAGGTACTGTACAACCTGGTCGGTAACGCCATCAAATACACCTCTGAAGGTAAGATCATCCTTTCAGCCACGATTTTGCAAAAGCAGCTTCGGATTCAGGTCGTAGATACCGGCCAGGGGATCCCTGCCGAGCAGCTGGAGCATATCTTTGAGCCGCTGACCCAGGCCAATACGCAATCCGCCCATTACCGCCAGGGCTCCGGACTGGGGCTGTCCATTAGCCGCCAGCTGGTGGATTTAATGGGGGGACGCCTGTACGTCAGCAGCCAACCGATGATAGGCACTACGTTCAGCTTCACCCTGAACCTGGCCAGCGAGCATGACATTGCTAACAGTCAGTTGGCCAACCGCAACCTTCACTTTCAGGCTCCGATCAGCGACCCAACGGTGTGTGAGCTGGAAGATTTACCGGATAATCCGGATGGCGACCTGTTGCTGGTCGTGGATGATGAACCGGTCAACCTGCAAGTTCTGCATAACTTCCTGCGACTGGAAGGGTATCGGGTGATCACTGCAGAAAGTGGCCAGCAGGCGCTTCAGCTGGTTGATGAACAACAGCCCGCACTGGTGTTGCTGGATATTATGATGCCGGAGATGTCCGGCTATGAAGTCTGTGAGCAACTGCGGAAAACCTACAGCATGCTGGATTTACCCATCATCATGCTTTCTGCCCTGGGACAGGTTCAGGATCGGGTACGCGGCTTTGAATCCGGTGCCAACGATTACCTGACCAAGCCATTCAATAAAGAAGAGCTGACCGCCCGGATCGGGGCACACCTGAAAGCTGGACAAACTGAACGCCAGCGCCTGGAAAATCAGATCTTGGCCGAAGAAGTGGCACGGCGAAAAGAAACGGAAGCGGGCCTGCTGGAAACCCAGAGCCGCCTGCTTGGGCTGCTCGAATCCACCAATGAAGCGATACTCTGTGTCCGTAACGACGGCCTTATACGCTATGCCAACAGCGCCGCCGGTAAACTGTTTGAACGCACTCCTGAGCAACTGGAGCGCCACAACCTTTACGATATTCTGGCCACTCATCTGCCGGAAGACATCGCCAGCCGCCACCATTTCCACGGCAAGCTGATGTTCCGCATCGGGGATGGCCTCAGTTCCCTGAGCACTGACGTGATTAACCTGCCGGAAGCCTCCGGGTTACAGCGGATGTTTATTTTTGACAACCACGGTCCGACTGAAGAGCACCGTATCAAAGTGCTGGAAAATGCCGTCGACGTTTTATCCGGCTTTGCCTTCAACCGTGACCGGCACAGCCTGGACCAACTCCGTCATCTGGGCGAGGAATTCAGCGAACTGGCGGATCGCCTGGATGACAAAGGCGGCAGCAAGCACGATACCCTGCGCGAACTGCTGGTCGATACCATGAAGACCACCCTTGGCGTCTGGGAACGCTATACCAGGAAAACCAAATTTGAACTGGCCGAAGAAAGCGGGCTCTGGCGGGTCTACCTCGACCGCAGTACCCTGCAAACCCGGACACTGGATAAATACCTGCACCTTGAAACTCTGCCCAAAACACCGCGCTGGCGCACGGTACTCAGCACCGTGGATTTTGTGCTGGAACGCTGTCAGGTGCCCGCCGATGAAAGAGAACAACTGCAACTGATGAGGCAGCAACTGCAACACCTTATCAGCTGATCTCTGCCGGGATGCCTCCTTGCTTCGGTATAAACCGCGCCTTTTTCAAGCCCGCCTGGCGGGCTTTTTTTCGCCTCAAATTATGCGTTGTAAAAACCGAAAAAACGCCTTCTCCAGTCGGATTTATACTGGTCAATTTCCCATCAAAAGCTGTTTTTTCAGCCTCGTTCCGTCTTGGAAACGGGGTTAATACGTATTCTGAGAGCATAATCACAACAAATGCAGGGGATAAATTTTCCGCAAGGAAATATCCTCCCAACTCCTCTCCCGTTACATCACTCACTCCAAAGTCAGCCACTAAACATCAATAAAATAAAAGTAAAAATCGATAGTAAACGCTCACATTGAAAATATAATCGATAAAATTATCTGTGAGATACCGCACAGAGGATTTCCGCCGCTGAGGCAGATCACACTCAGATATTTACGGTTTTAACGGTACCACCGGGTATTTTGACGGTTTTAACGGGAAGCCAGATTGACCTATTTGTTATTCCGGAGTTTCCTTAAGGTCACTGAGAGCCTACAAGGCCATTTGTTTGGGCCGCGTTACTCAGCTCAGATGAAGTAGGTTTGAGGGTCCCGTTCAACGGGTATTTTCATAAGTGAAACAAAAGCAAAGAGTAAGGAACAGCTATGCTTGCCAATATCAAAAAAACTCAGTTAGCACTCGCCGTTGTCGCCGCCGCGTCAACCCTAGTAACCGCGCCAGTGGCTTCTGCTGCTGAACGCAGTGAGCTGACTATCGTACCTCAGTTTTATCCTACAATGGTCCGTAACTTTAACCCGTTCCTGGATACCGATCTGGACACCACCACCGAGTTCATCTATGAGCCACTGGTGATTTTTAACCAGATGCACGGTAACGAGCCGGTTATGCGTATCGCGAAAAACTACTACATGTCTGACGACCTGATGCAGGTAACGTTTGAACTTCGCGATGGGGTTAAGTGGTCTGACGGCAAACCTTTCACCGCCAAAGACGTGGTTTACACACTGGAACTGCTGAAGAAAAAACCTGAGCTGGACCGTACCG
Source organism: Photobacterium ganghwense (assembly GCF_017329545.1). Classification (NCBI taxonomy): domain Bacteria; kingdom Pseudomonadati; phylum Pseudomonadota; class Gammaproteobacteria; order Vibrionales; family Vibrionaceae; genus Photobacterium; species Photobacterium ganghwense. Next base: position 2,969,356 of record NZ_CP071325.1, read on the forward strand.
GTATCAATAACTGGGTCACGGCAGTGAAGCAGCAGGGCAACAACAAAGTGATCTTCAGCCTAACAGAAGCCACTTCTAACGCGCCGTTTGAAATTGCCAAAGTGCCAATCGTGCCAGAACACATCTGGAGCAAGATTAAGAACCCAGAGTCGTTCACCAATGACAATCCGGTCGGCTCCGGTGCTTTCACCGAGATCGACACCTTCACTCCACAGCTGTATGTTCAGTGCCGTAACCCACACTACTGGGATAACGACAATCTGGACGTAGACTGTCTGCGCGTTCCTCAGATTGCCGGTAACGACCAGCTGCTGGCGAAAATCATCAACTCGGAGCTGGACTGGACCTCATCGTTCATTCCTGACATCGACAGCACGTATGCAGCAGCAAACCCTAACCACAAATACTGGTATCCTGCGGCCGGTACACAATCCTTCCTGCTGAACTACAAGTCGCCGAAAGAAGGCAACCACGAAGCAATCAATGATGTCGAGTTCCGCCGTGCTTTCTCTATGGCACTGGATCGCCAGACCATCATCGATATCGCGTTCTACGGCAACGGCAAACCTAACAACTACGCCTCGGGCCTCGGCGAAGCCTTTGCTTCCTGGTCTGACAATACCATCTACAACAAGTACAAAGGCTTCAATACCTACAACACCGCAAATTCCAAAGCGCTGCTGAAGAAAGCCGGCTACAAAGATATTGATGGTGACGGCTTTGTTGAAACCCCAACCGGTAAGAAGATTGAGCTGGAAGTTCAGTCGCCGAATGGCTGGACTGACTTCAACAACACCGTTCAGCTAGCTGTTGAGCAACTGCAGGAAGTCGGCATCAACGCCAAAGCCCGCACTCCGGACTTCGCGGTTTACAACAAAGCGATGCAGGACGGTACCTACGATGTGGCCTACACCAACTTCTTCCACGGTGCAGATCCTCACACTTACTGGAATGATGGCTACAACTCCGCACTGCAGGAAGGTGAAGGTAAGCCTCGTTTTGCCATGCACCACTACAAGAGCGCGGAGCTGGATAAACTGCTGAACAGTTTCTATAAGACCGCTGATAAAGATGAGCAGCTGAAAATTGCCCACATCATTCAGAAGATCATCGCTGAAAACCAGATCACTGTGCCTGTCATGTCCGGCGCATTTAACTTCCAGTACAACACGACCCGCTTTGACGGTTGGTGGAATGAAAACAATCCGAAAGGCCGTCCGATGATTTGGGCCGGTGTTCAGGAACGTGTTCTTCAGGTACTGGATCTGAAACCTAAGTCGTAAGTTCTGCTTCATTTGCGGTGCGCCCCTTGCGCACCGCCTCTTCCCCCTCACTTGTGCAATGTATGGCGCCAGTCGTCAGGGGGTTTTTCGTCCTGAATCCAGCCGCTAGTGAAGGGTTGGTTTGGAAAGGTGTGAGTTATGGGATTCTTTCTACGACGTTTGTCATTCTACTTTATCGCGTTCCTTGTGGCCGCTACGCTGAACTTTATCATACCGCGCGCCATGCCCGGCGACCCGGTGACCATGATGTTTGCTAACGCGACCGTACAGGTCACGCCAGAACGTATTGCCGCCATGTCAAAACTGCTCGGGTTTGTCGACGGGCCACTGTACGAACAGTATTTTACCTACCTTAAAAGCATTCTGAGCTGGAACCTGGGGATCTCTATCCAGACCTACCCTCAAACGGTCAACGACATGCTGGGTAACGCCGTCGGCTGGTCACTGTTCCTGGCCGGGACAGCAGTTATTCTTTCGTTCTGCATCGGCTCCATTCTGGGCATTTTTGCTGCCTGGAAACGCGGCAGTAAATACGATGCCTTCATCTCTCCGGCCATGCTGGTTGTGCAAGCTGTTCCTGCGGTGGTCACCGCCATGATCGCGCTGTACACCTTTTCCATCAGCATGCGCTGGTTTCCGACCGGTTATGCCTATACCCCCGGGGTAATTGCAGACTGGACCAGTCTTGAGTTCTACAAAAATGTGGCTTACCACGCCGTCCTGCCACTGGTTTGTGCCACCATCATCCAGATTGGCGGCTTCCTGATCAGCATGCGTAACAACATGATCAACCTGCTAAACGAAGATTACATCACCATGGCCAAAGGCAAGGGCCTGAGCGAAAACCGGGTCGTGTTCAACTACGCAGCCCGAAACGCCATGCTACCGAGTGTTACCGCTCTGTCGATGGCCCTAGGGATGGCTATCGGCGGCCAGTTGATTATCGAGATCATCTTCAACTATCCGGGTCTGGGTACCGTGCTGCTGAACGCCATTAACGGCCGGGATTACCAGGTTCTGCAAGGTCAGCTACTGATCATGACCCTGTTCATGCTGTTCTTTAACTTCCTGGCCGACCTGCTTATCGTCGCGCTGGATCCTCGCCTACGCAAGGGAGGGAAATAATCATGAATGCACTAATTAAACTACTGAGTAACAACGGTAAGGCACTGCTGGGCCTGAGCATTATCTGCACCTTTATTCTGGCGGCCATTTTTGCCCCACTGATCACCAAGCATGCGCCGGATCGTAAAACCGGTAACCCACACGAGTACCCGGCATTTATCGTCAAAGCCGCCCAAAACAACCCGGATGGCTGGGTGGCAACCAACCTGGCAGACAACCGCCGTACCCTGCTGATGTCAAAAGAGGCCGATCACATGATGGGAACGTCCCGCATGGGCCGCGATATCTGGTCTCAGGTGGTTTACGGCACCCGTACCTCACTGGCTGTCGGCTTCGGTGCCGGTCTGGTGGTTTGTTTTCTGGCCACCGTTATCGGGGTATCAGCCGGATACTTTGGCGGCCGGGTGGATGACATCCTCACTGCCGCGATGAATATAATGCTGGTTATTCCGCAGTTCCCGCTGCTGTTTGTGATTGCCGCTTTCATTGGCCAGGCCGGGCCGGTCACCATTGCGATCGTCATCGGAATGACCTCCTGGGCGTGGGGAGCAAGGGTCGTCCGCGCTCAGACCCTCTCACTGCGGGAGAAAGAGTTCGTCAAAGCGGCAGAGGTTCTGGGGGAATCGTCATGGCGCATTATTTTCGTCGAAATTCTGCCTAACCTAGTCTCGATTGTCGGCGCAAGCTTCATTGGCTCCGTCATGCTGGCCATCATGACCGAAGCCACCCTTTCCTTCCTCGGACTGGGCGACCCGAATTCCATCAGCTGGGGCGTCATGCTTAACAACGTCCGCACCTCTTCGTCGATGCTGGTCGGCGCCTGGTGGGAACTGTTTGCACCGTGTCTGGCCCTGATCTTCATCGCCATCGGCCTGGCGCTGCTCAACTTTGCCGTCGATGAAATTGCCAACCCGCAACTGCGCTCTCACAAGGGAATGCGCCGCTGGAAGAACATGGCCAAGCAACAAAACACTGAAACAGAAGCTGAAATTAACGCTAAGCCTGCACTGGAAGGGGGCGAAAAATAATGACCAATCCGCAAATTTCCATTCGAAACCTGTGCGTCGATTACATCACTGACGCCGGTGATGTCCGTGCCGTCAACAATGTCAGCTTTGACATCGGCAAGGGTGAAATCTTTGGTCTGGCGGGTGAGTCAGGCTGCGGTAAATCAACCGTTGCCTTCTCACTGATGCGCCTGCATAAGCCACCTGCATTCATTACCGGCGGTGAAGTCATTTTCGATGGTCACGGCGATATCCTTAAACTCAGCGACTCGCAAATGAGTGCGTTTCGCTGGAGCGAAATCTCAATGGTGTTCCAGAGTGCGATGAACGCCCTGAACCCGGTGCTGCGTCTGGAAGAGCAGTTCTGCGATGTGATTATGCGCCATACCAACCTCAGCCGTGAGCAGGCCGTACGCCGGGCCGAAGGGCTGCTGGAAATTGTCGATATCCACCCGAGCCGACTGCAGGATTATCCGCACCAGTTTTCCGGCGGGATGCGTCAGCGTCTGGTGATCGCGATTGCTCTGGCTCTCAATCCGAAGATGATCATCATGGATGAGCCCACCACCGCACTGGATGTGGTGGTACAGCGTGAGATCCTGCAAAAGATCTACGCCCTGAAAGAAGAGTTCGGGTTTTCTATCCTGTTTATTACGCACGATCTGTCCCTGATGGTCGAGTTCTCCGATCGCATCGGGATCATGTACTCCGGTGAACTGGTGGAAGTGGCGCCTTCCAAACAAATCCTGGAACGCCCGTACCACCCCTACACCGAGGGACTGGGTAACTCGTTCCCGCCGCTGACCGGCCCAAAAACCCGGCTGACCGGGATTCCGGGGAACCCGCTTAACCTGCTGGAAATTCCTCAGGGTTGCCGTTTCCAGGCTCGCTGTAGCAAAGCCCATGACGCCTGTTTTCGTCAGGCAACTCAGCTGCGTCAGCTTGAACCCGGCCGTTTCAGTAACTGCCACCTATTCAACCAAAGCCGTTCATCCCAATAAGAATATGGAGGCATGATGAGCAAGCCAACCGGACAACCAATTATCGAAGGGAAGAACCTGGTCAAAGACTTCCCGGTTAGCAGCAACTCGCTGAAAAAGTCCATGATGCGGGCAATCAATGACGTGTCATTCAAGATGTACAAGAGCCGTGGCTTGTCCGTTGTCGGGGAATCCGGCTCGGGCAAATCCACCACCGCGAAAATGATCGCCAAAATGTATGCGCCGACACACGGCCATATCGAATACTTTGGCCGTGACATCCGTACTATTGAAAAACGCGATGACCTGATGAAATACCGCCAGGGCGTCCAAATGGTCTGGCAGGATCCGTTTGGCTCCCTAAACCCGACCCATACCATTTTTCACCATATTGCCCGCCCGTTGCTGATTCATAACAAAGTCAGCAAAGGCAATAAAAAAGAGCTGGAAGACACCGTCTACAGCCTGCTGGAGCAAGTGGGCCTGATCCCGCCGAAGGCAACCGCCGAGAAATATCCGCACCAGCTGTCCGGGGGCCAGCGTCAGCGGGTCAACCTGGCGCGCAACATTGCGGTTGGGGCCGAAGTCGTGCTGGCCGATGAGCCCACTTCGATGCTGGATGTATCGATTCGCGCCGGAGTGCTCAACCTGATGGAAGAAATGAAATTCGAACGTGAAATGGCGCTGCTGTATATCACCCATGATATCGCAACGGCCCGTTATATCGCTGAAGATCTGGCTGTGATGTACGTCGGCCACATGGTTGAGTGGGGAGACACGGAAGAGATCATCCACGATCCGCAACACCCTTATACCCAGTTACTGGTTTCTGCCGTGCCGGATCCGAAAAAATCGATCCATGAGAAGCTGAAGGGGAATAAAGGGGAAATTCCACTGTGGACACCAGAGAGCCTCGGCTGCCCGTTTGCAGGTCGCTGCACCCACGCAACCGACAAATGCCGGACGCAACTACCAGGCATTACCCAGTTATCTGACAACCACTTTGTTCGTTGCTATCTGTATGAAAACTGATGGAGGCATCATGCAGCTGCTAACCAATCACCTGGGCTATGAGCGTTTCGGTACCAAGCAGGCCGTCATCCAGACAGCAATGCCACTGACAATCACAACGGCACAGATTGTTTGCGACACCAGCCAGCAACCTCTGCTGACACTGCCGGTGCAAACACATGGCGAGGTGGATCAATGGCATACCGGACTGACTTATCTGGTCGACTTTTCCGCGCTGCAGCAATGCGGCTGGTTCCGGCTGCAGGTGGGTGAGCAGCTGTCTGCACGTTTTCAAATCGCCGACGGGCTGCTGATGAAGCAGACCTTCAGCGATGTTCTGCACTATTTCAAATCGCAGCGCTGCGGCGGCAAATTTGATCAGGCGGATCATCAGGTGCGTCTGTTTGACTCCAGTCAGACCGTGGATGCGCATGGTGGCTGGTACGACGCCTCCGGGGATGTCAGTAAATACCTGAGCCACCTGTCGTACAGCAATTATTTCAACCCGCAGCAGACACCGTTGGTGGTCTGGAACATGCTCACCGCGTTCAGCCAGCTGAGTAACCAGCCGGAGGTGGCGCCGTTCACCCGTGTTCGCCTGCTTGAAGAGGCCCTCCACGGTGCTGATTTCCTGTGCCGGATGCAGTCACCGCAGGGTTACTTTTACATGACGGTATTCGATACCTGGAGCAAAGACACCGCCCAGCGCGAAATCTGCGCATACGCGACCCAGAACGGCCATAAATCTGCCCAGTATCAGGCAGGCTTTCGTCAGGGCGGAGGGATGGCGATCGCCGCCCTGGCCGCTGCGGCCAGGATTCTGGGTTCGCACGGCACATCACTGGGATTCGATACCGCCTCCCGGGCGCAATACCTGACGGCCGCGCAGCAGGGCTATTGGCATCTGGTAGAAATGAACACCCGGTATGTAGATGACGGGGTTGAAAACATCATTGACGAGTACTGTGCACTGCTGGCTGCCGTGGAACTATACCGGGCAACGGACGACAGGCGCTTTCTGACCGGGGCGCGCCGCTGGGCAGGCCGCTTGGCCCAACGGCAGATGAGCGATGACCAGTACCGCTATTTCTGGTCCGCCAATCATGACGGCAGTCGGCCGTATTTCCATGCCTCTGACGCCGGACTACCGGTACTCAGCCTGCTGCATTACCTCGATATTGAGCCGGACCACCAGCAACAGCAGACCGTAACGACCGTCATCCTGCAAGCGCTACAGTTTGAACTGGCGATCACTGCGGAAGTGACTAACCCGTTCGGCTATCCGCGCCAGTATGTCAAAGCGGTAGAGGGCGACAAGCACAGCAGTTTTTTTATTCCGCATCACAATGAAACCGGTTACTGGTGGCAAGGGGAGAACGCCCGGCTGGCTTCTCTGGCCAGCATGGCGTATCAGGCAGCCGCCCTGCCCGCTTTCCGCGATCTGAAACTCCCGTTGGAAATCTATGGTCAGCGACTGCTGAACTGGATACTGGGGCTCAATCCTTTTGATATGTCCATGCTGGATGGGCATGGTCGCAATAACCCGGATTATCTGCCAGACCTAGGGTTCAGCAATGCCAAAGGCGGCGTCTGCAACGGGATTACGGCCGGTTTTACCAACGAGCGGGACATCGCCTTCAACCCGCAGCCACAGGCAAACGACATGCTGCAAAACTGGCGCTGGGGAGAGCAATGGATCCCCCATGCCGGCTGGTACCTGCTGGCCGTGACCCTGCAATACAAGGAGAGACAAGATGTCTGATTCCGTTCAATTTTATGTCGGTGTCGACGGCGGCGGAACCTCATGCCGAGCCCGGATTACCGAGCTAAACGGCCAGGTGCTTGGTGAAGCCAAAACCGGCAGCGCAAATATTTTGCTGGGAAGCGAAGTCGCGATGGCATCCATTCAGGATGCTATCGCAACCGCAGCCGCGCAAGCTCATCTCGGGCCGGAGCACTACGCCCATATGCGGGTCGGCCTGGCTTTGGCCGGGGCCGAGCAAAAAAGCGCCTGGTATGACTTTATGGCCCAGCCCCATCCGTATGCTGCCGTCACTCTCAATACCGATGCCTACGGTGCCTGTCTCGGCGCATGGGCTGGGAAGGACGGCGCCATCCTGATTGCCGGCACCGGCTCATGCGGGATTTACCTGAGTGAGGGGACACAACATGTGGTTGGCGGCCGTGAATTTCCTATTTCCGATCAGGGCGGTGGCGCGGTCATGGGGCTGCGCCTGATCCAGCAGGTCCTGCTCGCCCAGGATGGTCTCAGGCCGGTGACCCCGTTGGTCAGCCATGTCATGGCCCATTTCCGACACGACATTGATGCCATTGTCAGCTGGTCGAAATCCGCCAGGCCTTGCGACTACGGTCAGTTTTCGCCAGCCATTTTTGACTATGCCTATCAGGGAGATGCGCTGGGTATCGACTTGCTCAACCAGACCGCGGCCGATATTGAAATGTGGATGAAAGCCCTGATTCAGCGCGGGGCCAGCCGTATCTGCCTGATGGGCAGCATAGCGGAACGCATTATTCCCTGGCTGATTCCTCCAATGCAGCAACGTGTCGCCGTCCCTCAGGGCGACGCCATGGATGGTGCTCTGGCCATGGCCCGAGGGCATCACAACCTTTACCCACTATGAGTCAACCTATGAGCTATCGCCTAGATTTAACCGTCATAGAGCAGCAGGAGAACCTGTCCCGCTTTGCGCTCACATTGCATAACCTGGCTGACCAGCCGCTGGAAAACTGGTCCCTGCATTTTGTGATCGGACGTTGGATCAATCAGGATTCGCTGAGCAACGGTCGCCTGCACCAGATAGGCAGCTACTGCACCCTGACGCCTACCACATCCGAACCGCTGGTCTCCAACGGGCATTTTTATACCGAATTCACGGCCCACACCAAGCCGTTCACCTTATTTGATGACGGCATTCCGGAAGCCTTTATCCACTCGACAGCGCACAATCCCAGCGGGGATGACATCGCAACTAAGATGCAAACGCTGATCCACCCCCAACCAGTCGAAGTCACCACGATCAATCTGGCCTCGCCAAGCCAGGAGCGTTTCACGACGCCCCTGCCGGCAGCCAAATCCATCAACCTGATCCCAGCCCCCCATGCGCTGAAAGTTCTGGGGGGGAGCTTTTCGCTGCACCGCCACAGTGCGATCAGTGCCGAACATGAAGCCGCGCAAGGCAGCAGCCACTGGCTGCAAGCCACTCTGACCGGGTACTTGCATGACGAACTGCCGCTTCAGCCAAACGGCAACATCATCTATCAGTACAATCCGAAGCTGCCGGAAGGGGCATACAAACTCTTGGTCGAATGGGATCACATCTGGCTACAAGCAGGCTCCGAAGCCGGTTTCTGTCATGCGACGGCAAGTCTGATCCAGCTGTTACCCAATGCATCCAGCCACTCCGCGCACGCGGCATGTCTGCTCCCTATGGTCGAAATTGAGGATGCCCCGCATTATGGCTATCGGGGAATGATGCTGGACTGTGCCCGCCACTTCCACCCGGTGCCGCGCCTGAAGTTTTTGATTGACCAACTGGCACGCTACAAATTCAATACGTTCCACTGGCATCTGACCGATGATGAAGGCTGGAGGCTGGAAATTGATGCCTACCCGGCACTGACCGACATGGGTGCATGGCGTGGTCCGAACGAAACCCTTGCCCCACAGTTCACCACGATCAGCCAGCGTTATGGCGGTTACTACACCAAAGATCAGGTCAGGGAGCTGATTACCTATGCAGCTGATCGCGGCATCACCATTATCCCTGAGATCGACATGCCAGGGCATTGCCGCGCCGCCATTCGTGCGCTCCCAGAGTTGCTGGTGGATCGCAACGACCACTCCCAGTACCGCAGTATCCAGGGCTACCCGGATAACATTCTGACCCCAGCCCTTCCGGGAACCTATGCCTTCATCCAAACCGTTCTGGCTGAAGTGTGTGAGCTGTTCCCCGCCCCGTACGTACACATTGGTGGTGATGAGGTGCCCCATGGCGTCTGGACCGACAGCCCGGGCTGCCGGGCTCTGATGGTAGAACATGGTTACCGCGATCCAAAAGAGCTGCAGGGCCATCTGCTGCGCTATGCCGAAGAGTGTCTGGCAGCGCACGGCAAGCGCATGATGGGCTGGGAAGAAGCGACCCACGGCGACAAAATCAGCACCAATACCGTGATATTTTCCTGGCAGAACGAAGAGGCCGGCGAGCAGGCGGCGAAGGCAGGCTTTGACGTCATTATGCAGCCGGCGCAGTACACCTACCTCGATCTGGCACAGGGCTTCTCGGCGGATGAGCCCGGCGTTGACTGGGCCGGGAAACTCCCGCTGGACAAAGTCTATCAATATCACCCGCTGGCTAACCTGCCAGCCAGCGATCCGGCGCAACAGCGCATTCTGGGAATTCAGTGTGGCCTGTGGTGTGAACTGGTTAACAGCCAAAGCCGCCTCGAATACATGCTTTTTCCACGCCTCCTGGCGATTGCCGAACTGGGCTGGACCTCACCAGATCAACGCAGCTGGCCAGATTTCAAAGCGCGTCTAAACGGACAATTAGCTTACCTGGACAAAGCAGGCATTAACTACCGTCGCTGCGAATAACGCTGCAGCTGACTGATTAAACAAGGATTGAAAACCATGAATTACGGCTATTTTGACAATACCAACCGAGAGTACGTCATTACTCGCCCTGATGTGCCTGCACCCTGGACCAACTACCTGGGTACAGAAAAGTTCTGTACTGTCATTTCTCACAACGCCGGGGGCTACTCGTTCTACAACAGCCCGGAGTACAATCGTGTAACCAAGTTCCGTCCAAACGGCACCTTCGACCGCCCGGGCCACTATGTCTACCTGCGCGACGACGAAACCGGTGATTACTGGTCAATCTCCTGGCAGCCGGTGGCAAAAAGCCTGGAAGAAGCCACGTATGAAGTGCGTCACGGCCTGTCTTACTCCAAATTCAAATGTGAATACAACGGCATCACAGCGCAGAAAACCCTGTTCGTACCAAAAGGCGAAGACGCGCAAATCTGGGATGTAAAAATCAGGAACGACGGCGATCAGCCACGCACCATCAGTGCATTCTCGTTCGTGGAATTCTCGTTCAGCCACATCCAGTCTGACAATCAGAACCACCAGATGAGCCTCTACTCAGCCGGAACGGCGTACAACGAAGGCGTAATTGAGTACGACCTGTACTACAACACCAACGATTATGAAGGCTTCTACTACCTCGCTTCCAGCTTCGATCCAGACAGCTATGACGGTCAGCGTGACAGCTTTATCGGTATGTATCGTGACGAAGCGAATCCCATCGCGATCGAAACCGGTCGTTGTTCTAACCATGTGCAAACCTGTTACAACCACTGTGGCTCACTGCACAAGCAATTCGTAATTCAGCCGGGCGAGGAAGTTCGTTTCGTCCTGATTCTGGGGATCGGCAAAGGTGAAGGCCAGCGCCTGCGAGCGAAATACCAGGACGTTGCAAATGTTGACGCTGCGCTTGCTGACATCCGCGCGCACTGGGATACCCGCTGTGCCAAGTTCCAGGTGAAATCACCGAACGAGGGGCTGGACACCATGATCAACGCATGGACCTTGTACCAAGCGGAAACCTGCGTGGTGTGGTCACGCTTTGCCTCTTTCATCGAAGTAGGCGGCCGTACGGGTCTGGGTTACCGTGATACCGCGCAGGACGCGATTTCCGTGCCTCACGCAAACCCACGCATGACCCGCAAGCGCCTGGTGGATCTGCTGCGCGGTCAGGTGAAAGAAGGCTACGGCCTGCACCTGTTCGATCCAGACTGGTTCGATCCAGAGAAAGCCGATGTTAAACCATCTAAATCACCAACCGTGGTACCAACCCCAAGCGACGAAGACAAGATCCACGGCATCGAAGACACTTGCTCTGACGACCACCTGTGGCTGGTGCCAACCATCTGCCGTTACGTACAAGAAACCGGTGAAGAGAGCTTCCTGGATGAAACCATTCCTTACGCCAACGGCGGCGACGCGTCTGTTTATGAACACATGAAAGCGGCGCTGGACTTCTCTGCTGAATACGTGGGGCAAACCGGTATCTGTAAAGGTCTGCGTGCAGACTGGAACGACTGCCTGAACTTGGGTGGCGGAGAGTCAGCAATGACGTCCTTCCTGCATTTCTGGGCACTGCAGGAATTCATCAAACTGGCGAAATACAAAGGCTTGGATGCGGACGTACAGAAGTACACCGAAATGGCAGCCAATGTGCGCGAAGCGTGTGAACAGCATCTGTGGGACGAAGAAGGCGGCTGGTACATCCGTGGCCTGACCAAAAACGGCGACAAGATCGGCACCGCGCAACAAGCTGAAGGCCGCGTGCACCTGGAATCTAACACCCTGGCTGTTTTGTCTGGCCTGGCGTCGCAGGAGCGTGGCGAAAAAGCGATGAACGCCGTTGATGACAACCTGTTCTCTGAATACGGCCTGCACCTGAACTCGCCATCATTCGCAACGCCCAACGACGACATCGGTTTTGTTACCCGCGTCTACCAAGGCGTGAAAGAAAACGGCGCGATCTTCTCGCATCCAAACCCATGGGCTTGGGTAGCCGAAGCGAAACTGGGACGTGGTGATCGTGCCATGAAGTTCTACGATGCACTGAACCCATACAACCAAAACGACATCATCGAGAAGCGAGTTGCCGAGCCGTATTCATACGTTCAATTTATCATGGGCCGCGACCACGAAAACCATGGCCGTGCCAACCACCCATGGCTGACCGGTACGTCTGGCTGGGCATACTTCGCAGTCACCAACTTCATCCTGGGTGTCCAGACCGGTTTCGACGGCCTGACCGTGAATCCATGTATCCCGACCAGCTGGCCTGGCTTTGAGGTGACCCGCGAATGGCGCGGCGCGACTTACCACATCAAGGTACAAAACCCGAACGGCGTCAGCAAAGGCGTCACGGCCATCACCTTGAATGACACTCCTGTTGAAGGAGCAATCCCGGCTCAACCGGTCGGCAGTATCAACACTGTCAACGTGATCATGGGCTAATTGAATTGGGGCGCCCGATTGCGCCCCGTATACCGACGAGAGAAATAGGAGTTCCATCATGATCCAATTCGGAACCGGTGGCTGGCGCGCCTTAATTGGCGAAACCTTCACCAAGGATAATGTCCGGTTAGTCGCTCAAGCGCTAGCCAATATTATGGTCGCCGAGCAGGTGACCCAGAACGGCTTTGTCATTGGCTACGACCGGCGTTTCTTATCTGATAAAGCCGCAGCCTGGTTTGCTGAAGTCCTGGCGGCCAATGACATTAAAGTAAGCTTTATCAACAAGTTTGTGCCAACGCCGATTGTTATGTTTAAAGCCAAGCATATCGGTGCCACCTATTCGGCCTGTATCACCGCTTCGCATAATCCCGCGGACTACAACGGGATAAAAGTGTTCATCGAAGGGGGACGAGACGCTGACGAGATCATCACAGCTAAGATTGAACAGCAAATTTCCCAGTTAACTTACGATTATATTCAATCCGTGGATTTCGATGACGCCATCGCATCACAACAAATTACCCTGATCAATCCAATGAATGAATTTGTGGATTCCATTGTCGATTTCATCGATATCGAAGCCATTAAACGCGCGAATCTGCGTGTGCTGATTGATCCTATGTTTGGGGTGGCTAAAAATGCCTTACAAACTGTGTTGATCAGCGGCCGCTGTGATGTCGATGTAATTCACGACGGGCACAACCCATCATTTGGCGGTCTGATGCCTTCACCCAGTGCAGCAACGTTATACCGCCTGAAACACTTAGTGGCTCATGAAGGTTACGACATCGGTATCGGCACCGATGGCGATGCCGATCGCCTGGGGATCATTGACGAAAAAGGAAACTTCGTTCACCCCAATGAAGTCCTGATGCTGCTCTATTACTACTTACTGGAATACAAAGGCTGGAAAGGGTCAGTCGTACGTAACATTGCAACCACCCACCTTCTCGACAGAATTGCCGCCGCACATGGTGAGAAGTGTTTTGAAGTACCAGTAGGCTTCAAACATATCAGCGCCCAGATGGAGGCCGATGATTCATTGATTGGCGGTGAAAGCTCCGGTGGCCTAACCATCCGAGGACATATCAAAGGAAAAGACGGTGTCTTCGCTTCCAGCCTGTTAGTGGAAATGATCAGCGTAACAGGTAAGAAGCTCTCCGAACTGCTTAGTGAAATTTATGGCAAGTACGGCTTCGCCTACACTGCAGAAGGTGACTGTACTTTCCGCGCGGCCGATCGCCAGCGGCTTTACGACAAGATTTACGTGGAAAAATCCCTTCCTGAATTTGAATGGGAAATCGAGCAGGTCAGCTACGCGGATGGCGTAAAAGTCTACTTCAAAAATGGCGGATGGGCCCTGGCACGCTTTTCCGGCACTGAGCCACTGCTACGTCTCTTCTGTGAGATGGCATGTCAGGAAGAAGCCGAAAAAGTTGTCCTCCAGATGAAAAGCTTTCTTAACCTCTGAGTACACCGATGCCCGCTCAACACTGCCTGACGGGCGTATTGGCTGCATAGCGGTACGTTGCGCAGGCTGCTCACCAGCCTTAGCGCCAAGGGTAGATTCTCAGCTACCCTTTTCTTTTTTACTTTCCCAGAAACACATTCCGCTTAACTCAGCATACAGATTTTATTCTGCCCTTCATCTCTCACCCATAGGTTCTCTCTGCGAGTTTATCATCGTCTAAATACACGTGCTTTTAACTATCATGTCAGACCATACTCAAGGGCCAATTGTGAAAGAAAGCCATCATCGGACGAGGTTCCATCGACTAGCTCTACGCTATTGAGTCAAGGTCAGCCTCGCTAGTTTCAGCCATGTAGTTAAAACAATTTCCCCCCAAACGAAACGCAAAAAGACAGTACCTCGCATTTTGTCTGAACATACGGATGCAAAAAGCCCGAATCTTTCAACTCGGGCTTCGTATGAACGGCCGGGCTGGCGCTCCAGCGGGACTCATTCGACCTCAGGGCGAACATTATCTTTAAACGTAAAAAAGCCCAGTCTTTCGACTGGGCTTTTTTAAAGAGTGGCGGAGCGGACGGGACTCGAACCCGCGACCCCCGGCGTGACAGGCCGGTATTCTAACCAACTGAACTACCGCTCCACTCAGAATTAGCGTTTGTTCAGAACGCTAACCTAAATTGGGTGCCTGGCGATGTCCTACTCTCACATGGGGAGACCCCACACTACCATCGGCGCTGCTGCGTTTCACGTCTGAGTTCGGCATGGGATCAGGTGGGTCCACAGCGCTATGGTCGCCAGGCAAATTCTTTGATTCACCGCCCGCAGGCCGCAAATCACAATCTTGGAAAAAACTGACTAAAGTTCAAGCACACCATTCAAGTGCTCGTGGAGTCCGTAAAACCCCTTGGGTGTTGTATGGTTAAGCCGCACGGGCAATTAGTACAGGTTAGCTCAACGCCTCACAGCGCTTACACACCCTGCCTATCAACGTTCTAGTCTCGAACAACCCTTCAGAGAGCTTAAAGCTCTGGGGATGACTCATCTTGAGGCTCGCTTCCCGCTTAGATGCTTTCAGCGGTTATCGATTCCGAACTTAGCTACCGGGCAATGCGTCTGGCGACACAACCCGAACACCAGAGGTTCGTCCACTCCGGTCCTCTCGTACTAGGAGCAGCCCCTCTCAATCATCCAACGCCCACGGCAGATAGGGACCGAACTGTCTCACGACGTTCTAAACCCAGCTCGCGTACCACTTTAAATGGCGAACAGCCATACCCTTGGGACCGACTTCAGCCCCAGGATGTGATGAGCCGACATCGAGGTGCCAAACACCGCCGTCGATATGAACTCTTGGGCGGTATCAGCCTGTTATCCCCGGAGTACCTTTTATCCGTTGAGCGATGGCCCTTCCATTCAGAACCACCGGATCACTATGACCTGCTTTCGCACCTGCTCGAACCGTCATTCTCGCAGTCAAGCGGGCTTATGCCATTGCACTAACCTCACGATGTCCGACCGTGATTAGCCCACCTTCGTGCTCCTCCGTTACGCTTTGGGAGGAGACCGCCCCAGTCAAACTACCCACCAGGCACTGTCCGCACCCCCGATGAGGGGGCGACGTTAGAACATCAACACTACAAGGGTGGTATTTCAAGGACGGCTCCACAGATACTGGCGTACCTGCTTCGAAGCCTCCCACCTATCCTACACATGTAGGGTCAATGTTCAGTGCCAAGCTGTAGTAAAGGTTCACGGGGTCTTTCCGTCTAGCCGCGGGTACGCAGCATCTTCACTGCGATTTCAATTTCACTGAGTCTCGGGTGGAGACAGCGTGGCCATCATTACGCCATTCGTGCAGGTCGGAACTTACCCGACAAGGAATTTCGCTACCTTAGGACCGTTATAGTTACGGCCGCCGTTTACCGGGGCTTCGATCAAGAGCTTCTCCCTAAGGATAACCCCATCAATTAACCTTCCGGCACCGGGCAGGCGTCACACCGTATACGTCATCTTTCGATTTTGCACAGTGCTGTGTTTTTAATAAACAGTTGCAGCCACCTGGTATCTGCGACTGCCAGCAGCTCCAAGAGCAAGTCTCTTCACCGCCGGCAGCGTACCTTCTCCCGAAGTTACGGTACCATTTTGCCTAGTTCCTTCACCCGAGTTCTCTCAAGCGCCTTGGTATTCTCTACCCGACCACCTGTGTCGGTTTGGGGTACGATTTCTTGCTATCTGAAGCTTAGAGGCTTTTCCCGGAAGCATGGCATCAATGACTTCAGCACCGTGGTGCCTCGACATCGGGTCTCAGCCTTAAGATGGTCCGGATTTGCCTAAACCATCAGCCTACACCCTTGAACCTGGACAACCGTCGCCAGGCCCACCTAGCCTTCTCCGTCCCCCCATCGCAATAGCAAGAAGTACGGGAATATTAACCCGTTTCCCATCGACTACGCCTTTCGGCCTCGCCTTAGGGGTCGACTCACCCTGCCCCGATTAACGTTGGACAGGAACCCTTGGTCTTCCGGCGAGGAGGTTTTTCACCCCCTTTATCGTTACTCATGTCAGCATTCGCACTTCTGATACCTCCAGCGCCCCTTACAGGACACCTTCAGCGGCTTACAGAACGCTCCCCTACCCAATACGCTAATGCGCATTGCCGCAGCTTCGGTGTATCGCTTAGCCCCGTTAAATCTTCCGCGCAGGCCGACTCGACCAGTGAGCTATTACGCTTTCTTTAAATGATGGCTGCTTCTAAGCCAACATCCTGGCTGTCTGAGCCTTCCCACATCGTTTCCCACTTAGCGATAACTTTGGGACCTTAGCTGGCGGTCTGGGTTGTTTCCCTCTCCACGACGGACGTTAGCACCCGCCGTGTGTCTCCCGGATAGTACTTACTGGTATTCGGAGTTTGCAAAGGGTTGGTAAGTCGGGATGACCCCCTAGCCTTAACAGTGCTCTACCCCCAGTAGTATTCGTCCGAGGCGCTACCTAAATAGCTTTCGGGGAGAACCAGCTATCTCCGAGTTTGATTGGCCTTTCACCCCTAGCCACAAGTCATCCGCTAATTTTTCAACATTAGTCGGTTCGGTCCTCCAGTGCGTGTTACCGCACCTTCAACCTGCCCATGGCTAGATCACTCGGTTTCGGGTCTAATCCCAGCAACTGCACGCCCAGTTAAGACTCGGTTTCCCTACGGCTCCCCTATACGGTTAACCTTGCTACTGAAATTAAGTCGCTGACCCATTATACAAAAGGTACGCAGTCACAGGACAAAGCCTGCTCCTACTGCTTGTACGTACACGGTTTCAGGTTCTATTTCACTCCCCTCACAGGGGTTCTTTTCGCCTTTCCCTCACGGTACTGGTTCACTATCGGTCAGTCAGGAGTATTTAGCCTTGGAGGATGGTCCCCCCATCTTCAGACAAGATAACACGTGTCCCGTCCTACTCGTTTTCACGCCAAATGTGTTGTCGGCTACGGGGCTGTCACCCTGTATCGCTGAGCTTTCCAGCTCATTCGCCTGACACCTAAAGCGCTTAAGGGCTAATCCGGTTTCGCTCGCCGCTACTGCCGGAATCTCGGTTGATTTCTCTTCCTCGGGGTACTTAGATGTTTCAGTTCCCCCGGTTCGCCTCATCAAGCTATGTATTCACTTGATGATAACTGCTTATGCAGCTGGGTTTCCCCATTCGGAAATCGTAGACTCAAGTGGCTCTTACTGCCTCATCTACGCTTATCGCAAGTTAGTACGTCCTTCATCGCCTCTGACTGCCCAGGCATCCACCGTGTACGCTTAGTCACTTAACCATACAACCCCAAGAGGTTTCGTATGTTCAAACAACCAAGGTTTTTCCATCTGAGTTAAGATGGTTAGTTTGTTTTGCCGGACTCTTCTTACACAAGACACTTGAATGTGTATTGCTTGAGAACTCGTTTCTCTTTCGAGAAACAATAATTTCGATTCATCTGAATCGAATTACTAGTCAGCTTTCCAGATTGTTAAAGAGCATGTGCTTGCCTTGCGGCAGCCACTTTCTAAAGACTTTCAGCGTCACGAAACTGACCCAACAACATTACTGCTATTGAATCTGCGGCTCCGTGCAGAAAAGTATTTAGAGAGTGGTGGGCGATACCGGGCTCGAACCAGTGACCCCCTCCTTGTAAGGGAGGTGCTCTCCCAACTGAGCTAATCGCCCTCCGATGTTTTACATCTTCCGAGGAGAAGATGGTGGGTCGTGCAGGATTCGAACCTGCGACCAATTGATTAAAAGTCAACTGCTCTACCAACTGAGCTAACGACCCGTGGCGTCCCATAGGGGAGTCGAACCCCTGTTACCGCCGTGAAAGGGCGGTGTCCTAGGCCTCTAGACGAATGGGACCTTTTGTTTCGGGTTTGGGTACCCGAACACATGTTCTCTACATTTCGACCAAGCAATCTGTGTGGACACTACGCAAAGCGCAGTCTTTAGGTAAGGAGGTGATCCAGCCCCAGGTTCCCCTAGGGCTACCTTGTTACGACTTCACCCCAGTCATGAACCACACCGTGGTAAACGCCCTCCCGAAGGTTAAGCTATCTACTTCTGGTGCAGCCCACTCCCATGGTGTGACGGGCGGTGTGTACAAGGCCCGGGAACGTATTCACCGTGGCATTCTGATCCACGATTACTAGCGATTCCGACTTCATGGAGTCGAGTTGCAGACTCCAATCCGGACTACGACATACTTTGTGGGATTCGCTCCACCTCGCGGTCTTGCTGCCCTCTGTATATGCCATTGTAGCACGTGTGTAGCCCTACTCGTAAGGGCCATGATGACTTGACGTCGTCCCCACCTTCCTCCGGTTTATCACCGGCAGTCTCCCTGGAGTTCCCACCCGAAGTGCTGGCAAACAAGGATAAGGGTTGCGCTCGTTGCGGGACTTAACCCAACATTTCACAACACGAGCTGACGACAGCCATGCAGCACCTGTCTCACGGTTCCCGAAGGCACTCCCGCATCTCTGCAGGATTCCGTGGATGTCAAGAGTAGGTAAGGTTCTTCGCGTTGCATCGAATTAAACCACATGCTCCACCGCTTGTGCGGGCCCCCGTCAATTCATTTGAGTTTTAATCTTGCGACCGTACTCCCCAGGCGGTCTACTTAACGCGTTAGCTCCGAAAGCCAGTGTTCAAGACACCAACCTCCAAGTAGACATCGTTTACGGCGTGGACTACCAGGGTATCTAATCCTGTTTGCTCCCCACGCTTTCGCATCTGAGCGTCAGTCTTTGTCCAGGGGGCCGCCTTCGCCACCGGTATTCCTTCAGATCTCTACGCATTTCACCGCTACACCTGAAATTCCACCCCCCTCTACAAGACTCTAGCCTGCCAGTTCCAAATGCGATTCCGAGGTTGAGCCCCGGGCTTTCACATCTGGCTTAACAAGCCGCCTGCATGCGCTTTACGCCCAGTAATTCCGATTAACGCTCGCACCCTCCGTATTACCGCGGCTGCTGGCACGGAGTTAGCCGGTGCTTCTTCTGCAGCTAACGTCAAACGATACCGCTATTAACGATACTGCCTTCCTCACTGCTGAAAGTGCTTTACAACCCGAAGGCCTTCTTCACACACGCGGCATGGCTGCATCAGGGTTTCCCCCATTGTGCAATATTCCCCACTGCTGCCTCCCGTAGGAGTCTGGACCGTGTCTCAGTTCCAGTGTGGCTGATCATCCTCTCAGACCAGCTAGGGATCGTCGCCTAGGTGAGCCGTTACCTCACCTACTAGCTAATCCCACCTGGGCCAATCTTAGCGCGAGAGGCCCGAAGGTCCCCCTCTTTGCTCCGTAGAGATTATGCGGTATTAGCCATCGTTTCCAATGGTTATCCCCCACACTAAGGCATGTTCCCAGGCATTACTCACCCGTCCGCCGCTCGCCGCCCAACAAATCCCCCGAAGGGTCAATGTTGTCGCTGCCGCTCGACTTGCATGTGTTAGGCCTGCCGCCAGCGTTCAATCTGAGCCATGATCAAACTCTTCAATTAAAGTTTTGGCTCGATGAATACTGAATTAAATTGACTGTGCCAAAATAACCGAAGTCATTTTGAATTGGTCACTCAGTTCATCGATAAATCTTTTTGACTATCAGTTCACGAGTGCCCACACAGATTGCATGGTCAAATTGTTAAAGAACTTTTCTTTCACGTCGCTGGCTTATCTCGCCGTGCTCCGTGTCAGTGAGGCGGCATTATAGAGAGATTAGTTTTCTGCGCAACCCCAATTATCAAAAAAAATGCCCCACACGAACCAACCGAACAAAAAACAATCACACCTACCTTTTTATGCTTATTTTCATCTCATCAGGGCATTCACTTTCGTCAAAAACAGCTTTATGAGCATTTATCATTAGCTAACGCAAACTTCACCGCGAATACCCCAATGCCGAATAACAGAAATGGAATCGCGGCAGCCAAATACTCAACCCACAACTTGTCAGCCAGGCTTTTTGCCAGAATGAGATGCCCAATGACCAGCAGTGCCGCACAAATTAATGAAACCGCAATGAGTTTTACTTCCGACCGTTCGTTTGTTTTTAACATATAGCCATGTCCCTTCTCTTATTAATGAAGGCGCAATTGCAACATGGCACAACACAATGAAGGTAGTACAGAGCAAAGGGTTAACCTCTAGAACAGTGAGGTCTTAATTTGAACTGGATTATTGTTCCAGGCACTGCTGGCGCAAAAACTCAGCCAGAACCAATAAGGCTTGTTCTGTTTTTTCACTCCAAGCGTAAGATCCGTTTATTCGCAGACAGTGACGATATCTGGCATCTGATGAAAATAACGTACCGGGTGCGATACTAATTTGATGTATCTGCAATACAATCGATAAAACCTGTGAGGTATCTACTCGTTGGTTCGGTAACTCGACCCATAAAAAATAACCTCCGCTGGGTTGAGTCACTTGAGTTCCATCGGGAAATGCCGCAACGATGGCCTGACGCATTTGTTTCAGTCGCTGCATCAGTGTACGGCGTAATTGTCTGAGGTGGTTGTCGTACCCGCCATGCTGAACATACTGAGCTAACGCATATTGATTGGGCACCCCGACCGAAAGCGTTGACATAAATTGCAGCTCTTCAATTTGCTTAGCATACCGCCCTGCCGCCACCCACCCGACGCGAAACCCCGGCGCCAGGCATTTAGAAAATGAGGAGCAATGTAAGATCAGCCCTCTGTCATCCAGTGATTTGATGGGAGCTGGTTTTTCTTTCCCAAAATACAGCTCGGCATAAACATCATCTTCTATTAAAGGAACATCATTCTTGGCCAGCAGCTCATAGACAGCTTTTTTCTTTGTTAAAGACAGGCTGGCACCAAGAGGATTCTGAAACTTGCTCATCAGCCAGCAGGCTTTGACTGACTTATCAGAAAGCGCTGCTTCTAGCTCCTTGATCGAAACTCCCGAATAAGGATCTGTCGGCAGCTCAATCGCCGTTAAGCGAAGCCGCTCAATCGTTTGTAACGCGCCGTAAAAAACCGGTGATTCAATCAGCACTGTGTCACCCGGCTGAGTGACGGCCGCCAGACTTAACCCCAATGACTCCATTGCACCAGAAGTGATGACGATATCATCCAGACTTACCGGCACTCCTTCGCGCAAATAACGTTGCGCCAACACCCGTCGTAGCTCTAGGCTGCCAGGCGGTAAGTCCACCAACCCACTGTTAGCAGGTAACCCCTTACAGGACTGACTGAATATTCGGCCCAGTTGTTGAAGCGGAAATAGATTGGGATCAGGGAAGGCGGAACCAAAGGGCATGACATCCGGCTGCTTGCAGGCACGTAAGACATCAAAAACATGTTTATTAATGTTAATGGAGCGGTTTACCCGCTGCGGAATGCTCACATCCGGTGAGGGCAAGCGATTAAAATGAGGTGACACAAAATAGCCAGTCTTGGCTTTGGCATGAATCCAGCCTTCACTTTCGAGATACTCATACGCTTTGAGGACCGTCATTACACTGACCCCGTGCGCTTTACTCATTTCCCGGACAGAAGGAACCCGTTCGCCCGGTCGCCAAATCTTTTGCTGAATTTCAGATTTCACCCGTTCGACAATGCTGCCGTAGCGGCTGTTAGCTAATCGCGAAGACAACGTCCCTGCTCTCTTAAATAATTAAAAAGAAAGATGTATTTTAGCGGGATATTGGTCCGATTCAGAGCTGAAGTAGAATGATCACAGGTTAATTGTGATAAAGAACAAAAATGGGGGAGAAAATGAGGCATGGCAGAAACAACAAAGCCCCGACTTTCGTCGAGGCTTTGTTGTTTGAAATTGGTGCCCGGGGCCGGACTTGAACCGGCACAGTTATTCACCGGCGGATTTTGAATCCGCTGCGTCTACCAATTTCGCCACCCGGGCAGATGGCGCTCATTATACGTATACGGATTTGATATACAATTATTTTTCTCGCATTTCACGCTGCTGCACGTTCAATCGCTGAAATTTTCCGCAACGGGCAACAAAACTCAGCGTAGTCTAAGTTGAGGGGCAAAGTGTTGGGGGCCCCAGAAGCTGGTATCATTGATTTTGCTAATCAATAATTTAACCGCTGATTGGGCCATTTCGCTGAGAGGAAAATACACTTCGGACACTGGAGGATAAAGCCCCTGACACAAATCCACACTGTCAAAGCTAATCAGGGCGACCTGACGAGGGATATCAATCGCGTGCTCATGGAAATACAACACCGCTCCCAGCATCATTTCTTCATTACAGGAAAACAGAGCCGAAAACGTCATCCCGGTCTGATACAGCTCCCGAACCGCCTGATATCCGCTTTCCCGTTTGTAATCACCAAACACAGTCAGCCCTGGGTTAACCGGTAACCCGGCTTCCTGCATAGCCAGTAGGTAGCCCTGGTAACGCTGTTGGCTGCTGATTCTGTCCATCGGGCCGGAAATACAGGCGATATTCCGATGCCCCTGCTGAATCAGATGCTGTACAGCCATTTTCGCGGCCAACGTATGATCAAACGTGATACAACGATCCTCTAACCCTTCGACCAGGCGATCCAGCAATACAAAGGGTGTGGACTCGGCAGCCAGCTCTCTCAGCTCGTCATCACTTAAATAACGGCTGTTAAGCACGTACCCCTCACAGCGCAAAGCGTGGAAGCGATCAATCGCCTCTCTTTCTCCATCAGCACTGTGGTGTCCCTGCGCAGTAATCAGAAATTTTTTGTGCAGATCCAGTTCATTCTGTACCTGCTCCATCATCTCACCAAAAAAGCCACCGGTGTAATAGGTCACCAACAAACCCGTCATGTTCGAAGATGCGGTCGCAAGAGAGCGGGCTATTGCACTGGGACGATAATTTAGCGTCGCCATAGCCTGCTCAACCTTGCGTCTGGTATCAGAACGAAACTTTCCTTCGCCATTAATAATGCGCGACACTGTTGAACGATGCACACCGGCCAGACTGGCCACATCCTGAATACTTGCCATTCTTTACATTTAGCTCCCTGAGACCGCTTGCCACTTATTGCTATGATAGATACCTGTGCCAAAGGGCACTGTTTATTCCCTGACGATGGTATTCAAAACCACACCCGTCCAGCCAAACTTCAGCACTTTACAAAACACGCTCGGCAAAATCGACCCGCCTGCCGTAAAGAACCGCAAAGCCCCCCAAGAAAGGGTAAGCCGCCGGTAACCTGTGCCTGCAAAAGGGGGAAAGGCCGGTACCGGCAGCTTACTTAACCTGACATCATGTCACCAGTTCGACAGCGCCCGATTCAACGGTGATTGTAACGTCAACGCTGATAGTGCCTGTGATCTTGGCGACCATGTTCACGAATAGCTCACAATTTTGCCGCGCTTCTGTTCAGGGCGTTTGCAGAACATTTGCCGTAGCTTGCCACGCCTTACCGTACAAAGGTATCCGCTCCACCCCATTCAGACATCTCTGAGCATCATCGGGGGGGATCAGAATAATGACGAATAATCCGCAACGGTTATTCCCCGCTGCTTCAACAATTCAGGCAAACGAGGATCCGTCAGGACCGCCAGTTCACGGGTACGGGCGATGTTGTACGAGCTCAGCTCGAGCAACGACTGATCAACCAGAGCCGGGTGGGTCATGACTTCCAGCACATCACACCGCCCCTGATGGCCATCAAGCAGTGCCGTCAATCGGGACAAGGTCAGCTCTTCGCCATAAAAACCAGACTCAAAGGCATAACGACACGTACTTCCGGCTAACCCGCTTCCCCTGAGCGGTACCCGATACCCCTGCACCACTTCCTCAATAACCGGCAGCAACTCAGGATGCGTATGCGCATGATGATGGCTGTCAACATGGCTCAACGCTAACCCCTGCGCCAAAAAGTGCTCAATTTGCGCCGTGGTTTCGTCAGCGATTTGCTGCTGGGACATTCCCTGATGCGCCCAAAACGCCGAGTAAGGTAAGAACTTTCCCTGCTCGTTCACCAGGCTGGATGCCGCCGTGAGTGGCGAGCCTGCGGTAAAACGCAGATGCACCCCGACTTTTAATGCCGGTGTGTTGCCCGCCAGCTGCACAGCCTGCTGCTCCGCGGGCATCCCAACCATTAGGGTGGTTGAGCGTACGACCCCGGCAACACATGACTCCACAATGCCTAAGTTCACTCCTAGGGTAAGCCCAAAATCATCGGCATTAAATATGACGTGCATCTTTCCTTTACTCCTTGTGATGGATGGCACCTTGATAGATAGGGTCTTGTAACCCATGGCAACCGCGACACCTTTGCAACACCTTTGCGACACTTAGCTATACCTGACTACTGTGGCATTACATCAGGGCCTTGTTGAACCTAAAACACTAAGCCACGGCCTTGCTCAGCCAGCATGAAACTGAGGTAAATAGTCGTGGTTTTCTCTGAGGATGTCGTCCAGGATTGCTTTGGCACGATGGATATCCGGAACCAGCGGGTTATTCGCCAGTGCCATCAGTCCCTGGTTATAGTTACCATGAACAGCCGCCTCAACCGTTAACTGTTCATAGGCTTTCACCTGACTGATCAAGCCCAATACTGCCGGGCTCAGGCTGCCCACCGTGATTGGTTTGGCTCCCCAGCTCCCGACCACCGCACTGCACTCAATCACGGCAGCATCTGGCAGCGCAGAGATAGTGCCGTTATTGCGGACATTCACCACATGTACGGTTTTACGATCGTTGTAAATCGCATCCACCAAGTTCAGGGAAGCATCCGAATAGTACGCACCTCCCCGGTTTTCCAGCTGAGCTGGTTTTTCTGCCAACGTTTCATCCCGATAGAGGTCAAACAACTCCTGCTCGGTTTTCATCACCTGCTCGGCTCGGGTACCTTCAGTCTGCGCCGTCGCTTTTTCTTCCGCTAACATGGCATCCGGCTGATAAAAATAGCGATGATAAGGGCACGGGATCGCGCCTAATGCATTCAGGAAATCCGGATCCCATGGCTCTTCTGCAATATTCTTCATGGTATAGCCGGCACCATCACCGACTTTTTGCAGCACTTCCGCCGTTACGTCCTTACCGTTCAACCAGGCGCGATGAGCCCACACCAGGTGGTTAAGCCCTGCGCATTCCAAAGATAATTCATCAGGCTCACAATCCATCATTGCCGCGATCATCATCTTCATGGATACCGGCACGTTACACAAACCAATCGCTTTCACCTTGGTGTATTTCAGAACCGCTTCTGTCACCAGACCGGCCGGGTTTGTGAAGTTCAGCATCCAGGCATCAGGAGCCAACTCCTCAATGTCCTTACAAATATCCAGGATCACGGGGATCGTCCGCAATGCCTTGGCAAAACCGCCCGGCCCCGTGGTTTCCTGACCAATAACGTCATACTTCAGCGGGATCCGCTCATCACGGGCTCTGGCTTGTAAGCCGCCCACCCGAAATTGGGTCATCACAAAATCGGCTCCGGCGATGGCTGCCCGGCGATCTAACGATGCCGTTACAGTGATGTCCGCCCCGGCTTTGGCAATCATCCGTCGGGTCAGCGCGGCAATGATCTCCAGCTTTTCCAACCCGGCTTCGACATCCACAAAATGGATTTCACTGACCGGTAACTGCTCCCGTCGTTTCAGCACTCCTTCCACCAACTCCGGGGTATAACTGCTGCCGCCCCCGATAATCGCAAGTTTGATCGGTAACTTTGCCATGCGTCTATCCTCTGTCTGCAGCCATGTTTTCGTACATTGTCACCATTTCCGCTACCAGTTCATGGGCCAGAATGGTGGTCATCAGGTGATCCTGAGCATGTACCATCACCAGGGTCATTTTGACTTTCCCCTCTCCCTGATCCGCTTCAATCAACTGGGTCTGGGTCAAGTGTGCCCGGTTAAGACAAGCTTTGGCCTGCTGCAAGTGCTCCCGGGCAAGCGGGTAATGCTGCTGGCGAGCAGCTGCCAGCGCTTCATAGCACAAGCTTCTTGCTTCACCCGCGTTAACAATAATGTCCATCACGACTGCTTCCTGATCCAGGTCTTGCACCATACTGTTTCTCCTTTAATACAATGCTTAAATGCGATGTCGGCTGCAGCCATCCCGCAGCCGACAAATGTTACAAATGTTATGCCGTTACCCCAGTTCCGGCTGTGGTTTTGGCCTTCGCCGGTGGTTCCGACACCGCGCGCTCTTGTTCCAACAGCTGTTTTTCAAACATGCGGAAAAACGGCAGGTAAATCAGCAGGTCAATGATGAGCAGACCGATCACCAACAGCACCGGGGTCAATGTCCATCCGGCTCCCCAGGAAGCACCAATAATGGCCGGCGTTGTCCACGGAGTGGTTGCGACTCCCATCCCGACAAACCCGACCTGAACGGCAAAATACGCAATTACAGCATTCACTATCGGGGCAAAGACGAACGGGACAAACAGCAGCGGGTTCAACACAATCGGGGCCCCAAAAATAACGGGCTCATTAATCTGGAAAAATCCCGGCACAGCACTCATACGTCCGAGGCTGCGCAAATGAACCGAGCGGCTGAACACCATCAGAATCGCCAGCGCCAGCGTGGCCCCGGAGCCGCCAATGAAGATGTAGAAATCCCAGAACGGCTGGGTGAAAATATTCGGAATCGGCTCACCAGCAACAAAGGCATCAATATTGGCACCGATATTGGTGAGGAAAAT
Source organism: Photobacterium ganghwense (assembly GCF_017329545.1). NCBI lineage: Bacteria > Pseudomonadati > Pseudomonadota > Gammaproteobacteria > Vibrionales > Vibrionaceae > Photobacterium > Photobacterium ganghwense. Next base: position 2,996,442 of record NZ_CP071325.1, read on the forward strand.
CGGCGACAACAGTCCCACCACAATGGCCGCCCCGTGAATACCGGCAAACCACAGCAACTGGGACACCAGTAATGCCCCAATAATTGCCGGCAGTGTATTCGATGCGCTAATCAGCGGGCGGAACATCTCCATCACGGCATCCGGGATCAGCATGTCGTGCTGAGACTGGATATACAGACTCAGGGGATAAAGGGTCATGAACACCACCAAGACCGGGATCAACATTTCAAACGAGCGGGCAATAGCGGGCGGAACCTGCTCAGGCATCCGGATAGTGATGTTGTGCTTTTTCAAAAAGCGGATCAGTTCGACCGAGAAAAAGGCACAGATCACTGCGGTAAAGATCCCCGTTCCGGCCAGATGACCAGTGGGCAGCCCCCCGTCTTTGACTGGCGAAGCCACCAGAAGAAAGCTCATCAGCGCCAAGGCAGCGCTGGTGATCCCATCCATCTGGTAGGATCGGGCCAGGCTGTACGCAACGCCGAGCGAGACAAAAATGGTCATGATCCCCATCGTCATATTGAACGGCATCATGATGGTATCGAAATGGGTGGTCGCAAATGACAGCCAGGCTTTACCAAATCCATTCTGGGTGTCTTCAGCAAAAGGAGGAAAAGCGAAAATAAGAATAAAGCTGCCCACAATAATAAATGGCATCGCGGTAATAAAACCATCACGCATTGCACGAACATGTTTTTGCGAACCCACTTTCGCCGCCATTGGGGCAATATAATGCTCCACAACATGCATGACTCTTTCGTAAATCTTCATAGGTAAATCCTTTTATTTGGCAATAAGGAGCCTTACCCTATTTATGAAAATAAATAGAGAGATGATTTATTTCTTAAAAATGAAAAAACCAACAAATATTCATTTGTTGGTTTCGGAATTATTCGGTCATTAGCGATAGCGCCTGATCAAGCACTTCATCCCCTTTCATCATGCCGTACGCCATTGGGGGAATCGCTTCAACGGGCTTGCCGTAAATTCCTGCAGTTTTACGCAGTTCTTCCAGTTGAAACCGGACTTGGGGCCCCAGCAGGCAGACATCATACTGCTGGATTGTCTCTTCAAACGTACTGACCGGATGCGCCTCTATCTGACAGGCAAGGCCGCGTTCCTGCGCCGCTTTTTGCATTTTCTGAACCAACATACTGGTTGACATTCCGGCACTGCAACATAAAAGAATCTTTTTCATTTTGCTCTCCATTTCTCACATCCATAGACTTTTTACATGACAAAAAAATTCTATATGAACATGGTGAAAACAGAAAGCGCAACCGGTTGCATTAATCGTGAAGAATATCTCAGTTTAAAAAGTAAACAGCGAAAGTTTGATTTGAATTCGGTATTTGTATTTTTCGGAGTAACGTTATTTCATGAAATAATGTCAGCCATAAAATCAAGAGTGAGATCTCACTCGAAAACCACAGTAAATAAAAAAGCCCCAGCTTTTGCTGGGGCCAGGTACTTAAAATTTAATACTTAGTGCTTGATGTCAGGTGCTTAATGTCAAGTGCTTAAGGTTCCCCCGACAATTTAAGTCACGGCATTCGTGCTTTCTTCCTGCTCCTGCTTTTCCTTTTCAACTTCCAGATCCCTCATTTTGAACTTCTGCAGCTTACCGGTCACGGTCATCGGGAAGTTATCCACAAAACGGATCACTTTCGGGATCTTAAAGTGGGTCAATTGCCCCTGACAGAAGGTTTTCAGCTCATCTTCGGTCATTTCTTCTCCCGGATGCAATTGCACCCAAGCCACCACTTCTTCCCCATAAAAGGCATCCGGTACCCCAAACACCGCAACCTGCTGAATTTTGTCATTGGAGTACAGGAATTCTTCAATTTCACGCGGGTAGATGTTCTCACCGCCCCGGATGATCATTTCTTTGATCCGACCGGTAATGCGGACATAACCTTCTTCGTCCATGACCCCAATATCGCCGGAGTGCAGCCAGCCCTGCGGATCAATCGCCTCACGGGTGGCCTCTTCATTCCCGTAATAGCCTCGCATCAGGTTATAGCCGCGGAAACAGACTTCACCCGGTTGCCCTAACGGTACCGTGGCCCCGTTTTCCACATTGATCACTTTGACCTCCTGATGCGGCAGGTTCCTGCCCACCGTTTCTGTCCGGCGCTCCAGGGAATCATCAATTTCCGTCAAATGGCTCAGTGGCGCGGCTTCGGTCTGCCCGTAGCCGATCAGGATTTCACGACAGTTGAGTTCCCCCATCACTCGCATCATTAAGGCTGGCGGACAAGTCGCCCCGGCCATGATCCCGGTGCGCAGTGAACTGACGTCATACTGTTTAAACTCAGGATGATCCAGTTCCGCGATAAACATGGTGGGTACCCCATGCAAGGCGGTACATTTTTCCTGATCCACGGCTTTCAGCACCGACAGCGGGTTGAAATGCTCAGCCGGTATCACGATACAAGCCCCAACCGACAGGCACAGCAGGTTTGCCAGCACCATGCCGAAGCAGTGATAGAAAGGAACCGGCACGCACAGACGGTCATTCTCGGTAAAGTGCATCGCCAGCGCAGAGAAATAGGCATCGTTTAGAATATTAAGATGGCTGAGTACAACGGCTTTCGGAAATCCGGTGGTGCCCGAGGTGTACTGAATATTGATGGGATCATCGCAGTCCAGGCTATCCGTCACGGCCTCCAGCTGCGCATCGGAAATGGCGCGACCGGCTTCGATAATGTCAGACCAGACCGCAAACCCCTGCGCCGGGCGGGCGGTCTGCATCGGTTGCTGCGGGTCGTACACCACCACATTTCGCAGGAAAGGGAAATCCGGGTTGCCCAGCGGTGAGGCCAGATCACACGGTCGGCTTTTCAGTTCAGGCAGTAATTCCGTCAACATCCCGATGTAGTTGCTGTCGCGGAAAGAAGGAATAATAAAAATGCCCTGCACTTCTGAACATTGCAGGGCATAAGCCAGCTCGCGGGTACGGTAGGCCGGGTTGATGTTAACCAGGACAATACCAACACGCGCGGTGGCCATTTGCATCAGGATCCACTCCAGGTTGTTGGTCGACCAGACCCCCACCCGATCACCTTTGCTGAATCCGGCGGCCACTAATCCCTTGGCCAGAAGGTCAATTTCATCAGCCAGCTCGCGATAGGTTACCCGACGCTGCTGGGGAATCGAAACCACCGCTTCGTGATCCGGAAATGCAGCGGCAACTTCCGAAAACTGCTGCGAGATTGTTTTTCCGAGTAACGGCTGGTTTCCGCCACGATGAAAGTAACTTTTAGCTACCATATTATCTCCCTTATTGTGGTAGGCACGTTGTCAGACTTTTGCAGTGCGAATACAGCAAAGCCCCGGCTTCTCTCGCACTCGGGTACATAAGCGGTACGGCTGGTCGAACAGCTTCCATGGGCAAGCCTCCCCTGCTTTGAGTGAGTTTGCTTCTGTTCTGGCAGGCACGCAGACAAGCGGCAGGCATTCGGCAACCGTGTATAGAAAACATAGCCAGCTTCTAACGGGCTGGGAGGTCGGCTCTGGCAGGGAATGTCGAAAATATGAGCCTGATGGCAAACCCGTTATTTTCACAGGAAAAATAAAAAAAACAGGCTACGTTGCCTGCATTGGTCGACAAGATAACTTTGAAAAACAAGACAGTTTGATAGATAAGGCAGGATTGATAAACAAGCGTGCTTTGGCCAACAAGAAAGTTTGAACAAAAACGACAAAAGCCAGAGTGAACACGGCAACGAGATCCGGTTCAGTAGCGAAGGCAAGCAACGCTGAGAAGGTGCAGATACAACAAAGCCCCGACTTTCGTCGAGGCTTTGTTGTTTGAAATTGGTGCCCGGGGCCGGACTTGAACCGGCACAGTTATTCACCGGCGGATTTTGAATCCGCTGCGTCTACCAATTTCGCCACCCGGGCAGTTCGGCCAATTATACGTATCCGCAGAAGCAGCGCAATAGCTGTTCGTGAGCTTTCGATAAAAAGTATCATTGTTGATTTATATTTGACCAACAATGACTTATTTTTCGCTTTCACGGCCATGCCCCACCTCAAGCAACGCAGGCAGCCTCTCATTTCCGGCCCACCGGCCATTTCCCGCCTACCTGGAAGTTGTTACACTGCGCCCAGTCTTTTGTGATTAACTATTGGACGCACTTGTGAAAACGAAAAAACAACAGGACGTTTCTTCTGCCAAACAGTATCCCAGCCTGTTCCGCCGTATTGCCGCCTGGTTGTACGACAGCCTGGTCGTTGCCGCGGTTCTCATGCTGGCCGGAGGCCTGGCAATGGGGATAATGGCGATTCTGCTGTCAACCGGCTTGGTGGACATTACCGGTTACGAAGATGTCAGTGACTACATGACTCGCCATCCGGTGGTGGGGGTGATTTACCCGGCCTACCTGGCAACCGCAGTGATTAGCTTCTACACCTACTTCTGGTGCGTGGGCGGGCAGACACTAGGAATGCGCGCTTGGAAACTGCGGATTCAGAACAAAGACGGTTCAAACATTCGTCCGACTCAGGCTCTGATCCGAATGGCCACATCGGCCTTTGGCCTGGGCAACCTGATTGCGCCATTCAGCAAAGAGAAACAGTCGTTCCAGGACATCATGGCCGAGTGCGAGATGGTGGTCATACCCAAAGTGAAATGACGGCAACACTTCCGCCTGCCATCGTTACGATGCATCTTCTCAGCCTGATACACCAACAAAAAAGGAGCCCGAGGCTCCTTTTTTGTTTAGCTTGTGCAGCGTTCAGACCGACCGCTTTACCGCTTCAGCGACAACTTACAAACCACTTCAGCGACAAACTACAACTTGCGCCGCAGCAGATAAAGGGTGATAAACAGGAACACCAGACTTGGCCCGAGAGCACCGACAATCGGGTGCAGTCGGTAAACAATACTGAGTGGCCCGAACACCTCATTCGAAATGTAGAAACCAAAGCCGAAGATCACCCCGGACAAGACCCGCGCCCCCATCGTAACCGAACGCAGCGGCCCGAAAACAAAGGACAAGGCCAGCAACATCATCACGGCAATAGAGACCGGCTGCAGCGCTTTGCGCCAGAAAGCCAGTTCGTAGCGCGAGGCATCCTGCTTCGAGGCTTTCAGGTAAGATACGTAATCATAAACACCTGACAGCGCCAGCTCTTCCGGCTTCACCGTCACCACCGCCAACTTATCGGGCGTCAGCGTGGTCTGCCACGGCAATTGCTTGAACGTCTCATTACTTTGCTGAGTGGTACTCAGCGTGGTGACCGTGACATCTTCCAGTACCCAGTTCTGGTTCTCATCGAACTTCGCGGTTTCCGCAAAGGTCGAGGTTTTCAGATTGTCCTGCTCATCAAATTCCCAGATGTTGACGCCAAACAGCTTCTTCTGCTCATGCACCCGGCCGATGTAGATAAAGTCGTTGCCATCTTTCGCCCAGACCCCACGCTGTACCGACAGCATGTTCCCCCCGGAGGTCCACAAGGCCCGCAGTTCACGCGCGGCTTTCTGGGCTTCCGGTGCGCCCCACTGGCCCAACAGGGTAACCACAATCATCAGCGGCACCGCGGTTTTGAGCACCGACAGACCAATATCAAGCTTAGAGAAACCCGCCGCCTGCATCACAACCAGCTCAGAGCTGGAAGCCAGCATCCCCAGGCCAATCAGCGCGCCCAACAGTACCGCCATCGGAAAGAACATCTCGATGTCACGCGGCATGCTCAGCAGCACATACACCAGCGCTTTCCACAAATCGTAGGTGCCGTCACCGACTTTACGCAGCTGCTCAACATATTTGATGATGGCCGACAGACCAACCAGCGTGGAGAGTGTCAGGGCCGAAGTCGCGATGATCGTTCGGCCAATGTATAAATCCAGAATCTTAAACATCAGCCGCGTCTCCGAAATTTTTCTCTCAGTTGCCGAACCGGCAGCGTATCCCAGCTGTTGAGCACAATCGCCACCAGCAGCATCGCTGCGTTGATCGACCACAGGCCGATGTACGACGGCAGGCCGCCGTCTTCCACTGCGGATTTCGCGGCACTGATGGCCAGGAAGTACGCCAGATAAATCAAGACCGCCGGAACCAGTTTGGCAAAGCGCCCCTGACGCGGGTTAACCGACGACAGCGGTACCACCACCATGGTCAGCAACGGAATACAGATCACCAGCGACATCCGCCACTGGAACTCTGCCTTGGCCGCCAGTTCAGGACGCTGCATCAGCTCCAGAGTCGGCAGTGCGTCCCAGTCACGATCTTTTTCACGTACCGCACGCTGGCCAATCAAAGCCTGATAACCATCAAACTCGGTGATCGAATAATCCAGTCGCGTCGGCAGCCCTTCGTACCGGGTCCCTTCTTTCAACTCCAGGATCTGACGACCATCAGGCAGCTCACTGACATAGCCGCGATCGGCCACCAGCACGCTCGGGCGCAGTGCATCCTGCGCGGATAGCTGAGCGACAAACACTTTATGCAAACGGCTGCCGCTGTCAGTGATGTCATTGACGAACACCACCCCTTTGCCATCCGGGGCCGCCTGAAACTGACCTTTCACCAGCAGCTCCAGGCCGGAATCCGCTTCAACCTGCTCCATCACCCGGGTCTCCTGCTCAGCACTCCAGGGAGACAGCCACAACGCGTTAAACGCCGCAATGGAGCCGGTAATGATCGCCAGCCACAATGCGGCCTGGATCAGGAATTTGTTCCCGATCCCGGTCGCGTTCATCACTGTAATTTCACTTTCCGCATACAGACGGCCGAAGGTCAGCAAAATACCGATGTAAAGACTTAAAGGCAGCATCAATAATGCCATTGACGGCATGTACAGCCCCATCAGGGTCAAAATCAGATCGCTGGGGATAGAGCCTTCGGTCGCAGAGGCTAGTATGCGAATAAATTTTTGACTGATAAAGACAAGAAAAAGAACAAAAAGCACCGCAAATTGGCTTTTTAATGTCTCACGTGTCAAATACCGAACAATAATCACGCTTTATTTACCCATAGAAAACTTGTTTTTTTACCGGAATCACTATAATTTTTCGGTTAATTATGTATTTTTTAATCTTTCGGCTATTTGTTAACCCGTACTTTAAATCCTATACCGAATCTGCGGTCCAGCAAGTAAGTGCGGCATTATCTAACATTTAGCTTTAATTGTCTTTATTAGGATGTAGGAGTACGCATGGAGTTCAGTGTTAAAAGTGGTAGCCCCGAGAAACAGCGAAGTGCCTGTATTGTCGTGGGCGTTTTTGAACCACGTCGCCTTTCTCCCATTGCCGAACAGCTAGACAAAATCAGCGAAGGCTATATCAGCTCTTTGCTTCGTCGTGGCGATCTGGAAGGTAAACCTGGCCAAATGCTGCTGCTTCACCATGTACCAAACGTATTATCTGAGCGTGTATTACTGGTTGGTTGTGGTAAAGAGCGCGAACTGGATGAACGCCAGTACAAACAAATCATTAAAAAAACCATCAGTACCCTGAACGAAACCGGTTCAATGGAAGCAGTCTGCTTCCTGACTGAGCTGCACGTTAAGGGCCGCGATACCTACTGGAAAGTGCGTCAGGCAGTGGAAACCACCAAAGACAGCCTGTACACCTTCAACCAGTTTAAGAGTAACAAACCTGAAACCCGTCGCCCACTTCGCAAGCTGGTATTTAATGTACCGACCCGTCGCGAACTGTCACTGGGTGAGCGTGCGATTGCCCACGGTCTGGCTGTCGCCTCTGGCGTCAAAGCCGGTAAAGATTTGGGTAACATGCCGCCAAACGTGGCAAACCCGGCTTACCTCGCATCACAAGCGCGCCGTCTGGCGGATGACTTTGAATCTGTGACCACCAAAATCATTGGTGAGCAGGAAATGAAAGAGCTGGGCATGACGTCGTACCTCGCCGTTGGTCAGGGCTCCAAGAACGAAGCCATGATGTCAGTGATCGAGTACAAGGGGCATCCTGATCCGCAGGCGAAACCTATCGTACTGATCGGTAAAGGACTGACCTTCGATTCGGGCGGTATCTCTATCAAGCCATCGGCCAACATGGACGAAATGAAGTACGACATGTGCGGCGCGGCGACCGTGTTCGGTGCCATGAAAGCGCTGGCCAAACTGAACCTGCCGCTGAACGTGGTTGGTGTTCTGGCAGGCTGTGAAAACATGCCGGGTGGCGGTGCTTACCGTCCGGGTGACATCCTGACAACGATGTCGGGTCAGACAGTAGAAGTGCTGAACACTGATGCGGAAGGTCGTCTGGTACTGTGTGATGCCCTGACTTACGTCGAACGCTTCGAGCCTGAAGCGGTGGTTGACGTGGCAACACTGACCGGTGCTTGTGTCGTGGCACTGGGTAACCACATCAGCGGCCTGATTTCGAACCACAACCCGCTGGCACACGAGCTGATCAATGCATCTGAGCAAGCCGGTGACCGTGCATGGCGTCTGCCAATGAGCGACGAGTACCAGGACCAGCTGGCGAGCCCGTTTGCTGACATGGCGAACCTGGGTACGCCGGGTGCCGGTACGATCACGGCAGGTTGCTTCCTGTCACGCTTTGCCAAGAAATATAACTGGGCGCACCTGGATATCGCCGGGACGGCCTGGGTCGGTGGCAAAGACAAAAGTGCCACCGGTCGTCCGGTTCCATTGCTGGTCCAGTTCCTGCTAAACCGCGCTGGTCAGGACGCCGTCGAATAACAACGACACAAGGGGGCCAGACGGCCCCCTTGCTTTATAGAGTAAACACCATGACTCATGCTACTTTTTATATAATCGATGAGACGCACCTTGCCGCCGATAGTGATTATCAGTGGCATTTTGCCTGCTCACAAGCAGCACTGAGTTATCGCCAGGGCCACAAAGTCTATCTGCTGGCTGACAGTAAAGCGCAGGCAGAACAGATAGATGAGTACCTCTGGCAACAGGACCCGGACAATTTTGTGCCTCACAACCTGATTGGCGAAGGCCCCCGCGGCGGCTCACCGGTTGAAATCGGCTGGCCGGGACGGCGGCACAGCGGCCGACGCGGCGTACTGATCAATTTGGCTCAGGAAGCACCAAATTTTGCCGTTACCTTCTCACAAGTGGTAGACTTCGTCCCTTGCGATGAAAAACTCAAGCAGTTGGCGCGGGAACGCTATAAGCAGTACCGGCAAGCTGGCATCCAGCTGAAAACCGCCGCTGCCCCTGAGACGCCCTAATTCCACATAGATCCTTCTAAGAGCGCTATGGAAAAGACATACAACCCACAATCAATTGAAAAAGCGCTATATCAGCGCTGGGAAGAGGCCGGTTATTTCAAGCCTCACGGTGACACATCAAAAGATGCTTACAGCATCATGATCCCACCGCCAAACGTCACGGGTAGCCTGCACATGGGCCACGCGTTCCAGGATACCATTATGGATACCCTGATCCGCTGTGAGCGTATGAAAGGCAAAAACACGCTGTGGCAAGTCGGTACTGACCACGCGGGTATCGCTACCCAAATGGTTGTGGAGCGTAAGATTGCAGCGGAAGAAGGCAAAACCAAACACGACTACGGCCGTGATGCTTTCATCGATAAAATCTGGGAATGGAAAGGCGAGTCTGGTGGCACCATCACCAAGCAGCTGCGTCGTCTGGGCGCGTCAGTAGACTGGGATCGCGAACGTTTCACCATGGATGACGGCCTGTCGAATGCCGTGAAAGAAGTTTTCGTGCGCCTGTACGAAGATGACCTGATTTACCGTGGTAAGCGCCTGGTAAACTGGGATCCGAAACTGCACACTGCGATTTCCGATCTGGAAGTTGAGAACAAAGACAAGAAAGGCCACATGTGGCACTTCCGCTACCCGCTGGCGGACGGTGTGAAAACGGCTGACGGCAAAGACTACATCGTTGTAGCCACAACCCGTCCGGAAACCATGCTGGGTGATACCGGCGTAGCCGTGAACCCGGAAGATCCACGTTACAAAGATCTGATCGGCAAAGAAATCATCCTGCCAATCGTGGATCGTCGCATCCCAATCGTGGGTGACGAACACGCTGACATGGAAAAAGGCACCGGCTGTGTGAAAATCACACCGGCGCACGACTTCAACGACTACGAAGTTGGTAAGCGCCACAGCCTGCCAATGATCAACATCCTGACGTTCGATGCCGCTATCCGCAGCAGCGCCGAAGTGTTCACCACCAACGGTGAACCTAGTGACGCATACAGCACCGAAATGCCAGCGAAGTACCAAGGTATGGATCGTTTCGATGCGCGTAAAGCCATCGTGGCAGAATTCGACGAGCTGGGTCTGCTGGACGAAATTAAAGATCACGACCTGACCGTGCCTTACGGCGACCGCGGCGGCGTAGTGATCGAGCCAATGCTGACTGACCAATGGTACGTGCGCACTGCCCCTCTGGCAGAAGAAGCCGTGCGTGCCGTTGAAGACGGCGACATCAAGTTTGTCCCTAAGCAGTACGAAAACATGTACTTCTCCTGGATGCGTGATATTCAGGACTGGTGTATTTCCCGTCAGCTATGGTGGGGCCACCGTATTCCGGCATGGTACGACAACAACGGCAATGTATACGTAGGTCGCACCGAAGAAGAAATCCGCGAAAAACACAACCTGGCACCGGTTGTGGTTCTGCGTCAGGACGATGACGTACTGGATACCTGGTTCTCATCTGCCCTGTGGACCTTCGGTACTCAGGGCTGGCCTGAGCAAACAGATGACCTGAAGACCTTCCACCCGTCTGATGTGCTGGTCACCGGTTTCGACATCATCTTCTTCTGGGTTGCGCGCATGATCATGATGACCATGCACTTCTGTAAAGATGAAAACGGCAAGTCTCAGGTTCCGTTCAAAACGGTATACGTCACCGGTCTGATCCGTGATGAGAACGGCGACAAGATGTCGAAATCCAAGGGTAACGTTCTTGACCCAATCGACATGATCGACGGTATCGATCTGGAATCTCTGGTAGAAAAACGTACCGGTAACATGATGCAGCCTCAGCTGGCTGCGAAGATCGAGAAGAACACCCGTAAGACATTTGAAGACGGTATCGAACCATACGGTACTGACGCCCTGCGTTTCACGCTGGCGGCAATGGCTTCAACCGGCCGTGACATCAACTGGGACATGAAGCGCCTGGAAGGTTACCGTAACTTCTGTAACAAGCTGTGGAACGCCAGCCGCTACGTGCTGATGAACACCGAAGAGCAGGACTGCGGCTTTGCGGCAGGGGCGGAACTGGAGTACTCCCTGGCCGACAAATGGATCGAGTCTCAGTTCGAGCTGGCAGCGAAAGAGTTCAATGCGCACATTGAAAACTTCCGTCTGGATATGGCGGCGAACACCATCTATGAGTTCATCTGGAACCAGTTCTGTGACTGGTACCTGGAGCTGACTAAACCGGTTCTGTGGAAAGGCAGCGAAGCGCAGCAACGCGCCACTCGCCGTACCCTGATCACCGTACTGGAAAAGACACTGCGTCTGGCTCACCCGGTTATTCCTTACATCACTGAAACGATCTGGCAGAGCGTGAAGCCGCTGGTAGACGGTGTCGAAGGCGATACCATCATGCTGCAGGCACTGCCTCAGTACGACGAAGCCAACTTCAATGCCGACGCACTGGCTGACATTGAGTGGGTGAAGAACTTCATCACCAGCATCCGTAACCTACGTGCCGAGTACGACATCGCGCCGAGCAAGCCGCTGGATGTGATGCTAAAAGCCGCTGACGAGAAAGACGCAGCGCGTCTGGAAGCCAACAAAGCAGTACTGGTGTCTCTGGCGAAACTGGAAGACATCCGCGTGCTGGCTGCTGGTGAAGAAACACCTGCGTGTGCTACCGCCCTGGTCGGTAAGTCTGAGCTGATGATCCCAATGGCTGGTCTGATTGACAAAGACGCTGAGCTTGACCGCCTGGCGAAAGAAATCCAGAAGACCGAAGGCGAGATCAAACGCATCGAAGGTAAACTGGGTAACCAAGGTTTCGTTGCAAAAGCGCCAGAAGCCGTTGTTGCCAAAGAGCGTGAGAAGCTGGACGGCTACAAAGAAACCCTGACCAAGCTGGCTGAACAGCAAGCGACGATTGCAGCGCTGTAAGCTGTCGTTCGGCAGGTAACTCTGCATTCCTCTCCAAGGCCGGCGTTTATCGCCGGCCTTTTTCTTTTGGCCACTGTGCTGTCTTCGCCATACCTGCCACCATTCAATAGCTATTACCTATTGATATAATAACAACAATCGATTTTAACTATTGATAATCATTCGCAATACTATAGGTATCCAAGTGAGGAGCCTGTTATGAAAAAGACTATCAGTTTTGCTGCCATTCATTTTACCGTTGCGTTTAGTGTCGCTTACCTGCTGACCGACGATATCCTCATCGGTAGCCTGATGGCGATGATTGAACCTATGGTCAACACAGTGGCTTTCTACTTTCACGAAAAAGCATGGCAGACTGCGCCGCTGAAACGTTCCCAGTTCAACCAACCGGGGCGCAAAACCGCGAGTTTCGCCGTGGTACATTTCAGTGTGGCGTTCACGGTTGCTTATCTGCTGACCGGTGACATTCTGATCGGCAGTATTATGGCCATGATTGAACCTGCCATTAATACGCTGGCCTATTACTTTCATGAGCGTGTCTGGCAGCGCCGTGAGCAAACGCACTCAGCATTAAGTATGATGGCTTGCCACCATCACTGAGCGACAGACACTGGCACAAAGCATCCATATCAGCCCGGACGTCAATCACACCCGGGCTGAAACCGTTTTGCTGCCCTGCCTTTTCCTCTTATCCACTTCGACTTCTGGCACAGCGCAGTCCTTCCTCTCTCAAGTAACACGCCTTCTTGCTTTATTCAGTTATCCAGATAACGAGTGTGTATCACCTTGACATGGTTGCGAGTTACAAATACATTAAGTTGCGACACACAACAAGATTATTAAGACAACCGCCGACACAAGGATGCTTCCATGGACGCCCATTCACTTCGCCATCTCTCCCGCCAGCTGGTTCGCCAGCTTGGCATGTTGCACAACCAGTGCGGTGCCATGGCCCTGACACCGGTTCAGGCACACTGCCTGATCGAGCTGGAGCAAGAAAACGCAACGGTCAATGAGATGGCGGTAAGGTTGCGGGTGGATAAGTCCAACGCCAGTCGTACGCTGGCCTGCCTGCAAAATCAGGGGCTGGTTGGCGCTACGCCACACCCTGATGATAAACGCAGTCAGATTTTCCAGCTCACCGCTGATGGCAGAACCAAGCTTGAAGCTCTCCACCAGCAGCTCAATGCCGAGGTCAGTGAGTGGCTCAAACAGCTCGACACTGACGAAATCTGTCAGCTGGAAACCAGCCTGACTCGCTACAGCAAGGCCATTGAGGCCGCTGCCAATCAGAGCAACTATGAAATCCGGCCCCTGACGCCGCTGGACAATGCAGCCATTGCCGCGGTCATTCGCCGGGTGTCCGCAGAATACGGTTTGACGGCCGATAAAGGATACGGGGTGGCCGACCCGACGCTGGATAGCATGAGCGAGGTGTATCAGCCTGCTGGCAGCGCGTACTGGGTGATCGAACATCAACACCGGATTCTGGGCGGCGGAGGCATTGCGCCGCTGTCCGGAGAAGAGGGCGTCTGTGAGTTGCAGAAAATGTACTTCCTGCCCGAACTGAGAGGACGGGGACTGGCCCGCAGGCTGGCCGTTCAGGCCCTGAAGGAAGCCCGCCAACTGGGCTACCGCGCCTGCTATCTGGAAACCACCGCCAACCTGACGGAAGCTATCGGGCTATACCGTTCGCTGGGCTTTGTCCATATTTCGCACGCGATGGGCAATACCGGGCACGATGCGTGTGAAATCCGAATGCTGAAGACTTTCTGAACCCCTATTTCCTGACGATCAACATACCGACCAGCAGGGAATCTGACCGGAAATATGAGCACAAAAAAAGCTGGCCTGAGCCAGCTTTTTTGCAACTAAGAACGGTTTCGCAAGAAGGGATGATCTCACGAGACAATAATCATGACACCAGCATTGGAGCCGGATCGTTATTGATTACTCTTCGTCGTCTTCGAAGTCATCTTCGTCGTCTTCACCAGACTCGAAGTACGTACCCCAACCGTCGTAATCAATGTTGTATTTTTCAGCCAGCTTGATCAGCTTTTCTGCTTGCTCATCAATCACGTCGGCGTTCAGGGCTGATTCCATTACAGCATCAAAGCAGACAACCATGCCGCCACCGTCTTCCGGTGCCAGTTCCAGCTCTTCAGCATCCAGCACTTCAAAGCCCATCTTAAACGCTTCTGCTGCCGCCGCTTCCAGCTCTTCAAATGTATCCGCTGAGAAGTGGTGCTCAATGCTGTAAAGGGCATCAGGATCGCTGCCATCTTCCAATAGCGCAGCAATAATATCGCGTGTTTCTTCCTTCTGCTCTTCAATCAGTTCTGCATAAGACATGGGGTAACTCCACCTATGGAATAAATTCGAAGGCAAATATCGCACGGATTCAGGCAAAATGCCATGTGAAATATTACCCCCGGAGAAAGGGGCAACGCATATGGCTGAAAAGGGAAATTGATATTTATCAAACTAATGTCAGTTTCCTGCTGATACGGGCCAACACGCCAAATTGCATAATATTCCCGGTTATGCGCTTTCATCGAATACTTCTAAAGCGGTAGAAAGCATATTCACCCATTATTTCCAGAGAATTACCCTGCCACGAAAAATTCGGGCTCATCGCTGCCCAATGCAGTCCCGGAAAAGTGTGAACAACCCCAAAGTTAAACCGATGCGGGCAGCATAAAATCCACCTGCAACAAACAAAAAGAGCCGCAGCAATGACTGCAGGACACATAAGCATTAGAGAGATACGATCATGAGTAACTTCTACCAAGGCCTTGAGCCAGGGCGACGGCGCCGCAGTTCGTTGCGTCGTCCCCGTAGAGCACTCACCAACCTGACATCGGCCCTGAGCCACCCGGAATCGGGCGCGGCATCAGTCGGTTATGTGTCGGGCAGTGAGTGTACGGCTATGACACCTCACCCCGCGTTGGCTCCCTTATCCCCCACACAGGGATAACGCCACCCTACCCCAGCCACTTGCCCGGCAATCGCCAGGCCTGACAAACAACCGGAGTTAATGCCGGCGGGTCGTGTCATGCCAATTTCCGGGTCTGGTAGATGAACCCTCTGCCCTGAGCGCAGAGGCAAGGAGAAAAATTATGACAACCGAATCCATCAAACAGGAAGAAAAAGGTGGCTTCTTCGCCAACTTTAAATTCCCATCCGCCTATACCATTTTATTCACCCTTATCGCTTTGGTGGCATTGATGACCTGGATCGTTCCGGCTGGTCAGTATGACCGCGTCATGAACGAAGAACTGGGTAAAGAAGTGCCGGTAACCGGGACCTACCATGCCGTTGAAAGTAACCCTCAGGGTGTGGTCGATGTCCTGCTGGCGCCAATTGACGGTTTCTACGACCACAACAGCTACGAAGCCGCTGCGATTGACGTTTCCCTGTTTATTCTGGTGATCGGTGGTTTCCTGGGCCTGGTAACCAAAACCGGGGCCATTGACGCCGGTATTGAACGGGTAACAGCCCGCTTGCAGGGACGGGAAGAACTGATGATCCCAATCCTGATGGCGCTGTTTGCCGCTGGCGGGACCATTTACGGGATGGCGGAAGAATCGCTGCCGTTCTACACCCTGCTGGTACCTGTCATGATGGCAGCCCGCTTTGACCCTGTGGTAGCAGCAGCGACTGTTCTGCTGGGTGCCGGTATCGGTACTCTGGGCTCCACCATCAACCCGTTTGCGACAGTGATTGCCGCCAACGCCGCCGGTATCCCATTTACTGACGGTATCATGTTGCGCGTTGCCATGCTGGTGATCGGCTGGGTGATCTGCGTGGGCTATGTGATGCGCTATGCCAAAATGGTACGTGCTGACAAAACCAAGTCTATCGTTTACGACAAGTACGAAGAAAACAAAGCCCACTTCCTGGGCAACCAGACTGGCGAAATGCTGGAGTTCACCACCACTCGTAAAATCATTCTGGGTATCTTTGCCGCGTCATTCGGTATCATGATTTACGGTGTGGCGGTAGTCGGTTGGTGGATGGCTGAAATCTCTGCCATGTTCCTGGCTTCAACCATCATCATCGGCCTGATTGCCCGCATGAGCGAAGAAGAGTTTACGTCCAGCTTCATTGACGGTGCCCGTGACTTGCTGGGTGTAGCCCTGATCATCGGTATTGCCCGCGGTATCGTGGTCATTATGGACCGCGGTATGATCACCGATACCATCCTGAACTCGGCCGAACATGCCGTCACCGGTCTGTCTTCTATCGTGTTCATCAACGTGATGTACTGGCTGGAAATCCTGCTGTCATTCCTGGTGCCTTCATCATCCGGTCTAGCAGTACTGACAATGCCAATCATGGCACCTCTGGCTGACTTCGCCGGTGTGGGTCGTGACCTGGTTGTAACCGCTTACCAGTCTGCCTCCGGTATTGTCAACCTGATGACACCAACCTCGGCGGTGGTAATGGGTGGTCTGGCTATTGCCCGCGTCCCTTACGTCCGCTGGGTAAAATGGGTGGCACCACTACTGGGTATTCTGACTGTACTTATCATGGTGATGCTGAGTGTCGGCGCCATCATGGCCTGAGTATCTCACGCTTCCCTTGCATTATCTTCCTAACGAACAAGGCCGCCTGACGCGGCCTTGATTTTTTTACTCGGTAAAGCGCCCGCCACACACCTCACAGATTCGTCCCGTCACACTGTTCGTTTCAGCCTGCATCACTTCAGATTTCCAGCCAATGCCCCACCGATTCACTCCCGCTGCCACGAAGAAACATTGTGCGTATGTTCCGTGGTATCGAACAGCTCCTATCTTCAGGCGAACCGGCATGCTCAGGGAGCGAAATACTGAGAAAATTAAACACTCAGAACTTGGAAACCCGAATAACCAGCAAGAGGAAATCGAGTAAGCAATGAGGATCGGGCCTCGGATCCCAAGCCCCAACCTAGCTCTATAGCAGATAAATCTCTCCAGCATATAAAATGCACTAGCCTCAGGAACGCTCTACCTTCTGCGACCTCTTTCCACCCTTTCCACCAGCTGCCGTGGCACCACGCGACTCACCGGCCTGGGGACATCTCGCCCCCGCAAGTACTCTTGGCATCCGTGCTTCACGATTTGGATGAGAGCCGTGTTGATACAACTGGCTTTTAGCGTTTTCTGCTCGTCGATCTTCTCATCGATCGGCTCGCGATAAGGAAAAACACCTATCCCCAGTCAGACGAGTTGGCATGAAAAAATACGCCCCTCGTTACTTTAAAAATTAAGATCCATATAATTTTTACTGTGATAAAAAGCCAAGAGAAAATCATATATCCACGTTATTTCGCCAAGCCATAAGAACCATAAAAATTAAATCCAAATGACATATAAAATAGAATTTTGACTCTAAAAACCGAAATCAAACAATAAATTAATTGAGTGAAATCGTTGTTCCTAAATTACAAAAAACAATTAAACAAAAAATAAAAGGAAAAATATTTGTTACCAATAAGATAATATTAAGCAAGAATTCATATAGACAAACACATTAAGTGCATAAGATTAGTTTTGTCACATAAAATCAACAAAAATAAATCTGCATAAACTTCCACAAGAAAAACAAAAATCAATATTAAACAGCAACTTAAAATGAATGAAAACCATCCCCACCCAACTAAAGCACATAAAATCCCATTAATGAAAACTAATAACAGCTGAATTAAAAATGTTAATAAATTTAATTAGATAGGTTATAGGAACAATATAAAAAGTGTGATGAAACTCTAAGACTCTGAGGCTTTAAAGCGTAGAATAAAACTCAGAAACCAAAGCGAAGAAATAAATAATAGCTTCGCAAAAAATAAATAAGTCAGGAATCTGACTTCAAATAATAGAGAGATACGATCATGAGTAAGTTCTATGTAGGTTCAGAAATAGGTCAATTACGTCGCGTACTTCTACACCGTCCAGAGCGCGCGCTCACTCACCTGACTCCTTCAAACTGCCATGACTTGCTGTTTGACGATGTACTTGACGTTGAACGTGCAGGCAAAGAGCATGACGTATTTGCCAACACACTGCGTGAGCAGGGCGTTGAAGTTATGCTGCTGAAAGATCTGCTGGCTGAAACTCTGAATGTTCCAGAAGCCAAAGAATGGTTGCTGAACACTCAGCTGTCTGACCACCGTTTCGGTCCGACTTTCGCTAACGATGTACGCTGCTTCCTGAGCGACCTGCCTCACGCTGAGCTGGCATCTATCCTGCTTGGTGGCCTGGCCTACTCTGAGTTCCCTGTACAGTCTTCTTCTATGATGCAAGGCTTCAATGCACCAAACGATTTCATCATTGAACCACTGCCAAACCACCTGTTTACCCGTGACACGTCTTGCTGGGTTTACGGCGGCGTATCAATCAACCCAATGGCGAAAGAAGCCCGTCAACGTGAAACCAACCACGTACGCGCTATCTACAAATGGCACCCAACCTTCGCCCAAGGTGACTTCCACACTTACTACGGTGCGGACAGCAACATCAACTACGACAACGCGACCATTGAAGGCGGTGACGTTCTGGTTATCGGCCGTGGCTCAGTGCTGATTGGTATGTCTGAGCGTACAACTCCACAAGGTGTTGAACAGCTGGCTTCTAACCTGTTCAAAACTGGCCAGGCAAAACAAGTTATCGCGATGGAGCTGCCAAAACACCGCTCTTGCATGCACCTTGACACGGTAATGACGCACATGCGTGAAGACACCTTCTCTGTATACCCAGAAGTGATTCGCAAAGATGTGAAATGCTGGAGCCTGACTGGCGATGAGTCCGGCACAGTGAAAGCCACCGAAGAAAGCTACTTCGTGAATGCCATCGAAAAAGCCCTGGGGGTGGGTCAGCTGAACCTGATCACAACAGGTGGCGACAGCTTCGAAGCTGAACGTGAGCAGTGGAACGATGCTAACAACGTACTGACTGTGAAACCTGGCGTGGTTGTTGGTTACTCTCGCAACACTTACACCAACGAGAAATACGACAAAGCCGGTATCACTGTTCTGCCAATCCCTGGTGATGAACTTGGTCGCGGCCGTGGTGGTGCTCGCTGCATGAGCTGCCCAATCGAGCGTGACGATATCTAACGGGTTACCCACCCGTACTGACGGCCGGTGCTCGGCACCGGCCACACAACAGAAAACCCTCTCAGACTTTACAGGCCAAAGAGCCACTACAAACACAATAACACTGAGAGTTGACCAAGAGAGACGATCACATGACTAAGCAAACTGTCGTAGTAGCACTTGGCGGAAACGCCCTGCTTCGCCGCGGTGAACCGCTGGAAGCAGATACTCAACGCAAAAACATTGCTAAAGCCGCACAGACGATTGCTGAAATCGCCAAAGAATTCAATGTAGTACTGGTTCACGGCAACGGCCCACAAGTTGGTCTGCTGGCGCTGCAAGGACTGGAATACAAAAAAGTTGCGCCCTACCCGCTGGACGTACTGGGTTCAGAAACTCAGGGCATGATCGGCTACATGCTGATGCAAGAGTTGAAAAACCTACTGCCGGAACGCGACGTATCCTGCATGCTGACTCAGATGACAGTGGATCCAAACGACCCAGCCTTCGCTGACCCAACCAAGCCAATCGGTCCGGTATACGAAGAAGCCGAAGCCCGAGAAATGGCAGAAAAATACAACTGGACCGTTAAACCGGATGGTCAGTACTTCCGCCGCGTCGTCCCTAGCCCACTGCCAACCGGGATTGTCGAAAGCGATGCCATCACCACCCTGATCAAACAGGAGCACCTGGTGATCTGTACCGGTGGTGGCGGTATCCCGGTTAAGAAAGAAAACGGCAAGTTGACCGGTGTGGAAGCGGTAATCGATAAAGACATGTCGGCCGCTTACCTGGCGCAGCAACTGCATGCTGATGCCCTGCTTATCCTGACCGATGCCGATGCTGTTTACCTCGACTGGGGCAAACCAACCCAGAAAGCACTGCGCAGCACAACACCACGTGAACTGGCACAGTACGCATTCGACGCCGGCTCCATGGGACCGAAAATTGATGCATCCTGCGAGTTCATCAACAAAGGCGGCAAGCTGGTTGGTATTGGCTCCCTGGAAGATGGCCTGGCCATTCTTAAAGGTGAAGCTGGAACAAATATTATTGCAGAATAACGGAATAGTTATTCACAAACACTTCATAATACGTTAAACAATATAAAAACCCTCCGGCTGCGGTGAGAAGCCTAAAACAGAAGCTTCTTCCCGGTCGGGCAGAGAGATACAGATTCAGAGAGGATAACATCATGGCTTTTAATCTTCGCAACCGTAACTTCCTAAAACTACTTGACTTCACTCCACGTGAAATTCAACACCTGCTGGAGCTGTCTGCTGAGCTGAAAAAAGCGAAGTACAACGGTTACGAGCAACCACGCCTGACTGGCAAAAACATTGCCCTGATCTTTGAAAAAACCTCAACACGTACTCGCTGTGCGTTTGAAGTCGCGGCATTCGACCAAGGCGCACAAGTGTCTTACCTTGGCCCATCTGGCTCTCAAATTGGTCACAAAGAGTCAATGAAAGATACCGCTCGCGTACTGGGTCGTATGTACGACGGTATCGAGTACCGTGGCTTTGGCCAGGAAATCGTGGAAGAGCTGGGCAAATATGCAGGCGTGCCAGTATGGAACGGTCTGACTGACGAATTCCACCCAACTCAAATCCTGGCTGACTTCCTGACAATGCAAGAGCACGGTCGTGGCAAACAACTGCATGAAATGAAGTTCGCTTACCTGGGTGATGCCCGCAACAACATGGGTAACTCTCTGATGGTTGGCGCAGCGAAAATGGGTATGGACATCCGCCTGGTCGCACCAAAAGCTTACTGGCCGGAAGAAACCCTGGTTGCACAATGCCGTGCTATCGCAGAAGAAACCGGCGCGAAAATTACGCTGACTGAAGACGTTCAGGAAGGCGTGAAAGATTGTGACTACCTGTACACTGACGTGTGGGTATCTATGGGTGAAGCGAAAGAAGCATGGGCTGAGCGTATCAACCTGATGCTACCTTACCAAGTCAACATGGACATGCTGAAAGCAACAGGCAACCCACATGTGAAATTCATGCACTGCCTGCCAGCGTTCCACGGTGAAGACACCACAGTAGGTAAAGAACTGGCTCAAGAGTACCCAGTACTGAAAGACGGCGTAGAAGTTACCAACGAAGTGATCGAGTCTGAACACTCTATCGTCTTCGACGAAGCAGAAAACCGTATGCACACCATCAAAGCTGTTATGGTGGCAACCCTGGGTCACTAATGACTCTCTTGGATTCAGGGGCAAGCACTCCGATAGTCCCTGTCTCTCACTTCATACCGGCCTGCGGGCCGGTATTTTTATGCTTGTCTTTCCTCCTTTTTTAGCCTATCCCAGCCCACGACAAAGTCAGCGAAATCACGCAGTTAAAGCTACTAAAAACCCTCGGGAAGTAGCCCGAACTTTACCCCGAAAAATGCATAAACTTCCGGAAAATGAATACTTTAGGCAAACGCTTGCGTTAGCGAAAAATGGGGGTATAATCCTTCGCAATTTGTCCAGAGAGAGATAAAAAATGCGCCGTTTCGTTCAGTCAAACCTGATGAAAATCCGCCGATTTACGGCGAGCGTGCCGTTTTTTGTTTTTCCTGTTTGTATTCAAAAGAGCCTCCTTTTTTAAGGGGGCTTTTTTTTGTCTGCTACTCACAGCAGCAGGCAAGCGTCGTTCATCATAGTGATTTAAGAGGGAAGAGAAGCCATGGCGAATTCGCTGTTCAAAAAGCACATTATTTCCATCCCGGAACTGAGCCGTAATGAGCTTGAGCTGGTTGTTGAAACAGCCGGTAAACTGAAGGCCGAGCCAAATCCGGAGCTGCTGAAAAACAAGGTGGTTGCAAGCTGCTTCTTCGAGCCATCAACCCGTACCCGCCTGTCATTTGAAACCGCTGTTCAGCGCCTGGGTGGCACCGTGATCGGTTTCGACAACGGCGGTAACACATCACTGGCGAAGAAAGGGGAAACGCTGGCGGACTCCGTTCAGGTGATTTCTTCTTACGTTGACGCCTTTGTCATGCGCCACCCTCAGGAAGGTGCAGCGCGTCTGGCTTCTGAGTTCTCGCATGGTGTACCGGTTATCAACGGCGGTGACGGTGCCAACCAGCACCCAACCCAAACCCTGCTTGACCTGTTCTCTATCTACGAAACTCAGGGCCGCCTGGATAACCTGAATGTGGCCTTCGTCGGCGACCTGAAATACGGCCGTACCGTGCACTCCCTGACTCAGGCTCTGTCGAAGTTCAACAATGTGAAGTTCTTCTTCATAGCACCTGAAGCGCTGGCGATGCCGGATTACATCTGTGAGGATCTGGACGAAGCCGGTATCAGCTACAGCCTGCACACCAACATGGAAGAAGTGATTCCTGAGTTGGATATCCTGTACATGACCCGCGTCCAGAAAGAGCGTTTCGACGAGTCGGAATACGCCCACATGAAAGCGGCGTACATTCTGACAGCGACCATGCTGGAAGAAGCGCGTCCGAATCTGAAAGTGCTGCACCCGCTGCCACGTGTGGATGAAATCACGGTCGACGTTGATAAAACCCCATACGCTTACTATTTCCAGCAGGCTGAAAACGGCGTGTACGCCCGTGAAGCCCTACTGGCACTGGTACTGAACGAAACAATCTAAGCAGGAGACGCGATATCATGACTAAAGAAACTCAACTACAGGTCGAAGCGATTAAAAACGGTACGGTAATCGACCACATTCCTGCGAACGTTGGCTTCAAGGTACTGAAACTGTTCAACATGCACCAGACGAACCAACGCGTCACCGTTGGCCTGAACCTGCCGTCATCGGCACTGGGTGCAAAAGACCTGATCAAGATTGAGAATATCTTTATCAACGAAGAGCAGGCAAACCAGCTGGCCCTGTACGCACCAAAAGCGACCGTCAACCAGATTGAAAACTACGAAGTGGTGAAAAAACTGACGTTGTCTCTGCCTGAGCAAATCAACGCGATTTTCAAATGTCCGAACAGCAACTGTATCTCCCACGGTGAGCCGGTCGACAGCAGCTTCAAAGTCATCATCAAGCACGACGACGTGCAACTGAAGTGTAAGTACTGTGAAAAAGTGTTCTCGCGCGAAATCGTGACTGAACACAACTAAAAACGGGCTTTTGCCTGTCTCATTCGGGGAAAACCCTGCCCCGAACCTAAGAAAGCCGGCTCACACCTGAGCGGGCTTTTTTTTTCTCACTTCTAGAGCGGGAAACCGCTTTTTCCCTCACTACCTTTGAATCTATGTTTCGGTATTCGGTACCGGACATACCGGAAACAAGCCCGTCGACTGAGTGTTTGGCTGCGGGTTTCGACGTCTGCGAATTCATCAAAGGTCAGTAGCATGATGTACATTTTTAATTGGTATGCTAACTGTGTCCGTTTTCTTGTCTCCCGACACCCGCGAAGGAACGGGGTGGTACTCTGCGCCGCACTGCTGGCCGGGTGTGTCACCAGTAACGGCACCATCAACAACAGCCAGCCAAACAGCGCCAACCAGATGGTGATGATTGGTGTCCCGTTATTGCTCGGCGGGTTTGGCTCCGCAGTGCCGGTCAGTCATGAATACATGCTGACGGCCAAACATGTCGCCCAGCTGTCCTGGGATCTGGATGTTATCTATCACCCCTATTGCGATCTCGCCCTTATCCGGCGCCCCAGTCAGCAAGTCCCGACCTGGGGACTGATCTATCCCGACCAGCCGGTCACGCATCAGGGGCATTCTTTACTTGGAACCAGCATCAGCGGCAACGGCAAATACCTACAGGATATTATCGACACCAACACCGACTGCCTGTATTCACTGAGCGATGCCCCGGTGATGTCCGGCATGAGCGGTGGCCCGGTGTTTAATGCCCGGGGAGAAATCGCCGGGATCACCGTCGCGATCGTCCAGAATCCAGAAGACCTGCGTAACCTGCGCCCGGCAGAACGCTACAGCCAGTTTGTTCCGTCGACTTTGATTTTTGACTGGCTGCATGCGCTCGGCATCCGCGCCGAGTCGGCCAGCCAAGATCTGGCAGCCATTCAAGTAGCAGAATACGTAACCGCGCTGAATCGACATCAAAGGCCTACCCAACAGCCACGGCGGCAATCCACCCAGACGACTCCAACGTCTGCTCCATCCTCTTCCGGACAGAGTACCCTTGTCGCCAACCGCCCGGCTCCCGGGCTCGACAACACCCGTGCCAGCTCACCGCTTGGCCGCTATCGCACCCCGGTCAAAGCGGCTTATCCCGCGGCAGGGGCTCCCGGCAACAGCCGCGGCGGCGATGAAAACGGGTTGACGCCCGATGACGACGAAGGGGCGCTGACAGCACAAAAACGGGACTGGTTAAAACCTCGAACCCTGCTGGATCAATCGGGATTTAATTCGTCATATTAAGCCCCTACTTGGCGTATTGTTTTGGTGATTGGGGTCAATAAATTACGTTGTTTTTGTTGTTATGATGCTCCTGCAAGATTATGCAACAGAAGTATTATCTCTTGCGATCTTCGCCGGCTCATCGCACCCCGTTACCAGGCAATAACCTATTCAATAAACCAGCCTTACGGAGCTGCCTGAGTCGGTATTTGGATACGATCACCTATACCGAATAGAACTACAAGGAGTTGCCCGTGAGTGGATTCAGTATGCACGGCGCGATTGATGCTGTCTGCCATGAAGAAAGCATTACTACGGCCTGTAAGCGGCTGTTGCAACAGCAAAGTTTTTCAACGCAGGACGACATTCGCCATCGTCTGATTGAAATGGGCTTTAATGATGTCAGCCAGTCAACGGTGTCCCGCCTGCTGTCACGCCTTGGCGTGGCGAAGGTGCCGAACGCCTACGGCAAGAAAGTCTACTGCCTGACGGTCGAAAACGAGCCGGTTCAAGTAAGCTCGTCCATTGCCTCCCAGATTGAATACATCACCCATAATCAGCTGGTTGTCGTCGTGAAAACCCACCCGGGTGGCGCCCAACTGGTCGCCCGTCTGATTGATATCCAGCCTCATGCCGAGATCCTGGGCACTGTCGGCGGTAACGACACCGTGATGGTCGCGCCGCGCGATATCACTCGCATCGAAGAGTGCGAGAAAGTCGTCAAAGCCCGGCTGGGAATCGCCGTTTAGCAGGACTGAACCGGCCGCAACGATTACTCTGAGTAATGCGTGGAATGTCATGAATGTGGCATTCCGCAACCTTTTGGCCCGACAAAGCGGAAACTCTTTGACCTAAATCAACTTGGGCTGCAAACTAACTGCTCTGACTTTTCTAGCCCAATCAGTAAGGATTAGTAATGACTCAAGTACTTCACACAGATCAAGCACCTGCAGCTATCGGCCCATATGTACAAGGCGTAGACCTGGGCAATATGGTACTGACTTCAGGTCAGATCCCGGTGAACCCACAAACCGGTGAAGTGGCAGAAGATATCGCAGAGCAAGCGCGTCAGTCTCTGGAAAACGTGAAAGCTGTTGTTGAAGCGTCTGGCCTGAAAGTGGCTGACATTGTGAAAATGACTGTTTTCGTGAAAGATCTGAACGACTTCGGTACTGTTAACGAAGTGTACGGTAAATTTTTCGACGAGCACAACGCACCTTACCCTGCGCGCTCTTGCGTAGAAGTTGCCCGTCTGCCAAAAGATGTGAAGATCGAAATCGAAGCCATCGCGGTTCGTAAATAATTCGACCTGGCAAAATGACCACTGTGGTGGTCATCAGAAACAAGAAGAGCTGCCCCTGGCAGCTCTTTTTTGTGGGGCAAACCCTGGCGGTAAGCCTCAACCAATATGCTGAACAGCATGCGCAAGCACTTGCGGCAACCAGGCTGTAAATTGCGTTGGCTGCTGCGCCACAGCCTGCTCCAGCTCCGCTTCCGGCCACCAGCGATAAGCCATCACCTCATCCGGGTTGGGATGAATTTCCAGCTCAAGGACAGCGGCCACCAGCACATGATCCAGTTCGTGCTCCACCAGCTGGTTATCCAGCTCGGCCCGATACACGAAATGCGCAATATCCTGCAACGCCGCAACACCGGTGATCCCCATCTCTTCGGCCAGACGGCGAATACCCGCCTGTTCCAGAGTTTCGCCCTGACGCGGATGCGAACAACAGGTATTCGTCCACAAGCCGCCGCTGTGATACTTGTCCGTCGCTCGCTGCTGCAGCAGGTACTCACGCCCGGTGCTGCCGTCACGGTACAGCAGTACCGAGAACGCTAAATGGAGAGCCCCCTCGCGGTGCGCCTGCATTTTTTCCTTCACGCCAAGCGCTCTGCCCTGCGAATCGACTAAAATCACCTGTTCTTCAATCATGGCTTTTCTACTGCTCAAATAAAAAGGACACGCCACAGCATGTCCTTATTGTCGGTTCCGGCCAGCGTCCGTTATTTCGCAGAGCGACGCGCTGCCTCTTCGTTCAGGGCATTAAGCTTGCTTTCCATGATGTCGCGGCAACGTTGCGACAACTCTCGTACATCTTCCTTGGTCAGCCCTTCGGTCGATACCGGCGGCATGATTTCCACAATCACGACCCCGTTATCCCAGCGGTTAAGTCTAACATGTTCCGTGCTGCTGCACACGATCGGCACCACCGGCACTTTGGCACTGATGGCCGCGTGAAATGCGCCGGTTTTGAACGGCAGCAGGCCACGACCGCGGGAACGGGTGCCTTCCGGGAACATCCAGACTGACACGTTACGTTCTTTGATCTTTTCTACCACCTGGCCAATCGTTCCGACCGCCTTGCTGCGGTTAGCGCGGTCAATCAAGATATTACCACTCAGCCAGTACAGCTGGCCAAACAGCGGCATCCACGCCAGGCTTTTCTTACCCACGGTCACGGTACGTGGCATCACCGCCCCGGAGATAGTGAACAAATCGTAGTTATTCTGGTGGTTTGCCACATACACACTCGGGCCGACCTCTTCCGCGCCTTCCGGAATACGGATCTCCAGCTTGATCCCGAACACGCGGGACATCTTGCTGAACAGGCGACCGAACGTACAAACGTGTTTCGGGTTACGCGGGCTCAGCAGACAGTAAGCGCAACCAAATACAAACATGACAACAGCAAAAATTGCCACGGCAATCATGCGCAATACAAAAATCATTTACTTCTCCTCAGCGTACAGGCGTGCGCTAGTATACTCAGGATGCCGGAAAAAACATCCCTTATGTGCAGAAATTAGACCACTGAACCAGTGGGTTTCTCGCCACACAGATAAAGAAAAGCCCTCCAAAATGGAGGGCTTGCTGCAGATTATTCTTCTTCTGCCGAGGTTGGCGAGTCAATCTCCAGGCGGGTAACCCGCTGCAGCCCGCGCGGCAGCATACTGCCACGACGACCACGCTCACCCCGGAAGTTTTCCAGATCCGACGGCTTGAGCCCCAGCTTGCGCTTACCGGCATGCAGCGTAATGTGGCTGCCCGGCGGCAAGACCGCCAGGTAGGACAGGAACTCTTCCCGGGCTTTGGCTCGCGCAGCCGGGATATTGATGATCTTGTTACCCTTACCTTTGCCCAGTTGCGGCAGGTCTTTGACCGGGAACAGCAGCATCCGGCCTTCGTTAGTAATAGCCAGAATTTCATCCTGATCCAGATCCTGCACCGGTTGTGGCGCAATCACTTCGGCATTTTCCGGCACCGTCAGCAGCGCTTTACCATTCTTGTTCTTCGACACCATGTCGCTGGCTTTGCAGACAAAGCCGTAACCGGCATCCGAGCCCAGCAGCCACAGCTGATTGTCTTCAGCCATGATCACCTGGCGCATATGGCTGCCCGGTGTCAGGTTCAGGCGGCCGGTGATCGGCTCACCCTGGCTGCGCGCTGACGGCAGGGTATGGGATTCCAGCGCATAGCTGCGCCCATCAGAGCCAAGGAAAATTGCTGGCTGACTGCTCTTACCACGCGCGTGGGCGAGGTAGCTGTCACCGGACTTGTAGCTCAGTGACGACGGATCCACATCATGGCCTTTGGCATGACGGATCCAACCTTTGTCAGACAGCACCACAGTGATAGGTTCAGACGGGATCAGCTCACGCTCAGTCAAGGCTTTCGCCTCTTCCCGCTCGACCAGCGGAGAACGACGGTCATCGCCGTATTTTTCCGCATCGCTCTGAATTTCTTTTTTGATCAGGGTGTTCAGGCGACGCTCCGAGCCCAGCAGTTTTTCCAGCTGTTCACGTTCTTTGGACAACTCGTCCTGCTCACCACGGATCTTGATCTCTTCCAGCTTGGCCAGCTGGCGGAGTTTGATTTCCAGAATCGCATCGGCCTGAATCGTGCTCAGGTCAAAGCGAGCCATCAGCACCGCTTTCGGATCATCTTCAGTACGGATGATCTCAATCACCTCATCGATGTTGAGGTATGCTGCCAGCAAGCCTTCCAGAATGTGCAGCCGGGCGATGACTTTATCCAGTCGGTATTGCAGACGGCGACGCACGGTTTCGCGACGGAAGGTCAGCCATTCAGACAGAATTTCCACCAGCCCCTTGACCTGCGGGCGGCCGTCCAGCCCCAGCATGTTCAGATTCACCCGGTAGCTGCGCTCCAGGTCGGTTGAAGCGAACAGGTGGTTCATCAACTGCTCACAGTCAATCCGGTTCGAACGCGGCACTACCACGATACGGGTCGGGTTTTCATGATCCGACTCGTCACGCAGATCTTCCACCATCGGCAGTTTCTTAGCCCGCATCTGCGCTGCGATCTGCTCCAGCAGTTTGGAGCCCGAGACCTGATGCGGCAGCGCGGTGATCACGATATCACCGTTCTCTTTGTGCCAGACTGCCCGCATTTTGATCGAACCACGCCCGCTGCGGTAGACCTTTTTCATGTCCGCTTTTGAGGTGATGATTTCCGCTTCAGTCGGGTAATCCGGCCCCTGCACAAACGTCATCACCTCATCCATATCCGCTTTTGGGTTGTCGATCAGATGCACCGCCGCGTTTGCCACTTCGCGGGCATTGTGCGGCGGAATGTCCGTCGCCATCCCCACTGCGATACCGGTTACCCCGTTTAGCAGGATATGCGGCAGGCGGGCAGGCAGCATTTTTGGCTCTTTCATGGTGCCGTCAAAGTTCGGCCCCCAGTCCACGGTGCCCTGGCCCAGTTCGTTCAGCAGCACTTCCGAAAAACGCGACAGGCGGGATTCGGTATAACGCATGGCCGCGAACGATTTCGGGTCATCCGGCGCACCCCAGTTACCCTGGCCGTCAATCAGCGGGTAGCGGTAAGAAAACGGCTGCGCCATCAGAACCATGGCTTCGTAACAGGCGGAGTCGCCATGCGGGTGGTATTTACCCAGCACGTCACCCACGGTACGGGCAGACTTTTTGTATTTCGCCGTGGCTGACAGGCCCAGCTCAGACATCGCGTAAATAATACGGCGCTGCACCGGCTTTAAGCCGTCGCCGATAAACGGCAGGGCACGGTCCATGATTACATACATGGAATAATTCAGATAAGCGTCTTCGGTAAACTTCCGTAGCGGAAGCTGCTCTACGCCATCCATTGAGACATCAGTCATCGTCGGGTATTCCGTTCTATCTTGTGCGGTACAGGCCGGCACTATGCTGCCCGCCTGCCCATTGTGTCTTTCTTGTTCAGCAAACGCTTACACGTCCGCTTTATCGCCTTTGCTCTGCAGCCAATGACGACGGTCTTCCGCGCGCTTCTTACCCAGCAGCATGTCCATCATCTGAGTCGTCTGCTCATCGTCATCAATGGTCAGCTGTACCAGACGGCGGGTATTCGGATCCATGGTGGTTTCACGCAGCTGCATCGGGTTCATCTCACCCAGACCTTTAAAGCGCTGTACATTCACTTTACCGCGCTTGCTGCTGAGGCGCTCCAGAATGCCTTCTTTCTCGGCGTCATCCAGGGCGTAGTAGACTTCTTTACCCAAGTCGATACGGTACAGTGGCGGCATCGCGATATACACGTGACCGGCACGCACCAAGGCTTCAAAGTGCTTTACGAACAGGGCGCACAACAGCGTGGCAATGTGCAGACCATCGGAGTCCGCATCGGCAAGCACACAGATCTTACCGTAGCGCAGGCCACTCAGATCGTCGCTGTCCGGATCAATCCCCAGCGCCACCGAAATATCGTGCACTTCCTGAGAAGCCAGTACCTGATCGGCAGAAACTTCCCAGGTGTTCAGGATCTTACCACGCAATGGCATGATGGCCTGGAACAGACGATCGCGCGCCTGCTTGGCTGAACCACCCGCCGAGTCCCCTTCCACCAGAAACAGTTCGGTGCGGTTCAGGTCTTGCTGTGAACAGTCAGCCAGTTTACCCGGCAGCGCCGGACCAGAGGCAATCTTCTTACGCACCACTTTCTTGCTGGCACGCATCCGGCGATGGGCGTTGGCAATACAGACTTCCGCCAGTTGCTCGGCCAGTTGCGGACGCTCGTTCAGCCACAGGCTGAAGGCATCTTTCACCACGCCGGAGACAAACGCCGCACACTGACGCGACGACAGACGCTCTTTGGTTTGCCCGGCAAACTGCGGATCCTGCATTTTCACTGACAGCACGTAGGCACAGCGTTCCCAGATATCATCAGCGGTCAGCTTCACGCCGCGTGGCAGCAAGTTACGAAATTCACAGAACTCACGCATCGCATCCAGCAGGCCCTGACGCAGGCCGTTGACATGGGTACCGCCTTGGGCAGTCGGGATCAGGTTAACGTAACTTTCCCCGACCAAATCACCGCCTTCAGGCAGCCACAACAATGCCCAATCCGCCGCTTCCGTCTGGCCGCTGAACGAACCAGTAAACGGCTCTTCCGGTAGCAAGGTGAAACCTTTTACGCCTTCGGCCAGGTAATCTTTCAGACCGTCTTCGTAACACCAGGTCAGGGTTTCATTGTTCACCTTGTCAGTGAAAACAATTTCCAGCCCCGGACACAGCACAGCTTTGGCTTTCAGGTTGCTCTTGAGGCGAGAAACCGAGAATTTCGGGCTGTCAAAGTACTTGGCATCCGGCCAGAAATGGACGCGTGTCCCGCGGTTACGACGACCACAGGTACCGATCACTTCCAGCTCAGAGACTTTGTCGCCATGTTCAAACGCGATCTGGTAGATCTGCCCATCGCGTTTTACCGTGACTTCCACTCGGTTCGACAAGGCGTTAACGACCGAGATCCCCACCCCGTGCAGACCACCGGAGAACTGGTAGTTCTTGCCTGAGAATTTACCCCCGGCGTGCAGTTTGCAAAGGATCAGTTCGACCCCGGAGACCCCTTCTTCAGGGTGAATATCTACCGGCATCCCCCGGCCATCATCAATGACTTCCAGGGACTGATCCGCATGGAGGATTACCTCCACCTTACGAGCATGGCCAGCCAGGGCTTCATCGACACTGTTGTCGATCACTTCCTGGCCGAGGTGGTTTGGCCGAACCGTATCGGTATACATCCCCGGACGACGGCGGACGGGCTCGAGGCCATTCAGAACCTCAATGGCTCCGGCGTTATAGCTTTGATCTGTCATAATTACGGAAAGTTACGGAAAATTTTTGCCACAATAGTCAGAAACCCCGGCTCGGTTGTCAAGCCAGGGCGATATTTGTGCCCCACATTTTACGTAGGGGATGAATCCAATTGGAGCTTACAGCTCAAGAAATCGGATGATTTGGGCAGGATAGCGGTCAAATCCGACAAAACTATGATCCCCCAGCGGTTCTACCGTCTGACGGCATGCCGCGTACTTGTCCACGGCCTGGCGGTAATCCAGCACTTCGTCACCTTCCTGCTGCAACAGCCAGAACTGTTCCGGCCGGGCTAGCTGAGCCACATCCAGCTGGCAAAGTTCCGCCATGTGTTTCGGCTCCAGCAGGTAACGCTGGCCGGTATACGGGTTTTCCTGCTCGCCAAGATAATCCTGCAGCAGCTCATACGGTTTAACGGCCGGGTTCACCAGCACCGCCGGCAACTGGTGCCGGGCATTCACCCAGGTCGCCAGATATCCACCTAGAGAGCTGCCGACCAGCCCAATGCGATACTCATGTTTAAGCGACTGGATCAGCGTCTCAATAAAATCTGCGGCATCCGCCGGGTAACACGGCAGCTGCGGAATTTCGACCCGGATATCCGGGCGCGCCTGACGGCAGTAATCCGCCATCAGCGTGGCTTTGAGTGATTGAGGTGAACTGTTGAATCCGTGAAGATAAAGTAACAGCGGCTGCATTTAATACCCTGCTGCATCAAACTGGGGCGTGAACTGACGCCCGGTCAGACGATAAACCTGTGTGTCAATCTGCCCGTCCGCCAGCAACTCAAGGATACGCCACCCTGGATTATTGTTATCCAGGGCAAAATCGTGCGAATCCGGCTGGAACTGAATGCAAGTTGAAGGCGTGGCCATAACACGTACCCCTTGGTACAAACAATCCAGCTCCTGATGAATGTGGCCGCACAGCACCGCTTTAGCCTGCGGATGACGCGCCAGCACCGCCCAGAACGCGTCGGCATTATGGAGCTGATGCTGATCAAGCCAGGTGCTGCCCGCAGGCAGCGGATGGTGGTGCAATAATACCAGCGCGTGACGCTGAGGGTGCGCGGCCAACGCCTGCTCCAGCATGGCGAGCTGACTGTCACTCAGCTCGCCGTGCGGCACGCCTTTGACCTGGCTGTCGAGCAGGATAACCTGCCAGTGCTCACCGGCCAGCACCTGATGACACGACTTAATTTGCGGGGACGGCAGCACAGACTGCATGCTCGGCTGATAATCATGGTTTCCCGGCAGCCAGAAACACGGCTGCGGCCAGCGGGCAATGCCGTCGCAAAAACGCTGATAGGAGGCTTCCGTGTGATCCTGAGAAATGTCCCCGGTTGCGACAATGGCTTCAAACGGGCGCGCAGCTGCCTCTACCGCATCCAGCACGGCATGAAAACTGTCTTTCGTCGCGACGCCCAGCAAGCTTCCGCCATCATCGGCAAATAAGTGGGTGTCGGTAATTTGAAGAAGAACCACGCGATCCGGATCCTTCTGTGGCAGATCAAACTTCTGCAAAACGTCAAAAACCTTGATATCTGTTATTGTTAACAAACCGACTGTCTGCTGATTCCATTCTTCAGGCAATGAGCCAACCAGTCTCCCAGAAAGCGGTTTACCTGATGTTTTTCGTCTTTCTGGTACATCCGCAAATTGGGGTAATCATAGCGTGGCTTCCAGCGGGAAGTCTGTTGAGCGGCACACACTTCTGCCACCCTGGCGTCATGGTAAAGCCGGATGGTCATGCGTGGGATCAGGTATTCCGGCATGGCGTTCTCAGCCAGCAGGCGTAACTCAACCACCGTGGTATAACGGGTGGATTCGGTGATGGTCAGGCAGTATTCCTGCTCTGACACGGCGTATACACACTGGTCACCGACCTGATCGCTTTTTGGCAACAATGGAAGCAACTTCGCATAGTTGGTCTCGTAAAGCCGCATAATGTCTGCCAAATCAACAGTGTATCTTTTATTCAATCGGTATCCTTAGCGCCGGTGCATGGATGATGTTCGGGGTTACAGGCGTTTATGGTTAAGTTGCAACCATTGTAGCGCAATGATAGAGGCCGCATTTTCAATTTTACCAGATTCTACCCACTGGTAGGCCTCTTCCCTGGACACCACCCGTACCCGGATATCTTCACCCTCATCGGCCAGACCGTGAATGCCACCAGCCTGCGTGCTGTCCACCAGCCCGACAAAGATATCCAGGGTTTCCGAGCAGCCGCCTGAACTGGACAGATAGCGGGTGATCTTATGCAGCTCCCCCACCTCCAGTCCGGCTTCTTCCACGGCTTCGCGACGAACGACCTCGTCCGCCGATTCACCCGGCTCAATAATGCCGGCCACGATTTCCAACTGCCACGGGGTACACTCGGCGGCCAGGGCGCCAATTCGGAACTGCTCGACCATCACCACACTGTCGGTGGCCGGGTCATACGGCAGCAGTGCCGCCGCATGGCCACGCTCAAACATCTCGCGATCCATCGGTGCGCTCCAGCCACCGGCGAACAGACGATGGCGAAAACGGTACTTCACCATCCGGAAAAATCCTTGGTAGAGCGTGTCCTTGGCCAGCACCTCTACATCCTGAGCCGAAAATACGACCGGCTCATTGCCTTTGGTGTGTGACTTTGTCATGCAATTTTTTATCCCTGAATCCGTCCACAAAATAGGACAATGGCTGACAAAACATGTCATGTGCCTATTTTTCCATCTTCTTCAAGGCACAACAATGACGTGATTCAACAATTATGACAATTATTGTTAATTAATTTAAGTCAAAATTTAAATCTGTTTAGATTACAATCACACATACAACAGTAAACATCGTAAAATAAGGTAAAACTGTTGAATGATCAGTTTCACGCAAGGAAACATACGTTAAACTGGAGCCTTGCTCATATTTTTGTCAGGACCAGGAAAGGCATACATGAAAAAATTGCTTCCGCTTATTATTAGCGTTGCGCTTGGCGGCCTCAGCCAGTCAGCAATGGCCGATGACCTCGCCGAGATCTACGAACAAGCCAAACAGAATGACCCGCAGCTGCTGCGTGCCGCTGCTGATAAAGATGCTGCTTTTGAAGCAATCAACTCAAGCCGAAGCGCGTTACTGCCTCAAATTAACCTCACCGCCGGCTACAATGTCCTGCGCTTGGACGGCGATACTGAGGGCTTCAATGGTGGTGTCACCCTGGATCAATCCATCTACAACCGCTCAAGCTGGGTAAGCCTGGACATCAGTGAGAAGCAGGCGCGCCAGAGCGATGCGGCCTATGCATCGACTCAGCAGAACCTGATCCTGCGCGTCTCTACAGCTTACTTCGATGTACTGCGTGCTATCGATAACCTGGAATTTGTCCGCGCCGAGAAAGCCGCCGTGGGCCGCCAGCTGGAGCAAACCAAGCAGCGTTTTGAAGTCGGTCTGTCCGCAATTACCGACGTACACGATGCTCAGGCACAGTATGACAGCGTACTGGCTGATGAGATTCTGGCGCAGAACACCCTGACAAACAGCTACGAAGGTCTGCGCGAGATCACTGGCCAAGAGCACACTAACCTTAACATTCTGGATACCAAACGTTTCTCAGCCAGTGCGCCACAAGCCCGTGTGCTGGATCTGATCCAGGATGCCGAAAACGAAAACCTGAGCCTGCTGACGTCTCGCATTACCCAGGATATCTCCCGCGATCAAATCGCCCTGGCGGAATCCGGTCACCTGCCGACGCTGTCGTTCAACGCCGGTTATGAATATGACGATAAACAGTCCTTCACTGACGAAGGTACACTGAACGCCGGTATCAACCTGAAACTGCCGGTTTACACCGGTGGCCGTACGACCTCGGAAGTGAAACAGGCTCAGTTCGCGTATGTTTCCGCAAGCGAAGGGCTGGAAGCCAGCTACC
This sequence comes from Photobacterium ganghwense, assembly GCF_017329545.1. Taxonomy (NCBI): domain Bacteria; kingdom Pseudomonadati; phylum Pseudomonadota; class Gammaproteobacteria; order Vibrionales; family Vibrionaceae; genus Photobacterium; species Photobacterium ganghwense. The sequence continues at coordinate 3,031,951 of NZ_CP071325.1, forward strand.
GCGGCGTGGTACGTGACGTGCGTGCGTTCTACAATAACATCAACTCTTCAATCGGTGCCATTCGTGCATACCAGCAGGCCGTAGTCTCTGCCCGCTCAGCACTGGAAGCGACCGAAGCTGGTTTCGATGTGGGTACCCGTACTATCGTTGACGTGCTGGATGCGACCCGTCGTCTGTACGATGCTAACCGTCAGCTGTCGAATGCCCGTTACGATTACATCATCAGCCAGCTTCAGCTGAAACAGGCTGTTGGTTCGCTGAACGAGCAGGATGTACTGGATATCAACGCCGGTCTGGTAAAGGCTCGCTGATTCAGGCCTGACCGCAAGCCAATAAAAAAGCGCCATCCTTGATGGCGCTTTTTGTTTATCCGCAGGCTGAGTAATTAACCGCCACCGTGTAAGTCCCGTCGATGACGATCTCGGACAACTTATCCTCGTCCGCCGCGGATCGCTTCGATGATTTCCGTGGTTGAGCAGCCATCTTCAAAGTTCAGCACCCGAACTTCCCCGCCCGCGGCAATCACTTCCTGTCCACCAGCGATCTGCTCAGGTTTGTAGTCACCACCTTTGACCAGCAGCGACGGCAGAATCTCGCTGATCAGACGCTGCGGCGTTTCTTCACTGAAGGACACCACCCAATCAACGGCGCCCAACCCGGCCAGCACTGCCATCCGGCGATCTTCCGGGTTCACCGGACGCCCCGGCCCCTTCAGCGCGCGAACCGAGCTGTCAGAATTCACCGCCACAATCAGGCGATCGCCCAATTTGGCCGCCTCATTGAGGTAAGCCACATGGCCGGCATGCAGAATATCAAAACAGCCGTTGGTCATGACCACTTTCTCCCCGCGGGCACGAGCAGCCTGTACCGCCAGCTTCAGCTGCGCTTCGCTGATCACCCCAAAACCACTGTCCTGGCTGCCGTGAATCGCTTCGGTCAGCTCAATGGTCGACAAGGTCGAAGTGCCCAGCTTGCCAACCACTACACCGGCCGCGGCATTCGCCAGTTTACAGGAATCCGACAGGGACTTACCGGCTGCCAGCGAGGCTGCCAGTACCGAAATCACCGTATCACCAGCACCGGTCACGTCGTACACTTCTTTGGCCTGGGTTGGCATGTGCAGTGGTGCCTGGCCTTTTTGCAACAGGGTCATCCCGTGCTCACTACGCGTCACCAACAAAGCTTCAAGCTCAAACTGCTCAATCAGCGCCATGCCTTTGGTTTCCAGCTCTTCATCGGTGCGCGCACGGCCAACCACCGTCTCAAACTCTGACAGGTTCGGGGTCAACAGCGTGGCACCGCGGTAACGTTCAAAATCAGCCCCTTTCGGGTCAACCATCACCGGCAGACCGGCATCACGCGCCGCCCGGATCATCACCTGAACGTGTTCCAGCGCCCCTTTGGCGTAATCAGACAGTACTACCACTTTGGCTGAGGGCAATGCCTGCGCCATGCGTGGCAGAATCATGTCCACCGGGACATCGTGGAAACCTTCCTCAAAGTCCAGACGAATCATTTGCTGACCACGGCTCATGACCCGCAGTTTAGTGATGGTCGGATACTCCGCCAGAGTCACAAAATCACAGCGTACATCCAGTGACGTCAGTTTTTCGGTCAGCGCTTTGGCTGGCTCATCAATCCCGGTCAAGCCAATCAGGCGGGCATGGCCCCCTAGCGCCGCGATGTTCATCGCCACGTTTGCCGCGCCGCCCGGGCGCTCTTCGACCTGATCAACCTTCACGACTGGCACTGGCGCCTCTGGCGATATACGCCCGGTTGGGCCATACCAGTAGCGATCCAGCATGACATCGCCTACAACCAGCACGCCTGCTTGATCATAATCAGGAAGGGTCAGTTTCATTTTTTTCTCCGGGATTGTGATAACCCCCAAATCTTAACACAAAGCCAATTTCTCGTGCATCTGACCTGGGGGCTCAGTTCTGGTATTCCGTGGTTCCGGTTTAATAGGGAACTCAATTTTAAGGGCTAAGGGGCTATGACTCAGCCGCTGTAACCAAGCAGCTATAACTAAACCGCTATAACTAAACAGCTATGGATAAACCGCTATGACTTAACCTCAGGCTCCAGCCATTGTTGCCACAAAGCTTCCACCGCCTGACGTTCGGCATGACAGGCTTGCTCATCAACATAAGCAGGCAGCCCCAGCAAGCTGAGACGGTGGATTTCATCACGCAGGGTACAATAGGCCTGCTTGAGCAGCATCGCCTCTTGTGGCGAAAGAATGTCGTAATCCGCCATGGTTTCAAAAATCCGGACATTGTCCGACCAGCGGGTCAGCGCCGGCTCTTCGGCTGAGTGACGCAGCACCAGATACTGGGCCAGAAATTCTATGTCGGTGATCCCGCCTTTGTCCTGCTTGAGGCCAAACAGACCGGGTTTCTTGCTCCCGAGGTGCTGACGCATTTTATGGCGCATAGCGACCACTTCCTCACGCAGCGTGTGCTCGTCGCGAGGACGGGTCAGGATCTGATGCCGCACCTGGGCAAATGCCTGTTGTAACTGGCTGTCACCGTAAATCATCCGGGCACGCACCAGCGCCTGGTGTTCCCAGGTCCAGGCTTCCTTCTCCTGGTATTCCGCGAAAGCCGCAATGGGGCTGACCAGTAGGCCGGATGCACCGGACGGACGCAGCCGGACGTCAACCTCGTAAAGCACCCCGGTTGCGGTGCGGGTAGAAAACAGGTGGACAATACGCTGCACCAGCCGCAGATAGAACTGGCGCCCGTCAATCTCTTTCGGGCCGTTGGTGTAGACGTTGTCCGGACAGTCATGAAGGAAAACCAGGTCGAGATCAGAGCCATAGCCCAGCTCCCAGCCTCCGACTTTGCCGTACCCCAGAATCCCGAAGCCACGGCCGCCCCGCTCCGCCAGATGAGTCGGCTCGCCGTATTTTTCGACCATTTGCAACCATGCCTGATTGACCACCGCAGCGACTATCGCTTCAGCCAGATAGGTCAAGTGGTCGCTGACCTTCATCAGCGGCAGGGCACCGGCAATGTCCGCGGCGGCGATACGCAGCAACTGGGTCTGTTTGAACTGACGAATGGCTTCCATCTGCTGCTCCATGTCCTCTTCCGGGATACGGGCAAGGTACTCGCGCAGCTCGTCAGCGTAGTTCTCCAGTAGCGTCGGGTTATACAGGTGTTGCGGGTCAATCAGTTCATCAAGCAGGATCGGGTACTGTGCCAGCTGTCCCGCGACCATCGGGCTGGCGGCACACAGCCGGATCAACTGCTCCAATGCCGCCGGGTGTTCGCCCAGCAGCTCCAGATACGTGGTACGGGTGGCAATGCGCACGATCAGTTTACTGATCCGCTCCATCACCGCGACCGCATCATCCCGGGTCACCACCAAGGCCAGCACCGCCGGCATCAGTCTGCTCAGCACTTCCCGGCCGCGCGGACCGAGGGTACGTTTGGACAGTTCCGCCTTCATGTTTTCCAGTACGCCCGCCAGCGCCGACACATCCGGTGTGGCCAGTTCGGTCAGAATATCGCGCAGCACCTCCGGCTCTTTGAGCATCTCCCACAATTCCTGGTACTGCACCGGTACATCATTGTGCGGCTCATCCTCTTCCGAGCCGACGATAGTGGCAAACACCGCATGGACGGCGCTCATCTGCTCATGCACCGCCTGTGACAAAGCTGGCCAGTCCGCATAACCCATTGCCAGTGCCAGACGACACTGATCCAGCGGCTTGTCCGGCAAGGTCTGGGTCTGTTTGTCATCAATTGCCTGCAGCAGATTCTCCAGCCGCCGCAGGAAACCATACCCCTGTTCCAGCACAGCGACCTGATCCGGCGGCAATAAGCCATGTTCGCGAATTGCCGCCAGGGTTTCACGCAGACCGCGACAACGCAGATCCGGAGTTCGCCCGCCCCGAATCAGCTGGAAGGACTGGGCGATAAACTCGACCTCGCGGATCCCGCCCGGCCCCAACTTGATGTTATTGTTCAGTCCGCGACGACGCACTTCTGTGCTGATCATCGATTTCATCCGCCGCAGCGACTGAATGGCGCTGAAATCAATATAGCGGCGGAACACGAACGGGCGCAGCATCTGACGCAGCTCATGGTACTGGGCATAGCTCTCCCGCCCCATGACCCGCGCTTTGATCATCGCGTACCGTTCCCAATCACGTCCCTGCTCCTGATAGTAATCTTCCAATGCCGCAAAGCTCATCACCAGCGGGCCGCTGTCGCCAAACGGCCGCAGTCGCATGTCCACCCGATAGCAGAAGCCATCGAAGGTCTGTTGATCCAGCGCCTTGATCAGCCGCTGACCTAACCGGGTAAAAAACTGGGCATTGGCCAGACTCCGGCGACCGCCCTGGGTCTCGCCGTTTTCCGGATAGGTGAAAATCAGATCGATGTCGGAGGAGAAATTAAGTTCGCCGCCACCCAGCTTGCCCATTCCCAAGATCAGCATCGGCTGTGGGTCGCCGTCCGCATTACAGGGGGTTCCCCACTCTTCGCAACAGCGGGCATACAGCCAGTTATAGGTTTCCACTATCATGGCTTCGGCCAACAGAGAAAGGTGAGACAGACTCTGGTCGAGCGTCGCCGCGCCGGTAAAATCACGCCAGGCAATCCACACCATTTCCCGGCAGCGGAAATGACGCAGCACCCGCATCAGCCCGTTATCGTCGATCACGCCGGCCAGCAACTCCGCCAAGGCCGGGCGATAACTGTCGCTCCGCGTCTCCTGCTCAAGGTGCTCGGCCAGCCACGGCAGCAGGGTGGCATCCCGGACAATCGAGGCGGTGATAAAGTCGCTGTAACCCAGCACTTGCTTCAGCGCGGCAGCCAGCGGAGCTGGCCATTGCGCCAGCGCATCCGGATGCGCCTGTGCGACCTTCTCCCAGGCCAGTTCCGAAGCGGCGTTGATGTGATCTTGCGGAGTCATAATATGTCCTTGTCTGTCTCTGCTGCGGTGACGATGAAAAATCACCTTACGATAGCACAACGCCCGCAAATGCGGGCGTTGAAATCAAGTGAAAGTTATTGTCGGATCACACCGTAAATGCCTGGATTTTTTTCTCCAAATCAGTGGCATGGTTCTGCATCACATCGGCGGTTTCCGTCAGCTCCGTCACCACGTTCACGGATGCCTGAACCAGCTCCCGGACATTGGTCAGGTTCTGGTTCATTTCATCCGCAACGGCACTCTGCTGCTCCGCCGCCGACGCAATCTGGAAGTTCATGTCATTGATCAGACGCACCTGCTCGACAATCTTATCCAGCTCGCCGCCAGCACTGGTGACCTGCTCGACCCCTTCTGCCGCTTCCACCACACTTTGCTCCATCAGCTGCACCGCCTGCTGCGCACTTCCCTGCAGCTGGCTGATCATTTCCTGAATCTCAATGGTCGCGGTCTGAGTACGCTGCGCCAGGTTGCGCACTTCATCCGCCACAACCGCAAAGCCACGTCCCGCTTCACCGGCCCGGGCCGCTTCAATGGCCGCATTCAGTGCCAGCAGGTTAGTTTGCTCTGAAATTCCCTGGATGGTCACAATCACGCTGCCGATCTGCTCGACCCGCTCTTCTACCTGATTAACCGCATGGGCGGACTGGGTGATGTCCTGCGACAGCAAGTTGATGATGTTAATCGTCTGGGACACAAACTGCTGACCCTGCTCTGCCTGAGCCGAGCTGCCTTCCGTTGCCGCCGACGCTTCACGGGCATGCTCTGCCACCGTTTGCACTGTGGAGCTCATTTCACTCATGGCTGAAGCCAGCTGATCAATTTCGTTGAACTCTTCCTGCGCCGATGCCTTGGTTTCCATCATGCTGACTGACATCACTTCCGCCAGCTCAGACAGCTCACTTGCCGCCTCGCGCTGATTGCAAATAACCTCACGCAGCTGGCGCCGGGTCTTCTCCAGTTCACGGGCCAGATCGCCGTACTCATCCCGGCATTCCATCTGGATCGGCTGTGACATGTCACGTGCCGCCAGGCGCTGAATGTTGTCCGCCAGGTAACGGGTCTGGCGCAGCATTACGCTGGAGCCCCCCAGCAGAATAACCATAAAAGAGACAATCATCAGTCCGGTTTGCCAGGCCACCTGCATCAGATACTGCTGGTAATACGTTTCAGCTTCCGAGGCCGGCTGAGACGCCACCACCACCCAGTTCAGCGCCGGCAGCTCAACAGCGTATTCAAACCGTGACTGGTCAGCCAGAATCAGACTGGCCGCACCGCGGTGCTGCTGCAGTTGCTGACTAAGGCTGGTACCGTTTTCCACCTGCGCGGTCAGATCCGTCAGACGACGAGCCTGCGGGTGACCCAGCACCTTCTTGGCGTCGCGCTCGACCAGATACACGTAGGCACCCGCATTCATCGCCTTGGCCTGAGCCGTTACCAGTTGCTCGACCAGCAGACTGTCACGGGTATTGTCACTGAGGATACTCCGAATCCCGGCCGCAGTAGCTTCGGCTTGTTCTTTGGCCCGATCCTGCTGGATCTCCACCACGGAGTGATAAAACGTATTGGCGTCCCAGAGCTGCTTGCATACCAGCAAGACGGTACTGAATACCATCAACAGCACCAGCTTGGGGACCAGCTTAATATTGGTTAACCCTTGTTCCCATGGCTTGAAAACCATTTTGGTCATGTGGAATCTCCATATATAGTTCTACCTTCCTTCGACTCGGCATCTGAGCCTTCAGGAGAGCGTTTTTTATTCTTGCCGCGCTTTAGATGAGTTATTTTTTGCACTAAAACAATATGAGTCATTGTATCTATCGACTGGGGACCATAAAAATTTAATGAAGAAAAAGCACGAAGCCATCAAATATGAACTCAACCCCATGAGCCTGATGGCGCTGGTACTGTCCTTCGCGTCACTGACGATTGTGACCACCATGATTTTTGTGCCACGCCAGAGCAACAGTTACCACCTGCTGCTGGCCATCGATACCATGATTTGCCTGGTGTTCTGGCTCCAGCTGCTGACAGATCTGGTTCGTTCTGATAATAAACGCGCCTACCTGAAGGCCCACTGGCTGGACTTTCTCGCCAGCATCCCGGTGATCGAACCTTTCCGCTTTGGCCGGCTGCTCCAAATTTTCCGCGTCATACGCCTGATCCGCTCCAGCCGCCACGTTATAAACCAAATCCGCAGTCACCGGCGGGAAGCCACCCTAGCCAGTATTTTCCTGCTGCTTACCGTGTTGATCTCGGTCGGTTCTGCGATGATGCTAATCATTGAGGGGAACGTGCCGGAGTCAAACATCAAAGATGCCTTCGATGCCCTGTGGTGGGTTATTGTGACTATCTCAACGGTCGGCTACGGCGACCATTACCCGGTGACTCTGCTGGGCAAAATGCTGGCAACGGTGATGATCATTTGTGGGGTGGGTCTGTTTGGTATGGTCGCCGGTCTGGTGACGTCCTTTATTTCTGATCCAGAGCACAGCCAGCAACGGAATGCCGAACGCCATGAAAAAGAGTGGCAGCAAATGCTCAGACATCAGGAAATGCTGCTGAACCGGCTGGAAGCACTGGAACAGCGCCTGAGCCAGCGAGAACAGCAGGATAAGCAGGACAATTAAAAATGCCCGGCTACATGCCGGGCATTTTTTACGCATTAAATCTTACGTATTAAAGCGCTGCGTCACACCGCGCATTAAGGCCAGTAAGGCGTCAAGTCAATGCCAATCTGGCGAGTCTGATCCATGGCATGGATCAGCGAGTCTTCCTGACGGGACAGCCATTTTTCAACCTGACGACGATCTTCTTCATCGTCCTGCAGGGCAGCCAGTTCACGTACCGGCTCCAGCTGACGCAGGTCTTCAATCCCTTGCAGCAAATCAAGCCAAGGCATCCGGAACATCCGGCGTTTTTCCTCGTCATACAACGCCGCAAAGCTCAGGCCGCTCAGCAAATTGCGGGTCAGGCGCGGCTGCTGATCGAGGTAGTCAACCCGGTTGAGCTGACGCTCGGCCGGAAACACATCCAGCAATTCCTGCCAGGAGCGGGACAGGGTTAGATCGGCAAAGCCTTTCAGCGGGCTACTCAGCCGGGCACGGGCTTTGTCGTCCAGAAACGGCTGCCAACCCCGACTCAGAATCCAGCGGCTCAGGTCAAGCAACAGGCCACAATAACGTGACGACTGGATCAGCTGCAGCATCTCCCATTCATCCGGCAGATCGGCCTGACGGGCTTCTAACTGCTTCATCAGCGCTTTACGGGCATTGAGTTTTTTCAGGGCGTAACCTTTTTCGGCCAGCAGGTAATCAATGCCGGAAGCCTCGGTCAGCCACTCCAGCTCACCTTCCAGCCATTGCACTTCCTGGCGCACCAATGCACTGGCACGACGCGGGATCATCCCGCCAAACACCACCAGCGACTGCCGCAGCAGTCCCAAAGCCTGCTGAATCTGGATCAGTGCCGCGCGTTCCTGACGCTCGGCGTAAATCTGCTCATGGTAATGCCAGTGTCCCAACGCGTGTTCAAGGGTTTTGACAAACGCGCTTTCCACATTGTCTTCATCTGTGACCGGCACGTGGTCGAGCGGTTTGACGTCATCCCCCTGGTAACCGGCGGCAAGGCGGTAGCCACGGGCCGCCTTGCTCAGGTTACCCAGGCGCATCCCACCTAAGGCACACAGCTCTCGGGCCAGAATAAACAGGGCATCGGTCTGACCGGATTTCAGCTCCAGCTCGACTTCGCAAATCGGATCGGTATTGCCGTTCGCTTTGACTTCGCCTTGGTCGAAAGCCAGCTCAATCTGGCTGCCGTCCGGCATCGCGATCAGCCATTGCTGGCGGACAAAGTCCGTTGAGAATATGGGGGTCAGTTGCTGCTGTACCTGGCTGACGTTCAGCGTCTCCGGCCAGGCATCCGCAGGATGCAGGGAAAGATCAGGATCGGTACCATTGGTTTCAGCATTGTATTCCGGGCGCTGGTGCAGTCCTGCGACCACGCGACCTGCTGTCTTCAATGTCTGAACAAAAACATCATCAAAACGACGAACCCGAAGGCCGATGTCGTGCTGGCGAAGAATTTGGTCTGGCGTGTCGAAGTAGATGTTGCCTAACTCACGACGACTTTGCTGCAGAATTTTCGCTTCGGCGATTTTAGCCAGTAATTGGTTCGAAAATTCTGGTGAGACGAAAAACTTCAGTTCTATCTCGGTTTCCATAGTCCTACCTATAAACAGTGGCAAACCAAGGATATTGGCAATTTCCTTTAGGGGCAAGCACGAAATATAAACAAAACCTTGATCAAAATTAGTTCCCCTATACTTACTTATGCGTTACCATGCGCGCCTTAATGACCATCGAACAAGAATTCGCCAATATCGGCTCTTTCTAGGTTATTCGGCTATGCCAGTAAATACGATTATGGGGCTCTTTGCTAAATCCCCGATTAAACCGCTGCAACGTCACGTTACTCGTGTAAATGAATGTTGCGATCTACTTGTCCCGTTCTTTGAGGCTTGTAAAGCCGGAGATTGGGAGCAGGCTACGGTCGTGCGCGAGCAAATTTCCCAGCTTGAAAAAGATGCGGATGTGCTCAAACGCGAAATTCGCCTGAAACTTCCTCGTGGTCTGTTTATGCCAGTCGACCGGACTGACATGCTCGACCTCCTCACTCAGCAGGACAAACTTGCCAACCTGGCCAAAGATATCGCAGGCCGTGTGTTGGGACGCCAGCTGCAAATTCCTACCGAAATGTATCCTGACTTCCTCGCTTATGTTCAGCGTTGTCTCGATTCCGCCAGTCAGGCGAACCGCGTGATCAACGAACTGGACGAGCTGCTGGAAACCGGCTTTAAAGGCCGTGAAGTCACCCTTGTGGCCGAAATGATCAACCAGCTTGACGTTATCGAAGACGATACCGACAGCATGCAGATCAGACTACGGCAACAGCTCATGTCCATCGAAGACCAGCACAGTCCGGTGGATGTCATGTTCCTATACAAAATCCTCGAGTGGATTGGCGCAATTGCTGACCAAGCACAACGCGTCGGCTCGCGCCTGGAAATCATGCTATCGCGTTCTTAAGCGAAGGTAACAAAAACAAGGTTTTACAATGGAAATCCTGGCTAACTACGGCACCATGATCATCTTGGTGGCGGCTTTCTTTGGTTTTTTAATGGCTATCGGTATTGGTGCGAACGACGTTGCCAACGCCATGGGTACCTCTGTAGGTTCGAAAGCGCTGACCGTTAAGCAAGCAATCATCATTGCGATGATTTTCGAATTTGCCGGTGCTTACCTGGCGGGTGGTGAGGTAACAGACACTATCCGTAAAGGGGTCATCGAAACTTCCCATTATGCCGCCAATCCGGAAATCCTGGTGTACGGTATGATGTCAGCTCTGCTGGCGGCTGGTACTTGGCTGCTGGTTGCTTCTTACATGGGCTGGCCGGTTTCAACCACTCACTCAATCATTGGTGCCATCATTGGTTTTGCCTGTGTGTCAGTGGGTACTGAAGCCGTTGACTGGAGTTCGGTACAAGGCATCGTCGGCAGCTGGATCATTACTCCGCTGATCTCCGGCTTCTTTGCCTACGCCATTTTCATCAGTGCCCAGCGCCTGATCTTCGATACTGATAACCCGCTGATCAACGCCAAGCGTTTCGTCCCGGTTTACATGTTCATCACCTCAATGGTGATTGCACTGGTAACCATTAAGAAAGGTCTGAAGCACGTTGGTCTTCACCTGTCTAACGGCGAAGCCTGGCTGGCAGCAATAGCGGTTTCAGCTGTCGTCATGATCTTCGGCTACATCTACATCAGCCGTAAGTACACTGACGATGGTTCTTCTATCGACAGTAACGGTTACGCGGGTGTTGAGCGAGTATTCAGCCTGCTGATGGTTGTGACAGCCTGTGCGATGGCTTTTGCACACGGTTCGAATGACGTAGCTAACGCCATTGGTCCTCTGTCTGCCGTTGTGTCAACAGTTGATCACCTGGGCCAAATTGCAGAGAAAAGTGAAATTGCTTGGTGGATCCTGCCACTGGGTGGCATTGGTATCGTTGTCGGTCTGGCCACCATGGGCCACAAAGTAATGGCAACTGTCGGTACCGGTATCACTGAACTGACCCCAAGCCGCGGCTTTGCTGCTCAGCTGGCTACTGCGTCTACCGTAGTACTGGCTTCAGGTACGGGTCTGCCGATTTCTACCACGCAAACTCTGGTCGGTGCAGTATTGGGGGTGGGCTTTGCCCGCGGTATTGCCGCCCTGAACTTGGGTGTAGTACGTAACATCGTGGCTTCTTGGGTCGTTACCCTGCCAGCTGGTGCTCTGCTATCCGTCATATTCTTCTATGTGATGCAAGCCCTGTTCAGTTAAAACCTGTCAAACCGGAGTCTGGTTCACAAAAGAGGGAGGCTATGCCTCCCTCTTTTCTTGCACCGGGAAGCCAAAGTTTTTAGTATTTGTGCTCCCAAGAAAACAGGCTCCCGCAAGGAATCAAATTGTGAAGCAACTAATCAGCTTACTTGTACTGGCTTTTGCGGTAATTACGCTGCCAGCCAAAGCCGAACAGACTCGCTATATCTCGGATGATCTGTTCACATACATGCACACGGGCCCTAGTACCCAATACCGTATTATGGGCAGTGTGAACGCAGGCACGAAAGTGGACCTGCTAGAAGTAAACCGCGAAACCGGCTACAGTAAAGTCCGCGATGACCGAGGCCGCACCGGCTGGGTGAGCAACGACTTCATTTCCAAGCAGGTGGGTCTGAAAGAGCGTGTTCCTGCGCTGGAAAAAGAGCTGACTCAAGTGAAAGCCTCACTAGCAGATGCATTGCAGTCAACGGATGAGAAAACCGCAGGCATGCAGAAAACTCTGCAACTGCGCGCCAAGCAGGTAACCGATCTGGAAACCCAGAACAGTCAGCTCAATGAGCAACTGATGGCGTCGCAAACGGAAATCCGCGAACTGCGTGCCAAGCTGGATACTCAGAAAGATGACCTGCTGATGAAGTGGTTCACATACGGCGGCATGGTGGCCGGCGGTGGTCTGCTGTTTGGTCTGATCCTGCCGCACCTGATCCCACGTCGTCGTAAGCGTAACAACGGCTGGGCTTAATTGTCGCGCGAGCCATCAGCGCTGGCGGAGTACTAAAGCATTGTCCCCCGTCAGAACAACACGATAAAAAAGCAGCCTGTTGGCTGCTTTTTTATTTGGGCGCTGGGCCGACTTACCAGTCGGCTCGATTATCGTTTACTGGCGTGACGTCGTGCTCGACAAAACAAATTTGCAAACCAGCAAACCAGCAAACCAACTACCATTCCGACAGCGCTGGCATAGCCACCAGGTAGGCGTCAAAATCGAACACCACCTGACGCGGTTCGATCCGGCGCAGTACCACTCCCGGCGCAATCTCATCCCCTTCATAGGCTTCACGACCATTCACTTTGACCCAACGGCTGTTCGCCGTGGAGGCGTAGATATGGGTCTGGAAATTCAACGTCGGGATCCGTTTTTGTACCGAAGCCGGTAAATCGCCAATTGCGATCGGCTCAGGCTCAGTTTTTACCGGGGCCGGTGCCACCTCATCAACCACCATTTTCTGTGCATACCCAGCGGATGTTTCATCGCCACGGGTCGCAGCAATCGCCGATCGCAGATGGGCAGCCAGCTCAGGAGAGACATCGGAATAATCCAGGCCATCCAGATCCCAGCTGTCCGCGGCTGGCTCCGCCTGGGACAGGGTGTCATCGGCAGGCAGCGCTTCCGCATACGGATCAACATACGGGTTGTCAGCATCAGCCTGGGACGAGGCGCTTGGCGCGTACCGATACGATTCGTCAGCAGCCAGGCTCAGGCGAGGCAGCGGCTCCGTATAAAACTCCGGGTAAGGTAAGCGTTCAATGCCTGCGGGATACGTTCGGCTCCCTGCCCCTTCCAACATTGCCCCGGCGACGGTGTCATCCGGGGCAGACAATGCTGGTGCTGGCTCCGTTGCTTGCGTCATTGGCGAAGACACATCAGCGGCAAGCTGAGGCACACCGCCAGCCAGCCAGCCCTGCGTATACCCGGTATAAACCAGCATCCCCGCTACCGGGAGCAGAAAGCTCAGCAGCGGCAGACCCCAGCGTCGTACCGGCGGTTCAGTGACGACCGAACCGCTCGTGCGGGCCCGGCTGAGTGACGGTGAACGCGGCTGGCGCTGGGCTTCGGACTGGGCAATGGCAGATAATAACTTGGACATTAACTTCTCTCCGGTTGCAGCGTCGGGCCCGGTAAATTCAGAGCGGCATCAATCACCATCAGAGTCCGGGGACCGGCGATGCCGTCGGCAGACAAATCCTGTGCGCGCTGGAACCGGCGCAGTTTATCCAGCAACCTCTGCTCGAAGGTATCCTGCCCGCTCTGCGCCTCACCCAGAATACTGCTCAGCTGACGATCCAGCCAGCGGACTCTCGGCCCCTGTTGGCCATAGCGGATCGCACTCTTATCCCCCAGCGGCGGCCGCCATAACAGGGTGTACTCCCCGTTCCAACGAGCATTCAGCCAGTTCGGGCTGACCGCAATGCGCTCCCCCGCCAGCAACAACTCAACCTGATCACGCCCGATAGCGTATAAGGTGGCGTAATACGCGGGGCCAGCTGGATCGCTGAGCGACAAAATGGCCGGGCGATTGGTAATCCCCAACTGCTCCAAATCACCTTTGCCGCGGAAACAGCTCATGGCAATCAGGCTGCCGGATTCACAGTTCGCCTGATTCAGGTTGGTCTCATAGCCCCACAGGCGAAACAGCTCCTGCATCGCCTGACGCTCTGAATCAGCCAGGCGGATCAGGTGCTGCCAGCGGGCGTCAGCGGTGGCTGTCTGCATCGCAAGCGACGTTGACGACGTCTGCTGTGCGGTCACCGGTATTGCCGTTTCTGTCACGGCTCCTGTCGATATCACTGGCTGCCCGGCAGACACAGACGTTGCCGGTTTGGCCATGGATGCGGATAGCAGCTTCGGAAACGGCGCACTGACGCCCGGAATAGCGCCGAGCAGATACGCGCCGCCCAGCGCCACAGCCAAGCCAGCGGCCAACGCCAAGCTGGCCGGACGACCTGTGGGTTTGGCCGCGCCTGACATCGCTTCTGCCGGTTGTGAGGGCAATTGCCAGCTCAAAACCTCATCGCACGCTTTCGCAACCACATCACGGCTGAGCTGGTGCATACTGTGCTGGTGTCCCAGCTGCATCGCTTTGTCACACACCAGGTTAATCAAGCGCGGGATGCCACCGGTCGCCTTGACAATTTGCTGGGCCTGCGCTGGCGCAAACACCTGATGTAAACAATCCACCGCCCGCAGGCGGTAATTAATGTATTCGCACACTTCCTCACCGGTCAGCGGCAACAGGTGGTAACGGGTGGTGATCCGTTGTGCCAGCTGACGCAATCTTTCCTGTTGGAGCAACTGTTGCAGCTCCGGCTGGCCGACCAGCACCACCTTAAGCAATTTGGTACTGTCCGTTTCCAGGTTAGTAAGCAACCGCAGTTGTTCCAGCACATCTGGCATCAGATGCTGCGCTTCATCAATCAACAGCAGGGTCTGCCGACCGTTGCGGTGGTTTTCCAACAGATGCTGATAAATAGCGTCAGTCAGCTGCTTGAGATTGGCATCAGCCGGATAGCTGATAGCCAGCTCATCGCACAGGCTGGCCAGCAGATCACGGGTCGACAGCGAAGGGTTCAGTACGACGGCCACCTGAGTTTCCTGCGGCAACCGAGCCACCAGGGAACGCAGCACCGTGGTTTTGCCGGTACCGACCTCACCGGTTAGCAGGCCAAAACCGCCGCCTCCGTTCAGGCTGGCCAGCATATGCGTCAGTGCTTCACGGTGGCGCTCGCTCAGATACAAAAAGCGTGCGCTCGGCACAATTGAAAACGGCGATTCCGATATGCCGTAGAATTCCTGGTACATGCCATCAGCTCTCATCAATGGGCGTAAGGGGAAATAGGGTTACGTTACCTGTACCCTGCCTGAATGTATAGCCCCGACCCCCTGTGATCGCCGTCATTTCATAACGGATCACAATCAGTTAAGCCATTCGTGTTCAGTGCCCGGTTTGATATACTTGAAAATAAAAAGTTCAGCGCAATTCGCGTTTCAGTCCGCGAAACAAGAGGAAAAGACATTGCAGACATATTTGGTTGGCGGGGCCGTTCGAGATGCCTTACTCGGATTGGCAGTGAAAGACAAAGACTGGGTGGTGGTCGGTGCCACTCCGGCACAAATGCTGGAGCGGGGCTATACCCAGGTCGGCAGCGACTTTCCGGTCTTCCTGCACCCGAAAACCAAAGAGGAGCACGCCCTGGCCCGCACCGAGCGGAAATCCGGCAAAGGCTATACCGGTTTTGTCTGCTACTCCTCCCCCGATGTGACCCTTGAACAGGATCTGATGCGGCGCGATCTGACCATCAATGCCATTGCGCAGGCCCAGGACGGCAGCCTGATTGACCCTTACCACGGCCAGCAGGATCTGGCGCAACGGCTTCTGCGCCATGTTTCTCCGGCCTTTGTTGAAGACCCGCTGCGCGTGCTGCGGGTGGCCCGCTTTGCTGCCCGGTTTGCGCATCTGGGCTTCAGCGTTGCCCCGGATACCATGGCACTGATGCAAGAAATGGTGGTGGCCGGCGAGCTGGAAGCGCTGACCCCTGAGCGGGTCTGGATGGAATGGGAAAAGTCACTACAGACTCCGAACCCGGAAGTTTTCCTCAAAGTCCTGCGCCAGTGCGGGGCTCTGGCGGTGATCATGCCGGAGATTCACAACCTGTTTGGCGTTCCGCAGCCGGAAAAATGGCACCCGGAAATTGACTGTGGGATCCATACCATAATGGTGGCCAAGCAGGCCGCGCTCCTCAGCGAGTCGCTGCAGGTGCGTTTTGCCGCTCAGGTACACGATCTGGGTAAGGCACTGACTCCGCCGGCGGAGTGGCCAAGCCATAAGATGCACTGCCAGACAGGACTGGGCGCAATCAAGCAACTGTGCCAGCGCCTCCGGGTTCCGAACGAATATCGGGACACCGCCCTGTTTGTCTGTGCCCAACACACGAAAGTGCACCACGCCAACGAACTGCGTCCGGCCACCTTCGTCACTTTGTTTGATCAGATCGATGCCTGGCGCAAACCGGAGCGGGTCGAGCAACTGGCGCAATGCTGCCGCGCAGATATCCGCGGCCGCACCGGGTTCGAGCAGGATCCGTACCCGCAGGCTGACTGGCTGCTGGCCGCTTTTTCGGCGGCACAGGCGGTCGAGGTCAAACCGATTGTAGAAGCAGGTTTTCAGGGTAAGGCGATCAAAGAGCAACTGGCACTGCGCCGGGCCGAAGCGATAAAAGCCGTTCTGGCCCCGCTCCGGGGATAACTCCAGACAGGCAGTTCATCGCCAAACTGTCCGCCGCACCCGCATAAACAAAAAGCCCGGCAAGATGCCGAGCTTTTGCAATGTTGTGATCTGTCGTTTGTAACTTGTCTTGGTACGTTGTGACGACGCGATAGCGTGCCTAATCAAACAAGCCTCAGTTACTCATCAAGAAGGCCAGCAGACCCACACCCAGCAGCAGGCGGTAAATCACAAACGGGAACATCCCTAAACGCGTCACCAGCTTCAAGAACACGTGAATACACGCGTAAGCACTGACAAACGACACAGCGAAGCCAATCCCCAGCGCGCCGACCTGAATAGGCGCACCGCTGGTCACCAGTTTGGTACCCAGGTAGCTGCCCGCCAGCAGAATGATCGGAATCGACATCAGGAACGAAAAGCGCGCTGCCGCTTCACGGGTAAAGCCCAGGTACAGCGCCGCAGTCATGGTCGCCCCAGAACGCGAAGTGCCCGGGATCATCGCTGCGGCCTGTGCTAGGCCAATAAACAGTGAACGTTTCCAGTCAGCCGCGTACTCGTCAACCTGCTGGCTGGCACGCTTATCCACCCACCACAACAGCAGGCCAAATACGATGGTGGTGATCGCAATCACCCAGGCCGAGCGCAGGTAGAGTTCAATAAAGTCTTTCATCATCAGGCCGAAAATACAGGCCGGAATCGTCGCCAGCACAATCATCCATGCCAGCTGAGATTCCGCCGTATGCTTGCGGCGGAAGATCGAACCCACCCAGGCACTGAGCAGGGTCACCACTTCCTTACGGAAATAACCGATCACCGCCGCCAGCGTCCCGACATGCACAGCCACATCAAAAGCCAGTCCCTGATCTTCCCAGCCCAGTACGGCCGACGGCAAAATCAGGTGAGCAGAACTTGAGATCGGCAAAAATTCCGTCAACCCCTGGATCAGGGCCAACACAAAGGCTTCAAAATGACTCATTAACTGTCCTTAAAATACAAAATCTTCCACAGGCCACAACGCCTGCTCAAACGTGCTTACCTGCCACAGCTGAGCAATGGTCCGACCGTCACCGGGGATTGTCAGCTCAGGGCTCAGCTCTGCCAGCGGCTGTAAGACAAACGCAAACCGAAAAATATCCGTACGCGGTAAAATTGGTTGGCTTTGTTGAATGGTGTCGCCGTACATCAGCAGATCCAAATCCAGCGTCCGGCTCTGGTATTTGGCCGCCTCCGGTGAGCGGCCATACTTAATTTCCAGTTGCTTGAGCGTCTGGTGCAGCTTATCCAACGATAACGACGTTTTCATGGCAACCACACAATTGTAAAAGTTCGGTCCGGAGAAACCGACCGGCTCAGCCTCGAACACGGTCGAAACCTGAAAATCCGCACCGAGTTTTTGCAATTCCGCGATCGCAGCCTGAATATGGTATTCCCGCTCGATATTCGAGCCCAGGCTGATATACACAGTGGTCACTTAGTGCCTCGTTCAATCACCACACCGACACCACGGGCATTAGCAACCGCGCCAGGTTTGGTCACTCGTACCCGAAGCCAGGGCACGGAAAATTGGGTCATGATCAAGCCGGCAATTTCCTCTGCCACTCGCTCCACCAGCAAGAAACGGCCATTCTGAATATGGTCGGTAACCGCCTGGCTAACCGCCGCATAATCCAGGGCATAGGCCACATCGTCACTGTCTGCTGCCGGACGGTTATCGTGAGCCATCTCCAGATCTAGCACCAGCTTCTGTTTGATTTCCTGCTCCCAGTCATACACTCCAATAGTGGCAATGACTTCAAGATGTTCGATAAATACTGAATCCATGTTCAATCGCTAATTTTGTTAGAGGTCGGATACCTAATTTGAGCTAAAACGCGTATTATCGGGTCGAAATCGTCGATATAATACGTTGTTGATTTCAAGCTCACCCAGTTGCCTATGTGAGGCGGGCTAGCACTATACCATAGGCCGGCCAATGAGTGAGTAAGGATTTAATCAGCGCGGCGCGCTGGCAAACGGAGCCCTGCATGACCCCACTTGTTCTCTTGATCATTATCGGCGCCTATCTGCTTGGCTCAATATCCAGTGCGGTATTGATCTGCCGACTGTACGGCCTGCCCGATCCGCGAGAATCAGGCTCCGGCAACCCCGGTGCAACCAATGTGTTACGGCTGGGCGGTCGCGGTGCGGCGGCAATGGTGCTGCTGTGCGATATCCTCAAAGGTATGCTTCCGGTCTGGCTGAGTTACCTCATCGGGGTGAATCCGTTTCTGCTGGGTTTCATCGGCATCGCGGCCTGTCTGGGCCACATCTACCCTATCTTTTTTCATTTTCGCGGCGGGAAAGGGGTGGCGACGGCGTTTGGTGCCCTCGCGCCAATCGGCTGGGATCTGAGCGGGATGCTGGCTGGCACCTGGCTGCTGACGGTACTGGTCACCGGTTATTCATCCATGGGGTCAATGGTCACGGCACTGGCAGCGCCGCTGTTTACCTGGTGGGTCAAACCGGAGTACACCATGCCGGTAGCAATGCTGTCGTGCCTGATTGTATTTCGTCATCACGACAATGTCCGGCGCTTGCTAGATGGCAAAGAATCGAAGATCTGGAAAAAATTCAGCCGCACCGGTAAAACCACGCCCCCTCAGGAATAACCGCTTCCCGGATAGCGCCGCTTACTCAGTACGGCCGTTTGGTCACTGCCGTGGCAGGTACACGCGACAGCGCAACTCAGTTGTCGATGGGCTTTAGCTGATCAATCGGCCAACGCGGATGAGCTTTCACGCTCAGATCAGAGCTTTCCTGATTTTTCAGACGCTGCATCCCCGCATACGCAATCATCGCACCGTTGTCGGTACAAAACTCAGTCCGCGGGTAGAACACTTCCCCGTTCATTTTGGTCATCATGGCTTCCAGCTGCTCACGCAGGTGCTTATTCGCACTGACCCCACCGGCAATCACCAGACGCTTAAAGCCTGTCTGCTTCAGAGCACGCTTGCATTTGATTGCCAGAGTATCCACCACGGCCTCCTGGAACGCGTAAGCGATGTCAGCACGTGTCTGCTCATCGTCACCGTTGGCACGGATGGTGTTGGCAGCAAATGTTTTCAGGCCAGAAAAGCTAAAGTCCAGCCCCGGACGGTCGGTCATAGGACGCGGGAAGGTGAAACGCCCCGGCATGCCTTTCTCTGCCAGACGAGACAGCAGCGGGCCCCCCGGATAATCCAGTCCCATCAGCTTCGCCGTCTTATCGAACGCTTCACCGGCCGCATCATCAATTGATTCACCCAGAATCTGATACTCACCGATAGCACGTACTTCCACCATCATGGTGTGTCCGCCGGAAACCAGCAGTGCCACAAACGGAAAGGCTGGCGGATTGTCTTCCAGCATCGGGGCCAACAGGTGGCCTTCCATATGGTGAACCGCAACCGCAGGCAGGTTCCACGCATACGCCAGGCTGCGCCCGATGGTTGCGCCAACCAGCAGTGCACCGACCAGGCCCGGCCCCGCGGTGTACGCCACACCATCCAGATCAGCCGGTGTCAGGCCAGCGTTTTTCAGCGCTTCTTTGATCAGCGGAATGGTCTTTTTGACATGGTCACGCGAAGCCAGCTCAGGCACCACACCACCGTAGTCAGCATGCAGTTTTACCTGGCTGTACAGCTCGTGGGCCAACAGGCCTTTTTCATCATCGAAAATCGCTACACCTGTTTCGTCACAGGAGGTTTCGATGCCCAGTATACGCATAACAACCTCTATACTTATGGTAATTGGAGGCCATACTACCGCTGTTGACAGAAATTAACCAGTTCAGGGTTGTAGAATGCTTTACAAACGCCCCCAGATCAGATTAGAATTTCGCACCATTTTTAATCAGCTGACACTTTATTGAACGTCAGCGTTAACCGAATCACTCTGAGGTGAGTATTACATGCCAGTAATCAAAGTACGTGAAAACGAACCGTTTGACGTAGCACTACGTCGTTTCAAGCGCTCTTGCGAAAAAGCAGGTATCCTTTCTGAAGTTCGTCGTCGTGAGCACTTCGAAAAGCCTACTACAGTACGTAAGCGCGCTAAAGCAGCGGCTGTTAAGCGTCACCTGAAGAAATTGGCTCGCGAAAACGCGCGTCGCGTTCGTCTGTACTAATCTCTGAGATTAACAGAAGGAACGTGTTATGACCCTGATTGAGCGTCTTAAAGACGAACAAAAGGCGGCAATGAAGGCGAAAGACAAACCTCGCCTTGGTGCCATCCGTCTTGCTATGGCTGCCATTAAGCAGCGTGAAGTTGACGAGAAGATCACTCTTTCCGATGACGACGTGCTGGCAGTGCTGACTAAGATGGTCAAGCAACGCCGTGACTCTGCAGCTCAATACGAAGCTGCCGAGCGCCAAGATCTTGCTGATGCCGAGCTTGCTGAAATTAAAGTACTGGAAGAATTCATGCCTCAACCACTGAGCGAAGACGAAGTCGTTGCTCTGTTGGATGCGGCAATTGCTGAAACCGGTGCTGCCAGCATGCAGGACATGGGCAAACTGATGGCTGTGCTGAAGCCTCAGATTCAGGGTCGTGCCGATATGGGTAAAGTTAGCCAACTGGTGAAAGCCAAGCTCGGTTAATCCCTCTACCCAGTTTCTGCAGCAAGCCGTGCTATCCGGTTTTTCGGAATGCGCGGCTTGTTTGTATATTTCAGTCAGGCTTTTCCCTGACATCAATTCAAAGCGCTGTTGCCCCCTCTCCACGCTGGTGCGAACGTTTTGACTTGATTCTGTTCCATTGAATCTCAGGTAACACGCACTCTATGGCAGGAAAAATCCCACGTACATTTATCGATGATCTCATCGCCAGACATGACATCGTAGATATTGTGGATGCCAGGGTGAAGCTGAAGAAACAAGGCAAAAACTTCGGTGCCTGTTGCCCTTTCCACAACGAGAAAACCCCTTCATTTTCAGTCAGCCAGGAAAAGCAGTTTTATCACTGTTTCGGCTGTGGCGCGCACGGTAATGTCCTTGATTTCGTTATGGCGTTTGACCGCCTGGAGTTTGTCGAGGCCATTGAAGAACTCGCGTCCCAGGTCGGGCTAGAAGTACCTCGCGAACAGGGCAGCGGCGGTGGCCGTCCCGGTGCACGCAGCCAAGAAAAGCTCAGCCTGTACGAGATGATGGGGCAAATCAGCCAGTTTTATCAAACCCAACTGCGCGGCAGCGAAGGCAAAGTTGCCATCGACTACCTGAAAAACCGCGGGCTGTCCGGCGATATCGTGCAGAAGTACGGGATTGGTTTTGTACCGGATCAGTGGGACCAGGTTCGTAACCGTTTTGGCCGTGACATGGAAAGCCAGCAGGCGCTGGTCACAGCCGGAATGCTCATTGAGAACGACAACGGACGCCGCTACGACCGCTTCCGCGGCCGGGTTATGTTCCCAATCCGCGACCGCCGTGGCCGGGTGATCGGCTTTGGTGGTCGGGTACTGGGTGATGGCACCCCGAAATACCTGAACTCACCGGAAACCCCGATTTTCCATAAAGGGCGCGAGCTGTACGGCCTTTACGAAGTGCTTCAAGCACATCGCGAGCCGGAAAAACTGCTGGTCGTAGAAGGTTATATGGATGTGGTGGCGCTGGCACAGTTCGGCGTCGACTACGCTGTGGCTTCACTGGGTACTTCTACCACGGGTGACCATATCCAGACCCTGTTCCGCCAGACCGGCACCGTGGTGTGCTGTTATGACGGTGACCGGGCCGGCCGCGAGGCCGCTTGGCGGGCAATGGAGCAGGCGCTGCCGTACCTCAACGATGGCCGTCAGCTGAAATTTATGTTCCTGCCGGATGGCGAGGACCCAGATACCTATATCCGCCAGTACGGCAAAGACGGGTTTGAGCAGCAGATTCAGCAAGCCATGACCCTGTCCGAGTTCATGTTCAGTACCCTACTGCTGCAAGTTGATACCAGCAGCCGGGAAGGACAGGCTAAACTCAGTACGTTGGCCGTGCCGCTGATCGACAAAGTGCCGGGCGGTACCCTGCGGCTGTACCTGCGTGAAGTCCTGGGACAGAAGCTGGGTCTGCCGGATGAGGCGCAGCTGCAACAGCTCATCTCCCGTCAGGGAAATGAGTCTCAGAAGAAGCTCGGCCAGCCGGAGATTAAGCGAACCCCGATGCGGGAAGTGATCGCCCTGCTGATCCAGAATCCAAACTTTGTGGACAGCCTGGAATTTGATGCTGCTGCATTTGAAGGGATTGACATCCCTGGGCTAAATTTATTATTGGCCATAGTTGAAAAATGTCGAACTAATCCCAATATCAGAACAGGCCAGCTCCTCGAAAGCTGGCGTGGAAGCAAGAGCGAAGCCATGCTGGCCCGTCTGGCCGCCTGGGAGCTTCCCCTCACTCCAGATGAGGACAACACCCTGGACGTATTTCTCGACGCAATGGACAAAGTGATTGACCAGTGCGTCAAACAACAAATCGAAAAGTTGCAGGCTAAGTCAAGAAGCGTCGGCTTATCAGTCGAAGAGAAGCGGGATTTGCAGTTGTTGTTGCTCAACCGTCCCGGCTAATAAGTAGTCATCAATTAAGAAATTTGTTATAATCGCTGGTTTGCATCTCTGCATACTATATTCTCAATCAGACCCTAAGTTGGATATCGTCTATGGAGCAAAATCCGCAGTCACAGCTGAAGTTACTTGTTGCTAAGGGCAAGGAACAAGGCTATCTGACCTACGCCGAAGTAAATGACCACCTTCCGGAAGACATTGTCGATTCTGATCAGGTGGAAGACATCATTCAGATGATTAATGACATGGGTATTAAGGTAGTTGAAACTGCCCCTGATGCCGATGATCTGATGATGACAGAAGACAATGCGGACGAAGATGCGATTGAAGCCGCGGCTCAGGCCCTTTCCAGCGTGGAAAGCGAAATTGGCCGTACAACCGACCCTGTGCGTATGTACATGCGCGAAATGGGTACTGTTGAGCTGCTGACGCGCGAAGGCGAAATCGACATCGCAAAACGTATTGAAGAGGGTATCAACCAGGTACAGTGCTCCGTAGCCGAATACCCGACCGCAATTGCTCACCTGCTTGAGCAGTTTGATAAAGTCGAAGCCGACGAACTACGCCTGACTGATATTATCTCAGGCTTCGTTGATCCTAACGAAGAAGAAACAACCGCTCCAACAGCAACGCACATCGGTTCTGAACTGAGTGAAGCAGATCTTGAAGACGAAGACAAAGATCTTGAAGACGATGACGACGACGATGACAGCTCTGATACTGAGGAAGACTCAGGTATCGACCCTGAAGTAGCGCGTGAGAAGTTTAATGAGCTGCGTCTTGCTTATGAAAAAATGGCCGTTGCCATTGATTCTAAAGGCCGTAACGACGCGGAAACTATTCAGGCTATCGATGAACTGTCTGAAATCTTCAAGCAGTTCCGTCTGATCCCGAAACAGTTCGACAAGCTGGTCAGCTCGCTGCGTGATGCCATGGATCGAGTGCGCACTAACGAGCGCCTGATCATGCGTATGTGTGTCGACAACAGTAAAATGCCGAAGAAAACTTTCGTAAACCTGTTTGCCGGCAACGAAGCATCAACCGCGTGGATCGATGAAGCGCTGAATTCAGGCAAGCCTTACGCTGAGCGTCTGAAGAACTACGAAGAAGAACTGCGTCGTTGTGCGACCAAACTGCGCATGCTGGAAGAAGAAACCGGCCTGAGCGTTGAGCGTATCAAAGACATCAGCCGTCGTATGTCCATCGGTGAAGCGAAAGCGCGCCGTGCGAAGAAAGAAATGGTTGAAGCCAACCTGCGTCTGGTTATCTCGATCGCGAAAAAGTACACCAACCGTGGTCTGCAATTCCTGGATCTGATTCAGGAAGGTAACATCGGTCTGATGAAAGCGGTTGATAAGTTCGAATACCGTCGTGGTTACAAGTTCTCGACTTACGCAACATGGTGGATCCGTCAGGCAATCACCCGCTCTATCGCCGACCAGGCACGTACGATCCGTATTCCGGTTCACATGATTGAAACCATCAACAAACTGAACCGTATCTCACGTCAGATGCTTCAGGAGATGGGTCGTGAGCCACTGCCGGAAGAGCTGGCAGAGCGCATGCAGATGCCGGAAGACAAGATCCGTAAAGTGCTGAAGATCGCGAAAGAGCCGATCTCGATGGAAACCCCAATCGGTGATGATGAAGATTCACATCTGGGTGATTTCATTGAAGATACCACGCTGCAGCTACCAATGGATGCAGCAACCGCGACCAACCTGCGCGCTGCAACTAACGAAGTGCTGGCTGGTCTGACGCCGCGTGAAGCGAAAGTGCTGCGTATGCGTTTTGGTATCGACATGAACACCGATCACACCCTGGAAGAGGTCGGTAAGCAGTTTGACGTTACCCGTGAGCGTATCCGTCAGATTGAAGCCAAAGCTCTGCGTAAGCTGCGCCACCCAAGCCGTTCAGACGTGCTGCGCAGCTTCCTGGACGAGTAATCGTCAGGTACAGATGTGATATATGAAAACGGGCCTATGGCCCGTTTTTTATTCACTTTTTTCTGCTACACCCTACCAGCCTTTCAACCAATTGCGTATTTTGCAACGCCAGCCAAAAACCCGCCTTAACTGTCTAAAAAGCAAACAAAACCACCACTTTAATCGCTAGACAAGATCCCCCCCTTCCCATATAATTTCCCGCACTTGGCCCCTTAGCTCAGTGGTTAGAGCAGGCGACTCATAATCGCTTGGTCGACAGTTCAAGTCTGTCAGGGGCCACCAAATACAGAAAGGCCTGAGCGGTTAGTAACCACTCAGGCCTTTTGCATATCTGAACGCTGTGTAGCATATATGTAGCAAATTTTTCATTCCTCCTTAGCTGCCCTCCCTCTAAATCTAAATATCATCGTTGTTCGATAACTATTTGATTTTGAGAATCATAGCAAACAAAGCTAATAGCAACATGTGTAATATTAACTTCTGACTTAAATTAGGAGTTCTTTATGGGTGGTTCAGGCGGAGGTTACACTCCTTCAGGCACTGATAACAAATGCCGCAACATTAACTTTCAAGCAACGCTCAATTCACCTCAAGCTGTTGTATCCTCTCTACAAGTAGGAGAGATTCTTGATGTCGTTCTCTTACATGGAACGGTTACGGCTTTATATAATGGCCAACCAGTTGGCTCTCTAACGGGACCTCAAATTCAACGAATTATTAACTGCATCAACAACGGGTATAAGTACATCGCCGAAGTAATTTATGTTGCTGGAGGCAAGTGCACTGTAAAGGTGTCTTGCGATGACTAACAAAATAACTATTATTGGCGGCACCTACTTTGAGGATTGTTCCTATCCTCGAAAGAGGCTTCATAGAGGTAGTGGTGGCAGAGCTGCATGCCTATTAAGTAACTGGAATCTTGACGTTGAATTACATACAGCCAATGGACCGGAACTAGCTTCAAGCTTTGATGATCTAGCGTTGCACTTTAGGTTTAAACTTTGTGCCGTGCGAAAAACATCTGACATTAGCTTCAGATATAGACACCCGCTGAGCTCCCCACAGATATATGGTGACTTAAGTAACAAGGTAAAGTATCCCTCCGCAATAACTACCAACAAAGCACTTATCTTTGGAATGCTTGAAGAACGGCCACTTGTAAACGCCCAAAAAGCGGTTTATGACCCACAAGACGGATGCAATGCAGAGCGTTTTTCTTCTAATGGGTCTAGAGCTGATGAACTGGCAATAGTTGTCTCTCACTCTGAGGGGAAAAAGCTGACAGGTCACGATACCCCTGAAGTGATTGCCGAATATCTACTAAAAGAAGATAACGCTAAGGTAGCGATCATCAAATGTGGACCAATAGGCGCTTTAGTTGCCACGTCAGAGAAAAAAGAATGGGTAAGAGCATTTCCAACCGATTCTGTCTTTAAAATTGGCTCTGGTGATGTATTTTCAAGTGCGTTTTCCTTTGAGTGGCTTATCAACGATCGAGATCCATTCACAGCTGCATGGTTTGCATCTCGAGTAACGGCTGAGTATGTTGATAATGCATCAGACCGTATAGATATTTCTACTATCGATAAACTACGAGAAGAAGCGGCTTCAGCTCATAAACAACATAGCGACTCACCGAAAAGAGCTATTCCTGAATCACAAATCTATCTAGCAGGCCCATTTTTTAATACTGCAGAACAGTGGCGTATTGATGAAGCCCGCGAAGCACTTCTCGATATGGGTTTCAATGTTTTTTCACCAATTCACGATGTAGGTGAAGGTGATATCAACTATGTTGCAACGTCTGATTTAGTCGCTTTAGACAACTCAGATATTGTTCTAGCTATGTTAGATGGACTCGATTGTGGAACAATATTTGAAGTTGGTTATGCAAGAGCTCAACAAAAACCTGTTATCGTTGTTGCTGAGTCTATTGATAATAAAGACTTAACCATGATTATTGGCTCTGGTTGCATCCTGACTAGGGATTTTTCAGCGGGAATATACAAAACATGTTGGATGCTAATGGGAGATATAAGTGAGTAGCTTACTACTTCTTTCTGGCGGTATAGATTCAGTTGCTCTCGCTGCATGGTTAAAACCATCTATAGGGCTAACAATTAATTATGGTCAACGTTGCGCTGAAGCTGAAATTCACTCCGCAACTCAAGTAGCTAAAGCTCTTAGCATTAAACACATAGTTATGGATATTAATATTGGTTCGCTAGGATCCGGTGATTTAGCTAAAACGAATGCGGTGTCACATTCAGCTAACTCAGAGTTTTGGCCCTATCGTAATCAATTTTTAATTACTATTGGTGCAATGATCGCAATTAATAATAATTGTAAAAACATCCTCATTGGTTCTGTCTCGAGTGACTGTAGGCATAGGGATGGCTCAACTGAGTTCGTTGACACCATAGACTCTTTGGTTGCCTTACAAGAAGGAGGCATAAGAATCCAAGCGCCAGCCATAGAGCTAACAACAAACCAGTTAATTGAAAAGTCTAAAATCAGCGAGGATATATTGCATTGGGCGCATTCATGCCATAGAGGCAACCTTGCTTGTGGAAGGTGCCCAGGCTGTATAAAGCATTCAGAGGTAATGTCCCAAATGGGGGTAGTCCGTTGAAGCTCTTATGCTAGTTGCGCTTCACTCAATGCTCAACTAGCACTTATTTCTTTATAAGTATCTAATGCTACTTTTCCGAATAGCCTCATTTGGTCCCATAAAAAGCAATCAAAACTGGCTGGACTGACTCCCAATTTTTGGCAGAACTCAATGAATGAGCTTTCCATTTCAAAGTAATCTTTTTCTACTTTTTGAGAATCGTTGAAAAGTCCACAAATGACTCCAGCACGAAGAATATGAATATCTAGGATTGCTACTTCATCAGTGTCCGTATGATTTCGAGCAATCCAACCAGCAGTTTTTGCACCGATGCCCTTAATGTTTAGTAATTTATCTCTAAGCTGTCGGCCTGAAGCATTACTAAGGTCATTACTTCGAATATATGACATTGCATTAGCTAAATATCGTGCTTTTTGAACTGGATACCTATATCTTTGCTGACGCTTGTTGACCATTAATGGCTCAGACAAAACCCTTAACCAAGTCTCTTCATCTGTTTCAAGCATCTCAATCAACCCTGAACTTTTGCACGCATTAAATGCTGATGTAGCTAGTTCGACTGTAACCCCAAACCCACCAAGCATACAGAACACAATTTCTTCATTCAGGTTCCCCTTCGAAGAGTATGGTTTTGTATTTTCCTCAAAATGACTATTCATAATGAATTGAGAGAACCAAAAAGCTGGAGTAAACAACTTACAGTGATCTCCCCAATGGACTCCCTTAACCACTTCTTTTGAGGCATTAGGAATCTCAACTGAAAACTCTTGGTCATCGACCCAATAGGTTAGAATCTGGTTCATAGGCAGCTAAAAGCTTAAGTAATAATCGGCTGTAGATTCTAATTCATATTAGTACGTTCAAAAAAGTAGCTATATCAAATTTGAGAGCCAATCATAAATTTGTGATTCATACACTTATTCACAGAACTCCAAGTTAAGGCGCGCATGGCACCTGAAACGCTATGCGCCACTCATGCAGGCGGGTAATGATAGCCCTGCCTGCTATTGCTACGCCTTTAAGCGCCCTGACAAGCTCGCTCTCACAATACTGGCTGGTTTTCACCACGCCAGTATCAGTATCAAATGACAGCTCATAGTGGGGCTGGAATGCCTGTTCCTTGCGCTTGCAGAATACTCCGCCCATCAACTGGGTAAATGTCTTCCAATCACTGTTATCGGCTGCATTGGTGATCTTCTCAGCCAACTCACCCTCACCGAGCAGTGACTTCAAGCGCCGCAATTCACGCCATACCGTGACCGAACAACCGCCGAGTTGCTGGAACTGACGGATACCCCAGCACGCGGCCCACGCATCAACACGGGCTACGGCACTTTTAGGGTCTTCTCCATAAACGCCGGATTCCAAATCCTCACCGTCGATATTCTTGGCTATGTACTTGGCGATATAACCTGTGGCTGAACCTTTGCTCTCATCAATCTTCACTTCGGTAAAGCGGTGCTGCTCGGCCCCCTTCTCCTGGCTATCTTCCCGCATGGCGTAATTACGCATCACCTCTATCATACGCGGGTAATGCTCTGGCTCGACGAAAAACAACATGTGCCAGTGAGGTGTTCCGTCATGCTGAGGCTCTGCCACCCGGAAACCATAAAAACGCACACCTTCGCGATGCAGCTTGGAACGTATCAAGGTCCACAATTGCGTCAGGTACTGTTGCCCATCCCACGGGGTGTAACCTTCCCAGTTCGGGTTTTCCATACCAGATTTTGAATAACTGCGATGATACTTGGACGGGCAAGTAATGGTGATAAAGGTTGCTTCATGGCCTAGCTCTTTCGCCATTTCCTCAAAGCCCCGCGCCCTTACCATCAGCTCCGCCTTGCGGATTTTAGGATCAGCCACGCCTTTCTGGGACAACTCCAACAAGGAAAAACTCTCCCCGGCTTGATTGGTCGCAATGGTGTTCGCCAAATACTCTTGCTGGAAATGCTTCTGATTAAGCCTGGCCTTTAAAGTGGGATTCGAGCAGTAAATTCCCTTGATTCGGTTTACCTGATTGAGATGGTGGTAAACCACCTCAACATTTCGGATGTGCGCCTTACGAAGCTTACGTAACCACCATTTATCGTCACAAAGGCGGCCTGTTATCCCCACTACAGAATAACTCTCCCGGCTTGGTGGTTTTACTCCCTGCAAGGTAGTGAACTGCTCAAGCTGGGTTAGTGTCTCATCCAGCGAGTGAAGAAGATGAAAGCGACGTAGCGCCAAGCAGGCTTTTGCATTGCGCTTGGCATCGGCGCGCAACCCATCCTCAGACACATTCAGATTAAGCTTATGAAGGGGAATCGAGATCTTTTCGGCCAATGCGTCTGTTGTTTCGCGGAGAAAGGTATTGCGTTCACGCTTAGAGGCAATCGACAAATAACGATTAAACAGCTGGCGCTGCACCTGATCAGGAAAAGGCCGCAAGCGGCCCTTCACAAATATTTTGTCATCCCAATCTACCAAGGATAGATCTAACGCTTTGAGCATATCGCTTCCCTCCCCTTCAACGTAAGGCTGAATCGATCCCAGCGGATACCATAGCGTTGCACGGCTTGATACTTAATCAGCCCCTCGCGACACAACTTATAGACGGTACGATTGATAATCTTTGGGGCTATCGGGCATGTCGGGATGATCTTGCCCTGGTCCGGGCAATACTCGGAACAAACATCAAAGGTATTGCCCTCTTTCAGCCACAGCAGAACGTTCACCTGCTCTTGGGTAAGGTTATACAAGCGCACCTCCTTCATGAGGTAGCTGATGCATTTTCCGGTGGCTATCCAGCCATTGGTCGAGATCTTCTTTGAGGTAGCGAACCGCGCGGCCAATTTTGATGAAAGGCGGCGCTTGGGTCCGGTTCTTCCGTAAGCCTTCCATACGGGACTGGCGCAGAAAAGAACGGCTCATGCCAATGTAGTGTGAGGTTTCTTGCTCGGTGAATACGCGTTTATCTTGTGTTGCTGACTGCATGTTTGTGTCTCCCATTGTGTACTGAGAGACACCGTAGCGTTCCTTAACTTCCCGGGAAGCTAACAAGGAAGCTAGCCGGGAAGTTAAGTTATTAACCGCTGTTTGCGTACTGCTGAGAGTTGATTTTGGAAAGTCTTGTAAGCCATGACAAATTCGGCATCTCTACCACGACCAAACCAAATGATTTGGTCTTGGCTCATCTCATCAATAACCTGCTCGGTATCATAGCGCCGCGCTGTTTGTTTAACGTCTTGGCGCAGTACATTCCAAAGCTTATCTGATCGGGCTATGGGGTAATCATCAAGGAGAGCCCCGATAATCACCTTAATGGGATTAGTCTCTACATTCGGTTCAATTGGGTTAGAGGTTTGGTTTACTGAGCGGTTAAAAGGCAAAGGCTCCGGGCTAACGATTTGGTTTGGATAACCAAATCTTTCGGGTTGCTTTAGGCATTCATAGCCAAAGTGTTCGGCTAGTTTACGGATATCAAACCGTAACTGCTCTGGTTTGATTTCTATAGGCTGAATACCAAGCTGTTTGACTGGCGCATCAACAAAGAGCAACATCAAGTCATCAAAAAGGGGAATCTTCTCACCGCTGGCAAGCGCTTGCTCTTGCTTTTGTTTAATTAGCTTTGCAGAAGCAAGCTGATCAGCAACCGCACCAACAGATCCACAGGCCACAAACGGCTTAGAGGGCACTGCACTTTGGTATAACAGTTTAGAGAATGTAGAATTAGGTAAACCTGCGAACTGCTCACGGCAATCAATGATTACCTTGATTCGCTCAGGTTCTTGGATAAGAAAGCGAGATAATGCGATGTTTTTGCCTTGGCATAATAACGATTTGGTTTGCTCTTCAGTTAAGCTAACCGTACCTTGATAATCAAACAGACCGAGTAATGCGTTAGTTTTGCTGATGAAGCCAAAGTTTTTGTCTTCAATCCACGCACATAAAGCGAACTCTTGACGTTCAATAGCATTGAGTAAGTCACCTTCTGACAAATAACACACAGTCTGTAATTCCACTATTCGGTAGTAGTTTCGAATGAGCATAAGCAATCAGGACCAACTAAAGTGCATATACCATATCGAACCGGTAGAATAACTCAAAATGCTAGGCAGAAAGTCGTTAAGTGACTCGAATTTTTCAAATTAAACATTATGTATCAGAAGATTACTGAATAACGCCCGCGAAGTAATGTGCATGTGTGGAAACAACTATTCTATCAGAAACATAACTAAAGGTTTCAAGTTACTATTCGCAAAAAGCTAACTTATAGCGATTTAGGATAGAAAAGCATTAATACCAACCTCCTAAATCGTAGTTTTTAAATTAAAAAATATATAAAACAATCCCATACTCAAATACAGTATAATTTAAATATCATATAAACAAATTATAAATCATATCTCAGACTTATCCTTCATTTAGATTTAACAAATCAACTTTTAATTTAGCCAAAGGCAATAAATCCAGCTCCTCTTCATTTTTATCAACATCAAATATATACTTCTGTATATTTTCCAAGCTTTCTCCAGTAGTACTTGAAATATACTCCAAGTATTTACCATTGAATATCCTCGACTTTTCAATAATTTCCATCACCTCTTGATTATGAAGTTGATATATCTCATTAATGTAGAAATCTCTAATATACCCCCGGCATTTTAAATCACTACTTTCAAGTTTTATTGAATTTTGATTGACAAAAGTAAACTTAGACTTTTCATGAAAATCGTATGAGTCGCTATATGGATTCATATATTGTTCAATATTATCACGACTACCTTTAATTCTAGAATTACAAACATCACATGATGGAATTAAATTATATAGTGATAGTGCCAATAAAGGAAAGTCCCCTTTTTGATGAAAATGGTCAAGAGACATTGTCGTTCTTGTTATACTATCCATGTTTTTAAATTTACCAATATAATTTCGATTGCAATAAAAACACGTTCTAAAATTCAGATTTATAAACAAGGGTATAATATGCCCATCCCTCTTATCATCGTAAGCAAAAACTTTTTTAATTGTTTTAATCTCTTCTACAGACAAGTTAGCTCTAATAAGAGAAGCCTTCTCGAGCTTTTCTGGAGATAACAACACTATATATTTAAGCAATTGTTCCCAATTATCTATTATGTCGTTGTTAGGAACTTTATTAGGTAAAACCCTCTCAATATAGTTTCGAATATTTATGTTTGTACAAATTAACCTAAGAGCCTCTGAAATAGTAATTGAATATGTATCAATTCTAAAATCATTCCATTCATACACCCTGTCCCCGCCTTCAACTTTCTTTCCATTGAACTTTATCGACTTGATGGAGTTCCAAAAGTTTTCTTGGAAGTCTTCTAGATTAATTTTTGTTCTCTGTAGTTTACTTTCAATATTAATTTTGATCACTTTAATATACCTCTAAGCTCAGGGTATTTCCTGAAAATACTTTCCATGTCATCCTCATTAATTTCAACAGTTCTTTTCTTACGTGCTCTAGAGTCTAGGTTTTTCAAAAACTCTATATTACTTTTCAAAGAATTAGAGATAAACTTTTCGCCACAAAGGTCAGCTACCCTTTCATAATAATCAATTTTATCGAGCATTTTTTTAACAGTTTTCTTCCAAACTTCAGGCGAACTTAAATCGTATTCTTTCTTTAGATTTTTAAAATCATCAAAGCAATCATTTATAACTCTTGAAGAAAACTCTCCTGTAAATATGTTCTTGTGAAGAAAAAATGAATCTGATAGCAGGGAGTGAATATTGTTTCCAAATGTCTTCCTACCACTTGATAAATGAGATTCACCCCCACTATCTAATAACAGTGACCTATCAGCATCAATATCAGAAAGAATAAATGGAGAGTGTGACGAAATGATCACCTGAAAGTTAAGCTCCTTGTTAACATTAAGAAAATCAACCAATTTATATATAAACTCACGTTGATATTCAGGGTGCAACCCCAAATCAACCTCATCAAGCAATAGAATAACATTCTTATATCTGAAATTTAGATTTTCAAAATGAAATGACAACGTCAAAAATATATTTAATATATGCTTTTGACCAGAGCTCAACCCTTCATACTCTTTATTAGATTCACTAAACAATCTAATTTTCAACCATGGTGTTATCTCAAATTTTAAATCATCTAGAGCTATGCGTTTATCTAACAATTTCTGTACGTTTCGATGATCAACCTTTTTAAACCTTAAGCAGCTAGTAACCTTTTCTAATGATGACTTTGGAACAATGTCTAAATATTTATTTTCATTATGAGAAAACTTTTCACCCGAAATAATATCAATAATCAATTGCTCTCTTTTAGCTCGAGGATCAATTTGATGTACTGTATCTTTCCTTCTGGGCGTCCTAGGAATTATAGATATATTCTTTCTCTTTTCAGTATTATGAAAAGTAACTTTAGATGGGTAGTCGGATTGTATTTCTACAGACTTATTAAAAAACCCATAGTTTTTTCTTTTTTTTACATTATCATTTGACGATAACACTTTTCCATCTGGAAAAGTATACTTGTGATTTTCATGTCTTGTTGATGATTTATCTATAAAACTCGATAATTCCCTTTTTATTATCTTATCTAATTGATTCGCCTTTTTATATTTCTTATTGGCTATTTTAGTTGCTTTATAGCGCAAATACAGTTCATTAATTTCATTCAAGCCTAATGATTCAATCCTTGATTTTATTTTTTTATTAAAATAACCTCCTACATCATCTATGTTTGCAGACTTCATGCTAACTTGAATGAAATTTTTTAGTCTAGTTAAATTTTCATTTTTGTCGACATAATCTGATAAAGTTTCACTAGTAATTACACCAGCTATTTTATCATAATCCAAACTCACAGAAATAGAATCCGGTTCAAATATATTTTTTAAGAAATCGTACTTGTCCTTATACTTCAAAAACCTAAGTCTATTTAGATTAGTTATTGATTTAACACTTAACTCACCATTTTTCTTATTAGGTTCTAAAATGATAGAAGTCTTATAGTTATCATTGCGATGATATAGCCTTTCACTCCATTTCTCATTTAAAACATCAATAAAATAATTCATGTATATTGTGTATGAACTACTAAGCAATTCTATTCTATTGATATCTTTAACTGATTCTGGAAAAATGAAATCAGTGTTATGCCTAACGAATATTTCATTTTCAATTTCAAATAAGATGAAAAAGTTGTAATCTATATCTACATCTGAATAAATTGACTCAATAATCAATTTAAATAAGTTGGTTTTTCCACTTCCATTGGAACCTACAATAGATGAAATTTCAATACTATTTTCTTTACTGTATAAGCTTTCAAAATAACCTGGGTTCTTCAATATCTCGACATGCTTATGATTTAAATTAACATTATACTTTCTTGTTAGATGATAACCATTATTAAGTTGCTTATACTGATTAACCCAAACATAAAGAACTTTCATTTACATCTACTTCCTTGAAAATCAAATGACAACTTGGAAATCATATCACACTTTATAATAACACCAACTTTTATCAGCCAAACTTGATAACAAACCAATACTGAAAAGCATATACAATTAACCACTATAAAATTATTCATATGTTTTTTAATACTATCATTCATATTATTCCATTCTGTTATGACATGAAAAATTGATTGATATTTATGATGTGTTAATTTACCAAACCTGAATTTTAATAGATTAAATCTATTCCATACCTCTCTTTTTCGCTTCAACTTTTTATATAACACTATAGTAACATAACCCACAGTCATTTTATCAGCACACAATAATTAGCGATCACAATAAAAATAACAATTATAAAATTAAAAATGAGACATATGAAAATATCAATTATCTTGATAAGAGTGGACAGCAACTCTATCTCACTTTAGATCAATAATTAATCCGTACTGTTTTTCATTGTTAAATGATTATGCGCCCATTATGAGGTCATTTTATACATATCAAAGAAACTAGAGACTCACCCAATCAACCCCACCGCAGCCGCCTTGTGCTCTGGTGCCAAGTGCGCATAGCGCAAAGTCATGTTCAAATCGGCATGCCCAAGCAACTCGCGCACCGTGTTGAGATCGACACCAGCCATCACCAGCTTGCTGGCGAAGTGGTGGCGCAAGTCATGAAACTTGAAGTCACTGATAAAGGCGTCATCTAGCACTAAGGCCCATGGCTTTTTCACATCTGTCAGCGGCTGTCCCGATTTTCCCTCATATATATAGAGGGAATCGGGATTTTGCTGCCGCCAGCTCGACAGGGCGGAAAACGCCTCTTTATTAAGGGGCACTGTTCGCCCTTCTTTCGATTTGGCATTGCTGGCGCGAACCGTCAGATATTTGCCTGTCAGAGAAATATCAGCCCAAGCCAAGTTCAGAAGCTCCCCTCGACGCAATCCGGTATTCATCGCAACCAACACCAAGGGCTCAAGATAATCGACAAACGCGACCTCATCCAAACTGGGGTATAGCTCTTGGTTCCGCTTTAGGCGATGCTCGTTAGCCGACTGACGAGCGAGACGGATTTTACGATCCCGCTCTTTAAGTGCATGGCGCAGTCTTTTCTCTTCCATCTCAGTCAGGTATCGCACCCGGGTATTGTCACTTTTGATGGCCTTTACCTTGGTCAAATCATGCCGCTCAATCAGCCCCCACTCGACAGCCCGGGACAATGCTCCTTTTAAGGTGTTAACGGTGTAGTTAATCGTCGCAGGGGCTTTCCCGAGTTTGCGCTGCTCGCTGCGCCACTTCTCGATTTCCCATGCGGTGATTTGGTCCAGATCTTTGTCGAGCAGGAAATCAAACCGGGAGCGGAGATGGTTAACGGTACGGCTGGCGGTTTTCGGGTTGCGGGTATTCAGGAAAGGCAGGTAACGCTCTTCAAGGAAGATAGACAGTTTGAGGTGTTTGCGTCGCAGGGTCTCTTCCCGCGTTTGCTTCTTTACTGCATGAACATCATTACCCTTGGCAACCTCACCCATTTTCTCCCGGGCCAAATCGCGGGCCTGCGCCGGGGTCAGATCACTGGCCGGGCCAAGCTTCAAATTGACCTGCTTGCCATCCAAGCGGTAATAGAGGTAATAAACGATCCGGCCCGAGCTGGAAATACGGGCATGGAAGCCGGGGATTTCTGTATCGTTAAGCCGCTTCTCTTCGATAGTCAGTTGCTTGATGGTTGACGCTGAAATCTTCTTCTTGATGGCCATAGTCGAGCGTATCTCTCCGCAGGGCCACGCTGTATATGTAGCATATATGTAGCAAATGGCCGATATTCCCATGTATTACAGTAAACACCAAAAAACAAACAACCCCAAATAAGCCATTGAATTAATTTGGGATTACTTCACACCCTTGTTCATCAGCGTTCACTGAAATACACAAAAAATACGACTCATAATCGCTTGGTCGACAGTTCAAGTCTGTCAGGGGCCACCAACATTCCAGAAGGCTTGTGGAGAAATCCACCAGCCTTTTTTCGTTTTAGCCGGTTGGGATACCAGTGCAAAACGCTATCTCTCAGTTTATTGCGCGGCAATGCGCAACAAAGTACTGAACGTATCAGTGCGCAAAATGAAAGAGTTCTCCTCCACCGCTCATCACAACCTCAGCCGGTATCACTCACCTCGCCACAGACGTTTTAGCCATCGGGACGTTCCGTGGAATTTGATACCGGTGGAATGACAACCCCCTCCTTTCTTTGCACAGCCGGAGTAAAGTATCGTCCGACGCCTGTGACAACCCACCGTCCAAGATCCCAATTCAGGACGTCCTGAATCGTGTTTCAGGTCGTTCAAAGCCCATTAATTCGGATAATGACCTCACATTCATCAACTCAGAGGTCACCCATGCAACAACTCCGGTTCACCCTGATCGCTCTCCTGCTGATCAGCGGTTCTGCTGCGGCGTCAAATGAAGCGCGCGTAGCAAATCACGTCCAAACATCCGAGCTACACGCAGCCCCAGAAAACGACATCGGCTTCCAGCAAATCCGCCTGCACGATGACCAGCGGCCACTGACCGTCAGCCTCTGGTACCCGGCCCAGCGCCATTCCGGCACGCCCACCCGGCTGGGTGACAATCCGGTGTTCCACGGTGTTCCGGTTCTGAAGGAAGCCCGGCTCTCAGCCTCCAAACCGCTGCCGCTGATCGTGATGTCGCACGGTTACCGGGGTAACTGGCGTAACCTAAACTGGCTGGCGGCCACCATTGCCCGACAAGGCTATTTGGTTGCAGCCCCCGATCACCCAGGCACCACAACGTTCGACACTGACCCGGAGCAAGCCGCCCAGTGGTGGCAACGCCCGAGGGATCTCTCGCGCACCCTTGACTGGCTGCTCGCTAGCCCGGCATACGGCAGCCATATAGATCCCCGCCGCATCGGTGCCATTGGCCACTCTCAGGGCGGCTGGACGGTGGTCAGTCTCGCCGGTGGTCAAGTCAGCAGTTCCCATCTGGCCCACCAGTGCCGGGAGCCTAGACTGAGTAATGGTTGCGGCTTAATCACGGAATTGGGGCTGTCGCAGGATAGCGACTTACAAGGGCGAAGCCGGAATCTCGGGCTGCACGACCCGCGGGTCACCGCCATCATCAGTTTAGATTTGGGCCTTGCCAACAGCTTCACGCCGCAGAGCCTGGCAGCCATCACGGTGCCGACCCTGCTCCTGGCCGCCGGAGTCAATAACCACAACCTGCCGCAGGCGCTAGAGTCCGGCTATCTGGCCAGGCATTTAGATCCGCGCCTCACCGATTACCAGGTGCTGGCCAACGCGACCCACTCAACTTTTATGGGCCGCTGCAAGCCCGGCGGCAAAGCCATTGTCGAGGAAGAAGCGCCTGGTGAGGGCAAAGTGTGTGATTCCGTACCGGGTACCACCCGCGCACGTGAACATCAGGCCATTGCACGGCATGTGACGGATTTTCTCGCCCGACACCTGTAAGGCTCTCAATCTGTCGAGCGGCGATAGGCGCTCGGCGTCATCGTCGTGATACGGGAAAATTCACGGTTAAAGTTAGATTTGGTGTTGAACCCGGCCATACCGTAAATCTCGGTAATGCTGAAATCCGTCTCTTTCAGCAATTGCCGGGCTTTTTCAATGCGGTACTGATTAATCAGCTGCGAGACATTGAGCCCGGTTTGTCGGTTCACTGCGGCAGACAACTGCCGGTTCGGGACCCCGGTTTTTCGGGCCAGCACAGCCAGCGTCAGATTCGGGTCCAGATAGAGAGCCTGCTCCTGTAGCAATGTCGTCAGAGCCTGCATAACCCGGGCGTCTTGCGCCTCAGCTTGCACCTCTACTTGAGCCTCCAAATGGCGAGCAGCATCATCTGGCGAGTCTTCAACGCCTTCATCAGGCGCAGAAACAGACGCAGCCGCGTGCACCTTCGGGACTAAGATTGGATTAGAAAATGGAAGTGTCCCTATCGTCGAGTCCTGTGTCTGCGTCACGGGCAGCTCAGCCCCGCCGCTGATCCGGCTGACAACTACCACAGCATAACTCAGCCCGGTGACAACCAGGCATTGCGATATCGTCAGGATCCAGATGAGCGACTGACCCTGTCCCAGCCAAGCATCCAGAGCGATCGCAAGATCGGTCAGCACCGAAAACAACAAAAACAGCCCGGCCCCGAGACACAACCGCGGCACAGTATGGGACTGGCTGAACGTCACCTGAGAATACTCATCGCTCGAGCGGTGGGAAAGCCGGAACAGCAGTGCGGCATGACCGAGATAGCTGAGGCTAATCAACACATCCAGTCCCAGTCGCCAATCGACCGGCCCAAGCAACAGCACCGGCACCAGCCCCACCGGCAGCCAGCTGAGCAGCCGCCAAGGTGCCGCATAGCCAAGGGTTCGGGTAAAACAGAGCCACAGCAGCGAGGGCAGCGTCACGGCCAACATGGGTTGAATCATCGCCATCGCGGACCACTGATAATGCCAGCGCAGCCCGACGCAGGAGACCACTAAGGCACAGAAACTCAAAAAGACGACGGCTAGCTTAGCCGACTTTCCCCGCTCACGGGGTAACTGCGCGGCCAGGAGGATTAGGAGCAGCGCTATCACAAAAGGCAGCGGGATCGCAGGCATCACGTTCTCATCATTCCCTTGATATCAATCAGGTTGCAATCATAAGCAATCGGCTCGCGACCGCCAAGGTGATTGCGCTACCGCAGTACCGTCGAGTGAGATGAAAAACGGGCACCAAAGTACGGACCGGATCCAAAATTGCGCCACCTGGTGTAAACACTGAATTTACAGGAAGAAACAAAGAGCTAACCTTTCTTTGTTTTCCGGCCAGAAATAAACCAACTATTGATACACAACAAGAAAAATCTGTGAAAGATGTAGATAATTTCAACCTCTGGCTTATTAGCAGAGGAAAAAGTTGCTCGTTATCACAAGGTGATTAAAGAGTTGGACTATGCTAGTATACAGCGCTTGTATGTCAGGGTGATTTATGCCTAGTCACCATGAAAACGTCATGCAACTGCCTTACACTTCGTAATACCTGAAACGGTACTGAAACCGCATAAGCAAGGTGTTGCCTTACAAAAGCAAGCAGATGCTTTTGTAAGGCAAAATTTTTGACATTTATTTGTATTACCACCGTAACCTGTGGGATGAAAGTTACAAATGTTTGACCAAGGCCTCATTTTGCAGGCTTTTTTCAACATTATTGGAGCATCATTTTCGGGTATAACACTGTGATTAAAATTTCCCTTGGGTAAAAGTTCGTCCGGAGACCATCCTCAATGAAAAAGACCAAGATCGTATGTACGATTGGACCGAAAACTGAATCAAAAGAAATGCTGACCAAACTGGCTAACGCTGGTATGAACGTGATGCGTCTGAACTTCTCGCACGGTGACTTCGCTGAGCACGGCCAGCGTATCCAGAACCTGCGTGACGTGATGGCAGAAACAGGTAAGCAACTGGCGATTCTGCTGGAC
Source organism: Photobacterium ganghwense (assembly GCF_017329545.1). Taxonomy (NCBI): domain Bacteria; kingdom Pseudomonadati; phylum Pseudomonadota; class Gammaproteobacteria; order Vibrionales; family Vibrionaceae; genus Photobacterium; species Photobacterium ganghwense. The sequence continues at coordinate 3,072,368 of NZ_CP071325.1, forward strand.
ACCAAAGGTCCTGAAATTCGTACAACCAAACTGGAAAACGGTCAAGACGTGTCTCTGGTCGCTGGCCAGGAGTTCACATTCACGACTGATACGTCAGTTGTAGGTAACCACGAGCGTGTTGCCGTGACTTACCCTGGTTTCGCGAAAGACCTGAACAAAGGCAATACCGTTCTGGTTGACGACGGCCTGATCGAAATGGAAGTGTTGGAAACCACAGACACTGAAGTGAAGTGTAAAGTCCTGAACAATGGTGACCTGGGTGAAAACAAAGGTGTTAACCTGCCAGGCGTTTCTGTAAAACTGCCAGCACTGGCTGAAAAAGACAAAGCTGACCTGAAATTCGGTTGTGAGCAAGGCGTAGACTTCGTTGCGGCTTCTTTCATCCGTAAAGCAGAAGATGTAAAAGAAATCCGTGAGCTGCTGAATGCAAACGGCGGCGAGAAAATCCAGATCATCTCGAAAATCGAGAACCAGGAAGGCGTAGACAACTTCGACGCTATTCTGGAAGCTTCTGACGGTATCATGGTTGCTCGTGGTGACCTGGGTGTAGAAATCCCGGTTGAAGAAGTTATCTTCGCGCAGAAGATGATGATTGAGAAATGTAACCGTGCCCGTAAAGTCGTTATTACTGCGACTCAGATGCTGGATTCTATGATCAAGAACCCTCGTCCGACACGTGCGGAAGCGGGTGACGTGGCTAACGCCATCATGGACGGTACTGACGCTGTTATGCTGTCTGGTGAGTCAGCAAAAGGTAAATACCCTATCGAAGCTGTGACTATCATGGCGCAAATCTGTGAGCGTACCGATGGTGCCCTGAAGGCCGAGCTGGGTTCTCGTCTGGACAGCTCACGTCTGCGTATCACCGAAGCGGTATGTAAAGGTGCAGTAGACACGTCTGAGAAACTGGGTGCACCACTGATCGTTGTTGCCACTGAAGCTGGTAAATCTGCCCGTTCAGTTCGCAAATACTTCCCAACAGCTAACATTCTGGCTGTGACCACCAATCCAAAGACAGCGGCTCAGCTGACTCTGACGAAAGGTGTTACGCCGGTTATCATTGATGAAATCGAAAGCACTGACGCTTTCTACGCACGCGGTAAAGAGCTGGCGCTGGAAACGGGTCTGGGCGCGAAAGGCGATATCGTAGTGATGGTATCTGGTGCACTGGTTCCATCGGGTACCACTAACACCGCATCAGTACACGTACTGTAATCTGCGATTACCACATATCGTTTCAAACGGGAGCCTCTGGGTTCCCGTTTTTTTATCCGTTAATTATCGCTCCTGTGACTTGGGCTTGTCCCGTCATACGCGGTTGGTCAGGGAGCACTCTTCCCGCCACCCTTTTCCCCAGCCAAGCCAATACCTACTCAAAAAGGCAAGGGATTCATCTCTCTAGCCACAGAGAAAGCGTGGTAATGACTCACACTTCTGACATCGAACAATCGCGGTAAACTTTCACTCTCAGTATACTCAACGCGCAATTCATCCCCTTTAAGAATATTAAAAGACACTGCCGTAACTGAGTGAGGAGTACCGTGCCCAGCCCAACCCTTTCCGATAAAGTCATGACGCTTATCCGTCAGGATATTTTGACCGGCGATCTGCCTCCCGGCCATAAGCTGGTTGTGGCTGACCTGAAAGCCCGTTATAACGTTGGCGCCTCTCCGATTCGTGAAGCCCTGGTGCAGTTGTCCTGGCATAAATACGTGCATTTCGCGCCGCAGAAAGGTTGCTGGGTGGCACCGGTCTCAGCCAGTGAACTGGAGGATCTGTTTGATACCAGTCTGGAGCTGTCCAGAATTTTGCTTCAGCGAGCCATCAAATATGGTGATGAGGCTTGGGAGTTGAACGTACTGACTAGCTACCACAAACTCAAACGCCTCAATCCGGCGGATCCGAAATCCGACTTTACCGAATGGGAACAGCGTCACGGCGAATTTCATCAGGCATTGCTGGCTGGCAGCCGCTCACCCAGTTTGCTGGCGCTTCACCGTCAGGTGTATGAGCAGGTGGAACGCTATCGCCACATCTGGGTCAACCGCCACCGTCAATACGAAGAGCGCTACCATGAAAATGGGGAACATGAGGCCATCATGAATGCCGTGCTGGGACGTAACAGCCAGCAGGCCCTGAGCTTGCTAAATACCCATTCTCAACGGGCGATCGACATGATTAAGCGCTACCTGTAGCCGACTGGCTACCAGAATATTTCTTTGTGGTGGGTATTGAGCAACAGGACTGCCAGCAGAAAATAAATGGCATTGATATTAAAGCCGAGCAATAGCAGGCTCAGCACGGTTAACCGTGGCAGAAACTTTGCGTTCATTGTCTGTCCCCCACATCTTTCCTACGGGCGAGTTCGACCATCTATTAGACTTTAGTCTAATACCGGAAAAATGCCGTTCGGCAGCAAGACAAAAACGGGACAAAAAAACCGGCGCATGAAGCGCCGGTTGATGTTCTGAACTGTATTTTAAAACTGCATTAGTGCATTAGAATGACTTCAGGCTTTCAGGGCTCTTTCACCACGAGCCATGCCGACTACCCCGCTACGTGCCACTTCGACAATGTCCGTCGCCTCGCCTACTGCAGCAATAAAGGCGTCCAGCTTCTCACTGGTACCGGCCAGCTGAATGGTATAAATCTGGCTGGTAACATCGACGATCTGACCGCGGAAAATATCTGCCGTGCGCTTAACTTCCGCGCGGGCAAAGCCGGAGGCTTTCACCTTCACTAACATCAGTTCACGTTCAACATGATCACTTTCAGTCACATTGCTGACCTTAAGGATATCAATCAGCTTGTGCAGTTGCTTTTCAATCTGCTCGAGCGCCGCTTCATCCTCAACATTGGTGGTGATATTGAGGCGAGACAGGGTCGCATCATCGGTCGGTGCCACGGTCAGTGACTCAATGTTGTAACCACGCTGAGAAAACAGGCCAACTACCCGGGATAATGCGCCTGGTTCATTTTCTAGAAGTACTGATACAATCCTGCGCATTAGGTTCTCTCCGTTTTGCTTAGCCACATTTCACTCATTGAGCCACCCCGGATCAGCATCGGGTACACGTGCTCAGTTTCATCCACACTGATATCAATAAACACCAGACGATCTTTCATCGCCAGCGCACGCTCCAGTTCACTGTCCAGCTTCGCCGGATCCGAAATTCGGATCCCGACGTGGCCATACGCTTCCGCAATGGCAGCAAAGTCCGGTACCGAATCCATGTAGGAGTGGGAGTGGCGCCCCTGGTAAATCATGTCCTGCCACTGCTTCACCATCCCCAGGAAACGGTTGTTGAGGTTGATAATCTTAACCGGGATGTCATATTGCAGCGCGGTGGACAGCTCTTGGATATTCATCTGGATACTGCCGTCACCAGTCACACATACCACTTCGGCATCCGGCAGGGCAAACTTGACGCCCATCGCGGCTGGCAGGCCAAAGCCCATGGTGCCCAGGCCTCCGGAGTTAATCCAGCGACGCGGCTTGTTGAACGGGTAATACAATGCTGCAAACATTTGGTGCTGGCCGACATCAGAGGCAACATACGCGTCGCCATCGGTCAGGCGGTACAGCGACTCAATTACCTGCTGTGGCTTGATGCGCTCGTTATCCGAGGCATAGCTCAGGCATTTGCGGGCACGCCAGGATTCAATTTCACTCCACCAGCTGTCCAGCGCATCGGCATCATTGTGGCCGTCCTGATCATCCAGCATTTTCAGCATAGTATTCAGTACCGTTTCAGCCGAGCCAACAATCGGGATGTCCGCGGCTATTGTCTTGGAGATTGAAGACGGATCGATATCGATATGCAGTACCGTCGCATCCGGGCAGTACTTGGCTACGTTGTTGGTGGTGCGATCATCAAACCGGACACCGACCGCAAAGATCAGATCCGAGTTATGCATGGTCATGTTGGCTTCATAGGTGCCGTGCATGCCCAGCATCCCCAGACTGTGGTGGTGATCGCCCGGGAAAGCGCCCAGCCCCATCAGGGTGCTGACGACCGGCAGCTTCAGCCGCTCCGCCAGGTTCAGCAACTGCTCGTGGCAGGCAGACATAATAGCGCCGCCCCCCACATACAACACCGGCTTTTTCGCCGTCAGCAGCGCTTTCAGGCCACGCTTGATCTGCCCTTTATGACCATTGGTTGTCGGGTTATACGAACGCATAGCGATCGCTTCCGGATACTGGTAGGCGTACTTTTCAGCCGGGTTCAGCATGTCTTTCGGAATGTCGATCACCACCGGCCCGGGACGACCACTGGATGCGATGTAAAAGGCTTTTTTGATGATTTCAGGGATCTGCTCCGGCTTGGTCACCAGAAAACTGTGTTTAACCACCGGGCGGGAGATACCGACCATGTCGCATTCCTGGAATGCATCATTGCCAATCAGGTTACTCATAACCTGGCCAGAGAGGATGACGAGCGGAATGGAGTCCATGTAAGCGGTCGCTATGCCGGTAATCGCATTGGTTGCTCCCGGACCCGAGGTCACCAGGACAACACCTACATCACCGGTGGCACGGGCATAACCATCTGCCATGTGCACAGCTGCTTGTTCGTGACGGACGAGGACGTGTTCGATATCGCTTTTCTCATGCAGCGCATCGTAAATATCCAGTACCGAACCGCCAGGGTATCCGAAGATATGTTTTACGCCTTGATCGATCATCGAGCGGACGATCATCTCAGCGCCGGACAACATTTCCATATTTCTGCCTCCAGGTCTTGTATACCATCCCGTATAGCTAATTCAACGTAACTGCGGTGACTGTGGCCTGAGGTATTGCCAATCTGACTGGAGGGCAGACGGGCAACACACGCAGCATGGGTAGTACAGTCACTGAGCCAAGTAGACGGCAGACCTTATTACAGGCTTCTGCCTCAATTAGCTATACAGGCTGATATCACATAGTTAGGGCTTATTTTTAGCCTAAGAATGAATCCAATCATGTGTGTTCACGCTATGTTGCCTGTAGCGGGTCATAACCCGTTACAGTAAGCGTTAATCAATGTAACGTTTTTTTATCAATCAAGTCTATCGCCCGGCGGCAGTTAACAAGATTCCTCTAAAATGGATAAAAAACCACCACAATCATGATTTCATCCCCTCCGCGTATAACATCTTCCACCATGAAGATTCCAATTTGCAGAGCATCTCACTTTACCTTTGCAACAGTGTGCGTGACTTACATAGCAAAAAGGGAAGCTTGCGCTTCCCTTTTGTTTTCCGTTTTCAGGCTGTCTCACCGCCCTGCCCGAATCACTTGCGGGAGCGGGCGGCCTTATGGCTTTCTTCATACATGCGCTCAATTTCCTCATGGTAACGGTCGAGGATAACCTTGCGACGCAGTTTCTGAGTCGGGGTCAGCTCACCGTGATCCATCGAGAACGCACGCGGCAGCAGGGTGAACTTCTTCACCTGCTCGAAACGCGCCAGATCCTTTTGCAGTTCGCCCAGGCGCTTCTCAATCAGTTCCACGATCTGGGTGTGCTTGATCAGCTCAAGACGGTCTTTGTACTTGATGTTCAGCTCGCGCGCATGTTCTTCCAGGGTTTCAAAACACGGGACGATCAGCGCGGAGACAAACTTGCGGGTATCGGCAATCACCGCAATCTGCTCAATAAAATGATCTTTGCCGATGGCACCTTCAATCACCTGCGGCGCGATGTATTTCCCGCCGGAGGTTTTCATTAACTCTTTGATGCGATCGGTAATAAACAGGTTGCCATCTTGATCAATATGGCCGGCATCCCCGGTTTTCAGGAACCCATCATTGGTGAAGTTGGCTGCCGTTTCTTCTGGCATGTTGTAGTAGCCCCGCATGACCATCGGCCCGCGTACCAGAATCTCGTTATTGGCACCGATTTTTACTTCCGCGCCCGGCATCGGCATCCCGATGGAGTCAGGATTGAAGCACTTATCATCCCAGCAGGAAACGGTCGCGGTTGTTTCCGTCATGCCATAGCCCAGCTTGACGTTGATCCCGATAGCGTGGAAAAACCGGCCGATACTTTCATCCAGTTTGGCTCCACCGCACGGCATGAACTTGATGTTACCGCCTAACAAGGCACGCAGCTTGGACAACACCAGCTTGTCGGCCAGCGCATGACTGCGCTTGAGCAGCCAGGACGGCTCACGACACTCCTGTCGCGCCAGTGCCATGCGGGCACCCATGTTCACCGCCCAGGTAAACATCACTTTGCGGTGCACAGGCGCACGCGCCACCTTGTCGTGCACCCCGGAATAAATTTTTTCGTACACCCGCGGCACCGCTGACATCACATTCGGCTTCACTTCCGCCAGCGCGTCTTTCAGCAGATTGGTATCCGACAAGTAGCAGTTCACACCGCCACGGTGCAGGACATAGAAAGTCCATGCCCGCTCGAACACGTGGGAAAGCGGCAGGAAACACAGGGATACATCGCCTTCAGCCAGCGCCAGCTTCTGATCGTGCCCTTCGATCTGTGAGGCAATGTTGGCATAATCCAGCATTACCCCTTTGGGCGTTCCTGTGGTCCCAGAGGTGTAAATCAGGGTCAGCAGGTCATCCATGGTGGTTTCATCCAGACGACGGGCCAGTTCGGCCTTCGCATCCCCTTCGGACTCTGTACTGACCCCGCTCAACGCGACAAACGCGTCATAGCTGATCACTTTCGGGTGATCCGGCAAAGTTGCCGCTGGTGACATCACGATGATGTGTTCCAGCCCCGGGCATTCTTCCGCCAGCTCCAGGGCTGCGTCCAGCTGCGCCTGCTCGCCGACAAACAACATCCGGATACCGGCATCATTGACGATATAGGCAGCCTGCTGCGGGGTATTGGTCGGGTAGATAGGCACGGTCACAGCGCGGTTGTACAAGGTGGCAAAGTCCGCCACGCTCCAGCGAGGCATGTTATTGGAGAAGATGCCGACTTTATCCTGCACGTTCAGACCGCGCGTCAGCATCGCCAACGCTAACTGATGAATTTGCTCACCGAACTCCGTCCAGCTGACAGACAGCCACTGGCCATCGACCCGGTGGCGCAATGCCGTCCGCTCCCCCAGACGGGAGATCTGGGAACGAATGCGGTTGACGATGTGATACTCTCGTTTTGCCATAACTACTCTACCGTTAAGCTTACACCTGTAAGCTATCGTGCAAGGGAGTCTACCTGCGACACTGAAAAAGGCAACTCTGCGAAATCACAAAACCATCATTATTCTGGTATGACCAGAATAACTTTGCTCACATCATGTACGGATTATTCAGGATATCACAGGGTTGCGTCAGCAATGTGGCAGACCGCCACGGGCGGCAACAGACGTAAAAAAGCCAGCACAAAAGCTGGCTTAACCTTGAATCACAGAGTGCGCGCCGGCTCAGTACTCACCGGAACCACAGATTGCCAGCAGCTGATCCCGCATCCAGAGATGGCCTTTGTCTTTTTGCGAAGATTCGTGCCAGCTCAGGTAACCGCTGACCGCGCCGGATTCAAACGGCAGCGGCAGGATTTTCAGGGATTGCTGCTGGGCCGCAGCCGTTGCCAGCCAGCGAGGTACCACGGCAATCAGCTCAGACTGACTGGTCACATACAGCACGTTGCTCAGACTGGTTCCCTGATAGGCAGGCGCGTAGTGACTTTTCTCGTGATAAACCGTTTCGGCAAAAGGTTTCACGCCCGGTACGGTCTTCAGCACTGCATGTTTTTCCGCTTCAAATTCTGCAGTGGAAAGGGTATCCCCCAGACGCGGATGATTACCGGCGGCGACAACCACCAGCTCATCATGAAACAGTGCCGTGCTGCACATACCCGGTTCATCGAAGCGCGCATAATCAATCACAAAATCGATATTCTGGTACTGCATCTTCTCTGCCATCGCCGCATCAGATTCGGTTTCTATCTGTACCCGGACATTTGGAGCCTGCTCAGCCAAGGTGCGCAAAATCGCCGGAACAAAGCGAATATCCGACGGGCTGCTGATCGCCAGCTTAAAAGTGCGGTTGGAGGTTTGCGGACAGAACACGGAAGCAGGCAACTCATTTTTCACCAGCTGCAGTGCCTGGCGCAGCGGGCCGAACAGCTGCTTGGCACGCTGAGTGGGCTGGATCCCGCGACCATGACGGATAAACAGCTCATCATTGAACATGACTTTCAGGCGCGCCACGGCATTACTGACCGCGGGTTGAGACATCCCCAGGTTGTGTGCCGCCCGGGTGATGTTCTGCTCTTGCATCACAGCGTCGAACACTGTCAGCAGATTCAGATCAACACTGCGTAAGTTGGTCTCCATAGTGTAACCATCAACAGAGTGAATTGTTGCGCTCTTGCGTGCCATTTTTGCCTCTAGTGAATACCTGTTCCGGGAGCTAACAGGCGCGCTGACAGCACGATACTTGTTGTATCACGCCAGAACCCCGCCTGCTGTACGGCAAGTATCATGCAAATGAATATATGAAATAAATAGAGGATGCCGTGCAAATCGGTCAGCACATCCAAACCGCCGCCAAAAATCACAACAAATTCATATATATCATAAAGATACAAGAACCTAAAACATTCTAAAAAGATTGTAAATAACATAAAGCCACAATGGGTTGATACCATTGTGGCTTAACAGGCAGGGAGGTTGGGTCAGCATGAGGTCAGGAAAAGCCATGACTTAACGCCATGACCTAAAGCAATGACTTAACAACCGTGACTCACAAACGTCTTTGTACGAGGACTTTCACACATCACGCTCGAGCCATCACGGCCAAGACGTACTCCGGGCAACCATCACCCGGAAACAACTAGCAGGTTGGGCTGATTGACAGCTTACGCCGGCTCGGCACCTTTGGGGAATAGAGTTCCACCAGCGCTTCCTCAACCACCTCGGGAAACTCAACTTGCTCCCACAGCCGGTGCCAGAGTGCTTCGCCTTTGTGCCAATCCCCTTCCGCTATCCAGCCGGCAATCAGCATGGCCACGTCCGGCAGGTGCACCCGACCGGCACCCTCGCTATCAAGCCAGCCGCGCAAGGCAGACGGGTCCAGATAACTCATCGACTGCGCCAGCCCCATGATCTCTAAAGTCATCACATTGCTCTGCTGCTCATACTGGCCATGCAGCGGCTTAAGCAGCAGCTTTTTGCCAAGGCTGATCGCTTCAGACGGCAGCTCAAACCCGCCATTGGCAATCACACCGTGACAGCAATGCATCTGATGATGAAAAGTCGCGCGGTTGAGTTTTCGGAGACTGACGTTTTCGTATTCGTGGTCCTGTTCGACCTCGGGATGAAAACAGAAAAAATGTACCTGAGTAAAACGGGTCAACAGATCAAGCACCGCGCTGAGGTTCTCAAACGGCAAGTAGACCAACACGGAGCCATCGTTGGTGATCGGCTGGATCGAGGGCGGCACGATCGGCGGCAGAATAAACTGGTTAAAGTGGTACCAGTGCAGACCCACTTGCTGCGCCGTCGGGGCAAAAAACCGAGTGATCAGCTTATCCAGACTACTTTGCCCCTGTTTGGGAATATCCTGCAGGAACGCGTTCTGGTGACTCAGGCCAATGCTGTGGACGTTTTGCCGGCGCGCGGCCCAGGCCGAGACCGGCTCAAAGTCATTGAGCACCAGGTCATAGCGGGTTAAATCCAGCGCGTTCACATCGCGCAGGAAAGTACGCGGCTGATTATGGGTCAGGGTTTTCCACTGATTCAGCTGACCGTTTTCCGTCACAAACGTCAGCCCGGCCCGGGTCTGGTAATCACCGAACTCAGCCATGTCGAAATACTGCGTCTGCTCGCGGCCGGTAAACAGGTAGTCCACCTCAACCTCCAGCAGAGAAAATGCCCGAGCCATCTCTCTGGCGCGGGAAATGTGCCCGTTTCCGGTCCCCTGTACTCCATAAAGGATCTTCATTCACAGCCCTCTACATATTCACCAGCTGGAAGCACAGGAGACCCAGCGCCGCACCAGCTGCAATATCAGTAATATAGTGTACGCCCAGCAATACCCTCGACAGCCCGATCGCCATCGCCCAGGGCCAGATAAACCAAGCGGTATCCGGGTAATACGTGGTGATCAGCGAAGCCATCACAAACGCGGCCGCAGTATGGCCGGACGGCAGACTGTATTTGTCTGACGGCTTGATAAAACTTGGCAGGGAAACTGGGCGTGCCCGTTTGAAACTGTTTTTCAGAAGAAGGTAAACGGGCAACTCCAACGCAAAAGCCTGCAAGCCGATCAGCACCACTTCCGTGCCTTTGACAGTGTCCAGCAGCCAGACCAGCAAGGCAAACAGAAGGTATAAGTGGCCATCCCCGGTGTGTGATACCGCCCGGCTGACCTGTGCGACCTGAACATTAAAGCGGTGGCACAGGCAACGTGATGAAACGGCATAATCGAGGCGCTGTAAGGGTGTCAGTATGGTCATCCTCGCATCCTTATCTGATTAAATCGCCACCAGAGTAAGAAAGGGATATGACAGCGCAGTGACGCTTTGACGGAAGCTCAATGACAATCTTCACGCCCGCGTTGCCCGTTGTTTTCACTTGGCACCCGGAGATGGGTTTATGCTGGTTTGACCGGATCCGCGTCGGCAAAAACCAGTGAACTCCACTGGTTTTTGCAAACCAAACAGAACTATTCACTGAATCGAACTGAACATAAAATAAACATGAAATTAGTAGTTGACGCTCAGCCTGTCTGTTTGGTATTCATTTGTTAACCAATTACTCGGATAATATTGCAAACATGAAAATGCGTTTCTCATCAATTCTCCTAAGCCTCCTCCTTATCGTGACCAGTTCGCGCGGGTAGCTTATGGGTGAGAAACAACACCACTAAGAATTCACAAAACCCGCGCAATATGCGCGGGTTTTTCGTATATGAGGCCGGCGCAAGCGGATGCAGACCAAGCCATTACAGGCAGGCCAATAAAAGGAAGCAGCTATGAACAATCAGGTCATCATTTTCGATACCACTTTGCGTGACGGCGAACAGGCGTTGTCCGCCAGTCTGACGGTCAGGGAAAAACTGCAAATCGCTTACGCACTGGAGCGCTTGGGGGTCGATGTTATTGAGGCCGGGTTCCCCGTTTCCTCGCCGGGTGATTTTGAATCGGTGCAGACCATTGCCAAGCACATCAAAAACAGCCGGGTCTGCGCCTTGTCCCGCGCCGTCGCCAACGACATTGATGTGGCCGCCGAATCCCTGAAAGTGGCCGAAGCCTTCCGAATTCATACCTTTATTTCTACGTCAACCATCCACGTACAAGACAAACTGCGCCGCAGCTACGATGACGTCATCGAGATGGGCGTCGCAGCAGTGAAGCGTGCCCGCAAGTACACTGATGATGTCGAGTTTTCCTGTGAAGATGCTGGCCGTACACCTATCGATAACCTGTGCCGGATGGTGGAAGCAGCCATCAATGCCGGGGCCACGACAGTGAACATCCCGGACACCGTCGGCTATACCCTGCCTAACGAATTTGGCGGCATCATCACTCAGCTATTCAACCGCGTGCCGAATATCGATAAAGCCGTGATTTCTGTGCACTGTCACGACGATCTGGGCATGTCAGTAGCCAACTCCATGGCTGCGGTGCAGGCAGGTGCCCGCCAGGTTGAAGGGACCATTAACGGTATTGGTGAACGGGCCGGTAACTGTGCGCTGGAAGAGATTGCGATGATCATCAAGACCCGCGCCGAGTTTCTGGGGGTCGATACCGGTATCAAACATGACGAGATCTCACGGACCAGCAAGCTGGTCAGCCAGCTGTGCAACATGCCGATTCAGGCCAACAAAGCGATTGTCGGTGCCAATGCCTTCAGCCACTCGTCCGGTATCCATCAGGACGGCATGCTGAAGAACAAGAACACTTACGAAATCATGACGCCGGAATCCATCGGCCTGAAAAACCAGGCGCTGAACCTGACATCCCGCTCCGGCCGTGCCGCCGTGAAAAGCCACATGGACACCATGGGCTACAACGAGAACGAATACGATCTGGATACCCTGTACGCCGACTTCCTGAAACTGGCAGACCGCAAGGGTCAGGTGTTCGACTACGATCTGGAAGCGTTGATGTATTTTGCCAACCTGCGTGAAGAAGACGATTTCTACAAGCTGAACTACCTGAGCGTTCAGTCCGGCAGCGTGATGGCGACCACCAGTATCAAACTGCAGTGCGGGGATGAAGAAAAATGTGAGGCCGCGGTCGGTAACGGCCCGGTCGACGCCCTGTACCAATGTATTTACCGCCTGACCGGCTACGAGATCGTGCTGGATAAATTCGACCTGACCGCCAAAGGTGAAGGGGAAGATGGCCTGGGCCAGGCCGATATTATTGCCAACTACAAAGGCCGTAAGTACCACGGTACCGGCCTGGCTACCGACATTGTCGAGGCCTCAGGTCAGGCATTGCTGCATGTGATCAACAGCATCCACCGCGCAGAGCAAATCGAACAAATCAAACAAAAATCCCATATGGAGACAGTATAACCATGGCAGGTACTTACAATATCGCCGTTTTACCGGGTGACGGCATTGGCCCGGAAGTCATGCAGCAAGCCCACAAAGTGTTGGATGCCGCGCAGGAAAAATTCGGCTTTACCCTGAATTGCAAAGAATACGATGTCGGTGGCATTGCCATCGACAACCACGGCTGTCCGTTACCAGAAGCGACCCTGAAAGGCTGTGAAGCGGCAGACGCGATCTTGTTTGGCTCAGTCGGCGGCCCGAAATGGGAACACCTGCCACCCAATGATCAGCCGGAGCGCGGCGCGTTGCTGCCACTGCGCAAGCATTTCCAGCTGTTTTGCAACCTGCGTCCGGCGCAAATTCATGCGGGTCTGGAGCGTTTTTCCCCGCTGCGAGCTGACATTTCCGAGCGTGGTTTTGACATCGTGGTGGTGCGCGAGCTGACCGGCGGCATTTACTTTGGCCAGCCAAAAGGGCGCGAAGGGTCAGGGCCGGAAGAAAAAGCCTTTGATACTGAGATCTACCACCGCTACGAGATTGAGCGCATTGCCCGGATCGCGTTTGAATCAGCCAAGCTGCGCGGCAAAAAAGTGTGCTCGATTGATAAAGCGAACGTGCTGCAAAGCTCAATTCTGTGGCGTGAAGTGGTGGAAGAGATTGCCAAAGACTACCCGGACGTGAGCCTGAGCCACATGTACATCGACAACGCGACCATGCAGCTGATCAAAGACCCGGCGCAATTTGACGTCATGCTGTGCTCCAACATTTTCGGTGACATCATTTCCGATGAATGCGCCATGATCACCGGCTCAATGGGGATGCTGCCTTCTGCCAGCCTGAACCAGGACAAGTTCGGCATGTACGAGCCAGCAGGCGGCTCAGCACCGGATATTGCCGGTAAAAACATCGCCAACCCGGTAGCACAAATTCTGTCGGCAGCACTGATGCTGCGTTACAGCCTGGGCGAAGAGCAGGCAGCTCGCGCGATTGAACAGGCCGTTTCACAGGCGCTGGAAGCCGGCGAGCTGACCGCCGATCTGGCCGGTAACAGCCCGGCGCTGAGCACCAGCGAAATGGGTGACCGCATCGCCCACTATATTCGCCAGGCCTGAATCGCCCGGACATTATAAAAACAGGGAGCAAACCACAATGTCGACAACTAACGCGCCAGAGACACAAGCGCCAAGGACGCTTTACCAGAAAGTTTACGATGCCCATGTCGCCGTCGCGGCCGAAGGCGAAACCCCGATCCTGTATATCGACCGTCACCTGGTGCATGAAGTCACCTCACCGCAGGCCTTTGACGGCCTGCGCGAAAAAGGCCGTCCGGTACGCCAGGTCGGCAAAACCTTTGCCACCATGGATCATAACGTCTCAACCCAGACCAAAGACATCAAAGCCTCCGGCGAGATGGCCCGGATCCAGATGGAAACGCTGGCCAAGAACTGTGAAGAGTTCGGGGTCACTCTGTACGACCTCAACCACAAATATCAGGGTATCGTGCACGTGATGGGGCCGGAGCTGGGGATTACCCTGCCGGGGATGACCATCGTGTGTGGCGATTCCCACACCGCCACTCACGGCGCCTTCGGCTCGCTGGCTTTCGGCATCGGCACCTCCGAAGTTGAGCACGTTTTGGCGACTCAGACCCTCAAGCAGGCTCGCGCCAAGACCATGAAAATCGAGGTCAAAGGCAAAGTGGCACCGGGTATCACCGCGAAAGATATCGTGCTGGCGATCATCGGCAAAACCACCGCCGCGGGCGGAACCGGTTATGTGGTCGAATTCTGTGGCGAGGCGATCACCGACCTGTCGATGGAAGGGCGGATGACAGTATGTAACATGGCGATTGAGCTGGGTGCCAAAGCCGGCCTGATCGCGCCAGACCAGACCACGTTCGACTACGTCAAGGGCCGACACTTTGCCCCGACCGGCGCTGACTGGGATGCTGCAATCACCTACTGGCAGACCCTGAAAACCGATGCCGAAGCCACATACGACGCCGTGGTCACTCTGAATGCCAAAGACATCAAACCGCAGATCACCTGGGGAACCAACCCGGGCCAGGTAATTGCCGTGGACGAGCCAATTCCGTCTCCGGCTGACTTCAGCGACCCGGTTGAAAAAGCCTCCGCGGAAAAAGCACTGGCCTACATGGGGCTGGAAGCCGGCAAAAAGCTGTCTGATTTTTCAATCGACAAAGTCTTTATCGGTTCATGCACCAACTCACGCATTGAAGACATGCGCGCTGCCGCGGCCATTGCTAAAGGCCGTAAAGTCGCCCCGAACGTTCAGGCCCTGGTGGTACCGGGTTCAGAGCAGGTGAAAGCGCAGGCCGAGCAAGAAGGGCTGGATAAGATCTTTATTGAAGCCGGTTTTGAATGGCGTCTGCCGGGCTGCTCGATGTGTCTGGCGATGAACAACGACCGCCTGGGCCCGGGAGAGCGCTGCGCATCCACCAGCAACCGTAACTTCGAAGGCCGTCAGGGCCGTGATGGCCGCACGCACCTGGTCAGCCCGGCCATGGCTGCCGCCGCGGCGTGTGCCGGCCACTTTGTCGATATCCGCGAACTGGAACCAGAAGCTGCGACAGTATAATCAGAAGGAACGAAAGTAATGACAGGATTTAAACAACATACCGGCCTGGTAGTTCCTCTGGATGCTGCCAACGTGGATACCGATGCCATTATCCCGAAGCAGTTTTTGCAGAAAGTCACCCGTACCGGTTTCGGCAAGCACCTGTTTCATGACTGGCGTTTTCTGGATGATGCCGGTGAACAGCCGAACCCGGGCTTTGTCATGAACGCGCCGCGCTATCAGGGTGCCAGCATTCTGCTGGCGCGGGAAAACTTCGGGTGCGGTTCATCCCGTGAGCACGCCCCGTGGGCGCTGGCCGATTACGGCATCAAAGTGATGATTGCACCGAGCTTTGCTGACATTTTCTACGGTAACTCGATCAACAACCAGATGGTACCGGTTCGCCTGAGCGAAGCAGAAGTCGACGAACTGTTCCAGTTTGTGGCTGCGACCGAAGGGGCAGAAATCACAGTGGATCTGGAAACCATGACCGTCAGCGCGAACGGCAAACAATATCACTTTGAGATTGACGAGTTCCGCCGTCACTGCCTGCTGAACGGCCTGGATAATATCGGCCTGACGCTGCAGCACGAAGACAAGATCGCCGAGTATGAAAGCCGAATTCCGGCCTTCCTGGCGTAACCTTCAGGAACATCACACACCGCCTCATCAGCCCCGAGCTTGCTCGGGGCTGTTTCGTTCCGGCCCCTGTTCGCGGTGTCAGCCGGTATCACCAGGGAGCGGGCATGCCACAACGTTCGAGCCCTGAACAGCCATACGCAAACAGAGCGTACAAACAGACAACACAAACAAGAACAAGAACAGGAACAGTGGAAAAACGTCGGGAACGTGGAAAGATATCAGCGATTCGCCGGTCATCTACACTTGATCACGTCACATCTGTATACAAGGACATCCCATGCGTTTGCTCATTGCCTTAGCCCTGCTCCTGCTGTCGAACGGCAGTATGGCCGCCCCCAAAGCCGACCTCTGGCCGTACTGGCAGGCCAGCCAACCCACCAGCAGCACCGCCATCGACCACAGCCGCTGGCAGCAACTGTTGGATAAGTATCTGGTGGTTTCCCCCCAACAAACCCTGTTCCGCTACCGTCAGGTCAACGATACCGATCGCTATGAACTGGGCCACTACCTGCGTGATTTGGCAGGGCAGGATCCCCGTCGGCTGAACCGGAATGAGCAGTTCGCCTACTGGGTCAATCTCTATAACGCCATGACCGTGAAGCTGATTCTGGATAACTACCCGGTCTCTTCCATCACCAAGCTGGGCGGCTTGTTCAGCTTCGGACCGTGGGACGAGACGCTGATTACCATTGCCGGTCAAAAGCTGACCCTCAATGACATTGAGCACCGGATCCTGCGCCCTATCTGGCGCGATCCACGCATTCATTACGTGGTCAACTGCGCCAGTCTGGGCTGCCCGGATCTCCAGCCGCAAGCCTTCACCGCCGCCAACCATGACGCGCTGCTGGAACAATCCGCCAAGCGTTTTATCAACAGTCGCAAGGGCGTGGCAGTTGAACAGGATAAGGTGCGCCTGTCCTCAATTTATGACTGGTACGCCAGCGATTTCGGCAATCTGAGCCAGCTGCAGGCACACCTCAATCAATACCGCCAACAACCGGTGCAACTCAATCACGTTCGCTATGACTACAACTGGGCGCTGAACGAAGCCCGCTGAGGCCCTCTTATGCCCCTCGCGGCAACCGCGGCGAGTGAGCGGAGGCTCCCAGCAGTATCAGGGGTAGCAACCGGGCGCAGCGCAGATTACAATAGCGCCTTGTTCTCATGGGGTGTCTGGCACCGTTCCGGACTGAGATTGCGGCAGCAAAACCCACAGAACCTGATCCAGTTAGCACTGGCGTAGGAATTGAGACCCCGATAGTTTGCCTTATCACGGCAGCATGAGGCTGCCAGCTCTCAACCCTGTGCCCCTAATTTCCCCTCTCTTGCCGGATGCAAGCGTATCAGGAGCGTACAGTGAATAAGCTACTACCTATTTTGACCCTTTCTCTCGCCGCGGGCACCGCCTGGGCCGATGACAACACCCTGACGGTATACACCTACAGCTCCTTTGCTTCGGAGTGGGGACCGGGACCGGCTGTGGAAAAAGCCTTTGAAGCCGAATGCGGCTGTAACCTGGAATTCGTGGCCCTGGATGACGGAGTATCAATCCTGAACCGGGTGCGTCTGGAAGGAAAAAACACCAAGGCCGATATTCTGCTGGGTCTGGATAACAACCTGATCAGCGAAGCCAAAAAAACCGGCCTGCTAGCCGAGCATCACCTGACCATGCCGGCACTGGCGCTGCCAACTGGCTGGCAAGACAGCACATTCGTGCCTTTTGATTATGGGTATTTTGCCTTTATCTACGACAGCAGCAAGCTGAAGAATCCGCCGAAAAGCCTTGATGAACTGGTTAAGCGTGACGATCTGAAGATCATCTATCAAGATCCACGCACCTCCACGCCGGGCCAGGGTCTGATGCTGTGGGTGAAATCAGTCTACGGTGACAAAGCCGGTGAAGCCTGGCAGCAGCTTGCCAAGAAAACCGTCACAGTCACCAAAGGCTGGTCAGAAGCCTACAGCATGTTCCTGAAAGGGGAATCTGATATGGTGCTGTCCTACACCACCTCGCCGGCTTATCACCTGATCGCGGAAAACGACGCCAAATACAAGGCCGCGGATTTCAGCGAAGGCCATTACATGCAAGTTGAAGTTGCCGCCAAGCTGAAGGGTAGCGATAACCAGAAGCTGGCCGATCAGTTCCTGGCCTTCATGCTGAGCGACACCTTCCAGCAGGTGATCCCAACCGGTAACTGGATGTACCCGGTCACCCAGCAAGCCCTGCCAGCAGGTTTTGAGCAGCTGACGCTGCCCGCTAAAGCGCTGGAATTCACGGCCGATGAGATCGCGACCCAGCGCCGCAGCTGGATCCGTGAATGGCAACACGCTCTGACTCAGTAAACAGGCACGTAATCTTGACACATCGCACCACCCCAATGCCCGGCCTGATCACGGCCGGGTTGATCAGCCTGTTAGTACTGGGCGCGCTGGGCGCCCTGATCAGCCAGGCCAGCGACCTGCAATTCACCAGCCTGTGGCAGGATCCGTATCTGCGCCATGTCACCCGCTTCTCCTTTTGGCAGGCGTTCCTGTCGACCCTGTTCAGCGTGCTGCCGGCCATTCCGGTCGCCTACGCCCTGTCCCGTCGCCGTTTTCCCGGCAAGGCTATGCTGCTCAGGCTATTTGCCATGACGCTGGTGTTGCCGGTATTGGTGGCGGTCTTTGGCCTGCTGGCGATTTACGGCAACAACGGCCTGCTCACCCAGTGGCTGGTGTCGCTGACCGGTGACAAGCCGTTCTCCATTTATGGTTTGCAGGGCATCCTGCTGGCCCACGTCTTCCTCAACCTACCGCTGGCCACCCGCCTGCTGCACCAGTGTCTGGAAGGCATTCCCTATGAACAGCATCAGCTGGCCAGCCACCTTGGCCTGTCGAGCTGGCAGAGTTTCCGTTTCGTTGCCTGGCCGCGTTTGCGCCAGCAGCTCCCCCATGCTGCCGGGCTGGTCTTTATGCTGTGCTTTACCAGTTTTGCGGTCATCATGGCACTGGGTGGCGGCCCCAAGGCCACAACCATTGAGCTGGCGATCTATCAGGCGCTGCGTTATGACTTCGATCTGGCTGGCGGAGCCCTGCTGGCACTGTGGCAAATGCTGCTGTGCTGCAGCCTGGTGCTGCTAACCCAGCGTCTGGCCAAGCCGCTGGCGACCTCCAGCCAGTCCACCGGAAAACCGCGTCCAGATGAGTTCGACAGCCTGGCCAGCAAGGTCTGGGACTGGTTCTGGCTCAGCCTGGTGTTGCTGCTGGTACTGCCACCGCTGCTGGCGGTGATCAGTGCCGGGCTGAACCCGCAAACCCTGACGTTGCTCCAGGATCCCTCACTGTGGCAGGCGATCAGCCACTCGCTGCAAATCGCCCTTGGCTCTTGCCTGCTGGCCCTGCTTGGCGGGATCGCCATTCTGCTGACCAGCCGCCAATGGCGATTGCATCGCGCCCGATGGCGGGCGGATGGCCTAGAGCTGATCGGCACCGTGATCTTGGTTACCCCGGGGCTGGTGATCAGCACCGGCCTGTTCCTGCTGCTGCGCCAGTTTACCGATGCCTTCGGGGCGGCATTCTGGGTGGTGGTTGCGGTCAACGCCCTGATGGCGCTACCGTATGTGCTGAAAACCCTGAGCCAGCCGATGCTTCATGTCGCCCAGCAGTATGATCCGCTGTGCCACAGCCTAGGCATGCACGGCCTGCGCCGTCTGCAGTTGGTCGAATGGCGCGCGCTGAAAAAACCGTTGTCGCAGGCAATGGCAATCGGCTTTGTCCTGTCGCTCGGTGATCTGAGCGCCATCGCCCTGTTCGGCAGTCAGGATTTCCAGACCCTGCCTCTCTATTTGCTGCACCTGCTGGGCAGCTACCAGATGGATGCTGCTGCGGTAGCAGCCCTGATCCTGTTACTCCTGAGCCTCGGGCTCTTTACGCTGGTTGAAAAACTGCTGATTCGGACACCTTCATGCTGACCCTGACCCAACTGAGCCACGCTTACACTGACCCGATGCACCGCGATCGCACGACCCAACTGTGCTTTGACTTGCAGGCTGACAAGGGAGATATCGTCGCCCTGCTCGGTCCGAGCGGGGCTGGCAAAAGTACCCTGCTGGCGATGGTTGCCGGTTTTCTTGAACCGGACAGCGGCAGCCTGACCATCGACGGCCAACCGGTTATCGGCGTCCCTCCAGCCCGGCGTCCGTTGTCGATCCTGTTTCAGGAGCACAACCTGTTCCCGCATCTGACGGTCTTTGAAAATATCGGTCTTGGCCTGCATCCCGGCCTTCAGCTCAGCCGAGAGGAAAAAGAGCAGGTCGTGATCGCGGCGGCCCGGGTCGGGTTACAGAGCTATCTCGATCGCCTGCCGGAACAGCTGTCCGGTGGCCAGCGCCAGCGGGTTGCGCTGGCACGCTGCCTGATCCGCCAACGGCCGCTGCTGCTGTTGGATGAGCCTTTCTCCGCCCTCGACCCGGCACTGCGCAACGACATGCTCCAGCTGGTCCAGAAACTGGCACGCGAGCAGCTCACCACCGTACTGATGGTCACGCACAGTCCGGAGGACGCACTGAAAATCGCGGATAAATGTGCCTTTATCGAACAGGGGGAAGTGCGGGTGTTTGGGCCTGCCCAACAAGTGCTGGGCAGGCCGGAAGATAAAAAACTGAAGCAGTATCTGGGCGTTTAGCCCATGCTGTGATGCTGGTTGCGGCCAGTAAGATCCGGCTGACAGGAGAACCGGTTTTCTCTGTGATATTCGCTCATAACCGGTTCATCCTTCGCTGTCAGGCAGCCAGCCCCTGCCACCGGCTCAGAGGTTTTCCTCAGCAAATTCAGCCAGGCGGCTACGGACAACGCCATTCAGATAAATGTTGGCACTGCCCTCAAAATTCTTGAATCGTTCAACGATATACGTCAGCCCTGAGGTCACGGGCGACAGGTAACTGGAGTCAATCTGTGCCAGGTTGCCCGAGCACACCAACTTGGTTCCTTCCCCACAACGGGTAATGATGGTCTTGATTTGTGAGGCGGAAAGGTTCTGGCACTCATCCAGCAGCACAAATGCATTCTGGATAGAGCGTCCCCGCATGAAGTTAATCGATTTAAACTGGATGTTGGCTTTGTCGTAGATGTATTTCATCGACCCATCGGTACAGACGTCGTTTTTATGCAACGCTTCCATGGTATCGGTGACCGCCGCCAGCCAAGGCAGCATTTTTTCTTCTTCGGTACCCGGCAGATAACCTATCGATTCGGCGATCTCCGGCGTGTTGCGGGTGACGATGATTTTGTCGTACATCCCTTTTTCAATGACCTGCTCCAGCGCAGAAGCTAGCGCCAGAATGGTTTTCCCGCAGCCCGCCGGGCCAGTCAGGATCACCAGATCAATACTCGGATCCATCAGTGCATCGAGCGCCATGCCCTGGTAGATGTTTTTCGGATGGATCCCCCACGCCTGACGGTGCATCAAGCGCTCACGGCCAATGTCTTTGAGGGTCACGCTGCCGTCTTCAATTTCCTGTACCCGTCCCGCAAAGTCGCTGTCCTTGTCCAGCAGATACTGATTGATAAATGGCGCTTCAAACAACTCGGCAGGTAAGGTATGCAGCGTCGAGCGGCCGCTTTTTTCCGAGTAGCACTCGCCCACTCGCTCCCAGAAGCTGCCGGGGAACTCATAGAACCCTTTGGTCAGCATCCGCACATCATCAATCAGTTGGTCTGAGCGGTAGTCGTCGACGAAATAAACCCCGGCACCTTTGGCCCGCAGCCGCATGTTGATGTCTTTGGTGATCAGTACCACTTCCCGTGGCGCGTAGTGGGATTGCAGGAACAGCACCCCGTTGAGAATCCGGTTGTCACCGGCCTTGTCGGCAAAGGCATGCACCGTTTCCGTGACTTCATAGTCGGCGAAGATAGCGATTTTGCCCAACGACTCGCCATGGCGGCTGATCGGGATCCCCTCGGCGATTTGTTCGGGGGTGGCATCGTGGAAAATGTCTTCCAGCGCCCGGATGGCGACTCGGGCGTCACGGGACACATCACGTTTGGTATCTTTGATCCGATCCAGTTCTTCCAGCACTGTCATCGGAATGACGACATCGTGTTCTTTGAATGAATAGATGGCGAGGGGTTCATGAAGCAGAATATTGGTATCAAGTACAAAGACTTTCCTTTCAACTTCATCCATAAGTACCTCCTTGGTAACAAATCGGCGGCAGTGATGCCGCATTGCGTCAGTCTCAGCCAAACAGCCTCTGACACTATTAAAGACCGGAGATAATGAAATAAATGTGACAGCCTCCTTATCCTCTTTTCTTCGAACTTTGACCGTGACCTTGCTCACGGCTTGCAGTAACATTACTCGCCTTTTTTACCGGTGCAGATTCTGGCTACACTTATATACCGATTGGCCGCGTTCGACAGCCGGCGTGTCACTTCATGGTTATTATATCTTTGAGTGTAGTCTATAAATGCTGAGGCATCGGCTTCGCATTCTCCTTAATTTCAAATAATTAGAAGGTTTTAACCACTATGCCATTTGCTTTGGGTCAACGTTGGATCAGTGATACTGAAAGTGATTTGGGTTTGGGAACCGTTGTTGCCCTGGATGCAAGAACGGTCACCCTGATGTTCTCGGCCAGCGAAGAGAACCGCCTCTACGCCCGCAGTGACGCCCCAGTGACCCGCGTAATGTTCAATGTCGGTGATGTGGTAGAAAGCCATGAGGGCTGGTCCCTTAATGTAACGCAGGTAGAGGAAGACCAGGGAGTCTTCACCTACGTGGGTACGCGCACCGATACCGGCGAAGAAAACGTCCAGCTGCGTGAGCTCCTCCTCAGCCACCAGATCCGTTTTAACAAACCGCAGGATAAACTGTTTGCCGGTCAGATTGACCGTATGGACCGTTTTGCCCTGCGTTACCGCGCCCTGAAAAACCAGTACGAACAGCACAAGAGCCCTTTGCGTGGCCTGTGCGGCATGCGTGCCGGTCTGATCCCGCATCAGCTGTACATTGCCCATGAAGTCGGCCGCCGTTACGCGCCGCGTGTCTTGCTGGCCGATGAAGTAGGTCTGGGTAAAACCATTGAAGCCGGGATGATCATCCACCAGCAAGTGCTGTCTGGCCGTGCCGAGCGTGTCCTGATTCTGGTACCGGAAACCCTGCAGCACCAGTGGCTGGTCGAGATGATGCGCCGGTTCAACCTGCATTTTTCCATTTTTGACGAAGAGCGCTGTGTCGAAGCCTTTGCCGATTCGGCTAACCCTTTTGATACGGCACAGCTGGTTCTTTGTTCTCTGGATTTTCTGCGCAAAAGCCGTCGCCGTTTCGAGCAGGCGCTGGACGCCGGCTGGGATCTGATGGTAGTCGATGAAGCGCACCACCTGGAGTGGAGCGAAGACAAGCCAAGCCGCCAGTACCAAGTGGTTGAAGCGCTGGCCGACAATACCCCTGGGGTACTGCTGCTGACCGCGACCCCGGAGCAACTGGGTCACGAAAGCCACTTTGCCCGTCTGCGCCTGCTGGATCCGGATCGCTTCTACGATTATGAATCTTTCGTGGAAGAAGAGCGCCAGTACGCCCCGGTGGCGGACGCAGTCTCGCGCCTGCTGTCGGGTGAGAAACTGGACAATGACGCCAAAAATGCCTTGGTCGAGCTGCTGCCGGAACAGGATATCGAGCCGATGCTGCGCATTCTGGAAGCCGGTGATATTGATGCCGAGCAACAGAACGTGGCCCGCCGCGAGCTGATCGACAACCTGATGGACCGTCACGGCACCGGCCGGGTTCTGTTCCGTAACACCCGTGCCGCCATCAAAGGCTTCCCGCAGCGTCACCTGAACATGTACCCGCTTGCGCTGCCGACCCAGTACCAGACGGCAATGCGCGTAGCCAGCATGATGGGCGGTGCCATGACCGACGAGCAGAAGGTCGCCAAGCTGCTGTACCCGGAAGATATCTATCAGGAGTTCGAAGGCGATTCGGCGACCTGGTGGCAGTTTGACCCACGGGTGAATTGGCTGCTGGACATGCTTAAAGCGAACCGTCAGGAGAAAGTCCTGGTGATCTGCTCCCGCGCCCAGACGGCACTGACACTGGAGCAGGCGCTGCGTGAGCGGGAAGGCATCCGTGCCACCGTGTTCCACGAAGGCATGTCGATCATTGAGCGTGACAAAGCCGCCGCCTACTTTGCTCAGGAAGAAGACGGGGCTCAGGTTCTGCTGTGTTCAGAAATCGGCTCGGAAGGCCGTAACTTCCAGTTTGCCAACCAACTGGTGATGTTCGACCTTCCGGGCAACCCGGATCTGCTGGAGCAGCGTATCGGTCGTCTTGACCGTATCGGGCAAAAACGCGATATCGAGATTCATATCCCGCACCTGCAGGGCACCTCGCAGGCACTGCTGGCACGCTGGTACAACGAAGGCCTGAATGCCTTTGAAGAAACCTGTCCGACCGGCCGGGCGATCTACGATGCCTTCAGCAACGATCTGATCACCCTGCTGGCCAGCGACAAGCCGGATGGCGAAGCCCTGGAAGCGCTGATTGAAAAGAGCGCCACCATGCACCAGACCCTGAAAGCCAAGCTGGAGCAAGGCCGCGACCGCCTGCTGGAAATCCACTCGAACGGCGGCGACAAAGCCCATGCGCTGGTTGACGAAATTGCTGCCAAAGACGGCGACACCAATCTGGTGACTTTCGCGCTTGGCCTGTTCGACACCATCGGCCTGAATCAGGAAGACAAGGGCGAAAATGCCATCGTGGTCACCCCATCAGAACACATGATGGTGGCGAGCTACCCGGGCCTGCCGTACGACGGTTGCACCATCACGTTTGACCGTGACACGGCTCTGGCACGTGAAGACATGCACTTCATCAGCTGGGAGCACCCGATGATTCAGGGCGGTATCGACCTGCTGCTGTCTGAAGGTGTCGGCACCACCGCCGTCTCGCTGCTGAAGAACAAAGCCCTGCCGGCCGGTACCCTGCTGCTGGAACTGGTCTACGTGGTGGATGCACAGGCACCGAAACAGTCCGGTATCGGCCGCTTCCTGCCACAAACTCCGATCCGTATCCTGCTGGATGCCAAGGGCAACAACCTGGCCGCCAACGTGGCGTTTGAAGGCTTTAACCGTCAGCTGAGCCCGGTCAACCGTCATTTGGGCAGCAAGCTGGTGAATTCAGTGCAAAAAGAGATCCACACCCTGATCGAATTTGCAGAGAAAGCCGTGGTGCAGGAGCTGGAAACCATCCGCCGTGATGCCCAGACCGACATGGAAACCCGTCTGCGCAGCGAACTGGATCGTCTGCAGGCCCTGAAAGCTGTCAACCCGAACATCCGTGACGACGAGCTGGACCAGATTGACAGCCAGATCAACGATCTGACCGGCTACATTGCCAAGGCTCAGGTACAGCTGGACTCGCTGCGCCTGATCGTGGTCAGCCACGGCTAATCTCAGCCGATTTCGTTCCCAGGCCGCCGGTGACCCCGGCGGCTTTTTTGTCTCCGCTCGACAACCATTGGGCGCACTCATCAAGTGTGCTATCATCGCCGCCCTTCTCCATCCCGATTGACCATAACACCAGGTTTCCGATGAGCAAACTGCCAGAGCTTGATTACAATCCGCCTAAAGATCCGTGGCTGGATATTCTCTACCTCGATGACGACATTATTGCGGTCAACAAGCCGTCTGGCCTGCTGTCCAATCCGGGACGAGATCCGGCCTTTCACGACAGCATTTATGCCCGGGTGCTGGCGGATTATCCGGACTCGCATATTATTCACCGGCTCGACATGGCCACCTCCGGCCTGATTGTACTGGCACTGAACAAGCACAGCGAACGTCAGCTCAAAGCCCAGTTCCGCGAGCGTCAGACCGAGAAGGTCTACTACGCCCGTACCTGGGGAGAAATTGCCCAGGACGAAGGCACCATTGATCTGCCGCTGATTTGTGACTGGCCAAACCGCCCGAAGCAGAAGGTCTGTTTTGAGGACGGCAAGCCGTCAGTCACCCATTATCAGGTGCTCCAGCGCAGCAATAACAGTTCACTGGTACGCCTGCGTCCGATAACCGGTCGCTCACACCAGCTGCGGGTTCACCTGCTGGCTATCGGCCACCCGATACTGGGCGACCGTTTTTATGCCGAGGAAGAAGCCCAGGCCATGGCCAACCGCCTGCAGCTCCACGCAGCCGAGCTGAACTTTTTCCATCCGCGCAGCGGCGAGCCGATGCACCTGTTCGCGCCATGTGATTTCTACCCGGACGCACCGCAGCGCACCCTTGCGCCGCTATCGTTTGATATCTGACGTTTGATATCTGACGTCTGATATCTGGCGTCGGGTATCTAACCGTCTGAGATCTGATTTCGGCACACAGGACTTGAGCCTGACGGGGAGGTTAGTGTTAACTAGCAGACACTAACCTCATTGGAAAAAGCCGAACGTATGGAAACCATAGTCTTTCTCGACAGGGATACGATTCCTGCCCACATTCATTTGCCACAACCCGTTTTTACCCATCTGTGGCAGGCTTTTCCAGCCACAGCCCCCGAGCAGGTGGTGCACCGGCTGCAAGACGCCACCATCGCCATCACCAACAAAGTCGTCCTCAGTGCCGATATCCTGCGCCAGCTGCCGCAACTGAAAATGATTGCAATCGCAGCGACCGGAACCAACAACGTCGATCTCGACTACTGCCGCGAGCATGGCATCGTAGTCAGCAATATCCGCGACTATGCCACCGATTCCGTCCCTGAACATGTTATTGCCCTGATGTTTGCCCTACGCCGAAACCTGCTGGGCTACCACCGTGATGTCCAGAACGGCGTCTGGCAGGAAAAGGGACAATTCTGCTTTTTTACCCATCCCATCGGCGATATCCGGGGTGCCACGCTGGGCGTGATTGGTGCCGGCAGCCTGGGTAAAACGGTGGCCGGGCTGGTGAAAAGTCTGGGCATGAAAGTGCTGTTTGCCGAGCACAAAGGTGCCGCGCAGTGCCGTCCCGGCTACACCCCTTTTCACGACGTACTGGCACAAGCCGATGTCATTACCCTGCACTGCCCGCTGAGCGATCACACCCGCAACCTGATCGGCCAGCCGGAACTGACACAGATGAAGCCCAGTGCCCTGCTGATCAATACCGGACGAGGTGGACTGGTTGACGAGCAGGCGCTGGTTGAGGCGCTGCAGGACGGGAAACTGGCCGGTGCCGGTATCGATGTCTTCACACAGGAACCAGCTCCGGCTGATAACCCACTAGTAGTAAGCAGCCACTTACCAAATCTGATTCTGACCCCGCATGTTGCCTGGGGATCCGACAGTGCGATTCAGACGCTGGCGAACCAGCTGATCGACAACATCACGGCCTTTGTTGAAGGTCGGCCACAGAATCAGGTGTAATTCAGGCGCCCACATGATCAAGAGGCCTATCGCGTCAGAAGCATTTCGCCTCGGGAGTGTCGGGCACCTTAATCAGCGGCACCAAACGTAAAGGACATCCAGCGCAACGGCCAGAACGGACAAGTAATCACAGCGGGAAACGAATCAGAATAAAGGAAAGGAAATCAGGCCGAACAACGGCGAAACGCACACGCAGCACTGCAGGAACAGCAGGGAAAGGTGAGCAGGTACTTACCATTGCAGTAAGTCCTGCTCAGACAGAGATGGCGACTATTTAAAGCCTTTGACCTTGCGGATCAAATCGTATGCCGCCTGCAGTTCCTGCGTCTTTTGCTTGGCCAGTTCCATCATCTCAGGCGGCAGCCCCTTGGCAGCCAGCTTATCCGGGTGATGTTCATTCATCAGTTTACGGTAAGCGCGTTTAAGCTCCTGCGATGTGGCCGTGTCTTTGACACCGAGCAGCTCGTAAGCATCTGCCAGCTGATCGCGGCTGGGTGCCTGCCGGAAACCGCCCTGCTGATACTGATGCTGGTATTGCCCCTGCTGAAAGCGGAACGCCGCTTCTTGCATGTGCAGACGTTGTTCCAACTGCTGCGGCGAGAACCCCAGCAGACGGGCGATAGTATGCAGCAACTGACGCTCGCTCGGATGCAGGTTACCGTCCGCAAACGCGGCCTGAATTTGTAACTCCAGGAAAAACTGCAGCAGATCAGCGCGGCCACCACTGCCCTGGCGTACCCGCATCAGGATGTCTTCCAGCGGGAAGTCTTCGGATTTCCCTTCGCGGAAGGCATCCTGAGCCTGACGGCGGGACTCGCCATGCAGTCCCATGCGGTCCATCAGCAGGCTGGCTACCCGGATTTCATCTTCTGTGACCCGGCCTTTGGCTTTGGCCACATGGCCCATAACCGCAAACGCGGCATGGAAGAACGCGGCCTGACGTTGGGTATTGCTGCCCTGACCGGCACCGAAACCACCAAAACCGCTGCCGTAATAAACATTTGCGCGAGCTTTATCGAACTTATGGCCTAAAAAAAGACCTAACAACAGACCAAACGGCCCACCAAGGAGGAAACCAAAAAATGCCCCTAAGATTTTGCCCCAAACCTGCATTCGCTACTCTCTGGTAATTTGCTAAATTTTTTATACTTGACCCGATACAATAACGCCAAAAGATGCTGTCGGGTAGAATTTGCATTATCATAGCTGGCATTTACCGGGAATGCTTGCCCAAACCCGGCCAGTAATCATCAATGCGCTAAAAACTTTTAATTACAGGAACGTTTAGTTAGATGTCATCCAACTCCCGCAGCTTATTGGCGACTCTGATCAGCCTGGCACTCTTCGGCCCGTCGATGACGTATGCCGACCCAGCGACTCATTCCGACACCAACGACAAATCTGCGGTCAGTGATGAAAACGATGAGCTGGCGATGGTACGTGGCGTTTGTCTGGACCCGAGCCAACGACCGGCAGACCCGAATAACGAACCGATCCGCGTCACGGCCGATCGGGCCGAGGCGGTCAACGAAGCCAGTGTCACCTACTCCGGTGATGTGGTCGTGCGCCAGGGCAACCGAACCGTCGCCGCCGACGTCGCGACGCTGCACCAGCCTGAAAACAAAGTCATCGCCGAGGGTAACGTCTACTTCCACGACGGTGCCATCGAAGTATATTCCGATCGGATCGAGAGCAACCTTGATACCGAAGACTCCCAGATGGACAACGCGGTCTACAACATGACCTGCGAAGCCGGTCGCGGTGAGGCCGAGCGTGTCACCAAAAACGGCATTTCCTACTACCGTCTTAAAAACGGCACTTACACCACCTGTCCGCCGGGCGACAAAAGTTGGCAGTTCTCCGCGACCAGTATCGAGCACGAAAATGACTCGCCGTTTGCCGATTTGTACAACGCCCGTTTTGAAGTCGCCGAAATTCCGGTGTTCTACCTGCCGTACCTACGTGTGCCTGTCGGCAAAGAGCGTCTGACCGGTTTCCTTTATCCGTCGGTCAGCTACGGCTCACGGGACGGTTTCGAGGTTGAGACGCCGTTCTACTGGAACATCGCGCCCAACTACGACATGACGATCACGCCGAAGTACATGATGAACCGTGGCCTGCAGCTCAATTCCAAGTTCCGTTACCTGACAGAACTGGGCTCCGGCAGCCTGAGCGGGGAATACCTTGGCGACGATAAAGACGCTCAGGATAACGATCACCGCTGGGCCTTTAACTGGTCGCATACCGGCATGTACAACGCCCACTGGCTGTTTAAGGTGGACTACAGCAAGGTCAGCGACCCGACTTATTTCTCGGATATCGATTCCAGTATCGGTAAACGTGAAGACAACAACCTGCTGCAGACGGGTGAAGTGTCGTACCGCGACTACAACTGGGATTCCACCCTGCGGGTGCGTAACTTCCAGCCGTTGACGCTTGGCGTGTCATCGAACTACAAGCTGATGCCACAACTGGAAGCTAACTACTACCAGACAGATATGCCATACGGTCTGGACTTCCACCTCAACGGCCATATCAGCCGCTTCGACAACGATGACCCGGATAAGCCAACGGCAGATCGGGTTCACCTCGAACCGACGCTGACCCTGCCGTACGCCACGCCGTGGTGGTCGGTGACCTCAGAAGCCAAACTGATGTACACCTATTACAATCAGGAATTCGACCCGAGCAGCCAGGAACTGATTGATAAAGGGCTGGAGCTGGAAGAAAGTGTGTCCCGCACCATCCCGAGTATCCGTCTGCACTCCGGCTTGTATCTGGAGCGCGATACCAGCTTCTGGGGCGATGGCTACACCCAGAGCCTGGAGCCGCAGGTACAGTACCTGTATGTGAAGGACGTGGATCAGTCCGGCATCTACGATGCGTATGACACCACCCTGATGCAGACCGACTTCTACGGCCTGTTCCGTGACAAGCGCTACTCGAGCGTGGACCGTATTGCTGCCGCGAACCAGTTCACGGTGGGGGCGAGTTCCCGCTTCTTTGACAGCGACTACGTCGAGCGCTTCAACATTTCCGTCGGCCAGATCTTCTACCTCAACAATGCCGGCCGGAACCTGCAGAGCAGCAATGAGTCATCACCGAACTACTCCGCCACCGCGTTGGAGTCCGATTTCAACTATGACGACTGGCTGTTCTTCCACGGTGGCCTGCAATACGATGCCAGCAAGAAAGATCTTCAGTTTGCCAACGGGGCAATCGAATACCGTGAAGGCGCGGTCTTCAGCCAGCTGAACTACCGCTTCATCTCGAAAGAGTACCTGCTGGATAACATCCTGGATGAAGATCAGCTGAACCGCTACACCAAAGACGGTATCTCCCAGCTGGGCTTCTCCACCGGGTTCCCGATTTATGATGGCGTGACGCTGCGCGGTGACTACTACCACGACCTGAACGAAAACCAGATGCTGGAAGGCCAGATCAGCCTGAACTTCCGCACCGCCTGCTGGATGATCAGCCTGGGTTACAACGAGTACCTGAAAACCCGTGCTGACGTGACCCGCGATGCCGCGGAATACGAGCAGAACTTCAGTATTTCGTTCAGCCTGATCGGCTTGGCCGGTGCGCCGGCGCTGGGCTCTGTTGGTAACAGCAACGCCATCAGCTATGGCCGCCCTTTCTATCTGAATAATTAAGAGACCAGCACCGGAAAGCCCGCTTTCCGGTGCCCAGACAACGCGCCCCGGCGCAACATGGATAAGATTATGAAAAATTGGAAGTCTAGCCTGCTAGGAATGGCGCTATTGGGCCTTTCGGCAGGCAGTTTTGCTGCCCCTCAGGAGCTTGACCGGGTAGTGACCATCGTCAACAACAACGTGATCCTGCAGAGCGATGTCAACAGCATGCTCAAAACCGTGCGCATGAATGCCGCCGGCCAGAATCAGCCGCTGCCGTCAGACACGGTTCTGAAAGATCAGATCATGGAAAAACTGATCATCGAAACCCTGCAGCTGCAACAGGCCGATCAGTTCGGGATCCGTATCGACGATACCCGCCTGGATCAGGCGATTGCCCAGCTGGCAGCCGAGCGTCAGATGAGCATTCCGCAACTACAACAGGAACTGGCCAGCTTCGGGATCAGCTACCCGGAATTTCGCGAGCAGATGCGCCGCGACCTGACAGCCAGCGAGGCTCGCACCATTCAGGTACGCCGCCGCATCAATATCCTGCCGCAGGAAGTCGATACCCTGGCAGAGCAGTTGAGCCAGCATGAACAACAGGGTACCCGCTATAATATCAGTCATATCCAGCTGCGCCTTGAAGAAGGGGCCAGTGCGGCCGAGCGCGACCAAGTCGCCAAAGCGGCTCAGGATCTGGTCAACCAACTCAAGAGCGGAGCCGACTTTGCCAACCTCGCTTACAGCTACTCCAAAGGGCCAAAAGCCCTGCAGGGCGGTGCCTGGGGCTGGATGCGCAAAGAAGAGATGCCGACGATCTTTGCCGATCAGATCGACTCTCAGGGCAACGGAGCCATTATCGGTCCGTTCCGCAGCGGAGTGGGCTACCACATCCTGAAAGTGAATCAGGTTGAAGGGCTGGAGACAGTGTCCGTCACCGAAGTGAATGCCCGCCATATTCTGGTCAAAACGTCAGTGATCCTGAGTGACGATGCCGCGAAGAAACAGCTGATGGAAGCCCGTCGTGCCATCATGGCCGGCGAGCGCAACTTTGCTGATGTGGCACAGTCAATGAGTGCTGACCCGGGCTCAGCGGTGAACGGCGGCGATCTGGGCTGGCAAACGCCGGATGTCTATGTCCCTGAGTTTAAAGACAAGGTTGAGAACCTGCCAAAAGGCAACATCAGTGAGCCGTTCAAAACCGTCCATGGCTGGCACATTGTCGAGGTACTGGATCGCCGTAATGTCGACCGTACTGACGCTGCGGTGAAGAACCGTGCATACCGCATCCTGTTCAGCCGCAAGTTTAATGAAGAAGCTCAGGCCTGGCTGCAGGAACTGCGTGCCGGTGCCTTTATCGAAAAACCGGAATACGCTAATGACCAAGGTTAAACGCATTGCCATCACGCCCGGCGAACCCGCTGGGATTGGCCCGGATCTGGTACTGGCGCTGGTTCAGCAGAACTGGCCCCACCAGCTTGTCATTTGTGCTAACGCCCAGCTTATGGTAGAACGTGCAGCCCAGCTTGGCCTGCCGGTGTCCGTGATTGATTATGATCCGGCACAGACGCCAGTGCCGCATCAGGCGGGTACCATCGTGGTGGCTAACCACGACCTGGCCGCGCCGGTCGTGGCTGGGCAACTGGACGAGCGCAATGGTCACTATGTCCTGAATACCCTGACCCAGGCCGCCGAAGGCTGCCTGAGCGGTGAGTTTGCCGCGGTCGTCACCGGCCCGGTGCACAAGGGGGTGATTAACCGTGCAGGAGTCTCCTTCAGCGGTCACACCGAGTTTTTTGCGCAGCAGGCTGACACCGCACAGGTTGTCATGATGCTGGCAACAGAAGGACTGCGAGTTGCTCTGGTGACGACGCATATACCTCTGTCCTGCGTGTCGAAAGCCATCACCGCAGAGCGCCTGCAGCAGGTCATCCGGATTCTGCATGCCGATCTGGTCAGCAAATTCGGTATCGACCAGCCGAAAATTTACGTATGCGGCCTGAACCCGCATGCCGGTGAAGACGGCTGTCTGGGCACCGAGGAGATCGATGTGATCAACCCGGCGCTGGAGCAACTTCGCCAACATGAAGGCATGGATCTGATCGGCCCGTTACCGGCTGACACCATCTTTCAGGAAAAATATCTGGCCGATGCCGACACGGTGCTGGCCATGTATCACGATCAAGGGCTGCCAGTGCTGAAATACAAAGGCTTTGGTAAATCTGTCAACATTACGTTAGGCCTGCCCTTCATCAGAACTTCAGTAGATCATGGTACCGCACTGGAACTTGCCGGTACCGGACAGGCGGACACCGGTAGCCTTTGGACAGCGCTATCGCACGCCCTTGAATTGGTAGAAAAGAACAAACATGAGCAGCGATAATGTTCACCTAGGCCACCGCGCCCGAAAACGCTTTGGTCAGAACTTCCTGAACGACCCTTACATCATTGACGGCATTGTGTCGGCCATTAACCCACTTCCGGGGCAGAACCTGGTTGAGATCGGCCCGGGTCTGGGCGCCCTGACAGAGCCAGTTGGCAAGCAGGTGGACAAGTTCACTGTCATTGAGCTTGACCGCGACTTGGCGGAGCGTCTGCGCCACCATCCGGATCTGGCCGCTAAGCTGACCATCCATGAAGGCGATGCCATGCGCTTCGACTTCACTCAGCTGATCAAAGAAAACAACAAGCTGCGTATTTTCGGTAACCTGCCGTACAACATCTCCACGCCGCTGATGTTCCACCTGTTCACTTTCCACCAGCATGTGCAGGATATGCACTTCATGCTGCAGAAAGAAGTAGTCAACCGTCTGGCTGCCGGACCGGGCAGCAAAGCTTATGGCCGCCTGACCGTCATGGCGCAGTACTACTGTAGAGTGATGCCGGTACTGGAAGTACCACCGTCAGCCTTTAAACCGGCCCCGAAAGTGGATTCTGCTGTTGTCCGCCTGACACCGTACGAAACACTGCCACATCCGTGTACTAACCTTAAATGGCTGGACCGTGTCTGCCGTGAAGGGTTCAACCAGCGACGTAAGACCGTGCGTAACTGTTACAAAGCACTGCTGACAGAAGAGCAACTGGTCGAGCTGGGTGTCAATCCGGGCACACGCCCTGAAAACCTGACTCTGGAACAATTTGTTGCCATGGCCAACTGGCTGGATGCCAATCACAAGGCCAGTTAAGCCACTGCCTACCACATGTTGATCGCTCGGGGAAGCAGGCGCTGCGTCTGCTCCCCCGCCAAGAAAGGATGCATTACCATGACAACGAATGTGACCCCAACCATAAAATGCCGGGTAGTGACGCACTACATCGAAGATCAGTCAGAGCCGGACAATCAGCGCTACGTTTTCTCCTACACCATCACCATTGCCAACCTTGGCCAGAGCGAAGCCCAACTGCTCAGCCGCCGCTGGCTGATCACCGATGCCAACGGCAAAAAGCTGGTGATCGAGGGGGAAGGAGTGGTCGGTGAACAGCCGGTTATCGCCGCTCACGATGAATACACCTACACCAGCGGGACCATCATCGAAACCCCACTGGGTGTCATGCAGGGCCACTACGTGATGGCTGATGAAAACGGGGATGAATTCCTGGCAGAAATCGCGCCGTTCCGTCTCTCTGTGCCCAATATTCTCCACTGAGGAAACTATGTCGACATATCTGGTCGGAGACATCCAGGGCTGCTTTGATGACCTGACGCAGCTGCTGGATCAGGCCGGTTTCAATCCTGCCCGCGACGAACTCTGGCTGACCGGTGATCTGGTCGCCCGCGGGCCACAGTCGCTCGAAACCCTGCGGTTTGTGAAATCGTTAGGCGATCGCGCCACCACGGTGCTGGGCAACCATGATCTGCACCTGCTGGCGGTCGCTGAGGGCATTGCCAAAAACAAGCCCAAAGACAAGCTACAGCCACTGCTGGACGCGCCGGATCGCGATGAGCTGCTGCACTGGCTGCGCCACCAGCCGTTGCTGGCTGAGCACCCGCACCACGATTTTGTGATGAGCCATGCCGGAATCCCACCGCAGTGGGATCTGAGCCAGTCCCGTGATGCCGCTCGCGAAGTGGAGCAATGCCTGCAGAGCGACCGCTATTTATGGTTGCTAGAAAACATGTACGGCAACGGCCCGGACACCTGGCAGCCGACGCTGCACGGTATCGAGCGTTACCGCTACATCATCAACGCTTTTACCCGCATGCGGTTCTGCTACCCGGACGGGCGGCTTGACATGGCATGCAAGCTAGCACCAGTGCAGATCGATCATCATGAGCTCCTGCCCTGGTTCAGCCTGCCACGTCAGGCCATCGGCAAAACCATGATCTTTGGTCACTGGGCGGCACTGATGGGTCACCAGGACGAGCAAGTGATCGGACTGGACACCGGCTGCGTCTGGGGCAACAGCCTGACTCTGTTGCGCTGGGACGACGGTGCACAATTTTCCCATGCCTGCCCGGTTCACGCGTAAGCAACACACCTTGAACGCGGTATGAAAGTGGCAGGCACAAAAGTAAAAAGGCTGGTGCGCTAAGCGACCAGCCTTTTCTTTATGGGTATGATTGAGTGACGTTTTATCTGTTAACGTTCCAGAATAACAAAACGCATGGCGTGGGCATTCTTCTCGTCAGCCGCGTAGGACTCGCTGTGCACTTCCTGCCAGGTGTCATCCCAGGCCGGGAAGCAGGTGTCCCCTGCAACCGTCAGGTCAATAAACGTCAGGTACAGTCGGTCGGCCAACGGCAGGCACGCTTCATAAATACTGCCGCCCCCGATGATCATCAGCTCTTCCACATCACCGGCCGCAGACTGGGCAGCCGCGATATCCGATACTACCGTGACACCTTCCGCCGTAAAATCCGGATTGCGGCTGATCACGATGTTCTGACGTCCCGGCAACGGACGACCAATCGACTCAAAGGTTTTCCGCCCCATCACAATTGGCTTACCCATGGTGACTTTTTTGAACCAGGCGAAATCGGCTGGCAAATGCCAGGGCATTGCATTATCTTTGCCAATTACCCGATCCTTGGCCATTGCGGCTATCATGCTGATCTTCATCTTTGCTCCTTGGAATTCAGTTACCGTGCCGAGTTATACCACAGGTCGGCGACGGTAAAACAGTAATCCCGGCATTGCCAGGCCAATCGCCAGTGACGCAACGATAAATGTCGCCTTGAGCAGGTTCTCGATCAGCATGCCCCACAACTCCGGCGAAAATCCCCGGTGGTTAAGCTCCACCAGCGCAATCATCGCCTTAAAGGCAAACACGCCCGGCACCATCGGAATCATCGCCGCGACCGTAAACACCTTCGGGTGAGCCAGAAAACGGTGTGACCAGTGAACGCCAATCATCCCGACCAAAGTGGCCGCACACAGGGTGGCCCACTCAATCGAGAGCCCCCAGTGCATCAACACAAACCGGCAACCATGGCCCAGCGCGCCACCAATGGCGCAGTACTTCAGGGCGCGGGGCGGGACGTTAAATACCAGTGCAAACCCGACCGCCGGGATCAGGGCAAAAAACATGTCGTTGAGCAAGGCCAACAGAAATTCCAGAACCGTCATTACAACCACCCCCATACACCCAGAACATTCATCGCCGCCACAATGCCCATACTGGTGGCCAGCGTCAGCAGGCTGGCAAGGGTCCAACGGGCGATCCCCATGTTGGCAAAGCCTTTCACCATATCCGACACCGCATTGATCAACGGGAACCCCGGCACCAGCATCAGCACCGAGGAAGCCATGGCAATAAACGGGGTTTCCCCGATCTGATAAACCTGGCCGAACCCGGAAATCAGGGTGGTGACAAAGGCGGTAATACCGAAGTTCAGCAGCGGATTAAAATGGCAGTGGGCAATTTCCTGACGCACAAACATGCCGACAGAAGAAGCGATGAAGGTCAGTAAAAACACCGGCCAGTCGCCCCCGGCAAGACGGCTGAACGACGCGCAGGACAGGCCGATCATCACGATCACCAGAAATCGGTTGTAGCGCAGCGGCTTGATGCGATCCAGCCGTTGCTGGACACCGTGTACATCGAGCATCCCCCGCTCGGCCATGATGCAGACCCGCTGGATCTCTGTGACCACCTGCATGTTGATCCCGCGATCCTGACAACGCCGGGTAGTGGTGATGCATCTCCCCTGATGCAAGGTCGTCAAAACCATGGAGCTGGCTGACAGCGAGACTTCTACACTTTCGACCCCTAACGCCAGCCCCAGACGGCGGGTCACATCCATCACCAGCATGCTCTCTGCACCGTGCTGCAACAAACGCTGCCCGGCCAAGACCGCCAGCCGGGAAATGTCCCGCTGTATCGGTTCTGTTAATGGTCTTTTCTCTCCCTGCATTGCGACTCCTTTACCCCAAACGGTGAATTTACGCCAAACTGTGAAGTTGATGCTGAATTATTATCCATAATGCGAGCCTCAGGGTTGATTCGGCACAAAAAAAGCCGCTCAGTTGAGCGGCTTTTTTTCATCAGGGCATTAAATCAAGGCAATTACGGCTTGTAGATGATCTCTACATCGTAGTCGTCTTCATTCCAGTCATCCCAGTCATCGTCGTCGTCATCAACGTTAGCTTTCTTAACTTGCTGCTCGTGATAATCGTCCCACTTGAACTCGACTTTCTTCTCGTCGCCTTCTTCCTCTTCTTCTTCGAAGACAGGGGCAGGCATCGACTCGATCTGCTTCATCAGATCGTAAGTCAGCTCTTTGGTTCCCATACGATTCAGGGCTGAAATGCAGTAGTAGTCACCTTCCCAGGCCAGTGCATCCAGAACTTCATCAATCTTTTCCTGAGCCTCATCTTCCGGCATCAGATCAACCTTGTTGAAGACCAACCAGCGTGGCTTATGAGCCAGCTTGTCGCTGTATTTTTCCAGCTCGTTCAGGATGATGAACGCATTTTCCACCGGATCAGAACCATCAGCAGGCAGCAGATCAATCATATGCAGCAGCACACGACAACGCTCAAGGTGCTTCAGGAAGCGGATACCCAGACCGGCACCGTCCGACGCCCCTTCGATCAGCCCTGGAATATCAGCGACAACAAAGCTACGGTCGCTGTCGACACGTACGACACCCAGACTTGGTACCAGAGTCGTAAACGGGTAGTCAGCCACTTTCGGCTTCGCAGCAGATACCGAACGGATGAACGTCGACTTACCGGCATTCGGCAGACCCAGCATACCCACATCCGCCAGCAGCAGCAGCTCCAGGCGCAGGTGACGAATCTCACCTTTGGTACCCATGGTCTTCTGGCGAGGAGCACGGTTAACCGATGATTTAAAGCGGGTGTTACCCAAGCCGTGGAAGCCCCCTTTGGCAACCATGATCTTCATGCCATGCTTGGTCAGATCCGCAATCACTTCGCCGGTTTCTTCATCAATCGCACGGGTACCAACCGGTACACTCAGGACACAGTCTTCACCGCGCTTACCGGTACAGTTACCGCCGCGGCCATTTTCGCCACGCTGTGCAGCATGGAAACGTTCAAAGCGGTAATCGATTAGCGTATTAAGGTTCTCATCAGCCAGCAGGTAAACGTCACCGCCGTCACCGCCATCACCCCCGTCCGGGCCACCTTTCGGCACATACTTTTCACGACGGAAGCTTACTGTTCCGTTGCCGCCATCACCGGCGTCAACACGAATTACCGCTTCATCTACAAACTTCATCTCTTACTCCGCACTGTGGCGTTAAACTCTGTCATCCCGACGTCGCGGGATACTATTAACCTATTGTACTACCAAACACCGCGCTATTCCGGCTTTTCCCAAAGCGGGTTGTCATCCGTTTTAACGGCGACCGAGCAAACGGTGTCCAATCGCACTGAACATCGCACCACTCACAACCACGAACGCTCCGATATAACCCAGCGTATTCAACGCGGCTGGCGCAACATGATCCGGCCAGATCAAACTGGCAAGATCCACAAATATGATCGTAAACAACGGCGTCAGCGTGATCACGGCACTGACTTTAGATGCCTGCCAGCGGGCCATTGCCTCGGCAAAAGCGCCATAGCCAACCAGCGTATTCAGGCAGCAGAAAACCAGCATACCGAGCTGCCGGTTGTCCATCAGCTGGAGCTGGGCCGGGCTGGCTAACGGGGTCAGCATCAGAGCGCAGATCAAATAGATCATCAGCAGGATCTGCGGTGAGGTATAGTACTTCAGCATGCTCTTTTGTGCCAAGGCATATACCACCCAGATCAGGGCTGCGGCTACAGCCAACAAGACCCCGGTCGTGTAACTGCTCAGGCTGGTAAACAGCTCTGCCAGCCGTTCGTTGAAAAACAGCAGCAGGCCAGCTAACAAGCCAATGACACCGATGATCTGGTGCCGACCGAGCGCTTCTTTAAAGATCCAGGCGCTGCTGAGCAGCAGCAGTACCGGAGCCAGCTGAATAATGACCTGTACAACAGGCGGACTCAAATACTCCAACGCACTGTTGAACAACACAAAATTACCAGCCAGGCCTATGCTGGCCAACA
Organism: Photobacterium ganghwense; assembly: GCF_017329545.1. Classification (NCBI taxonomy): domain Bacteria; kingdom Pseudomonadati; phylum Pseudomonadota; class Gammaproteobacteria; order Vibrionales; family Vibrionaceae; genus Photobacterium; species Photobacterium ganghwense. The sequence continues at coordinate 3,111,561 of NZ_CP071325.1, forward strand.
CCAGCAATCCCCCGACCGAAGCGCCGACACGGGAAACCGCAGGCAGCTGACGCCGAAATCCAAGCCACAACCCCAAGCCCAGCGACGCTGCCATAAAGCGATACCAGACGATGGTAAAGGGGTCCATGACCTCCACCGCCTGCTTCATAGCGATGGGCAACGCCCCCCAGAACACGGCGGTCACTAACGCCAGTGATATCCCTACCATAGGGCTTTGCTGCGGCATAGCGCCTCCCATAACAAAAAGCCCCGCCTAATCGGCAGGGCTTTATCATTCGTTACGAGACTGAATTATTCAGCTTCGATAGAAACGAATTTACGGTTCTTAGGACCTTTAACTTCGAATTTCACTTTGCCGTCAGACAGAGCGAAAAGAGTGTGGTCTTTACCGCAACCTACGTTGTTACCAGCGTGGAATTTAGTACCACGTTGACGAACGATGATGTTACCTGCTAGTACAGATTCGCCACCGAAACGCTTAACACCTAGGCGTTTGCTTTCTGAATCACGGCCGTTACGAGTAGAACCGCCAGCTTTTTTGTGTGCCATCTTTAAATTCTCCTGTTATTAAGCGCTGATGCCAGTAATTTTGACTTCAGTGAACCACTGACGGTGGCCCATTTGCTTACGAGAGTGCTTACGACGACGGAACTTAACGATTTTAACTTTATCGCCACGACCGTGAGTAACTACTTCTGCAGTTACTTTACCGCCAGCTACGAAAGGTGCGCCTACAGTTACTTCTTCGCCGTTAGCTACAAGAAGAACTGAATCAAATTCAACGCTTGCGCCAGTTTCAGCGTCTAGTTTTTCTAAGCGAATTGTTTGGCCTTCGCTTACACGGTGTTGTTTACCACCACTTTGGAAAACAGCGTACATGTCTTACTCCGCTAGTCCGCATAGGCCATCTGCCGGGATAAAAATCGGGCAATGGGTATGCGCTTAATCTTGTCATCAATAGGGCGCGAATGTTACGCGAAAACGGGGCTACTGGCAAGCGCTTGTGCAAAGAAAATTGGCGAAAAGCTGCACAAAGATAAAACTCACTGATTTAAACACAATCGAGGTTATGAAGATCGGCGCCATTTGGTGTAGTATTCGAAAAACAATTTTCGCTGCTGATGATTCATGCCTGACTATGCAACTTATTGTGTTGCAGGTATTTATGGCCGCGCTGGCCATAGCTAAATCGCGATTACCGGGCGCTCCGACCCAATGTTGTCGGTATGTCTGAAAAATCAGCTGGCAGGCTTAACAATCCGCGCTTAAGCGGCACTCATTTTTGCTGGATGTACAATGGATTTTAAAGCTATCCAAGCGCTCACTGCCACCGACATGGCAGAGGTCGACGCGAAGATACTGGCGCAACTGAACTCAGAAGTCGCCCTCATCAATCAACTTGGTTTTTACATTGTCAGTGGCGGCGGTAAACGCCTGCGTCCGATGCTGGCAGTGCTGGCGGCCCGTGCGCTGGGTTACGAGGGTGAAAAACACACCACCGCCGCGGCATTCATTGAATTTACCCATACCGCGACCCTGCTGCATGACGACGTGGTTGATGAATCCGACATGCGCCGTGGTAAAGCGACCGCCAATGCCACCTTCGGTAACGCCGCCAGCGTACTGGTAGGTGACTACATCTACACCCGCTCATTTCAGATGATGACCAGCCTGCGATCGCTGCGGATCCTCGACATCATGAGTGAGGCCGTGAATGTGATCGCGGAAGGTGAAGTGCAGCAGCTAATGAACTGCAACGATCCTGATACCACCGAAGACAACTACATGCAGGTGATCTACTCCAAGACTGCCCGCCTGTTTGAAGCCGCTACCCAGATCGCCGCGATCCTGGTTGATGCGCCGGCAGAGATCGAAACCGCGTTGCAGGATTACGGCCGCTACCTGGGTACCGCATTCCAGCTGGTTGACGATGTGATGGATTACACCGCCGACGGTGAGGAAATGGGCAAGAATGTCGGTGACGACCTGGCGGAAGGCAAACCTACCCTGCCGCTGCTGCACGCGATGCGCCACGGTGATCCTGAACAAACGGCGATGATCCGTGAAGCGATTGAACAAGGAAACGGCCTGGATAAACTGGAGCCGATTCTGGCGTGCATGAAAGAGCACGGCTCGCTGGCATACACCCAGCAACGCGCTGAAGAAGAGGCTGAGAAAGCGATTGCCAGCCTGACGGTGATCCCAGACAGTGAATACAAAGCCGCTCTGATTGCACTGGCGCACCTGGCTGTGCACCGCAGCAAGTAATTCGCCTGTTCGGCGAACAGCATTCAAAGCCTGCCTGCGGCAGGCTTTTTTGTTACTTGCCACATGGCGATGCTAAAACGCCAGATCAATCCCAGCCGGTTAGTGTTGCATCCAATCCTCACCCCTAAACCACAACTCTTGATGCGCCTCTAAGGCCGTGTAAGCGCTTTTGTGGCCATTCCCGTAACTTGTCCCCCACCTTCACATCACCGCCTCATGCGGACCTCTACAGCGGTTTTATCACCCTTCCCCTTATGCGTTAGCGCTATAGACGTCAGCTCCGTAGACGTTAGAGTCATAGATATCAGCCTGTAGCCGTTAAGGCCGTATGCGTGAGGCCCATACGCTATAGTTAGTGAGACAAGGATCATTAGGATCCTTGCGGGAGGACACTATGCAAGCCAAAGATCTCAAACCGGGAATGTGGGTCGAATACCAGCAAGGGGTGGCCGAAGTGGTCGATGTGGATCTGGAGCACAACACCGCGATCATTGAAAATATGAGCGATCATCGCCGGATCAATATTAACTGCGGCGATCTGGCTGAACAGCCTCAGCTTCACACCGGTTGCGACAGCTATTATTAAGAGGCTGATAAGACTAAATCAGCGTTCAGAACAAGCGTGTATAGCCCGATAGACAAACGGCCTAAAACCTAAGCCAATGTAGCTTAAACCTTTGTATCGTAAACCTTTGTCGCGAAAACCAAGCGATTTACCGCGTCGCTTCGCCCGGTTCTTTACCTGATTGGATGTCTTGTCATTCTGACAGGTTCCAGCATCTCGCTACGGCCTCTGTGGCGGACTCTCCCACAATAATGTCACAACCGGCTTTGCTCCTGACGACCATTCCTTTTTCCAATAAAAAAGCGGCCATGATGGCCGCTTTCGCGTGTTTTATTATAAGACGGGGATTATTTCGCTGCGAACTCTTCACCAATCTTGATATCGCCTTCCAGCGTCGCCAGCATACCTTCCAGCGCTTCTTGCTCGAATGTGCTCAACGTGCCGTAATCCATCACTTCTTCTACGCCGTTTTTGCCCAGCAGAACGGGTTGTGCGAAGAAGCGAGCGTGTTTACCGTCGCCTTCAACGTATGCACATTCAACAACACCTTGTTCGCCTTGCAGTGCGCGTACCAGAGACAGACCAAAGCGGCATGCAGCCTGGCCCATAGACAGTGTCGCAGAACCGCCGCCCGCTTTCGCTTCAACCACTTCAGTACCAGCGTTCTGGATGCGAGGAGTCAGGGCTTTGATTTCTTCTTCGCTGAACTCTACACCTTCAACCTGAGACAGCAGAGGAAGAATGGTTACGCCAGAGTGACCGCCGATAACAGGCACTTTCACTTGTGTTGGATCCAGGTTCTTCAGCTCAGCCACAAACGTTTCAGAGCGGATCACGTCCAGTGTTGTGATACCGAACAGTTTATTCTTGTCGTATACGCCCGCTTTTTTCAGAACGTCAGCAGCGATAGCAACTGTAGTATTCACAGGGTTAGTGATGATACCCACACACGCGTTCGGACAAACCACGGCAATTTTCTCAGCCAGTGACTTCACGATACCCGCGTTCACGTTGAACAGGTCAGCACGGTCCATACCAGGCTTACGCGCCACACCCGCAGAGATCAGTACTACATCGGCACCTTCCAGTGCTGGAGACGGATCTTCACCGCTATAACCTTTGATCGAAACCGGCGTCGGGATATGGCTAAGATCAACGGCTACACCAGGGGTAACAGGTGCAATGTCGTACAGAGCCAGATCTGAGCCCGCTGGCAGGTGGTTTTTCAGCAATAGCGCCAGAGCCTGACCGATACCACCGGCCGCACCAATTACAGCAACTTTCATGTTCGTTCTCCTTTACGATAGAAGTGTATGATCTTCAGACCTAATCATATGAAATCACACTCGAAAGCCGAGTGTGATTTCATATCAAAGGTTATGCAGAAGTTATAGCAAGCTACACCTAAATACAATCAGATGCCACTCGCTTTGCGATATTGCGCAAGCGGAAGAACAAAATGTGCTACATCTGTATAACATTTATTAATTGATGATTGACGAGACGGGTGATAAAAAAGCCGGATACCAGTCAATAATTATGCATATATTTGGCTTATAATGGTGATACATGCACCAATTTGCCTGAACACTGTTTGCTTGCAGCTCAATGGTTGTGCCAAAATACAGCACCCTCGTCCCTGTACATGAACTTTACTTATGCGAAATTCAGATAAACAAGAACGTTTAGTGAAGGCGTTCAAATCGATTCTTAAAGAAGAAAAATTCAGCTCGCAAGGCGAAATTGTTGACGCGCTGAAAGCTCAGGGGTTCGATAACATCAACCAGTCGAAAGTTTCGCGTATGCTGACCAAGTTCGGCGCGGTACGTACCCGCAACGCGAAAATGGAAATGGTCTACTGTCTGCCTGTCGAGCTGGGCGTACCAACCACCAGCAGCCCACTGAAAGAGCTGGTAATGGAAATTGGCTATAACAGCGCGCTGGTCGTTATCCACACCGGCCCGGGTGCTGCGCAAGTTATTGCCCGTCTGCTGGACTCTCTGGGCAAAGCAGAAGGTATTCTGGGTGTGGTTGCCGGTGACGATACCATCTTCATCACACCGACCAATGCCATTTCAACCGAAGAGCTGTATGATTCCGTCTGTCAGCTGTTTGACTACAGCAAATAACCACCCGGATTTCGTATAACTGATACCAGGCAGCCAACCTTTCCCTTCCTTTTCTGCCTGGTATTCATGAGATCCAGCTCACATTCAGACAAACTGTGACCAATTTCAGGCATTTCCCTCAAGATATTGATTAGAATATATAATTATTCTTTGCACTCTGTGTGTCATCAACATTTTCCAGCTCGTCAAATCACAAAAGCAATTAACATAATTTTAAATTTACTGTCTGATTTTGCTATCATTTGGCTGATTTGGATGTGTAATACCTTAGGCGCTACAGACCTTTCGTGCTGAGTTTTACAGCCGATTGTGGTTTTTTTACACCAGGTCGCTCGGTGTGATGGAGGAACACGTCATCACTTAAGCGCATACCCGGCAGAAAGAAACCATGACAGGTTAACTGGCCCCTAGATATTTATGCCGTTTCCAGCGATGGAAATGACTTCCCTCTGGGAATAACAACAATTAGGAAGGGACAAACATGGCATTTAAGCAACTCGTCAAAGTCAGTGCTCTGGCAGCCGCAGTCATGACTGCCGGTATGGCTAACGCACAAAGCTTCATCACTATCGGTACCGGTTCTGTGACCGGGGTTTACTACCCGACCGGTGGTGCTATCTGTAAGCTGGTTAACGCCGAGCGTAAAGTTCACAACGTACGCTGCTCGGTCGAATCAACCGGCGGCTCGATCTACAACGTCAACACGATGCGTGCCGGTGAGCTGGATTTCGGCGTGGTTCAGTCTGACTGGCAATACCACGGTTACAACGGCACCAGCCAGTTCGCCGAGCAAGGCCCGTACAAGAAAATGCGTGCAGTCTTCTCTCTGCATACTGAACCTTTCAACATCATTGCCCGTACCGATGCCGGTATCAACAGTGTCGAAGATCTGAAAGGTAAACGCGTTAACATCGGTAACCCGGGTTCCGGTGACCGTGCCACTATGGGCGTGGTCATGGATGCCATGGGCTGGACCAATGCTGATTTTAAACTGGTTTCCGAGCTGAAAGGCTCAGAGCGCTCACAAGCCCTGTGTGACAACAAGATTGACGCCTTTGTTTACGTGGTGGGTCACCCGAACGGTTCCATCAAGGAAGCGACAACCTCTTGTGACGCTAAACTGGTGTCTGCAACCGGCCCGGCCATCGACAAGATTGTGGCTGACAACCCTTACTACGCCAAAAGTACCGTACCAGGTGGCATGTACAAAGGTACCGATCAGGATGTACACAGCTTCGGTGTAGCCGCAACTCTGGTTTCATCGACAGACGTGCCGGATGAAGTGGTTTACGCCGTCGTCAAATCGGTGTTTGAGAATTTCGATACTTTCAAACGCCTGCACCCGGCATTTGCTAACCTGAAACCGGAAAACATGGTCAAAGACGGCCTGTCGATTCCGCTGCACCCAGGCGCAGAGAAGTACTACAAAGAAGCGGGTTACATCAAGTAACTCTTTGAGAAAACAACGCTTCTTTATCCAGCATGCGCCGCTTCCTGCGGCGCATGCTGTTTTTCCCTCATGATTCACAATTCACAACATTTTTAATTCCTTAGCCCATCAAAGAAGGATGATGCATGACGAAGACAACGCAAACGTCGACAGATGTGCAAGATATGGTGGCTCAGGCTGATACTGGGGCAAGAAGCCCGACGGGACTGGCTGGACGTATCTTGTGGCTGGTACCACTGTGTTGGTCGCTGTTCCAACTGTGGTATGCCTCACCGTTACCGTTTATTTTCAATTTTGGTGTATTAAACGATACCGAAGCCCGCTCTATTCACCTTGCATTTGCAATTTTCCTGGCCTTTACCGCCTACCCGGCTTTGGCCCGCTCCCCCCGCGACCGTATTCCGTTACTGGACTGGGTCTTTGCCCTGGCCGGCAGTTTCTCGGCCGCTTACCTGTTTCTGTTTTACACCGAGCTAGCAGGCCGTTCCGGCGCCCCGACCCAAATGGATATTGTGGTCGCCGTTACCGGGATGATCCTGCTGCTGGAAGCTACCCGCCGTGCTTTGGGGCCACCACTGATGGTGGTCGCCGGGATGTTCCTGCTCTACACCTTCGGTGGCCCGTATATGCCGGAGGTCATTGCCCATAAAGGGGCGAGCCTGAACAAGGCCATGTCGCACCTGTGGCTGACCACCGAAGGGGTGTTTGGTATCGCTGTCGGGGTATCGACCTCGTTCGTGTTCCTGTTTGTCCTGTTTGGCGCCATGCTGGAGCGTGCCGGAGCCGGGGCTTACTTCATTAAAGTGGCATTCTCCCTGCTGGGTCATATGCGGGGCGGCCCAGCCAAAGCGGCGGTAGTAGCGTCCGGTTTGTCAGGACTGGTCTCGGGCTCATCGATCGCCAATGTCGTAACGACCGGCACCTTTACCATCCCACTGATGAAAAAAGTCGGCTTTCCCGGTACCAAGGCCGGGGCCGTGGAAGTGGCCGCCTCAACAAATGGCCAGCTGACTCCGCCTATCATGGGAGCAGCAGCATTCCTGATGGTCGAGTATGTCGGAATTTCGTATGTCGAGGTGATCAGGGCTGCACTATTGCCCGCACTGATTTCCTATATCGCCCTGATTTATATCGTCCACCTCGAAGCGTGTAAGGCCGGAATGTCCGGGCTGCCGCGTCGCTACAAGCCAACGCTGGCGCAGAGCCTGCTGTCGTTTACCGGCACCATCCTCGGGCTGATCGTGATCAGCGCCGCCGTTTACTATGGCGTGGGCTGGACGAAAACCGTCTTTGGTGCTACCGCAACGCCGCTGATCGGGGCAATCGTACTGATTGCTTACGTGGCATTGGTCAGGATATCAGCCCGTTACCAGGATCATACACTGGAAGACCCGAATGCCGAGCTGACGGAAGTGCCAGATCCGGGACCGACGCTTAAGTCCGGCCTCTACTTTCTGTTACCCATTGTGGTGCTGGTATGGTGTCTGACGGTTGAGCGTTTTTCACCGGGTCTGTCCGCATTCTGGGCCACCGTCTTTATGATCTTTATTCTGCTGACCCAGCGCCCGCTGCTGGCCTTCTTCAATCAGGAAAGTTCGCTGGCTGATGCCGCAAAAGTCGGTGTCATCGACCTGCTGGAAAGCCTGGTCAGCGGTGCGCGAAATATGATTGGAATCGGGGTGGCCACCGCCGCCGCCGGTATTGTGGTTGGGGTGGTCACCCTGACCGGTATTGGCCTGGTGATGACGGAGTTTGTCGAATTCATCTCCGGGGGCAGCATTATTCTGATGTTGGTGTTTACTGCGGTGATCAGCCTGATCCTGGGGATGGGCCTGCCGACAACCGCCAACTACATCGTGGTCTCGACCCTGATGGCCCCGGTCATCGTCACACTGGGCGCTCAGCACGGCCTGATCATTCCGCTAATTGCCGTTCACCTGTTCGTGTTCTACTTCGGAATTCTGGCCGATGATACACCACCGGTGGGGCTGGCCGCCTTTGCCGCGGCCGCGATTGCCAAAAGCGATCCGATCCGAACCGGTTTACAAGGTTTTGCCTATGACATCCGGACCGCCATCCTGCCGTTCATGTTTATCTTCAACACCCAGCTGTTGTTGATGGACATCGACTCCTGGTGGCATCTCGGCCTCACTGTCGGGTCAGCTATTCTGGCCATGCTCACGTTCTCTGCCGCCACCCAGGGATGGTGGTTTACCCGCACCAAGTGGTGGGAAGTGGCGGCACTGCTGCTGATCACCTTCTCGCTGTTCCGTCCGGGGTTCTGGTGGGACATGGTCTACCCGCCCAAACATGAAATGCCGGGCGTGCTGATTGCCGATGCCGCCGATAAGCTGGCAATCGGCGAGACTCTGGAGCTGCAGGTCAGTGGCGAAACTCTGGATGGCAAGCAATTTTCCAAGCATGTCATGCTGCCGTTTGCAGAAGGCGCGATCACGCCGGAAGACCGTATCGCCTCAACCGGCCTGATGCTGCGTCAGGACGGTGACAAAATGCTGGTTGATATGGTGGAGTTCGGCAGTCCGGCTGAACAGGCCGGGATTGATTTTGACTGGGAGATCACTGCCGTCAGCCTGCCTGCCGTACGACCGATGAAAGAGTGGGTGTTCATTCCAACTCTGGCGCTGCTGGCCTTACTTGGCTGGAATCAGCGTCGCCGGGCGAAAAAACTCGGCCATCTCTGATGATCAGGGCCGTTCGCTGCATCACAAAAGCAGCGGCCCAGCTTGGTATACACTTTAGGAAATATCCCCTTCCTGTTGGTGCAAGAGGACACTATGTATAAGCACATTCTGGTTCCCGTTGATCTGAACGATCAGGGGTTTGCCGACAAAGCGGTAGAAACCGCCGTGTGGCATGCCCGACAAAGCAATGCCACGCTGCACCTGATTAATGTCCTGCCGGGCATTCATATGGCCATGGTATCCAGCTATTTTCCCAAAGATGCCGCGCGGAAAATGCTGCAAGATACCCAGCAACAACTCAAAGTGTTTGCCGGTAACTGTATCCCGCCGGATATTGTGCACCATCAGCATGTCACCGAGGGTAAAACCTGGACCACCATTCTCGATTACGCCGAGCGGGTGGGCGCTGATCTGATCATCATGCCCAGCCACAAACGATCCAGAGTCGACAAAGTCATGCTGGGATCCGTGGCGGCCAAAGTCGTAGAGAACTCACCGATTCCGGTTTTGGTACTCAAACCGCAAGGCCATCTGGAAGAGAGCGAATCCGACGCTTGATGGTGCCCTGTCCGTCGACCGTCCCGGCGGTGTGTTGAGCCCCCCCTGATATATAAACTCAGCTCAACGCGCTCAACGCCTCCTACAATCAAAAAGCCCGCAACGATGCGGGCTTTTGCTCAACAGACAGAACCATTAACCATGGCGGTGTGGCAGCGTTGCCGCTTTATCCACTACGGCTGACGATGATCATAGCCCCAGCGGGGCACCAGACCTTGCTCAACCCCAAGATGGTCCAGAATACGCGCGACCATGAAATCCACCAGATCCTCAATGCTCTGCGGCTGATGGTAGAAGCCCGGTGCCGCTGGCATGATAGTGGCCCCCATCTGAGACAGCTTGAGCATGTTTTCCAGGTGCAGGGTCGAAAACGGGGTTTCCCGTACCACCAGCAGCAACTGCCCGCGCTCTTTGAGCACCACATCCGCTGCCCGCTCCAGCAGGTTATCCGACAAGCCGTGAGCCACGGATGCCAGCGTTCCGGCCGAGCACGGACAGACCACCATCTGTTTCGGAGCCGCAGAGCCAGAAGCCACCGGCGAAAACCAGTCTTCTTTACCGCAGACCGTCAGCTTGTCACCGTGACAGCCCAGATGGTTAACCAGCACCTGTTTGGCCGCGTCCGGCCCTGCCGGTAACTTCAGGCCATGTTCGGTGGCCAGCACCACCCGGGCGGCCGATGAGATCAGCAGAAAAACATCGTAATCGGCCGCCAGCAGGCATTCCAGCAGGCGCAAGCCATATGGCGCACCAGAAGCGCCCGTCCAGGCCAGGGTAATACGTTTGTCGTTATTCACCGGTCTCACCTTAGTTTGCACCTTGGTTTGCCGCGGAGTTACGACCCACTTCTGAGCAGGAGGATTTTTCACTCAGGGCAGCCAGTAGCTTACCGTGAATACCACCAAACCCGCCGTTACTCATCACCAGAATATTGTCGCCCGGCTGCGCGGCGGTCACAATACTCGCCACCAGACGATCCAGATCGGCATCGGTTGTCGCAGGTTGCTCACACAGCACGGCAATCTCGTCAACGGACCACGGAATGTTGTCCGGCTGATAGATGAACACTTCGTCAGCCGCCGCCAAGGCTGGAGCCAGATCCTGCTTATGCACACCCAGCTTCATGGTATTCGAGCGCGGTTCCAGTACCGCCAGGATCCGCTGCTCACCAACTTTGGCACGCAGCCCTCCCAAGGTCAGCTCTACCGCAGTCGGGTGATGCGCAAAGTCGTCATACACACGCACCCCGTTAATCTCACCTTTCAGCTCCAGTCGGCGCTTGGTGTTGATAAATTTCCCCAGCGCCTCGCACGCCAGATCCGGTGTTACCCCAACATGTCGGGCAGCCGCAATCGCCATCAGCGCATTATTGACGTTGTGATCGCCAATCAATTCCCAGTTGACGGTTCCTACCAACTGGTCATCCAGGTAGACATCAAACCGGCTGCCGGCATCATCTTGCTTACTTGCCCGCCAATAGCCATCCTCACCGATGTATTCCAGCTCACTCCAGCAACCCATCTCCAGCGTCTGGTCAATCGCCGGCACACCCTTCGGTGCCAGAATTCGACCATTCCCCGGCACAGTGCGTACCAAATGATGAAACTGACGCTGAATCGCCGCCAGGTTGTCAAAAATATCTGCGTGATCGAACTCGAGATTGTTCATTATGAGCGTTCGTGGTCGATAATGAACAAACTTAGAACGCTTATCGAAAAAAGCACTATCGTATTCGTCCGCCTCGACGACGAAAAACATACTTTCACCTAACCGCGCGGAAACGCCGAAGTTTCCGAGCACGCCACCGACCAGAAAACCCGGCTGATAGCCGCAATCTTCCAGGATCCAAGCCAGCATACTGGCTGTAGTGGTCTTACCATGGGTACCGGCCACGGCCATCACCCAACGGTCATGCAGCAAAATTTCCTGCAACCATTGCGGCCCCGAGGTATAGCGGAGGTTGTTGTTCAGCACATACTCCACACAGGGATTTCCGCGGCTCATCGCATTGCCGACCACCACCAGATCAGGTGCAGGGTTTAATTGAGCAGGATCATACCCCTCAATAATTTCAATACCTTGAGACTCAAGCAGAGTGCTCATTGGCGGGTAAACATTCGCATCACAGCCTGTCACTTTATGACCCAGCTGACGGGCGAGAACCGCCGCTCCGCCCATAAATGTGCCGCAAATTCCTAAAATGTGGATGTGCATAACTTTCGGCTCACTCGGTAAACAATATAAATTTCACGCTACTGCGTTACTTCAGTACCATAAAAAAGATCTTTATATACAATTCTTTAATTGCGAATAGACCACACTATTAAGCAGGCGTCTGCCAAATCGGGTATCAAAATGCTCCGCAGAGACATTGTACCCGACATAAATGCCCCAATGACAACATGATGCAAGGATTGTATATGTCCGATATTAGAACCCTTGGTGAGTTCATTGTCGAGAAACAAACTGACTTCCCCCACGCCAGCGGCGAACTGTCTTCGCTATTAGGTTCAATCAAACTGGCGGCCAAAATCGTCAACCGTGAAATCAACAAAGCAGGTCTGGTTGATATTACCGGTTCGATCGGCGGCCAGAATGTACAAGGGGAAGAGCAACAGAAACTCGATGTGTACGCCAACGATAAGTTCAAAGCTGCCCTTGAAGCCCGTGATCAAGTGTGTGGTGTAGCGAGTGAAGAAGAAGACGAAGCTGTCGCCTTCAACAAAGAGCTCAACCGCAATGCCAAGTACGTTGTTTTGATGGACCCACTGGATGGTTCTTCGAATATTGACGTAAACGTTTCCGTCGGTACGATCTTCTCTATCTACCGCCGCGTTTCTCCGGTGGGTACCCCTCCAACGGAAGAAGATTTCCTGCAGCCGGGCCACCGCCAGGTTGCTGCCGGTTACATCATTTATGGTTCATCTACCATGCTGGTTTACACAACCGGCAACGGTGTACACGGCTTTACCTACGACCCGTCTCTGGGTGTTTTCTGCCTGTCGCACGAGAACATGCGCATTCCTGAAGAAGGCCGCATTTACTCCATCAACGAAGGTAACTATTTCCGCTTCCCTATGGGCGTGAAGAAGTACATCAAATACTGCCAGGAGAATGTGCCGGAAGATCACCGTCCGTACACCTCTCGCTACATCGGCTCTCTGGTCGCGGACTTCCACCGTAACCTGCTGAAAGGCGGCATCTACCTGTACCCAAGCACTGCGACGCACCCTCAGGGTAAACTGCGTCTTCTTTATGAATGTAACCCAATGGCGTTCCTGATTGAGCAGGCGGGTGGTATCGCTTCTGACGGCAGTCGTCGCATCATGGACATTGAACCGACCGAACTTCACCAGCGGGTGCCGTTCTTTGTCGGATCGACCCCGATGGTCCGAAAAGTCGAAGCATTCCTCAAAGAATTCCCTGAACAGGAATAATCTGCAAAAACAGGCTGCCAATGCAGCCTGTTTTTTTGCATAATCACCCCCCTCACACTTCCGGCCTGTCCAAGCCTGCCGGAGGGCGTTGCGATTAGACAACGAATCGGCGATGTTGGTATTATAATTTCCAAACATCACCGCAAATAGTTAACTAAATAAAGGAAGAAACAATGAGCCTGAATCAGGTACCAGCTGGTAAAGACATTCCAGAAGATATCTACGTGGTTATCGAAATCCCGGCAAACGCAGATCCAATCAAATACGAAGTCGACAAAGACTCTGGCGCAGTATTCGTGGATCGTTTCATGTCTACGCCAATGTTCTACCCATGTAACTACGGCTACGTGAACCACACGCTATCTCTGGACGGCGACCCAGTTGACGTACTGGTTCCGACTCCATTCCCACTGGTTCCGGGTTCAGTGATCCGCTGCCGTCCAGTTGGCGTTCTGAAGATGACTGACGAATCTGGTGAAGATGCGAAAGTTGTTGCTGTACCACACAGCAAGCTGACAAAAGAATACGACCACATCCAGGACGTAAACGACCTGCCAGAACTGCTGAAAGCGCAGATCACTCATTTCTTCGAGCGTTACAAAGAGCTGGAAGCGGGCAAGTGGGTTAAAGTTGACGGCTGGGCTGACGCTGCTGCAGCTAAAGCGGAAATCCTTGAGTCATTCAAGCGCGCTCAGGAAAAATAATCCTGAAGAAAGCCGGGCATCAAGCCCGGCTTTTTTTATACTTGATCCTGTAGCCCATGCCGTTACCGGATGCACCCCCCACCGCTAACGCAGGCAAAAACACCGGAGTCTCCCCATGAAACAACGTATCCCCGGAGCCCTGATCGCCCTCGTCTGTTGGAGCGGACTGACACTCCCGGTCGCCGCGGAAGTGGTTTCCCCGGCCGAATTCTGGCAAACCTATCAGGCTCAGCCAAGTAATCCGCCACTGATTGTCGATGTTCGCACCCCGGCAGAATTTGCCGACGGTCACTTGCCCGGTGCCATCAATATTCCGTTTGATGACATCAAACAGCTGACATCACTGGAACCCGATACCTCGCGGCCAATTATGCTGTACTGCCAGTCAGGACGCCGTTCAGGCATAGCAGAAGCAGAGCTGGCAAAGCTGGGGTATACCCAGCTCTACAACGGTGAGAATTACCAGGCACTCGACGCCGCTATGCCTATGCGATAATAAAAAACCCGGCTCACAGGCCGGGTTTTTCGCTTTTGGTTCTGATGACTGAGACGATGATGTAAAGCCCTCAGGTTAAACCACGCTACACTGCTTGTCGCACTATCCGGCCACACCAGTCACCGCCGACAATCAGCGGCAGGCCGACCACAGTCTGCTGGTAGAGATAAACAAACGCGTCACCATAAGGTGTGGTCACAGTCGCCCGATCATACACCTCCGGGTACTCCTCCAGCTCATCAAGATCCCGCAGGATTGTCCGGTCAATCTCATAGACCTCCCCCACCAGCTGAGCACCACCTGCGGCCTGAACGGCTGCCGGGTAAGGCCCCAGATCATACAGGCAGTACCCGTAAGGCAAAGTATGCAGCCCCAGCAATGTCGCCTGACGAAGCAGGGAGTGGTTAGACTCCCCGTGTCGCAGGGTCCCGTAGACAAAAACCCTCACCGTCCCTTACTCCTGTTAGTTAAATTCGAACTGGTACAGCAGGTCGACCGCACTGTCGAGGCCTGACACCACTTCCACATAGAGATCTTTCATCAGGCGGTAACGCACCGTGAATTCCCCTATCGAGTTGAAGATCCCGACACCGTATTTGACCTGCAGCCCCGGCGCGATGTAACCACTGATCGTCACCTGGGAGTCATCGCCCGAACCGGCCGTATCCAGCGACAGGTCCTGCACCCCAAATGCCTCACCGATGTTACCCACCAGCTGGCCGCCCTGTGCCAGACCCATACTGATCAGAGCCATGGTCATCGCATCGCCGCTGTTCGACTCGCTGTCGAGATCCCGGCCACGCAGGATGTAAGACAGCGCGTTCTGCTGCGGCATCGCCGGATCCGAGAAAATGTCCGCCTTCGGATTATCCGCCGGGCCGGTTACCCGGATCCCTGCAATCACATCGTCCTCGATATTTTCCGGATCGCGAATCGCCTCAATCGACAAGTATGGCTGATCTGCCGGACCATTAAACAGCAGCTGGCCTTTGCGGATCACCAGTGTCTGGCCAAAGGAGCGGTAAGTACCGTCCTTCAGGTTCACCTCACCGAAGACCTGCGGCCCTTTATCATTCTGGCGGACATTCAGATCCCCCACCAGGTTAGATTTCAGGCCAAACGCACTCAGGCGTACATCATCCCCGATGCGAACCAGCACATTGGTTTTCACCGAGAACGGCATGGCTGACTCTTTTTCTACCGGCTTGAGATCTGCCGTCAGCAGGATCTCATCATCGGAAACGGCAACGGCAGATTCCGGCAGCTGATCCACGGTAATGCGGCCCCACGGAATTTCAACTTTACCCGTAATTTCCGCCTGTTGCGGACCGGCTTTGATGGTCAAATCCGGGCTCACACGCACGGCCAGCATCGGCGGCATGTTAACTTCCAGTTCGCGGCCATTAACCCGCAACTGAGTAGCCCAGTTCGCCATATCCCGCCAGTTGGCATCACCGGCCAGAGCCAGATTACCGTCCGGCGTCACAATCTTACCGTTCAGCTGAGCCTGATATCCTGAGAAGGTCGCCGTGATATCGGCATTCTTGATATCCAGTGGCACTTTACGGCCAATGGCCTGCACCTTGCTGACTTTCACCAGACCGTTAACCGCAGGGTGCATTGCCGGGCCCGACAGGTTCAGGTTGGCGTCAATCTGGCCACCGAACTTATCGTAATCCGCCACCAGCGGCTGCAGGAAGTCCAGCATAAAGCGATCCAGCTTCAGGTTGGCCTCTATCTGCTGTTCACCGGTCAGCTGAGTTACCCGTGCGCGGCCACTCAGATCGCCATTGTCTTTCACGGCAATCAGCCAGTCGGCGTTGAGCACATCCTGCTTCACTTCAGCATTCAGGGTTACCTTATCCCAGCCCAGCATCATTGGCTGCCCGTCCGGCTCGCTCTTTTGCTTCACAAAGCCAGCAGGCAGGGCAATGTTGGCCTGAACAAAAGGAGCAGAGTTCGGTGCCCAGGTCGCATCCACATGCGCACCCAGCGCGCCCTGCAATTCCACGTTCTCCGGCAGGAATGGCTTGATAATGGCAAAGTCGAAGTTATTCACGGCCAGCTTGGCACGCCCGCTGGCCCCCGCCGTCAGGTTTTCACTCAGGCACAGCGCAGACTTATCCTGCTTCCAGCAGTGCGCCGCAACCGTCGCAAGCTGAGTCTTGAACTGGTAACCAATCGGGGTCGAGCGATCCAGCTTCCACGGCCCAATCTCAGTATCAATTTCACCTTTTTCCAGACGCCCCTGCCAGCCCTGTTCGCGGTTAAGAGCCCCGGTCAGCCGCAAATCGGCACTGACCGGCTCGGCGTCCATCTTCAGCGTCAGCTCATGGCGTTGTTCGGTTCCACGGAAAATCAGTGCCAAATTCGCCAGGTTGAAGGTGTCAAACCGGCCGTCTGAGGCCAGCACCTGCAGATCCGCATCCAGCGCGGGCATCGGCTTCACTTTGCCTTTAATCGTCAGTTTTTCGAGATTGGCCAAATCCTGCCATCCCAACGCCTGGCCGGTCAGATCCAAAGCCAGATCCGGCTCTGCCATTTTACCTCTGACATCCACCCGTCCCTGTACTTTCCCGCGTAGCCCCGGCATTGACTGCGCCAGGTTCGGCGCATCAATGATCGCCAACATATCCCAGGTGTCGCTCAGGTTACCTTTCGCCAGCAAACCATTCGGACCATGCTTAATTGACAGTCCCGGCGTATTGAAGGTCAGGTTACCCTTGCCGCTGCGGTCGCTGGCGGACAGCTCGCCTTTCATATCCAGGCGCTGATCCATGACGATACCGTCCACCGTCAGCGCAGGCAGTTCGACATACCAGCCGCCCTGTTTGGTCAGGCCACCGGAGGTTTTCAGCTTCCCGCTGATATCACCCGGTACATCCGGCCACTCCAACCCCGGTTGAATATGGCTGAACGCCAGTTCACCCTGCCAGTTCACCAAATCTTTCCAGCTGGCTGACGCACTACCCGAGACCGTACCGCCCAGCGTTTCGACCATCAGCCGGCTCAGGGCGACATCATTCAGAGAGCCTTTCCCCTGCAGATCGGCCTTAACTGCCGGCATCGGTTTCCCGTCGATGTTACTCTTCAGGCTGAAGCTGTAACCGGATAGCTTCCCTTTTGCTGTCAGAGATGTGTCCTTGACGGTAAATTCCGCATCGCTGTCAATCGGCCACTGGATATTTTTACTGCTGACACTGACATCAAACGGTAGATCAGGGTCCAACGGTGACAGCTGGCCTTTCACCAGGGCATCAATGGTACCGCTCAGGCTGGCATCCAGCCCCAGTTTAACGGCACTGCCGGACGCTTTCAGCGCCAGCTTGTGCCCCGCCAGCGGTGCCATGGCGACATCCAGTTTCGCGTCCAGCGTCAGCGGATAATCCCCACTCAGGGTCACATTCGCTTTCGCGTCCAGTGTCCCCTGCGGGGCTTTGAGCACCAGCTTATCAATTTGCACTTCACTGCCTACGGTCGACGCCACCAGATCCAGCAGCTCCACCTTTTGCGGCGCTTCGCCCTCAAGGCTGAAGGACTTCACGGTAAAGCGTTCGACTGCAATATTCAGCGGAATCACCACTTCCGGCAACACGATCGGCTGAGGCTCACTCTGCTCAACAATCTCCGCTGCCGCGGAAGCATTTTCGGCCGCCGGTGCCAGTGATACCGAGACACCGTCCCAGTCAGTCGGCATGATAGTGACCTGATTCCCTTCCATCTTGGCAGCAGTACTGAATGTGTCCCAGGCAATCTTGTTGCCCAGAATATCCAGCGCCACATCGTTCAGCGCAATACGGTCAATCGAGATTGGCAACGGCAGCGTAATGGTGGTCACCGGTTCGCTGGCCGGCTCTTCCTCTTCTGACGGCGGCGGTACTTCCGGCATGCTGAAGCGGGTACCGTCAATGGCCAGCTCTTTCACGCACACCGCGGGTGTCAGCAGACATCCATCATCGATCGTCAATCCGAGGCGGTTCACCGCCAGATCAAGCGCACCGTCCTGATAGCGCACCTGCTCCAGCGCAAAGCCCTTCATCAGGCTCCCGCTGCTGCTGCCAACCGAAAGGGCCGGTAACGCTTTCTGGGCGCCCCACAGCGCGACCTTGATCCCGGCCGGTGTGTAAAGCAGCGCGGCAATCGCAATCACCAGCACCAGTAACAAGGCCAGTAAAGCCAAGGTTAGTCGTTTTACCCAAATCATATCTCTGGCCCCAAAACAAAGTGCAGTTGGAACTTATCCTTGTCTTTATCCAGTCCCCAGGCAAAGTCCACCCGCACCGGGCCGACAGGTGATGCCCAACGAACCCCGACCCCGGCACCAGCCAGCCAGTCCGGGCTGTCATTCCAGGCCGAGCCATAGTCATAAAAGACCGCGCCCCACCAGTTGCCGTACACCCGGTACTGGTATTCAGCCGTGGAAGTAAGCATATACTTACCGCCGCGCAGCCTACCTTCGCTGTCGCGTGGAGCAATGGACTCATAACTGTAGCCACGCAGGCTGTTATCACCCCCGACGAAGAAACGCATGGAAGGAGGAACATCTTCCAGACGGTCGGCAAACACGGCCCCGCCGTCAATGCGGACCAGGCCGCGGTGATCTTCCGCCCAGCTCCGGATCCAGGCAGAACGTCCACGTAAATGGAACAGGCGAGTGTCCGATCCCAGCGCTGGGTCAGAATACTCCATGGAAATCATTTGCTTGTCGCCCCAGGTTGGCATCGCACCACCTCGAACCCGGGTACGGTCATAGCTCAACCCCGGCAACACCATCGCCAGCACGCCGCTTTCTTCCGCGCCCTGGTTATAGTCTTCATACAGTACCCGTAAGGAAGCCACCCGTTTCCAGTTGCTATCGAGGCGCCAGTGACGCTCCAGACCCAGACTGTACTCGGTGCTGACCGTGTCATGGTTGTCGACATAGCGAATCCCGCCCACTACCTGGTAGTAGTCATTCAGAACATCATCCAACGGAATTTTGTAGACAGCCTCAATTTTCGGCTGGACCGTGGACAACTCCGTTTTGACATCCAGACTGTGCCCGGCACTGTTCAGCCATGGCTTGTGCCAGTTCATTTTCAGTCGCACCCCGACATCGGTTGAGTAACCGATACCGGTTTCAACCTGATTCCGTACCTGCGGGCTGAGCACGACATTGACCGGGATCTCCTCGTCATGACGCTGCGCAACGGCCCCGCCGACGAAAATGGAAGAGAACCAGCCAACATTGGACAAACGCTGGTTAAATTCCCCCAGCGAGGAAGCCAGATACGGATCCCCCTCTTCGTAAGGGATCAATGATTCGAGACGATCCAGATCAATCTGGCTGCCTTTAAAGGTGGTCTTGCCAAAGTGGTAACGCGCTCCACTGGCAAACTCGATCGTGATATAGGCTTCATTTCGGCTGGGAGCCACCTCCATCCGGCTGGTCAACAGCTCGGCATCAAAATAGCCTTTCCGCAGAGCCAGACTACTGAGCGAGGATTTGAGCGATTCATATTTTCCGTGATTCAGCGTTTTTCCCAGCCCCAGCCCGCTGTTGCGGACCAGTTCGATGACATCCGGATCATCTTGGGCATCACCGGTGATCTGAATATCACTTTTGGCGATCACGGTTTTTGGCCCCGGTTTGATGGCCACTTTCAGGACGCTGTTATCGCCGTCGACGGAATCTGTGAAGGATATCGTGGGGTTATAGCGCCCCAGCGCCTTCAGCGCATCGCGAATTTCGCCTTCCAGTTGCTGCCGAAAGCGAAGTGATGTGCTGTAGTCCTTCTCCGGAATGGCTGACACATAGGCATCAACATTGTCCTTCAACTTCCCTTTAACACCAGTAATTTCCAATGACGTCGCGGCGGAAACCGGAAGCGTAACGGATAGCGCAAACGCGGCGAGACTGTACCGCATAACATGTGTCTTCATTCTTATGACTTCATTTTTAGGATCTTCGTGTTATTTTTTTGCCTTGAGCAGTGTTAATTCTGACAAAGCCACGACTTAACTGCCAACATTTTGACAGGAAATAGCAAGGATGTTGATTGTCATTCCGGATTCCTCTACCTTGAGAGCAAATGATGACGTAAAAAGGAATGAACAATGTCTTCTGATAAGCTCAACATGCCAACGGCTGAAACGGCGTTAATCGGCCGGGCAACCCCTATTTTGCCAACCAGTGCGCATGCAGTAAATGGCACTGAACTCGATGACACCATCCCAGCCGGCCACGAAGTCCTGACGGTAGGGATGGGGTGCTTCTGGGGTGCTGAGCGGCTGTTCTGGAAACAACCCGGCGTGTACAGCACTGCCGTAGGTTACAGCGGCGGCTTAACACCGAACCCGACCTATGAAGAAGTGTGTACCGGTAAAACCGGCCATGCCGAAGTGGTACGGATTATTTTTGACCCGGTAGTGATCAGCTTAGATGAGTTGCTGACGCTGTTCTGGGAAAATCATGACCCGACTCAGGGAATGCGCCAGGGGAATGATATGGGGACACAATACCGCTCTGTCGTGTATACCCATTCAGACGAACAGACCGCCGCCGTGACCGACAGTATGGCGCGCTATCAGGCCGCGTTGGGTAGTCACCCCATCACAACGGAAATTGCCCCGGCGGGGAACTTCTATTTTGCTGAAGATTACCATCAGCAATATCTGGCCAAAAACCCGGATGGTTACTGCGGACTGGGTGGCACCGGTATCTGCATGCCACCTCAGTTTAAATAACGGTTACATCCCTTCTGCGGTCAACAGCTGAATTTCACGGTTCACTTCGCTTAACACGTTCAATGCTTTCTTATCGTGTTTTTTGGGCGGAAGCAGTCGACCGCAGTCAAACTCAAAACCACCGATACCGGAAATGAAGACCCGCCCACGGAAGTAATTTTTCACGTGGCGGGCAACTTGTGTCGGACGATAATGTTTAAAAATTCTCAGCATGATTCCCTCACAAACAGCCCTTATCTAATTGACCGTGTAAACAGCATATAGGTTCAGTTATCCCTTTATTCTTTTCACCAGCCTTCCCCAAACAAGTATCAGCACATTTCGTGCCAACCACTTTCTGTTTGTATCGAAAGCAAAAACGGTATCGGCTTGTACACTGTGTGCATTCTGAGGGGTATTTCGCGTTGCAGGGTGCTGTGATGCGGCTCAAGCTTTAACAACTGGTTTTACCAGTTATCGTTATCTCTTCTAAGATAATGATGCGTCTAATAATTAATGGAATAGAAATCATGAAAAAGAAGTTTCTGTGGGCAGTCGTCGCAGCATGCTTACCTGGGGTTGCACTGGCTCATAACCTGACCGTGGGTCAACCACTACCAACCGTATCCGTGGCCGATAAAGGGGAGCTGATGCTCCAAAATGGGGAGATCCACTATCAGGCATGGAGCAGCCAGCAACTGGACGGTAAAGTGCGGGTTATTCAGGCGATCGCCGGGCGTAGCTCCGCTAAAGAGCTGAATGCAGAACTGATGGCGGCCATCACTGCAGCCAAATTCCCGCAAGACAAATACCAGACCACCACTATCATTAACCAGGATGACGCCATTTGGGGCACCGGCAGCTTTGTGAAGTCCTCCGCCGAAGACAGCAAAAAAGCGTTTTCATGGTCTTCGATGGTACTGGATGCCAATGGCCGTGTTCATCAGAGCTGGGATCTGGCCAAAGAAAACTCGGCCATTATTGTGCTGGATAAAGACAGCAAGGTCCTGTTTGTGAAAGAAGGCAAACTGAGCGCGGGTGAAGTCAAAGAAGCCCTGAAGCTGGTCAGTACGCACCTTTAATCCGTTCCATATCAACCAGCACCGCATCACTGTATGCGGACAGCCCGCAACGACGGTATTTTCACCGCGCTTTGACTTTTAGGCCATGACCACCCGGAAATGTGATGTTATATTGTTACACACTTCTGGGGCATGGCTTTTTTAACGACTCGACAAGATGCGAAACGGACACCGACATCTGTTCAAATGGCTGGGACTGTGCACGCTGCTCATCATACTTGGGCCGCTCAGTCTGTTACATCACATCGAAGCCAGCCTGGATCACCATCACCGTCCGGATTGCGCGGTCTGTCATCTGGCGCTGGATGCCATTGCTCCTGATAGTATCTCACTGCCTCTCCCCACGATTCAGTACCCGCCACTGATTGCCGGTGCTGCACAGCACCTGTCGGGCCAACCGGCTTCGCCAACAGCCCGTTCACCACCCCAACCTGTCTGAACTCTTTTTTATTCTTACATTCGTTTAGACAGGACATACCATGAAAAACTCTTTTGCTTTAACTGCCTTAGCCATGTTGGCCGCAGGTGCTTTTCCTTACGCGTCTGCCGTTGCTGAAGGACACTTTCACCAACATGATGCCCATGTCCATGGTGTCGTGACATTCAACCTGGCACAGGATGGCAACGAACTGCTGGTAGAAATTACCGCACCGGGCGCTGACATCGTCGGATTTGAACATGAACCCAGTAGCCTCGATGACAAGGAAAAGCTAGCCCGGGCATTAGCGACACTGCAAACACCGGATACGCTGCTGTCATTCCCCTCAGCAGCAAACTGTCAGCTGACTCAGGCCGAGGCGACAGAAACGCTGACGCATCGCTCTCATGATCAGCATGAGCATGAGCATGAGCATGGCGAGTTTAGCGTGCAATTCCTCTATCAGTGCAACAACATGGCAGGGTTAACGTACCTGGAGCTGCACTGGTTCGAGCAATTCCCGGCGACCGAGCAGGTGAACATCAACGCCTTCACCGCCAAACAACAAAAAGCGGCTACGCTCAAACCAGGCCAGCCACGCTTTCATTTTTAACGAGTGAGAAAACGAAAATGGGGGGCTCGTCCCCCATTGTTCAGGATGCATTATGACGATTATTGAGATCAGTGACTTAACGTTTCACTGGCCGAAACAGCCGACCTTGCTTGACATCCCGTCCCTGACAATCCGCCGGGGAGAAAAAACCTTCCTGAAAGGCCCGAGCGGCAGCGGAAAGTCCACCCTGCTGAGCCTGCTGGCAGGCATCAATCTTCCTACCACAGGTACCATCCGGCTTCTGGATCAGCCATTTAGCTCACTGTCAGCAACCCAGCGGGATCGATTCCGGGCGGACAATATGGGCTATATTTTTCAGATGTTTAACTTGTTGCCTTATCTATCCGTTATCGACAATGTACTGTTACCCTGCCGGTTTTCAGACAGCCGCAGGCAGCTCCTCAATGGACAATTACCACAAGAAGCGCGTCGTCTGCTGACACAATTACACCTGCCTGATGCATGCCTTCACCGCCCGGTCAGCACGCTAAGCATCGGGCAGCAACAACGTGTCGCGGCAGCCCGCGCATTAATCGGACGCCCACCTCTACTTATTGCCGATGAGCCCACTTCCGCGTTGGATCATGACAATCGGGAAGCCTTCATCAATCTTCTGATGGAAGAATGTGAGAGACAAAACATGACATTACTGTTTGTCAGTCATGATGCCTCACTGGAACATCTGTTTGATCGCCACCTTAGCCTGAGCAGCCTCAACCGGGCCACAGGAGAATACGCATGACTGCGATAATCCGCCTGGCTTGGCAAAGCCTGCTGAACCGTAAAGCAACCGCTGTACTCACCATCCTTACCGTGGCAATTTCGGTCAGCCTGCTCTTAGGCGTAGAAAAAATCCGAACCCAGGCTAAAGCCAGCTTCGCCAACACCATCTCAGGGACAGACCTGATTGTCGGGGCCCGTTCGGGCCAGGTGAATCTGCTGTTGTATTCAGTGTTCAGGATAGGTAACGCCACCAATAATATTGACTGGCAAAGCTATCAGAATATTCGCCAACATCCCACTGTCGACTGGGCCATCCCAATCTCACTCGGCGATTCACATCGGGGATACCGGGTGATTGGCACCACCCCCGATTATTTCCGCTATTATCGTTACGGCCAGAAACAGTCACTTGTTCTGGCCCAAGGCCGTGCGTTTGAGACCCTGTTTGACACTGTATTAGGGTCAGAGGTGGCAAAGAAGCTCAACTATCAAATTGGTGATGAAATCATCATTGCCCATGGCATCAGCGATAAAGCCTTCAATCGACACGATAACCTGCCCTTTAAGGTTGTCGGGATTCTTGCCCCCACTGGTACGCCTGTCGATCGCAGTGTTCATGTCTCACTTCCGGCCATTGAAGCTATTCATGTCGGCTGGGAAAGCGGGGCACGGTTAGGCCATACGCCGACGGCCGAATCACTGTCACAAGCTCAGTTTGAGCCCAAACAGATCACGGCGCTTTTCCTCGGGCTGAAATCACGGATCCAGGCCTTCTCTCTGCAACGCACCATTAATAGCTATCCCTCAGAGCCTCTGAGTGCAATTATGCCGGGTATCGCATTACATGAGCTCTGGGGCATGATGTCCATCGCAGAGCAGGCACTGCTGGCGGTTTCAGGCTTCGTGGTCATCGCAGGTCTGATGGGTATGCTGACCAGCCTGCTGACCAGCTTGAACGAACGGCGGCGGGAAATGGCCATCTTACGTGCCATGGGCGCTCGCCCTGTGCATATTTTTTTCCTGCTGATCAGTGAAGCAACGGTGATCACCGCGGCAGGCATTTTGTCCGGTATCGGCTTACTCTATCTGGCAATGGCCATTGCTCAACCGATTCTCCAAACCCAATTCGGAATGGTTCTTTCGCTCTCCGCGCCGACGGCTTATGAATACTTCCTGCTCGGTATGGTGCAAATCGCGGGCATGCTCGCAGGATTTATCCCTGCACTTCAGGCATTTCGACATTCTCTCTCTGATGGCATGACTATAAAGGTTTAATCTTATGAAAAAATGGATTCTGATTTTCGCTTGCTGGCTGCCGATGTTCAGCCAGGCTACTGAACTACTGACGTTAGATTGGATTGACCTGGTTCCGGAAAAAGAACGGGCGCAGTTTAACCAACAGCAGATGCCGGTCATGAGCCACGATGGTGATGCTTCACCTCAGTCTGTGCTGGGGTCGGTTCGAGAGGAGTTAAACGGTAGCCAAGTGAAAATTCCCGGCTTTGTCATTCCACTCGAAGGGAATGAAAACACTCTGACAGAGTTTTTGCTGGTCCCCTACTTCGGAGCATGTATCCATGTTCCACCCCCGCCACCGAACCAGATTATTTATGTCAAGTTTCCCCAAGGAGCCCCGGTCCAGGAGCTATGGGACGTCGTTTATTTGATCGGGACCCTGAAAACCCAATCCATCAACCATGAACTGGCACAAGTCGGTTATATGTTGGAAGGCACACGTATCGAAGCCTACGACGATATGTAAAGCTGCCTCTGCCTGTCACTAACCGGGGTATCCGGTTAGTGATATTTCCTCACCCAGATCCGCTTTTCCCACCTATCCCATTGCCACCCGGTTTCCTGACTGGTTACACTAGAATCTTAATGAGAATGGAGCCTGATAATAATGGAGCCTGGTGGAATGAGCGAACAACATGACAGTACGGTATTAACGGCCACGACAGAGAAAGAAGAACCGTCATCGTCAAAACATGGTACTCAGAAAGTCATTGCAAAAATTGCTGGCCAGCACGGCATTGATTACCTCATCCATCCGCAAGAGCCGCATTCTCTCCAAGAGCGCTTTGACAAAAGACAGCAAAAAGAACATTTGCTGGAGCAGGAAAACCTGGAAAGAATAACCAAACAAGCTTTCGACAGCGGCCATAGTGAAAAATCAGGAGAGCCCGATCCAGATTGGCTCTCTCACTTTTTTTCCATCGCCAAGCGTATCCGTAATCCTTCCATGCAACGGCTATGGAGCCGGATCCTCAAACAAGAGTGCTTATTACCGGGCTCTATTTCGATTAAAACACTCGATACCCTCAGAGCCATGACCCACAAAGAAGCCCAGATTTTTCTTCGGGCATGTACTCTGACCTGCTATTTTGGCGGAGACAAAAGCAAAAAAATCCTGACTTCCCTTATTATCAGGCACAAACTTTTACCTTCATTACTGGCACCAGCCACCAAGAAGCTGACCCTAGGGCATTTCCAGCTTCCTTACTCCGATATATTGATCCTGATGGAGCTCGGGTTAGTTCTGAAAACAGAGTTAGAGTCAGGCGAATTCGCTCCTCAAACACCACTAACATTCAGCTATCAGACGCATCATTACCGCCTGACCCCACAACAAAAAGGGTGTAGTTTCACCTATTACCGCCTAACGCCTACCGGACAGGAACTGGCCGAACTCCTTGGCAGCAAAACTCATGAACCTTTCAGGGAAAGCCTGATGGAAATGATGCACTCCCATTTCCTTATCGAATCAGATCATTAACCCCATTATTTAATGGCTACACAATTTTCAATAACTACAAACAGATAGGCCAACCGCTTCTCTGAAGTCCAGGCACTGTTAGTCAATACCTCAACATCCTCTGCTATATCCTTACGGCATCATTAAAACAATAAAAAGTCGCTTAATGAAGGCTTGCTCTTCATCTGACAGATATTTAAGTGATCGGTATATTTAAAATGTCGAAACCACATTCAATACATCCCTAACGACTGACTTTACAAGTCAGAGTGGGGAAAGAGGATAAGGCAAGATCACAGACTAAGTGACTGACAATCACACGTTGAAAAGCCATCAACGTAACAAACAAGCAAGTCATTGTTAGTGAAGCAGCAGAGCAGCCGGAATTGCACACAGCGAGGCTCATTCAATGAATGATTCAACAAGGATGAACACGCTACCCCAAAAGTCAAAAAGCTTCGCCATCACTGACAAAGTTTCTTGATAAGTGGAACTTTTGAATTAGTTGTGAAATGGCTACCGTCGATAGCCCTTTGACCTTAGGGCGAACCGATAAATTCCAAATGCAAGAAAGCCCAAATCTTTCAATTCAGGCTTCGCATAAGTGGTGGAACGGCCGGGCTGTCGATCTTGCGGGGCTCATTCGACCGAATGGCGAACAACATTATCTTTAAACGTAAAAAAGCCCAAGCATTTCTGCTTGGGCTTCGTGGTGCCTGGCGATGTCCTACTCTCACATGGGGAGACCCCACACTACCATCGGCGCTGCTGCGTTTCACGTCTGAGTTCGGCATGGGATCAGGTGGGTCCACAGCGCTATGGTCGCCAGGCAAATTCTTTGATTCACCGCCCGCAGGCCGCAAATCACAATCTTGGAAAAAACTGACTAAAGTTCAAGCACACCATTCAAGTGCTCGTGGAGTCCGTAAAACCCCTTGGGTGTTGTATGGTTAAGCCGCACGGGCAATTAGTACAGGTTAGCTCAACGCCTCACAGCGCTTACACACCCTGCCTATCAACGTTCTAGTCTCGAACAACCCTTCAGAGAGCTTAAAGCTCTGGGGATGACTCATCTTGAGGCTCGCTTCCCGCTTAGATGCTTTCAGCGGTTATCGATTCCGAACTTAGCTACCGGGCAATGCGTCTGGCGACACAACCCGAACACCAGAGGTTCGTCCACTCCGGTCCTCTCGTACTAGGAGCAGCCCCTCTCAATCATCCAACGCCCACGGCAGATAGGGACCGAACTGTCTCACGACGTTCTAAACCCAGCTCGCGTACCACTTTAAATGGCGAACAGCCATACCCTTGGGACCGACTTCAGCCCCAGGATGTGATGAGCCGACATCGAGGTGCCAAACACCGCCGTCGATATGAACTCTTGGGCGGTATCAGCCTGTTATCCCCGGAGTACCTTTTATCCGTTGAGCGATGGCCCTTCCATTCAGAACCACCGGATCACTATGACCTGCTTTCGCACCTGCTCGAACCGTCATTCTCGCAGTCAAGCGGGCTTATGCCATTGCACTAACCTCACGATGTCCGACCGTGATTAGCCCACCTTCGTGCTCCTCCGTTACGCTTTGGGAGGAGACCGCCCCAGTCAAACTACCCACCAGGCACTGTCCGCACCCCCGATGAGGGGGCGACGTTAGAACATCAACACTACAAGGGTGGTATTTCAAGGACGGCTCCACAGATACTGGCGTACCTGCTTCGAAGCCTCCCACCTATCCTACACATGTAGGGTCAATGTTCAGTGCCAAGCTGTAGTAAAGGTTCACGGGGTCTTTCCGTCTAGCCGCGGGTACGCAGCATCTTCACTGCGATTTCAATTTCACTGAGTCTCGGGTGGAGACAGCGTGGCCATCATTACGCCATTCGTGCAGGTCGGAACTTACCCGACAAGGAATTTCGCTACCTTAGGACCGTTATAGTTACGGCCGCCGTTTACCGGGGCTTCGATCAAGAGCTTCTCCCTAAGGATAACCCCATCAATTAACCTTCCGGCACCGGGCAGGCGTCACACCGTATACGTCATCTTTCGATTTTGCACAGTGCTGTGTTTTTAATAAACAGTTGCAGCCACCTGGTATCTGCGACTGCCAGCAGCTCCAAGAGCAAGTCTCTTCACCGCCGGCAGCGTACCTTCTCCCGAAGTTACGGTACCATTTTGCCTAGTTCCTTCACCCGAGTTCTCTCAAGCGCCTTGGTATTCTCTACCCGACCACCTGTGTCGGTTTGGGGTACGATTTCTTGCTATCTGAAGCTTAGAGGCTTTTCCCGGAAGCATGGCATCAATGACTTCAGCACCGTGGTGCCTCGACATCGGGTCTCAGCCTTAAGATGGTCCGGATTTGCCTAAACCATCAGCCTACACCCTTGAACCTGGACAACCGTCGCCAGGCCCACCTAGCCTTCTCCGTCCCCCCATCGCAATAGCAAGAAGTACGGGAATATTAACCCGTTTCCCATCGACTACGCCTTTCGGCCTCGCCTTAGGGGTCGACTCACCCTGCCCCGATTAACGTTGGACAGGAACCCTTGGTCTTCCGGCGAGGAGGTTTTTCACCCCCTTTATCGTTACTCATGTCAGCATTCGCACTTCTGATACCTCCAGCGCCCCTTACAGGACACCTTCAGCGGCTTACAGAACGCTCCCCTACCCAATACGCTAATGCGCATTGCCGCAGCTTCGGTGTATCGCTTAGCCCCGTTAAATCTTCCGCGCAGGCCGACTCGACCAGTGAGCTATTACGCTTTCTTTAAATGATGGCTGCTTCTAAGCCAACATCCTGGCTGTCTGAGCCTTCCCACATCGTTTCCCACTTAGCGATAACTTTGGGACCTTAGCTGGCGGTCTGGGTTGTTTCCCTCTCCACGACGGACGTTAGCACCCGCCGTGTGTCTCCCGGATAGTACTTACTGGTATTCGGAGTTTGCAAAGGGTTGGTAAGTCGGGATGACCCCCTAGCCTTAACAGTGCTCTACCCCCAGTAGTATTCGTCCGAGGCGCTACCTAAATAGCTTTCGGGGAGAACCAGCTATCTCCGAGTTTGATTGGCCTTTCACCCCTAGCCACAAGTCATCCGCTAATTTTTCAACATTAGTCGGTTCGGTCCTCCAGTGCGTGTTACCGCACCTTCAACCTGCCCATGGCTAGATCACTCGGTTTCGGGTCTAATCCCAGCAACTGCACGCCCAGTTAAGACTCGGTTTCCCTACGGCTCCCCTATACGGTTAACCTTGCTACTGAAATTAAGTCGCTGACCCATTATACAAAAGGTACGCAGTCACAGGACAAAGCCTGCTCCTACTGCTTGTACGTACACGGTTTCAGGTTCTATTTCACTCCCCTCACAGGGGTTCTTTTCGCCTTTCCCTCACGGTACTGGTTCACTATCGGTCAGTCAGGAGTATTTAGCCTTGGAGGATGGTCCCCCCATCTTCAGACAAGATAACACGTGTCCCGTCCTACTCGTTTTCACGCCAAATGTGTTGTCGGCTACGGGGCTGTCACCCTGTATCGCTGAGCTTTCCAGCTCATTCACCTGACACTTAAAGCGCTTAAGGGCTAATCCGGTTTCGCTCGCCGCTACTGCCGGAATCTCGGTTGATTTCTCTTCCTCGGGGTACTTAGATGTTTCAGTTCCCCCGGTTCGCCTCACCAAGCTATGTATTCACTTGATGATAACTGCTTATGCAGCTGGGTTTCCCCATTCGGAAATCGCAGACTCAAGTGGCTCTTACTGCCTCATCTACGCTTATCGCAAGTTAGTACGTCCTTCATCGCCTCTGACTGCCCAGGCATCCACCGTGTACGCTTAGTCACTTAACCATACAACCCCAAGAGGTTTCGTATGTTCAAACAACCAAGGTTTTTCCATCTGAGTTAAGATGGTTAGTTTGTTTTGCCGGACTCTTCTTACACAAGACACTTGAATGTGTATTGCTTGAGAACTCGTTCCACCTTTCGGTGAAACAATAATTTCGATTCATCTGAATCGAATTACTAGTCAGCTTTCCAGATTGTTAAAGAGCATGTGTTTGCCTTTCGGCAGCCACTTTCTAAAGACTTTCAGCGTCACGAAACTGACCCAACAACATTACTGCTATTGAATCTGCGGCTCCGTGCAGAAAAGTATTTAGAGAGTGGTGGGCGATACCGGGCTCGAACCAGTGACCCCCTCCTTGTAAGGGAGGTGCTCTCCCAACTGAGCTAATCGCCCTCCGATGTTTTACATCTTCCGAGGAGAAGATGGTGGGTCGTGCAGGATTCGAACCTGCGACCAATTGATTAAAAGTCAACTGCTCTACCAACTGAGCTAACGACCCGTGGCGTCCCATAGGGGAGTCGAACCCCTGTTACCGCCGTGAAAGGGCGGTGTCCTAGGCCTCTAGACGAATGGGACCTTTTGTTTCGGGTTTGGGTACCCGAACACATGTTCTCTACATTTCGACCAAGCAATCTGTGTGGACACTACGCAAAGCGCAGTCTTTAGGTAAGGAGGTGATCCAGCCCCAGGTTCCCCTAGGGCTACCTTGTTACGACTTCACCCCAGTCATGAACCACACCGTGGTAAACGCCCTCCCGAAGGTTAAGCTATCTACTTCTGGTGCAGCCCACTCCCATGGTGTGACGGGCGGTGTGTACAAGGCCCGGGAACGTATTCACCGTGGCATTCTGATCCACGATTACTAGCGATTCCGACTTCATGGAGTCGAGTTGCAGACTCCAATCCGGACTACGACATACTTTGTGGGATTCGCTCCACCTCGCGGTCTTGCTGCCCTCTGTATATGCCATTGTAGCACGTGTGTAGCCCTACTCGTAAGGGCCATGATGACTTGACGTCGTCCCCACCTTCCTCCGGTTTATCACCGGCAGTCTCCCTGGAGTTCCCACCCGAAGTGCTGGCAAACAAGGATAAGGGTTGCGCTCGTTGCGGGACTTAACCCAACATTTCACAACACGAGCTGACGACAGCCATGCAGCACCTGTCTCACGGTTCCCGAAGGCACTCCCGCATCTCTGCAGGATTCCGTGGATGTCAAGAGTAGGTAAGGTTCTTCGCGTTGCATCGAATTAAACCACATGCTCCACCGCTTGTGCGGGCCCCCGTCAATTCATTTGAGTTTTAATCTTGCGACCGTACTCCCCAGGCGGTCTACTTAACGCGTTAGCTCCGAAAGCCAGTGTTCAAGACACCAACCTCCAAGTAGACATCGTTTACGGCGTGGACTACCAGGGTATCTAATCCTGTTTGCTCCCCACGCTTTCGCATCTGAGCGTCAGTCTTTGTCCAGGGGGCCGCCTTCGCCACCGGTATTCCTTCAGATCTCTACGCATTTCACCGCTACACCTGAAATTCTACCCCCCTCTACAAGACTCTAGCCTGCCAGTTCCAAATGCGATTCCGAGGTTGAGCCCCGGGCTTTCACATCTGGCTTAACAAGCCGCCTGCATGCGCTTTACGCCCAGTAATTCCGATTAACGCTCGCACCCTCCGTATTACCGCGGCTGCTGGCACGGAGTTAGCCGGTGCTTCTTCTGCAGCTAACGTCAAACAATACCGCTATTAACGATACCGCCTTCCTCACTGCTGAAAGTGCTTTACAACCCGAAGGCCTTCTTCACACACGCGGCATGGCTGCATCAGGGTTTCCCCCATTGTGCAATATTCCCCACTGCTGCCTCCCGTAGGAGTCTGGACCGTGTCTCAGTTCCAGTGTGGCTGATCATCCTCTCAGACCAGCTAGGGATCGTCGCCTAGGTGAGCCGTTACCCCACCTACTAGCTAATCCCACCTGGGCCAATCTTAGCGCGAGAGGCCCGAAGGTCCCCCTCTTTGCTCCGTAGAGATTATGCGGTATTAGCCATCGTTTCCAATGGTTATCCCCCACACTAAGGCATGTTCCCAGGCATTACTCACCCGTCCGCCGCTCGCCGCCCAACAAATCCCCCGAAGGGTCAATGTTGTCGCTGCCGCTCGACTTGCATGTGTTAGGCCTGCCGCCAGCGTTCAATCTGAGCCATGATCAAACTCTTCAATTAAAGTTTTGGCTCGATGAATACTGAATTAAATTGACTGTGCCAAAATAACCGAAGCTATTTTGAATTGGTCACTCAGTTCATCGATAAATCTTTTTGACTATCAGTTCACGAGTGCCCACACAGATTGCATGGTCAAATTGTTAAAGAACGTTGACTTTCAATGCGTTAGCGCGAAGCGCTTCAGCAAGTCAGGACGCGTATAATACGCCTCCCAGCGTTTAAGTCAAGGTAAAATTCTCTACTTTTTCAGTCAGTAAAAAACTTTAGCGTGACTCCGCTCACTGATTCACCAGTTGGAGCGAAAGAAAAGCCCGTTGTGACCCAACGGGCTTTCTGGAATAGGTGCCTGGCGATGTCCTACTCTCACATGGGGAGGCCCCACACTACCATCGGCGCTGCTGCGTTTCACGTCTGAGTTCGGCATGGGATCAGGTGGGTCCACAGCGCTATGGTCGCCAGGCAAATTCTTTGATTCACCGCCCGCAGGCCGCAAATCACAATCTTGGAAAAAACTGACTAAAGTTCAAGCACACCATTCAAGTGCTCGTGGAGTCCGTAAAACCCCTTGGGTGTTGTATGGTTAAGCCGCACGGGCAATTAGTACAGGTTAGCTCAACGCCTCACAGCGCTTACACACCCTGCCTATCAACGTTCTAGTCTCGAACAACCCTTCAGAGAGCTTAAAGCTCTGGGGATGACTCATCTTGAGGCTCGCTTCCCGCTTAGATGCTTTCAGCGGTTATCGATTCCGAACTTAGCTACCGGGCAATGCGTCTGGCGACACAACCCGAACACCAGAGGTTCGTCCACTCCGGTCCTCTCGTACTAGGAGCAGCCCCTCTCAATCATCCAACGCCCACGGCAGATAGGGACCGAACTGTCTCACGACGTTCTAAACCCAGCTCGCGTACCACTTTAAATGGCGAACAGCCATACCCTTGGGACCGACTTCAGCCCCAGGATGTGATGAGCCGACATCGAGGTGCCAAACACCGCCGTCGATATGAACTCTTGGGCGGTATCAGCCTGTTATCCCCGGAGTACCTTTTATCCGTTGAGCGATGGCCCTTCCATTCAGAACCACCGGATCACTATGACCTGCTTTCGCACCTGCTCGAACCGTCATTCTCGCAGTCAAGCGGGCTTATGCCATTGCACTAACCTCACGATGTCCGACCGTGATTAGCCCACCTTCGTGCTCCTCCGTTACGCTTTGGGAGGAGACCGCCCCAGTCAAACTACCCACCAGGCACTGTCCGCACCCCCGATGAGGGGGCGACGTTAGAACATCAACACTACAAGGGTGGTATTTCAAGGACGGCTCCACAGATACTGGCGTACCTGCTTCGAAGCCTCCCACCTATCCTACACATGTAGGGTCAATGTTCAGTGCCAAGCTGTAGTAAAGGTTCACGGGGTCTTTCCGTCTAGCCGCGGGTACGCAGCATCTTCACTGCGATTTCAATTTCACTGAGTCTCGGGTGGAGACAGCGTGGCCATCATTACGCCATTCGTGCAGGTCGGAACTTACCCGACAAGGAATTTCGCTACCTTAGGACCGTTATAGTTACGGCCGCCGTTTACCGGGGCTTCGATCAAGAGCTTCTCCCTAAGGATAACCCCATCAATTAACCTTCCGGCACCGGGCAGGCGTCACACCGTATACGTCATCTTTCGATTTTGCACAGTGCTGTGTTTTTAATAAACAGTTGCAGCCACCTGGTATCTGCGACTGCCAGCAGCTCCAAGAGCAAGTCTCTTCACCGCCGGCAGCGTACCTTCTCCCGAAGTTACGGTACCATTTTGCCTAGTTCCTTCACCCGAGTTCTCTCAAGCGCCTTGGTATTCTCTACCCGACCACCTGTGTCGGTTTGGGGTACGATTTCTTGCTATCTGAAGCTTAGAGGCTTTTCCCGGAAGCATGGCATCAATGACTTCAGCACCGTGGTGCCTCGACATCGGGTCTCAGCCTTAAGATGGTCCGGATTTGCCTAAACCATCAGCCTACACCCTTGAACCTGGACAACCGTCGCCAGGCCCACCTAGCCTTCTCCGTCCCCCCATCGCAATAGCAAGAAGTACGGGAATATTAACCCGTTTCCCATCGACTACGCCTTTCGGCCTCGCCTTAGGGGTCGACTCACCCTGCCCCGATTAACGTTGGACAGGAACCCTTGGTCTTCCGGCGAGGAGGTTTTTCACCCCCTTTATCGTTACTCATGTCAGCATTCGCACTTCTGATACCTCCAGCGCCCCTTACAGGACACCTTCAGCGGCTTACAGAACGCTCCCCTACCCAATACGCTAATGCGCATTGCCGCAGCTTCGGTGTATCGCTTAGCCCCGTTAAATCTTCCGCGCAGGCCGACTCGACCAGTGAGCTATTACGCTTTCTTTAAATGATGGCTGCTTCTAAGCCAACATCCTGGCTGTCTGAGCCTTCCCACATCGTTTCCCACTTAGCGATAACTTTGGGACCTTAGCTGGCGGTCTGGGTTGTTTCCCTCTCCACGACGGACGTTAGCACCCGCCGTGTGTCTCCCGGATAGTACTTACTGGTATTCGGAGTTTGCAAAGGGTTGGTAAGTCGGGATGACCCCCTAGCCTTAACAGTGCTCTACCCCCAGTAGTATTCGTCCGAGGCGCTACCTAAATAGCTTTCGGGGAGAACCAGCTATCTCCGAGTTTGATTGGCCTTTCACCCCTAGCCACAAGTCATCCGCTAATTTTTCAACATTAGTCGGTTCGGTCCTCCAGTGCGTGTTACCGCACCTTCAACCTGCCCATGGCTAGATCACTCGGTTTCGGGTCTAATCCCAGCAACTGCACGCCCAGTTAAGACTCGGTTTCCCTACGGCTCCCCTATACGGTTAACCTTGCTACTGAAATTAAGTCGCTGACCCATTATACAAAAGGTACGCAGTCACAGGACAAAGCCTGCTCCTACTGCTTGTACGTACACGGTTTCAGGTTCTATTTCACTCCCCTCACAGGGGTTCTTTTCGCCTTTCCCTCACGGTACTGGTTCACTATCGGTCAGTCAGGAGTATTTAGCCTTGGAGGATGGTCCCCCCATCTTCAGACAAGATAACACGTGTCCCGTCCTACTCGTTTTCACTGATAAGGTGTTGTCGGCTACGGGGCTGTCACCCTGTATCGCTGAGCTTTCCAGCTCATTCACCTGACACCAAAAGCGACTTAAGGGCTAATCCGGTTTCGCTCGCCGCTACTGCCGGAATCTCGGTTGATTTCTCTTCCTCGGGGTACTTAGATGTTTCAGTTCCCCCGGTTCGCCTCATCAAGCTATGTATTCACTTGATGATAACTGCTTATGCAGCTGGGTTTCCCCATTCGGAAATCGCAGACTCAAGTGGCTCTTACTGCCTCATCTACGCTTATCGCAAGTTAGTACGTCCTTCATCGCCTCTGACTGCCCAGGCATCCACCGTGTACGCTTAGTCACTTAACCATACAACCCCAAGAGGTTTCGTATGTTCAAACAACCAAGGTTTTTCCATCTGAGTTAAGATGGTTAGTTTGTTTTGCCGGACTCTTCTTACACAAGACACTTGAATGTGTATTGCTTGAGAACTCGTTTCTCTTTCGAGAAACAATAATTTCGATTCATCTGAATCGAATTACTAGTCAGCTTTCCAGATTGTTAAAGAGCATGTGTTTGTTTCGGCAGCACTTTCTAAAACTTTCAGCGTACGAGAGTGAGCTAACAACAACTGCTATTGAAAGCATGCGTCTCCCAGTGCAGAAAAGTCTTTAAAGAGTGGTGGGCGATACCGGGCTCGAACCAGTGACCCCCTCCTTGTAAGGGAGGTGCTCTCCCAACTGAGCTAATCGCCCTCCGATGTTTTACATCTTCCGAGGAGAAGATGGTGGGTCGTGCAGGATTCGAACCTGCGACCAATTGATTAAAAGTCAACTGCTCTACCAACTGAGCTAACGACCCGTGGCGTCCCATAGGGGAGTCGAACCCCTGTTACCGCCGTGAAAGGGCGGTGTCCTAGGCCTCTAGACGAATGGGACCTTTTGTTCGGGTTTGGGACCCGAACACATGTTCTCTACATTTCGACCAAGCAATCTGTGTGGACACTACGCAAAGCGCAGTCTTTAGGTAAGGAGGTGATCCAGCCCCAGGTTCCCCTAGGGCTACCTTGTTACGACTTCACCCCAGTCATGAACCACACCGTGGTAAACGCCCTCCCGAAGGTTAAGCTATCTACTTCTGGTGCAGCCCACTCCCATGGTGTGACGGGCGGTGTGTACAAGGCCCGGGAACGTATTCACCGTGGCATTCTGATCCACGATTACTAGCGATTCCGACTTCATGGAGTCGAGTTGCAGACTCCAATCCGGACTACGACATACTTTGTGGGATTCGCTCCACCTCGCGGTCTTGCTGCCCTCTGTATATGCCATTGTAGCACGTGTGTAGCCCTACTCGTAAGGGCCATGATGACTTGACGTCGTCCCCACCTTCCTCCGGTTTATCACCGGCAGTCTCCCTGGAGTTCCCACCCGAAGTGCTGGCAAACAAGGATAAGGGTTGCGCTCGTTGCGGGACTTAACCCAACATTTCACAACACGAGCTGACGACAGCCATGCAGCACCTGTCTCACGGTTCCCGAAGGCACTCCCGCATCTCTGCAGGATTCCGTGGATGTCAAGAGTAGGTAAGGTTCTTCGCGTTGCATCGAATTAAACCACATGCTCCACCGCTTGTGCGGGCCCCCGTCAATTCATTTGAGTTTTAATCTTGCGACCGTACTCCCCAGGCGGTCTACTTAACGCGTTAGCTCCGAAAGCCAGTGTTCAAGACACCAACCTCCAAGTAGACATCGTTTACGGCGTGGACTACCAGGGTATCTAATCCTGTTTGCTCCCCACGCTTTCGCATCTGAGCGTCAGTCTTTGTCCAGGGGGCCGCCTTCGCCACCGGTATTCCTTCAGATCTCTACGCATTTCACCGCTACACCTGAAATTCTACCCCCCTCTACAAGACTCTAGCCTGCCAGTTCCAAATGCGATTCCGAGGTTGAGCCCCGGGCTTTCACATCTGGCTTAACAAGCCGCCTGCATGCGCTTTACGCCCAGTAATTCCGATTAACGCTCGCACCCTCCGTATTACCGCGGCTGCTGGCACGGAGTTAGCCGGTGCTTCTTCTGCAGCTAACGTCAAACAATACCGCTATTAACGATACCGCCTTCCTCACTGCTGAAAGTGCTTTACAACCCGAAGGCCTTCTTCACACACGCGGCATGGCTGCATCAGGGTTTCCCCCATTGTGCAATATTCCCCACTGCTGCCTCCCGTAGGAGTCTGGACCGTGTCTCAGTTCCAGTGTGGCTGATCATCCTCTCAGACCAGCTAGGGATCGTCGCCTAGGTGAGCCGTTACCCCACCTACTAGCTAATCCCACCTGGGCCAATCTTAGCGCGAGAGGCCCGAAGGTCCCCCTCTTTGCTCCGTAGAGATTATGCGGTATTAGCCATCGTTTCCAATGGTTATCCCCCACACTAAGGCATGTTCCCAGGCATTACTCACCCGTCCGCCGCTCGCCGCCCAACAAATCCCCCGAAGGGTCAATGTTGTCGCTGCCGCTCGACTTGCATGTGTTAGGCCTGCCGCCAGCGTTCAATCTGAGCCATGATCAAACTCTTCAATTAAAGTTTTGGCTCGATGAATACTGAATTAAATTGACTGTGCCAAAATAACCGAAGCTATTTTGAATTGGTCACTCAGTTCATCGATAAATCTTTTTGACTATCAGTTCACGAGTGCCCACACAGATTGCATGGTCAAATTGTTAAAGAACGTTGACTTTCAATGCGTTAGCGCGAAGCGCTTCAGCAAGTCAGGACGCGTATAATACGCTTCCCAGCGTTTAAGTCAAGGTAAAATTCTCTACTTTTTCAGTCAGTAAAAAACTTTAGCGTGACTCCGCTCACTGATTCACCAGTTGGAGCGAAAGAAAAGCCCGTTGTGACCCAACGGGCTTTCTGGAATAGGTGCCTGGCGATGTCCTACTCTCACATGGGGAGGCCCCACACTACCATCGGCGCTGCTGCGTTTCACGTCTGAGTTCGGCATGGGATCAGGTGGGTCCACAGCGCTATGGTCGCCAGGCAAATTCTTTGATTCACCGCCCGCAGGCCGCAAATCACAATCTTGGAAAAAACTGACTAAAGTTCAAGCACACCATTCAAGTGCTCGTGGAGTCCGTAAAACCCCTTGGGTGTTGTATGGTTAAGCCGCACGGGCAATTAGTACAGGTTAGCTCAACGCCTCACAGCGCTTACACACCCTGCCTATCAACGTTCTAGTCTCGAACAACCCTTCAGAGAGCTTAAAGCTCTGGGGATGACTCATCTTGAGGCTCGCTTCCCGCTTAGATGCTTTCAGCGGTTATCGATTCCGAACTTAGCTACCGGGCAATGCGTCTGGCGACACAACCCGAACACCAGAGGTTCGTCCACTCCGGTCCTCTCGTACTAGGAGCAGCCCCTCTCAATCATCCAACGCCCACGGCAGATAGGGACCGAACTGTCTCACGACGTTCTAAACCCAGCTCGCGTACCACTTTAAATGGCGAACAGCCATACCCTTGGGACCGACTTCAGCCCCAGGATGTGATGAGCCGACATCGAGGTGCCAAACACCGCCGTCGATATGAACTCTTGGGCGGTATCAGCCTGTTATCCCCGGAGTACCTTTTATCCGTTGAGCGATGGCCCTTCCATTCAGAACCACCGGATCACTATGACCTGCTTTCGCACCTGCTCGAACCGTCATTCTCGCAGTCAAGCGGGCTTATGCCATTGCACTAACCTCACGATGTCCGACCGTGATTAGCCCACCTTCGTGCTCCTCCGTTACGCTTTGGGAGGAGACCGCCCCAGTCAAACTACCCACCAGGCACTGTCCGCACCCCCGATGAGGGGGCGACGTTAGAACATCAACACTACAAGGGTGGTATTTCAAGGACGGCTCCACAGATACTGGCGTACCTGCTTCGAAGCCTCCCACCTATCCTACACATGTAGGGTCAATGTTCAGTGCCAAGCTGTAGTAAAGGTTCACGGGGTCTTTCCGTCTAGCCGCGGGTACGCAGCATCTTCACTGCGATTTCAATTTCACTGAGTCTCGGGTGGAGACAGCGTGGCCATCATTACGCCATTCGTGCAGGTCGGAACTTACCCGACAAGGAATTTCGCTACCTTAGGACCGTTATAGTTACGGCCGCCGTTTACCGGGGCTTCGATCAAGAGCTTCTCCCTAAGGATAACCCCATCAATTAACCTTCCGGCACCGGGCAGGCGTCACACCGTATACGTCATCTTTCGATTTTGCACAGTGCTGTGTTTTTAATAAACAGTTGCAGCCACCTGGTATCTGCGACTGCCAGCAGCTCCAAGAGCAAGTCTCTTCACCGCCGGCAGCGTACCTTCTCCCGAAGTTACGGTACCATTTTGCCTAGTTCCTTCACCCGAGTTCTCTCAAGCGCCTTGGTATTCTCTACCCGACCACCTGTGTCGGTTTGGGGTACGATTTCTTGCTATCTGAAGCTTAGAGGCTTTTCCCGGAAGCATGGCATCAATGACTTCAGCACCGTGGTGCCTCGACATCGGGTCTCAGCCTTAAGATGGTCCGGATTTGCCTAAACCATCAGCCTACACCCTTGAACCTGGACAACCGTCGCCAGGCCCACCTAGCCTTCTCCGTCCCCCCATCGCAATAGCAAGAAGTACGGGAATATTAACCCGTTTCCCATCGACTACGCCTTTCGGCCTCGCCTTAGGGGTCGACTCACCCTGCCCCGATTAACGTTGGACAGGAACCCTTGGTCTTCCGGCGAGGAGGTTTTTCACCCCCTTTATCGTTACTCATGTCAGCATTCGCACTTCTGATACCTCCAGCGCCCCTTACAGGACACCTTCAGCGGCTTACAGAACGCTCCCCTACCCAATACGCTAATGCGCATTGCCGCAGCTTCGGTGTATCGCTTAGCCCCGTTAAATCTTCCGCGCAGGCCGACTCGACCAGTGAGCTATTACGCTTTCTTTAAATGATGGCTGCTTCTAAGCCAACATCCTGGCTGTCTGAGCCTTCCCACATCGTTTCCCACTTAGCGATAACTTTGGGACCTTAGCTGGCGGTCTGGGTTGTTTCCCTCTCCACGACGGACGTTAGCACCCGCCGTGTGTCTCCCGGATAGTACTTACTGGTATTCGGAGTTTGCAAAGGGTTGGTAAGTCGGGATGACCCCCTAGCCTTAACAGTGCTCTACCCCCAGTAGTATTCGTCCGAGGCGCTACCTAAATAGCTTTCGGGGAGAACCAGCTATCTCCGAGTTTGATTGGCCTTTCACCCCTAGCCACAAGTCATCCGCTAATTTTTCAACATTAGTCGGTTCGGTCCTCCAGTGCGTGTTACCGCACCTTCAACCTGCCCATGGCTAGATCACTCGGTTTCGGGTCTAATCCCAGCAACTGCACGCCCAGTTAAGACTCGGTTTCCCTACGGCTCCCCTATACGGTTAACCTTGCTACTGAAATTAAGTCGCTGACCCATTATACAAAAGGTACGCAGTCACAGGACAAAGCCTGCTCCTACTGCTTGTACGTACACGGTTTCAGGTTCTATTTCACTCCCCTCACAGGGGTTCTTTTCGCCTTTCCCTCACGGTACTGGTTCACTATCGGTCAGTCAGGAGTATTTAGCCTTGGAGGATGGTCCCCCCATCTTCAGACAAGATAACACGTGTCCCGTCCTACTCGTTTTCACTGATAAGGTGTTGTCGGCTACGGGGCTGTCACCCTGTATCGCTGAGCTTTCCAGCTCATTCACCTGACACCAAACCAACTTAAGGGCTAATCCGGTTTCGCTCGCCGCTACTGCCGGAATCTCGGTTGATTTCTCTTCCTCGGGGTACTTAGATGTTTCAGTTCCCCCGGTTCGCCTCATCAAGCTATGTATTCACTTGATGATAACTGCTTATGCAGCTGGGTTTCCCCATTCGGAAATCGTAGACTCAAGTGGCTCTTACTGCCTCATCTACGCTTATCGCAAGTTAGTACGTCCTTCATCGCCTCTGACTGCCCAGGCATCCACCGTGTACGCTTAGTCACTTAACCATACAACCCCAAGAGGTTTCGTATGTTCAAACAACCAAGGTTTTTCCATCTGAGTTAAGATGGTTAGTTTGTTTTGCCGGACTCTTCTTACACAAGACACTTGAATGTGTATTGCTTGAGAACTCGTTTCTCTTTCGAGAAACAATAATTTCGATTCGTCTGAATCGAATTACTAGTCAGCTTTCCAGATTGTTAAAGAGCATGTGTCGTTATCTCCAACGAGATAACACCACTGTTTAAAGATTCTCAGGGAAAACCCTTAAAGAGTGGTGGAGCTAAGCAGGATCGAACTGCTGACCTCCTGCGTGCAAGGCAGGCGCTCTCCCAGCTGAGCTATAGCCCCAACGTTTCCGATGCCTCACCAGCTTCCTTTGGGCAGGAAGTGGTGGGTCTGAGTGGACTTGAACCACCGACCTCACCCTTATCAGGGGTGCGCTCTAACCACCTGAGCTACAGACCCAGCATCGTTTCGCTCTTCACATTTTAACCAAGCAATCTGTGTGGACACTACGCAAAGCGCAGTCTTTTAGGTAAGGAGGTGATCCAGCCCCAGGTTCCCCTAGGGCTACCTTGTTACGACTTCACCCCAGTCATGAACCACACCGTGGTAAACGCCCTCCCGAAGGTTAAGCTATCTACTTCTGGTGCAGCCCACTCCCATGGTGTGACGGGCGGTGTGTACAAGGCCCGGGAACGTATTCACCGTGGCATTCTGATCCACGATTACTAGCGATTCCGACTTCATGGAGTCGAGTTGCAGACTCCAATCCGGACTACGACATACTTTGTGGGATTCGCTCCACCTCGCGGTCTTGCTGCCCTCTGTATATGCCATTGTAGCACGTGTGTAGCCCTACTCGTAAGGGCCATGATGACTTGACGTCGTCCCCACCTTCCTCCGGTTTATCACCGGCAGTCTCCCTGGAGTTCCCACCCGAAGTGCTGGCAAACAAGGATAAGGGTTGCGCTCGTTGCGGGACTTAACCCAACATTTCACAACACGAGCTGACGACAGCCATGCAGCACCTGTCTCACGGTTCCCGAAGGCACTCCCGCATCTCTGCAGGATTCCGTGGATGTCAAGAGTAGGTAAGGTTCTTCGCGTTGCATCGAATTAAACCACATGCTCCACCGCTTGTGCGGGCCCCCGTCAATTCATTTGAGTTTTAATCTTGCGACCGTACTCCCCAGGCGGTCTACTTAACGCGTTAGCTCCGAAAGCCAGTGTTCAAGACACCAACCTCCAAGTAGACATCGTTTACGGCGTGGACTACCAGGGTATCTAATCCTGTTTGCTCCCCACGCTTTCGCATCTGAGCGTCAGTCTTTGTCCAGGGGGCCGCCTTCGCCACCGGTATTCCTTCAGATCTCTACGCATTTCACCGCTACACCTGAAATTCTACCCCCCTCTACAAGA
Organism: Photobacterium ganghwense; assembly: GCF_017329545.1. Taxonomy (NCBI): domain Bacteria; kingdom Pseudomonadati; phylum Pseudomonadota; class Gammaproteobacteria; order Vibrionales; family Vibrionaceae; genus Photobacterium; species Photobacterium ganghwense. Next base: position 3,154,785 of record NZ_CP071325.1, read on the forward strand.
CTCTAGCCTGCCAGTTCCAAATGCGATTCCGAGGTTGAGCCCCGGGCTTTCACATCTGGCTTAACAAGCCGCCTGCATGCGCTTTACGCCCAGTAATTCCGATTAACGCTCGCACCCTCCGTATTACCGCGGCTGCTGGCACGGAGTTAGCCGGTGCTTCTTCTGCAGCTAACGTCAAACAATACCGCTATTAACGATACCGCCTTCCTCACTGCTGAAAGTGCTTTACAACCCGAAGGCCTTCTTCACACACGCGGCATGGCTGCATCAGGGTTTCCCCCATTGTGCAATATTCCCCACTGCTGCCTCCCGTAGGAGTCTGGACCGTGTCTCAGTTCCAGTGTGGCTGATCATCCTCTCAGACCAGCTAGGGATCGTCGCCTAGGTGAGCCGTTACCCCACCTACTAGCTAATCCCACCTGGGCCAATCTTAGCGCGAGAGGCCCGAAGGTCCCCCTCTTTGCTCCGTAGAGATTATGCGGTATTAGCCATCGTTTCCAATGGTTATCCCCCACACTAAGGCATGTTCCCAGGCATTACTCACCCGTCCGCCGCTCGCCGCCCAACAAATCCCCCGAAGGGTCAATGTTGTCGCTGCCGCTCGACTTGCATGTGTTAGGCCTGCCGCCAGCGTTCAATCTGAGCCATGATCAAACTCTTCAATTAAAGTTTTGGCTCGATGAATACTGAATTAAATTGACTGTGCCAAAATAACCGAAGCTATTTTGAATTGGTCACTCAGTTCATCGATAAATCTTTTTGACTATCAGTTCACGAGTGCCCACACAGATTGCATGGTCAAATTGTTAAAGAACGTTGACTTTCAATGCGTTAGCGCGAAGCGCTTCAGCAAGTCAGGACGCGTATAATACGCCTCCCAGCGTTTAAGTCAAGGTAAAATTCTCTACTTTTTCAGTCAGTAAAAAACTTTAGCGTGACTCCGCTCACTGATTCACCAGTTGGAGCGAAAGAAAAGCCCGTTGTGACCCAACGGGCTTTCTGGAATAGGTGCCTGGCGATGTCCTACTCTCACATGGGGAGGCCCCACACTACCATCGGCGCTGCTGCGTTTCACGTCTGAGTTCGGCATGGGATCAGGTGGGTCCACAGCGCTATGGTCGCCAGGCAAATTCTTTGATTCACCGCCCGCAGGCCGCAAATCACAATCTTGGAAAAAACTGACTAAAGTTCAAGCACACCATTCAAGTGCTCGTGGAGTCCGTAAAACCCCTTGGGTGTTGTATGGTTAAGCCGCACGGGCAATTAGTACAGGTTAGCTCAACGCCTCACAGCGCTTACACACCCTGCCTATCAACGTTCTAGTCTCGAACAACCCTTCAGAGAGCTTAAAGCTCTGGGGATGACTCATCTTGAGGCTCGCTTCCCGCTTAGATGCTTTCAGCGGTTATCGATTCCGAACTTAGCTACCGGGCAATGCGTCTGGCGACACAACCCGAACACCAGAGGTTCGTCCACTCCGGTCCTCTCGTACTAGGAGCAGCCCCTCTCAATCATCCAACGCCCACGGCAGATAGGGACCGAACTGTCTCACGACGTTCTAAACCCAGCTCGCGTACCACTTTAAATGGCGAACAGCCATACCCTTGGGACCGACTTCAGCCCCAGGATGTGATGAGCCGACATCGAGGTGCCAAACACCGCCGTCGATATGAACTCTTGGGCGGTATCAGCCTGTTATCCCCGGAGTACCTTTTATCCGTTGAGCGATGGCCCTTCCATTCAGAACCACCGGATCACTATGACCTGCTTTCGCACCTGCTCGAACCGTCATTCTCGCAGTCAAGCGGGCTTATGCCATTGCACTAACCTCACGATGTCCGACCGTGATTAGCCCACCTTCGTGCTCCTCCGTTACGCTTTGGGAGGAGACCGCCCCAGTCAAACTACCCACCAGGCACTGTCCGCACCCCCGATGAGGGGGCGACGTTAGAACATCAACACTACAAGGGTGGTATTTCAAGGACGGCTCCACAGATACTGGCGTACCTGCTTCGAAGCCTCCCACCTATCCTACACATGTAGGGTCAATGTTCAGTGCCAAGCTGTAGTAAAGGTTCACGGGGTCTTTCCGTCTAGCCGCGGGTACGCAGCATCTTCACTGCGATTTCAATTTCACTGAGTCTCGGGTGGAGACAGCGTGGCCATCATTACGCCATTCGTGCAGGTCGGAACTTACCCGACAAGGAATTTCGCTACCTTAGGACCGTTATAGTTACGGCCGCCGTTTACCGGGGCTTCGATCAAGAGCTTCTCCCTAAGGATAACCCCATCAATTAACCTTCCGGCACCGGGCAGGCGTCACACCGTATACGTCATCTTTCGATTTTGCACAGTGCTGTGTTTTTAATAAACAGTTGCAGCCACCTGGTATCTGCGACTGCCAGCAGCTCCAAGAGCAAGTCTCTTCACCGCCGGCAGCGTACCTTCTCCCGAAGTTACGGTACCATTTTGCCTAGTTCCTTCACCCGAGTTCTCTCAAGCGCCTTGGTATTCTCTACCCGACCACCTGTGTCGGTTTGGGGTACGATTTCTTGCTATCTGAAGCTTAGAGGCTTTTCCCGGAAGCATGGCATCAATGACTTCAGCACCGTGGTGCCTCGACATCGGGTCTCAGCCTTAAGATGGTCCGGATTTGCCTAAACCATCAGCCTACACCCTTGAACCTGGACAACCGTCGCCAGGCCCACCTAGCCTTCTCCGTCCCCCCATCGCAATAGCAAGAAGTACGGGAATATTAACCCGTTTCCCATCGACTACGCCTTTCGGCCTCGCCTTAGGGGTCGACTCACCCTGCCCCGATTAACGTTGGACAGGAACCCTTGGTCTTCCGGCGAGGAGGTTTTTCACCCCCTTTATCGTTACTCATGTCAGCATTCGCACTTCTGATACCTCCAGCGCCCCTTACAGGACACCTTCAGCGGCTTACAGAACGCTCCCCTACCCAATACGCTAATGCGCATTGCCGCAGCTTCGGTGTATCGCTTAGCCCCGTTAAATCTTCCGCGCAGGCCGACTCGACCAGTGAGCTATTACGCTTTCTTTAAATGATGGCTGCTTCTAAGCCAACATCCTGGCTGTCTGAGCCTTCCCACATCGTTTCCCACTTAGCGATAACTTTGGGACCTTAGCTGGCGGTCTGGGTTGTTTCCCTCTCCACGACGGACGTTAGCACCCGCCGTGTGTCTCCCGGATAGTACTTACTGGTATTCGGAGTTTGCAAAGGGTTGGTAAGTCGGGATGACCCCCTAGCCTTAACAGTGCTCTACCCCCAGTAGTATTCGTCCGAGGCGCTACCTAAATAGCTTTCGGGGAGAACCAGCTATCTCCGAGTTTGATTGGCCTTTCACCCCTAGCCACAAGTCATCCGCTAATTTTTCAACATTAGTCGGTTCGGTCCTCCAGTGCGTGTTACCGCACCTTCAACCTGCCCATGGCTAGATCACTCGGTTTCGGGTCTAATCCCAGCAACTGCACGCCCAGTTAAGACTCGGTTTCCCTACGGCTCCCCTATACGGTTAACCTTGCTACTGAAATTAAGTCGCTGACCCATTATACAAAAGGTACGCAGTCACAGGACAAAGCCTGCTCCTACTGCTTGTACGTACACGGTTTCAGGTTCTATTTCACTCCCCTCACAGGGGTTCTTTTCGCCTTTCCCTCACGGTACTGGTTCACTATCGGTCAGTCAGGAGTATTTAGCCTTGGAGGATGGTCCCCCCATCTTCAGACAAGATAACACGTGTCCCGTCCTACTCGTTTTCACTGATAAGGTGTTGTCGGCTACGGGGCTGTCACCCTGTATCGCTGAGCTTTCCAGCTCATTCACCTGACACCAAACCAACTTAAGGGCTAATCCGGTTTCGCTCGCCGCTACTGCCGGAATCTCGGTTGATTTCTCTTCCTCGGGGTACTTAGATGTTTCAGTTCCCCCGGTTCGCCTCATCAAGCTATGTATTCACTTGATGATAACTGCTTATGCAGCTGGGTTTCCCCATTCGGAAATCGCAGACTCAAGTGGCTCTTACTGCCTCATCTACGCTTATCGCAAGTTAGTACGTCCTTCATCGCCTCTGACTGCCCAGGCATCCACCGTGTACGCTTAGTCACTTAACCATACAACCCCAAGAGGTTTCGTATGTTCAAACAACCAAGGTTTTTCCATCTGAGTTAAGATGGTTAGTTTGTTTTGCCGGACTCTTCTTACACAAGACACTTGAATGTGTATTGCTTGAGAACTCGTTTCTCTTTCGAGAAACAATAATTTCGATTCGTCTGAATCGAATTACTAGTCAGCTTTCCAGATTGTTAAAGAGCATGTGTCGTTATCTCCAACGAGATAACACCACTGTTTAAAGATTCTCAGGGAAAACCCTTAAAGAGTGGTGGAGCTAAGCAGGATCGAACTGCTGACCTCCTGCGTGCAAGGCAGGCGCTCTCCCAGCTGAGCTATAGCCCCAACGTTTCCGATGCCTCACCAGCTTCCTTTGGGCAGGAAGTGGTGGGTCTGAGTGGACTTGAACCACCGACCTCACCCTTATCAGGGGTGCGCTCTAACCACCTGAGCTACAGACCCAGCATCGTTTCGCTCTTCACATTTTAACCAAGCAATCTGTGTGGACACTACGCAAAGCGCAGTCTTTAGGTAAGGAGGTGATCCAGCCCCAGGTTCCCCTAGGGCTACCTTGTTACGACTTCACCCCAGTCATGAACCACACCGTGGTAAACGCCCTCCCGAAGGTTAAGCTATCTACTTCTGGTGCAGCCCACTCCCATGGTGTGACGGGCGGTGTGTACAAGGCCCGGGAACGTATTCACCGTGGCATTCTGATCCACGATTACTAGCGATTCCGACTTCATGGAGTCGAGTTGCAGACTCCAATCCGGACTACGACATACTTTGTGGGATTCGCTCCACCTCGCGGTCTTGCTGCCCTCTGTATATGCCATTGTAGCACGTGTGTAGCCCTACTCGTAAGGGCCATGATGACTTGACGTCGTCCCCACCTTCCTCCGGTTTATCACCGGCAGTCTCCCTGGAGTTCCCACCCGAAGTGCTGGCAAACAAGGATAAGGGTTGCGCTCGTTGCGGGACTTAACCCAACATTTCACAACACGAGCTGACGACAGCCATGCAGCACCTGTCTCACGGTTCCCGAAGGCACTCCCGCATCTCTGCAGGATTCCGTGGATGTCAAGAGTAGGTAAGGTTCTTCGCGTTGCATCGAATTAAACCACATGCTCCACCGCTTGTGCGGGCCCCCGTCAATTCATTTGAGTTTTAATCTTGCGACCGTACTCCCCAGGCGGTCTACTTAACGCGTTAGCTCCGAAAGCCAGTGTTCAAGACACCAACCTCCAAGTAGACATCGTTTACGGCGTGGACTACCAGGGTATCTAATCCTGTTTGCTCCCCACGCTTTCGCATCTGAGCGTCAGTCTTTGTCCAGGGGGCCGCCTTCGCCACCGGTATTCCTTCAGATCTCTACGCATTTCACCGCTACACCTGAAATTCTACCCCCCTCTACAAGACTCTAGCCTGCCAGTTCCAAATGCGATTCCGAGGTTGAGCCCCGGGCTTTCACATCTGGCTTAACAAGCCGCCTGCATGCGCTTTACGCCCAGTAATTCCGATTAACGCTCGCACCCTCCGTATTACCGCGGCTGCTGGCACGGAGTTAGCCGGTGCTTCTTCTGCAGCTAACGTCAAACAATACCGCTATTAACGATACCGCCTTCCTCACTGCTGAAAGTGCTTTACAACCCGAAGGCCTTCTTCACACACGCGGCATGGCTGCATCAGGGTTTCCCCCATTGTGCAATATTCCCCACTGCTGCCTCCCGTAGGAGTCTGGACCGTGTCTCAGTTCCAGTGTGGCTGATCATCCTCTCAGACCAGCTAGGGATCGTCGCCTAGGTGAGCCGTTACCCCACCTACTAGCTAATCCCACCTGGGCCAATCTTAGCGCGAGAGGCCCGAAGGTCCCCCTCTTTGCTCCGTAGAGATTATGCGGTATTAGCCATCGTTTCCAATGGTTATCCCCCACACTAAGGCATGTTCCCAGGCATTACTCACCCGTCCGCCGCTCGCCGCCCAACAAATCCCCCGAAGGGTCAATGTTGTCGCTGCCGCTCGACTTGCATGTGTTAGGCCTGCCGCCAGCGTTCAATCTGAGCCATGATCAAACTCTTCAATTAAAGTTTTGGCTCGATGAATACTGAATTAAATTGACTGTGCCAAAATAACCGAAGCTATTTTGAATTGGTCACTCAGTTCATCGATAAATCTTTTTGACTATCAGTTCACGAGTGCCCACACAGATTGCATGGTCAAATTGTTAAAGAACGTTGACTTTCAATGCGTTAGCGCGAAGCGCTTCAGCAAGTCAGGACGCGTATAATACGCCTCCCAGCGTTTAAGTCAAGGTAAAATTCTCTACTTTTTCAGTCAGTAAAAAACTTTAGCGTGACTCCGCTCACTGATTCACCAGTTGGAGCGAAAGAAAAGCCCGTTGTGACCCAACGGGCTTTCTGGAATAGGTGCCTGGCGATGTCCTACTCTCACATGGGGAGGCCCCACACTACCATCGGCGCTGCTGCGTTTCACGTCTGAGTTCGGCATGGGATCAGGTGGGTCCACAGCGCTATGGTCGCCAGGCAAATTCTTTGATTCACCGCCCGCAGGCCGCAAATCACAATCTTGGAAAAAACTGACTAAAGTTCAAGCACACCATTCAAGTGCTCGTGGAGTCCGTAAAACCCCTTGGGTGTTGTATGGTTAAGCCGCACGGGCAATTAGTACAGGTTAGCTCAACGCCTCACAGCGCTTACACACCCTGCCTATCAACGTTCTAGTCTCGAACAACCCTTCAGAGAGCTTAAAGCTCTGGGGATGACTCATCTTGAGGCTCGCTTCCCGCTTAGATGCTTTCAGCGGTTATCGATTCCGAACTTAGCTACCGGGCAATGCGTCTGGCGACACAACCCGAACACCAGAGGTTCGTCCACTCCGGTCCTCTCGTACTAGGAGCAGCCCCTCTCAATCATCCAACGCCCACGGCAGATAGGGACCGAACTGTCTCACGACGTTCTAAACCCAGCTCGCGTACCACTTTAAATGGCGAACAGCCATACCCTTGGGACCGACTTCAGCCCCAGGATGTGATGAGCCGACATCGAGGTGCCAAACACCGCCGTCGATATGAACTCTTGGGCGGTATCAGCCTGTTATCCCCGGAGTACCTTTTATCCGTTGAGCGATGGCCCTTCCATTCAGAACCACCGGATCACTATGACCTGCTTTCGCACCTGCTCGAACCGTCATTCTCGCAGTCAAGCGGGCTTATGCCATTGCACTAACCTCACGATGTCCGACCGTGATTAGCCCACCTTCGTGCTCCTCCGTTACGCTTTGGGAGGAGACCGCCCCAGTCAAACTACCCACCAGGCACTGTCCGCACCCCCGATGAGGGGGCGACGTTAGAACATCAACACTACAAGGGTGGTATTTCAAGGACGGCTCCACAGATACTGGCGTACCTGCTTCGAAGCCTCCCACCTATCCTACACATGTAGGGTCAATGTTCAGTGCCAAGCTGTAGTAAAGGTTCACGGGGTCTTTCCGTCTAGCCGCGGGTACGCAGCATCTTCACTGCGATTTCAATTTCACTGAGTCTCGGGTGGAGACAGCGTGGCCATCATTACGCCATTCGTGCAGGTCGGAACTTACCCGACAAGGAATTTCGCTACCTTAGGACCGTTATAGTTACGGCCGCCGTTTACCGGGGCTTCGATCAAGAGCTTCTCCCTAAGGATAACCCCATCAATTAACCTTCCGGCACCGGGCAGGCGTCACACCGTATACGTCATCTTTCGATTTTGCACAGTGCTGTGTTTTTAATAAACAGTTGCAGCCACCTGGTATCTGCGACTGCCAGCAGCTCCAAGAGCAAGTCTCTTCACCGCCGGCAGCGTACCTTCTCCCGAAGTTACGGTACCATTTTGCCTAGTTCCTTCACCCGAGTTCTCTCAAGCGCCTTGGTATTCTCTACCCGACCACCTGTGTCGGTTTGGGGTACGATTTCTTGCTATCTGAAGCTTAGAGGCTTTTCCCGGAAGCATGGCATCAATGACTTCAGCACCGTGGTGCCTCGACATCGGGTCTCAGCCTTAAGATGGTCCGGATTTGCCTAAACCATCAGCCTACACCCTTGAACCTGGACAACCGTCGCCAGGCCCACCTAGCCTTCTCCGTCCCCCCATCGCAATAGCAAGAAGTACGGGAATATTAACCCGTTTCCCATCGACTACGCCTTTCGGCCTCGCCTTAGGGGTCGACTCACCCTGCCCCGATTAACGTTGGACAGGAACCCTTGGTCTTCCGGCGAGGAGGTTTTTCACCCCCTTTATCGTTACTCATGTCAGCATTCGCACTTCTGATACCTCCAGCGCCCCTTACAGGACACCTTCAGCGGCTTACAGAACGCTCCCCTACCCAATACGCTAATGCGCATTGCCGCAGCTTCGGTGTATCGCTTAGCCCCGTTAAATCTTCCGCGCAGGCCGACTCGACCAGTGAGCTATTACGCTTTCTTTAAATGATGGCTGCTTCTAAGCCAACATCCTGGCTGTCTGAGCCTTCCCACATCGTTTCCCACTTAGCGATAACTTTGGGACCTTAGCTGGCGGTCTGGGTTGTTTCCCTCTCCACGACGGACGTTAGCACCCGCCGTGTGTCTCCCGGATAGTACTTACTGGTATTCGGAGTTTGCAAAGGGTTGGTAAGTCGGGATGACCCCCTAGCCTTAACAGTGCTCTACCCCCAGTAGTATTCGTCCGAGGCGCTACCTAAATAGCTTTCGGGGAGAACCAGCTATCTCCGAGTTTGATTGGCCTTTCACCCCTAGCCACAAGTCATCCGCTAATTTTTCAACATTAGTCGGTTCGGTCCTCCAGTGCGTGTTACCGCACCTTCAACCTGCCCATGGCTAGATCACTCGGTTTCGGGTCTAATCCCAGCAACTGCACGCCCAGTTAAGACTCGGTTTCCCTACGGCTCCCCTATACGGTTAACCTTGCTACTGAAATTAAGTCGCTGACCCATTATACAAAAGGTACGCAGTCACAGGACAAAGCCTGCTCCTACTGCTTGTACGTACACGGTTTCAGGTTCTATTTCACTCCCCTCACAGGGGTTCTTTTCGCCTTTCCCTCACGGTACTGGTTCACTATCGGTCAGTCAGGAGTATTTAGCCTTGGAGGATGGTCCCCCCATCTTCAGACAAGATAACACGTGTCCCGTCCTACTCGTTTTCACTGATAAGGTGTTGTCGGCTACGGGGCTGTCACCCTGTATCGCTGAGCTTTCCAGCTCATTCACCTGACACCAAACCAACTTAAGGGCTAATCCGGTTTCGCTCGCCGCTACTGCCGGAATCTCGGTTGATTTCTCTTCCTCGGGGTACTTAGATGTTTCAGTTCCCCCGGTTCGCCTCACCAAGCTATGTATTCACTTGATGATAACTGCTTATGCAGCTGGGTTTCCCCATTCGGAAATCGCAGACTCAAGTGGCTCTTACTGCCTCATCTACGCTTATCGCAAGTTAGTACGTCCTTCATCGCCTCTGACTGCCCAGGCATCCACCGTGTACGCTTAGTCACTTAACCATACAACCCCAAGAGGTTTCGTATGTTCAAACAACCAAGGTTTTTCCATCTGAGTTAAGATGGTTAGTTTGTTTTTGCCGGACTCTTCTTACACAAGACACTTGAATGTGTATTGCTTGAGAACTCGTTCCACTTTCGGTGAAACAATAATTTCGATTCGTATGAATCGAATTACTAGTCAGCATTTCCAGATTGTTAAAGAGCATTAAAGCAAACAGCTTTAATCAATAGCGAGCGCCATTCATTAAGGCTTTCTGCTGTTGTTTTTAACTTATTAACCAAGCAATCTGTGTGGACACTACGCAAAGCGCAGTCTTTTGGTAAGGAGGTGATCCAGCCCCAGGTTCCCCTAGGGCTACCTTGTTACGACTTCACCCCAGTCATGAACCACACCGTGGTAAACGCCCTCCCGAAGGTTAAGCTATCTACTTCTGGTGCAGCCCACTCCCATGGTGTGACGGGCGGTGTGTACAAGGCCCGGGAACGTATTCACCGTGGCATTCTGATCCACGATTACTAGCGATTCCGACTTCATGGAGTCGAGTTGCAGACTCCAATCCGGACTACGACATACTTTGTGGGATTCGCTCCACCTCGCGGTCTTGCTGCCCTCTGTATATGCCATTGTAGCACGTGTGTAGCCCTACTCGTAAGGGCCATGATGACTTGACGTCGTCCCCACCTTCCTCCGGTTTATCACCGGCAGTCTCCCTGGAGTTCCCACCCGAAGTGCTGGCAAACAAGGATAAGGGTTGCGCTCGTTGCGGGACTTAACCCAACATTTCACAACACGAGCTGACGACAGCCATGCAGCACCTGTCTCACGGTTCCCGAAGGCACTCCCGCATCTCTGCAGGATTCCGTGGATGTCAAGAGTAGGTAAGGTTCTTCGCGTTGCATCGAATTAAACCACATGCTCCACCGCTTGTGCGGGCCCCCGTCAATTCATTTGAGTTTTAATCTTGCGACCGTACTCCCCAGGCGGTCTACTTAACGCGTTAGCTCCGAAAGCCAGTGTTCAAGACACCAACCTCCAAGTAGACATCGTTTACGGCGTGGACTACCAGGGTATCTAATCCTGTTTGCTCCCCACGCTTTCGCATCTGAGCGTCAGTCTTTGTCCAGGGGGCCGCCTTCGCCACCGGTATTCCTTCAGATCTCTACGCATTTCACCGCTACACCTGAAATTCTACCCCCCTCTACAAGACTCTAGCCTGCCAGTTCCAAATGCGATTCCGAGGTTGAGCCCCGGGCTTTCACATCTGGCTTAACAAGCCGCCTGCATGCGCTTTACGCCCAGTAATTCCGATTAACGCTCGCACCCTCCGTATTACCGCGGCTGCTGGCACGGAGTTAGCCGGTGCTTCTTCTGCAGCTAACGTCAAACAATACCGCTATTAACGATACCGCCTTCCTCACTGCTGAAAGTGCTTTACAACCCGAAGGCCTTCTTCACACACGCGGCATGGCTGCATCAGGGTTTCCCCCATTGTGCAATATTCCCCACTGCTGCCTCCCGTAGGAGTCTGGACCGTGTCTCAGTTCCAGTGTGGCTGATCATCCTCTCAGACCAGCTAGGGATCGTCGCCTAGGTGAGCCGTTACCCCACCTACTAACTAATCCCACCTGGGCCAATCTTAGCGCGAGAGGCCCGAAGGTCCCCCTCTTTGCTCCGTAGAGATTATGCGGTATTAGCCATCGTTTCCAATGGTTATCCCCCACACTAAGGCATGTTCCCAGGCATTACTCACCCGTCCGCCGCTCGCCGCCCAACAAATCCCCCGAAGGGTCAATGTTGTCGCTGCCGCTCGACTTGCATGTGTTAGGCCTGCCGCCAGCGTTCAATCTGAGCCATGATCAAACTCTTCAATTAAAGTTTTGGCTCGATGAATACTGAATTAAATTGACTGTGCCAAAATAACCGAAGCTATTTTGAATTGGTCACTCAGTTCATCGATAAATCTTTTTGACTATCAGTTCACGAGTGCCCACACAGATTGCATGGTCAAATTGTTAAAGAACGTTGACTTTCAATGCGTTAGCGCGAAGCGCTTCAGCAAGTCAGGACGCGTATAATACGCCTCCCAGCGTTTAAGTCAAGGTAAAATTCTCTACTTTTTCAGTCAGTAAAAAACTTTAGCGTGACTCCGCTCACTGATTCACCAGTTGGAGCGAAAGAAAAGCCCGTTGTGACCCAACGGGCTTTCTGGAATAGGTGCCTGGCGATGTCCTACTCTCACATGGGGAGGCCCCACACTACCATCGGCGCTGCTGCGTTTCACGTCTGAGTTCGGCATGGGATCAGGTGGGTCCACAGCGCTATGGTCGCCAGGCAAATTCTTTGATTCACCGCCCGCAGGCCGCAAATCACAATCTTGGAAAAAACTGACTAAAGTTCAAGCACACCATTCAAGTGCTCGTGGAGTCCGTAAAACCCCTTGGGTGTTGTATGGTTAAGCCGCACGGGCAATTAGTACAGGTTAGCTCAACGCCTCACAGCGCTTACACACCCTGCCTATCAACGTTCTAGTCTCGAACAACCCTTCAGAGAGCTTAAAGCTCTGGGGATGACTCATCTTGAGGCTCGCTTCCCGCTTAGATGCTTTCAGCGGTTATCGATTCCGAACTTAGCTACCGGGCAATGCGTCTGGCGACACAACCCGAACACCAGAGGTTCGTCCACTCCGGTCCTCTCGTACTAGGAGCAGCCCCTCTCAATCATCCAACGCCCACGGCAGATAGGGACCGAACTGTCTCACGACGTTCTAAACCCAGCTCGCGTACCACTTTAAATGGCGAACAGCCATACCCTTGGGACCGACTTCAGCCCCAGGATGTGATGAGCCGACATCGAGGTGCCAAACACCGCCGTCGATATGAACTCTTGGGCGGTATCAGCCTGTTATCCCCGGAGTACCTTTTATCCGTTGAGCGATGGCCCTTCCATTCAGAACCACCGGATCACTATGACCTGCTTTCGCACCTGCTCGAACCGTCATTCTCGCAGTCAAGCGGGCTTATGCCATTGCACTAACCTCACGATGTCCGACCGTGATTAGCCCACCTTCGTGCTCCTCCGTTACGCTTTGGGAGGAGACCGCCCCAGTCAAACTACCCACCAGGCACTGTCCGCACCCCCGATGAGGGGGCGACGTTAGAACATCAACACTACAAGGGTGGTATTTCAAGGACGGCTCCACAGATACTGGCGTACCTGCTTCGAAGCCTCCCACCTATCCTACACATGTAGGGTCAATGTTCAGTGCCAAGCTGTAGTAAAGGTTCACGGGGTCTTTCCGTCTAGCCGCGGGTACGCAGCATCTTCACTGCGATTTCAATTTCACTGAGTCTCGGGTGGAGACAGCGTGGCCATCATTACGCCATTCGTGCAGGTCGGAACTTACCCGACAAGGAATTTCGCTACCTTAGGACCGTTATAGTTACGGCCGCCGTTTACCGGGGCTTCGATCAAGAGCTTCTCCCTAAGGATAACCCCATCAATTAACCTTCCGGCACCGGGCAGGCGTCACACCGTATACGTCATCTTTCGATTTTGCACAGTGCTGTGTTTTTAATAAACAGTTGCAGCCACCTGGTATCTGCGACTGCCAGCAGCTCCAAGAGCAAGTCTCTTCACCGCCAGCAGCGTACCTTCTCCCGAAGTTACGGTACCATTTTGCCTAGTTCCTTCACCCGAGTTCTCTCAAGCGCCTTGGTATTCTCTACCCGACCACCTGTGTCGGTTTGGGGTACGATTTCTTGCTATCTGAAGCTTAGAGGCTTTTCCCGGAAGCATGGCATCAATGACTTCAGCACCGTGGTGCCTCGACATCGGGTCTCAGCCTTAAGATGGTCCGGATTTGCCTAAACCATCAGCCTACACCCTTGAACCTGGACAACCGTCGCCAGGCCCACCTAGCCTTCTCCGTCCCCCCATCGCAATAGCAAGAAGTACGGGAATATTAACCCGTTTCCCATCGACTACGCCTTTCGGCCTCGCCTTAGGGGTCGACTCACCCTGCCCCGATTAACGTTGGACAGGAACCCTTGGTCTTCCGGCGAGGAGGTTTTTCACCCCCTTTATCGTTACTCATGTCAGCATTCGCACTTCTGATACCTCCAGCGCCCCTTACAGGACACCTTCAGCGGCTTACAGAACGCTCCCCTACCCAATACGCTAATGCGCATTGCCGCAGCTTCGGTGTATCGCTTAGCCCCGTTAAATCTTCCGCGCAGGCCGACTCGACCAGTGAGCTATTACGCTTTCTTTAAATGATGGCTGCTTCTAAGCCAACATCCTGGCTGTCTGAGCCTTCCCACATCGTTTCCCACTTAGCGATAACTTTGGGACCTTAGCTGGCGGTCTGGGTTGTTTCCCTCTCCACGACGGACGTTAGCACCCGCCGTGTGTCTCCCGGATAGTACTTACTGGTATTCGGAGTTTGCAAAGGGTTGGTAAGTCGGGATGACCCCCTAGCCTTAACAGTGCTCTACCCCCAGTAGTATTCGTCCGAGGCGCTACCTAAATAGCTTTCGGGGAGAACCAGCTATCTCCGAGTTTGATTGGCCTTTCACCCCTAGCCACAAGTCATCCGCTAATTTTTCAACATTAGTCGGTTCGGTCCTCCAGTGCGTGTTACCGCACCTTCAACCTGCCCATGGCTAGATCACTCGGTTTCGGGTCTAATCCCAGCAACTGCACGCCCAGTTAAGACTCGGTTTCCCTACGGCTCCCCTATACGGTTAACCTTGCTACTGAAATTAAGTCGCTGACCCATTATACAAAAGGTACGCAGTCACAGGACGAAAGCCTGCTCCTACTGCTTGTACGTACACGGTTTCAGGTTCTATTTCACTCCCCTCACAGGGGTTCTTTTCGCCTTTCCCTCACGGTACTGGTTCACTATCGGTCAGTCAGGAGTATTTAGCCTTGGAGGATGGTCCCCCCATCTTCAGACAAGATAACACGTGTCCCGTCCTACTCGTTTTCACTGATAAGGTGTTGTCGGCTACGGGGCTGTCACCCTGTATCGCTGAGCTTTCCAGCTCATTCACCTGACACCAAACCAACTTAAGGGCTAATCCGGTTTCGCTCGCCGCTACTGCCGGAATCTCGGTTGATTTCTCTTCCTCGGGGTACTTAGATGTTTCAGTTCCCCCGGTTCGCCTCACCAAGCTATGTATTCACTTGATGATAACTGCTTATGCAGCTGGGTTTCCCCATTCGGAAATCGCAGACTCAAGTGGCTCTTACTGCCTCATCTACGCTTATCGCAAGTTAGTACGTCCTTCATCGCCTCTGACTGCCCAGGCATCCACCGTGTACGCTTAGTCACTTAACCATACAACCCCAAGAGGTTTCGTATGTTCAAACAACCAAGGTTTTCCATCTGAGTTAAGATGGTTAGTTTGTTTTTGCCGGACTCTTCTTACACAAGACACTTGAATGTGTATTGCTTGAGAACTCGTTCCACCTTTCGGTGAAACAATAATTTCGATTCGTATGAATCGAATTACTAGTCAGCATTCCAGATTGTTAAAGAGCATTAAAGCAAACAGCTTTAATCAATAGCGAGCGCCATTCATTAAGGCTTTCTGCTGTTGTTTTTAACTTATTAACCAAGCAATCTGTGTGGACACTACGCAAAGCGCAGTCTTTTGGTAAGGAGGTGATCCAGCCCCAGGTTCCCCTAGGGCTACCTTGTTACGACTTCACCCCAGTCATGAACCACACCGTGGTAAACGCCCTCCCGAAGGTTAAGCTATCTACTTCTGGTGCAGCCCACTCCCATGGTGTGACGGGCGGTGTGTACAAGGCCCGGGAACGTATTCACCGTGGCATTCTGATCCACGATTACTAGCGATTCCGACTTCATGGAGTCGAGTTGCAGACTCCAATCCGGACTACGACATACTTTGTGGGATTCGCTCCACCTCGCGGTCTTGCTGCCCTCTGTATATGCCATTGTAGCACGTGTGTAGCCCTACTCGTAAGGGCCATGATGACTTGACGTCGTCCCCACCTTCCTCCGGTTTATCACCGGCAGTCTCCCTGGAGTTCCCACCCGAAGTGCTGGCAAACAAGGATAAGGGTTGCGCTCGTTGCGGGACTTAACCCAACATTTCACAACACGAGCTGACGACAGCCATGCAGCACCTGTCTCACGGTTCCCGAAGGCACTCCCGCATCTCTGCAGGATTCCGTGGATGTCAAGAGTAGGTAAGGTTCTTCGCGTTGCATCGAATTAAACCACATGCTCCACCGCTTGTGCGGGCCCCCGTCAATTCATTTGAGTTTTAATCTTGCGACCGTACTCCCCAGGCGGTCTACTTAACGCGTTAGCTCCGAAAGCCAGTGTTCAAGACACCAACCTCCAAGTAGACATCGTTTACGGCGTGGACTACCAGGGTATCTAATCCTGTTTGCTCCCCACGCTTTCGCATCTGAGCGTCAGTCTTTGTCCAGGGGGCCGCCTTCGCCACCGGTATTCCTTCAGATCTCTACGCATTTCACCGCTACACCTGAAATTCTACCCCCCTCTACAAGACTCTAGCCTGCCAGTTCCAAATGCGATTCCGAGGTTGAGCCCCGGGCTTTCACATCTGGCTTAACAAGCCGCCTGCATGCGCTTTACGCCCAGTAATTCCGATTAACGCTCGCACCCTCCGTATTACCGCGGCTGCTGGCACGGAGTTAGCCGGTGCTTCTTCTGCAGCTAACGTCAAACAATACCGCTATTAACGATACCGCCTTCCTCACTGCTGAAAGTGCTTTACAACCCGAAGGCCTTCTTCACACACGCGGCATGGCTGCATCAGGGTTTCCCCCATTGTGCAATATTCCCCACTGCTGCCTCCCGTAGGAGTCTGGACCGTGTCTCAGTTCCAGTGTGGCTGATCATCCTCTCAGACCAGCTAGGGATCGTCGCCTAGGTGAGCCGTTACCCCACCTACTAGCTAATCCCACCTGGGCCAATCTTAGCGCGAGAGGCCCGAAGGTCCCCCTCTTTGCTCCGTAGAGATTATGCGGTATTAGCCATCGTTTCCAATGGTTATCCCCCACACTAAGGCATGTTCCCAGGCATTACTCACCCGTCCGCCGCTCGCCGCCCAACAAATCCCCCGAAGGGTCAATGTTGTCGCTGCCGCTCGACTTGCATGTGTTAGGCCTGCCGCCAGCGTTCAATCTGAGCCATGATCAAACTCTTCAATTAAAGTTTTGGCTCGATGAATACTAAATTAAATTGACTGTGCCAAAATAACCGAAGTCATTTTGAATTGGTCACTCAGTTCATCGATAAATCTTTTTGACTATCAGTTCACGAGTGCCCACACAGATTGCATGGTCAAATTGTTAAAGAACTTACAGCAACAAACGATTGACTTGTCGTTGCTGAGGTTGCGCATCTTACCAGAAGCAACCACCCTGTCAACAGTTTTTTTTGAAGTAATTTCCTCAAAACCCTTTACTGACAGGTCTCAGATTTGAAAAGCTAGGTTTTTATAAACTTAGCAATACAAGCCTGAGGAAAGGCTGATAATCATAGTCGTTCAAACGATGATGTCAAGCTTTTAACACTCAACAAATTATCAAACCTATCGACCAACAAGTTATTCACATGTTATGGATAACTTATCCAAGACCGCCAACCGTGCTGGTGAGGCGGCATTATAGGGACTCCTATTATATTGGCAAGGTAAAATATTGTCTTTTCTTCTCACTTGATGAGAAAAACAACATTAACCGGTTAAAAACACAAAATACCAGCAATTATTGAGAGTGTTTACCTCAAAAATCTCATTAAGCTTAGCCGAAAATCACAATTTCAAACGTCAAAATGCAAACAGGACTGACAATGTCAGCCCTGTTTGAAGGAAATGATCGATTTAAACTGTCAGAGAAACAATAAAAGAAGGATTTAACAGTTCTTCCCGGTGATACTGCAGAGGTTGCCCTTCCTTATCCAAGACAATAGCACCTGCACTTTCCGCAATACATTGACCCGCCGCCGTATCCCACATCATCGTTGGGCCGAGCCTTGGGTAATATTGAGCACGCCCTTCCGCTACCATACAAAACTTAAGAGACGAGCCGACCTCTGCCATTTTATGCTCGCCCAAGTTTTCCAGAAACCCTGCCAATTCAGGACTCGGATGGGAACGACTGCCAACCACTGTAGGAACCGTTGCAGGTCGGACCCGAATCCGTTCGCGTCCCGCTTTCGTTTCCAGCCAGGCCTGAGAACCGTCGCCTAACCAGCTTTTGTTCAATGCCGGGGCATGCACCACAGCCAACACTGGCTTGCCTTGCTCGATCAAAGCGATGTTCACCGTAAACTCACCGTTTTTACGAAGGAACTCTTTTGTGCCATCAAGAGGGTCAACCAGCCAGAACCGCTCCCACTTCTGCCTTTCTTGCCACGGGGTATGCGCCGATTCTTCTGACAGGATTGGAATATCAGGAGTGAGCTTTTCCAACTCTTCAATGATCAGGGCATTGGCTGCCAAGTCAGCTTCAGTAACCGGACTGCTATCCGCTTTTTCTGTTACCTGTACCTGACTGTGATAATGCTCCATGATCACTTTGCCGGCAGCAATTGCGATGTCATATAAAGACGACAGTTGATTCCCCACTCGTTACTCCTTACTAACGGATAATCTGATTGTGTTTAAGTTGAGCCACACACTGATCCACCAGCTCGCTGACAGTATAGTCGCCAGCCTGAAGGTGAATTTCTGGTGCCTCAGGTTTTTCGTACTCAGAGTCAATTCCAGTAAAGTGCTTAATTTGACCTGCGCGGGCTTTTTTATACAAGCCTTTGGGATCACGCTTTTCACATTCCTCTAATGGTGTGTCGACAAAGACTTCCAGAAACTCACCGCTCGGGAGCATGTCACGCACCAGTTGTCGTTCCTGACGATGGGGGGAAATAAACGCACTCAGCACAATCAATCCGGCATCGGCCATCAACTTAGCCACTTCGCCGATCCGGCGAATATTTTCCCGGCGATCTTCTGTCGAAAATCCCAGATCTTTGCACAAGCCATGGCGGATATTGTCACCATCAAGCAGATAGGTATGAAAACCCAATTCAGCCAGACGAGTTTCCAGCGCTCCGGCCACGGTGGATTTTCCCGCACCGCTCAATCCGGTGAACCATAATACGCAAGGTTGCTGCTTTTTCTGTTGTGATCTGAACGCTTTGTCAATTTGGTGAGCGTGCCACACCACGTTGTCATTATCATGAGTCTGTACAGCCGAGGTCATTATCAACTCCGTTTGTCATCAATACTTAAAATGGAAAGAGGCGTGGGATCAACGCCAGCACAACCACGGAATATACGCAGGAGACCGGTAGCCCAACTCGAAAATAATCTTTTAACCTATAATTGCCCACGGTGTAGACCAGCAGGTTGGTCTGATAACCGTAAGGCGAAATAAAACTGGCACTGGCTCCAAACAGAATCGCCATAATAAAAGGCATCGGATCGACCCCGTAACTTAGTGCCAGACTGTATGCAATTGGAAAAGCCAGAGCCGCGGCGGCATTATTGGTCACCAGCTCGGTGAGCACCAAGGTCATGAAATACACAGCAATCAAGCCGCCGTAGATGCCCCAACCGTTAAAAGCCGACATCAGTACGTTACCCATACTTTCAGATAGCCCACTAGACAGCATCAACTGCGCTAACGAAAGGGCTGAGCCCACAATCACAACGATGTCGACCGGGAAACGGCGTCTTAATTCGGCAAACGAGATCACCCCACTCACCACCAGCATGACCAAATATGCCGCCAGGCCTTTAATGATTGGCAACAGGTCAAACAATGAAGCCAGAATGACCGCCGCAAACCCAAACAGGACAGCCGCACTCTTTTTGCCATCCAGCTTAGCGCTGGAATCCAGCCCGCTGACCAGCACAAATTCACGGTTCAGCAAACGCTGTTTTTCATGAAACGTTTTACCCGGCACCACCACCAGAGTATCCCCGGCACGCAGCTCAATATTCCCCAACCCACCAGCCAGACGTTCGTGGCCCCGGCGAATGGCGACCACAACGGCATCAAACTTTTCACGAAATTCCGCGCTTTTCAGGGTTTTTCCACAAATCCCCGCCGACTGGCTGACGATCACTTCCAGCATCGACTGGCCATTTAAATGGTGTTGGCCGAACAGCTGTAATCCACTGATTTCCTGCAAAGTGGTAACACTTTCGACATCTCCACAGAACAACAGAGTGTCACCGGCCTGCAGCCGGGTATCCGGACACACCGGAGCCAGTGTTTTGCCGTCACGCAGGATTTCAGCCAGAAAGAGCCGACGCAAAGCCCGCAGCCCGTTTTCCGCAACGGTTTTTCCCACTAAAGGCGAATCTGCTTTGATCTTGGCTTCCAGAAAGTACGGCAGATCATCCTGACCCTGCTCCTCATGCACCGGTAACAGGTAACTGAGAGGGATCAGAATCACCAGCCCGACCACCAATACCGCGACACCAATAGCCGTCGGAGCAAAAAAGCCCAGACTCGGCAACCCGGCGTCTTCAACAAAGCTGTTAACGATGAGGTTAGTCGAGGTGCCGATGAGGGTCAGCGTGCCACCGAGGATTGCCGTATACGACAGCGGGATCAGCAATCGAGAAGGCGCATGACGCTGATTACGCTTGATGGCGCCAATCAGCGATACCACCACGGCGGTGTTGTTCGTGAATGAGGAAAGAAACGCTGTTGATAAGCCCAGTTTTGCGACAACGGTAGATTGTCCGCCCTGAGACAGTTGGCGGCCTACCCAGCTCACCAACCGCGTTTTCTCCAAAGCAATGGAAACCAGGATCAACAGCACCAGTGTCAGTAACGACGAATTGGTAAAATTCCCCGCCAGTGTCGGTAAATCAATCAAACCTAACTGGAACCCGATAAACGCGGCGCCTGCAAACAGGAACGCAGGTTTGATTCGGGTCAGCAGCAAACAGCTGATGATGACCAACAACATGGCGAAAACCATTCCCTGTTCCCATCCCATGTGCGTTACCCCAATAGCTTACTGATGTCCTTGGCATCCCAGTGTGGGAAGTGCTTACGGATCAGAGCATTCAATTCAATCTCAAAAGCTGAATATTGGGCCGTGGTGGCCGTGTGTTGCTCAGCCAGTGCTTCACGTACCATCCCCGCACCAACCGTGACATTGGTCAGTCGGTCAATGAAGATAAACCCACCGGTATCCGGGCATTGTGCGTAGCTGTCTGCCGCAATGGACTCAGTCAGGTTGATTTCACACAGGCCTATTCCGTTCAGCGGCAACTCAGGCGTCTCAAACGTTTGCAGGTTATTAATGTCGACCTGGTGACGAATGACTTCGACCGAACCGACCGTTTTCTTGCCCGCGACTTTAATATCGTACTGACGACCGACCTGCAGCGGCGCTTCCGCCATCCAGACCACATCCGCCAGCAGACGGTTACTCAGCGCCACGTTGCTGGTTATCGGTACCAAGGTATCACCACGGCTGATATCAATCTCATCGGCCAGAGTCAGAGTCACGGCCTGACCGGCAACCGCTTGCGGCAGATCACCATCAAAAGTCACAATGCGATCCACGATCGAGGTTTTACCGGATGGCAATGCTTTGATTGCGTCCCCGACACGTACCACGCCGGATGCAACCGTACCAGCGAACCCACGGAAATCGAGATTCGGGCGGTTGACATATTGCACCGGCAGACGGAATTCACCGGACTGACGATCTTTACTGATATCCACCGTTTCCAGCAGTGACAGCAAAGATTCCCCGTCATACCAAGGGGTGCTGTCACTCAGCTCCACCACGTTGTCACCATCCAGCGCGGACAACGGCACCAACTTGATATCCAGTTCAGCATTTAGCTGGGCTGCAAATGTCAGGTATTCATCCCGGATGGCATCGAAGCGCGATTGCTCAAAGCCCACCAGATCCATCTTGTTCACCGCCACGATAAAATGGCGGATCCCCAGCAGACTGGCGATGTAGGAATGGCGTCGGGTTTGATCCAGTACCCCTTTACGGGCATCAATCAGAATCACAGCCACATCACAGGTCGATGCACCGGTTGCCATATTACGGGTGTATTGCTCATGCCCCGGGGTATCGGCAATGATGAACTTGCGCTGTTTGGTAGAAAAATAGCGATACGCCACATCAATTGTGATGCCCTGTTCGCGTTCAGCCTGTAGGCCGTCCACCAGCAACGCCAGATCCGGTTTATCACCGGTCGTGCCAACTTTCTGGCTGTCAGCGTGAATCGCGGCCAGCTGATCTTCATAAATCTGCTGCGAGTCATGCAGCAGTCGACCAATCAGGGTACTTTTACCGTCATCCACCGAACCACAGGTCAGGAAACGCAGCAGGGATTTGTTCTGGTGCTGATCCAGGTAGGCTTCAATGCCTAACTCAGCCACTTGTTGTTCAATTACACTGTTCATCCTGCTCTCCTTAGAAATAACCCTGACGCTTCTTCAGCTCCATCGAACCGGACTGATCGTGGTCGATCGCCCGTCCCTGACGTTCACTGGACGTTGCCACCAGCATCTCTTCGATGATGCCTGGCAAGGTATTCGCTTCAGACTCAATAGCCCCGGTCAGCGGGTAACAGCCAAGGGTACGGAAACGGACGCTCTTGTGTTCAATCTGCTCACCCGGCTTCAGTTCCATCCGATCATCATCCACCATGATCAGCATGCCATCACGCTCAACCACCGGACGAACGGCCGACAGGTACAGCGGCACGATTTCAATCCCTTCCAGATAGATGTATTGCCAGATATCCAGCTCGGTCCAGTTCGACAGCGGGAAGACTCGGATGCTTTCCCCTTTGTTAATCTGGCCATTGTAGGTATGCCACAATTCCGGACGCTGGTTCTTCGGATCCCAGGTGTGGTTTTTGTCACGGAACGAGTACACCCGCTCTTTGGCACGAGACTTTTCCTCGTCCCGGCGCGCGCCGCCGAAGGCCGCGTCAAAACCGTATTTATTCAGCGCCTGCTTCAGCCCCTGAGTCTTCATGATGTCGGTGTGCTTTGACGAACCGTGAGTGAATGGGTTGATCCCCATCGCCAGCCCTTCCGGATTCTTATGCACCAGCAATTCAAAGCCGTATTTCTGCGCCGTACGATCACGAAACTCGATCATTTCGCGGAATTTCCAATCGGTATCCACGTGCAGCAATGGAAACGGAATCTTGCCCGGATAAAAGGCCTTACGTGCCAGATGCAACATGACCGATGAATCTTTGCCGATCGAGTACATCATGACGGGGTTATCAAATTCCGCAGCGACTTCACGGATGATGTGAATGCTCTCCGCTTCCAGCTGCTTAAGGTGGGTAAGTCGTTTAGGGTCCATTACTCTCTCCATGCTAAGCCAGCTTCACAACCGTTGATTGCTCATCAAACGTGTTATGCAATTGCTGTTCCTGCTTGCCGAACCAATGTAGTTTTTCTGAAAGGTTTACCACTTCACCAACCACAATCAGCGACGGTGAGGCAGCTTGTTGAGCGAGATCAGCCAGCTCAGACAGCTGACCTTTAAATACTTTTTGCGAACGCTGGGTACCACGCTCAATGATAGCAATCGGGGTGTCTGGAGCACGTCCATGTCTAATTAAATTTAGTTGAATATCCAGAGAATTCATCAGCCCCATGTAGATCACCAGAGTTTGATTGCCCCGTGCCAGCGTGTGCCATTCCAACTGTTTGCCGTCCGGCTTGATATGACCGGTCACGAACATGGCAGTTTGGGCATAGTCACGGTGGGTCAGCGGGATCCCGGCATAGGCCGTTGCCCCGGCTGCGGCCGTAATGCCCGGCACGACTTCAAACGGGATATTGGCATCGAACAGCACTTCCAGCTCTTCGCCACCGCGCCCGAACACAAACGGATCCCCGCCTTTCAGGCGTACCACCCGTTTGCCCTGCGACGCATACTGCACCAACAGGCGGTTGGTCTCTTCCTGCGGCACACTGTGGAACCCGGCTTTTTTACCGACACTGATCAGTTCCGCATCCCGGCGAACCAGATCCATCACTTCGTCTGACACCAGATAGTCATACAACACGACATCGGCCTGCTGCATGAGCTGCAGGGCTCGTAGCGTCAGCAGGCTGGCATCACCGGGACCGGCCCCAATCAGCGCCACTTCACCACGGGATTCCACCCCGTTGGCCAACGCTTCCAGCTCCAGCTCGGCAGCTGCGTGATCGCCTTTGGCGACCAAAGAGGCAAAGCGTCCGGCGAACGCCTGCTCCCAGAAACGGCGACGCTCTGCAAAAGAGGTCACTTTTTCTGTCAGGCGAGAGCGAAAACGCCCGGCCAGGGTGGCCATCGTGCCGAGATGCTGCGGCAACAGGGCTTCCAGTCGCTCACGTACCAGGCGGGCCAGTACCGGAGCCTGACCGGAAGACGACACAGCGACGATAATCGGGGAGCGATCCACAATCGACGGCACAATAAAGCTGCATCGCTGAGTGTCATCCACCACGTTTACCAGTACCTGCCGCTGATTGGCAGACTGGTAGACCAGTGCATTCACGGCTTTTCGCTCGGTGGCGGCAATCGCCAGGAAAATGCCGTCCAGATCGCTGGGCGAGAAAATGGTACCGATATGGGTCACCTGACCCTGCTCAACGGCATACTGGAATTCCGGAGACAGCGCTTCGGCAATCACCCGGACATCTGCACCGGCTTTCAGCAGCATGCGGGTTTTGCGCCAGGCAATATCATTTCCGCCTACCACCAGGCATGGTCGACGCTTTAAGTCAGCAAATATCGGCAGATAATCCATGTTCCGTGCTCCCGCAATCTCGTTAATTAGGAGCACTATAGAGGGGCGTAAATATGACCTGAAATTCTAAAATTTCATTTTTTATTCCAAAATGTTTGAGCTACGGGCGGAATGGGACGGGAAGGGAGCCAGAATAGGCAAAATCCTGCAGATGATGGGAATTGTCGCCTAACCAGCGGCTACGGTTAGTCTTTTTTCAACTATGCTATCACTTTTTGGCCTAGCATCCGGTGGGCTGTGATGGCCTCCCGATACTGAATGCGTCGGCATATTTCCCCGGCACGGAAAGAAAATAGAGATCTCCGGCACATTAAGGCAATCATGTCACCAAACATGTACACACTTTTTGCTACCTTATGCACGCTTTCCTCTTTCCTGTGATCACGGAGATATCCATGAAGCTCTCAGCCAAACCTCTGTCTATCGCTATTCTGAGCGGCCTGCTGGCAGCAGCCGGTCCTGCAATGGCCGATACCATTAAGCTTCGCATTCTGGAAACCACTGACATTCATACCAATGTCATGGATTACGACTACTACAAAGACAAGCCGACCCTGAAAACAGGTCTGGTGCGTACCGCCACGCTGGTGCAGCAGGCTCGCGGCGAAGTCACCAACAGCATTCTGGTCGACAACGGTGACCTGATTCAGGGCAGCCCAATGGGCGATTACATGGCAGCCAAGGGCCTGAAAAACGGCGAGGTGCACCCGGTTTATAAAGCCATGAACCTGCTGGACTACGAGGTCGGCAACCTGGGGAACCATGAGTTCAACTATGGACTCGATTTCCTCAAGGCATCCCTGGCGGGAGCTAGCTTCCCGTACATCAATGCCAACGTGTACGATCTGAAAACCGGCAAGAACCTGTTTACGCCTTACCTCATCAAATCGTACACCTTCAAAGATACCGAGGGTGGCGAGCATGACGTCAAGGTCGGCTACATCGGTTTCGTGCCGCCGCAGATCCTGATCTGGGATAAGAAGAACCTGGAAGGCAAAGTCGAAGCCAAAGACATCAAGCAAACCGCAGAAAAATTCGTCCCGCAGATGAAGGCCGAAGGGGCGGACATCATCGTGGCTATTCCGCATTCAGGAGTCTCGGCAGATCCTTACAAAGTGATGGCGGAAAACTCGGTCTACTACCTGACGCAAGTCGAGGGGATTGACGCTATCGCCTTTGGGCACTCCCATGCGGTTTTCCCGGGCGAGGCGTTCGCGCAGCTACCTAACACCGATATCGAGAAAGGCACCATCAATGGTGTCGCTGCCGTGATGCCGGGCCGCTGGGGCGATCACCTGGGGGTTATGGATCTGGTACTGGAAAAAGACGGCGAGAGCTGGAAAGTCACCGCTGCTCAGACCGAAGCCCGGCCGATTTTTGACAAATACAAAGGTGAAGCGCTGGTTGAGGCTGACCCGAAACTGGTTGATGCGATCAAAGCCGAACACAAAGGGACCCGGGATTTTGTGAACCAGCCGATCGGCCAGGCCAGCGATGTGATGTACAGCTTCCTGGCACTGGTGCAGGATGATCCGACCGTGCAGATCGTCAATCTGGCACAGAAAGATTATGTTGAGCGCTTTATTCAGGGCGATCCCGACCTGGACGGCATTCCGGTTCTGTCCGCCGCCGCACCATTTAAAGCCGGCGGTCGTGGTAACGATCCAACCAATTTCACCGAAGTGGAATCCGGTCAGCTGACATTCCGCAATGCCGCCGATCTGTACCTGTACCCGAATACCCTGGTGGCGATGAAAGTCACCGGCAAAGAAGTGAAGGAATGGCTGGAGTGTTCCGCCGGTCAGTTTAACCAGATTGATACCCAATCCGAGCAACCGCAGGGACTAATTAACTGGGATGGTTTCCGCACCTATAACTTCGATGTCATTGACGGTGTGAACTACAGCATCGATGTGTCCCAACCCGCCCGCTACGACGGTGAATGTAAACTGATCAACGCGCAAGCAGAACGGATCGGGAACCTGACTTATAACGGTAAACCGGTCGACCCGGCACAGCCGTTCATTATTGCCACCAACAACTACCGTGCCTACAGCGGGAAGTTTGCCGGCACTGGCGAAGCTTACGTTGCCTTTGCTTCCCCGGATGAAAACCGCACGGTTGTTGCTGACTACATCTCCCGCATCAGTAAAGAACGCGGGCAGGTCGTCCCGAGCGCAGACAACAACTGGCACTTCACGCCGCTCAAGAGTGACAAACGCCTGAATATCACGTTTGAAACTGCACCGGGCGAAAAAGCAGCCGGATTTATTCAGAGCAAAGGCCAGTACCCGATGAAACAGGTCGGTACCGACAAAGTCGGCTTTGCGGTTTACCGCATCGACCTGCAAAAATAACGGCTCCAGCCATAAGAAAATGTACTGCATACCGCAGCTTCTGCTGCGGTATTTTTTTGCTATGATTCCGGCATTATCACCCTAGATAGGTTTATCACCATGCATGCGGTCTTCGCCGAGTTTCTTCGCGAACACGGAGCCTGTGACGCAACAGTGAACGAAGCCCTGGCGGTTGCCAGTCCGCTCGAGTTGCCGACTCGCCATGTTCTGCTCAATCAGGGCGCCGCCCCTGACTCCGTCTATTTTCTGATTGATGGCGTTTGCCACGCCTGCTACCTGACTCCCCAGGGAAAACAGTTCAGCAAGGAATTTTACTGGGATCAGGACATCCTGATCGGCTTTGAGAGCCTGCTGACCGGCTCAGCCTCACCGTATTTGCTGGAAACCCTGTCGGCCAGCCACCTGCTAGCCCTGCCAATCAGCCTGCTCAATCATTGGCGAGAGCAACGCAATCCCCTGTATGTCCGACTGCTCGAACGTCAGCTTCGTTTCAAGGAACATAAGGAGCGATTCATGCTGCTCCACAGTCCGGAGCAACGCTTACAACTGTTTTGCGATAGCTTCCCGGAATTGCTGGAACGGGTGACCGATTACCAGCTGGCCTCTTACCTGGGCGTGACCGCGACCAGCCTGAGCCGAATCCGCAAGCGCCAGGATTCACCGCACCCGTAACCGTGATAGTTCGCTTTTGTAAATGCACAGGCGGTCAGTATGCATTATGCTGACCGCATCCTGAGCGATGAGATATGGTAACGAGGAGAGAAGATGCAGTGGCACTGCCTGAGTTTTGATCAACTGACCACCCACCAGCTATACGATTGCCTGAAACTGCGCTGCGATGTGTTCGTGGTGGAGCAAGCATGTCCTTATCCGGAACTGGACGATCATGATCGCGCCCCGGGAACGCGTCACCTTCTGGGCTATCAGGACAACCAGCTGGTTGCCTATCTGCGCTTGCTGGCACCGGGCACGACTTACCCCAACGTCAGCCTTGGCCGGGTTGCCACCGCAGCCACGGCGCGCGGCAACGGGCTTGGTCACCGGTTACTGGCTGAAGGTCTGCGCCTGGCAGAACATCACTGGCCCGGTCAAACTATTGATATCGGCGCCCAGTCACACCTCCAGCCTTATTATTGTCGTTACGGATTTGAGCCGATTTCGGCAGAATACCTGGAAGACGGTATTCCCCATATTGATATGCGGCTACCCAAGGCGGTCAATGCTGACCAGCCCTGAGCGTCCTACCAGCAAAAAGCCACCGACAGTTCGGTGGCTTTTTGCTTATTGGTCTTCCGGGAAGTGAGAGCCAGGGGATACGACTATCTGGCTGATGCGCCGGCTACTGGCTACGCACAAAGCTGCCGTCGGAGCGGCGGAAAAACATCACCGGCTCACCGCTGCGCCCTTCGATTTGCAAGGCATCCAGTCCCCCGCCAGCGGTTTGCCGATAACGCAGCAACTGACCTGCCTGAACCTGACTCAGAGGTTTGTCTTTTCCTTCAATAGCGGCCAGGGCATACAGATCCGCCAGCGGCAGCGAACGTTCACGGAAAATCATCGCCAACGTTTCACCACTTTTCACTTTGTACTGCACCCACGGCTGCGATGACGACGGAGCAGACGCCGAGGCGTTCTGGGTCGCCTGGCCAGAAGCAGCTACTGGTTTTGCCGGGACCGGCTTGGTTTGAGCGGCCGGTGGCGGATTGAGTGGCCGCAGACGCTGCTCGACCACCTCCCGTTTCGGCGAAGCCGGTTCTGCACGATCACCAACCACCACCTGTTCCGGCTGAGGCTCATTCAACTGAAGTGACAGTTCTCGTCGCACCGGGTCACTGTTTTCAGCCGGGACCGGCGCACGGCTCGGCAGCATCAGCAGAATAGCCAGCAACGGTGCCAGCACCATCAGCGCACGACGGTGGAAGCGCGGTAACTGTTGCCATTTTTCCGTTACCGGTGCCAGTCGGGTTTTCAGTTTTTCCCGCATTGCCAGCAGCGAGGCCTTATCAAACGTGACGCGGGGCCATGTAAATTCTGTTTTCTTTTGTGTGCGGCGTTTGGCCTGTCCCATAAACAACACTCCAGCGCTTTCCAATTCATGCTTGACTCAAGACAGCATGTCACAATGGTTTACCCTCAGGGGGTGAAACTGTTATCCTGCCTGCTTCATTCACTCTACCAAAGAGATGACACCATGTCTGACGTAAAACTAGATACAGTTGAATCTAAAGCAAGCTACGGTATCGGTCTTCAAATGGGCCAACAGCTGGCACAAAGCGGCCTGGAAGGCCTGAATGTGGCAGCCATTGCTAAAGGTATCGCGACTTCACTGACTGGCGACATGCCAGAAATCGAAGTAGACGAGATCAACAATGCCCTGCGTGAACTTCACACTCGTGCCGAAGCTGCTCGCCAAGAGCAAGCGAAAGCAGCAGCAGCGGAAGGCGAAGCGTTCCTAAAAGATAACGCACTACGCCCTGAAGTTACAGTGACTGAATCTGGCCTGCAGTACGAGATCCTGGTTGAAGGTCAGGGTGACATCCCTACAGCAGACAAACAAGTTCGCGTTCACTACCACGGTGAGCTGACTGACGGTACTGTATTCGACAGCTCTGTTAAGCGCGGTCAACCAGCAGAATTCCCAGTAACAGGCGTGATCAAAGGCTGGGTTGAAGCCCTGCAAATGATGCCTGTTGGCTCTAAATGGAAACTGTACATCCCTCACGATCTGGCCTACGGCGAGCGTGGTGCGGGTACAGCTATCCCTCCATTTGCTGCTCTGGTATTCGAAGTAGAACTTCTGGATATCCTGTAATCCTTCCGAGGAAGACCAAAAACGGTGCTTCGGCACCGTTTTTTGATCGTCCCGACTGAATTTTAGTACCATCTGCCTGTCAGATATCCCCCAGCCTTTTCCCGATGCTCACCGGCAAAAGGTTTATTAACCCGGTCGATACTGGCCTTGCCCAGAAGACGACCACCCTTGGAGAAATAAGATGTCAGCAACTTGGTCTCGACGTATCCTTGTTATCGGCTCACTGACTGGTCTGCTCATGATGCCAGCCACCAGCTCAGCTTTCAGCCTGACGGATCTGTTCGGCAGCAAAACCACTGAAGCGGTTGCCGAGAACCCACTGGCCAGCCTGCTGAGCACTCAGCTGGGCGTAACGCCGGAGCAAGCCGCCGGTGGTGCTGGTGCCCTGCTATCCGCCGCAACCAGCCAACTGTCTGGATCACAAGCCACAGAGCTGGCCAAAATGATTCCGGGTGCAGAAGCCCTGACTGGCAGCCTACCTCCGGGCATTGGCGCTCTGCTGGGTAACATGGAAACCATCAACAAAATCTTTGCCGCACTGGGTATGGATGCCAGCATGGTCAGCCAGTTTGTCCCGGTTGTCCTGCAATTCCTGGGTAACCAGGGTGCCAGCGCCGGCCTGCTGCAGTCACTGGGTAACATCTGGGCTCCAGCGGCACAATAAGCCGTTTGCCTCCGTGTGACACGCGACGGCAAGATACCTGTCTGCCCTGTAGCCTCTGTCAGCGGGATGTAAAAATAACAAAGCCTTACCTGCGAACAGGTAAGGCTTTTTCATCTCCGCGTGTTAAGGACAGGTGCAAGTCTCGAAGTCGTCATCAGAGCAACGCAGCAAAGCCCCCGTATTACTGAACCCTACTACCCACTCTCCGGGTCTCGTCACCCAGTTTCCCAATCACTAGGTCACTAGATCACCAACTTACATGCCAAGCCACATCACTGCGCCTGTCAGATGCCGGAACCATCGGTTTCCACATCATCTTCATGCAGCCCACACTCACGCTTGAGGCCAAAGAAGCGTGTTTCCTCTTCTTTCATGCCCGGCTCCCACTTACGGGTCGTGTGGGTATCGCCAACCGACAGGTAACCCTGATCCCACAGCGGGTGATACGGCAGATCATACTGCGCCAGATAGGCATCAATGTCCTGATTCGTCCAGTCAATCAGCGGCAGGAACTTGAATACACCATTCTGGATCGCCAGTACCGGCAGCGTTGCCCGGGTCGATGACTGTTCACGACGCAGTCCAGAGAACCAGGCGCTGACATTCAGCTCATCCAGTGCACGGCGCATCGGTTCGACTTTGTTGATGCGGTTGTACTGTTTGATGCCGTCAACCCCCTGCTCCCACAGGCGGCCAAAGCGTGCCTCCTGCCATTGCGGGGTCAGTTCCGCCCGGTACACATGCAGGTTCAGCTTCAAACGCTCAGTCAGCTGATCAATAAACTGATAGGTTTCCGGGAACAGATAGCCGGTATCAGTCAGAATCACCGGAATATCAGCCTGCTCGCGGGTGACCATATGCAGCATCACCGCCGACTGAATACCGAAGCTGGACGCCAGCGCGAACTGCCCCGGCAGGTTGTCCAGCGCCCAGCGAATCCGCGCCTGCGCTGATAACCCTTCCAGCTCAGCATTGATACTGGCTAGCTCCAGGATCTGCTCGACTTTGCTTTTCTCCAGCAACGCGGCAAGTTTCACATCAGGCATAGAAATCCCTCTTAGAGATCAGCACCGGCTCGATAATTCCGGCACGGATGGTGAAATCACCAAATGCTTCACCGTCTTGACGCTCCTGCGCCCAGCGGCCGATCAGGCTGTCGAGTTCAGCCATGATCTGCTCAACCGTGATGTTTTCCAGGTACATCTTCGGAATACGGGTCCCGTTACGGTTGCCGCCCAGATGCAGGTTGTAACGGCCCGGCGCTTTACCGACCAGACCGATTTCCGCCAGCATCGCACGGCCACAGCCGTTCGGGCAGCCTGTAACCCGCAAAATCACGTTCTCTTCCTGCGGCAGGCTGTGCTTGCTCAGCAGCTGTTCAACGTCCGTCACAAACTCCGGCAGAAAACGCTCTGCCTCAGCCATCGCCAGCGGACAGGTCGGCAACGCCACACACGCCATGGAGTTTTTACGCTGCTCACTGACCGTATCATCGATCAGGCCGTGATCGCGGGCGATCTTTTCGATCGTCGCTTTATCCTCTGCCGCCACACCAGCCACAATCAGGTTCTGGTTAGCGGTCATGCGGAAGTCACCGTGATGGATACGGGCAATTTCTGCGACCCCGGTTTTCAGCGGTTTACCCGGGAAGTCCAACAAACGGCCATTTTCAATAAACAGTGTCAGGTGGTGCTTACCGTCGATACCTTCCACCCAACCGATACGATCGCCGCGCTCGGTGAATTCATACGGACGGCTTTGCTCAAAGGCCACCCCGGCACGTTTTTCCACTTCGGCTTTGAAGACATCCACCCCAACCCGATCCAGGGTGTATTTGGTTTTCGCATTCTTACGGTTCGAGCGGTTCCCCCAGTCACGTTGGGTCGTCACGACCGCTGCCGCCACCTCCAGCGTTTTCTCCAGCGGGATAAATCCGAAGTCATCCGCACGGCGCGGGTATGTGGTTTTATCCCCGTGGGTCATCGCCAGGCCACCACCCACCAGGACGTTAAAGCCGACCAGCTTGCCGTTATCCGCAATCGCAACAAAGTTCAGGTCATTGGCGTGAACATCCACATCATTCTGCGGCGGGATCACGACCGTGGTTTTAAACTTCCGTGGCAAATAGGTGCTGCCCAGAATCGGCTCTTCGTCCGTGCTTTCCAGCTTTTCACCGTCGAGCCAGATCTCGGCATACGCACGGGTTTTCGGCAGCAAGTGTTCACTGATCTTTTTCGCCCACTCGTAGGCTTCCTGATGCAACTCGGATTCCACCGGATTGCTGGTACACAGAACGTTACGGTTCACGTCACCGGCGGTGGCAATCGAGTCGATCCCAATCTTGTTCAGGGTCTGGTGCATCAGTTTGATGTTTGGCTTGAGCACCCCGTGGAACTGGAACGTCTGGCGGGTCGTCAGACGGATACTGCCGTACAGTGAATGTTCTTCCGCAAACTTATCAATCGCCAGCCATTGCGGCGGAGTAATGATACCGCCCGGCATACGGGCTCGCAGCATCACATTGTGCAGCGGCTCCAGCTTCTGTTTGGCACGCTCGGCACGGAAATCCCGGTCATCCTGCTGGTACATGCCGTGGAAGCGGATCAGCTGGAAGTTGTCAGCGGTAAAGCCGCCAGTCATCCGGTCTTGCAGATCGTCAGCAATGGTCCCGCGCAGGAAGTTACTTTCACGCTTGAGGCGTTCGTTATCTGATAGTTTTTGCTCGCTCATTAGTAGACATCCTTTTGATAACGCTTGTTCTTACGCAGTTCACTGAGGTATTGCTCGGCCTGTTCACGACTCTGGTTGCCTTGCTGCTCGGCAATGGTCAGCAGAGCATCGTGGACATCTTTCGCCATATGGTTGGCATCACCGCACACATAAACATGGGCGCCGTCCTGCAGCCATTTCCAGACTTCGGCTGCATGCTCCAGCAGGCGGTGCTGCACGTACACTTTCTCGGCCTGATCGCGGCTGAAAGCCACGTCAATCCGGTTCACGACACCGTCTTTGAGGTATTTCTGCCATTCCACCTGGTACAGGAAGTCTTCGGTAAATGTCCGATCGCCAAAGAACAGCCAGTTCTTACCTTCAGCGCCACGGTTATCACGCTCCTGCACAAAGGCCCGGAATGGCGCAATTCCCGTCCCCGGACCAATCATGATCACCGGAGTATTATCGTCAGCAGGCAGTTTGAAATGGTTATTCGACTCAACAAAGACTTTTACCGACTCACCTTCTTCCAGACGACGGGACAGGAAGCTGGACGCACCGCCCTGACGGGTTTCCTCAGCGTGAGCATATTCCACCAACCCGACAGTCAAGTGCACTTCTTCACCAACTTCTTCCTGGCTGGATGCAATGGAGTACAGGCGAGGTGTCAGACGACGCAGCAAACCCAGCAGCTGTTCGGCAGTCAGCGCTGTTTTTTTCTCCGCCAGTACGTCGACCACCTGGGTGTTGGCGGCGTACTCACGCAGCTTATCTTTGTCTTCCACCAGCTTGGCCAGCTTCTTGCTGCCGGACAGATCCGCGTAACGGGTCACCAGCTGTGGGTTTGCCGCCGTCACTTCGTAGCTGTTTATCAGCGCGTCGCGCAGAGATACCGCCTGGCCATCCACATCAACGCTTTCTTCACCGCTCAAACCGGCTTTGGCCAGAATGGCGTCAGCCAGTACGGGGTCATTGTCATACCAAACACCCAGCGCATCACCCGGCTGATAAGTCAGGCCGGAGCCTTCCAGATCAATCTCGACATGACGCACATCTTTGCCTGAGTTGCGCCCGGTAATTTTCTGGCTGGTCAGCAGCGTCGCAGCATACGGGTTCTGTTTGGTGTAGGCCGATACGCTTGCCACGGCCTGCCCGACCGGCAGCGTGACCACCTGAGCGTCAGCCGTTACCAGAGTCTCCTGCACTTTATCCAGCGCCTCTGCCCGCCACGCCGCAGCCGGCGCATCGTAATCCACGTCACAGTCGAGACGCTCCAGCATCGGACGCGCGCCCAGCTTCGCCAGGTAGGCATCAAAATCTTTTGCCGTCTGGCAGAAAAATTCGTAGCTGGAATCTCCCAAGCCGATGACCGCGTATTGCAGGTTCGGCAGCTTAGGTGCTTTTTTCGATTGCAGGAATTCATGTAACTCAATGGCATCATCCGGTGCTTCCCCTTCACCATGGGTTGACGCCACGATGATGACATGGGTTTCTTTGGCCAGATTTTTACCTTTGTAGTCACCAGCAGAGAACAGCTCCGCGCTGATCCCAGCGGCATCCGCTTCTGCTTTCAGCGCCTGGGCAACACCCTTGGCATTGCCGGTCTGAGACGCATAAATGATGGTCAACTTACCGGCTGGCTGGCTGGCAACTGCCACGGCCGGCTGCTGAGCGGGCACAGTCTGCCCGACTGACGGAGTCTGACTCAGACCCCAAAAATATCCACTGATCCACGCTAATTGCTGTGGTGAGAGCTCGGCGACAGCCTGCTGGAGTTGACCTATTTGCTGATCATTAAGCGGGCTGGCCAGAGCGGAAAGTTCCTTAAGTAACATGACACGACGATCCCTTTACATTGCGTAGGGGTTAGATTAGCTACTCAAGGAAATAACAAGAAAGAATAGATAAGAATGTTTTATAACTTTTTGTATGGGGAAATACGCCGCTGAGTCAGGAGAGTGGACGAGTCAGCGGCAGAAGAGTCAGAAGGTATCTGCAATGCGCACCTGGTGGAATCCCACCTCAAACGCACGCTCGGTGGCAGTATCAATGTCGCGATAACATTTCTCGCTCCCTGCCCCGTCAGTCAGCGGAACGAATCCGCCACGCCGATGACGAAATTCCACGATCCAGCCATTCGCCTGAATAGAAGGCTCAATAACGGCTTCGACAATTTCGCTCGAATCATACAGGCGCTGTAATTCGGTTAATGTCATACGATTTCTTCCCTACCGCCTAACCTTCTATAAAAATGGTACAGAACCCGGAAAACAGGCAACAAAAAAGCCACGACGCAGCGTGGCTTTTTCAAGAATAAAAATGAATCAATCAATTACAGATCGATTTCAACACCGGCAAACCAACCGTCAGTTTTGAAGTCGCCGCCATTGCGAACGAAATCAAAATCATAGTCCATCACGCGGTAGCCAGCGCGCAGGTTCAGATCCACCACCAGCGGCACCGTCCACTTCACGCCTGCCAGGGCATCCAGCGTACGGGTGCTGTCATAGTTGCCGTAGTTTACATCACCGAAGAAAGACACCGGCGTCATCGGGATACCGACTTCAACATTACCGTACAGCGCTGGTTGCCATTCGCTGAAACGTTCGGCACCGAACTGACCGGCATTGAATTTCGCCATTGTCAGACCCAGGTCGAAAGCGATCGCGTCGTTGTCCAGGATCTCATAGTACAGCGTGTAATCCGTCTGGCCGAAAGACACCGCACCGTTGTCCACATTGGTGTAACGCAGACGCACGTTTGGTACCAGAGGAATGAAGTGCTCCAGCGCCAGGTAGTAAGAGCCAGAAGTGTGGCTGTCAGCGGCCGCACTGCTGTCGTTGATTTTGGCATCGGTAAACCACGCATCCGCACCCACTTTTGCGCCCAACAGCACATCCGCCTGTGCCGGTACTGCTGCTGCCAGTGCCATAGCCCCTGCCAGCGCAGTTAGCGTCAATTTATTCATGATGAGTCTCCACTCTATTATTGGTCTATCAAACGGCGAAGACTATAACAGATGATGTCTGAGAAAGCCGCAATTGTGTCGGCTTATCCGGCCTCCTCCGACCCCATTGCCCACAAGGGGTTAACGGCGATCATCGCGGTCAAACCGGCGGTAATCCCCACGACGGTACTGACGGTGGCTATGACGATAATAAGTCCCGAATCGCTCCGTTGTTCCGCTCAGGTTACGAGGTCCCTGGTAACGGCGATACGCCCAGACCGCGACCGCAATCAGAATGATCCACGGCAGCAAATCAAACACCACGCCAATCATTCCGGCCACCGCCATGACGATAAAGCCGACTACCATGGCAAGAATCATCCCGACCGCACTCACGCCGGTGATCACCAGGACAAAGGCAAACGCCATTAAAAATAAGAATTCAACCATCGTTCATTTTCTCCTTTATTATGCCCTGCTGATTGTGGCTTATACCCCAGCATCCCGCTACGCGGTGACAGGCATTACTTATCTGAAATCTATTCTGAAGCATCGTGAAAGTCAGCCTACTCCCTGCGCTAATTGTCTGGGTCAGCTATCAGGGTCGGCTGTCTGACGCATTGTTCTAGACTACCTTGCTGAACCACTGCACAAATCAGGCCATTTTCAAGAATCCATTTATCATCGTAAAATCAAAAAGATACTATCAAGCGCATTGTATATATCCTCACTTCTTCGGCGTCTTTGGCTAAGGTTTCGTTAAATTCGCCATCCCTTTCCCTGCCTGAGTCTGTACCACGATATCCCCCTCGGCATCGGCTTACCCGACAAGCCAGCTAATCACAGCAGGACAACATCTCGCAATTGGCATACGCAATTTGGCGGACTTCCGCCAGACTAAGGTAGAGCCATCAGGATTGAACGAGGAGCAAGTATGCGTTGGCGCCAATCCAAACGAAGTACCAATATTGATGATCGCCGAGGGCAAGGACCGGCACAGTCCGGTCTGGCCATCGCCGGCCTGCTGCGTTTTCTGCCTTTCCTGCTGAAAACCAAAATCGGGAAAGTCATTCTCGTGCTTGGGGGAATTTACCTCGCCTACCAATATTTTACCGGTGGCGTCACGCAGGTGGGCTTGCCAAATTCCGGACTCAGCAATCAGCCGGGCACCCAACAGGGAATACCGGAGGAGGATGAAAATGCGCAGTTTGTCGCGGCCATTCTGGGCACCACCGAAACCGTCTGGAATGCCCTGCTGCCGGGACAATACCCGGAACCACAGCTGGTGTTGTATACCAACCTGACCATGACCGGCGGCTGCGGAGCCGGTCAAGCACAATCCGGGCCGTTTTACTGCCCGGCTGACAGCAAGGTGTACCTTGATTTAAGTTTTATGAATGCCCTGAAAAAACTTGGCGCACCGGGCGATTTTGCATTTGCCTATGTGATCGCCCATGAGGTCGGCCACCATGTCCAGAATGTGCTGGGGACCAGCAGTCGGGTCGCCCAGATGCAGAAACAGGCCAGCGAAACCGACGCCAACCAGCTCAGCGTCATGCTGGAATTGCAGGCTGATTGTTATGCCGGGGTCTGGGGGTACTATGTACATAACGAAATGCAGCTGTTAGAGCCGGGCGATATTGAGGAGGGGCTGCAGGCGGCCAGCTCCGTCGGGGATGACAGATTACAGGAAATGGCCGGACGAGCGGTGCAGCCAGATGCGTTTACCCACGGTTCATCGAAGCAACGGGTGGAATGGTTTAAAAAAGGCTTCCAGTCAGGCGATCCGGACAACTGCAATACCTTTGCCGCAATGCCGTAAATTTCCGCTAAATGAGTGTCTGACTCTCAACATTCCCACCTCTAACAAAAACGGGTCTGCATTGGCAGACCCGTTGAGCTATCACAAGCACTCTCTGAAAAGGGTTACGATAGAGATAGAAATAGAGATAGAGGGCTACGCCCTTACACATCCAGATGAGCAGGAATTTTCGCCAGTGCCTGCTCCAGCACTTCAATACCGGAGCCCGGTTTATGGGCATTTTCGCTGATGTGTCGACGCCACTGACGCGCGCCCGGCATGTTCTGGAACAGGCCCAGCATATGTCGGGTAATATGGTTCAGATAAGCCCCTTGCGACAGCTCACGCTCAATGTACGGGAACATGGCTTCCACCACAGCACGACGTTTTTTCATTGGGGTATCGCTGCCAAACAGGCGCTGATCGATTTCCGCCAGCAGATAAGGATTCTGATAGGCTTCACGTCCGACCATAACGCCGTCCATATGAGCCAGGTGTGCTTCCATCTCTTCCAGCGTCTTGATGCCGCCGTTGATCCCCATTGTCAGATGCGGGAAATCTTTTTTCAGCTGGTACACACGCGGATAATCTAACGGCGGAATTTCGCGGTTTTCTTTCGGGCTCAGACCACTCAGCCAGGCTTTGCGGGCATGAATGGTGAAATCACGACAGCCGCCTTTTTCACTGACTATGCCGACAAAATCGGTCAGGAATGGGTAAGAGTCCTGCTCATCAATACCGATACGGGTTTTGACCGAGACCGGAATATCCACCACCTCACGCATAGCGGCCACACACTGGGCTACCAGCTCAGCTTCCCCCATCAGACAGGCACCGAAACGACCGTTCTGAACGCGATCTGACGGGCAGCCTACATTCAGGTTAATTTCGTCATAGCCACGCTCGGCAGCCAGCTGGGCGCAGGTTGCCAGATCTGCCGGGTTTGAGCCCCCCAACTGCAACACCAGCGGGTGCTCTTCCTCGTTATAGGCCAGATAATCCGCTTTGCCATGAATAATCGCCCCCGTTGTCACCATTTCAGTGTACAGCTGAGCATGTTCGCTCAGTAAACGGTGGAAATAGCGGCAATGACGATCGGTCCAATCGAGCATAGGTGCAATGGAAAAACGGCATGCCGGATACTCAGACTGAACGGCCTGCTTATTTTCAGTTTGTTGATTGCTCACCACGGCACTCTCTGTCATCGAAAACCTCATCTATTGCGCAAAATCTGTTCTGTCCCACTCAAAGCAAAGCGGACACACCGCAGTAAGCTATGTTTTCCAGCCCCTGCGATGAAAGAGTGCGGATTCTACCTTATTCACGAAACTATCCCAACTTTTAACCACCACTACAGCCCGATACCTCTCTCTGTTCTGCCTCTATGCTGGCTTCTGTCTGAAAGCAAAAAGAACATAGCAGGCATTTTTAAATAACAATATTAGCCATTAAAATCATAAAGATAAAAACCAGCCATCATTCAATGTACAGCTTTAATAGCTTTTTAACACCAATAGGCCAAAAAGATGCACGTACCTTTAAACCAACGTAAAATCATTACATTACACTCACCACAATCTAAACCGATAGGCAGGCTAACCCTTTTTCATCACCAAACATAAAAAAGCTGTACAACACCCACTGGGTTAAAAAGAACATAGTAAGCCAAATACTATAAATAACTGACCAGAGGTACAGAAATCAAAGTAACTCACTAATATAAAAGTAAAAACAACAAGGACAGTTCACCTAAAAAATCGCACAAAAAGCTGAACACCATAAAATATAGATTTAAATCAATAATTTACAATAATCCACTTACAACCAATTTAAGTTGGACAGCAAAAAGCCACACAACAAGAACAAAGGTGTACATTCATATGAGAGGATGACAGTGAGAAATACCCAGTTTCAACGGTGTCATGGATGAGAAACCACGCACATTTTTTCTTTCCCTCACGACCGGCTTTTGCCATCATCGGCGATACGTTTACAGGTGAATATGGTAGTATGCTGTTCTTATCGCTTGTAATTTGAGGTCATATGGCAAATAAAAAGCAGTTGCTGGACAATGCACGACAACTCTGTGAGCAACGGGGAGTCAGGCTGACACCTCAACGGCTTAAGGTGCTCGAACTGATTATCGACCACCACAGCTCTATCAGTGCCTATGAACTGCTGGACCTGCTGCGCGAGAGCGAGCCGCAAGCGAAACCGCCAACGGTTTACCGTGCTCTCGATTTTCTTCTCGCCCAAGGGTTTGTGCACAAGGTTCAGTCAACGAACAGCTATATTGCCTGCTGTTTGCTGGGACATGCTGATCACTGCTCACAGCTGCTGATTTGCGATCGATGCGGCACGGTAGAAGAGTGCCACGATGAAGAACTGGCTCGCCTGCTTCGTCAGAGAGCTGAGCAGAAAGGCTTTGAAATTGCTCACCATGTCGTTGAAAGCCATGGTGTTTGCCAACAATGCCAGAGCAAGTAAGTTTTATTTCAGGACAGAGACAGTCGTAACGATTATGCGCGCAGAATTCGTAAACCCTTTCTTAGCGTCACTTTTGAATGTACTCAAAACGATGGCGTCGATGGAGCTGGCTCCACAAAAACCTCGACTAAAACGCGATGAAGTCGCCCGTGGTGATGTCTCCGGACTGATTGGCATGATCGGCCCCAAGACCAAAGGCTCAATGTCCGTCACTTTTGAGGAAGGGCTGGCACTGGAAATCATGCAGCGAATGCTGGGCGAACGTCCGCACGGTATCAATGAAGAAGTCACCGACATGGTGGGCGAAATTACCAATATGGTCACCGGCGGTGCCAAACGCATTTTGTCAGATAAAGGCTACGAGTTTGAAATGGCGACCCCTGCCGTGGTATCCGGCCGTGGCCATACCATTACTCACAAGTGTGACGGTGCTATCATCATCATGCCGTTTGACTCCGAATACGGTAAAGCCTACATCGAGATCTGCTTCGACTAACTGCCGCCTGCCTCTACTGTGTTACCTGCGGCCGGCCAGCGTCGGCGAGGTAACCTTGTTCAGCCTTCAGCCTGGACTTGTCAAACACAGTAGCCTTACCTGACACATTTCCCTTGCCGGGCCCATCAAGTCTAGTGGCCGCCTGGTCTAACAACGCTCCAGTCGAACAAACGTATTCCCTTTTGCTCAGGTGATCTCTCCCTGTCATGACGGCCAACATTATCACGTTGATTTTTCTGTGAAGTTGCCAGAAAAGTCGCACAAAAAAATACCCACTCCCAGTAATTCAGTCTAGACTGAATATGCTGGATAGGCATCAAGACACGTATTGATGAACCCTCAGCGTCGTTTTGCTTGCCTGTATCAGGCAGCAAGGAAATACTCGATTGCAAAGGAAAGATCGTAACATGAGCAAACTGACTGGAACCGTAAAGTGGTTCAACGATGAAAAAGGCTTTGGCTTTATTTCAGGTGCGGATGGCAAAGATGTGTTTGTACACTTCAGCGCTATCGTTCAAAACAACGGCCGCCGTACTCTGCGCGAAGGCCAAAGTGTTGAATTTATCGTGACAGATGGTCAGAAAGGCCCACAAGCCAGCGAAGTGATTGCGTTGTCTTAATGCCTCGCTACACACGCCAAAAATAAACGCCGCACAAATGCGGCGTTTTTTATTGGCAAATTTTATTGGCCCGGCCAGCAGATCACTGACGCCATTGTTTGAATGCGTTGATCAGGCCATTGGTTGAACTGTCATGGCTGCTGATGGCATCAGCGCTGTTCAGCTCTGGCAGAATCTTGTTCGCCAGCTGTTTGCCTAGCTCAACACCCCACTGGTCAAAGCTGTAGATATTCCAGATCACACCCTGAGTAAAGATTTTGTGTTCGTACAGCGCAATCAATGAGCCCAGCACTGCCGGTGTCACTTGCTTGACCAGAATGGAGTTGGTTGGACGGTTACCATCGAACACTTTGAACGGAACCAGATCTTTCACTTCGTCCAGCGACTTACCGGCCGCAATAAATTCCGCTTCCACCTGCTCTTTGGTTTTTCCAAAAGCCAGAGCCTCAGTCTGAGCAAAGAAGTTCGCCATCAGTTTTGGATGGTGATCGCTCAGAGGGTTATGGCTGATCGCCGGAGCGATGAAATCACACGGAATCAGTTTCGTTCCCTGGTGAATCAGCTGGTAGAACGCGTGCTGACCATTCGTTCCCGGCTCACCCCAGATAATAGGGCCCGTCTGGTAGTCAATCGGGTTGCCGCCACGGTCAACACACTTGCCGTTTGATTCCATATTGCCTTGCTGGAAATACGCGGCGAAACGGTGCAGGTACTGGTCATAAGGCAGAATCGCTTCCGACTCTGCGCCGTAGAAGTTGTTGTACCAGATCCCGATCAGCGCCAGAATCACTGGCAGGTTTTGCTCCAGCGGCGCTTCTGCGAAGTGTTTGTCCATCGCATGGGCACCATCCAGCAGCGCCACGAAGTTGTCGTAGCCGATCGCCAGGCTGATAGACAGACCGATCGCTGAACACAGTGAGTAACGGCCGCCGACCCAGTCCCAGAACTCAAACATGTTGTCGGTATCGATACCAAACTCCGCGACCGCGCTGGCATTGGTCGACAGCGCCGCAAAGTGTTTCGCAACGTGCGCTTGATCACCGGCTTCCGCCAGGAACCAGTCACGGGCAGAGTGCGCGTTGGTCATGGTTTCCTGGGTGGTGAAAGTCTTCGAAGCGATCAGGAACAGGGTGGTTTCCGGATTCAGCGCTTTCAGGGTTTCAGCAATATGGGTGCCGTCAACGTTAGACACAAAGTGCATGTTCAGGCGAGTTTTGTAAGGCATCAGCGCCTCAGTCACCATGTACGGGCCCAAGTCTGAACCACCGATACCAATGTTCACCACATCAGTGATCGCTTTACCGGTGTAACCTTTCCACTCACCATCAACGATACGGGCTGTAAAAGCCTGCATTTTGTCCAATACGGCATTCACCTTTGGCATCACGTCTTCGCCGTCTACCATAATAGGTGTGTTGCTGCGGTTACGCAGCGCTGAGTGCAGCACAGCACGATCTTCAGTTCGGTTGATCTTCTCACCACTGAACAGGTCAGCAATCGCCGCTTTAACTTCCGTTTCTTCGGCCAGAGCAAACAGTTTTGCCATGGTCTCTTCAGTGATAAGGTTTTTGGAGTAATCCAACAGGATGTCAGCGCCGAACGTGGCCGAAAACTTTGTGAAACGCTCGCTGTCGTTGGCAAACAGCTCGCTCAGCTGAAGATCCTGTGCATCTTCAAAGTGGGCGGTCAGCGCTTTCCACGCGTCGGTCTGAGTTGGATTGATGTCTTTCAACATGGTGAAGTTCCTGATTTTTAATTGTTCATCCACTTACGGGTAACCATACTCCCGCAAGGGATCCCCGATGATAAGAATGTTGTGAAACCGTGCTGCCCCAAGTGTAGCTCAACCTGCGAGGCCGTCTAATTTTTGTAATTTTACAACTTATGAATAATTATGACGCGAGCCAT
The DNA here is from genome assembly GCF_017329545.1 of Photobacterium ganghwense. NCBI lineage: Bacteria > Pseudomonadati > Pseudomonadota > Gammaproteobacteria > Vibrionales > Vibrionaceae > Photobacterium > Photobacterium ganghwense. The sequence goes on from NZ_CP071325.1 coordinate 3,198,087, forward strand.
TATGGCCTTCATTGCGTCAGGTCACGAAAACAAAGAGTAAATGATCGAGAGGAAACAGTGCAATATGTTTAACAATCATCGCTGTTTGTCACAAAGAAATGAAAAGGGTTAACAACATGTGGTACCAAACTAAAATGCAGCTGCGCGCCCGCTCACGCGGCTTTCACCTGATAACCGATGAAATTGAACAACACCTTTCACAATTGGCTTCACTGAACGTCGGGCTGGCCCATCTCTTTATCCAGCACACCTCGGCCAGCCTGACGATTAATGAAAACGCCGATCCGACGGTACGCGGTGATATGGAAACCCACTTTAATCAGGCCGTGCCGGAACGTGCGCCGTACTACCGGCACACGTATGAAGGGGACGATGACATGCCAGCCCATATCAAAGCGTCGCTGCTGGGTAACAGTGTGACAGTACCCATCACGAACGGACGCCTCGCCTTAGGCACCTGGCAGGGGATCTACCTGGGTGAGCACCGTGACCACGGCGGCAGCCGTACGCTGGTGATTACCCTGCAAGGGGAGTAATCCCCGCTACCGGCCTGAGCACAACACAGGCGGTGTGTTTCTGGCGCCCGAACCCCAGAATTTGGCTCAGTCCGGCTTTGTTTAGCGGGATATGGGCGCGATGGCTGCTGTCCGCTCGGTCTTCCGCATAGGGGTCATGGAAGAAAAAGAACTGCTCACTGACCCCGCTGAGCACAATCCAGTGCGGCTCTTTACAGCCGTTGAACCGGTATGTGCTGATCAACATCAGCAGACACATGCCCTGTTTCAGCCAGGTTTCAATCTGCTCAACCGATGGCATCGCATCAACAACCGGGACAGCGGCTTCTTCCAGTTGCTGGCAGAAATCCAGGTGCACCAGCTCAATAATGTCTTTTTTCTTCGGGTCCCTGACACTGTCGATAAACGGGGTGGATTTTGACTGCGCCCACAGCTCGACATCACAGCCCCGACGGTGCGCCGCCATTGCCAGCCCATGCCCGCTGCAGCCACCGTGACCGGATGCCATAAAGATAGTGGTCGCCTCACGCCACAGCTGTAACTCCAACTGCCGGCTCGGCTGAAAATCGGGATCGAGATAGGACAGGCTCATCATCAGACAGGACGGGCCGCAGGTAAAAGGCGTGGTCTGCACGTACAGTGGCAGCGGCAATAAATGCTTGGCCTCGACCGGACTGAGACGTTTTTGCATCCGGATCCCATCGGCCAGATCATCGTAATAATGGATTAAAACTTTTAATGGTTTATAGCCGCATTTTTCATAAAGATTTCGCGCGGCACGATTGTCATTCCGCACTTCCAGCCGTAATGTATTGAAACCGTTTTCCAGCGCCGCCGCTTCACACGCAGCCAATAACTGCTGGGCTATGTGCCTGCCACGGAACTCGGGATCGACGGCAAGGGAATATAACCGTGCCAGCTGGGTACCCCGGTGAAACAACACCAGTCCATAGCCGGTAATTCGACCTTCCTCTTCCGCCACAAATAACACGCTCTGGGGCGATTTAATAAACCGCCGCATCTGACGCGGGGCGATTCGGTCCCCGTCAAAAAGCTGAGCCTCAAGAGTATTTAAACTGGCTAGATCATTGAGCAGTGCGATACGGACTATCATGGACTTATTCACGCTTGAATGGACTGGATCGATTAAATCCCAAATTTGGCCGAATGGCTATAGGTGAGTGAAAAGATGACAAAAGTCCTCATTATTACCGACAACGACAGTGACTGGCGGCAGTATTTCCCTTCTGACAGGGTCGTCACTGTAGATACCTACTTACAACACGGCGCGTTTTGCGAGAATAAAACCACACAGGTTATCAACCTGTGCCGAGACTATGGGTATATGAGCAGCGGCTATTATTGCTCGCTGATGGCTGAGGCGCGGGGTCACCGGGTGATCCCGCGGGTAATGACGATCAATGATCTGTCTCAGCCGTTCTTGTTGTCGGTACCGTCTGACCAGCTGGAGAAGGCGTTTGCCAACCATATGCCGGCTGTCGGGGACCGTCTGGAAGAAAAAATCTATTTTGGCCAATCCAGGGTGCCGGGCTTTGAGAAAATTGCCCGTCGCCTGTTCGAGCACTTTATGGTGCCAGTCATGCAGGTCACCATTCGCCGCTCAGAGTCACATTGGCAGGTTGAACAGATCACACCATTCCCGTTCCAGGACCTGACGGATCCGGAACAGGACCAATTTGCCGAAGCACTGGAGCGCTTCTCGAACAAGGTCTGGCGCTCACCCAAGCCGAACAAGAATGCACGCTATGATCTGGCGCTGCTGGTCGATCCGCATGAGAAAATGCCACCGTCAGACAGCACGGCCCTGCACAGCTTTAAGAAAGCGGCCAAACGCCTGGGAATGCGGCTGCAGACCATCACCCCGGACGACCTTTCCCGTCTGGGGGAATTTGACGGCCTGTTTATCCGCTCGACCACGAACATTGGTAACTTTACTTACCGCTTCGCCAAGACTGCGGAAAAGCTCGGACTGGTCGTCATGGACGATCCGGAATCCATCATGAAGTGCACCAACAAGGTGTTCCTGACTGAACTGCTGCGTCTGCACAAGGTTCCGACGCCCAAGAGCGTGATCCTGAAAAACTTTGATCCGCACTGGCAGGAGTTGGCTGAGCGTGAGATCGGTTTCCCGATGGTATTGAAAGTACCGGATGGCGCATTCTCGGTGGGTGTGGTTAAGGTGAAGAACCGCGAGGAACTGCTGACCCAGATGGATAAGCTGTTTGCCCGCAGCACCCTGATTCTGGCTCAGGAATTTTTGCCGACCGACTTTGACTGGCGCATTGGAGTGCTCAATCGCCAGCCGCTGTTCGCCTGCAAGTACTACATGAGCCGGGGCCACTGGCAGATTTATCAGCACCACAACAGCGGTCGGGTCAGCTCAGGCGGCTTTGAGACGTTGGATCTGAAACAAGTGCCGAAAGCGGTGATCGACACCGCCCTGAAAGCCGCCAACCAAATTGGCTCCGGGTTATACGGGGTGGATTTGAAAGAGGTTGACGGTCAGGTGGTGGTGATTGAAATCAACGATAACCCGAGTATTGACCACAAAGTAGAGGACGCCTTCCTCGGCGACCTGCTGTACGACCGGATCATGACCGAATTCCTGCGTCGTATTCAGCTACGCGGTTTCTAAGCACAGTACCCGATACCGACAAGCGACCAACCCCCACAATGGCGAGCCACCCGCTCGCCTTTTTTAAGCCTCATCGGGCATTCGGGCGCTGCCAAAGGGGCGACAAGAGGGATTCTCAGATCCAGCCGGATCCAGGTTAAAGCTAAAGTCGATGTTGAGGTTTAGATTCAAGCTCCTGCCCGCCATCGCAAACCAAGCGTGCCTCCCCACCACTAAAACGGCTGGTTCACCATTACCGCAAACCGGCTGTCTTCCTCACCCCAGGCCATTTCAGCACGTACCACCACGCCTTCCACCTGAAAGCGCACAGCGCCGCCGGCGCTCCAGCGCATCGCTTTATTGAGGGTCGCTAAGTTGAACTCATCAGCAACCCGCCCGGCATCGGCAAACACGACCCACTGCCACCAGGGTACGTCATACCAGTTGAAGACCGGCCAACCTCCCAGAGGCTGCCAGTCCGGCATAACCCGGTATTCCACGCTGTAGCTGATAGCACTGCGATCGGTAAAACGGCCGCCCTGGTAACTGCGCAGCCGGAACAAACCGCCCAGACTGGCACGGGCAAACTCCGGCGGCCGGTGATAAAGCGAGTTGCCATTTACGGACTCGCTCTGGTTCCAGCCCGGCACATCCGACAGATAAGCATTCACGGCCAGCACCTGCTGATCAAACACCTCCCCTGCCGGTCCTAAGTCCCAGAACCAGCTCTGGCTGAGTTCCCACTGCCACCAGCTCGCCCGGTCATCACTGCCCGGATCCACCGTCACCGTCAGCTGGCTGAGTGAGCCTTTGGTCGGGTTATGTTCGTTGTTCAGGTTGTCCCATTCCAGCCGGGTTTCGAGCCCCCAGACTTCGTCGGCCGGGGCAAACTCGCTGTCAGGCAAAGGAGGAGAATCATGAAAACGGCGGCTGAAGTAAAACGGCCGGAACTCGACTGAAGTAATGCCGCTTTGCCAAGGAACATGGCCGGTTACCGGCCGCTCAAGAGCCAGCGACCTCAGTGGGTTCTCCGTGGCCGATCCCAGCGGGAAAATATAGCGGGCAAACAGCCGGTATCGGGCGTCGTATGCACTGGCTGTAACGGCATCGTCCGCGCTGGAATTATTCCCTGCGGCAGCGCCAAGATAAAAATCAATGTCCTGAAAATCGGCGTTGTACGCATCGCCCCCCAATAACCAGCGGCTGTCAGCGCCTGGCTGAAAGTTGTCCCCGCGCAGGTAGGTCATCCAGGTACCTTTGGTACCCATAACACCGGCCCCAAACACCGAGGCCTGCGGTTGCCAGGCCCCTTTGACCACCCCAGCCATCCCGGCAGCAAACCCGAAGTTGTCCGTGTAGAAAGCAAAAGGTACCACGGCATAATCCCGCGCCCAGCTCAGTTCGCCGTTTTCTTCAAGGTGGCCAGTGTTGATTTTGATGCCGTCATTATTGGCCTGAACGACGACTGAAAACAGCCAGGCCGCGGCAATAGCCACGGCCCGGAACGGTTTATCAGACACCTTGTCGGTGGTTGCTGTGGGTAAGGCAGCCACGATGCGCGCCATCAGCTGTAGGCCATCGCCACACGGGACGTCAGCTTGGTCACCAACTCGTACGCAATGGTACCAATGTGCCCTGCCACCACTTCAGCGGGCAGCCCTTCTCCCCACAAAATCGCCTCATCGCCGACTTTGTCGGTAGCCTCCGGGCCCAAATCCACCGTCAGCATATCCATCGAGACCCGGCCGGCAATCGGGGTTAAGCGGCCGTTAATCAGCACCGGCGTCCCGTTCGGGGCCATACGCGGATAGCCATCCCCGTAGCCGATGGCAATCACGCCCACCTTGGTATCCCGTTCACTGGTCCAGTTGGCACCGTAGCCAACCGATTCGCCCTGCTTCACTTCCCGCACCGCAATCAGACTCGACGTCAGCGTCATCACCGGTTTCATTTTGAATGCCTGCGCGCTGCGCGTTGACTCAGTAAACGGTGACACACCGTACATGATGATGCCCGGGCGAATCCATTCCAGGTGGCTGTCCGGCCAGGCGAAAATTCCGGCCGATGCTGCCAGCGAACGTTCGCCACTGCAGCCTTTGGTCAATTCCAGAAAGAGCTCAATCTGGGCCGGTGTGACCGGACTGGCTGGCTCATCGGCACAGCCGAAATGGCTCATGTAACGCAGCGGCTTCGCCACATTCGGACAGGCATGGAGGCGATCCACAAATGAGGCGTACTGCTCCGGGCGAACGCCCAGTCGGTGCATACCGGTATCAATTTTCAGCCACACCACCACCGGGCTTTCCAAGCTCGCCTGCTCCAGCGCATCCAGTTGCTCTTCGCAGTGCACCACGGTCTGAATGTTGTTGGTTTCCAGAATAGGCAGATCGGACGGGGCATAAAACCCTTCCAGCAACAAAATCGGCTTCACCACTCCGCCAGCGCGCAGCGACAGTGCTTCTTCGATACGGGCAACACCAAAACCATCCACATCCGGCAGGCTCTGGGCCACATGGTCCAGTCCGTGGCCGTAACCGTTCGCCTTAACGACCGCCAGAATCTTGCTGTTTGGCGCCTGAGCCCGAATCTGGCTCAGGTTATGGGTCAGGGCCTGGGTGTTGATATATGCTGTTGCCGCTTTCATCAAAAATCCTACTGTTTACTGCCCGGTATCTACCGGTTGTTCTTTTTCTGTTGTCAGTCTGCGCCGTTACTCGTCGTCAAACGCCGGGCCGGCATAGTTGTCGAAGCGCGAGAACTGTCCCTGGAATGTCAGACGCACGGAACCGATAGGACCATTACGCTGCTTACCAATAATGATTTCAGCAATCCCTTTCAGGGCACTGTCTTCATGGTAGACCTCATCGCGATAGATGAACATGATCAAGTCGGCATCCTGCTCAATCGCCCCCGATTCACGCAGGTCGGAGTTAACCGGGCGTTTATCGGCACGCTGCTCCAACGATCGGTTCAGCTGCGACAGCGCTACCACAGGCACATTCAGCTCTTTGGCCAGCGCTTTCAACGAGCGGGAGATTTCGGCGATTTCCAGGGTACGGTTGTCCTGCAACCCAGGCACCCGCATCAGCTGAAGGTAGTCGACCATGATCATGCTCAGGCCACCGTGGTCACGTGCCACCCGGCGGGCACGGGAGCGCACTTCGGTCGGGGTCAGGCCAGAGCTGTCGTCGATGTACATATTCTTCTTTTCCATCAGAATACCCATCGTCGATGAAATCCGGGCCCAGTCCTCGTCATCCAGCTGACCGGTACGGATCTTGGTCTGGTCAACCCGGGACAGGGAGGCGAGCATACGCATCATGATTTGTTCGGCGGGCATCTCCAGCGAGAAGATCAGAACCGGCTTTTCTTGCTCCATGGCGGCGTTTTCACACAGGTTCATCGCGAACGTGGTTTTACCCATCGACGGACGGGCCGCCACGATGATCAAATCCGACCCCTGCAAACCGGCCGTTTTCTTGTTAAGGTCAGTAAACCCGGTCGAGACCCCGGTCACCCCGTCCTGCGGGCTCTGGTACAGCAGCTCGATCCGTTCCAGGGTTTTCTCCAGAATGGTATCGACATTCTGCGGACCTTCGTTGGCAGAAGTGCGCTGCTCGGCAATGGCAAATACCTTGCTTTCCGCCATATCCAGCAGATCTTCACTGGTACGCCCCTGGGGATCATAACCGGCATCCGCAATCTCGTTAGCCACACTGATCATATCCCGGATCAGGGCGCGTTCACGCACGATTTCGGCATATGCCAGGATGTTAGCCGCTGACGGGGTATTTTTTGCCAGCTCCGCCAGGTAGGCAAAGCCACCAACGTCTTCCAGCTTGTCTGCCCGCTCCAGATGCTCAGACAGCGTGATCAAATCCAATGGTTGGCCGGATTCCAGCAAGCTGGCGACCCCTTCGAAAATGATGCGGTGCGGACGGCTGTAAAAGTCTTTCGCCACGACTTTTTCAGCGACAACGTCCCACTTCTCGTTGTCCAGCAGCAGGCCGCCAAGAACGGACTGCTCGGCCTCGAGCGAGTGAGGTGCCATTTTGAGTTCATCCACCCTGGACTCGTTGAAATTCTTCGGTTTGCTTCTTTCTGCCATAGGAATTGAAATTATTGCCGGGAACTGAGCCGGGCATTATACCCTATTTCGCACTTCGTAAGACCCTCTATCCAATATAGTCTGTTCACGCCGTCATCTTACGCCTCGCCTGTGGTGCCGTTAAGCCGGGTCGTATTTCCTGACCAAAAGCTAACAGAAATAGGGTAAACTGCGGCGTCCTGTTCACATTCCGTTATGTTTTTAGCAGAAGGAGGCCGCTTGGCACGATACCTGCCGGTGTTTTTCCTCATTGCCAGCCTGCCCCTGCACGCTGCCGATGAGGACGACGAACCCACCCGTATCCCTCCCCCGTGGAGCACTGAACTGGAGCTGGGCTATCAGTCGCTAGGCGGCAATTCAGACTCCCAGACTCTCAACAGCCGCATCGGCCTGACTTACGTAGAAAACCAGTACCGACACACGGCAGAAGCGAAATACCTGCTGGCGGAAAAAGACGGGGAAGAAGATAAGCGCAAAGGGCAGATCGAGCTGCAGAGCGATATGAAGATCAACCAGCGCACTTATGTGCTGGGCAACATCAACTATATTGATGACCGCTACGGGCCATACTTTGCCGATTTCACCTTCTCAACCGGTCTTGGTTACCAGCTGGTGCGCCGGGAAACTTTCCAGATGGAAGTGGAAGCCGGTCCGGGTTACCGCCATCAGGAGCCAAACCTGGATGAGATTGACGATGACGACATCATCCTGCCGGAAACGGTGGATGAGCTGATTCTGCGTGGCAGCGCGAAAATGACTTGGAAGCCGTCTAAAGACGTCGAACTGGATGCCCGCTTCACCGGGATCGGCGGCAACAGTAACAGCACCCTGGAAGCCGAGCTGAACCTGACCACCGCCATCAACGAACACGTGGCCATCAAGCTCAGTAATACCCAGAAGCTCAACAGCTGGGTGCCGGACGGGCTGAAAAAGCGTGACTCCACGATGACCATCAGTCTGCTGTTTAAGATGTGACGCCGCTGCGCGTCACCTGCCCGCCGGAGCGATACCAAATTTGAGGTATAAAAAAACCAGCCCGAGGGCTGGTTTTTTCATTAACACAAAACGTTATTAAGCTTCAGCTACAACGTTCAGGTTAACTGTTGCGAATACGTCAGAGTGCAGCTGAACGCTGATCTCGAATTCGCCAGTCGTGCGCAGTGCGCCTTCTGGTAGACGAACTTCGCTCTTCGCTACTTCAACGCCAGCAGCAGTGATTGCTTCAGCGATGTCACGAGTACCGATAGAACCGAACAGCTTGCCTTCATCACCAGCTTTAGATGCAACTACTACTGCTTCCAGAGCGTTGATCTTCTCAGCACGTGCTTCAGCAGAAGACAGTTGCTCAGCAACTTTTGCTTCTAGCTCAGCGCGACGAGCTTCGAACATCTCGATGTTAGACTTAGTAGCCATAACTGCTTTACCCTGAGGGATCAGGAAGTTACGAGCAAAACCAGCTTTAACGTTTACCTGATCACCAAGGCTACCTAGGTTACCGATTTTATCAAGTAGAATAACTTGCATTATCTTTTCCTCTTAAATTAAACCGGGCCGATTACTGATGCTTGTCAGTGTATGGCAGCAGAGCTAGGTAACGTGAACGCTTGATAGCGCGAGCCAGCTGACGCTGGTACTTAGCACGAGTACCAGTGATGCGGCTTGGTACGATTTTACCAGCTTCAGTGATGTAGTTTTTCAGAGTTGCTACGTCTTTGTAGTCAATCTCTTGTACGCCTTCTGCAGTGAAACGGCAGAACTTACGACGACGGAAGAAACGTGCCATGGGCTTATCTCCTGAACTAAATTTTTTCAATGTGGTCAGCATGTAACACTAATTTACCGATACCGTTCCGGCCGGTGTGGTAAGCGACGAATCCACCTACCTTAATGTGACTGCCGACAGCTAAATCTTGAGTGAGAACTTGTTGACCTTGCCCGCTGACTACCACGTTGATGTAACAATACACTTGGCGCGGTAAATCAGCTTCTTGCTGGCAGGAACGGTGCTCAAGGACAAAATGGCAATGAGGTATTCCGGCCAGCGACTTGCTTCGTTTGGGGTCTTTGGCGATAACGCCAGACAACTCCAGACGATTGGTCATGCAATATTACTCAGCTGCAGCTTCGCCTTCAGATTGTGCTTCTGCACGCTCTTCACGACGTGGGGCACGCTCTTCTTTAGCCTTCATCATTGGAGATGGCTCAGTGATAGCGCCTTTGGTGCGCATGATCATGTTACGGATCACAGCGTCGTTGAAGCGGAAGTTAGACTCCAGCTCGTCGATTACAGACTGCTCAGCTTCAACGTTCATCAGAACGTAGTGTGCTTTGTGCAGCTTGTTGATTGGGTAAGCCAGTTGACGACGGCCCCAATCTTCCAGACGGTGAATCTGACCACCAGAATCTTTGATTGCACCAGTGTAGCGCTCGATCATGCCAGCAACTTGCTCGCTTTGATCTGGGTGCACCATGAATACGATTTCGTAATGACGCATGGGTTGCTCCTTACGGATTAATCAGCTTCTCTGTTTGGCTCGGTCATCCATGAGAAGCAAGGAACTAAAAAAAAGAACCGAGAATTTGGAGGCAGAATAGTACAGAGAATGGGCAACCTAAGCAAGAGAATTTTACCAATATCCGACATTCCGAATGGGATTTTTTCAGGCAAAAAACATTCAAGCGCAATGTCGCTGCCCAGCCCCCGGCCAGAACGGCAAAAGCGGAGCCTAGGCTCCGCTTACAACTCACTCAGGCCAGTCCTTCAGACCGGCCATGCCATCGGCTGTTACATGCTATTCAGGAACGCTGACGCACTGCCTCGAACAGGCAGATGCCCGTTGCCACAGAAACGTTCAGGCTGGATACCGTACCCGCCATCGGGATCTTGATCAGGTCATCGCAGGTCTCGCGGGTCAGGCGACGCATGCCTTCCCCTTCGGCGCCCATAACGATCGCCAGCGGCCCGGTTAGCTTGCTCTGGTAAATGTCGTGTGTCGCTTCACCAGCAGTCCCAACCACCCAGACGCCTTTTTCCTGCAACGCACGCAGAGTGCGCGCCAGATTGGTAACGCGCACCAGTGGCACCACTTCAGCGGCCCCACAGGCCACTTTACTGGCCGTCGCGGTCAGCTGTGCAGAGCGATCTTTCGGCACAATCACCGCCAGCGCCCCAGCGGCATCGGCATTACGCAGACAAGCCCCTAGGTTATGCGGGTCTGTCACGCCGTCCAGCACCAGCAACAGCGGGTTTTCCTGGCTGGCCAACAGGTCATCTAGGTCATTCTCGTTGTACTGCTTACCCGGACGCACGCGGGCAATAATCCCCTGGTGCGCAGCACCTTTGACTTTATCGTCCAGCGCTTTACGCCCAGCCTGCTGAATTGTCACGCCCAGGCGTTGCAGTTCATTCAGCACTGGCAGCAGACGTTCATCCTGACGGCCTTTCAGGACAAAGACCTCAATAAAGCGGGATGGGTCAGTGTTCAGGACAGCCTGTACCGCATGGATCCCGAAAATGGTGTCATTACTCATTGCTTATTTCTTCTTCGCGACTCGTTCTTTCTTACCTAAACGCTGCTTTTTCTTGCGCGCTTTGGTCGACTTTTTCTTGGCTTTGCCTTGGTCAGCATCGCCTTTTTTGCCTTTAGGCGCTTTATCACCTTCCGACTTAGGGATCGCCCCATGCTTCAGCTGCTGACGTACCGAACGGCGCTCTTTCTGAGCCGGACTCTCGTCCTGCTGCGCTTCGCCATTCTCCACCCGGTACACTTTCATGCTCTGACGCTGCAGCCCTTCAGCTTTGCGCATCCGCTGTTTTTTCTCACGGTTATCACGATCTTTCATCGTTTTACCGGCACGACGCGGCTTACGGCTACTGCCGACCAGGTCAAAGTCAATCTGGCGGTCATTCAGGTTTATGGACGCCACCTTCACTTTCACTGTGTCACCCAACCGGAAAATCTGCCCGGAGCTGTCGCCCACCAGACGCTGACCAATCGGGTCAAACTGGTAGTAGTCATTAGCCAGGTTGGAGATGTGAACCAGACCGTCGATATTGAGTTCGTTAAGGCGAACAAAGAAACCGAAACCGGTCACGTTGGCAATTACCCCGTCAAACTCATCGCCGACGTGATCCTGCATGTATTCACATTTCAGCCAGTCCGCCACATCGCGGGTTGCATCATCAGCACGACGCTCGGTCATCGAACACTGCTCGCCCAGGCTGTCCATGTCATCAAACGAGTAATGGTAGCCACCGGTCGGTGTCCAGCGATCCTGGTTCGTCCCTTCATGCTTGGCAATCAGGTACTTAATCGCACGGTGCAACAGCAAATCCGGGTAACGACGGATTGGCGAGGTAAAGTGCGCATACTGCTTCAGCGCCAGACCAAAGTGACCGATATTATCGGCCTGATATACCGCCTGCTTCATCGAGCGCAGCAGCATCGTCTGGATCAGTTCCTGGTCGGCACGACCATGGATCATGTTTGCCAGTGCCGCGTAATCCATCGGGGATGGCTCCAGGCCGCCAGACAGTTGCAGACCCAGCTCACCCAGGAAATCACGGAAACCGGTCAGACGCTCTTCTCCCGGTGCATCGTGCACCCGGTACAGCGCCGGCTCTTTGGCCTTTTCCACCAGTCGAGCTGAGGCGATGTTAGCCATGATCATACACTCTTCGATGATCTTATGGGCATCATTACGTTCAGCCGGCACAATGCGGTCAATCTTGCGATCCGCATTGAAGATGAATTGGGTTTCGACCGTTTCAAACTCAATCGCCCCACGCCCTTCACGCGCCTGTTTCAGCACCTTGTACATGCTGTACAGTTCTTCCAGATGCGGAACCAATGGCTTATAGCGCTCACGCAGCTCTTCGTCACCTTCCAGCATTTTGCTGACTTTGGTGTAGGTCAGACGCGCATGGGAGTTCATGACGGCTTCGTAATGTTTGAAACCTGACAGGTTGCCCGCTTCAGAGATGGTCATTTCACACACCATACACAGACGGTCAACCTGCGGGTTCAGCGAACACAGGCCATTGGACAGCACTTCCGGCAGCATTGGGATTACCTGCGACGGGAAGTATACCGAGTTACCCCGGCGCACCGCTTCCTGATCCAGTGCTGTGCCCGGACGAACGTAATAGCTGACATCGGCAATGGCAACCCACAGGCGCCAGCCGCCGGACTTTTTACGCTCACAGTACACGGCATCATCGAAGTCACGGGCGTCTTCACCATCAATGGTCACCAGCGGTAAATCACGCAGGTCAACCCGGCCTTTTTTGGCTTCTTCCGGTACTTCTTCCTTCAGCCCCTGAACCTGTTTTTCGACTTCAGCTGGCCACTCGTGCGGAATATCATAGGTACGCAGGGCAATCTCAATTTCCATACCCGGCGCCATGTTCTCGCCCAGCACTTCCACCACTTTACCCACGGCATTGTACTGACGGGTAGCACGCTGGGTGATTTCCACCACGACCACGTTACCCATGCGGGCGCCCTGGCGCTGGTCATTCGGAATCACGATATCCTGAGCGATGCGTGAATCATCCGGCACCACGTAGCCCATGCCGTCTTCGATAAAGAAACGGCCGACAATCTGCCCTTCGTAGTGTTTCAGCACCCGCACCACACGGCACTCACGGCGGCCACGTTTATCAACGCCGGCCACCTGCGCCAGAATGTAATCACCGTGGATCACGCCACGCATCTGATGATGCGGCAGCAACAGATCGTCGTCCTTGGCACTGCTGCCTTCCGGACGCAGGAAACCAAAGCCATCACGGTGGCCGATGACATGCCCTTTAATCAGATCAAGACGTTCAGGCAGGGCATAGCACTGGCGACGGGTAAAAATCAGCTGGCCATCACGTTCCATCGCACGCAGGCGACGGCGCAGGCCTTCGTATTGGTCTTCTCCTTCGAGATGCAGCGCTTCAAAGAGCTGATCGCGACTGACCGGGGTTTCATAACCGCGGATCACATCCAGCAGCATTTCACGGCTGGGAATCGGGTTTTCGTAATTTGAAGCTTCGCGATCGCGAAAAGGGTCGACCGGTATATCGGTAGTACCTTTTGACATATTTTGATCCAAGTTAGCGAAGAAATACTTCAAGTATATCCGCGCCCTAGGTGAACAGACGGGAGCCAGGTCGAAATTTTGGCTCCCTTATGAGATTTCGAAGTGATTGATTCGCCTTCAGGCGACCGGCTGATCCAGTAACACCCGTAATGGCGGATTGTCATTAATCATATCCGCCAGCGTATGGTTATCCAGTTCTTCAAGAAACGCTTGCCGGGCCGTAAAAAGGACTCCTTTTAGCCGGCATGCCGGGGTGATATGACAAAACTCTTCACTGCAATTGACGATCTGGAGCGGCTCTATTGCCCGCACAACCTCACCGATAATAATTTGCTCGGCCGGTTTGCCCAGACGGATCCCGCCGTTCTTGCCCCGAACCGTTTCCACATAACCCAGCTGACCCAGCTTGTTGATAATTTTCACCATATGGTTACGCGAGACACCATACACTTCGGTGACTTTGGTAATGCTGGCCAATTCCCCTTGCGGCAGGGTTGCCAGGTAGATCAGGGCACGCAGGCCGTAGTCAGTAAAACTCGTCAGTTGCACAATCACTCCTCCTGACGACATTTTAATCTTGTTATTGACCAAAAGATACAGATAAGATACAACTTATAACATTCATACTAAATACACCTTTAAAGGAAGCCAGCCATGCTCAGCCAGCAAACCATTGATATCGTTAAAGCGACCGCCCCAGTTATCGCGCAGACCGGTCCAGCCCTGACCGCCCACTTCTATGAGCGAATGTTCCGCCATAACCCGGAACTGAAAGATATTTTCAACATGAGCAACCAGCGCAACGGCGATCAGCGCGAAGCACTGTTCAACGCTATTTGTGCCTACGCCAACAACATCGAGAATCTGGCAGCCCTTTTACCGGCAGTGGAAAAAATTGCCCACAAGCACACCAGCTTCCTGATCACAGCCGAGCAGTACGCGATTGTCGGCCAACACCTGCTGGGCACCATTGATGAAATGCTGTCGCCGGGCGATGACGTGTTGAACGCATGGGGTGAAGCATACGGTGTCCTGGCAGAGGTATTCATTCAGCGTGAAGAAGCCATTTACCAGGAAAATGAGACTAAAAACGGTGGCTGGCGCGGAACCCGTTCGTTTGAGGTGATTGAAAAGCGCCGGGAAAGTGAAGTCGTCACCAGTTTTGTACTCAAACCGGTCGATGGCCAGCCAGTTTCTGATTATCTGCCGGGCCAGTACCTAGGCATTAACCTCAAACCAGCCGGTTTTGAATACCGCGAAATTCGCCAGTACAGCCTGTCCTCCGCACCACAACCAGACTGCTACCGCATTTCCGTGAAGCGGGAAGAGGGAGGCAAAGTGTCATCGTATCTGCACGATACCCTGCAGGTCGGTGAGGTGATTGAGGTTATGCCACCCGCCGGGGATTTCTTCCTGGATGTTGAGCCAACCACGCCCGTGACCCTGCTCTCTGCCGGTGTCGGTCTGACCCCCACTCTGGCCATGCTGGAAACCCTGACCGCTCATCAGGCCGAAGTACGCTGGCTGCATGCCGCGGAAAACGGTGCTCAGCATGCCTTCAAAGAAAGCGTACAGCACCTGGTCCACCAATACCCTCATATCCACAGCCATACCTGGTACCGTGAGCCTCTGGCCAGCGACCAACCGGCAGAAGACTATCAGCATCAGGGGCTGATGGACCTGAATGTGATGGCTGATGAGCTGCGCGACCCGGCCATGCACTTTTACTTCTGTGGCCCGGTTGGCTTCATGCAGCATGTTGCCCGTCAACTGATCGATCTGGGCGTGACTCCAGAACGCCTGCACTATGAGTGCTTCGGGCCACACAAAGTCCTGTAATCGCTCGGTAATTCCAACGAAAAAGAGAAGCCATTGGCTTCTCTTTTTTTGGTCGCAGAGCGTCTTTTTCATCGTCTTTTCAGCATGTCGCGGATGGCATGCTCGGCCATCGCCATCACACGGTCGGACTCCCCACCGGTATTACCAGAAGGTCTCCCGCCGTTTGGCGCGGGCAATCACATTTGCCGGCATGCGCTGCTCAAGATTGCGCCTCAGCTTCGTGATTCGCGAGTGGATCTGCTGACTGCCCGTCGCGGTGTTATACAGCCAACGATAGGCATCCTCAAAATCGAGCGGACTGCCGTAATCAGACAGCAGCAGCTCCGCCAGCAAAATACGGGCATTCACATGCCCCATCGCCGCCGCTTCGCGCAGATACGGAATCGCCCGCTCCTGATCCTGCTGCACCAGCTTGCCTTCCGCGTAATAGCGCCCTAACTGCTCCAGCGCTGCCGGAGAGCCTTGCTGTGCCGCCGCCTGCATGTAGTGCACTCCCAGCGTCACATTCCGCGGGACACACACCCCCCAGGCCAGCATGTCGCCGTAAAGGAACTGGAAAGACGGCGATTCAACCCGGATAGCCCGGGCTTCAATGTCCTGCACCAGCTGACAGTCATCCGCTTTCACCTGCTGCAGATGGCGATTTTCAGCAAACAGCCTACTCAGCTCGTTGTCGGTGTACACAGGTACAGCATCCCCCACCTCTTCCAATGCGTGGGCAGGTGTGGCAGCCAGCAATGTGATAAGTAACAGGGATCGCAACGTCATGAAGGGCTCTCTATCCGAACGTAACTTGTGTATCGGCGGAGCGGGCGCAGACTTTAGGGAAAATCCGCAGGGACTGACGGTAACGCGGCAGGATTTCGGAACCCAAATCACAGACACAAAAAAGCCAGCCCGAAGGCTGGCTTTGACAAGGCATCAAACCTGACGATTATTCACCGTATGGGTGAACTTTGATGATCGTCTCGTTACGATCCGGGCCGGTAGAGATGATATCAACCGGTACACCAGTCAGCTCTTCCAGACGCGCGATGTAGTTCAGCGCCGTCTGTGGCAGTTCGTCCAGAGTTTTCACACCGAAAGTGCTCTCAGTCCAGCCAGGCATCGTTTCGTAGATTGGTGTGACGTTCTCGTATGCATCTGCCGCCATTGGAGATACTTCCAGAACCGTACCATCAGCCAGTTGGTAACCCGTACAGATCTTGATTTCTTCCAGGCCGTCCATCACGTCCAGCTTGGTCAGACAGAAACCAGAGATTGAGTTGATTTGTACTGCACGACGCATTGCAACAGCATCGAACCAGCCACAACGGCGCTTACGGCCAGTTGTTGCACCAAATTCGTTACCTTTCACACCCAGGTGTTCGCCAACATCGTCAAACAGCTCAGTCGGGAATGGGCCAGCACCTACGCGAGTACAGTAAGCCTTCGCGATACCCAGGATGTAACCCAGGTGACGAGGACCAAAACCAGAACCAGCAGCCACACCACCAGCAGTCGTGTTAGAAGACGTTACGTATGGGTAAGTACCGTGGTCGATGTCCAGCAGTGTGCCTTGTGCACCTTCGAACATGATCTTGTCACCACGCTTACGCGCGTCGTCCAGCTCCTGAGTCACGTCAATCACCATAGACGTCAGGATATCAGCCTGTGCCATGATCGCTGCCAGCACGTCATCGTAGCTAACAGGCTCAGCATTGTAGTAATGCTCAAGCTGGAAGTTATGGTAAGCCATAACTTCTTTCAGTTTCTCAGCAAAGGCTTCTTTGTCGAACAGGTCGCCTACACGAAGACCGCGGCGAGCCACTTTATCTTCGTACGCAGGACCAATACCGCGGCCTGTTGTACCGATCGCTTTCTTACCACGCGCCAGTTCACGCGCCTGATCAAGAGCAATGTGGTATGGCAGAATTAGCGGACAAGCTTCAGAAAGGAACAGACGTTCACGAACAGGAATACCACGCTCTTCCAGCTGGCCCATTTCTTTCATCAGAGCGTCTGGGGAAAGGACAACACCGTTACCGATGATGCATTTCACGTTGTTGCGTAGAATACCTGATGGGATCAGGTGAAGAACCGTTTTCTCACCGTCAATGACCAGTGTATGACCCGCGTTGTGGCCACCTTGGTAGCGCACTACATACTTCGCATCTTCGGTCAAAAGATCAACGATCTTTCCCTTACCTTCGTCACCCCACTGGGTGCCAAGAACGACTACATTGTTTGCCATCTTTCTTCGTCTATCAGTAGTTAAAAAGGGATTCTAGCACCTTACTCGACGCCTTGCAGTCATTTTTTGACCATGTACGCGCGCACGCCAGTCCTGCTCAGGCTTCGTCAGTGCCTATTACAGTCTAGTGTACATAATGTAAGCGACCACACTCCCGGCAACCACCAGGCACCCGCCAATACGGCGCAGGGTATTGTCATCCTGCTGACTGAGCTGGCTCACCATCTCCCGCCACCCCCGAGGAGCCAGCAACGGCCCCAGCCCCTCAAAGACCAACACCAGGCCCAGGGCCAGCCATATTGCATTACTCATTCGTTCTCTCCTAAGCTAAACCGGAAAATTATACGCCTGAATAAAAAGCAAAAAAAAGCAAGACCGAAGTCTTGCCTTTTCAACCGGGATTCCGCGCTTAGTTGGCGGCTTTCGATTCGTTCATGTACTGGAAGAAATCACTGTTAGGATCCACAACCAGAATGTCGTTCTTCGAGTTAAAGCTGTTTTCGTACGCTTTCAGAGAACGCAGGAAGTTATAGAATTCAGGATTCTTGTTGAATGCCTGAGCATAAATTTCTGCGGTTTGTGCGTCAGCGTTACCCCTTACGACACGCGCTTCACGGTCAGCCTCAGACAGAATTTTCGCTACTTCCAGCTCAGACTGGGCGCGAATGACTTCAGCCTTCTCACGGCCTTGAGAACGGTGCTTACGAGCAACCGACTCACGCTCGGCACGCATACGACGGTAGATAGACTCACTGATCTCGTCCGGCAGGTTGATTTTCTTCATTCGGAAGTCAACCACATCCACACCGAGGTCTTTCTTGGCACTGATCTGAATGTCCGCCAGTACGTTCGCCATGACCTGATCACGCTGGCCTTCCACTGTCTTACGAGGTGCCACTTCCGCCACAATCTCAGTAGCAGGAGCCGTTTCGTCAGACACCAGGTTCGCGTTATCGGCTTTCTGGCTACGCTCAGGACCTGACACGATCTGCTTAATTTCACGTGAACCGATTTCAGCACGCAGGCTGTCGACCACTTTACGCTTCAGCAGAGCTTGTGCCGTAGAGGCATCACCACCACCGGTCGCCAGGTAGTACTGACCGAAATCTTCAATACGCCATTTAACATAGGTATCGATGATCACGTCTTTTTTCTCTGACGTTACGAAACGGTCAGCCTGATCGTCCATCGTCTGAATGCGGGCATCCAGCGTACGTACGCGGTCAAAAACCGGCACTTTAAAATGCAGGCCCGGCTCGTAAATACGAGCGACATCGGTATCAGCATCTTTCAGGATACGACCGAAACGCACCACAATACCGCGCTCGCCTTCCTGCACCACGAACATTGACATCAGCAACGTCGCGATGAAAATCACGATAACCGGGATCATTAACTTACGCATAATTAATATCTCCCTTGACGGCCTGTCTCGCCACGCGGCGCAGCAGAGACCGGAGCGGTTTCAACTTTCTCCAGCTCAATGTCGTAATTCACTGATGAGCTGCTGCTGGCTGGCTGAGTCTTCTGCTGAGTCGGGTTGACCAGCTTATCCAGTGGCAGGTACAACAAATTGCCGCTCGACTTAGAATCAACCATGACCTTACTGGTGTTCGCGTACACGCGTTCCATGGTTTCAAGGTACAGACGGTTGCGGGTAACTTCTTTCGCCGCCATGTACTGAGGCAGAAGTTTCTCGAACTGTGCCACTTCACCCAGCGCACCGTTGATTACACGCTCAGAGTAACCTTCCGCTTCTTTCTTGATACGCTCCGCACGACCGGTCGCTTTCGGCAAGATATCATTGCTGTAAGCTTCCGCTTCACGTACGAAACGTTCCTCATCCTCGCGAGCCGCAATCGCGTCATCAAACGCATCTTTGACCGCTTCTGGCGGACGAGCAGACTGGAAGTTCACATCCACGACCAGCAGACCCATGTCGTATTTCTGGATGATGCTATCGATCGCTTCCTGCGTGTTGGAACGGATCACCTGACGACCAGTCGTCAGCGCTTCGTCCATGGTCGAGTCACCGATCACTGCACGCAGTGCAGAGTCTGTGGCCTGACGCAGGCTGTCATCCGCATTAGATACACTGAACAGGTATTTCTGCGGTTCTGCCACACGGTACTGAACATCCATCTCAACTTTCAGGACGTTCTCGTCTTTCGTCAGCATCAGACCTGAGCTACGCAACGAGCGAATAGCCTGAACGTTAACTGGTGTCACTTCGTCGATAAACGTTGGTTTCCAGTTCAGGCCCGGATCGACCATCTCATAGAATTTACCAAAACGCAGTACCACACCGCGCTCAGCTTCACCAATGGTGTAGAAGCCGGAGAAGCCCCACACCGCTGTAGCTAATACCGCAATCGCCCCCAAACCGGCAACGCTACCACCCGTTGAAGGCCCTTTTTTATTCCCCAAAAAGCCACCAAATTTTCGACTCAGTTTCGAGAAAACTTCATCGAGATCCGGCGGACCTTGATCACGACCACCGCGATTATTGTTCCCCCAAGGGTCCTTATCGCGGCCGCCGTTGTTTCCAGGCTCATTCCACGCCATTATAGAACTCCATCAATATGATATGACGACAGTTTTTTTTATTACTCTAGCAGTCCATTAAGCAACGATAAAGTCATCTAACGAAGTACTTTCCCTTTTTTGCAACCGAGACCACTCTGCTAACGGCAGGCGAATATCGATTTTGAGACTGCCGTCAGTGTCGTATTCTTCACTGATAATGCAGCCCATTTGGTAAAACTTACTGCGGATCCTGCCGATGTACTGAGGCGGAACCCGTAATGTATGCTTCACCATGGTGCCTGACAGACGTTCCGTCAGGGCTTCAAACAACAGATCGATACCCTGACCGTCGATTGCCGAAACCCATACCCGACGTGGTACGCCGTCATCGTCTCGTTCAATGCGCGGCTCCGCACCTTCCAGGTTGTCGATTTTATTCATCACAACCAGAGAAGGCACTTCATTGGCTTCGATCTCTTCCAGCACGGTGTCTACCGCTTCGATGTTCTCACGGAAGCGATCGTCACTGGCATCCACCACGTGCAGCAACAGGGTTGCATCCTGGGTTTCTTTCAATGTTGCTTTAAACGCTGCGACCAGATCGTGCGGCAGGTGCCGGATAAATCCCACGGTATCGGCCAGAATCGTGGTTCCGACATCCGCCACGTCAATTTTTCGCAGCGTCGGATCCAGCGTGGCAAACAATTGGTCAGCGGCATACACCCCAGCATCCGTCACCCGGTTAAACAGGGTGGATTTACCGGCGTTGGTATAACCGACCAGCGAGATCGTCGGTATCTCTGCCCGGTTACGGGCCCGGCGCCCCTGATCACGCTGCTTGGCCACTTTGTCCAAACGACGCAAAATCGTCTTAATCCGCTCACGGAGTAAGCGGCGGTCAGTTTCCAGCTGCGTTTCACCCGGACCACGTAAGCCAATCCCGCCTTTCTGTCGTTCAAGGTGGGTCCAACCCCGGATTAATCGAGTGGAGATATGGCGTAGCTGGGCGAGCTCTACCTGCAGTTTACCCTCGTGGGTGCGTGCACGCTGAGCAAAGATGTCAAGGATAAGACCGGTTCGGTCCAGCACCCTGCACTTGCAGATCTGCTCCAGATTTCGCTCTTGCGCTGGAGAAAGAGAGTGGTTGAATAGAACAATTTCGGCCCCTTCGGCCCGAACTGCTTCGGCAATTTCCTGCGCTTTACCTTCTCCCACGTAATATTTAGGGTGGGGAGTTTTACGACTACCTGTTACCACACGTAGCGCATTGACTCCCGCGGAGGAGACCAGCATTTCAAATTCGCTTAAGTCTTCCCACTCCCCTTCTTGCGTGAAGTTGATATGAACAAGAATTGCCTGCTCACCGGATTCATAACGGTCAAACAAGCAATCAACTCCTTAATGAAGAATGATTATTCTTCAGTTTTTTCCTGGGCACGATCAGATGGCTGACGATCACCGGCGTGGTGATGGTTTACTGGACGCGCCGGCACAACAGTCGAAATCGCGTGCTTGTATACCATCTGGTTTACCGTGTTTTTCAGAAGGATCACAAACTGATCAAAAGACTCAATCTGACCCTGCAGCTTGATGCCGTTGACCAGGTAGATTGATACAGGGATTCTTTCACGACGCAAAGCGTTCAAAAACGGGTCTTGCAGAGATTGCCCCTTAGCCATTATTTCTTTTCCTTATTTGTTTGTAGTTGTAGTTAGCAACGAACAAAATTAAAAATACGCAAAACAGTAGTGAGTATACACGTTAATCAACCCGCACATCTAACTGAGTTTGTGACGGTTTGTAACGCTTTGTCCACGTCCCCACTGTCCAACCACGTCAACTCATTCCAGCTTCTCAGCCAGGTGATCTGACGTTTCGCCAATTGACGGGTGGCGCAGATGCCGCGGAACACCGCTTCATCCAGGCTGCACTGCCCGTCCAAATATTCCCACATCTGGCGGTACCCCACACAGCGTATTGAAGGCAGATCCGGATGCAGATCTCCCCGTTCATACAAAGCACGAACTTCCTGTTCAAAACCTGCTTCGATCATCTTGTCAAAACGCTGTTCTATCCGCCGATGTAGAATAGCCCTATCCATGGGAGTAATTGCAAATTGGTGAACCCGGTATGGCAGGGATTCACCTTGAGTTTTCGTAAGCTCAGTTAAAGTTTTACCCGAAATACGAAAAACTTCCAATGCCCGTGACAGCCGCTGCGGATCATTCGGGTGAATGCGAGCTCCGGAGACCGGATCAATCCGCTTTAGCTCATCGTGCAAGGCCTGCCAGCCTTTTTCTGCTGCCTCCAACTCGATACCGGCACGAATGGCCGGATCAGCCGCCGGCAACGGGGACAACCCTTCCAGCAAAGCTTTGTAATACAACATAGTGCCGCCAACCAGCAGGGGGATCCGTCCCGCAGCCACTATATCAGCCATTTCTTTCAGTGCATCAGCACGAAAGTCCGCGGCTGAATAACTTTGCGCTGGATCACGAATATCAATCAACCGGTGCGGTGCCTGCGCCAACTCTGTGGCATCAGGCTTGGCTGTACCAATATCCATCCCTTTATAGATAAGGGCGGAGTCAACGCTTATCAACTCGACCGGTAGCTGCTGGCGCAAGCGAATCGCCAGATCAGTTTTGCCCGAAGCCGTCGGGCCCATCAAAAATATCGCCTGTGGAAGTGGCTTAGTCATAATCAAATGCTTCTATTGCTGCGGCCAAATCAACCGGGCGCAGCAGTTCAGAGTAATAGTGTTCAAGATCAGCGCCCCACAGCTGTTCCAGTTCCGTAACCAGCTGAATGGCCTGCGACAGGCTGAAGGCCTGTGGTGCCAGTACCAGTTGGCGACTCATCCAGTCCAGCAGTTTGTCCCAGCCCTGGGCTTGTGGATCGTCAGCCACGGCCGCCAGGTATCCCAAAAGCATCGGGATCAGTTGCTGCAGGTTTTGCTGCCGCAGCGGTTGGCTGACCGATAAAATCACGATATGTTGCGTTCCCTTCGCTTTCAGCTGAATGCCCAGCTGTTTGAGCAAGAGCGCGTGCTGTTCTGCACAGTCTAACATACTTGGCTCAACCGGTAAGGCATGCGGGATCAGCAATGGCTGGGGCTTGAGACCTTCTGACTGCGCCATCCGCAACTGGCCTTTGCAACGCAAATGCGCCGCCCGCTCCAGAGACAGCAAAGCGACGCCTTCATCACGGCTCAACAGCAGGTATTTGCCAGCGACCATACACAGGGCTTTACCCAGCCCGATCCCGTTACTGCCGTCGACGGCATTTTGCGACAACGCAGTCGAAGCCGTTACGCGGGCGGGCATCGCTGCCGCCGGCACAGCCGAAGGTGGCTGACTGGCTGCCGGGCGTACGGACGAGCTTGGCTCGCGGCCAGAAGGCGACGACATCACCGGTCGCACATCAGCCGAGGTCGAGCGTTCAGAGGCAGGGCGGGCTGATGCCGCACTGTCATAGTGGCTAGCCGGCCTTTCCGCTGACTCTGCCGTTTGCAGCAGACGTTGATACGCAGCGACTTCCTGCGGCGACGGCCCGTCTTCGCCTCGCGAACGCGACGTGGCAGGGCTACCTGACGGACGCGTAAAGGCTTCCGGTCGCATCTGCTCCCGGGACGGTACTGACGGCTCTCTCGGTCCGGTCCCTCGGCCGTTGTCTTCTGACGATGGCGCGCTGGCTCGCCCAGTGCCGGATCCTGATGATGGCATCCAGTCTTTGGTTGGTGCTTTGTTCGGGTAATCCGGCGTACGCGCTGCCGCAGCCAGTGATACTGAGGGTTCTTCAACCTGATACGACGCACTCTGCGACGCCGGGTAAGCGGGCGACGGTGTGGCTTGAGCGCTGGCACGTGGCGCCGGCACCTGAAAATTGGCTGCCTCGCCAGCCCCTTCAATCAGAGCGCTTTGCAGCCCCTGACAAATAAAATCATGCACCAGGCGCGCCTGATGGAAACGGACCTCGTGTTTGGCCGGATGGACATTGACATCAACCTGATGCGGGTCGACCTCGATAAACAAGACATACGCCGCGTACTGATCCGGGGCTAGGCTGGTTTCGTAAGCCTGACGAATGGCATGGTTGATCAGCTTGTCTTTCATCATCCGACCGTTGACATAACAGTACTGGATATCATTTTGCGACCGTGCACCTTGCGGCGTGCAGATCCAACCAGTCAGTTTAAAGCCGCCATGCTCCAGCTCGACCGCCAGCGCATGGTCCAAAAACGGTCCACCGCAAATCGCCGCCAACCGGCGCTCTTTTTGAATCTGGGTCGTTGCCGCCCGGTACTGACGGATCATTTTGCCGTTATGGCGCAGGTTAAAACTGACGTCCATCCGGCTGAGGGCAATCCGCTTGAGCAGCTCATCAATATGGCCGAATTCAGTTTTTTCAGTGCGGAGGAATTTGCGGCGGGCAGGGGTATTAAAAAACAGATCCAGCACTTCCAGGGTGGTGCCGACCGGGTGTGCCGCAGGCTTGAGCTGGACTTCCATATCCCGGCCTTCCGCATAGGCAGACCAGGCTTCTTCCTGCGCCACTGTGCGCGAGGTCAGGGTCAGGCGGGACACCGAGCTGATACTGGCCAGTGCTTCTCCCCGAAAGCCAAGACTGAGGATCGCTTCCAGATCATCCAGCGTAGCAATTTTTGAGGTCGCATGCCGGCTCAGCGCCAGCGACAACTCATCCTTGGGAATACCACAGCCGTTATCCCGAATGCGGATCGTCCGGCTGCCCCCTTTATCGATATCGATGTCTATCCGGGTTGCACCGGCATCGAGGCTGTTTTCGACCAGCTCTTTGACCACCGATGCGGGCCGTTCTACCACCTCACCGGCCGCAATCTGGTTCGCCAATCGGGCTGGCAAGATCTGAATTGGCATAATTAACTGCTTGGAATAGTAAGTTTTTGTCCAACAGCCAGCTTGTCTGAACGCAACTGATTCACTTCACGCAGACGGTTTACACTGACCCCATAATGAGCCGCGATCTTACCGAGAAATTCACCACGCTGCACGGTATGATGAATCACTTCAGTTTGAGGGGCCGGACTGCCCTGATTCGCATTAATCTTCAGTTTCTGTCCGACCATTACATTGTCGGACTTCAGTTTGTTCAGTTCCCGAATACTGGCCACAGACACGCCGTAGTTAGCGGCAATTTTGCCCAGAAACTCGCCGCGCTTAACGGTGTGGGTCACCAACTTGACCGGCGTAGCCGGCGGCGGTGCTGCCGCAATCGACTGCGGCAGCTTGCCCGGAATCACCAGCACCTGACCAATATTGACACTATTGGACTTAAGGCTGTTGGCACTTTTTATCGCCGACACACTGGTGTCATACTTGGCAGCAATCACACTGAGTGACTGGCCTTTGGCCACCTTGTGTTTGATCCCCTGTTTACGCGAGGCAAACAGCGTTCCTTCCGGCGGCTTTTCGTTAAAGTACGCCAAGACACCACGATAAACCGCATCAGCCAGTTTGCGCTGATGGCCTTTCGTGTTCAGCAGCCGCTCTTCACTCGGGTTGGTAATAAACCCGGTTTCAACCAGCAGTGACGGAATATCCGGTGATTTCAGTACCGCCAAACTGGCATGCTCCGGCCGGTTCTTATGCAGCGTCGTCACTTTGCTCAGCTCTTTAAGCACCCGGTTGGCCACATCATAGCCTTCTTTTTGCGAGTGGCTGAATTGTAAATCCAGCACGGCCATGCTCAGGTACTGATCTTCATTGTTGGCTGACAGCACATCACCGCCACCCAGCAACTCTGACTGCTTCTCGTGCTTTTCCAACCAGCGGCCAATTTCGGTGTTCGCCCGGCGGGTGTTCAGTACCCAAACCGAGGCACCACGCGGTTGCGGCTTGTGGAAACCATCAGCATGGATTGAGACCAGCAGATGCGCTTTGTTCTTGCGGGCGATCTCCGAACGCTTATTCAGGTTCACAAAATAGTCGCCGCGCCGGGTCAGGACAGCTCGCATCCCCGGGGTCGCATTGATGCGCGCCACTACCTTTTGCGCGATGTCCATGGTCACGTTTTTCTCATAAAGACGGCTTGGCCCGATAGAGCCAGGATCTTCACCGCCGTGTCCCGGGTCAATGGCCACAACAATATCGTCCGTCCCAAAAGGCAGGATGGCCTTCTGGTTCGCCACCGGGTTCGAGTTTTTCGCTTCGGGCTCAGCCTGTTTTACACTGGCCTTGCCGTGCGGCAGGTCGACCACCAGACGGTGCCCATAGTGCCCGTCCGGCGTCGGGGCCAGCTTAAATACATTGGGGGTCAGGCTCTTCTTTATCTCGAAGACCAAACGATAGGTGCCATCTTCCGGTGCGCCACTGCTACGAACCTGGCTCAGAACGGCGCTGTCTTGCACCGCCATTGGCAATTTGGTTTTCAGCGTGGTTTTTTTGAGATCCACCACCAGGCGATCCGGTTTGGTCAGGGTAAAGTAGCTGTAATCCACCTCCTCTCCCATATCCAGCACCACCCGGGTTTCATCCGGCGACGGCCAGACCCGGATCCCACTTAAATCATTGGCCAGCACCTGGGTACAAAAAAGCCCAGCCCCTAAAACTACAGCATGAAATAAAGCCCGTAACGACATCCTATCAACACAACTCCAAACGTTTGATCAGTTCACTACCGTATTCATTGTTCGCTGTGATGGTGACTTTGCGTTGCTCACCTTCGTAACGCATGTCCAGATCCAGATCCGGCGCAGGAAGCAGGCCACCCCCTTTTTCCGGCCATTCGACCAGACAAATGGCATCCGCCGAGAAGTAATCACGAATACCCATAAACTCCAGCTCTTCAGGATCCGCCAGACGGTACAAATCAAAGTGGTACACCTGCCAAGGTGGCAGTTCATAAGGCTCAACCAGCGTATACGTCGGGCTTTTTACGTTACCGGTATGACCCAAGGCACGAATAAAGCCACGGCTAAACGTGGTTTTTCCTGCACCCAGATCACCGTGCAGGTAAATAGTAGTTTGTCGCTGGCAGGCCTGAGCTAACTGCTGGCCCAACGCAACTGTCGCCTGTTCATCGGCAAGCAGGGTTTCAAATGTTTGCATTCTTTTCTTTATCTTGGGTTTACTTGTTGTCGAATATAGGGGAATAAATCACTGGGCAGCATACCACGCTCCCCGGCTTCTGCGCATGCATCTGCTGCGCGGGCATGTACCCAAACACCGATTCGGGCCGCTTCCGCCAGAGATAGTCCCTGGCCGAGTAAAGCACCTATCACGCCGGACAGTACATCGCCCATTCCCCCCGTCGCCATTCCCGGATTCCCTGCCGGGCAAAGCCAATGCTGCACACCATCATAAATCAGGCTTCCCGCACCTTTGAGCACTACCACCCCGCCATACTGCTTGTGCAGGGCATGGGTGGCAGCAAAACGGTCCTGCTCAATGTCAGCAACCGTGCAACCGAGTAAGCGTGCAGCTTCACCTGGGTGAGGAGTAATTATACGATTATTTTTATAGTCTGGTGAAAGGGCTAATAAGTTCAATCCATCAGCGTCAAGCACCATAGGTTTCTCGGTATCTGCCAGATGGAAATACAGCGCACGGCTCCAGTCAGTTTGCCCGAGCCCTGGCCCGAGAACCAGCACATCAGCCCAGTGCAGTCGTTCTTCTGCTTCGTGGGCCTTGTCTTGCCAGCCCCGCGCCATTATCTCAGGAACCGCTGTCACAATTGACAGTACATTGTCAGGTTGGGTGAGCACCGCCGTCAGCCCTGCTCCTGCCCTTGCCGCCGCTTCCGCCGCCAGACGAATAGCCCCCCCCATCCCGGCATCGCCACCGGCCAGCAGGATCCGGCCATGATCCCCTTTATGAGCGGTCCGTTTGCGGCAAGGCAGTACGAGCATGACATCATTATCAGAAACTACCTGTACCGAAGGTTGCTGCTGCGCATCAAATGCAGCCGCAACCCCGAGCCCCGCCAATATCAGTTGCCCGGTGTACGCGGCGGCCTGCCCGGTCAGCAGCCCTTGCTTACAGCCAATGAAAGTGACCGTGATCCTGGCTTGGATCGCACTCCCAAGCACCCGGCCGGTATCAGCGCACAATCCGGAGGGAATATCCACCGCCACAACCGGCAAAGCACTCTGGTTGATCGCAAGGATCGTAGCGGCCGCATCAGATCGTACGGATCCGGACAGTCCGGTTCCCAGCAACGCATCAACCACCACATCCACCGTTTCGGGTACCGATGCTTCTGGTGCTGAAATGGTGCCGCCAACAGCCAGCCAGGCATCCCGCGCGATGGCCGCATCCCCCTGCAGCCGGTCAGCATCCCCTTGCTGCCAGAGTGACACTTGAAAGCCAGCCGTTTGTGCCAGCCGGGCTACAATATATCCGTCTCCTCCATTATTCCCGCCACCACAGCACACCAAGAGATGGAGGGCATCCGGAAATGAACGGCAAAGCGTTGCAAATACCGCCTCACCAGCCCGCTCCATCAACTGGTACATTGCTACCTGACAAGCTTTGGCAGCCTTAACCTCACCCTGTCGCACCTGCGCGGCGGTATAGAGCCGACGCGGCCACACTGTTGACGCCATCCCGATCTCCTTTCATCCGGTTCTTTCTTTGCAAGATAGTGCCGAAATCCCGTTCGGCTGACAATGGATCCCGCAGATCGCCCGACAGACTTTTACCGGAATTTTTCCTCAACATTCACCATGATTGTGGTAGACTTCCGCCCCCAATTCACCAGGGATCCTATGTAATGACCATCGACTACCGCGATCTTGCCAACCACATCAAGCAATGGGGCCAGGAATTAGGCTTCCAGCAGGTGGGCATCTGCGATGTCGATCTAAGCCGTCATGAAGCACAGCTGCAACGTTGGCTGGACGCAGGTTATCACGGGGAGATGGACTGGATGGCCCGCCACGGCATGATGCGTGCCCGGCCAGCAGAACTGTTGCCGGGAACCGTTCGGGTGATCAGTGTGCGGATGAATTATCTGCCACCCGAAGCGGGATTTGCCCAAAGCCTCGGTCAACCAGATACCGCCTACGTCAGCCGCTATTCCCTGGGACGTGACTACCACAAGCTCATCCGTAACCGACTCAAGCAGTTGGGGCAAAAAATCGAAGCGGCCGTCGGTCAGTTCGGTTATCGCCCTTTCGTGGATTCCGCCCCGATTCTGGAGCGCCCTCTGGCTGAAAAGGCTGGGTTGGGCTGGACTGGCAAGCACTCTCTGATTCTCAACGAACACGCAGGCTCCTGGTTCTTTCTGGGTGAACTGCTTATCGACCTGCCCCTGCCTGTCGACACCCCGGTAGAAAACCAATGCGGTAAATGTGTGGCCTGTATGACCAGCTGCCCCACAGGGGCGATTGTGGAAGAAGGGGTCATTGATGCCAGACGCTGTATTTCTTATCTGACCATTGAATTTGATGGGGTGATTCCGGAAGAGTTTCGCGAGCCGATCGGTAATCGCATCTACGGTTGCGATGACTGCCAGCTGGTGTGCCCCTTCAACCGTTACGCCGATGTCACGGAAGAGCAAGACTACCACTGCCGGGAAAGCCTGTATCAGCAACCTCTGGCCACCTTATTTCAGTGGGATGAAAATCAATTTCTGAAAAATACCGAAGGTTCTGCGATCCGACGTATCGGACATGTGCAATGGCTACGTAATATCGCCATCGCTATGGGTAATGCCCCATATAGCACAGAGCTTGTTCAGGCGTTAGAACAGCGGCTTGGCGAGCACGAACTGCTGGACGTTCACATTCAGTGGGCGCTGGGCAAGCAACATGAACGTGTAAACCAGGCCAATCAGCTCCCTCATCTCACAGCACAACGTATTGAGGTTTTACCGGCTAAAACACGGCGCCTTATTCGTATTGTAGAAAAAGGATTGCCACGCGATGCGTAGGCTGCGAATAATCCGGCTATCGTGTTGCAACCTGATTAACACAGATTGAGAGTTGAGTCAGTCTTATGGGGAAATGTGGAAAACATTTTCATTTGAGCGTATTTATACCCAGATGAAAATATTAAACACAGCTCTGACGGGTAGGTGCTGAAAAAGTTATTCAGTCATCCACATAGTGGATCAGGTTGTATATAAACCTTGAGCAACCCAACAAAAAACCATACAAAACAACACCTTAAACTGTTGATAAGTTTTATATGTTTTCCGGACATCGAAATAAAAAAAAGATAAATACAGACTTGTTCACACGCTATCGGCACACGTAATCAACTGACTTACCCACAAGTTATAGATGTGGATAACTCTGTGCATGATCCGGTTATTTCTTGCCGAAAACTTCTCTTAAACCCAAGCGCCGCCAAGGTTTGAAGCCTATCTGTCTGGAAGAGGAAGGACTGAGATATCACATACCCTCTGTTGGTAACTTTCTGGAACGAAGACAGTTATCAAGTAAAGAGCGCATGTTGCCATCTGGCACTGGCCACAGAGCATCATGAATTGTGAACAAATGCACGCAATCGTCAGATCGCATGCTCAATTCATTGATGATGTGTTGAAGCTGAAAAGCTTCTTCGGTTCCAGTAACTCCCGTTATGGAACATTGACGCAACACACAAGGCTACCGGTTATCGAATACCCCAGGAATGCTGCAATGGAACTAATACTTCACAGTAGTAGCTGTGCCGGTCTCCTGATTTATGCACAAGAGCGGCAACAATGGAGTGCAATGGTTACTTGACCAAAGCTCTCAAGAATTTGGTTGCGGGGGCCGGATTTGAACCGACGACCTTCGGGTTATGAGCCCGACGAGCTACCAAGCTGCTCCACCCCGCGTCCGTATTGTGTCACCGTTAAGCACGATGAAGGCTATAAACTGGAGCGACACACGAGGTTCCCGATCTTCGAGGAACTTGGCGTGACCTCAACCTTGGCAAGGTTGCGCTCTACCAACTGAGCTAGTGTCGCAATCGTCACCGTTAAGCACGATGAAAGCTGTAATTTGGAGCGACACACGAGGTTCCCGATCTTCGAGGAACTTGGCGTGACCTCAACCTTGGCAAGGTTGCGCTCTACCAACTGAGCTAGTGTCGCAATCGTCACCGTTAAGCACGATGAAAGCTGTATTTGGAGCGACACACGAGGTTCGAACTCGTGACCTCAACCTTGGCAAGGTTGCGCTCTACCAACTGAGCTAGTGTCGCAATCGTCACCGTTAAGCACGATGAAAGCTGTAATTTGGAGCGACACACGAGGTTCGAACTCGTGACCTCAACCTTGGCAAGGTTGCGCTCTACCAACTGAGCTAGTGTCGCATCGTCACCGTTAAGCACGATGAAAGCTGTAATTTGGAGCGACACACGAGGTTCGAACTCGTGACCTCAACCTTGGCAAGGTTGCGCTCTACCAACTGAGCTAGTGTCGCATCGTCACCGTTAAGCACGATGAAAGCTGTAATTTGGAGCGACACACGAGGTTCGAACTCGTGACCTCAACCTTGGCAAGGTTGCGCTCTACCAACTGAGCTAGTGTCGCATCGTCACCGTTAAGCACGATGAAAGCTGTAATTTGGAGCGACACACGAGGTTCGAACTCGTGACCTCAACCTTGGCAAGGTTGCGCTCTACCAACTGAGCTAGTGTCGCATCGTCACCGTTAAGCACGATGAAAGCTGTATTTGGAGCGACACACGAGGTTCGAACTCGTGACCTCAACCTTGGCAAGGTTGCGCTCTACCAACTGAGCTAGTGTCGCATCGTCACCGTTAAGCACGATGAAAGCTGTATTTGGAGCGACACACGAGGTTCGAACTCGTGACCTCAACCTTGGCAAGGTTGCGCTCTACCAACTGAGCTAGTGTCGCATTGGTTGCGGGGGCCGGATTTGAACCGACGACCTTCGGGTTATGAGCCCGACGAGCTACCAAGCTGCTCCACCCCGCGTCCGATTTTCACCGTTAAGTACGATGACAACTTTAAATTTGGAGCGACACACGAGGTTCGAACTCGTGACCTCAACCTTGGCAAGGTTGCGCTCTACCAACTGAGCTAGTGTCGCATTTGGTTGCGGGGGCCGGATTTGAACCGACGACCTTCGGGTTATGAGCCCGACGAGCTACCAAGCTGCTCCACCCCGCGTCCGATTTTCACCGTTAAGTACGATGACAACTTTAAATTTGGAGCGACACACGAGGTTCGAACTCGTGACCTCAACCTTGGCAAGGTTGCGCTCTACCAACTGAGCTAGTGTCGCATTTGGTTGCGGGGGCCGGATTTGAACCGACGACCTTCGGGTTATGAGCCCGACGAGCTACCAAGCTGCTCCACCCCGCGTCCGATTTTCACCGTTAAGTACGATGACAACTTTAAATTTGGAGCGACACACGAGGTTCGAACTCGTGACCTCAACCTTGGCAAGGTTGCGCTCTACCAACTGAGCTAGTGTCGCATTTGGTTGCGGGGGCCGGATTTGAACCGACGACCTTCGGGTTATGAGCCCGACGAGCTACCAAGCTGCTCCACCCCGCGTCCGATTTTCACCGTTAAGTACGATGACAACTTTAAATTTGGAGCGACACACGAGGTTCGAACTCGTGACCTCAACCTTGGCAAGGTTGCGCTCTACCAACTGAGCTAGTGTCGCATTTGGTTGCGGGGGCCGGATTTGAACCGACGACCTTCGGGTTATGAGCCCGACGAGCTACCAAGCTGCTCCACCCCGCGTCCGATTTTCACCGTTAAGTACGATGACAACTTTAAATTTGGAGCGACACACGAGGTTCGAACTCGTGACCTCAACCTTGGCAAGGTTGCGCTCTACCAACTGAGCTAGTGTCGCATTTGGTTGCGGGGGCCGGATTTGAACCGACGACCTTCGGGTTATGAGCCCGACGAGCTACCATGCTGCTCCACCCCGCGTCCGATTTTTTGAAAAGCAAAACAATTGAATATTTGCCTTTCGAGGCTGCGCATTATACGAAGAAATTAGACGGATGCAAGACTTCCTAAAAAAAATATGGAAATTTCAATGCGACCGTCTAAATCATCATCAAATTTTGAAAATATGTTCACGATAGTAACGCAACTCATTGATTGAATCACGAATATCGTCCAGAGCCAGGTGACTGCCTTTTTTGTGGAATCCGGTCAGCAGATCAGGCTGCCAACGGCGGGTAAGTTCTTTCAGTGTACTGACATCCAGGTAACGGTAGTGAAAGTATTGCTCCAGCTCTGGCATATGTTTGTACAAAAAGCGGCGATCCTGCCCGATGCTGTTACCACAAATTGGTGACGCACCTTTAGGTACCCACTGCTCCAGAAAGGCAATGGTCTGACGCACAGCTTCTGTTTCATCAACCTTGCTCTCGCGCACTCGCGCTACCAACCCACTTTTAGTATGGGTGGAAGTGCACCACTCATCCATTTTTGCTAATTCCGACTCTGGCTGATGAACCGCCAGTACTGGTCCTTCAGCCAGCACATTCAGCTGCGCATCCGTCACGATCGTCGCAATCTCAATAATTTTATGGGCTTCAGGATCCAGCCCGGTCATTTCTAAATCGATCCAAATAAGGTTCTGATCGCTGATCGTCATCGGATATTGCCTATTCTATGAGTAAACCATGTATGATAATACCAAATGCAAGCCGATTGAGGGGAACAGACTACATTCCCTGACGGCAAACGCCTTTATTTTATCGTAAGCCAACTAACTGAACGAAATTCTTGTGGCAAAAAAGAAAAAGCTGACCAAAGGACAGAGCCGTCGTGTGCGCTCTAACCAAAACAAACGCCTAACGCGCGAAAAAGATGATATCCAGTGGGATGAATCCCTGCTGGAGTCAGCCCGTGAAGGCTTGGTGATCACCCGTTTCGGCCAGCATGCCGACATTGAAGATCCGGAAACCGGTGTGATTCACCGCTGCAACCTGCGACGCAGTATCCAGAGCCTGGTGTCCGGTGATCGCGTGGTTTGGCGCCCAGGGGTGGAAACCCTGCAAGGTATTGCCGGAGTGGTAGAAGCCGTACACGAACGCAGCTCCATGCTGACTCGCCCTGACTACTACGATGGCGTTAAAGCCGTGGCGGCAAACGTCAATCAGATCCTGATTGTATCCGCCGTTGTTCCGGAGTTGTCACTGAATATCATCGACCGCTACCTGATCGCAGCGGAAACGGTAGGGATCGAACCCCTGATCGTGTTAAACAAAGTCGATCTATTGGATCCGGAAGCGCGTCACACCGTTGAGCAGATGCTGGCCCTGTACCAGAATATCGGTTATCAGGTGCGTATGGTCAGTTCCACCACCGGTGAAGGGCTGGACAGCCTGAATGACGATCTGAAAGATCACATCAGCATTTTTGCCGGTCAATCTGGCGTGGGGAAATCCAGCCTGGTGAACTCGCTGATGCCGGAAGTTGACGCCGAGGTCGGTGACATTTCTGAGAACTCGGGATTGGGCCAGCACACGACTACCGCAGCCCGTCTGTATCACTTCCCGCACGGCGGTGATTTGATTGACTCACCGGGAGTCCGGGAATTTGGTCTGTGGCACCTTGAGCCGGAGCAGGTGACCAATGCATTTGTGGAGTTCCGTGATTTTCTGGGCGGTTGTAAATTCCGCGACTGCAAACACGGCGACGATCCGGGCTGTCTGATCCGCGAAGCGGTTGAAGAGGGTAAAATCAGCCAGGAGCGCTATGACAGCTACCACCGCATCATTGAAAGCATGTCAGAGAACGTTGCCAACCGGCAATTCTCCCGCAACAAACCCGACTGATCCCCACTTCCCCCAATAATTGGGGGAAGTCTTCCTGGCCGGATGAGACTGACTTTGTTCGCTAAGTCAGGTATCATGCCCGGCTAGCGTTATGAATAAGTAATCATCTTGTTGATCGACTGAAAGTTTCTGGAAAGATACCGTGCACGACAATCTTAAAATCGGCCTGCAGTACTGCGCGCCTAAACAGACCCTGACCCAGCTTGCCGGCAAACTGGCTTCCCTGAAAGCCGGTAAACTGACAACGGCGGTAATCCGCTGGTTCATCCGCCGCTACGGCATTGATATGAACGAAGCACGGAACCCGGATCCGGCTGCTTATGCGACCTTCAACGACTTTTTTGTGCGTGAGCTGAAAGAAGGCGCACGCCCGATCGACGAAGACGCCCAAACGCTTTGTCACCCGGCAGATGCCTGCGTCAGCCAATTAGGCCCGGTAACGGCGGGACAGTTAATCCAGGCCAAAGGGCACACCTATGAAGCCGTTGAGCTACTGGGTGGCGATGCTGAGCTGGCTGCACAGTTCGATGACGGCCTGTTTGCCACCCTGTACCTGTCGCCGAAAGATTACCACCGCGTCCACATGCCATGTGACGCAACGCTGCGCCAAATGATTTACGTTCCGGGTGAGCTGTTTTCCGTAAACCCGCTGACGGCACAGAACGTACCGAACCTGTTTGCCCGTAACGAGCGCGTCGTCTGTATCTTTGATACCGATTTCGGCCCGATGGCACAGGTACTAGTGGGTGCCACCATTGTCGGCAGCATCGAAACCGTCTGGGCAGGCACAATCACGCCACCTCGCAGTCCACGCGTACATCGCTGGGACTACCCGGCAGACGGTGAGCAAGCCATCACCCTGAAAAAAGGGGAAGAAATGGGTCGCTTCAAGCTGGGATCAACCGTGATTAACCTGTTCCCGAAAGCCGCCGTCGAGTTTGTGGAAGGTCTGGAACCGACCACCCCGACGTTGATGGGCAGCGCGTATGCCCGCCGCCTGAATGCTGATGCGACAGTCGCTGACATCGCACAAGCATAATCAGTTAACACTTTTACATTTAAGGGGCCTCTGGCCCCTTTTTTTTGTGCAAAAAATCGACCACGCCGAGGGAATTCCCCGCCCCTCAATAGTATGCTGGCGGCTATTAATTCATATGCAAACCAACAGACTATGCCAACATTTTCGCTTGCCCATATCTTCAAACTGCTGGTTGCTTTCGGGATCCCGCTCGGTATCCTGATGCTGCCGATTGATGCGATTCCGATTGACGATCTCACCCTGACCCAGCATCGTCTGCTGGCCATTTTTGCCCTCGCGGCCCTGTTGTGGGTACTCGAACCGGTGCCGGTATTTGCCACTTCCATTCTGATTATCGCCCTGGAACTGATCATGATTTCCGATAAAGGGCTGCACCTATTCCGCATTCCCCCGGAAGGGCACGACATGGGGGTAATGCTGCAATATACCGACATTTTTGGCGCCTTTTCTTCACCGATCATCATTCTGTTTATGGGCGGCTTTGCCCTCGCGATTGCCGCCTCCAAATATGAACTGGATAACAATCTGGCCCGAGTCCTGCTCAAACCGTTTGGGACCCAGCCCAAGTTCATCATGCTGGGCCTGATGCTGATCACCGCAGTGTTCTCGATGTTTATGTCTAACACCGCAACCACGGTGATGATGCTGGCACTGCTGGCCCCCATTGTGGCCTCGGTTCCCAAAGGAGATATCGGCATCAAAGCGCTGGTGCTGTGTATTCCTGTCGCGGCGAACACCGGCGGCATCGCCACGCCGATCGGGACCCCGCCCAACGCCATTGCCCTGCAGTACCTGACCGGAGAAAACAGCATCAGCTTTCTGGGCTGGATGACCATCGGCCTGCCGTTTGTGATTCTGCAGCTGACTTTTGCCTGGTGGTTGCTGCAAAAACTGTTTCCGTCCTCTCAGCGCCATATGACGCTCCAGCTGGACGGTCAGTTCCAGACCAGCTGGCAGGCAATCGTGGTGTATATCACTTTTGCCCTGACGATAGTGCTGTGGATGACCACCGCCTTACACGGCATGAACACCTATGTGGTATCGATTATTCCACTGGCGGTGTTCACGCTGACCGGTATCATGGGGAAAGAAGAACTCAAGCTGATCAACTGGGATGTGCTATGGCTGGTTGCCGGGGGGATTGCGATTGGCCTCGGACTGGAGAAAACCGGTCTGGCTGAGGCACTGGCCCATGCCGTGGACTATGATGTGCTGTCGCCGATTGCCGTTGTCCTGACTTTGTCGATGATCTGCTGGCTGATGGCCAACTTCATGTCCAACACCGCCACCGCTAACCTGTTGATGCCCATTGCCGCAGCCGTGGCGACCTCCATGGACAGCCTAGCGTCACTGGGCGGGTTGCAAGGGGTGCTGGTCGTGGTCGCTTTCTCGGCCTCTCTGGGGATGATCCTGCCGGTGTCTACGCCACCGAACTCCCTGGCGTACTCAACCGGACTGATTGAGAGCAAAGACATGGCCAAGACCGGCCTCATCATCGGGCTGGTTGGCCTCGCCGTCGTCTATGCAGGTGCCATGATCATCACCTGACCGTCAGCGTCTTTGCGGGAAGACGCTGTCGCGTAACGCTGAGACACAACGTTTATGACAAGGATGCGGCCTCACACCGCATCCTTTTTGCGTTCAACGCCCTGAAAAACCGAGTTTTGCAATGAGGGTCACGCAAAAACTAACATTTCTGGCTAATGATAAGCCCCAAACCGCCGATAAATGTTCATATTGCCGACGTTCTGACGCGCTTTTATCCGAACCCAGCGACAATCACACAGCCACACAACCACCTCCTCGCAATAACACTAAAAACATGCGCATTCGAGAGAGATATGATGAAACTGACACTAAAACTCAAAATACAGATCGCCATTGCAGTGATCATTGCCACCGTGAGCGCCGTTCAGGCGTGGATATCCATTTCCCAGCTGAAAGCAGAAACCACCTATGCCGTCAGTAACCAGATGAAAGACATGGGCCAGGCCACCAGCCGTTACATTACTGACTGGCTGGCAATCCGCAGTGACATGCTGCTGGCCAATGAAACCCTGATCGCCAATCAGGACAATATCGACCGTGAGTTACTGCTGACCAAACGTGCCGGCCAGTTCCTGTCGGTCTA
This sequence comes from Photobacterium ganghwense, assembly GCF_017329545.1. Classification (NCBI taxonomy): domain Bacteria; kingdom Pseudomonadati; phylum Pseudomonadota; class Gammaproteobacteria; order Vibrionales; family Vibrionaceae; genus Photobacterium; species Photobacterium ganghwense. Next base: position 3,235,949 of record NZ_CP071325.1, read on the forward strand.
TGCCGGTTTCAGCGACGGCCATATTGCCTATGGCGATAAAACCGAAGACTGGCCGGCAGATTACGATCCCCGTAGCCGTCCTTGGTACAAAGATGCCATGGGGCAAAGCGGCCTGATCGTGACCGCACCTTATCAGGACTTTGACGGCAGCATGGTGGTCAGCCTGGCCAAAGCCTTCCGGGGCAAACATCAGGGCGTACTGGCGGCCGATCTGACCATCACTGACATCATCCAACAGGTACTGAGCCTGAAGCTGGATCACGACGGCTTTGCCTTCCTGCTGGATGGCAACAACCAGATAGTGGCCTACCGTGATGAATCGCTCAGCCAGCAAGCCCTGACCCGTCTGGATGCCGATTTAACGCCCGCACTGCTGAAACAAATTGAGCGCGAGCAAACTATCCACGCTTTCCGTTTTGACACTGACAACCGTGACAAACTGCTGTATGCCACCCCCATCGCCGGGACGGACTGGACCCTGGTACTGGTGGAAGACAAAGATCTGGCCTATGCCTCGATTGGCCGCCAGATCACGTTTGTTCTGCTGGCCTCGGTAGCACTGTATGTGGTGATCGCCGCAATCGCGACCCTGATCTTCAACAGCCTGCTGCGTCCGCTGACCCGCCTGAGCGAGTCGATGGCGCAACTGGCACAAGGCAGCGGAGACCTGACCCAACGTATTGATATCGAGCGGCAGGATGAAATTGGGGAACTGGCCGAGCACGTTAACCGCTTCCTCGGTCAATTGCAGTCGATGATTAAAACCATTGTCGCGCAGTCGCACACCCTCGGAGAGCAGGCCGGTCACTCCGCCAATCAGACAGAAATGGCCAGCCACAAAGTGGCCGAGCAGCAAAATGACGTCAACCAGATCGCGACCGCCATTCACGAAATGTCGGCCACTTCTGCCGAGGTCGCCAGTCATGCCGAGTTGACCGCCTCGGCGGCGCAGGCTTCCACCACCGCCTGCGAAGAAGGTCAGGGCGTAATTGGCCAGAACCGTCATGCCATTACGCAGCTGGCCAATCAGGTGCAGGATGCCGCTCATGTGATTCACGAACTGGAACAAAATGCCCAGAATATCAATCAGATTCTATCAACCATTCAGGGCATTGCCGAGCAGACGAACCTGCTGGCGTTGAACGCTGCCATTGAAGCCGCCCGAGCCGGGGAACAAGGCCGGGGATTTGCGGTGGTCGCTGATGAGGTTCGCGTCCTGAGCCAGCGCACCCACGACTCAACCGAGGAAATCCGCAGCATGATTGACACCCTGCAGCAGAACACCCGTCAGGCGGTTGAGAGTATGGAGACCAGTACCGAATTGGCCGGTCAGAGCGTCGGTTACGCTGAAGCCGCCAGCGAAAGCCTCAACCAGATCACTCAAGCGATTACGGAAATATCGGACATGGCGACCCAGATTGCCAGTGCCGCCGAAGAGCAGCGCGCCGTGAGTGAAGACATCAGCCGCAATACTCAGGCCATCAAAGATGTCTCGGATCATTTGGCGGTCCAAACCGGGGCTGTGACCGAAAGCGCCCGGGCGATGCACCGTGCAGCAAACGAAATGCGTGAGGATGTCTCTCGCTTTCAGGTCTGATTGCCGTGACGAAACGGGTGTCGTCATGAACATCGCCTCTTAAACACTCAGGCAATAACGTCTGGTTGTTCCTTCTCCGGCCGCCTTTATTGCGCGGCCTTTTTGTTTTCCTTACAACCGCTTCGCCTCTCAGCCGTCTAGGCTTGATACCAGGCAAGCGAAACGCCCGCAGTACAGCTGCCGACACGACGGCACGGTGCCAACTGCCTCGCAAAACTAAGACCTAACTTTTCATTATCTGCCGTCATTTTTTGCTAGATTCCAACATAGCTGCCAAAACGGCGATTTCCTCATTTCCCCCACCCGGCACCGCCGTAAAATGCGCCGGCCGAGCCAGACAGCCCGGTCATATAACAATCAGAGAGGGCAACATCGTGAACACAACCATGACCAAAGCAGCATTATTCTTGCTGGCCGCCAGCTGGGCCACCCAAACCAGCGCCGCCGACTGGCATTATGAGGGCGCCCATGGCGTCGAACACTGGGGGGAGCAGTTTGAAACCTGTGGCGAGGGGCTAAACCAGAGCCCGGTAAACATAACCGAAACCCTGTCCGCCAAACTGGCACCATTACATATTGATTACCAAGGCCAGGTGAGTGAACTTATCAACAACGGCCACACCATTCAGGCCAATGTCAGCGGGCAAAACACCCTGGACATTGAGGGCGAAACCTTCACCCTCAAACAGTTCCATTTCCACACGCCGTCGGAAAACACCATCAAGGGCAAGCAATTTCCGCTGGAGGTCCACTTTGTCCATGCCAGCTCACAAGGGCAACTGGCTGTCATTGCCGCCATGTTTGAAACCGGCCCGCGGGGTAACGCAACCCTTGGCAACCTGCTGAACAGCCTGCCGGAAACCGGGGAAACCCGCACACCGGGCGCAACCATCAACCCGGCTGACCTGTTGCCGCGTGAACGCGACTATTACCGTTTCAGCGGCTCGTTAACGACCCCACCTTGTACCGAAGGAGTACGCTGGTATGTGTTGAAAGAGCCTCAGGCCAGCAGCCCGGCACAGACCACAGCCCTGCACGAAATCATGGGGGATAACGCCCGACCGGTGCAGCCGCTCAATGCCCGGGTGATCCTGCAATAACGACCGCCGCAGATTCCGTCTGCCGTCCCTGAACGCCCACCGACCCTGACACATCCGGGGCAGCCGACCCGCGCTGCCCCAAGCTCTGACTGCCTGCCTGCCAGCCAGCCAGCCAGCCAGCCAGCCAGAAAAACATTGCACCGCTTGGCACCCTTGCCGCAAGATAAGCGCCCTGCACCGCTGTGCTTCGCCCGATGCGCAGGCAACTCACTGTACGATAAGGAATATCATGGGTTACGAATGGCTGGCGCTCGGCGCCGCAATGCTGTGGGCTGTCAGCAGCCTGATTTCTGTCACACCGTCCCGCCATCTCGGCGCCTTTGCCTACAGCCGCTGGCGGATGGCCTGCGTCACGGTCATGCTGTCCGTCATAGCCTTACTGAACGGCGGCTGGGCCACCCTGCACTGGGAGGCGGCCAGCGTCATGCTGTTATCCGGTCTGGTTGGGATCTTCATCGGCGATACCGCCTTGTTTGCCTGTTTCAACCGTATTGGCCCGCGTCGCGCCGGACTGCTATTTTCCTGCCATGCGGTTTTTTCAGCGTTGCTCGGGATCTGGCTGTTTGATGAACAGCTACTGGGTTGGAAACTGGTGGGTGGCATTCTGGTGTTCAGCGGCGTGGCTCTGGCCATCTTTTTCGGCCAGAGCCGTCAGAAAGATGCCAGCCACCACCATTGGGAAGGCAGTCACGGTACCCTGTGGGTCGCAATTGCTCTGGGTCTGACTGCAGCACTGTGCCAGTCGTTAGGTGCGGTGATCGCCAAACCGGTGATGCAGACCGATATTGACCCGGTTGCAGCGTCAGCCATGCGCATGGCCAGTGCCTTTGCTGCGCACAGTCTGCTGCGGATTACCGGGCTGCGCCTCGCCCGTCCGCACCAACCAATCACCCTGTCCATTTTTCTGCAGGTTGCTCTGAATGGCTTTCTGGCTATGGCGGTCGGGATGACATTTATCCTCTATGCCCTGCGCTACGGCGATGTCGGCATGGTGGCGCTGCTCTCTTCCACGACCCCTATCATGATTCTGCCTCTGCTGTGGCTGTATACCCGAATCATGCCGCCCTGGCAGGCCTGGTGCGGCGCCTGTCTGGCAGTGCTGGGCACCGCATTGATTCTGAGCCACTGAGCGCCACACAGCTCAGGCAATGATGACAAGCTTACGTAGACGTTTGAGATTAGGTATCAGAGCTTAAAACTATCAATAGAAGGGATGCATCCCACACTAGTAATTGAGAATCATTTGCATCTACGTGATAACGAGTTATACTTGCCACGTGCGAGTCAGGTCTGCGGGCGGTAAGACGCCTTGAAATCCTAACTGACGCCTGACCACACCGTCCACAGGCTGTTCCTCATGCCCTATGGCCGGGGCAGCGCTCCGTCAGAGGAGCTCAGACTGACAGACAGTCATCCACGGGTGACTGTCTGTCGAGTCTAAGTTTAAGCTTGGCCTACCTTAGTCTGCCTTTGCCTCTTTCAGACTCTCTCATTCGTTGTGTTGGTCGATACGATCCTTATCAGGCAATCTCGATCGGAAACGCTGTTACACGATCAATATGATCCTGCCCCAGAGCCAGCATGATGAGACGATCAATGCCTAACGCCACGCCAGCACAGTCAGGAAAGCCCGCCCGAAGGGCGTTGACCAGATGCAGGTCAATCGGCTGTGGTGCCAGCCCCATCTCCAGTCGCTTGCGGTTGTCGGCTTCAAACCGTGCCAGCTGCTCATCGCCGTCGGCCAGTTCATGGAAACCATTCGCCAGCTCAATGCCTTTGAAATACACCTCAAAACGTTCTGCTACCCGCTCATCCGCCGGGCTGATTTGCGCCAACGCCGCCTGAGAAGCAGGGAAATCATAAACAAACGCCGGGGCCTGCTGGCCAATTTTCGCTTCCACTCCCACGCTAAACAGTAACTGAAGCAGGGTATCCCGATCGTCTTCCGGCTCTGCAATATCAGCCAGTCCCAGCGTCGCCGCGACCGCTTTGAGTGCATCCATCTCCGCCGTCAGCGGGCACACGCCCAGTACCGTCAGAAACGCCTGCTGATAGGTCATGCGCTCTGCGGCCCCGCACTGCAGCACCATCTGCAACAGGTCATCCATTTCGTCCATCAGAGTGTGATGGTCAAAGCCCGGACGATACCATTCCAGCATGGTGAATTCCGGATTGTGATAGCGCCCGGATTCTTCATTGCGGAAGGATTTACAGATTTGGTAAATCGGCCCGCTACCTGCCGCCAGCAAGCGCTTCATATGAAATTCCGGGCTGGTCATCAGATACAGTTGTTGCCCGTTGGCAAAGCCCGGCCCAACAAACTGGGTCTGGAAAGTATGCAGGTGAATGTCTGTCACGGTCGCCTGGCTCATCGCCGGGGTGTCCACTTCCAACACATCACGGGCGGCAAAAAAGGCGCGGATCTGAGCCAGAATCGCGGCTCGCTGCTTCAGTTGAGGAAGGGATGCAGTAGGTTGCCAATGGGTAGTCATAGCCGGTTTCGATCTTTCTAACTGCTGAAATAAAGGCCGTTATGGTAGCAAATCTGCGGATCTGAAACAGCCGCTCTGTGCACCCGCAACTTATGAATAATTATGAACAAAATAAGACACGAAACCACAGCGACAAAACCACACCAAACACACATTGAGTTAACAATCCGGTCACGTCAGCGATATTAAACTAACATTCTTTCTGGGCGGAATGCCTTGTTCATCGGCTATCTTATTGGACAACAAGGATTTACGCCATAAAGTCGAAACACATCAACAACGAGCCAGAAACATCTAAAACAACTCGTTTTCAGTTGCTAACAATGACAAAACATTACAGCTTGTGACAATAATCACAGTTTCTGTAATCACCTTACTCTTAGGGGGTATTTCCTTGGAAAAGATGCGTCTAAATCAAATTTTCTACTGATTTTGTTTCATAGAATGAACTTAGGATTTCAAGGTTAAGTGCGCCCGGCGCACTTTTATAATTTTCGTCTTACCTTCGGAGGATAGCTGTGAAGACTATTACCACAGATATCGCTGTTGTCGGCGCAGGTGGTGCAGGCCTACGTGCTGCCATCGCTGCGGCAGAAGCAAACCCAGACTTGGAAATTGCACTGATTTCTAAGGTTTACCCAATGCGCTCGCACACCGTAGCCGCAGAGGGTGGCTCCGCTGCTGTCATCAAGGATGAGGATAGCTTAGACAACCACTTCAACGACACCGTTGGTGGTGGTGACTGGCTATGTGAACAGGACGTTGTTGAATATTTCGTAGAAAACGCCACTCGCGAGATGACCCAGTTGGAACAATGGGGCTGTCCGTGGAGCCGTAAAGAAAACGGTGAAGTAAACGTTCGTCGTTTCGGTGGTATGAAGGTTGAGCGTACGTGGTTCGCGGCCGATAAAACCGGTTTCCACATGCTGCACACCCTGTTCCAGACCTCTATCAAGTACAAGCAAATCAAACGCTTTGACGAATACTTTGTGGTTGATCTGATCGTCGATGACGGTGAAGTACAGGGCCTGGTGGCTATCCACATGTCCGAAGGTGAGCTGATCTGCATTAAAGCGAAATCTGTGATCCTGGCCACTGGCGGTGCGGGCCGTGTTTACCACTGCAACACCAACGGCGGCATCGTAACTGGCGACGGTATGGCAATGGCATTCCGCCACGGCGTGCCACTGCGTGACATGGAATTCGTTCAGTACCACCCAACGGGTCTGCCTGGCACCGGTATCCTGATGACCGAAGGTTGTCGTGGTGAAGGCGGTATCATCGTTAACAAGAACGGTTACCGTTACCTGCAAGACTATGGCATGGGTCCTGAAACGCCAATCGGCCAGCCAAAGAACAAATACATGGAGCTGGGCCCTCGTGACAAAGTGTCACAAGCGTTCTGGCACGAGCAGCAAAAAGGTAACACCATCAAGCACCCACTGGGCGATGTGGTTCACCTTGACCTGCGTCACCTGGGTGAAGAATACCTGCATGAGCGTCTGCCGTTCATCTGTGAACTGGCGAAAGCGTACGTCAACGTGGATCCGGCTAAAGAGCCGATTCCAATTCGTCCGACCGTGCACTACACCATGGGTGGTATCGAAACCAACAGCCACAACGAAACCCGCATAAAAGGTCTGTTTGCCGTTGGTGAATGTTCATCGGTAGGTCTGCACGGTGCGAACCGTCTGGGCTCTAACTCCCTGGCTGAGCTGGTTGTCTTCGGCCGCGTTGCCGGTGAAGGTGCGGCTGAGCGTGCACAGTCTTTCAAAGGCTGGAACGATGCGGCAGTAAAAGCACAGATGGACGCGGTTCAGGCACGCATCGATGCTCTGATGGCTCAGGAAGGCGACGAAAACTGGGCTGACATCCGTACTGAAATGGGTCAATCCATGGAAGCCGGTTGTGGTATCTACCGTCAGGAAGATCTGATGCAAGCCACTATCGACAAGTTGGCTGAACTGCGTGAGCGCTACAAGAAAATCAGTATCAAAGACAAAGGCAAAGTGTTCAACACTGACCTGCTGTATGCGATTGAAGTGGGCTACGGCCTGGAAGTGGCAGAAGCCATGGCACATTCCGCCATCAATCGTCGTGAATCGCGCGGTGCGCACCAGCGTCTTGACGATGGCTGTACCGAGCGTGATGACGTGAACTACCTGAAACACACTCTGGCATTCTATAACGGTGATCAAGCACCGCGTATTGATTACAGCGATGTCACTATCACCAAGTCGCAGCCAAAAGCCCGTTTGTACGGCGCGGCAGCGGAAGAAGCGGCAGCTAAAGAAGCCGCTGAGAATAAGTAAGGAGCAGGCATAATGTCAGACAATCGCATTCAGAAAGTAGAAATTCTGCGTTATGACCCGGCGAAAGACGCAGAGCCGTACTTCGAAATGTTCGAAGTCCCTTTTAACGAAACCATGTCCGTGCTGGACGCGCTGGGTTACATCAAAGATAACCTGGACAAAGATCTGGCTTACCGCTGGTCTTGCCGGATGGCGATCTGTGGTTCATGCGGGATGATGGTCAACAAGGTGCCAAAACTGGCCTGTAAGACCTTCCTGCGTGATTACCCGAACGGTCTGAAGATCGAAGCACTGTCTAACTTTGCGATCGAAAAAGACCTGATCGTTGACATGACGCCGTTCATCGAGCGTCTGGAAGCCATCAAGCCATACATCATCGGGAACAATCGCAAACCGGAAGACGGCCCGAACAACCAGACTCCGGCACAAATGGCGAAGTATAAGCAGTTCTCCGGCTGCATCAACTGTGGCCTGTGCTACGCCGCGTGTCCGCAGTTCGGCCTGAACCCTGAGTTCATTGGTCCGGCAGCACTGACCCTGGCTCACCGCTACAACCTGGACAGCCGCGACAATGGCTCTGCAGAGCGTATGAAGCTGATCAACGGTGAAAACGGTGCATGGGGCTGTACGTTCGTGGGCTACTGTTCGGAAGTGTGTCCGAAGAGCGTAGACCCGGCAGCAGCGGTTAACCAAGGCAAAGTGGAATCATCAAAAGATTTCGTCATTGCCATGATGAAACCTCAGGAGGCATAAGGATGACCAATCGTAAACCTTACGTTCGCGAAATGAAGCGTACCTGGTGGAAGGATCACCCTTTCTACCGCTTCTACATGGTGCGTGAAGCCACGGTTCTGCCGCTGATCTTCTTCACCCTGTGTCTGACCTTTGGTCTGGGCTGTCTGGTGAAAGGACCGGAAGCCTGGCAGGGCTGGCTGGACTTCATGGCTAACCCGGTTGTCATCGTGCTGAATATCCTGGCACTGGCCGGCAGCCTGTTCCATGCGCAGACATTCTTCAGCATGATGCCTCAGGTTATGCCGATCAAAGTGAAAGGCAAAGCTCTGGATAAGAAAGTGGTTGTCCTGGCCCAGTGGGCTGCGGTTGCTGCGATCTCCCTGTTCGTTCTGGTACTAGTTTAAGGAGTGCATTGTGGTTAATCTCAATCCAAGACGTTCTGACGAGCCAATCTGGTGGGGACTGTTTGGTGCAGGTGGTACCTGGTTCGCCATGATCACCCCGGTAACGGTACTGGTTCTGGGCATCATGGTACCAATGGGTATGCTGGATGCAGACGCAATGAGCTACGAGCGCGTGTCCGGTTTCGTGACCAGCATCATCGGTGGCCTGTTCACCATCGCGACACTGGCGCTGCCAATGTGGCATGCGATGCACCGTCTGCATCACGGTATGCATGACCTGAAAATCCATGCTGGTACAGCAGGTAAAGTGGGCTGTTACGCCACGGCTTTCCTGATTTCTGCCCTAGCCGTGATTTTTGTCTTCATGATTTAAGGCAGATCCTGACCATTAAAAAGCACCGCAATGCGGTGCTTTTTTTATTGCCGGGTTTGATGACCGTGTCCGATTACTTCTCTTTGGCGGCCAGTTTGTCGCTCTTTTCCAGCAGCCCCAACGCACCAAGCCCGGTGATCACATCCAGGTTGGAGGTCATCTTGCCGCCTTCCCCGCCACCAAAATAGTTCTTCGGCATTTCCACCTGATAGTTCTTGAGGTTATTGTACAACGCCGTGGACACATCCCGGTTCAGCTCGGCCAGATAGACCTCACGGTTAGCGCCGTACGCATCGTATTTCGCTTTCAGGATTTCCGCCTCTGCCCGGCCCTTGGCCAGAATCGCTTTGGCTTCATACTCCGCCGACAGGGAGTTCGCTTTCTGAATGGCTAGGTTGGCTTCGGCAATGGCCAGCTCCTTTTCTTTTTCGACTTCAGCCAGGCGCTTTTTCTTCTCGACTTCGACGATTTCCCGCTCCGCAATCTGGCGTGCGACTTCAACCTCTTTCTGCTGAGAAATGATAGCCAGCTCTTTGTTGCGCTGGGCATCCTGTACTTCACGGGTTCGCTGAATTTCTTTACGCAGCTGCTCGGTTTCTGCCTGCGCTTTTGAGGTTTCCTGCTCCTGAATGGCCCGGATACGATCAGCAACCAGACGTTTCTTGTCCGACAGCAGCTTATCCAGTTGCTCTTCCGGCTTAGGATCCCCAATCGTGACCTGCGTGACCGCAATGCCGTACTGGCTGAGCGGGTTGTCCTGACGTTTCGGGCTGCCTTGTTTGTCAAACACCGGAACGGTTTTCCACACCAGCTGCTGGGTACGCTGCAACTGATTCGGGTTGGTCTGATTAATGCCCACCGGTGCCAAGTCAATCTGTTCGACTTCCACCTGACGCCGCTCGGTCATGTAGATCCCGTCGCGCAGCTGATCACCCAGCTTAGATTTAAATTGGTTAAGCCCGCCCTGGAAAAACTCCTCCCCCGTGTATTGGGTGGCCGTAATGACCGTCACGTTCCGGGCATTCTTCACCAACAACGCATCGATCAGGTTATTGTTATTACGAAATTCACGGTGCATTTTGATGATGGCTTGTGGATCCTGAGACAGCTTAAAACGAAACGTCACCGGAATCTGGCCGATATAGGTGTCAGCAAACCGCACTTGAATCGCCGGCAGGCGCTGATAGAAGTCTTCCCCGGTCGTATTGCCGTAAGACACCGTAATCACCTGATCATATTGGGTGATTTTGGACAAAAAAGGCATCCGCAAGTGAATGCCGGGCTCATTGAACACCGCCAGCTCACCGGTCACGTTATTCTGGTGCACATAGGTGTAACCGGCATCGGTCATCAGGATGGAGTTATTGATCAGGCCAAATAGCGCTGCCGCACCAAGAATGCCACCGACCACGGGCATAGAGACTTTGTTTTTCAATACCGCCTGCAACTGAGGTTTCGCGTCCACGTCTGATTCCTTCTGAATTCATCAACGCCCTCAATAGTAAATAGATAGCATATTAAGCGTTAGCAATTCTTTGCTTTGACAGGAATTTACCGTACACGCTTCAAAAAACGCCTTGCCGCAGACATAAAAAAAGGCCGCCTGAGCGACCTTTTTTGACGAATCAACCGCCTTATTTCACGCGGCTTACGTATTCACCAGAGCGAGTGTCAACTTTGATCACTTCACCGATCTGGATGAACAGAGGAACACGTACGACAGCACCGGTTGACAGTGTCGCAGGCTTACCACCTGTACCCTGAGTATCACCTTTCAGGCCTGGATCCGTTTCAACCACTTCCAGCTCAACAAAGTTTGGTGGCGTTACCGCGATTGGGTTGCCGTTCCACAGTGTCAGCGTACAAGCGTTGTTTTCTACCAGCCATTTCGCGTTGTCGCCTACCGCTTTCACATCTGCCGCGATCTGCTCGAACGACTCATTGTTCATGAAGTGGTAGAACTCACCGTCGTTGTACAGGTAGTCCAGTTCAGAATCAATTACGTCAGCAGCTTCAACGGTTTCGCCAGATTTGAAAGTCTTCTCAAGAACCTTGCCAGAAAGCAGTTTACGAATCTTAACGCGGTTAAATGCCTGGCCTTTACCTGGCTTAACAAATTCGTTTTCGATAATGACACACGGTTCATTATCTAGCATAATTTTCATTCCGCCGCGGAATTCATTGGTGCTGAAAGACGCCATTTTTATCCTCTTAACATCTTCGAGTTGTAATTAATGCCGCACATAATAACCCGAAACGCCGCAACTGTTGAGCAAAACTGGCTTAATGATCTTGCGAATGCGATTTCTGATCCGATTCAGCTGCTAAATACCCTGCAAATTGATCCAGCCCCGTGGGAGCAAGGGTTAGCAGCCCGGAAATTATTTGCGCTGCGTGTCCCTAAGAGCTTTGTCGATAGAATGGAACTTGGCAACCCGTATGATCCATTATTGCGCCAGGTGCTGCCCTTAGCGGAAGAATTTGAAGTCCATGACGGGTATTCCAACGACCCACTGGAAGAGCAGGATAACGACATCCCGGGGCTGCTGCACAAGTACAAAAACCGGGTACTGATGATTGTCAAAGGCGGTTGTGCGGTCAACTGCCGCTACTGTTTCCGCCGCCACTTCCCGTATCAGGATAATCCCGGCAGCAAACGCACCTGGCAACTTGCCCTCGACTATATTGCCAGCCAGCCGGAGGTCAATGAAGTGATCCTGTCTGGCGGCGATCCGCTGATGGCCAAAGACACGGAACTGGAATGGCTGATCAGTGGTATTGCGGCAATCCCTCATGTCAAACGGCTCCGCATTCACTCCCGTTTGCCGGTTGTCATTCCGGGGCGTATCACTGACGAGTTATGTCAGTTGCTGAGCCAAAGCCGACTGCAGGCCATTATGGTGACCCACATTAACCACGCCAATGAAATCAACGGTGAACTGACAGCAGCCATGGCCAAACTGAAACTGGCCAACGTGACCCTGCTGAACCAGGGCGTATTGCTGCGGGGGGTCAATGACTCTGTCGGTGCCCTGACGCAACTGAGCGAAGCGCTGTTCAGCGCCGGTATCCTGCCTTATTACCTGCATGTGCTTGATCGGGTACAGGGCGCGGCACATTTCATGGTGGGCGATAACGAAGCCCGTCGCCTGATGGCGGGGCTGATGGAAAACGTGTCCGGTTATCTGGTACCGAAACTCACTCGCGAGATTGGCGGTCGCCGCAGTAAAACCCCGCTCGATCTTCATCTCGAATAATCTTTCCCCCCACGCATTCTTTTCTAAAGGGCAGTCAAACTGCCCTTTTTTTCACCGTTCGCACCACCCTTTCGCCTCTTGCTCGCTTTTTTGTTAAAGAAACCATACAGCGTGTCGTAAATTACATACTGACACCGTACAAAATGGAATAAAGATCACATTTTGTACAAACAAGAAGCCACAAGAATAATCACAATCCTATGAATTTAAAAAATAAACTCTCGGCCTGCTTTGCAGGTCTGTCACTCATCATCATCCTTCTCCTTTCTTTCCTTTCTTATAACGCTCTCAAGGAGGCCACGCTCGCGGGGCTGAATGATGAACTGATGACCGCAGCCAATGCCACCTACCACATTATTGGTGACACCACACACGACCGCCTAAACACCACGGCGGCTGACGACTACGACACCATCTCCCGCCGTCTGGCGGACTTCATCCAGGCCGCGGATCTGGACTGGACATATGCCACGGTGCAACGCGGGAACCGCATTTACTACACCTATATCAACCAGACCAAAGAGGAACTCCAGCGCGGTCAGTACCAGAGCTGGTATCTGCAGGAATACAAGGTGGTGCCGAAGCAACTGCAAGAGGCATTTAACACCAACCGGATCCAGTTTGAAGACTACCAGGGCGAGTATGGTCAGTACCGCTCTATTTTCGTGCCGTTTCACAATGACAAGGGTGAGCGCTACGTGATTGGGGTGGATATCTCACTCAGTGAAATCAATCAGATACTGAATGACGCCCTGAAGCAGACCGGCGTGGTAGGATTGCTGGTGCTGCTTGCTGCACTGGTGGCCGCACGCGTTATTGCCTCACCGATTGTGGCACCGGTCAATGCCCTGTATGAGGTACTGACGGATATTGCCAACGGCAACTGGAACTTGAACCATCGCGTACCGGTGACCACTCAGGATGAGCTCGGCAAGATGTCAGAAGGATTCAATACCTTTATGGCCGCTCTGCGCAATCGCATCCAGGAAGTCAGCCAGTCAACGGAAAGCGTGGCGGCGATCACCGCCCAACTGGATCCCCTGATTGCCGCCGTGACCCAACGCTCGATGGCTCAGGCCGAAAACGTCGGCAACAGCGCCACGGCCATTGAGGAGCTGGCAACCAGCACACAGAGTATTTCAGGGGTGGTGGTTCAGGCTAACCAGCAAATGTCGCACATTGAAACGCAGACGCACACCACAGTAGATGCGATCAATGAAGCGGTCGCAGGGATGCAGCAAGTTCAGCGCGAAACCAATGAGTTAGCGGACAAATTAAAACAGCTGGACGGACGCGCGGGAGAGATCAACTCCATTCTGGACGTGATTAAAGGAATTGCCGACCAGACTAACCTGCTGGCCCTCAATGCAGCCATTGAAGCCGCCCGTGCCGGTGAGCAGGGCCGGGGGTTTGCGGTGGTCGCCGATGAGGTTCGTCAGCTGTCTGAACGCACAGCCAAGGCAACCGTCGAAATCAGCACCATGATCACCGCTATTCAGCATGACACTTCTGACGCCACCGAAACCATGCAATTTGCAGTGACTCAGGTGGATGCCTGCGTCCAGCATGCCGAACAAGCCAATACGACCTTGTGTGAGTTCCGCAATGAAATCACTCAAATAACACAAGGGATGGATGAAATTACGGAGTCCGTTCGAGAACAAGCCTATGCCGCCGAGCACCTGTCGTCTAACGTGGCCGATCTCAGTACCAGCGCCGATGAAAACCGCCGCTCGACCGAAGAAGCCAAACAAGGCGTTGAGGAGTTGCACCGCCGATCCAGCAGTTTGCGCGACGTGGTCCAGCTTTTCTCGTTCTGATTCATACCGCAACACACGACTAACGGAAAATAACAATGGTAAAAAAACTCAGTCTGCTGTCTCTTTCTTTGCTAGGGATGAACATGGCTCAGGCAGCTCCGCTGCTGAACAATGACAGTCATACACAAGTGATGGCAGAACGCGTGGCAGCCAGTAACGCCTGGCTGGAAATTGATACTCAGGCCTTCAGCCACAATATCCAGCTGCTGAAAACGCACCTGAACGGCAAATCAAAAATCTGCGCCATCATGAAAGCCGACGCCTACGGCAATGGTATCGCCGGCTTGATGCCCACGGTCATTGCTAATCAGGTTGACTGCATCGGTATCACCAGCAATGAAGAGGCGCGCACGGTACGCGAACAAGGGTTCAAGGGCCAGCTGATGCGGGTACGTTCAGCCAGCCGCAACGAGATCGAAAACGGCCTGCAATACCACATTGAAGAGCTCATCGGCACGCGCAGCCAGGCCGAGCAGATTATCGACATTTCGCAACGTCACAAACAGCCTATTGCTGTGCATCTGGCACTGAATACTTCAGAAATGGGACGGAACGGACTTGAATTGGGTACCGAGCAAGGCAAGCAAGACGGCCTGTACATTGTTCAGTCGGCGGGCCTTAAAGTCGTGGGCATCATGACCCATTTCCCAAATGAAGGCATTGAGACCATTAAGCAGAAAGTGACGCAGTTTAAAAGTGATGCCCAGTGGCTGATTGATAACTCGCCGCTCAAACGCGAAGACATCACACTGCATGTGGCCAACTCGTTTGCGACCCTGAATATCCCCGAGGCGCACTTAGACATGGTGCGCCCGGGCGGCATGCTGTACGGCGACTACCCGGCCACAGCACCGTACAAACGTATTGTGTCGTTTAAAACCCGCATTGCGTCCCTGCACCCGTTCCCTGCCGGCAGTACCATCGGCTACGGCAGTACCGCCGTGCTGGAGCGTGATTCGGTGCTGGCAAACCTGCCGATTGGCTATTCCGACGGCTTTGCCCGTTCTCTGGGTAACAAAGGCAGTGTGCTGATTAACGGCCAACGTGCCAAGGTGGTAGGGGCCGCATCCATGAACACCATCATGGTCGATGTGACTGACATTCCTACGGCGCAAGCCAATGATGAAGTGGTAGTTTTCGGTACTCAGGGCAAGAACACTATTACCGGTGAGGAAACGGAGGAGCATAGCGACCGCATTCTGCCGGAACATTACACCATCTGGGGTATTACAAACCCGCGCGTTTACCTGTAAATCCCTGAGCGGCAAAAAGGTCCAGACCGCCGTCTGTCCTTGCCGCTTAAGCAATGTAGAAGCACAAGCGGAGAGCCGCCCACTCGGGCGCTCTCCGCTTTTTTCTCTGCTCGATTCCGTTGTTATTCCCTTATTTCCTTTCGTTCATGTCCTTATCTTTTCATTCTCTGCATCTACTCTTTTTAGCCGTCTGTGAGCACTTTACCGGCCGCTTTTTCTTTTAGCGGCTGGCAAGCTCCCTCCGTAACCGATTGGTTTAACAACAAACCCGCCAATAACGACCTGACGCTCAGCAATCAGCATCAGGCCTTGTTTTAACAGCCAGAAAAAGCAGCCCACAACAGGGCAGATCCGGCTACACGCGACAGGGACACGCTTATCGCGTACAGCTTTTTATTAAAAAATCAGCTTTTTTATGATCAAAATAAATACATAAATAAAAACACCAGAAAATAGCAATAAGCTATTGAATTTAAATCATTATTTTTTCGTGCAGCTTTTCCAGTTTTTTCCATTAAAAACATACAGCAATCCAGTGGGTTACTATAGACTTAAAGGTGGTCAGATAATAAACACATTGACTTGTCACGATAAAAAAAGATCATGGTCAAATCGCTCGCTTTTTAGCACGATGAGGCGCATAGTCCCGCTCCATCCTGCTGACGAGAAGACAGCCAAACTTCCCGTACACAGTCTATAATCAATACCATTTAACGAGAATCGACATGAAAATTGGCATCCTTTCCCAGAACGACAAGCTGTACTCTACCCGACGTCTGTGCGAAGCCATTGAAGCGCGTGGCCATGAAGCCGTGGTCATAAATGCCCTGCGTTGTTACATGAATATCAACTCAGTAAAACCCTCTATTCATTTTGAAGGTCAGGACCTGACCGGGTTTGATGCCATTATTCCGCGCATTGGCGCCGACATTACCTTCTTCGGTTGTTCGGTGTTACGTCAGTTTGAAATGATGGATGTATTCTCTGTAAACCAATCCATCGCGATTACACGTTCACGGGATAAGCTTCGCTCCCTGCAGCTACTTAGCCGCAAGGGAGTCGGTATGCCAATTACCGGCTTTGCCAGCAAACCGGATGACATCCCAGACCTGATCAAAATGGTCGGCGGTGCTCCACTGGTGATCAAATTGCTGGAAGGTACCCAAGGCATAGGTGTGGTACTGGCGGAAACCCAAAAAGCGGCAGAGAGTGTTATCGAAGCCTTCATGGGTCTGAAAGCCAACATCATGATTCAGGAGTACATCAGAGAAGCCGGTGGCGCAGATATTCGCTGCTTTGTTATTGGCGATAAAGTTATTGCCTCAATGAAGCGTCAGGCTGTTGAAGGTGAGTTCCGCTCTAACCTTCACCGTGGCGGCAGTGCCTCCCTGATCCGTATAACGCCGGAAGAACGCAGAACTGCCGTGGCAGCAGCCAAGGCGATGGGACTGAGTGTTGCTGGTGTCGATCTACTACGGTCAAACCGTGGTCCGCTGGTGATGGAAGTCAACTCATCCCCAGGCCTGGAAGGCATTGAAACGGCAACCGGTAAAGACATTGCTGGCATGATTGTCGAATACATCGAAAAAAATGCCGGTCGTCGCATGCGTCACCACATGCATCAGTGATCTGACTCCAAGTCATCAAGATCACATATTTACCTGCCAGTATGGACAACCATACTGGCAAGGAAAACTAAACAGCCTCCGGGCTGTTTTTTTCTGACATAAGCTTTCTACTTTTACTTTTTTGGAGATAACCGCCCATGTGGCCTGATATTGACCCGTTTACCTGGCCTGCCATTTTGCAATGTGCCATCTGCGGGGCAGTGATTGGTTTTGAGCGACAAGTTCGCGGCAAACCGGTCGGGATTCGTACTTCCACCCTGATTGTGCTCGGGACTTACTGTTTCATTACCTTGGGCGAAACCTTATCGGTAAACAATGCCGATATTTCGCGGGTACTGGCGCAAGTCATCACCGGGATCGGTTTTCTGGGCGCCGGGGTGATGATGAATCGTGATGGTCAGGTACATGGGGTCACATCGGCCGCCGTAATCTGGATGCTGGCAGCCCTTGGGATTACCATCGGCCTCGATTATGGGCAGACCGCAGTGATCATGACCGGACTGGTTGTCGCCATCCTGCTGGGTGTCGATAAACTGGAAAACAGTCTGCGTTTTCTGCGCAATGGTGTCCATGCCCATCTGAGCGATCGCCAGCAACGCAAAAAGATGAAACGGCACCAGGCGGCGGAGTCGGATCAGCCTTAACGCTTATATCTCCCAACGTAGGCGAGCTTAGAAGGTATCACGCTAAAAGGTTTTGCGTTTATAAAAGCCTGCTCGCTTAATTCTGAGGATTCCTGAGGTTTATCCCCTCGCCAATTTGTTCCAAACCAACGTACAGCTTTTTACTTCACCTCTTTTTTACGGCATCGCTGGCACGATCTAACGTTCAACTTTTAAAGAGATGAACACGAAAAAGCTGTACAAATTCGCACCCTGTAATCAGCCCCACAAAAAAAACACATAAGACATTGTTTTTAAATGGCTTTAAAAGCGTGCAGCTTTTCTGGCTTTTTTCCTGATAAACCCCTCCTAAGTTCTTCATCGGCGATACTCACCTGACTTCCGGTTCAGGATGCCTTTCCAAACCCATGTTCAGCTTTTTTATATAAAAACAGCAAAAAGCTCACCATTCCATTCCCCCTTTTAGAAACGATAGGATAAACCAAACAAAACTATGATTTTATTGGTGTTTTTATAACGTACAGCTTTTTCGGCTTTTTCCTGAGTAAACTCACTCGGCCAATTTAGCGCAGTCCTCTCTTCACTCAACGTGCAACTGTTCAACCACAACACGCTTTTGTACAGCTTTTTATGGAAATGACAGCAAAAAGCCACCCACATTCCACACCAAATAAAAACCAACGAACGCATGGATATAAGATATTGTTTTTAAAAGAATAAATTAACGTACAGGTTTTCCAGCAATTTTCCTGACGAGCTGGATGGCAGAATGATTGGCGTTTCTGCCTAGCTGCGATGAGGCATACATTCACAGGCACACTGAACTCAGGCCACACAGGGACAGCTCAGATACCGGTGAACACAATGAGTTTTTCAAGCAAAGAAAAGGCTACAAAAAGACAGCCATTCCAGCGAGAGAACGCGAGAATCGCGGGAGACACAGACGACAAGCCGTGGGATGAAGGGAAAGCTACAATCGGCCGGTACACTCCAGCAGACATAAAAAAACGGAGGCGTTAAGCCTCCGTTTTTAGCAACACTGGACAGTGAATTAAATCACATCATCCCGCCCATGCCGCCCATGCCCATGCCGCCCATATCAGGCATTGATGGTGCATCTTTCGCAGGCATGTCCGTCACCATCGCTTCTGTGGTGATCATCAGGCCAGCAACAGAAGCCGCGAATTGCAGTGCAGAACGCGTTACTTTTGTTGGGTCCAGGATACCCATTTCGATCATGTCGCCGTACTCACCAGTTGCAGCGTTGTAACCGTAGTTACCTTCACCTGCTTTAACCTGGTTTGCGACTACTGACTCTTCGTCACCGGCGTTCTTCGTGATCTGACGGATAGGTGCTTCCATTGCACGCAGTGCAACGCGAACACCTACGTTCTGATCTTCGTTGTCACCTTCAACACCCGCTACTTTAGAAGCAGCACGGATCAGGGCAACACCACCACCAGCAACCACGCCTTCTTCAACCGCAGCACGAGTTGCGTGCAGGGCATCTTCTACGCGGTCTTTCTTCTCTTTCATTTCAACTTCAGTTGCTGCGCCAACTTTGATAACCGCAACGCCGCCAGCCAATTTAGCCACACGCTCTTGCAGTTTTTCTTTGTCGTAGTCTGAAGTTGCGTCTTCGATTTGCTGACGAATCTGAGCAACACGGCCCTGAATCATCTCTTCTTCACCAATACCATCGATGATGGTGGTGTTTTCTTTGGTGATAGAAATACGCTTCGCCTGACCCAGGTCTTCCAGCTGAACTTTTTCCAGCTCCAGACCCACTTCTTCAGAAATCACGGTACCTGCAGTCAGTACTGCGATGTCTTGCAGCATAGCTTTACGACGGTCGCCGAAACCAGGTGCTTTAACCGCAGCCACTTTCACGATACCGCGCATGTTGTTCACGACTAGCGTAGCCAGTGCTTCACCTTCTACGTCTTCTGCAATGATCAGCAGTGGACGAGAAGCTTTCGCTACAGCTTCCAGAGTTGGCAGCAGTTCACGAATGTTAGACACTTTCTTGTCAACCAGCAGGATGAATGGGTTTTCCAGCTCTACGCTGCCCGCTTCCTGGTTGTTGATGAAATAAGGAGACAGGTAACCGCGGTCAAACTGCATACCTTCAACCACGTCCAGCTCATCGTGCAGAGCCTGACCTTCTTCAACAGTGATAACACCGTCGCGGCCAACTTTTTCCATTGCTTCAGCAATGATGTTACCCACGCTTGCGTCAGAGTTCGCAGAGATAGTACCTACCTGAGCGATCGCTTTGGTGTCAGCACATGGTACAGACAGCGCTTTCAGCTCTTCCACTGCAGCCGCAACGGCTTTGTCGATACCGCGCTTCAGATCCATTGGGTTCATGCCCGCAGCAACGGCTTTCAGACCTTCGTTCACGATAGCCTGAGCCAGAACGGTTGCAGTCGTTGTACCGTCACCCGCAGCGTCATTCGCCTGAGAAGCAACTTCTTTCACCATCTGTGCGCCCATGTTCTGGAACTTGTCTTCCAGTTCAATTTCACGCGCTACAGATACACCATCTTTAGTGATGGTTGGCGAACCGAACGACTTGTCCAGTACGACGTTACGGCCTTTAGGGCCCAGTGTTACTTTAACTGCGTCTGCCAGAACGTTGACACCTTCCAGCATTTTGATGCGGGCATCGTTACCAAATTTTACGTCTTTAGCTGCCATGTCAGTCTTCCTTTCTTAATTCTTTATTCGAGGTGAACGGATTATTCAACGATAGCCATGATGTCGTTTTCAGACATGATCAGGACTTCTTTACCGTCGATTTTCTCAGTTTTAGTACCGTAACCTTCAGCAAAGATAACAGTATCACCAACTTTCACGTCCAGTGGCTGCACGGTGCCGTTTTCAAGAATGCGGCCTTTACCAACGGCAAGCACTTTACCGCGGGTAGATTTTTCTGCTGCAGAACCAGTTAGAACGATGCCACCAGCTGATTTTGATTCCACTTGCTGGCGCTCAACGATAACTCGGTCATGTAAAGGACGAATGTTCATCGGTCGTCTCTCCTGATAAAAGTAATGTCCATAGTAACAATGGGGTAAGGCGCCATTGGCCCTACATTTTCTGTTAACTAAACATGTTGGGACGTTTTTTGAGATCCCAAGCCCCCAGGCCAAATTTTTTTCAAAATATAGTGAAGAGTTTTTGCCCGATCACATTCTTTGCTTTAGGGTAGGCAGGCATTCTTTGTCCGAGAGCGTTATGGCTGTAGAAAAACGACCCGACAAACACGGGTTATTGTCTGATCCTATCCCTGATGTTCTGCGTCGCCTCACGGTTCCGATGATCTTTGGAATGGTCGCGATCCTGATGTTCAATCTGGTGGATACCTTCTTTATTTCCCTGCTCGGCACCGAGGCACTGGCCGCCGTCAGCTTCACCTTTCCGATCACCTTCGCCCTGAACTGCATCACCATGGGCATTAGCGTCGGGATCTCAACCAGCATTGGCCGACTACTGGGCAAAGGAGATACCCAGCGTGCCGCTCGCCTGACCACGCACGGACTGCTGCTGGCGGTACTGATGATGATTGCGGCCTCCGGACTGGGGCTGTTCACCATCGAACCGCTGTTTACTCTGATCGGCGCCAAAGCCTCATTGTTACCGATCATTTCAGACTACATGGCCATCTGGTATTTGGCGATTCCGCTGCTGGTGATCCCGATGGCTGGCAACAGTGCCATTCGCGCCACCGGGGATGCCAAAACCCCGGCCAAAATCATGATGCTGGCCGGCGCGATCAACGGGGCACTGGATCCGCTGCTGATATTCGGGCTCGGCCCTTTTCCGGAGCTGGGCGTTCAGGGTGCCGCCATTGCCAGCGGGATCAGCTGGGCGTTTGCACTGATCTGGTCGCTGGTTGTGCTGGTCAAACGTGACAATCTGCTGGCAAGGCCGCAACTGGCTCACTTGCTGCCTGACTGGCGGCAAATCCTCCAGATTGGCACGCCGGCGGGTCTGTCCAATGCCCTGACGCCGCTGTCCGGCACGGTGTTGATGACCATTCTGGCGGCACAAGGCACTGCCTCCGTCGCCGCCTATGGGGCAGCCATGCGCATCGAGTCCATCCTGATCACCGTCATGATGGCGCTGGGCTCTGCCCTGATGCCTTTCATGGCGCAGAATCTCGGTGCAGATAAACCGGAGCGAGCCTTTGCCGCCCTGTTTACCGCCATGCGCTTTGCCATCCTGTTTCAGCTGCTGGTGTATGTGATGATGGTGCCTCTGAGCTGGCCGCTGTCTTCACTGTTCAGCCAGGACGAGGCAGTGCGCTCCCAGTTGTGGCATTACCTGATCGTGGTACCGGCCAGCTATGGCTTACAAACGGTGTGCATGTTGCTGATCAGCGGTCTGAACGCGATGCACCAGTCCTTTAAGGCACTGCTGTGGAATTTACTGCGCCTGTTTGGTCTGTTACTGCCTGCGGCCTGGCTGGGCAGCCTGCTCGGGGGAACCGAAGGGCTGTTCGCCGGCATTGCCTTGGCCAACGTAGTATGCGGACTGGTTGCCTATCTGTACGCGCTGAAACTGCGCCGTGACAAGCTGGCATTCGTGACAAGCTAATATCCGTGACAATCTGACGGCATCGATGCACCTGCCGCTGTGGCCATACGGGTGGGCGCCTGAATCTCGGCACTGATGCCAGCCTGAAAAGATGAACAGGATGAATAAAAAAAGACAGCTTTCGCTGTCTTTTTTTATTTGGCCAGCCTCACACTGGCACTCGAACGGTTAACGCAAACGGGGGGTATCATCATCGTCGCTGTCTGCGCGCTTATCCTTGGCATCTTTGCGTTCGTATTCGCCGTCAAAAACATCCCCGCCCTGAGAATTAAACGGGTTGTGATCCTGACGAGAGAAAGGCCCTTGGTGAAAATCCTGACTGCCGCCAAATCCGGCACTGAACCCCGAACCAGCGGCCATGCCATGCACCTTGACTCGCTTCATCAGCTGTTTGGCCAGCATGGCGCGCGGGCCAGGCAGCAGCGCCAACATTCCCATCGCATCGGTCATGAAGCCCGGCGTCAGCAGCAACACACCGGCAACCGCCAGCATCACCCCTTCCACAATCTGTTGGGCAGGCAGTTCGCCTTGCTGCAGGCGGTTTTGAACCGACAGCAGGGTCGCGATCCCCTGGCTGCGAACCAGTGATGCCCCTACCACAGCGGTGACCAGCACCAGGCCAACCGTCGGCCATAAACCAAGGAAGCCGCCGACCTGAATAAACAGGGCGATCTCGATGATGGGCACAACAATAAACAGAAACAGTAAAATCGGAAACACGGCTTTCCCCTTGCTTATTAGCGGTATTCAGGTGCAGCCATGACACATTCCGGACACATCACAACGTTACCTTAGGTATATAGACAATAATGGGAGTTGAGCAGTTTTTTTCAACTGCTCGGAGTAGGGTTTCATTGTAACAGTTGATTACAATACTCTGGCCCATGAAAACAAAACATACGGTTCACATTCTGTCATATTGTGTCATTTACCCTCACTAAACGCGGGGGAATCATTAACAGAATTTGTGACCACTTTCGCATTCTTGTGCAAAGGTTTTCAGGCCTCTGAAAAAAGTGATCTGGATTATGTTTTTACCCCTAAAGGGGAGTATTATCGGCAACAGACAATAGGTGTCAGGTACGATCATCTAGCCAAAATCTCTATAGAATGGACTCTAAAGCTTAAGAATTGGCTCAACAACTATATTTTATTAGCAGATTCCACTAAGGCTACGTCATGTCTCAGATGATTGATCTAGAAAAAAATGAAGCAATGATTAACAACGTTGCAACCCGCATCGAAGAAGATCTACTTGGTGAACGCCACGTGCCGGCGGATGCTTACTGGGGCATCCACACACTGCGTGCCGTAGAAAACTTCAATATCTCTAATACCACTATCTCTGACGTTCCAGAATTCGTGCGCGGCATGGTTTTCACCAAGAAAGCAGCAGCAATGGCGAACAAAGAACTGGGCGTGATTCCTTCTGACGTGGGTGAGTACATCATCAAAGCGTGTGATTTGATCCTGGAAACAGGCAAGTGCATGGATCAATTCCCTTCAGACGTTTACCAGGGCGGTGCTGGTACTTCCGTTAACATGAACACCAACGAAGTTGTTGCGAACCTCGCTCTTGAGCTGATGGGCAAAGACAAAGGCGAATACGACATCGTTAACCCGAACGACCACGTCAACAAGTCTCAGTCAACAAACTGTGCTTACCCAACCGGTTTCCGTATTGCCGTTTACAACAGCATCATGAAGCTGCTGGAAGCACTGGATTACCTGAAAGCCTCTTTCGACGCGAAAGACAAAGAGTTCGCTAACGTCCTGAAAATGGGCCGTACTCAGCTGCAAGATGCCGTACCAATGACAGTGGGTCAGGAATTCCACGCTTTCGGTATCCTGATCAAAGAAGAAATCAAAAACCTACAGTACACCGCTCAGCTACTGCTGGAAGTGAACCTGGGTGCAACAGCAATCGGTACCGGTCTGAATGCCGCTACGGGTTACCAGGAGCTGGCTGTACAACGTCTGGCTGAAGTAACCGGCCTGCCTTGCGTACCAGCAGAAGACCTGATCGAAGCCACCTCTGACTGTGGTGCTTACGTTATGGTTCACGGCGCGCTGAAGCGTACTGCCGTTAAACTGTCTAAAATCTGTAACGACCTGCGTCTGCTGTCTTCCGGCCCTCGTACCGGTCTGAACGAAATCAACCTGCCAGAAATGCAGGCGGGTTCTTCTATCATGCCAGCTAAAGTTAACCCAGTAATCCCAGAAGTGGTTAACCAAGTGTGCTTCAAGGTAATTGGTAACGACACCACTATCACTTTTGCCGCAGAAGCGGGCCAGCTACAGCTGAACGTGATGGAGCCAGTGATTGGCCAGGCACTGTTCGAGTCTATCGACCTGCTGAAAAACGCCTGTATCAACCTGCGTGACAAGTGTGTGTCTGGCATCACGGTGAACAAAGATATCTGCGAAAGCTACGTCTTCAACTCTATTGGTATCGTCACTTACCTGAACCCGTTCATCGGTCACCACGAAGGCGACATCGTCGGTAAGATTTGTGCAGAAACCGGTAAGAGCGTGCGTGAAGTCGTACTGGAACGTGGCCTGCTGACTGAAGAGCAGCTGGATGACATCTTCTCTGTGCAGAACCTGATGCATCCTGAATACAAGGCTAAACGTTACAACTAATCCCGTAACTCAATAACAATCAGGCGGATTTTCAGGATGAGGATCCGCCTTTTTTTGCTACAGATTCCCCTTTTTCGACTTTAACTTTTTAATTTCAACTTTAAGACAGGACAATTCTATGATTGCTGTAGAACTCTTGGTCGTTCTCGCGTTTATTTTCTTAGGCGCCAGAATCGGCGGTATTGGTATCGGTCTGGCGGGTGGCGCCGGTGTGATCGTGCTTTCCCTTCTGCTGGGTATGCCAACCAGCCAAAGCTACATCCCTATCGACGTCATTCTTATCATCATGTCTGTTATCACCGCTATCGCCGCAATGCAGGTAGCAGGCGGGATGGACTGGCTGGTTGAACTGGCCGAAAACTTTCTGCGTAAGAACCCGAAACGCATTACATTCTACGCACCAATCGTTACTTACCTGATGACCCTGATGGCTGGTACTGGCCACACGGCATTCTCAACACTGCCGGTTATTGCAGAAGTGGCTAAAGAGCAAGGTGTTCGCCCTTCTCGTCCACTGTCTATCGCGGTCGTGGCATCACAAATCGCAATCACTGCCTCACCAATTTCAGCGGCCGTTGTGTTCTTCTCCGGCATCCTGGATCCAATGGGCGTGGACTACCTGACTCTGCTGGCCATCTGTATTCCGACAACCTTCATTGCTTGTATGGTCGGCGCTTTCGTTGCTAACTTCCTGGGCTGCGAGCTGAAAGATGATCCTGTGTACCAGGAGCGTCTGGAAAAAGGTCTGATCAAGCTGCAAGGCACAACCAAGCGTGAAATCCAGCCAACCGCGAAGAAAGCGACGTTCATCTTCCTGACTGCGATCCTGATTGTCGTGGGTTATGCTGCTGCCATTTCAAGCTCTGTGGGCCTGATCGAGAACCCGGCGCTGGGCCGAAACGAAGCAATCATGACATTCATGCTGGCCGCCGCCGCCGCTATCGTATTCACCACCGGCATTGACGCAGCCAAGATTCCGGCAGCGCCAACATTCCGCTCTGGTATGACGGCTTGTGTGTGTGTACTGGGTGTAGCATGGCTTGGTTCAACATTCGTTAACGGCCACGTTGACGGCATCAAAGAAGTGGCAGGCTCACTGCTGCAAGATTACCCATGGATGCTGGCGATGGTTCTGTTCTTTGCCTCTATGCTGCTGTACTCACAAGGGGCAACCACGACGGCGCTGATGCCTGCGGCACTGGCTATCGGTGTGGCTCCACTGACCGCTATCGCGTCTTTCGCTGCGGTAAGTGCACTGTTCGTACTGCCAACTTACCCAACGCTGCTGGCAGCCGTCGAAATGGATGACACCGGTTCTACCCGTATCGGTAACCTGGTATTCAACCACCCATTCTTTATTCCGGGCGTTACTACTATCGCCACGGCTGTGGGTCTGGGCTTCGTAGTTGGCGGACTGATTCTGTAAACTGTCCTGTTCGACAACCGGTAAGGCTGCCTGCGGGCAGCCTTTTTCTTATCTGTATTCAGACAGATATGAAAAAATATCGATAGTAAGTTCTTACTAACTTGCTTTATAAACCTTGCTTTACTCCTGGCTAAAAAAGCGCGCCAGAGAACATGATCACCAACATTGCCATTGGCTCACAAGCAACCGATGGAATGCAAACAGCCTATGGAACACAGACCACCGATGGCAAGCACAGTGACCTCACGGGCTTCCCTCCAAGGTCATCTCACATAGCCGGACCGGCCGAAAAACCTGGCATTGTGTGTTAACACCAGCTTCATGCATCACATATCATCAAGCTAGATAACGAGATAGCTGAGTGGTATTGCGCGAGAAATTGCAGTGAGAAAATGGCGTTCGTGAATCTGGTGAAAGAGAAAGAAGAACGATGAAATATCGATTCGTCAGATGCCGATACATCCGGTGACATATTTATCAGGAGTCGGTTCAGGCAGTGAACCACAAAGCAGGGTAAAATGAGAGGTTAACGTCTCCGCCCTTGTCAGGGCGAAGACAGTGAACAAATACGGATTCCCGACGTATTTGCTCATTCGGCGTCTCCATCAATCCCAATGTGAACGCTGAGTCATGTCTCTTTTGCTACAGAGCAGGCCAAGACAGGAAAGCCTGCCTGAGTAGTGTAGTCAGAGGGGACATCGGGCGATAGAGGTAAAAGCGTGATGCAGCGATGCAAAAATGGTATGAAGTTAGATGACCTACGCACTCTGATTGCGATTGCCCAACACGGAAGTTTCAGAGCAGCCGCCAGTGCACTTGATATTCCCCCGGCCACCTTAAGCCGCCGTCTGCAGCGGCTGGAGGATACCCTGAATTGCCAGTTGGTGATTCGGGACAGCCGAAATGTGTCCCTGACCCCGCTGGGTGAAGACTATGTCGCGCGTTGCCAGCCACTGCTGAGCGCGCTGGAGTCTGCCACCAGCGAACTGCGGGACAATACACAGAACCACCCCAAGGGCTCACTGCGGGTGTCCGCTCCGGTCGGCTTGCTGACTTACCGGCTGATGCCACTGTTTAACCAGTTTCTGGCGCAGTATCCGGACATCACATTGGCGCTGACCCACCTTTCCAATCAACACCATGATTACAGTCCGGAGCAGTACGATGTGGTGTTTCGGGTAGGGCAACAACCTGACTCCAGTTTTGCGGCGGCACGGCTGGGGGAGTCACAGCGCATTCTGGTGGCCAGTCCGACCTACCTGCAACAGCACGGCCAGCCGCGCCATCCGGATGACCTCGCTCACTATGCCCGTCTGGCAAGCGTGCCAGAGTTTGAGTGGGCACTTACCAGCAAAAATGATGAGCAGAAGCAGATCGTATGGGTGAACACCCCGGTCAGAATGGCCATCGCCGATTTGAACAGCATCAAACAGGCCGTGATTGATGGCCTGGGGATTGCCTGCCTGCCCAACTATGTGGTGGCCGATGCGCTGACCCGTGGACAACTGACCACACTGATGGAGCACTGGTATTCTCCACCACGGCCGATTTATATGCTGTATCAGCGCATGGGCTACCTGCCTGCCCATATTCGGCTGTTTATCGATTTTATGCGGGCGGGCCTGAGCGATCCGTGCGAGCCGGATCAAGGGTGTGACGCTTGCCCCGGACGTTGAAATCGTCCCGGGGATAAAGCGGTCTCTGAAGATACGCTCTGATATAGTTAGAGTATGCTGTTTTCTGGCGCTCTCCCGCCAGGTTTTCTCAGAGACGAGTCCACGCTGATGATACACATGCAACCGACCGCGCTATGGCGCTGGCTGAGTCAGCCGCTGCTACACGCCATCACGGCGCTTTTACTGCTTCTGGCCGGGCTGCCGGCACAGGCATTTACCCTGCCCGGCAGCTCACCGGCCCCGACCCAGTTCGTGCCGGTGGATGAGGCGTTTCCGTTTAACTTCCTCCAGCAGGGTGAGACGGTCTATCTCGACTGGCAAATCAAACCCGGTTATTACCTCTACCAGCACCAGCTGTCCGTCAGCAGTGACACGGCGCAACTGGGCAACGTCACCATCCCAGCCGGCACCCCGTATCAGGATGAATTTTTCGGTGAGGTCAACATCTATGCCGACCCTCTGACACTGGCCGTTCCCCTGCTCAGCGCTGATGACAACGCAACCCTGACCATCCGCTATCAGGGCTGCGCCAAAGCCGGGTTCTGCTACCCACCGGAAGTTCGCCAGATCCCGCTGACGACGGTGCTGGCCTCGGCAGGGAACGGAACGGGCACCACGCCAGGCGGCGTTAACACAGCGGCCACCAATTCGGTAGTAAGCACTAACATAGCTACGCCACAAAAAACCCCAGTGCCGCCACGCACCCAGCAGGATCAGCTGGCCAGCGATCTGGCCGACCAGTGGTGGACCCCGTTTGTCTTTCTGGCCTTGGGGATCGGGCTGGCCTTCACCCCCTGTGTCCTGCCGATGTACCCGATTCTGAGCGGTATTGTGCTGGGCAGCGGTCAGCTGACCCAGCGCCGGACCTTTGCGCTGGCGTTCACCTATGTTCAGGGCATGGCCCTGACTTACACATTGCTCGGGTTAGTGGTGGCGTCGGCCGGCATGCAATTTCAGGCTGCCTTGCAGCACCCGTATATCCTGATTGGCCTGAGTGTGCTGTTTGTGGTGCTGGCCCTGTCGATGTTCGGTGCCTATACCCTGCAACTGCCCGCCAGCGTACAGACCTGGTTGAGCAACCTGAGTAACCGCCAGCAGGGCGGCCACAGCGGAGGGGTCTTCCTGATGGGAGCCATTTCCGGCCTGGTGTGCTCCCCCTGCACCACCGCTCCGCTCTCCGGCGCGTTGATTTACGTGGCCCAGAGCGGGGATCTGCTGACCGGTGCCGTGGCGCTGTACGCCCTTGCCATCGGCATGGGAATTCCGCTCATTCTGGCCGCCATGTTCGGCAACCAGCTACTGCCAAGAGCCGGCCAGTGGATGACCCACGTGAAAACGTTCTTCGGCTTCATTCTGCTGGCCGTGCCGCTGTTTCTGCTGGAGCGCATCCTGCCGTCTGCCGTGATGCCGTATCTCTGGTCACTGCTGGGTCTCGCCGCGTTTGGCTGGCTGTATCACGTCAAGCAGACACTCACCGTGTCCTGGCGCAGCAGCCTGCTGGCCGTCGTCGCGATCGTCGGCCTACTGGTAGCAGTGCAGCCCTGGTTCCCGCTACTGATCGGTGACAAGCCTGCAGCCGACATCAGCGCCAGCCAGCCGACCATTACCTTCCGACAGGTAACAAACTTGGATGAACTGAATCTGGCGCTGGCTGATGCCAAGGCTCAGGGGATGCCGGTGATGCTCGACTTCTACGCTGACTGGTGCGTGGCCTGTAAGGAATTTGAAAAGTACACCTTCCACGAACCCGATGTTGCGCGTCAGTTGAACAGTTTCATGCTGCTGCAAGCCGATGTCACTAAAAGCACGCCAACCGATATGGCCCTGTTGCAGGCAATGAATGTCCTGGGTTTGCCTACCCTGGACTTCTGGAATCCGCAGGGAGAAGCCCTGAACGGCGCACGCCTGACTGGTTTCATGGAAGCCAGGCCATTTCTGACTCACCTGAAAGACCACCAGCTGATTCAATAGCTGGTGGTTCGGGAGTGGTGGCACCGTCACCGCTTCCTTGTCATCGCCTGCTCCCCGTCCTGGCACCGGCTTTTCCTCGTTTCTACCGGGTTTGTTTCACCGCCGACATATCGCCACCTGATCAAGCTCTTATCTTGGCTGTTAACGAATTGATCAGGCGCAGATCCAGTGATAGCGTTAAGAAAAACAACCAGAAAATACTGCCATGGACGCTCAGTACACGATTGTTATCGCCGATGACCATCCGCTGTTTCGCAATGCGCTGTTTCAATCAGTGCATCTGGCGATCAGCGGGGCTAATCTGCTGGAAGCAGATTCCCTCGATAGCCTGCTCACCCTGCTTGATAAAGAGCCGGACGTTGACCTGTTGCTGCTGGATTTAAAAATGCCCGGCGCCAACGGTATGTCCGGCCTGATCCAATTACGAAACCAATACCCGGACCTGCCGATTGTGGTGATTTCCGCCAGCGAAGAGCCCAGTGTTATCCGTCAGGTCCGCAGTCACGGGGCTTTCGGCTTTATCCCCAAATCCAGTGACATGCGTGCGCTGATTGGTGCCCTCAACCAGGTACTCGACGGCGAACCGGTGTTCCCGGAAGGGCTGGGGGAAGACAGCGACGACGTCAGCGATCTGACCGATCGCATTGCCGCTCTGACTCCGCAACAGTACAAGGTGCTGTGCATGCTCTCTGACGGCCTGCTCAACAAACAAATCGCCTACGAGCTCAATGTCTCTGAAGCCACGATCAAGGCCCACATGACCGCGATTTTCCGCAAGCTCGGCGTGAAAAACCGCACCCAGGCCGTCATCCTTCTACAGCAGTTGGATCTGGCGCCATAATTTCTCATTCCACCCAACAGTTAGCGTTAGACTTTCGGCTAACTTTCGCTTTTCCCGACTTCCTCAGTTCTCCTGTGTAGCTCACAAAATCACCGCCTCTGCGGTGATTTTGGCCATTTTGGCTCGACTAAAGTTGCACTGTTCAAATGGTCATTCGTTGCTATTGTCATGTCGTAACATTTTTTTAACGCGATTTTGACGACGTGTAAGGAGATGAAAATGGCGTTCGAATCCAAGGAACAGGCGCAAGCCTACTGGAAAGAAAATCTCGGGATCATGGGCTCGCTACTGGCTATCTGGTTCCTGGTCTCATATGGCGCAGGGATCCTGTTTGTTGACGCCCTGAATGCAATTCAGCTGGGTGGCTTCAAACTGGGTTTCTGGTTCTCGCAACAGGGATCGATTTATGTGTTTGTGGCCCTGATTTTTGTCTACGTGGTGCGGATGAACGCGCTGGATCGTAAGTTCAACGTGCAAGAAGACTAAGAGGTTTATTATGGATATCCAAACCTGGACGTTTATCTTAGTGGGCATCACTTTCGCCCTCTACATCGGCATCGCCATCTGGGCCCGCGCCGGATCAACCAGTGAGTTCTATGTGGCCGGCGGTGGCGTACACCCGGTGGCTAACGGTATGGCAACGGCCGCCGACTGGATGTCAGCCGCCTCCTTCATTTCAATGGCAGGGATCATCTCTTTCGTCGGTTACGACGGCGGGGTATACCTGATGGGCTGGACGGGCGGTTACGTGCTGCTGGCACTGTGCCTGGCGCCTTACCTGCGTAAGTTCGGTAAATTTACGGTGCCGGATTTCATCGGCGATCGTTACTACTCGAAAACGGCGCGTATGGTGGCTGTCTTCTGTGCCATCTTCATTTCCTTCACCTACGTGGCCGGTCAGATGCGTGGGGTGGGCGTGGTATTCGCCCGCTTCCTGGAAGTTGATATCAACATGGGTATCATCATCGGGATGGCCATCGTGTTCTTCTACGCCGTGATGGGCGGGATGAAAGGGATCACCTACACCCAGGTTGCTCAGTACTGCGTGCTGATCTTCGCCTTCATGGTACCGGCTATCTTTACTTCTCTGATGATGACCGGCAGCCCGATTCCACAAATTGGGATGGGCTCAACCCTGACAGGTACCGAAACCTTCCTGATGGACAAACTTGACGGCCTGACCGCGGAGCTGGGCTTCACCTCCTACACCGACGGCTCGAAAAGCATGGTCGATGTCTTCTTCATCACCGCGGCGCTGATGGTAGGTACAGCCGGTCTGCCACACGTTATCATCCGTTTCTTCACCGTACCACGCGTTAAAGATGCACGTATCTCTGCCGGTTGGGCACTGCTGTTCATCGCGTTCCTGTACACCACCGCTCCGGCAGTAGCCGCTTTTGCCCGCGTGAACATGATCACCACGGTGAACGGCCCTGACATGCAAGGTGTGCCGGTTGAGCAAGCACCAAGCTGGGTAACAAACTGGGAGAAAACAGGTCTGGTGACCTGGGAAGATAAGAACGGCGACGGCAAGATGTTCTACTCCGGCGATGAGCGCAACGAGATGAACATCAACCGTGACATCATCGTACTGGCAAGTCCTGAGCTGGCGAAACTGCCGAACTGGGTAGTTGCTCTGCTGGCAGCCGGCGGCTTGGCCGCTGCACTGTCTACCGCTGCCGGTCTGCTGCTGGTTATCTCCACCTCGGTTTCGCACGACCTGCTGAAGAAAGGCTTCAAACCCAATATGACCGATAAACAGGAACTGCTGGCCGCACGGGTGGGCGCAGGTCTGGCTATCATCGGTGCCGGTTACCTGGGTATCAACCCTCCGGGCTTCGTGGCTCAGGTGGTGGCATTCGCCTTCGGTCTGGCTGCCGCCTCGTTCTTCCCGGCGATTATTCTGGGCATCTTCTATAAGAAGATGAATAAAGAAGGCGCAATTGCCGGCATGCTGTCAGGGATTTTCTTTACCGCAGCGTACATCATCTACTTCAAATTCATTAATCCGGCCGCCAGCACGCCTGAAAACTGGTGGTTCGGCATCAGCCCAGAAGGCATTGGTACACTGGGTATGTGTCTGAACTTCGTGGTATCAATTGTTGTGAACAAGTTCACTGCCGAAGTACCGGAAGATGTACAGGAAATGGTTGAATCTATCCGTTATCCAAAAGGGGCCGGTGCCGCGCACGATCACTAATCGGGCCCGCCACACCGCCATCCTCAAAAGCCGACGCCACGCGTCGGCTTTTTTCTTGCCTTTCTCTGTGCTTTTTCCTTCTGCTTCAACGCCGCCTTTCTGCTTTTTCGCCACACGGAACGTTCACAAGGATTGCCATCCCGAAAATTAAATGATAATAATTATCATTACATAGCATGTATGGAGCCACTATGGACAGCCACGCTCACCTCTATAACGCATTTTTTAAAGCGCAGGATCGGTTTCAGGATTACTCATCCCCTCACGGTTTTGAGCCGGATGTTATTCACGAATACCTTCATTGGGGTGTGCTGCTGGCAGCCAGCCACGAACACGGGGCTGAACAGGAAAATGCCCTGTTGTGTGAGCTGTTCCTGCGTCAGCTGTATCGCCATTTTCTCGAAGCCATTGCCGACCCGCAGCGCAGCCACATCTTTCGCCGGGTGTGCCTGGACTCCATCCATGTCCCGCTACTGACCCTGAAGCGTTATTACGACCAATTCGAAGACGGGGATATCCGTTTTCTGGCCTTACAGCAACAACTGCGCGGCGTACAGGCGCCGCTCGACTGACAACAAGGAGCCGCAATGAACCAGACTTTCCGTACCGAAACTGACAGCATGGGCGAGGTGCAGGTCCCCACTGACGCACTGTATCAGGCCCAGACCCAGCGGGCGGTCGATAACTTCCGCTTCAGCCGTCACACCATGCCGGCCCGATTCATTCAGGCGCTGGCTTACATCAAACAGACGGCAGCACTCACCAATGCTCAGCTCGGTTTGCTGGAAGGTGATATAGCCACTGCCATTGAGGAAGCCTCACAAAACATTATCGACGGCCAGCATCTGGCGCAGTTCCCCATTGATGTCTTTCAGACCGGCTCCGGTACCAGCTCAAACATGAATGCCAACGAGGTGATTGCGACACTGGCGAGCCGAACACTCGGCGGGGATGTCAGCCCGAACGATCACGTCAATATGGGCCAGAGCAGCAATGACGTGATTCCTACCGCGATACAGGTCAGTTCTGCGCTGGCTCTCGAACAACAGCTGCTACCGGCCCTGCAGCATCTGATTGCAACACTGGAAGCCAAGAAAAACAGCCTCAGCCACGTCGTGAAAACCGGGCGCACCCACCTGATGGATGCCATGCCGGTGACCTTTGCCCAAGAGCTGGGAGGCTGGCAGTATCAGATCAGCCACGCCAAAGCGGCCATCGAACAGACCTTGCCTGCGGTCAAAGCCCTGGCCCAGGGCGGCACCGCCGTCGGGACCGGCATCAACGCCGATCACCGCTTTGCCGGAGCGTTTGCCGATAACCTGTCGCAGGCCACCCGGATCCGCTTTTCCACCAGCGAGAACTTCTTCTTCAACCTCAGCAGCCAGGATGCGATCGTCGCCCTGTCCGGTCAGCTGCGCACGACAGCAGTAGCGATCATGAAGATCGCCAACGATCTTCGCTGGATGAACTCCGGCCCTCTCGCCGGGCTGGGCGAAATTGAGCTACAGGCGCTGCAACCCGGATCCTCCATTATGCCGGGCAAGGTCAACCCGGTGATCCCGGAAGCCGCCGCCATGGCAGCCGCCCAGGTGATCGGGAATGACGCGACCATCACGGTGGCCGGCCAGTCCGGTAACTTCCAGCTGAATGTCATGCTGCCGGTGATTGCGCACAATATTCTGGAAAGTATTGAACTGCTGGCAAACAGCGCCACAGCACTGGCCGATAAAGCCATTGCGACCTTCACGGTGCGTCAGGATAACCTAGATGTCGCGCTGGCCAAGAACCCGATTCTGGTCACCGCACTCAATCCGGTGATTGGCTACCTGAAAGCCGCCGCGATTGCCAAACGAGCCTATCAGGAGGGCCGGGCCATTATTGACGTGGCAGAAGAGGAGACCGATCTCAATCGCGCAACCTTGGAACGCCTGCTCGATCCGGCCAAGCTGACTCAGGGTGGCGTCGCAGAGTAGCTGTGTCCGCGGCCAATTTCAGTGGCCAGTGACCTTGCTGTCTGTAAATATGAAGAGACCGCCCGGAGGCGGTCTCTTTGATGCATGCAGCTAATGGGATCAGATACACGTTTTTGATAGCCAAAGAATGATTTTTCTCATGCCGTTTCTGTGACCCGATTGAGCACGGAGCGTAACTTAAGCGGCTTCACCGGTTTGGCGATAAAGCTGAAGCCATTGGCCTGTATCCCCTCCATCATCGCATCCGTGCGATCGGCACTGATGATCACCCCGGCAAACCGGTTCCCTAGCCGCAGGCGGCACTGCTGCAGCACTTCCAGCCCGGTGCGACCATCGTCCAGCCGGTAATCGGAGAAAATCACATGCGGTAGCCAGCCGTCCTCCAGCGCTTTGAGGCTGTCGACGATATCGGTCGCGGTTTTCACCTCACAGCCCCAGCGGGCCAGCAGGTTTTCCATCCCGACCAGAATGTCCGGCTCGTTATCGACACACAAAATTCGCAAGTGACTGAGATCTGAATGGCTCTGGCTGGCCGCCGGTGGGACGACCTGAGGCAAGGCCGCTTTGTCTTCCTGATTCAGGGTGATAGAAAAGACACTGCCTTTGCCGTGCCACGAGCGCATCGAGATCTGATGACCAAGCACCTGGGCAATCCCTTTTGATATCGCCAGCCCCAGCCCCAACCCCTGATCGGAGCGCACCTGGGTGCCACGGTTAAACTCCTCGAAGATTTCCAGCTGCTTCTCTGCTTCAATCCCCATGCCGTTATCCCAGACATCAATACGCACCTGCCCATTAATCCGGCGCGCCCCCAGCACCACTTTACCGCTGGGGCTGTAGCGAAACGCATTAGTTAGGAAGTTCTGTACAACCCGGCGCAGTAATTTGGGATCAGACTGCACCACCAGCGAGGTCGGCACCATGGTAAACGTGATGCCCTGCTGTTTAGCCAGTGCACTGAACTCGGCGTTCAGGTTCGCCAGCACATCATTGAGAGCAAAGGCATGCACATGGATATCCAGCTTGCCGGATTCCAACCGCGAGATATCCAGCAGATCGCCAATCAAATCTTCGGCCGCACCCAGTGCACTTTCAATATGATTGGCCAGCTTGCGGGTTTCCTTGTCAGCCGCGACCTCAGATAACGACGAGGCAAACAACCGCGCGGCATTGAGCGGCTGCATCAGATCATGGCTTACCGCCGCCAGAAACCGGCTCTTGGATTTGGTCTGCAACTCGGCATGCTGGGTGGCGACCACCAACTGACGGTTGAGGGATTCCAGCTCACTGGTTCGCTGACGCACCCGCTCTTCCAGCGTTTCGTTGGCTTCTTTCAGCGCCTGCTCGGCATTGCGGAACTCCGTGATGTCGGTAAAGCTCATTACGAAGCCACCGCCCGGCATGGGATTCCCCTGCACCTCAATCACCTGGCCATCCTGACGCACCCGCGATGAGGTATGGGCCGTTCCCCGCTTCAGGTGCTCGACCCGTTTGGCGACATGTTTTTCCGGATCGCCGGGCCCGCACAGCCCCAGCTCGGCGTTATGGCGGATCACATCCGCAATCGGCCGCCCGACCTGAATCAACCCGGGCGGAAAGCTGAACAACTCCAGGTAGCGCTGGTTCCAGGCCACCAGCCGCAGCTGTTTATCCACTACCGCGATCCCCTGACTGATATGCTCAATCGCGCCTTGCAGCAGGCCGCGGCTGAAATCAAACAGCTCCGAGGCTTCGTCGACGATGGTCGCCACTTCCTCCAGCTGCATCTTGCGGCCCTGCAGCGCTGAGGTCAGTACCAGCCGTGCTGATGACGCCCCGAACACCCCCGCCAGCACCCGCTCGGTATGGCGGATCAAGGTCGAGGGCGCCTGTTGCTGCGGCAGCAGGGATTCATCGTGCTGCTCGCCGTACTGCCGGAACGCATAACGCACCCGCTTACGTCCGACAAACCGCGCCGCCAGCATTTCCAGTTCGGCCACCGTCACCCGGGTCTGGTACAGGCTGGCATCGCCGCTTTCCGGCAACGGCGCCCCGACAAAAGAGGCCGCCTGTAACCGCTCGGTCAGAGACGAGCGGGTCACCAGGGAAACGCCGATATAAAGGATGATGTTCACCACCAGACTCAGCAGCATCCCCCAGTCCACAGTCGAAAGCTCATGCAGGACCGGCAGCGACGGCGGCGTCAGCAGCCACAGCAGCAGGTTGGTATCCGCACTGCCGGCCAGCATGTTGGTCTGCCCCATCATGGTCACCGCCCAGATGGTGATCCCGCCGCACAGTCCGGCGTACACGCCATTGCGGTTCCCTTCCCGCCAGTAGATGCCACCCAGCAATGCTGGGGCAAACTGAGCGATAGCAGCAAACGACAGAAAGCCGATCGCCGACAGCGACGGGATAGCGCCCAGAACCTGATAGAACCCCCATGCTGCCAGCAACAACAGGACAATCAGCGCCCGGCGAATATTGAGCAACAATCCGGAAAAGGCCGAGAAGTTACGTCCCGAGATCCGCAAACGGCGCAGCAGCAGCGGCAGCACCAGGTCGTTGGACACCATGATTGCCAGCGCGATAGTCGAGACAATCACCATCCCGCTGGCCGCGGAAGTCCCGCCAAGGAAAGCCAGTAGCGCGATGCTGTCGACCCCTTTTTGCAGCGGCAGATTAATCACATAGGTATCCGCCGCTATGTGAGGCAACAGGGCCTGTCCAGCCAAAGAGAGAGGGATAACAAACAGTCCCATCAGAAACAGGTACAGCGGAAACACCCAGCGCGCTTTATGCAGATCCTGCGCCCGTTCATTTTCCACCACCGTGGTGTGAAACTGCCGCGGCAGACAGACAATGGCCGTCATGGTCAGCAAGGTATGAATCAGCAGACTGCCAATCTGAGGATTGGCCGGTTGCAACAGGTCAGCCGCAGCGCTCCCCAAGTTAGGAATGTCCACCAGTAGGGCGACCGCAAACACCCCGACAATCAGGAACGCCGCCAGTTTGACCAGCGACTCAAAGGCCACCGCCATCATCATGCCGCGGTGGTGCTCAGTGGTATCAATGTGTCGGGTTCCGAACAACACGGTGAACACTGCCAGCGCCCCAGTGACCATCCAGGCGATATCGGATTTACCGGTACCGAGGATCCCCATTTCCTGGCCCAGCCCGGGGGCGACCTGCTCCAGCCCCATGGTGATCCCGCGCAGCTGCAGCGCGATATACGGCAGAATACCGACCACCGCAATCAGGGTCACCAAGACTGCCAGCCCCTGCGATTTGCCGTAGCGGGCCGCGATAAAGTCGGCAATGGAGGTGATATGTTCCCGTTTCGCGATCAGTATCAGCCGCGCCAGAATGCGCCAGCCAAACGTGAAGACGAGAATAGGAGCGATGTAGATCGGCAAGAATGACCAGACATCGTGGCTGGCCTGCCCCACGGTGCCGTAAAACGTCCATGAGGTGCAGTACACCGCAATTGAAAGGCTGTAAATCCACGGCCGCCAGCGCGCCATCCATTGCTTATTCCGATCGCCGTACCAGGCGATCCAGAACAGCAGCACCAGATAAGCCAGCGTCACCGGCACGACAATCCATCCCTGTGCCATGCGTTATCCCTAATCCATATTGTAGATTTAAAAAATGAGAGCCCAGTGTAGCTAAACACCGGGCTCTCACCAATCAGGAGGATCACAGTTCTGGATGGCAACGTCCTGAAGTCACCAGTGAATCAATCAGTTATCCTGAACCAGACTGCGACGGGGCATGTCTTCAATTTTCATGAACAGTGCCGGTACCCCCATCAGCGCCATCAGCCAGAAAATATCCGCGCCCCACAGGCCATACAGCCAGCCGCTCAGTGCGGTCATCAGCGCCATAAACGCCCCCATCGGCAAGGCGTTATAGAGTGCCTGCAGGGCCACCATCTGGTTGCTCTGCGCATGCTGGATATAACGGATAGTCGCCAGGTGTGCTGCCGCAAAAGTAATGCCATGCAAGGCCTGAGCCGCAAACAGCACCGGCAGCTCAGTCATGGTTGCCGTCAGTCCCCAGCGAATCATCACCCCCACCGCAGCCAGACGGAACATGTTAGCGACGCTCCAGCCCGCAAACAGGCGCTTACTGATCGCAAACACGGCTACTTCGGCGACCACGCTGAAGCTCCACAGGTAACCGATCACATCTTCGCTGTAGCCCACATCTTTCCAGTAAATGGCACTGAAGCTGTAATACGCCGCATGGCTGCCCTGCAGCAGCGCAATAATCGTCAGGAACTGGATCACTTTCGGGTCACGCAGCATCTGCATCAGCGCCGGGCGCGGCGCATCATGGCTGCCCGGCTCTGACACCGGCAACACGGTCGGCTGACGGACCGTCAGCACCAGCGCGGCGACCAAACCAGCCGCAGCTACCCAGGGAATCACCGCTGGCGAAAATTCAGCGGCCGCCAGACCTACCACGGTAGAACCGGCGATAAAGGCGATCGAGCCCCATAACCGGGTACGGCCATAATCCAGATGGCCTTCTTTGGCATAGTGATTGGCCAGCGCATCGGACAGCGGTACAATCGGCCCAACCATCATATTGAAAAGTACAGTGACGATAGTTAGTGCCCACAAACTTCCGCCGCAATAAATATAGGCAACACAGGTTGCCAGCGCCGCCAGACCAAACCAGCGCAGGGCCGGAATCAGGTGCTCCACCTTATGAATGCGCGGGGTGATCACCAAATTGGCCAGACAGCGAACGCCGAAGCCCAGCCCCAGCAGCAAGCCGATATTTGACGCACTGACTTCCAGATACGCCAGCCACAAAGCCCAGAACGGCAGGTAAACACCGTAATTGAAGAAGAAACCAATTAAATATTGGGAGGTCCAGCCAAAAGGGCTACTTCGAAACATGCCATGTCCTATCAAACTAAATAAAGAGCCTGATGTGGCAGTCCTGTCACCGAACTGCCGCTCCAAAAGGCACCTATTATGCCCAGTTAAGCGCATCCTCCCAATGAAATTATTCCACTGATTTCATTTCTCTTTGCGGAAGATCAACCTTATCAGCGCCCCAAGCTAGACTAAAGTCGTCTGGCATCCGCTCGCTTTCCGACAGACACTGCATATATGGTCTGATGCCTGCCTGGAGAGCCTGCATGTCCGATAGCTTTGACACGTCCCTTCCCCCGTTTGATCGCCTGACCCCGGATCAGCAGCACCGGCTGATTGATTCGCTGGATGTCGCCTATTACCGGCATGGTGAAACCCTGATTGAAGCAGGCAGCGCCTGCGATCAGCTGTTCATCATTATCAAGGGCAGTGTCGAGGAAAGCAGCGCCGACGGCAAAGAGGTCTTCGCGCACTACACCACTGATGACATGTTTGATGTCAGGGCGCAGTTGGAGTCGCATTGCCGCCACCGCTACCGGGCACTTGAAGATACCCTCTGCCACCTGCTGCCACGCGACGTATTCCAGGATCTCTACCACCACAACAGCCAGTTTGCGGCCTACTTTGCCACCAGCCTGGCCCGCCGCCAGCAACTGCTGGAAGAAGCCCAGCGCCAGCAGAACCTGGCTGAATTTATTCTGACGAAAGTTGACGATGACAACATTCAGCCTTGCCTGATCCTTCCGCGGCACTGCTCGCTGCAGACGGCTACCGAGCAGCTGCAACAGCAACGCTCAGATGCCGCGCTGGTTGAAGCGGGGGACGGGCAGCCCTACGGCATTATTACCCGTACCAACCTGCTCCACGCCGTGATGCTGGAAGGTTATCCGCACGATGCCTCGGTCGGGCAGGTCGCGACCTCGCCGGTGATCAGCGTCAATAAAGGGGATTACCTGTTTAACGCAATGCTGGCGATGACCCGTCACAAGGTCAAACGGGTCTCGGTCGTGGACGGCGACAAACTGGCCGGGATGCTGGATCTCACCCAGGTACTGAGCCTGTTTTCCACCCACTCCCATGTACTGACGCTACGGATCGCCCGCGCATCGACGATTGAAGAGCTGGCGCTGGCGGCTGGCAGCCAGACCCGCTTGGTGGAAACCCTGTTTAATAACGGCATTCACACCCGGTTTGTAATGGAGCTGATCGCCACGGTAAATGAACAGATTATTGAAAAAGCTTTCCAGCTGGTGGTGCCGCAGGCACTGCACAACCATTGTTGCCTGATCGTCATGGGCTCGGAAGGCCGCGGCGAGCAAATCCTGAAAACCGACCAGGACAACGCCCTGATCCTGGCCGACGGGGTCGACTGGCCGGGGCTGGCCGAGGTCATGGAAACCCTGACCCACACCCTGCACCAGCTTGGCTACCCACTGTGCCCGGGCAAGGTCATGGTCAACAATCCGAAATGGGTGAAGACGCAAAGTGAGTGGTTACATACCCTGAAAGACTATGCCTTTGAGGGAAATGAGGAAACGATGATGGATTTGGCGATTCTGGCTGACAGCCACGCCGTGGCCGGTAACCGTGAGTTGCTGGCTCCGGTCAAACTCCGCCTCCACGAACTGATGGCCGAGCAGGAGCTGCTGCTGGCCACCTTTACCCGCCCGGCCCTACGGTTCAGCGTTCCGCTGTCCCTGTTTGGCAAGCTCAAAGCCAATAAGGACGGGCTCGACATCAAGCAGGGCGGCGTTTTCCCTATCGTCCACGGTATCCGGGCACTGGCGCTGGAAAACGGCATTGAGGCCAACAACACCTTCCTGCGCATCGAACAGCTGGAGGCGCGCAAAGTCCTCGAACCCTCGACCGCCTCCAATCTCAGCGAGGCCCTCAAGCTGTTCATTAAACTGCGTTTGCGGCAGCAACTCGACCAACAGGCCGGTGGCATGCAGCAGCACCTGAAAATCGAACCGCTGAGCCGGGCCGAGCGGGATCTGCTGCGCCACAGCCTGCACGTGGTGAAAAAATTCAAAGAGTGGCTCGGCTATCACTATCAAATCCGGGACTAACCGACGGGAGGCCTGCGCATGAACGTACTAAGACGCTGGTGGTACCGCCACCGGCTGCGACACAGTGAATACCGCGCGCTGTTCGAGCGTTATCGCGGCGACGAACTGGTCTCGCTGGACTGTGAAACCACCAGCCTGGATCCGCACAGTGCCGAGCTGGTGACGATTGCCGCCACCCGGATTCGGGCCAACCGGATCCTCACCAGCCAGTCGATTCACCTGACCCTGCGCGCCCCGGCCAGTCTGGATGCCGGCTCCGTGGCTGTCCATCGGATTCGCCATCAGGATCTCAATCAGGGGCTGGATGAGCAGCAGGCGCTGGCCAAGCTGCTGGATTTCATCGGTAATCGCCCGCTGGTTGGCTATCACATCCGTTATGACAAGACGATCCTGGACCGCTATTTCCGCCGCCATTATGGCTTTCCGCTGCCCAACAAACTGGTCGAGGTCAGCCATCTGTATCACGAGCAACTGGAGCGCCAGCTGCCCAATGCCTATTTCGATCTGAGCCTGGAAGCGATCAGCCGGCATCTGGATTTACCGGTGATGCCCCGTCACGATGCCCTGCAGGACGCCATTACCGCCGCCTTA
Organism: Photobacterium ganghwense; assembly: GCF_017329545.1. NCBI lineage: Bacteria > Pseudomonadati > Pseudomonadota > Gammaproteobacteria > Vibrionales > Vibrionaceae > Photobacterium > Photobacterium ganghwense. Next base: position 3,278,403 of record NZ_CP071325.1, read on the forward strand.
ATTTATGTTCGTTTAAAACACGGCGATCTGCCGCACCGCTATCTGCCCCATACTCAAACCCACTGAAAAAACAGCGTTTCGGTGATGCCATCCTCTTGTGCCAGCGCAAGTTTTCGACTGTAACGCCCCTGAAAACACGGGGGCAATCCGCATTTTTCACCCTCTCATCCTAAAGTCTAATTGTGGCTGGCAGCGTTCTGTCAGAAGTTAGTTATTACGCAAGGGATATCCTGCATACCGAATTATCCGGTCCGGAACGGACACAGACGGAACACAAGGAGAAGAGAATGAGTGAGGTTCATGTGTATCCAGTAAACCAGAACATCGCTGCCAGCGCCCACGTCACTGACGAACAGTACCGCGAAATGTACCAGCAGTCGGTGATTAATCCGGAAGGTTTCTGGCGCGAGCACGGTAAAATCGTTGACTGGATCAAGCCGTTTAGCAAAGTGAAGAACACCTCGTTCGATACCGGCCATGTCAACATCAAGTGGTTTGAAGACGGTTCGCTGAACGTCTCCGCCAACTGTATTGACCGCCACCTGGCAACCCGCGGCGACCAGCCAGCGATTATCTGGGAAGGTGACAATCCGGCTGATGATGCCATTCTGACTTACAACGAACTGCACGAGCAGGTCTGTAAATTTGCCAACGCACTGAAGAGCCAGGGTGTACGTAAAGGTGACGTGGTTTGCCTGTACATGCCGATGGTTGCGGAAGCCGCCGTGGCAATGCTGGCCTGTACCCGTATCGGTGCGGTTCACACTATCGTGTTCGGCGGTTTCTCTCCGGAAGCCCTGGCCGGCCGTATTACTGATTCCAATGCCAAAGTCGTGGTTACTGCCGATGAAGGCCTGCGTGGCGGCCGTGCCGTTCCGCTGAAGAAAAATGTGGATGATGCCCTGGCGAGCGATGACGTGACCTCTGTTGAGAAAGTCATTGTCTTCAAACGCACCGGCGGCAACATTGAGTGGCACGCTGACCGTGATGTCTGGTGGCACGAAGCGACAGCGGTTGCCTCTGCGCACTGTGAACCGGAAGAGATGAATGCCGAAGATCCGCTGTTCATCCTCTACACCTCTGGCTCCACCGGCAAGCCAAAAGGCGTGTTGCACACAACCGGGGGTTACCTGGTGTATGCCACCATGACCTTCAAGTATGTCTTTGATTACCAGGAAGGCGATGTGTACTGGTGTACAGCCGACGTGGGCTGGATCACGGGTCACAGCTACCTGGTATACGGTCCGCTGGCCAACGGGGCGACGACCCTGCTGTTCGAAGGCGTTCCAAACTACCCGTCCACCAGCCGCATGAGCGAAGTGGTCGACAAACACAACGTCAATATCCTGTACACCGCGCCAACCGCGATCCGCGCCCTGATGGCCAAAGGTGACGAAGCCATTGCCGGCACCAAGCGTACCTCGCTGCGCATCATGGGCTCAGTCGGTGAGCCGATTAACCCGGAAGCCTGGGAATGGTACTACCGCACCATCGGTGACAGCCGCTGTCCGATCGTGGATACCTGGTGGCAAACCGAGACCGGCGGCATCCTGATCACGCCACTGCCGGGCGCAACGGCTCTGAAACCGGGCTCGGCAACCCGTCCGTTCTTCGGCGTTCAGCCTGCGCTGGTCGACAACATGGGGAACATTCTCGACGGTGCCAACGAAGGTAACCTGGTGATGATTGACTCCTGGCCGGGACAAATGCGTACCCTGTGGGGTGACCACGAGCGCTTTGAGCAAACCTACTTCTCGACTTTCCAGGGCATGTACTTTACCGGTGACGGCGCCCGTCGTGACGAAGACGGCTACTACTGGATCACTGGCCGGGTGGATGACGTACTGAACATTTCCGGCCACCGTATGGGCACCGCAGAAATCGAATCAGCCCTGGTCGCGTTCGACAAGATTGCCGAAGCCGCGATTGTAGGGGTACCGCATGACATCAAAGGCCAGGCCATTTACGCCTACATTACGCTGAATGACGGGGTGATCCCGAGTACCGAGCTGCATAAAGAAGTAAAAGAATGGGTGCGCAAGGAAATCGGGCCGATTGCCACGCCGGACTTCCTGCACTGGACAGATGCCCTGCCGAAAACCCGCTCCGGTAAGATCATGCGTCGTATTCTGCGTAAGATCGCCACCGGTGATACTGCCAGCCTGGGGGATACCTCGACGCTGGCTGACCCAAGCGTGGTGGATAAGCTGATTGCAGAGAAACAAAAAGTGCTGTAATTTGCTGCTAGAAGCACAGAAAAGCCGCCAAACAGGCGGCTTTTTTGATCTACCGCTAAAAGTCACCGGCTCACTCTCGCGAATCCTTGTCTCGCCAGCCAGACTCAATCATAGTGCCTGACGGGCCGTCAGCTGACGCTCCCCGACTCTCCTCTTTGTCGCCAAACGGCGTACACGTGTACAAGAAAAAGTGCGGTGATTAGACCAGTATTTTGCTGCGATTTGCGGTGAATTCTCTATAATTGCTCAGCAAGCATGTTTTGGCAGTATAAATCGGCACGCAAGGAAGCAAGGTTGCAAGTTTTTTGCACGTTGCTAGAGTTAAACCTCTAAAACAAGTGAAATAACGTCAAGATGTCGACCAATCAACGAATTTTATTGATCAATGGCCCTAACCTCAATTTGCTCGGCACCCGTGAACCGGGGCACTACGGCCAGCAAACTCTGGCGGATATTGTGGCTAACCTGACTGCCAAAGCACAAACGCTGGGCGTGACACTCGAGCACATCCAGTCTAACGCGGAGCATGAGCTGATAGAAGCTATCCATCACGCTCAGGATCGCGTCGATTTCGTTATTATCAACCCGGCTGCCTTCACCCATACCAGTGTGGCCATCCGGGATGCCCTGCTGGGTGTTGCCCTGCCGTTTATCGAGGTGCACCTGTCTAACGTTCACGCCCGTGAGCCGTTCCGCAGCCACTCTTACTTCTCCGATAAAGCAGTAGGCGTGATTTGCGGACTGGGCGCAGACGGATACGAATTTGCCCTGCAGGCAGCAGTACGCCGCCTTAACGCCGGCGACTGATCATGATTTTTGCCCTGTGAGCAATGCCGGACATTGCCTTACAGCCGCCCACTGAACATCAAAAGAGAAAGATAAATGGATATTCGTAAAATCAAAAAACTGATTGAGCTAGTTGAAGAGTCTGGTATTGCTGAGCTGGAAATCTCTGAAGGTGAAGAATCCGTACGCATCAGCCGTGCGACTGCTGCTGCCCCTGCGCCTACTCACGTTTACGCAGCTGCACCAATGGGCGCGCCTATTGCCGCTCCAGCACCAGTTGCAGCACCGGCTCCTGCCGCTGAGCCGCACGTAACGACCACTCCGTCGACGCCAGCTGGCCATCAGGTTCTGTCACCAATGGTAGGTACGTTCTACCGTGCGCCAAGCCCAGACGCGAAAGCTTTTGTGGAAATTGGTCAGTCTGTAAACGTGGGCGATACCCTGTGCATCGTTGAAGCGATGAAGATGATGAACCAAATCGAATCAGACAAAGCCGGTACGGTTGTAGCTATTCTGGCTGAAGACGGTGACGCCGTTGAGTTTGACCAGCCTCTCGTTATCATCGAGTAACCGGGGCGCGATATGTTAGATAAAATTGTTATCGCCAACCGTGGCGAAATTGCCCTTCGCATCCTGCGAGCCTGCAAGGAGCTGGGCATCAAAACTGTGGCGGTTCACTCCACCGCAGACCGCGATCTGAAACACGTACTGCTGGCAGACGAGTCAGTGTGTATTGGTCCGGCACAAAGCACCGAAAGCTACCTGAATATTCCTCGCATCATCAGTGCTGCGGAAATTACCGGGGCGGTTGCGATTCACCCGGGCTACGGCTTCCTGTCTGAAAATGCTGACTTTGCTGAGCAGGTCGAGCGTTCAGGCTTTATCTTTGTTGGCCCGAAAGCGGACACTATCCGCATGATGGGTGACAAAGTTTCCGCCATCAGCTCCATGAAGAAAGCCGGTGTACCTTGTGTACCGGGTTCTGACGGCCCGCTGGGTGACGACGAAGCCAAAAACCGTGCCTGTGCTAAGCGCATCGGCTACCCGGTGATCATCAAAGCCTCTGGTGGCGGCGGCGGCCGCGGTATGCGTGTTGTGCGTGCAGAATCGGATCTGGTAGAAGCAATTGCCATGACCCGCGCCGAAGCAAAAGCAGCCTTCAACAACGACATGGTTTACATGGAGAAATTCCTGGAAAACCCACGTCACATTGAAGTACAGGTGCTGGCTGACGGCCAGGGCGGCGCGATCCACCTGGGTGAGCGTGACTGTTCGATGCAGCGTCGTCACCAGAAAGTTGTGGAAGAAGCACCGGCACCGGGTATCACTGAAGAAATGCGTAAGTACATCGGTGAGCGTTGTACCCGTGCGTGTGTTGAAATCGGTTACCGCGGCGCAGGTACGTTCGAGTTCCTGTACGAAAACGGTGAGTTCTACTTCATTGAAATGAACACCCGTATTCAGGTTGAGCACCCAGTTACAGAAATGGTGACCGGCATTGACCTGATCAAAGAGCAGCTGCGTATTGCGGCAGGCCAGCCATTGTCTTTCACTCAGGATGACATCAAGCTGCGCGGCCACGCTATCGAGTGCCGTATTAACGCTGAAGACCCAGTTCGCTTCCTGCCGTCTCCGGGTAAAATCCAGCGTTTCCACTCACCGGGCGGCATGGGCGTTCGTTGGGAATCGCACATCTACACCGGCTACAGTGTTCCGCCTTACTACGATTCAATGATCGGTAAGCTGATCACTTACGGTGAGAACCGTGACGTGGCCATTGCCCGCATGAAAAATGCTCTGGGTGAGATGATCATCGACGGCATCAAAACCAACGTTCCGCTGCAACAAGACATTATGGCGGACGAAAACTTCCAGCACGGTGGCGCTAACATCCACTACCTGGAGAAGAAGCTGGGTCTTCAATAAACCCACTCTGAACGCTGACATTAAGGCTGCCTCTGGCAGCCTTTTTTCTTCGCACCGACCAGCCACAGCGGTGATGAAAACAGCAATCACCACGCGGCACTTGGCACGCCCCGCCAAGTTTTGCCACAATAGCCCCCTTTGTTTTTGTATGAAACGTGAGCAGACACGCTGTATCGCTGCCACTTACCGTCTGCTTATCAATGGATAATTAACGCCATGAAAACGCTCTCAGCGCGCTATCGCCAGGCCCACAAAGAAGCCAAATGGGCTCTCGGACTGGCACTGGCTTATTTCGTCTGGTGGTACTGCACCGCCTATGGTTTTGCCCCGGCCAGCACTGACACCACCATGCCGCCCCTTTACTGGGGCTTTCCTCTCTGGTTCCTGCTGGCCTGTATTATCGGCCCTGTGATTTTTACCCTGCTTTGTGCCCTCATGGTGAAATTCCTGTATCGGGACATGCCGCTCGACGCCGAACAGGAGACCCCGCATGAATAGCCAGCTGCTTATCCCTCTTGCTCTGTACCTTTTGGCTGTTTTTGCTCTGGCGCTTTATAGCCGCCGCCACCGCAGCAACGGTAAAGGCTTTCTCAACGAATACCTGGTCGGCAACCGTAGTATGGGCGGTTTTGTGCTGGCGATGACCCTGGCCGCGACCTATGCCAGCGCCAGCTCCTTTATCGGCGGCCCGGGCGCAGCCTACAAAATGGGCCTGGGCTGGGTACTGCTGGCGATGATCCAGCTGCCAGCCGCCTGGCTGACACTCGGGGTACTGGGCAAGAAGTTCGCGATTGAAGCGCGCCGCCACAATGCTCTGACCCTGAACGACATTCTTTATGCCCGTTATAAAAACCGCGGGGTCGTGATCCTTGCCTCCCTGGCGCTGCTGCTGGCCTTTTTCGGCACTATGGTGGTGCAGTTTGTCGGGGGAGCGCGCCTGCTGCAAACCGTCACCGGCCTGTCTTACCAGCACGGACTAATGCTGTTTGCCGTCACCGTCGGCCTGTATACCACCATTGGCGGCTTTCGCGCCGTGGTCATGACTGACACCGTGCAGGGCATCATGATGATCATCGGTACCATTGCCCTGCTGGCCGGTATCGTCCACGCCGGTGGCAGCATCGGCGAGATGATGGGCGAACTGCACCGCATCGACCCGGCGCTGGTCACGCCGTACGGCCCTGATCATTTCCTCAGCCAGCCGTTTATGCTCAGCTTCTGGGTACTGGTCTGTTTCGGGGTGATTGGCCTGCCGCACGCCGCAGTACGCTGCATGTCGTATAAGTCCAGCGCATCGCTGCACAGCGGCATGGTGATCAGCACCATCATGGTGGCCTTCCTGATGCTGGGGATGCACCTGGCCGGCGCGCTGGGACGCGCTATCGTCCCGGATATTGCCAGCCCGGATCAGATCATGCCGACCCTGATGATGACGGTACTGCCGCCAGTGGTGGCCGGGGTCTTCCTTGCCGGGCCGATGGCCGCCATTATGTCGACCATCGACTCCCAGTTGATTCAGGCGTCAGCCACCCTGCTCAAAGATCTGTACCTCAATTACATCAACCCCAAAGCCGCAGAAGGACCGGAAGCCGAACGCCGCCTACCGAAGCTGTCACTGTGGGTAACGGGGATCTTTTCCGCACTGGTGTTTGTCGCGGCGACCAATCCGCCGGACATGATCATCTGGCTTAACCTGCTGGCCTTTGGCGGCATGCAGGCCGTGTTCCTGTGGCCGCTGGTGCTGGGCCTGTACTGGAAGCGCGCGTCAGCCACCGGCGCCTTCGCCTCGATGAGCAGCGGCCTGGTGTGCTACATCGCCCTGTCAGTGATCAAGCCGGATCTGGGCGGGATCCACATCATCGTGCCGACCCTGGCGCTGAGCCTTGTCGCTTTCGTGATCGGCAGCCTGACCCGCCCGGTACCGGTTCAGGTACCGCAGCAGGTCTGACCCGCCAACCATTCCCTCTCTCAGATAGCACCTTCGGGTGCTATCTTTCTATCAACGGCCTGCCCCGGCCGTCGGGCGAGTCACTGCATGTACCTACTGCCTAAAATTCATGCTAGACTCCGCATCCTTGAACCGTAGCTAATGAAAAGCGAATTAACCATGCCTTGGATTCAAATCAAACTGAACGCGACGGCAGACAATGCTGAAGCCATCGGCGACATGCTGATGGAAGAGACCGGTGCGGTCTCTGTCACTTTCCTGGACGCTCAGGACACGCCGGTTTTCGAACCGCTGCCGGGAGAAACCCGCCTGTGGGGTGATACTGACGTTGTTGGCCTGTACGATGCCGAAACGGACATGAACTTCGTCCTGGAGATGCTGAAGAACAGCCCGCTGATCGCCGACGACTTTGCCTACAAAGTTGAGCAGCTGGAAGACAAGGACTGGGAACGTGAGTGGATGGAGAACTTCCACCCAATGCGTTTTGGCCGCCGCCTGTGGATTTGTCCAAGCTGGCGCGAAGCCCCTGAGCCGGATGCCGTAAACGTCATGCTGGATCCGGGTCTGGCGTTCGGGACCGGGACCCACCCAACCACGTCACTGTGTCTGGAATGGCTTGACGGTCAGGACCTGGCCGGTAAAACCGTGATCGATTTCGGTTGTGGCTCCGGCATTCTGGCCATCGCTGCGCTGAAACTGGGCGCGGAGAAAGTCATCGGTATCGATATCGACCCACAGGCGATCCTGGCGTCGCGTGACAACGCAGAGCGCAACGGCGTAGCTGACAAATTGGAACTGTTCCTGCCGCAGGATCAGCCGGAAGGTCTGACGGCTGACGTCGTGGTTGCCAACATTCTGGCTGGCCCACTGCGTGAACTGTCACCGGTCATTAAGAGCCTGGTGAAAGACAACGGCCTGCTGGCAATCTCCGGTGTGCTGGAAACTCAGGCGGAAGACGTTGCCAGTTTCTACAGCGATGAGATTCGTCTGGATCCGATTGCTGCCCGAGAAGAATGGTGCCGTATCGCAGGCCAGAAAGCCTGATCGCGCCCAACCGCTGCTCTGGTTATAAAACGGTCAATTGATTGAAAAGCAAACGGTTTTGTAATTCAAAAACTAAATGCTCAATTATTGGCCTTTTCAGACAGCGAAAAAATGCGTAAAATGCGCGCCCTTACTGGCAGTGTCGGGAACAGACGTTTGAAGATCGGTCCTTATCAACTTAAAAACCAATTGATAGTAGCCCCAATGGCAGGCGTCACCGATCGTCCGTTCCGTGAACTGTGTCTGCGCTACGGCGCTGGCATGGCCGTCAGTGAAATGATGTCATCCAATCCTGACCTGTGGAAAACCGCCAAGTCTCAGAACCGTATGGTGCATGAAGGCGAATCGGGAATCCGCTCGGTACAGATCGCAGGCTCCGACCCTCAGCTGATGGCTGAAGCGGCACAGTTCAGTGTCGAAAACGGTGCCCAGATCATCGACATTAACATGGGTTGTCCGGCCAAGAAGGTGAACAAGCGCCTGGCAGGTTCAGCCCTGCTGCAGTACCCGACGCTGATCGAAGAGATTCTTCGCAGCGTGGTGGATGCAGTGGATGTCCCGGTGACACTGAAGACCCGTACCGGATGGGATTTGGATAACCGCAACTGTATCGACATTGCCAAACTCGCCGAGCAATGCGGCATTCAGGCGCTGGCCCTGCACGGCCGCACCAAAGCCTGTATGTACAAAGGCGAAGCAGAATACGATTACATCAAGGCAGTGAAAAAAGCGATTTCGATTCCGGTGATTGCGAACGGTGATATCGATTCACCGGAAAAGGCACGCTTTGTACTGGATTACACCGGTGCCGATGCTTTGATGATTGGTCGCCCGGCGCAGGGCCGACCATGGATTTTCCGTGAAATCCATCATTATTTAACAACTGGCGAACACTTGTCGGCTCCATCTATGGATGAAGTCAGCGAGATTATGTTGGGTCATGTCCAGGAGCTACACCGTTTCTACGGCGAATACCTGGGTTTGCGTATCGCGCGCAAGCATGTGTCTTGGTACCTGAAAGAGCATGCCCCAGCTGGTGATTTCCGCCAGACCTTCAACGCAATCGAGAATGCTGAACAGCAGATCGATGCGCTGCAAGGCTACTTCGAAAACGTTGCATAAATACGAGAAGAGCTTACAGAATATGTTCGAACAAAATCTGACTTCCGAAGCACTAACAGTTACTACTGTAACTTCACAGGACCAAATCACACAGAAGCCACTTCGTGACTCTGTCAAAGCGTCACTGAAAAACTACCTGGCTCAACTAAACGGTCAGGAAGTCGATGATCTGTACGAGCTAGTGCTTGCTGAAGTTGAGCAGCCACTGCTGGACACTATCATGCAGTACACCCGTGGTAACCAGACTCGTGCAGCAACAATGATGGGTATCAACCGCGGTACACTTCGTAAGAAGCTGAAGAAATACGGCATGAACTAATTCCGCTGGAATTAGCCCACGTATTTTCAGGCCTACATCTCAGATGTAGGCCTTTTTGTTTCTTAGGGGTACTGACCGTTAGAGGTAGTCACACAGATAAGCTGTTTCTTTCTCGACTTTAACATGGAAAGAGGCATCGCCCGGGACTTCGAAATCATCACCGGGATAGTAAGTTTCCCAGTCAATATGACCCGGCAACTTAACGGTCATGGCCCCTTTGACCACCGTCATGCGCTCCGGCGCCGCGGTCGCAAACGTATATTCACCCGGCAACATCACACCAACACTGGCACGCTCACCGCCGCTTTCAAACCCGATAGACTTTACCTGGCCTTCAAAATATTCATTCACGTTCAACATGATATTCCTTATCTTTAACTCCTGATGTCCTTCGAAGCTAACACAGTTCAGTCCATTCCCCCAACAAAATTTCCTTCTGCCTGAGGGCAAATATTCTGCTCCTCAAATGTGCCTGGCATCAGAGGAGTCCCGCTGCGCTATATCAGCCATTTCCCTGTTCGTCAGCGGCCAGCGCCTCGAGGATGGAGCAGTGGCTGGCATCATCATCCACGTGGCCACAACAGGCATCGTTAATTTTCTTCAAAGCCGTGCGTATCCGGCGCAGTTCCGCCATTTTCTTGTCCACCTCATCCAGCTTGGCCTGAGTAATGGCCTTAACCTCCGCGCAGCTGTGCTGGCAGGCTTCCAACCGGATATCCAACAGCTCCCGGATCTCGTCCAGGCTTAACCCAATCGCCTTGGCGCGCAAAATAAACCGGATGCGGGACAGGTCATCCTCGCTATACAGCCGGTAGCCTTTCTCGCTGCGTCCGGATGGCACCAGCAGGCCGTTCTTCTCATAAAATCGCAATGTGTCACTGCTGACCGCACAACGCTTTGCCAGCTGACCAATCAAATACATAAAACCCGATTCCCTGTATCTCGCCCGAAAACGAAAAAGCAAACGTTTGCGCAGCGGTGGAATTCATGTAGAATATGCCGCGTTTACCGCTTGAATCTGTTGTTCGGGCATACCCCGCTCTCCCGATTCTAGCCGAGGGTATTTACCAAAAGCCAGCCGCAACCGCCCGATGGCTTTTGGCAAATATTCCCCGTGTATGCAAAAGAGATGGTCGCAATGGAAAACGCACGTCCTATTCGCCGCGCGCTGATTAGCGTATCTGATAAAACTGGTATTGTTGAATTCGCTCAGGCGCTTGCCGAGCGTGGCGTCGACATTCTGTCCACCGGTGGTACTGCCCGCCTGCTGGCTGAACAAGGTATCAAGGTAACTGAAGTGTCGGATCATACCGGCTTCCCGGAAATGATGGACGGCCGAGTGAAAACCCTGCATCCAAAGATTCACGGTGGTGTGCTGGGACGTCGCGGCACGGATGATGCCATCATGGCCGAGCATGACATTGCCCCGATTGATATGGTCGTGGTAAACCTGTACCCGTTTGCCGCCACCGTGGCCAAGCCGGACTGTACCCTGGAAGACGCCGTGGAAAACATCGATATCGGCGGCCCGACCATGGTGCGCTCCGCAGCGAAAAACCACCAAGACGTCACCATCATCGTTAATGCCCACGACTATGACCGCGTCCTCACTGAAATGGCAGCCAACCATGGCTCGCTGACTCACGCGACCCGCTTTGACCTGGCGATTGCAGCCTTTGAGCACACTGCCGCTTATGACGGCATGATTGCCAACTACTTCGGTACCATGGTGCCTTCTTACGGCGACCCAACTCTTTCTCAAGAAGGAGATGCGGAGTCAAAATTCCCGCGTACCTTCAACCAGCAGTTCGAGAAGAAGCAGGACATGCGCTACGGTGAAAACAGCCATCAGGCGGCTGCATTCTATGTCGAGAAGCATCCGGAAGAAGCGTCAGTCGCCACTGCCCACCAGATTCAGGGTAAAGCGCTGTCTTACAACAATATCGCAGATACTGATGCCGCCCTGGAATGCGTGAAAGAATTCGACCAGCCGGCCTGTGTGATCGTCAAGCACGCGAACCCATGCGGCGTGGCTCTGGGCGACGATATTCTGGAAGCGTACAACCGCGCGTACCAGACTGACCCGACTTCCGCCTTTGGTGGCATTATCGCCTTCAACCGCGAGCTGGATGCCGCCACGGCCCAGGCCATCATCGACCGCCAGTTTGTGGAAGTGATCATTGCCCCTCGCGTCTCCGCACAAGCTGCACAAGTGGTTGCCGCCAAACAGAACGTTCGCCTGCTGGAATGCGGCGAGTGGTCTGGCAAAACCACCGGCTATGACGTGAAGCGTGTTAACGGTGGCTTGCTGGTACAGGACCGTGATCAGGGTATGGTCGGCCTGGACGACCTGAAAGTAGTGTCCCAGCGCCAGCCTAGCGACGAAGAGTTACGTGATGCCCTGTTCTGCTGGAAAGTAGCTAAATACGTGAAATCCAACGCCATTGTCTACGCCAAAGGCAACATGACAATCGGTGTCGGTGCCGGCCAGATGAGCCGCGTTTACTCCGCGAAAATTGCCGGCATCAAAGCCGCAGATGAAAATCTGGAAGTTGCGGGCAGCGTAATGGCCTCCGATGCCTTCTTCCCGTTCCGCGACGGTATCGACGCGGCGGCGGAAGCCGGTATCACCTGCGTGATTCAGCCAGGCGGTTCAATGCGTGATGAAGAAGTAATTGCCGCAGCCGACGAACATGGCATGGCGATGGTATTCACTGGCATGCGCCACTTCCGTCACTAAGCACCTGAATTCACACCCAGGCCCGATTGCCGCGGCCTGGGTGTTATTCGTTTAATTTTGTACATCAAGCGTATCGTCCCTGGTGTACCTCCATCAGCAAGCGAATTGAGCCAGACCAGGATTGCAATAACCAGGAAAAACGCGGAGTTTACGCTAGTAAATAAGCATTTTTGACGCCGTTATTGTGATTCTGGCGACGCGATAAAGAGCGACAGGAGAAAGAGTTACATGAAAGTTCTGATCATTGGTAATGGTGGCCGCGAACACGCACTGGGCTGGAAAGCCGCACAAAACCCCGCGGTGGAAACCGTGTTTGTTGCACCGGGCAACGCAGGGACAGCGCTAGAGCCTAAACTACAAAATGTAGCGATTGGCGTTGAAGATATCGCTGGCCTGGTCAATTTTGCCCGCGAAAACGACGTGGCGCTGACCATTGTCGGTCCGGAAGCCCCGTTGGTTATTGGTGTGGTAGATGCCTTCCGTGAAGCTGGCCTGCCAATCTTTGGGCCTACGCAGGCCGCAGCCCAGCTGGAGGGTTCAAAAGCCTTCACCAAGGATTTCCTTGCCCGCCACCAGATCCCAACGGCGGAATACCAGAACTTTACGGAGATTGAGCCGGCACTGGCCTACCTGCGTGAAAAAGGCGCGCCTATCGTGGTGAAAGCGGACGGTCTGGCGGCCGGTAAAGGCGTTATCGTGGCGATGACGCTGGAAGAAGCAGAAGAGGCAGTACGTGACATGCTGGCCGGTAATGCTTTCGGCGAAGCCGGTCACCGAGTGGTCATTGAAGAATTTCTGGATGGCGAGGAAGCCAGCTTCATCGTGATGGTTGACGGTAAGAACGTACTGCCGATGGCTACCAGCCAGGATCATAAACGTGTCGGCAATGGCGATACTGGCCCGAACACCGGCGGCATGGGCGCTTACTCTCCGGCACCGGTAGTGACCGCAGCGATCCACCAGCGCGTGATGGATGAAGTGATCTACCCGACCGTACGCGGTATGGCCGCGGAAGGAGCCCCATATACCGGCTTCCTGTACGCAGGCCTGATGATCATGGCCGACGGCACGCCGAAAGTCATTGAATACAACTGCCGCTTCGGCGATCCGGAAACCCAGCCAATCATGCTGCGCATGCAGTCCGATTTGGTGGAACTGTGCCAGGCAGCGATTGACGGCAAGCTGGATACGGCGGAATCCCGTTGGGATCCACGCGCCTCTGTCGGTATCGTGCTGGCAGCCGGTGGCTACCCGGCAGACTACAACAAAGGCGACATCATCAGCGGTCTGCCGCAGCAGGATGTTGAGGGCGAGAAAGTCTTCCAGGCCGGTACAACAGAGAAAGACGGCCATGTGGTAACCAATGGCGGCCGTGTGTTGTGTGCAACCGCCATGGGCACGACAGTGTCTGACGCTCAGCAGCGTGCCTACCAACTGGCAAAACAAATCAGCTGGAATGGCATGTTCTTCCGTGATGACATTGGCTACCGGGCAATTGCCCGTGAGCAGGAAGCCTGATCAAACAGGTACCAGAGCCCCGTCCGCGGCTGGCCTCTGTGCTCAAACCATAAAAAAACGCGCCCTTGGGCGCGTTTTTTAATTGAAAGCAGTAAAATGCCACACATCCCCAGTGAACAGTTCCGGGCTTAGTTACCCAGCAAATTCGGGGCAGTCAGGCACGGCTGAGCGGTTTGCGTCAGCAGCAATAACCCGTTCGCGGTCAGAGCATCACGCCGCACCTGGCCGGTTACCAGCATAAACCCCTGCATTTGTGCTGCCAGCAACTGATGCTGCTGGAAATCTGCAAGCGCTGGTGTGAAATTAACCGCTAACAGGCGATCATCACCACAGCGATGAAACTGGCCGTGGCGCCAGGTACCCTGCACCAGCGAGACATCGGCCTTACGCTGCTGCTTTACCACGTCGATGCCCCGCTCGGCATCACGTACCAGCTGGCTCAGTTGCTCTGAAGACAGTGGGATCAGCTCACCACCCAACGTATAACGCTGGAACACCGCGTTGCCTTCAGTATCGTAGCGGACATGCAGACTAAACGGCTCAAGCTGCTGTCCGTCCAACTGCTCACCGATACGCTTGATTTCACGTAGCTTTCCCTCACGCCAACGATAATCCGACTGGTAATGACCGTCATCACCCAGCTGAACCTGCTCCGCCAGTTTGACCGGCCGGTTCTGTTGCGAGGTGTACCAGTACAATGTCGTGGTGTCGCCCAGCGTCTGACCACCAGTGTGGGTCAGGACAGGCGTAATGGAGTTTTCCGGAACTAAGGGGGTGGAGGCGCAGCCCGCGAGGAGCGAAATGAGAAGAAAAAGAGAATAGCGCTTCATGGAAAAACTCCGCCAGATAGAATATCTGGCGGAGTATAGATTATTTCACTGCGTCTTTCAGTGCTTTACCAGCTACAAATGCTGGAACGTTTGCTGCAGCAATTTGAATTTCCTGGCCAGTTTGAGGGTTACGACCAGTACGTGCAGCACGGTGATTTACTTTGAAAGTACCAAAGCCGATTAGTTGAACCTGATCACCTTCCTTCAGCGCGTCAGTAATACCGTCCAGAGTCGACTCTAGAGCAATTTTAGCTTGGGCTTTAGAAAGATCTGCTTTTTCAGCGATCAGGTCAATCAGTTGGGTCTTGTTCATTAGGTTTCCCTTCTAAGGTTTTTTCTTAAGACGCATCAACTCTAATTCAAAAGAAGCCTGTGTGGCAAAGGTTTGTCGGCTATCATGTGCTTAGGTGCGGGCTCTTTAACCATAAACTGAGCGCAAGTTCACAAAATGCCTTCTCAGCGTGCTTGGAAATAGTTGTATTTATTCGCCTCAGCACCGATTAATATAGGCATTCACGTTATTTAGCTAATAAGGTAAGCATGATTCTCCTTACGATTTACGTCGCAATTGCGATTGGTGTTTCGTTTATCTGCTCAGTACTGGAAGCCGTGTTACTGAGTATTTCGCCGAGTTATATTGGCACTCTGCGCCAGCAAGAACATCCCGCCGCTCCTCGCCTGGCGGCTTTGAAAGAAAATATCGACCGACCGCTGGCCTCTATTCTAACGTTAAACACCATTGCTCACACCATTGGTGCTGCTACTGCCGGTGCCCAGGCCGCCGTCGTGTTTGGCAGCCAGTGGCTGGGCGTATTCTCCGGCGTACTGACTATCGGGATCCTGCTGTTCTCGGAAATCATTCCAAAAACCATCGGTGCCACCTACTGGCGTCAGCTGGCACCGGCCAGTGCGTCGATTCTGCGCTGGATGGTATGGGCACTGACGCCGTTTGTCTGGGTGTCCGAGCAAATTACCCGTCGCCTGTCCCGCGGTCACGAAGCACCGAAACTGCGCGATGAGCTGTCTGCCATGGCCATGCTGGCCAAAGAGTCCGGCGAGCTGGAAGAGGGCGAGTCTAAAATTATGACCAACCTGCTCCAGTTCCGGGATGTCAGCGTCACCAAAATAATGACGCCGCGTCCGGTACTGTTCCGGGTCGATGCCGAACAGCCGATCAATGAGTTTCTGTCCCAGCATAAAGACAGCCCGTTCTCACGCCCGCTGGTTTACAGCGAGCAGAGCGATAACATTCTGGGCTTTGTCCACCGCCTGGAGCTGTTTGCCGAAAGCCAGGCCGGTCGTGGCCAAAATGAACTGGGCACCCTGATGCGTCCGATTCCGGTCATCATGAATACTGCCAGCGTGCCAAAAGCGTTTGAGCAACTGATGAAAGAACGCTCGCAGCTGGTGCTGGTCGTGGATGAATACGGCACGGTACAGGGACTGGTCACAATGGAAGACATTTTCGAGCATCTGGTCGGCGAAGAGATTGTGGATGAAGCCGACAAAAACACCGACATGCAGCAACTGGCCTACCAGCGCTGGGAAAAATGGAAGAAACTGCACGGCGTCATTGAGAGCAAAGATGACGAGTAGGTAAAACAACAAACCACAGATACAAATAACGAAAGGGGCCTGATGGCCCTTTTCTGTTATTTGTATCTGTGGTTATTGGTAAATTATCAGTATCGTGGCGCGCTTAGGCTAGCCTTAGCGCTCCGCCACCGCGTCCGACACGCGCTGCCCGCTCAACAACCCCAGCAACCCGCTGACTGCCAGCACAGCGACAGTCGGAACAATCCAGCCGGCATAATAGCCGTACAGCGGCAACTCACGGCTCAACACTGCATCCATGGCTTCCGGCATGCTGCCCAGAATGTGCAGCGCATCCATACCTCCGAACACCAGTGCAGTGGCCACCGTGGCCAGTACCCCTGATGTCGCCAGGACTCGGCGCAACGGCGCGATCATCAGCAAAGCAATCGCCACCGGATGCAACGCGACCACCGCCGGCAAAGTAATCGCCAGCAATTGATCCAACCCAATGTTGGCCACCAGAGCCGCCACCAGCATTGTGACCCACACACTGCCACGGTAAGACACCTTATGGAACGTCCGGCTGTAAAACTCACTGCCGGCCGTCGTCACGCCGATCGCCGTAGTCAGGCAGGCCAGCACCATCACCACACCAAGCAACATCGTGCCGAATACACCAAAATGGTGAGTGGTGAAAGCCGTCAGGATCTCACCGCCGTTGGTGAACTCCTTGCTGAAACTGACGCTGGTTGCCCCAATATAAGCCAGCGACACATAAACCAGTGCCATCGCGCTCGCATACATCACCGCCGCCATCAGGGTGTACTTGGCCGTCGCTTTCGGGCAGCTGACCCCCATGCTTTGAATCGCACGGAAAATAACCCAGCCAAAGCCAATCGAGCCCAGCGCATCCATCGTCATGTAGCCCTGGGTGATACCTTCCGCAAACGCCCCACTGACGTAAGGACCGGTCGCTTCACCCATTGCGCCAGCCGGGAACCACCACGCCACAACGGCCATCACAACAAGAATGGACAGCAACGCCGGGGTTAACCACTTACCCAGTGTATCCACCAGCTTGCCGGGATACAGGGAAAACAACACGGTCGCGAGGCAGAACAAGATCGAAAACGGTATCAGGGCTGCGTCACCCACAAACGGTGCAAAGCTGAACTGGTAAGCGACGGTAATCGCGCGGGGGATCACAAACGCCGGGCCAATCACAATGAAGACCATGATCCAGAAGCTGGTTGCCAGCGGACGCGGTAATACCGCGGTCAAGTTATCCGAACCCTGTACCTGAGCCACCATAATCAGTGCCAGCGCTGGCAGCCCGACCCCGCTCAGCAGGAAGCCTGACATACCTTCAAACAGGTGCTCACCCGCCTGGTAACCCAGAAACGGAGGGAAAATCAGATTACCTGCGCCCAGATACATGGCAAAGGTCATAAAGCCTAACGCGGCGATGTTACGTACACTTAACATAGTCTTCCTCTGTATGGCCAGACCGGAAGCTACTAGGGAGAGAACATGAGATAGATAGGGAGTGACTCTGCCAGCAACTTCTCGGCTGACAGAAAAATGGTACGGCCTGTCAGCCCCGAATAAGTTTCAGAGAGAGCAGGAGGAGCAGGTTAGCGGCCACAGCGCGCTGGCTGCGGTGCAACGAACAAGTTGTATGGGTGACAACAGACATGCTCAATCCTGGCTGACAGTAAAAGAATAGGAAGGTTATCTTCCCGGTGCTTTCCTGTTATAAACGCCTGAACGGGCGCATGGCAAGACGTCGAATAAAATAAGTTGATTGAGTTACTACGCAATCAATGAAAAGAATAATTGACCAGTTTCAAAGCAGAAAAGCAACATTATCAACTTAACAATGTAGCAACATGATAACGACTGGCTCAACCGGTATAAACCCACAGCCTGTTATCGCCGTAAAAAATGGCCATAAAAAAGAGCCCTGGGGCTCTTTTTCTGAGACTGTCGCCGCTTATAAGGCAATGCCGATATTACTGACCGGATCTTCACGCAGCTCTTTACGCAGCCCTTTGATCAGCTCAATGTCACGACCTTCCGCCTCTTTCAGCGCCCGGAAAATCGCCCACTGCATATCCCACTCAGCACAAACCGCTTCATTTTGCTTTTGGTTGTCATCCGTGATCGCTTCACCCAATTGTGCTTCTTCCAGGTTCGCCACGGTTTCCACGGACAAGCCGCTGATTTTCAGCACATGCTCCAACATCAGATCACGATCCAACAAGCAATGCAGCAGATCCGCCAGCGCTGCGCAGGCATCAATCGCCGGGTTGACGGCATACAGATCATAATCATCAGCATTAGGGACCAGCTCTTCCAGTTTTTCCAGCTGGCGCTCAAAATTAATCTTGGCGTTCTTCACCGTCAGCGATTCCCAGATACTGTCCAGGATCAGGTGGTATTTCTGACCGTCCTCAAAATCGGTTTCGGCACAGAAAAAAGCATAATTCGGATACATGCGTTCACACAGCGACACCATAAAGGTAATGTGCTGCCAAGGTTCGAGTTTTTCTAAGCGAAGCTGAATTGGATTCTTAAGCATGGAATAATCTGCGGTAGTGATTTGCACCGGATCTTACTTGTATCCCCCTACCACTGCAATACAAGGACGCGGGATCACCACGATGAAAAAGGAATAGTATGAATAAGCTGATGATCATCTCCCGCCAGCAGGCCACTTATACCGCGCTGCTGGCACAACAGGGATTGCCGGATTTGACCCTGACCGACGATCCCGCCGAGGCTAATGTGATCCTGGCCGATCCCCCGCTGATTGCCCATACACTGGAGCGCTTTTCAGCTCTGGCATGGTTGCAGTCGACCTTTGCCGGCATTGATGCTCTGATCCAACCGGATAAACGCCAGGACTACCAGCTCACCAATATCCGCGGCTGCTTCGGCCAACTCATCACCGAATATGTTCTGGGGTATAGTGCCAGCCATTACCGGCATTTCAGCCAGTATCAGCGCCAGCAGGCCGATGCGCAATGGCAGCCTCATTCTTACCGTGGTCTGGCCGGGCGTGTCATGGTCATTCTCGGCACCGGCAGTATCGGACAGCACCTGGCACACGCCGCCACGGCGCTGGGTCTAAGGGCAATCGGTGTCAATCGATCCGGCACCGCCCCGTCAGAATCACCGGATGCGTTTGAGACGATCTATCCGATATCGCGGCTTGCCGATGCCCTGCCACAGGCAGATATCGTGGTTTCTACCCTGCCCGCAACAACGGCGACGAATGATCTGCTGAATCGGGACAGCCTGCAGCATTGTCGCGAGGCGCTGCTATTCAACGTAGGCCGTGGTAATGCGGTGTGTGAAGAGAGTCTGTTATGGGCGCTCACCCACAACCATCTGGCGCATGCGGTACTGGACGTCTTCAAGCAAGAACCCCTGCCAGCGGCGCATCCGTTCTGGCACCACCCGCAGATTACGGTGACTCCGCACATTGCGGCAGAGAGCTTTCCCGATCAGGTCATGGCTATCTTTGCCGACAATTACCGCCGTTGGCACACCGGTTCCCCCCTGTGTTACCAGATTGATTTTCAGCGCGGTTACTGAAACGCGCTCATGCTGTTACCGTGCTGACTGACAGCAAGGTTTATGTTCGCGACGGAGGCTTTATGCCCAAGGCACCACACCAGACACAACAACTTGATAACCTACTGGATCAAATCCGTCATTGCGAGATCTGCAAGGATCATCTCCCTCTGGGACCCCGGCCGGTTATTCAGGCCGCGGCCAGCGCGAAGTTAATGATTATCGGTCAGGCGCCCGGTACCCGGGTGCATGAGACCGGCATCCCCTGGAATGATCCCAGTGGCGACCGACTGCGTCAGTGGCTGGAACTGGACAGAGCGACGTTTTACGACCCGGCGCAAATCGCCATTATGCCGATGGGCCTCTGCTACCCCGGCAAAGGCAAATCCGGTGACCTGCCACCCCGCCCGGAATGTGCCCCGCAGTGGCATCCTCAGGTCTGGCCGTTGCTGCCGGAAGTGGGGATGACGCTGCTGGTTGGCCAGTATGCCCAGCAGCGCTATCTGAGCGATAAACCCAAAACCCTGACCGAGACGGTAAAAGCATGGCAGCAGTGGGCACCGCGCTACATTCCCATGCCCCACCCTTCTCCGCGCAATACCTTGTGGCTGAAAAAGAACCCGTGGTTTGAAGCTGAGGTCGTGCCGTATATCCGGGACTATGTCCACCAGCATTTGGGGTTAGTCAAAGGATAGATTCCAGCAAACAAAAAGCCCATGCAGTCACCTGCATGGGCTTTCCATTCATGTAACACTCAATCTGTCGACGCCAGGCCGCTCAGCACTGAGCGACAGCGCTTGGTACGCTTCCGGATTCCTCGGTCGCGAAACACTACCGATTACTTGTGGTACGGCTTAGACAGCTCGTGTACCGCATCAACAAACACACCAGCATTTTCCGGCGGCACATCCAGGTGGATACCGTGGCCCAGATTGAACACATGGCCGGTACCGCCGTGACCGAAACCTTCCAGAATCGTGGCCACTTCCTGACGAATGCGTTCAGGTTGCGCATACAGCATAGACGGGTCCATGTTGCCCTGCAGCGCCACTTTGTCACCAACACGGCGCTTGGCATCCGCGATATCAATGGTCCAGTCCAAACCTACCGCATCACAGCCAGTGGCCGCAATTTGCTCCAGCCACATACCGCCATTTTTGGTAAACAGGGTGACGGGTACACGACGGCCTTCATTTTCACGGATCAGGCCATCCACGATTTTGTGCATATAGCGCAGTGAAAACTCGTTGTAATCACGCGGCGTCAGCACACCACCCCAAGTATCAAACACCATCACCGACTGTGCGCCAGCCTTGATTTGCGCATTCAGGTATTCGGTCACGCTATCTGCCAGCTTATCCAGCAGCGCGTGCAGGGTCGCCGGATCGGCATACATCATCTTTTTGATTTTGGTGAACGCTTTTGAGCTGCCGCCTTCCACCATGTAGGTCGCCAGCGTCCATGGGCTGCCGGAAAAACCGATCAGCGGCACTTCACCTTGCAGGTCTTTACGGATCTGACGAACAGCATTCATCACATACTGCAGCTCGCCTTCCGGATCCGGCAGGCCGATTTTATCGACATCAGCCTTACAGGTAATCGGCCGCTCAAATTTCGGGCCTTCGCCAGCTTCGAAGTACAGCCCCAGTCCCATCGCATCCGGAATCGTCAGAATGTCAGAGAACAGGATAGCGGCATCCAACGGGAAACGACGCAGTGGCTGCAGAGTAACCTCACTGGCCAGCTCCGCATTTTTGCACAGTGACATGAAGTCGCCGGCTACGCTACGCGTGGCACGGTACTCAGGTAGATAACGGCCAGCTTGGCGCATCATCCATACCGGGGTACAGTCGACCGGTTGTTTCAACAAAGCACGTAGATAGCGGTCATTCTTTAATTCGCTCATTAGGGACTCCATGATGAAATTCTGCGGCGTATTGTAACATTACAGGCAGGCAACTAAAGGGGCCAATTGTTAACCGGATCAAGTTTATAACAACAATCCAGTCAACATAATTGCGGCTGGATTCTGACTCGTGGTACAAATTCTGCGCGCTAGCAATAATAACAATGATTTTGCTTGTAGAAGGCAAAATAACTGCACCTTATCCCTCCGGACGGAGGGTTTTTTTATTTTTCCGGCACAACCCCGATACCTCTGCTGCCATCATCATATCCACCAGCATTATTCACACTCATTCCCCCACGCATTTATCGCCCCAAAATCGGCATGCCATAACACCCGATTCCCCACATCAGCCTGAACGGGAATGCCAATACGTATCACTTTTCTGCAAAACTAATGTTTCAGATTTGCCACACAAATACTGCTAATGTTAATTCCATCAGCACAAACTGTTACAGCAAAGCGAAGAGGTATTTATGAATCTGAAAGTTGTGGTTGAGTTTCTGGAAACCGGTACTTACAAAGACGGCCTGTGGTCCACCTCGTTCAAAGCAACTAAAGGACAGCTTCACGCCCTTTCTCCGGACTATGCCGCCCATTTGATTAGCACCACCAAGGCCACATTCCATAACGTCATCGAGGCAAAACCAACATTTTTCTGAACTCATCGTGGCCATTGGAAGGCCCCGAACACCCAAGACGGTGCCGGAAACGCCCTGTTATCTCCCCTGACGAATCTCCTCGCAGGTGCGCTGAATAAGGTGGTAGGCAATGGTACCGGGTGGAGCCAGCTCAGGCAGGTTATCCAACCCGGCCCAGATTGCATCACTCAGTTCCGTGTAATCCGGCTTGAGATCCCCGCTCTGGTAATCAGCCAGAAACCCCATCATCAGATTGGACGGAAACGCCCACGGCTGACTGCCGACATAGCGGATGTTGGTTACCTCAATCCCAGTTTCTTCTTTCACTTCCCGGGCCACGCACTGCTCCAGAGTTTCTCCGGCTTCCACAAACCCGGCGATCACGGTATACATTCCGGTTTTGTGTCGCGGATGCTGCGCCAGCAAGATTTTCTCTTCCTTCCTGACCGCTACGATCACACAGGGTGAAACACGCGGGTAATGCTGGGTCTGACACTGCTGACACTGCATCGCCAGTTCCCCTTCACTGAGCCGGCACTCACCGCCGCAGTGGCTACAAAACTTCTGGGTATGCAGCATATGTGACAGCTGGGTTGCCCGTCCGGCCAGGTTGAACAAAGCGCCATCGACATGCAGCAGTGCACGCAGGCTGTCAAAGCTGTCATCCGGCATACCGGCAGGCGCTTCCAGCCAGTACACAGCTTTACCCTGGTAGCGGCCAATCTCTTGCGCGGCTTGAGTATCGAGTGCCAATGCTTCCCGAGACATCTGGGGAAGAGCCTGATCTGTAAGGAATAACTTACGATCTTTAATAATGCACCAATAGGCTATTTCTTTTTGATTTAACATTAACGTTACATCCATCCTTGCAGGGTATCGCTTTTACTGGCAATCTAAACTTAATACGGACATGAATCCGTAATACAAGGTTCTCTTTTCAAAGAGATTAACAGGAATTGTTTCCAGTACCCCTGTCCCGGTACTGTAGATCATGAGGGCATGGTCATGTTAAGTAAGTTCGAGCAAGTACAAAAACAATGGGGTGGCACCAGCGACGTGATTGACCACTGGCTGATGTCGAGGCAACAACTGCTCATCGATTACTGTAAACTGGCGGGACTGCCGCCGTTCGAGAAAAATAACCGACAGCTCCCTACCTTATCGCAACTTCAACTCTTCAGCCAGGAACTGGTCGATTACATCTCCGAAGGCCACTTCAAAATCTATGACATGGTCATGGCGCGCTGGAATGCGATCGGTTACTCACCAACAGAAGATATTTCTACCCTGTACCACCGCATTACGCAAACCACCGATCCGCTGCTGAACTTCACCGAAAAATACGATGAGTTTGATGAAGCCGACGAAATGCCGGACTTTGATCAAGATCTATCAGAGGTCGGGGAATTGATGGAGCTGCGCTTTGCACTGGAAGACAGTCTGATTGAACTGATCAGCGAGAGTCTGGCCTGCCCACCGGGCGCCTAACGACATACCGCTCGCTTTGTCCTCATGCCACCAGCCTTGTCGTTGAGGCTGGTAATCCTGCTTACGCGCTGTAATTTCCTGCCGTTGTTTGCTGTTATCTATTCTCCAACACTCACCCACCTCTCTTGTGCATCCCCGTGACGCTTCCCGCCGGTTGATAACCTCCGTTTCTTGTCTTATCAGCTATGCGCGCATTGCTGCCCGAACAAATTCAATCTGCAGATCGCTTTTATCGTCGATAACCTCGAACGCCACCCGTCACACAGAAGCCTCCTGACACTGATGTCCTGAAAACCGGCAATAAAAAAGGGGCACCCAATGGGTGCCCCTTTTCGCATTCGCTATCGCGATTAGTTTTCGTCGCTCAGACCAGCATTCAGCAATGCCGCCAGGTCTTGAGAGGCTTGTTCAGCATCTACCTGAGGTGCTACTGGCTCCAGCTCAGAATCACGCTGACGCTGGCGCTGCTGATGGTACGCGAAACCGGTACCAGCAGGGATCAGACGACCAACGATTACGTTCTCTTTCAGACCACGTAGCTCATCACGCTTACCAGAAACCGCAGCTTCTGTCAGAACGCGGGTTGTTTCCTGGAACGACGCCGCAGAGATGAACGACTCGGTTGCCAGAGACGCTTTCGTGATACCCAGCAGGTCACGTTCGAACGTTGCAGGTACTTTACCTTCCGCAATCAGCTTACGGTTTGCAATGTTCACGCGAGAGTACTCAACCTGTTCACCAGGTAGGAACTCAGACTCACCTGCAGTCAGGATCGTTACCTTACGCAGCATCTGACGAATGATAGTCTCGATGTGCTTATCGTTAATCTTAACGCCCTGTAGTCGGTAAACTTCCTGAACCTCGTTCACGATGTATTCTGCTACCGCGTAAACACCACGCAGACGCAGGATATCGTGTGGAGACTCTGGACCATCGGCGATTACGTCACCTTTCTCGACCTTCTCACCTTCGAACACGTTCAGCTGACGCCACTTAGGCACCATCTCTTCGTACGCATTACCTTCCGCAGGTGTGATGATCAGACGACGCTTACCTTTCGTCTCTTTACCGAACGATACGGTACCTGTGATTTCAGCCAGGATTGCTGGTTCTTTTGGCTTACGCGCTTCGAACAGGTCAGCAACTCGTGGCAGACCACCGGTGATATCTTTCGTACCGCCAGATGCCTGAGGAATACGTGCCAGCGTATCACCGATACCTACCATCGCACCGTCTTCCAGCTGGATAATCGCTTTACCAGGCAGGAAGTATTGTGCAGGCATTTCAGTACCCGCGATCATCACGTGATCACCGTTTTCGTCAACCAGTTTAATGGTCGGACGCATGTCTTTACCAGCACCAGTACGCTCAGCAGCGTCCAGGATAGTGATCATAGACAAACCTGTCAGATCATCAGTCTGACGAGAAACTGTAACACCATCGATCAGGTCAACGAACTGAACACGACCCGCCACTTCAGTGATGATTGGCATGGTGTGTGGGTCCCAGTTGGCAACCACTTCACCCGCCGCCACTTCAGCGCCGTCACCTTTAGTCAGGTGAGAACCGTATGGCAGTTTGTAGTTCTCTTTCGTACGGCCGAACTCATCGATTACGGTCAGTTCAGATGCACGAGAAGTAATAACCAGCTTGCCATCGTTGTTCGTTACGAACTTCGCGTTTTGCAGCTTCAAAGAACCGCTGTTCTTAACCTGAATGCTGTTTTCCGCTGCTGCTGCCGATGCCGCACCACCGATGTGGAACGTACGCATTGTCAGCTGTGTACCTGGTTCACCGATAGACTGTGCTGCCACAACACCAACCGCTTCACCCTGGTTAACCAGGTGACCACGAGCCAGGTCACGACCGTAACAGTTACGACAACAACCGAAGTCGTTCTCACAAGTTACTACAGAACGTACTTTTACCTGGTCAACAGAGTTGGCTTCCAGGATGTCACACCATTTTTCATCAAGCAGTGTGTTACGCGGTGCCAGTACTTCTTCAGTACCCGGCTTCAGCACGTCTTCTGCAACAACACGACCCAGTACGCGATCGCGCAGTGGTTCTTTAACATCACCACCTTCGATCAGAGGCATCATAGTAATGCCGCCGTGTGTACCACAGTCGTCAGATGTGATTACCACATCCTGCGCTACGTCTACCAGACGACGAGTCAGGTAACCGGAGTTCGCTGTCTTCAGTGCCGTATCCGCCAGACCCTTACGAGCACCGTGCGTTGAGATAAAGTACTGAAGTACGTTCAGACCTTCACGGAAGTTCGCCGTGATTGGGGTTTCGATGATCGAGCCATCCGGCTTCGCCATCAGACCACGCATACCAGCCAGCTGACGGATCTGAGCGGCAGAACCACGCGCACCCGAGTCGGCCATCATGTATACGCTGTTGAACGATTTCTGCAGTTCTTCTTCGCCGTCACGGTTGATAACTGTGTCGAAAGACAGGTTATCCATCATCGCCTTAGCAACCTGCTCGTTGGCTGTTGCCCAGATATCGATAACTTTGTTGTAACGTTCGCCAGCTGTTACCAGACCAGACTGGAACTGTTCCTGAATTTCAGCAACTTCTGCTTCTGCTTCTGCGATCTTGGTGTATTTCGCTTCTGGTACAACCATGTCGTCGATACCAACAGACACACCAGACAGAGCAGCGTAAGCAAAACCTGTGTACATGATTTGGTCAGCAAAGATAACAGTCTCTTTCATGCCCAATTCACGGTAACAGGTGTTCAGCAGTTTAGAGATCTGCTTCTTACCCAGCGCTTCAGTATTCACCAGGCTGTATGGCAGACCTTTTGGTACGATCTTCCACAGCATCGCACGACCAACAGTCGTATCAACCAGCTGAGTATCTTCAGTCAGGTTGCCCTGCTCGTCTTTCAGGTACTGAGTAATACGTACTTTTACACGTGAGTGCAGTTCAGCATTGCCGGTACGGTAAGCTTTTTCAGCTTCAGCCGGACCAGACAGGTACATGCCTTCACCCTTCGCGTTGATCTTATCACGCGTCATGTAGTACAGACCCAGTACAACGTCCTGAGAAGGTACGATGATTGGATCACCAGACGCTGGCGACAGGATGTTGTTGGTAGACATCATCAGCGCACGAGCTTCAAGCTGTGCTTCCAGAGTCAGAGGTACGTGTACCGCCATCTGGTCACCATCGAAGTCGGCGTTATAGGCCGCACACACCAGTGGGTGCAGCTGGATCGCTTTACCTTCGATCAGTACTGGTTCAAATGCCTGAATACCCAGACGGTGCAGTGTTGGTGCACGGTTCAGCATAACTGGGTGTTCGCGAATCACTTCGTCCAGGATATCCCAAACAACCGCTTCTTCGCGCTCTACCATCTTCTTAGCAGCTTTGATTGTCGTCGCTAGGCCACGAGTTTCCAGCTTGCCGTAGATGAATGGCTTAAACAGCTCCAGTGCCATCTTCTTAGGAAGACCACACTGATGCAGACGCAGGTATGGACCTACGGTGATAACCGAACGGCCTGAGTAGTCTACACGTTTACCCAGCAGGTTCTGACGGAAACGACCCTGTTTACCTTTGATCATGTCTGCCAAAGATTTCAGAGGACGCTTGTTAGAACCGGTGATCGCACGACCACGACGACCGTTATCAAGCAGTGCATCAACAGACTCCTGAAGCATACGTTTTTCGTTACGTACGATGATATCAGGAGCAGCCAGATCCAACAGACGCTTCAGACGGTTGTTACGGTTGATAACACGACGGTACAGATCGTTCAGATCCGAGGTCGCGAAACGGCCACCGTCCAGCGGTACCAGCGGACGTAGATCCGGTGGCAGAACTGGCAGAACAGACAGGATCATCCACTCAGGGTTGTTGCCTGACTGCAGGAATGCTTCGACCAGCTTCACACGCTTGGTCAGTTTCTTACGCTTGGTTTCAGAGTTGGTTTCATCCAGCTCTTCACGCATCAGTTCGATTTCGGCATTCAGGTCCATGTTGCCCAGCAGTGCCTGAACCGCTTCTGCACCCATCTTCGCGTCGAACTCGTCGCCCCACTCTTCCAGCGCATCCAGGTACTGCTCTTCGCTCAGCAGCTGGCTACGCTCAAGGTTGGTCATGCCTGGTTCGATAACAACGTAAGATTCGAAGTAAAGTACACGTTCGATATCACGTAGCGGCATGTCCATAAGCAGACCGATACGGGATGGCAGTGACTTCAGGAACCAGATGTGGGCTACAGGGGAAGCCAGCTCAATGTGACCCATACGCTCACGGCGTACTTTGGTCTGAGTAACTTCTACACCACATTTTTCACAGATAACACCACGGTGCTTCAGGCGCTTGTATTTACCACAAAGACACTCGTAGTCTTTTACCGGGCCAAAGATACGTGCACAGAAAAGACCGTCACGCTCAGGCTTAAAGGTACGGTAGTTGATGGTTTCTGGTTTTTTCACTTCACCGAAAGACCATGAACGGATCATGTCTGGTGAAGCAAGACCGATTTTGATTGCATCAAATTCTTCGGTCTTGTGTTGTGCTTTCAGAAACTTAAGTAAGTCTTTCACATTCGGCTCCTGTGAGGAGTTGACCCATAAAGGTGCCAGCAGCAAACTGGCACCTTCATATTTATACCGGATTAACTGTTAAGCTGGGGTTGCCCAGTCTTACTCGTCTTCCAGCTCGATGTTGATACCCAACGAGCGGATCTCTTTCAACAATACGTTGAACGATTCCGGCATACCTGGTTCCATACGGTGGTCGCCGTCGACGATGTTCTTATACATCTTCGTACGACCGTTAACGTCATCCGACTTAACAGTTAGCATTTCCTGAAGCGTATAAGCTGCGCCGTATGCTTCCAGCGCCCACACTTCCATCTCACCGAAACGCTGACCACCGAACTGAGCTTTACCACCCAGCGGCTGCTGAGTAACTAGGCTGTAAGAACCGGTAGAACGGGCGTGCATCTTGTCATCAACCAAGTGGTTCAGTTTCAGCATGTACATGTAACCTACAGTTACAGGACGCTCAAACTTGTCACCAGTACGGCCATCAAACAGAGTCAGCTGACCAGATTCTGGTAGATCACCCAGTTTCAGCAGCTCTTTGATAGACGATTCCGGTGCACCATCAAATACTGGTGTTGCAATCGGCAGACCGGCACGCAGGTTCTGGATCAGAGTACGAACTTCGTCGTCAGACAGTGCCGCAATATCGACCTTCTGACGAGTATCACCCAGATCGTAGACCTTCTGCAGGAAGTTGCGGAACTGATGTAGTTCCTGCTGCTGCTTCAGCATCTCGTTGATCTTGTCACCGATACCTTTTGCTGCCAGACCCAGGTGAGTTTCCAGGATCTGACCGATGTTCATACGTGACGGTACACCCAGCGGGTTCAGTACGATATCAACAGTCTGACCTTTTTCATCGTACGGCATGTCTTCAACAGGGCAGATCTTTGAGATTACACCCTTGTTACCGTGACGACCGGCCATCTTATCACCAGGCTGGATACGACGTTTAACAGCCAGGTACACCTTAACAATCTTAAGGACACCCGGTGCCAGGTCATCACCCTGAGTGATCTTACGGCGCTTGGTTTCAAACTTCTTATCGAACTCAGCTTTCAGCTCGTCGTACTGCTCAGCCAGCTGCTCCAGCTGGTTTTGCAGGGCTTCATCGTCCAGAGTCTGCGAGAACAGTCTCTCACGGTCCATTGAAACCAGTTTATCTTCACTGTAACCAGCAGATAGCAGCAGAGTACGAACACGCGCCAGAAGACCGCCTTCCAGGATCTGGAACTCTTCTGTGATGTCTTTCTTCGCTTCTTTCAGCTGCATCTCTTCGATTTCAAGCGCACGCTTGTCTTTCTCTACGCCATCGCGAGTGAAGACTTGTACGTCGATGATCGTACCAGACACAGAGTTTGGTACACGCAGTGAAGAGTCTTTAACGTCAGAGGCTTTTTCACCGAAGATCGCACGTAGCAGTTTCTCTTCTGGAGTCAGCTGAGTTTCACCTTTAGGTGTCACTTTACCAACCAGGATGTCGCCACCCTTTACTTCCGCACCGATGTAAACGATGCCAGATTCGTCCAGTTTAGAAAGCGCCGCTTCACCCACATTCGGGATGTCAGCAGTGATTTCTTCAGCACCCAGCTTAGTATCACGCGCCACACAAGACAGTTCTTGGATGTGGATAGTTGTCAGGCGGTCTTCCTGAACAACACGCTCAGACACCAGGATGGAGTCCTCGAAGTTGTAACCGTTCCAAGGCATGAACGCGATGCGCATGTTCTGGCCAAGTGCCAGCTCACCCAAGTCAGTCGACGGGCCATCAGCCAGTACGTCACCACGCGCTACCGGCTCACCCGGCATTACGGTTGGACGCTGGTTGATACACGTGTTCTGGTTAGAACGGGTGTACTTCGTCAGGTTGTAGATATCGATACCCGCTTCACCAGGTACCAACTCGTCTTCGTTAACTTTAATAACGATACGAGAAGCATCTACTGACTGAACCTGGCCACCACGTTTGGCAACTGCAGTTACACCTGAGTCTACCGCTACGTTACGCTCGATACCTGTACCTACCAGCGGCTTATCAGCACGCAGAGTTGGTACGGCCTGACGCTGCATGTTCGCACCCATAAGGGCACGGTTAGCATCATCGTGTTCCAGGAATGGGATCAGGGATGCTGCCACCGATACAACCTGGTTGGTTGCAACGTCCATGTACTGAACGTGATCGCGCGGGTGCAGACCTGATTCACCTTTCTGGCGAGCAGTGATCAGTTCGTCAGCGAAAGAACCGTCTTCGTTCAGCGCGGCGTTAGCCTGCGCGATAACGTACTGACCTTCTTCGATCGCAGACAGGTAATCGATATCTTCAGTTACTTTGCCGTCAACTACTTTACGGTATGGCGTTTCCAGGAAACCATATGGGTTACACTGAGCAAATACCGACAGTGAGTTGATCAGACCGATGTTTGGACCTTCAGGCGTTTCGATTGGACACAGACGACCGTAGTGGGTCGCGTGAACGTCTCGAACTTCAAAACCTGCACGCTCACGAGTCAGACCACCTGGACCAAGCGCCGAGATACGGCGTTTGTGAGTAACTTCTGACAGTGGGTTGTTCTGATCCATAAACTGAGACAGCTGAGAAGAGCCGAAGAACTCTTTCACTGCAGCAGAAATTGGCTTAGCGTTGATCAGATCCTGAGGCATTACTGCATCCAGATCACCAAGGCTCAGGCGCTCTTTTACTGCACGCTCAACACGTACCAGACCAACACGGAACTGGTTCTCAGCCATTTCACCAACAGAACGGATACGACGGTTACCCAGGTGGTCGATGTCATCAACTTCACCTTTACCGTTACGGATATCGATCAGACGACGCATTACTTCAATGATGTCATCGTGATCCAGTGTACCCGGACCCGTTGTTTCTTCACGACCCAGAGAGCTGTTGAACTTCATACGACCAACAGCAGACAGATCGTAGCGTTCTTCGCTGAAGAACAGGCTTTCGAACAGTTGCTCAGCGGCTTCACGCGTTGGCGGCTCGCCAGGACGCATCATGCGATAAATTTCTACCAGCGCGCTCAGACGGTCAGTCGAGTTGTCGATACGCAGGGTATCAGACATGTACGGACCGAAATCCAGATCGTTCGTAAACAGAACTTCCAGTGACTTGTAGCCAGACTGAGATAGCAGAGCCAGCGTTTCCAGGCTTAGTTCCTGGTTCGCAGCAGCAATCAGCTCACCCGTTTCCTGGTTCACGTAGTCACGTGCAGAAATTTTGCCAACAATGTATTCAACAGGTACTTCGATGTGGTCAACGTTGTCTTTCGTCAGCTGACGGATGTGACGTGCAGTGATACGACGACCCTGCTCAACGTACACTTTACCGTTCGCTTCGATGTCAAAGCTTGCCGTTTCACCACGTAGACGGTCAGGTACCAGTTCCATCACCAGTGACTTGCCCTGAACTTCGAACTTGATCTTTTCGAAGAACATGTCAAGGATTTGCTCAGTGGTGTAACCCAGAGCACGCAGGATGATAGACGCAGGCAGCTTACGACGACGGTCGATACGTACGAAGAGGCTATCCTTAGGATCGAATTCGAAATCCAACCATGAACCACGGTATGGAATCACACGTGCGTTATAAAGCACTTTACCTGAGGAGTGGGTCTTACCCTTATCGCTGTCGAAGAAGACACCCGGGCTACGGTGCAGCTGGGATACGATAACCCTCTCGGTACCGTTAATAACGAATGTACCGTTATCTGTCATGAGCGGAATTTCGCCCATGTAAACTTCTTGTTCTTTGATGTCTTTAACAGTGCCAGCAGGCGCGTCTTTATCATACATGACCAAACGCAGCTTCACGCGCAGTGGAGCTGAGTAAGTTACGCCACGAATCTGACATTCTTTAACATCGAAGACCGGCTCACCGAGACGATAGCTAACGTATTGCAGCTCGGAATTGCCGTTATAGCTCTGAATTGGAAAAACAGAACGAAAGGCAGCTTCTAGACCGTAATGCCCTTCAGGATCCTGCTCGATGAACTTGTCAAAAGACTCAAGCTGGATCGACAGCAAGTATGGAACATCCAGGACTTGTGGACGCTTACCAAAATCCTTACGGATACGCTTTTTCTCGGTATAAGAGTAAACCATAGGTTCCTCAGATCGCTGATAAGTGATCCAAACTGCTCAACACGAGGAGCAGTGACTAATAACACTGTTTATTGTAGGAGCAGTTCTGGGAAAGCAGGACTGCTTTTTGCATGGGGAGAGGGTGCAAAACAATGTGAAAACACCACTACCCTACAGCGCAAAAAGGCCGGTGGCTATTAGCCACCAGCCATTAGCCTTTTCAGGCTAAGAAATTAAGTAATTATTACTTAACTTCAACAGAAGCACCAGCTTCTTCTAGTTGAGCTTTCAGAGCGTCAGCTTCAGCTTTATCAACACCTTCTTTCAGAGGTGCTGGAGCGCCGTCTACTAGTGCTTTCGCTTCTTTCAGACCCAGGCCAGTTGCGCCACGTACTGCTTTGATAACAGCAACTTTGTTCGCGCCTGCAGAAGTCAGGATTACGTCGAATTCAGTTTGCTCTTCAGCAGCTTCAGCTGCTACGCCGCCTGCTACTACTGCTGCTGCAGCAGTAACACCGAACTTCTCTTCCATTGCTTCGATCAGTTCAACAACTTGCATTACAGACATTTCTGCAACTGCGTCTAGGATTTGCTCGTTAGTGATAGACATAACAATTCTCTTTTAAAGTCAACAATTAGTTTAAAAAGCAACCAGATAAAAGCAAGGCGAATTAAGCCGCTGCTTCTTCTTTCTGATCGCGAATAGCTGCGATAGTACGTACCAACTTGCCAGCAGACGCTTCTTTCATGCACATCATCAGGCGTGCAATCGCTTCGTCGTATGTTGGTAGAGTCGCAAGTACTTCAACGTCAGCAACAGCGCCTTCGAATGCAGCTGCTTTGATCTCAAAGTTTTTGTTCTCTTTAGCGAAGTCTTTGAAAAGACGCGCTGCAGCACCAGGGTGCTCATTAGAGAACGCAAGTAGAGTAGGACCAACGAAAACGTCTTTCAGACATTCATAATCAGTACCTTCTACTGCACGGCGTGCTAGAGTGTTACGCACAACTTTAACGTAAACGCCCGCTTCACGAGCTTTTTTACGTAGGGTAGTCATGTCAGCAACAGCAACGCCACGAGAGTCAGCAACAACTGCAGACAGGGCACCATTGGCAGCTTCGTTGACTTCAGCAACAATTGCTTTTTTGTCTTGAAGGTTCAATGCCATTGGATTTGCTCCTGGATTTAAGCCGGGTTAACCCCGAACAGTACACCACTCACTGCCACTATGGCAGGAGAGTTAATACGGCGCAGATCCAAGAAAGACATACATCAATCATGTTCTGGCACCGTCTACGTAGGTATTATTAAGTCGAACTTTTCAGTTACAACGCCTACGGTCTTTGACGGAGGCCGTTACCGCAGTAACAGCCTCAGCCATGAATTCGGAAGCGCCAAATTATACACGAATCTGACGCTTCTGCAAATTATTACGCGTTAGTGTCCAGAGAATTCTGGTCTAGCGCTACACCTGCACCCATAGTGGTAGAGATGCTTACTTTCTTGATGAAAGTACCTTTAGCTGAAGAAGGCTTAGCTTTCTTCAGTGCAACCAGCAGAGACTCTAGGTTCTCTTTCAGTTGCGCAGCGTCGAAATCCACTTTACCGATAGTAGTGTGGATGATGCCGTTCTTGTCGTTACGGTAACGAACCTGACCAGCTTTAGCGTTCTTAACCGCTTCAGCAACGTTAGGAGTTACAGTACCAACTTTAGGGTTTGGCATCAGACCGCGTGGACCAAGAATAGTACCCAGCTGACCTACAACGCGCATTGCATCTGGAGATGCGATAACTACGTCAAAGTTCATCTCGCCTTTCTTAACTTGATCAGCCAGTTCTTCCATACCTACCAGGTCAGCGCCCGCTTCTTTAGCAGCTTCAGCGTTTGCACCCTGAGTAAATACTGCAACGCGGATATCACGACCAGTACCGTGTGGCAGTACAGTTGCGCCACGAACGTTTTGGTCTGATTTACGTGCATCGATGCCTAGGTTAACAGCAACGTCAACGCTTTCAGTGAATTTAGCAGTAGCCAGTTCTTTCAGCAGAGCAACAGCTTCGTTGATGTCGTACTCGCGAGAAACGTCAACTTTTTCACGAATAACGCGCATGCGCTTAGTTAGTTTTGCCATTGTCTTAACCCTCTACCACCAGACCCATTGAACGTGCAGTACCAGCGATCGAACGCTTCAGAGCTTCGATGTCAGCACCAGTCATGTCCGCAGCTTTAGTTTCTGCGATCTCTTGGATCTGAGCGTCAGTAACAGTACCAACTTTCTCAGTGTTCGGACGGCCAGAACCAGACTTGATACCAGCAGCTTTCTTCAGCAGAACTGCAGCAGGTGGAGTCTTAGTGATGAACGTGAAAGAACGGTCACTGTAAACAGTGATAACAACTGGAGTCGGTAGACCTTTCTCTAGAGAGTCAGTCTTAGCGTTAAACGCTTTACAGAATTCCATGATGTTCACACCGTGCTGACCCAGAGCTGGACCAACTGGTGGACTTGGGTTTGCCATACCAGCTGCAACTTGCAGCTTGATGTAAGCTTCTACTTTTTTAGCCATTGCTATTTACCTAAATTTGGGTTCAAACGTCTATATTGAAATAGACTCCCCGTCTAACGAAAGGGCGCGAAATTATAGTCAAATTTCACGCCCCTGACAAGCTGATCTGATTACTTATTGATCAAACTTTCTCAACCTGACCAAACTCCAGTTCTACCGGAGTGGCACGGCCGAAGATAGAAACCGACACTTTCACGCGGCTCTTATCGTAGTCAACTTCTTCAACCACACCGTTGAAGTCAGCAAACGGACCATCCGTGACACGGACAACTTCACCTGGTTCAAAGACAGTCTTGTGAACTGGTGACTCGCTCGCTTTTTCTAGGCGGTTAAGGATAGCATCTGCCTCTTTATCAGAGATCGGTGCTGGGCGGTCTGAAGTACCACCGATGAACCCCATAACACGAGGGATACTACGTACCAGGTGCCATGTCTCGTCGTTCATCACCATCTGTACAAGCACATAGCCAGGGAAGAACTTACGTTCGCTCTTACGACGCTGGCCCGCACGGACTTCTACAACTTCTTCAGTCGGAACCAGTACTTCATCAAAGTACTCTTCCATACCGTGCATCTTGATATGCTCACGTAGGGATTGCGCTACACGCCCTTCAAAACCCGAAAAGGCCTGTACGACATACCATCGTTTTTTTGGAGCTTCGCTCATGAACTCTTACCTCACACACCGGTAACTAGGCGGACTAGACGGACCATGATGCCGTCGATGCCCCACAAGGCTAACGCCATAATGACAGTGACAGCTAAAACGATAAAGGTTGTCTGCGTAGCTTCCTGACGAGTAGGCCATACTACCTTGCGGACTTCCATGCGCGATTCACGGGCAAACGCAATCGCGGTTTTACCTTTTGCTGTAAGTGCAGCAATACCACCAGCTGCTGCCACCAGGACAACAACTGCTGCAGCACGCAACACTACAGAAACATCACTGTACAGGTAATTACCAACCACAGCGGCAGCTAGCAAAGCAAATACAGCGACCCACTTCAGGCCATCCATACTGCTAGAGCTGCTTTGGTTTTCGGCATTCGCTTTCATACAACCAACCTGTAACTAGTCTCAATATAGACGAAAATAACCCCGCAATAGCAGGGCCTTTCATGAAGGAAAGCACTAAGGCTTTAATTACATGGGTAAAAACTTCATGTCGATAAATCTTTTTCTGCACCACTGAGCAAAAAACAAACAGAGAATTGCAATGGTGCAGAAAAAGGGCATCAAATGATGCCCTTTTTCGTGCCGTATCGTCAAATATTATTCAACGATCTTAGCTACAACACCAGCACCAACGGTACGGCCACCTTCACGGATTGCGAAGCGTAGACCTTCGTCCATCGCGATTGGCGCGATCAGAGTTACAGTCATAGATACGTTGTCGCCTGGCATTACCATCTCAACGCCTTCTGGCAGTTCGATAGTACCAGTCACGTCAGTAGTACGGAAGTAGAACTGTGGACGGTAGCCTTTGAAGAACGGCGTGTGACGGCCACCTTCGTCTTTCGACAGAACGTAGATTTCTGAAGTGAAAGTAGTGTGTGGAGTGATTGAACCTGGTTTAGCCAGAACCTGACCACGCTCAACTTCGTCACGCTTAGTACCACGCAGAAGAACACCAACGTTCTCACCAGCACGGCCTTCGTCCAGAAGCTTACGGAACATCTCAACGCCAGTACAAGTAGTCGTGATAGTCTCTTTGATACCAACGATTGCTACTTCGTCACCTACGCGAACGATACCTTGCTCAACACGACCAGTTACAACAGTACCACGGCCTTGGATTGAGAATACGTCTTCGATTGGCAGGATGAACGGCTTGTCGATTGCACGCTCTGGCTCTGGGATGTAAGAATCCAGTGCTTCAGCCAGCTCAACGATTTTCTCTTCCCACTGAGCTTCGCCATTCAGCGCACCCAGAGCAGAACCCATGATTACTGGGCAGTCGTCGCCTGGGAAGTCGTACTCAGACAGAAGTTCACGCACTTCCATCTCAACCAGCTCAAGCAGCTCTTCATCATCAACCATGTCACACTTGTTCATGAACACGATGATGTAAGGGATACCAACCTGACGACCTAGCAGGATGTGCTCACGAGTCTGTGGCATTGGACCATCAGTAGCAGCAACAACCAGGATACCACCGTCCATCTGAGCAGCACCGGTGATCATGTTCTTAACGTAGTCGGCGTGTCCTGGGCAGTCTACGTGTGCGTAGTGGCGAGAAGGAGTATCGTACTCTACGTGAGAAGTAGAGATTGTGATACCACGCTCACGCTCTTCAGGCGCGTTATCGATAGATGCGAAGTCACGCGCTGCGCCGCCGTATACTTTAGCCAGTACAGTACAGATAGCTGCAGTCAGAGTAGTTTTACCGTGGTCAACGTGGCCGATAGTACCAACGTTAACGTGCGGTTTAGTACGTTCAAATTTTTCTTTAGACATGGATTGTCCCTCTAGGCACGGTATTTGGTGGCATTACGACCACACAACCAATCATGGGTTTTGTAGAGTATATATCAAAAGAATCGAAGTAACTTAAGGAGAGAGTGGTGCTGATAGGCGGATTTGAACCGCCGACCTCACCCTTACCAAGGGTGCGCTCTACCAACTGAGCTATATCAGCACACTTAATAGTGTGGAGCGGGCAGCGGGAATCGAACCCGCATCATCAGCTTGGAAGGCTGAGGTAATAGCCATTATACGATGCCCGCTAAACTCGTAACTCGTTAAGCTATTCAATCAATTGAAAATGGTGGAGGGGGACGGATTCGAACCATCGAAGGCGGAGCCGGCAGATTTACAGTCTGCTCCCTTTGGCCACTCGGGAACCCCTCCAGAAATTTTTAAGCACTTTCACTCATTTAGGGGAAAGTGGTGCCGACTACCGGAATCGAACTGGTGACCTACTGATTACAAGTCAGTTGCTCTACCTACTGAGCTAAGTCGGCGTAAGTGCTGCGCATTCTAGTGAACTCAGCGAGGGGTTGCAATACCTTTTTTCGTTTTTTTTTGCCGCCCCACCCCAACCGAACAAGAATTAACCACTAGCGGCATTTTGCATACAAAGCAAGGCCTTCCAGCACCAGATCGGAACGATGTTGATATCCCCGTCCCCAGCTCTTTGGCAGATGACGAACCCCGCCACCACACAAAATCACTTCCGGCTCGGTTTTCAGCTTATCCCGCGCCTGGCCAAGGCCGTATTCAATCAGTCCCAACAAGGCGGCACGGCAGCCATTCTTAAGGCCATCCGCCGTATTGTCGGCAAACACCAACTCGTCACCATGTTCACGGTCGGAAAAAACTTTGGTCGTGTTTTCCAACACCGCCTTCATCATTAGCTGATAACCGGGTGCGATCCAACCGCCAAGGTGCTTACCGTCCTCTGTCATGACATCAAAGGTTAATGCCGTGCCAATGTCGACAATCACAGTCGGCTTTTTAAAGCTCTGATGAATAGCCACCAGCGTCAGCCAGCGGTCGACCCCAAGATACTGGTATTCGGCATAGGCGTTTTTCACGCCAAAGTCTTTCCGCAGGGTCTTGACTTGCATGACCGGAATATTGGCCAATTGGGAAATGCGCTGAATAGAGTTGTCGACCTCCACCGGCCCGACACTTGCAAAGACGATTCTGTCGATTCCATTCTCGAGTAGGGGCTCCAGTACCATTTCCAGCTTGCGGCTCGGATACCGTCCCAGCAATTCAAAATTGCCATCGTCAAATAATTGGGCCACCTTGACATAAGTGTTACCCGCTTCAATCAAAATTTGCATTAACAACCTCTGAGGCTGATTTCTCCACCGATGTAAGGGGTGACCTCACCATCGGCCTCTAACAATAACGCCCCCTGACCGTTGATCCCACGGGCTATCCCTTCCACTACGCGGTTACCAATCAACAGTTTCACGGGGCGGTCCAAAAAGTTGTCCAAGCGATTCCAACGCTCGGTGAAGCCTTCCAGTCCGCAGACTTCATAATCAGCCAGAGTCTGATGTAATTGCGCGATCAAGATAGCAGCAAGGGTATTACGATCCGGCAATGTGGCGCTGGCCTGAGTTAAATTGGCCCATGCCTGGTCTATTTCTTTGCCTTCTTGTTCCGGCATAGCGATATTGAGTCCCATGCCGATGATCAAATGCGCAGCATCGCCCGCCTGACCAGTCATTTCAACCAGAATTCCTGCGAGCTTTTTATCCCTGAAATACAGATCGTTCGGCCATTTCACCCGAACTTCATCGGCCCCGAATGATTGCAGAGCTTCCGCAATGGCCACCCCGACCACCAGGCTTAAACCCATGGCGGCGGCCATGCCGGCATCTAAACGCCAATACATGGAGAGGTACAAATTACTACCAAACGGCGAGAGCCACTGACGACCACGACGGCCTCGTCCGGCTTCCT
This sequence comes from Photobacterium ganghwense, assembly GCF_017329545.1. Classification (NCBI taxonomy): domain Bacteria; kingdom Pseudomonadati; phylum Pseudomonadota; class Gammaproteobacteria; order Vibrionales; family Vibrionaceae; genus Photobacterium; species Photobacterium ganghwense. Next base: position 3,317,677 of record NZ_CP071325.1, read on the forward strand.
GATATTCCGCCAGACAAACCGCCCCTTTTGGCAGTTGCCCGACCCGTTCCATCAGGTATTGATTCGTCGAATCGATTACCGGGATAACCTCCAAGCTTGGGCACTTTACCTGACCGACAATCTTATCGCAATCAAGGAGATCCAGTTTTGCTGGCAGACGATAGCCTTTCCCTTGCAAGCGAAAAATGTCCAGCCCCCATGCTTGAAGCACCTTAATATGCTTACTGATCGCAGCCCGTGAGATACCCAATTGCTCTCCCAGAGCTTCACCGGAATGGAACTCGCCATCTGCCAGCATTGCCACCAGGGCTAATCGGGTCGAATGCTCTTTCATCCCATGATCTCCGTCAGTGTCGTTTCCGATGTCGCACCCATAAAGCGCACCTCATGCTCCAGGCGAACGCCAAATTTTGCTTCCACCTGATCGACGACAAACTGGGCCAGAGCGAGCACATCGCGGGCTGTCGCCTGTTCAGCATTAACTAAAACCAACGCCTGCTGCTCATGAACCTGCGCCCCGCCAATGCGATGACCTTTGAGCGCGCACTGATCAATCAGCCATCCCGCTGCCAACTTACAGTGCTCATCATCCTGCGGGTAATACGGCATGGTCGGATGTTCAGCCAGCAGCTGGTTTACCTGCTGGGTATCAATGACCGGATTTTTGAAGAAGCTACCGGCATTACCCAACACGCGGGGATCCGGCAGCTTCGACTGTCGAATCTCGCAGACCGACGCTAAAATGGCTTCGGCGCTCACTGTCGCGGCATCAAAAGACGCCAGCGGGCCATAGCTGATATTGGGCTGCCACGCTTTTTTAAGGCGCAGCCCCACCGCCGTAATGGCATGCGTGGCTTTCAGCTCGTGTTTAAAGACGGAATCCCGGTATCCGAAGCGGCACTCGTCCGCAGATAATCGCTGTGTCTGCCCCGTAGCGAGCTCCAGCGTATCGACGTACTGACAGACATCCTTTAACTCGACGCCGTACGCCCCGATGTTCTGGATAGGAGATGAACCCACACAGCCCGGAATCAGCGCCAGATTCTCCAGACCAGGCATACCGTTTGCCACGGTCATTTCAACCAGCTGATGCCAGTCTTCCCCAGCCCCGACACGCAATTCAAAAGCATCGTCCGTTTCATTGATCGTAATGCCTTTGATACGATTGAGCACCACCACCCCGACATAGTCCTCACAGAACAGCATGTTGCTGCCCTGGCCAAGAATCAGTTTCGGTAACGCACTGAAGGCAGTATCGTGCCAGACACTGACTAACTCTTCGGCCGACTCAACCGCCACAATACGCTGTGCACTGACATCAATACCAAATGTATGAAACGGGGCCAGAGACCGATCCTGCAAAACTTTCATGCGCTTTTTGAACCATACCTTTATATACTTGGGCTGCATTTTAACTGATTCAGCTATAGTTAGCAGTTTTTTCCCCATGAACAAGCTTAGATTTCACCCGATAGAGCCACTGCGCTTTCCCTTGATCAACCGTCTTTATAAACAGCATTATCCGGCAGGTAAGGCAAAAAAAGATGAAGTGATTTGGATTGGCGAGGATAACAGTGCCATCCACTGCTGTGTCAGGTTCAAGCAATTTGATGGCTTTCAACTCATGACCGGTATGCTGGTCATCCCCGATGCGCGCGGGCAAAAACAGGGCCAGCAGCTCTTAGTCGCTGCCCAATCCCAGCTGGAACAGGCTCCCTGCTTCTGTTTTGCGTTCTCATACCTGGTCGATTTTTATCAGGCAACGGGCTTCGTCCCAGTTCCAGAGTCTGAATTACCCGAGTCATTGCAGTCACGGCTCACCCGTTACCGACTAAGTGGAAAGTCACTTGTTGCGATGATTTATCAACAAGCAGTTACACAATAATTTCGCGATTCTCCGGTACTCCGACATAGCCATACATTGACTGTGTTGTTTTTCTGATATAATTGCTCTCTTAATTAACACAATCATCCTTATAAAGGTCGCGTAAACGAGGCGATAATGGATTCAGCTATTGCTAACAAGCAACGCATTGATCAACTGCCGTGCATTGCACACAAGCCTGAAAACCTGGAGACCCTGTTAGACGCCGGTTCCTTCCGTGAACGTCTTTATGCCGAAATCGCGGGTGCCACTCAACGCATTTATCTGGTTGCCCTCTATCTTCAGGACGATGATGCCGGCCGAGGTATCCTCAAGGCGCTCTACGAGGCTAAGCAGAAAAATCCGGGCCTGGATATTAAAGTGCTGGTCGACTGGCACCGTGCCCAGCGGGGACTCATCGGTGCAGAGAAATCCGACGGCAATGCCGCCCTGTACCGTGAATTTGCTAGCCAGTATGAGCACCAGATTCAAATCCTTGGGGTACCGGTCCGTAACCGGGAAGTCTTCGGTGTTCTCCATCTCAAAGGCTTCGTCATCGACGATAAAGTCGTATACAGCGGCGCCAGCCTTAACGATGTCTATCTGGCCCAGCACAATCGTTATCGCTATGACCGCTACCATGTGATCAAAAACCCGCATCTGGCCGATACCATGTCCAATTTTATTTTGGATACCTTGGTCGACAGTGATGCGGTCAACTGTCTGAGCCAGAGCCAGCGCCCTGAAACCAAAGCACTAAAAGGTGCCATTCGAGAGTTTCGCCAACAACTGGCCCGCGCCACCTATCACTTCACACCAGAGCCTATTGCCGAGGGTGAAGTCGGCCTGACGCCTCTGGTTGGTTTGGGTAAACGCAAGAACACGCTCAATCAGCATATCTGTACCCTTATCGCCAGTGCTCAGCAGGAACTCACGATCTGCACGCCGTATTTCAACTTTCCGCGCTCTATCAGCCGGGAAGTCAAGCGTGCCCTACGACGCGGCGTCAAAGTGACCATCATTGTCGGTGACAAAACAGCGAATGACTTCTATATTCCACCTAGTGAGCCATTCAAAACAATTGCTGGTCTTCCTTACCTGTATGAAGTCAATCTCCGCCACTTCGCTAAACAGAATGAGTCAGCGATTGCACGTCGTCAGCTTGCCATCCATTTATGGAAACATAATGACAACAGCTTCCACCTTAAAGGCATCTGGGTTGATCGTAGCTATATGCTCATCACGGGTAACAACCTAAATCCACGTGCCTGGAAACTGGATCTGGAAAATGCCATTCTGGTCAGAGATAAAAACCAACTATTGGCTGAACAGAAACAAAAAGAACTCGACTGCATTCTTTCCCACACCCAGCTTGTCGGCAGCTATAAATTCATTGATAAGGTCGACACGTATCCGGCTCCGGTCAGAAAGCTAATTAAGCGGATACGCCGAGTCAAGGCAGACCATATCTTGAATCAAATTCTGTAGGTAACGGTTATGACAATTGCAGCCATCGATGTTGATCCCCAGCAAACCTTTACTCCGTTGTGTCCGGATGAACTTCCGGTCCCGGAAGGCGATAGCATCGGCCAAGCATTGAATGCACAGGCTGCAATGGCTCAGTATCGCGTGCTGACTAAAGATGCCCATCCCAGAAACGCGGTTTGGGTTGTCGATAGCCACGAAAAGATGCTTCAACCTCTATCCCACAAAAATGCTGACGTGACCTGGGTATCCCACGCAGTTCCAGGCACCCGGGGATTTGAAACGATCCCGGGCCTACCCGCCGTGACTGACTATGATCATGTAATCTGGAAAGGGATCGAGCCGGATCTTCACCCATACGGTGCCTGCTTCCACGATCTGCAGGAGAAGCTTAGTACTGGCCTGATCGAATGGCTGGTCGCCAAAGGGGTCTCGACAGTTATCATTGGCGGACTGGCTACAGACTACTGCGTTAAAACAACAGCACTGCAGCTCCAGAAGAGTGGTTATTTCAAGGTCATCGTCAACCTATCAGCCAGCCGTGGAATTGCACCAGAAACCACACAACAGGCCTGTGCCGACATGAAGCAAGCAGGGATTATCATCGCTCAGGATCTGACAGCGCTACAAACTCTGCTTTGACCGCCCTCCCAAGGCTTCTCCCCAGAGAGGCCTTTAATCTCATGACAAATGAGTAAAAATCCCTCGGTACCGTTCACCGATATTCCAACCTTAAACCCTGAAGCTACCACCACCGAAGATACAGACTCTCAAAACCTTCATAATCAAACTCATGTGACCTGCCCCCAATAACTAATCCAACACTTCTTTAGTAATGTCAGTTACGTTACTGTTTAGCCCTGAATGTGTCAGTACTGCAAATTCAGAGGGAGTTAGGTATCCAATTGATGAATGCGGCCGATTTTCATTGTAGTCAATGCGCCAGTCACTGATCAGTTTACGAGCATGGCTCAAGTCTCTGAACAGATGCTCGTTTAAACACTCGTCCCTGAACTTGCCGTTAAAGCTTTCGATATAAGCATTCTGGGTTGGCTTACCAGCCTGTATCAGCTTCAGAATAACACCATGATCATAAGCCCATTGGTCGAGGGCTTTACCCGTAAACTCAGGCCCCTGATCTGTTCGAACAGCCTCAGAATAACCACGGAAAGCAGCAATAGCCTCAAGTATGGCGACCACCTCATCTCCAGAAATTCCTGATGTAACAGTAATATCCAGGCACTCCTTTGTGAAGTCGTCAACGATAGTGAGGCACTTTATCCTACGACCAGAACTGAGTGCATCCATGACGAAGTCCATTGACCAGGTATGGTTGGGCAGTGAGGGAAGTAAAAGTGGCTCTCGCTCGACACATAATGATTTCCTTCGCTTCCGTTTTCGAACGGTCAATCCAGACTCTCTGGTATAACCGGTAAACACGCTTATGATTAACCTCTGTCCCTTCCCGCCGAAGAAGATGGTGAATACGGCGATATCCGAACCTTTTTCTCTCTAGTGCCAGTTCTTGTATACGAGCCGACAGCTCCACATCACTCTCTTTAGATTGAGGTTGGTATCTCATCGATGCGCGATTTATACCGACGAGCAGACAGACTTTGCGTTCCGAAATCGTGGTGACTTCCTGCATTGCATGCACAGCCTTGCGCTTGTCTCCGACGGTCAATACTTTTGGTTAAGAGCCGCTTTTAAAGCATCAACATCAAGCATGGATTCCGCCAAGAGCTTCTTGAGCTTGGCATTCTCATCTTCCAATGCTTTCAAGCGACGGGCATCGGAAACATCCATGCCCGCGTACTTTTTACGCCATAGGTAGAATGTGGCATCGGAAATATTGTGCTTGCGACACAGCTCTTTAACAGGAATGCCTGCTTCTGCTTCCTTGAGAATGGCAATGATCTGCTGTTCGTTGAATCGCTTCTTCATATTCACCTTCCTTCTTATAAGATGAACATTACTAAGTTTTAGCTGGATTGGGGAGCAGGTCACATGCTCAAGAAGCTGCCTAGCGACATTTAGAGAGAAGAACGGCTTAAGCAACTTCACCCTACACAAGCATCCTTCCAAAACTACATACCTGTAAACGAAAAAACCTGACATATCGGTAATATTCTGTCTGAGCTTGAAAAAATCAGAAGTATTCAAATTGAATAAATCGCCGAAACAATAGAGATGAGACTCGTTGTTCAATGATAGCTATAGGGTATAGCCCTAAATCATCAATTGGAATCTATATCCGATGTGGAATCAGTGTGCTAAATCCACATAAGAATGCTCATGGATGAACAACTTGAATCTCATGATCTTTACCTACTATAGCCCAAGGCTCCATGGTTTAAGACCTGTCATTACTGACGAAGCTTCGTGTCAGTAGTGAAATACTGGAGTCGCACCCTTCGTGACGTGAGGAATGGAATTAGTCGCCCTAGGACAAACCGATAAATACTGAACGCAAAAAAGCCCAAATCTTTAAATTCGGGCTTCGCATAAGTGGTGGAACGGCCGGGCTGGCGATCCAGCGGGGCTCATTCGACCGAAGGGCGAACAACATTGTCTTTAAACGTAAAAAAGCCCAAGCATTTCTGCTTGGGCTTCGTATAAGTGGCGGAGCGGACGGGACTCGAACCCGCGACCCCCGGCGTGACAGGCCGGTATTCTAACCAACTGAACTACCGCTCCACTCAGGATTAACGTTTGTTCAGAACGCTACCCTAAATTGGGTGCCTGGCGATGTCCTACTCTCACATGGGGAGACCCCACACTACCATCGGCGCTGCTGCGTTTCACGTCTGAGTTCGGCATGGGATCAGGTGGGTCCACAGCGCTATGGTCGCCAGGCAAATTCTTTGATTCACCGCCCGCAGGCCGCAAATCACAATCTTGGAAAAAAACTGACTAAAGTTCAAGCACACCATTCAAGTGCTCGTGGAGTCCGTAAAACCCCTTGGGTGTTGTATGGTTAAGCCGCACGGGCAATTAGTACAGGTTAGCTCAACGCCTCACAGCGCTTACACACCCTGCCTATCAACGTTCTAGTCTCGAACAACCCTTCAGAGAGCTTAAAGCTCTGGGGATGACTCATCTTGAGGCTCGCTTCCCGCTTAGATGCTTTCAGCGGTTATCGATTCCGAACTTAGCTACCGGGCAATGCGTCTGGCGACACAACCCGAACACCAGAGGTTCGTCCACTCCGGTCCTCTCGTACTAGGAGCAGCCCCTCTCAATCATCCAACGCCCACGGCAGATAGGGACCGAACTGTCTCACGACGTTCTAAACCCAGCTCGCGTACCACTTTAAATGGCGAACAGCCATACCCTTGGGACCGACTTCAGCCCCAGGATGTGATGAGCCGACATCGAGGTGCCAAACACCGCCGTCGATATGAACTCTTGGGCGGTATCAGCCTGTTATCCCCGGAGTACCTTTTATCCGTTGAGCGATGGCCCTTCCATTCAGAACCACCGGATCACTATGACCTGCTTTCGCACCTGCTCGAACCGTCATTCTCGCAGTCAAGCGGGCTTATGCCATTGCACTAACCTCACGATGTCCGACCGTGATTAGCCCACCTTCGTGCTCCTCCGTTACGCTTTGGGAGGAGACCGCCCCAGTCAAACTACCCACCAGGCACTGTCCGTACCCCCGATGAGGGGGCGACGTTAGAACATCAACACTACAAGGGTGGTATTTCAAGGACGGCTCCACAGATACTGGCGTACCTGCTTCGAAGCCTCCCACCTATCCTACACATGTAGGGTCAATGTTCAGTGCCAAGCTGTAGTAAAGGTTCACGGGGTCTTTCCGTCTAGCCGCGGGTACGCAGCATCTTCACTGCGATTTCAATTTCACTGAGTCTCGGGTGGAGACAGCGTGGCCATCATTACGCCATTCGTGCAGGTCGGAACTTACCCGACAAGGAATTTCGCTACCTTAGGACCGTTATAGTTACGGCCGCCGTTTACCGGGGCTTCGATCAAGAGCTTCTCCCTAAGGATAACCCCATCAATTAACCTTCCGGCACCGGGCAGGCGTCACACCGTATACGTCATCTTTCGATTTTGCACAGTGCTGTGTTTTTAATAAACAGTTGCAGCCACCTGGTATCTGCGACTGCCAGCAGCTCCAAGAGCAAGTCTCTTCACCGCCGGCAGCGTACCTTCTCCCGAAGTTACGGTACCATTTTGCCTAGTTCCTTCACCCGAGTTCTCTCAAGCGCCTTGGTATTCTCTACCCGACCACCTGTGTCGGTTTGGGGTACGATTTCTTGCTATCTGAAGCTTAGAGGCTTTTCCCGGAAGCATGGCATCAATGACTTCAGCACCGTGGTGCCTCGACATCGGGTCTCAGCCTTGAGATGGTCCGGATTTGCCTAAACCATCAGCCTACACCCTTGAACCTGGACAACCGTCGCCAGGCCCACCTAGCCTTCTCCGTCCCCCCATCGCAATAGCAAGAAGTACGGGAATATTAACCCGTTTCCCATCGACTACGCCTTTCGGCCTCGCCTTAGGGGTCGACTCACCCTGCCCCGATTAACGTTGGACAGGAACCCTTGGTCTTCCGGCGAGGAGGTTTTTCACCCCCTTTATCGTTACTCATGTCAGCATTCGCACTTCTGATACCTCCAGCGCCCCTTACAGGACACCTTCAGCGGCTTACAGAACGCTCCCCTACCCAATACGCTAATGCGCATTGCCGCAGCTTCGGTGTATCGCTTAGCCCCGTTAAATCTTCCGCGCAGGCCGACTCGACCAGTGAGCTATTACGCTTTCTTTAAATGATGGCTGCTTCTAAGCCAACATCCTGGCTGTCTGAGCCTTCCCACATCGTTTCCCACTTAGCGATAACTTTGGGACCTTAGCTGGCGGTCTGGGTTGTTTCCCTCTCCACGACGGACGTTAGCACCCGCCGTGTGTCTCCCGGATAGTACTTACTGGTATTCGGAGTTTGCAAAGGGTTGGTAAGTCGGGATGACCCCCTAGCCTTAACAGTGCTCTACCCCCAGTAGTATTCGTCCGAGGCGCTACCTAAATAGCTTTCGGGGAGAACCAGCTATCTCCGAGTTTGATTGGCCTTTCACCCCTAGCCACAAGTCATCCGCTAATTTTTCAACATTAGTCGGTTCGGTCCTCCAGTGCGTGTTACCGCACCTTCAACCTGCCCATGGCTAGATCACTCGGTTTCGGGTCTAATCCCAGCAACTGCACGCCCAGTTAAGACTCGGTTTCCCTACGGCTCCCCTATACGGTTAACCTTGCTACTGAAATTAAGTCGCTGACCCATTATACAAAAGGTACGCAGTCACAGGACAAAGCCTGCTCCTACTGCTTGTACGTACACGGTTTCAGGTTCTATTTCACTCCCCTCACAGGGGTTCTTTTCGCCTTTCCCTCACGGTACTGGTTCACTATCGGTCAGTCAGGAGTATTTAGCCTTGGAGGATGGTCCCCCCATCTTCAGACAAGATAACACGTGTCCCGTCCTACTCGTTTTCACGCCAAATGTGTTGTCGGCTACGGGGCTGTCACCCTGTATCGCTGAGCTTTCCAGCTCATTCACCTGACACTTAAAGCGCTTAAGGGCTAATCCGGTTTCGCTCGCCGCTACTGCCGGAATCTCGGTTGATTTCTCTTCCTCGGGGTACTTAGATGTTTCAGTTCCCCCGGTTCGCCTCACCAAGCTATGTATTCACTTGATGATAACTGCTTATGCAGCTGGGTTTCCCCATTCGGAAATCGTAGACTCAAGTGGCTCTTACTGCCTCATCTACGCTTATCGCAAGTTAGTACGTCCTTCATCGCCTCTGACTGCCCAGGCATCCACCGTGTACGCTTAGTCACTTAACCATACAACCCCAAGAGGTTTCGTATGTTCAAACAACCAAGGTTTTTCCATCTGAGTTAAGATGGTTAGTTTGTTTTTGCCGGACTCTTCTTACACAAGACACTTGAATGTGTATTGCTTGAGAACTCGTTTCTCTTTCGAGAAACAATAATTTCGATTCATCTGAATCGAATTACTAGTCAGCTTTCCAGATTGTTAAAGAGCATGTGTTTGCCTTATGGCAGCCACTTTCTAATCACACTCACAAGTGCAGTTAGAAAGTGGCGTCCCATAGGGGAGTCGAACCCCTGTTACCGCCGTGAAAGGGCGGTGTCCTAGGCCTCTAGACGAATGGGACCTTTTGTTCCGGGTTTGGGCACCCGAACACATGTTCTCTACATTTCGACCAAGCAATCTGTGTGGACACTACGCAAAGCGCAGTCTTTTGGTAAGGAGGTGATCCAGCCCCAGGTTCCCCTAGGGCTACCTTGTTACGACTTCACCCCAGTCATGAACCACACCGTGGTAAACGCCCTCCCGAAGGTTAAGCTATCTACTTCTGGTGCAGCCCACTCCCATGGTGTGACGGGCGGTGTGTACAAGGCCCGGGAACGTATTCACCGTGGCATTCTGATCCACGATTACTAGCGATTCCGACTTCATGGAGTCGAGTTGCAGACTCCAATCCGGACTACGACATACTTTGTGGGATTCGCTCCACCTCGCGGTCTTGCTGCCCTCTGTATATGCCATTGTAGCACGTGTGTAGCCCTACTCGTAAGGGCCATGATGACTTGACGTCGTCCCCACCTTCCTCCGGTTTATCACCGGCAGTCTCCCTGGAGTTCCCACCCGAAGTGCTGGCAAACAAGGATAAGGGTTGCGCTCGTTGCGGGACTTAACCCAACATTTCACAACACGAGCTGACGACAGCCATGCAGCACCTGTCTCACGGTTCCCGAAGGCACTCCCGCATCTCTGCAGGATTCCGTGGATGTCAAGAGTAGGTAAGGTTCTTCGCGTTGCATCGAATTAAACCACATGCTCCACCGCTTGTGCGGGCCCCCGTCAATTCATTTGAGTTTTAATCTTGCGACCGTACTCCCCAGGCGGTCTACTTAACGCGTTAGCTCCGAAAGCCAGTGTTCAAGACACCAACCTCCAAGTAGACATCGTTTACGGCGTGGACTACCAGGGTATCTAATCCTGTTTGCTCCCCACGCTTTCGCATCTGAGCGTCAGTCTTTGTCCAGGGGGCCGCCTTCGCCACCGGTATTCCTTCAGATCTCTACGCATTTCACCGCTACACCTGAAATTCTACCCCCCTCTACAAGACTCTAGCCTGCCAGTTCCAAATGCGATTCCGAGGTTGAGCCCCGGGCTTTCACATCTGGCTTAACAAGCCGCCTGCATGCGCTTTACGCCCAGTAATTCCGATTAACGCTCGCACCCTCCGTATTACCGCGGCTGCTGGCACGGAGTTAGCCGGTGCTTCTTCTGCAGCTAACGTCAAACGATACCGCTATTAACGATACCGCCTTCCTCACTGCTGAAAGTGCTTTACAACCCGAAGGCCTTCTTCACACACGCGGCATGGCTGCATCAGGGTTTCCCCCATTGTGCAATATTCCCCACTGCTGCCTCCCGTAGGAGTCTGGACCGTGTCTCAGTTCCAGTGTGGCTGATCATCCTCTCAGACCAGCTAGGGATCGTCGCCTAGGTGAGCCGTTACCCCACCTACTAGCTAATCCCACCTGGGCCAATCTTAGCGCGAGAGGCCCGAAGGTCCCCCTCTTTGCTCCGTAGAGATTATGCGGTATTAGCCATCGTTTCCAATGGTTATCCCCCACACTAAGGCATGTTCCCAGGCATTACTCACCCGTCCGCCGCTCGCCGCCCAACAAATCCCCCGAAGGGTCAATGTTGTCGCTGCCGCTCGACTTGCATGTGTTAGGCCTGCCGCCAGCGTTCAATCTGAGCCATGATCAAACTCTTCAATTAAAGTTTTGGCTCGATGAATACTGAATTAAATTGACTGTGCCAAAATAACCGAAGCTATTTTGAATTGGTCACTCAGTTCATCGATAAATCTTTTTGACTATCAGTTCACGAGTGCCCACACAGATTGCATGGTCAAATTGTTAAAGAACGTTGACTTTCAATGCGTTAGCGCGAAGCGCTTCAGCAAGTCAGGACGCGTATAATACGCTTCCCAGTGTTTAAGTCAAGGTAAAATTCTCTACTTTTTCAGTCAGTAAAAAACTTTAGCGTGACTCCGCTCACTGATTCACCAGTTGGAGCGAAAGAAAAGCCCGTTGTGACCCAACGGGCTTTCTGGAATAGGTGCCTGGCGATGTCCTACTCTCACATGGGGAGGCCCCACACTACCATCGGCGCTGCTGCGTTTCACGTCTGAGTTCGGCATGGGATCAGGTGGGTCCACAGCGCTATGGTCGCCAGGCAAATTCTTTGATTCACCGCCCGCAGGCCGCAAATCACAATCTTGGAAAAAACTGACTAAAGTTCAAGCACACCATTCAAGTGCTCGTGGAGTCCGTAAAACCCCTTGGGTGTTGTATGGTTAAGCCGCACGGGCAATTAGTACAGGTTAGCTCAACGCCTCACAGCGCTTACACACCCTGCCTATCAACGTTCTAGTCTCGAACAACCCTTCAGAGAGCTTAAAGCTCTGGGGATGACTCATCTTGAGGCTCGCTTCCCGCTTAGATGCTTTCAGCGGTTATCGATTCCGAACTTAGCTACCGGGCAATGCGTCTGGCGACACAACCCGAACACCAGAGGTTCGTCCACTCCGGTCCTCTCGTACTAGGAGCAGCCCCTCTCAATCATCCAACGCCCACGGCAGATAGGGACCGAACTGTCTCACGACGTTCTAAACCCAGCTCGCGTACCACTTTAAATGGCGAACAGCCATACCCTTGGGACCGACTTCAGCCCCAGGATGTGATGAGCCGACATCGAGGTGCCAAACACCGCCGTCGATATGAACTCTTGGGCGGTATCAGCCTGTTATCCCCGGAGTACCTTTTATCCGTTGAGCGATGGCCCTTCCATTCAGAACCACCGGATCACTATGACCTGCTTTCGCACCTGCTCGAACCGTCATTCTCGCAGTCAAGCGGGCTTATGCCATTGCACTAACCTCACGATGTCCGACCGTGATTAGCCCACCTTCGTGCTCCTCCGTTACGCTTTGGGAGGAGACCGCCCCAGTCAAACTACCCACCAGGCACTGTCCGCACCCCCGATGAGGGGGCGACGTTAGAACATCAACACTACAAGGGTGGTATTTCAAGGACGGCTCCACAGATACTGGCGTACCTGCTTCGAAGCCTCCCACCTATCCTACACATGTAGGGTCAATGTTCAGTGCCAAGCTGTAGTAAAGGTTCACGGGGTCTTTCCGTCTAGCCGCGGGTACGCAGCATCTTCACTGCGATTTCAATTTCACTGAGTCTCGGGTGGAGACAGCGTGGCCATCATTACGCCATTCGTGCAGGTCGGAACTTACCCGACAAGGAATTTCGCTACCTTAGGACCGTTATAGTTACGGCCGCCGTTTACCGGGGCTTCGATCAAGAGCTTCTCCCTAAGGATAACCCCATCAATTAACCTTCCGGCACCGGGCAGGCGTCACACCGTATACGTCATCTTTCGATTTTGCACAGTGCTGTGTTTTTAATAAACAGTTGCAGCCACCTGGTATCTGCGACTGCCAGCAGCTCCAAGAGCAAGTCTCTTCACCGCCGGCAGCGTACCTTCTCCCGAAGTTACGGTACCATTTTGCCTAGTTCCTTCACCCGAGTTCTCTCAAGCGCCTTGGTATTCTCTACCCGACCACCTGTGTCGGTTTGGGGTACGATTTCTTGCTATCTGAAGCTTAGAGGCTTTTCCCGGAAGCATGGCATCAATGACTTCAGCACCGTGGTGCCTCGACATCGGGTCTCAGCCTTAAGATGGTCCGGATTTGCCTAAACCATCAGCCTACACCCTTGAACCTGGACAACCGTCGCCAGGCCCACCTAGCCTTCTCCGTCCCCCCATCGCAATAGCAAGAAGTACGGGAATATTAACCCGTTTCCCATCGACTACGCCTTTCGGCCTCGCCTTAGGGGTCGACTCACCCTGCCCCGATTAACGTTGGACAGGAACCCTTGGTCTTCCGGCGAGGAGGTTTTTCACCCCCTTTATCGTTACTCATGTCAGCATTCGCACTTCTGATACCTCCAGCGCCCCTTACAGGACACCTTCAGCGGCTTACAGAACGCTCCCCTACCCAATACGCTAATGCGCATTGCCGCAGCTTCGGTGTATCGCTTAGCCCCGTTAAATCTTCCGCGCAGGCCGACTCGACCAGTGAGCTATTACGCTTTCTTTAAATGATGGCTGCTTCTAAGCCAACATCCTGGCTGTCTGAGCCTTCCCACATCGTTTCCCACTTAGCGATAACTTTGGGACCTTAGCTGGCGGTCTGGGTTGTTTCCCTCTCCACGACGGACGTTAGCACCCGCCGTGTGTCTCCCGGATAGTACTTACTGGTATTCGGAGTTTGCAAAGGGTTGGTAAGTCGGGATGACCCCCTAGCCTTAACAGTGCTCTACCCCCAGTAGTATTCGTCCGAGGCGCTACCTAAATAGCTTTCGGGGAGAACCAGCTATCTCCGAGTTTGATTGGCCTTTCACCCCTAGCCACAAGTCATCCGCTAATTTTTCAACATTAGTCGGTTCGGTCCTCCAGTGCGTGTTACCGCACCTTCAACCTGCCCATGGCTAGATCACTCGGTTTCGGGTCTAATCCCAGCAACTGCACGCCCAGTTAAGACTCGGTTTCCCTACGGCTCCCCTATACGGTTAACCTTGCTACTGAAATTAAGTCGCTGACCCATTATACAAAAGGTACGCAGTCACAGGACAAAGCCTGCTCCTACTGCTTGTACGTACACGGTTTCAGGTTCTATTTCACTCCCCTCACAGGGGTTCTTTTCGCCTTTCCCTCACGGTACTGGTTCACTATCGGTCAGTCAGGAGTATTTAGCCTTGGAGGATGGTCCCCCCATCTTCAGACAAGATAACACGTGTCCCGTCCTACTCGTTTTCACGCCAAATGTGTTGTCGGCTACGGGGCTGTCACCCTGTATCGCTGAGCTTTCCAGCTCATTCACCTGACACTTAAAGCGCTTAAGGGCTAATCCGGTTTCGCTCGCCGCTACTGCCGGAATCTCGGTTGATTTCTCTTCCTCGGGGTACTTAGATGTTTCAGTTCCCCCGGTTCGCCTCACCAAGCTATGTATTCACTTGATGATAACTGCTTATGCAGCTGGGTTTCCCCATTCGGAAATCGCAGACTCAAGTGGCTCTTACTGCCTCATCTACGCTTATCGCAAGTTAGTACGTCCTTCATCGCCTCTGACTGCCCAGGCATCCACCGTGTACGCTTAGTCACTTAACCATACAACCCCAAGAGGTTTCGTATGTTCAAACAACCAAGGTTTTTCCATCTGAGTTAAGATGGTTAGTTTGTTTTGCCGGACTCTTCTTACACAAGACACTTGAATGTGTATTGCTTGAGAACTCGTTCCACCTTTCGGTGAAACAATAATTTCGATTCATCTGAATCGAATTACTAGTCAGCTTTCCAGATTGTTAAAGAGCATGTGTTTGCCTTTCGGCAGCCACTTTCTAAAGACTTTCAGCGTCACGAAACTGACCCAACAACATTACTGCTATTGAATCTGCGGCTCCGTGCAGAAAAGTATTTAGAGAGTGGTGGGCGATACCGGGCTCGAACCAGTGACCCCCTCCTTGTAAGGGAGGTGCTCTCCCAACTGAGCTAATCGCCCTCCGATGTTTTACATCTTCCGAGGAGAAGATGGTGGGTCGTGCAGGATTCGAACCTGCGACCAATTGATTAAAAGTCAACTGCTCTACCAACTGAGCTAACGACCCGTGGCGTCCCATAGGGGAGTCGAACCCCTGTTACCGCCGTGAAAGGGCGGTGTCCTAGGCCTCTAGACGAATGGGACCTTTTGTTTCGGGTTTGGGTACCCGAACACATGTTCTCTACATTTCGACCAAGCAATCTGTGTGGACACTACGCAAAGCGCAGTCTTTAGGTAAGGAGGTGATCCAGCCCCAGGTTCCCCTAGGGCTACCTTGTTACGACTTCACCCCAGTCATGAACCACACCGTGGTAAACGCCCTCCCGAAGGTTAAGCTATCTACTTCTGGTGCAGCCCACTCCCATGGTGTGACGGGCGGTGTGTACAAGGCCCGGGAACGTATTCACCGTGGCATTCTGATCCACGATTACTAGCGATTCCGACTTCATGGAGTCGAGTTGCAGACTCCAATCCGGACTACGACATACTTTGTGGGATTCGCTCCACCTCGCGGTCTTGCTGCCCTCTGTATATGCCATTGTAGCACGTGTGTAGCCCTACTCGTAAGGGCCATGATGACTTGACGTCGTCCCCACCTTCCTCCGGTTTATCACCGGCAGTCTCCCTGGAGTTCCCACCCGAAGTGCTGGCAAACAAGGATAAGGGTTGCGCTCGTTGCGGGACTTAACCCAACATTTCACAACACGAGCTGACGACAGCCATGCAGCACCTGTCTCACGGTTCCCGAAGGCACTCCCGCATCTCTGCAGGATTCCGTGGATGTCAAGAGTAGGTAAGGTTCTTCGCGTTGCATCGAATTAAACCACATGCTCCACCGCTTGTGCGGGCCCCCGTCAATTCATTTGAGTTTTAATCTTGCGACCGTACTCCCCAGGCGGTCTACTTAACGCGTTAGCTCCGAAAGCCAGTGTTCAAGACACCAACCTCCAAGTAGACATCGTTTACGGCGTGGACTACCAGGGTATCTAATCCTGTTTGCTCCCCACGCTTTCGCATCTGAGCGTCAGTCTTTGTCCAGGGGGCCGCCTTCGCCACCGGTATTCCTTCAGATCTCTACGCATTTCACCGCTACACCTGAAATTCTACCCCCCTCTACAAGACTCTAGCCTGCCAGTTCCAAATGCGATTCCGAGGTTGAGCCCCGGGCTTTCACATCTGGCTTAACAAGCCGCCTGCATGCGCTTTACGCCCAGTAATTCCGATTAACGCTCGCACCCTCCGTATTACCGCGGCTGCTGGCACGGAGTTAGCCGGTGCTTCTTCTGCAGCTAACGTCAAACAATACCGCTATTAACGATACCGCCTTCCTCACTGCTGAAAGTGCTTTACAACCCGAAGGCCTTCTTCACACACGCGGCATGGCTGCATCAGGGTTTCCCCCATTGTGCAATATTCCCCACTGCTGCCTCCCGTAGGAGTCTGGACCGTGTCTCAGTTCCAGTGTGGCTGATCATCCTCTCAGACCAGCTAGGGATCGTCGCCTAGGTGAGCCGTTACCCCACCTACTAGCTAATCCCACCTGGGCCAATCTTAGCGCGAGAGGCCCGAAGGTCCCCCTCTTTGCTCCGTAGAGATTATGCGGTATTAGCCATCGTTTCCAATGGTTATCCCCCACACTAAGGCATGTTCCCAGGCATTACTCACCCGTCCGCCGCTCGCCGCCCAACAAATCCCCCGAAGGGTCAATGTTGTCGCTGCCGCTCGACTTGCATGTGTTAGGCCTGCCGCCAGCGTTCAATCTGAGCCATGATCAAACTCTTCAATTAAAGTTTTGGCTCGATGAATACTGAATTAAATTGACTGTGCCAAAATAACCGAAGCTATTTTGAATTGGTCACTCAGTTCATCGATAAATCTTTTTGACTATCAGTTCACGAGTGCCCACACAGATTGCATGGTCAAATTGTTAAAGAACGTTGACTTTCAATGCGTTAGCGCGAAGCGCTTCAGCAAGTCAGGACGCGTATAATACGCTTCCCAGCGTTTAAGTCAAGGTAAAATTCTCTACTTTTTCAGTCAGTAAAAAACTTTAGCGTGACTCCGCTCACTGATTCACCAGTTGGAGCGAAAGAAAAGCCCGTTGTGACCCAACGGGCTTTCTGGAATAGGTGCCTGGCGATGTCCTACTCTCACATGGGGAGGCCCCACACTACCATCGGCGCTGCTGCGTTTCACGTCTGAGTTCGGCATGGGATCAGGTGGGTCCACAGCGCTATGGTCGCCAGGCAAATTCTTTGATTCACCGCCCGCAGGCCGCAAATCACAATCTTGGAAAAAACTGACTAAAGTTCAAGCACACCATTCAAGTGCTCGTGGAGTCCGTAAAACCCCTTGGGTGTTGTATGGTTAAGCCGCACGGGCAATTAGTACAGGTTAGCTCAACGCCTCACAGCGCTTACACACCCTGCCTATCAACGTTCTAGTCTCGAACAACCCTTCAGAGAGCTTAAAGCTCTGGGGATGACTCATCTTGAGGCTCGCTTCCCGCTTAGATGCTTTCAGCGGTTATCGATTCCGAACTTAGCTACCGGGCAATGCGTCTGGCGACACAACCCGAACACCAGAGGTTCGTCCACTCCGGTCCTCTCGTACTAGGAGCAGCCCCTCTCAATCATCCAACGCCCACGGCAGATAGGGACCGAACTGTCTCACGACGTTCTAAACCCAGCTCGCGTACCACTTTAAATGGCGAACAGCCATACCCTTGGGACCGACTTCAGCCCCAGGATGTGATGAGCCGACATCGAGGTGCCAAACACCGCCGTCGATATGAACTCTTGGGCGGTATCAGCCTGTTATCCCCGGAGTACCTTTTATCCGTTGAGCGATGGCCCTTCCATTCAGAACCACCGGATCACTATGACCTGCTTTCGCACCTGCTCGAACCGTCATTCTCGCAGTCAAGCGGGCTTATGCCATTGCACTAACCTCACGATGTCCGACCGTGATTAGCCCACCTTCGTGCTCCTCCGTTACGCTTTGGGAGGAGACCGCCCCAGTCAAACTACCCACCAGGCACTGTCCGCACCCCCGATGAGGGGGCGACGTTAGAACATCAACACTACAAGGGTGGTATTTCAAGGACGGCTCCACAGATACTGGCGTACCTGCTTCGAAGCCTCCCACCTATCCTACACATGTAGGGTCAATGTTCAGTGCCAAGCTGTAGTAAAGGTTCACGGGGTCTTTCCGTCTAGCCGCGGGTACGCAGCATCTTCACTGCGATTTCAATTTCACTGAGTCTCGGGTGGAGACAGCGTGGCCATCATTACGCCATTCGTGCAGGTCGGAACTTACCCGACAAGGAATTTCGCTACCTTAGGACCGTTATAGTTACGGCCGCCGTTTACCGGGGCTTCGATCAAGAGCTTCTCCCTAAGGATAACCCCATCAATTAACCTTCCGGCACCGGGCAGGCGTCACACCGTATACGTCATCTTTCGATTTTGCACAGTGCTGTGTTTTTAATAAACAGTTGCAGCCACCTGGTATCTGCGACTGCCAGCAGCTCCAAGAGCAAGTCTCTTCACCGCCGGCAGCGTACCTTCTCCCGAAGTTACGGTACCATTTTGCCTAGTTCCTTCACCCGAGTTCTCTCAAGCGCCTTGGTATTCTCTACCCGACCACCTGTGTCGGTTTGGGGTACGATTTCTTGCTATCTGAAGCTTAGAGGCTTTTCCCGGAAGCATGGCATCAATGACTTCAGCACCGTGGTGCCTCGACATCGGGTCTCAGCCTTAAGATGGTCCGGATTTGCCTAAACCATCAGCCTACACCCTTGAACCTGGACAACCGTCGCCAGGCCCACCTAGCCTTCTCCGTCCCCCCATCGCAATAGCAAGAAGTACGGGAATATTAACCCGTTTCCCATCGACTACGCCTTTCGGCCTCGCCTTAGGGGTCGACTCACCCTGCCCCGATTAACGTTGGACAGGAACCCTTGGTCTTCCGGCGAGGAGGTTTTTCACCCCCTTTATCGTTACTCATGTCAGCATTCGCACTTCTGATACCTCCAGCGCCCCTTACAGGACACCTTCAGCGGCTTACAGAACGCTCCCCTACCCAATACGCTAATGCGCATTGCCGCAGCTTCGGTGTATCGCTTAGCCCCGTTAAATCTTCCGCGCAGGCCGACTCGACCAGTGAGCTATTACGCTTTCTTTAAATGATGGCTGCTTCTAAGCCAACATCCTGGCTGTCTGAGCCTTCCCACATCGTTTCCCACTTAGCGATAACTTTGGGACCTTAGCTGGCGGTCTGGGTTGTTTCCCTCTCCACGACGGACGTTAGCACCCGCCGTGTGTCTCCCGGATAGTACTTACTGGTATTCGGAGTTTGCAAAGGGTTGGTAAGTCGGGATGACCCCCTAGCCTTAACAGTGCTCTACCCCCAGTAGTATTCGTCCGAGGCGCTACCTAAATAGCTTTCGGGGAGAACCAGCTATCTCCGAGTTTGATTGGCCTTTCACCCCTAGCCACAAGTCATCCGCTAATTTTTCAACATTAGTCGGTTCGGTCCTCCAGTGCGTGTTACCGCACCTTCAACCTGCCCATGGCTAGATCACTCGGTTTCGGGTCTAATCCCAGCAACTGCACGCCCAGTTAAGACTCGGTTTCCCTACGGCTCCCCTATACGGTTAACCTTGCTACTGAAATTAAGTCGCTGACCCATTATACAAAAGGTACGCAGTCACAGGACAAAGCCTGCTCCTACTGCTTGTACGTACACGGTTTCAGGTTCTATTTCACTCCCCTCACAGGGGTTCTTTTCGCCTTTCCCTCACGGTACTGGTTCACTATCGGTCAGTCAGGAGTATTTAGCCTTGGAGGATGGTCCCCCCATCTTCAGACAAGATAACACGTGTCCCGTCCTACTCGTTTTCACGCCAAATGTGTTGTCGGCTACGGGGCTGTCACCCTGTATCGCTGAGCTTTCCAGCTCATTCACCTGACACCTAAAGCGCTTAAGGGCTAATCCGGTTTCGCTCGCCGCTACTGCCGGAATCTCGGTTGATTTCTCTTCCTCGGGGTACTTAGATGTTTCAGTTCCCCCGGTTCGCCTCATCAAGCTATGTATTCACTTGATGATAACTGCTTATGCAGCTGGGTTTCCCCATTCGGAAATCGTAGACTCAAGTGGCTCTTACTGCCTCATCTACGCTTATCGCAAGTTAGTACGTCCTTCATCGCCTCTGACTGCCCAGGCATCCACCGTGTACGCTTAGTCACTTAACCATACAACCCCAAGAGGTTTCGTATGTTCAAACAACCAAGGTTTTTCCATCTGAGTTAAGATGGTTAGTTTGTTTTGCCGGACTCTTCTTACACAAGACACTTGAATGTGTATTGCTTGAGAACTCGTTTCTCTTTCGAGAAACAATAATTTCGATTCGTCTGAATCGAATTACTAGTCAGCTTTCCAGATTGTTAAAGAGCATGTGTTGTTATTCCGAAGGAATAGACACTTTCTAACAACACTCGTAAGTGTGTTTAGAGAGTGGTGGAGCTAAGCAGGATCGAACTGCTGACCTCCTGCGTGCAAGGCAGGCGCTCTCCCAGCTGAGCTATAGCCCCAACGTTTCCGATGCCTCACCAGCTTCCTTTGGGCAGGAAGTGGTGGGTCTGAGTGGACTTGAACCACCGACCTCACCCTTATCAGGGGTGCGCTCTAACCACCTGAGCTACAGACCCAGCATCGTTTCGCTCTTCACATTTTAACCAAGCAATCTGTGTGGACACTACGCAAAGCGCAGTCTTTTGGTAAGGAGGTGATCCAGCCCCAGGTTCCCCTAGGGCTACCTTGTTACGACTTCACCCCAGTCATGAACCACACCGTGGTAAACGCCCTCCCGAAGGTTAAGCTATCTACTTCTGGTGCAGCCCACTCCCATGGTGTGACGGGCGGTGTGTACAAGGCCCGGGAACGTATTCACCGTGGCATTCTGATCCACGATTACTAGCGATTCCGACTTCATGGAGTCGAGTTGCAGACTCCAATCCGGACTACGACATACTTTGTGGGATTCGCTCCACCTCGCGGTCTTGCTGCCCTCTGTATATGCCATTGTAGCACGTGTGTAGCCCTACTCGTAAGGGCCATGATGACTTGACGTCGTCCCCACCTTCCTCCGGTTTATCACCGGCAGTCTCCCTGGAGTTCCCACCCGAAGTGCTGGCAAACAAGGATAAGGGTTGCGCTCGTTGCGGGACTTAACCCAACATTTCACAACACGAGCTGACGACAGCCATGCAGCACCTGTCTCACGGTTCCCGAAGGCACTCCCGCATCTCTGCAGGATTCCGTGGATGTCAAGAGTAGGTAAGGTTCTTCGCGTTGCATCGAATTAAACCACATGCTCCACCGCTTGTGCGGGCCCCCGTCAATTCATTTGAGTTTTAATCTTGCGACCGTACTCCCCAGGCGGTCTACTTAACGCGTTAGCTCCGAAAGCCAGTGTTCAAGACACCAACCTCCAAGTAGACATCGTTTACGGCGTGGACTACCAGGGTATCTAATCCTGTTTGCTCCCCACGCTTTCGCATCTGAGCGTCAGTCTTTGTCCAGGGGGCCGCCTTCGCCACCGGTATTCCTTCAGATCTCTACGCATTTCACCGCTACACCTGAAATTCTACCCCCCTCTACAAGACTCTAGCCTGCCAGTTCCAAATGCGATTCCGAGGTTGAGCCCCGGGCTTTCACATCTGGCTTAACAAGCCGCCTGCATGCGCTTTACGCCCAGTAATTCCGATTAACGCTCGCACCCTCCGTATTACCGCGGCTGCTGGCACGGAGTTAGCCGGTGCTTCTTCTGCAGCTAACGTCAAACAATACCGCTATTAACGATACCGCCTTCCTCACTGCTGAAAGTGCTTTACAACCCGAAGGCCTTCTTCACACACGCGGCATGGCTGCATCAGGGTTTCCCCCATTGTGCAATATTCCCCACTGCTGCCTCCCGTAGGAGTCTGGACCGTGTCTCAGTTCCAGTGTGGCTGATCATCCTCTCAGACCAGCTAGGGATCGTCGCCTAGGTGAGCCGTTACCCCACCTACTAGCTAATCCCACCTGGGCCAATCTTAGCGCGAGAGGCCCGAAGGTCCCCCTCTTTGCTCCGTAGAGATTATGCGGTATTAGCCATCGTTTCCAATGGTTATCCCCCACACTAAGGCATGTTCCCAGGCATTACTCACCCGTCCGCCGCTCGCCGCCCAACAAATCCCCCGAAGGGTCAATGTTGTCGCTGCCGCTCGACTTGCATGTGTTAGGCCTGCCGCCAGCGTTCAATCTGAGCCATGATCAAACTCTTCAATTAAAGTTTTGGCTCGATGAATACTGAATTAAATTGACTGTGCCAAAATAACCGAAGCTATTTTGAATTGGTCACTCAGTTCATCGATAAATCTTTTTGACTATCAGTTCACGAGTGCCCACACAGATTGCATGGTCAAATTGTTAAAGAACGTTGACTTTCAATGCGTTAGCGCGAAGCGCTTCAGCAAGTCAGGACGCGTATAATACGCTTCCCAGTGTTTAAGTCAAGGTAAAATTCTCTACTTTTTCAGTCAGTAAAAAAACTTTAGCGTGACTCCGCTCACTGATTCACCAGTTGAGAGCGAAAGAAAAGCCCGTTGTGACCCAACGGGCTTTCTGGAATAGGTGCCTGGCGATGTCCTACTCTCACATGGGGAGGCCCCACACTACCATCGGCGCTGCTGCGTTTCACGTCTGAGTTCGGCATGGGATCAGGTGGGTCCACAGCGCTATGGTCGCCAGGCAAATTCTTTGATTCACCGCCCGCAGGCCGCAAATCACAATCTTGGAAAAAACTGACTAAAGTTCAAGCACACCATTCAAGTGCTCGTGGAGTCCGTAAAACCCCTTGGGTGTTGTATGGTTAAGCCGCACGGGCAATTAGTACAGGTTAGCTCAACGCCTCACAGCGCTTACACACCCTGCCTATCAACGTTCTAGTCTCGAACAACCCTTCAGAGAGCTTAAAGCTCTGGGGATGACTCATCTTGAGGCTCGCTTCCCGCTTAGATGCTTTCAGCGGTTATCGATTCCGAACTTAGCTACCGGGCAATGCGTCTGGCGACACAACCCGAACACCAGAGGTTCGTCCACTCCGGTCCTCTCGTACTAGGAGCAGCCCCTCTCAATCATCCAACGCCCACGGCAGATAGGGACCGAACTGTCTCACGACGTTCTAAACCCAGCTCGCGTACCACTTTAAATGGCGAACAGCCATACCCTTGGGACCGACTTCAGCCCCAGGATGTGATGAGCCGACATCGAGGTGCCAAACACCGCCGTCGATATGAACTCTTGGGCGGTATCAGCCTGTTATCCCCGGAGTACCTTTTATCCGTTGAGCGATGGCCCTTCCATTCAGAACCACCGGATCACTATGACCTGCTTTCGCACCTGCTCGAACCGTCATTCTCGCAGTCAAGCGGGCTTATGCCATTGCACTAACCTCACGATGTCCGACCGTGATTAGCCCACCTTCGTGCTCCTCCGTTACGCTTTGGGAGGAGACCGCCCCAGTCAAACTACCCACCAGGCACTGTCCGCACCCCCGATGAGGGGGCGACGTTAGAACATCAACACTACAAGGGTGGTATTTCAAGGACGGCTCCACAGATACTGGCGTACCTGCTTCGAAGCCTCCCACCTATCCTACACATGTAGGGTCAATGTTCAGTGCCAAGCTGTAGTAAAGGTTCACGGGGTCTTTCCGTCTAGCCGCGGGTACGCAGCATCTTCACTGCGATTTCAATTTCACTGAGTCTCGGGTGGAGACAGCGTGGCCATCATTACGCCATTCGTGCAGGTCGGAACTTACCCGACAAGGAATTTCGCTACCTTAGGACCGTTATAGTTACGGCCGCCGTTTACCGGGGCTTCGATCAAGAGCTTCTCCCTAAGGATAACCCCATCAATTAACCTTCCGGCACCGGGCAGGCGTCACAC
Source organism: Photobacterium ganghwense (assembly GCF_017329545.1). Taxonomy (NCBI): domain Bacteria; kingdom Pseudomonadati; phylum Pseudomonadota; class Gammaproteobacteria; order Vibrionales; family Vibrionaceae; genus Photobacterium; species Photobacterium ganghwense. Next base: position 3,341,761 of record NZ_CP071325.1, read on the forward strand.
CGTATACGTCATCTTTCGATTTTGCACAGTGCTGTGTTTTTAATAAACAGTTGCAGCCACCTGGTATCTGCGACTGCCAGCAGCTCCAAGAGCAAGTCTCTTCACCGCCGGCAGCGTACCTTCTCCCGAAGTTACGGTACCATTTTGCCTAGTTCCTTCACCCGAGTTCTCTCAAGCGCCTTGGTATTCTCTACCCGACCACCTGTGTCGGTTTGGGGTACGATTTCTTGCTATCTGAAGCTTAGAGGCTTTTCCCGGAAGCATGGCATCAATGACTTCAGCACCGTGGTGCCTCGACATCGGGTCTCAGCCTTAAGATGGTCCGGATTTGCCTAAACCATCAGCCTACACCCTTGAACCTGGACAACCGTCGCCAGGCCCACCTAGCCTTCTCCGTCCCCCCATCGCAATAGCAAGAAGTACGGGAATATTAACCCGTTTCCCATCGACTACGCCTTTCGGCCTCGCCTTAGGGGTCGACTCACCCTGCCCCGATTAACGTTGGACAGGAACCCTTGGTCTTCCGGCGAGGAGGTTTTTCACCCCCTTTATCGTTACTCATGTCAGCATTCGCACTTCTGATACCTCCAGCGCCCCTTACAGGACACCTTCAGCGGCTTACAGAACGCTCCCCTACCCAATACGCTAATGCGCATTGCCGCAGCTTCGGTGTATCGCTTAGCCCCGTTAAATCTTCCGCGCAGGCCGACTCGACCAGTGAGCTATTACGCTTTCTTTAAATGATGGCTGCTTCTAAGCCAACATCCTGGCTGTCTGAGCCTTCCCACATCGTTTCCCACTTAGCGATAACTTTGGGACCTTAGCTGGCGGTCTGGGTTGTTTCCCTCTCCACGACGGACGTTAGCACCCGCCGTGTGTCTCCCGGATAGTACTTACTGGTATTCGGAGTTTGCAAAGGGTTGGTAAGTCGGGATGACCCCCTAGCCTTAACAGTGCTCTACCCCCAGTAGTATTCGTCCGAGGCGCTACCTAAATAGCTTTCGGGGAGAACCAGCTATCTCCGAGTTTGATTGGCCTTTCACCCCTAGCCACAAGTCATCCGCTAATTTTTCAACATTAGTCGGTTCGGTCCTCCAGTGCGTGTTACCGCACCTTCAACCTGCCCATGGCTAGATCACTCGGTTTCGGGTCTAATCCCAGCAACTGCACGCCCAGTTAAGACTCGGTTTCCCTACGGCTCCCCTATACGGTTAACCTTGCTACTGAAATTAAGTCGCTGACCCATTATACAAAAGGTACGCAGTCACAGGACAAAGCCTGCTCCTACTGCTTGTACGTACACGGTTTCAGGTTCTATTTCACTCCCCTCACAGGGGTTCTTTTCGCCTTTCCCTCACGGTACTGGTTCACTATCGGTCAGTCAGGAGTATTTAGCCTTGGAGGATGGTCCCCCCATCTTCAGACAAGATAACACGTGTCCCGTCCTACTCGTTTTCACGCCAAATGTGTTGTCGGCTACGGGGCTGTCACCCTGTATCGCTGAGCTTTCCAGCTCATTCACCTGACACTTAAAGCGCTTAAGGGCTAATCCGGTTTCGCTCGCCGCTACTGCCGGAATCTCGGTTGATTTCTCTTCCTCGGGGTACTTAGATGTTTCAGTTCCCCCGGTTCGCCTCACCAAGCTATGTATTCACTTGATGATAACTGCTTATGCAGCTGGGTTTCCCCATTCGGAAATCGTAGACTCAAGTGGCTCTTACTGCCTCATCTACGCTTATCGCAAGTTAGTACGTCCTTCATCGCCTCTGACTGCCCAGGCATCCACCGTGTACGCTTAGTCACTTAACCATACAACCCCAAGAGGTTTCGTATGTTCAAACAACCAAGGTTTTTCCATCTGAGTTAAGATGGTTAGTTTGTTTTGCCGGACTCTTCTTACACAAGACACTTGAATGTGTATTGCTTGAGAACTCGTTCCACCTTTCGGTGAAACAATAATTTCGATTCATCTGAATCGAATTACTAGTCAGCTTTCCAGATTGTTAAAGAGCATGTGTTTGCCTTTCGGCAGCCACTTTCTAAAGACTTTCAGCGTCACGAAACTGACCCAACAACATTACTGCTATTGAATCTGCGGCTCCGTGCAGAAAAGTATTTAGAGAGTGGTGGGCGATACCGGGCTCGAACCAGTGACCCCCTCCTTGTAAGGGAGGTGCTCTCCCAACTGAGCTAATCGCCCTCCGATGTTTTACATCTTCCGAGGAGAAGATGGTGGGTCGTGCAGGATTCGAACCTGCGACCAATTGATTAAAAGTCAACTGCTCTACCAACTGAGCTAACGACCCGTGGCGTCCCATAGGGGAGTCGAACCCCTGTTACCGCCGTGAAAGGGCGGTGTCCTAGGCCTCTAGACGAATGGGACCTTTTGTTTCGGGTTTGGGTACCCGAACACATGTTCTCTACATTTCGACCAAGCAATCTGTGTGGACACTACGCAAAGCGCAGTCTTTAGGTAAGGAGGTGATCCAGCCCCAGGTTCCCCTAGGGCTACCTTGTTACGACTTCACCCCAGTCATGAACCACACCGTGGTAAACGCCCTCCCGAAGGTTAAGCTATCTACTTCTGGTGCAGCCCACTCCCATGGTGTGACGGGCGGTGTGTACAAGGCCCGGGAACGTATTCACCGTGGCATTCTGATCCACGATTACTAGCGATTCCGACTTCATGGAGTCGAGTTGCAGACTCCAATCCGGACTACGACATACTTTGTGGGATTCGCTCCACCTCGCGGTCTTGCTGCCCTCTGTATATGCCATTGTAGCACGTGTGTAGCCCTACTCGTAAGGGCCATGATGACTTGACGTCGTCCCCACCTTCCTCCGGTTTATCACCGGCAGTCTCCCTGGAGTTCCCACCCGAAGTGCTGGCAAACAAGGATAAGGGTTGCGCTCGTTGCGGGACTTAACCCAACATTTCACAACACGAGCTGACGACAGCCATGCAGCACCTGTCTCACGGTTCCCAAAGGCACTCCCGCATCTCTGCAGGATTCCGTGGATGTCAAGAGTAGGTAAGGTTCTTCGCGTTGCATCGAATTAAACCACATGCTCCACCGCTTGTGCGGGCCCCCGTCAATTCATTTGAGTTTTAATCTTGCGACCGTACTCCCCAGGCGGTCTACTTAACGCGTTAGCTCCGAAAGCCAGTGTTCAAGACACCAACCTCCAAGTAGACATCGTTTACGGCGTGGACTACCAGGGTATCTAATCCTGTTTGCTCCCCACGCTTTCGCATCTGAGCGTCAGTCTTTGTCCAGGGGGCCGCCTTCGCCACCGGTATTCCTTCAGATCTCTACGCATTTCACCGCTACACCTGAAATTCTACCCCCCTCTACAAGACTCTAGCCTGCCAGTTCCAAATGCGATTCCGAGGTTGAGCCCCGGGCTTTCACATCTGGCTTAACAAGCCGCCTGCATGCGCTTTACGCCCAGTAATTCCGATTAACGCTCGCACCCTCCGTATTACCGCGGCTGCTGGCACGGAGTTAGCCGGTGCTTCTTCTGCAGCTAACGTCAAACAATACCGCTGTTAACGATACCGCCTTCCTCACTGCTGAAAGTGCTTTACAACCCGAAGGCCTTCTTCACACACGCGGCATGGCTGCATCAGGGTTTCCCCCATTGTGCAATATTCCCCACTGCTGCCTCCCGTAGGAGTCTGGACCGTGTCTCAGTTCCAGTGTGGCTGATCATCCTCTCAGACCAGCTAGGGATCGTCGCCTAGGTGAGCCGTTACCCCACCTACTAGCTAATCCCACCTGGGCCAATCTTAGCGCGAGAGGCCCGAAGGTCCCCCTCTTTGCTCCGAAGAGATTATGCGGTATTAGCCATCGTTTCCAATGGTTATCCCCCACACTAAGGCATGTTCCCAGGCATTACTCACCCGTCCGCCGCTCGCCGCCCAACAAATCCCCCGAAGGGTCAATGTTGTCGCTGCCGCTCGACTTGCATGTGTTAGGCCTGCCGCCAGCGTTCAATCTGAGCCATGATCAAACTCTTCAATTAAAGTTTTGGCTCGATGAATACTGAATTAAATTGACTGTGCCAAAATAACCGAAGTCATTTTGAATTGGTCACTCAGTTTATCGATAAATCTTTTTGACTATCAGTTCACGAGTGCCCACACAGATTGCATGGTCAAATTGTTAAAGAACTTTTCTTTCACGTCGCTGGCTTATTTCGCCGCGCTCCGTGTCAGTGAGGCGGCATTATAGAGACTTCGCGCACACTGACAAGTGTTTTTTTGAAAAAAAATATCGAGCGGTCATTATTTCAACTAATGTGAAATATACGCCTCTAAAATCAACATTAGAGGATCGTCACATTGACTTGCTAGTAATTCCAAGTCAATGAAAGTAATATCAATGTGACCTTGTTGTTAAAATAACCAATAACGCCTTCTTATAATTCTTATGACGATGTAGTTCTATTATGAAATTATCCAATCAAACTCTCATGCCGATTCTCGCAATCGCAGTTGTCGGGGGCATTATTTTTAGTTTCCTGCCTTTTTCCTCCGGTATTGCTTTTGCGTTAGGTTCTATCTGTACTGCTTTTATCCTTTCAGTCATTCCAACTTCAACCTCATCTCCTGACGATATCAACCAGGCCAGTAAAACGCTCTATGTCGGAAACCTGCCTTATCGAGCTAACGAAAGTGATGTGAAAGACTTGTTTGCTGAGTATGGGGAAGTGTTTGCCGTCCGCCTGATGAAAGACAAGCGAACGGGTAAACGTCGGGGATTTGGCTTTGTGGTAATGAATATCCGGGATGCCGATCAGGCCGTTGCGGCACTGAATAACAAAGAATACGGCCAGCGGACACTCAAAGTGCGTGAAGCGAACGAACCTAAGAACGAGGATAATCCAGACTTTTAATCGTCTGGAGCTGCATAGCCTGCAAACTCGTATTCAGTGCCGCCGGTAAAACGGCGGCACTGTTGTATGTAAGGTTAGGCTCTTTCCGCTCGCAAGGTATCTCACCTAATAGGGCTTTTACCCGATTGGCTATCGCCTTCCCGGAATCTACAATCTGGACCGGTTGTTCAAATGCCTGCTGGATTTCAGCTTTGATCAGCGGAAAGTGGGTACAGCCTAACACGATGCAGTCTACTCTCTGACGCCACGGGGATAGAATCTCCCGTAACTCCTCAAGGTCAACAGCCTCTCCTCGCAGTTTCTGTTCTGCCATTTCCACTAAACGGGTTGAGCCAATTCGCAACACTTCACAGTCGCGGGCAAACTGGCGGATCAGGCTGTCGGTATACGCGCGTTGAACAGTCGCGGGCGTGGCCAGTAAACCAATCACTTTCTGCTGACTTAGCAACGCCGCGGGTTTAATCGCAGGTACCACACCGACTACCGGGATAGTCAGCTGACCCCGTAAGGTGGGCAACACTATAGTACTGGCGGTATTACAAGCCACAACCACCAAATCGATCTGATGCCGTGCCACCAGCAGGTTCACTATATATGAGGTACGTTCAATCAACTCTGATTCCGGCAGTTCACCATATGGGAACGCTGCATCATCAAATGCGTAGATATATTGAACGTCCGGCAGCTGCGCATAGATCTCCTGATAAACAGAAAGGCCTCCGACGCCAGAATCAAAAATCAGTACCCGCTTCACGATTAACCTAGCTTTGTATTCTCTGAGAACGCTAATAATACTGCGAAACCCTGCCGGCGCACAAAAGCCTTCCTCATTTTACTGTCATCATGCATTCGGTAAATAACGCTGGTAATGGAACCGATGTTGACGCTCAATATGGCAGAGCGTCAGTTTGAGTACGCCTTGAAAGCACGGGGCTTCCGTTACCAGGGTATGAAACTCTCCGTTTTCACCGCAGGGATCAACGCCAGCTGGCAGACGATGAATCAGCTCCCGACTATACCACTGCCCACAGAACTCGCCAGGTAACTGGTGGGTATCCACGGTGGTCAGTAGTGTCCGGATTCCGCGTACCAGAATCTCATCGGCCAGCTTAGCGCTGTCTTCGCCCATCAACGGGAACACACACTGCCAACCAGCAGGCTCTATATAACTGCGCCGGTATTCGGCAATACCATTACAGAACATATCGCCAAACGCGACAGCTTCTATCTCCAGCCCACTGCTCCGCAGCCCATCGACCACACATGCCTGGTATACCTCATTCGGCGGAAAAATCTCAGGCAACGGAATCATCACCAGAGGTAACCCGGTCAATGCCGCCTGACGACGAACGACATCAATGGGCGTGGCCTGAAACGGGACTTCATCTTCCAGATAGGTGGTGTACAGACCGACCACGTCAAAAGCCGGGTCTTCAAGCAAACGAATCAGTGTCAATGTCGAGTCTTTGCCGGAAGACCAGCTGACCATAGTTTTGATAGGTTTCATAATGTAAAAAGCCACCCGAAGGTGGCTCCATGGCAGATTAAAACTGATAGGTTACAGTAGCAAAGTAACTGCGTTCCTGAACATTGTACGACTCTTTGGCCACATAATCGTGATCAAACAGATTGGCGACCCGGCCACGCAAAATCAGGTTATCACTGACGTTATAGCTGGCAGCCACATCCACTAGCGTATAAGCATCCAGCTTATTGGTATTGGCTGCGTCTTCATAGCTGGTGCCTTTGTAAATCGCACTGACATCAAACTGCCACTGTTCCAGCAGGTAAGAGACATTCCACTTCGCACTATGACGAGAACGGCGTACTAACTGATTCTTGGTTGCCTTGTCTTCTGCATCCAGATAGTCGTAGCTGACATCATGATATAAAGGCCCAGTCGCAAAGCCTGCCGTCAACTCTACCCCTTGCAGCGTCGCTTCATTGACATTCATCGGTTTCCAGATGCTCGGGTTAGTCGCATCAGGTGCCCAGGCAATCAGATCATCAATCTCAGAGCGATACGCAGCAACCCGCCAGTCGAGCAGAGAATAAGATCCTGCCAGAGCCAGCTCATAGTTGGTTGACTCTTCCGGTGTCAGGTTCGGGTTTCCTGAGTTTGGCCAGTACAGGTCATTAAAGGTCGGTGCCTTAAACGCCGTCCCGACATTGGCAGACAACTGAATGGCAGACACAACATCATAGGCTGCGGCAACCTGCCAGGTAGTGTGGTCACCGTAACTTTCGTTATCGTCATACCGCACACTGCCTTCCAGTTGCAGACTGCTCGGATCCCGCAGCACCGAGGTCAGATACACCGCAGTATTATCACGCTCGTCCTTGCTGTAATTGGTCGTCGTGTTGGACACTTTGTCACGGTACCACTCAACACCCCCGCCAAACTCCAGCGACTCATTGTGCTGGTAGTGGTTTTGCCAGTTCACGACATTGCGTTTGGTTTTGATGGTACTGCCGCTGCTCACCGCGCTGAAGTCACGGGCTTCATCCTGGTTCTGAGCAATGGTCAGCTCACTCTGCCACTGATCACGCTGATACGCTGCCTTAGCGGCCACGTTATACAGTTTGCTTTCATTCTGGGCATCCGGTGTGGAAATAAGGTTACCGGACGAATCGAAGAAACCACCGTCGTACTCGGTCTCACCTTCATGGTAATAACCTTGCAGGCTGACTTTCAGGTTGTCATTCAGGTGGGTACCAATCTCCGCCACGACGTTACGGCTCTCATAACCGTCTTTGTCCTGCTCATAAGGCGCTTTACGTGCCGAAAACCCGTTGGTTTCCTCACCTTTGACCGCCAGCTTACCCCAGCTTTGCTGACCCAGACTACCGGCAACAGAACCGCCCAGCTGATAGTAGTCATCACTACCCGCGCTAGCGGTAACTTCGGCCAGTGTTTCACCCGGCTGATAAGTGGTAATGATATTCAGCACCCCACCGACCGCATCAGAGCCATACAGCGCCGCACGTGCACCACGGATAAACTCGATCCGCTCAATGCCGGTCAGTGGAATCTGGCTGAAATCCGCCGAGCCCAGCGTGGCACTGCCAATACGGACACCGTTGATCATCACCAGCAAATGACGGGATGAAGTACCCCGCACATACACTTCCGTTGTCTGGCCATATCCTGCGGAAACAACCTGCACACCCGGCAGACGACGCAGCACTTCAGACAACGATTTCGCCTGGATGGCATCAATCTCTTCCTTGGTGACAATAGATACAGGAGCAATCACATTTTTGACAGGTTGCTCAAAACGGTTGGCAGTCACCACCATGACTTCATCGGCTTGCTGGGTGGCCATGACACCAGACGACAGACACACTTGTGCCAACGCCACTGCTAAAAGCGTTTTTTTCATTATTTGGATACCTTAAGTCGCGTTAATTACTGAGTAGCGGGGCTACTCGGTACACTGGTCGGTCTTCGGACTTAAGAGCATGGTTGGACAACCACCTAGGCAACAACTTCCCACTTCAATCGACAGCATTGCACCGTCTGCAGAAGCAGTGTTCGGAACTAACGTCCTTGTGCTTTCGTTCTCTATCACCGCTGCGCGTCAGTCACGGATTCTCACCGCATTCCCCTGCCTGTTATCAGGCAAACCAGCGCACTGCGAATGCTAGTTATCCCTTCCCTTAATGTCTAGTTCCGTTTGCTATTGATTATGAATAATCGCTCGTAACACCATTTTTATCCGGCTCAACACTGGACATCGGTCAACAATGCAATAAAATCTTGCGCTCTTATTTTGAGCAGTTTGAGGCAACCACTATGGCAACCACCGCAATCAATCCGGCTGAGTACCAGACTCAGCTTGATGAGAAAGCAGCGCGTATCCAGAATATCTTCGCAGATTTCGATACCCCGGAACTGGAGGTTTTTGCCTCACCTGCTGAGCACTACCGCATGCGTGCCGAGTTTCGGGTCTGGCATGAAGGCGAAGACCTGTACTACATCATGTTCAATCAGGAAACCCGCGAGAAATACCGCGTGGATCAGTTTCCGGCGGCCAGCCGCCTGATTAATGATCTGATGCCTCTGCTGGTTGACGCCCTGAAACCGGTCAAAGCCCTGCGCCACAAGCTGTTCCAGGTTGATTTTCTCTCTACCCTGAGCGGTGAGATTCTGGTTTCCCTGCTGTATCACCGTCAACTGGATGACGAATGGGTTCGTGAAGCCAAAGCACTGAAACAGCGCCTGAACGATGAAGGCTTCAAGCTGAATTTCATTGGCCGCGCACGCAAACAGAAAATCGTACTGGATCAGGAATTCGTGATCGAAAAACTGAACGTTCACGATCAGGTTCTGACGTACAAACAAGTTGAAAACAGCTTCACTCAGCCAAACGGCGAAGTTGCGCAGAAAATGCTGGAATGGGCCGTTGACTGCACCCAAGACAGCGATGGCGACCTGCTGGAGCTGTACTGCGGCAACGGCAACTTTTCGCTGGCACTGGCCAAGAACTTTGACCGCGTGCTGGCGACCGAACTAGCAAAGCCGTCCGTTGACTCTGCACAGTACAACATTGCGGTAAACCAGATTGAGAACGTGCAAATCATCCGTATGTCAGCGGAAGAGTTCACCGAAGCGATGGAAGGCCGCCGCGAGTTTCGCCGCCTGAAAGATCAGGGCATTGATCTGCAGAGCTACAACTGCAACACCATCTTCGTCGATCCGCCGCGTTCGGGCATGGATGAAGGCACATGCCGTATGGTTCAGGGCTATGAGCGTATCATGTACATTTCCTGCAACCCGGACACCCTGAAAGAGAACCTGGAGATCCTTGGCGAGACGCACCGCATTACGCGCTTTGCCCTGTTTGACCAGTTCCCTTACACCCATCACATGGAAGCCGGTGTACTGCTAGAGCGCAAATAACCGCCGAGCAAACCACCATTTGGGTAAAAGCATTAACCCCAAATAGCAAAAAGGCACCGAAAGGTGCCTTTTGAGTTTTTACAGAACCGTGTCTGAAAGAAGGGGCTTACGCTTCCGCTTCTGCCTGAACTTCTGCTTTTGTTTTCATGATACCCAGCTTGTAGGCTACCCAGAACAGCAGGCCCAGCGCGATCATCAGCGGCAAGAAGTTTGAGCCCATTTCCGGCGTCTGCGCACGCAAGAACGCAGAGTAACCGAACGCACCTACCAGGAAGCAGGCAAAAGCAATCGCCGGCGTACCTTCTGCCATTGGTTTGCTCAGGTACTCCTGATACAGGCAGTACACAGCCAGCGCAAACGCAATCACAGGGAAGACAGAGAAAGACACAGCGCTTGAAGTCAGTACAGCCAGGGTCGCATTACCACACAGACCAGCCAGCAACGACAGCACCAGTGTTTTGCGTTCAGCTTTAATTTGATCCTTGTTCATATCCTTTCACCAAGATAATAAAGTTAGAGTTTCTGCCTGAGCTCTCGACGCTCACGCTCTTTGCGATACCAATAGGCACCCTTCGCAATCATTCGCAATTGCATAATCAATCTTTCAGCATGCTCAGCGCGAGCATGGCTATCTAAGTCCAGTGCTTCTGCACCGGAACTGAACACCAGCGTGACCGATGCTTCCGCCTGGGTATAGGCTTCATCATGCGTCACCCCGGTTTTTGCTTCCAGGTACTCCGTCAGTTCAGCCACAAAATGCTGAATTTCCCGAGCAACGGCGGCCCGAAACGCCGGCGACGTTCCGGAGCGCTCGCGAAGCAGTAACCTGAATACGTTCGGGCTGCTCTCGATAAACTCCATGAAGGTTTCTACCGAGGTGCGGATTACACTGCCTTCTTTGGCAATACGCTGGCGAGCCTGACGCATCAATTGGCGCAGGATCAACCCCCCTTCGTCCACCATGGTTAAACCCAGTTCATCCATGTCTTTGAAATGACGATAAAACGATGTTGGGGCAATCCCGGCCTCTCTGGCCACTTCCCGCAGGCTAAGGTTCGAAAAACTGCGTTCAGCGCTTAACTGGTTAAATGCAGCGTCAATCAGTGAGCGGCGGGTTTTTTCTTTTTGCTGAGCCCTGATACCCATGGATTTGTTGCTTCTCTTATGATTGTCTTGCGTCAAGTTTGATGCCCACTATACGCGCTTTCCTACAGCCATCAAAACATAGTAATTCCTGACAGAACCTTTATCAAAGCACGATTTGCCAGTTTTTCTACTGGCTCACACTCTCCATCGCAAGCCCCGCAACAAACCCCGCCGTCAAAATCCGTCACTTTTCACGGCTTATTGACGTCACAACGTGATCATTCCCTATCTATCACTGCCCGCTGATTTTACCTGCTTTTATAAAAAGTTAAAATGACCACACAGCAATGTTGCAAGGATGATAAGAAAGGCTCAGCAATGATAAACAGCAAACAACCCCATACCCAACACTTTGACGCCATTATCATCGGAAGCGGTCCGGGCGGCGAAGGAGCCGCGATGGGGCTGACCAAAGCCGGTTTCAATGTCGCCATTATTGAACGGGAAGATCGCGTCGGCGGAGGCTGTACCCACTGGGGCACCATTCCTTCTAAAGCCCTGCGCCATGCCGTCAGCCGGATCATCGAGTTCAACCAAAATCCGCTGTACTGCAAGAATAACTCCAGTCTGCACAGTACATTCAGCCAGATTCTGGGGCATGCCGAAGATGTGATCAGCAAGCAGACCCGAATGCGCCAGGGGTTCTACGACCGTAATCAGTGCACCATCATTTTTGGCGAAGCCAGCTTCACCGGCAGCCACACCATCAGCGTGCGCAAACCGGACGGTACCCACGAGCAGTACAGCGCCGACAAATTTGTCATCGCCACCGGTTCACGTCCGTATCACCCGTCTGATGTGGATTTCAGCCACAGCCGGGTTTACGACAGCGACTCTATTCTTAAGCTCAAGCATGACCCGCGCCATATCATCATCTACGGAGCCGGGGTTATTGGTAGCGAATATGCCTCGATTTTCCGCGGCCTTGGGGTCAAGGTCGATCTGATCAACACCCGTGACCGGTTGCTGGAATTCCTCGACAATGAAATTTCTGACTCGCTGTCGTATCACTTCTGGAACAACGGGGTGATGATCCGCAACGGGGAAACTTACGAGAAGATTGAAGATACCGGTGACGGCGTGATTCTGCATCTGCAGTCAGGCAAAAAAATGCGGGCTGACTGCCTGCTCTATGCCAACGGCCGAACCGGTAACACCGATCGCCTCAACCTGAGCAAGGTAGGCCTGACCCCGGACTCCCGCGGCCAGCTGAAAGTGAACCAGAATTACCGCACCGATGCCGAGCACGTCTACGCGGTCGGTGATGTCATTGGCTACCCAAGCCTGGCCAGTGCCGCCTACGATCAGGGGCGCTTCGTGGCTCAGGCCATCGCCAACGGTGAGGCCGAAGGCAAGCTTATCGATCATATCCCGACCGGTATCTACACCATCCCGGAGATCAGCTCCGTTGGCAAAACCGAGCAGGAGCTGACCGCCGAGAAAGTGCCGTATGAGATTGGCCGTTCCCAGTTTAAACACCTGGCCCGGGCCCAGATCGCCGGCACCGACGTCGGCAGCCTGAAGATCCTGTTCCATCGCGAAACCAAAGAGATCCTCGGGATCCACTGCTTTGGTGAGCGTGCCGCCGAGATCATCCATATCGGTCAGGCGATCATGGAGCAGAAAGGCGAAGGCAATAACATTGAATATTTCGTCAATACCACCTTCAACTACCCGACCATGGCAGAAGCCTATCGGGTGGCGGCGCTTAATGGCCTGAACCGGCTGTTCTGAAAGCAGCATGGGTCCGCTGAAGTCAGCGAAGATCATCGTTAACCTCGCTGTCCTCAATGCTCTGCCCCCTGTCACTGTCCCATAAAAAAACGGAGCCAAAAGGCTCCGTTTTTTTATTCAATCGCTGTCTGTGGATGGGGTTTGCGCGCAGGCTTACTTCAGTTCCATCATCCGGTTGTCCGGCGTCAGAATGGATGCCCATGGCAAGCTCTCGTCACCCAGGGTAATAAAGTTCGGGTTTTCCAGCGTATCCCGCTCGTTATAGGAAAGCGGCGTCAGGTGAGTATTGAGGATACGTCCGCCAGCTTCCTCGACAATGCACTGGGTGGCTGCCGTATCCCACTCCCCGGTTGGCCCCAACCGCAAATAGCAGTCAACAGCACCCTCGGCCACCAAACAGGCTTTCAGCGCGGCTGACCCCAGTGGGACCAGATCGTAATTTAGCGCCGGATCCAGCCGGCTGGTAATGGCGCGAATGTTCTGGCGGCGGCTGATCGCCACCGCGATGGACTGTGTCGGCAACTCATGTTTGTGGGTTGAAATCCGCACGGTTTCCCCTTCCGGGGTGGTCTTCCAGGCGCCCTTGCCCTGATAAGCGTAATACACCACGCCGGATACCGGAGCATACACGACCCCCATCACCGGCCTGTGGTTATCAACCAGCGCGATGATCGTGGCGAAGTCACCGCTGCGGGCGATAAACTCCTGCGTCCCGTCCAGCGGGTCCACCAGCCAGTAACGCTGCCATTGGCTGCGCTCTGCCAGCGGAATGTCGGCGGCTTCCTCTGACAGCACCGGAATATCCGGAGTCAGTTCGCTCAGGCGGGACACCACCAGTTTATGCGCGGCTAAGTCCGCACTGGTCACCGGCGTATTGTCCTGTTTGATTTGCTTTTCAAACTGGCCACGCTGGTAAATATCAAGAATGACCTGCCCGGACGAACGGGCAATATCAATTACTTGAGGTAATAGGTTCGATAAGTCCATTGTCGCTCCTATTTCACGAGATGTTTCAACGCCAGGAACAGGGCGGTGATGCTCCGCGCTTCGGCAAAATCCAAATGGCTGATCAATTCTTCTGCCTGATTGACCGGCCAGCGTACCACTTCCAGTGGCTCAGGCTCGTCCCCTTCCAGTTGTTCCGGGTACAGTTCCTGCGCCAGAAACAGGGTCATTTTGCTGGAGAAATACGACGGGGCCAACACGACCTCTTTCATCGGCTGAAGCTGACGGGCACCAAAGCCAATCTCTTCTTTCAGCTCACGGTTTGCGGCCTCGGAAGGCAGTTCGCCATGATCCACCAAGCCTTTCGGAAAGCCGAGTTCGTATCGCTCCGTCCCGGCTGAATATTCGCGGATCAGCAACAGATCACCTTCCGCGGTCACCGGGACCACCAGCACGGCATGACGACCTGACGGTTTCATCCGCTCATAGGTTCGCTCAACGCCATTTGAAAAGCGCAGATCCAGCGACTCGATTTTAAACAGCCGCGACTGAGCGACTACTTCCGTAGCCAGAATTTCTGGTTTGTTTTTGTCTGCTGCCATGACCTGTCCTGTCTACTTGCTGCTGCCAACCGCCGCAGCCAGGGGAAAACCGTATTTAATGGCAACGGAGAGGGGAAATAAAGCATTTTATGAAGAAAACGTTAACCCAAACCCGACTGTGCGAGTCGGGTATTGGTTAAAAGCGTCCGCTGTAGGTGATTTTATACTGCCCTTTGGGATCCGGATTACCGAGCCATTTCAGCTGCTGGCCTAATTGCGGGGAAAACTCAGCGCCCGGCTTAAACCAGCCATTGAGGGTATAGCGGTTGCCCGGCTCCAGCGACAGGGCAAATTCACTCGACACCTCCGTGGAAGACTGGCGGATATCGGCCAGCACTTTCCCCTGATCACAGCGAAGATCAGCCAGTACCGGTCCCGGATTCACGCCGCCCATCGGCGAGCCCACATTGGCTGCGCTCCAGGCCAGTGCACCGTTCAGCTCCGCACAATACGGCGCGGCAAACTGGTAATCACGCACCGTCAGTTCCAGGTTACCCGCCACGGTCAGCGGCAGGGCCATTGGGACATTGCGCATCACTTCACGGGCCGGCAAAGACACCAGCAGGTTCTCAGCGAACGCTCCCTGACTACTGTAGCCCACCAACCCGCGGCCGGTCAGGTTCATGTCACTGCCCTGCCCGAATCGCACATCAAACTGCAAGCGGGCCGTCAGCAACGACAGCACATGCATGTCCCATTGCAGACGCCCAAAATTCTTTCCTTGCCAGCGAATCTGACTCGCGCGGCCCTGCCATAACGTACCGGAGATGCCGCCGACATCCAGCCCCTGTACGGCCGGTATCTGCTGCCAGACCCAGCTGGCCGGAATATGTGCCACAGCACTGCCCAGCAGTACCACCCCAAATGAAACGCCGGTTAAGACTTTAAACTTCACGCTTACCCCCGCCCTAACTGCAAGCGGTTAACTTCGACCATACCCGTCCTGTCGGTTTTGGTCACATCGAGAAACTGCGTATCAATGCCATGTTCATCACGCAAAAACGCTAGCCAGTTGACCAGGGTGTTGAACGGCACGGGTTTCACCCACACCTGCACCGCTTCACTGCGGGGCTGCATCCGAATCACTTCAATCTGGAACCGGCGGGTTGATTCATTGATCACCTGATTCAGCCCTTTATCACTGACCGAACCAGTTGAGCCGGATGTCCCGCGCAGGGCGACGATCTCATCCGCTTTCTGGCTGACCCAACTTAATAGCTGGCGTTCCCGCTGCAGATGCGTTTCGGCATTGGCAGCAGAGTTAGCCATCGGCTGCCAGATCCCCCAGTACAATATCGCGATGAACAGGGCGATACCGCCACCCAGAACCAGTCGCTGTTCTCTCAGGCTGAGCCCGTTCCACCAGGCTTTCATGATTTTCTCCTTACCACGACGGCGCCGGTAACCTGATTACCTTCCCGGTTCAACTGCCCCTGCTCAACCTCAAACTGCTCGGTAAGCAAGGTGCGTAATTGCTCAAAATGCTGGAACTCGGCGGCAACCGCCTGGAACCGGATTTCGCCCCGGTTCTGATCGTATTTCAGGCTCTGCACCGTCAGCTGCGGAACTTTCGCCAGCGATGGCTGCAGCTGGGCCAACCACGGCAGCAGACCACTGTCATTGGCGCCCCCCCCCAACCGGGTCAATTCACTGCTCATCTGACGCTTCAGGTAACTCTCCGACGGAATACGCTGAAACTGCGGCAGGACCTGACGGAAAATACGCTCGCTCTCAGCCCGGTATACGTCAGCCTGCGCGTCTTTGGCCTGAACCGACACCACATGTTCGGTGCCCACCACCGCCAGCAAGACAGCGGCTGCAATCGCCACTTTCCGCCACGGTTTGAGGTACTTGCGCCAGGCCGGTTGCAACTTGTACGGGCCAGACAATAAGTTAGCCTTATGGCCGATGACGCCCTGTGCCAGCAACTGCATCACCAGCTCTGGTGTTTCCGCTTTCCACAGCCCCGGCATCCCGGCCGGTGCTGGCGTGTAGTGGTGAATCCGGTGCTCCGGATCGCGCGGCAGCTCTGTCCCGGACGCCACGGTGGCGTCATCTGACGCAGTATCCGCTGGCTCGTTAAGCGCTTCCTCATCCGCGTCATCCGCCCGCGGTACTATCGAGGTTTGCTGCGCAGACAACCAGGCCGGTAGCCACGCGGCTTCGGCACCAATGCCCAGCATCTCAGACTGACGGATCAACCAGAGACCATCCAGTTCAGCCGCGGTGTACCCCTGTTCAAACAGCGGCAGACACAAACAATCCGGCACCACAGCCTTGATTTCAATCCCGGCATCACTCAATGCGGCCAGCCAGTGCTCCATCTTACGATGTTCCAGCACCGCGACCTGAGCACTGTCACCGCTTTTTTTCAGCAAATGCACATGCAGATGGTCAACGTCCTGTGCCAGCTCTTCCTCCAGCAGGAACGGTAATACCGCCCCCAGCTGACGGCTGCTGCCGGCCGGGATCGTCACCTGCGTCAGCAGCACGTCACAGGCCGGGGCCAGTGCATATACCGTACGCTGGGTAGCATACTCCGCGATCTCGCCCAACTGGCTGATATCCGCCAGTTGGCCCGAAGCAATCACTTCATGTTGTTGTGGCGACCAGACAAGCCATTGCACCGGCTGTTCAGCACGGCTACTGAGCCTGATTGTCAGAATTTCGCTCACTGATTCCTCCATAACGACGACGCACAACCGTCACCTTGTTATCACTATCTCGTTTGAGCAAGGCCACCAACCGGACCCTGGCACGATCCACCAGGATCTCTGTGTCTAACTGAAAATAATCGCTTTTGACGCTGATAAATGCCTTTACCTGTTTCTTCACCTCGGCATCCATGCTGGACAGCACCGGATCAGCCAGAAAATCATCTTCACTGTTCCAGCCGTCATAAGGACGTTCCGCAATCAGCTTCTGCGCATCACTGAGCGCCAGCTGGGGAGAGAACAGTCCCACCAGAATGGCGGCTTGTTTCTCATCCAAGGTATTCACATTCACCCGCAACTCCTTGCTGGGAATGGCACACAGCAACGGCCGGGCTAACTGGTAAATCTCGGCGCTAACGCCATTGACCGCCCGCAGTTCGGAAATATCTGCCATCCAGTCACGTGGCGGCAGGTAAGGCGGACGAAACCCTTCGTAGGTACTGTCACCGGCCCCGAAAGCCGCATTCACCGCTTCATCCGGATCGACATATTCCCATACCGAGTCGGCCACCACTTCTGCGTCGTAGCTGTCGACCCCGGCTTCTTCCAGAATCATCTGCAACGCACGCACTTCAAAAGGTTTGGCGGAGCTGCCCGTCACCGGACGGATGCCGGACAATGCATTGACGTTGAAACACGCCTGACGATCGACAATATCACCAATGGCCTCGCCGCCTTCCAGCGGATAACGCTGCCCACGGGTTGCCCATGCCTGACTGAGGTTCACCGTCTCGCTGTCCGCCAGACTTTTCTCGATGGCGACTTTGCCTAACGCTTCCATCCCCTGGGCATACCAGAACGCCTGCTGATTCTGGATCTGGTTTTCCACCCGATAAAAATTCAGGTGCAGCCGTTCGCTCATCTGTACCGCCAACAACGTCATCAGCGCCATTAACATCAGCACGACGATCAGGGCGACACCTTTTTGTTGTTTCATCTCTGCCCCTTACGTCTCACTGGCTTCCAGCACCGAGTGCGGCAACATATACACCCGCTCGATTTCACCGTAGTCTTTCAGGGTCAGCCTGACCATCACGCCTTCCGGCAGGGCGGCGGGGGTAGTCCATTCATCAGACCAGGTTTTGTCACTGTAAAAACGGAAAGTGACCGATTCGACCCCGGTCAGGATCGGCCGCACCAGCGGCTCTGCACCGACCACAGTATCGGGATAGCGCAGCCACACCCGCTCCAGAGTCCCCTCGACCACCCGGTAGCCGACTTTCAGTACTTCGCCGCGCGGAAACATCTGCTGCGGGTTCTGCCAGCCGAGACGGGTAAACAGAATACCCTGACTGGACGAATCCAGCAGGTACTCCCCGCTGCGCAGCAGGGTATCGCTGACCAGCTCCCCCTGATCCCGCACCTTACGCGGCACCACCTGCCGAAAATCGTTGTCGAGCATCACCATCGCCCGCTGAATTTCCTGCAGCCGTTCGTTGTGATCCCGAGACTGGGCATCACTGCGCTGCACCCCGTTCATCACCTGATAAGCGGACAGGCTGAGCATGGCAAACACCGCGATGGCAACCAGCACTTCCAGCAGGGTAAACCCCGCCGCTTGCTTCACTCGCGAGCGAGCTAATGGGTTAATTCTCAACATAAGTTCTCAGGGTCACGATAGACTGCTTGCGCTCAGTGTCGGTCGCGACGGTAACATCCAGCGCCCGCAGAAAACCGTCAGCGGTTTTGGTGCTTTTAATGGACCAGTACCACTCCCGGCCAGCCAGTTCGGATTTCCCGCGCTTAACGGCAGTCGGGATCTCCCCGGACAGCCTGACCTTAGCCAGTTCGTTGTCCGCGACCATAGCGGCAAACGTCTTTTCTTCCAGATACCCCAGCGTATTGAGGTGCTGACTGACCGCTTTCATCACGCTCAGGGCCGCGGTCGCAAACACAGCCAGTGCCACCAGCACTTCCAGCAGAGTCATGCCGCGCGCGCGCGACGGGTGCTTACGTATCATAAGCCCTCCTGCTCGGTCTGGCTCTTGATGGATTCGCCCGGCGGCAATAAAAAGACCCGCCCGACTTCATCCGCCTGAACCCGCCAGAACTGGTTTTCCCCTTCCACTTCAAAGTTCAGGGTAAAGGGGGTGTATTCCCCACTGGCCATCACGACCACCTGAGGCGGTTTCACTTTGTCTTTATCAGTTTGTTCAGCAAACAAGTCTTCGTTGAACAGCGATCCGGGTTTGAACAGCCTGTCCTGATCCTGCCAGGAGAAACTGCCGACCTCGAGATCCAACCGCACCGACTCATCCACGTCCACTTTGGTGAAAAAACGGGATTCCGTCAGCGGCTGCCAGTCACGACCGGTTAGCTGAAGAAACTGGTACCCATGACGCTCAATACGGACCCCGTAATCGGTGCCGTTGAGCAGGGCATCCTCACCCAGCAACTGGATGAGGTGATGAAAACGCGCTGCCTCCTCGCGAACGGTGTCTTCCCGGCTTTCTGGCAGGGAAATCATGACCGCGACGGCACTGGTTGCCAGCAGCACCAGCACCAGCAGAATTTCAATCAGGGTAAACCCGGCAGCGCGTTGATTGGTCATCGGGATCAGTAGTCCAGCATGTTCCAGTTGCCGATGTCGGTGTTC
Organism: Photobacterium ganghwense; assembly: GCF_017329545.1. Lineage (NCBI taxonomy): Bacteria > Pseudomonadati > Pseudomonadota > Gammaproteobacteria > Vibrionales > Vibrionaceae > Photobacterium > Photobacterium ganghwense. The sequence continues at coordinate 3,361,300 of NZ_CP071325.1, forward strand.
ACCCCGTCACCGCCTTCCTGACCGTCCGCCCCCAGGCTGAAGATATCCACAGCACCGTGCTCACCCGGCATCACGTAGTGGTAATCGTTCCCCATGGATCCTGCGGCAGACGCTTGATGTAGCCACCGTTGCGGTAATTGCGCGGTTCAGGGCTTGAAGCCGGCTTGGTCACCAGCGCTTCCAGACCCTGATCGGTCGTCGGGTACACACTGTTATCCAGCTTATACATGTCCAGTGCCTGCTCCAGCGCACTAATGTCGGTCACGACTTTCTGCTGATCGGCTTTTTCCTTGTTGCCCAGCAGGTTTGGAACCACCAGACTGGCGAGAACGCCCAGAATGACGATCACAACCATCACTTCCAGCAGGGTAAAACCGCGTTGTTTGCGTTGCATTGAAAAGACCTCCAAAAATTACATTCCGACCATATTGTTCAAAGCAATGATCGGCATTAGGGTAGCAATAACAATAAACATCACGATGCCAGCCATCGCGACGATCAATAAGGGTTCAAAAATGCCCAGCGCCATGTTCACCAGCGATTCGAAATCCCGATCCTGGTTATCGGCGGCGCGGGTCAGCATCTGTTCCAGTTCCCCACTGCGCTCACCGCTGGCAATCATGTGCAGCATCATCGGCGGGAACAGGCGGGTCTGCTCCAGGGAGACCCGCAGGCTCGAGCCTTCACGCACCTTGTCGGCCGCTTCGCGAACCTGCTGATTGACCCAGGTGTTGGTCATGACATCAGAGGCCACTTTCATCCCTTCCAGCAGCGGGATAGCACTGGAGGTACAGATCGACAAAGTACGGGCAAACCGTGAGGTATTGAGGCCCCGCGCAACTTTGCCGATCACCGGCAGGTGCATGACCCAGCGATCCCACTTGAGCCGGAAATCCGGCCGCCGCAGTGCCGCTTTGAGCAGCGCAAACAGACACACCAGCCCGATCACGACAGTCAGCCCCCAGTTCTGGACAAAATCACTGGCTGCCAGCAGCACTTCAGTGACGGTCGGCAGCTCCTGTCCCATCTGAACGAACTGATCGACGATTTTCGGAACCACAGTCGCCAGCAGGAACGACACCACCGCAACCGCCACTAGGGTCAGCATGGTCGGGTAAATCATCGCCTGTTGCAGTTTGCTGCGCATATGCTGGCGGTTCTCGGTGTAATCTGCCAGCCGGTTTAGCACGGTATCCAAGTGGCCGGATTTTTCCCCGGCCGCCACCATCGCCCGAAACAGCTGGTCGAAGATATGCGGATACTCTGCCATTGAGTCTGACAGGGTGTAGCCTTCCACCACCCGCGAACGCACAGCCAGCAGCATGTTCTTGAGACGGGGCTTTTCGCTCTGCTCGGCAACGGCTTTCAGGCACTCTTCAAGCGGCATCGCCGCCTGCACCAGCGTCGCCAGCTGGCGGGTGATCAGCGACAGCTCAGTCGTGCTGATCCCGCGCCGGAGATGAAAACCGCCACTGGCTTTTTTCTTCTCCCGCTCATGCGATTGCGCCACTTCCAGCGGAATCAGCCCCTGCTCACGCAGTTGCTGGCGAACCTGGCGGGCAGTATCGCCCTCCAGCACGCCTTTCTTCTGTCGGCCTCGGGCATCCAGTGCCTTGTATTCAAATGCCGCCATCCGTTAGCCCTCCCTGGTGACGCGCATCACTTCTTCGAGGGTCGTGATCCCGGCTTTGACTTTCGCCAGCCCGTCATCACGAATACTCGGGGTATGGGCCCGAATGGCTTTTTCGATTGCCATTTCACCGGCATCGGCGTGAATCAGCTCCTGCACTTTTTCATCCACCAGCAACAGCTCGTGAATCCCGGTCCGACCGCGATAACCTTTGGCATTACAGGCTTCACAGCCACCGGCATGGTACAGGGTTAAAGGGTCAGTCGGTGCCAGGCCAAACAGTTTCTTCTGCTCGGCATCCGCTTCGTACGGCTGGCGGCATTTCGGACACAGGGTCCGGACCAGACGCTGGGCCAGTACCCCCAGCAGCGACGACGACACCAGAAACGGCTCAATCCCCATATCGCGCAGACGGGTGATCGCACCGACCGCGGTATTGGTGTGCAGGGTCGACATCACCATGTGGCCAGTCAGAGATGCCTGCACCGCAATAGAAGCGGTTTCCAGGTCTCGGATTTCCCCGACCATCACCACATCCGGGTCCTGACGCAAAATGGCACGCAGGCCCCGTGCAAACGTCATGTCAACTTTCGGGTTAACCTGGGTCTGGCCGATGCCGTCGATATCAAATTCAATCGGGTCTTCGACCGTCAGGATATTGCGCTCGTGCCCGTTAAGTTCCTGCAGGCCGGCATACAAGGTGGTCGATTTACCCGAACCGGTCGGGCCGGTGACCAGAATAATACCGTGCGGACGCTCAATCAGGCGGCGAAAACTGGCATGGTTGGCAGGGGTCATCCCAAGGCTGTGCAGATCCAGACGGGTGGCATTTTTGTCCAGCAGACGCAGTACCACACGTTCACCGTGCGATGACGGCATGGTCGATACCCGCACATCCACCGCCCGGCCACCGATCCGCAGGGAAATCCGGCCATCTTGCGGCACCCGTTTTTCCGCGATATCAAGACGCGCCATTACCTTAATCCGCGACACCAGCAGAGGAGCCAGCTTGCGGCTTGGCTGCAGCACCTCACGCAGCACACCGTCCACCCGGAAACGGATGGACAGCGCTTTCTCGAACGTTTCGATATGGATATCCGACGCCGCTTCCTTGATGGCTTCTGCCAGCATGGCATTGATCAGTTTGATGATCGGCGCGTCGTCTTCGGACTCGAGTAAGTCCTCGGTTTCCGGCAGCTCCTCTGCCAGCGCAAAGAAATCATCGCTGTCGGAGCCGAGATCTTCCATCAACTGGCGGGCTTCCGATGAATCCCGCTGGTACGCTTCAGTCAGCTTGAGCTCAAACGCTTTGTCGTCCAGCGGCTGGGGTGAGAAGCTTCGGCCTGTCACCCGGCGGATTTCCGCCAGCACCACCGCAGACAGAGTGCCGCCGTGATACAGGGTGATGCCCTGCTCACCCGCTTCCAGCACAACCCGGTGGCGCTTGGCAAAGGAGAACGGCAACCGCACCAGCGGTTGCATTTCACCTGACAGACTTGCCTCAGCCATTACTGAACCTCCTCCAGCTGCGCCACGAAGGCACGGACTTCCGGCGGCAGCGAAATATCACTGCCGTACTTCGGCAATACCGGCACCTTGGCGTCCGGCATCAGCTTCAGCCCTTTGTCCGCTCGGTACAGCTGCTCAGCACGGATATAGTTGTATTTCCGCTGGGTCAAGCCGTCGGCGGTCACGCCATCACGGATAATGGTCGGCTTGATGAACACCATCAGGTTGGTTTTCCCCTTGGTGGTGTTGGTGGACTTGAACAGGTGGCCCAGAATCGGAATATCACCCAGCAGCGGTATTTTCTGCTCGTTCTCATTGACCTGATCCTGAATCAGGCCGCCCAGCACAATCATCTGGCCGTCTTTCACCAGCACGGACGTGGTCAGCTGACGCTTGGAGAAGCGAACGTCCACGGCCCCGTTGGCCCCGAGCACGTTGGACACTTCCTGCTCAATTTTCAGCTGCACCGAGTCCCCTTCGTTGATCTGCGGTGTCACATTCAGCTTGATCCCCACTTCCTTACGCTCGACGGTCTGGAACGGGTTATCGTTGTTGGCGCTGGAGGTCGAACCGGTCACCACCGGCACTTCCTCACCGACAATGAAGGATGCTTCGCCGTTGTCCATCACCGTGATACTTGGCGATGACAGGATGTTGGAATGGCGATCAGAGGCCACGGCATTGATCAGCATGGTCCAGTCGCCCATCACGATCCCCAGCGCGGCGCCGTTGACACCACCCAGCACGCTGGCCAGGGTACTGAAGTCACCGTCTTCTCTGATGGTACGGGTCTGCTCGATACCGTTGGCATCAATGTAGGTTTCGGTACGGGTCGTTTCCTTGGCTTCTTCCAGGCCGACCGCATACTGGGAAATCGGCACGCCGGAGTTACCGAACTGAATCACGCCGCCGTCCGTCGACCCCCATTGCACCCCGAAGTTCAGGCCGTCACCTTCCGACAGCTCCACAATCATCGCTTCAATCAGCACCTGCGCACGACGGATATCCAACTGGGCAATGATGTTTTCCAGCGCCCGCATAATATCCGGCGGCGCCGTCAGAATCAGGGCGTTGGTTTCAACGTGGGCGGAAATCATGACATCGGCTTTACCGGCCGGCGGGGTCTTGGCATTGCCCTGTTTTTCCGCCTGCAGGTTATCCGACACGCCCTTGAGCACATCCACCATGTCTTCTGCATTGGCGTACTTGAGGTAGACCACCCGGTTGTTTCCGGACGAGGCCATTTCTTTATCCAGCTGGCGAATCAGGCGTTTCAGGCGGTTACGCACCTGCGGGTCACCAGACAGCAGCACCGCGTTGGTGCGATCGTCAGCCACCAGCTTCGGCTGGAGGAATTCCGGGGTAGACTTGGCATCGGCGGTCTTGTTCAGCGCTTCCACGACCCGCACCATTTCGGCGGCCGAAGCATTACGCAGCTCGACAACATCGATCTCTTTATCACCGGCACGGTCCACCCGCTCGATGATTTCAGCCAGGCGATTAACGGTCGCAGCGCGGCCGGTGATCATGATGATGTTCGCCGGGTCGTAGTGCACCACGTTACCGGCCCCGGCGTTGTCGTTCAGCTGGCGCAGCAGCGGCGACAGTTCACGTACCGAGACATTGCGCACGGCAATCACCCGGGTCACGACTTCATCACCTTTAACCCGACTGTCACCGACCACCGGAATGGCGGAAATTTTGGCATCTTTGTCGCGCACAACCTTGAGCACGCCGTTGTCCATTTCAACCACGGCAAAGCCGTACACTTCCAGAACATTCAGGAAGAACTGGTAGTACTGTTCATCGTTGAGCAAATCGTAACTGCGAACATTCACCTGGCCGCGCACAGCCGGGTCGACGATAATCGTTTTCTGTAGATTCCGGCCGACAATATTGATGAATTCCTGTATATCGGTCCCTTTAAAACTGGCGCTAAACTCGCTGGCCATTGCCGAGCTGCACAACAAGCTGCCCGCCAGCCAGAGGGCACTTTTACCCATCCATTTTTTCACACAAAACTCCTGCGCTATCGCATGTTCGCCTTGAGCCGCTATTGCAGCTCAATATAAATATCATGTAGCTGACCGTCCCGCTCGACAGTCAGAGTAAAATCTGTGGCATTGGACAGCTCAGTCCACAGTTTGGCCATCACGGCCGGATCGGTCAGGTCGTTGCCGTTCAGGCTCACCGCCAGATCGTCGGCTTTCAGCCCCACCGCATCAAACAAGGCACGGTCTTTGCCCGGATTCACCCGGTAACCAATCAGGTTGCCGTCACGCTGTACCTGAGACAGCCGGATATAGCTGAACAGGTTCTGCGGCTTTTCGAGAATCTCCTGCTTAATACGACTCAAATCCGAGGCTGGTTCAGCGCCGGGTTCTGAGGCAGCAGGCTGAGCCGGCTCCGGAGCCGGACGTTGACGCGCCACAGGAGCCGGAGTGGCGACTGAGGCGGACTTGCCGAAATCGACACCGTCCAGCATCAGGGTTTCATCCCGGCCGCTGTTACGGATAATCACCCTGTCAGCAAACACGGCCTGCAACGTGGCCCGCGTACCGTCGATGACCTCGCCGATACCATAGGTGTTCTGTTTCCCCTGATTGGTGATTACCGCCAGCGCGGTATGCGGGTTGGAGCTGGCCACCAGCCCCACCAGCGTCAGCCGCAGCTTGGTCTGCGGAGCATCCTTCTGCACCGGTTGCTTCGGCGCTACTACCGGCGCATCCGCCTGATAGCGCCCAAACAAGTTCATGGCCAGCACATCGGAAACATTGCCTTTTTCTTGTCCCGGCGACGCGGGGGAGACGGGCGTCGCTTGCCAGCGCACAGGCTGCGGTGCCGGCTGCACAGCGGCCCAGATCAGGCGACCCAGCACCCAGGCCAGAATCACGACCAAAAACCAGGTCAGGAAACGGGTCAGTGATGTTACGGAGAACCAGCGTTTAGACTGCAATGTCCCCATCCAATTTGCTGCTACCATGAAACGTCCATCGTCCTGCGGAAATAAAGTAAAGGCCAGTTACCGGGCCGGACTACACAGGATACCGTTAGAAGCTAAAAACGGCACCGTTAAATACTAAAATGATCACATAATACCAAAAGAGATCACGGAAAATTTATATCTACTATCAATACACTAGCCATTAAGTGTCATTTATTCCCCAGATTATCGTTGAAATCTGAGTACCTTATCACCATCTATTTACTCTCAACGCCTGCTGACGCCGTGTCGGCATTGTGGTACTTTTAGCGCCCTTTGGGGTAAGGAGCAGACAGTGGGCCAACATCAGTCCAATTCTGACAACCTACAGGTCCGTCTGGATAAATGGTTATGGGCGGCACGCTTTTACAAAACCCGTTCACTTGCCCGCAACATGGTTGACGGCGGCAAAGTGCAATACAACGGACAACGCTCCAAGCCCAGCAAGCTGGTCGAAGTCGGTGCCGAAATCCGGTTGCGTCAGGGCAATGAGGAAAAAACCGTCATTGTTGAGCAGCTATCGGATACACGCCGCGGTGCGCCAGAAGCACAAACCCTGTATCGGGAGACAGCCGACAGCATCAAGAAGCGTGAAGAACACACTCAGATGCGCAAGCTCCATGCCTTTGGCAGCCCGAGTCCGGACAAGCGTCCGGATAAAAAACAGCGACGCGATATAATTAAGTTTAAAAGTAATTCCAATTAATGGCATTAGGTCATCATAACGGCCGATAGTTTCGTTACGATGGCGAAAGTGATGCAAATGTTGGCGATTGACCTTCTGCTGGAGAAAACAAGCTAATGACAAAAGACAGTCTATACCGTTACCTGTTTGACGGTGTGTCCGTACGTGGTGAACTGGTTCAGCTGAGCGAAACTTATCAGCAAATCATTTCCAGCAAGGAATACCCGGCACCGGTGAAAACCCTGCTGGGCGAACTGCTGGTGACCACCAGCCTGCTGACCGCGACCCTGAAGTTTGAAGGCTCGATCACGGTGCAACTGCAAGGTGACGGCCCGGTAAAACTGGCAGTGATCAACGGCGACCACGACCAGAAACTGCGTGGCGTTGCACGTTGGGAAGGTAATGTACCGGAAAGCGGCAACATCCACGACCTGATGGGTAAAGGTCACCTGGTGATCACTATTACCCCAACAAAAGGCGAGCGCTACCAAGGCGTCGTTGGCCTGGAAGGCGACTCACTGGCAACCTGTCTGGAAGGGTACTTCGCAAACTCCGAACAGCTGCAAACCCGTATCTGGCTGCGCTCCGGCGAACTGAACGGTGAAGCGAAAGCGGCCGGTATGCTGCTGCAGATCCTGCCGGACGGTAAAGGCCATGAAGGGGACTTTGAGCACCTGGAGCAGCTGACAGAGACCGTCAAAGACGAAGAGCTGTTCGGCCTGGACGCGCAGGATGTGCTGTACCGCCTGTACCACCAGGAAGAAGTGAAGCTGTTCGAACCGCAGGACGTGAGCTTCCATTGTGGCTGCTCCCGTGAGCGCAGCGCATCAGCTATCGTTTCTATCGAGCGCAGCGAAATCGATCGCATCGTGGCAGAAGAGGGGAAAGTTTCCCTGCACTGTGACTACTGTGGCACAACGTATGACTTTGACAGCATTGATGTTGCTGCCCTGTTCGAACACGCCGCGAACGACACCAGTAAGCAGGTTCATTAATTATCCCCTCTTATTAAGCCTGAAACATTCTTACAAAAGCCGGATGACATCCGGCTTTTTTTCTACCTGAAGCACACTTTTCCCCGCCAGCTCGTAAGTCAATAACGCGCTAAATTACGCTTTTTTCAAGGAAAATATTAATTTTTAGGCCTAGCGCAAACGTTTTACATCAGGATAAAATAAAGGCCTACAATTACTCTAACTATTTTACTTAACCCTAACTTTTAAATGGTTAATTTTTGATAAACCTCCCTGAATTACCCCTTTAGGGTTGCTAGCATGGTCAACAGTTAAACAACATCTTACCCAAGGAGCACCTATGACCGTCATGAACGTCGATAAAAAGGTTGCAAAAAATATCGACCTATCTCAATACGGTATCAGCAATGTTACAGAGGTGGTTCGTAACCCAAGTTATGAACTGCTATTTGAAGAAGAGACCAAGCCGGGCCTGGAGGGATACGAAAAAGGTATCGTTACTGAGCTGGGTGCCGTCGCCGTTGATACCGGTATTTTTACAGGTCGTTCACCAAAAGATAAGTTCATCGTCCAAGATGACACCACCAAAGATACCCTATGGTGGGCTGACCAGGGCGCCAACGACAACAAAGCGATCTCTCAGGAAGTCTGGCAGGATCTGAAACACCTGGTAACGAATCAACTATCTGGCAAGCGCCTGTTTGTGGTTGATGGTTACTGTGGTGCGAACCCGGACACCCGCCTGTGCATTCGTGTGATCACTGAAGTGGCCTGGCAGGCACACTTTGTGAAAAACATGTTCATCCGTCCAAGTGAAGAAGAGCTGGAAAACTTCGAGCCTGATTTCGTGGTCATGAACGGTGCCAAATGCACCAACGATAAGTGGCAGGAGCAAGGTCTGAACTCTGAAAACTTCACCGTGTTCAACCTGACCGAGAAAATGCAGCTGATTGGCGGTACCTGGTACGGCGGCGAAATGAAGAAAGGTATGTTCGCAATGATGAACTACTTCCTGCCGCTGAAAGGCATTGCCTCAATGCACTGTTCCGCGAACTTGGGTAAAGACGGTGACGTAGCGGTGTTCTTCGGCCTGTCCGGTACCGGTAAAACAACCCTGTCTACCGATCCGAAACGTGCCCTGATCGGTGATGACGAGCACGGCTGGGATGACAACGGTGTATTCAACTTCGAAGGCGGTTGCTACGCGAAAACCATCAACCTGTCGAAAGAAGCAGAACCAGACATCTACAACGCGATCCGTCGCGATGCACTGCTAGAAAACGTAACGGTACGCAGCGACGGCTCTATCGACTTCGACGACAACTCGAAGACCGAAAATACCCGTGTGTCTTACCCTATCTACCACATTGAAAACATCGTTAAGCCGGTCTCTAAAGGCGGTCACGCTAACAAAGTGATCTTCCTGTCTGCTGACGCATTCGGTGTGCTGCCTCCGGTGTCTAAACTGACGCCAGAGCAAACCAAATACCACTTCCTGTCAGGCTTCACTGCGAAACTGGCCGGTACTGAGCGCGGCATCACTGAGCCGACGCCAACCTTCTCAGCATGTTTCGGTAACGCGTTCCTGACGCTACACCCAACACAATACGCCGAAGTACTGGTTAAACGTATGGAAGCGGCAGGCGCTGAAGCCTACTTGGTCAACACCGGCTGGAACGGCACTGGCAAACGTATCTCAATTCAGGATACCCGCGGCATTATTGACGCAATTCTGGACGGCTCTATCGAGCATGCCGAAACGAAGCACGTGCCGATCTTCAACCTGGAAGTACCGACGTCTCTGCCTGGCGTTGACCCAAGCATTCTGGACCCACGTGACACCTATGTGGATCCACTGCAGTGGGAAAGCAAAGCCAAAGATCTGGCAGAGCGCTTCATCAATAACTTCGAGAAGTACACGGATACTGCCGAAGGTTCGACGCTGGTTGCTGCAGGTCCTCAGCTGGACTAATCCGCAACGCGCCACAACCAATGCCAAGCCCCTCACACGAGGGGCTTTTTCGTTGCCCGCTCGCCATTTCCGGCTGCCATACTTGCAGCACAGGGCAATTTGCGCCCTAATATTAACCTGCCCACTCTTTAACTGCCTCAGGAGCCCACATGCGCCTCATCGGGAAACTCGTTGCTACTTTGCTCGTCCTCATCCTGCTGGGCTCGACGGTCTTCCTGACCATGATGCATACCCGCTTTGCCACCCCGATGACGGTTCGGCTGTTCAATACCGTCAGCCCGTATCAGCTGGAGGCTGAGCAGGTGGTCTACGACATCGAGGAACCGTGGCGCCTGTCCCTGAACCAGTTACGTCTGCAGCCTCGTGCGGCGGATACGCCCTCTGAGCCGCAGACTCCATTTACCGCAAACCAGCTGACCCTGTGGCTGAGCCCGTCCAGCCTGCTGGCCGGGCACTGGCATTTTGACACCATTCTGTTAGACGGCCTGAACCTGAGCGCCGACAGCGCGTCGCTGCCAGTGCCTGCCGAGCTATCGAGCCAGCGACTAGCCCTGAGCAATCTGACCTGGCACAGCGCCGATATCACGCTGTCAGAAGGTGAGATCCAGCTTGATAACTGGCATTTCCGCGCCTCAGATCCCCGCCCGTTCTGGCAGCAGTTTACGGGCAACTTCCAAATTGCGGCCCGTACTCTGCGCTGGCAGCAGTTCCCGGTGGAAAAGCTGCTGCTCGACGGCAACTACACCGCACCAGCCCTGACCCTGTACGGGTTTTCCTTTGACTGGCAGCACGCCGGTGTGAATGGCCAGCTGGAACTGGATACCCGCGTAAAGGCACTTCAGCTGCACCAGTTAACCGTGAGCGATCTACAACTCCAGCAAGGCGATGAACTCGCCGCCTTGCAGACATGGCTGCACCACTGGACGCAGGCTGGCGGGACAACAACACTTGGCCGTCTCGACATGCTCGACATTAGCCTCGAATTACCCTCATTGGCCCTTAACCATGCCAGCCTGTCGCTGGAAAACTGGCATTGGCCGCAAAGTGCCTACCAACAACCGGAGGCCTGGCTGTCATTCAGTGCAGAAAGCGGCAGCTGGCAGGCGCTCACCTTTACTGACCCGTTGCTGGAGCTGGCTTTTACTCCGGCCCAAGTCACCATCAAAGGCGCCTCGGTCAACGCGCTGGAAGGCTATGGCCGAGCCGCTGGCATCCTGACCCCAGAGAGCCTTCAGCTTGACAGCTTAGTCTTGAAGGGACTCAAAGTGTTCCTGCCACCGCACTGGCAGCAAACTGCCCGCACCGCCTTTGCCCACTGGCCGACCATTCGTATCGATAGCCTGGATATCGGCTACAGCCAGCTCGTGGATACGGCACCCGCTTCCCCCTGGCACCTGACCGGGCTTAACCTCAAAGGACAGGATCTGCTGCTGCGCCGGGATAACCAACCGGGTCTGTGGCAAGGTAGCCTGACCGCCGGTGCTGGCGCGGCCAGTTTCAACACGATTAGCCTGACCGGGCCTTATCTGGCAATGGAATCTGAACAGGGCCAATGGCAACTGAGCGAAGCCACCCTGCCATTCGCCGATGGCCTGCTCAACGCAAAGGGAACAATCGACCTGAATACCGCCGGGCGCCCGTGGTCGCTGCAGTGGCAGGGTGACAGCCTGCCCGCCGCCCTGCTGGCGCAATGGCTTCAGTTGCCGCTGCCGGTAAAAGGAAAACTCGATACACAAGGACAACTGAAAGGGCTGGCCGCCAATCGCCTCAGTTTGGCCCATAGCCTCGACGGCAACCTCACGGCGAGCCTGCGTGAAGGCACCCTGAGCCAGCCTGCCGCTCAACTGTGGCAGCACTGGCAACAAACCGGGCAGCCAATAGTAACCGAACCGACGGTTCTCAGCGCCGCACCGGCTCAGGCGATCACGACCACTGAAACAGCCGCCGACAAGCCTGCTGTTGCCACGATAACGACCAACACGACTCCCGCAAAAGCACCAGCCGCCAGCGTGACCATTACTCCGCTGGCTATCACCAGCGATCGGGGACGCATCACCGTCGCACCGATGTCATTGCACAGTGGGCCGTTACAGGCAGGACTGGAAGGGAAATGGGATATGGCGGATCCGGCAGCGCAACAGCTGGAATGGCAGGCCAGCTACCCGTGTCGGCAGCCAGACAGTGAAAACCGGTCGGCCAGTACCGGCTCACGTCAACAGTTAGTACAACGGTGGCAGGGGGATCAGCACACGGTGTTGTTGTCGCCTTGCGAAGGAAACAACATATAGGTACCGGTGAAGGTGGCGGCTAACGTCTCACCGCTGTAGACCTGCACCTGCACCACTGCCCGGCCTTTCCGGCGTTTGGCCAGTCGGTCCACATCGCCCTTGAGATCTTCAACCGTGACCACGGCTTTAGGCCGCTCGGTCACCGGATGCTGATAACGGATGTGGCTGTCAGCCAGAATAATGTCGGCGGGCAGCTTGCGCTCTTTCAGCAGCATCCACACAAATCCCCACCCGGCCAGCGTCGCCATGGTAAAGATACTGCCGGCGAACATACTGGCTTTGGGATTGAGGTTGGCATTGATGCGGGCACTGACCTCGAAGCGATACCCCGTGTACTGGCTGATCCGCACCCCCATTTTTTCACTGATGGGAATTTGGGACTGCCACAGCTCCTGCAGCTCCTGACACCAGTCCGGATGGCGCACGAATTCCGTCAGTGGATCCAGGTGCTTAAGCATCTGCTGGTGCCGAACCGGGCCGCGCTCTTCACTCAGTTCGCCCTGGCTGGTAAAACCGTTGCGCAGATAAAAAGGGATCGCGTCTTCGCGCGAGTTACAGACCAGGCGCTTGGCCCCTTCCTGCCGGGCCAACGATTCCAGCGCCATCAGCACTATCGCCCCCATCCCCTGGTGCCGGTAATCGGGATGCACCGCCATATAACGGATCTGACCTTCATTGTCAGGTGTCATGTACAAACGGCCAATCGCAATCGCTTCACCATCGTCACTGACAATCATCCGATGAATACTCAGTTCATCATAAGCATCACGCTCCGAGCCAACCGGCATATGCCAGGGCTCACGCAGCATCCGCCAACGGAAGTCATAGTATTGCGCCAGTTCTGCGTCTGTTGCCGGGGTGATCAATCGAAACATGAAATCCTTCTCCACTGTTCAGGGGGCCTGCAGCCCCCATCCATAATTATACCTGCAACCAGAAAGTGACCGGTCCGTCATTGAGCAGCGCGACTTTCATGTCCGCAGCAAAAATACCGGTTTCTGTCTGAATATCCTTATCCTTACAGCAGGTGACAAAGTAATCATACAGCCGTTCGGCTTCCGATGGTGTCGCACCAGCAGAAAAACTTGGCCGCATCCCACTTTTGGTATCGGCTGCCAGCGTAAATTGCGACACCACCAAGACACTACCACCGGCTTGTTGCACATTGAGGTTCATTTTTCCGGCATCGTCTTCAAAGACACGATACCCCAGCACTTTGTCGCGCAGGCGCTGGGCTTTGGCTTCGTCATCGCCTTTCTCGACACCCAGCAATACCAGCAGTCCCTTACCAATCGCGCCGGTTACCTTACCATCCACCGTTACGCTGGCTTCGCTGACTCGTTGAATAAGTGCAATCATTACTCTTTCCTTTCTACCTCTTTGTGTTCACTTTCTGTGGCCTGTCCGCTTTCCTGCACGGCCATTTCTTCGGCGGTCGGCACCGTTTCATCACGGGATTTGTCGATCGGGTGCCAGTACTGCCGCTCGCCAAGGCTGGCGGTGATCTCCGCGCCAAACAACACAATACACCAGCACAGATACACCCACACAAACAAAATCGGCACCACAGCCAGTGCACCGTAAATCACCTGGTACGACGGGAAGTTGGTGATGTACAGGGCAAACCCTTTCTTGCTCAGCTCAAACAGCACACTGGCCGTCACGGCACCAATCACGGCATGGCTGAGACGCACCTTGGTATTGGGTACCAGCAGGTACAGGCCAAGGAAGGCGGCACTGGACATCAACACAGGCAGGCCGCGCAGGCTGCGCTGCAACAGGCCATTGACGGCATCACTGTTTAGCAGGTTCAGCGATCCCAGATAAGAGCTGACCGCAATACTGGACCCGACCAGAATCGGCCCCAGCGTCAGAACCATCCAGTAGATCGAGAACGAAATTACTGGACGGCGCTTTTCCGTCACCCGCCAGATATAGTTAAGCGACTTGTCGATGGTGGAAATCAGCATCATCGCCACCACAAACAGTGCCCCGATACCTACGGCCGTCATCTTACCGGCATTGGCCACAAACTCGTTGAGGTACTCTTTGAGGATTTCCCCGGCAGCCGGAACGAAGTTTTCAATCACGAAGTTCTGCAGCATGTCGCCCAACCCGGCAAACACCGGAAAGGATGACAATGCGGACAGCACCACAGTGATCAGTGGCACTAATGACAGCAGGGTCACATACGCCATAGAGCCTGCGGTCACCGTCAGGCGATCGTGCCCGACACGTTGATGAAGATAACGGATATAGGCCCACGTCGTGCGCAGTTGCTGCTGCCAATCGTGCTTGCCAGTTGTCTTTTTGTCAGCCATAGTCATGTCACTAATTTTCTTGTTTGTTTTTAAAATATTCGAAGATTCAATAGATTCTAGGACAACCGGAGACCAATATGCCCTATTTGCTTGCCATCCTGCTAGCGCTGACCACCCTGACAGGGTGTCAAAGCGCTTATTATTCAGCCATGGAAAAAGTCGGGATCCACAAACGCGACATCATGGTAGACCGGGTGGAAGAGGCCAATGAAGCACAAGCCGATGCCCAGGAAAAATTCACCGATGCCCTGACCGCCCTTAAAGCCCTGAACCAGTTTGATGGCGGTGAGTTGGAGCGCGTGTACAACTCCATTAATGATGAGTATCTGGCCAGCCAGAAAGCGGCAGAGAAAGTCAGCGATCGCATCGCGGCCATTGAAGACGTCGCCGATGCGCTGTTCGACGAATGGGAAGACGAACTGACGCTCTATACCAGCGCAACCCTGCGCCGGGACAGCGAACGCAAGCTGCGCAGCACCCAGGCTTCCTACAAACGCATGCTTGGTGCAATGCACCGCGCAGAGCAGAAAATGACGCCGGTACTCAACACGTTGCGTGATAATACCCTATATCTTAAGCATAATCTTAATGCCGCGGCGATTGGTTCACTACAGGGCGAATTTAATACCCTGCAGCGCGATATTCAGCGGGCCATTACCGACATGGAAGCCGCCATCAGCGAGTCAGAGCGTTTTATCGCACAGCTGAAAAAAGCCTAACCGGCTACTCGCCGATTTGCCCATCCCGCAGCCGGGCCAATACCCAGTTGGCCCGCGCTTCCACGGTCCCCCAAGGCACCTCTGCCACTGCGTAACCCAACGCCTGATAGGTCGTCACCAGCTCGCGGTGAATCGCCTGAGCTTCAGCGAAGTTATGGGGACGCTCATCATCCTGCACATAAATCGACGCTTCCGGCGCGCAGAAAAACACAGTGGAATGATAGCCTTTGGCCGCCGCCAGATAATTCGCCGTCACCGGCACACCGCCGACTTTCAGGTAAGCACAAATATCCCCAATCGCCCGATCCACAAACGCCGGCATCGTACTGCACGCCGCCTGCTCACGCTGGCTGCTCATGCGATCCAGGCACAGCGCAGCAAAACCCGGTAAATCGGTCCAAGGCAGAATGCCGTCGTCACGGGCTGATTCTTCCCGGATCAGGGCGCGGGACACTTCCGGGTACGTCAGGTAGCCCCGTTGGGCCAGCGCCTGCAGCAGTGTGGTTTTGCCGGCACCAGGGCCGCCGGTGATGATTATCGGTTGCATAGGTCAGTTTTCCATTTACCTGGCCAGATAAAACAATCCCCCCATGCTTGCGCGATGGAGGGATTGATTCAGTACATGCGGTTAGCGATTATTTCGCTGAACGGCTTGCACGCTTACGATCGGTTTCCGTCAGCAGTTTCTTACGGATACGGATGCTTTCTGGCGTTACTTCTACCAGCTCGTCATCATCGATGAACTCAAGCGCCTGCTCCAGAGTGAACTTGATCGCCGGAGTCAGAACCTGTGCTTCATCCGTACCAGAAGCACGAACGTTAGTCAGCTGCTTACCTTTCAGACAGTTTACTGTCAGGTCGTTTGAACGGTTGTGAATACCGATGATCTGACCTTCGTACACTTCATCTGCGTGCTCAGCAAACAGACGGCCACGCTCCTGCAGGTTGAACAGTGCGTAAGTCAGGGCTTTACCGGTTGCGTTAGAAATCAGTACGCCGTTCACACGCTGGCCGATTTCGCCACCTTTGTGCGGACCGTAGTGATCAAACGTGTGGTACAGCAGGCCAGAACCTGAAGTCAGGGTCATGAACTCTGTCTGGAAGCCAATCAGGCCACGAGAAGGCATCATGAAGTCCATACGTACACGGCCTTTGCCGTCCGGTGCCATATCAGTCAGCTCACCTTTACGCAGACCGATGTTTTCCATGATGCCGCCCTGGTGCTCTTCCATCACGTCGATAGTCACCGTTTCATACGGTTCCATCAGCTGACCATCTTCTTCTTTCAGGATTACTTCCGGACGAGATACTGCCAGCTCAAAGCCTTCACGACGCATGTTTTCGATCAGGATAGACAGGTGCAGCTCACCACGGCCTGATACGCGGAACTTGTCCGGGTCATCCGTTTCTTCTACACGCAGAGCAACGTTGTGAACCAGTTCTTTCTGCAGACGCTCAAGAATGTTACGTGACGTTACGAACTTACCTTCTTTACCCGCAAACGGAGAGGTGTTTACCTGGAAGGTCATAGTAACTGTTGGCTCGTCAACAGACAGAGCTGGCAGCGCTTCAACAGCATTCACGTCACAGATAGTGTCAGAGATTTTCAGCTCGCCCAGACCTGTGATTGCGATGATGTCACCCGCTGTCGCCTGCGCAACATCGTGACGCTCCAGACCCAGGTAACCCAGTACTGTACCAACTTTACCGTTACGCTTAGTGCCGTCAGCACCCACAACGGTAACTTGCTGGTTTGGCTTCACCGAACCACGCGTAACACGGCCAACACCGATAACACCCACGTATGAGCTGTAATCCAGCTGAGAAATTTGCATCTGCAGCGAACCATCAACGTCAACGTTTGGCGCAGCAACGTTATCTACGATAGCCTGGAACAGAGGTTCCATGTTCTCGCCAGTTTCGCCTTCTTCCAGTGTTGCCCAGCCGTTCAGAGCCGATGCGTACACTACACGGAAATCCAGCTGCTCGTCAGTCGCACCCAGGTTGTCGAACAGGTCAAATACCTGATCCATAACCCAATCAGGACGTGCGCCCGGACGGTCAATTTTGTTGATTACCACGATTGGCTTCAGGCCGTGAGCAAACGCTTTTTGCGTTACGAAACGCGTCTGTGGCATCGGACCGTCAACGGCATCAACGATCAGCAGTACTGAGTCAACCATCGACATGATACGTTCAACTTCACCACCGAAGTCGGCGTGTCCCGGAGTATCAACGATGTTGATGCGGTAATCGTTCCAGTTGATCGCTGTGTTCTTAGCCAGAATGGTAATACCACGCTCTTTTTCGATGTCGTTGGAATCCATTACGCGTTCTTCTACTTCACCGCGAGACTCTAACGTGCCAGATTGCTGAAGCAATTTGTCAACCAGAGTCGTTTTACCGTGGTCAACGTGCGCAATGATTGCGATATTTCTTAATTTATCGATCTGTGGATTTGACATGTGTTTTACATTCACTCAGAACATGCAGCGACCGGACGGTTGCCACGTGGTTAAAAAAACGGCTCATAATCTAACAGATTTTACGTCAAAACCCACCTATTATGTGATTTATATCACCGGCTTTTTTGCGCTCAAGCGCACCATGCCCCCGTATCCCCCGCCGTTTGGGCGATTTAAGCTGAATAATGGCAGCGACTTCCGGCCGTTCCCCTCTTTATTTGACGTTTCCATGAAACCGACCACTTTTTCCTGAAACTCCCGCCAGCAGCAATTGACAATATGCGACCATGGACTAATAGTAATGGCGCGCACCAGGAAAGACGGGACTTGTCACCAATCGCACCACAATGGTGCACAGCATCACCAAGTTGGTGCATCAGAAGTGCGCATTTGCCCTTTTACTCACGCTAATGCGCTGTTTTGGGGCTTTTAAAAGTTGGCACGGTTCTCGCTTAATAGATTTTAGCTGAGCAATGCATGCTCATTACCTATTTTGTGGCCCGTTGCCCAATCTAACACCGGAGGTTACTCAAGATGTCAGTTGAAAACGTACTCGCGCTGATCCAGGAAAACGAAGTCAAGTTTGTTGACCTACGCTTTACCGATACCAAAGGTAAAGAGCAGCATATCTCTATCCCAGCTCACCAGATTGATGCCGACTTCTTTGAAGAAGGTAAAATGTTCGACGGTTCTTCTGTTGCTGGCTGGAAAGGCATCAACGAATCAGACATGGTAATGATGCCAGACGCATCATCAGCAGTACTGGACCCGTTCACAGAAGATGCCACTCTGAACATTCGTTGTGACATCCTGGAACCTGCGACTATGCAGGGCTACGATCGCGACCCACGTTCTATCGCTAAACGCGCAGAAGACTACATGCGCTCAACTGGCATCGCTGACACTGTATTGGTTGGTCCAGAACCAGAATTCTTCCTGTTCGATGACGTGAAATTCTCGACCGATATGTCTGGTTCTTTCTTCAAGATTGACGACATCGAAGCGGCATGGAACACAGGTTCTGACATCGAAGGCGGTAACAAAGGTCACCGTCCAGGCGTGAAAGGCGGTTACTTCCCAGTGGCGCCGGTTGATTCTTCTCAGGATATCCGTTCAGCCATGTGTCTGATCATGGAAGAGATGGGCCTGGTTGTTGAAGCACACCACCACGAAGTCGCGACTGCAGGTCAGAACGAGATCGCCACGCGCTTCAACACGCTGACAACCAAAGCGGACGAAATCCAGATCTACAAATACGTTGTACACAACGTCGCACACGCTTTCGGCAAAACCGCGACCTTCATGCCTAAACCACTGGTGGGCGACAACGGTTCTGGTATGCACGTACACCAATCTCTGGCGAAAGACGGTCAGAACCTGTTTGCGGGCGACAAATACGGCGGCCTGTCTGAAATGGCTCTGTACTACATCGGCGGTATCATCAAGCACGCACGTGCACTGAACGCACTGACTAACCCGTCGACCAACTCGTACAAGCGTCTGGTTCCTCACTACGAAGCACCAGTAATGCTGGCTTACTCAGCGCGTAACCGTTCTGCTTCTATCCGTATCCCTGTGGTACCAAGCCCGAAAGCGCGTCGTATCGAAGTGCGCTTCCCAGATCCAGCAGCAAACCCATACCTGGCGTTTGCAGCCATGCTGATGGCGGGTCTTGACGGTATCCGGAACAAGATCCACCCAGGGGAAGCGATGGATAAAGACCTGTACGATCTGCCAGCTGAAGAAGCAGCAGAGATTCCAAAGGTTGCAGAATCACTACAACAAGCGCTTCAGTGCCTAGACGAAGATCGTGAGTTCCTGACCGCTGGCGGCGTGTTCTCTGATGACTTCATTGATTCTTACATCGCTCTGAAAACTCAGGACGTGCAGAAGATCAACATGGCGACGCACCCACTGGAATTCGAACTGTACTACTCTGTATAAGAAATTCGCAGTGTAATCACAGCGTTACTTTTAGGCCGGCTTCACAAGCCGGCCTTTTTACACTTGCCGTTGGTCAGACCGGGTCCAACAATGGAGATATGTCCACGACGACCTTCACCGGTGCTGCTATGAAACCCACGACCCTGCTGCTTTTCAGCCTGCTTGCCGCCCCGGCATGGGCTCAGTCGACACTGTATACCTGGGAAGATGCCGATGGCGTCGTCCATTTCAGCGATCAACCCCGTCCCGGAGCCAAACCGCTGGCACTCAAAGCCCCGGAAGTCGAGCCCCCGGCCGCTGAGCCCGACACCATACTGGATACCACGTCTGAGGTGAGTCCGTCCGACAGCATCTCTGACCCCAGCGTAACCGACGCGGATCCGGCCAGCCCCAGCGATGATGCCCTGGCCCAGCCTATCATCAGCATGCTGACACCGGCCCACCAGCAGACGATCCGTGACAACAGTGGCACCATTACAGTGACCGCCACCAGTAATCGCAAACTCAATAAAGGTCATACTGCCCACCTGCGGCTGGATGGCAAGGTCATCGGTCGCGCTCAGACAGATCTGGACTGGCAGCTCACCAATATTGATCGCGGCAAGCAC
The DNA here is from genome assembly GCF_017329545.1 of Photobacterium ganghwense. Taxonomy (NCBI): domain Bacteria; kingdom Pseudomonadati; phylum Pseudomonadota; class Gammaproteobacteria; order Vibrionales; family Vibrionaceae; genus Photobacterium; species Photobacterium ganghwense. The sequence goes on from NZ_CP071325.1 coordinate 3,381,398, forward strand.
ACGCTTCAAGTCGAACTCTTAAAATACGGCAAGGTTATTGCATCTTCAGAGACAGTCACTGTCTTTCTGCACCGTGCCAGCGTCCTGCAGCGAACCCAGCCCCAGCCAGTGCCCAAGTAACAGGCAAGGCTGAATTTTTCGTTCACGTTACCAGACAGACAGGCTACACTTGATTGCACCAAGTTGGTGCATCGCCAGTTCCATGCACCATGATGAGAATATGGACAAGGATGGTAATTGTGACGGACGAATTTTCTCCCCTGATTCTGGACAATCTGGTTACCGCAGTCGTACTGCTTGATGAAACCCTGACGATTCGTTACGTCAATCCGGCGGCGGAGCAGCTGCTGTCGTTCAGTAAACGGCGGCTCGATAACACCCGCTTTCCGGATTTGCTGCAACATACCTCGCTCGACCTGAGTCTGGTTCAAGCCACCCTGCAAAGCGGTCAGGGGCTGGCAGACAGTGAAGTCACCTTTGTGATCGACAGCCGCCATCATACCCTGGAGCTGAGTGCCAGCCCGCTATCCTGGCAGCGGGAGCTGCTGATCCTGCTCGAGCTCAAACCGATTGACCAGCAACGCCGGATCAGTCAGGAGCTGAGCCAGCATGCCCAGCAACAGGCAGCCAAAGAGCTGGTACGCGGCCTTGCCCACGAGATCAAAAACCCGCTGGGCGGCCTGCGCGGCGCGGCGCAGCTGCTGGAAAAAACCCTCCCGGACCCGAGCTACACCGAGTACACCCAGATGATTATCGAGCAGGCCGACCGCCTGCGGAATCTGGTCGACCGCCTGCTTGGCCCGCAGCGGCCCGGTGTCCGCCACGAAGACAATATCCACGTTGTGCTGGAAAAAGTCCGCCAGCTGGTCAGCGTCGACTGCGGTGACAATATCTACCTGCACCGGGACTACGATCCCAGCCTGCCACCGTTTGACATGGACCCCGAACAGCTGGAGCAGGCCATTCTCAATATTGTCAGCAATGCCGCCCAGGTGCTGCAGCAGCACGGCGGCGGCAACATCACCCTGAAAACCCGGACCGCCCACCAGACGCTGATCCATGGCCGCCGCTACCGGGTTGCCGCCAAGATAGACATCATTGATGACGGCCCGGGGATCCCGAGTGATATTCAGGACACCCTGTTCTACCCCATGGTGACCGGCCGTGAAGGCGGCACCGGATTAGGACTGTCGATCGCCCAGAATCTGATCGACCAGCATCACGGCAAGATTGAAGTGGTGAGCTGGCCCGGCCATACCAAGTTCACCCTGTATTTACCGATTAAGTCATAAAGCGGGCAACCGACCCGCCGAACAACAAGAGGATTCACTATGAGCAAAGGACTAATCTGGGTCGTCGATGACGACAGTTCGATCCGCTGGGTACTGGAACGCACCCTGAATGCCGCCGGACTGAAGTGTGAAACCTTTGCCGATGCCGACAGTGTCATGGACGCCCTGGAACGCAGCGTCCCGGATGTTCTGGTCTCGGATATCCGGATGCCGGGCACTGACGGCCTGACCCTGCTGCGCAACTTGCAGGTAGATTATCCGACCTTGCCAGTCATCATCATGACCGCCCACTCGGACCTGGATGCCGCCGTCAATGCCTATCAGGAAGGCGCCTTTGAGTACCTGCCTAAGCCGTTTGATATTGACGAGGCAGTCAGCCTGGTTGAGCGTGCCGTCACCCACAGCCAAGAGCAAAAACGCCAGCAAGCGCCGGTGTCTCTGGAAAAAAATGCCCCGGAGATCATTGGCGAAGCACCGGCCATGCAGGAAGTGTTTCGCGCCATTGGCCGGCTGTCACGCTCTTCCATTTCCGTCCTGATCAACGGTGAATCGGGGACCGGTAAAGAGCTGGTTGCCCATGCCCTGCACCGCCACAGCCCACGCAGCCACAAAGAGTTTATCGCCCTGAACATGGCGGCCATCCCGAAAGATCTGATTGAATCGGAGCTGTTCGGTCATGAAAAAGGAGCCTTCACCGGCGCCAACAACATTCGCCAAGGGCGCTTCGAACAGGCCAATGGCGGTACCCTGTTTCTGGATGAAATCGGGGACATGCCGCTGGATATTCAGACCCGGCTGCTGCGGGTGCTGGCCGATGGCCAGTTTTACCGGGTGGGCGGGCATTCGCCCATCAATGTGGATGTCCGCATCATTGCCGCGACCCACCAGAACCTTGAACGGCTGGTTGCCAAGGGTGATTTCCGGGAAGATCTGTTTCACCGCCTCAATGTGATTCGGGTGCACCTGCCGGCACTCAAAGACCGCCGCCAGGACATCCCTCAGCTGGCCCGCCATTTCCTGAAACGGGCATCTGACGAGCTCGGGGTCGAAGTCAAAACCCTGCATCCGAAAACCGAAGACGCGCTCACCACTCTCGACTGGCCGGGTAACGTTCGCCAGCTGGAAAATACCTGCCGCTGGCTCACCGTAATGGCAAGCGGTTCGGAAATCCTACCGGCCGATTTACCCCCGGAGCTGACCACCTCCACCCGTAGCCAGGACGAAGACAGTACCGATCCACACTGGCATCATGCGCTGGAAAAATGGGCTACCGAGAACCTGCGTCTGGGCAACCAGAACCTGCTCGGCGAAGCTCTGCCGGAGTTTGAGAAAATTCTGCTGGAAGCCGCGCTGGAGCATACCCACGGGCACAAGCAGGAAGCCGCCCGGCTGCTGGGTTGGGGGCGCAATACCCTGACCCGCAAACTCAAGGAGCTCAACATTGCCAGCGACTGAGTGATCGCCGCCCAGCCCCGGTTGCTCCGGGGCCGGGCACAAGGCACAAGGCACAAGGAACAAGGAACAAGGAACAAGGCACCGCAACCCATCACAACCACTACCTTGACCACAAGCAGCCAACTCCCATACCGATCAACAGCCCGGGTAAGCGTGCCCGCCCATTCTTCCCGGCCCGGTGGATTCCAGGGCTAACTATAATGAATGTCATAGTCGACTTGCGTATACTGACGCTTTTCTTGGGATATCGATAACTATGATTAGCAACCACCTGCCGTTAACTGACCTTCACCGCCATCTCGATGGCAACATCCGCATTCAGACCATTCTGGATCTGGGCCAGAAATTCAACATGGCTCTGCCGGCCACAGATATCGAATCCCTGCGTCCCCACGTCCAGATCGTGGAAGCCGAGCCGTCACTGGTCGCGTTCCTGTCAAAGCTGGACTGGGGCGTTGCCGTGCTGGGCGATTTGGATGCCTGCCGCCGCGTGGCTTACGAAAACGTTGAAGATGCGCTGAACGCCCAGATTGACTACGCGGAACTGCGTTTTTCGCCGTATTACATGGCGATGAAACACAACCTGCCGGTTGCTGGTGTGGTGGAAGCCGTGGTGGACGGGGTACAGGCCGGATGCCGGGACTTCGGTATTCAAGCGAACCTGATCGGTATCATGAGCCGCACTTTCGGGACAGCTGCCTGCCAGCAGGAGCTGGATGCGCTGCTGACCCAGAAAAATCATCTGGTCGCGATTGACCTGGCCGGTGACGAGCTGGGCCAGCCGGGCGTACAGTTCGTCAACCACTTCAAGCAAGTGCGTGATGCCGGACTGCGAGTCACCGTTCATGCTGGTGAAGCCGCGGGGCCGGAAAGCATGTGGCAGGCCATTCAGGAACTGGGCGCAGTGCGTATCGGCCACGGCGTAAAAGCGATTGAAGATCCTGCCCTGATGGACTATCTGGCAGAGCACCGCATCGGCATCGAGTCGTGCCTGACGTCGAACATTCAGACCAGCACCGTTGCTTCGCTGGCTTCTCACCCGGTTAAGCAGTTTCTGGATCACGGTATTCTGGCGTGTCTGAATACCGATGACCCGGCGGTCGAAGGCATTGAACTGCCTTACGAATACGAAGTCGCCGCGCCTCAGGCGGGTCTGACCGAAGCACAAATTCGCCAGGCACAGATCAACGGCCTGGAGCTGGCATTCCTGTCAGACAGTGACAAGCAGGCACTGCGAGACAAAGCAGCACAGCGCTAAGTCGCCAGCTTCATCCTCACCTCATCCCCTGCTCCCGCTCAGGCGGGAGCAGGATTTCATCCGGCCCGTAAATTATCAATTATTTTACCAATAGTGTTCACTTTTTGAACTAACCCCATTCCATCACCGGGGTTTTTGCGTAAAATACCCCCAACTTCAGGCTGGCCCTGCCAGCAGGCACTGAAGGTACAAACCTGAATCGGGTCATGGGTTGGAATTACCCTGCACTCAACAACCAACAAGAAACAACAGTGGGAACCCCACCATGCTGGAAAGTCTGTTTTCAATCAGCGTGGCAATGCCTGCCGTCAGCGAACTTGTGGCCGCCGGCCCGGGTCACTTTGCTGCCGGTGTACTGGCACTGATTGCCGCGGTGAACATGCTAAATGGTTAACCGTGATGGCCAGCCATAAAAAAGCCCCGCGCCGTTAAGGACGCGGGGCTTTTGCCTTCCCAGGGATTAGATAACCCGGGAAAACTGTTGCTGACGGGCCCGATCGCGCAGGTATTTGTCGAAACACATGCAAATGTTGCGGATCAGCAGACGACCTTTGGGAGCCACCCGGATACTGCCGTCATCCACGGTGACAAGTTCATCATTAATAAATGTTTTGAGCAGCGCCAGATCTTCGGCAAAGTACGTGTCAAATGCCACGCCGTACTGCGCCTCAATCGCGGCCTTATCCAGCTGGAAGTTACAAATCAGGGACTTAATCACTTCCCGGCGCACCAGGTCATCACTGTCGAGCGACACCCCTTTCCACAACGCTTCACGCTGTTCGCCCACGCTGGCATAGTATTTTTTCAGCTCTTTCTGGTTCTGGGCATAACAGTCGCCAATCATGGATATGGCGGATACCCCGAGGCCCAGCAGGTCACAATCCCCCTGAGTGGTGTAACCCTGAAAGTTGCGGTGCAGCACGCCCTGGCGCTGGGCCACGGCCAGCTCATCGTCCGGCAGAGCAAAATGATCCATCCCGATAAACTGGTAACCGGCACCGGTCAGCATAGCAATAGTGTCCTGCAAAATGGTCAACTTCTCGTTGGCCTGCGGCAGATCCTCATCTTTGATTTTCCGCTGCGCCGCAAACAAGGTCGGCATATGGGCGTAGTTAAAGACTGACAGACGGCCCGGACGCATGGTCAGCACCTGCGCCAAAGTGTCCGCAAAGCCACTACGGGTCTGCTTCGGCAAACCGTAAATCAGATCCAGGTTGGTGGAACGGAATCCCAGTTCACGGGCCCGCTCAACCAGTGCAAAGATGAAGGTTTCATCCTGCTCGCGGTTCACCAGTTTCTGAACTTCTTTGTTGAAATCCTGCACCCCGATACTCAGACGGTTGAACCCTTCTGCCCTGAGGTGATCCAGCATATCCAGCTCAATTTCCCGCGGATCGATTTCGATGCTGATCTCGGCATCCGGGGCAAACCGAAATTGCTCACGCAGCAAGCCCATCAGTCGGCTGATCTGTGGTTTGGTCAGGAACGTTGGCGTGCCGCCTCCCCAGTGCAGCTGACTGACATCGCGATCGCCCAGCAGGCTGGCACGCTGGCGGATTTCCTGCTCCAGCGCATCCAGGTACTGATCCGCTTTATGCTGGTGACGGGTAATGATCTTATTACAGCCGCAGTAGTAACAAAGTTTGTGACAAAAAGGGATGTGCACATACAGCGACAGCTTGCGATCCGGATAGCGAGCGCAGGCCATATCAAATTCAGCCGACGTAAAGGCTTCGTGAAACTCCAGGGCGGTTGGGTATGAGGTATAGCGCGGGCCCGAGTAGTTGTACTTTTCGATAAGGGCCTGATCCCAGATTATCTGTTCATTTGACATGACATACTTCCACTAAGATTGGGGATATTGCGATGGCCCAAGTGTGCCACAACTTGATTAAAGATGTAGTTAAAAGAGAACTAAAGTGCCACCCAGATCAGAAATCCCCTGGCTGCGGGACAACCAGGGGAAGATTCTGCGGGTTATTATGCCGTGACGTTGGCTGCTAAGATTCGATCCAGCTCAACTTTAATATCATCAACCAGACGGGCTTCGGCTTTCATCCGGATCATATCGAGCTTCATGCGCTCTTTCTTCTCCAGAGTCCGGCGCGAATCACCGCGCGGCATGTCTTTCACCACCTGATACAGCTCATACATCGCTGGGTACTGAGCGGCAAAATCAACCTGCAATTCGCCCTGCAGCACTTCCATCAGCTTGTAGAGACGAATCGAGATTTCCGACATATCGCACTCGTCCTGCTTGCCAGCCTGAGCAATAATCAGCACGCTTTCCATAATATTGGCATTGCGCTGTTTAATGCCCTCTTCCTGCAGACGCTCTGCGCGGGCAATGAACGCCTTGTGGCGCTGGGTTTGCTGATACAGTTTAAACAATAAATAACCGGCATAGCTGGCCAGCCCGGCAATGATCAAACCGGCCAGCCCTAGCCATAGCGTCATATCCTGCAAGGGTTACTCCTTGTCGAAGTCGTCAAAATCCATATTTTCAAACTGATCCAGCAGGTCATCGTCACTGCGGCGCGAAGCTTTTGGCTGCGCTTCCAACTCAGGCTCATCGTCCTCCAGCAGACCCAACTGGCTCATCAGTTGCTCGATGCGATCCAGTTTCTGGTCAACCTGCTTCTGCAGACCGGCACCCAGTTTTTCACCGGCTTCAATACGGTCCAGCAGTACCATCAGTTGCGCATCATTTTCCAGCATCGCCAGTTCTTGCTCAGCCGACATACGATGTTGCTGTTTCGTTTGCGGCTTGGTGTCCACAATCAATGGCACCGGCTTTTTGCTGCCGTGACGAGGATCTTTGCGCTGCCCGGCAGCACGTCCTGTCGCCGCCTGCTCTGCAGAATGGCGGCTGCCGGATTTCAGGCCTTTACGCTTGCGCTCTTTCTTGCGCTTGATGCCTTCGATATCCAGCTGGTTACGGGATTTATCGGTATAAACAGCAGGGCCTTCCGAACCTGGTTTACGGGTCTTTTTCTTACGGGTCATTACTGGGTTTTCCTCAGCAAAATTACATCATTTCCGACAAACTCGACATTCAGGCCATCCCGTTGCGCCAGATAGCGAAACGTCTCACGGCTGAAAAAGCTGACGTGGGTCGGGTCGTTCTTGTAATGCCATCGCGAAAAGGCATCTGCATCCGTTGCCAACTTGGTCATCAGGCCCAGCCAACCGCCGGGTTTCACCAGTCCAAGCAGCAGCCCCCACTCCCTGGCAGGCGTGTAAAAATGTTCAATCGCTTCAGTGCAAGTCACGAAATCGTAGGATTCGGCCAGCACCGCCGGATCCGCGGCAAAATACGGGTCGTAAATCGCCATCTCATGACCGGCTTCGGTCAGCATCAATGACAACGTCGGCCCCGGGCCACTGCCAAAGTCCAGTCCGTGCAATGCCGGCTGGCCCAAGCGCTCGGTCAGCGGCTCAGCCAGACGGTTGAGAAATCGTCGGTAACCGTCGTCATTCGGATTGTTCTCATGCAGATCATAGTGCGCTTTTTCTTCTTCCGGGCTCAGTCGAGCTGCCGGATCAGCAAAAATCAGAGCACACTCACCACAACGAAAATACTGACGGCGCTTGTCCTGATGGAATGCGCTCGCGCCTTCCGTCTGGCACAGCGGACATGTTTGCATTACAGCTCTCCGATATTGGCGCCCCATGTCGGGTCTCGCCACTGAACTCGATCAAGCCGGGTATCATAGCATGAATTGCGAACGAAATGTGCACACCCTATCGAGCCTGCCGGATAAGAAATAGCGGGAAGGAGATGGAAAGAAAAAAGGCGACAAGGTTTGCCACCCTGCCGCCTGTTGGTGCCGCCATTGCTGGCGTTAACCTGTCTGGTTGATCCTCACCTGAGTGTCACCCTGGTCAGCACTGTTCTTTTATTGTTGTTGCTGCCCTGCCAACCTTTTGTTGTTGTTCATCTTCCTGATGACTTGTGGTCGTCCGTGGGAAAAGCGGTTTGTGTTCTTGGCGTGTCTGTCCTGACACAGACTGCGGTGACCTCCTGCCGCTGCAGTCCTGGCTTCCTGTCTGTCGAACCGGTATGCCGTCCGGTCGTAAGCACTCCGGCCTACGGTCTTCCTCCTGAAGATGGAGCCTACTTTACGTGAAATGTGCAGAGGAACAATGGCAGGGAGCCCACGGCTGCGCTGAAACTTTATTTCAGCTCACCTAACCGGTTGTGATGTAAAGAGAAGAAGTCAGGCATCACATAAAGATTCAGTGACAACCCGAAGCAGAAATCGGCGATCTCTTACAATCCTGTCAGCCATTGCCGATAGAGGGACCAGGAGCAAGCGGAAAGTGTTGTTTTCTTGCAGGATCTGCCGCAATAAATCGCAGCCAAGAAAAAAGGTAGCCGAAGCTACCTTCTTACTCACTGCCGACTGGAAGCCTGTGGCGTTAGTGAATTAGTGCAGACCACCAACATAATGAGACAAGGCAGCAATTTCATCATCAGTCAGCTTCGCGGCTACTGATTGCATCATGCTGTTCATGTCGTTAGTGCGCTGACCTGAGCGGAATTTCTCCAGCTGCAGCTTCACGTATTCTGCGTTCTGGCCCGAAATTTTCGGGAATCCTGACAGACTGGTACCATTACCACGTGGACCATGACAGGCCGTACAGGCTGTAATGCCACGCTCCGGATCACCGGCACGGTACAGAGACTGGGCGATACCAACAGAGGCTTCAGTCGATGTGTTGTCTGAGATAGGCAGTGAGGAGTAGTAGGCTGCCAAGTCCGCCATGTCCTGCTCTGACAGCGGCATTGCCATGCCACCCATCACAGGATCGTTACGGCCTTGCTTGCCGCCAGTGCTCATCGCCAGCTTGAATTCCTTCAGCTGTTTTTCCAGGTAACCCGCGTGCTGACCAGCAATTTTCGGGTATTGGGCCATAATACTGTTACCATCTGCACCGTGGCAGGCGGCACAAGTTGCAGCTTTTGCTTTTCCGGCTTCCGCATCTCCCTGGGCCAAGGCTGAGCAACTGGCCAGAAGAGTCAATATCAGTGCTAATTTCTTCATGACATTCCGTTTATAATTATTGAGCTTCCAGTACCACAAGTAATGCTCGGTGACATGGTATACAATGCGACCACACACCAAGCACGGTTTTGGTCCATTTTACACAATTTCACATAAAAGTAATCAGTCGACTACATCAAGACTTGACGGAGTTAACAGTGAATCAACCTCTCAACTATAGAAATACAGGATTTATCACAAGTGCACCTACTATCCGACACTTGCCGAACGATACAGGCGTTGAGATTGCATTTGCTGGCCGCTCCAATGCGGGGAAGTCCAGTGCGCTAAACCGCATTACGGACCAAAAGAGTCTGGCGCGTACCTCTAAAACCCCGGGCCGTACCCAGCTGATTAACATGTTTGAAGTGGTACCGGGCTGCAACCTGATCGACCTGCCGGGCTATGGCTATGCTCAGGTTCCGCTGGAAATGAAACTGAAATGGCAGCAGTCACTGGGTGAATACCTACAAAAACGTGAGTGCCTGGAAGGTCTGGTTGTCCTGATGGATATCCGCCATCCGCTGAAAGATCTCGACCAGCAAATGATCATGTGGGCCGTGGAAAGTCGCCTGCCGGTACTGGTTCTGCTGACCAAGGCCGACAAACTGAAAAGCGGTGCCCGTAAACAACAGCTGCTGAAAGTCCGCGAAACCGTTACCACGTTTGGCGGCGACATTGACGTTGAAGCCTTCTCCTCACTGAAAGGCATTGGGGTGGATCAGGTGCGCCGTAAACTGGACAGCTGGTTTGCGCCCGAGCTGGCCCGTCAGCTGGCACTGCTGGAAGAAAATGAGGGTATCGACGACCAGGAGTGATCCTGAATGGCTCGCATCATCCCAAGACAAAGCTCCCGCCCGGGAGCTTTTTTATTTGGTGTGCGATGTTGAAAAATATCCCCACCGCTGGGGTGGGGCAACGGGAGAGAAATAGGAGGTTTTTTTCTTTTATTGTCCGAAAAGCATCTGTGATTTCCCCCGGTAACGCAAGCCTTTTCCCGGTCGGTTCCTGCTCGGGGCTGGTTACCTCTCCGCCTCAGCTCCCGTTCCACTCCTCATTTTCACTCTTTACCATCCCTTTCCTTCACCTTCGCGTCGGCTACAGCCACATGCGGCCAGCAACCCGGCATAAGGCTCCGGAAAAGTTCTTTGTTGAGAAGAATTAAGCGGTCCAGACAATCTCATTAAAGACCAATACTGGAATAAAATTACATAAACGAGCAGTGACAGATAAAAAAAAGCCACCTCAAATGTGAGGTGGCTAATTCATGGATTTGTTGGCTAGCCGGCCACAGACCCGCTACCAGAAACAAATATGAACAAGAAGCAGACTGCATTATACCGAGCCCCTCGCTCTTTTTAAAGTAAATACTCTAGAAACAGATAAAATGATGCTTACTCAGACATTTTGTCTGATAAATCATCGGATTGGTGGTATGGCATTCAGTGTCTAAGAATATTGACCGGAAAAAGGGGGTGTCAAAGCAGCCGGTACGCGGTATCGGGGAGAAACTAAACGTCAGCGAACAGGAAAAACAGCGCAGAAAGGAGACGATGCGGGTTATTTGGCCCAATAAAAAACGCCCTGACCAAATGGTCAGGGCGGCTGAATCAGCCAAATCCAATAACGTGAAACAAAAGGTCTGAAAGATAGAACATCTTACCTCTGTACCCTACGTCGCTAACTGTATATCAATTGCTCAGCATTGAAAAGACCTTTCTGTAGTTTTTTTTCATATAACCGTAATTAATTTATACATAACACTATTAATTACGGGTGTAATTTTGCCTAAAAAAATAGCCAGCAACGCTGGCTATTCTTATGACGCATGTTGTATCCGTCAGACGGTATTAATGGGCCTGATCCCAGTTATCCCCCATGCCGGCATCGGCAATCAATGGCACATCCAACTCTGCCGCTGATTCCATCAGACGGCGAACATCGGCAGACACCTGCTCCACATCCGACGCTTTCACTTCGAACACCAGTTCATCGTGCACCTGCATCAGCAAACGGACCCGATCTTGCGGCTGCTGACCAATCCATTCATCGACCAGCACCATGGCCCGTTTGATAATGTCTGCCGCAGTGCCCTGCATCGGGGCGTTGATCGCGGCCCGTTCTGCGGCTTTGCGGCGCATCCCGTTACGCGACTTAATATCCGGCAAATGCAGGCGACGGCCAAACAAGGTTTCTACATACCCTTGCTCGCTGGCCTGAGTACGGGTGCTTTCCATGTACTCCAGCACGCCCGGGTAGCGCTCGAAGTAAACATTCATGTAGTCCTGCGCCTCATTTCGGCCCATTCCCAGTTGCTTAGCCAGGCCAAACGCGCTCATGCCGTAAATCAGGCCAAAGTTGATGGCCTTAGCACGGCGACGCTGCTCGCTGCTGACTTCGTCCAGTGCAATCCCCAGAATTTCAGCCGCCGTCGCAGCGTGGATATCCTTGCCGTGACGGAAAGCGTCAAGCAGTGCCTGATCCCCAGACAGATGCGCCATGATGCGCAGCTCAATCTGGGAATAGTCGACGGCCAGAATTTTGTAACCTTCCGGTGCCACAAAGGCCTGGCGGATACGGCGTCCTTCCTCATTTCGAACCGGGATATTCTGCAGGTTCGGATCGCTGGAAGACAAACGACCAGTTGCTGTCACAGCCTGATGGTAAGACGTATGTACACGCCCCGTCGCCGGATTCACCATCTTCGGCAGTTTGTCAGTGTAGGTGGATTTCAGTTTGGCCAGGCCGCGGTATTCCAGGATCAGTTTCGGCAGCGGGTAATCCAGTGCCAGCTCCTGCAGTACCTCTTCGTTCGTTGACGGCGTGCCGGACGGAGTTTTCTTCAGGACCGGCAGTCCCATTTTCTCGAACAGGATCGCCTGCAGCTGTTTCGGCGAGCTCAGGTTGAACTCCTGCTCAGCCACTTCGTAGGCGTCTTTTTCCAGCTCGTCGAGACGTTTGGCAATTTCAGCCGACTGGGTACCCAGTTTCTTGGTATCAATCAGAACCCCGGTACGCTCCATGCGAGACAGAACCGGGACCAGCGGCATTTCAATATCTTCAAACACCGACTTGAGCTTGTCATCTGCGTGCACTTTGGCGATCAGCAGATTATGCAGACGCAGAGTAATATCCGCATCTTCGGCCGCGTACGGGCCTGCTTCTGCCAGATCGATCTGGTTGAAGGTCAGTTGTTTCTTGCCCTTGCCGGCAATTTCCTCGAAGCTGATGGTCTTGTGCTCCAGGTAACGCAACGACAGGCTGTCCATATCATGGCGGCCAATCACGCTGTTATAAACGTAAGACTCCAGCATGGTATCGAACCGAATCCCCTGCATCTCGATATCGTAGCGGGCCAGCACACTGGCATCGTACTTCAGGTTCTGGCCGACCTTGGCTTTGTTCGGATCTTCCAGCAGCGGTTTCAGTTTGGCGAGCACCCAGTCACGGTCCAGCTGCTGCGGTGCATCCAGATAATCGTGCGCGACCGGCACATACGCCGCTTTGCCTTCTTCAACCGCGAACGACACGCCGACCAGGTTCGCGACCATGTAATCCAGGCTGTCGGTTTCGGTATCAAACGCCACCACCTCGGCGTTGTTCAGAGTGGTCAACCAGGCTTCAAACGTCGCTTCATCCAGCACAATCTCGTAACCACTGCGGTCAATCACCGGGGCCACGTCTTTTTTCGGTGCTGCGGCCTGCGCTGCAGATTCATCCGCAACAATGCGGCCATCGCTGCCATCGAGCATTTCGGCCAGCCAGCGACGGAACTGCAATTTGCCGAACAGACGGGTCAGCTCATCAGTATCCGGCTCGCCCTTCACCAACTCATGCGGGGCAAAGTCCAGCTCTACATCCAGTTTGATGGTTGCCAGCTCATACGACAGGTACGCCGCGTCTTTATTATCCAGCAGCTTCTGCGCCATGGTTTTCGAGCCGCGGAAACCCAGCGCCGGAATGACATCCAGGTTCTGGTACAACGCATCCAGACCACCAATGCCGGTCAGCAGGGCTTTCGCCGTCTTTTCACCCACTCCAGGTACACCCGGAATATTGTCGACCTTGTCCCCCATCAGCGCCAGGTAGTCGATGATCAGTTCCGGGCCAATGCCAAACTTTTCCACGACGCCTTCCGGATCCATCACCACATTGGTCATGGTGTTGATCAGGGTGACGTTTTCATCCACCAGCTGCGCCATATCTTTATCGCCGGTACTGATCAGCACAGGCATACCGGCTTTCGACGCCTGAGTGGCCAGCGTGCCGATCACGTCATCGGCTTCCACCCCGGTTACCGCGATCAGCGGCAGTCCCATCGCTTTGATCACCGCATGCAGTGGCTCAACCTGCGCACGCAGATCATCCGGCATTGGCGGACGGTTAGCTTTGTACTCGGCATACAAGTCATCACGGAACGTCTTGCCTTTGGCGTCAAACACCACCGCGATATGCTCGGTCGAGAACTGACGAAGCAGGCTGCGCAGCATATTCACCACGCCAAACACCGCGCCGGTCGGCTCACCGTCTGAGTTCGTCAGATTCGGCGCCGCATGGTAGGCACGGTACAGATACGAGGATCCGTCAATCAGGATTAGTGGATTTTCTGGGATAGTTGCCATAAAGATATTCTTATATCCGGGGGATGAAAGAGTTAGGTCGTGGTCTGGGTGACTGATTCACGCCCGCCACCGGGACACGCCGTTACTGCTCTTGCAGCAACAGCACGGTTAAAATCAACAGGCTCTAGGATGCCATGACAGCCTGCAACTGTTAACCGCTGTTTTTGCACAATTCGCCCCAACCTGTGGATAACTTTGTTAGTAGTTCAAACATGGCCGTTGATCAAGTTTTTGAAAAAACTTGAATAATCAAAAATATCCAAATAAAAACATGGACTTACAAAATTAACCCAAAAAAGATCTTTGATCCTAAAATGATCATTAATTGTGGAAAACGTTAACAGACCGATATGAAATAAGCCGGATAGCGTGTAAAACAGACATCTCTGACCATAAAGGAAACCATTATGAAGAAAATCGCGGTCATTTTAAGCGGCGCCGGGGTCTTTGACGGCGCGGAGATCCACGAAGCGGTGCTGGCCTTGCATGCCATTGAAAAAGCGGGCGCCAGCTGGCACTGCTTTGCGCCAAATATGAATCAGCATCATGTGATCAACCACCTCACCGGGGAAGAAATGCCGGAAACCCGGAATGTTCTGGTGGAGGCGGCACGTATTGCCCGCGGCAACATTGAGGATATCGCCACCCTCAATGCGACCGACTACGACGGATTGCTGTTGCCGGGCGGTTTTGGCGCTGCCAAAAACCTGTCTGACTTCGCCTTTGCCGGCCCGAACTGTACGATTCACCCGGACGTGAAACGGGTCTGCCAGCAGTTTGCCGAGGAAGAAAAACCCGCCGGCTACCTGTGTATTTCTCCGGCGCTGATCCCGCTGATCTACGGGGAAGGGGCAAAAGGCACGATCGGCAATGATCCGGAAACCGCCAAAGCGTTCAACCAGATGGGTGGCGAGCATATCGAATGCCCGGTCGATGATTTTGTGTTCGATCAGGAACGCTGTTTGCTGTCGACACCGGCCTATATGCTGGCGGGCAGTATTTCGGAAGCCGCTGCGGGGATTGATAAGCTGGTCCAGCAGCTGGTGAAGCTGGCCTGATTTACCGGGCCCGGAAAAGAAAAAAGCGGCGCTACAAGTCCTCTCAGGGGTTGTAGCTGCCGCTCAGCAGAAGAGGTTTTCGTTTTCAGCCCTACACTAAAAACTCACCTTAGCTGAAGTACACTGGAAGCAATGTGAGCAATGTCGTGCCTTCATACGAGTCAGAGTTGTTCGACTTCCTCGCTGAGTGCAAGTTAATAATAACCATTCTCATTTAACTTGCAAGCTTTTTATTGCGAATTATTGTCATTTGCTTGTCAGGGTCTTCACAAAATGCAGGCGATAATCCTCAATGCCGTCTTTTTTTTCCATATGTTCAATGAGATAGCCATTGCGAAGCAATAACCGCAACATTGCCGGAAACCGGTTACGCGATTTTACCCGCAACGCCTGATACCCCTGCTGCTCGACCCACTGCTCCTGCGCTTCCAGCAGCGCCTGGGCAACACCGTGACAACGGCCTGCCGGTGCCACGCCCCCCAGCCAGCTGTAAAAGCAGGTCTCGGACAAGCGATAACCAATCTTGACACCAATCAGGGCATCGTCCCGCTCGGCCACCAGAATCAGCGGCTGTCGTCCCCGCAGCCGCGCCGACAGCGCGGCTTTGTCAGCCGGTGCCGCAAACTCCGCAATCTGAGCCAGTACCACCACCGCTTCGTCAATGCTTGCTTCGCGTATCTTCATGATGCCCTCTGACATGATTGCCTCCGATTGAGTCAGGCTGCGCCGTTACGCAGAGAAAGAAAATAATAAAGAAAAGGCCGGCTGATGCCGACCTAAACCTGTCCCCATTATTGCGGGAAATCCCCCGCTGTCCACCTGACGATTACGCGGCTTGCGAACGCCCGGCCTGATTGTCCGGCGCCAGCGTGGTCAGGCGGCGGATCAGGTAGTTCAGCAACACGCCATACATTGGGACAAACAGCCCCAGACTGATCACCAGTTTAAAGCCGTAATCCACCAGTGCGATTTCCACCCAGTGCTCGGCCATAAACGGATCCGGGCTCTGGTAAAACGCAATGGCGAAAAATGCGATGGTATCCAGCGCATTACCAAACAAGGTGGAACAGCTCGGCGCAACCCACCACTGGCGGGTCTGGCGCAGGCGGTTGAACACCGAGATATCCATGATCTGTCCCAGCAAATAGGCCATAAAGCTGGCGATCGCGATCCGGGCCACAAACAGATTAAACTCACCCACCTGAGACAGTCCCTGGAATTCCCCTTGGAAAAACAGTACCGACAGCAGATAAGAAATCGCCAGCGCCGGGAGCATCACCCAGAAAATGATTTTCCGGGCCATCGCAGCCCCGTAGATCCGAACGGTCAGGTCGGTCGCCAGGAAGATAAACGGAAACGTAAACGCACCCCAGGTCGTGTGCAGGCCCATCACGGTGAAAGGAAGCTGCACCAGATAGTTACTGGATGCGATAATCAGCAGGTGGAAAGCCACCAGGTAAAACAGAGCGTTGCGCTGTTGCGCGGGAGTAAATTGCGAAGTCGTCATTGTGAGACCTTTTTGTCATTGGGGGAGAGGGAACCCAAAACGCTGCCACCGATCCGAACCGGAGCAGCAACCGAAGGCGGCGATTATACAGCAATCAGTTCGGTTAGCCAGCCGCCTGCCATTTCCACCCCTGACCTGTTATTTCAGCGCCGGCTGCTGTAAAGCATAGCGGCGCTTAGCCCATCAGCCCTGCAGCATCGTCGCCAGATAGGCCAGCGTCGGTCGGGCTTCACTGTCGAGTCCTTCCAGCCAGAGCTGGCCACTGTAATGCTCGCCTTTAAGCATCAGGCGGCAGCCCTCAAAATCCACCAGCCAGACATGCAAGTCGGCGTTAAGCTCCCGCTCCAGCACCTGCAGTTCCAGCTGCGTCAGCAGCGGCGCGACGACATTGGCAAAGCTGTCAAAATCAAACTCAGGGCCATCGATTTCCAGCAAGTTATGCTCCATATCGAGGCGACGGCAGGTGAAACGGGCAGTCAAAGCCATAGGGTAATTCCTTCTTGTAGTGCTTTCAGCGCATACTTTCCTGTAACTAAGTGTTGCTATGCGTATCAAGGGGTATCCGTGCGCTGTTCTTGGATGGCAATCCATGGTCTTATTGCCGTGCTGCCGCCACGCCCTGTCGAGCGTGACCTGGCCAGCATCGGTGAAAATTCACATTCTCACCAAATACGCAAGCTGTTTTGTAGCGAAAGATGCACTCCGGCGGCCTGCCGGCGTTGCTCTATAACGCATTTTGACCGGGCGCGGAAATGCCCGGTTTTTTTTCGCCCGATGTTTTCGCCCGGTTTTTTCGCATAGTAGTGCTGCATACCGTGCCTTGCCGCTCCCTCGCGGCAGCCAGAGTAACGCTCCGACTCCGTCACAAGAACCTATTACGATGACACGGCATACGGCATGTCGTGACCCACGGTCAGGTGATCTTCAATCACGTTCATGAAGGCGGTGCCGTATTTCTCCAGCTTGCGCTGGCCCACCCCATTGATCGTCAACAACGCCCCCGCTGAAGTCGGCAGACGTTCAGCCATTTCCATCAGGGTCGCATCGTTGAACACCACGTACGGCGGCAACTCTTCTTCATCGGCAATCGCTTTACGCAGTTTCCGCAGCTTAGCAAACAGCTTTTTATCGTACTGACGGTTAGCCAGTTTGCTGCTTTTGGCACTGCGCACCGCGGTATCCAACCGCGGGACGGCCAGTTCCAGCGCGATATCTCCCCGTAACACGCTGCGCGCCTTTTCGGTCAGCTGCAACGTCGAACTGTGCAGAATACTCTGGGTGAGAAAGCCCCGATGGATCAGCTGGCGCAAAATGCTGACCCAGAATTCATGGCTGTGCTCGCGGCCGATGCCATAGGTCGACAACTTGTCATGGCCGTGTTCACGGATACGCTGGTTTTGCATCCCACGCAGCACTTCCACCACATGGGTGATACCGAAACTCTGGTTAACCCGATACACGCAGGACAGGGCTTTCTGGGCCGCTTCCAGGGCATCAAAATGCTTGGGCGGGTCAAGGCAGATATCACAGTTACCGCACGGGGCTTCCCGAGCTTCACCAAAATAGTTGAGCAGAACCAGGCGACGACAGGTCTGCGCTTCAGCAAACGCCCCCATCGCATTGAGTTTGTGCCCCTCGACCTGCTTCTGCGGGCCATCTTCTTTTTCGTCGAGACAGCGGCGCAGCCAGCTCAGATCCGCCGGGTCATAGAACATGACCGCTTCCGCCGGCAGTCCGTCACGGCCGGCCCGGCCTGTCTCCTGGTAGTACGACTCAATATTGCGCGGAATATCAAAATGCACCACAAACCGGACGTTGGGCTTGTTGATGCCCATCCCGAACGCTACAGTCGCCACCACGATCTGGATATCATCACGCTGGAACGCCTCCTGCACCCAGGCCCGCTCATCATGCTCCATCCCGGCATGATAGGCCGCCGCGCGCATCCCGCTTTCATTGAGCTTTTCGCTGATCTGCTCCACCCGCTTGCGACTGTTGCAATACACAATCCCCGACTGGCCGCGTACATCCTTGAGATACTGGATCAGCTGAACCATCGGCTTGTACTTTTCCTGCAGGGTGTAGCGGATGTTCGGGCGGTCGAAGCTACCCAAGTAAGAGTGCGGCTCGGTCAGCGCCAGGCGCGTCACGATATCCTGGCGGGTAGTGTCATCGGCGGTCGCAGTCAGAGCGATCACCGGTACCGTCGGCAGGTGCTGGCGAATCGAGCCCAGCGCCGCATACTCCGGCCGGAAATCGTGTCCCCACTGGGAAATACAGTGCGCTTCATCCACCGCCAGCAGGCTCAGCGGCAGCTGGCTCAACCGTTCGGTGAATTCCCGTCCCAGCAGGCGCTCCGGCGACACGTACACCAACTTGATCTCCCCACTGGCCATCGCGTCCAGGGTCGCCTGCATCTCTTCCCGTGACTGGGTCGAGTTCAGGCAGGCAGCGGCGACCCCGTTGGCCCGCAGCTGGTCCACCTGATCTTTCATCAGCGAGATCAGGGGCGACACCACCAGCGTCAGGCCCTCGCGCAACAGCGCCGGAATTTGATAGCAAAGCGATTTCCCGCCGCCGGTCGGCATGATCACCAGGCAGTCCTGCCCTGCTGTTGCCGCTTCTATCACCGACTGTTGACCACAGCGAAATGTCTGGTAGCCGAATACCGCCTGCAACACCTCTAACGGTGAGCGGGATGGTTCGGACTGACTGGCTGGGCTGGCTGACATAGATAGACTCGACTGAAGATAGCTTTCCGCCGTGGCGGCGGGGGTCATAAGGCTGGCTATTCTATACCAATCCGCCACCCATTGGGAGCACAGCTACCGGCTGAGACCCGGTCGGATCGCGCCCCGAGCTTAGCAAGACGTGCAGAGAAAAAAGACAATAGTATTGATTTCGATCACGATTTATACTGCCCTGACATATACGGGTGAAGCATTCTGTTACCCGTCCTTACCTTCTGCACAATTTTCTCAGGTTCTCAGGAATACATGGACGAACAAAGCAAACAAACCCAGCGGGGGGTGATCCTCGCGCTTTCGGCTTACACCATGTGGGGCATCGCACCGATTTATTTCAAGGCGCTCCAGCAAGTCAGCGCGCTGGAAATTCTCAGCCACCGCATTATCTGGTCGTTTTTTTTCCTGGCCGGGTTAGTGATGCTGAGTAAAGGCTGGGGCAAGGTGCGGGCCGTGCTGAGCCAGAAAAAAATCCTGCTGATGCTGGTCGCGACCTCAACCCTGGTCGGTGGTAACTGGCTGATGTTTATCTGGGCGGTCAACAACAACTACATGCTGGATGCCAGCCTGGGCTACTACATTAACCCGCTGCTGAACGTGCTGCTCGGCATGGTGTTTCTCGGCGAGCGGTTACGCCCGATGCAATGGCTGGCCGTCGCACTGGCCGGGATTGGCGTTGCGGTTCAGCTGATCCAGTTTGGCTCGCTGCCGTGGATTGCTCTGGCCCTGGCCGCCAGCTTCGGTCTGTACGGCCTGCTGCGCAAGAAAATCAGCCTGGATGCCCAGACCGGCCTGTTTATGGAAACCAGCCTGCTGCTGCCGCTGGCAGCCATTTATGTCCTGTTCATCGCTCAGAGCGCGACCTCAGACTGGACGGCCAACGCCCCGTCCACCAACCTGTTGCTGATGGCGGCGGGGATTGTCACTACCCTGCCGTTGCTGTGCTTTACCGGTGCCGCGACCAAGCTGAAACTGTCGACCCTGGGCTTTTTCCAGTACATCGGCCCGAGCCTGATGTTCCTGCTGGCCATCACCCTGTACGGTGAGCAGTTCACCGCTGACAAGGTGTATACCTTCGGCTTCATCTGGGCAGCCTTGGTGCTGTTCAGCGTGGACGGCATTAAAGGCCACCGCCACCAGCGACGCCTGAAAGCCGCCGCCAAGGCCGCTGCCGACTCGGCTGCCAAAGCCTGACCTTCCCGCCATGGCCGGTTGTGAATTTTTTACAAGTCTGCACCGGCCAATTATGCTCTACTGATGATGTTCGACTGAAGGACAGCGGTAGGCTGTGCGACGAAGGGGGAATCACTCCATCGGCACAGGGCAGAGAATGAAGGAAAAAGTATGGACAAGATCAGCCATCAGAAAAGTAACATTGCGGCGATCAACCTGATTGACGGGCATTACCAGAGCTTCGCCTTCAAACGCCATTACCACCTGGATTACCACATCGGCCTGATTACCCATGGCCAGCAGGCATTTTACAGCCACGGCACCCGTCACTATGCCGGTCCCGGTGCCACCATTCTGATGCCGCCGGATGTGATGCATGATGGGACTCCTATCGGCAGCGACGGCTATCAGGTGAAAGTGTTCAGTATCGACCCGGACTGGCTGGCCGATCAGGCCGAAGCCGTTTCCGGTCACCGCGACTTTGGCTTTAACCGCCACCACCTTGACGACCCGGCGCTGTTTGGCCGCCTGACATCCCTGCACCAGTGCCTGAGCGATCCGCACACCTCCCAGCTGGCCAAAGACAGTATGCCGCTGGAAACCTTTTCGCTGCTGCTGACCCGTTACGGCCAGACCAGCCCCCAACCGGTTTATCGGCTTGGACGTTACAGCCTGCAACAACTGCGCGACTACGTGATGGCGCACCTGGATGAAAAAATCAGCCTGGCCGATTTAGCGTCACTGTGCGACCTCAGCCCGTCCCAACTGCTGCGCCAGTTTAAAGCCGCGACCGGGTTTACCCCTTATGCCTGGCTCGCCCGGCTGCGTCTGGAACATGCCATGGCGCTGCTCAAGGCCGGTTACCGCAGCACCGACGTCGCGTTTCATGTCGGCTTTTACGATCAGGCGCACTTCACCCGTACCTTCAAACAGACTTTCGGCATTGCGCCCTCCCAGGTCCGCTAGCCCCACATCCTCCCGCCCACTTTTTCGCTCCGGTGTGAATTTTCTACAAGCGCCGTACGGCCAAACCCGGCAAGATAACCCTATCTTCCGCTAACCGTAGTAATCACCATGAATGAAGCGACCACGTTACTGACCCTGCTCACTGTTCACTTTATCGCGCTGATGAGCCCGGGCCCCGATTTTGCCCTGGTCGTCCAGAATGCCGGGCGATACGGCCGCCAGACCGGCGTAATGATCGCGCTGGGCCTGTCACTGGGGATCCTGCTCCACTCGATTCTCAGCCTGACCGGAGCCAGCCTGCTGATCCACCAGCACCCGACTCTGTTTGCCCTGCTGCAGGCCGCTGGCAGCGGCTACTTACTGTGGCTCGGTATTGGCGCCCTGAAAGGCACCTGGCACTACTGGCAACAGCGTCATAACGCCAGTGGCGCTGCCGCATCAACCTCGCCCGGCCTGACTATCGCCAGCAAGCGACAGGCGCTGGCGCGCGGATTTACCACTAATATCCTGAACCCGAAAGCGCTGGTGTTTTTCCTCAGCCTGCTGTCGACCCTGGTACCGGCGGGCATGTCACTGAGCGGTAAGGTCTCAGCCATCGGCATGCTGTGGCTGCTGTCGTTTCTGTGGTTTGCCATGCTGGCGTGGCTGCTGACCGGCGAGCGCCTGCAACAGAAACTGCGCGCCTGGACGCCCATCATCGACGGTCTGTGCGGCCTGCTGTTCACCGCCATCGGCGGGACCATTCTACTCAACCTGTTGCTTGCTTGACTTGCTGCACAAACATACACGCGAACAGTGGACGGCAACCCGCAGCGCTTTTAGGCTAAATGCAGCCTAAACATGGAAAAGGATAGAGATATGTCATGGAAGCACCCTGCCACCCGACTGACCCTGTTAGCCTGCCTGATCGCGAGCGCCCCTTATGCGGCCGCCAAAGACACGCAGCAGAGTACCGACCAGCTCGCGCCTGAGGCCGCAACCGGCCTGACCCAGCAGCAGCTGGTTCAGGGCAAAGACTGGATGGTGGCCTCGGCCAACCCGTATGCCAGCGAAGCCGGTGCCGCTATTCTGAAACAGGGCGGCAATGCGATTGATGCCATGGTCGCGACCCAGCTGGTGCTCGGCCTGACCGAGCCGCAATCGTCCGGGATCGGCGGCGGCGCGTTTCTGGTGTATTGGGACAGCAGCCAAAAAGCGCTGACTACTTTTGACGGCCGCGAAACCGCGCCGTTCGGCGTCACCCCGGTGCTGTTCCAGAATGACCAAGGGGAGCCGCTGGAATTTTATGATGCCGTGGTCGGCGGCCGCTCCGTCGGAACGCCGGGCACCGTCAAGCTGATGTGGTACACCCACCAGCGCATGGGCAAGCTGGCCTGGAACAAGCTGTTTGAACCGGCGATCAAACTGGCGAAAGACGGCTTTACCGTCAGCCCACGCCTGGCGGCACTGGTCGCCAGCGAGCAGGACTCCCTCAAACGCTTTGACGCCACCCGCGCCTATTTTTTCCATGACGACGGGACACCGATTCAGGCCGGAGAAACCCTGACAAACCCGGCTTACGCCGATACCCTGCGCCAGATTGCCGAGCGCGGCGCGAGTGCTTTCTACACCGGCGACATCGCCCGTGACATCGTCCAGACCGTGCGTACCGCGCCGGGCAATCCCGGCGTGCTGAGCACCATGGATCTGGCCACCTATCAGGTCAAAGAGCGTGAGCCGGTGTGCGCCCCGTACCGCCAATACGACATCTGCGGCATGGGGCCACCGAGTTCCGGCGCCCTGACTCTGGGCCAGATCCTCGGCATGCTCAGCCATTACAATCTGGCAGAACTGGGGCCGGATAACCCGACCAGCTGGCGCCTGCTGGGCGACGCCTCCCGCCTCGCCTTCGCTGACCGCGGCCGCTACATGGCCGACAGCGATTACGTGCCGATGCCGACCAAAGGCCTGCTGGCCGACGATTACCTCAGCTCCCGGGCTACCCTGCTGAAAGGGGAACAGGCGCTGGCCAGCGTGAATGCCGGCCAACCGGCCTGGGATCATGCCATGCGCTATGCACCGGATGAGTCGATTGAACTGCCGTCCACCAGCCATTTCGCGATTGTCGACAAAGACCGCAACATGGTGTCAATTACCACCACGATTGAAAACGGCTTCGGCTCCCGCCTGATGGTACGCGGCTTCCTGCTCAACAACGAACTGACTGACTTTTCATTCCGCAGCCATAACGATGGCCAGCCGATTGCCAACCGTATCGAGCCGGGCAAACGGCCACGCTCATCGATGGCACCCACCATTGTGATGGAAAACGGCAAACCGGTGATGGCGATCGGCTCACCGGGCGGCAGCCAGATCATCGGCTATGTGGCGAAAACGCTGGTCGGCCATCTCGACTGGGGCCTAGATCTGCAACAGGCGATCAGCCTGCCGAACATGAACAACCGCTTCGGCCCGTTTGAACTGGAAGCCGGTACCGCCGCAGCGGAGTGGGCACCGAAGCTGGAGCAGCTCGGCTTTACGACCCAGGTCAAAGAGCTGAATTCCGGTGTGCAGGCCATTAAGCTGGACGGCAAAAACCTGGTAGGGGCCGCCGACCCGCGGCGCGAAGGCAAGGTTATCGCCCAGTAACCGGACAGCCGGTCTGATGCCATGAAAAAGCCCGCTGACAACAACTGTCAGCGGGCTTGATTGATCGCCAGCGGGGAGTGTCAGCTTACATCGGCTCCAGCTTGGCAAACTGCGTTACCAGCCATTTGATCCCTTCGCCATTAAAGGCCACCTGCACCCGACTCTGGGCACCACTGCCTTCAAAGTTGATGATGGTGCCTTCGCCGAATTTCGGGTGCAGCACCCGCTGGCCAAGGCTGAAACCAGTCTGGTTAAAGTTCTCGTTGACCTGGGTCTGACTGAAGCGACCGCTGCTCGCCGGCCGCGAGACCTTGGCCTTCATCCGAACCTCTTCGATGTGCTCTTCCGGGATTTCGCGGATAAAACGCGACGGCTTGTGGTAGTTGTCCTTGCCGTACAGGCGACGCATCTCTGCATAGGTGATATACAGCTTCTGCATTGCCCGGGTCATCCCCACGTAACACAGACGGCGCTCTTCCTCGAGACGGCCGACTTCCTCCGTCGTCCGACTGCTCGGGAACATGCCTTCTTCCACCCCGACCATAAAGACCATCGGGAATTCCAATCCCTTGGCGCTGTGCATGGTCATCAGCTGAACCGCGTCTTCAAAATCATCCGCCTGTCCTTCACCGGCTTCCAACGCCGCATGCGACAGGAAGGCCGACAACGGGCTCATGTCTTCCGCTTCTTCCGGGACTTCGAACTGTCGGGTCGCGGTTACCAGCTCTTCCAGGTTTTCAATCCGGGCTTGCGCCTTCTCGCCTTTTTCCTGCTCGTACATCGCCCGCAGGCCGGAGTTGCGGATCACCTCATCGGTTTGCTGGAACAACGGCAGCTCGCGGGTGTCATCTTCCAGCGCATTGACCAGCTCGATGAAACGGCGCAGCGAATTGGCCGCACGCCCCGCCAGCACCTGCTCTTCCAGCAGCGCGACACTGGCCTGCCACATCGTGGCTCCCCGGTCACGCGCTGCCAGACGAATGGTTTCCAGCGTCCGCTCACCCAGCCCCCGAGCCGGGGTGTTCACCACCCGCTCAAACGAGGCATCGTCGTGGCGGTTGGCAATCAGACGTAAATACGACAGGGCATCTTTGATTTCCTGACGCTCGAAGAACCTCATCCCGCCGTAAATGCGGTACGGCATACCGGCCTGAATCAGTGCCTCTTCCAGCACCCGCGACTGGGCGTTGCTGCGGTACAGCATTGCAGTGTCAGCCAGCGCGCCGCCCTGATCCTGCCACTCGCGAATTTTCCCGACCACAAAGCGGGCTTCGTCCAGCTCGTTGTACGCCGAGTAAACCGAGATCAGCTCCCCTTCGGTACCTTCGGTCCACAGGTTTTTACCCATGCGCTCGTTGTTGTTGGCAATCAGGCCGTTCGCCGCCTTCAGGATATTGCCTGTCGAGCGGTAGTTCTGCTCCAGGAAAATCGATTTGGCGTCTTTGAAGTCGTTGAGGAAACGCTGGATATTTTCCACCTTAGCGCCCCGCCAGCCGTAGATGGACTGGTCATCGTCGCCCACGATCATCACGTGACAGTCCGGCCCCGCCATCAGGCGCAGCCAGGCAAACTGAATGTTGTTGGTATCCTGAAACTCGTCCACCAGAATGTGCTTGAAGCGCGCCTGGTAGTGCTCGCGGATATGCTTACTGCGTTGCAGCAGCTCAAACGAGCGCAGCAGCAGCTCGGCAAAATCGACCATCCCGGCCCGATCACAGGCTTCCTGATAGGCATGGTAGACCCGCAACCAGGTCTGCTCGATCGGATCGTTGAACGTATCGATGTGCTGCGGACGCAACCCTTCGTCTTTCTTGCCGTTGATGTACCACGCCGCCTGACGGGCCGGCCACTGTTTCTCGTCCAGGTTCTGAGCCTTGATCAAACGGCGCAACAGGCGCATCTGATCGTCCGAGTCCAGAATGTTGAAATCTTCCGGTAACCCGGCGTCAAGATAGTGGGCACGCAGCATCCGGTGACACAGGCCGTGGAACGTGCCGTTCCACATGCCCGACAGCGAGCCGTGCATCAGGTCGTTAATCCGGCCACGCATTTCTGCCGCCGCTTTGTTGGTGAAGGTCACCGACATGATGGAGTACGGCGACGCCTGCTCAATCCCCATCAACCAGGCGATACGATGGACCAGTACCCGGGTTTTGCCACTACCGGCCCCGGCCAGCACCAGATAATTGCCCAGCGGGGCCGCCACAGCCTCGCGTTGTTTGTCATTCAGGCCATCTAACAGA
This sequence comes from Photobacterium ganghwense, assembly GCF_017329545.1. Classification (NCBI taxonomy): domain Bacteria; kingdom Pseudomonadati; phylum Pseudomonadota; class Gammaproteobacteria; order Vibrionales; family Vibrionaceae; genus Photobacterium; species Photobacterium ganghwense. The sequence continues at coordinate 3,407,392 of NZ_CP071325.1, forward strand.
AGTGAAACGTCCATCGCTCTCTACTGGTTATTTATACAATGGTGGTGATTATAACCACAAAGCCGCCTCTGATGCGAGGAGCCCACGGAATCAAAGGCGGGAAAATCACGGCCCGCGGCGACCCGAGGGCGCCAAACCCATCTCTGATATCAACCGCTTGGCAGCCCGAATTGATCTATGCTTGGAAAGAAAAACGTTAATAGGTCGTTAAAAAACTCGCCCCGGCATGAAATTAATCCCGGGCTCCCCCTTTCTACTGTTTCGAACGCACCGCAACGGTGCCCGCCCAACCCGCTGCCGACCGGGCAACGGTGCAGGCATCAGCCCGCAAAAAGAAGAGGAATGACCATGAAAAAGACCAACATTGCACTCGCCACTGCGGTGACAGGTTTGATCGCCCTTGCCGGAACAGCCCTGACCACCACCTCCGCCGTGGCAGCCGATGCGAAAGAGAAATGCTACGGTGTCGCCAAAGCCGGGAAAAATGACTGCGCGACCAAAACCGGGTCATGCGCCGGGACCGCCAAAACCGACGGACAGAAAGATGCGTTTGTGCTAGTGCCTAAAGGCCTGTGTGACAAACTGGCTGGCGGCTCCACCGAGGCGAAGTAAATGACGAGCCCTACCCCTGACCGCCTGCCAGCCGACCGGATGGTCGGGGTGGGGCTTCGCGCTCCTCACCTCCACACCTTCCAGCACGAGCAACCAGCCACCGGCTGGCTGGAAATTCACAGTGAAAACTACTTCAACCCGCACACGGCTGCCCGTCAGCAGTTACGGGCCATCGCGGCACACTACCCGATCAGCTGCCATGGGATCGGGCTGTCGCTTGGCTCTGCGGATGCGCTTGACCCGGCCCATCTCCGCCAGCTCAAAGCACTGGTTGACGAACTCGACCCGATTGCCGTTTCCGATCACCTGAGCTGGAGTTCGGTCAACGGCCAGTACTTCAATGATCTGCTGCCCCTGCCTTACACCGAAGAAGCACTGACCTTGTTCTGCCACAAGGTCGAGCAGGTACAGGATGCGTTGGGGCGCGAGTTTCTGGTAGAAAACCCGTCCAGCTACCTCAGATTCAGCCATTCCACCATGCCGGAATGGGAATTTCTGCGGGAAGTTCAACAGCGCACCGGGTGCGGGCTGCTGCTTGATCTCAACAATATATATGTCAGTGCCTTTAACCATGGCTTTGACTGCGCCCGATACCTGGCCGCCATTGACCCTGCCAGTGTGAAAGAAATCCACCTCGCCGGGTTTACGGTAAAAGCGCTGGCGGAGGGCGAGATTTGGATCGACACCCACAGCTGCCCAGTCAGCGAACCGGTGTGGCAACTCTACCGCCAGTGGATCCGCCAGCACGGCGCGGTGCCCACCCTGATTGAATGGGATCTCGATATTCCGGCCCTGCCCGTGTTACTGGATGAAGCGGCCAAAGCCCGTGCCATCCTGACAGAGGAGACCATCAATGGCTCTGTCACCGTCTGATGCCCTGCACCGGCTGCAACAGGACTTTGCCCGCGCGCTGCACTATCAGCCCAGCGAGGTCACTGAGACGATGGTACCGGGGATATTCCCTGCCGAGCAGCTGCTGCAGATTTACCGCAACAATTTCATTATCGGCTTGTCCGAGGTGCTGAGCGCAACCTATCCATGCTGTCAGGCAGTGGTGGGCGAGGAATGTTTTACGCAGTTGGCACGCCAGCATGTGCTGCATCAGCCACTCGAACAGGGTGATGTCAGCCATTACGGCGCCGGTTTTGCTGACACGATTGAGTGCCAGCCGAGCCTGGTCGCAGCCGTACCGTATCTGGCGGATCTGGCCCGGCTCGAATGGCAGGCAGACCGAGCCAGCCAGCTCCCGCTTGCACCCCAACTGGATCTGGGCCAGTTGGCCGCCATTCGCGAGGACAATATCGGTTCACTGCGACTGACGGTTGCACCTTCTGTCCGCACGCTGGATACCGCGACTCCGGCTGCCAGCCTGTGGCAGATGATTCGCCGCGACAACCTGATACCGCTCGATTTGACCCAACCGGAGTCAGCCCTGATCCTGCGCCGCCCTGACGGTATCGAGGTGCTGGCCACCACACCAGCCGCCACCGCGCTAGTGCGTTTATGTCAGGCCGGTCAGCCGCTGGGTCAGGCCAGCGACCCGATGCTGGAGTGCCTGCCCGGACTGATCCAACAGCAAATCTTTACCACCCTTCACGGCCTACCACAGGGAGACTGCACATGCTGAAATTCATCAAGCAGGTGGATTACACCGCCCAACGGCTCGTCGAACCTCTGGTTCCCCTGCTGCTACTGTTTACCCGCCTGTGGGTGGCCTGGGTGTTTTTCAAATCCGGCATGGTGAAATACACCAGTTGGGACAGCACCCTCTATCTGTTTGAGTTTGAGTATCAGGTTCCCCTGTTACCGTTTGAAACCGCGGCCTACCTGGGGACCGCCGCCGAGCTTATCCTCCCGGTTTTCCTGGCGCTGGGATTGTTTACCCGCCCTATGGCGCTACTCCTGTTCGGGTTCAATATGGTGGCCGTGCTGTCTTACCCCCAACTTTGGGAGCAAGGTTTCTATGACCACCAATTGTGGGGCATGATGCTGCTGGTGAATGTGTTCTGGGGAGGCGGCATGATCTCGCTCGACCACCTGATCAAGCCTGAGCCAAGGCGGAGCCTGCTGGAGTAACGCCCAACCCGGTTGCCGGAGCCCCGGAGGGCATCCCCACCAAACGCCGATCAAGGAAAGCAAAAAACAAACAGGACAGCCCGTGGGCTGTCCTGTTTTCTGTATCCGTGTGCAAGGCCGATTTACGGCTCTGGGTGGCAACCGGTTGACGGCAGGGCTAACGCCAGCAGCTGAGACAGCTGGCAGATTTCCACATCCGGCAGCCACTTGGCGCGCGGCTCCTGACCCAGCACGCGCTGCTGATCATTGAACCAGCAGGCCATCATGCCGTGTCGCTTGGCCCCGCCCACGTCCGTGACCAGATGATCCCCGACATGCAGGATCTCTCCCGGGGCCAGTCCCAGATGACGGGTCGCCTTGGCGAACAAGTCTGGTTCCGGCTTGGCCAAGCCATCTGGCCCAGCCCGCAACACGACATCGAAATACCCTGCCAGACCAATTTTTTCGACATCGACATTGCCGTTGGTGATCGCCACCAGCGGCAAATGTGCCGCCAGCAGGCCGAGTACCCGATGGGTTTCCGCCGGAATATCAACCTGATTACGCACCGCCAGCACAACGTCTAGCCCTTCCGCCGCTGCCTGCTCGGCACGGCGCTGGGCATAGCCGAGCTGCATGAACCCAATTTTCAGCAATTCAAACCGCCAGCGGGTCACATCGTGATGCAGCAAGGGATCCGCATCAGCCAGCGCCAATTTCAAGCTTTTCCAGCGCGCCAGCCCCACTCCCCGGCTGGCCGGATGTTCGGCCGCCAGCCAGTCATGCATTGCCTGCTCGGCCCGCCGGATCACCGGCCGGTTATCGTACAGGGTGTCATCGAGATCGAAGGTCAGCGCCTTCGGCAGAGAAATACTGCGGTAAAATTGCATGGTTGCGTTGTCCGGTTAGCGCTTTTGGCGTTTAGCCCGAGGGTGGGCTTCATCATACACCTGAGCCAGATGCTGGAAGTCCAGGTGGGTATAGATTTGGGTCGTGGATAAGTTGGCGTGACCGAGCAGTTCCTGCACCGCGCGCAGGTCGCCCGATGACTCTAGCATGTGGGTCGCAAAACTGTGCCGCAGTTTGTGCGGGTTAATGTGGCTCGACACCGCCTGTTTCTGGCCCCACTCTGCCATCCGCTTCTGCACGTTCCGGTTCGAGATGCGCTGGCCCAGCTTGGACACAAACAGACCGGGCTCACCGGGGGCCGCCAGCTGATCGCGCACCCGCAACCAGTGACCAACCCATTCCCGCGCCAGACCGGCAAACGGGACGATACGTTCTTTGTCGCCCTTACCGATCACCCGGAGATCCCCTCTGCTCAGGCTAACATCCTTCACATTGAGAGACACCAGCTCAGACAGACGCAAACCGGCACCGTACATCAGCTCCATGATGGCCCGATCCCGCACCGACAGCGGATCGTTCTCATCCACGCTGAGCAGCTGATCCATCTCGTCCACATCCAGGTTTTTCGGCAGCGGCCGCGCCTTGCGCGGTGCCGATACCCCTTTGGCCGGATTGGCCTTGAGCTCACCCTGACCGACCAGAAAATCCAGGAAGCTGCGCAGGGCCGACAGGCGCATCGCCAGACTGCTGGCTTTCAGGCCGTCGCGCATCCCTTTTGACGCCAGCTGGCGGACCCAACCGGCGTCCACGGCTTGCCAGTTGTCGACGCCCAGATTCACCAGCTGCTCCGCCATGGTCGTCAGCTGACGTTTGTAATTCTGCTGGGTATGCAGACTCAGTTCCCGCTCGCTGCGCAGATATTCGTAAAAACGCAGCAGCGGTTTTTCCAGTCCGGATGGCAAACTCACTCGATAACCTCGCGGGTATAGTCCCAATGGTGGATCAGGCGGTTCAGAACCAGCCCCAGTTGCTCAACAAACAGCGAGTCCATCTCCGGCTGGAAATGGCCGCCATCCTGGCTAGCAAAACTGAGCACCCCGATCGGGCGCTCATTGCCAAACGGCAGCACCAGGTACGACCCCAGGTGCGGCGGCTGCACAAACAGCAGCTCACTTTCCGCTTTACGCAACCGTCCCAGATACACCGTCCGGCTCGCCAGACGGGCCCGGCGAAACGGCTCGAACGCCCGGCGATCGAGGTAAAGCTGCTCGTCAAGGCTGTCAAACAGCCGTATGCTGACATCCAGCCCCAACTGGTCGGCCAGCGTTTCCAGCACGCTCAGCGCCTGATAAATATTGTGGGTCTGGAACAGTTTACGTTGGGCAAAGGCAAATGTTTCATACAGCTGACTGTTGGCCGCGGCCACCTGCATCAGCCCGGCGATGTTTTCTTCCAGCTCACCGATCCGCTGGCGCAGTCGGTCCAGCTGCATATCCACCAGCGAAATGACGCCGCGCTGGGGATGGTGCACCTGCAACCGGGCCAGCAGATCCGGCTGACGAATAAAAAAGTCCGGGTTGGCACTGAGAAAATCCGCGACCTCCTGCTCCGTCAGCGACAGCTCATCGACCTCAGGCAGTGCATCGAACTGAGTGAACTCGGTCATAACGCAATTTGCCCGTCGTACACATGGGTGGCCGGGCCGGACATATACAGCGGTTTGCCTTCACCAGCCCAACGGATTTGCAATTCCCCGCCCGGTAGTGAGACAGTCACCCGCTCGTCCAGTAATCCCTGCATTCGGCCCACGGCAACCGCCGCACAGGCACCGCTGCCACAGGCCTGAGTTTCACCAGCGCCTCGTTCGTAGACCCGCAACCGTACTTCATTGCGGTTGAGGATCTGCATAAAGCCGGCATTTACCCGCTCCGGGAAGCGTTCGTGGGATTCCAGCAGCGGCCCGAGAGTTTCGACATCAAAGGTATCCACATCATCCACCACCGTGACGCAATGTGGGTTACCCATGCTGACCGCGCCACAGAACAGGGTCTGGGTGCCAGCCCGCAGCAGGTAGGTTTTCTCGCTCTGCTTGGCACGGAACGGGATTTTCCCCGGCTCAAATTCCGGCACGCCCATGTTCACGGTCACCTGGTTGTCGTTTTCCAGTTTCAGAACCATTTTGCCCGCCTTGGTACTGACCGAAATATGGTATTTGTTGGTCAGTCCTTTGAGCCAGACAAAACGGGCGAAACAGCGGGCACCGTTGCCGCACTGCTCCACTTCGCTGCCGTCAGCATTGAAAATCCGGTAATGGAAATCCGTTTCCGGATCATAAGGCGGCTCCACCACCAGCAACTGGTCAAAACCGACCCCGCGATGGCGGTCGGCCAGACGCCGGATCGCATCCGGCGAGAAGAACACGTTCTGGGTCACACAGTCGACGACCATGAAGTCGTTCCCCAGGCCATGCATTTTGGAAAAATTAAACTGCATGTTGTTCCTTCTTGATTACGCCGGCAGCAGGTGTTCGGACTGCCACAACTGGGTCAGCTCTTCACGTTCGCGTACCACGTGCGCGTCTTTGCCGTCGACCATGATTTCGGCGGCACGCGTGCGGGTATTGTAGTTCGACGCCATCACAAAACCGTAGGCACCGGCCGAACGTACCGCCAGCAGATCGCCGGTTTCCAGACACAGTCGGCGGTCTTTGCCGATGAAATCACCGGTTTCACAGATTGGGCCCACCAGATCGTAGGTCACGGCTTCGCCGTCACGCGGGATCACCGGGATAATCTCCTGCCACGCCTGATACAGGGTCGGGCGGATCAGGTCATTCATCGCCGCATCCACGATGGCAAAGTTTTTATGTTCGGTATGTTTGAGGTATTCCACCCGGGTCAGCATCACCCCGGCATTGGCAGCAATGGCACGGCCCGGCTCAAAAATCAGCTCCAGCTCAGGATGGTCGGTCAGACGATCCATCAGGGCACGGGCATATTCCGACGGCTGCGGCGGTTGTTCGTCACTGTAAGTCACGCCCAGGCCGCCACCGACATCAAGGTGGGCAATGGTAATGCCTTCTGCTTTGAGGGTCGCGATCAGCGCCAGCAGGCGATCGGTGGCATCAATAAACGGTGCCAGTGCGGTCAGCTGCGAGCCAATGTGGCAGTCCATCCCGGTTACAGCAATATTAGGCAGGCTCTGCGCCAGACGATACACCTCCGGCGCACGCTCAAACGCGATACCGAATTTGTTGTCACGCAGCCCGGTCGAAATGTACGGGTGAGTCTGTGCATCAACGTCCGGGTTAATCCGCAGGGAAATCGGGGCCACTTTGCCCAGCTCCGCTGCCACCTGGTTCAGGCGATCCAGCTCCGGCTCCGACTCGACATTGAAACACTTAATTCCCAGCTCCAGGGCGCGCTTCATTTCTGCGGCGGTTTTCCCTACACCGGAAAACACCACTTTCGCCGGGTCGCCGCCTGCGGCAATCACACGCTCCAGTTCACCGCCGGACACGATATCAAACCCGGAACCCAGGCGGGCCAGTACATTCAGCACGCCAAGGTTGGAGTTGGCCTTCACGGCATAGCAGATCAGGTGCGGATGATCAGCCACGGCCCGATCAAACGCATGCCAGTGACGCTCCAGCGTAGCGCGCGAATACACGTACAGCGGAGTGCCAAAACGCTCAGCCAGTTCGGAAAGCTGAATCTCTTCGGCCCACAGTTGGCCGTCTTGCTGGTAGTTAAAATAATCCAATGTCGTCTCTTCCCTGTCAGTCTGCTTACTGTTCTTGCTGTTCGTTCTGTTGCTGGCTGTCGTCAGGCATGTATAAAGGACCGCTTTGACCGCATCCGGCCAGGGTCAGGGTGCCAAGCACCAAAATCGCGATTAAACGTTTACTCATTTTTCAAAGCCAGTGATTATCATCTCATTGCCCTCTATAATCGCACCCATACTAGGAAAAGCAATAGGACGAACCGGGATGAATGATACTGAATTCCACAAACTGGCCGATGACGTGCTGATGAGCATCGAAGAAGGCATTGATGCCTCAGGTGCCGACATTGAATACGAGACCACAGGCAATGTCCTGACCCTGGAATTTGAAAACCGCAGCCAAATCGTGATCAACCGTCAGGAACCCCTGCATGAGATCTGGCTGGCATCCAAATCCGGTGGTTACCACTTCAAGTACCAGAACGGCGAATGGCGCTGCACCCGCAGTGGCGAAGAGCTGATCAGCCTGGTCAAACGCGAGTGCACCGTACACGCCGAAGAAGCGGTGAACTGGTAACGCCCGCTCTCCGGTTGCTCAGCTTGAGCAGATACAAAAAAGCGAGAGCCGGGCTCTCGCTTTTTTTATTTGATAAGGCTGATCAGACTCAGCGTGACGACAGGTTCAAGACCGCGGCACCGCCACCCATCACAGGGGCCGGACGACGGGTCGGTTGCTGCCCGCTCTTAAACGGCAGGACTTGGGTTTCGCCATTATCTCCGCGCACAATGTCGTAGAACTGCGGCAGGTTGAAGTTAATAAAATTGGCGCTATAGCTGAAACGTTCATGGGCCGAGGTGTAAAAGCGGTTGACCCCATGGACCATCTCATCTTTGTCACCGCTGCACTGGCGGTACACTTCAATCCGGTTGGTTTCATCCAGAATGTAGATGTTGAATCCGTCGGCACAGTCTTCAAAGAAGAACTGGATCAGCCCTTCGCTGGCATAGGCATCGACGATTTCCGGCGGGTGCGGCTCGTCGGTTTTACCCATCACCAGACTGGCCGAGCCAATCAGCTTGTTCGACGAAATACAGCTGTAGAAATCGACTGAGTTTTCCAGCTTCTGCACCGACACCCCGCGGCGTTCGAAGAACAGGCCGTGGGTCTGGCTGCCAATCCGAATCGCTTTGAAGCGGCGGCGCTTTTCCTGCTCAACCGGCTTCAAGCGCATCTCGATACACTCGGCCACCAATTGGTACACCAGGTTACGGATCAGACCACGCATGTGCTTGCTGTAACAGAACACGTCCACCGACTCCGGCGGCAACGCGTCCTGGTGCATTTTACCCAGCACGGTTTTCAGCGCGTCGAGCATGGCATTTTCACCGGTGAAGTTCAGGGTACGCACCTCGTTCCACGAGTTGCGATACACCAGATCGACACTCCCGACCAGACACAGTTGCTCCGGACCATAGCTGAAAATATCGGTGTTTTTGAAATCAAACCGGACCGCACGGCTCTTGAGCTCGGTGGTCGGGTCATTTTCCAGGTTGATGAACAGCCCCAGCTGGCGAATTTCACACGGGCTGGACAGCGCCTGCAGACTTGGCTGCGGGCGGCGGATCGGGAAGGTGTTGCGAATGTCGCTCACCAATTGGTACAACTTGTCGATATCCATCGCCGCCGTGCGCACCACCGAATGCAGGCAGGTCGACTCCGTCAGCAGGCCGTTGAAATACGCCCAGGCCACCAGCTTGCTCAGGTAACGGTTATGCTCCAGCGACGCCCTACCGAGAATGGCAACCGGGTCCAGCGACTGTTTGTACAGATACCAACCCGCCGCGTTGGTACGCCCGGCCGGCACCTGAATAAAGGTCAGATCCTGCTCATGCAGGTCCGGTGACAACTGCGGGTTGAGCAGTGTGACCTTACCCGGCAGCACCTCAAACGCCGCGTACAGCTTACGCGCCAGAATACTGATGTCTTCCGGGCTGATCGCCGAGGTAATGTTGTTACGGCGGGCAAACCGGATCAGGTTGCGGTAACTGAGCATCAGCGCATCCAGCAGCTCGTTGTGCGCCCGCTTCACCTGCTCCACTTTCCAGTCACGGCGACTGTCGAGCTCCAGCAACACCTCTTCTGACCATTGCCAGTTGGCGGTCAGCTCTTCCAGAATTTTACGCCGCCACGGCACCGAACCGGATGCCGGCTGACGGGTCAGCTTTTCATGGGTTTTGAGGTAGAAACAGCGACGTACCAGATCCAACCGACGGTGATCGTTAATCCGCTGCAGATAGCGGGTCACCTTTTCCAGCATCAGGTAGTAGGCATCCATACAGAATTCGGTACGGTCAATCGCAAAGAAGCGACGTTTGCCGTCCACACTGAGCAGTTGGGTGTGCGGGTATTCCCAGGAATAGGCTTCCAGCAGGATCGCCTTCAGTACTGATTTGTACGGCGAGTCGATACTTTTATACAGCTGCCACAAACTGGAGCCGAAATACTCTTCGGCCGGAATGCGGGACAAACCGCCAAAATCGATCCACTCATCACGACGAATAAACCCGCCCTGTTCCAGGTAGCGGATGTAGTCGTCGTAACACTCTTCCATTTCCGGTGGCACCATAAACCACAGCAGCGACAGGCCCGCCAGGCGCACCGCCGAACGGTAGAACTCATCCAGTAACAGCAGATGCTGACTGGAACCACAGTTCTCACCGGTCATTTCTTCGGAAAAGTTATCCAGGAATCGATTTTCGTCGATCAGGAAAAAGTTGGCTTCCACGCCCTGTACCAGTGCCCATTCCGATACCAGCGCACACTTGGCTTCCAGCGCCGAACGGGCGTCAGACGGCAAATCGGTACGGATAACGACCCAGATGTCCAGATCGCTGGTCAGGCTTTGTCCCAGAGAGGCGGTACTGCCCATGGAATACAAACCCAGAATTGGGAGACGAGTAGAAGCATCAGGGGGGGTCACAGTGGCAGCGCACGCGAGGGCACAATCATCGATCAGCTGTTGCTGCATCGGCGAGGCAGTAAATGACGCGATCCCCACCGGCACGGTCTGATCCAGATAACCCGGTACCGCAGGGTGATTGTAGTGCAGCAACACTGGCAACAGGTTAAAGACCTGCTCTGACTGCGCCGTCATCGCGCCACAGGCACGCTCAAGGCGAATCTTGTTGAGCTGTTCCAGTCTGCTGTTAAGCGTGGTGATAAAATTTTGCAAATTACTCTTCCAAGAGCTGCCAGCTTGAGAGCGGCCCAAATCTTGTCACTAAAGTGTAGAGAAGGCTCTACCAGGGAGCAAAAACGTGATCAATTTAACAGTTTTTATATTAACCGTAAAGATAGTGACGTTTTATGACAAGTTATAAATGGACTGAAATCTTGCCAGTGACCTTTCCATAGCCCTGATTTCCTCAAGCTAGTACAAACTGACTAAAGCGCCAGTTTCCCGATTGTCGCCAATCTGTCACTTGAGGGTTATGTGAGAAATATCACATTAATCGTAGTCCATATCAAGACAATACTGCGTCACCGCACTCTCAGCAACACATAAATTACCTTCCCAGCTCAGTAGTGGTAGGATTACTCCCAGTAATCACCCCTTTATCAAAAATGGTGGATCCAACACGATGTCAACAACCCCAATCCGAATTGCGACCCGCAAAAGTCCGCTCGCCATGTGGCAGGCCGAATATGTAAAAGCTGCGCTCGAACAAGCCCACCCGGGCATCGAGGTAGAACTGGTACCTATGGTCACCAAGGGCGACGTTATTCTGGACACCCCACTGGCCAAAGTGGGTGGTAAAGGGCTGTTTGTGAAAGAGCTGGAAGTCGCCATGCTCGAAGGGCGTGCCGACATCGCGGTGCACTCCATGAAAGATGTGCCAGTCGAATTCCCGGAAGGTCTGGGCCTGGTCACCATCTGTGAGCGCGAAGACCCGCGCGATGCGTTTGTCTCCAACCATTACAACAACATCGATGAACTGCCGACCGGTGCGATCGTGGGAACCTCCAGCCTGCGCCGTCAGTGCCAGCTGCGTGCCCGCCGTCCGGATCTGATTGTCAAAGACCTGCGCGGCAACGTAAATACCCGCCTGCGCAAACTCGATGACGGCGAGTACGATGCCATTATCCTGGCCTGTGCCGGCCTGATGCGCCTAAAACTGCACGACCGCATCCGCAGCACGATTACCCCGGAAGAAAGCCTGCCGGCAGTCGGCCAGGGCGCGGTAGGTATTGAGTGTCGCCTGGATGACGAGCGCGTGCTGGGTCTGCTGGCAGCCCTGAACCATCAGGAAACCGCGACCCGGGTGCGATGCGAACGCGCCATGAACAACCATCTGCAGGGCGGCTGTCAGGTTCCTATCGGCAGCTATGCCGAGCTGGACGGCGATCAAATCTGGCTACGTGCCCTGGTGGGCGAGCCGGACGGCAGCCACATCGTGCGTGGTGAAATCCGCGGCCCGGCTGCCGACGCCGAGCAACTGGGCACCACGCTGGCCGAGCAGCTACTGAATGACGGCGCCCGTACTATTCTTGATGCTCTGTACGGCAACGCCTGATGACCATACTGATCACCCGCCCGGCGCCGGATGGCGAGCAACTGGCTCAGCAGCTTAATGCCGCGGGGATCGCTGCACTCTCTCAGCCCTTGCTGGATATCCAGCCGGGGCCAACCCTGTCTTGTTTACCTGCACAACTGCAGCAACTGGAAAATGGAGATTTTCTGATTGCTGTCAGTGTCCACGCTGCCAACCTAGCGCACAATTACTTAATGTCGGTGGGTGTCAGCTGGCCAAAAAACGTGCATTATATAGCAGTCGGCCATAAAACCGCCGCTGCGTTGAAAACCTATACAGGACAGGCGGTACACACACCGTCAGCGCGCTGCGACAGCGAGGGACTGCTGGCCCTGCCCATTCTTACCCAGGTAAGCGGAAGGCGGGTACTTATCCTGCGTGGCAACGGCGGCCGTGAACTGATTTACCAACACCTGCAGCAACACGGGGCGGCGGTAAACTACAGTGAAACCTATCAGCGCAACTGGTTATCGCTTGATGGCCATGCGCTGTGCCAACAGTGGCAAAATGCCGGGGTTGATTCCCTGGTTGTCACCAGCGGCGAACAACTGGCCTTTCTGGCCAGCCTTGTACCCGACAACGCCAAGGCTTGGTTTTATCAATGCCAGCTATTCGTACCAAGCCAGCGAATTGCCGACCAAGCACACCAGCTTGGTTTTCGTTTAATTTCCAATGTGGGCAGCGCGGCCAACGGCCCGTTATTCACGACCCTAAGCAAAATAGGCACAATGGGAAAATCGGATGACTGATAAAAAAACCAATAATCAGAGCTCTGCAGATCAATCACAATCCGCAGCATCAACCAAGGCTGAAACGACTGCCAGCACTAAGCCGCAAAGCGACAAAGCGGCCACGGCCAAAAACACCGACAAAGCCGATCAAACTGCTAAAGCGGCTCCGGCCCAACCGGCAGAAAAGAAAAGCGGCAACAAAACCGGTGTCATTGCTATTGCCCTGGTGATTGCACTGGGTGCCGGCCTGTACTACCACGGCCACCAGCAAACGCTGGAGCAAAACGGTAAGATGGCGGCGCTGCAACAAGAGATTTCCCGCCTGCAGTCTTCCCTGCAAGAAGCTCAACAAGCCACCAAATCCCAAGTCAGTGCCATTGAACAGCGTACCGAAGTGTCGTTGGATCAACAGGGCAAATCGATCACCGGTCTGCAAATGGCGCTGGCTGAGATCAAAGGCCGCCGTCCTAACGACTGGCTGCTGGCTGAAGCGGATTACCTGGTCAAGATGGCCGGTCGCAAACTGTGGCTGGAGCATGACACCGTCAGCGCCACCGTCCTGCTGGAGTCTGCCGATCACCGTATCGCCGAGCTGAACGACCCAAGCCTGACCCCAATCCGTAAAGCTATGCACAGCGACATCACGGCGCTGAAAGCCGTCGCCCGTATTGACCGCGATGGCCTGGTCATGCGTCTGACCAGCTTGCAGCAGCAGGTTGCTGCACTGCCGCTGGCCAATGCCGTTCTGCCGGAGTCAATCGAAGCGGAAGAGAAAACCGAAGTGTCCGGCTCAGTGGACGACTGGAAACAGAATCTGATGACCTCGCTGAAAAACTTCAGCAATCACTTCGTGACATACCGCAAGCGTGACGGCAACGTGGTTCCGCTGCTGTCACCGAAGCAGGATTTCTACCTGCAGGAAAACGTCAAGTCTAAGCTGGAAACGGCAATTAAAGCGGTTTACCGCGAGCAGGGCGAGCTGTACACCGCCTCCCTGACCATGGCCAAAGAATGGGCCGAAGCTTACTACAACACCGAAGATCCGGCCGTACAGAGCTTCATTGCTACGCTCAACAAACTGGCCAAGGAAACGGTTGAAGCCAGCTACCCAAGCCAGCTGAAGTCTCAGCCACTGATCAATGATGCCATCAGTGAGCGTCTGCGCCAGCAGGTGAAGCCGATTAGCACAGAGGAGACGCCTGCATGATCAAACTATTACTGCTGGTCGCAGCACTGATCGCAGGGATTGTTGCAGGCCCAATGCTGGCCGGAAATCAGGGCTATGTCCTGATCTCGGTTGCAAACCAGACCCTGGAGATGAGCCTCACCACCCTGATTCTGCTGGTGATTATTCTGTTTGGCACCTTCTTCCTGCTGGAAACCATTATCAAGCGCCTGTTTTCCCTAGGCAGCTCAACCCGTGGCTGGCTGTTCGGCCGTAAAGCCCGCAAGGCCCGCCGTCAGACCAACGATGGCCTGATCAAAGTGATTGAAGGCGACTGGAAGCAAGCTGAAAAGCTGATGGTCAAATCGGCCAAACACAGCGATGCTCCGGTACTGAACTACCTGGCAGCGGCCGAAGCCGCCCAAGGTCAGGGCGATGCCAGCCAGCGTGACGAGTACCTGAAACTGGCTGCGGATGTCGATGGCCAGAGCCTGGCCGTGGCCCTGACCCGTGCCAAGCTGCAATACCGTCAGCAGCAGTACGAGCAGGCCATTGCAACCCTGCAAGGCATCAAGCAGGATCACAGCCGCAACCCGGTTCTGCTGACCCTGCTGAAAGACTGCTACCTGAAACTGGAAGACTGGAAACCCCTGCTGGCTATCCTGCCACAGCTGGAGAAAGCCGGTGTGGTCAACACCGAAGAAGCCGAAGCACTGGAAGTTCAGGCAGAGTGCGGCATCATGCGCCACATCGCCAAACAGAACGGCAGTGAAGGCCTGATGGGCCACTGGAACAGCCTGAGCCGCAAGGCCAAGCAGCGTCCTGAGTTGATCGCCTGTTTCGTCAACCTGATGAGCGAGCACAACGCTGACAGCGAAGCCTACACCGTCCTGAAAGAAGCCCTGAAAAAGAGCAGCGACGAGCGCCTGATCGCGCTGGTGCCGAGCCTGAACCTGCCGGACAACCACCCGGCCATCGTTCGCCTGCAGGATTTGCTGCGCTACGACAGCAGCAACCCGAGCACTCACAGCGCCCTGGGGCAGCTGCTGATGCGCGAACAGAAGTGGGATGAAGCCAAGACACACTTCGAGAAAGCCATTGCGCTGCGTCCTAACGTGACCGATTACGGCTACCTGATCGAAGTGATGGAAAAACTGGACGATGAACAGGCAGCAGCCAACCTGTCCCGCGAAGCACTGACGTTAGCTCTGCCAGCCAAAAACTAACAATATTGCAACATAATATATTGAGACAAAAAGCACCCGAATGGGTGCTTTTTTATTCTCTAAAACAATACATTATGTGTCTAATACCAGATACTTGTTTCCATTTGTTAACAGCCGTTTCAGCTTATATCCGACCCATTGCTAGCATAATGTAAACAGTATTGAATAGGGCCTCCCGTTGCTCAACAGATGGATAACTACCTATGGATATGCTTCCTTGGTTAATCGTATCCGGTATTATTGTTTCTGTGATCACTTGCCTGATGACGGCAGTCCTGATCAAAGGTTCAAATTAATCCGGCACAAAAAAACCTCCGTAAGGAGGTTTTTTTTGGCTTGCCTCGGGGCTTAAGCAATCAGCAGGCCTCTCGCCTTCTTCAGCGCTTTCTCATAACGCTTGACTGCCTTCGCCGCTTTTTTCAACCGCTTGTGTTTTTTCTTCGCCAGTTTGCGCAGCTTCTTCAGTTGTTTGCTTTGCTTTTTCCCGGACTTGCCCATCGGCAACACCGTTTCCGCCGTCATACTGCCCAGCTCCGGCAGCTCAGTATATGCCACCGGCAGCGATGGTGCCGGGGCCATGACCGGCTCCGCCGCAACAACCGCAGGTTGGGCTACGGCAGGCAACGCCGAGGTGATGACGGCCGCACGCTTGCCACCCGGCAGTTGCAGGGTACTTGGCTTACACAAGTAGCTTTTCTCACTCGCCGAACGGGCGCAGCTGCGGCAGACGTATTTCGGCAGGCTGACAATCTGGCTGATGGTCGTGAATTTATCCGCAATCTCAGCCCGGCGGTATTTACATAATGTTCTGGCCATTCCCTCTCCTCGGTTCCGGGCCACCTCCTTGCAGAGGGTCGCTCCCGTATGTACCGGCTGACTATACCGCTATCCCGTCGCAATCACCAGCGACCGACAGGGCTACTTCATGGCCGCTTTGACATAAACGTCAAACCGGTTTTTCTTGGTCTCAATCGACGTCGACGGTTGTTGCCCGGCCAGAAACTCCGCGTAGTCAGGGCGCTTCACCACCACCCGTTTGGTCGCCAGACTCAACGCCGGGGTCAGCAGGGCATCCGCATCGTTGTCGGCCCCGACCAGACTCTGGAAAACCCGCATCTCTTTTTTCACCAGCGCGGACTTCTTCTTATGAGGATACATCGGATCCAGATACACCACATCCGGTGCGGCAAAGGCCGGATCCGCGGCCAGCTTCTCCAGCGCATCATGGCTGGACGCATGCAGCAGGGTCATGCGCTCCGTCACCCACTCACCAATTTCACTATCCGCCTGGGCCCGGCGCAGCCCGTCATCCAGCAACGCCGCTACCACCGGATGGCGCTCGACCATCTGCACCTTGCAGCCCAGCGAGGCCAGTACGAATGCATCACGGCCAAGTCCGGCAGTGGCATCCACCACCGTCGGCATCACCCCACCCTTGAGGCCGACCGCCTTGGCAATGGCCTGTCCACGGCCCCCCCCGAACTTGCGTCGGTGGGCCGCCGCTCCGCCAGCCAGATCCACATATACCGCGCCCAGCTTAGGTTCATCGCGCTTGAGCAGTTCCAGCCGCTCCGCGGTCAGCACCAGCGCAAACGGGCTGTCAGGGTCATGCTCCAGTCCCCAGCGCTGGGCAAGCTGATCAAGTTCTGGTTGGCGGTCAGGGTGTTCACAAATCAGGGCTAGTTGCACGCGGCTCTCCGGGATACCTGAATAAAATCGGTGGTGACCGCCCGCCTCACCGACAATTGCGGTGGTTTAACGCAGCGGCACACCATAAAAGAGGGGAATTATACCACCTCCGTCTGCCTGCTCAATTGGCGCACCAGCGCTTCCAGCGGTTGGGGACGACCAAACAGGTAACCTTGGGCATAATCGACGCCCAACGCTTTGAGGCGCGTCAGAATGGCCTCACTTTCGACGAACTCGGCAACGGTCTGTTTACCCATCTTCTTTGCCAGTTCATTGATGGCTTTGACCATCGCCAGATCCATATCATCGTCGGCGATATCGCGGACAAACATGCCGTCAATCTTAATAATATCCACCGGCAGGCGTTTCAGGTAACCGAACGACGACAGCCCGGAGCCAAAATCGTCCAGCGATATGCGACATCCCAGATTTTTCAGCCGGGTAAACAGCAGGATCGCCTCACTCATGTTGCCGATGGCGGCGGTTTCCGTGATTTCCAGACAGAGCTTATGAGTCGGCAGGCCGGAGCGGCTGATCTTATCAACTAGGAACTGGACGAACTCACTGTCCCCCATCGACTGACCGGACAGGTTGATGGCGCACATTTCCAGCTGCGCAACCGCAGCCGGGTGTGCCACCAGCCAATCCACCACCTGTTCAACCACGTAGCGGTCAATCCGGTGGGCCAGGTTGTAGCGTTCTGCGGCCGGCATGAACAGCGCAGGCGACACCATTTCGCCGTCATCATTGCGCAGCCGGATCAGAATTTCATAGTGGTGGCCGTCGCCGCCCGATGCCAGCGGGGCGATCTGCTGGGCATACAGTTCAAACTGGCGATCTGCCAGGGCCCGGCGGATCTGGCTGACGCACTCCATTTCGAGCTCCCGCCGCCGCAGCTCCTCATCATCGGGATGGTACAAATGTAGCCGGTTGCGCCCTTCATCCTTAGCCGCATAACACGCGGTATCGGCCTGGGCGTGAACCTGCTGCGACGACCCGGCGGTTTCATCAATCAGGCGCAAGCCGATAGAGCCGCTGAAACTGAAGCGGGTGTTCTTCCAGTAAAACTCCAGTTCTTCCAGCGTCCGCAGAATATGGCGGCCAAATTCCACCGCTGGCTCCGCCTCACAATGATGGAGGATGATGGCAAATTCGTCGCCACCGAGACGCGCCAGCAATGCGTGGGATGGCATCAATGCCCGTAACTGGAGCGCGACCTGCTTGAGCGCCTCATCCCCAGCCTCGTGCCCGGCGGTGTCATTGATGATTTTGAACTGGTCGAGATCTAGGTAATACATGGCATGGCGCGCCCCTTCCTCGCGAGCTTCGGTCAGCGCCTCTTCCAGTACTTGTTCAAAATGGCTGCGGTTATACAAATCGGTCAGGAAGTCATGGCTCGCCTGATGAGCCAGCTTGGCTTCCAGCTCGCGGGTCGAGGTAATGTCTTCCCCGACCACCAGCAGCTGCTGGCAGTTCTGGGTCTGACGAATAGTCTCCCGGATCCAGACCTGACGGCCGTCGGCGCAGCAATAGCGCAACTGGCGCCGCCACACCCGCTGATTTCCCTGCTCACGGGAGGCGGCAATAAACTGCTGCGGCATCAGTGTGGTGCCGTGATAGAAATCGACAATTTTATGGCCCAGCAGCTCCCGTTTGCTGTAGCCGAGCAAGTCGGCGGCAAACTGGTTCACTGACTGGACACGGGCATGGCGGTCAACCGTCATCAGCATCACCGGCTGCTGCTCGTACAGCAGGCGGTAGCTAACCTCACGCTCACGGAGTTTCTCTTCCATCTGGTGACGGGTGGTGACATCACGTGCCTCAAACAGCAACTGATACTGCCCGCTTTCTTCGCCCGGCAGGCGCTTGACGGCCACATCCAACATCCGGCCACCGTTGTCGTGGCTCTGGATTTCCACTTCCAGCCGGATCGACTGGTCAAATCCGGCACCCTCAAACCCCTGCCGCAGTTTGTCCATCGCTTTGGATGACCAGCAGCTCCAGCGCCACAGCGGACGGTCATACTTTACCACTGAGCGCCCGACCAGCTCGTGCAGTGCGAGGTTGCCGGAAATTAGTCGGCCTGTGTCATCGAGAATCCCGATGTACTGAAAACTCTGATCGAACACTCCCTCGAACAGCGCCCGGCTCTGGCGCAGCCGCTGTTCGCCTTTGCGCAGCTGGCGGATCACGATCGCCAGCAGCACAATCACCCCGCCCATGACACTTAGCGCGACGGTCAGCACCCGAATCTCACCCCGGTAGCGGTTAAACCAGCTTTCCGGCTGATTGAGGATCAGCATTTCACTGTTATCGACACTCAGCCCCCAGTGCTGCAGCACCGGGTAGTTGAAGATGGCTTTGCCGGTACTGCGGATAAAGTACGGGTACTCCAGCGCCTCGTCGTTCAGTACCTTGATCAGCAACTGGCCGACCTGTCGCCCCTTGTCAAACCCACTGGTCATCACGCCGCCAATCACCCCGTTGTCGAGCGAATAACGGTATGGGGAGTAAACCGGCACCGAGGCCCGCTCAGTCAGCTGGGTGAGCAAATCGGTGCTGGTCATGTAGCGCCCCTGCCCGTCACGGTAGTAGCTGAGATACAGAATGGCCGATTGCGCGGGCAGCAGCGCAGATTGGGCCAGGGTATCGGCAAAAGTGCTGGTGTCCATCCGGACAATATCCAGGTTCATAAAGTTGGTCTGCTGGAAATTGACCACTTTCTTCCACATGGCTTCCCCGGTCACCGTGTGGTCGGCAATCACGTACAGGTGCGCCAGATCCGGCTGCACTGAGAGCGCCAGAGTAATGTTGTCTGACGGGTCACTCTGATCCAGCACCCCGAGTACCCGTTTAAGGTTGCGGTGCTTATCGGGATGGTAGTCGTTGACCCCGACCAGGATCACCGGGGTCTCGCCGATTTCCCCGGCCAGTTCGTTAACCAGCCACAACGCGTTGTCATCGGAGGCGACAACGGCGCGGTAGTGTTTTTCCGCCAGCTTGGTCCGGTACAAATCCAGCAGTTCCTGCATGTAACCTTTGGACTGGTAGCGCTTGCTGTCCATGTAATTCACATGCAGGGAGATCCCCTTCACCCGCGTCACTGACTCGATGCCCGACTGCAGCGAGTCGGTCCAGCGCATGCCCTGATGGTAGGAATGGATCACCAGCGTATCTTTGTCGTCATCCATCGCCTGCGCCGGTAGCCACCAGACCAGTAAAAGTACCGCGAGAAACCGCATAAATTCGAATGTCCCGTATTGTTATTCCTGACGTGGCAACCCACCCGTGGCGACGTGTTACCTGCAAAGCCGCTGCCCAGCTGGCAGCAAATGTCTGATATAATTGAAGAGCTTAACTGATAGCAGTATAAATTACGACCAGACCGGATGAAACCGGCCGGTCCAACAAAGGATTGCCTCACCATGACCACGTCTGTCCGAATCGATGACCTCGACCGTGAAATCCTCAACACCCTGATGCACGACGCCCGTACGCCTTACGCGGAGATGGCCAAGAAATTCAATGTCAGCCCGGCCACCGTCCATGTCCGGGTCGAAAAAATGCGGGCGGCGAACATCATCACCGGGACCGAAGTCGTGATCAATCCCAAGCTACTGGGCTACGATGTGTGCTGCTTTATCGGGATTAACCTCAATGCCGCCCGGGACTACCACTCCGCACTGGCCAAACTCAACGAGCTGGATGAAGTGGTGGAAGCCTATTACACCACCGGGGCGTACAACATTTTCGTCAAACTGATGTGTAAGTCGATTGAGGAGCTGCAGTATGTCCTGATTGACAAACTTCAGGCCATCGATGAAGTGCAGTCGACCGAAACACTGATCTCGCTGCAAAACCCGATTAACCGCAACGTCAAGCCTTAACCCTAGCTCTGGCTTTAGCTCTGGCTCTGGCTCTGGCTTTAGCTCCGGCCATCGCCGGGCTCCGTCTTGCCGGACTCAGTGTGAGCAGGAGCCTGACCCTTACACCTTATAAACAAAAAAGGCTGGTGTCGCACCAGCCTTCTCGTTTTGGTATCAATGCCTGATTCCGGTCAGCCCGGCATTATTCCGGCTTCTCTGCCAGCGCCTGAGTACGGGCCGCGGCCTCTTCGGCCAGCCACTCCGCTACCGGCTTGGCAAAGTAGGTCAGGATACCGTCGGCACCCGCCCGCTTGAAGCACAGCAGCGATTCCATGATCGTCTCGCGCTCTTTCAGCCAGCCGTTCTGAATGGCCGCCATGTGCATCGCGTACTCGCCCGACACTTGATAAGCAAACGTCGGGACCTGCAACTCACTTTTCACCCGGCGCACCACATCCAGGTACGGCATCCCCGGCTTGACCATTACCATGTCCGCCCCTTCGTTGACGTCCATTGCCACTTCATGCAGCGCTTCGTCTGAGTTCGCCGGATCCATCTGGTAAGTTTTTTTGTCGCCGCCCTTCAGGTTACCGGCCGAGCCGACTGCATCACGGAACGGACCGTAATAGTGGGAGGCATACTTGGCCGAATACGCCATGATCTGGGTATTGACGTGACCGGCTTCTTCCAGCGCCTGACGGATCGCGCCAATGCGGCCATCCATCATATCGGAAGGTGCCACCACGTCCGCCCCGGCTTCCGCGTGAGACAGCGCCTGCTTCACCAGTACCTCAGTGGTGACATCGTTCAGCACGTAACCATTGTCATCGATGATGCCGTCCTGACCGTGAGTAGTGAACGGGTCAAGCGCAACGTCGGTGATCACCCCCATCTGCGGCACATGCTCTTTGAGCAGGCGAACCGCACGCTGCACCAGCCCTTCCGGATTGTGCGCTTCCGCGGCACACAGCGACTTGGCGTCCTGCGACACCACCGGGAACAGAGCGATCGCCGGAACGCCCAGTTTGGCCAGATATTCAGCCTCCAGCAACATCAGATCAATCGACAGACGTTCAATCCCCGGCATGGACTCGACGGCTTCACGCCGATTTTTGCCCATCAGGATGAACATCGGGTAAATCAGATCATTGACCGACACTTGCGCCTCAGACACCAGACGGCGGCTGAAATCCTGTTTGCGGATGCGACGCATACGGCGTGCCGGAAACGCGCCCTGAATAGATACAGACACGGCATACTCCTTTATCTTTGGTTCTCTGCATGAGGTGGCTCACGGCAAGAGATCGTTTGCTGCATATTGGGGTTCACCGGATGGCGACTATGCCGCCATCCTGGCAGATAAATCAATCAGTTCCCTAAACCTGGCAGTGCAGCGGGATGGGCCTGATCATATCACTCTCCGTCAACCTGGTGAGCAGGAATTGCAAAAAATGCCCGGGCGGTCTCAGTCGTCTGGCACATTAGTGCCCCGGCATCCTGCTCCCGGCATGCCGCGATCACCTGTGTGATGTGCGGCAGGTACTGCGGCTCGTTGCGGCTCGACTTGGGTTTCGGCCGCAAATCGCGCGGCAGCAGGTACGGGCAGTCGGTTTCCACCATCAAACGGTTATCCGGGATCAGCCGGACCAGCTCCCGCAGCTCAGTACCGCGCCGCTCGTCGCACACCCAACCGGTAATCCCGATGTGCAAGTCCAGCGCCAGGCAATCCTTCAGCTCTGCTTCCGTCCCGGTAAAACAATGCAGCACAGCAGCCGGCAGCTTGTCACGCCACGGGGCCAGAATCGCCATAAAACGCTCGTGAGCATCCCGGCAGTGCATAAACACCGGCATCTGCAGTTCAGCTGCCAGCGCGAGTTGCGCTTCAAACACGGCTTCCTGTTGCGGACGGGGAGAAAAATCACGGTTGAAATCCAGGCCACACTCGCCAATCGCGACGACTTCCGGCGCGACGGCCAGCTCACGGAGGGCCGGCAGGGTGAGATCCTGAACCGATTTGGCATCATGGGGGTGAACACCGGCGGTGCTGAAGCAGTAACCCGGCCACTGGCGAGCCATGGCCAGCGCCTGCTGGCTTTCTTCAACGCTGGTGCCGGTCAGAATAAGGCCGTGGACGCCGGCGGCTTGTGCCCGGCTTACCACGGCCTCGCGGTCTTTATCAAACCGGCTGTTGGTCAGGTTGACCCCGATATCTATCATGCTTGTGCCTCATCATTGTCATGCTCAGGCAACAAGGTAATGAACTCGGGGCCGTTTGGCTATTCCCGGCGGGAAACTTTCTAGCCTTTGTACACTTTCGGGTTGAACACATCCCGCAGCCAGTCACCCAGCAGGTTAATCACCAGTACCAGAGCAACCAGGATGATGCCCGGGAAGGCGGTGATCCACCAGGAGCCGGAGAAAATGTAGTTAAAACCGATACTGATCAGCGAGCCCAGTGACGGCTGGTCAACCGGCATCCCCAGGCCCAGGAACGACAGGGCCGCTTCCGACATGATGGCATTGGCCACCTGTACCGTGGAGATCACCAGGATAGGCGACAGGCAGTTCGGCAGAATGTGACGGAACATGATACGCAGTGACTTCAGGCCCATGACCCGTGAGGCTTCCACGTACTCTTTCTTCTTCTCCGCCAAAACCGATGCCCGCACGGTCCGGGCGTACTGCGGCCATTCCGCGATACCGATAATGACCACCAGCATCACAATGGCGTACTGACTGTAAAAATCGCTGCCGAAGCTGGCCTTGAAAATCGCCGACACAATGATGGCGACCATCATGGTCGAGAACGACAGCTGCACGTCAGCGATACGCATCAGGAAGCTGTCGATCCGGCCGCCGAAGTAACCGGCACACAGGCCGACCACGATACCGATCACCAGCTGCAGGGCGACCGCAAACAGGCCTATCGCCAGAGAAATCCGCAGGCCATACATGATGGTCGACAGGATATCGCGGCCCTGGTTGTCCGTACCCAGCAGGAAGCGCTCGTCACCGAACTCCATCCAGGAAGGAGGCAGCTCGGAGTCCATTATGTCGATGCTGGTCAGATCGTACGGGTTGGTCGGCGCCAGCATCGGTGCCAGCAGCGCCATGACCACAAACACCATGAAGGCCGCAAAGCTGGCCATTGCCACTTTGTCTTTCTTGAAGAAATAAATGAAATCTGAATTCAGGAAACGCTGCCAGCGGCTCGGCACGTTTGTCGATTGCGTTGTCATGATTACGCTCCTTTGCCGGTCAGGTTAACAGTCGGGTTGATCAGGCCGTACAGCAGGTCCACCAGGGTATTGGTGACCACGAAGATCAGGCCCACGAAGATCACATAAGCGGTGATCAGCGGGGTGTCGACCCGGTTAATAGCCTCAAGGAACAGGAAGCCGGTACCCGGCCACTGGAACACGGTTTCGGTCAGGATGGTATACGCCACCATGGTGCCGATTTGTACCCCGCCGACCGTGATCACCGGCAGCATGGTATTTTTCAGCGCGTGCTGGTAGTACACCTTGTTCTGCGGCAGACCCTTGGCGCGAGCAAATTTCACGTACTCGGTGCCCAGCGCTTCCAGCATTTCAGAACGCACCAGACGGATAAAGAGCGGCAGCATGATGGACGCCAGCGAGATACTCGGCAGCACCAGGTGCGCCAACCCGTCAAGGGTAAAGAACCCGGACTCCCAGCCCAGGATATTGGCCGTCTCCCCTCGTCCGAACGACGGCAGCCAGCCCAATTCAATAGAAAAGACGTACATCAGCATAATGGCGGTCAGGAAGACCGGCACGGAAATACCGACGATACTGAAGCCCATGATCGCTTTGGTCAGGGCGCTGTTGGGGTGAATGGCCGAATAGACCCCCAACGGTATAGAGACCACCACAATGATGATGGTTGCCGCCGCCACCAGTTCCAGGGTGGCTACCAGCTTGTCGAGAATGACATCGACAACCGGGCGTTTAAAGAAATAGGAGTCGCCCAGATCTCCGTGTAATGCTTTCGAAATAAAACGGCCGTACTTGACCATGAACGGATCGTTAAGACCCATCTCAGTACGCAGCGCGTCACGCTCCGCTTCCGAGACCGATTGCCCCACCAGCTCACGCAGGGGATCCCCTAAGTTGTCCTGGATAGCAAACGCCACCAGACTGATCACAAACATCACTACCAGTGCCTGTACCAGGCGCTTGACCAAAAACGTAAACATTCCTTGCCTCTTGAGACTTCCTTAATCGGGCTCCGGCCATTGCCGGAGCCCTGCTTCGCGGACGGGGGTATTAGTTGATCACCAGATCGCCCAGGTATGGGAAGTCCATACCGTTCACGATAGGTTTGATGTCCACGTTCTTCTTCGCGGCCCAGGACGGATCCTGCCAGTACAGCGGAACGAAAGCCGCGTCGTTATACAGCAGCTCTTCCACTTTCTTCAGCATCGCGCTGCGTTTCTCCAGGTCGGTTTCCGAGTTCGCGGCTTCCACCAGCTTGTCGACTTCCGCGTTGGAGTAGTGGCCACAGTTGTACTGCCCTTTACCGGTCTCGGCGTTACGGGTCATAGTCAGGAACTCCGTAAAGTTCGCTGAATCCTCTGTATCCGGGTGCCAGCCAATCATCAGCATGCCCGCTTCACACTTGTCGAACTCCGGCCAGTACTGGGCTTTCGGCATGGTTTGCAGGTCAACCTTGATCTTGATTTTCGCCAGCATCGCGGCCACGGCCTGCGCCACTTTTTCGTCGTTCACGTAGCGGTTGTTCGGCGCGATCATGCTGATAGAGAAACCATTCTCGTAACCGGCTTCTTTCATCAGCTCCTGAGCTTTCTTCAGGTCATAGCGCGGAGTCAGGTTCTCGTTGTAACCGGCATAGCCGACCGGGCTCTGCTGGCCCGCCGGAGTAGCGGCACCTTTCATGATTTTCTGGGCAATACCCTCGTTGTTCACGGCGTACACAATCGCCTGACGAACACGGGCATCACGCAGTGGCTCTGCCACTTTCTGGTTCATCTGGAAAGTGATCACTCGAGTACCCGGCATCGTCACCAGATCCAGCTTGTCGTTGCTCTTGATGCGCTGGTAGTCGTTTGGCGATACCGGTGCAATCATGTCCACGTCGCCAGACAACAGGGCCGCGACACGGGTCGCATCTTCTTTGATTGGACGCAGGGTAATGTGGTCAACGTTCCCTTTGCTGTCTTTGTCCCAGTAATCCGCAAAGCGTTCAAATTCTACCGCCACGCCCTGCTCACGCTTGCTCACCTTGAACGGGCCAGTGCCTGAGATGTGGGTAGAGGCATACGTTGAGCCATTTTTCTTCAGCTCGGCCTTGTCTTTGCCGCCTTCGGTTTTACCGGTGTAGAACTTGCTGTCCATCGGGAACAGGTACGTCATGACGTTTTCGATCAGCGGGTACGTCCCGTCTGTCACCACATCCACGGTGTAGTCGTCGACTTTTTTCACATCCAGGATCGGGGTAAAGATACCTTTGAAGTCAGCCGAGGTTTTCAGGCGCTGGAAGGTCCACACCACATCGTCAGCGCTGAACGCGTTACCAGAGTGGAATTTCACCCCTTCACGCAGCTTGAAACGCATTGTTGCGTTATCCACACGCTCCCAGGAAGTCGCCAGACGCGGCTCAAATTCCATGTCCTGGGTAAAACGAATCAGCGGGTCGAAACTCATGTGAGAAAGTTGCAGCGTACCGCCTGACAGCTGCTCATGCGGGTCCAGAGAAACCGGATCGGCGTCATAAGCCAGGTTCAGGTTCGCGGCGGCAGCACCAAAACTCAGGCCGGCTGCCATTAGCGCCACGGCTAACTTGCTCTTAATGGTTTTCATTGCATAGCTCCTTTATGCAGGGAGAGAACTCCCAGATGGTTATGTTTGCTTATTATCGGTATGGGTAAGCAACATGTGCCGGGATCGCTGTCGCGCAGCTTCCCGCGCGACAAAAAATCAGGCCAACTGCAAGCCTTCCAGGCTCATTCCCTTGAATTCAGGCATCAGGGAAATCAGTTGCTTGCTGTACTCATGCTGAGGGGCAGTGAACAGTTGCTCTGTCGGGGCCACTTCCAGCAGGGTACCCTTTTGCATGACGCCGATACGGTCACACATCTGGCGAATCACCGGCAGGTCGTGGCTGATGAACAGCATCGTCAGGTTCAGCTCATCCTGCAGGTCTTTCAGCAGATTCAGGATTTGCGCCTGGACAGACACATCCAGGGCCGAGGTCGGCTCGTCACAAATCAGCAGACGCGGCCGGGTTGCCAGCGCCCGGGCAATCGAGATCCGCTGCCGCTGGCCGCCGGAGAACTCGTGCGGGTATTTCACCCCAGCACTGCGTCCCAGCCCGACATGGTCCAACAGGTCACCCACAATCTGGCGCACCTGCGCTTCGCTGTCGGCCAGTTTATGGAAACGGATCGGCTCCGCGATGATGTCGAAAATCTTCATTCGCGGGTTCATGGAGGAATACGGGTTCTGGAACACCATCTGCATCTGGCGGCGCAGCGGACGGCGCTCGTTTTCGGTTTTCAGTGCGGTCAGATCAATGCCTTCAAAAATCACCTGGCCGGAGTTCGGCGGATACAGGCCGGCGATCACCCGCGCAATGGTGGACTTACCGGAGCCGGATTCGCCCACCAGACCAAAAGTTTCCCCTTCAAACACTTCAAAGCTGACATCGTTCGAAGCCTGCACGTACTCGCGGCGGCTTTCAAAAAACGAATCTTTGGTCACAAAGCGCAGGTTGACGTTCTTGACCTGCAACAGCGCACCGGTGTACTTCCGCTGATCCTGGCTCTGCCCCAGCCAGTGATTTTTTACATCCAGCTGGGTCAGCTCTTCCGCTTCTTCAATGTAGTTCACCAGCGGGAAGCGGTTCAGTTTGATATCGGAACGGGGCACCGCCGAAATCAGACTCTGGGTGTAAGGGTGAGTCGGGTTGCCCAGCACTTGCTCGGTAGGACCAATTTCCACCAGATCCCCGCGATACATGACTGCCACCCGGTCAGTGATGTTAGACACCACGCCCATGTCGTGAGTCACCAGCATACAGCCGACGTTTTTCTTCACACACAGATCGCGGATCAGGCTCAGAATCTGATCCTGAATCGACACGTCCAGCGCCGTCGTAGGCTCATCCGCAATGATCAGATCCGGCTCCCCGGCCAGAGCAATCGCAATCACCACCCGCTGGCGCATCCCGCCGGAAAACTGGTGCGGGTACTGTTTAATCCGCACTTGCGGATCAGGGATCCCGACCTGCTCCATCAGAGTCAGCGCCCGCTTCAGCGCTTCGTCTCTACTGACCTTCAGGTTGGTCAGGATGGTTTCCGTCAGCTGACGCTCAACGGTAAACAGCGGGTTAAGCGATGTCATCGGATCCTGAAAGATGAAGCCGATTTTCGCGCCGCGCACCCGGCGCATGGCTTCCGGGCTTAAGCCGGAGATTTTCTCGCCATCCAGGTAAACATCGCCGCTGGCAATCTTTCCTGGCGGGCTCAGCAAGTCAATCACGGCATTCCCGACCGTTGACTTACCGGCCCCGGACTCACCGACGACACCTACGATTTCCCCTCGCTCAATCGTGAACGAGAGCGATTTCACTGCGGCATGTACCCCATGACGTGAGGGATACTCGATCCGCAAGTTTTTCACTTCCAATAAAGCCATTACCAGACCCCAACTGCGCGGCAGTGTTCTGCCCTGTCTGCAAAAAATGAATCCCTTCTCTTCAGCAGATTTTGCTGAATATGTGTTCAGCACATAATCTGTCAAAGATTTTACAATAAATCAACAAATCATCAGTAAAAACTGGCGAAATGCATAAAAAAAGCATAATCAGTCATTATGCGCATTGTTCATTGCCATAATGCACATGTCTGATGTTGCTCATGATTTACTCACAATACCGAAAGATAATAGTAAAAGACTCTGCATCTGTCACAGTGCGATCTGGTTCACCAAATTCACATTTGCATAAATATACTGAGATTCACTTTTCCCAGTTAACATAACAGCAACAAGCACTGACAAACCTGCGCTCATGCAGTGACTTTATGGTTAATTATAGGAAGGAATCAGCAGAAGGTACTGAATTATCGCCACAAGACAGATGACAGAAAAATCAATAACGGGTGTTCGACGCAGGAGAAACAATGGGGATTTTGTGTGGTAGGCAAGTCAACAGACGCCAGAAACGAAAAAACCCCAGTCTTTCGACTGGGGTTTGAAGAGTGGTCGGTGAAGAGGGATTCGAACCCCCGACCCTCTGGTCCCAAACCAGATGCGCTACCAAACTGCGCTATTCACCGACTGGTTGCTCCGGCGTACCGAAGTCTTGAATAATGGGGTGGCTAACGAGATTCGAACTCGCGACAACCGGAATCACAATCCGGGACTCTACCAACTGAGCTATAGCCACCAATGTTAGTGGTCGGTGAAGAGGGATTCGAACCCCCGACCCTCTGGTCCCAAACCAGATGCGCTACCAAACTGCGCTATTCACCGACAATGTTCTGTGTGGGGTATTCACCCCGGATACTGATATTATAAATCAATACCCTAAAAGATGGGGTGGCTAACGAGATTCGAACTCGCGACAACCGGAATCACAATCCGGGACTCTACCAACTGAGCTATAGCCACCAATGTTTCTGCCGTTTTCCTAGGTCCGGAATGGCGCGCCCGAAAGGATTCGAACCTTCGACCTTTGGCTCCGGAGGCCAACGCTCTATCCAGCTGAGCTACGGGCGCGTGCCCTATCGGCGGAGGTGAATATTACGGATCCAGGTGTACTTCGTAAAGTGTTTTTTTTAGTTTTTTTCTCGTTCGCTGCAAATATAGGCAATTAACTCTTGATTCGTATCATACAAAAGCAGACCTCTTGTTTATCAGCGCCTCATTAGCAGATATAATCACGGCGTTTTTACATTTTAAACATTCTGTAAATAATCACTGCCTTGTCTCAACAGTTCGACTAACAACAAGCACGAAAGAAGACTGTGGCAATCGCACATAATGATCTGGAAGTGTAAGGTGAGCTCAATGGAATTAACTCTTCGACAAATCATGGTAGCTGCAGTGGCGGCAATGACACTGGCCGGCACAGCTGTAGCAGCAGATATGTCTGACGAAGCTATCGCAGAACGCATTAAACCCGTGGGCTCTGTCTACCTGGAAGGTGACGCGCCAGCAACAGAAGTCGCAACCGGTCCTCGCAGTGGCGATGCGGTCTACGGCACCTTCTGTGTGGCCTGCCACGGCAGCGGCGTAATGGGCGCACCGAAAAAAGGCAATGCCGATGACTGGGGTCCACGTATTGCAAAAGGGAAAGATGTGCTGACTGACCACGCACTAAACGGCTTTAACGCCATGCCAGCGAAAGGCTCATGTATGGACTGTAGCGATGAGGAAATCGTGGCAGCCATCAACCACATGATCGACGGCCTGTAATCATATCAGTCGCACCATAAAGCGCGCCATGAATAGGGCACGCGAGACATACTGAATAAAAGAAGGGTTGATGCTGCCATCAACCCTTCTTTATTTTCCACCCGTTATGTACCCCGCAGGCTACAGCACGCTTTATTCACCATCATTTCTTAAACATCGCCCGAATATTGGCGATGTGCGCCTGTCCGCGCTGCATCCGCTCTTCCTTAGTAACCGGCTTTTTGTCCGCCTCCCACTCCAGATCATCCTGCGGCAGCTCATACAGGAACCGGCTTGGCTCTGGCTTCAGCAGCTCGCCGAACTGGCGCCGTTCCTTACACAAGGTAAAGGTCAGCTCTTTCTGAGCCCGGGTGATCCCGACGTAGGCCAGACGGCGCTCCTCTTCCACATTGTCTTCATCAATGCTGGTCTGGTGCGGCAAAATTCCCTCTTCAGTCCCAATCAGGTACACATACGGAAACTCCAGCCCTTTGGAGGCGTGCAGCGTCATCAGCTGTACCTGATCCGCGTCGTCATCGTCCTCGCCGCGCTCCATCATGTCACGCAGGGTCAGGCGCTGAACCACTTCTTTAAGGGTCTTGGCTTCCTGGTCATAGTTATCGCCTTCCAGGTCCGCGGTGATCCAGCTGTACAAATCGGAGACGTTCTTCATCCGCATCTCCGCCGCTTTCGGGCTGGCAGAACTTTCATACAGCCAGTCTTCGTAATTAATGTCGCGAATCAACTGACGCACCGCCGCCACGGTATCACCGCGCTCAGCGTTATCCGACAACTCCACCACCCAGCGGGTAAAGCGCTGCAGGGATTCCAGGCCGCGACCGCCCAGATGCTGCTCCAGCCCCAGCTCGAAGCTGGCCGCAAACAGGCTTTTGCCGCGCATGTTGGCGTAGGTGCCCAGCTTTTCCAGCGTCGCCGGACCAATCTCACGACGCGGGGTATTCACGATGCGCAGAAACGCATTGTCATCATCCAGGTTGGTCAGCAGGCGCAGGTAAGCCATGATGTCCTTGATTTCGGCCCGAGAGAAGAACGAGGTGCCGCCGGAAATTTTGTACGGAATCCGGTTTTGCATCAGGGCTTTCTCAAACAACCGCGACTGGTGATTCCCCCGGTACAGAATGGCGTAGTCTTTATAGGCCGTATTGTTGAGGAAGCGATGGGCGATCAGTTCGCCGACGACTTTCTCTGCCTCGTGCTCTTCGTTCTTGGCGGTGATCACCTTGAGCATCTCGCCATCGGGGATTTCCGAGAACAGCGTTTTCTCGAACACGTGCGGGTTATTGGCGATCAGGATATTGGCAGTTCGCAAAATCCGGCTGGTTGAGCGGTAGTTCTGCTCCAGCTTGATCACTTTCAGGCTCGGAAAATCTTTGTTCAGCAGAGCCAGGTTTTCCGGCTGGGCGCCACGCCAGGAATAAATGGACTGGTCGTCATCGCCGACCACGGTAAAGCGGCTGCGCTCGCCCACCAACAACTTCACGAAGAGGTACTGGCTGGTGTTGGTATCCTGATATTCGTCCACCAGCAGGTAGCGGATTTTATTCTGCCAGCGCTGACGCACTTCTTCATTGTCCCGCAGCAACAATACCGGCATCAGGATCAGGTCATCAAAGTCGAGCGCGTTGTATGCCTTCATTTGGCGCTGGTACATGTCGTAGCAGTAGGCGAACAGCTGGTCACGCTCGCTGCGCGCCTGCGCCTGGGCGTCCGCTGGGGACAACATGTCATTCTTCCAGTTGGAGATGGTCGACAGCAACAGCTTGAGCAGGTCTTTATCACCGTCGATCTCTTTTTCCGTCAGTTCTTTGAGCAGCGCCATCTGATCCTGATCGTCAAACAGGGAAAAGCTCGCTTTCAGACCCAGCGCTTTGTACTCGCGGCGGATGATATTCAGCCCCAGGGTGTGGAAGGTCGACACCATCAGCCCCTTGGCTTCCTGACGACCCAGCGTCTGGCCCACCCGCTCTTTCATTTCACGGGCGGCTTTGTTGGTAAAGGTCAGCGCCGCAATATTACGGGCCTTGTAGCCGCAGTGCTGAACCAGGTAAGCAATCTTATTGGTAATGACCCGGGTTTTGCCCGAGCCGGCGCCAGCCAGGACCAGACAGGGTCCAGCGACATATTTTACCGCTTCGTTTTGCCTTGGGTTCAGTTTCATTGGCGTATCCTGTGTTGTTGGTGTCGGCAGGCGCATTGTAACGGGTTATCTCCCGTTGTCTATTCGCGCGCCACCGACGGCCATGAATCCTGACACAACAAAAAAATCTTGCACAAATAAGCAGGCACCCTAAAATAATGAATGAACATTCATTCATTATTTTAATTCACAAAAGCCCTCTTATGATGGACAAGAAAACACGCATCTTGCAGGCAACGGAAAAACTGCTCGCGATGTACGGATTTCATGGTCTTTCCATGCAGATGGTTGCCAGGGAAGCAGGCGTAGCCGCAGGCACGATTTATCGCTATTTCG
Source organism: Photobacterium ganghwense (assembly GCF_017329545.1). NCBI lineage: Bacteria > Pseudomonadati > Pseudomonadota > Gammaproteobacteria > Vibrionales > Vibrionaceae > Photobacterium > Photobacterium ganghwense. The sequence continues at coordinate 3,439,835 of NZ_CP071325.1, forward strand.
AGGATAAAGACGACCTGCTGCATCAGTTACATGACCATATCCTCGCCTGTGTGGCGAACAAAATTAGTCAAAATGTGTCTGATAACATGCCATTGCAACAACGGTTTCGCACCATGTGGCTGAACATTTGGGACATGGCAATTCAGGATGATGCACCGCTCATCAACCGTGGCCAGTTCGATAGCCTGCCCAAACGCGAAAACCAGGAACAACGATTACTCGAGAAGAAATTGTTTGCCAAGGTGGATCAGATGTTTTCCGACGGTAAAGCCGCCGGTCTGTTCAAGCCTCTGGACAACGAAATCTTGGGCACTTTAAGCCTTGAGCCATGCATCTGCCTGGCTCGAAAACATGTCAATGGCGTGTACAAGGTCAGCGATGAGGTGTTAGACGCCGCCATCGAAGCCTCCTGGGATGCCATCGTTCAGCATTAACAAGAAAAACTTCGGAGCTCAACCAACCATGAAAAAATGGCTCGTGATGCTACTTATCGCGCTCCTGCTATTCGGGAGCGTGATTGGTTTCAATCTCTTTAAACAACAAAAAATTGCCGAGTACATGGCAAGCATGCCGGAACCTGACTTCCCGGTCACCGTCACGACGGCGGAGTCCAGTAACTGGGTACCGGCTATTGAAGCTATCGGCTTTATCGAACCGAATCAAGGGGTCACGATCACAACCGAAGTGGCGGGTGTGATTAAGTCTATTGATTTTGCATCCGGTTCCACCGTGAAAGCCAATCAGCAGCTGCTGATGCTGGACTCTGACGTGGAACTGGCCAACCTGAAGAGTGCGCAGGCACGTCTGCCGGCAGCCCGTGCGAAGTACGAACGCTACCGCGGCCTGTTCAAGAAAGGGTCAATCTCCAAGGAAGCGTACGATGATGCAGAAGCGTCATACTTCTCCCTGTCCGCGGATATTGAAAGCCTGAAAGCCACCATTGATCGCCGCACCATCAAAGCACCATTCGACGGCGTGGTCGGTCTGCGTAACGTGTTCCTGGGTCAGTACATCCAGCCGGGCACTGACGTAGTGCGTCTGGAAGATACCACGCTGATGAAGCTGCGCTTCACAGTGCCACAGACGGATATCTCGGATATCCACCTGGGTCAGGACGTGGAAATCTTCGTCGATGCTTACCCGGATACGCCGTTCAACGGCAAGATCAGCGCGATTGAGCCGGCCGTAAACTACCAGAGCGGTCTGGTGCAGGTTCAGGCTGATATTCCGAACAACGAAGGTCAGCTGCGCAGCGGTATGTTTGCCCGTGCTCACATTATCCTGCCGACGCTGGAAAACCAGATTATCCTGCCGCAAACCGCGATTACTTACACCCTGTACGGTGACAACGTGTACATCGCCAGCCAGGACGAAAACGGTGATCTGCGCGTGAAGCAGGAAGTGGTGAAAGTCGGTGAACGTAAAGGCGACAAAGTCCACATTCTGAGTGGTGTGAAAGCCGGCGAAACCGTGGTGACCTCGGGGCAAGTCCGCCTGAGTAACCATGTGAAGGTGCGAGTGGTTGAGAGTGACTCGCTGGAAGCGCCTGCTGAAACCCCAATGCTCTAATCCGGAGGAGCCATGCGCTTTACAGATGTTTTTATTAAACGTCCTGTCTTAGCGGTATCGATCAGCTTTCTGATTGCTCTTCTCGGCCTGCAGGCAATCTTCAAAATGCAGGTCCGGGAATACCCAGACATGACAAACACCGTGGTCACCGTGACCACCAGCTACTACGGGGCCAGTGCTGACCTGATCCAGGGCTTTATTACCCAGCCACTGGAACAGGCCATTGCCCAGGCTGACAATATTGACTACATGACCTCGTCTTCGGTACTGGGTTCATCCACCATTACGGTGACGATGAAGCTGAACACCGACCCGAACGCGGCGCTGGCCGATATTCTGGCCAAAACCAACTCGGTGCGCTCCCAGCTGCCTCGTGAAGCGGAAGACCCGACGGTTACGATGTCGACCGGTTCGACCACGGCAGTCATGTACATCGGCTTTACCAGTGATGAGCTGGCTTCCAGCCAGATCACCGACTACCTGGAACGAGTCATCAACCCGCAGCTGTTCACCGTGAACGGCGTGTCGAAGGTTGATCTGTACGGCGGGATGAAATACGCCCTGCGCGTCTGGCTGGATCCAGCCAAGATGGCAGCGTATAACCTGTCAGCCAGCGACATTATGAACGTCCTGAATGCCAACAACTACCAGTCCGCGACTGGTCAGGCGACCGGTGAGTTCGTGCTGTACAACGGTACGGCCGATACTCAGGTATCTAACACCGGTGAGCTGGAAAAACTGGTGGTATCGACCAAACAGGGTCAGGTGATTCGCCTGGGTGACATTGCGAAAGTTACCCTGGAAAAGAGCCACGATATTTATCGCGCCTCAGCGAACGGTCAGGAAGCCGTGGTCGCGGCCATTAACGCCGCGCCAAGTGCCAACCCGATCAACATCGCGGCGGATGTCTACAAGCTGTTGCCAGAACTTGAACGCAACATGCCTAGTAACATCAAGATGAACGTGCTGTACGACTCCACCATCGCGATCAACGAATCTATCCACGAGGTTATCAAAACCATCGCGGAAGCAGCGCTGATCGTACTGGTGGTGATCACGCTGTTCCTGGGTTCATTGCGTGCCGTTATCATTCCTATCGTGACCATTCCACTGTCGCTGATCGGGGTGGCCATGGTGATGCAGGCATTCGGCTTCTCATGGAACCTGATGACCCTGCTGGCGATGGTACTGGCTATCGGTCTGGTGGTCGATGACGCCATCGTGGTCCTGGAAAACGTCGACCGTCATATCAAAGAAGGCGAGTCACCGTTCCGTGCGGCAATTATCGGAACCCGTGAAATTGCGGTACCGGTTATCGCCATGACCCTAACGCTGGGTGCAGTATACGCGCCGATTGCGATGATGGGCGGGATCACCGGCTCCCTGTTCAAGGAATTTGCCCTGACGCTGGCCGGTTCTGTCTTCGTCTCCGGTATCATCGCCCTGACGCTGTCGCCGATGATGTGTTCAAAAATGCTCAAGGCCAACGAACAGCCGAACAAGTTTGAGCAGACCGTGCACGGCTTCCTGGATCGCATGACCAACCGCTACGAGAAAATGCTCGGCGGGATCATGAAGATGCGCCCGGTTGTGATCGTCTTCGCCCTGATCGTGTTCGGCATACTGCCAATGCTGTTCAAGTTCATCCCAAGTGAACTGGCTCCGGCGGAAGATAAAGGGGTACTGGTGATGATGGGTACTGCCCCGTCAAACTCGAACCTCGATTTCATCCAGAACAGTATGGACAAAGTGAACGCCATTCTGGCTGAACAACCGGAAGTGGCCTACGCCCAGGTGTTCTCCGGGGTGCCAAACTCCAACCAGGCGTTTGGTATTGCGTCGATGGTGCCTTGGAGTGAGCGTGAAGCCAGCCAGGCCGATGTGGTAAAACGCGTCACCGGACTGGTGAAAGACGTGCCGGAAATGGCGGTTACAGCATTCCAGATGCCAGAGCTGCCGGGTGCCGGTTCAGGTCTGCCAATCCAGTTTGTGATCACCACGCCGAACAGCTTTGAGAGCCTGTTCCAAATAAGTAGTGACATCCTGACCAAAGTGAAGAACAACGCCATGTTCGTTTACTCGGATCTGGATCTGAACTACGACTCGGCCACGATGAAAATCAAGATCGACAAGGACAAGGCCGGCGCCTACGGTGTGACCATGCAGGACATCGGGATTACCCTGAGTACCATGATGGCTGACGGTTACGTCAACCGGATTGACCTGAACGGCCGCTCTTATGAGGTGATCCCGCAGGTAGAACGTAAGTACCGCCTGAATCCGGAGTCGCTGAAGGGCTACTACGTGCGTGCGGCAGACGGTCAGTCTATCCCGCTGGGCAGCCTGGTCAGCATTGAAGTAGTATCAGAGCCGCGTTCTCTGCCACACTTCAACCAGCTGAACTCTGCCACCGTAGGTGCCGTACCAGCCCCTGGTGTTGCCATGGGTGATGCGATCAGCTGGTTCCAAAGCGAAGCGGCAACGACCCTGCCGGCTGGTTACCAGTACGACTTCATGGGTGAGGCACGTCAGTTCGTTACCGAAGGGAATGCCCTGTACATGACCTTTGGCCTGGCACTGGCCATCATCTTCCTGGTTCTGGCGATCCAGTTCGAGTCCCTGCGCGACCCGCTGGTGATCATGGTCTCTGTACCGCTGGCTATCTGTGGCGCTCTGATCGCCCTGGCCTGGGGCGCGGCGTCGATGAACATCTACTCGCAGGTCGGTCTGATCACCCTGATTGGTCTGATCACCAAGCACGGTATCCTGATCTGTGAAGTCGCAAAAGAAGAGCAGCTGCATCATCAGAAAGACCGCATGGCCGCCGTGATGGAAGCCGCCAAGGTGCGTCTGCGTCCGATCCTGATGACCACCGCCGCGATGATCGCCGGTCTGGTACCCCTGCTGTATGCCAGTGGTGCTGGTGCCGCACAGCGCTTCAGTATCGGTATCGTGATCGTTGCCGGTTTGGCAATCGGTACGGTCTTCACGCTGTTCGTACTGCCAGTGATCTACACCTACCTGGCCAGTGTGCATAAGCCGCTGCCGGTCTTCGTCGAGGACAAAGACCTGGAAAAGCTTAAGCGTGCGGATGAAGCACGCAACGCCCTGAAAGATGTACGTGATTGCTAATCACCCCACAAATTAAGAGGCCGCATTGAGCGGCCTCTTTTCTTTTCGCCTTTCTTCCACGACAATCGCTAAGTAATTACATAAAATGACGACAGTATTGCCGTTACGGAGTTAACCCAGCTATGTTTGATCCAAAGAAACTTGAGCAAATAGCCAAGCAGATTCAAGATGCCATGCCTCAGCCAGTCAAAGAGCTGGGCAACGATGTAGAACAAAAAGTCCGCCAGGTGATCCAGGCTCAGCTTGGGAAACTGGATGTCGTCAGCCGTGAAGAGTTTGATGTGCAGACTCAGGTTCTGCTGCGTACCCGCCAGAAGCTGACTGCGCTGGAGCAGAAGCTGGAAGAGCTGGAAAGCCGCCTGAACGACAACGCTGACAGCAAGCAAGACTGATTTCCCGTCGCTGAGCAAGACCCGCCTGTTGCTCAGTACAGACAAACAAAAAGCCCGGATGTCACCATCCGGGCTTTTCATTTAGTTAGATTGGGTGGCCATTAACCGCCAACGGCAATGCGCTTCATGTCTGTCATGTAGCCTCGCAGCTCTTGACCAATCCACTCAACCGGGTGGTTGCGGATCGCTTCATTCACTTCAATCAGGCGCTGGTTATCAACAAAGTTCGAGGTTTCACCCAGACCTTGACCAATCACATCTGTCCCCACTTTCGGCATGAAGTGTTCACGCAGCAGTGGTGTTGCGACATTCGCGAACAGGTAGTTACCGTACTCAGCCGTGTCAGAGATGACCACGTTCATTTCATACAAACGCTTACGGGCGATCGTGTTCGCAATCAGCGGCAGTTCGTGCAGTGACTCGTAGTACGCCGACTCATCGATAATGCCGGATGCCGTCATGGCTTCAAACGCCAGCTCAACCCCGGCACGTACCATGGCGATCATCAGAATACCGTTGTCGAAGTATTCCTGCTCCGGAATCTGAATATCAGACTCAGGGTAATTTTCAAAGGCTGTTTCTGCAGTTTCTGCACGCCAACCCAGCAGGTTCGCATCGTCATTGGCCCAGTCAGCCATCATAGTGCTGGAAAACTCACCGACAATGATGTCATCCATGTGCTTGTTGTACAGAGGACGCATCAGCTCTTTCAGCTCTTCAGACAGCTCAAACGCTTTCACTTTCGCCGGGTTAGACAGGCGATCCATCATGTGAGTAATGCCACCAAACTTCAGTGCTTCCGTGATGGTTTCCCAGCCGTATTGCAGCAGTTTACCGGCATACGCAGGTTCAACCCCTTCCTCAATCATTTTCTCGTAGCAAACAATCGAGCCGGCCTGCAGCATACCACACAGAATAGTCTGCTCGCCCATCAGGTCAGATTTCACTTCCGCCACGAAAGAAGATTCCAGTACCCCCGCACGGTGACCACCGGTGGCCGCCGCCCAGGCTTTGGCGATCTCCAGACCATCACCCTGAGGGTCATTTTCCGGGTGAACCGCAATCAGGGTTGGAACCCCAAAGCCGCGCTTGTACTCTTCACGCACTTCCGTACCCGGACATTTTGGTGCCACCATCACGACCGTGATATCAGGACGGATCTGCATGCCTTCTTCAACAATGTTGAAACCGTGCGAGTAACCCAGAGCCGCCCCTTGCTTCATCAGTGGCATCACTGTTGCTACCACATTGCTGTGCTGTTTATCAGGGGTCAGGTTTACCACCAGATCCGCCTGCGGGATCAGCTGCTCGTAGCTGCCTACTTCAAACCCGTTTTCTTTCGCATTTTTGTACGACTGGCGCTGCTCGTCGATTGCAGCCTGGCGTAGTGCATATGACACATCCAGACCTGAGTCACGCATGTTCAGTCCTTGGTTAAGGCCCTGAGCACCACACCCCACAATGACGACCTTCTTCCCTTTAAGGTAATCGGCTTCATTTGCAAATTCCGCACGATCCATAAAGCGGCAGCGACCCAGCTGATCCAACTGCTGACGAAGATTTAAGGTATTGAAATAATTAGCCATAGCAAACTCCGTGAATACTGTTCCATGTGCGACATCATCCTGTCGATTAATTCGATGGTAGACCACGCACTTCATTGCGCAAAGTGATATATTCACAATAACTTATTGCAAAAAGTGCAACATGGACGATGAACATAAAGACCTTGCAATTGTTTTTGCATCTGTGCGAGTCACGCAGCTTCAGCCAGACTGCGCAAGCCATGCATATCAGCCCATCGGCCCTGAGCCGGATTATCCAGCGACTGGAAGAAGATACCGGCCAGATTCTGTTTATCCGGGATAATCGCAGTGTCGAGCTGACCTCGGCCGCCAAGACACTGTTGCCAACAGCGGCCCAAATTGTCACCAGCTGGCAGGAAGTCAAAGCAGAGCTGGGTCAGCAAGAGCAGGCCCTGCAGGGTAAGCTGAGGTTGTTTTGCTCCGTCACCGCCAGTTACAGTCACCTCCCCGACATTCTCAGCCGGTTTCGTCAGTTACATCCCCAGGTAGAAATTCAGTTGCTGACCGGCGATCCGGCACAAGCCATTGACCGCATTCAGTCTGATGACGCGGATATCGCCATTGCCGCGAAACCGGACAGCCTGCCGGGTAAGCTGATATACCTGCCTCTCGACAGCATTTCGATGTCGGTGATTGCGCCGCTGGTCCCGCCTCCGGCATTGCAGCCGGCCTTCAGAGAGCCCCCCGCCTGGAATACCTTGCCCTTTATTCTGCCCGAGTCAGGAATGGCACGCGAAAAAGCGGATAAGTGGATAAAATCGAAGAAAATAAAGCCAAATGTTTATGCCCAGGTAAGCGGGCATGAAGCCATTGTCAGTATGGTCGCCTTAGGATGTGGTATTGGCATCGCGCCGGATGTGGTGATCAACAACAGCCCGGTAGGCACAAAAGTAAAACGTCTTGAAAAAGAATATGTTCAGCCCCTGCAACTTGGCCTGTGCTGTAAACAAAGCCGCGAAAATGAACCTTTACTCCATGCATTACTAGCACTGTTTCGCCATAATAATTAGTCGTTACAAGGAATAATAATAATGACGCAACCCATTTTAACCCACACTTACTATTCGGACTTTTTTGCGACCAAAGGTTATGCTTTTTTAAAGCACATTGCTGAACAGTACCCAACACCTAAGAAATTCACGATTTTTTCTGTCATGCACTGTTATGAAGGCTCCCTGCCTTATATCAATGTTCTGGCAGAGCTGGCTGAAAACCTGGTCTTTATCCCCAAAAGCGCTACAGCTACCGGTAATCAATCCTTTAAAACCACGATTGAGGCTCTGCCAACCTGCTCAGTTGTCAGTGAAGCCTACAACAAACAGCAACTGCGCGATCCACATGTTGCTGAAGCCCTGATCCGCGAACACATCGACGCCGATAGCCAATTCCTGCTCCTCGATCACGGCGGGTATTTTTCTCATGCCATAGAGCACTTATGTGACGTCTTCCGGGAGCAACTTATCGGCGTGACGGAGTTGACCGCCAATGGTCTGTATAAATATCTAAACAGTAACCTCAACAAGCCGTTGGTAACCGTTTCGCACCTGAGTATCAAAGCACCGGCAGACTACGAAGCCTCGGAATGTATTGTCCATTATTCCGATCAGATCCTGCGTGAAGAATTTGGCCTCAAATTAAACAATGACAACTTTCTGAAAGTGGGCGTAATCGGTGCCGGCAACCTCGGACGCGGAGTCATCCAATACCTGAAAGGGAAGGCGATCAGCAATATCCTGGTGGCCGACATTGATCCGCGTAAACTGACGCAGTTTCCCCGCAATGGCGTACAAGTCAGCTCCATCGAGCGCTTGGTCAGCGAATGTAATATGATTTTCTGTTGCACCGGAAACGGTGCGATTCCGGAAGCACTGTTAGATTCCATCCCGGATAACCGCTTTATCGCCACGGTCACTTCAGCCGATGATGAACTGAAACTGCCTCAGCTCATCACTAACGGCGCTCTCACCGAGGTGGGGGGTAACCGTCTGGTACGTGAATACCAAACCCGAAATGGCCGCAGCCTCTATCTACTGGCGGGCGGTGAGTCAGCCAACACCCCCTTTAAAACCGGCATGGGCGACCCGACCCTCTACCTGTTTGAAGCCGCCCACATGCTGGCAGGCTTGCAACTCCTGAATCAGCCAGAGCGGTTTAAATCAGGCATTCAGCCTCTAAGTGACAGTGATGAACGCGCCATTGCCAAACAGTGGCTCCAGCATTTTTACAGTTACTGCTAATCTGTCTATTTCGCCAGCCTATCATTACCGCAGCAGAGATATTCTGAGCCGCGCATAGCCTCGTCATCTGACGGGGCTTTTTCATATCCAATTTGGCATCTAGGACTAAGACGCTCAATCATAACCAAAGGTAAGAGCGTTAGTCAGAATAGAACGAGCAGGTGAAGTGTCAACAAAAGACACCAACATCGTCGGCGTTGGGTTTTAGGGCATACCACCTGAAGCGGTTTATAAGAAGGAGAGCAACATAGAACCTCTTGTCTTAGCCGCTTAACATTACCTGAGCAAGTAGGCCTCCATCGTCAGGCAACTGGCCTTAGGGGGAAATACAAAGCCTTTAGGAGACAGCTAAATACTGGCCAGCCAAGCTTTGTTATGAAGCAACGATTCTGAACAAACCTAAGCGTGGGGGTATTACTGGGAATGTGCTGGGGATGAACTCGGTTTAAGTGTGAACACGTTTCCCAAAACGTAAAAAAGCCCGAATCTTTCGACTCAGACTTCGTATTAGTGGCAGAAAGGCCGGGCTGTCGATTTTGCGGGACTCATTCGACCGAATGGCGAACATTATCTTTAAACGTAAAAAAGCCCAGTCTTTCGACTGGGCTTCTAAAGAGTGGCGGAGCGGACGGGACTCGAACCCGCGACCCCCGGCGTGACAGGCCGGTATTCTAACCAACTGAACTACCGCTCCACTCAGGATTAACGTTCGTTCATAACGCTACCCTAAATTGGGTGCCTGGCGATGTCCTACTCTCACATGGGGAGGCCCCACACTACCATCGGCGCTGCTGCGTTTCACGTCTGAGTTCGGCATGGGATCAGGTGGGTCCACAGCGCTATGGTCGCCAGGCAAATTCTTTGATTCACCGCCCGCAGGCCGCAAATCACAATCTTGGAAAAAACTGACTAAAGTTCAAGCACACCATTCAAGTGCTCGTGGAGTCCGTAAAACCCCTTGGGTGTTGTATGGTTAAGCCGCACGGGCAATTAGTACAGGTTAGCTCAACGCCTCACAGCGCTTACACACCCTGCCTATCAACGTTCTAGTCTCGAACAACCCTTCAGAGAGCTTAAAGCTCTGGGGATGACTCATCTTGAGGCTCGCTTCCCGCTTAGATGCTTTCAGCGGTTATCGATTCCGAACTTAGCTACCGGGCAATGCGTCTGGCGACACAACCCGAACACCAGAGGTTCGTCCACTCCGGTCCTCTCGTACTAGGAGCAGCCCCTCTCAATCATCCAACGCCCACGGCAGATAGGGACCGAACTGTCTCACGACGTTCTAAACCCAGCTCGCGTACCACTTTAAATGGCGAACAGCCATACCCTTGGGACCGACTTCAGCCCCAGGATGTGATGAGCCGACATCGAGGTGCCAAACACCGCCGTCGATATGAACTCTTGGGCGGTATCAGCCTGTTATCCCCGGAGTACCTTTTATCCGTTGAGCGATGGCCCTTCCATTCAGAACCACCGGATCACTATGACCTGCTTTCGCACCTGCTCGAACCGTCATTCTCGCAGTCAAGCGGGCTTATGCCATTGCACTAACCTCACGATGTCCGACCGTGATTAGCCCACCTTCGTGCTCCTCCGTTACGCTTTGGGAGGAGACCGCCCCAGTCAAACTACCCACCAGGCACTGTCCGTACCCCCGATGAGGGGGCGACGTTAGAACATCAACACTACAAGGGTGGTATTTCAAGGACGGCTCCACAGATACTGGCGTACCTGCTTCGAAGCCTCCCACCTATCCTACACATGTAGGGTCAATGTTCAGTGCCAAGCTGTAGTAAAGGTTCACGGGGTCTTTCCGTCTAGCCGCGGGTACGCAGCATCTTCACTGCGATTTCAATTTCACTGAGTCTCGGGTGGAGACAGCGTGGCCATCATTACGCCATTCGTGCAGGTCGGAACTTACCCGACAAGGAATTTCGCTACCTTAGGACCGTTATAGTTACGGCCGCCGTTTACCGGGGCTTCGATCAAGAGCTTCTCCCTAAGGATAACCCCATCAATTAACCTTCCGGCACCGGGCAGGCGTCACACCGTATACGTCATCTTTCGATTTTGCACAGTGCTGTGTTTTTAATAAACAGTTGCAGCCACCTGGTATCTGCGACTGCCAGCAGCTCCAAGAGCAAGTCTCTTCACCGCCGGCAGCGTACCTTCTCCCGAAGTTACGGTACCATTTTGCCTAGTTCCTTCACCCGAGTTCTCTCAAGCGCCTTGGTATTCTCTACCCGACCACCTGTGTCGGTTTGGGGTACGATTTCTTGCTATCTGAAGCTTAGAGGCTTTTCCCGGAAGCATGGCATCAATGACTTCAGCACCGTAGTGCCTCGACATCGGGTCTCAGCCTTAAGATGGTCCGGATTTGCCTAAACCATCAGCCTACACCCTTGAACCTGGACAACCGTCGCCAGGCCCACCTAGCCTTCTCCGTCCCCCCATCGCAATAGCAAGAAGTACGGGAATATTAACCCGTTTCCCATCGACTACGCCTTTCGGCCTCGCCTTAGGGGTCGACTCACCCTGCCCCGATTAACGTTGGACAGGAACCCTTGGTCTTCCGGCGAGGAGGTTTTTCACCCCCTTTATCGTTACTCATGTCAGCATTCGCACTTCTGATACCTCCAGCGCCCCTTACAGGACACCTTCAGCGGCTTACAGAACGCTCCCCTACCCAATACGCTAATGCGCATTGCCGCAGCTTCGGTGTATCGCTTAGCCCCGTTAAATCTTCCGCGCAGGCCGACTCGACCAGTGAGCTATTACGCTTTCTTTAAATGATGGCTGCTTCTAAGCCAACATCCTGGCTGTCTGAGCCTTCCCACATCGTTTCCCACTTAGCGATAACTTTGGGACCTTAGCTGGCGGTCTGGGTTGTTTCCCTCTCCACGACGGACGTTAGCACCCGCCGTGTGTCTCCCGGATAGTACTTACTGGTATTCGGAGTTTGCAAAGGGTTGGTAAGTCGGGATGACCCCCTAGCCTTAACAGTGCTCTACCCCCAGTAGTATTCGTCCGAGGCGCTACCTAAATAGCTTTCGGGGAGAACCAGCTATCTCCGAGTTTGATTGGCCTTTCACCCCTAGCCACAAGTCATCCGCTAATTTTTCAACATTAGTCGGTTCGGTCCTCCAGTGCGTGTTACCGCACCTTCAACCTGCCCATGGCTAGATCACTCGGTTTCGGGTCTAATCCCAGCAACTGCACGCCCAGTTAAGACTCGGTTTCCCTACGGCTCCCCTATACGGTTAACCTTGCTACTGAAATTAAGTCGCTGACCCATTATACAAAAGGTACGCAGTCACAGGACAAAGCCTGCTCCTACTGCTTGTACGTACACGGTTTCAGGTTCTATTTCACTCCCCTCACAGGGGTTCTTTTCGCCTTTCCCTCACGGTACTGGTTCACTATCGGTCAGTCAGGAGTATTTAGCCTTGGAGGATGGTCCCCCCATCTTCAGACAAGATAACACGTGTCCCGTCCTACTCGTTTTCACTGATAAGGTGTTGTCGGCTACGGGGCTGTCACCCTGTATCGCTGAGCTTTCCAGCTCATTCACCTGACACCAAACCAACTTAAGGGCTAATCCGGTTTCGCTCGCCGCTACTGCCGGAATCTCGGTTGATTTCTCTTCCTCGGGGTACTTAGATGTTTCAGTTCCCCCGGTTCGCCTCACCAAGCTATGTATTCACTTGATGATAACTGCTTATGCAGCTGGGTTTCCCCATTCGGAAATCGTAGACTCAAGTGGCTCTTACTGCCTCATCTACGCTTATCGCAAGTTAGTACGTCCTTCATCGCCTCTGACTGCCCAGGCATCCACCGTGTACGCTTAGTCACTTAACCATACAACCCCAAGAGGTTTCGTATGTTCAAACAACCAAGGTTTTTCCATCTGAGTTAAGATGGTTAGTTTGTTTTGCCGGACTCTTCTTACACAAGACACTTGAATGTGTATTGCTTGAGAACTCGTTTCTCTTTCGAGAAACAATAATTTCGATTCATCTGAATCGAATTACTAGTCAGCTTTCCAGATTGTTAAAGAGCATGTGTCGTTATCTCCAACGAGATAACACCACTGTTTAAAGATTCTCAGGGAAAACCCTTAAAGAGTGGTGGAGCTAAGCAGGATCGAACTGCTGACCTCCTGCGTGCAAGGCAGGCGCTCTCCCAGCTGAGCTATAGCCCCAACGTTTCCGATGCCTCACCAGCTTCCTTTGGGCAGGAAGTGGTGGGTCTGAGTGGACTTGAACCACCGACCTCACCCTTATCAGGGGTGCGCTCTAACCACCTGAGCTACAGACCCAGCATCGTTTCGCTCTTCACATTTTAACCAAGCAATCTGTGTGGACACTACGCAAAGCGCAGTCTTTAGGTAAGGAGGTGATCCAGCCCCAGGTTCCCCTAGGGCTACCTTGTTACGACTTCACCCCAGTCATGAACCACACCGTGGTAAACGCCCTCCCGAAGGTTAAGCTATCTACTTCTGGTGCAGCCCACTCCCATGGTGTGACGGGCGGTGTGTACAAGGCCCGGGAACGTATTCACCGTGGCATTCTGATCCACGATTACTAGCGATTCCGACTTCATGGAGTCGAGTTGCAGACTCCAATCCGGACTACGACATACTTTGTGGGATTCGCTCCACCTCGCGGTCTTGCTGCCCTCTGTATATGCCATTGTAGCACGTGTGTAGCCCTACTCGTAAGGGCCATGATGACTTGACGTCGTCCCCACCTTCCTCCGGTTTATCACCGGCAGTCTCCCTGGAGTTCCCACCCGAAGTGCTGGCAAACAAGGATAAGGGTTGCGCTCGTTGCGGGACTTAACCCAACATTTCACAACACGAGCTGACGACAGCCATGCAGCACCTGTCTCACGGTTCCCGAAGGCACTCCCGCATCTCTGCAGGATTCCGTGGATGTCAAGAGTAGGTAAGGTTCTTCGCGTTGCATCGAATTAAACCACATGCTCCACCGCTTGTGCGGGCCCCCGTCAATTCATTTGAGTTTTAATCTTGCGACCGTACTCCCCAGGCGGTCTACTTAACGCGTTAGCTCCGAAAGCCAGTGTTCAAGACACCAACCTCCAAGTAGACATCGTTTACGGCGTGGACTACCAGGGTATCTAATCCTGTTTGCTCCCCACGCTTTCGCATCTGAGCGTCAGTCTTTGTCCAGGGGGCCGCCTTCGCCACCGGTATTCCTTCAGATCTCTACGCATTTCACCGCTACACCTGAAATTCTACCCCCCTCTACAAGACTCTAGCCTGCCAGTTCCAAATGCGATTCCGAGGTTGAGCCCCGGGCTTTCACATCTGGCTTAACAAGCCGCCTGCATGCGCTTTACGCCCAGTAATTCCGATTAACGCTCGCACCCTCCGTATTACCGCGGCTGCTGGCACGGAGTTAGCCGGTGCTTCTTCTGCAGCTAACGTCAAACAATACCGCTATTAACGATACCGCCTTCCTCACTGCTGAAAGTGCTTTACAACCCGAAGGCCTTCTTCACACACGCGGCATGGCTGCATCAGGGTTTCCCCCATTGTGCAATATTCCCCACTGCTGCCTCCCGTAGGAGTCTGGACCGTGTCTCAGTTCCAGTGTGGCTGATCATCCTCTCAGACCAGCTAGGGATCGTCGCCTAGGTGAGCCGTTACCCCACCTACTAGCTAATCCCACCTGGGCCAATCTTAGCGCGAGAGGCCCGAAGGTCCCCCTCTTTGCTCCGTAGAGATTATGCGGTATTAGCCATCGTTTCCAATGGTTATCCCCCACACTAAGGCATGTTCCCAGGCATTACTCACCCGTCCGCCGCTCGCCGCCCAACAAATCCCCCGAAGGGTCAATGTTGTCGCTGCCGCTCGACTTGCATGTGTTAGGCCTGCCGCCAGCGTTCAATCTGAGCCATGATCAAACTCTTCAATTAAAGTTTTGGCTCGATGAATACTGAATTAAATTGACTGTGCCAAAATAACCGAAGCTATTTTGAATTGGTCACTCAGTTCATCGATAAATCTTTTTGACTATCAGTTCACGAGTGCCCACACAGATTGCATGGTCAAATTGTTAAAGAACGTTGACTTTCAATGCGTTAGCGCGAAGCGCTTCAGCAAGTCAGGACGCGTATAATACGCTTCCCAGTGTTTAAGTCAAGGTAAAATTCTCTACTTTTTCAGTCAGTAAAAAACTTTAGCGTGACTCCGCTCACTGATTCACCAGTTGGAGCGAAAGAAAAGCCCGTTGTGACCCAACGGGCTTTCTGGAATAGGTGCCTGGCGATGTCCTACTCTCACATGGGGAGGCCCCACACTACCATCGGCGCTGCTGCGTTTCACGTCTGAGTTCGGCATGGGATCAGGTGGGTCCACAGCGCTATGGTCGCCAGGCAAATTCTTTGATTCACCGCCCGCAGGCCGCAAATCACAATCTTGGAAAAAACTGACTAAAGTTCAAGCACACCATTCAAGTGCTCGTGGAGTCCGTAAAACCCCTTGGGTGTTGTATGGTTAAGCCGCACGGGCAATTAGTACAGGTTAGCTCAACGCCTCACAGCGCTTACACACCCTGCCTATCAACGTTCTAGTCTCGAACAACCCTTCAGAGAGCTTAAAGCTCTGGGGATGACTCATCTTGAGGCTCGCTTCCCGCTTAGATGCTTTCAGCGGTTATCGATTCCGAACTTAGCTACCGGGCAATGCGTCTGGCGACACAACCCGAACACCAGAGGTTCGTCCACTCCGGTCCTCTCGTACTAGGAGCAGCCCCTCTCAATCATCCAACGCCCACGGCAGATAGGGACCGAACTGTCTCACGACGTTCTAAACCCAGCTCGCGTACCACTTTAAATGGCGAACAGCCATACCCTTGGGACCGACTTCAGCCCCAGGATGTGATGAGCCGACATCGAGGTGCCAAACACCGCCGTCGATATGAACTCTTGGGCGGTATCAGCCTGTTATCCCCGGAGTACCTTTTATCCGTTGAGCGATGGCCCTTCCATTCAGAACCACCGGATCACTATGACCTGCTTTCGCACCTGCTCGAACCGTCATTCTCGCAGTCAAGCGGGCTTATGCCATTGCACTAACCTCACGATGTCCGACCGTGATTAGCCCACCTTCGTGCTCCTCCGTTACGCTTTGGGAGGAGACCGCCCCAGTCAAACTACCCACCAGGCACTGTCCGCACCCCCGATGAGGGGGCGACGTTAGAACATCAACACTACAAGGGTGGTATTTCAAGGACGGCTCCACAGATACTGGCGTACCTGCTTCGAAGCCTCCCACCTATCCTACACATGTAGGGTCAATGTTCAGTGCCAAGCTGTAGTAAAGGTTCACGGGGTCTTTCCGTCTAGCCGCGGGTACGCAGCATCTTCACTGCGATTTCAATTTCACTGAGTCTCGGGTGGAGACAGCGTGGCCATCATTACGCCATTCGTGCAGGTCGGAACTTACCCGACAAGGAATTTCGCTACCTTAGGACCGTTATAGTTACGGCCGCCGTTTACCGGGGCTTCGATCAAGAGCTTCTCCCTAAGGATAACCCCATCAATTAACCTTCCGGCACCGGGCAGGCGTCACACCGTATACGTCATCTTTCGATTTTGCACAGTGCTGTGTTTTTAATAAACAGTTGCAGCCACCTGGTATCTGCGACTGCCAGCAGCTCCAAGAGCAAGTCTCTTCACCGCCGGCAGCGTACCTTCTCCCGAAGTTACGGTACCATTTTGCCTAGTTCCTTCACCCGAGTTCTCTCAAGCGCCTTGGTATTCTCTACCCGACCACCTGTGTCGGTTTGGGGTACGATTTCTTGCTATCTGAAGCTTAGAGGCTTTTCCCGGAAGCATGGCATCAATGACTTCAGCACCGTAGTGCCTCGACATCGGGTCTCAGCCTTAAGATGGTCCGGATTTGCCTAAACCATCAGCCTACACCCTTGAACCTGGACAACCGTCGCCAGGCCCACCTAGCCTTCTCCGTCCCCCCATCGCAATAGCAAGAAGTACGGGAATATTAACCCGTTTCCCATCGACTACGCCTTTCGGCCTCGCCTTAGGGGTCGACTCACCCTGCCCCGATTAACGTTGGACAGGAACCCTTGGTCTTCCGGCGAGGAGGTTTTTCACCCCCTTTATCGTTACTCATGTCAGCATTCGCACTTCTGATACCTCCAGCGCCCCTTACAGGACACCTTCAGCGGCTTACAGAACGCTCCCCTACCCAATACGCTAATGCGCATTGCCGCAGCTTCGGTGTATCGCTTAGCCCCGTTAAATCTTCCGCGCAGGCCGACTCGACCAGTGAGCTATTACGCTTTCTTTAAATGATGGCTGCTTCTAAGCCAACATCCTGGCTGTCTGAGCCTTCCCACATCGTTTCCCACTTAGCGATAACTTTGGGACCTTAGCTGGCGGTCTGGGTTGTTTCCCTCTCCACGACGGACGTTAGCACCCGCCGTGTGTCTCCCGGATAGTACTTACTGGTATTCGGAGTTTGCAAAGGGTTGGTAAGTCGGGATGACCCCCTAGCCTTAACAGTGCTCTACCCCCAGTAGTATTCGTCCGAGGCGCTACCTAAATAGCTTTCGGGGAGAACCAGCTATCTCCGAGTTTGATTGGCCTTTCACCCCTAGCCACAAGTCATCCGCTAATTTTTCAACATTAGTCGGTTCGGTCCTCCAGTGCGTGTTACCGCACCTTCAACCTGCCCATGGCTAGATCACTCGGTTTCGGGTCTAATCCCAGCAACTGCACGCCCAGTTAAGACTCGGTTTCCCTACGGCTCCCCTATACGGTTAACCTTGCTACTGAAATTAAGTCGCTGACCCATTATACAAAAGGTACGCAGTCACAGGACAAAGCCTGCTCCTACTGCTTGTACGTACACGGTTTCAGGTTCTATTTCACTCCCCTCACAGGGGTTCTTTTCGCCTTTCCCTCACGGTACTGGTTCACTATCGGTCAGTCAGGAGTATTTAGCCTTGGAGGATGGTCCCCCCATCTTCAGACAAGATAACACGTGTCCCGTCCTACTCGTTTTCACTGATAAGGTGTTGTCGGCTACGGGGCTGTCACCCTGTATCGCTGAGCTTTCCAGCTCATTCACCTGACACCAAACCAACTTAAGGGCTAATCCGGTTTCGCTCGCCGCTACTGCCGGAATCTCGGTTGATTTCTCTTCCTCGGGGTACTTAGATGTTTCAGTTCCCCCGGTTCGCCTCACCAAGCTATGTATTCACTTGATGATAACTGCTTATGCAGCTGGGTTTCCCCATTCGGAAATCGTAGACTCAAGTGGCTCTTACTGCCTCATCTACGCTTATCGCAAGTTAGTACGTCCTTCATCGCCTCTGACTGCCCAGGCATCCACCGTGTACGCTTAGTCACTTAACCATACAACCCCAAGAGGTTTCGTATGTTCAAACAACCAAGGTTTTTCCATCTGAGTTAAGATGGTTAGTTTGTTTTGCCGGACTCTTCTTACACAAGACACTTGAATGTGTATTGCTTGAGAACTCGTTTCTCTTTCGAGAAACAATAATTTCGATTCGTATGAATCGAATTACTAGTCAGCTTTCCAGATTGTTAAAGAGCATTAAAGCAAACAGCTTTAATCAATAGCGAGCGCCATTCATTAAGGCTTTCTGCTGTTGTTTTTAACTTATTAACCAAGCAATCTGTGTGGACACTACGCAAAGCGCAGTCTTTAGGTAAGGAGGTGATCCAGCCCCAGGTTCCCCTAGGGCTACCTTGTTACGACTTCACCCCAGTCATGAACCACACCGTGGTAAACGCCCTCCCGAAGGTTAAGCTATCTACTTCTGGTGCAGCCCACTCCCATGGTGTGACGGGCGGTGTGTACAAGGCCCGGGAACGTATTCACCGTGGCATTCTGATCCACGATTACTAGCGATTCCGACTTCATGGAGTCGAGTTGCAGACTCCAATCCGGACTACGACATACTTTGTGGGATTCGCTCCACCTCGCGGTCTTGCTGCCCTCTGTATATGCCATTGTAGCACGTGTGTAGCCCTACTCGTAAGGGCCATGATGACTTGACGTCGTCCCCACCTTCCTCCGGTTTATCACCGGCAGTCTCCCTGGAGTTCCCACCCGAAGTGCTGGCAAACAAGGATAAGGGTTGCGCTCGTTGCGGGACTTAACCCAACATTTCACAACACGAGCTGACGACAGCCATGCAGCACCTGTCTCACGGTTCCCGAAGGCACTCCCGCATCTCTGCAGGATTCCGTGGATGTCAAGAGTAGGTAAGGTTCTTCGCGTTGCATCGAATTAAACCACATGCTCCACCGCTTGTGCGGGCCCCCGTCAATTCATTTGAGTTTTAATCTTGCGACCGTACTCCCCAGGCGGTCTACTTAACGCGTTAGCTCCGAAAGCCAGTGTTCAAGACACCAACCTCCAAGTAGACATCGTTTACGGCGTGGACTACCAGGGTATCTAATCCTGTTTGCTCCCCACGCTTTCGCATCTGAGCGTCAGTCTTTGTCCAGGGGGCCGCCTTCGCCACCGGTATTCCTTCAGATCTCTACGCATTTCACCGCTACACCTGAAATTCTACCCCCCTCTACAAGACTCTAGCCTGCCAGTTCCAAATGCGATTCCGAGGTTGAGCCCCGGGCTTTCACATCTGGCTTAACAAGCCGCCTGCATGCGCTTTACGCCCAGTAATTCCGATTAACGCTCGCACCCTCCGTATTACCGCGGCTGCTGGCACGGAGTTAGCCGGTGCTTCTTCTGCAGCTAACGTCAAACAATACCGCTATTAACGATACCGCCTTCCTCACTGCTGAAAGTGCTTTACAACCCGAAGGCCTTCTTCACACACGCGGCATGGCTGCATCAGGGTTTCCCCCATTGTGCAATATTCCCCACTGCTGCCTCCCGTAGGAGTCTGGACCGTGTCTCAGTTCCAGTGTGGCTGATCATCCTCTCAGACCAGCTAGGGATCGTCGCCTAGGTGAGCCGTTACCCCACCTACTAGCTAATCCCACCTGGGCCAATCTTAGCGCGAGAGGCCCGAAGGTCCCCCTCTTTGCTCCGTAGAGATTATGCGGTATTAGCCATCGTTTCCAATGGTTATCCCCCACACTAAGGCATGTTCCCAGGCATTACTCACCCGTCCGCCGCTCGCCGCCCAACAAATCCCCCGAAGGGTCAATGTTGTCGCTGCCGCTCGACTTGCATGTGTTAGGCCTGCCGCCAGCGTTCAATCTGAGCCATGATCAAACTCTTCAATTAAAGTTTTGGCTCGATGAATACTGAATTAAATTGACTGTGCCAAAATAACCGAAGTCATTTTGAATTGGTCACTCAGTTCATCGATAAATCTTTTTGACTATCAGTTCACGAGTGCCCACACAGATTGCATGGTCAAATTGTTAAAGAACTTTTCTTTCACGTCGCTGGCTTATCTCGCCGCGCTCCGTGTCAGTGAGTTCGCATTATAGAGAGTTCGATCACATACGCAAGGGCTAAATTGAAATAATTTTGTCATCTTAGCTCAACCGTACAATTATCACCCAAAGACGGCATTTATCGATGTTAATTACGTCATCGTAGCGCTATTCTGACTGAGTAAACTCTCAATTTCAGGGCTTTCATTCATGCAAAATGCACTTCGTTCCTATAAAGACATTTATCCCACTCTCACATCATCGACCTATGTTGACGACGCTGCCGTTCTGGTCGGCGATATTCACCTCGCAGCAGATACCAGCATCTGGCCATTGGTCGCAGCCCGTGGCGATGTCAACTGCATTACCATTGGGGCACGTACGAATGTTCAGGACGGGAGTGTTTTGCATGTCACCCGAAAAACCCCGGAGAATCCTGACGGCCATCCCCTAATTATTGGTCAGGATGTGACGATTGGCCATAAAGCCATGCTGCACGGCTGCCAGATTGGCGATCGGGTTTTGGTCGGGATGGGAGCCATCATTCTTGACGGGGCGATTGTTGAAGATGATGTGATTATTGGTGCAGGCAGTCTGGTGCCTCCAAACAAGACGCTAGAAAGCGGTTTTCTCTATATAGGTAGTCCAATCAAGAAAGCCCGCCCTCTGTCGGACAAAGAACGTGCTTTCTTAACGGTATCAGCGGATAACTACGTCAGATTGAAAAACGAGTATCTGGCTGAGCGAGAAAACTCACCTCACAGTTAATCAATGTGGATCTCACCGTCCTGATTGAAGGCTTCCTCTTCAATCAGGTCTTCCGCGATTTCTTCCAGATCGAACCGGTACTGCCCGAATGCAGCCATAATCTCTGCTTCAGTACTCAGCGGTTGCTGACAATGTTGAACAAGCCATTGCAGGCTCACCCTGCAGGCTATCAGTGAACCGCCTTGCTGCGCCGGAAACATCACAGCCTGTTGTTGCTCATCCCACTGTTGTAAGTCTGGAAACAGAATATTTTGGTTCATGTTCTTATCTTTTATCTATTAGTAACACATTAAGGTTGCAGGGAACGACGCAACTCACGCTGTACCTGTCTGGCACCCGGACGGATCCCGCGCCACAGCATGAAGCTTTCCGCTGCCTGGCCCACCAGCATCCCGAGCCCATCTAGGACTACATTAGCCCCCTGCTGCTGTGCCCACTGATTAAACGCAGTAGGTTCCGCACCGTACACCATGTCGTAGCACACGGTATGCGGCTCAATCAGGCCGGCGGGGATCCCCGGCAACTGGCCACTCAGGCTGGCTGAAGTGGAATTAATGATGATGTCATAGTGGTCACCCTCCAATTCATCCAGTGCCTTCGCGCTCACCGGGCCATGTGTTGCGAAGGCCTCGACCAGTGCATCGGCTTTCGCGACGGTCCGGTTGGTGATAGTGACGGATGACGGCTGCTGAGCCAGTAACGGCAGGACCACGCCACGCGCCGCGCCGCCCGCACCTACCAGCAAAATACGCTTACCCTGGAGCTCAATCTGGTGTTGCAGCAGATCCTGCACTAACCCTTCACCGTCAGTGTTGTCCCCCAGGATTAACCCGTCGTCCAACTTTTTGAGGGTATTGACGGCACCGGCTAGGCGAGCACGCTCTGTCAGCTGATCCGCATAGTCGAACGCCTGCTCTTTAAAAGGCACAGTGACATTACAACCTCGCCCCCCATCAGCAAAAAAAGTCTCCATCGCCGCCACAAAACCCTCCAACGGGGCTAATCGGGCTTCATAGCTCATGTCCTGGGCGGTCTGGCGCGCAAACAGGGTGTGAATAAAAGGCGATTTACTCTGGGCAATCGGGTTGCCAAACACAACGTACTTATCCATTTGCAAGAAATCCATGCTCGGTAAAACGAGAAAAGGGTCAGTGATTCACTGACCCTATCATTGCCGTCGCAGGGGAACAAACCGTTTTTAACGGTTACCAGTCGCGGGGCTGAAGGTAATGTTCATACAATACCACTTCCGGCGATCCTGGTTCCGGTTCGAAACCGTATTCCCAGCGAGCCAGTGGCGGCATCGACATCAAAATCGACTCCGTGCGACCGCCGCTTTGCAAGCCAAACAAGGTCCCACGGTCATAGACCAGGTTGAATTCCACATAACGGCCACGACGGTACAACTGGAACTGGCGTTCACGCTCACCGTATTCCGTATTCTGGCGCAGCTCAACAATCGGCAGATAAGCATCCAGATAACCGTTGCCTACAGCCTGGATGTAAGCAAAGCTCTTTTCAAAGCCCCATTGGTTCAGGTCATCAAAAAACAGGCCACCGACCCCCCGGGTTTCATTACGGTGCGGTAAGAAGAAATACCGATCGCACCACGCCTTATGCTCCTCATACACCGTGTCACCAAACGGCTGGCACAGCGCTTTCGCGGTCTGGTGCCAGTGCTGGCAGTCTTCTTCAAAGGGGTAAAACGGCGTCAGGTCAAAGCCACCGCCAAACCACCAAACCGGCGCTTCACCCTCTTTTTCAGCAATAAAAAAACGGACGTTTGCATGGGAAGTCGGGATATACGGATTGCGAGGATGGATAACCAAGGAGACACCCATCGCTTCGAAGCTGCGGCCGGCCAGTTCCGGACGATGGGCCGTTGCCGATGCTGGCATTTGGGTACCGTATACGTGCGAGAAATTCACGCCACCCTGTTCGAACACCCGGCCATCGCGCAACACCCGACTCCGGCCGCCGCCACCCAGCTCACGTACCCAGGCATCTTCTTCAAAACGGGCTTGACCGTCCTGCTGCTCTAGTGCCTGGCAAATCCGATCCTGAAGATCGAGTAAAAAAGCTTTTACTGCGTCTTTATTGACTTCCTGCATCTTTCTTTATCCCTGTCGGAAAATCTGACCGGTACGGGCATCTCGTATCTCTGACGGATTTTCCCGTCCACCGGTGTCACCTTGTAAAATCGCGGCCAGTCGGTCACCCAGTTGCAGCTCAACCTCCGCGACCGTCCGGCCCGGCTCCTGGCCGGTCAGGTTGGCGCTGGTCGACGTCAGCGGTTTACCGAAAGCCAGACACAATGCCTGCACCAGAGGATGATCAGTCACGCGAACCGCAATGGTGTCAAACTGGCCGGTCAGAAAGCGGGGTACCCCAGGCTTGGTTGGCATTACCCAGGTAACCGGTCCCGGCCAGGAATCAAAAATGCGCTGTTTCTGCTCGTCAGTCAGCTGACTGTCGTCTATGTAAGGCGCCAGTTGCTCATAATTGGCTGCGATCAGAATCAGGCCTTTCTCAACCGGTCGTTGCTTCAGCGCCAGTAGTTTCATGACGGCCTGCTCACTATCAGGGTCACAACCTACGCCAAAAACCGCTTCAGTCGGATAGGCGATCACTTCCTCCTGCCGCAGGGCAGCCACCACATGGTTCAGGTTTTCCACACGTTCCTCGATGCTTATCAGGTCATTGCCTGTCTTGAGTGTTCTGTGCTGCTATCTTACCGACTCCTGAACCACAACTCCACGCTCGTTAACGATTGTTGCAATTTCACTGACGCAAACGTTTTCCTTCACAAAAAATCTTCGTATAATGCAGCCCACACGCACTGAACCCAATAGTTTTGCTACCCCAAAGGAGATCGGGATGAAAGTTGGAATCATCATGGGATCAAAGTCTGACTGGCCAACCATGCAGCACGCAGCGGAAATGCTAGATCGCTTCAATATCGCTTATGAAACCAAGGTGGTCTCGGCTCACCGAACTCCGCACCTGCTGGCGGAATATGCGGAGAGTGCACAGACCCGTGGCATTAAGGTGATTATTGCCGGTGCCGGGGGGGCTGCGCACCTACCGGGCATGACGGCGGCCTTTACCAGCCTGCCGGTGTTAGGGGTACCGGTCCAATCCCGCGCTCTGAAAGGCATGGATTCACTACTTTCGATTGTACAGATGCCAAAAGGCGTGGCCGTGGGCACGCTGGCCATTGGTGAGGCCGGTGCTGCGAATGCTGGCCTGCTGGCAGCGCAAATCATCGGTACTCAGGACAGCGATGTCATGGCAGCCATTGATGCCTTCCGTAAAGAGCAGACTGACGCAGTACTGAGCAATCCAAACCCGGCTGAGGATTCACAATGAAAGTGCTAGTGCTGGGTTCCGGCCAGCTGGCCCGGATGATGTCCCTGGCGGGGGCACCACTGAACATTGAAGTGTTTGCCTATGATGTGGCGACCGGTAAAGTCGTGCATCCGCTGACCCAGCAGGTCATGCTGAAAGGGTTGGATACCGCGCTCACCTACACCGATGTGATCACCGCAGAATTTGAGCATATTCCTCATGAAATTCTCGATATTTGCGAGCGTAGCGGCAAATTCCAGCCCACCACCACCGCCATAAAAGCCGGTGGCGATCGCCGTCTGGAAAAAAACCTGCTGGACAATGCTGGGGTGGCCAATGCACCATACCATATCGTCACCAGCCGGGCAGAGTTGGACGCGGCCATCGCCAAAATTGGCCTGCCCATGGTGCTGAAGAGTGCACTGGGTGGCTATGACGGCAAAGGGCAGTGGCGTCTGAAAGAAGCGGGTCAGGTTGAAGCCGTCTGGCAAGACATGGCTGACTTCATGGCGCAGACGGAAAACCAGGCTATTGTAGCGGAAGCCTTCATCCCGTTTGATCGCGAGGTCTCCCTGATCGGAGCTCGCGGTCGTGACGGACAAATTGCGGTGTATCCACTGACCGAGAATACGCATACCAATGGGGTACTGAGCTTGTCCGTCGCTCAGGAAGGCGATCACGCGCTGCAGGCTCAGGCTGAAAAGATGTTTACTGCGCTGGCCAACTCACTCAACTACGTGGGTGTCCTGGCGATTGAATTCTTTGATGTAAACGGCCAGTTGCTAGTCAATGAAATTGCGCCCCGAGTACACAACTCCGGCCACTGGACCCAACAAGGGGCCGAAACCTGCCAGTTTGAAAACCATTTGCGTGCGGTCACCGGACTTCCATTAGGCAGCACGGCCTTAATCCGTCCGACAGCAATGGTGAACATCTTAGGAGAAGATCGCCTGCCAACCGCCATTCTGGCTGAACCAACCTGCCATATCCACTGGTACGGCAAAGAGAAGCGAGCCGGGCGAAAAATGGGGCACATTAACCTGTGCGCAGACACCCCGGCGGCCTTGCAAGAGGCGCTGAAACAATTAGCCAGCCATCTGGATCCGGACGCGTTTCCCGCCTTACATGGTTAACGCCGCGATACGGCCAGACTAGAAAACACAAAAGCCGGCTCACTGCCGGCTTTATTTTGTCACATGGCCCATTGTTGCTTCACCTGCCGCCGCGAGCGTGTAAACACTGGCGTGGTGCTTGTTACCCGATATCCGGTTCGCCAGTTTCACCATGTTCCGGCGCCTGCGAAACGGCATCCTGATACGCATGGCAGCGTCGGTCTGCGCACTGCAAACGCACGCCACTGGCCAGCTTCTTCTCAACCAAAAGCGGATAAGCACATTGCTGACACACCCCGGCCACAGGTTTGAGGTTGACCGCAAAGCGGCAGGACGGGTACTGGTCACAAGCGTAAAACACCTTGCCGTAACGCGACTTACGTTCGACCAGATGCCCCTTGCCACAATCCGGACAACCCAGCTGGGTAGCCTGCGCTTTTTTTTCCGGTGACTCAATATGCTGGCAGACCGGATACGCGCTGCAACCAATAAACATGCCATAACGCCCCTGACGCAACACCAGTTCCTCACCACAGTCAGGGCAGGGGGTTGCCAGGTGTTTCACGATATGGCCGTCGTTATGGTGGAGTGGCTTGATATAATCACAGGCGGGATAAGACGCACAGCCCAAAAACGGGCCGCGCTTACCGTGTTTCATCACCAGCGCGGCACCACATTGAGGACACAGATTTTCCCGCTCTAATGCGTGCTCGTGAGCGGTAAATAACGGCTCATTCGTTCGATCAGACATCTTACTCTCTACCACTTAGTAAACCTGACCGGCTTTAGTGAATATAGCCATCTTCCATGCCATACAGCAGTTCTTCCATCTGGCTGTAGGCGCTTTCATTACCCGGTGCATTAAACAGCACCATCAGAATGATCCACTTCAAATCATCCAGAGTAAAGTCAGCCGTATCCAGCTCCATGACCCGATCAATCACCATTTCACGGGTGTCTGCGCCCAGAACATGAATCTGCTCCAGGTAAGTCAGAAAGCCACGGCAGTTGGTATCCAGGCGAGTCATCTCTTGCGCCGTGTAAATGCGCATGGATGTCACCGCACTGGTGTTCATGTATGGGGTATTTTCGGTTTCTTGCAATGCGGCCAGTTTCTCAAGCCATTCCAGGGCCTTGTAAATATCTTCCTGATGGAACCCAGCTCGCAGCAATTCTTCGGATAATTCATCCTGATCGACCATCAATTCCACATCGCTGTGGATATAGGTCTCAAACAGGTACATAAGGATATCCATCATAACTAGCCCCTCCTCGCTCTGATATAGCCACCTGGTACAGCAGTGACCATCCCGAGCAGTTCCAGTTCAAGTAACTGCATCATGACTTCCTGAACAGGTTGCCCACTGCGCTCAGCAACTACATCTACGGGTGTTGCCTCACTGCCTACGTTAGCCAACAGCGCTGGAAATGGCAATTTTTCATTTTCAGGTTGTGCGAGCGATTCATCCGAATGGCTATTTTTTACGCAGCTTGTCAGCGCCCCGACTTCTTCAAAGATATCGACCGGTGTTTCGACCAGTTTGGCACCATTTTTTATCAGGGCATGGCAGCCTCGGCTCCCGGGATAATGAATCGGGCCGGGCAGGGCAAAAACTTCCCGCCCTTGCTCTAAGGCATACCGCGCCGTAATCAGCGATCCACTTTTCTGCGCCGCCTCTATCACCAGTACGCCGACCGACAGTCCGCTGATCACTCGGTTGCGACGCGGAAAGTTCTGCGGCCGAGGCACTTCATCCGGCCAGAATTCAGAGACCAGCGCCCCTTGCTGCGTAATCAGGCTCGCCAACTCACGGTGTTTGGCCGGGTAGATCCGATCAAGGCCCGAGCCCAGTACCGCTACTGTGGCCCCGCCATTTTTCAGCGCTCCGTAATGCGCCTGACCATCCACCCCCAACGCCAATCCGCTGGTCACCACATACTCGGCCGCTACCAGCGCAGCCGCAAATTCATAAGCCGCTTCCCGACCGTCGATACTGGCTGAGCGGCTGCCGACAATAGCCAGCTGTGGCTGCAGCAACCAGTGCGGCTCTCCCCGGACAAACAATAAAGGAGGAGGTGAAGCGATTTCTTTAAGTAAAGCAGGGTAATGAGAAGAATCTAAGGTGAGTATAGTCTGGCCCGGCTGGCTGTCCCAACGCAGGCAACGATCAATTTTTGCCATCGGAGGCTGGCGAAAGTGACTCACTTGGCGGGGAGTCATACCGATGCCCGTCAGCTCTTCGGCCGACATCGCACGCAGGGCTGCCGGAGTCACATGTTCCAAGATACGGCTGATCCTGACGCCGCCCAGACCCGGTGCAGACGCCAGAACCAACCAGTCAACTAATGCCGTCATGTTACGTACTGCCGTGGTTCAGCCGTGATGTGGAGGCAAGGCGAGGGTACCCGGCACAAAAGGCTGGGTCGCCCGGGTTACCACTCCCAGGGCAAAATGCTCATATGCCCGAATCACGACCATTTCACCAACCGGCACCTGGCTCAGGGCAAACTTCTGCTGCTGGAAACTCACTCCCTGATAATCATAACTACCTTTCTCACCCACCACGCCGGCACCAGCCCGGTACAGGTTAAACACATGGCCAGCCTGCACGCCGTCGAGGTGCCCAAGGTCAATCACAACCGGATCGTGGGTCGCGATATAACGCATGCCCCCTAAATGACCGACAACGCTGCCGGACACATCGGCGGGCGGCGCAGAAGGCGCAAAGTTGAGGTTGAGATCCTCCCGGCCAAGCGGCGCAGGCAGCAGAATGTCATTTTGTCTGACTTCGCCAAGGAAAGTGGTCAGAGTCAGCGCACTTTTCTCACTGTCGGCCTGCGTCACTTTGGCTCGGGCAATTTCCTTCAACCCCATCACTTCCCGAGTGTCGCCGTTTGCCAATTCACGTTCAAAGCGCTTGTCCGGACGGTAGACCCACCACACATCCCCGGTTTCCAGCGGCGTGTCAGCCCAAATTAAATCTTCTTCCGCCATATAATCTCTGGCCCGGCTGCTGCCGACCACCCGTGGCAGGCGATCCAGATGGGCTGGTGTCATCAACTTATCTTGCGCCAGAAATGGCAGCATCAGGGAAGACTGCAGGGTGGTGATCGGGGCGCGTACAATCCGAACCTGCGGTGACAGTTTCAAATGACGCTTCAGTTGCAGGCGCGGCTGGCCATTCACCCACACCAAGTGGATTTGATCGCCCGGATAAATCAGGTGCGGATTTTTGATGTAATCATTCGCCTGCCAAAGGGTCGGCCACAGCCAGGGGCTGGACAGGAAATGGGCGGAAATATCCCACAAAGTATCGCCTTTTTTGACGGTATACACTTCAGGGGCACCGTCAATGACCTTCGGCTGCGGCGGCTTAGCCCACCCCGTTCCGTGAAATCCGGCCAATACCAAGACAATGACACGCAGCCACATACATCCCTTCCTGTTCTACTTCGCCGTGCCGCTCCCCATGGCAAGCACCTGACTGGGTCATCAGGCTGGCATTGCGGGGAAAAGGTGTCTAGCGCTTCCCCACGCCGTGCCGCGACTTTTCGGCACGCTTCACCTTTCCTTTTTCTCTGTTACACAAAAAGGCACGTTATCCTCGGCGAACAGGGCACCCCGCGACCGTCAGGGACTGTTATTTGGCGCTTAAAATGACTAGAATTAGAGCAACTACGAATCTTGAGTAATCCGTACTGTCTTTTTAACGAGTATCTATGTCTGTATTGCAAGTATTAACATTCCCTGATGAGCGCCTGCGCACCGTAGCAAAACCGGTTGAAGCAGTGACACCTGAGATCCAGAAAATTGTCGATGACATGCTGGAAACCATGTATGACGAGGAAGGCATCGGCCTTGCCGCCACTCAGGTGGATATCCATCAGCGCATCGTGGTGATCGATATTTCTGAAGAGCGCAATCAGCCAATGGTACTGATCAATCCGGAAATCATCGAAAAACGCGGTGAAGACGGAATTGAAGAAGGCTGTCTGTCTGTACCGGGTGCCCGAGCCCTGGTTCCACGTGCGGCCGAAGTGACCGTTAAGGCACTGGATCGTGACGGTAAGGAATACCAATTTGATGCCGACGACCTGCTGGCTATCTGCGTACAGCATGAGCTTGATCACCTGAAAGGTAAGCTGTTTGTCGATTACCTGTCGCCGCTGAAGCGTAAACGTATTCAGGACAAACTGGCCAAAATCAAACGCTTCAACGACAAGCACGCGAACAACTAAGCCTAACCCCGATTTAAGGACGTTTACCTTGAGCAAGCCTTTACGAATTGTCTTCGCAGGTACTCCGGATTTCGCCGCCCTTCACCTGGCGGCGTTGTTGTCTTCAGAGCACGACGTGATTGCCGTCTATACCCAACCCGATCGCCCAGCCGGTCGCGGGAAAAAACTGACGGCCAGCCCAGTGAAAAACATTGCACTGGCACACAATATTCCGGTTTATCAGCCAGAGAACTTCAAGTCTGAAGAAGCCAAGCAGGAGCTGGCTGCGCTGAACGCCGACATCATGGTCGTGGTGGCCTATGGCCTGCTGCTGCCGCAAGTGGTCCTGGATACCCCGCGTCTGGGCTGTATCAATGTCCACGGTTCTATTCTGCCGCGCTGGCGTGGCGCCGCACCGATCCAGCGCTCCATCTGGGCCGGTGACGCCGAAACCGGCGTGACTATCATGCAGATGGACATCGGTCTGGATACCGGCGACATGCTGAAAATCGCCACCACGCCGATTGAAGCGACCGATACCAGCGCCACCATGTATGACAAGCTGGCAGAACTGGGGCCGGTCGCCCTGATTGAATGTCTGAACGACATTGCCGCCGGTACGGCGGTGCCGGTGAAACAAGATGATGCACTGGCTAACTACGCGAAAAAACTCAGCAAAGAAGAAGCCCAGATCGACTGGTCTATGGATGCCGCGGCGATCGAACGCTGTGTTCGTGCGTTCAATCCCTGGCCGATGAGCTACTTCACCGTGGCCGAGCAGAATATCAAAGTCTGGCAGACCGCCGTGGAAGCAGACAACCAGGGCAAAGCCCCGGGCACCATTCTGGCTGCCGATAAAAACGGTATTCTGGTCGCGACCGGGCAAGGCGCGCTGCGTCTGATTGAGCTGCAACCTCCGGGTAAGAAAGCCATGAAGGCACAGGATCTGCTGAACTCGCGCCGAGAGTGGTTCACCCCGGGTAACGTACTCTCATCATGAGCTGACTCAGCGGCCTGACGCGTTATTCGTCATGGCGCGCGGATCCCCAGGCCAGTGCTTGCACTGGCCTTCGTTTTTTCTTCCCCGGCTCGCTGTCCCGGCGAGGGTGGGGCGATAACATCAGGAAAACTGCATGAATGTAAGAGCCGCTGCGGCAAAAGTGGTGTATCAGGTTGTCGATCAGGGCCAGTCCCTGTCAACAGCACTGCCAGCCGCCCAACAAGACATCAAAGAACGCGATCACGCGCTGCTGCAGGAAATGTGCTACGGCGTATTGCGCTGGCTGCCCCGCCTGGAAGCCATAACCCAGGAACTGATGGACAAGCCACTGAAAGGCAAGCAACGGGTTTTCCACCATCTGATCTTGGTCGGTCTGTACCAGCTCGGTTACATGCGGATCCCGGCGCACGCAGCAGTGGCTGAAACCGTGAATGCCACCAAGACCCTGAAAAAGCCACAGCTGCGGGGCCTGATCAATGCCATTCTGCGCAACTACCAGCGCCAGCAAGAGGCTCTGGATACCCAGGCGACCAGCCACGATGCCGGGCGTTACGGCCATCCAGGCTGGCTGTTGAAACTGCTGCAAACCAGTTACCCGGATCAGCTGGAAGCCATTGTCACGGCTAATAACACCAAAGCACCGATGTGGCTGCGGGTTAACCGCCGTCATCATGATCGGGATAGCTACCGCGCCCTGCTGGATGAAGCTGGCATTGCGACCGACATTCACCCACAGGCACCGGATGCCCTGAAACTGCACAGCCCGTGTGAGGTCAGCCGACTGCCGGGTTTTGCTGATGGTTGGGTTTCGGTACAGGATGCCGCCGCGCAACTGTCCGTCGAATACCTGCAGCCGCAGGCCGGTGAACTGATTCTGGACTGTTGTGCTGCTCCGGGCGGAAAAACCGCGCACATTCTGGAACGTCAGCCGCAAGCCAAAGTGGTGGCAATTGACTGCGATGAACAGCGCCTCAAACGGGTTTACGACAACCTGCAGCGCTTGCAGCTCGACGCCGAAGTACTGTGTGCCGATGCCCGTCACCCTGAACAGTGGTGGCATGGCGAGCAGTTTGATCGGATTCTGCTGGATGCCCCGTGTTCGGCAACCGGCGTGATCCGCCGCCATCCGGACATCAAGTGGCTGCGCCGCGCAGACGACATTGAAGCACTGGCGCAGTTACAGGCAGAGATCGTGGATGCAATGTGGCAACAGCTCAAGCCAGGCGGCACCCTGGTGTACGCAACCTGCTCCATTACGCCGCAGGAAAACAGTGAACAGGTCAAAGCGTTCCTGGCCCGTGCCCCGGAAGCGACCCTGATGGACAGCGATCCGGCACAACCGGGCCGTCAGATCCTGCCGGGTGAACACGACATGGACGGCTTCTACTATGCGGTGATCCGCAAAGCGAACGCATAATCAGAAAGCGGAACTTGGTTAACAAGTTCCGCTTTTTCTTTGCAGCTTTCCTCCTGTTTGAGGCAGTTCGCCACAGGGGTGAAAACTAAGTTATTCTAAATGGATAGAGATCAGCATGACCCTCATCCTGAAGCGTAGTAACCTACAACGATTCCAATAATCAGGCACATGCTATGAAAATTATCATTCTCGGTGCCGGTCAGGTCGGCGGTACGTTGGCTGAAAACCTGGTTGGCGAGAACAACGATATCACCATCGTCGATAAGGATCCGGAGCGTCTGCGAGAGCTGCAGGACAAATATGACCTGCGTGTAGTACAGGGCTTTGCCAGCCACCCGCGTACCCTGCGGGAAGCCGGCGCACAGGACGCCGACATGCTGGTGGCCGTCACGAACTCTGACGAGACCAATATGGTCGCCTGCCAGATCGCCTTCACCTTGTTCAATACCCCGAACCGGGTCGCCCGTATCCGTTCGCCAGAATACCTGAAAGAAAAAGATCCGCTGTTCCAGTCAGATGCTGTGCCGGTTGACCATTTGATCGCACCGGAAGAACTGGTAACCGGCTATATCGAACGCCTGGTCGAGTACCCGGGCGCCCTGCAGGTTGTCGGGTTTGCCGAAGACAAAGTGGGCCTGGTGGCGGTTAAAGCCTATTACGGCGGTCCGCTGGTAGGGAATGCCCTGTCGGCACTGCGTGAGCACATGCCGCACATCGACACCCGGGTCGCGGCCATTTTCCGTCAGGGACGGCCAATCCGCCCGCAGGGCACCACGATTATCGAGGCGGATGACGAAGTGTTCTTCGTGGCGGCCAGCAACCATATTCGCTCGGTCATGAGTGAACTGCAGCGCCTGGAGAAGCCGTACAAACGCCTGATGATTGTCGGCGGCGGTAACATCGGCGCCGGTCTGGCGCGCCGCCTGGAGCAGAGCTACAGCGTCAAGCTCATCGAGCGCAATCCGGAGCGGGCGGAAAACCTGTCGGAAATGCTGGAAAATACCATCGTGTTCTGTGGCGATGCGTCGGATCAGGAACTGCTGAGTGAAGAGCACATTGAGCAGATTGACGTGTTTATTGCGGTAACCAATGACGATGAGGCCAACATCATGTCAGCCATGCTGGCCAAACGGATGGGGGCCAAGAAAGTCATGGTGCTGATTCAGCGCGGCGCTTACGTGGACCTGGTCCAGGGCGGCACTATCGATATTGCGATCTCGCCGCAGCAGGCAACCATTTCGGCCCTGCTGACCCACGTGCGCAAGGCCGATATCGTCAACGTCTCGTCACTGCGACGCGGCGCGGCTGAAGCCATTGAGGCAATTGCCCACGGTGATGCCAGCACGTCGAAAGTCGTGGGCCGGGCCGTCGGTGATATCAAGCTGCCGCCGGGGACCACCATTGGTGCCGTCGTCCGTGGTGACGAAGTGCTGATCGCCCATGACCGAACCGTGATTGAGCAGAACGACCACGTGGTGATGTTCCTGGTGGATAAAAAATACATCCCGGACGTCGAACGCCTGTTCCAGCCTAGCCCGTTCTTCTTGTAATACTATGGTCAATTATCGTCCCATCCTCTTCGTGATCGGGCTGGTGCTGTCAAAGATCGCCCTGTTCATGTATGTCCCGACCCTGGTGGCGTTTGTCACCGGGACAGCGGGCTTTATCGACTTCGCAACGGCGGTGCTGATCACCCACGTGGTCGCTTTTCTGTGCCTGACATTTGGCCGGACCGACGAGTTCAAGCTCGGGGTACGCGATATGTTCATGATCACTACCCTGGTCTGGACTATCGCCAGCGCCTTCGCCGCACTGCCGTTTGTGTTCATCAACCATATCAGTTTTACCGATGCCTATTTCGAGACCATGTCGGGGATCACCACGACCGGTTCGACGGTGCTGAGCGGATTGGATGACATGGCACCGAGTATCCTGCTGTGGCGTTCGACATTGCAGTGGCTCGGCGGGGTCGGATTCATCGTCATGGGGGTGGCCATCCTGCCGATGCTGAACGTGGGCGGGATGCGGCTGTTCCAAACCGAATCGTCCGACTGGTCGGAAAAAAGTTCACCGCGAACTAAAAGCGTGGCCAAAAATATCGTCAACGTGTATCTGTGCCTGACCGGGTTGTGCTTTGTCGGTTACCTGATGGCCGGAATGAACACCTTTGATGCCATTAACCACGCCTTCACCACCTTGTCGACCGGCGGTTACTCCACTTCCGATGGCTCCATGAACCACTTCTCCAATGCCGCCCACTGGGTGGCCATCGTGTTCATGTTTGCCGGAGGCCTGCCGTTCCTGCTGTTTGTTCAGGTGCTGCGGAAAAAACACCCGCGAACCCTGCTCAAAGATGCCCAGGTACAAGGCTTTACCCTGCTGGTGCTGTGTGCTGGTCTGGCGGTCGCCCTGTGGCTGACGTGGCAGCGCGACTACCCGTTTGCCGATGCTTTCCGGGTCTCGTTGTTCAACATTATCTCAGTCGTCACCACCACCGGCTTCGGTCTGGACGATTTCAGCTCCTGGGGGCCATTCCCGACCATCGTGTTTGCGTTCATGATGCTGGTCGGCGGCTGCTCCGGCTCCACTGCCGGCGGGGTCAAAATCTTCCGTTTCCAGGTCGCGTTTGCGCTGCTGCGCAAGCAGATGATGCAGCTGATTCATCCTTCCGGGGTGTTCATCCAGCGCTATAACGGGCGTCCGGTTACCGACGGTATCGTACGCTCTGTCGTGGCCTTTGCCCTGACCTTCATTCTGACCATCGTGATTGTGGCGGCTGTGCTGGGCATGCAAGGGCTGGATGCCATCACCAGTATCACCGGGGCGATGACCGCGGTGGCCAACGTTGGTCCCGGCATGGGAGAGGTAATCGGCCCGACCGGTAACTTCGCGACCTTACCGGATATGGCGAAATGGACCCTGAGCCTAGGCATGCTGATGGGGCGTCTGGAAATTCTGACCGTGCTGGTGTTGTTCTTCCCGGCCTTCTGGCGCAACTGAGCCTCAGAATAAATAAAGCCCCAAACGAAAAAGAGAGCCGCATGGCTCTCTTTTCTATTTCCCGTCTCTGATGGTCATCCCCTCAAACCGGGTCAACATAGAAGTAGATTGCCAGAAAATGGCAGACCGTGCCGCCCAGCACAAACACATGCCAAATCGCATGGTTAAACGGAATGCGCTGATTGACATAAAACAGCACCCCGAGCGAGTAAATCACCCCGCCGGCCGCCAGGAGCACCAGCCCGCCGGTCTCCAGCGACATTGCCAGTGGATACACGGCAATCAGTGACAACCAGCCCATCGCCAGGTACGTGGCCAATGACAGCCGCTTAAAGCGGTACACAAAAACAATTTTGACCAACATCCCAAGCAGGGCAATCAGCCAGATCACCGCCATCAGGGTAATGGCCAGCGGGGTCCGCAGGGTGATCAGCAGGAAAGGGGTATATGTGCCGGCGATCAGCAGGTAAATGGCACAGTGGTCGAAAGTTTTCAGGGCCCGCTTGGCACGGGCAAACGGAATGGCATGATAGAGGGTCGAGGCCAGGTACAGCACGATCATGCTGCCGCCATAAATACTCAGACTGGTAATACTCAGTGCATCAGCATCGGCCTGCACCGCCTGCATCAGCAACAGCACCAGCCCGACGATGCCAAAAATCATCCCCAGGCCGTGACTGATACTGTTTGCCACTTCCTCTGCGACCGAATAGCCGGATCGCAAAGTCAATGATTTCGCCATGTTCGCGCTCCCTTTCACTGTCCCGAAAATCCCCGCCGCACGCTTGCGGCAAGGCCATATTGCATATTGTTTTCGGCAGTATGGCACACTTTAGCTTACACGTGTAAGCTAAATTTTCAGGGGCAGGATCCGACGCAAAGGGAGTTAAGTTCAGGTGTGCTGATCAAGGAATTCCAGCACCATCTCACCAGCCTGCTGTGGGTGCATACCCGTTGGTAGTTCCAGGTAACGCTTCAGTTCGCCGCGCCCCAGCAAGCTCGACAGCATGCCGCTAAACCCGTTCTGGCGACGATCGACCTCAAACCACAACTGCAATGCCTGCTCATCGCGGTAGGCTACAATCTCCAGCTCGCGCCAGCGCCCGTGGTACGGACCGGAGACCGGCACAAACTCAAACTCCTGTACAAACGGCAGGGCAAAGTTTTTCGCCGCCTCGCACTCGACCTGGCGAATGCGCAGCCCGGCCAGCTCCAGCGCAGTAAACACTCCATCCATCAACGGATCCGGACGGACAGTCAGGCGATCCTTGTCTTTCGGGTCAACGGCCATCGGAATATCCAGATGGGTTTCCAGCCACACCTTGGCATCCCCGATGGTTATCGGGGTATTGAACGGCAGCTCCAGCGTGGCCGAAAACTGGCGCTCTTCGTTGGCCTGAATTTCGAAGGCGTAGGGCAGGGACCATTCCGCCAGTTTACACACCTGGGTAATGGTTTCTTTACGGTGCTGGTTGTCACCGCGGCTGCTTTCCACTTCCTCGCGGTAGTGGCAGCAGAGGTAGAGATCAATATTATCGATCTGCTGGCTGACCTTCCCGCCGTGTATCTGGATCTCCACCTGCAGGTTACCGCCGGGGATCAGTACGTCCTGGTGAACCAACGTATCAACCCGGGCCGAGCCTATTCCCAGGCTAGCCAGGCTTTTTCGGAACAATGACATCAGGCATCTCCTTTGCGCCGGCAACGCCGTGCTGGGCCCTGCCGAAACGATATGAATTCCTATTAATATTGCAGCGAACCGGCGCCGCCTGCAAGCACCGTGATGGAAGCGACGTCACGCCCATAAAAAAACGAAGCCGTGGCTTCGTTTTTTGTTTCACTTTAGCAACTCAATGGTCGCCTGGCGGGCCGCATCCGGATCCCGCGCCATGATGCCATCAACCACTTGCTGGTGCAGCTCCAGCTTGAGCAACCGGTCGCGGATTATCACCCGGAAATAATTTTCAAACACCGCCTTGAACAGGTTGCCAAACGGGCTGATAAAGTGATTGCCGGAAGCAAAATAAATCAGCTGATGGAACCGGGTATCCACATCGACCCAACGCTCCTGATCGAAGTGCTCACCCAGCTCATGCATTTCCACCATCAGGGCACACAGCTGCGCACGATCAGCCTCACTGGCATTCAGGGCAGTTAACGCCGCGGCTTCCGGTTCCAGCGTGATACGGACGCGCTGAAACTCTGAGACCAGTTCTTCGTGCTGATCGAAATTGAGCCAGGCCAGTAAATCCTGATCCAGATAATTCCAGTTGCGCTTTGGCAGTACCCGGGTACCGATACGCGGGCGGGGCAGAACCATCCCTTTGGCCGCCAGCATTTTGATCGCTTCGCGAATGGCAGTCCGGCTGACACCATACATTTCTCCCAGCTCAACTTCGCCGGGCAAGATCTCACCAGGAGCCGGTTCGCCGCGCAGAATCTTCTGTCCGATCGCTTCAGCCAGTTTATATGACAGGTTACGGCTGGTGACCTGACGTTGCAGATCGTGATCCATTTACTTCCTCCAGAGGCTCTTGTTATTGACCTGCCTGTCAATCTTTAGCAGGCGTTTATTGCCAGTCAGCCGCATTAGACCACAAAGCCGCGCCGGTGCAACGGCTTATCTTCTCAGATGGCGAGCTTGCTAACAGTTCGGGTGCAAAATCCCGGCCGGACAAAACGGAAAAACCTTAATCAATATGCCGGATTAATACTCGACTTGCGCATAGGTAACTGCTATTCTCGCGGCGAAAAAAACAATGTCTTATTTATTTCCGCTGAGGAACGGCCCAGCCAGCATGAGCAAGCGGAAATACACCATAAACCCTGGCCACGGATGAGCCTGACTTGTAGGTAAACCATGCGCCCAACCTCCTTTGTCAGGTACAGCACTCCACGCAGTCCTTCCCGTCTGCGCAGTACCTTTCACGCTCCAACGGTAAAACCAAAACAACCGCAGACAACGCTGACTGCCGTACCGACCGCTTCCCCGGTCGTCAACCCGATGCCAGCCAGCGCTGAGCAAGCGGCATAACCGGTCCGACAGGCAGCTTAGGCTGCCTGTGCTTTTTTCTGTCCCACCGGTTGGTATCACGCCGGAGAATGGTATACTTTTTACCCTTATAAAAAGTACGACATTACCCCAGCCTTTATTTGCGGAGCCTGTTATGAAAACCCATCGCGTCAACGAGCTGATCGAGCTGCTTCATCCGGAATGGCAGAAAGACCCAGACCTTAACCTGGTTGAGTTTCTGCTTAAGCTGGCGGAAGAAGCCAAGTACCAGGGCAAGCTGGAAGACCTGACCGACGATGTGCTGATTTACCACCTGAAAATGCGCAATGCGGACAAGCAGGCGATGATCCCGGGCATCGCCAAAGACTGCGAGGAAGATTTTAAAACCGCCATTCTTCGCGCCCGTGGCATCATTAAGTAATCACACAATCTTATCCGCCAGTGCCCACTCACCGCCGGCACTGGGCGGTGCCTTTTGTCCTTTCCCTTTTATTAATTTTCCTTCTGTTATAGTCCTTTAGCACCCATTCTGTATCTGTTGCTCAAACTATGACCTTGCTAGAGTTATCGCTCCAGCGGCTGAGATATAATCGCTCGATAACATTCTGTTACGAATGACACAATCGGCTCGGCAATGTACCGGCCGTCAACCCCTGACTATAGTTACCCATAGGGGGCTACCCAAGGAAAGTAATGTCATGAGCCAAGAGAAAATCAAGATCAAGGATATCACCCCGCCCACGTTCAACCCCAAAACGCATAAAGGGGAGGCGGATCGCTTCAATCCGAACAACCGGATTTACGTCCGGGCCGTAAAAGGGATTTACCAGCAACTGCGCCAACGTATGGGCTGGCTGCTGATGCTGCTGTTTTTGGGCCTGCCGTGGATCCCGTACGGTGATCGCCAGGCCATCCTGCTCGATATCGGGCAACAGCAGTTTAATTTCTTCGGCACCACCCTGTGGCCGCAGGATCTGACCCTGCTGGCGACCCTGTTTATGATCGCGGCCTTTGCCCTGTTTTTTGTCACCACCTTCCTCGGCCGGGTCTGGTGCGGTTATTTCTGCCCGCAAACCGTATGGACCTTCATCTATATCTGGTTTGAGGAAAAGCTGGAAGGGCCGGCCAACAAACGACGCAAGCAAGATAGCATCGCGCCCACTGCCAAACTGATGGGACGCAAGGTACTCAAGCATATCGCCTGGCTGGCGGTTGCGCTGGTCACCGGGCTGACCTTTGTCGGTTACTTCCTGCCGGTCAAAGCGTTGTTTATCGACTTTTTCACGTTCAACACCAGCTTCTGGGCTGGCTTTTGGGTGCTGTTTTTTGCTGGCTGTACCTATGCCAATGCCGGTTGGATGCGCTCCATCGTCTGCATCCATATGTGCCCGTACGCCCGCTTCCAGTCAGCGATGTTCGATAAAGACACCTACATTGTCGGCTACGATGTGGCACGCGGTGAAACCCGCGGCCCGCGCTCACGCAAGAAAGATCCGAAAGAGCTCGGACTGGGAGACTGTATCGACTGTAACCTGTGTGTTCAGGTCTGCCCGACCGGGATCGACATCCGGGACGGCCTGCAGTACGAATGCATCAACTGCGGTGCCTGTATCGATGCCTGTGACGAAACCATGGAGCGGATGGGATATGAAAAACGTCTGATCAGCTACACCACCGAGCACAAGCTGGAAGGCAAGAAGACCCATGTGATGCGGCCGAAGCTGCTCGGCTACGGGGTCGTGATGGTTGCCATGGTGGGCCTGTTCTTCTACTTACTGGCGTCGATTCAGCCCATGGGGCTGGACGTACTGCGTGACCGCAACCAGTTGTTCCGGGAAAACTCGGAAGGGTTGGTCGAGAACACCTACACCCTGAAGATTCTGAACAAGACGCAACAGCCGGCCGTTTTCACCCTGACCGCCAGCGGCCTGGAAGATATCAAATGGTATGGCCCGAGCAAGGTCACCGTGTCGGCCGGTGAGGTTTACTCTCTACCGATCAGCCTGGGGGTTGACCCGTATGTGATGGAGAGCAGCATTGCCGATATTACATTCACGCTAACCCGTGAAGACGGCACCAGCATCAGCACAGAAAGCCGCTTTATCGGCGATCTTCGCTAACCCCCACGCCTGGATTCGTCCGCGCCACAGCAACACAGACAGGGCCTTTTCCGGCCCTGTCTTATTATGGTGGTATACTTGTGCCATCTGTAGCTTGCGGAAATTATCCATGACCACCCCACAAGGTTTTAGTTTTGCCGATCTCAGCCCGGACCTGCTGCTCGATGCCCTCGACAGCACCGGGATTCGGGCCGAATCCGGCCTGCTTGCCCTTAACAGCTATGAAAACCGGGTCTACCAGTTTACGGCTGAAGATGGCGCGCGTTACGTCACCAAGTTTTACCGTCCCCAGCGCTGGAGCGATGCCCAGATTCTGGAAGAGCATCAGTTCACCCTCGAACTGGCCGAGCAGGATATTCCGGTCGCCGCGCCTCTGGTCCATAACGGCAGCACCCTGCATCATTACCAGGGACACCGTTTCGCGCTGTTTCCCAGCCTGGGCGGGCGCCAGTTTGAAGTGGATAATCTCGATCAGCTGGAGTGGGTCGGCCGCTTTATGGGCCGGGTGCACAGCGTCGGCCAGAAACAGGCCTTTGCCCACCGCCCGACGCTGGGACTGGAGGAATACCTGTATCAGCCGCGTCGCCAGCTCGAGCAGGCCGACTTTATTCCGGATCACCTGAAAGCTGCGTTCTTCAATGATCTGGACTTCCTGATTCGCGAAATCGAACAACACTGGGACAACAGCTGGCAAAGTATCCGCCTGCACGGCGATTGCCATCCCGGCAACATTTTGTGGCGGGACGGGCCACTGTTTGTGGATCTAGACGACGCCCGTAACGGCCCGGCCATTCAGGATTTATGGATGCTGCTGAACGGCGAACGCCAGGATAAACTGGTACAGTTAGATACCCTGCTGGAAGCCTATGGCGAATTTGCCGATTTTGATGTTAACCAATTGAAACTGATTGAGCCTTTGCGCGGTCTTAGAATGGTGCACTACATGGCTTGGCTGGCAAAACGGTGGGAAGACCCGGCGTTTCCGCAGGCTTTCCCGTGGTTTGCGGATGCAAAATACTGGGAAGGGCAAGTACTGGCGTTCAAGGAGCAGCTGGCAGCACTCAATGAACCGCCATTGCAGCTGATGCCGCAATGGTAATCACCATAAACCAACAAACCGGGC
The DNA here is from genome assembly GCF_017329545.1 of Photobacterium ganghwense. Classification (NCBI taxonomy): domain Bacteria; kingdom Pseudomonadati; phylum Pseudomonadota; class Gammaproteobacteria; order Vibrionales; family Vibrionaceae; genus Photobacterium; species Photobacterium ganghwense. Next base: position 3,481,306 of record NZ_CP071325.1, read on the forward strand.
AACACCGCCTGTAAGTTCAGTTATTATTTCAGGGAGTTACAAGAAACATGTTAAAGAAAATTCTGGCTTTCGCCAGCATCGCACTGCTATCACTATCCGTTCAGGCGGCAAAATTTACCGAAGGCGACTACTACAAAGTGCTCGACCTGCCAAAATCCAGCACCCCGGTCGTCACCGAGTTTTTCTCGTTCTACTGCCCACACTGCCATAACTTCGAGCCGATGATCCAGCAGCTGAAAAAAGCCCTGCCGGACAATGCCAAGCTGCAGAAAAATCATGTTTCTTTCATGGGCGGCGCGATGGGCACATCTATGAGTAAAGCCTATGCCACGTCAGTGGTTCTGGGTGTGGAAGACAAGATGATTCCGGTGCTGTTTGCCCGCATTCACGACATGAACAAACCGCCACGCAATGACGAAGAACTGCGCCAGATCTTCATCGACGAAGGCGTAAAAGCGGAAGACTTTGACGGTGCATTCAACAGCTTTGCCGTCAACTCCATGGTAAACCGCTTCAATAAAGCGTTTAAAGACAGCGGTCTGACCGGCGTGCCAGCCGTCGTGGTCAATAACAAGTACCTGGTGCAAACCAGCAATATCCGCTCTGCCGATGAGTACTTCGAACTGGTCAACTTCCTGCTGACCAAATAAGTGCTCCGCACACCACGGAAAACAGGGCCTCAGGCCCTGTTTTTGTTTCTGCGGCTGATACCTGTTGCGTTGCAGCTCCTTTTAAACCATTTGAGCTGACAACTGTTTCAATAACCGATCCATCGCCCGGTAACCGAGCGCTTCCGCCAGATGAGCTCGGCTGATCCGCTCACACCCGGCTAAATCAGCAATGGTGCGCGCCACCTTGATAATACGGTGATAGGCCCGAATCGATAAACCAAGCTGGTGCAAGGCGGTTTCCAGAAACTCCGCATCCGGCTTATCCAGCGCGCAATACTTGTCCAGCTCCCGAGTCGAAAGCAGGGCATTCACCCGTCCGGCACGCCCTTGCATGATATCCCGCGCCTGCGCCACCCGTTGGCGGATCACCACACTCGGCTCCCCCCGATCGCCCCCATCCGCCAGTGTGCCGCGCGGCAGGGCCGGGATCTCAATCGACATATCGAAACGATCCAGCAACGGGCCAGACAGCCGCCCCAGATAGCGCAAGATCGCCTGCGGGTTGGTGCGTGCCTGACTGCCTTCGTAGTAGCCGGTCGGGCTGGGATTTAATGCCCCAATCAGCTGAAAGCGAGCCGGAAACGTCATTTTGCTGGTGGCTCGGGAGATCACAATCTCGCCGGATTCCAGCGGTTCACGTAAAGAATCCAGCACTTTACGTTCAAATTCCGGCATTTCATCCAAAAACAGGATCCCGTTATGCGCCAGGGAAATTTCCCCCGGCCGGGGCACCGAGCCCCCGCCCACCAGCGCCGCCATCGAGCTGGAATGGTGCGGTGTCCTGAAAGGCCGACGCCGCCAGTTGCCTTCGTGAATGCTCTGTTGAGTCAGCGACGCCACGGCCGCTGTTTCCATGGCTTCCGCGACCGTCATGTCGGGCAACAGATCGCACAATCGTGACGCAAGCATGGTTTTTCCGGTTCCGGGCGGCCCCAAAAAGAGCAGGTTGTGCCCGCCGGCCGCGGCAATTTCCAGCGCCCGTTTCCCTTGCTGCTGACCAATGATGTCCTGCATGTCGCGGGACACGCCACTCGGTGGCGGGTCTTCATGCGGGGCCGAACAGCTGAGCGAGAGGCTAGCCTGTCCGCACAAATGGCCACATACCGCCAGCAAGGACGGGGCCGATTTGTGGAGAGCCTCCCCCACCAGCGCCACCTGATTGCCGTTCTGATCCGGGACGACCAGGCACCGTCCGGCCTGCTTGGCCGCGAGCGCCGCAGGCAACGCTCCCTTGACCGGACGCAGCTCCCCCGACAGGGCTAACTCCCCCAAAAACTCGGTATTTTGCAGTGATGTATCAGGGATTTGGCCGGAAGCGGCGAGTATCCCCAACGCAATCGGCAGGTCAAACCGTCCGCCTTCCTTGGGTAAATCCGCCGGTGCCAGATTGACCGTGATCCGCCGGGACGGGAACTCAAACCCGGCGTTGACAATCGCACTGCGGACCCGATCCTTGGCCTCTTTCACACTGGTTTCCGGCAACCCCACCAGTGCCAGTGCCGGCATTCCGTTACTGATATGGACTTCCACCGTCACCGGCGGCGCTTCCACTCCCACACACGCTCGACTATGGACAATAGCAAGGTTCATGAATCACCATTCTGTTGATACTTTAATCAGATAAGTTAATGAAATTCATAGACTATGTGGCTTAAGTAACCTTTTTTTGTCTACTCGCTGTACAAAAAAGCGAAAGTTTTTGCTTGTCATGCGAGCGATGTCTGTGTTACCACTTAGTAAACACAACATAGAAACATAAAAAACCGGACAGACAGTCAATGCAATTTAACGCCAATGTTCTCCTTCTCATTATTAACGTCATCGTGGTGATTATTTCATCGCGAGGGGGACGAGCAGGCGTAAATTAGCAATCACATGCAAACACGCAAACAGCCCCCGCAGCCAACCAGCTCCGGGGGCTTTTTTGTGAACAATAACCAAGAATTCGCTGAATAATTCAGCGCATCGCCAACAGGGACAACAAGGGAGAGCAGCGATGACAGGAGCAGAGTTAGTCGTACAAGCGCTGCAACAGCAGGGGATCACAACAATTTTTGGCTATCCGGGCGGCGCAATCATGCCGATTTACGATGCCCTCTACGGCAGTGAAGTGGAACACATCCTCTGCCGTCATGAACAGGGAGCCGCCATGGCCGCCATCGGGATGGCAAGAGCTACACAAAGCGTCGCGGTCTGCATGGCCACATCCGGCCCGGGGGCGACGAACCTGGTCACTGGTCTGGCTGATGCCTTCCTCGATTCTGTCCCGCTGGTGGCGATCACCGGCCAGGTTGCCAGCTCTCACATCGGTACGGATGCCTTCCAGGAGATGGATGTGATCGGAATGTCGCTAGCCTGTACCAAACACAGCTACCTGGTGACCGATATCCATGAACTGGCCCCGACCCTGGCGGAAGCGTTTGAAGTTGCCCGCACCGGCCGTCCCGGCCCGGTACTGGTAGATATCGCAAAAGACGTGCAGCTGGCCGAGGCACCGGTCACGACCTTGCCGCTGTTCACTCCTCCTGCTCTCCCGGAAGTGACTACCGAGGCACTGGCCGCAGCCCAGCAGCTTTTGGCTGACAGCCAACGCCCGGTGTTGTATGTCGGCGGCGGGGTGCAACTGGCCCACGCCACCCACACGGTACGCGCCTTCCTGGCCATGAACCCAATGCCGGCGGTCAGCACCCTGAAAGGGCTGGGCACCATCGAGCGCCATCACCCGCATTATCTTGGCATGCTGGGGATGCACGGCACCAAAGCAGCCAATCTGGTCGTGCAGGAATGTGATCTGCTCATCGCCGTTGGAGCCCGCTTTGATGACCGGGTGACCGGCAAGCTGGAAACCTTCGCGCCGCATGCCAAAGTGATCCATATAGACATTGATGCCGCCGAAATCAACAAACTGCGCCATGCCCATGCCCCGCTGCGCGGGGACATCAACCAGGTGCTGCCGCAGTTGGAACTGGCGCAGGATATCAGTGAATGGGTCACCCACTGCGATACCCTGCGTACCCGTTTCAAGTGGCGTTACGACCACCCGGGCGAACGTATCTACGCCCCGAAAATGCTGAAACAGCTCTCCGATATGATGCCGGACAGCGCCATGGTGTCGACCGATGTCGGCCAGCACCAGATGTGGGCCGCGCAGCACATTCAGCCACGAGAACCTGAGAACTACATCACTTCTGCGGGTCTGGGCACCATGGGCTTCGGCCTGCCGGCAGCAATGGGCGCGAAAGTGGCCCGCCCGGAGGATGAATCAATCCTGATCTCCGGGGACGGCTCTTTCATGATGAATGTGCAGGAACTGGGCACCCTGAAACGCCGCCAGATCCCTGTCAAAATGGTGCTGATTGATAACCAGCGACTGGGAATGGTACGCCAGTGGCAGTCGCTGTTCTTTGATGGCCGCCACAGTGAAACCCTGCTCGACGACAACCCGGATTTTGTCACGCTGGCCAGTGCCTTCGGGATTCCGGGCAAAACCATCACCCGCAAAGAAGACGTTGAACCGGCCCTGCAAACCATGCTGGCCAGTGACACCGCTTACCTGCTGCATGTGGTGATCGCCGAAGAAGACAACGTCTGGCCACTGGTTCCACCCGGTGCCGCCAACCAGGATATGCTGGAGAATACTTAATGGACCGATATTTACTCGACATCAAAGCGGATGATAAGCCAGTATTACTAGAGCGGATTTTACGCGTTATCCGCCACCGTGGTTTCATTATTAAGCAAGTGAATGCGACGCAAAACCATGAAAGCAAGATCGCCACTATCGCAATTCTTGTGGACAGTGACCGTCCCATTTCAACCCTCATCAATCAAATTGAAAAACTGTGGGACGTCCTGAGCGTTGAAACCACGCTCATTGATAACCGAGATTAGTTTTTAAGGAAGGAACAAACATGGCCAATACAGCGGAATTTATCTGGTTCAACGGTGAAATGATCCCTTGGGGCGACGCCAAAGTACACGTCCTGACCCACGCAATGCATTACGGCACGTCAGTCTTCGAGGGGATCCGCTGCTACAACACCCCGAACGGTCCCGCGGTGTTCCGTCATAAAGAGCACATGGACAGGCTGAAAAACTCGGCCAAGATTTACCGTTTCCCGATTCCGTACAGCACTGACGAACTGATGGAAGTGTGCCGGGAAACATTGCGCGTTAACCGCCTGGATTCTGCCTACATTCGCCCGCTGGCGTATGTCGGTAATGTAGGCCTGGGTGTCTGCCCACCGGTTGGCACAGAGATGGATGTCATGGTCGCGGCTTTCCCGTGGGGGTCTTACCTGGGTGAAGAAGCGCTGGAAAATGGCGTGGATGCAATGATCTCAAGCTGGCACCGCGCCGCACCGAACACCATCCCGACCGCTGCCAAGGCCGGTGGTAACTACCTGTCGTCTCTGCTGGTTGGCGGTGAAGCCCGTCGCCACGGCTATGCCGAAGGGATCGCCCTGAGCGTGGACGGCTACCTGTCGGAAGGTGCCGGTGAGAACCTGTTTGTGGTACGCAACGGCATTCTGTCGACCCCGCCGACCACCAGCGCCATCCTGCCGGGCATTACCCGTGACTCCATCATGGTCCTGGCCAAAGAAATGGGTTACGAAGTGCGTGAAGAGAACATTGCCCGCGAAGCCCTGTACCTGGCAGATGAAATCTTCATGACCGGTACGGCGGCAGAAATCGTACCGGTCCGCAGCGTGGATCAAATTACCGTCGGCGCCGGTAAACGCGGTCCGATCACCAAAGCCGTTCAGGAGGCATATTTCGGCCTGTTCAACGGCACCACGGAAGACAAATGGGGCTGGCTGGATTACATCTACCCGACTGACAAGTAACTGATAGACCCGGCCAGCAGCCTCGCTCACCGCTGCTGGCCAGACCCAACTGCAAAAGGATTGTTGTTATGCCCAAGTACCGCTCCGCCACCACCACTCACGGCCGTAATATGGCCGGTGCCCGCGCCCTGTGGCGTGCCACCGGTGTCAAAGACGAAGATTTCGGTAAACCGATTATTGCCGTGGTGAACTCATTCACCCAATTTGTTCCCGGCCACGTTCACCTCAAGGACCTCGGCCAACTGGTCGCCCGGGAAATTGAAGCTGCGGGCGGTATCGCCAAAGAATTCAACACAATTGCGATTGATGACGGGATTGCCATGGGCCACGGCGGGATGTTGTATTCGCTGCCGTCCCGTGAGCTGATTGCCGATTCCGTGGAATACATGGTCAATGCCCACTGTGCCGACGCCATGGTGTGTATCTCCAACTGTGACAAAATCACCCCGGGAATGCTGATGGCCTCTATGCGCCTCAATATTCCGGTGATTTTCGTTTCCGGCGGCCCGATGGAAGCCGGTAAAACCAAACTGTCGGATCAGATCCTCAAGCTGGATCTGGTCGATGCGATGATCCAGGGAGCCGATCCAACGGTTTCTGATGAACAAAGCGAGCAGATCGAGCGTTCCGCCTGTCCCACCTGCGGATCCTGCTCTGGCATGTTTACCGCCAACTCCATGAACTGTTTGACCGAAGCGCTGGGCCTGAGCCAGCCGGGGAATGGCTCACTGCTGGCGACCCATGCCGACCGCAAACAACTGTTTCTCAGCGCCGGTCAGCGAATTGTCACTCTGACCAAACGCTACTACGAGCAGGATGATGACAGCGTGCTGCCGCGCAACATCGCCAGCAAGCAGGCCTTCGAGAACGCCATGGCCCTTGATATCGCCATGGGCGGCTCAACCAATACCGTGCTCCATCTGCTGGCAGCCGCGCAGGAAGGCGAAGTGGACTTCACCATGACTGACATCGACCGGATGTCCCGCCAGGTCCCACACCTGTGTAAAGTCGCGCCGTCCACTCAGCAGTACCACATGGAAGATGTCCACCGTGCCGGTGGCGTGTACGGCATTCTTGCCGAGCTGGACCGTGCCGGTCTGCTGCACAGCCATTGCTACAACGTACTGGGCGAAACGTTCGCTGAATCCTTCAAGCATTTTGACGTCATGCAGACCGAGTCTGAAGACGTCAAAGCCTTCTACCGTGCCGGGCCGGCCGGCATCCGTACCACCCAGGCCTTCTCACAAGAATGCCGCTGGGACACCCTGGACGATGACCGCGAAAACGGCTGTATCCGCAACCACGAGCATGCGTTCAGCCAGGATGGCGGACTGGCGGTACTGTCCGGCAACATGGCACTGGATGGCTGTATCGTGAAAACCGCCGGGGTCGATGCCAGCATCCTGACCTTTACCGGGCCAGCTGTTGTGTTCGAGAGCCAGGAAACCGCCGTGGAAGGCATTCTGGGCGGTAAAGTCAAAGCCGGTGATGTGGTAGTGATCCGCTATGAAGGGCCGAAAGGCGGACCGGGCATGCAGGAAATGCTGTACCCGACCACCTACCTGAAGTCGATGGGACTGGGCAAAGCCTGTGCTCTGATCACGGACGGCCGTTTCTCCGGCGGCACCAGCGGCCTGTCAATTGGCCACGTCTCACCGGAAGCGGCCAACGGCGGCACCATCGGCCTGATCGAAGACGGCGATACCATTGCGATTGATATCCCGAACCGTTCGATCGACCTGTTGGTGGACGATGCCACCCTGGCGACACGTCGTGCGACGGCGGATCAGCGCGGCTGGAAACCGCTGGATCGCCAGCGTGAAGTGTCCTTCGCCCTGCGTGCCTACGCTAACCTGGCCACCAGCGCCGACAAAGGCGCAGTCCGCGATAAATCGAAACTGGAAGGATAACGAATGATGAGCGAAGCCACTCAGGCCAGAGAGGTCACTTTACCCAACGGCGCGGATTACCTTCGCGACATCCTTCGGGCTCCGGTGTATGAAGTTGCACAGGTCACGCCGCTGCAGGCCATGCCTCGTCTGGCGACCCGACTCGGCAACCAGATTCAGCTCAAACGAGAGGACCGCCAGCCGGTCCACTCTTTCAAGCTGCGCGGTGCCTACAACATGATGGCCCAGCTCACCGAGCCCCAGCGCCGCGCCGGGGTCATTGCGGCCTCAGCCGGCAACCACGCCCAAGGGCTGGCCATGTCGGGCAAACACCTCGGGGTTCAGGCCACGATTGTCATGCCGCGTACCACGCCGGATATCAAGGTCGACGCAGTGCGCAGCTTTGGCGGTCAAGTCGTGCTGCACGGCAGCAACTTTGACGAAGCCAAAGCCCACGCCGAGATGCTGGCGGGTCAGCACGGCTACACCTTTATTCCGCCGTTTGACCACCCGGCGGTCATTGCCGGACAGGGCACCATCGGGGTCGAGCTGGTGCAACAGAACGGCCACCTGGATTACATTTTCGTACCAGTCGGCGGCGGCGGTCTGGCAGCCGGGGTCGCGGTTCTGATCAAGCAGCTGATGCCGCAAATCAAAGTCATTGGGGTCGAAGCTGAAGATTCGGCCTGCCTGAAAGCAGCGCTCGATGCCGGTGAGCCAGTTACGCTGGATCAGGTCGGCATGTTTGCAGACGGGGTGGCGGTCAAGCGCATTGGCGAGGAAACGTTCCGTCTGTGCCAGCAGTATCTGGATGGCGTGATCACGGTCAGCAGCGATGAAATCTGCTCTGCCGTCAAAGATATTTTCGAGGATACCCGTGCGATTGCCGAGCCTTCCGGCGCGCTCTCGCTGGCCGGACTGAAAAAATATGTCGATAAGCACCAGCTCCGAAACAAGCAGCTGGCAGCTATCCTGTCCGGTGCCAACCTCAATTTCCACGGCCTGCGTTACGTCTCCGAACGCTGCGAGCTGGGCGAAAAACGGGAAGGATTGCTGGCCGTGACCATTCCGGAACGACCAGGGGCTTTTCTCGATTTCTGCCATCTACTGGGCGGCCGTGCGGTGACCGAGTTTAACTACCGTTATAACGATGACAGCCTGGCAAATGTGTTTGTCGGGGTGCGCCTGTTACAGGGGCAGGAAGAACTCGACAACATCATTGCGGACTTGCGCAAAGGCGGTTATCCGGTAGTGGATTTATCCGACGATGAGATGGCGAAAGTCCATGTCCGTTACATGATTGGCGGACGTCCGTCCAAGCCGCTCAAGGAGCGTCTCTACAGCTTCGAGTTCCCGGAATACCCAGGTGCGTTGCTGAAGTTCCTGACGACGCTGGGCACCCGCTGGAATATCAGTCTGTTCAATTACCGTAACCACGGGGCTGACTATGGCAGAGTGCTGTGCGGCTTTGAAATGGATGACGCCGATTTACTGTCGTTCACCAGCCACTTGCGCGAGCTGGGTTACAGCTGGAAGGACGAAACCGGTAACCAGGCGTACCAATTCTTCCTGGCACAGTGAGATCATCAACATAAACCATCGCGGCCCAGGTCTGGGCCAGGATGTAACGGGCCGGCGGCGAGGGCAACTCGCTCACGGCCTGCTATTCGCAGGCAGCCTCATCGGGCTGGTGGTGATGCAGGTAATCAAGGCAGGCCTTCAGTTGACCAATATGGCTGGTCAGCAATTGTGAACGCAGGGGTTCCGGCAGTTGGCGATACAGTGACAACAATGGCTGCATATCCGGCTGACACCGCTCGGTAGTATGCGTACTCTCTTCAACCATGAACCAGCTGACCGGCCGCTCCGTCAACGCGGCGATACTGAGCAACACGGTAATGCGGGGCTCCGTTTTGCCGGTTTCCAAATCTAAGTAAGTTTGGCGGGCAATGCCCAGTCGCTTGGCCATCGCTACCTGCGACAAGCCTTTCCACTCTCTGGCTTCCTTAATCCGTTTTGCTATCTGCGGTTTAGCAGTAACCATTCAAACCGTCCCCTCAATTTCCATACGGCATCTCAGCAGTTTACCGTCTGGCCCAGCGCCAAACGGATCTGCCTATTGTCAAAACGGTCAATTATTGTCTGTCGTTCCTCCCTGCACGACGCTGGAAAAGTAAAAGTGTGATATTGGGCAACAGGTGTCACTAAAACGAGACACTCATCCTTTATAGATGCCGTCCAACTCAGACACAACAAATGAGATAAACGCAGTTAACTGCCACTACTTATCTCTTTGCGTCAATGCTTTAGTGTATTCCGCCATAAAACCTGCCAGGTTGATACTCTGTTGCAGAATTACATTCCGGGCAGAGTGGGGTAATCGGCTGAAATACTGAAGCAGGCGATCAATTTCGTCCTTATATTCACTTTCCAGGATTTCGATCCCTTCGTCCCCGTAGACAAACCAGGTTAGCGGTCGCTCAGTAATTTCTGAGATTTCCGATAGCACCCTGACCTTAGGCTCCGTCTTCCCGGTCTCTAAATCAAGATAGGTCTGGCGTGCTACTTTGAGTTGCTGGGCCATATGGACCTGTGTCAGCCCTTTCCATTCCCGGGCCTCTTTAATACGGGCTGCGATTTTGGCTTTGGAATCAGTCATGTCTCACCTCCAATCCGACTTCAATGAACATTGCCTAGCTTTCATTACGGAGTTGCACAACATAAGCCAACTTGCCAACACGGCTAAAAATCAAAGATTAACAACAACATAAAACTCAACTTTATCTTTGAGGTTGTATTTTGATTCGCAATAAGTAACCAACCTGCCTGTATTTTCTATTTCGCAAAAAATCCTGCACTCCAGTCTAGATAGTAGACCTCTGGACACCGGCAAAATAAAAAAGGCATCCTTGTCGGATGCCTTTTCTCAATCTTGAAACACTCTTTTCATCGAGCTTATTCCACAGTCACCGCTTTCGCCAGGTTACGTGGCTGGTCTACGTCCGTCCCTTTAATCAACGCAACGTGGTAAGACAGCAGCTGCATCGGAATGGTGTAGAAAATCGGGGCAATGATCTCGTCAACACGTGGCATCGTGATGATCTTCATGCCGTCGGTTTCTTCAAAACCCGCTTCGCTGTCTGCGAACACATACAGCAGACCGCCACGGGCGCGCACTTCTTCGATGTTGGATTTCAGCTTCTCCAGCAGATCGTTAGTAGGTGCCACCACGATTACCGGCATATCAGCATCAATCAGCGCCAGCGGGCCGTGCTTCAGTTCACCAGCAGCATAGGCTTCAGCATGAATGTACGAAATCTCTTTCAGCTTCAGTGACGCTTCCATCGCGATTGGGTAGTACTCGCCACGGCCCAGGAACAGAGCGTGGTGCTTATCGGCAAAATCTTCGGCCAGCTGCTCAATCGGCTTGTCGAAAGCCAGCGCTTTCTCAATTTGCGTCGGCAGGGCATGCAGGGCATCAACAATCTGCTTCTCTTTCGCCGAGTCGATCAGGCCTTTCTCTTTACCCAGTGCGGTCACCAGCATCAGCAGAGCCACCAGCTGCGTGGTGAAGGCTTTGGTCGATGCCACGCCAATCTCAGTACCGGCGCGGGTCATGAAGGCCAAATCCGATTCACGTACCAGCGACGAGCCAGCCACGTTACAGATTGTCATCGCCGACATGTAGCCTTTCTCTTTGGCCAGGCGCAGCGCTGCCAGTGTATCGGCGGTTTCGCCAGACTGCGACAGGGTGATCAGCAAGCTGTTCGGACGCGTGACGAACGGACGGTAGCGGAACTCAGAAGCGATCTCAACGTCACAGCTGACACCGGTCATGGCTTCAAACCAGTAACGGGCGACCATACCTGCATTGTAAGAGGTACCACAGGCCACGATCTGGATATGTTCCACTTTTTCCAGGATTTCTTTCGCGCCGTTACCAATGCTCTCAACGATCACGGCATCACTGCTGATACGGCCTTCCATGGTGTTGATCAGTGCGCTTGGCTGCTCATAGATCTCTTTTTGCATGTAGTGACGGTACTGGCCTTTGTCTGCGGCGTCGTGCTGCAGGTTAGACTCGTGGATTTCACGGGCCACCGGCTGACCGTCAGTGTCAAAGATATTCACTTCACGGCGGGTAATTTCAGCCACATCGCCTTCTTCCAGGAAGATAAATCGACGGGTCACGTTCAGCAGGGCCAGCTGATCCGATGCCAGGAAGTTCTCTCCCACACCCAGACCAATCACCAGTGGGCTGCCAGAACGCGCCACCACTACGCGCTCAGGGTCACGACGGTCCATCACCACCGTACCGTAGGCACCTTCCAGCTGAGCCACAGTCTTCTGCACCGCTTCAAGCAGTGTTTCCGAAGAACGCAGTTCCCACTCCACCAAGTGAGCAATCACTTCGGTATCGGTCTGCGATAAGAACTCATAACCACGCTCGGTCAGAATCGCACGCAGCTCTTCGTGATTCTCGATAATGCCGTTGTGAACCAGAGCAATGTGGTCGCCTGACATGTGTGGGTGCGCATTGATTTCAGAAGGTTCACCGTGCGTAGCCCAACGCGTGTGCGCAATACCGGTACCGCCGGTTGGTGCTGCGCTCGCCACCGCATCCGCCAGCTCCTGCACTTTACCCAGGCGACGAATACGCTCCAGGTTACCCTGACCGTCAACAATCGCCACACCAGCAGAGTCATAGCCACGGTATTCCAGGCGACGCAGGCCTTCCACCAGAATTTCTGCTACATCACGTTGTGCTACTGCACCAACAATCCCACACATAGTTAATTTGCTCCTAAATTAATTTGCCGACGCGCAGATCACTTGCACGCCTTGCTGTTCAATCTGTTGTTTGGCGACCATGTCCAGGCCGTCATCGGTGATCAGGGTACTGATATGCTGCCAGGGCAGCTCTAGGTTAGGGATTTTGCGCCCCACCTTGCTCGATTCCACCATGACCACCACCTCGCGGGCGACTTCCGCCATGACGCGGCTCAGGCCAATCAGTTCGTTAAATGTCGTCGTTCCACGCGCCGTATCGATCCCGTCCGCGCCGATAAACAGCTGATCGAAGTCATATGAGCGTAGTACCGATTCTGCCACCTGCCCTTGAAACGCTTCCGAATGCGGATCCCAGGTGCCCCCGGTCATCAGCAGGGTTGGCTCGTTCTCCAGCTCGTTCAGGGCGTTGGCCACATTGAGCGAGTTGGTCATGACCACCAGACCATGTTTTTCCCCCAGCAAACCGATCAGGCATGCCGTGGTACTGCCGCTGTCGATAATGATGCGGTTATGATCCCGGATGCGTTCGGCGGCGGCTCTGGCAATCGCCATCTTTCGAATCGAAACTTCATCTTCTTCCGTTTCGGCCACCATTTCACTTGGCATGGCAATCGCCCCACCATAGCGGCGCAGTAGCTGGCCGTTTTTTTCTAGTGCAGCCAGATCTTTACGCACGGTAACTTCGGAAGTGGCAAACTGTTTTGCCAGGGTATCGACACTGACTTCACCTTGCTCATTGACCATCTGGACAATCGCATGGCGCCGTTGCTGGGTATTTCGTTTGGACATGGAATTACGAACTGATAGCTATAAGTTTCGAACTGAAAGAAATTTTAGCAGAGCAAAACTTTTTTGATCAACACTGTGCAATTAATTTTTTATGAAAAAGAAGGCTGCCGGCGTGATTTCAGAAAAACGAGGGCTGCTCACAGCCATCACAATAGGCTGGGGAGGTTACGGGAATAGGGCAAAAGTAGGGCAGGGAAGCTGAGATAAAAAGAAGGCAGCCTAAAGCTGCCTTCTGCGGGAATTACTTTTGTTTAACCGGACGTTTCCAACCTTTGATGGTACGGGCCGGAGCACGGGTGATCACTAACTCGCCTTCACCAACATCTCGGTTGATGGTCGCACCGGCACCAATCGTGGCACCTTTGGCAATTTTCACTGGCGCAATCAACTGCGTGTCGGAGCCAACAAACACGTCATCGCCGATTTCGGTCTTGAACTTGTTCGCACCATCATAGTTACAGGTAATGGTACCGGCACCGATATTCACGCGATCGCCGATATCGGCATCACCCAGATATGTCAGGTGGTTAGCTTTCGAACCTTTACCCAGGCGGGCTTTCTTCATTTCCACGAAGTTGCCGACGTGAGAATCACCCACCAGCTCCGCACCAGGGCGCAGACGGGTGAACGGGCCGACCGTACAGTCTTCGCCGACCGTCGCGCCTTCAATCACACTGTACGGCCGAATGATACTGTTATCATCAATTTCACAGTCTTTCAGCACCGAACCGGCACCAATAATGACATTGTTTCCCAGTGACACACTGCCTTCAATGATGACATTCACATCAATTTCAACATCCGTACCGCACTGCAGCTCACCGCGCAGATCGAAACGCGCCGGATCACGCAGCATCACACCTTGTTCCAGCAGACGCTCGGCCTGCATCGCCTGGTAAGCACGCTCCAGACGGGCCAGTTGGATACGGTTGTTGACGCCTTCCACTTCAATGGCTTTCACCGGGTGAACCGCTTCCACGGCTCGGCCTTCGTCGTGGGCAATCTCAATGATGTCGGTCAGGTAATACTCACCCTGCGCGTTGTCATTTTTCAGCGCCGACAGCCAACGTTTCAGATCGCCGCCATTGGCCACCATCACCCCGGTGTTGATTTCTTTGATCAGCTTCTGCTCTTCGCTGGCATCTTTCTGCTCCACGATAGCAACCACCGGGCCATTGCGGCGAATAATCCGGCCGTAGCCCGTCGGATCGTCCAACATGACCGTCAGTAGCGCAATGCCACCATCCGGCTGGGCATCCAGCAGGTTTTCCAGCGTCTCGCTGCTGATCAGCGGCACATCACCATACAGAATCAGGACTTTCTCATTGTCCGCCAGATCCGGGCATGCCTGGTTAACCGCATGACCAGTCCCCAGCTGCTCCGCTTGCAGCACCCAGTTCACTTGCTCTTCCACCAGTGCAGCCTGCATCTGCTCGCCACCATGGCCGTAAACCAAATGAATGTTGTTGGCCCCAATGCCGGTACAGGTATCAATAACATGCTTAACCATTGGCTTACCTGCCAAGGTATGCAGTACTTTCGGCAAATTGGAGTACATGCGGGTTCCTTTGCCCGCCGCCAGGATCACAGCGCTGAAGCTCATGATGCGTTATTCCTCTCGATGCATAATTTTCAATGTGACTTTTTGCATTGTATCGACTCAGTACTGACGGGTTAAGGAAAATAGATAATTTTTTCTGAGTATTAACCCACAGCTGACAGTCCCAAACCGCGGATATAAAAAAAGCGACCCAAAGGTCGCTTTTTTCTTATCTGCCTGGTTAGCGGGCTTTCTTGGTCAGCTCGATAACACGGAGCTGAGCAATCGCCTTCGCCAGATCACTGGCCGCCTGCGCAAAGTCGATGTCGCCATGCTGATTGTGGATACGCTCCTCAGCCTGGCGCTTCGCCTCTTCCGCTTTCGCTCGGTCCAAATCTTCACCACGAATCGCGGTGTCAGCCAGCACAGTTACTGCGCCAGGCTGAACTTCCAACATACCGCCGGACAGGTAAATTACCTCTTCGCCGCCATGCTGCTTAGTGATACGGACCATACCCGGCGTAATAGCGGTCAGCAGCGGGGTGTGACCTGCGTGGATACCCAGTTCACCTTCGCTACCGGTCACCTGAATGTTTTCAGCACGGCCAGAGAACAAACGTTTCTCGGCGCTTACAACGTCCAGATGGAAGGTTATCGCTGCCATATCGCCTCCTACTTAGCTTAAAGCTTCTTAGCGTTTTCCAATACGTCTTCAATCGCGCCGCAGTACATGAATGCCTGCTCTGGGATATCGTCGTATTCACCTGCCAGAAGACCTTTGAAGCTACGCAGTGTATCTTTCAGCGATACGTAGATACCAGGGTCGCCAGTAAAGACTTCCGCTACGTGGTAAGGCTGAGTCAGGAAACGCTCAATCTTACGTGCACGGGATACAGTTTGCTTGTCATCTTCTGACAGCTCATCCATACCCAGGATAGCGATGATGTCTTTTAGTTCTTTATAACGCTGCAGGGTGCTCTGTACACCACGGGCAATGTCATAGTGCTCTTGGCCAACAACCAGTGGATCCAGCATACGAGATGTAGAATCCAGTGGGTCGATCGCTGGGTACAGACCCAGAGACGCGATTTGACGAGACAGTACAACTGTCGCATCAAGGTGCGCGAACGTTGTGGCTGGAGATGGGTCAGTCAAGTCATCCGCAGGTACGTAAACGGCCTGTACCGATGTGATAGAACCAGTCTTCGTAGAGGTAATACGCTCCTGAAGCACACCCATTTCTTCCGCCAGCGTTGGCTGGTAACCTACCGCAGAAGGCATACGACCCAGCAGAGCCGATACTTCTGTACCCGCAAGGGTGTAACGGTAGATGTTATCGATGAACAGCAGTACGTCACGGCCTTCATCACGGAATTTCTCAGCCATAGTCAGGCCAGTCAGAGCAACACGCAGACGGTTACCTGGTGGCTCGTTCATCTGACCGTAAACCATTGCTACTTTTGATTCAGCTGGGTTCTCAATGTTAACAACGCCAGCTTCCTGCATTTCGAAGTAGAAGTCGTTACCTTCACGAGTACGCTCACCAACACCCGCGAATACTGACAGACCGGAGTGCTGCAGGGCGATGTTGTTGATAAGCTCCATCATGTTAACGGTCTTACCTACACCCGCACCACCGAACAGGCCGATTTTACCACCCTTA
This sequence comes from Photobacterium ganghwense, assembly GCF_017329545.1. Taxonomy (NCBI): domain Bacteria; kingdom Pseudomonadati; phylum Pseudomonadota; class Gammaproteobacteria; order Vibrionales; family Vibrionaceae; genus Photobacterium; species Photobacterium ganghwense. The sequence goes on from NZ_CP071325.1 coordinate 3,497,496, forward strand.
GCGAATGGACAAATCAGGTCGATAACCTTAACGCCTGTTTCCAGAAGTTCAGTAGCGTTTGACTGCTCTTCGTAGCTTGGTGCTTCACGGTGAATTGAGTAACGCTCTTCTTCGCCGATCTCACCGCATTCATCAATTGGCTGACCCAGAACGTTCATGATACGTCCTAGCGTTGCATTACCAACTGGAACCTCAATTGGTCGACCTGTATTTTCAACAGACAGACCACGACGCAGGCCGTCAGAACTACCCATTGCGATACCACGCACGATACCACCGCCTAGCTGCTGCTGAACTTCCAGTACTAGCGTACCGTTTTCTTTAGCATCTACGTGCAGGGCATCATATACCTGTGGTACTGAGTCCTGTGGAAACTCTACGTCGACTACCGCACCGATGATCTGTACGATCTTACCTGTAGCCATCGTTAATCCTCTAAACTTGTTTAATCTTTGCCTTAAACAGCAGCCGCACCAGAAACGATTTCTGACAGCTCTTGTGTAATCGCAGCCTGACGGGCCTTGTTGTACACAAGCTGCAGATCATCAATCAAGTTGCCTGCGTTATCGGTTGCTGCTTTCATCGCGACCATTCGAGCAGCCTGTTCACTTGCCAGGTTCTCAACAACCCCTTGGTAAACCTGAGATTCGACATAACGAACCAGCAGGGTATCCAGCAGAGGTTTTGGCTCAGGCTCATAAATGTAGTCCCAAGCATGGTTGCGCTGCATGTCTTCGTCTTTCGACTTAGGCAAAGGCAGCAATTGATCAGTCACTGGTTGCTGAACCATGGTGTTCACAAACTTGTTGTAAACCAGGTACAGACGATCCAACTGGCCTTCATCATATTTCTTCAGCATCACACCAACAGTACCGATCAGTTCATCGACTGATGGCTTGTCACCCAGGCCGGAAACCTGAGCCACAACTTTACCGCCGTAGCTGTTAAAAAATGCTGTTGCCTTAGAGCCAATCAGGCCCAGGTCAATTTCAGCACCTTGATCTGACCACTTCTTCATGTCTGTCATGGCTTGCTTGAACAGGTTAATGTTCAGGCCGCCACACAGGCCACGGTCAGTAGAAACAATGATGTAACCAACGCGCTTGGCTTCACGCTCTTCGAGATAAGGATGCTTATACTCAAGGCTACCAAGTGCGATATGACCGATCACTTTGCGCATAGTTTGTGCGTATGGGCGTGATGATTCCATTGCGTCCTGCGTTTTACGCATTTTGGACGCGGCTACCATTTCCATCGCTTTTGTGATCTTCTGAGTGTTTTTAACACTACCGATCTTGTTACGAATCTCTTTTGCGCCGGCCATCGTTACTCTCCGTTAGTGGGTGATCGCAAGCGATCACCAACCAATTACCAAGTCTGGGTCGCTTTGAAACCTTCAACCAGTTTCACGAACTGGGCTTCGATTTCATCGTTCCAAGCACCCGTCTCATCAATCTGAGCTACCAGCTCAGCAAAGTGACCTTTGGCATAAGAAAGCAACGCGTCTTCGAAGTCAGCAAGCTTGTCCAGCTCAACATCATTCAGATAACCTTTTTCCGCAGCAAAGATTACCAGCGCCTGCTCAAATACAGACATTGGTGCATACTGCTTCTGCTTCATCAGCTCGGTTACTTTCTGACCGTGGTTCAGCTGCTTCTTCGTTGCGTCATCAAGGTCAGACGAGAACTGAGCAAACGCTGCCAGTTCACGGTACTGTGCCAGGGCAGTACGGATACCACCAGACAGTTTCTTGATGATCTTGGTCTGCGCAGAACCACCTACACGAGATACCGAAATACCTGGGTCAACAGCTGGACGGATACCGGCGTTGAACAGTTCGGTTTGCAGGAAGATCTGACCATCGGTGATGGAGATAACGTTGGTCGGTACGAATGCCGATACGTCACCAGCCTGAGTTTCGATGATAGGCAGTGCGGTCAGAGAACCGGTACGGCCAGTCACTTCACCGTTAGTGAATTTTTCTACGTAGTGCTCGTTAACACGTGCTGCACGCTCTAGTAGGCGAGAGTGGAGGTAGAAAACGTCACCTGGGAATGCTTCACGACCTGGTGGACGACGCAGTAGCAGAGAGATCTGACGGTAAGCAACAGCCTGCTTAGACAGGTCATCGTATACGATCAGAGCATCTTCACCGCGGTCACGGAAGTATTCACCCATCGCACAGCCTGAGTAAGGTGCCAGGTACTGCAGGGCAGCTGCTTCAGAAGCAGATGCAACAACAACGATAGTGTTTTCCAGCGCACCGTGCTCTTCCAGTTTACGTACTACGTTAGCGATAGTAGACGCTTTCTGGCCGATTGCGACGTAGATAGAGTAGATACCAGAATCTTTCTGGTTGATGATGGCATCGATCGCCAGGGCTGTTTTACCAGTCTGACGGTCACCGATGATCAGCTCACGCTGGCCACGGCCGATTGGGATCATCGAGTCAACTGCCTTGTAACCAGTCTGAACTGGCTGGTCAACAGATTTACGGTCGATTACGCCCGGTGCAATCACTTCAACAGGAGACGTAGTCTCTGCCTGGATTGGACCTTTACCATCGATTGGCTCACCCAGTGTGTTCACTACGCGGCCAAGAAGTGCTTTACCTACAGGTACTTCAAGGATACGACCAGTACCCTTAACTTTCATACCTTCCTGCAGGTCAGCGTATGGACCCATTACAACCGCACCAACCGAGTCACGCTCAAGGTTAAGTGCCAGTGCAAAACGGCCACCTGGAAGTTCAATCATTTCACCTTGCATTACATCTGCAAGGCCATGGATACGAATAATACCATCGCTTACTGATACGATAGTACCTTCGTTACGCGCTTCACTAACAACGTTGAAGTTTTCAATACGCTGCTTGATCAGTTCGCTAATTTCCGTGGAATTAAGTTGCATGCTCCAATTCCCCAAATCAAGACTGCAAAGTATCGCTCAGACGGCTTAGTTTGCCGCGTACTGAGTTATCGATGACCAAGTCTCCAGCTCTAATCACAACCCCGGCAATCAGGGTCTCGTCTACACTGCAAGTCAGCTTGACCTTACGATCCAGACGCTTAGCCAGTTTCTCGCTAATTGCTTCAAGTTGACTATCATTCAGCTCAACCGCAGAAATTACGGCGGCTTCGATAGTTTTCTCATGCTCACTCTTGAGCAGCATGAACTCTTCACATACAGCAGGAAGGGCTTTCAGGCGTCCGTTCTCAGCCATCACCTTAATCAGGTTCTGGCCGTTTTCGTTGAGTTGCTCGCCGCACACTGACAGGAATACTTCTGTCAGTTTTTCAGCTGCATAACCACTACTCAGAATTTCCTGAATCGTTTCGTTACGCGCTACTTCGGCAGCAAAGGTGAGCATTTCCGCCCAGGCGGCCAGCTCACCTTTTTCAACTGCAAGATCAAAAGCTGCTTTAGCGTAGGGGCGTGCGATAGTAGTCATATCCGACATGTGCTTGCCCCTTTAATTACAGTTCTGCAGTGACTTTGTTAAGAAGATCAGCGTGAGCGTCTTTATCGATAGAACGCTCAATGATTTTCTCAGCACCAATCACAGCCAGAGTTGCAACTTGTTTTCTTAGTTCATCGCGAGCGCGGCTACGTTCGGCGTCAATTTCTGCACGACCTTGAGCCAGAATTTTATCGCGCTCAGCCAGGGCTTCCGCCTTAGCATCTTCGATGATCTGAGCTTTGCGTTTGTTAGCTTGCTCAACGATCTCAGTCGCAGTGCGCTTTGCTTCTTTCAGTTGGTCGGAAGCATTCGCCTGCGCCAGGTTCAGGTCTTTGGCAGCGCGATCAGCCGCTGCCAAACCGTCAGCAATTTTCTTCTGACGTTCTTCAATCGCTTCCATGATTGGTGGCCATACATATTTCATGCAGAACACCACAAACAGGAAAAACGCGATCGCCTGACCCAGCAAAGTTGCATTCATATTCACAACGGCATCTCCTTAAAAAGGGTTGCTATGGGTCCGTTCGTATTCGGTTATTAGCCTGCCAGCTGGCCAACGAATGGGTTTGCGAATGTGAATAGCAGAGCGATTACGATACCGATCATTGGAACCGCATCAAGCAGACCCGCAATGATGAACATCTTAACTTGTAGCATTGGTGCCATTTCAGGTTGACGCGCAGCACCTTCAAGGAATTTACCACCCAGAAGGGCGAAGCCGATCGCTGTACCCAGTGCAGCAAGACCTACAATGATGCCCACGGCAATTGCAGAAAAGCTTAGTAAAGTTTCCATCACTATCTCCAGTTTATAGTTGTCGGCAAAGTGCCAGTAAAGAATTGAAAATCTTACAAATTATCGATTAATGATTGTCTTCATGTGCCTGAGACAGGTACACAATCGTCAACATCATAAATACGAATGCTTGAATCGTAATGACCAGGATGTGGAAAATTGCCCACGGTAGCGAACCTAGCCATTGTGCCCACCACGGCAGTAGTGCCGCGATAAGGATAAACACCACCTCACCGGCAAACATGTTACCGAACAGACGCATACCTAGTGAAATTGGTTTCGCCAGCAGCGACACCACTTCAAGAAGCAGGTTGAACGGAATCATGACCGGATGATTGAACGGGTGAAGTGCCAGTTCTTTGACAAAGCCACCAACGCCTTTCACTTTGATGCTGTAGTAGATCATCAAAGCGAACACGCCTAATGCCATTGCCATGGTGATGTTGACATCAGCACTCGGTACAACCTTAAGGTAAGGAATACCTAACCAGTGCTCTGCAGGATACGGAAGAAAATCAATTGGCACTAAGTCCATGATGTTCATCAACAAGATCCAGCAGAAAATGGTCAGAGCCAAAGGAGCTATCAGTGGGTTGCGACCATGGAAGGTTTCTTTGACGCTGTTGTCAACGAATTCCACCATGATTTCTACAAAACACTGTAGTTTTCCAGGGACTCCTGATGTCGCCGTTTTCGCTGCCTTGCGGAATACCCAAAGGAAGAATAATCCGGTTAGGGCAGAGAAAAACAGGCTGTCTATATGAACCGTCCAGAAACCTTCACCCACTGACAAATTTGTCAGGTGGTGAGCAATGTAACCTGACGGCGTTAGCGCTTCACCTGGCGCAGCCATAACTCATCCTATTTGTTGTTGTTAATGAATAAAACCGGCCCAAAGATATTAATACCGAGAGCCAGCAAATAGGTCAGTTTGAGGGGAACAAGTTCCACCTCGACATACAGGTAAACAATGGCAAATAGGATGACTGTGATGAGAATTTTAAGCACTTCACCACCGAAGAATGACGCCATGATCAGCCGTGCCTTGCGGGCACCACTAAACAAAAACGCACAGGTCGCAAAGACAGCGTTAGCTATCACGAAGATGCCACCGCCGATTAATGCAGAGATTCCCCAGTCAACATTGACAGCAAACGCTGCCATTATTGCCGTTGTTAAAACGACGCCAGATTGTAGCAAGAGCAACCGCTTCGCCAGCTGGCGTCCCGGTCTAACCAGCGCCGATACCATGTATTCGTTCCTCGAGTCCGTTCCACTGCACATACGTCGTGCTGGGAAAACTGCGAAAATTATACGGTTCGTCAGTTTGAATGCAATCTAATCGCAGCAAAAAAAAGTGTTAGATTTTACAACACAATAACCTGATCACGTCATTGTAATTTTTGCAACATAAGTTCCACGTTTTGTGTCACATTTCCTGACCAAACATTGCAAGGATTTGCTTCAATTTGTCGGTTTGATCAAAACTGATAACGATGCTTCCTTTACCGTTTTTCCGCTGGTTAATCGCCACCTGGGTGCCGAAGTGCTCACTCAGGCGATTTTCTGCCAGTTCAACCTGGGGGTTGACGGGGGAAGTCTGTGCTTCAGGGGCAGGATTTTGCATCTGTTTGACCAAACGTTCCGTCTCACGAACCGTTAACGATTTTGCAACCACCATTTGGGCTGCTTCAAGTTGCTTCGCCGATGACAGAGCCAACAGCGCCCGGGCATGGCCCATTTCCAACTGTTTTTGCTCCACCAATCGCTTCACCGGTGCTTCCAGCTGATTCAGGCGCAGCAGGTTAGAGACCGCAGCGCGTGACTTACCCACCGCCTCTGCGATTTGCTGGTGAGTAAGTGAAAACTCACTCTGCAGCCTTTCCAGCGCCTGGGCTTCTTCAATGGCATTTAAGTCTTCACGCTGGATATTTTCGATCAAAGCCACCGCAATGGTCGCTTTGTCATCAATAGCCTTAATAATACAAGGGACTTTCTGAAGCCCAGCTTGACGCGACGCTCGCCAGCGACGTTCGCCGGCAATGATTTCATACTGCTGAGGTGCCGTTTCACGCACCACGATAGGCTGAATCACGCCCTGCGCCCGGATAGACTCGGCCAGTTCGGCCAGGGCTTCATCGGACATGTCTTTGCGTGGCTGATAACGGCCGGGAGTCAGCTGGGACAAAGCCAGCTCTTTGAGGGTGCCATCGGCAGAAAGGGTTTGTGCCTGCTCGGCTTGTTGCTGTTTAACGCTCGCTACCGCACTGGTCGCCAGCAACGCATCAAGGCCCTTGCCCAGGCCCCGCTTATTCATATTCATGGTTTACCTTTATCCCTCGACCGTCCCGGCAGAGTGCGCCAGTTCTTCACGGCGAATCATTTCTCCGGCCAGGGCCAGGTAGGCTTTGGCCCCACTCGAATACTTGTCGTAGTACATTGCCGGGCGACCATGGCTGGGTGCCTCGGCAAGGCGGACATTACGCGGGATGACGGTACGATAGACTTTATCGCCAAAGTGCTTTTTAAGCTGCTGCGAGACTTCGCTGGCCAGTCGGTTGCGCGGATCGTACATCGTGCGCAGCAGGCCTTCGATTTTCAGCTCGCTGTTAACGACAGCAGTCAGTTTACTGATGGTATCCATCAATGCCGTCAGTCCTTCCAGAGCGAAGTACTCACACTGCATCGGGACCAGCACCGAATCAGCGGCGGTCATGGCATTGATTGTAAGAAGGTTTAAGGCTGGAGGACAATCAATAAAGATGAAATCATAGTTATCACGAACTACCTCTAAAGCGTTACGCAGCCGCACTTCGCGGGCAAACACTTCCATCAGTTTGATTTCCGCCGCAGTAACATCACCATTGGCGGCAATCAGGTGATAGCCGCCAGTGGTATCGTGGATGACAACATCCTGGAACGGGGTTTCTTCGACAAGCAGTTCATACGCTGTTGCATCGACCTGGTACTTATCGACGCCGCTGGCCATCGTGGCATTGCCCTGAGGATCCAGGTCAATCACCAGCACCTTGCGCTGAGTTGCTGCCAGCGAGGCAGCCAGGTTGACACATGTTGTGGTTTTACCCACGCCGCCTTTCTGGTTGGCGACTGCTATGACTCTTCCCACAGAAAACCCTCATCCGTTATTCCTTTGCAGCCAAGATTACTAGATGGCGCTCGCCTTCCAACTCAGGAACTTGCAAAGATTTGACTTCAGTCACAGAACACCATGACGGCAGTTCAGTGACTTCCTGCTCATTGTACTGGCCTTTCAGGGCCAGAAAGTGGCCGTCCTGACTTGGCAGGTGACGGCACCATGACACCATATCCGTCAGCGAGGCAAAGGCGCGGCTCAGTACCACATCAAAGCCTTGCTCCGGCTGGAATTCTTCAACCCGGCTCTGCACCGGGGTCACGTTAGTGAGCCCCAGTTCGTGCAGCGCCTGACGGATAAAGCGAATGCGCTTGCCCAGGCTGTCGAGCAGCACAAAGGTCTTGTCCGGGTTCATGATCGCCAGCGGGATCCCCGGCAGGCCAGGGCCGGTACCGACATCAATCAGGTGGTTGCCCTTCAGGTAAGGGCTCACCACAATACTATCCATGATATGTTTCACTAACATCTCATGGGGATCGCGGACAGAGGTCAGGTTGTATGCCTTGTTCCACTTATCCAACATGGCGACAAAACCAACCAGCTGGTTAAGCTGCTGCTCTGTCACCACCAAATCGGTTTGCGCAATCAGTTGCGTCAGACGTTCTTTCATTGCGCGCTCCTTATTCGCCTTTTTTCAGCATGCCCTGTTTTTTCAGGTAGACCAGCAACAGCGAAATGGCCGCCGGGGTAATACCGGAAATACGAGAAGCCATCCCGACCGTTTCCGGCTTGGCATCGTTCAGCTTGGCAATGACTTCGTTTGACAGGCCTTTCACGACGCTGTAATCCAGATCCAGCGGCAATTTAGTGTTTTCGTGACGCAGGGATTTTTCCACTTCGTCTTTCTGGCGCTCGATGTAACCCTGGTATTTCACCTGGATTTCTACCTGCTCGCTGGCCTGGCTGTCATCATGAGCTGGACCGAACGTCTCGATCTCGGTCAGCTGGTTGTAGCTGACTTCCGGGCGACGCAGCAGATCTTCACCACTGGCTTCGCGCGCAATCGGCGATTTCAGGATCGCGTTCACGGCGTCAACCTGAGCAGAGCTCGGGGTGACCCAAATGCTGCGCAGACGCTGACGTTCCTGTTCGATGTTGTCCAGTTTCTGGTTAAATCGCGCCCAGCGCTCATCATCAACCAGTCCCAGCTCTCGGCCCATTTCCGTCAGGCGCAGATCAGCATTGTCTTCACGCAACAGCAGACGGTATTCGGCACGAGACGTAAACATACGGTACGGCTCTTTGGTGCCCATGGTGGACAGATCGTCAATCAGTACGCCGATGTAGGCCTGATCACGACGCGGGCTCCAACCGTCTTTCCCTTGCGCCTGCAGGGCAGCGTTCATACCCGCCAGCAGGCCCTGGGCCGCGGCTTCTTCGTAACCGGTGGTACCGTTAATCTGACCCGCAAAGAACAGGCCGTCGATAAACTTCGTTTCGAAGGTTTGCTTCAGATCGCGAGGGTCAAAGAAATCATACTCAATGGCGTAGCCAGGACGCACGATCACGGCATTTTCAAAGCCTTTCATAGAGCGCACGATTTGCATCTGCACATCAAACGGCAGGCTGGTGGAAATCCCGTTCGGGTACAGCTCGTGAGTTGTCAGACCTTCCGGCTCAATGAAAATCTGGTGGCTGTCCTTGTCGGCAAAGCGCATAACCTTGTCTTCGATCGACGGACAGTAACGTGGCCCGATCCCTTCGATCACCCCGGAGTACATCGGACTGCGATCCAGGTTATTACGGATCACGTCATGGGTTTTCTCATTGGTGTGGGTGATGAAACACGGAATCTGGCGCGGGTGATCCGAAGCTTTACCCATGAACGAAAACACTGGCGTCGGATTATCACCGTGCTGCGCCTGCAGCTGGCTGAAATCTACGGTACGTGCGTCAATACGCGGCGGAGTACCGGTTTTCAGACGATCAACCCGGAATGGCATTTCACGCAGACGCGAGGCCAGGGTGATCGATGGTGGATCCCCGGCACGGCCGCCGCTGTAGTTTTCCAGGCCAATGTGGATCTTACCGCCCAGGAAAGTCCCGACCGTCAGCACCACGGCTTTGGCACGGAATTTCAGACCCATCTGGGTGACCGCACCGACGACACGATCGTTTTCAATGATCAAATCATCGACCGGTTGCTGGAACAGGGTCAGGTTTGGCTGGTTCTCCAGCGCTTCGCGGACTGCCGCTTTGTACAGCGCACGGTCTGCCTGTGCCCGGGTAGCACGAACCGCAGGGCCTTTCGATGAGTTCAGGGTCCGGAACTGGATCCCGCCTTTGTCGATAGCCCGGGCCATGATACCGCCAAGGGCATCAACTTCTTTAACCAGGTGTCCTTTCCCGATCCCGCCGATCGCCGGGTTACAAGACATCTGTCCCAGCGTATCGATGTTATGTGTCAGCAGTAGGGTTTTCTGACCCATCCGGGCTGCAGCCAGAGCGGCTTCGGTACCGGCATGGCCACCACCTACCACGATGACGTCAAAATTGTCCTGGTAAAACATGGAACTACCTCGGGTATTAAAAAATCGCCAGTGAGTTACGTTGAGCAAAGGGGGAACATTCTATCCTGTTTCACGAAAAGAGAGAATCTTTCCAGATGATCATTTAATCCATGAAATGGGTAACGCTTAGATATATATAAGATCTTTTTAAAGAGATCTTCTGTTGGATCTATTATATAGATCACCCGATCGTGTGGATAACCGATAAATGATCCTAATGATCATGATGTTAGGGAGGATCATTAGTTGTGGAGTGGCATGGATCTCTACAAGGATTAGCTGGGATCAAAATGGGAAGTTATTAACAGGGGCTGGGAGCCTCAGAAGTTATTAAATGGATAACTATCGTTTGATCACCGTTTAGATCTATAGTTATCCACAGAAAAAAGTTTCAAGATCCGATAAATCGTGGGTAAATATTGAGTGTTTTTTAAGCGTTAAGGTGGGTTTTCCACGTTGTCAGCCATTCCTCAGCCGGATCTTCCGGTACCGGATCCTGAGAAACATCGATTTCCAGACGCTCACCAAGGCGACTGGCACCTAATGTGGCCAGCTGTTGATCAATGTTTTTGGCGGCGGCACAGAAAGTGTCGTAGCTGCTGTCGCCTAAACCGATAATGCCATAGCGAAGTGCACTTAAATCTGGCTGGTCGCTGGCCAGTTGTTCGGCAAAATGGACAAAGTTGTCTGGATAGTCACCTGCACCGTGGGTCGAGCAGATCACCAGCCAAATTTGGTCGGTACTCAGTGTGGCCAGATCGGCTTGATTGACGATCTCGGTCTGGTGGCCGTCCTGCTCCAGCAAATCGGCCAGGTGGTCGGCAACGTATTCGGCCCCGCCGAGGGTACTGCCGGTAATAAGGGTTATGTGGCTCATGGGCTCTCTCTGTGAACAGACAATAGAAGTATGCACAGGCATTGTACTGAGTTTATCCAAAGAGAAAAGCGCCAATCTGTAGGGCTTTGTCAGGATCTATCCCGGATTATACACAGGCTGTGCCATGGATCATTCAGGCAGATCGTACTGGACTGGGGGTAGGGATCGAGAGGTTGGGATCTGCTGTTTGTCAACGATAGCCGCAGTTTGAGGGGGAGCCCTGGGGCAAGCTGGTTGTCGACATGACAGGGGATAGGGGAAATGAAGCAGAGCCGGGTACTGAGACGGCAAGGGCGGCGACAGGAGAGGTGAATAACCGTGGAAGGATGGTCTGCTGGGACGGGCAGGTGACCCGGGAGTGGGCGTCCGGTAGCACGGAGCGGTAATACTGAGCACGGTGCGAAAAAAGCCCCCGGTGCAGACCGGAGGCTGAATCGTTTATGGTACAGAGCGAGAGGGCGGTCAGACTCCCTCACTCTCACTTGTACAGCTTATTTACCGATACAGAAAGAAGTGAAGATCCGGCCCAGCAGATCGTCCGAGGTGAACTCTCCGGTGATCTCGCTCAGGTGTTGCTGGGCCAGGCGCAGCTCTTCTGCCAGGATCTCTCCGGCCATAAAGCCTTCCAGCTGGGTCTGACCGATGTCTAAGTGCTCGGCAGCGCGCTCCAGGGCATCCAGGTGGCGACGGCGGGCCATAAAGCCACCTTCGGTCGTGCCACTGAAACCCATGCACTCTTTGAGGTGCTCACGCAGGCTCTCGACCCCTTCGCCGGTACGGGCTGACAGGCGGATTAGGGTAGGGTTGTTCACATGGCAAATCCCGGCAGTTTCTCCGGTCAGCTCGACCTTGTTGCGGATCACTGTCATGCCGAGGCCTTCCGGCAGACGCTCAACAAAGTCCGGCCAGATATCAACCGGATCGGTGGCATCGGTGGTGGTGCTGTCGACCATGAACAGGACGCGGTCGGCCTGGCGGATTTCTTCCCAGGCCCGTTCAATACCGATGCGCTCGACTTCGTCGGACGCTTCACGCAGGCCGGCGGTATCGATAATGTGCAGCGGCATGCCATCAATATGGATGTGCTCGCGCAGGACGTCCCGGGTGGTGCCGGCAATGTCGGTCACAATGGCCGAGTCTTTGCCGGACAGGGCGTTCATCAGGCTCGATTTACCGGCGTTCGGGCGACCGGCGATTACCACCTTCATCCCTTCACGCATGATGGCCCCCTGGTTGGCCTCGCGGCGCACGGCATTGAGGCGGTCAATGATGCCCTGCAGATCGCCGGCGACTTTGCCGTCCGACAGAAAGTCGATTTCTTCTTCCGGGAAATCAATCGCGGCTTCCACGTACATCCGCAGGTAAATCAGCGCTTCCACCAGCTCGTTAACGCGGGTTGAGAAGGCGCCCTGCAGGGACTGGAACGCGCTTTTCGCTGCTTCTTCTGAGCTGGCATCAATCAGGTCGGCAATCGCCTCGGCCTGAGCCAGATCGAGCTTGTCGTTCATGAAGGCACGTTCGGAGAATTCCCCCGGGCGGGCCGGACGGATGCCGTCAATCTGCAGAATACGGCGGATTAGCATGTCCATCAGCACCGGGCCACCGTGGCCCTGCAGTTCCAGCACGTCTTCGCCGGTGAAAGAGTTCGGGCCTTTGAAGAACAAGGCGATACCCTGGTCCAGCGCATTGCCTTCCGGATCTTTAAACGGCAGGTACTCGGCATAACGTGGCGTAAGCTCACGGCCGGCGACAGCCAGGGCGACTTCTCTGGCTTTCGGGCCTGAGACGCGGATGATGCCCACCCCGCCGCGTCCCGGCGGGGTCGCTTGGGCAACAATGGTATCTGTGTGTTCAATCATAATGTTGGCTTAGCTTGTAAAAGTCGCTGCAATTGTAAACAGACTAGCCGCGATTGCCCAGCGCTGGCAACTGAGCGGCTCGGAAGCAAATAAAAAAGGCGGCCCGGAGGCCGCCTTCAGAGTTCAGGGCTGCATCACTTACTGTGCAGGCCTTTCTTCTCCAGCGAGCGGTAAATCAGCGTCTGCTGGATCAGTGTCACGACGTTCGATACCAGCCAGTACAGAACCAGACCGGATGGGAACCACAGGAAGAAGAAGGTGAACATCACCGGCATGAAGGTCATGATCTTCTGCTGCATCGGGTCAGTCACTGTGGTTGGGCTCATCTTCTGGATCATGAACATAGTCACACCCATCAGCACTGGCAGGACGTAGTAAGGGTCCTGTGCCGACAAGTCGTGGATCCAGCCAAAGAACGGCGCGTGGCGCAGCTCAACCGACTCCATCAGGGCCCAGTACAGGGCGATGAAGATTGGCATCTGCAGAAGGATAGGTAAACAGCCGCCCAGCGGGTTTACTTTCTCTTTCTTGTACAGTTCCATCATTTCCTGGCTCATGCGCTGACGGTCGTCGCCGAAACGCTCACGCATCGCTTGCAGTTTTGGTTGCAGCATGCGCATTTTAGCCATGGAGGTGTACTGTGCCTTCGTCAGCGGGTACATCGCACCACGTACGATGAAGGTCAGCAGCATGATCGCCACACCCCAGTTAGACACTAGGCTCTGGATGAATGACAGCAGGCTGTGCAGCGGACTGGCGATGAACCACAGCCAGCCGTAGTCGACGGTCAGGTTCAGGTTGGCCGCGGTGGCTTCCATCTGGTCTTGCAGTTTTGGACCGACCCACAGGGTCGTGGTCATGGTCTGCTCACTACCCGGTGCAACCGTTGTCTGTGGCAGACGCACACCGATGTAGCCCATGCCGTTGCTGGTACGGGTGTACAGGTTGGTGGCTTCGCCGCTGCGTGGGATCCAGGCAGACACAAAGTAGTGCTGCATCATCGCCACCCAGCCTTGTTCGGCGATAGTCAGGTTCAGGTTCTTGTCCTGCATATCGTCGAAGCTGTATTTTTTGTATTTTTCGTTATCTGCCGAGAACGCGCCGCCACGGTAAGTCGGCATGGTCAGGCTGCCGCCATCATCCATCAGGTTCTGCTTCAGCTGAGCATACATCTGAACGCTTGCCGCAGTGTCTGATTGGTTGTTGATGGTGTAAGCCACATCGACCGCATAGCTGCCACGCTTCAGAACGAAGACTTTCGCGTACTGGATGCCGTCTTTTTCAAACGTCAGCGGTACACGCAGTTCGTCCTGGCCGTCAGCCAGAGTGAAGCTGTCAGCGCTCGCTTGCAGCTGAGCACGGCCAGCGGCTGTATCGATGCCGTTAGCACCAATCAGGCCTGATTGAGCAGTGTAGGTATGGCCTTGTTCGGACTTCAGCAGAACAAACGGGTCTTCAGAACCCAGTTCATTGTCGTAAGCCAGCAGTTTGGCTTCAATAATATCGCCACCAAGCGTATCGACAGTCAGCGCCAGTACATCTGTGTTGATAGTAATAAGGTTATTTGACGTGCTGTCGTCAGTCAGTGGTTGACCATCACCGGAGTGTGACGGAACATCACCGTTTTGAGTCACGTTTTGCACTACACCCTGGCTTTCCGGCTGTGGGTTGTTGTCCATGTTCCACTGCTGATACAGCAGGAACGAGACGAACAGTAGGGCAATTAACAGAATATTGCGTTGGGAATCCATCGTTAATTATCTCTGTCGTTATGCTTGGTTGGCGGAACGGGGTCATAACCCCCGTGAGTTAAAGGATGACATCTTAATAGACGTTTCGCCGCGAACCAACAACCTTTTATCGCTCCATGCGCTTTTAGAGATTCAATGGCATATTGGGAACAAGTAGGGGTAAAGCGGCAACGAGGCCCGATCAGAGGACTGATTGCCAGTTGGTAAAAGCGGACTAGTCGAATGACTAGCCACGCGAAGGGCGAGACAGGCGATGCCATAATTTATCTAGCAACTTAAAAAGTTCTTCGTTGCTCAGCTCACTGGCACTTTTCTTGGCAATGACCACAAAATCTTTAGCCGGCAGATCGGCTTGCTTGAGGCGGAAGCTTTCACGCACAGCGCGTTTAAACTTGTTTCTGCCAACAGCAGTTTTGATCTGTTTCTTTGGAACGGCCAGGCCTAGACGCGGATGGTCAAGGTTATTGGGACGGGCAAGAATAGTTAAGTGAGGAGAGCCAGCTCGATGGGCTTGCTGGAAGACTTTTTTATATTGTTCGGGAGTTAACAGACGTAACTCCCGAGAGAAAGCGTACTTACTCAAAATAATCAGAGCGATTACTTAGACAGACGCTTACGGCCTTTAGCGCGACGCGCGTTGATTACAGCGCGACCGTTCTTAGTAGCCATGCGAGCACGGAAACCGTGAGTACGCTTGCGCTTTAGAACTGTAGGTTGAAAAGTGCGTTTCATGGGTTATTACCTTAAATTAACTGATCAGTTTTTAAGTTTATTGTGGTTGTCGACTGTGGACAGCCGGACCTCCAAACAAAGAGGCGGAATTGTAATCACTGAACGTTCAATAGTCAATGATTACTCCCGCAGAGAACTGCGGGCGCTGAATTATACTTCTTGTGGCGATGAGTGCAAGGATCCTTCGCGGATCCCAACCTGACTCAGGAACTTTTTCAGGCGTGGATCTTGCGGATTGGTGAAGATCTGCGTTGGCGTGCCCTGTTCGACAAACTCGCCGTCCGCCATAAAGATCACCCGATCAGCCACTTCCCGGGCAAACTGCATCTCATGGGTAACCACCAGCATGGTCTGGTGCCGGGTCGCCAGTTTTTGCATCAGGTTCAGGACTTCCCCGACCCATTCCGGATCCAGGGCGGACGTCGGCTCATCAAACAGCAGCAACTCTGCTTCTAGCGCCATCGCGCGGCCGATCCCGACCCGCTGTTGCTGACCGCCGGACAAGGCTGCCGGGTAATGGTCACCTTTGTCGCCCAGACCTATGTCATCCAGAATCTGCTGGGCGCGCTGGTGAGCTTCGGCTTTGTGCCAGCCTTTGACCGTGATCAGTCCTTCGGCAATATTCTGGCGTGCTGTCAGGTGGGCGAACAGGGCGTAGTTCTGGAACACGAAGCCGGTTTTGCGGCGCAGGGCCAGTACATCGGCCTTGTTGGCCTGCTGCGCGGCGACGGAGAGACTGTCAATGGTCACTCGGCCCTCGTCGGCGGTTTCCAGAAAGTTGATGCAGCGCAGCAGGGTCGATTTACCGGTACCGGACGGACCGATCACCACCACAATTTCCCCTTTCTCTATGGTCAGGTTGAGCCCGGAGAAAATCGTGCTGTCGCCGAAGCGTTTGGCAAGGTTCTGAATGCTAATCATCGTGTGTACGCTCTGTTAAGTTTCACTTCTGCCCAGTCCTGGATGCGGGTCAGGATCAGGACGACCCCCCAGTAAATCAGGGCAACGGCCAGGAAGGCTTCAAAGAACTTGAAGCTGGAGGAGGCTTCCATCTGAGCCTTGGCCATGATTTCGGCAACCCCAAGCGTGAACGCCAGAGAAGTCGACTTAATCATATCGATGAAATAGTTCATCAGCGATGGCAGCGCGACACGGGTCGCCTGCGGCAGAATAATCCGGCGCATGGCCTGTAGCTCGGTCATGCCGATCGCCAGGCTGGCTTCCCGCTGGCTGCGGTCGATACCGATAATGGCGGCGCGGATACTTTCGGCCATGTAAGCGGCAAAGTGCAGGCTCAGGCCAATCACCGCGGCGGTAAAGGCATCAATCCCAACGAATACCGGGAAGACCTGAGGCAGGCCGTAATACAGCAGGAACAGTTGTACCAGCAGGGGGGTGCCACGGAAAAAACTGATGTACAGCTGACTGAGCTGATTCAGCAGCGGCACCCGATAAATGCGCAGCAACGCCAGCGTCAGGGCGAGGATCAGGGCAAACAGCAGGCCCCAGAGTGCCATTCCCATCGTGGTGCCGAGATACTTAAACAGGATCGGCATCAGCGACAGCATGTAGTTAAAATCGAAACCCATGGGTGGTCTATCTTCTTGTGGTTAGAGTTGAAGCGACAAAGGCCCACCGAGGTGAGCCTTTAAGTATATGAAGAAATGCCGTGTAGAGGTGGAATGTTATTCCGTGATGTCCGCATCAAACCATTTAATGGAGATGTTTTTCAGGGTGCCGTCTTCACGCATGGCGGCCAGTGCCTGGTTAACTTCATCACGCAGCTTCTCACCTTTTTCGCCTTTCAGGAACGGCCACGCGTTCTCAATCTTCTCGAATGGCTGACCGGCCAGTTGCAGCGGCAGGTTGGCTTTTTTGATCAGCTCAACGGAAGACAGACGATCCATGACAAATGCATCAGTACGACCCAGGGCGACATCGTGCTCAATGCCGGTGTCGTAGGTCTTGATGTTGATCTTACCGTCTTTATCCAGTTTGCGCAGCAACTGCTCGTAGTTTGAGCCCAGGTTAACGCCAACGGTCTTACCGGCCAGGTCGTCAGTGCTCTTGATGCTGTCGTTGCCCTTGCGTACCACCAGCTGGGCACCATCAATCACATAAGGGTCGGCAAACAGGTACTTGGCTTTACGCTCATCGGTAATGGTGATCTGGTTGGAAATGGTGTCGATACGACCGGTTTCCAGCAGACCAAACAAACCGGAGAAGTTAGCGGTGACAAACTCAACCTTGTAATCGTTACGCTTGCCGATTTCGTTCCAGACATCCACCTCAAATCCCTGCAGCTGATCCTGCTTTACAAAGGTGAACGGAAAGTAACGGCCTGACATGCCTACTTTAACGTCAGTGGCAGCCATGGCAGTCTGGCTGGCCGCAAGTGTCAGTGCAACCGCCGTAAACGTTGTTTTAACCCAGCTTTTCATCCTGTTTACTCCTCAGGGATAGTGGTAGAGGGCAGATTATTGATAATCCTATCTGCTTATATCCGGCTTTTTTAAATAACTAAGAGTTATTTCAAATAACCTAAGGTTAGGACATGGATCCAGATCGTGTTCATGAAATTGTGGGTAAGGAGGGGTAAAATTGTGGTGATCTTGCCATTTGCTGTGCGATCTATGTGAATAACTCCGATCTTATTCACTGGATCTGCGATCTCTTTGCTGGAGATCCTGAGCCAGCAGGTATAAAATTGCATCCCTTTCGTGTTTTCAGTTATTCAGTGTGGAGTCGAGC